>NZ_NHMK01000032.1:8826-21113 GCF_002198095.1 Deinococcus indicus | reverse complement strand
CGTCTCCCCGCTCTGCACCCCGACGTCACCCGCACAGCCCCGCATCACCCACCTCACTCCTCCCGTCAGCGTGACGGTACCGGCCATCTGGCGGCGTCTCCGGAGCGCGCCGTGACGCCCTCTCAACCGGAGCGGCCGCAGGCCAATCCGCCAAGCCCCGTCGCCATTGCCGCCCTCAGCAGCACCATGCTCAGCGCGTCCATCCTGCTGATGCAAGCCCTGGACGTCGGTCAGCGGTCGGCTGCCCTGATCTACAAACACACCGGGCTCGCGCAGGCCCGGCAGTTGAAGGAAGATGCCATGGCCGCCCTGCTGATCGCCTGTGGGACCGACGAGAAGTGCGGGCCGTGGCTCAGCGCGCAGTTCTCTGCGGGCATGGCCTGGTACTGGCTGGCCCTCCTGCTGCCCGTCATCGCCATTCCCCTCACAATGAAGTTCTTCCCCAGCCGCAAGGCCGCGCCGCAGAAGGATCCGGGGCTCGCCCGTTGGGAAAACAAGGCGGCCCTGAAGCGGTACATGTTCGGGAGTGACTCCACGAACGACCCGTTCATCGGCTTCCTCGGGTACCTCAAGAGCGGCGAGGTGGGCGGCACGTTCGACTCCAAAGACCTTCCCCCGATGTACATCCCGCTGGAGGACTGGTGTCAGAACACCCTGGTGTGGGGCGGCATCCGGAGTGGCAAGACGACGTCGTTCTTCCAGCCAAACATCTTCCTGGGCGCCCACCTGGGCATCACGTGCGTGGTGTTCGACGTGAAGTGGCCGCAGAAGGACAGCGGGTTCTACGAGACGATCGGGTACTGGCACGCGCGCAAGCGGCGCACGGTCCTGCTCGCGCCGTACGAGCCGTACGGCGCGCGCGTGAACCTGATCTCGGGCGTCTTCTCCTTCTCGGATGCGCTGGAGGTGGCGGACGCCGTGTTCCCGCCTCCGGAGTTCATGGAGGAACGCGGGAAGCACTACAACGACAAGAAGCGCTTCATGATCGCCGCGCTGATGTGGCTCCTGCGCACGGAAATGGGTGACCAGGCGCACATGGGTCACGTCCTGGAACATGCCATGCTGCCCGACGACCGCCTCATGGAATGGGTCGAGACGGCCAGGGACGAGCAGGCGAAAGCGATCCTCACGGGGTACCGGGACGCGGGTGAGAGCAACTTCGCCGAGACGAAGAACGGCATCATCAGTGCCCTCAAAGTGTTCTTCAACCAGGATGTCGTGCGGGCCACGAGTGGTCTCCCGATCGAGACCACGCAACTGGAGGAGTGCTTCCGTCAACCGTCCCTGGTGATGGTCGGCATCAATCAGAAGAACATGATGGACGGCTCGGGCGAGGTGCTATTCCGACTCTACAAACGCCTGCTGGATGCAGCGGCGATGCGTGTGGCCGCGGAGCAGGGCGGCCGACTGCGGGTGCACCTGGCGTACATGATGGACGAGCTGCCCAGCATCGGGAAGATCAACTACATGATGCGGTCCCTGGGGACGCTGCGCTCGTACAACATCTCCCACCACCTCGGCATTCAGAACGACGCGCAGGGCCAACTGGTGTACGGGGAGGCGTACTGGAAAGCCATCACGACGAACGTGGTGGCCCGCGTGATCGTGTTCCCGCGCGGCATCAACGGGGATGATGCGAAGAAGATCCGGGACCTGATCGGCAAGACGACCGCCACGGAGGTCGGGGTGACGGGCAGCCGCTCCATCCGCGTGCTGGA
Source organism: Deinococcus indicus (assembly GCF_002198095.1). GTDB lineage: Bacteria > Deinococcota > Deinococci > Deinococcales > Deinococcaceae > Deinococcus > Deinococcus caeni. Next base: position 19,395 of record NZ_NHMK01000032.1, on the reverse strand, counting down.
GCACGAGGGCAGCAATGCCGTGTCCGCCAGGCTCGTCGAACGCGATCTCCTCTCCTATGAGGAGTTCTCTCGATTCACGCTGGGCGAAGCGGTGGTGCGCGTGAACGGTCACCAGCCGATCAGGACGCAGCTCGCGCCCATGACCATGGCGACCGTGGAGGGAAGTGGCATCAAGCCAGGGTCGAAGCCCAACCTGCTGCACGGGTTCTACCAGGAGACCATCGCGCGCTGCCCGGGCGGCCTGGTGGCGTACACGGCCCGGATCATTCAGGACGGTGCACTCGCCGGCGCCACCAGTGCATCATCCCAGCAGAACACCCAGGGTGCTGCGTCGGCATCAGCGGCACCGCAAGCTCAGGGAGCAACAGGGAGTGCCGCCAACCTGTCGGTCACTGAAGTGGTGCAGTGGCTCCGGGCGTGCATGACTGAACTCATCGAGATCGAGCTGCAACTGCCGGAGCGGGTGATCACGGTGCGTGTGGATGCGGAGGCAGACACCGTGAACGGCACGAACGCTGTGACGCGCCTGGTGATAGGTGGACTCCTCGAACGGACCCGGACGGCCTCTCACGCCCGCCTGACCAAGAAGGCCCACGCCGCACTTCCGGCTGATCTGCAAGCCGATCTGGCGGACTATCCGGATGCCTACGCGGTCTACCGGTGGCTGCGGGACAACGCCCTGAGCATCAGCGGCACGCCCGAACGTGCGGCGTATGAAGCCCAGTGCGCCAGCACCGACCCCCCCACCACGCCGACCGAGCCTGCCGCTCAGGTGATCGACGGGACCCTGCTCTGCACCATGACCCGCACGCGGGAGATCTTCAGGGGAGAGGGCGTCCTCCGGTTCCCGCAGAAGCGGATCGGCAGTCGGGAGCACAACCAGATTCCTGTGCAGTCACTCGCTGCGACGGCGGCCGCCGTCCGTCAGGCGCGGGCCGCAGAAGCCGAACCGACTGGGGAGGGCAGGCTGTCCCGGAAGGAGCAGAAGCGGCAATCGAAAGCGGATCTCGTGAACAGTGTCGTGGGGGGGCCACCCAACTCGCCCTGACGGTCAAGTCGTCACCCCGGCGCATGTCACGCTCGCGACATGCGCCGAATTCTATGTCTCTTGCTGCTCTGCGCGTCCTCCGTGGACGCGCAGAGCGCTGCCGATGTGGCCAAGTCCATTCAGGGTGCCCGCCGGGAGGTGATCGCCGTTCTCCCCCGTGTCATGAACGAGGCCGTCGCTGCTGCACTGAAGGTGACGGCCGCCCGAGGCACCCGCGTGTTCCTCATTACTGAGCGGGCCACCGTGAAGCGCGGCGGGTACCTGCTGAACGTCTCGCACGGGCCCAGTGGCATCAACACGTACCTCTACCCTGGGGCGATCACGACACCCTGGATCCTCGTGGACGGGGCGTGGCTGGCTTCGGGTGCCGCACTGGATGCCGACTTCACGGCACCGGTGGCGATCACCAGGGATGCCGGCACGCTCTCCCGGTTGAACCTCTGGGCCACGCAGGTCACAGCGGCCGGTCCTACCCCGCGAGTGGACCTGCTGAAGTTGCGGTACGACAACGCCGGACGCCAGTCACCCCCACGTCCTGCACGGTGAGGGGTATGGAATCAACCATTGACCATCTGCTTCAACGGATCACGTACCGCTACGAACTCCTCCTCGGGGTCACGTTCATCGGCCTGCTGTTCTGGCCCATGTTCGCTGGCCTGCCAGGGTTCGTCGGCGCTTTCTCGGTCATGCTCGTGCTCCTGCATGCCCGCAATCTCAGTCAGTACAAACGGGGCACAGAGGACGAAACCATCATGGACCGACTCTTCAGCACTCTCCCTTTCCGCTACGAACTCCTCCTCCTGATCGCCACCGTGATCTGGGCCGTCTGGTGGTTCGCCGCTGGCATGACCGGCTGCATCCTGGGCCTCGGCATCGTGGCGCTCACCCTCACGGCCCGGTCCAGCTCACAGCTCAAGCGGGGCACCGTCACGATCGGCGAGGCCTGACCATGCACGCGGATATCCCAGGCATCGCCCGCGTGACGCGGCGGGTCACGCTGCCCCCACAACCGGTGTTCGATGTCAGCACGGCTGGTGAATTCGATCATCTGCTGCGCATGTTGCCCGGCCGGGTGCAGGTGCTCGTCGAGTCCCGCATCCGGGAGGTCGAGGAGATTCGCATGCAGGCGTTCGGGCCCGTGGAAGTCCTGTACCAGCACGCGCATGTCATCTACCCGATCGAACTGACCCTGGATGACATGAAGGTGCTGGACTCCGTGGGACAGTGGCGCGCGGACGGACGCCTGGGACTGGAGGGCACCCTGCACCGCTTCGGTCGACTGGACACGATGGGGCACACGAGCCTCGTCACCGTCCGCGTGGCGAAGGCCTTCGTGGGTCTGGCTGAGCCGCTCCGGGAGTGGCTGTCGGTCGCGCAGGATGGCCTGGTGATCATGGGACTTCCCGGGAGTGGGAAGACGGCGCTGCTGCGAGACTCCATCCGCATTCTGGGTGAGCGGCTGGCCGGGCGACTGTTCGTGAACGACTCCTCGAACGAGATTCTGGGGGACGGCTTTCAGCCTCACCCGATCACGGACTGGGTGAGTCGCGTGCCGATCGGGGACCCGACCTTGCAGTTCGAGAAGCTCAATCAGACGGTGAAGAACTTCCAGCCGCGGTGGATGGTGGTGGACGAGGTCAGCAGCCCAGGGGACGCCCGCGCGATCGCGTACGCCCGGTCTCGTGGTGCGCGAGCGGTCATGACCTGGCACGCCGGTAGCCTCCGGAGTGCGTACCAGGAGAAGGACGAGCGGACCCTCTGGCCGCTCATTCAACGCAACGAGGAGGGCGTCACAGGGCCGCCTGTCACGTCCCTCGGCATCCTCGTGCGCGGCCGTGGGGAGTACGTCATCTTCGAGAACCTGGAGGAATGTTTTGACGAGGTAGCCCACGACCGGTTGCCGCCCGGCGTGCAGGTGAGCGTGGCGCAGGGCAGTCGCTGGGGGCACCGCGAACAGGCTTTGACTGGGTGACAGGAAGGGCAGGAAGAGGGGGGGAAGCACTCGCTTCCCCCCTCTGCTTGTGCAGGGCGCATCACGGACGGGTGACGGGAATCACCTGCTCGCTGACCTGCACGCGGCCCTTCTGCGTCCTGATCCGCACACTGCCCACGTCGTCTGTCCGGAGGAGCAACGTGACGGTCTGGTGGTACGTCCCGCAGGGTGTGATCAGTTCCACCGGCAGGAACGCACCACCCTTCCACGGGAGATCCAGCACGAGGACACTCAGGCCCGGCACGCGCTGGAAGTCCGGCGACCGCAGCGTGAAGGCCCGGCCGGGAAGCTGTGCCCGACCGAACCACCAGTGCTGAGTCGCGTGAGCCGGCAGACCATACAGGCGCACGTGCCCGGCCGGTGCAGCATGCGCCGCGAGTTGCGCCTGAGCGACCTGAAGGTCCTGGCTGAATTCCGCATCTGTGGTGAGTTGGAGGTCGTCGAGACGCCGCTCGAGGTCAGTGGCGGTGGTCCAGCCGGGACGGGCGTGAATGAAGGCGAGGCAGGCCTCACGCTCGTTTCGGGCGTCCATGGCGCGAGTGGTTGTCCGCCAGAACGAAGCACTCCAGAGTGGGAACGTGACGAAGATCAGCACCAGGGTCGGGCGTGTCCAGCGGCGGCGAGGACCGGCCGGTCTGGTCACTCGCGCGGCTCACGGCGGGCAGGAGCGGGCACGGGAGTAGTTGTCGGTGCTGGAGCCGCTGGGAGCAGGCTGACCACATGGTGCAGGAGATCAATTTGCTGTTTCATCACCGTCTCTTGCTTGCGGAGGAAGTCAGCCAGACTGGACTCAAGGCGGGCGAGCCGGTCATCAGTTGCTGCTGGATTTGAAAAGCCCGGCCGTTTGAGGAGCGACCAGAGGCGAGGGTCATCGCAGCATTGCAGTCGCTGGAATTGTTGGACATTCAACCCGATGACGCGGAGAAGCTCAGCGAGCTCCACCACCCGCTCAAAGTCAGCAGACGAGATCTGAAGCTGCCTCCGATGGCCGGTGTACACCGGGATCTGCAGGTACGCCGCGTAATCGTTCAGCAGACGCAGTGCGCTCCGGTGGTGGACACCAAGCCTGTTGGCCAGGTCCGTCAAGGTGAAGGATGGGGTCATGTCGCTGGAAGTGCTGGTTTCTGACATGCCTGCACCGTAAGTGTCCTGGGGGTGACGGGCGTGGTGTTGGTTGGGCCTGACTGACTTGACGCGCGAGGTTAGAAGCCGTGAGCATGCCCGGTTCAATGGAAGGGCGTTGGTTCGCCATCCACTCACCGGTGCTGCACTGGCCTACAGCAGCGGGCTCCAGTTCAGAGATCTTCGACAATCTCGCGCTCAAGTGTCGAGGTCTTGAAATATGAACTGCGACAACCTCGCACCGAAGTGTCGAGGTGGTAAAAAGCACACTTCGACAATCAAGCGCGAGGATGTCGCGGTGAGGTCTCTGCCGGTGAAGTGGCAAAGAGTTGGAGGACGGATTGAGCACTTCGACATGAGCGCGCGAAGTTGTCGAGCGCATCACGCACCGACGTGGACAACCGCGCGCCAGATTGTCGAGCATGACTCGCTCAGACGTTGACATTCGCGCGCCAAGTTGTCGAGGTGGTCATCATCATGTAGTTTTCTCGCTGCCAGCTTGCCCTACGAAACTGTTTCTGCGGTGTTTTTCACATGTTTAATGAGGCGTCTTCATGTGTGATTCGGGTTACTTTTGGTCGAAAATGGGCGTTACATAAGCGTCCCATCTGGGATGTTTCGGACCCCCCGGTCGAAGTGCCGTTTTTTTCCTGGTGGTGTGGGAGAAACCGTTACATCGGCATCGTTTCAAATTGGGGACTTTACTGTGATTGGTTTTATAGTTTGATTCGTTTTTTACACCATCACATCCGGCTTTTGTGAGCGTGCCGTGAGCCGTCGTCTTTTCCGGCCCTCCGCTCATGCCTGAGCGCCCTTCTGATCATGCCGACCAGGCCCACCCGACGACGCTCGGACGGGGCCGGAGCACAGCGGTGGCCCGCTCACGCGGGCCCAGCCGGGCGCATGTCGAAAGTTCTCGCCAGCACTCAACTGCCCGACGGCACGACCCTCTCGTTCGACGCGGGCTTCGATCCGCCCCTCAACATCCACTTCCTGGACGTGTACCGGGAAGGGCAGGAGGACCCGGTGTTCGAGTCCCTCTTCCACCACCCGGGCGGCCGCTTCTCGTACTCCATCGCGGACCTCACGGCGGACGTGACCCGCCTCGCCGGTCGCGCCCTGCCGGAGCTGACGGCGGCCATCATCGCGCTCGGTCCGGTGCCGAATGAGGTCCGCGACCTCGGCCGCCTCTAACAGTCCTGGCCCGCGCATCGCGGGCCACGCGGCTTGCATGAACCGACGCCTGAACCTCCGCGCGATCACCCTCACCGTCATCGTCACCAGCTGGGCCGGCGGCTTCGCCTTCCTGTCTCTCACCGTGTCCTCGACCATCCAGGCGAGCACCCCCGCATGGTCCGGTACCCCATGAGTCCCCGCGAGCATGAGCGGCTCGCCCGGTCCCTCCTGCAGGCGGCCCTGGAGCATCAGCGCACGGCGCTCGCCTGCCCGGACGACGACCGGGCGGGTCTCGCCGCACGCACCCTGGCCCAGGACGCCCAGCCAGGTACGCCCAGCTCGCCGAGCCCCGGGTAACTCCGGTGGGCGTGATCATCCGCACCTGAACAGGGCCCGGCACTCACGCTGCCCGGCACGCCTGCCGTCCAGTCCTGGCCCGCGCACCGCGGGCCACGCGGCCGTCATGCAAGGCACCCTGACCGGCGTGGTCCTGAACGCCACGAACACCGACACGCAGACCACCATGAAGCTCGCCGGGATCACCGACAACGGTTACCGGGGCGTCACCTGGATTCACACCGTGACCTTCACCGGCTCCCGCAAGCTGGCCATCCTGCCCACCGAGGGCAGCGTCGCGCGCGTCACCTGCATGGCGACCCAACAGGTCTTCCAGGGCAGAGATGGACAGAAGGCCAGTACCGTGGCCTTGCTCGGCGTGACCCTCACCCCCCACGCCGGGCCGATCACGCGTAAGGGGTCCACCCCCTTCCTCCTGCAGGCCATGAACGAGTTCCGCTTCGCTGCATTCCTCACCCGCGACCCTGTCCGTAAACCCATCGGCGTCACCGAAGCGCGCGTGGGCGTGCGCGACCGGAAGGGGCACACGCACTACTTCAACTGCGAAGCCTGGCGCGCCCTCGCCCCCACCCTGGGCGCCCGACACGCCGCCGCGGAACTCACCCTCACCTGCATCCTCCGCCGCGACCGGGTGGACACGGCAGCCGGCGCGCGTGCGTTCGACGTGATGGAAGTCGTCGCCCTGAACGCCCAGGTGGTGGCCAATGCCGCAGACTAACGCCCGCGAACGGGAGATCCAGGCCCTCCTGCGTCTCATGACGACCGGCCGCCACCCCGACGGCCGACGCGCCACGTGGATGGACGAACAACACGCGAACACGCGCCTGAATCAGTTGCGCCGGACCTGACCGGTGGGGGGAGGCCACGCGCCTCCCTCCCTTGATATCCTGCTCCGACAGTCGTAGCCCGCGCACCGCGGGCCAGGCCGCGCGCATGAGCCCACCCAACCTCATCCTGCATGCCACGACCTGCCTCACCCTGCTCGGCCTCACCGCGAAAGCCGCCCTCCGGGCCATGGAGGACTCGTGGCAGATCCAGCACCTGATGATGTGCCGTCTCCTCCCCCAGCACGACCACTGTCCTGTAGGCTACCTGCACTGTTCGAAATGGGGGATCGGCATATGCAACTATTCAAACGTGCGAAGGGCGCTACTCAGTGATGACGTGCTTGGACTAATGAACTTGAGACCGATGCCTTTCCTGTGCCAGCGAGACGCAGCGGTGAGGCGGCGGTAACATCCTGATACGGGAGCATTCATGCTGCATCATCTGAATTGCGAAGTAACGTGCAGTGCCTGGTCACCTACCCATCCGCCCCTCTACCAATGGCTCCCCTCAGAGCCGCAGAACCAGCGAGGTTCTCTCCGTTGCAGCCAGTTCCAATGACTACTATCGAAGTGCATGTCATCCAGACTCTGCCCCCCAGTCGCGTGAACCGGGGAGAGGATGGACATCCGAAAACCGTGATGATGGGCGGTGTTCAGCGCCTGCGCATCAGCTCCCAGAGCATGAAAGCAACCCAGCGAGACACCGAGCGGACCCGCCGGACAAAAGTCCCTCACGAGCTGGTCGAGCGCGCTCTGAATGTAGGCACAGAAGCGCGCCTCGTGATCATGGATGTCCTCGCCCAGCGCTACGGGGCGTACGACGAACGCCAGCGGCTCAAGGCCATGGTCTACCTCGACGACACGGAAGTCGCCCAGCTGGCCGAGTGCATCCGGCCCATGCTGAATCGCCTGACCAGCCTCCAGGAGCAGGTCACGTCACAGCCCAAGGACAAGGGTACGCGGGCGACCTACGACGCGCTCCTGGTCGAAACCCTGGCTGACTACGCCCCAGGGATGAGCGAAGACCTAGCGCTCTACGGCCGCTTCATAGCTGAGGCGAGCACCGATCACATCGTCGCGGCCACCAGTTACGGGCACGCGATCAGTACGCACCGCGAGAACATGACTGCGGACTTCTTCAGCGCCGTGGATCACGTAACCGGGGAAAGCGCCCATATCGGTACGCAACGCCTTGCGGCGCCGACCCTCTACCGGTTTGCCAGCTTGGACGTCGGGCAGCTCCGCCGGAACCTGGACTCTGAACCCCTGGGGCCGGTCATCCGGCGCTGGATTCATGGGTTCATGCTGGCCGTGCCGGAACACGGGGGGCATGGCGCGGCGGCTGCCACGCTGCCGGAACACGTCCTGCTGCTGCGCCGGGACGGAGGGCACGCGGTCACGTTGGCCAATGCGTTTGCTGAGCCGGCGTACCCCGCGGCGGGCGAGTCGCTCGTGGCCGCCAGCATTCGTCGCCTGCACGACCACCTGGACTTCACCGAACGCGTGTACAGCAACGGCCGCACCACCTCGGCCCTGGTCAGCGCCTACCCGCACCTGGTGCCCAGCCTGACCGCCAGCCGCACGCTGGACGAGGCGATCGGCCGGGTACTTGAACTTCAATGACCACCTTGACCCTGCCCCTAGCCCTGCAGGGCCCCATGATGGCCTTCGGAATCGGCACGCACGAGCGTGAGAAACCCACCAGCACGACGCCCACCAAGAGTGCCGTTCTGGGTTTGGTCGCTGCGGCGCTCGGACGCACCTTCACGGATCCGCAGGATGATCTTCACGCCCTCATGCTGCATGTGCGTGTAGACGACCCAGGACAAGTGCAATCGGACTTTCAGATTGTTCGCCAGGCCCTCCGGGCCGACGGCAGCGTCAACCCGTTCCTGACACCCGTCCGGCGGGAGTACCTGTATGGAGCGGCCTTTCTGGTCCTGCTTGAAGGCCCTGCCTATATCCTCGGCAGCGTGGGTGAGGCCCTTTTGAATCCGGCGTTTCCGCCGTATCTCGGTCGGCGCTCGTGTCCGCCTGCCCGGCCTCTCTACGTGCAGGCACCAAAGACCGCTGAACCCCTGACGGTCATGGCGGAGGTGCCGGACCTGACGGGCACCGGTGGCCGGCGCCTGGCGCTCATCGAGGATCCATTAGGGTACTACACCCGCCCGGATCAACCGCTTCCGGAGCGCCGATTTGCAAACCGGACACTGACACTCACGCACATCCAGACGGTCAGTGCAGCGCCATGACGCAGTTGATCCAGGTCAGGTTCGCGGATCGCGCCGCCATGTACACGGACGCGCGCCACATGCACAACCGCCTCCTGCAGGCAGCCAGCCGGGCTGACACGCACACCCTCTTCCGCGCTCAGAACGTGACAGGAACGCGCTTCACGGTTCTCACCGATGACGAGCGCTTTGACCCGTCCCGCTGGGGGGACGCCGTGACCGCCCTGACCACGGAGGTGTACGCTCCGACTGTGGCGCGTGGCGCGCGGGTGCTGTTTGAGGTCAGGCTGTGCCCAGTCACGCGCTCGACTGGGAAGACCGTGCGGGCGCTTCGCGGCGCTGGTGAACTGGACCCATTCATCGAGCGGTTGGGCCAGCGGCACGGGTTTGAGGTGTTGAGCTACGCGACGCAGTGGGAGCGGGGGTACCGGATTGACCGGCAGGCACCTCCTCTGCCGAGCGTGACGGTCAGTGGCGAGTTGGAAGCCATTGATGAGGCGCAGATCGTAGGCGCTCTATACCGGGGCGTGGGCCGCGCCAAGCGGTTTGGTTTTGGTCTGCTCCTGATTCGTCCGCTAGAGTAAGGTCGGCCTCTTCGGAGGCTGGGCCAGTGGACTCCACATGCGTGGAGATGGGTCAATCACGATCAATAGCGCCCAGGCCGCAGACAAGTTTGCCCCACCTGTTGGGGATGGTTCAGGGCGAGGATTTCTGCGCACCGCGACGCTTCATTTCGCCCCACGCATGTGGGGATTTTTTTCTACGCCGGTAAATCGGGATTGAAGTACGCTTGATGAGCGATGCCTCGCTCGAATAAACGCCCACCTGCAGATCTGATCTGTCAACCTCGGGTGCTAGGGGTTCAGCAGCCTCCGAAATAGAGGCCCAAGTTGTGGGCGGCGATCTTGCGACACACGTGTGCCCGAATGGATCTCTCCGAATTCAACTGTGGCAACATCAAGTGAAAAGAACGATCCAGACGCGAAAAAACAGTCTCGATCGTTTTCCTCACCCATTGCATCGCCCCCCACCAGTGGCGTGGCTTCTTGAAGTTTTTCTTCGGCTGGGCATACACGCCACAGCCCTGGTACCCTCGATCGCCCAGGACCAACGCCGCTTCCTGGGGATCCAAGAGCGCCCGTGCCACGGGTGGGTCTCCCTCTCTCCCAGGGACAATGGCAAAGCGCACGAGCATGCCGTGATCGTCGATCACGGCATGCAGCTTGAACCCGTAGAAGAAGCCGGTTCTGCCGTATCCACCGTGTCCGCCGCGGCCACTCGTCGCGGTGGTCATGCTCCTTGGCCGTTTGTGTCGGGCTCCAACGCAGTACACGAGCGGTTTGCTGTCGATGGCATAGACGGTGTCGTCATCGAAGTGGGGCAATCGGAGCGCGAGGTCGGCATAGATCCGTTCGAGGTTCAGTTGGATGCGGAGATACCGGGAGCGATCGGGTAAGGAGGGAAAGAGGAAGGTGTAGGTGACGCGTACCTGAGCGAACCACTGCTGTGCCGAGGGCTGGTGGAGGAGCTCACCGACGAGTGCGATGGTCATGAGCTCGGCGTAACTGGCCTTCTGGTTGGGTTCGTCGGGTAACGTGAACAGGCCGCTGCCCGCAGCGGCCTTGAGGTAATCGTCGACGTAGACGTAAATGATCGTGAAGAGGTCGGTCACAGTAGACTGGTGCAGCGGAAGTTCTTTGGTAGGCATACCGGAGCTTCCGCTTTTTCTGTCTCGTCGCCAACCCCTAGCACCCGAGGTTGTCAAGGGTTTGGTGGAGCCTCAGTTCGGGATGAGGGCCTGCTCCTCGAAGGCCG
>NZ_NHMK01000032.1:8020-8628 GCF_002198095.1 Deinococcus indicus | reverse complement strand
CCGCGAATACAGGTCCATCACCGTCGCCAGGTACAGCCAGCCCTCATGCGTCGGTAGATACGTGATGTCCGTCACCCACTTCTGGTTCGGGCCGTCCGTGGTGAACTCTCTGGCCAGGATGTTTTCCGCGACTGGGCGGGAGGATTTCACTTTGGTCGTCATCCGGAACTTCCGCTTGCCACGCGCGACAAGCTCCGCTTGTCGCATGAGTCGCCCGATCCGCTGACGGCTGACCCGCTCGCCCTGTTCATGCAGGTCGGCTTTGATGCGCAAGGCCCCATACGTTCCCCGGCTCTCCTCGAAGCTGGTCCTGATTTTCTCCGTCAACACGCGATCTTTCGTGATCCTCTCGCTCTCCGGCCTTCCCCACGAAGCGTAGTACCCGCTGATGCTCACCTCGAGAACCCGGCACATCAGTTCCACTGGGAACTCGTTCTGGTGCCGCAGGGTGGACTTGAAGATCAGGGTTGCTTCGCGAAAAAGCGGCCAAGCCCCATACGGGTGCTGTTCTGGCCAAGACAGGCCAGCGCTTTTTTCAAGATATCGCGCTCCTGTCGCGCAATTTCCAGTTCCCGTTCCAACTCCTTGAGCCGAGCCTCCTGTGGTGA
>NZ_NHMK01000032.1:2069-8010 GCF_002198095.1 Deinococcus indicus | reverse complement strand
TCCACCGGACGACGTAGTGAGGGGGAACGCCAAGGTCACGGGCAATCTGGGCGCAACTCTTTCCGGTCGTGCGGACCAGCCGGACGGCTTCTTGTTTGAACTCAGCGGTGAATTTCTGCTTGGGTACGGACATTCTGTCCTCCAGTGTGGATCACACTGAACTTACCCTCCACCAAACTCTATCCAGTTCACTCGGCGACCTGCATGGCGTTCTGGGGGACGAGTTCCGTGACCCAGGCCATGTCCTAACGAAGATCAGCAGGCCCGTGAACCCACAGCGAGGACAGGTATTGGGCGTGTCGACCTCAACGGTTGCCGTGATCTGCTCTGGCGTGGGTTGGGCCTTGTGGGCGAAAGTGCCTTCACCAGGACGCCGTCCTGGTGATTTGGGATCGGCGGTGCGCTTCTCCCGGCTGAAGGGGGCGGCGTACTTGCGTTCCCGCCGTTCGAGTTCCTCGATGCGCTTCTTCAGGCGGGCGATTTCCGCTTTGAGGGCTTTGTTCTCGGCGATCAACTGGTCGATCTGCTCGGACTGACGACGGATGATCTATAAGAGATCCTTCTCAGTCGCCCCAGTGCCCATGGAGAGCATGGTAACGGCAGGAGTGCCCGGCCGGAAGCCGGGCACCCAAGCGACCGCTAATCACAGACAAAGTACCTTCCACTCGGCGTCGGTCAGATCGTTTGGATACGCAGCTCGGGTCATGGGTGCCCCATCTCCGACCTCTACCGTGCGCGCACGATGCCTCTGAGAAAACCTGCGCCAGCACGTTTTTCAGACGCACTTTAAATGGGTTCCTGAGCCTTTCAGGATGAGTGTGACGTAGAGCGACATGTATAGACAGGATGTGTTGAGCTGGTCAAATATTGCTTGCGCTTGGTGTCATCGGACGTAGGATCCCCTTACACCAAAAGAGTTGTCTTTCTGCAAAGTGATGATGCAGAGAAGCCTATCGCGGCGAAAAAGTTGCGAAGGTTCTCTTGGTGTATTCGTAGGGAGGAAATTAATATGTTAGGATTCCAAGTTTCGAAAGCCCCTTTTATTGTCCAGGGAGAGCTTCCTTCGTACGACGACTCTAAGCAGAGTGGACGCATTCTGCTGGCGGGAGGCACGGGGTATAACACTTATTGGACCACTAGCCAGCCAACTGAGATTATTAGAACCGATCCCTACGGTTTTAATAAAATTGATCACGATTCAAATAGCTATACTGATTCAAAGCAAGACTACGCTTAAACATTTAAGGAGGATTTATGTTGGGATTTAATTTAGCGAAAACCCCTCACGTAGAAGACATGTCGCCCCTAGAATACAATGAAGAATCTCAGTCTAATCGTATTAGCGCGGCAAACAATCCAGGTTATAATACTTACTACACAACAAGCAAAACGACGACCCAGTATTATATAACGAATCCAGGATTTTTAGGAGTGGGCCAAACTACTGATGCCCAAACGGTTTCAGACGGCTCGTATACCGACAGCAACCAAGATTACAGTTAATCATTGATAAGATAGCGACTGGACCTTTTGATCTGGTCGTTATCGTATCAATTTCAGTGATTATAGTATGTAATCCTATTAGGTGTTCTATAAGATTTAGAGCATCTCTTATAATCGATTCGCTATATCAGCGTGATATTTGGGACCGCATATCCTATATAAAGGGGATCCAATGAAAAAGATTGTTATCGTGACTTGTGAAGAAGATACCCATGCTGATTTTTTTGCAGAGCATTTTAACGAGAGCGGTATTGACTTTTTTAGATTGAATACAGATAGAATTCACGATAAGTATCACATTTCTCACGATAACTTTCGAACTGTTATAACAAATGTATATAATGAAAAGAGCATTGACCTTGATCGAGTGTCGTCTATATGGTGGAGGAGGCCTACATCCGTTTATCTACAATCCCCTCAAATTGAAGAAAACCTGTTTGCTGATCGTGAAACTAAATCAACAATCAGAGGGTTGCTTCTTGGAATTGATACCCACTGGGTGAGTCATCCAGATAATATTGATAGGGCAGAAAGAAAAATTGACCAGCTGCGGCGTGCGCATCGCATGGGATTTAACGTACCACGAACAGTAATAACAAATAGAAAATCTGATGTGATAGATTTTATAAATAGTGTTAAGAAAAGAATAATTTATAAAACTTTATGCGGTCCATCAATCAATGATCTTTCTTACTTTCGCAGAATGGGATTTAAAATAGACCAGCCGGATCTTTTGACGACCCAGACGACTATCCTAACGAAAGATATTATTAATCAAATGGAGAGTGTTCAAAATGCACCGATTTTAGTGCAAGAGTATATTGAAAAAGACTATGAATTACGAGTAACAGTTATTGGGAATGATGTATTCTCTTGTAGAATTGATTCTCAGTCGGATCCTGAGACCATGATTGATTGGCGAAATTATCAAGTAGAAATTCCTCATAGTATCTACTATATCCCCGAAGACCTAGCCGATTTGTGCCGAAAGTTCGTCAAATCTTATAAACTAAATTATAGTGCTCTTGATATCATTAAATCAACCGATGGGAAATACTACTTTGTAGAAAATAATCCCAATGGTCAGTTTCTCTGGGTTGAGTGCCATTGTCCAGAAATCGGTATGACCCCAGCGATGACGAACCTCCTTCTAAATCACCAGCATTAGCCTCCAAAAAGAATACTTGGCGCCTAATGGAACACAAATCGGTGCAAAGAATGAATAATATAAAAATATATCAGGAAATATTATCTAAGAATATTTATGTTCTTTCTACAATATTAATAATTGTAATCATATCAGGTATTCTACCCTACCTTGTCGCTGATTCGATGAGGGTCATTGCTTCGCCTCAAACTAGCTCAGCAGAAGCAATGATCCTCATCAGTAGGATTCTTGTGTTCGGTACAATATATGCTTTAGCTATTGCAGCTAGTGGATTTTTAAAGGATTTACTTTCACTGAGAATTACGAACTATTTAAACAATTTGCTGATAGACAAGACTATACACCTCTCCTTGGAATATTTTGAATCTAATAAAAGCAGAGATGATCTATTCAAGGCTCAGCGCGAGATGTCCAGCCGTCCACTATCAATTTTTTCAAACATTTTAAGCATATCGCAGAATACAGTGATATTTATTGTATTTTTGGTTTCATTATACAAGTATTTCGATATTTATATTATTAGTATTGGGATACCGATCTATTTTTCAATATATCTTTCTAAGCGCTCCGTTAAATTTAATCTCCTGTGGCACGATAGAATCGTGCATCTTGCTCGATTCAACTCTTATTTAGATTCCCTTTTGACCTCGCGACATTCTAAGACTGAGCTGAGAGCATACAAGGCAGAACAATACTTTCAGAACAAGGTTAAGCATTCTCGTGACGAGTCTGAAAAATTGAATAAAAAATTGTCTATCGCTAGCTTCTTATACCAAAATATTGGTATTATTTTGGTTATATTAGTGGAGTTCGCATTAATTTATGGATATACGAAAAATCATGCAAAAGTCAACGCTGGAGACCTAATTTTTATACTCACGGCGTTCAGCGGTTTGCATAGCAATGCTATTATAATAAATTCTTCATTGAGTACAATACTAGAAGACCGTAAGTTTTTTGAATTTTATATTCGGTATTTAAATATAGAAGAAAGCCACCCCATCCAGTGCAGGCAGTCTCATTTCAGCGAGCAGAAGGGAATAGAGGTTCGTGATATTTCATTTTCTTATCCAGACGCCGAGGCTTGGGCAATAAGAAATTTGTCAATCAGTATTAGAGACCGGGAAAGTATTGCAATTGTTGGGGAGAATGGGTCAGGAAAGACCACATTAGGTAAATTATTATCTGGCTTATTTGCACCTAGCAGTGGTGTTATTTCTCTCTCTAGTGCGTATGAGAATGATTTCAGAGTGGGAGTGATGTTCCAAGATTTTGGCAGGTATAATTTCACAATTAAAGAGAATATTTTGCTCGCCTATTCTCAAGAAAGCGATTCAAAGATAATTAAGTTAATGGAAGATACTAAATTCTTTGACAATTTTCAAAATGATGCTGCGAACATGATTGTCGGTCGAGAATTCGACCCTAGCGGTATTGACTTATCCGGCGGTCAATGGCAAAAACTTGCATTCACTAGATTGTTGTATGACAAATGGGATCTCATTGTTATGGATGAGCCAACTTCTTCGCTTGACGCCAACTCAGAAGCCGCCTTTCTGAGCAAAGTTCAGGAAATACTGAAAGATCAAATAACAGTAATCATAACGCATAGACTGGCACTAACAAAATATGTCGATAGAATATTATATCTAGAAAATGGCGAAATAGTAGAACAAGGAGGCCATATCCAACTTATGGAAAAGAAAGGTAGATATTATTCTATGTATCTTAATCAAATCAAAAGCTACGACATAGATAGAATCGACGCCACAATCAATGTATGAAACACGGCGAATGAGAGTTTGCAGCAACAACGAAAAGAAGAGCGGGAGGGTGAGCATGGGCCGTCCTTATCTTTCTTGACTGCCGCTTCCTGTCGCAGTCACCCCACTCACTAGTTTAAAGTTACAGTCGAACCTGTGCGGGCCGCATTGTCTCTCCTCCAACCATAGAGACAGGCGTCGGGCCGCCTAATGGCTGATGCGCTACAGGCTGCATGCACAGCGTACTGCTGGTTTCAAGAAAACCGCAACAGGGAGGATGACGCCCCTTTCAAGGCGCTGGCCGCGCAGCTTTGCGCCACCTCAGCAAGCACCTCTTCAAGCACAGCGCCTACCAGCGCGCCACTCAGATACGGCCACACGTTCTCCCAGTACACCCGCAGGTCTGGGGCCGCCTGCACATCCTGACGGGTCCTTCCCTCTGTCTTGGCCCGGACATACAGCACGCGCTCGAGGGCGTCCGCCTGTTCCTGCACGACAGTTAGCAACGCTGCGGCGTCCCCAGGGGCGATGGTGGGCCAAGGCAGCTCCGCCTGAATGACGCCCAGGATGACGGGCTGACCTGGCCGCGTACTCAGACCCGTCACGCTGACGCGCTGGGCACCCTGAGTTAGTGCATGCCGAAACCCCAACGGAGCCAGGGGGTCTCTGAGCAGCGTTTGGCGCAGAGCATCCACTAAGGCTCTCCGGCCCTCCCGGGACGGGGGATTGCGGCGCTGCTCGTACGCGCGGCCCAGTCGCACGTGGTCCGCTTCCGGCACGGTGGACTGCAGGGCGTGCGCGTCCGGACTTGGTTGTTCTGGCGCTGCGGTCGGGACGGGACCACTGGCCAGTTTGACCGCCCTGACCTGCGTGGTGCTGTCCGGGACGAGGGTGGCGCTCCGCCAGGGCCATGCGTGCACGGTGGTCGCGTCGAGTGGAATGGGATCGGCCTGGCGCCACGCCTGCCAGTCTGGTGCGCGCTCCCAGGTGGGAGGCGTCGGGGCAACGGGCGGCGCATTCAGGGCCAGGGTGTCCTGAAGGGTGGCTCCGTGCGCGTGGAACGTCAGTACCCGGGCGAGTGGCGTGTCCTTGCTGTAGTGGAAGCGGGTCACGCCGCGGCTTGGCGCGAATGCGTGATAGGTGAGCAGATCCAGGACTGCATCCGCTGCAGAGACGGCCCGGGGAGAGGCGTCTAGGGTGCCGCCGAGGAGGGTGGCGTCGCGGCCGGTGGCGTGGCAGAGGGTCAGGGCGTGAATGGGGGTCTCGGGGAGCGTGTCCGTCCACGCGGCGGGCACCTGCATGAAGGGCCGCGTGAGGTCGTACAGTTGCAGGCCCGCTTCGTGCTGCTGCAGGTACTGTTGCGGTTCGCCGTGCGCCCGCGCGTGCATGACGCACAAGAGGCGCAGGAGCGCCGCGTCGGCGAGGGGCCGCCCGCTGGTCAGGCGACCCGTTGCGGCTCCCTCGGCCCAGACGTCAGTCAGCGTCACGGGCCCATCAGGGGTAGGAA
>NZ_NHMK01000032.1:0-2031 GCF_002198095.1 Deinococcus indicus | reverse complement strand
CCCGGGTGACACTTCAGCCTTTGACGGCGCCGGCGGTCAGGCCGGACACGATCCGGCGCTGGAAGATCAGCACGAGGATAATCAGCGGAATCGTGACGATGACGCTGGCCGCCATGATCTGCGCGAAGGGATTCTCGTACTGGGACGCGCCACTGAACGAACCGATCGCCACGGGTACCGTGCGGGCGCGGTCGTCGCTGGTGAGCGTCAGGGCGAACAGGTACTCGTTCCAGGCGTTGATGAAGGCCAGCAGGCCGGTGGTGACGAGCGCCGGGCCCATCACGGGGAACAGCACCTGCACGAGCGTCTGCAGCGGGGTCGCGCCGTCCACCACGGCGGCTTCTTCGAGCTCATTCGGGATTTCCCGGACGAAGCTGGTGAGCACCCACACGGTGAACGGCAGCGTGAAGATCAGGTAGCTGAGCATCAGGCCGAGGGTGCTGTTGTACAGGTTCAGGGCCCGGATGCTGCTGTACATGCCGCCGAGCACTGCGATCTGCGGGAAGACACTCACCGCGAGAATGATGTACATCAGTGCCGTCTTCCCGCGGAAGCGGTACTTCCCGAGGGCGTATGCCGAGAGGGAAGCCAGGACCAGGCTGATCAGTACCGTACCGACGGCGACCACCAGGGAGTTCAGCAGGTTGCGCCCGAACGGTTGCCCGCGAAACACGTCGACGTAGTTCTGGAAGGTGATGCTGTCCGGGAACGCGGCGAGCGCGGTGCGGGACAGATCAACGGGCGGCGTCAGACTGGTCTTGATGGCCCAGTAGAACGGGAAAAGGACGTAGAACAGCACGACAACGACGATCACCCAGAAGAGGACTTGACCGAGCAATTGCAGGGGGGTGTGTTTTCGCATAGTCGCCTCAGTCGAACCGCACGCGTAGGCTGGTGATGTATCCAACCGTAAAGAGCATGATGATCAGGAAGATCAGGACGCTGACGGCACTGCCATACCCGAATTGGGCGTTGTCGAACATCTGCTGCCGCGCGTAAATGCTCATGGTCATGGTTTCTGGAGAGTTGCCCTTCACCACGTACGGCATGTCAAAGACGCGCAGAGCGTCCAGGGTGCGGAAGATCAGCGCGACCAGCAGGGCGGGCGTGAGCAGCGGAAGTGTGAGCCGCCAGAACTGCGTGACTTTGCTCGCGCCGTCCACGTCCGCCGCTTCGTACATGTCACTTGGGATGGTCTGGAGGCCCGCCAGCAACAACAGGGCCATGAAGGGCGCTGTCTTCCATACGTCGACGGCCACGAGCGCCCAGAGGGCGGTGTCGGTGTTGGAGATGAATGACTGACCCTGACCGAGAATACCCAGCTTCTGGCCCCAGTCGGATAGGATGCCGAACGAATCGTTGTACATCCAGTTCCACATCTGGGCACTCACGACCGTCGGAATGGCCCAGGGCACCAGGATCGCGGTGCGGAGCATACTTTTCCCCCGGATCTTACTGTTGATAACCAGCGCGAGCGCGAGGCCGAGCAGCGTTTCGAGAACGACGGAACTGACCGTGAAGCGCAGGGTGTTGCCGACCGCCCGCCACCAATCAGGGCTTTGCAGCACGCCCAGGCCGATGCCTTCGTCGGTGGTGTACCAGTAATTGGACAGGCCCGCCCAGACGGGGTGGGCGTCCGTGTTGATGTTGTAATCTGTAAATGACAGATAGATGGTGCGAAGGAGTGGGTATCCGGCGACCAGGGCCAAGACGATGAGGGTCGGGAGCAGCAGCCAGAACGCCGTGCGAGCCCGGCTCGCTTCCAGGCCGCGCGTGCGCCGGGGTGGCTGCGCGGCGCTGAGTTGAGGCTCAGTGGGACTGTGGGTCATAGCAAACTCCCCAGGGTTGAGAGGTGAGGACAAGGAGGGTGCCTGCGACCGCTGGCACCCTCCTGCAGGAACCGCTTGGTCCCTGCTTTACCAGCCGCGGCCTTTGGCGCGGGCGAGTTGGGTTTCGAGGCTCTTGAGGGCGTCCGCAGGCTTGGCTTTCTTGGTGAGCACGCTGTAGACCGAGGAGGCGAACGCGTTGGAG
>NZ_NHMK01000022.1 GCF_002198095.1 Deinococcus indicus | reverse complement strand
GATGTTCGCCGAGTACAAGGGCGACACCGGCGTCACCGTCAACTACCAGAGCGTCGGCAGCGGCGCCGGCCAGAAACAGATCACCGAACGCACCGTCGACTTCGCCGGCAGCGACAACCCCATGAGCGACGACGCCATGAAGGCCGCCCCCGGCAAGCTCCTGCACGTCCCCACCGCCATCGGCGCCGTCGTGCCCTCCTACAACCTCCCCGGCGTCACCACGCCCCTCAAGTTCACCGGGAAGGTCCTGGCCGACATCTACCTCGGCAAGATCAAAACCTGGAACGACAAGGCCATCACCGCCCTGAACCCCGGCGTCAGCATTCCCCCGCTGCCCATCACGGTCGCTCGCCGCAGCGACGGCTCCGGCACGACGTTCGTGTTCAGCGACTACCTGAGCAAGGTCAGCACCGAGTGGAAAAGCAAGGTCGGCACCGGCAACAGCCTGAACTGGCCGGTCGGGACCGGCGCGCGCGGGAACGACGGCGTGGCCGGCGTGGTCAAGAGCACGCCCGGCGCGATCGGGTACGTGGAACTGGTGTACGCCAAGCAGAACAAACTGCCCTTCGGGAGCGTGCAGAACCGCGCCGGGAAGTTCATCACGGCCGACCATGAACCCGCCGCGCTGGCCGCCAAGGGTGTCGTGATGCCCGCCGACACGCGGGTGAGCATCACGAACAGCGCGAACCCCGAGTCGTACCCGATCGCGAGCTTCACGTACGTGATCTTCTACCAGGAGCAGAAGTACGGCAACCGCACCCTGGCGCAGGCGCAGGCGCTGAAGAAACTGCTGACGTGGATGGTGACGACCGGCCAGCAGTACAACGAGCCGCTGGATTACTCCAAGCTGCCCAGCAACGCGGCCAGCAAGGCCAAATCCATCATCGCCAGCATGACCTTCGACGGCAAGAAGTTCTGATCCGGACTCCGATTGAATGGGCTTTACAGCCCATTCAATCGGAGCGAAGCGAGTAAGAGCAACACGGGTTCCGGACGTGGAGCCGGCCATCCGGTGAAGTTCCGGATTGTTGGCGAAACAGACGGAACCCGTATAATCCGGCGGGGTGCCTCACCGCACCCCTACCGTGAACGCGGCGGCCCTCCCTGAACGGGGGAGGCCGCCGCGTTCCGTCACGCCCATCAGCCCGGCCCGGACGACGCGCCTGACGCGGGGCTGACGAACGCCGTGTGAACTGAGCGGCAAACGCCCCGGAGGGGTCACGAAACCATGAGCGAACCAACCCAGTCCAGCCCCACCCGACCGCCCACGCCGTCCGCGCTGTCCAGCCGCAGCGACCGGCAGTTCGAGATCCTGATCCTGGCGCTCGCCTCGGTCATCGTGCTCGTCTTCGTGCTCAGCATCTACCTGCTGGGCAGCGAATCCTGGCCGGCCCTGCAACGCTTCGGACTGGAGTTCTTCACGCAGCGCACCTGGAACCCCGTCGAGGGCGTGTTCGGCGCGGTCGCCATGATCACCGGCACCCTGGTCACCAGCCTCGTGGCGCTCGCCATCAGCGTGCCGCTCGCCATCGCCAGCGCCCTGTTCGTCGCCGAGTACGCTCCGAAATGGCTGGCCAACCCGGTCGGGTACCTGATCGAACTGCTGGCCGCCGTGCCCAGCGTCGTGTACGGCCTGTGGGCGCTGTTCGTGATCGCCCCGGTCCTGAGCCGCTGGGAGCAGGGCTTCTTCCAGGACCCCGCCCGGCTGGCGCTGTACACCTCCTGCAAGAACCTCTGGGACAGCGGCTCGACCACCCTGCAGTGCTTCTTCGTGCCCAGCACCTTCGACGGGCGCGGGCTGGCGCTGGCGATCATCATCCTGACCGTCATGATCCTGCCGTACACCGCCTCGGTCGCGCGTGACGTGATCCGCCTCGTCCCGCAGGAGCAGCGCGAGGCGATGTACGCGCTGGGCGCCACCAAGTGGGAAGTCATCTCGCGCGCCATCCTGCCGTACGCCCGCGCCGGCATCATGGGCGGCGTGATCCTCGCGCTCGGCCGTGCGCTCGGCGAGACGCTGGCCGTCGCGATGGTCATCGGGGACAGCCAGGACGTCCTCAAGAGCCTGTTCGGCGGGGCCAGCACCATGGCCTCCGTGATCGCCAACCAGTTCGGTGACGCGCAGGAAGCCCTGCACCGCTCCTCGGTCGTCACGCTGGGCCTGACCCTGTTCTTCCTGAGCGTCATCGTGAACTACGTCGCTCGCCTGATCATCGCCCGCCTGACCCCCAAGGGAATCCAGTGACCACCTCCGTCCGCACCGCCGCGCCCGCCGGGCGCACCCTGAGCCCCGCCCGCCGGTTCCAGAACATGCTGATGGGCGGCCTGATCCTGCTCGCCACCCTGCTGGTCGTCGCGCCCCTGATTCTGATCTTCTTCTACCTGATCCGCGAGGGCCTGGGCGCCATCAACCTCGACTTCTTCACCAAGGTCCCCGCCCCGGAAGGCGAGACGGGCGGCGGCCTCGCCAACGCCATCCTGGGCAGCGTCCAGATGCTCGCCATGGCCAGCGTGATCGGCGTGCTCGTCGGCGTGTCCGGCGGGATCTTCCTTTCCGAGTACCCCCGCCACCCGCTGATGCCGACCGTCCGCATGATCAGCGACGTGCTGGCCGGCATTCCCGCCATCGTGATGGGTCTGGTCGTGTACAGCCTGATCGTGCTGCAATTCGGCTTCTCGGGCTTCGCCGGTTCGATGGCCCTGGGTTTCCTGATGATGCCCATCGTGGTCCGCACCACCGAGGAAGTCCTGAAGCTTGTGCCGCAGACCGTCCGCGAGGCCGGACTGGCGCTGGGCCTGCCCAAGTGGCTGGTCACGCTGCGCATCGTCCTGCCCGCCGCCGCCGGCGGGATCGTGACCGGCGTGATGCTGGCCCTGGCGCGCGTGGCCGGCGAGGCCGCCCCGCTGCTGTTCACCGCCTTCGGCAACAGCGCCATCAACCTCGACCCCAGCAAACCCATGAGCGCCCTGCCGCTCGAGATCTATCGCGGCGCCACCAGCGCCTACGACGAGAACCAGCGCCTCGCCAAGGCCGGCGCGCTGCTGCTGATCACCCTGATCTTCCTGACCAGCCTGCTGGCCCGCCGCGCCAGCCGCCGCAAGTAACCCCCCCCGACAACCCAAGGAGCCCTGCCCATGACCCCCATCCTCAGTGCCAAGAACGTCAACATCTACTACGGCGACAAGCAGGCCGTCAGGGCCGTCGACCTCGACGTGCAGCGCGGCACCGTCAACGCCCTGATCGGCCCCAGCGGCTGCGGCAAGACCACCTTCCTGCGCGCCATCAACCGCATGCATGACCTCACGCCCGGCGCGCGCGTCGAGGGCACCATCCTGCTCGACGGGCAGGACGTGTACGGCAGCGGCGTGGACCCCGTGAACATGCGCCGCCGCGTCGGGATGGTCTTCCAGAAACCCAACCCCTTCCCCACCATGAGCGTGTTCGACAACGTCGTGTCCGGCCTGAAACTCGCCGGCATCCGTGACCAGAAACGCCTGATGGAGATCGCCGAACGCTCCCTGCGCGGCGCGGCCCTCTGGGAAGAAGTCAAGGACCGCCTCAAGACCCCCGCGACCGGCCTGAGCGGCGGGCAGCAGCAGCGCCTGTGCATCGCCCGCGCCCTGGCCGTCGAACCGGAAATCCTGCTGATGGACGAACCTACCAGCGCCCTGGACCCCGCCAGCACCGCCAAGATCGAGGACCTGATGAGCGACCTGAAGAAGGTCACGACCATCGTGATCGTCACGCACAACATGCACCAGGCGGCCCGCGTGAGCGACACCACCAGCTTCTTCCTGAACGGCGACCTCGTCGAGCACGGCGTGACCGACCAGATCTTCACCAGCCCGCGCGACGAACGCACCGAGGCGTACGTCACCGGCCGTTTCGGCTGAGGCGCCGTGACCGTCCGCCTCGACGAGCAGCTCGGCGCCGTGCGCGGCCACTTCCTGAGCATGCAGGACCACCTCGTCGCGCAGCTGCGCCGGCTGGGTGACCGGCGGGACCCCGCGCAACTGGTTCAGGACGTGCAGGCGCTCGACCGGCAGATCGACGAGGCGGAACGCGCCGCCGTGCAGGGCGTCCTGCGGCTGCTGGCGTTGCAGGCGCCGGTCGCGCGGGACCTGCGCCTGACCGTGCTGATCCTGCAGAGCACCCCGGACCTGGAACGCGCCGGCGACTACGCCCGGCACCTGTCGCGCACGCCGGACCTGACCGGCCCGGAGGGCGCCCTGGCGCTGGGCGACCTGACCCGCATGGCCGCCACGCTGCGCGCCGCGAGCCTGCCGGGCGACGCAGCGCTGGCCGCGCAGGTCCGGGCACTCGACGCCCGCGTGGACGCCCGCTTCGAGGCGGCGACCGCCGAGCTGATTGCCCGCCCCGGCGGTCCGGACGCCCTGAGCGCCGCCGCGTGGTGGCGCAGCGCCGAGCGGCTGGGCGACCACCTGAAGAACGTGGCCGTGAGGCTGGAGACCCTGTACGCCTGAGCGGAACCGTCGGTCCACGCCCGGAACCCGTTTTCTCCGCCTCTGAGGAGCAGCTCTTCGAGTCGCGTCCGCTCGGACCCAGCGGGCTTTGCAGCCCATTCCATCGGAGTCCGTCTCAACTCCGTCACATCTGACCTTGAGCTGGGCTTTAGATTTCGTGCTTGGCGCGTCCGGCGGGAACTCCGGACATCAGAATCCCGTAAGAGTCGGTGGTGCCAGCATCAGCGGCGCCGCACGGTCCGGCCGGATACGCTCCGGCGGAGCGGGCCGGAGCGCGGGCCTGTACACTCGGGAGGCACCCTGCTCCCAGCGCACACCGTCCGCGAACACCCGATTCCATTCAACGCGCCCGCCGCAGACGCGGGCCGCACCCAGGAGGACAGCATGGCCGTATCACTTTCCAAAGGCGGTAACGTTTCACTTTCCAAGGAAGCTCCGGGCCTCAGCGCCATCACCATCGGTCTGGGCTGGGACCCCCGCGCCACCGACGGTCAGCAGTTCGACCTCGACGGCACCGTGTTCCTGCTGAACGCCGGCGGCAAGGTCCGCAGCGACAGCGACTTCATCTTCTACAACAACAAGACCAGCAGTGACGGCAGCGTCACGCACGCCGGTGACAACACCACCGGCCAGGGCGACGGCGACGACGAGACCGTCGAAGTGAACCTCGCGGGCGTCCCCGCCGACGTGGACAAGATCGCCGTGTGCGTGACCATCCACGAGGCCGACACCCGTGGCCAGAACTTCGGTCAGGTCAGCAAGGCGTACATCCGCATCATGAACAAGGCCGGCGGCGCCGAGATCGCCCGCTACGACCTGTCCGAGGACGCCAGCACCGACACCGCCATGATCTTCGGCGAGGTCTACCGCAACGGCGCCGACTGGAAGTTCCGCGCGGTCGGTCAGGGCTACGCCGGGGGCCTCGCGCCGCTGGCCCGCAACTTCGGCGTGAACGTCTGAACACCTGAACGGTGGCGGGGCGTTCCTCGCCCGTTCATGAGTCTGCCCGTCCACCCAGACCACCCCCGGAGGGAGGGCCGCCACCGGTTCTCCCTCCGCTCTCCTTGATTCCCGGAGACCCGCCGATGCTGACCTTCCAGACGGGCCAGAAAGCCCGCCTCGCCGACCTGGGGGCCGGGACCACGCTGAGCGTCACGGCCCGCGTGACCGGCCCCGCCCCGGAATACGACCTGATCCTGTTCGGCCTGGACGCCCAGGACCGCCTGAGCGACGACCGCTACATGATCTTCTACAACCAGCCCCGCTCGCCCGAGGGCGCGCTGAACATGCAGGGCGGCGCGCGCGGCGAGAAGACCTTCACCGCCGACCTGAACGCCCTGCCTGCCAGCGTGCGCCGCCTGAGTCTGGCCGCCACGGTGGACGGCGGCGCGACCTTCGCGCAGATCGACCACGCCGAGGTGACCGTGCACCTGGACGGCGCGCCGGTCGCCACGTACCGCGTGACCGGCCGGGACTTCCAGGCGCAGCGGGCCGTGATGCTGCTCGACGTGTACCACAAGGACGTCTGGCGCGCCTGGGCGGTCGGGCAGGGCTTCAACGGCGGCCTGGACGCCCTGGTGCGCCACTACGGCGGCGAGGTGGCCGACACGCCCGCCGCGCGCCCACCCGCGCCACCCACGCCGGCCCCGGCTCCCACACCGTCCGCTGCGCCGGCTCCGGCACCTGGGGGCCTGAACTTCAACCGCGAGCGGCCCCGCGCCGAACCGGCCCCCCCCGCCGCGCCGCCGACCCCGCCGGTCAGCCTGCAGAAGATCACGCTGGACAAACCTGGCCAGAGTGCCCGCCTGTCCCTGCGCAAGGGCGGCGGCAGCGACCCCATCCGCGTGAACCTCAACTGGAACCGGGGCGGCGGGTTCCTGCGGTCCAGCACCGACCTGGACCTGGGCTGCATGTATGTCCTGAACGACGGGGAACGAGGCGTGATCCAGGCGCTCGGGAACCGTTTCGGGTCCGAGCGGCTCGAGCCGTTCATCCTGCTCGACAAAGACGACCGCACCGGCGCCGCCACTGACGGCGAGAACCTCACCATCCACCGCCCGGACCTGATCCACACAGTCCTGATCTTCGCGTTTATCTATCAGGGCACCAGCGACTTCACCCGCGTGGGCGGCCGGCTGACCATGAAAGACCCGCGCGGCAACGAGATCAGCGTGAACCTCAGCAACCCGGACATGCGCCGCACCTTCTGCGCCATCGCGCAGATCGAGAATCACGGAGGCGAAATCCAGATCACCAAGGAAGAACGCTACTTCACCGGACACAAGGACTGCGACGAGCACTACGGCTTCGGATTCCAGTGGTCGGCGGGCAGCAAGTGACGGCCCTCCAGGCGGGGCAGCGCGTGCCCCTGGCGGACCTGAACCTGGACCCGGCGGCGCTGGACGTGCAGGTTCACTGCACGCTGCCCGGCACCGACGTGACCGCCTTCGGCCTTCAGGACGGGCGGCTGGCCGACGACCGTTACATGGTCTTCTACAACCAGCCCGCCAGTCCGGGGGGCGAGGTGCGCCTGACCGGGCAGGGGGAACGCACCGCCTTCACGCTGAACCTGAACGCCCTGCCCGCCAGTGTCACCGAGGTCGTGCTGGCCGCCACACACGACACTCAACCGGTGGCGCAGGCGGGCACGCTGACCGTCACGGTGGGCGGCGCTGCGGGCGGCGGGAGCTTCGACGTGAAACCGCACCTGCGCGCCGAGAAGGCCGTCATGCTGGTGCGCTTCTACCGTCACGGCGGCGCGTGGAGGCTGGCGACGGTCGCGCAGGGCTTCGACGGTGGCCTGGACGCCCTGGTGCGGCACTTCGGGGGCGAGGTGGCCGCCGACAGCCCCGCCCTGGCCTCTGACCCGACCCCGCCGGCACCCGCCGCGCCCGTCAACCTCCGCAAGGAGCGTCAGCGGGTGCTGCTGGACAAGGCGCAGGCCACGCAGCCGCACCTGGTTAACCTGATCAAGACCGCGAACGTCAGCCTGGAAAAACGCGGGCTGGGCGAGGCGCTGTACCGCGTGAACCTCGTGCTGGACATCAGCGGCAGCATGAGCCGCGAGTACCGCAGCGGCGCCGTGCAGGACCTCGCCGAACGCGCCCTGGCCCTCGCCGCCCGCCTCGACGACGACGGGCTGGTGGACGTGTACCTGTTCGGGGTCAAGGCCCACCGCGCCGGGAGCCTCTCGCTGGACAACGCGCGCGGCTTCGTGGACCGCCTGAACGTGAAACTGGAGGGCGGCACGCACTACAGCCCGGTCATGCAGCTCGTCCGCGAGGACGCCCGCGCCGCCGGGAATACCCTGCCCACGCTGGTGCTGTTCATCACGGACGGCGGCAGCAGCAACCGCGACGCCGTGATCCGCCAGATGACCGACTCGTCCCGCGAACCGATCTTCTGGAAGTTCATGGGCATCGACCAGGGCGGTGTGAACTTCGACTTCCTGGAGAAACTCGACGACCTGCGCGGCCGCGCCGTCGACAACGCCGACTTCTTCAGCGTCCCGGCACCCATCACCACCCCCGACCCGCAGCTGTTCGAGCTGCTGGTCAACGAACTCGACAGCTGGCAGCGCTCGGCCCAGGCGGCCGGCATCCTGCGCTGACCCGGCCCACGCGCCCCCGTCGTGCGCGGACCGGGCGCACCTGCCCACCGGCACGCGCGGCGCATCCGGTAGATTCACCCTGACCGCCCCCCCTCCCTCATTCCCCCTCAAGGAGTACCGACATGCCCATCTCACTGCAAAAAGGCCAGCAGATCAGCCTCGCCAAGGAAGCCGGACCCAGCCTCCAGACCGTCCGCATGGGCCTCGGCTGGGACGCCATCAAGAAGAAGGGCTTCCTGGGCTTCGGCGGCGGCAGCGTCGACGTGGACCTCGACGCGAACGCCCTGATGTTCGACGCGTCCGGCCAGCTGGTCGACGCCGTGTGGTTCCGCCAGCTTCAGAGCAAGGACGGCAGCGTCCGCCACAGCGGCGACAACCGCACGGGCGCCGGTGACGGCGACGACGAGACCATCACCGTGGACCTGACCCGCCTGCCCGCCAGCGTGCAGACCGTCGTGTTCAGCGTCAACAACTACACCGGCCAGAACTTCAGTCAGGTCGACAACGCCTACTGCCGCCTCGTGAACACCCAGGGCGACAAGGAAATCGCGCGCTTCAACCTCAGCGTGCAGGGCGACCACACCGCCATGATCCTCGCCAGCCTCAAGCGCAGCGGCAACGACTGGACCATGACGGCCATCGGCACCTCCTCGCGCGGGCGCACGTACACCGACAACCTCCCCGACATCCGCCCCCACCTGTAAGACGGACTCCGGCGGAATGGGCTGCAAAGCCCGTTCAGGCCGGGCGAATCCGTACAGACCCTTCCCCCTCACGCAAAGGACGGTACCCTCATGGCTCTTTCCCTCCAGAAAGGCGGCAACATCTCCCTGAGCAAGCAGGACGCCAACCTGCAACGCATCCTCGTGGGGCTCGGCTGGGATCCACGCAGCACCGACGGTCAGGCCTTCGACCTGGACGCCAGCGCCTTCCTGCTGACCGCCGCCGGACGCGTGCGCGGCGACCACGACTTCATCTTCTACAACCAGCTGCGCAGCGCCGAGGGCAGCGTCGAACACACCGGCGACAACCGCACGGGCGTCGGCGACGGTGACGACGAGAGCATCCGCGTGGACCTCACCAGGATCCCGGCGGACATCGAGAAGATCGCCGTGGCCGTCACCATCGATCAGGCCGACGCGCGCCGCCAGAACTTCGGGCAGGTGGGCGGCGCATTCATCCGCATCCTGAACGAGGACAACAGCCAGGAACTCACCCGCTACGACCTGGGCGAGGACTTCAGCACCGAGACGGCCGTCATCTTCGGCGAGATCTACCGCTACGGCGGCGAATGGAAATTCCGCGCCGTTGGGCAGGGTTTCGCCGGCGGCCTGGGCCCGATGGCCCGCAACTACGGCGTGAACGTCTGATACGGACTCCGATTGAAAGGGTTGCAAAGTCCTTTCAATCCGAGCGGATGCGACTCGTAGAGCTGCCCCGCAGAGGAGAAGAAAAACGGGTTCCGGGCGTGGAGCGGGCAGATCGGTGGTGTTCCCATCTGTCGGCGAAACAGACGGCAGTCCGTCTGAACCCGGACGCGGCCCACGTCCGCACCCGGCTCCGCTTCCGCCCGGATAGAGCGGTCTGTCCACGCCACTCAACCTGATTCCTCATGGGCCAGCACCCCTCGCGCTGACAGCCGCGCAGTATGCTGACCTGACCTCCGGCCGGCCGTGAACGCTCACGCCCCCGGCCGGAATCGTCTGATCCGTCCCTTCCGCCCACATTCGGGGGCCGTACCACCCTGGTCCGCGCCCCGACAGGAGTTCAACAGGTCATGAAAACCCTCCGTGAGTTCTTCGGCTTCTCCATTCTCGTCACCGTCGTGTGCCTCGTGGTCGCGGCGTGGGACGGGTACGTCCGTGGGGGCAGCACCTGGACGGCCCTCGCCAACGCCCTGATCATCGCCGTGCTGCTGGGCGTGCTGGAAGTCAGCCTGTCCTTCGACAACGCCGTCGTGAACGCCAGCGTCCTGCGCACCATGAGCGAGAAGTGGCAGCGCCGCTTCCTGACCTGGGGCATCCTGATCGCCGTGTTCGGCATGCGCTTCATCTTCCCGATCGTGATCGTGGCCGCGACCTCGGGCCTGGGCATGATCGAGGTGGTCCGCGCCGCCTTCGGTGAACCCGAGTTCTACGCCCAGCAGCTGGAAAAGGCGCACGTGTCCATCAGCGCCTTCGGCGGCGCGTTCCTGATGATGGTGTTCCTGAAGTACTTCATGGACCCCGACAAGGAAGAGCACTGGCTCCAGCGCACCGAGGGGGTCCTTGCCCGCATCGGCAAGCTGGACACCGTGCAGGCCGTGATCGTCGGCACGCTGCTGCTGGTCATCACGCAGTACTTCGTGGCGCCCGAGGAGAAACTCCAGGCCCTGAGCGCCGGCTTCATCGGCCTGCTGGTCTACCTCGTCATGGACGCCATCGGCAACCTGTTCGAGGCGGACAACGTGACCGCCAAGGCCGGGGCCGCCGGCTTCAGCGCTTTCATGTACCTGGAAATCCTGGACGCCAGCTTCAGCCTCGACGGCGTGATCGGCGCGTTCGCCCTGACGACCGACATCGTGCTGATCGCCGCCGGTCTGACCATCGGCGCGATCTTCGTGCGCTCGCTGACCATCATGATGGTCAAGAAAGGCACCCTGGAAGCCTACCGGTTCCTGGAACACGGCGCGCACTACGGCATCGGCGCGCTGGCGATCATCATGCTGATCAGCATGAACCGCGACGTGCACATCCCCGAAGTCATCACGGGCCTGATCGGCGCGGGCTTCATCGTGGTGGCCGTGATCGCCAGCCTCCGCGCGAACAAACGCGACCTGCCCGCCTGATCCCTCCCGCATACCGGACCGGCACTCCCCTGTGGGTGCCGGTTTTTGCGTCTGCGCCGCTGGGCTATAGTGGAAGCAGAGGTGACCCCGCGTGAGCGAACAGAACGAACCCAGCCTGATCGGCGCCGTGCAGGCCTGGCAGGCCACGCAACTCACCCAGGAAGACGTCGTGACCCGCTTCACGGCGCTGCCCCGCGACGAGGGCCACGTGGTCCGTCAGGCCATCACGGACCTCCTGGCCCTGCCTGACATCACCACCACGGCGGCCGCCCCCAGCGCCGACTCCGCCCCCGCCACCGACGCGTGGCGGGCCGAACTGATGGCCGGCCGCGCCCGCGCCTGGAACTCACCGGACCCCGCCGGGCTGCTCGTCGGCCCGACCGTCCTGATCCTCACGGACGGCCAGCGTGGCGTCGTCGTCAGCGCCGGCGGCACCCGCGCCCTGAGCAGCAGCGTCAGCGCCTCGCTGCTGCTGCTGTGCCAGACCATCGTCATGGCCCAGAACGCCCTGAACGAACGCGAGATGGGCACCCTGCGTCAGCAGCGCATCGAATCCGCCTCCACCTCCATGTCCGAGATCGACATCATCTCCTGATACGGACTCCGGTTGAATGGGGTGCAAAGTCCATTCAACCGGAGTCCGTATGAGCAGCGCAGGGCCGGATGCGGCGCTCGGGCGTGGCTGGCCGGGCCGGGCGACAGGACAGCGGAAGTGCCCCGCATTGGGGGCACTTCCGTCAGGTGTCTCTGGCGCTCAGGGGTTGACGGTGACGCCGGAACCGGCCACGACCGTGCGTTTGTAGGTGCTGGCGAAGGTGTTCTGGGAGATGACGCCCCGGTTCCCGCTGTTCGCCGCGTAGATGCCCACGTCCGGGCCGGTCAGGGTGTTGCCGGTCAGGTTGGCCTGGGTGCCGGTGTCGAACAGCACGGTGATGTTGGCGCCGCCCGTCAGTTCCGGGTTGCCGGTCAGGTTGATGTTCGTGCCGCCCAGGACGGCCGCGTACGTCTTGGCCTCGACCCGGTTGTCCGTGACGTTCAGTTTGTCGGCGTTGAGGCGCAGGCCGGTCTTGACGCCGCGGATCCGGTTGCCCTGCACGGTGATGTCGGTCGAGCGGGGGCCACTGCCGTAGGTGTTGACGCGGATGC
The DNA here is from genome assembly GCF_002198095.1 of Deinococcus indicus. Taxonomy (GTDB): domain Bacteria; phylum Deinococcota; class Deinococci; order Deinococcales; family Deinococcaceae; genus Deinococcus; species Deinococcus caeni. The sequence continues at coordinate 162,801 of NZ_NHMK01000022.1, read as the reverse complement.
CGTCCTCGTCCTGCGTGCCGCTCGTGCTGGTCGGTCCCGTGACGGTGTTGTTGCGGATGCTGCCGCCCAGTGTGGACTGCATCAGGATGCTGCCGCTGCCGTCGTACGACCAGCCGTTGTAGCCGCTGATGGTGTTGCCCTCGATGACGGCGTTGCTGACGACGTTGACGCCGCTCGGCGGATGGGGCATGACCTTGATGCCGTCCTTGCCGAAGGTCCGGATGGTGTTGTTGCGGTACGTGACGTTGCTGACGGCCTCGGTCTTGGTGGCGGTGTCGCTGATGTCGGTGATGGTGTTGCCCTCGGCGTGGAAGCCGGTGCCGACCGTGGCGAGGATGCCGATGCCGCCGTAGGTCAGGTTGTTCGGAGCCCCGTTGCCCTGCACGGTGTTGCGCAGCAGGCGGACGTTGTCGCTCTTGGAAGACCAGATGCCGTGGCGGGTGCTGTGCGCGAATTTCGAATCCTGGACCGTGACGTTCTGGGAGGACACGATGGTCAGGCCGTTGGTGGGGGCGCGGCCGACCGTGGCGTTCTGCAGGGTGACGTTCTGGCTGCTCGCGATGCGGACCCCGTCAATGTCGACGCTGGAGTTGGTGCTGTCCGTGCGGTGGCCCGTGACGGTCAGGCCGTCCACGACGAGGTCACGGGCGTTCTTGATGTACAGGACCGCGTTGTCGCCCTGGCGGACGAACGAGGCACTGGCCTGGACGATCGCTCCGGCGCCGGTCAGTTTCTGGCTGCTGGCCCCGTCGACAGTCACGACCGAGCCGACGAGGTACGTGCCGGCCGGGAAGTGAATGTTCTTGCCGCGGGTGGCGAGGGCGCGGCGCAGGGCGGCCGTGTCGTCGGTGCGGCCGTCGCCACGCGCGCCGAAATCCTTCACGCTGACCGAGTCGCCCGGCACGGGGGTCGGGGTGGGCGCCGGAGCAGGGGTGGGGGTCGGGGCGGGTGCCGGCGCGACCGGCTGCGTCGCGGTCGCTGTGCGGGGCGTGAGGATCAGGTGGTCGATCACCGCGTTGCGGTCCCGGCCCGGCCCGCCGTACGCGTCGTTGATGAAGGTGACGGAGACGACGTCGCCGGCCGTCAGCTGGAACGTGCCGACCGTGCTGTCGCTGTAGGTGGCGCTGGAGAGGGTCGCCCGGCCCACTTCCTTGCCGTTGATACGGACCGTGACGATGGGGGCGCCGTTGTACAGGACGCCACGGGCGCGGAGTTTCAGTTCGTGCTGTCCGGCGGTCACGGCGCTGCCCAGCTTGAACGCGACGGTGCTGCCGTTGCTGAGCAGGTTCACGGCCTTGCTGCCGCTGGCATTGGGGTCGGTGATGACCTCGCCGCCGGTGGGGGCGCCGGGTTCGACCACTCCCTGGGGCTGGAGGTCCAGGGTGTCGGTGGTCAGTTCGGCCGTTTCGGCTTCCACGGTCGTGACGGTGACCGTCGGGGCCCCTTCGGACGGTTGCGCGGCAGCGGGTGCCGACTGTGAGCAGCTCGCGAGGAGCCCGGCGGTGATCAGAAGGAGGAGGGACTGGTGAGGGTTGATAGATTTCATGGCGATAACCTTATTTGACGGCTACTTACCACTCTCTAACGGGTCCCATAAATTAATTTACCCGCGAGAATGTAAGATTTCTGTTACGTTCTTTTTCTGTAAGAATGTTTCCTGTAGGAAACGACACGTAAAGAAATAGCCAGAGAGTGGAAAAGTTCATCCACTGCTGTGGCGCACAGGGGTGGGAATCAGTCTATTCAGGTCTAGACTCAGTGCAGAAATATAGGAGGCATTTCCATGAGGATCATTGAGGGGTTGTGTGTCTAAAAGATCGCGCTGCAATGTTTGTCCCCACCGGGCGCATACTTTTCAGGCTCATCTTCCGTGTGAAACAATTGCCTCTGTCCTGCTTTATGTAAAAATCTGCACAAAAAAACATGCTGACAGAAAAGGACGGACTCCCCGGATGAGAAGTCCGTCCTCTTCAGATAGCGTTGTGCAAATTCCGATTGAATGGTTTGTAATACGAATTCCGTCTGTTTCCTTGACAGTCCGGCGATGTTCCGTAGTGCCGCCGCGATGTTCAGGCGTGTTGGAGCAACTTCTCAGGACACCCGAACATCGCGGTCAGAACTTCATCTCCTTCGTGTCGGCCCGGTAGAGCGGCACGGACGGCCGCTGCGTGTAGCCGTAGCCGTAGCGGGTGGTGCGTTCACGGGGATTGACCTTGTTCAGCACCACGCCCAGCACGTTCGCGTTCGCGAGCACCAGCGCGTCCAGCAGGCGCTGAACGCCGCCCATGGTGGCCCGGTCGGCGGCCAGGACGATCAGGACGCCGTCCACGTAGGGGGCCAGCATCAACGGGTCCGCCACGGCCAGGGCGGGCGGGCAGTCGACCAGAATCAGGTCATACCGGCCGCGCCACCCGGCGACCGCGTGCCGGAACGCCACGCTCGACAGGAAGCCCGGATCGTGGCTGGCGGGCCGCGGAGAGATCAGGTGCAGGTTCTCCCGCAGGCGCCGCGCCTGCGCCCGGTCCGGGTGTTGCAGCGCGCCGAGCAGGTCGCGGGCCTCCTCACCCGGCAGCGGGTCCGCGCCGGGCAGGTTAACCCACTCGGCGGCGTGCGCCGCCATCTGCCACAGGCCCACCTGCGACGGGCGGCGCAGGTCCGCGTCGATCACCAGGACGCGCTCTCCGCTCGCGGCGCGTGCATCGGCAATGGAGGCCGTCATGCTCGACTTGCCGTCCCCGCTGAACAGTGAGGTGACCATCACGATGGGCGCGCCGTCCGGATGATCCGGCAGGACGTTGCGGATCCCGGCGGACAGGAACCCGACGCTGTCCGAGTAGCGGCCCAGCCGCAGCGCGACCAGCAGCGACCGGCCCCGGCGGGGAAGGCGAAGCCGCGGCACCTCGCCCATCAGCCGCAGCCGCAGCTCCTTGAGGTCCCGGTCAGAACCCACGCGGCGGTTCAGGGACGCCCGGACCATCACGCCGGCGCTGAGCAGCACCAGGACGAACGCGCCGACCAGCACCGCGTTGCGGGTGGGTTTCGGCGCGATGGGCCGGCTGGGCACGGCGGCGGGCGCCACGATCGTGAGCGAGCCGACCACGGCCTTCTCCAGCGCCAGCAGGCGGTTCAGGGCGTCCAGGCGGTCCGAGCGCTGGGTCAGGAGGGTCTGGCGCAGGCTGGAGGGCGTCCGGGTGTCCGCGCCGGTCTGCGCGATCCGCCGCTCGATGTCGGTCAGTTGCAGCCGCAGCACGTCGGCGGCGGCCGTGACCTTCACGAGGCCCCGCTGCGTATCCCAGGCGAGCAGGGCGTTCCCGGCCAGGTTGGCCAGTTTCGCCGCGACGCGCGGGTTCTCGTGCAGGGCGCTGAGCAGGAACGTGCCGTTGCCGTACAGGTCCGACTGCCCGGCGATGGTCAGTGTCTCGCCCTTGCCGGTCGAGATGGCCTGGTTCAGGTCCGCAGCCAGCCGCGCCCGTTCGGCGGGCGTCAGCTCCCGGATCTCGCTCAGGCGGTCGCGGACCACGCCCTGCACGTTCTGGCTGTTCAGGGCGCCCTTGATCGCGCCGGGCGGCAGGGGCGGCGCGCTGACCAGCGTGTCGTTCACGCGCTGATTGCCCGTCTGCGATCCGGCCGAGAGGATCATCGTCTCGGCCCGGTACAGCGGCGTCTGCTCCCGGAACGCGAAGTACGTGCCGGTGCCGGCCAGCGCCGCGAGCAGCACGATCAGCCACGCGGCGCGCCGCAGCGCCCCGAACGAACGGGTCAGGTCCAGGTCTTCACCGGTGGGTGTCATGGCCGCTTCACCTCCCGTGTCAGGCGGTGCATGTGGGCACCCTGACGGTCCTGCACGCCGGACACAGCCGCGCCCATCAGCAGCCACGCCCAGGCGACCGTGCCCGGCACGACCGTGGCGTTGCCGTCCCAGATCCCGGCGATCCACAGCGGCAGCAGGCCGCACAGCGCGGCGACCGCCAGGGGGTCCATCCGCCGTCCGTCCCGCAGCGCCCGCAGCGGCGTCCACAGCGTCAGCAGCAGGATCAGCAGGTACAGCGTGACTCCGGCGCGCCCGTGCTCTGCGGCCATCTGGTAGTAGTCGTTGTGCGCGTAGTTCACGAACCCGAAGGCGTGATCGTTGCTGCCCGTCGCCTGGGCCGGGCGGTACTGCGGGGCCACGTGAACGAAGTTGCCCGGCCCGACCCCCAGCACCCCGGCGTTCGCCGCGACCTGCCGGTCGATGGTCCACAGCGCCTGACGTTCCTGCAGGAACCGGCCCACGCTCTTGGTCTGGGTGCCGCCCATCAGCCGGTCCAGGCGGCGCTGCCCGTCGGCGCTGCCCAGCAGCCACGCGCCGGTCCCCGCGCCCAGCAGCAGGACGCTCAGGGCGGCCGCCCCGTCCCAGCGGCGCCAGCGCCACAGCGCGGCCGAGACCGCCAGTCCCAGCGCCAGCAGCGCGGTCGGCAGGCTGGAGGAATGCGTGAAGGCCAGCGACACGGTCAGGATCACGGCCGACACCCCACCGACTGCCCGGAGTGCCAGCCGGGACCGGCGCCGCCAGCTGGCGTGACCGCCGGTCGTCAGGCCCCACACGGCCACCGGCAGGGCCAGGGTCACGAACCCGGCGTAGTGGCTGGGATGGTAGTACAGACCCGTCGCGGCGGCCGGATCGGCCCGCAGCGTGAAGCCGCCGGTCAGGCGCTGCCACACCACGGCGGCGGCCATGACACCCACGACGCCGCACAGCAGCGCCCCGAACCGCGCGCGGACGAGCGGACCCGTGAGCAGGGCGCGCGCACTCAGGCCCAGCAGCAGCGCCCCGATCAGCAGCGCCCCCTGCTGCTGCGCCCCGAACGACTCCTGCGCCCGCAGGGCACCCAGCAGGATCCAGACGATCAGGGCCAGAGTGACGCCGCCCCACACGCCGGGCCGCGCGGGAACCTCGCCCCGCGCGGCGGCCTGCGTGAAGGTCAGGACCGTCACGGCCGTCAGCAGCATCAGCCCGGCGCGGCCCCCGTCGAAGGCGCTGCCTTGCGCCAGCGGCCCCCACGCGGCCGCGCCCGCCAGCGACAGCAGCGCCGCCTGCCGCCAGTGGGACCGGACGGCCACGCCGGCCAGCCCCGTCCCGCCGGGCGTGGCCGTCACCGTGACCCGGCCCGTCACCGCTCACCCACTGCGGGCGGGGCGGGGGGCGCCAGCCGGCGTTCGGCGTCCTGCGAGTACTCGTTCGCGTCGATGCGGGCGGCCGCGCGGTACTGTTCGAGCGCCGCGTCCGGCTGCCCGCCGGCTTCCAGCGCCTGCGCGAACGCGACCCGCAGGCCGGGACTGTGGGGGTCGCGGGCCAGCGCGTTCCGGTACTCGTCCATGGCGTTGCCCGCCTGACCGGCGACCAGGAAGGTGCGGGCCCGCTCGGTGCGGGGGACGGCGCTCTGCGGGTTCAGCGAGGCGGCGCGGGCGTACGCGCTCAGGGCCAGCGCCAGCTGCTCGGGGCGCTGCTGGAAGACCCAGGCCGAGCGGGCGGTGAGGGCCAGGTCCGACCAGCCTTCCCAGGCGTGCGGCGTGAACCGCAGCGCCCGTTGCAGGCGCTGCGTGGCCAGGTCGTACTGTCCCTGCTCGCGCGCCAGCTGCGCCTGCGTGCGCGCCTGCCCGAGCACGAAGCCCTGCGCGGCACTCAGGCACAGCGCCGCGCCCGTCAGGACGCCGGCGGCGCTCAGGAGGAGGGAGGTGACGTGACTGGGAACTCCCAGTGCCGCCCGGACGTCCGGTGACGGTGCAAGAGAGTGACTGGTCGCGGCACGGTCCGGGAAACCGGGAGTGGCCACGGCCCTTACCGGGTGGGCGTGATCGGCGTCACGGGGCGCTGGGCGGCGTCCAGCAGCCGGTTGACGGCCAGCGGGTCATTTAGCATCGCGTTGATGTTCGCCACGTTCAGGCCCAGGCCGTTCGCGAGGGCGAGCGCCGACTCGGCCGTCAGGGTCTGGCCATTCACCATCTGCACGCAGCGCAGTTCCAGGATCAGCATCGCGCGCACGCCGGGACTGGCCGGCTGCCGCTGAAGCAGGCCGAGGGTCGGCGCGGTCACGCACCGGCCGCTCTTCTGGAAGGTGCTGGCGACCCGTTGGCTGGCGTTGATGCCGACGAACAGTGGCGCGCTCAGCGGGACGCCGCTGGCACGGCCGAGGCGCTCGACGAAACTGCGGGCCTCGCCGCTCAGGGAGGAGGCGCCGGCGGACGCGACCAGCGCGCTCAGCAGGAGGCATCCAGGGAACTGCAGCCGTCTTGGCATGATCACTCCTTTCCTGGCCCGGAATCCTGCGAATGGGGGTTCCGGCCGGGGCGACCCTGTGTGAGGTCCACCCCATCTTGCCCATGAGCGCAGCATGAGCAGCCGTTGCTCATTGCCGGTGGGCTTCCATCCGAGCGGAGTCGCACAACTGCGCAGCAGAGCGAGTGCGAGCCGAAGCCGTTGCCGGGCATGGATTCGGCAACCCGGTGAATGTCCGGGTTGTCGGCGACACAGACGGCAGTCCGTCTCACATGGCGTGCTCCAGACGGCCGTCCGGATGACCGGCCCGCCGCTCAGGGCCTTCCCGAGGACGGCAGCCCGCGGGCTGGCGGGGGCCTGAAGGCGGCCAGCGTTCCCTGCACGATGGCGCGCGCCTGCGGCCACTCCCGTTTCAGCAGGCGTTTGACGAAGTACCATCCCAGGCCGCAGGTCAGGGGCACGATGGGCAGCGGCGCGTGTCGCCGGTAGAAGCGCACGGTGCTCTGCGAGAAGACCCGCTCGAACGTCTCGGATTTGCGTGTCGCCGTGTTCGCGCCCGTACTGACCGCGCCGAGATGCCAGACCCGTGAATCGGCCGCGACCGTCAGTGCCCACCCGGCGGCCCGCAACCGGAAACTGTAGTCCGTGTCCTCCCAGTACATGAAGAACTGCTCGTCGAGCAGGCCGATCTGCCGGATGGCCAGCACCCGGACCAGCAGGCTCGTGCCGGCCAGGAAATCCAGCTGCTCGTCGGGCACGGTCCGTCTGAGCAGCCGGGACTCGCCCTTCCAGAGACTGACGCGGCCACCCCCGTACGCCTGCACGGTTTCGGTGCCCATGTCGTACAGGACGGACGCGACCGCGCCGATGTCGGGCCGCTCCTGGGCCCTGCGGACGAGGGCGTCCAGGGCGCCGGGGTCCACGAGGGTGTCGTTGTTCAGGAACCACAGGAATTCCGGTTCGCCGGTCCGCAGGGCAAAGGCGCTGCCGGCGTTGTTGGCGGCCGTGAAGCCGACGTTGACCGGCAGGACCAGCAGATCCTGGGCCGGCAGGTGCGCGCGCAGGCGCTCCAGCTGTTCGGGGCGCGAACCGTTGTCCACGACGACCACCCGGCCAGGGCGGGTGAGGTGCCGCAGGGACTGCAGACAGGCGACGGTCAGGTCCGTCTGGTTGTAGTTGATGACGATGACCGTCACGGCCGACATGCGTTCAGTCATAAGGCTCCAGGGGCGTCCCGGAAGGCACTCCGGGCCGCCAGGGCAGGGGTTCGGGCGCGGAGAACCAGCGGTGCGCCTGCGCGGCCTGCTGCGCGCGGGCCAGCAGGAACGCGCTGCAGACGACCATCATGAAATTCCAGTCGGCGTTCGTGAAGACGATGGTGTAACTGCCGATCACCGAGATGAAGGCCAGGGTCGTCAGCAGGGTCAGGGCGAGCGGGGAACGCAGGCGCCAGCGCAGCGCGCTCAGCAGCGGCAGCAGCAGCCCTCCCCAGATCAGGAGTTGCAGCCCGACGTACCCGAAGGTCCACTGGACCGAATGGAAGGAGTAGTGAAGTTCCCCGGTGGTCTCCCAGGGGTTGGGGGCCTTGATGTCCTCCGGGATGGTGACGTTGGTACCGACCCCGATCCAGCGCTGCTCGGGCGTCTGGACCAGCGTGAAGGCCAGCCGCGCCTGCTCCGCACGCCAGTCGATGTTGGTGCCGTCGAGACTGAAGCGTTCCTGCCCCGCGTACTGCTCGGCCAGACGGGTGACGGCCAGACCGGCCGGGGTGGTGGTGACCGCGACCCCGGCCCCCAGCACGAACAGGGCGCCGGCGGTCAGCAGCCGGACCCGCCGGGACTGGCTGACCTGCGTGGTCAGCCAGCGGATCATGACGTACAGCGTGATCAGCGCCGCCGTCGTCAACAGGAACCCGCGGGTCAGGGTGCAGGACAGGGCCAGGGTGAAGAAGGCGGCGCGGGCCAGTTCGAACCGCATGCCTTCCGGACGGGTCAGGGCGCGCTCGACGGAGACGATCAGCGCGAAGAACAGCAGCGCCACCCCCGGATAGAACACGCGTGCCAGCGGCCCCACCTGCTCGTAGATGGTCACGTCGTCCCACAGGGCCGCCTGACCGTTCCCGGCCCGGCCGGGGAACAGGCCGGGGACGGCGAAGGCGATCAGGACCCGCGCCGCCAGGACCGTGGCGAGCAGCATCAGGGTCTGCTCGATCCGGGCGTCGCTGCGGCGCTGGCACCACAGGTACACGACCGGGAACACAAGCAGTGAGGAAAACTTGTAGAAGTAGCTGAAGGCGCCCACCATGGGCGCGCCCGTGAAGTACAGCCACGCGAAGTACCCGTACGGCATCAGGCCCAGCAGCGTCAGCAGGACGCCGGGCAGCGGCAGGTGGCGCAGGCTCAGCAGCGCCAGCCCCGAGGCCAGCCACGTGACGGCCAGCCACAGCAGCGTCGCGCCGTCGGCCGCGGCGGGGTTCAGGGCGTGCAGGGTGCCGAACAGCGAGAAGGTGCCCAGGAACAGACTGAACAGGGCCGCGTAGCCCCAGAAATCCAGCTGGTCACGGGAGAGGCGCATGTCAGGCCGACCGACCGAGCGTCTCGGCCGGCACAGGTCCGCGCCGGGTCAGGGCGTAGGCGACCGTCAGGACGGCCAGCACGGCCAGTTCCGTGACGACCACCGCCCCGGCCATGGCCAGCGGACCGCCGCGCGGCACCAGCCACACGATCAGCCCTGCGTTCAGAGCGGCGGCGCCCAGGACGGTCAGGTTGAACGTGAGGTCCATTCCGCGCGGCAGCAGCCAGAACAGCCCGAGGACGATGTTGACGGCAATCACGGCCGGCAGCAGCCCGAGGACGCGCAGCAGCGGCACGGACTCGCCGAAGGCCGGGCCGAGCAGGATCTGAACGAGCAGCGGCGCGCCGAACACCGCGCACAGCGACAGCAGCAGCCCGGCGCCCGCCATCAGCCGCATGCCGGACGCCAGCGCCTCGCGGGCCTGCGCCGGCGGCAGGTGGACCATCCGGGCGTAGCGGGGAAACAGGGCGCGGTGCAGTGGACTGAGCAGCCCCTGGAAGGCGCGTGCGATCCGGTCAGCCCCGGCGTAGTACCCCACGAGCTGGGGCGACACGAACAGTCCCAGCAGAAAGGCGGCGCTGCTCGCATACACGCTGGACGCGGCCCGGAACACGAACATGTTGGTGCCCAGCCGCACCGCGCCGGTCACGGCCGCCCACCCCGGCCACGTCAGGGGGGCGTGCCGGGCGGCCAGCCACAGGCAGAGGCCGGCGGACGCGAGGGCTGCGGCGCCCTGCGCGGCAGGCACCAGCCACGCGTCGGCGGGGCCGCGGACGGTCAGGAACACGGCGGCCGTCCCGGCCGCTTTCAGTCCGATGTCCAGCGTGGACACGCGGGCCAGGTTCTCGATTCCCTGAAAGAACCACATGACGTTCAGGGCCTGCGCGGCGGCCCAGGCAAAGGCCACCCACAGCAGCAGCGGCTCCTGCCGGAAGGCCGGAACCCACTGCTGCGCGGCCAGGGTCAGCAGGGCCGCCGTGACGGTCAGGAGCCCTTTGGCCACGGTCACGCTGGACAGCAGCGCTCCCAGGGAGGCGCGGTCCTCCTGCCGCCGGGCCGCTTCACGGGTGCCGCTCAGGTCGAAGCCGAACTCGATCAGCAGCGCAACGAGCAGCGCGAACGCCTGCGCCACGGCCAGCGCGCCCCAGGCGCCGGGTCCGAGGGTCCGCGCCAGGAACGGCGTGGTCAGCAGCGGCAGGGCGTACGTGACGACATGCACGCCGTACAGCGCGGCCGCGTTCCGGAGCACCTGTGGCGAGAGCAGCCGCACTTCAGTCCGTCACGCGGGTTGCCGCCGCGCCGCCTGGGGGGGTGCCGGGCGACGCGCCGGGTCGTTCGAGGGGTGCGTTTCCGTCCGGGCTGGAACCATGGGGCCTCCTTTCACCGCAGCGGTGGCCGCGGTGGCCTCATCTTGCCCATGAGCAGCGCATGAGCAGCGGTTGCTCATTTTCCCGGTGTCTCACCATGCGTTCAGTCGCAGGAAACCGAGGCGGCCTGTGATGCCCACCACCCCACACCAGAGGAGCGCAGACCATGACCAGCAGACAAGGAACCGCGTGAAGGCCGTCATCCTGGCCGGTGGACTCGGCACCCGCATCAGCGAGGAAAGCACCGTGCGGCCCAAACCCATGATCGAAGTCGGCGGCCGCCCGATCCTGTGGCACATCATGAAAATCTACTCCGCGCACGGCATCACCGATTTCGTGATTCTGTGCGGCTACAAGCAGTACATGATCAAGGAGTACTTCGCCAACTACTTCCTGCACATGTCCGACGTGACCTTCGACATGCGCACCCATGACGCCACGTACCTGTGCAACCACGCCGAACCGTGGTGCGTCACGCTGGTCGACACCGGGGAGGACACCCTGACCGGCGGCCGCCTGCGCCGCGTGCGCCAGTACCTGGGAGACGACACGTTCTGCTTCACGTACGGCGACGGCGTGGGCGACATCGACGTGACGGGCAGCATCGACTTTCACCGCCGCCACGGGGGACTGGCCACCATGACCGTCATGCAGCCGCCGGGCCGCTTCGGGGCGGTCGGCATGACCAGCGACAGCCGCGTCACCGCCTTCCAGGAGAAACCCGACGGGGACGGCAACTGGATCAACGGCGGCTTCTTCGTGCTGGAACCCGCCGTGATCGACCACATCGAGGGCGACCACACCACCTGGGAGGCCGAGCCGCTGCGCGCCCTGGCGCACGCCGGACAGCTGTCCGCCTTCCGGCATCCGGGCTTCTGGCAGCCCATGGACACCCTGCGCGACAAGCACCACCTCGAGGAACTCTGGCGCTCAGGACGGGCGCCCTGGAAGGTCTGGTGATGCGCTACGACTTCGCTGTGATCGGCGGCGGGATCGTCGGGCTGGCCACCGCCCACGCCCTGACCAGCCGCTACCCCGACGCCCTGATCGTGGTTCTCGAGAAGGAGCAGGCCCCCGCGCAGCACCAGACCGGCCGCAATTCCGGCGTGATCCACAGCGGCGTGTACTACGCGCCCGGCAGTCTCAAGGCGCAGCTGTGCCGCGCCGGCAACCGCTCCATCACCGACTTCTGCGACCGGCACGGCCTGCCCTACGACCGCTGCGGCAAGATCATCGTCGCCACCCGCTCCTCCGAACTGCCGGGCCTGCGCCGGCTGCACGAACGGGCGCAGGCACACGGCCTGAAGGTCACCCCCCTGACGCCCGAACAGGTCCTGGAACACGAGCCGCACGTCAGGGCGCTCGCGGGGCTGCACCTGCCGGACACCGGGATCATCGACTACCGCGCCGTCTGCCTGACGCTGGCGCGGCTGTTGCAGGCGCGGCACGCCACCGTCCGTTACGGAACGCAGGTCACGGGCGTTCAGGCGGACGGGCGCGGCTACCGGATCGACACCACGGACGGTCCGTTCGCCACGCACGTGCTCGTCAACTGCGCCGGGCTGCACAGCGACCGCGTCGCCCGGCAGGCCGGCGCGGACCCCGGCAGTCAGATCGTGCCGTTCCGGGGCGAGTACTACGAACTGGTGCCGGAGCGCCGCCACCTGGTCCGCAACCTGATCTACCCCGTCCCGAACCCCGACTTCCCGTTCCTGGGCGTGCATTTCACCCGCATGATCGACGGCAGCGTGCACGCCGGCCCGAACGCCGTCCTGGCGTTCGCCCGCGAGGGCTACACAAAACGGGACGTGAACCTGCGCGACCTGCGCGAGGCCCTCGGCTACCCCGGTTTCCAGCGGCTGGCCCGGCAGAACCTGCGCGAGGGCGCCGCCGAACTGTGGCGGTCGTTCTCGAAAGCCGCGTTCGTCCGCAGCCTCCAGCAGCTGATCCCCGAGGTGCAGGCGCGCGACGTGACGCCCAGTCAGGCCGGCGTGCGCGCCCAGGCGCTGACCCCCGCCGGGCAACTGGTGGACGATTTCCTGCTGGTCGACGCACCGAACGCCCTGCACGTCTGCAACGCGCCCTCGCCCGCCGCGACGTCCTCGCTGGAGATCGGCCGGATGGTCGCGGCGCGCGTTCCGGCCCCCCCGCACCTCAGCCACTACGCCCAGCCCGACAGCGGCGAGCAAGGAGTCTACGCATGAACATTCTCGTGACTGGCACGGAAGGATACCTCGGCTCGCTGCTTGCCCCGGAACTGCTGCGGCGCGGCCACAGCGTGACCGGCCTGGACACCGGCTTCTACCGGGCGGGCTGGCTGTATCACGGCACCGACCAGACGGCCCGCACCCTGATCAAGGACCTGCGGGACGTCAGCAGCGACGACCTGCGCGGCATGGACGCCGTGGTGCACATGGCGGAACTGTCGAACGATCCGCTGGGGCAACTGCTGCCCACCATCACGTACGACATCAACCACGCGGGCTCCGTGCGGCTGGCCCGGCTGGCCAAGGCGGCCGGCGTGACCCGGTTCGTGTATATGTCCTCGTGCAGCGTGTACGGCGTGGGCGGCGCGGACTTCGTGGACGAACGCTCGGACGTCAACCCGCAGACGGCCTACGCGGAGTGCAAGGTGCTGGTCGAACGCGATCTGCGGGAACTGGCGGACGCCTCGTTCTCCCCGACGTTCCTGCGGAACGCCACGGCCTTCGGCGCCTCGCCCCGCATGCGTTTTGACATCGTGCTGAACAACCTCAGCGGACTGGCCTGCACGCGCCGGGCCATCACCATGACCTCGGACGGCACGCCCTGGCGGCCGCTGGTCCACGCCCTGGACATCGCGCAGGCCATCGCGCTGGTCCTGGAGGCGCCGCCGGAGCGGGTGCACAACGAGACTTTCAACGTCGGCGCGACCGACCACAACTACCGCGTGCGGGAAATCGCCGAACTGGTCGCGCAGGCCTTCCCCGGCTGCGCCGTGCAGTTCGGCGAGAACGGTTTGGACAACCGCTCGTACCGCGTGAACTTCGACAAGATCCGCCGCGCCCTGCCGGACTTCGAACCCGCCTGGGACGCCGGGCGCGGCGCGCAGCAACTCGCGGACCTGTTCAGCCGCATCGACCTGCAGGCCAGCGACTTCAACTGGCGCGGGTACACGCGCCTCACGCAACTCGAGTACCTGCTGCGCACCGGTCAGATCGACCAGGACTTCTACTGGCAGCCCCTGCCGGTCCCCGCGCGCCGCGAAGGGAGCCCCGCATGAACCTCACCGAGACTGCCCTGAGCGGCGCGTTCATCATCGACCTGACCGTGATCGCCGACGAACGCGGGGGCTTCGCCCGCACCTTCGACCGGGACGTCTTCGCCGGGCGGGGCCTCAACCCGCTGACCGTGCAGGCGAACCTGAGCTTCAACCACCGCGCCGGCACCCTGCGCGGCCTGCACTACCAGCTGCCGCCGGCCGCCGAGACGAAACTGGTCCGCTGCACGCGCGGCGCCATCCTGGACGTGATCGTGGACCTGCGCCCGCAGTCGCCCACGTACCTGCAGCACGTGGCGGTGGAACTCACGGCCGACAACCGCCGCGCCCTGTTCGTGCCGGAACAGTTCGCCCACGGGTACCAGGCACTCACGGACGGCGCGGAGGTCACGTACCAGGTCAGCGCGGCGTACACGCCGGGTTCCGAGCGCGGCCTGCGCTTCGACGATCCGGCGCTGGGCATCGGCTGGCCGCTGCCGGTCACGGTCATTTCCAGCAAGGACGCCGCGTGGCCGCTGCTGGCCGACCGTGACGACCTGCCCCGCCCGGTTCCCGCCCCGCCCGCCGCACTGGAGGTCAGCCGATGATCATCGTGGATACGGCGCTGCGGCGCCGCGAGCAGGCCGGCACGCCCGTGCGGGTCGCCATGATCGGCGCCGGGTTCATGGGGCGCGGCGTGGCGAACCAGATCGTGAACAGCGTGCCCGGCATGGCCCTGGTCGCCATTTCCAACCGCCACGTCGCCGGGGCGGAACGCGCCTACGCCGAGGCCGGCTGGACCCACCACGTGCGCGTGGACACCCAGGTCGCCTTCGAGGACGCCGTGCGGCGCGGCCGGCCGGTCGTGACCGACAACGCCCTGCTGCTGTGCCGCAGCGAACAGGTGGACTGCGTGATCGACGTGACGGGCGACGTGGAATTCGGGGCGCAGGTGACCCTGGAAGCCATCGCGCACGGCCGGAACATGGTCACCATGAACGCCGAACTCGACGCGACCATCGGCCCGCTGCTGGCGCGGCGCGCCGCCGCCGCCGGCGTGATCCTGACCGCCGCGGATGGTGACCAGCCGGGCGTGCAGATGAACCTGTACCGCTTCGTGCGTTCCATCGGCCTGACCCCGCTGGTGTGCGGGAACATCAAGGGCCTGCAGGACCCGTACCGCACCCCCACGACCCAGCGGGCGTTCGCGGAGAAATGGGGGCAGAACCCGCACATGGTCACCAGCTTCGCGGACGGCACCAAGATCTCGTTCGAGCAGGCGATCGTCGCCAACGGCACCGGCATGCGCGTGGAGCGGCGCGGCATGCGCGGCTCGGTGTTCCCCGGTCACGTGGACGAACTGACCAGCCAGTACGACGTGGACGCCCTGCGGGCCCTGGGCGGCGTGGTGGACTACACGGTCGGCAGTCGCCCCGGCCCCGGCGTGTTCGTGCTTGCCACGCACGACGACCCGCGCCAGCGGCACTACCTGAACCTGTACAAACTGGGCGAGGGACCGCTGTACTCCTTCTACACGCCGTACCACCTGTGCCACTTCGAGGTGCCGCTGACCGCCGCGCGCGCCGTGCTGTTCGGGGACGCCGCCCTGCAGCCCAGCGCGCACATGGTGGACGTGATCACCACCGCCAAGACCGACCTGCCTGCCGGAACTGTTCTGGACGGCCTGGGCGGCTACCACACCTACGGGCAGTGCGAGAACGCCGACGTGGCCCGCGCCGGCCAGCTGCTGCCCATGGGGCTGGCGGTCGGCGCCCGCCTCCGCCGGGCCGTGCAGCGCGACGAGGTCCTCACCTACGCCGACGTGGACCTCCCGCAGGACTCGCTGGCCGTGCAGCTGCGCGCCGAACAGGACCGTCTGGAGGCCGCTCCGCTGCCGGCGTCGCCGCCCCTGAGTGCCCACCGCCCGCACGACGCGGCCCACTGATTCCGGTTGAAGGGCGCGCAGAGCTGCGAGGCAGCGCCAGCAGCAGAGAAACGCCCCTCCGGGCGTGCAGCGGGCAACCCGGCGATCTCCCGTGTTGCCCCCGAGACAGACGGCAGTCCGTATGACCCCCGCCCGGCGGCCCCCGACGCCCCAGCATGACCCAGTACCGACGGAGAAGCATGACTGTGACGCAATCGGTAACAGACGAGATCCTCCGCCACCCCGGCCCGAACGCAGCCGAGGCCGGCGCCGAGGCGGCCGGCCCGGTCGTCCGGGCGCGGGTGCCCACCACCGGCGCCCTGGACCGCCGGGCCAGCATGAACGGCGTGATTCTGGCCGCCGGGGACGCCGGCGCGCTGTGGCTGCTGCTGGGCCTGACCCTGCCGGCCGCGCTGGGCGGGCACGCCGGTCACGCCTGGCAGACGGCGTTCATCTGCACCTGGGTGGTCGCCTCGCTCACCTTCCGCTCGTACCCCGGTTACGGCATGGACAGCAGCGAGCGGCTGCGGCGCAGCGTCATCTGCGCCTGCGCGGCCGTACCCAGCCTGATCGGCGCGGCCGTCGAGTACACCCCCACGACCCTGGTGGGCGCCGTCACGCTGCTGCTGATCGCGCCGCTGGGCGTGCCGCTGGTCCTGCTGACCCAGGGCGGCGTGCGCGCCCTGCTGCACGCCGCGAACCGCTGGGGCGTGGACGTCGCCGTGATCGGGGACGGCGAGGCCGCCGCGACCGTGACCGACACGCTGCGCCGCGACTGGAGCCTCGGCTACCGCCCGCTGGACAGTGGGGACGCCAACCTCGCGATCCTGGCCATGCCGAACATCCCGTTCGCGCTGCGCGACCGGCTGCTCGACGGGCCGCTGGCCCGCTTCCGCCGGGTGCTGGTGATGGTCACGCAGCCCGCCTCGGACACCCGCTGGGCCGGTTCGCACCAGCTGGGCACCATCAGCGTGCTGGAAGTCCGCCGCCGCCACCTGGAACCCGGCGACCTGCGGCAGAAACGCGCGCTGGACCTGGTGATCGCCGCGCTGCTGTTCCCGTTCTTCACGCCGCTGCTGCTGATCGTGGCGCTGGTCGTGGCACTCGACTCGCGCGGCCCGGTCCTGTACGGCGCGACCCGCCTGGGCTGGCGCGGCCGGCCCTTCACCTGCTGGAAGTTCCGCACCATGCACGGCGACGGCGAGCAGAAACTCGCCGACCTGCTGGCCCGCGACCCGCAGGCCCGCGCGCACTACGCCCGCTTTCACAAGCTGCCCAGCGATCCGCGCGTGACCCGCGCCGGCCATTTCCTGCGGCAGACCAGCCTGGACGAACTGCCGCAACTGCTGAACGTCCTGACCGGTGAGATGAGCCTCGTCGGTCCCCGCCCCTACCTGCAACGCGAGGTGCCCGATATGAACCCCCACACGGACGTGATTCTCAGCTGCCGGCCCGGCATCACCGGTCTGTGGCAGGTGTCGGGCCGCAGCGGCACCAGCTTCCACGAGCGCGTGCAGCTGGACCTGCAGTACGTGCGCCGCTGGAGCCCCTGGCTGGACCTGACCCTGCTGGTCGCCACGCTGGAAGTCGTCGTGCGCCGGCGCGGAGCGCTGTGACGCGCGGGCGGCCCCTGCGGGTCACGGCCGTGCTGCCGGTCCTGGCGGGCGGCGGCGCCGAGGTGCAGATGGCCGAACTGCTGCGCGCCCTGCCCGCGTACGGCGTCGAGTGCGAACTGGTCACGCTGCTCAGCGCCCCGCCCGACGAGACCCTGACCCGCCGCCTGCACCTGCGGGAACTGCGCCACGTGGACCTGGCCGCCGCGCCCCGCGCGGCCGGCGGGCGGGGCGCGGCGCACGCGCTGCGCAACGTGGCCCGCGCCCGCACCCTGCTGCGCGAACACCTGGGCCGCAGCCAGCCGGACGTGGTGTACTCGCGCCTGTGGTACGCGGGCGTGGCGGTCGCCTCGCTGAACCGCCGCACGCTGGGCTTCGCGCACGTGGCGAACGAGGAGAACGCCCTGCGCAACCGCGACGACGCCGGGCTGATCAAGCGGCAGGCGCGCCTGCACGTGATCCGGCAGGCGGACCGCTGGGTGGTGCCGTCACAGGGGTTGCTGCGGGACTTCACGCGCGCCGGCGGCGACGCCCGGCGCGGGCAGGTCATCCACAACGCCACCCGCTTCCCGGCCGCGCCGCGCCCGCCTGCCCCGGCCGGCCCGGTCCGCCTCGCCGCGATGGGCCGCCTGACCGCCGGCAAGGGCTTTGCCCGGCTGCTGGACGTCCTGTCTGACCTGCGCCGCCAGGACGTGCCGTTCACGCTGGACATCGCCGGCGAGGGACCGGACCGCGCCGCGTTGCAGGCCCGCATCGCCGCGCTGAACCTGGGCGCGCAGGTGCGGCTGGTGGGCTTCGTGCCGGACCCGCTGGCGTTCTTGCAGGCGCACGACGTCTTCGTGCTCAGCTCGTACGCCGAGGGCTTCGCGAACGTGCTGGCCGAGGCGATGGCCTGCGGGCTGCCCGCCGTGTCCTTCGACATCCGGCACGGGCCGTCCGAACTGATCACGAACGGCGAGACCGGCCTGCTCGTCCCGGACGGCGACCTGCGCGGCCTGGGGGACGCGCTGCGCGCGCTGGCGCTTGACCCGGCGCTGCGGGACCGGATGGGCGCGGCAGGACTGGAACGCGCCCGGCAGCGCTTCACGGTCGGCGGGATGGCCGAGGCGTTCGCGGCCGTCTTTCACGCGGCGGCCTCCGGGCGCCGGCAGGGAGGTGAACAGCATGTGCGGCATTCTTGGACTCATCTCTGACACCCCGTCCGGGCAGGCGCTGGACCTGGGGTCCATCCGGCACCGCGGACCGGACCGGCAGTCGAGCGTCACGCTGGGCAGCGCCCGGCTGGGGCACGCGCGCCTGAGCATCATCGACCTGTCCAGCGGCGCGCAGCCCATGAGCGACGTGGACGGACTGGTCACGACCGTCTTCAACGGCGAGATCTACAACCACCTCGAACTGCGCGCCGAACTCGAGGCGCGCGGGCACCGCTTCGCGACCCGTTCGGACACCGAGGTCATCCTGAACGCCTACCTCGCGTGGGGCGTGGAGGGCTTCGGGCGGCTGCGCGGCATGTTCGCCCTGGCGCTGTTCGACGCGCGCAGCGGCCACACGGTCCTGGCCCGCGACCCGTTCGGCATCAAGCCGCTGTTCTGGTCGCGTTCGCGGGACGGCGCGGTGGGATTCTCGTCGGAACTGGGGGCGCTGTTCACGCTGCCCGGCATGGAGGCCCGCCCGGACTTCACGTCGGTCCTGGAGACCCTGACCTACCGGCACGCCTTCGGGCTGGACACGCTGTACGAGGGCGTGCAGCGCCTGGAACCCGGCACGGCGCTGGTCGTGGCCGCGCAGGCCAGCGCCGTGTTCCACGTGCGTTTCGGCAGCGTGAGCGCCGAGGTCGAACGCTGCCGCGCCGCGCAGGCCGCGCAGCTTCCCGGCGTGCAGGACGTGCGGGAGCGCGTGCGTGACAGCGTGGACCACCACACCCTGGCGGACGTGCCGCTGGGCTGCTTCCTGAGCGGCGGCCTGGATTCCAGCGTGGTCGCCAGCCTGCTGGCCCGCCCGGACGGCCCGCCCCTGAACGCCTACGCGGTCGGGTTCGAATCGGCCGGCAGCGAACGCAGCGAACTGCCGTACGCGCAGCTCGTGGCGCGGCACCTGGGCCTGAACCTGCACCCGGTCACGGTGGGCGCGGCGGATTTCCTGACCCTGGCGCCGCGCCTGTCCGGCACCCTGAACGGACCCTTCTCGGAACCGGCGGACGTCGCCATGCTGAAACTCTCGCTGCGGGCCGCGCAGGACGTGAAGGTCGTGCTGTCCGGCGAGGGCGGCGACGAATCGTTCGCCGGGTACCCCAAGTACCTCGCCGACGGCATGGCGGGGCCGCTGGGACCGGCCATGCGCCTGGGCCGCCGCCTGGGGCTGGGCCGCGCCGGCCGCCTCGGCATCGCCGCCGACGCCCTGAGTGAGCGGCACGCCGCCGCCCGCTGGATGCGCTGGTTCGCCAACAACGACGCGCCGCCCACGCTGCTCAGCGGCCTGCTGATGGCCGGCGCGCGCCCGGAACGCGCCCGCCAGTGGGTCGAGGACCGCGTGGCCGCGTACCCGGCCGCCTGGAGCGACCTGCAACGCATGCAGGTGCTGGACCTGGAGGCGTGGCTGCCGAACAACCTGCTGCACCGCGGGGACTACACGACCATGCAGGCGTCCATCGAGCAGCGCGTGCCGCTGCTGGACCGCGAACTGACGCCCTGGGCGGTGGCCCTGCCGCGCCACCTGAAGGTGTCCCGCGCGCGCGGGAAACTGCCGCTGCGCTCCGCGTTCGGCCCGGCCCTGCCGCGCGAGGTGCTCGAACGGCCCAAGAGCGGGTTCCGGTTGCCGCTGGGCGAGTGGCTGACCACGGACGCGGCGCTGCGCTCCATGACGCACGACCTGCTGCTCTCGCCGTCCGCGCAGCTGAGCAGCCTGATGGACCGGGGTGAACTGAGCGGCATGCTGCGCCCGCAGGCGCTGGGCACCACCGGCGGCGCGAAACTGGCCTGGACGGCCGTGAACCTCGAACTGTGGCTGCAGGCCGTGCGGGCCGGGGCGGTCGTGGCGTGAGGACGGCCGCCCCCCCGATTCCGCTGCTGCTGTCCGGACCCCACCCGCGCGTGGGGGGCGGCGTGGTCGCCCACTGCGGGGCGCTGCACGGCGCGCTGGCGACCCTGGGCCTGACGGTGCAGCAGGTGCATGTCGGCGCGGGCCTCGACGAGGACGAGACGCTGGGCGCCCGCCTGCGCGGCGCCGGGCACCTGCTGGGCAGCCTGCCGGGCTTCGCGCGCCGCTCGCGCGGGCAGCTGGTGCACCTGAATCCGTCGTTCACCCCGAAGGCCGCGCTGCGCGACGCGGCGCTGATGCTCGCCGCGCGGCTTCAGGGGTCGCCGGTCGTCGTGGAATTCCACGGCGGGCTGCCCGGCGACGTGCGCGGCCCGCTGGGGCAGCTCGCGGTGCGCCAGCTGTGCCGCGCGGACGCCGTGGTCGTCATCAACCGCCTGCAGGAACGCGCGCTGCTGGAACGCCACCCGTGGGTGCGTGACCGGCTGCACCGCGTGCCGAACGGGGTGACGCTGCCGGCCCTGAACCTGAGCGGCCTGAGCGGGCCGCGGCTGGCGGGCCGCGAACTGCTGTTCATGAGCCGCCTGCTGGAAGCCAAGGGCCTGCTGGACGCCGTGCGCGCCCTGCCCGCGCTGCCCGGCGTGACCCTGAACGTCGCCGGCACCGGCCCGGCCGCCGAACCGGCCCGCGCGCTCGCCGCCGACCTGGGCGTGGCGGACCGCGTGGTCTTCCACGGGCACGTCAGCGGCGAGGCGAAAACCGAGCTGCTGCGCCGCTGCGCGCTGATGGTCTTTCCGTCGTACTACCCGGAAGGGCAGCCGATCGTGCTGATCGAGGCGCTCGCCTGGGGCCTGCCGGTCGTGACCTGCGCGGTCGAACCCATCACGGACCTGATCACCAGCGAATGCGGGCGCCTGATCCCGCCCAGATCGCCGGGCGCGCTGGCGCTGGCCGTCCAGGAACTGCTGGCCAGCCCGGCCCGCTACGACCTGATCTCGCGGCACAACCGGACCCTGGCGGAATTCGAGTACGACCTGAACCTGGTGGCGCGGCGCTTCGTGCAGCTGTACCGGCAGGTGCAGTGGAGCCGCCCGTGAGCGGCCGCGCCGTGTCCGCCGGGCCCCCGCCGCGGCAGGCGGCGGGCCGCGCGCCGGGGTATCCGGGCAGCGGCGGACTGCAGGGGTGGCGCTGGAAGTTCAGGCGGCTGGGGGCCATGTCGGTCGGGGAGGTTCTGTGGAGGGTCCAGGTCGAACGAACCAAGTTGCAGTGGCGCGCGCGCGGACTGCCGGAACCGGTGAGGACCTTGTTTGAACGGCAGCGTCACGAGCCGTTCTACGGCCTGCCGCTCTCGCCGGCCCGCCTGCAGGAACTCGCCGGCCCCGACGCGGTCGGCGCGGCGCTGCGCGAGGCCGAACTGATCCTGCAGGGCCGCTGGAGTTTCTTCGCCTTCGCGCAGGACCCCACGCCCGCCACCCCGGACGGCATGACCGACTGGCACCGCTGCGAGGCCACGGGCCGCCGCGCCGACCCGGACGCCTTCGGCCCCACCCTGAACTACCGCGACCCCACCGAGGTCGGGGACGTGAAGACCATCTGGGAGAAGAGCCGCCATCACCACACCACGCTGCTGGCCGTCGCGTACGCCCTGACCGGCGAGCACCGCTACGCGGCGGGCGCGGTGGCGCGCGTGGCCGACTGGATTCTGGAAAATCCGCCGCTGCGGGGCATCAACTGGGCCAGCGGCCTGGAGGTCGGCCTGCGGCTGGTGTCCTGGGCGTGGGTGTACGAACTGCTGCGCCCCCACCCGGACTGGAGCGGCTGGTTCGGCCCGGACTCGCCGCTGTGGCCCAGCGTGTACCAGCACCAGACCTTCCTGGAAGGCTTCGAGTCGCGCGGGTCGTCCGCGAACAACCACCTGCTGGGCGAACTGACGGGCCTGTACGTGGCGAGCGTCACCTGGCCGGTGTTCGAGGAATCCGCCCGCTGGCAGCGCGCCGCCAGGGAAGCCCTGACCCGTGAGGCGACCCTGCAGTTCTTCGAGAGCGGCGTGAACCGCGAGATGGGCTTCGGGTACCACGTCTTCGCCACGGAACTGCTGCTGCACTGCGCGCTGCTGGGCGAGAAGACCGGCGACGCCTTCGACCCGGCCGTCCTGTCCCGGCTGGCGCGCGCCATTCGCGTGATCGGGCAGCTGCGCGGCCCCGGCGACCGGCTGCCCCGCTACGGCGACGACGACGAGGGCCTCGCCGCGCAACTCGAAGCCCGCGAGTCCCCGCGCGTGGACGGCCTGCTGCGGGTCGGGCGCGACTGGCTGGGCGTGCCGGTCCCGGAACCCGGCGGCGGGCACCTGAGCGCGGCGCTGCTGCTCGGCGAGCGCCGCCCCGCGCCGCCCTTCGGGGCCGGTCCCGCCGCGTCCGTGGCCTTCCCGGACGCCGGCCTGTACCTGCTGCGTTCCGGGCAGGGCGCGCGGGAACTGCGGGTGCTGGCCGACGCGGGGCCGCTGGGGTACCTGAGTCTGGCCGGGCACGGGCACGCCGACGCGCTGGGCTTCACGCTGGACGTGGGGCCGCAGCCGGTGGTCGTGGACCCCGGCGTGTACGCCTACCACGCCGACCCGGAGTGGCGGCGGTACTTCCGCAGCACGGCGGCGCACAACACCCTGGAAATCGACCTGCAGGACCAGAGCGTGCAGGCCGGGGCGTTCCTGTGGTCCTACAAGGCCTCGGCCGCCGCGCGCGAGTGGCGGCCCCTGCCGGACGGCGGCCTGCTGCGCGCCTCGCACGACGGCTACACCCGCCTGCCGGGCCACCCGGAGCACACGCGGGAACTGGACCTGCGCGGCCCGTTCCTGACCGTCACCGATCAGGTCGCGGGCCTGGGCCGCCACCACCTGCGGCTGCACCTGCACCTGCACCCGGACTGCGAGGTGCAGCCCGAATCGAGAACCGCGTGGTGGGTGACCTGGGCGACCGGGGCCATGCGCGTCACCTTCGACCCGCGCCTGCAGGTCCGCTGCGGGCAGGGCGAGCACGATCCGGCGTCCGGCGCGACGCCGCTGGGGTGGTACTCGCCCCGCTACGGCCAGAAAGTCCCGAGCCCGACCTTTCGCGCGGCCCTGACCGCGACCCTGCCCGTCACGCTGGTGACGACCCTGGAGGTCTTATGAACGTAGCTGTCTTCGGTCTCGGATACGTCGGTGCCGTCACGTCCGCCTGCCTCGCCCAGCGCGGCCATCACCTGATGGGCGTGGACGTGAATCCCCTGAAATGCGACATGATCGCCTCCGGCCGCTCCCCGATCATCGAGACCGGCCTGGACGACCTGCTGCTCCAGGGCGTGCAGGCCGGGCGGATCCACGCCACGACCAGCGTGTCCGAGGCGGTGGCCTTCGCGGACCTGAGCATCGTGTCGGTCGGCACGCCCAGCCTCCCGAACGGTGGCCTGGACCTGTCGTACGTGTACCGCGTGTGCGAGCAGATCGGTCAGGCGCTGCGGGACAAGGCCGGGCCGCACGTGCTGGTGCTGCGCTCGACGGCGTTGCCCGGCACCACCGACGCCTGCGGCGAGATCCTGCGCCGCGCGGCGGGCCGGGACGTGCACGTGGCCTTCAACCCGGAATTCCTGCGCGAGGGCAGCTCCATCCGCGATTTCGACCAGCCGGCGTACACCATCATCGGCACCGAGGACCGGCACGCGGAGGCGGCCCTGCGGGAACTGTACGCGGACGTGCCGGCGCCCCTGCACGTCGTCCCGACCCGCGTGGCCGAGATGGTCAAGTACACCGCGAACGCCTTCCACGCGGTCAAGATCACCTTCGCCAACGAGATCGGGCTGCTGGCCCGCCAGATGGGCGTGGACGGCCGCGACGTCATGAGCCTGATCGTGCAGGACACCAAACTGAACGTCTCTCCGGCGTACCTGCGGCCCGGCTTCGCGTACGGCGGGTCGTGCCTGCCCAAGGACGTGAGCGCCCTGCTGCACCTCGCGCGCCGCGAGGAACTCAGCGTGCCGCTGCTGGCGTCGCTGCCGCGCAGCAACCACGTGCAGATCGAGCGGGTCGCGGACGCCGTCCTCGCCACCGGCGCGCGCCGCGTGACCGTGCTGGGGCTGGCCTTCAAGGCCGGCACGGACGACCTGCGTGAAAGTCCGGCCGTGGAACTCGTGGAGCGCCTGATCGGGCGTGGCTGCGACGTGCGCATCCTGGACCGCGCCGTGCAGAGCGCCACGCTGCTGGGCGCCAACCGCGAGTACATCGAGCGCCGCCTGCCGCACGTGTCGTGCCTGCTGACCGACGACCCGGAAAGCCTGATCCACGACGCGCAGGCCATCGTGGTCACGCAGAACCAGAAGGAATTCTCGCGGCTGCTCGAGGGCGTGCGTCCGGATGTGCCGGTGTTCGACGTGGCGGGCATTGCCGTGCCGGCGCACGTACGGGTGCAGGGCGTGGCGTGGTGAGCGGCCTTCTGAGCGGGCCGGGCGGCCGGGCGGCCCGGCGGGACGGCCCCGGCCGGGTGCTGATCGTCGTGGAGAACCTGCCCGTCCCCTTCGACCGCCGCGTGTGGATGGAGGCGACCGCGCTGCGCGACCACGGCTACCACGTCAGCGTGATCTGCCCCACCGGCCGGGGCTTCGAGGCGACCCGCGAGACGCTGGAAGGCATCGAGATCTACCGCCACCCGCTGCCGCCGGAAAGCAACGCGGGCCTGGGTTTCGTGCGCGAGTACCTCGCGGCGCTGTACCACGAGACGCGGCTGGCGTGGCGCGTGCGGCGCGAGCAGGGCTTCGACGTGCTGCACGCCTGCAACCCCCCGGACCTGATCTTCCTGGTGGCCGCGCCGTTCCGGGCGCTGTTCGGCACCCGCTTCGTGTTCGACCAGCACGACGTGAACCCGGAACTGTACGTCACCAAGTTCGGGCGGCGCGACCTGGGCTACCACGCGCTGAAACTCGTCGAGCGGCTCACGTTCGCGCTGGCCGACGTGGTGATCTCCACCAACGAGTCGTACCGGCAGATCGCCCTGACCCGCGGCCGCCGCCGGCCCGAGCAGGTGTTCGTGGTGCGAAGCGCCCCCAGCCTGGAGCGCTTCGCGTACCGCCCGGGCGGCGAGGCGCACCGCGCGGGCTTCCGCCACCTCGTGGGCTACCTGGGCGTCATGGGCCCGCAGGAGGGCGTGGACGTGCTGCTGCGCGCCGTGCGGCACATCGTGGACGGGGGCCGCCGGGACATCCGGTTCATGCTGATCGGCGGCGGCTCCAGCCTGGAGGACCTGAAGACCCTGGCGCGCGACCTGGACCTGGAGGACGTGGTGGAATTCACGGGCCGCATTCCCGACGACGACCTGCTGACCCGCCTGAGCGCCTGCGACGTGTGCGTGAACCCGGACCCGCTGAACCCCCTGAACGACGTGTCCTCCATGAACAAGATCGTGGAGTACATGGCGCTGGGCCGCCCCATCGTGCAGTTCGACCTGAAGGAGGGCCGCGCCTCGGCGGGCGAGGCGTCCGTGTACGCCCGCCCGAACGACCCCGCCGCGCTGGCCCAGGCGACCCTGGACCTGCTGGACGACCCGGCGCGCCGCGCGCAGATGGGCGAGGCCGGGCTGCGCGCCATGCGGGAGCGGCTCGCGTGGCACCACCAGATTCCCTCGCTGCTGGCCGCGTACCGGCGCGCCCTGGGGGCCCGGACGGCGCAGGAATCCGGTCAGGTGGGCGTGCGGTGGTAGGAGCGGCCCGGTCGCCGCTCGTGCCGGGCGCGGTCCTGGCCGCCCTGACCGGCGCCACCCTGCTCGGCGTGGCCGGCACTCCGGGCACGCAGCGGCTGGAAGCCGAGAACGGACGGACCGCCGGCGGTCAGCCCCTGCCGCAGCAGGTGGGGGCCGGCCCGGCCTGGATCAACCGCGCCGGGGCGGCCAGCGGGGGGCGGGAGGTCATGATCGCCACGGGTGGGGGAGGGGTGCGCTTCGTGCTGCCGCGCAGCCTGCCGCCGGGCCGTTACCGGGTGGGACTCAACGGGTACGGCCAGCCGTTCCGGGGCGCGCCGGTGGTGGCCCTGCGCGTGAACGACCGCGAGGTCGCGCAGGTCACGTTCACCAGCCCGGTCCGCGCGACCCACCGGGTGTCGGTGCCGCTGGCGCCGGGCGACGTGCTGGAGGTGCGCTTCCTGAACGACCTGTACGGCGGCCCCGGTCAGGACCGCAACGCCGTGCTGGACTTCGTGGAACTGACCGCCGAGGCCGTCAGTCCAGCCGGCACTTCTGGAAGCACTTCCAGTTCGGCCAGGGCGGCGGCCCCCACGCCGGCTCCCGCCCGTCTGGGCACCACCGGCACCGTGACCGTCACGGCCTACGGCGCCGTTGGGGACGGCCGCACCGACGACACGGCCGCCCTGACCCGCGCGCTGAACTCCGGCGCGGCCACCGTGACCGTCCCGAAAGGCCAGTACCTGCTGAGCGCGCCGGTCGTGGTGACGGGCCGCAACCTGACCGTGCAGGGCCAGCCGGGCGCGGAACTGGTCGCAGCGTCCACCTTCCAGGGCGTCGCGGGTACCCAGCGCGGCCTGCTGTGGCTGCGCGGCGTGCAGAACGTCACGGTCCGCGGCCTGGGCATCGACGGGCGCCGGGGTGCGCTGCCGGTGCCGGGCGGCGTGTTCATCGACGGCGTCCTCGTCAGCGACAGCAGCGGCGTCACCCTGAGCGACCTGCACGTCCGCAACGCCGTGACCGACGCGGTGGCCGCCCTGGACTCCCGTGACCTGACCACCGAGAACAACGTCCTGGGCGGCATGGGCCGCCACGGCATCTGGACCCGTAACGTCACCGGACAGCGGCACGTCGGGAACACCGTCACCGGACTGGGCAACCGCACCCAGGCAGACGCCGACCACAACGGCATCGGCATCCTCGCCACGCTGGGCACCGACTTCACCGCCGCCCGCAACACCATCCGCCAGATGAGCGACACCGCCACCAAGACCGAGGGCGTCAGCCGGGTCCTGTACCAGGGCAACACCGTCGACACCTTCGGCAAGGACGGCATCAAGGCCATGCCCTACCCGCCGGCCGTGTCGGTCGTCACGGACGTCCGCTTCGAGAACAACGTCCTGTCCGGCCTGAACTCCTGGCGGCCCGACGGGTCCGGCTACCTGCTGATGCAGTCGGTCGTGCGCGGGACCATCACCGGCAACACCGTCCTGGGCAGCGCCGGCCAGGGCAACCCGCGCGAGGAGGACGCCGTGCGGGTCAACACCTACGGCGCCAGCCCCCCCGCGACCGACATCGTGATCGAGGGCAACACCCTGCGCGACACCCGCCGGGGCCTGCGGGTCCTCAGCGCCGGCGCGGTCGTCCGGCACAACACCGTCACCGGCGCGGCGCCCTGGGCGCGCAGCGGCGTCATCGTCGGCAGCCCCGGCGTGCAGGTCCTGAACAACACCGTCTCCGGCCCGGTCATCGGCGTGCTGATCGACCGCAACGTCCGGGACACGCGCGTGCAGGGCAACTCCTTCGAGCGGCACGAACAGGCGGCCGTGTTCGCCGACAACCAGAACGACGGTACCGCCGTGATCGCCAACCGCTTCGGCGACCGGATCGGTCAGGGCATCGTCGCGCCGCGCGCCGCCGTCACCGCCTGCCAGGACAACGTGGGCACCACCTGCCCCTGACGGGCGGGGACGGCGGCCCTCACGGGAGGCTGCCCGTCCGCCTCATACGGACTGCCGTTTGTTTCGCCGACAATCCGGAACTTCACCGCCCCTGCCGGCTCCACGTCCGGAGGGGCGTTTCTCTCCTGCTCGCATCCGCTCGGATTGAATGGGCTGCAAAGCCCGTTCAATCCGAGTCCGTATCAGAGGGACTCGCCGATGATCACCTGCGCCTGCACCCGCCGGAACGACCCGGAGTACGACAGGACCTGATCCGCCATGGCCGGCAGGCTGTAGTCGATGGTGGTCAGGCGCTGGCCCGGCTCGCCGAGCAGGTCGAGGTTGTCGTGACCGGCCAGACCGACGTTCTGCCCGATGCGCAGCGGGTGGGGCGACTGCGCGCACAGGGCCATCAGGGCGCGCAGCACTGCGTCGGAGTGACCGAGCAGCGCGACGCGGACGTGCGGCCCACTGCCGATCAGGGTCTGGTACAGCTCCTGCACGACTTCCCGCTGCTCGAGCGGCGGCCGGCGCTCCAGGGCGTCACGGGTGGTGTGCAGGTGGGTCAGCAGCTGCGCCGCGCCCGGCAGGCCCCGGCGATGCAACTGCTGCGCGGTCTGCTGGACGTCGAGGGTCGGGGAGATCCACAGGCGGATCTCGGGGCAACGGTGGCCGCTCAGGGCGCGGGCGACTCCCTCGAGGCGGGCGCCGGCCGGCCAGCAGTTCTCGGCGAAGTACCCCAGGTGCAGGCGGGTGTACGACTGGGCCAGGGCGCGGTGCGTGAGCTGTTCGTACGCCTCGACCCAGTCGGGCGCGACGCTGGGCAGCTGCTCGTGGTAGCCGATCAGGACCGCTTCCCGGTTCGCGGCGCGCAGGGCCGCCACCTGCTGGTCCGTCCGGGGTCCCTCCCAGAGGATCACGAGGCCCGTGACGCTGGACTGCGCGATGTCCGGCAACTGCCACTCGGCCGGGATCGGCGCGATGACCGGCGTCAGGCCGCGCGCCGAGACGGCCTCGCTCAGGTTGCGGATCAGGCTCATGTGGTAAGCGCTGGCCAGGTGACGGATGTCCGGGCAGATGGCGACCACGCTGCCCTGACTGCTGCGGCGGGACTGCGCGACCGGGTCGGGCTGGTAGCCCAGCCGGGCCGCTTCCCGCTCGATGGCGCGCAGCACCTCCGGGCGGACGAGGTGGCGCGCGTCGGGCCGGTAGGCGCGGTTGACGGTCGCGATGGACGTGCCGGCCGCCATGGCGACCCGGTCGCGCAGGGTGATGCTGTAGTTCAGCTGCTGGGCGCTGTCCGCGACGCGGGCGTGCAGTTCCTCGACCACGTCGTTGCGCATGGCCAGCGCGGCGCGCACCTGTTCGGTGCTCAGGTTGGCGTTCAGGGCGATTCGTTCCACGTCCCGGTTGGAGAGGGATTTCTTCACGCGGACCCCCAGTGAGGCGGCTGCAGTGAGCGCTCGAAAACCAGCGGGGACCACGACGTTCCCTCGCGGGACATTCGGGGTCCGTGACTGATGGGCCAGAGTCCCCCCGACCGTGACCGGGGCGTCTCGCGGTGCCTGAACGGCATCCGGGATGCGTTCAGTGGGCGGCGTTCATCCGACTGTTCTGCTCTGGGCAGCCTGGAGAGAAGCTATGCGCTGGACGGGGGAGTCAACGTAGCCGCAGTGTACTCTATTTACCCCGAACTAACCAGATGCTCATGCCCAGCCCGGCAGCCCACGTGTGCAGCCACCCCTCCCCAGACGCTCTGCGCCAGACACCCTGCGCCGGACGCCCCGCCCACTGGCCCGGCGTTACCCGGTCTGCTCTTCGCGGTCACCCGTCACGCCGGCCGCTCCGCCCACCGTGACCCCGGTGTCGGGAGAGGCTGCCCCGGCCAGGAGCGGCCCGTCGGTTTCCGGCCCGGCCAGGGGGTCCGCTGGCTGGGCCGACTGCAGTCCTTCCAGCAGCAGGCGGATCTGCTCCAGGTTGGCGGCCGCGTGACGGTCGTTCATGGGTGCAGCGTGACATGTCGCGCGGCGCGGCGTTGCCGGATATGCCGCACTCCCTTCCCGGTGGCCGGGTTGGGGGAACGGTCCGCCGGTAGGTTAAGGCTGCGGCGGGGCTTCTTGAACGGACCCGCATCCTGCGGCCCGGTGGCGGGGGCTACCCTGGGGGCATGGCTTCCGACGACGCGCCAGCCGCCGTGAACTCCCTGCCGGCCACGGCCGTGCGGGCGGCGCTGGACGTCCTGCCGCACCAGACGGCCGTACTCGACAGTCACGGCGTGATCCTGCTGTGTAACCGCGCGTGGCTGGACTTCATGCGCGACAACGGCGGTGATTCGGCCACCTGCGGGGCCGGCGTGAACTACCTGAACGTCTGCGAGGGCGCGACCGGCCTGTGCGCCGACGAGGGACAGGCGGTCGCGCAGGGCATGCGCGCGGTCCTGCGGGGCACGCGGGACAGCTTCAGCATCGAGTACCCCTGCCACAGTCCCACCGAGGAACGCTGGTTCCGGCTGACCGTCACGCCCTTCGACGACGGCCCGCGCCGGTTCCTGCTGGTCGCGCATGAGAACGTCACGGAGCGCCGGCACGCCGAGATCCGCGAGGCCGACCTGGACGCCGAGGTCCGGCAGGAGGTCGCGCTGCGGACCGTCACGCTGCGCAACGAGGTGAACGAACTCGACTCGTTCATCGGGGCGGTCTCGCATGACCTGCGCGCCCCGGTCCGGCACATCCAGGGGTTCCTGACGCTGCTGCGCCGCCGCCTGGACCCGAAACTCGCCGACGAGGACCGCCGCCTGCTGACCGTCATCGACAGCGCGACCCAGCGGCTGAACTCCATGATCGACGAACTGCTGAAACTGGCCCGCGTCACGCAGACGGCCCTGCAGGTCCGGGAACTGAACCTCGCGCAGGTCGTCCTGCGGGCCTGGGGAAACATCTCCCCGGAAACCGAGGGCCGCGAGATCGATTGGGTGGCCGGCGACCTGCCGGTCGTGCGCGGCGACCCGCAACTGCTGACGCTGGCCTTCGAGAACCTGCTCAGCAACGCCGTGAAGTACACCAGCGGCCGCGACCGCGCCAAGATCGAGGTGGGCGCCCGCGACGTCGGGGATCACTGGGTGGTGTTCGTGCAGGACGACGGCGTGGGATTCGACCCGCGCTACACCGAGCGGCTGTTCGGGGCGTTCCAGCGGCTGCATTCCGATCAGGAGTTCTCGGGGGTGGGCATGGGTCTGGCGAACGTGAAACGCATCGTCACCCGGCACGGCGGTCAGGTCTGGGCCGAGAGCCATCCGGGCGAGGGCGCGACCTTCTACCTCAGTTTCCCCAAACCCGGCCGCTGACCCCTCCCCGCCCACCCTTTTCCCGCCGCCCCGCCCATGGAAGCGGGGGGGTGCGGCCGCTCCGGGGCCGGGCTTCAGCCGCCGGACAGGAACAGGTACCGGGCCAGCAGCAGCGCGGCCACGCCGTACAGGATCGGGCTGACGCTGCGGGCGCGGCCCGTCAGGAGTTTCAGGGCGCAGTAGGACAGCACCCCGAAGCTCACGCCGTTGGCGATCGAGAAGGTCAGCGGCATGGCGATGATCGTCAGGAACGCCGGGAGGCTCTCGCTCAGGTCGTCCCAGTCGACGAACTTCACGCCTTCCATCATCAGCGCCCCGACCAGGATCAGGGCGGGCGCGGTGGCCGCGCCGGGAATCGCGGCGGCCAGCGGCCACAGGAACATGCTCAGCAGGAACAGCACGCCCACCGTGACAGCGCTCAGGCCGGTGCGGCCGCCCGCGCCGATCCCGCTGGCGCTCTCCACGTACGCGGTCGTGGTGCTCGTCCCCATGAACGCCCCGAACATGGCGGCCAGACCGTCCATGGCGAAGGTGCGCCGCGCGCGCGGCATGTCGCCTCGCGCGTCGAGCACCCCGGCCTTCTGCGCCAGGCCGGTCAGGGTGCCGGTCGCGTCGAAGAAATCCACGAAGAAGAACGTGAACACCACGCTCAGCAGCCCCAGCCCGAACGCCCCGGCGATGTCCAGCTGCCCCACCAGCGCCGACGGCCAGACCGGGGCGTCCAGGATGCCCAGGCGGCCCGTGAAGCCCCCGAACGCCTGCATGGCGCCGTCCGGTCCACCGGGATACACCGGCAGGCGCAGCGTGATCGCGGCGAAGGTGGTGATCAGGATGCCGTACAGGATCGCGCCCGTCACGCGCCGCACCGTCAGGGCCGCCGTGACGATCAGCCCGAGCGCCGCCAGCCACGCGCCGGGCGCGGTGACCTCGCCCAGGGACAGCAGCGTGGCGGGGTTACTGACGACCACCCCGGCGCTCCGCAGACCCAGGAACGCCAGGAACGCGCCGATCCCGGCCGTGATCGCGAACTTCAGGCTCAGCGGGATGGCCTGCACGATCGCCTGCCGCGCCCCGACCGCGCTGAGAATCACGAACAGCGCCCCCGAGATGAACACCGCGCCCAGCGCCGTCTGCCACGGCACGCCCATGCCCTGCACGACCGTGAACGCGAAAAAGGCGTTCAGGCCCATGCCCGGCGCCTGCGCGAACGGGTAGCGGGCGATCAGGCCCATGACGAGCGACCCGAACGCGGCGGCGATGGCGGTCGTCATGAGCAGCTGCACGAAGGCGTTCGGAACGTCGATGGCCGCGCCGAGCACCTGCGGGTTCACGAACAGGATGTAACTCATGGTCAGGAAGGTCGTCAGGCCGGCGCGCAGTTCCTGCGGAACCGAGCTGCGCGCCGCACTCAGACCGAAAAAGCGGTCCAGGGCGCCCGCCGGTCCGGGA
Source organism: Deinococcus indicus (assembly GCF_002198095.1). Taxonomy (GTDB): domain Bacteria; phylum Deinococcota; class Deinococci; order Deinococcales; family Deinococcaceae; genus Deinococcus; species Deinococcus caeni. The sequence goes on along the minus strand of NZ_NHMK01000022.1, from coordinate 130,365 downwards.
CCGGGCGGAGTGGAAGGTTGGGTGTGGGTCATGCTGACCTCCGGGGAGGGCCGCGCGTGGGCGGCGCAGAGGGGCGGAAAGGGAAGGGCGGGCGGTCACGGCCCGGCCCCGGAACTCCGGACGCCGAACGCGACCGGAAGGCCGCATTACACCACCTTCCGCCGGGCCACGCGCCCCGGCCCGCAGGCCCCACCCCACCATGAAGGCCGCCGGCCCGACCCGGCAGGTACAGTGGGTGGGATGCGCGGACACCGGACAGGCGCGGGCGGGCGGGTCAGCTGATGCTCTGGACGGACCTGAACGTCCTGCTCGGCGGCCTGGGCCTGCTGCTCGTGGGCGTGATCCTGCTGGCGCTGGACCTGCGCCGCTGGCCGCTGACGGCCGGGCCGGCGTGGCTGGCGGCGCGGTCCCTGCTGGCCGGCGTGTGGGGCGTGGCGCTGATGCTGTTCCCGCTGAACGTCGCCCCCGGCGTGTTCGTGGACATCCGCTACGTGCCCGGCGCCCTGATGACCCTGCTGCTCGGACCCGGCTGGGGCGCGCTGGCCCTGGCCCTGCCGGCGCTGTGGCGCGTCGGGATCGGGGGCGCGGGCGTGCCGGCCGCCCTGATCGCCGGCGCCTCGATCCTGCTGATCGCCGGGGTGGTGTGGCGCGCGGCGGGGAGCAGCGTGTTCCTGTCGTGGCGCTGGTGGTGGGCGGCGCCGCTGATCTTCAGCCTGAACAGCCTGGGCCTGCTGCTGTTTCCCGGCGGGCAGGCGCTGGTGCAGCGGGTGTACCTGCCGGTCCTGATCGTGCACTGCCTGGGCCTGTGGGCCGCGCAGGTGGTGGTGGGCATGCGCGCCCGGCACCTGGCGCAGACGAGCGCCCTGCGCCGCGAGGCTTACCTGGACGCCCTGACCGGCGTCAGCAACCGCCGGCAGTTTGACCTGGACCTCGCGCGGCTGGAGGCGGGCGCGCAGCTGGTCATGCTGGACATCGACTACTTCAAGCAGGTGAACGACCGCCTCGGGCACGCCGAGGGCGACCGGGTGCTGCGCGAGGTGGCGCGGACCCTCGCGCACAGCCTGCGCGCCCAGGACCACGTGTACCGCGTGGGCGGCGAGGAATTCGCGCTGATCCTCACCGGACTGGACGCCACGCAGGGCCGCGCCGTCACGCAACGCTGTCTGGACGGCGTGCGGACCCTCTCGGCCGGCGGGCAGACCGTGACCCTCTCGGCCGGCTGGAGTCAGGTGCAGCCCGGCGAGCCGTCCCAGCGCGCCCTGGCCCGCGCCGACGCCGCGCTGTACCGCGCCAAGAACGCCGGACGCGACCGGCTGGTCATGGACATCTCCGGCCAGGACAGCGGCGCGCAGGCCGCGCAGCGCACCCTGGCCCTGCTGGCCGCCGACCGCGACCCCACGGCCGCCGACTGGCGCGCGCTGCTCGAGGCGGCGGTCGGCAGCGTGCCCGGCGCGCAGGCCGGCACGCTGTTCGTGCTGGACCGGGGCGACTTCCTGCTGACCGCGCAGCGGGGCTTCGGGGACGACCTGCTCGGCCACCGCCGCTCGCCCGCCAGCCTGCTGCGCTGGTACGCCGACCCGGTCGACGCGTGGCAGGCGGGCGAGCCGCGCGTGCTGCGGGGCGACGCCATCCGGCACAACGCCCTGGCCGCCGCCGACCTCGAAACGCAGCTGACCAGTCAGCGGCAGTTCGGCAGCATGCTGAACGTCGGCGCGGTCAGCGAGACGCTGGGCGTACCGGTCAGCGTGGACGGAATGGTCATGGCCTTCCTGAACCTCGACGTGCTCAATCCCGGCCAGCGCCTCGGGCCGGACGCCCGCACGGTCGCGCGGTCCTTCGCCGCGCAGGTCGCCGCGCTGCTGCGCGCCCGCGCCGCCCGCCTGCGCGTCGCCGCCCGGCAGCGGGAACTCGAGGCGCTCGCCCGCCTCACCGGGGACCTGCGCGGCGCCCGCACCACCGCGCAGGTCGCGCAGGCCGTCACGGCCGCCGTCATGCCGATCCTCGGAGCGCGCGAGGCGGTGTTCCTGCACTTCGACCCGGCGGGCGACCGGCTGGTGTCGCTGGTCATGCAGGGCGTCCCGGAACGCGACGGGCACGCGGAACTGCCGCGCGGATACGGCGTCGCCTGGGCCGCCATCGAGCGGCGCGAGGTGCTGCGCGTGACCAGCGTGCAGGACGCCGCCCGCCTGCACCGCCCCGCCTTCCTGACCTCCGGCGCGATGCTGGCCGCGCCGCTCCAGACGGCCGGAACGCTGTTCGGGGCGCTGTGCGTCACCCGCGAGGAAAACTTCGGCGAGGAGGACGTCCACCTGATGGGCGCACTCGGCGCGCACATCGTGACGGCCCTGGAACGCGCCGCGCAGCTCGCGGAGCTGCAACAGTCCCGCACCCGCGCGCTGCTGGCGCTGGCGACCCTGCTGGAGACGCGCGGCCTGGAAACGCCGGGACACGCCCGCCGCCTGCAACGACACGCGGGGCAGGCCGCCGACCTGCTGAACCTCTCGCCGCAGGACCGCGCCGCGCTGCTCGACGGGGCCGCCCTGCACGACCTGGGCCTGCTGGGCCTGGAGGACGGCGAACCGCAGACCGCGCACGCCGTGGCCGGCGAGACCCTGGCCCGCGACCTGCCCGGCGTGACCGACGCGGCCCTGCGCGTCATCCGTCACCACCACGAACGCTGGGACGGGCGCGGCGGCCCCGACGGACTGCGCGGCCACCGGATTCCGCTGCTGGCGCGCGTCCTGACCATCCTCGACACCTTCGACACCCTGACCCGCCCGCCCGCGCTGCCCCGTCAGACTGCACTGCCACGTCAGACAGCCCCGCCCCGCCCGACCGCGCCGAATCCCGGCGCCGCCCGCACCCCCAGCCCGGCGCTGACGCCCGCGCAGGCGCTGACTGCGATGGCCGCCCAGGCCGGAGAGGCCCTCGACCCGGACCTGCTGGCCACCCTGGCGCCCCTGCTGGCCCGCCTGCCTGTCCCGGACCCTGACGACCCTGACAGCCCGGACGCTGACCACCCGGACCTCCGCCCGGCCGAACGCTCCGACCCCGACCCGGACAGCCTGAACCTGAACTGACGCAGCCCGTACACTGGGCAGGTGGATTTCCTGACCCTCCTGAACGGCGTGGTGCTGAACCTCGCCGTGTTGATCGCCGGGGTCTTCCTGATCAGCCTGACGTTCTTCGAGGTGGGCCGCCCGGACCGGCCGGCGGCGCTCGTCACGCGGTACCTCGCGCTGGTGGGGATCTCGTTCCTGGCGCTGTTCAACGCCGTGCCGCTGGCGCCGGGCATCCTGTTCGACTTCCGGATGGTGCCGGTCGCGCTGGTCGCCCGGCGGCACGGGCGGCTGGCCGGACTGGCGGTGGCGCTGCCGGTCGGCGCGTTCCGGGCGCTGCTGGGCGGCGTCGGGGTGGGGCCGTCGCTGGTGCAGCTGCTGCTCGTGGCGTGGCTGGCCGCGCCGAACGGCACCTGGCTGAACCTGAGCGCCGTTCCCGGAGAGGCCATGATGCGCACGCCCTGGGTGGCGCTGCGGCTGTTCGCGCTGGCGAACCTGCCGCTGTTCGCGGCCTTCGCGCTGGGCGGGCGGCCGTGGACGCAGGCAGTGGCGGCCTACGCGGCCCTGGTCGCCCTGAGCGCCGTGGGACTGCTGCTGGGGCAGGTGGCCGGCCACACCCGCATGCAGTCCCTGGCCCGCCAGCAGCACTACCGGACGCTGGCGTTCACGGACGCCCTGACCGGCGCCCTGAACCGCCGTCAGTTCGAGCTGGACCTGCCGGTCACGCCGCACGGCACGCACCTGCTGCTGCTGGACCTCGATCATTTCAAGCGCGTGAACGACACCTACGGGCACGAGACCGGCGACCGGGTCCTGCAGGCGTTCTGCGCCGTCGTGCAGGAACACGTGCGCAGTGGCGACCGCCTGTACCGGCTGGGCGGCGAGGAGTTCGCGGTGCTGCTGACCGGCCCGGACGGCGCGGCGGGCGTGGCCGAACGGGTCCGCGCGCAGGTTCACGCCCTGCTGGCGCGGCGGGTGGGTCTGCCCGGCGAGACCTTCACGGTGTCCGGCGGTCTGGTGCCCGTCGGCCAGGACGCCCCCGCGCAGGCCGACGAGCGCCTGTACCGCGCCAAGGCGCAGGGCCGCAACCGGATCGTCGCCATGAGCGCCGCACCCTGAGGAGCGCGACCTGAGTGCCTCTGCGGCCGGGGCGTGCGGTGCGGGTGTTATTCTGCGTTGTCCGCCGCGCGGCGGCGCGGTCTGCCGTGTGGCCTCGCAGATACCCCCGCGCAGCACCCCGACCGGCCCCGCGTTCCGCACGGACGCCCGGCCCGGTCATCGCCCGCCGCCCGCGCCGCCGCGCGTGGGTGCGCCCCCCTCCATCCCAGGACCCCCACCCGCTGCATGTACCTTCTCGCTCATGTTCCCGCCACGCGTGCCGTTCTGGAGCACGTCCACCAGCACCTGACCAGTCAGGGCCTCACGCACGCCACGCTGCTCGTCCCCGGACGGGAGGAGGCGGCTGCGTTCGACCTGTTCACGGGCCTGCACGTCGTGGATCACGGCGCGCGGCAGGCGCACCTGAAATGCCTGCTGTGCCCGCCGGGTTCCGGCCACCACCTGCGGTACGAGTTCCGCGTGACCACCCTGACCGGCGAGCAGATCGGCCCGATCGGCAGTTCCTGCGTGTTCGCGCGGGTGCTGGGCGAGGAACGCGGCCGGCAGGTCGGCGCGCACCTCGCCGATCAGGTGGGCGCGCACGTGCGCCGCACGCAGACGCAGTCGCAGGCGGACCTGCTGGCCGGCGCCGGCAACTGGCGCGAGTACCTGCGCGCCCAGGGCCTCGACTGGGTCCTGACGGCCATGGCGGGCGGCGGCGGCCTGAGTGCCGACCTGCGCGAGAAACTCCAGCGCCTTCAGGACGCCGAAAAACCCCTGCCGCTGACCGTCCTGAGCGAACTGCGCGCCCTGACCCGCGCCCGGAACGAGGAACCGGCCCCCAGCGCGTTTGCGCCCGCCCCGGCCGCCTTCCAGCCCCCGGCGGCGCAGGCGGCGCGGCCCCGGCGGACCCTGCGGCCCCGCGCCGGGGCGGGCAACCGCATGGACCACCTTGAATGGGAGGAGTACCTGCGCGCCAGCCGCCTCACGAACCTCGTGGGGCACTGGACTGCCGTGCAGGAGCACCTGGACCTGCCCGAGGACACCCGTGACTTCCTGCTCGAAACCATCCGGGGGCGCCGGCCCTTCCGGCTGGAGGACCTGACGCTGCTGCAGGGCTTCTCGCGGGACGCCGGGGTGCTTGAGCGCCTGCGGGAACTCGGGCCGCCGGAACGACTGCGGCCGGCCGTGCGCGCCCCGCGCGTGGAACGCGTGATCGAACCCGGTAGCGGCCTGGAACTGCTGGACGTCCGGGACGACCCGCACGTGCAGGGCGCGCGCGCGTGGCTGTGGGGCCTGAAGGCCGTGTTCAGCCCGGCGCAGTGGCGGCGGGTGGAGGCCGGCATCAATACCGGCGCGCTGCGTGCCGACGACTACGCCGCGCTGCGCCAGACGCTGCTGGCCCTGCCGGACCAGGGTGAGCCGGGCGTGCCCCGCACCGCGCGGCAGTTCCTGACGTACACGGCGCTGCTGCTGGGCCGCGAGAAACGGGTGGAACGCGCCCGCGAACTGCTGCACCAGCGGCGGCAGGCGACCAGCCTGCTGGTCCTGGACGGCCTGTGGCAACGCTACCGGGACGGGAAACCCGTTCAGGAATCCGAACTGGTGGGCCGCGCCCTGAACGGCACCCGCCGCGACGCGCCCGCCCCCGCGAGGACCGCCACGCCGAAAGCGGCGGCCAAGAAGGCCACGGCACCGAACAACACAGGCCAGAAAGCCACAGCGCAGAAGACGACTGCACAGAAGGCCGCAGGCCAGAATGCTGCCCCGCCGAAAGCCGGTGCCGCGACCCAGCCTGCCGCCACCCAGTCCGCCGCGAAGAAGGCCACCGGGAAGAAGGCAGACCCCAGGCCTGCCGCCGGCAGCCCCACAAAGGCCGCCAGCGGGGCCGCCGCGCCCGATCCGCTGGGGGCCGATCCGCTCGCCGCCGACCGGGCCGCGTTGCAGGAGGGCTGGGGGCGCGGGCTGTCCAGCCTCGTGCCGGTCCCGCATCGCCGCGCCGTGAGCCGCGCCGTCCACCAGCCGCCCGGTCGCCTCGACCCGGCGCAGCTGCGCGCCGCGCGTCACGCGCTGGACGTGTACCGCCGCGTGGTGCGCGCCGGCACGCCCCCGAAGAAGGTGTTCACCACCCCGCCCGGCCCGCGCACGCCCGACGCATACGTGGCGGCCCTGACGCGGCTGTTCGTGGATCTGGGCGTGCCGCACCTGCGGGCGCCGCTGGCCGAACGCGGTCCCGCGTGGCTGCAGGCGACCTTCCCCACGCCGTACCGCCACTTCGAACGCACCGGGGAGCTGCACCGCGACCTGAACGCCATCCTGAACGCCCTGAGCTGATCAGGCCCCCGCGCTGACGGTCCTGCTGGACAGTCGGAGCGGAGGCCGGGTGGGCAGCCCTGCGCTCAGCTGGCGCTGACGATCAGCGGGCAGGCGAGGCAGGGGTGGCGGGTCACGAGGACGTCGTGGCCGTACGCGGCGCGGATGGTGGCGGGCGTGAGGGCCCGGTCGGGCGGCCCGTCGGCCAGCACCTGCCCGCCGGCGAGGATCAGGACGCGGTCGGCGTACTGCGCGGCGAGGTTCAGGTCGTGCAGGACGGCCAGCACGCCCACGCCCTGCGCGGCGAGGTCGCGGGCGAGCCGCAGGACGGCGTGCTGCTGCGCGAGGTCGAGGCTGGCGGTGGGCTCGTCGAGCAGCAGGGCGCGGTCCGGGGCGGGGTCGTCCGTGTGCAGCTGCGCCAGGGCGCGGGCCAGATGCACGCGTTGCTGCTCGCCGCCGGACAGGGTCAGGACATCGCGCGTCTCGAAGCCGCCCAGGCCCACGCGGCGCAGGGCGTCCCGCGCGATCTCGCGGTCGCGGGCCGTCTCGTGGCGGCCGTGCGGAATGCGGCCCAGTAGCACGATGTCCAGTACCTCGTGCGCGAAACTCAGGGGCGTGTGCTGCGCGACGGCGGCCCGGCGGCGGGCCAGCGGGGCGGGGCGGTGCGCGGCGAGCGGCTGCCCGAACAGCGTGACCCCGGCGGCGCGCAGTTCGCCGGTCACGGCCCGCAGCAGCGTGCTCTTGCCCGCGCCGTTGCGGCCCAGCACGGCCAGCACCTCGCCGCGCGCCACGCTGGTCGTGACGCTGCCCAGCAGGGTGCGTCCGGCCACGCTGACGGTCAGGGCGTCCAGCGACAGGACCGGTGTGGGGGCGGTCACGGGCGCTCCTGGCCGCGCCGGGCGCGCAGCAGGTGCAGGAAGAACGGCGCGCCGATCAGGGCCGTGATGATCCCGATGGGCAGCTCGGCCGGCGTGACAACCGTGCGGGCCAGCAGGTCCGCCAGGACCAGCAGCGTGGCGCCCGCCAGCGCCGAGGCCGGCAGCAGCGTGCGGTGGTCCGGGCCGGTCAGGAGGCGCAGCAGGTGCGGCACGACCAGCCCCACGAACCCGATGGTGCCGGCCACCGCGACGCCCGCCCCGACGCTCAGGGCGATCAGGGTGACGGTGACCCACTTGACCGCTGTGACCGGCACGCCCAGGCTGGCGGCGCCCTGCTCGCCGATGGTCAGGGCGTTCAGGGCGCGGCCCAGCAGCGGCAGCAGCAGCGCGCCTAGCAGGATCAGCGGCGCGGCGCTCAGCACGCCGGGCCAGGTGGCGCCGCCCAGCGTGCCCAGGCTCCAGAAGGTGATGGTCCGCAGCTGCTCGTCGGTCGCCAGGAAGGTCATCAGGCCGGTCCCGGCGCCGCACAGAGCGTTCACGGCGATGCCGGCCAGCAGCATGGTGCTGACCTCCACCCGGCCCCGGCTCTGCGCCAGGACGCTGATCAGCACGGTGCACAGCAGGCTGCCCGTGAACGCCGCGACCGGCAGCGAGTACGGGCCGAGGGCCGTGAAGCCCAGCACCACGCTCGCGGCCGCCGCGAGGCCCGCGCCGCTCGACAGGCCCAGCAGACCCGGATCGGCCAGCGGGTTCCGGAACAGGCCCTGCATGGCCGCGCCCGCCACCGCCAGCCCCGCGCCGACCAGCGCGCCCAGCACCACGCGCGGCAGGCGGATGCCGCTCAGGACGGCCGCCTGCTGCGCGTCGAAGGCTTCCAGGGGCGGCAGGCCCAGCGGCGAGTACAGGATGCTCAGCACCTGCGCGGGCGAGATGGCGACCGCGCCGCTCCCGACGGCCAGCACGACCGCGCCCAGCAGCGCGAACGGCAGGACGCCGAGCGTGAGGGCCGCGCGGCGGCGTTGCCGGCTGGGCGCGGCCGCCGGAGTGCTCAGAACCGTCACTTCTTGAAGTCGGCCTTCCACTGGCGGGAGAGCTTCAGGGCGAATTCCGGCAGGCGCGGCCCGATCCAGCGGATGGAGTTATCCACCGAGTAGATGCGGCGGTTGCGCCCGGCGTTCGTCTGCGCCACGCCCGGCAGTTTCAGGGCGCCGTCCACGCCGCCCACGGCTTCCAAGCCGCGGTCGAGCAGGATGATCGCGTCGGGGTTGATGGTCACGAGCGCCTCGGCGGTCAGGGTGCGGGTGTCGGCGAACGGCGCGGCGTTCACGCCGCCGGCCAGTTCGATCAGGTCGTCGGCGCCGCCGCTGGTGCCGTAGATGCTCGCGTCGTTGGGGCCGTGGGCGTACAGGAAGATCACGCGGGGCTTCCGGGCGGGCTGGTTGGCCTTCACGGCGGCCAGGGTGGTGTCGAACGAGCGGTTCAGGGCGGCGGCCGCGCCGGGCACGCCGTACACCTGCCCCAGCAGGTCCAGGCGGGTGCGTACGCCGTCCAGGCCGCCGGTGTCGGTGGCGGGCAGCACGAGCACCTTCACGCCCGCGCCGCGCAGTTTGGCGACCACGCCGGGATTCGTGCCGGTCGCAAAGTTGTCGGCGGTGCCGATCACCAGGTCCGGTTTCAGAGCGATGATGCCCTCGGCCGGCAGCTGCGCCCAGTGGCCGACGCTGGGAATCTTGTTCGGGGGGTACGTGCCAGTCACGTCGGTGCCGACGATGGTGCCCTGCTTGCCGAGGCGGTAGATCAGTTCGACGGTGGTGGCGTTCAGCGCCACGACGCGTTTCGGGGCGGTGACGGTGACGCTCACGCCGTCCACGCCGCGCACGGTGGCGGCGCTCGCGGACGACAGGGCGGGGGCGGCGCTCAGGAGCAGGAGGGTGGCGGCGGTGCGCAGGTGGAAGGTGCGGATGCGTGCGTTCATGGGAAACCTCGGATGGGGTGGGAAGTCGGGGAATGGGATGGGGCGGGTCAGGACTGCCAGTACCCGACGACGCGGCAGCGGGCCGGGTCGAGGCCGTGCGCAGCGCGCAGCAGCGTGCGGATCTCGCGGGCCGCGTGGCTGCCCAGCGCGCCCCAGGCGGCGCGGACCGGGGTGTCGAGTGCGGCGGCGGCGCGTGTGAGCGCCTGTCCGGGCGGTCCGGCGCGCGGCACCCAGCTCAGGTGCGTGCCGGGCGGCAGGCGCACGTCGTCTAGGTAGGGTGCGCCGCCGGGGTCGGCGATCTCGATCAGGACGCGCGGGCCGGGAGCGTCGGGCCAGTGTTCGAGCAGCGCGGCCAGGGTAGGCAGGGCGGTCTCGTCGCCCAGCAGCAGCGCCGCGCCGCCGTGCAGGTCCGGCAGGATCTCGTGGCGGCCCAGGATGGCCTCCACCGGGTCGCCGGGGTGCAGTCCCGCCGCCCACACCGAGCCGGGCGTGTCGCCGTGCAGGTACACGTCCACCTCGACGAGCGCGGCCTGCGGGTGAACGCGGCGCAGGGTGTAGGTGCGTTCCCCGGCGGGCGTGCGGAAGCGGGCGGCGTAACCGGGTCGCCAGCTGCCCAGCGTGTCGGGGTCGGCGTGCAGGGTCAGGCGGCGCAGGTCCGCGCCGGGCGACGTGACGGCCTGCACGGTCCAGCGGACTTCGCGGGTGCGGGGCTGCTCGTTCAGCTGTTCGCGGGCGGCGGCGACGGTGGCCCGCAGTCGTCCCTTGGGCGGCACGTCGGTGGTCGTGAAGGGCACGCGGTAGGTGTCCTGCCCGGCGGCGTGCGTGACCTGCAATTCCAGGCCGTCCGGGTAGAGGGCGGTCACGGCGGCGGCCAGGGGGGCCGGGGCGGGCGTGAAGGCGCGTGCGAGCAGCAGCAGTTCGGCCGGGTGGTCCTCGTTGACGTGGTCGATGATCGCGGCGGCCTCTTCGGCGCTCAGGTGGGGCAGGGTGGTCATGGGGTCTCCGGGCTCAGTTGAGGTGCATGGCCGTGCCGGGCGCGGCGGGCGTGGGGGGCAGGGTGACGCCGTGGATCAGGGCACGGAAGGCCTGGAAGTCGCCGGGCGTGAAGGTCAGGCCGGCCGGGCCGCACCACAGCTGGGCGGCGTGGTCGGTGCGGCGCAGTTCCCAGTCGCCGCGCTGCCAGCGGCCGGTGGGGGCGTCGCCGTGGGGGTCGCTGCTGGCGAGCAGCGCCGAGAGCTGCGCGAATTCCTGGTGGTTCAGCGACAGGCTCAGGGCGTGCCACAGGACGTGCAGGCTGCCGCAGGTGCAGCGCAGGACCCGGCGCTGCTGGCCGTCGCTGTTCAGGAGGCTGAAGGAGTGACACATGGGGTCTCCGGCAAGAGGGGATGAGGGGTCGGCGTCCGGTGCGTGCTGGACGACCGGATGGGCTGATGGGTGTGGGAGCGGCGGGAGGCCGACGGGGTGATAGTGCATTAATCCGACTGGTTTAGTCAAGTATTGGTGACCACCCGCCGCGAGTCCACAGAGTCGCATCCCGGCCAAACTTGACTAATCCGGTCGGATTTGTAAGATTGTGCCGGACCGACCTATTCACCGTTCGGTCCACCCCGCCCATGACCCCACCCACGCCCACCCAGACGCGGCGGGGCGTCCTGCCCCACACCCTCCCCAGTCCCCTGCACGCCGTCCTCCTCGCCACCCTGCGCGACCTGGGCCGGTCCCTGCCCCCCGGCGTGACCCTCACCGGCACCCTGCGACCCCACGATCCGCACGACCCTCACCCGCCCGTCTGGAACAGCGTCGGCACCCGGCTGCCCCCGCTGCCCCACCCACCCCGGCACCCCGTTCCCGCCCACGCCCCGCCACGCCGCCACGCCGAGTACCGCGCCGCCCGCACCTGCGCCGCCCAGGCCCTGCGCCTCGCCGGACACACCGGCCCCGCCTCCCTCCTGCCCGGCCCGCACCGCGCGCCCCTCTGGCCCGCCGGATTCACCGGCAGCGTCACGCACGCCGCCGGACTGGTCCTGGCCGTCGCCGGACCCGCGCGCTACCAGCTGGGCATCGACACCGAGGTCCTCACGCCCGACCTGCACGCCAGTGGCCTGCGCGACCACACCCTCCTGAGTCACGTCCTGCGCGAGTGCGCCTTCAAGGCCACCTTCCCCGCACGCGGCCAGCCCTACCACCCCCCCGACTTTCAGCCTGTTCCTGATCCCCGCCCCGGCCAGCCGGCCCACGTTCACCTGCGCGGCTCCGCGCCCCTCCCGGTTCACTGGACCCGCCACGGCGCGCACGTCAGCGCCCTGATCTGCCAGCCCCTCTGATCTGCCTGCCCCGTTTTCCCGCCCCGGAGGTCCCATGACAACCCTGACCGCCCCACCCACCCCGGCCCACACCCCGCGCACGCGGCCCTTCGAGTGGCACGCCCCGACCGGATCGTTCACCGCCCAGGCGCTGCCACACACCCCGCCGGGCCTGGATTCCGCCGAGCTGCCCGACCTGGGCCGCACGCTGCTGCGCCACGCGGGGCAGGCCGGTGCGGCGCGGCCCGGTGTGGTCGGCGCCGTTCCCTTCCGCCCCGGCGCGGCCCCGCACCTGCGGCCGGTGGACCTCGCCGCTCCGGTGACCGCGCGGCCCCTTCCCACGCTGTCCAGTCCAGCACTGCCGCTGCCCACGCTGAGGCGCGCCGTGAGCGTGCCGGACGCGGCGGGTTTCGAGGCGCTGGTCACGGACGCCGTGCAGACCCTGCGCGCCGGACGGCTCGACAAGGTCGTGCTGGGGCGCCTGCTCGACCTGCACCTGCACGCCGCGCCCGACCCGGACGCCGTGCTGGCCTGCCTGCGCGCCGCGCACCCCGCCGCGTACGCGTTCTCGCTGCCGCTGCCGGAAGGCGCCACCCTGCTGGGCGCCAGCCCGGAACTGCTGCTGCGCCGCGCCGGACGGGACGTGTCCCTGCGTCCCATGGCCGGCACCCGCACCCGCCCCGCCGATCCCGCCGCCGCCCCCGCCGAGGACGCCGCGCGCGCCCACGCGCTGCTGCACTCCGCCAAGGACCGCCACGAGCACGCGCTGATGGTGCAGGCCATCGCCGACCGGCTCGCGCCGCTGTGCCGCAGCCTGAGCGTGCCGCGCACGCCGGAACTGGTGTCCACCGCCACGCTCTGGCACCTCGCCACGCCCATCCACGCGCAGCTGCGCGACGACTCGTCCGGCGTGCTGGACCTCGTGCCGCTCATCCACCCGACCCCGGCGGTGTGCGGCGTCCCGACCGGCGCGGCCCAGGCCCACCTGGAAGCGGCCGAACCCTTCGACCGGGGCTGGTTCGGCGGCGCGGTCGGCTGGGCCGATGAATACGGGAACGGCGAGTGGGCCGTCACGATCCGCTGCGCCGAACTGCGCGGAACGCACGCGCGCCTGTTCGCCGGGGCGGGCGTGGTCGCGGACTCCGACCCGACCGGCGAGCGGCAGGAGACGGCCGCGAAGTTCGGCACGGTCCTCGCCGCGCTGGGCTTCACGCCGGCCGACCTGCCCGCCGCGCTGCTGGAGGCCCTGTGAAGGCCCCCCTGCCCCCACACCACGGCCCGCACGACGGACCGGACGAGTTCACGCCCTGGCCCGAGGCCCTGGCCCGCACGTACCGCGAGGCCGGGTACTGGCAGGGCGAACCGTTCGGCGCGTGGCTGAGCGGCCTCGCGCGGCGGTACGCGGACCGCCCGGCCCTCCTGACCCCGGACGGCCCCGTCACGTACCGCGAGCTGGACCGCCGCGCGACCGTGCAGGCCGCCGCCCTGGCCGCGCGCGGTCTACGTCCCGGTGACCGCGTGACGCTGCACCTGCCGAACACCCCGGCGTTCTTCGAGCTGCTGCTGGGCCTGCTGCGCCTGGGCGTGCGGCCCATCCTGGCGCTGCCCGCGCACCGCGAGCACGAACTCGGGTACTTCTGCGCGCACGCCGGGGCCGCCGCGCTCGTCACGGCCGCCGACCCGGAGCGGCTGGCGCTGGCCGCCCGCGTGCAGGCGGGCCTGGACCGCCCGCTGCCGGTCATCGCCCTGGGCGAGAACCCCGGAACCTGGGAGGGAGAGGCGGTGTCCTTCCTGCCATCCGCCGCCACCGCGCCCACGCCGGACTTCACGCCGCCCCGCATGAACGCCGGGGGGGTTGCGCTGTACCAGCTGTCCGGCGGCAGCACCGGCACGCCGAAACTGATCGGACGCACCCACGACGACTACCTGTACTCCATCCGCGCCAGCGCCGACCTGTGCGAACTCGGCGCGGACACCGTGTACCTCGCGGCGCTGCCGCTGGCGCACAACTTCCCGCTCACGTCGCCCGGCACGCTGGGCGCGCTGCACGCCGGCGGGCGGGTCATGGTCGCGCCGGACGCCGCGCCCGGCACCGCGTTCCCGCTGATCGCCGCGCACGGCGTGACGCACACTGCGCTCGTGCCGGCGCTGCTGCAGGTGTGGCTGCGCGCCCTGGAGGGCAGCCCGCACACCCCGTTCCCGTCTCTGCGTTGCGTGCAGGTGGGCGGCGCGCCCCTGAGCCCCGACGTGGCCCGGCAGGTGCGGCCCCGGCTGGGCGCGGCGCTGCAACAGGTGTTCGGCATGGCCGAGGGTCTCGTGAACTACGTGCGGCCCGGCGCACCCGACGAGGAAGCCCTCGGCACGCAGGGCCGCCCGATCAGCCCGCACGACGAGGTCCGCATCGTGGACGACCACGACCAGCCCGTCCCGGACGGCACGTCCGGCCACCTGCTCACGCGCGGCCCGTACACCATCCGCGGGTACTTCCGCGCGCCGGACCACAATGCCCGCGCTTTCACCCCGGACGGCTTCTACCGCACGGGCGACCTCGTGACCCGCACGCCCGGCGGGGCGCTGGTCGTCACGGGCCGCCACAAGGATCAGATCAACCGCGCGGGCGAGAAGATCGCCGCCGAGGAGATCGAGCACGCCCTGCTGCGCTGCCCGCTCGTGCAGGCCGCCGCCGTGGTCGGCACGCCCGACCCGTGGCTGGGGGAACGCAGCGTCGCCTTCGTGCAGGTCGCGTTCGTGGAGGCCACTCCCGGCGCGCCCGACCTCGCCCTGACCCTGAAACGCCACCTGCGGGACCTGGGGCTGGCCGCCTTCAAGATCCCGGACCGCATCGAGCCGCTGCCCGCGCTGCCGCGCACGCCGCTCGGCAAGACCGACAAGCCCGCCCTGCGCGCCCTCGCCGCCCAGCCTGTCGCCCCGTCCACGCCCCCCACCCACAGGAGCCGCCCATGATTCCCAGACTGCCCAGCTACCCCATGCCCGACCCCGCCTCCTTCCCGGACACCCGCGTCGCCTGGACGCCGGACGCCGCACGCTCCGTACTGCTGGTCCACGACCTGCAGGTGTACTTCCTGGACTTCTACGACCCGGCGCTGCCGCCGGTGCCGGAACTGCTGCGCAACGTGTCTCGCCTGATCGCCCGCTGCCGCGACCTGGGCATCCCGGTCGTGTACACCGCGCAGCCCGGCGACCAGCGGCCCGAGGACCGCGCCCTCCTGACCGACTTCTGGGGCAGTGGCCTGCGGGACGACCCCGCGCAGACCCGCGTGCACCCGCAGGTCGCGCCGCAGCCCGGCGACACGGTACTGACCAAGTGGCGGTACAGCGCCTTCAAGCGCACGCCGCTGGAGGAGCAACTGCGCGCCTGGGGCCGCGATCAGCTGCTGGTGTGCGGCGTGTACGCGCACATCGGGTGCGTGCTCACGGCGGCCGAGGCGTTCATGCTGGACGTGCAGCCCTTCCTGATCGGGGACGCCCTGGCCGACTTCAGCGAGGCCGAGCACCGTCAGGCCCTGACGTACGCGGCGAACCGCTGCGCGCAGGTGACCGGCACGGACGCCGCCCTGCGCGCCCTGGGCAGCCCCGCCTGGACGGAGGAGCAGGTGCGCGGGCAGGTCGCGGCCCTGCTGGGCGTGGATCCGCAGGACCTGCACGGTGACGACGACCTGCTGATGCTGGGCCTGGACTCGGTGCGCCTGATGCTGCTGACCGAGGACTGGCAACGCGACGGCCGGCGCGTGTCGTACGCGGACGTGGCGGCCCGCCCCACCCTGAACGCTATCGTGGCCGCCCTGAATGCCACGCCCGCCCCGGAGCCCGTGTGACCCTGACCGCCCCCCCCGCGCCGCCCGTCACCCGCGCGCTGCCGCTCACGCAGGCGCAACTGGGCCTGTGGGCCGAGGAACGCGAGCAGCCCGGCGGCACCCTGAACCACGTGGCCGAGACGCTCGACCTGCGTGGCCCCGTGGACCCGGCGCGGCTGCGCGCGGCCCTGACCGACACGCTGCGCGCCGTGCCGGCCCTGCATGTTCGCTTCCGGGACGACGGGCACAGGGTCCGGCAACTGCTCGGGCCGGTCACGCCCCGCGCGCCGCAGGAACACGACCTGAGCGGCCACCCCGACCCGGACGCCCGGGCGCAGGCCATCACGGACGCGCTGCTGGACGCGCCGCTGGACCTGCCGGGGGGCGAACTGTACCGCCACGCGCTGCTGCGCCTCGGGCCGGACCACCTGCGCTGGGTGTTCGTCACGCACCACATCGCCCTGGACGGCTACGGGATGCACCTGATGCTCGGGCGACTGGCCGCCGGGTACCGGCAGGAGGCGTGCGCGCCCTTCGACCCGCTGGACGCCGCCGTGCTGGAGGACGGCGCTTACCAGGCGTCCCCGGACCGCGCCCGCGACCGCGCCGCCCTGAACGCCGTGTACGCCGACCTGCCCTTCGAGGCCGCGCCGCTGCTCACGCGCGGCCTGAAACGCGGCCATCGTGCCGGACGCGACCTGCCCCCCACCCTGGTCCGCGACCTGCGCGCCGCGGCCGGGCCGCTGAAGGCCGGCTGGCCGGACCTGCTGTTCGCGCTGAGCGCCGCGTTCTGGCATGCGCAGACCGGCGAGCGGGCCGCGCTGATCGCCGCGCCCGTCATGCTGCGCCTGGGCAGCGCCGCCGCCCGCGTGCCCTGCATGGTCATGAACCTGCTGCCGCTGCGCGTGAACGTCGGCCCGCACGACTCGCTGCGCGCCCTGACCACCCAGGTCCGCGAGGCCCGCACCCGCACGCAGCCGCACGCCCGCTACCGCTACGAGCACCTATGGGCCGACCTGCGCGGCCGCCGCCTGTTCGGCCCGGAGGTGAACGTCCTGCCCTTCGCCGCGCCGCCGGACCTCGGCCCCGGCCTGCGCGTCACGGCGCGCACGCTGGCGTCCGGGCCGGTCGAGGACCTCGCCCTGACCTTCAGCGGCTGGGCGGGCGCCCTGCACCTGAGCGTGGACGGCCACCCGGACCTGTACACCCCCGCCCAGGTGGGTGACCTGCGCGACCGCCTGATCCGGGGGCTGGACCTTGCCCTGCGCGACCCGGACGCCCCGCTGCCCCCCCTGCTGCGGGAGCGCCCGTGAGCGCCCCCACGGACGGCTGGACCGGCCGGGTCGCGCTCGTCACGGGCGCCGCGCAGGGCATCGGCGCGGCCGTCACCCGCCTGCTCGCCGCGCGGGGCGTGCAGGTCATGGCCGCCGACATCCAGGCCATCCCACCCGAACTGCGCGCCCTGCCCGGCGTGTACGCCGCCCCGCTCGACGTGACCGACCCCGCCGACGTCGAACGCGTCGTGGCCCGCCTGGAACGTGACCTCGGCCCCGCCGACTTTCTGGTGAACGTGGCGGGCATCCTGCGACCGGGCACGCTGAACGACCTGAGCCTGGAGGACTGGCACCGCACCTTCGCCGTGAACACCACCGGCCCCTTCCTGGTGTCCCGCGCCGCCGCGCGGTCCATGCAGGCGCGCGGACGCGGCGCGATCGTCACGGTCGGCTCGAACGCCGCGCACGTTCCCCGCCACGGCATGGGCGCCTACGCCGCCAGCAAGGCCGCCACCACCCACCTGATGCGCTGCCTCGCGCTGGAACTCGCGCCGCACGGCGTGCGCTGCAACGTCGTGTCGCCCGGCTCGACCGACACCGCCATGCAGCGCCAGCTGTGGACCGACCCCGCCGCCCCGCAGCGCGTCATCCGCGGCGACCTGGACACCGCTCGGCTCGGCATTCCGCTGGGCCGCATCGCCGACCCCGACGACATCGCCCGCGCCGCGCTGTTCCTGCTCTCGGACGACGCGCGGCACGTCACCATGCAGCACCTGACCGTGGACGGCGGCGCCACCCTGGGCGCCTGATACGGACTGCCGTTTGTTTCGCCAACAATCCGGAACTTCACCGCCCCTGCCGGCTTCACGTCCGGAACCCGTGTTGCTCCCACTCCCTTCACTCGGATTGAACGGGCCTTGCAGCCCATTCAAGCGGAGTCCGTATGAGCCGGGGCGCGGCGGGTCAGGCCGGGGCGCGGCCGGCGGGCCACGTCTCGGCGCGGTTCCGGCCGGACGCCTTGGCGTGGTACAGCGCCCGGTCGGCGGCGTCCTTGAGGGTCACGCCGGCCTGCACGTCGGGGCCGCTCAGGTCGGCGGCCTCGGCCACGCCCACGCTGACCGTCACGAACCCCAGCGGGTGACGCGGGTGCGGCAGCCGCAGCTCCGCGAGCGCCTCGCGGATCCGCAGGGCGACCGTCTGACCGCCCTCGCGGTCGGTGTCGAGCAGCAGCGCCGCGAACTCCTCGCCGCCGTAACGGGCCACGAGGTCCGTGCTGCGCGGCGCGCAGGCCCGCAGCGTGTGCGCCACCTGTTGCAGGCAGGCGTCCCCAGCCGGGTGGCCGAGCGCGTCGTTGTACCCCTTGAAGTGGTCGATGTCCATCATCAGCAGCGTCACGGGCAGCTGACTGCGGGCGTGCAGCGCCAGCGCGTGCCCGTACTGCGCGTCGAAGGCGCGGCGGTTGGCGATACCGGTCAGGGCGTCCGTCTGAGACAGCAGCTCCAGCTGGTCGTTCAGGGCGTTCAGGCGGCCGTTCAGGACCAGCAGTTCCGCCTCCCGCTCGCGCCGGGAACGCAGCGCGCGGGTCAGGCGGGCGGCGCTGGTCGTGCGGGCGCACAGCGCCGCCGGGCGGATCGGCTTGGTGACGTAGTCGGTCGCGCCCGCCTGGAAGGCGGCGTCCAGCTGCTCCTCTTCCTGCACGGCCGTCACCATGATCACGCTCAGGTCCTCCAGGTGCGGGTGGCCGCGCAGTTCACGCAGGAACGTCAGGCCGTCCGTGCCGGGCATGATCAGGTCCAGCAGCAGCACGTCCACGCCCGCCGGATCGTCGCCGGTCATGCCCAGGGCGGCGCGGGCCTCGTCCAGCGTGCCGGGCGCGCGGACGGCCGCCCCGGTCGGCGCGAGGGCCTGCGTGAGCATGGCGCGCATCAGGGCGCTGTCGTCGACGATCAGTACGTTCATTCGGGCCTCCCCTGAAAGGACGCGGCCACCCAGGCGTCCGGCACGGTATCACGCGCCACGCGCACCGGGCGCCCCGTGACGCGCAGTCCCCGCGCCGCCCACGCCGCCCGCACGGCGGCCGATTCGCTCAGGACGCTCAGGTGCCCGGCGGGCCACCCGGCCTCCAGCGCCTGTTCCGCCAGCCGCGCCGACACCACGCCCAGCCGCTGCCCGCCGAACGGCACGACCGCGGTGGCGACCTGCACCGTGAACCCCAGCGCCCGCAGGTGCTCGCCGGTCGAGGCGGCCGCCAGGGCGCTGACGTCCATCACGGCGGCCGCCGGGGCGCAGGGCGGTTCCGCCGGAACCGGGACTGGCGCCGGTTCCCTCTCCTGGGCCGGGACCGGCGCGGGGCGGGTGTGGCCGCGCAGGTTCATGATCAGCTGCCGGACCTCCGGCGGGGCGGGCGCGCCGGGGCGCAGGTCGGCCAGTTGCGCCAGGATCAGGTCGCGGGCCGTGAAGGCGTCCGGCAACCACGCCCCGTTCCCGCCCGGCTGGTCGCGCAGGTGCTGCAACAGGTCCTCGAAGGCGCCCATCAGTTCGTGCAGGGCGTGCAGTTCCAGCATGGCCGCGCCACCCTTGATGGAGTGCGCCGCCTGGAACGCCGAGCGCAGCGCCCCGGCGTCGTCCGGGTGGTCCTCCAGGGCGTGCAGCGCGGCCTCCAGCGCCCCGAGCTGCGAGGCGGTCTCCTGCGCGAACAGCGGCAGGAAGTCGTGCGGGTCGAGGGTCACGCCAGCCTCCGCAGCGCGGCGCGCAGCCCGTCCGGGTCGAGGACGCCGCTGGGCTGCACGCGCGCCAGCGCCTGCTGCGGCATGGACGGCACGGTCGCGCTCTGCGGCGTCTGCACCAGCGTGGTCGCCCCGGCGCGGTGCAGCTGCTCCAGGCCCAGCGCGCCGTCGCTGCCCATGCCGGTCAGCAGCGCCGCCGTGACCGGCCCCCGGTGCGTGCAGGCCGACGCGAACAGCGCGTCGATGGACGGCAGGTGCTCCTGACCGGGCCGGCCCGGCCGGACGCGCAGCGCGCCCCCGCCGACCTCCACGTGATGCCCGTCCGGCGCGACGTACACGTGTCCCGCCTGGAGTGGCAGGCCCTCGCTGGCGGTGACCACCGGCCCGCCCGTCAGGGTGCCCAGCCACTGCGTGAGGTTCGGCCCGAACCCCGCCGAGATGTGCTGCGCGACCACCACCGCCCCCACCGGGGTCAGGTCCCGCAGCAGCGTCGCCAGCAGGCGCGGCCCGCCGGTACTCGCGCCGATCAGCGTCAGGGGCGGCCCGCTGCGGGCGGGCGCGGCCACCGGTCCCGCCAGGACGGCCGGGGCCGGCGCGGCGGTCGTCAGGACCGGCACGCGGCACAGCGCCGCCGCCGCCGCGAGGTCCGGGGCGCTCAGCACGCCCGGCAGCGGCGGCCCGCCCACCACGATGACCCGCACCCCCAGCGCCCGCGTGCGCGCCCGCACCTGATCCAGGTCCAGGTCCGGCAGCGACCACGTCAGCAGCAGCGTCGCGCCGCGCAGTCCCTCACGCTCCAGGTACGCCAGCGCCCCCACGACCGACACGGTCATCAGCCGGGGCGTGGGCAGCACCCGCGCGCCCTCCAGCCGCCGCTGCGGGTCGGTGGTGACCAGGACGGTCAGGCCCGGTCCGCTCGTCACAGCAGCCTCCGGACGGTGTGCAGCAGCGCCTCCTGACTGAATTCACCCTTCACGAGGTACGCGTCCGCGCCGGCCTCGGCGCCCGCCGCGCGGTCCCCCGGCGCGCCCAGCGACGTGAGCAGCACCACCGGCAGGTGCGCCGTGCGCGGATCGGCCCGCACCCGGCGCACCAGTTCCAGGCCCCCCAGCTCGGGCATCTCCACGTCGGTCAGCAGCAGGTCCGGCGGCTGCGCGCGCAGCGCCGCGAGTGCCTGCGCGCCGTCCGGAACGGCCAGCACCTCGAACCCGCCCTGCTGGAGGATCTGCGCGAGCAGCTGCCGCGTCACGGCCGTGTCCTCGGCCAGCAGCACGCGCGGCGCGGCGGGAACGGCCGCCTCCGGCACGCCCGCCGGGGCGCGGGTGGCGGGCAGGTGCAGCGCCCGCACGTTCAGGACCGGCACGACCTGACCGGACGGCAGGATCGCGGCCCCCTCCAGGTGCGGGGCGCCCTGCAGGGGCCAGCGCAGCGGTTTGATCACGATCTCCTGCTCGCCCACCAGGGCGTCCACCAGCAGCGCCAGCCGCTGCGTGCCCTGCCGCACCAGCAGGAACGTGCCCGGCTCGCCCACCGCGTCCGGCGCCGCGTCCAGCAGGGTCAGCAGCGGCACGGCCGGCACCGTCTGGTCGCCCACCCGCACGACCCGGCGGCCCTCCAGGGTCAGCAGCGGCCCGGCCCGCCCGGCGCGTTCCACCCAGATGACCGGCACGGCCAGCAGCTGCTCGCCGCAGCGGACGACCGCCACGCGCGTCGTCGCCAGCGTCAGCGGCACCCGCAGCATCACCGCCGTGCCCTGCGGCGAGCTGAGCAGCGTCACGTCGCCGCCCAGCTGCCGCGCCTGCGTGCGCACCACGTCCAGTCCCACGCCCCGCCCGGACAGGTCCGTGACCTGCTCGCGGGAACTGAAGCCCGGCGTGAACAGCAGTTCGGTCAGCGCGTCCAGGTCCGGCCCGCCGTCCGGCAGGGTCACGCCGCGCCGCGCCGCCGAGTCCAGCACCGCCGCGAAGTTCACGCCGCTCCCGTCGTCCGCGACCGTCACCTCGACCTGACCGCCCGCGTTGTACGCGTCCAGCCGCACGGTCCCCACCGGGGATTTCCCGGCGGCGGCGCGGGTCGCCGGGTCCTCCAGGCCGTGGTCGGCGGCGTTGCGGATCAGGTGCAGCAGCGGCGCGCGCAGGCGCTCCATGGTGTGCCGGTCGAGTTCCACCGCCGAGGCCCCCACCACCAGCCGCGCGCGTTTACCGGCCTGCCGCGCCGCGTCGCGCAGCGCCCGCTCGAACCCCAGCAGGAACGGCCGCGCCGGTTGCAGCCGCGCGGCGAGCACCTCGCGCGCCAAGTCGTCCGTCAGGGTCTTCAGGGCGTGCTGCGAGGCCTGCACGGACCGCCACGCTCCGGCGTCCTGCGAGGCGCGGGCCTGCGCGAGCCGTTCCTGCAGTTGCAGCCGCGCGCCGGTCAGCTCGCCGGCCAGCGCCAGCAGCGCGTCCAGCTTGCGCACGTCCATGGAGACGAACGCCGCGTCGTCGTCCGGGGCGCCGGACCCCGCCGGATCGGGCGCGGCCGGGCGCGGCGTCTCCGGCGACGGTTCCGGTGCGGCCGGGGCGAGCGGCGCGCCCGGTTCCGGCTGTGCGGACTCCAGCGGGCCCAGCTCCAGCAGGCCCAGCTCCCGCAGCAGCGCCTCCCAGTCGCCGCCCGCGCCTCCAGTCAGCTGCCGCTCGGCCCGGTCCGCCGCGTCGGCCAGCGCCGGGTCGTTCTCCACGGCGGCCGCCGCTCTCAGCGAGTGCAGCGCCCGCGCCGCCGCCTCACCCCCGGCCCGCAGGTCCGCGCGCAGGGCCAGCCACTCGCCGCGCAGCGCGCCGCTCAGGTCCCGGTCGGCGCGGAAGGCGGGACCGGGCGTGGCGTCCCGGCGGTTCAAGGGCGCCCGCGCCGCGTCACGTGCGGTACCGGGCGGTCAGGGCGTTGAGCTGCTCGACGAGTTCCTGCAGGTGCCGCGCGACCTGCTGGTTGTCCTGCGTGACGTTCAGGTGCTGCAGGGTCGCCTCGTTGATGTCGTTCATGGCGATCGCGATCTGCTCCATGCTCAGGGCGTGCTGCTGCACCGACTCGGAGATCTGCCCGGCCATGCGCGCCGCGCCGTCGTTCACGCCCCCGAGCGCCTGGATGGTCTGCCCGGCCCGGCCGATCAGGGCCGTGCCGACCTGCGCCTGCTTGCTGCCCTCCTCGGTCGCCAGCACGGCGGCGTTCGTGGCCTGCTGCACGTCCTCAAGCATCCGGCGGATCTGCTGCGTGGCGCCCTTGGACTGTTCGGCCAGCGTGCGGATCTCCTGCGCGACGACCGCGAAGCCCCGGCCCTGCTCGCCGGCGCGGTTCGCCTCAATGGCGGCGTTCAGGGCCAGCAGGTTCGACTGGTCGGCGATGTCCGCGACCGTCTCGATGATCTCGCTGATCTGCCGCGAGTGCCGCGACAGGTTCAGCATGTTCTGCGCGATGTCGTCCACGCGGCCCTGCAATGCCAGCATGCCCTGCTCGGCGTCCCGCGCGGCCTGCACGCCCTGCGCGGCGACCGCGCGGGCCTCCTCGGCCTGCCGGGTCACGTCGCCGGCCACCTCGACCGCGTGGCGGCTGCTGGTGCGGACCTCCTCGACGGCGGCGGTCGTCTCGGCAATCGCCGCCGACTGCTGGTTCACGCTGGTCGCCTGCTGCGTCGTAGCGGTCACCAGACTCTGACTGGACAGGGCCAGCTGCGCGCTGAACTCCTGGTTCTGCAGCGCGAAGGCCCGCAGCTGCGCGAGCATGTCCCGCAGCGCCAGCCCCAGCGTGTCCTGCTCGGACCGCAGCGGCAGCTCGGCGCGCAGGTCCCCGCTGGCGACCACGCGGGCCGACGCGGCGACCTCCTCGGTGTGCCGCGTGAGGTCCTGCACGGCCCGCCCGACCACGTCCTGCTCGTGCCGGGCGGGGAACGTCACCTGCGACGACCCCCGGCTGAGCTGCCCGAGCGCCTGCGCCAGCTGCCGCTGCTGCGCGCCGAACTGCCCGAGCGCGCCCAGCATCTGCCCGGTCTCGTCCCGGCTGCGCGCGGCGGGCAGCTCGTCCAGGTACCCGCCGGCCAGCCGCAGTGACGCGCGCGACACGACCTGCATGGCGCCCACGATCTGCCCCAGCACCAGCCACGCGAACGTCAGGCCCAGCAGGCCGCCCAGCAGCGCCGTCCAGGTCACGATGCCCTGGCTGCGGGTCAGGTCCGCCGTGAGCCTGACCTGCTCGGCGGCCAGCGCCGCCTCCCGCGTGTCGAGGTAACTGTTGATGCTGCGGACCAGCTGCGCCCGCGCCGGCTGGAGCTGCTCCTCGAACAGCGTGACGGCCGCCGCCGGCCGCGAACCGGCCACGCGCAGCAGCGCGTTCAGCTGCGTCTCCAGCGCCGCCCAGTCGCGCCGCACGTCACTCAGCGCCGGGCCGTCCGGCGCCGCTGCCAACTGCGCGACCGCCTCGGCCCGCACGGCCTCCAGGCCCGCCGTGTCCGGCTCGCCGGGGCGCAGCAGCAGCTCCTCGGACGCCACCAGCGTCAGGCGGTTCACGGCGCCGCGCAGGTTCGTCAGGACGCGCGCCTGTTGCAGCCCTGCGTTCAGCTGCGCGCTCACCTCGCCGGAACGACGCAGCGACGACACCGACAGCAGCCCGGTCACGATCAGGGGAACGACGAGCAGCAGCAGCACACCAAGCAGTTTCAGACGGATCGACATCAGAGGAGTCCTTTGGGCCGCGCCGGGCGCCTGGGCAGCGCACTCCGGCCGGGCAGGGCGAGGGGCAACGGGACGGGAAACAGGGGCGGGGTCACGGCGCGGGCCGCCAGGGTGCGGGCAGGGCGAGCAGCAGGCGGTGAAGGTCCAGCACCGCCAGCCCCGCCGCCGTGAGGCCCGAGACGCCCGGCGAGTGGAACGGCGCCGGCTGCAACTCGTCGTCCACCCACACCAGATCGGTCGCGTCGTCCACCAGCAGGCCGCAGGTGGACGCGCCGGCCGCCGTGACCAGCACCCGGCCCGGCCGGCCCGGCGGGTGCGGCCGGCCGGTCAGCAGCACGTCGGCGCGCAGCACGCCCAGCAGCTCGCCCCGCACGACCTGCAGGCCCGCCACGTGCGGCGCGGTGCGCGGCAGGGCCGTCAGGTTGGCGGGCAGGATCTCCAGCAGCTGCGCCAGCGGCGCGGCGTACGCCTCGCCCGCCACCTGCAGCAGCAGGGCGTTCACGGGCGGACGCTGCGCGTCCAGCGGGGCGGCCAGCCGCGCGGCCCGGCGTTCCAGGCGGGTCATCCTTCACCCGCCCCGTCCAGCAGGCGCAGGCAGCCCGCCCGGACCCGCGCCGCCAGCCAGCTGTCCCCGTGCGCGTCCAGCAGCGTCAGGGTGTGCCGCGCCTGCCGCTCGGCCCGTCCGTCCTGCCCGGCGCGGCGCAGGGCCCATGCCAGCGCCAGCTGCGCCTGCGGGTCGTGCGGCGCCTCGTACGCGGCGCGGCGGGCCTCCGGCAACTCCGGGTCGCGCGGGGCGTCGGGAACGGCCGCCCCCGGAGTGACCGGCGCCACCCCCGACACCCCCGCACCGGACACCCCCACCCCGGACGGACCCGCACCCTTCATCCCGGCCCCCGGCGCTCCGGACACCGCCGGTCCCGGCGCCGCCGCGAACGCCGGGCGGCGCAGCACCTGCGTTCCCCCGCTGCGTTCCACGACCAGTCCCAGATGCGCCGGCGGACGCGGGTCGCTGGGAGCCAGCAGCAGCACCCCGCCCGGCGCCAGCGCCCGCGCTAGGTGCGTGTACACCTGCCCGGCGGCGGCCGGCGTGAAGTAGATCGTGACGTTCCGGCAGGCGATCACGTCCAGGTCCCGCAGCGGCGCGGGCGTGGTCAGGTTGTGCACCGCGAACCGCACCCGCCGCCGCAGGTCCGCGCGGACCTCGAACAGGTCGCCGCGCCGCTCGAACGACCGCCGGACCTGCTCGGGCGGCACGCCCCGGAACGACCACGCGCCGTACCGGCCCTCCCGCGCGCGCCGCACCGACTCGGAATTCAGGTCGGTGCCCAGCACCTCCACCGTCTGGCGCGTGAACGCCGCCGCCAGCGCGTACGCCTCCTCACCGGTCGAGCAGCCGGCACTCCAGGCGCGCACGTGCCGGCGCCCGGCCAGCAACTCCGGCAACGCCTCGAGCTGCGCCCCGATCCGCTGGAACCACGTCTCGCCTACCGTGAACGCCGCCGCCACCTGCGACGCCACGTCCGGCCGGACCGTCGCGGCGCGCAGCAGGTCATCCAGACCGCCGTGCGCGCGCGCCAGTTCATCCAGGCGGGTGCGGGCCAGTCCGTGCAGCTGCTCGGTCCAGCGCAGCCCGGCCGTGTCCGCCAGCAGTTGCGGCAGCGGGCCGGTCACGGACGCCACACCACCGGTAGCACCTGACCGTCCAGCACGGCGTGGGGCGCGCCGTCCGGAACGTCCGCGACCGGACCGACCTCATCCACCCACCACGCCTCGCGGCGCGGACGGGTCACCACGATCAGGCGCTGCGCGGCCTCCGGTTCGGCCGGCGGCTGCGCCCACCACCCACGGGTGTCCTGCACGTCCAGCGTCTCGCCGCGCAGATGCACGCGTGGCCCTTCCTGACGCGCGGCGGGCAGGTGCACCATCGGGTACACCCGCTCGATCTGCGACAGCGGCAGGTAGAACCGCGCCTGACCGCTGCGGCACAGCAGCGCCGGCACGGACGGCGGGCGGTCTGGGGTGAGGGAGGGTGTCAGAGAGGACCTCGGGCAGGGCAGAAGGAGGGGAGGGAAGCGGGAAGCGCCGACGCCCCAGTGTAAGACCACGCCGTCTGACAGGCTCCCTACAGGCCTGCGGAGCGGCGTCCGACCCGCCGGCTTGAACGGAGCTTAATCTTGGACCCGTCTATATTTACACCCGTCCAGGTTTGTGGCATGATCCGGCCTGTGGAGGTCACCCCAGCACCCGGACGCCGTGAACGCAAGAAACTCGAGACCTGGCGAAAGATCCGCCACGTCGCCCTGAACCTGATCCTCGAACGCGGCTACAGCACCGTCAGCCTCGAGGACATCGCGCGGGCCGCCGACGTCTCCCGCGCCACACTGTTCAACTACTTCCCGTCCAAGGAAGCCATGCTCTTCGCACCCGACCCCGAGGAACAGCAGCGCTGGCAGTCCTTCCTGGACGCCCGGCCCAAAGGCGAACACCCCTGGATCACCCTGGAAGCCTTCTTCCTCGACTACACCGCCGGGTACGAGACCAAACTCCGACTGCAAAAGCAGTTGCAGGCCGAGGTCGCCGCGCTCCGCCAGGGCAACCAGGACGTCAGCGAACGGCTCAGCACCTTCCTCACCGACTGGCTCGGCCCGCGTCTGCACGCCCAGGGGCGCGACCCGCACGACGCCGCGCTGCTGAGCGCCCTGGCCTTCACCGTCATGGGCGTCGTCTTCGCCCGCTGGCAGGCCGACGAACCGTTCAGCGTCTTCCAGGACCTGCTGCGCACCACCTTCCGCCGCGCCGGACAGGGCCTGACCTCCACCCTCTGACCTCCACACGCTGACCCACCTCAACTGACCCACCCACAGACCCCCCTTCAGGTTCCGTCCCGCACGGCACCACACTTCTCTCACACCCCGAACACGGGGAAAGGCAGGTTCATCATGTCCAGAGTCTGGTTCATCACCGGCGCGTCACGCGGCTTCGGCAAGGCATTCGCCCTCGCGGCCCTGCAGCGCGGGGACCGGGTCGCCGCCACCGCCCGCACCCTCAGCACCCTCGACGACCTGAACGCCCACGGCGACGCCTTCCTGCCCATCCAGCTCGACGTGACCGACCGCGCCGCCGACTTCGCGGCCGTGCAGCAGGCCCACGCGCACTTCGGGCAGCTGGACATCGTCGTGAACAACGCCGGGTACGGCCACTTCGGGTTCATCGAGGAGATCAGCGAACAGGAAGCCCGCGACCAGCTGGAAACCAACGTGTTCGGCGCCCTGTGGATCACGCAGGCCGCGCTGCCCATCATGCGCGCCCAGGGCGGCGGGCACATCATTCAGGTGTCCAGCATGGGCGGGCAGGTCGCGTTCCCCAGCCTGGGCATCTACCACGCGTCCAAGTGGGCGCTGGAGGGCATGAGCGAGGCGCTCGCGCAGGAAGTCGCCGCGCAGGGCATCCGGGTCACGCTCGTCGAACCCGGCGCGTACGGCACCGACTGGGCCGGCACGTCCGCCAACCACTCGCAGCCCAACCCCGTGTACGCCCCCTTCCGTCAGGCCATGGCGGAGCGCGGCGCCGGCACCCAGATGGGCGCCCCGGCCGCCGCCGCCCGCGCCCTGCTGAAGGTCGTGGACAGCGAACACCCGCCCCTGCGCGTCCTGTTCGGCACGCAGGCGTACGACGTGGTGCAAGCCATCAACGCGCAGCGCGTGCAGACCTGGAAGGACTGGGAAGCCGTGTCCCGCGAGGCGCAGGGCTGAATGCCACGC
The DNA here is from genome assembly GCF_002198095.1 of Deinococcus indicus. GTDB lineage: Bacteria > Deinococcota > Deinococci > Deinococcales > Deinococcaceae > Deinococcus > Deinococcus caeni. The sequence goes on along the minus strand of NZ_NHMK01000022.1, from coordinate 102,466 downwards.
ATCGGCGTCATCGTCGGCAGCACCCGCCAGGGCCGCTTCGCAGATCAGGTCATGGAGTGGCTCACCCCGTTCCTGGAGCAGCGAACCGACCTGAGCTTCGAGACCCTTGACCTGCGTGACTTCGACCTGCCGTTCTTCGACGAGCGGGCCACGAACGCCCACGCCCCCACCCAGAACGCAGAGGGCCGCCGCTGGCAGGAGACACTGGCCGGATTCGACGGGTTCATCTTCCTGGTCGCCGAGTACAACCACGCCCCCACCGCCGCCCTGAAAAATGCGCTGGACTACGCCTACCCGGAATGGCAACGCAAACCCGGCGCCTGCGTCGGCTACGGCGGGGTCGGCGGCGCCCGCGCCGTGGAAGGCCTGCGGACCATCCTGATCGAACTGCAGATGGCGCCCGTCCGGCACGCCGTGCACATCGCCGGGAACGACTTCTACGCCGCCGTGACCGGACAGCAGCCCCTGGGTGCCCTCACGTACCTGGACGCTAGCGTGAACGCCCTGCTGGACGACCTGTCCTGGTGGGCGCACGCGCTGAAGGCCGCCCGCAGCGCCGGCACGCCCGGCTAAGTACATTGAAGCTGACAGTGCGAGATCTCCGATCCGGGTCCGTATCAGCAATGGGGCGGACAGGTTCATCCCTTCAGGGCAGACCAGTGATGAACACGCGCTGTTGACCCCTCCCCCTTGAGGGGGGAGGTTGGGAGGGGGTGAGCAGGCATGGCGTGACAGAAGACGTGTTCCATGCCTGTCCCCTCCGGCGCCTGAAAAGGGTCCGCACCATTGTTCATACGGACTCCGATTGAAGGGGCTGCAAAGCCCGCTGGGTCCGAGCGGATGCGAGTGGCAGCAACACGGGTTCCGGACGTGGAGCCGGCAATCCGGTGAAGTTCCGGATTGGTGGCGAAACAAACGGAATCCGTATCAGGTGCCGCAGAAGGTGCGGTAACAGGCCGTGACCTCCGCGCGGGCTGGCGTGAGGTACTCCGCCTGTTCCGGCGTCTCGTCGTACGGGCGCTGGACCGCTGCCAGCAGCCGCCTGAACGGCCCGAGATCCCCGTGGTCGGACGCGGCCGCCAGCGCCTCCTCGACCCGGTGGTTGCGCGGAATGACGGCCGGATTGACCCGGCGCATCCGTTCCGCGCGTTCGCTCCAGTCTGCGGCCGCATCGCCCTCGCCTCCCGCCCGTGTGCGCCAGCGGGTCAGCCAAGCGTCCGGCGCCTGCGGGTTGCTGAACAGCGTCCGCAGTGGCCCCTCGTTCCCGCCCGCCGCGTCGGCCAGTCGGCGCCACCCGAGCGTGAAATCCACCCGGTGGTCGTGCAGCAGGGCCAGCCAGTCCCCGGCGAGCGCACGGTCGGTCGCGTCGTCCCCGCCGTGCAGGCCCAGTTTCGCCCGCTGGCCGGTCAGCAGCGCGTCCTCGTACCACTCCGGGAAGGCGTCGATCACCCCGGTCGCCTGCCTGATGGCCTCCGACATGGCTTCCTTGCTGTCCTCAGCGGCGATGAGGGGCAGCAGCGTCTCGGCCAGTCGCGCCAGGTTCCAGCGGGTCACGGGCGGCTGGTTGCGGTAGGCGTAGCGCCCACCGTGGTCGATGGAGCTGAACACCGCGTCCGGGTCGTACGCTTCCAGGAACGCGCACGGGCCGTAGTCGATCGTCTCGCCGGAGATCGTGACGTTGTCTGTGTTCATCACGCCGTGAATGAAGCCCACGTTCATCCACCCCGCAACCAGCGCCGCCTGCCGCTGCGCGACCCGCCGCAGCAGGCCGAGGGCGCGATCACTCGTTCCGGCGAGGTCGGGGTCGTGCCGGGCGATGGCGTAGTCGGCCAGCTGCCGGACGCGGTCCGTGTCGCCCCGCGCGCCGAAGAGCTCGAAGGTGCCGACCCGCAGGTGACTGGCGGCCACGCGGGTCAGGACCGCGCCGGGCAGGGGCCGCTCCCGGTGAACGGTCTCGCCGGTGGCGGCCACGGCGAGGGCGCGGGTGGTGGGAAGGCCGAGGGCATGCATGGCCTCGCCGATCAGGACCTCGCGCAGCATGGGTCCGACGGCGGCCTTGCCGTCGCCCCGTCTGGAGAAGGGCGTGCGGCCGGAGCCCTTGAGCATCAGGTCACGGCGCGCCCCGGAGGGGTCGATGACCTCGCCGAGCAGCAGGGCGCGGCCGTCGCCGAGTTGCGGGGAGAAGCCCCCGAACTGGTGGCCGGCGTACGCCTGCGCGAGCGGCTCGGCACCCTCGGGGACCCGGTTGCCGGCGAAGATGGCGGCGCCGTCAGGGCCGTCCAGCACGTCCGGGTCCAGGCCCAGTTCGAGGGCCAGGGCGCGGTTGAAGTACAGCAGGTCCGGCGCGGGCACGCTGGCGGGCGACCAGGGAGCAGAGAAGCCGGGCAGGCGCGCGTACGTGTTGTCGAACCGAAACGGGGAGGCGGACATGGCAGACAGTCTGACGCTTCCCCGGACACCGACTGGACGCTGGTTACAGTCCGGCAGGGGTGATGCGGACTCCGTGCGCGGAGCGGTCCACTCGGTGCCGGTGGATGGCGCAATAGCTGGAGTCCGTCTCGTCAACGGTGCGGACAGGTTCATCACTTCCGGGCAGGCCAGCGATGAACACACCGTGTTTACTCCTCCCCCTTGAGGGGGGAGGCTGGGAGGGGGTGAGCAGGCCTGGCGTGACAGAAGACGTGTTCCAAGCCTGTCCCGTCTGGCGCTGGAACAGTGTTCGCACCATTGCTCATGCGGAATGCCGTTTGTTGCGCCAACAATCCGGAACGTCGCCGGATGGCCGGCTGCACGTCTGGAACCCGTTTCTCTCCCACTCTGTGGGGCAGCTCTACGAGTCGCATCCGCTCGGACCCGACGGGCCTTGCAGCCCATTCAAGTCGGAGTCCGTCTCAGTTGCGCAGGCGCCCGTCGCCGGGAGCGACGGCGAACACGCCTCCCCAGGGGCGGTAGCGGCTGACGAGCGTGTCGCGCCGGACTTTACCGCCGGGCAGCCGGACCTGACGGGTCACGCTGACGAGCGCGCCGGGGGCGGGCATGTCGATGCGGCGGGCCTCGTCGCCGTTCAGGGCGGGGTCGCTCACGAAGGTCGGGCCGGGCGCGGGGCGCACCTGCGACTGCTCCGGCGTGCCCGTCCAGATGCGCCGCCCGTCGTCCTGGCCGAACAGGTGGACGTTCAGGCGACTGGTGCGGGTGTCCCAGTCGGCCTGCACCAGCATGGGCGCGGGGGTGTCGTTGCGCCAGCGGAGGTTCTTGGCGGGGGCGTACACGGCGGCGTCCAGGCCCGGCTGGCCGTAGTAGGCCACCTGATAGGAGTGCGCGTGCCGTTCCGTGACGGGCAGGCCCGCCGTCCAGGCGGCGCGGAAGACGGTCGTGCTGACCTGGCACAGGCCGCCTCCGTCCTCGGTGCTCAGGCGGTTGCCGGTGATCACGTAGCCGGGCACGAAGCCGCGCGCGGCGGTGACCGGGCCGATCAGGGCGTTGAAGTTCAGTTCGCGGCCCGCCTCGATCCACTGGCCGTGCACGCGGGACGCCCCGACGCGGATGTTCTGCACGCGGAAGTCCGGGCTGCCCGTGAAGCTGGAGGTGCCGCTGCCCAGGTGCGTGATCCGGCGGGCCGCGGCCCAGGCGACGCTGCGGGCCGGGGCGGTCAGGTTCACGCGCAGCGGGGCGCTGTTCCGTCCGGCGTTCAGGGCGTCCAGCACGGCGCGGTCCGAGGCGGCGCGGTCCACGGTCCAGCCGGTGCGGGCCTGCGCGGTCCATGCGCGGCCCGCGCGGCTGAAGCGCAGGTCGCGGGGCGTGCGGGCGTCCACGGCGGCGTAGGCGCGGTCCAGGTCGCGCCGGAGTTCCGGGGTCAGGCGGCCGCTGCGGCGGACCTGCGCGGCGGCGTCTGCCGGGACGGTCAGGGTCCGCGAGTGGTGAAGGGTGGGGCGCTGCACCTGTCCGTTCACGAGCCGAGGCTCAGGGGCGCTCCAGCGCAGGCTCAGCGCGCCGGCCGGGGCGGCCAGCAGGGCGCACAGCAGCGTCAGGAACAAAGTCGTCAGCGCGGGCGGAGCGGGGGAGAGCAGGGAAGCGATGGTAGACCTCCGGGAGACGAGGGGGGCGGCAATGGCGTAGCGCCAACGGGGCAGCGCCAGCAGAGCAGAGGAGGGCGCGGGGCCGGGATGCCTCCCAGCGCCGCGCCCCCCACCGCCTGATGGTGGATCAGGGCATCAGGACCGTGTCGATGACGTGAATGACGCCGTTGCTGGCGCGCACGTCGGCCTTGGTGACGGTCGCGTCGTTGATCATGACCATGCCGCCGCTGGTGCTGACATTGATGTTCGCGCCGTTCACGGTCTTGGCGGAGGTCAGTTTCGTGACCTGCGCGGCGGTCACGCGGCCCGGCACCACGTGGTACAGCAGCAGCGCCTTGAGCTGCGCAGGGTCGTTCAGCAGGGCGTTCAGGTCCGCTTCCGGAATCTTGGCGAAGGCGGCGTTGGTGGGCGCGAACACCGTGAACGGCCCGGCGCTGTTCAGGGTGTCGACCAGTCCGGCGGCCTGCACGGCGGCCAGCAGGGTGCTGAAGTTCGGGTCGTTCGCGACGATGCTGGCGATGGTGTTGCCGCTGGGGACCATGCTGCCGCCGCCAGCGAAGGCGGAGCCGCTCAGGAGCAGGGCGGACGTCAGGATCAGGTTCTTCATGGTGGACCTCCGGTACAAGAGAAAGACTTGAATCACCCTGAAAGTGACTCTGGAATGAAGTGGCGTGCGGAGATCTGATGGTTCCGCGACGAAGTGATCTTAAACAGCCACCTGGAGAGGCCAGCGTACGGCGTCATACAATGAGCGGCCATTAAAGTAAGCGCGCTTCCGAAGTCTCATTTGACCTGCCCGAAGATGAGCCTGCGCGTGCCCTGCGGGCGTGTCAGAATGCCCGGCGTGACCGACCCCGACCTGCTCGTGCGCGCCCGCAAGCTGATGGGCCTGTACCGGGGCGGCGTGGGCGGCGAACGCGGCAACGCCGGCCGCCGCCTGAGCGCTCTGCTGCGCGAACACGACCTGACCCTGTTCGACCTGGATCCCAGCCTGCCGGTCACGCAGGACGTCGCGGCCCTCGACCGCTGGCGCGAATCGGCCGCGCTGCTCGCCCGGCTGGGCACCGACGCGCAGGACGACGCCCTGAGCGTCCTGGTCGACGCCGACGACCTGACCGACCCCGAGATGTGCCGCCTGCTGGAGGCCGTGAACCTCCACCGACTCGCCGAGGTGCGCGTGGACGGCTGGGCCGCCCTGGACGGCCTGGACCCGGCCGCGCTGCGGCAGGCGGCCGCCGCGATCACCCCGGACGACGTGCTGGCCGCCCAGGGTTCGCTCGCCGCCCGCCTGCGCTTCGCGGCGGCCCGGCAGCTGTACTTCCAGACGCACCCGCCCCGCCTGATCCGCACCGCGACGCCCGTCCACAAGGCGTTCGTGCGCGCCCTGATCGAGACCCTGACCGGCCACCCCGCCCTGCCGCCCGACCCGGAGGGCGTGCGCGCCCACCTGAGCGCCCCGCAGCTCGCGCGGGTCCGCGCCCTGAGCGCCACCTTCCTGCCCGAGGCGGACCGCCGCGCCGAGCAGGCCGCCCGCGAGTACGGCGAGGCGCTGGCCCGTCAGGAACGCGACTGACTCCAGACCGCCCGCCCGGAACGCGACTGACCCCAGACCGCCTGCCAGGAACGCGCCGGACTCCGCTTCCCGGCGTTTCGACTGGCAGGGGCGGCGGTTTTGCGGCAGAGTGTGGCTCCGGCTCCCGCCGCGACCGGCCGCTGCGCAGGCGGCGCGCCGGATGGGCGCCGCGAGGTCAAGTATGAAGAAGGTCCTGTTCAACAAGAATTTCAGTGTCACGGCTGCGCAGATCGCCGCGCTGGCCGGCAGCGGGTACGAGGTCTGGGCCAGTCACACGGACGCCGGGCACGGCATGCTGGCCGCCGCGCCCCACACCTTCCTCGAACCGCGCGGCCTGATCGGGGACGGGTACGCCGACTGGCTGCGCCACGCCTGCGAGGAACGCGGCATCGACGCCCTGATTCCCGGCAAGGAACGGGAGCTGCTGGCCCGGCACGCCCCGGCCTTCGCGGCGTCCGGCACGGCCGTCCTGGCCCCCGCCTCCGAGGACACGCAGCGGCACCTGGAACGCAAGGACGAGTTCCTGCGCGCCTGGGACCCGGCCACGCTGCCCATTCCGCGCTGGACGACTTTCGATTCGCTGGGCAGTTTCGACGCCGCCTGGGACGAGCTGCGCGAGGAGGGCACCCGCCTGTGCGTCAAGCCGGCGCGTGGCATCTACGCCAGCGGCTTCCGTGTGATCCTGGAACGCCCGGACCTGGGGTCGTTCCTGAAGGGTGAGCTGTACCAGATGAGTCACGCGGCCGCGCGCGAGCTGTTTGCCGCGCCGGACCTGCCCACCATGCTCCTGATGCACACCCTGGAGGGCGCCGAGCGCAGCGTGGACTGCGTGGCGTGGCAGGGCCGCCTGATCCGCGCCGTCGTGCGCCGCAAGTCCCCCGACGGGCAGCAGATCGAGTCCCGCCCGGACCTCGTGCAGGCCGCCGCGCAGATCGCCCGGCACTACGGCCTGAGCGGCATCTTCAACTTCCAGACGAAAGACGACCTGCGCGGCGGGACGCGCGTGGCGAACATGCTGGAGATCAACGCCCGCGCGTCCGGTGGCCTGCGGTACTCCATGGCGGCCGGCGTGAACTTCCCGCGCCTGCTGCTTGACGCCTGGGGCAGCGCGCTCGACTGGGACGCCCTGCCGCCCGTGCAGACCGGCCTGGACGTGGCCGAGGACAAGGTCGTGCGCGTCGTGCGCCGCCCCGCCCCGGAGCCCGCGTGACCGGCACCCCGCCCGCCCCGACCGACCAGCCGGCCGCCGCCCAGCCCGCGTCTGCCGGGCGCCGCGTGACGCTGCCCAGCGGGGAACTGAACCTGCACCTGGAACGGTCGGCGCTGCCGCTGGACGACCTGCTGGACTTCGCGGTGCGCCGCAACCCGAAACGCGGTTTTCTGTTCGTCAGCCGCGTGCTGGGCAAGCACATCCCGGTCCGGCCGTCCGTCGCGGCCGGCACGCACGCGGCGCTCGCGGCGGCCCTGCCGTCCCTGACCCGCCCGCACTTCATCGGGCTGGCCGAGACGGCCACCGCGCTCGGCGAGGGCGTGTTCCGCGCGTGGCAGTCGCTGCCCGCCGCAGACGCCCTGGCGGACGGTTCGTGGCTGGCGGCGGGGGGGCGCGGCACCTTCCAGCACACCACCCGTTACCACCAGCGGGCGCCGCTGCTGCTGCGGTTCGACGAGCCGCACTCGCACGCCCCGGCGCACCTCGTGTACGATCCGGGCGAGGCGGCCCGCGCCGCGCAGGAACTCGTGCTGGTCGACGACGAACTCTCGACCGGCACCACCCTGGAGAACCTCGCCCGCGAGTGGCTGGCGCTGCACCCGCACGTCCGGCGGGTCGTGCTGGTCAGCCTGACCGACTGGTGCGTGCGCCGCGACGCCGTGCAGGCCGCGCTGCCGGTCCCGGTGGAGTTCGTGAGTCTGTCGCGCGGCACGTTCACGTTCACGCCCGACCCGGCCTGGACGCCCGCCACGCTGCCCGCCGTGACCGGCGACGGCGGCGACCGCAGCGCCCTGCTGCCCGCCCGCAGCGCCCGGCTGGGGCACCCCGGCGGTCCGGACCTGAGCGCCTGGACGGCGCCCGGCGCCGACGCCGACCTGCGCGGCGGGCCGCTGCTGGTCCTCGGGACCGGCGAGTACCAGTTCCCGGCGTTCGCGCTGGCCCGCACCCTGGAGGCGCGCGGCCTGGACGTCCACTGGAGCGCCACGACCCGCAGCCCGGTCCTGCCGGGCCTCGCCATCGGGAGCGCCCTGACCTTCACCGACAACGTCGGGGACGGCATTCCGAACTACCTGTACAACGTGCGCCCGGAGGCGTACGCCCGCATCCTCGTCACCTTCGAGGGGCACTGCCATCCCGACCCGGCCCTGATGGAGGCGCTCGGGCCGCACGCGCGCGCCGTGAGGCTCTCGTGACCGACGCGCCCACCCCGTCCACGGTGGTCTTCGCGGACCTGGACGACACGCTGTTCCAGACGCTGCGCAAACTGCCCGGCGCGGACCCCGCCACCCTGACACCCATGACCGTGGACTCGCGCGGGCAGCCGCACTCGCACGCCACGCCCGCGCAGATGGCGCTGCTGGACCTGCTGGCCGCCCCGCACGTCACCCTGGTGCCCGTCACGGGCCGCGACGCGGCCGCCATGGCGCGCGTGACCCTGCCGCTGCGGTCCTGGCGGGTGCTGGACCACGGCCTGACCATCCTGACGCCCGCCGGCACGCCCGACCCCGAGTGGGCCGCGCAGGTCCGCGCGCAGCTCGCGCCGCTGCAGGAGCCCCTGCGCGCCGGGACCGGGGCGATCGCCCCGCACGCCGCGCGGCTCGGGGCGCGCCTGACCTCGCACGCCGCGCACGGCACGCCGTTCATGACCGTCCTGAAACATCCGGACGCCGACCCGGCCGTCCTGGCCGAGTTGCAGGACCGGCTGGAGGCCGCGCACGGCCCGGACCACCCGCTGCGGGTGATCGCGAATGCGAACAACATCAGCCTGCTGCCCCGCCACCTCGGCAAGGCCGCTGCCGTGCGTTACCTGCTCGGCACGCACCTGAGCGGCGCGGCCCTGACGCTCGGCCTGGGCGACTCGGTCAGCGACCTGCCGTTCCTGGACGAGTGCGATTTCGCGCTCACGCCCCGGCGCGGCCAGCTGATGCGCACGCTGCGCGGCCTGACCCTCCCACAACGCTGACTCTCCCGCAACGCTGACCGCCCCGGCGCAGGAACGGGCCGGGAACGCGCCCCTGACCTTCCCGTGCTTCCCTGACGGCGCGGCCCAGCCTCACGCTCCCGCCCGCTCCCTTCCCCCCTCCCGCCCGCACCCGAGGACGCCCGCCATGACCCCCACCCCCAGCGATTCCCTTCGTCACACCCTGCCTGCCGGGGACGTCACCGTGCACCTGGACGCCGCCCGTCCCCGGCTGGTCAGCATCGACGAGAAAGAAGCCCTGATCCGCAGCGGCGTCTCGTACGGCGAACTCCTGACGCCGGAACGCCCGCCCGCCCCCGCCCAGACCGCCGCGTACCACGGCGCCCTGACCCGCAACGGCGCCCGCACCGGGCAGCTGCTGGCCGCCCTGAGCGCCGAACTGCTGCGCCGCTACCCCCGGCCCGTCCTGGTGTCGCTGGCCCGCGCCGGCACCCCGGTCGGCTGCGCCATGCGCCGGCTCGCGCGCCGCTGGGGCCGCGACCTGCCGCACCACACGCTGTCCATCATCCGTGGCAGCGGCATCGACCGGGTCGCGCTGGCGCAGGTGCAGGCCGCGCACCCCGGCGCGCAGCTGATCTTCGTGGACGGCTGGACCGGCAAGGGCAGCATCGACGGCGCGCTGCGCGCCAGCCTCCCGGCGGACGTGCCGCCCATCCTGGCGGTCCTGAGCGACCCGGCCGGCATCGCCCGGCACGCCGCCACGCACGACGACCTGCTGCTGCCGCACGCCGCGCTGAACGCCACCGTCTGCGGTCTGCTGAGCCGCACCTTCGTCACCGCGCCCGGCCAGCGGCACGCCGCCCGCACCGAGGACGACCTGCGCCCCCACGACCTGAGCGGCCACTACCTGAGCGCCCTGGACGACCTGAGCGCCCCGCACGGCCCGGACACGCCGCTGAACCCCGGCCCGCGCCCCCGGGACCCGGTGCGGGCCGCGCTGGAGGCGGCCGCCGCGCGCGGCTTCCACGACCCGCACCGCGTGAAGCCCGGCGTGGGCGAGGCCACCCGCGTGTTCCTGCGCCGCCGCCCCGCCCACCTGATCCTGCGCGACGAGGACCACCCTGATACGCTGCACCTGCTGACCCTCGCCCGGCACTCGGGCGTCCCCGTGACCACCCAGACCGACCTGCCGTACCTGGCGGTCGCCACCATCGCCGGAGGTGCCGAATGACCGCCCGCACGCCCTTTGACCCCTGGAGCCTCGGCGCGAGCCTGTACGCCCCCGCCACCCGCCCGGACCTCGCGGAACTCGGCAACGGCCGCTGGCCCGACCTGACCAGCCTGATCTACTGCACCGAGGACGCCGTGCGCGAGGAGGACCTGCCGCTGGCCCTGGCGAACCTGCGCGCCGCCCTGCCGCTCCTCGGGCCGCGCGGGCCGCTGCGCCTGATCCGCGTGCGTCACCCGGCCGTGCTGCGCGAGGTCCTGAGCATGGACCTGCGCGCCGTGACCGGCTTCGTCCTGCCCAAGATCCACGCCGGGAACCTCCCGGAATACCTGCGCGAACTGCACGCCCCGGAACACGCGCACCTGCTGATCTTCCCCACCCTGGAAACGCGCGAGGCACTCAGCGAGACCCACATGACCGCCCTGCGCGACCAGATCGTCGGGAGCGGCGCGCAGGCACGCGTGGGCGGCCTGCGCATCGGCGGCAACGACCTGATGCACGCCCTCGGCGTGCGCCGCACCCCCGGCCGCACCGCCTACGAAGGCCCGCTGGAACGCGTGATCAGCCTGCTGTGCAGCGTCTTCAAACCCGCCGGGTTCGCGCTGTCCAGCCCCGTCTACGAGGTGTACGGCGACCCCGCCACCCTGGCGCGCGAGGTGCAGCAGGACCTCGAGTACGGCCTGTGCGGCAAGACGATCATCCACCCCTCGCAGCTGCCCACCGTCCTGCGCGGCTACGCCGTCCACCCCCACGACCTGCAGGAAGCCCAGGCGATCCTGGCACCCGACGCGCCCGCTGTGTTCAGCATGAACGGCCGCATGTGCGAACCCGCCACCCACACCCGCTGGGCGCGCGACATCCTGACCCGCGCCGAACGGTACGGCACCCTGCCGGAACCGCAGAGCGAGGCGCTGCACTTCTGATCCGGACTCGGGTTGAATGGGCTGTAAAGCCTGCTGGGTCCGGGCAGGGCGAGTGGGAGCGGGCCGGACGGTCGCCCGTTCAGGCGGGGCGGCCGAGTTCGCTGGCGTGCAGGGTCAGGAAGGCCCGGACGACCTGCGGGTCGAACTGCCGGCCGGCCTGCGCGGCGACCTCGGCTAGCGCCGCCTCGCTGCTCCAGGCGTCCTTGTAGGGGCGGGCGCTGGTCAGGGCGTCGAACACGTCGCAGACGCTGAAGATCCGGGCCAGCAGCGGAATGGCGTCGCCGCGCAGGCCCTGCGGGTAGCCGCGGCCGTCCCAGCGTTCGTGGTGACTGCGGATCACGTCGAGCACGGCGGGCATCAGGTCGGTCAGCTGCGCGGCGAGGTCCGCGCCGAGGGCCGCGTGCGTCTGCATGGTCGCCCACTCGTCGGGCGTGAGCGGCCCGGCTTTCAGCAGGATGCGGTCCGGGATCAGCAGTTTGCCCAGGTCGTGCAGCGCCGCGCCCTGCCGCAGCATGTGCAGGTCGCCCGCGCCGAGGTTCAGGGCGCGTCCCAGGTCGGTGGCGAGGTCCACGACGCGGCGCGTGTGGCCCTGCGTTTCCATGTCGCGCGCCTCGAGCGCCACGCCCAGCGTGAGCAGCGCGGCGTCCTGCGACGACAGCGCCTGCCGGACGCGGATGCTGGCGGACAGGATCGCGGCGGCCCACAGCCCGAACTCCTCGGCGACCTGCAGGGATTCGGCGTCGAAGGCGTCCTCGGCGCTGAGGCTGTCGAGGTTCAGTTCGGCGTACACGTTGCCCTGCACCCGCACGGGAATCAGGAGGTTCGCCTGCAACTCGTTCTGGCGTCCGGCTCCTTCCAGCGTCCGCTGTTCCAGCGAGTCCGGCGCGTGCGCGTCCCGCGAGCGGCGGCGCAGTTCCTCGCCGGCCAGCACGCGCGGCTGCCCGGCCTGCCACGCGGCCGGGTCTCCGTGCCAGTGGAGCATCTGTTCGGACGTGTGCCGCGTGCCGAGCAGGTCGTCGCCGTACCCGGACTGCACGCGCACCACCGACCACTCCCCGCCCCGCACGCTGATGCTGCCGGCCTCCGCGCCGGGCACGCAGGCGATGGCGGCGTTCAGCAGCGCCTGCAGGTCCGGTTCCTCGCCCGGATCGCCGTTCCCGGCGATGAACTGCAGCAGGGTCCGCAGGGTACTCACGGCCGGCGAGGTCCGGTTCAGGGGCGTGTTGGCCGCGCCCTCCGGCGCCCGCTGCCAGCTGTCCAGAATGCGGTGCCGTCCGGCCTGCTTCGCGGCGTACAGCAGCCGTTCGGCGCGCGGCAGGGCGTCCGGGCCAGCCGTGACCAGCCCGCCGGACAGCGTGACGCGCAGGTCGGGCCGGCCCAGCCGCGCCGTCACCTGCGCCGGCAGCGTCCGGCGCGCCCGGTCCGCGAGCTGCCGGGCGTCCTGCACGGATTCGGCGCGCAGCAGCGCCGCGAACTCCTCGCCGCCCAGCCGGTACACCGGACCGGCGCGGCCCAGCTGCCGTTCGAGCACCTGCGCGGCCGCCTGCAACACCTGATCCCCGACCTCGTGCCCGTGCTGTTCGTTCAGCGCCCGGAAGTGGTCGAGGTCCAGCAGCAGCAGGTACGTGTCCGCGCCGGCCGGCTCGGCGGCCAGCTCGAAGGCGCGCCGGTCCGGCAGGCCGGTCAGCAGGTCCGTGGTGGGGGCGTCCGGCGCGGCCCGTTCGGAGGCGCGGGCCACGGTGGCGACCACGGTCGTCCACAGGCTGAAGCCCAGCACGCTGAAGGTCACGACCATCAGGTACGGCAGCGCCGCGTCCGTCGCGGGCCGCCCCAGCAGCAGGAACGTCGGGAAGACCGTCAGGGCCGCCGGGCCGAAAATCAGCAGCGACCGGCGGGCGTTCTCGCGCAGCGGCAGGTGCGGCGCCGCGCCCCGGTGCCGCAGCCGCGACGCGAGCAGCAGCACCAGCGTCAGGTGCAGCAGCGTGCCGCCCAGCGCCGGGCCGCCCACCCACACGCGGTACGCCGTGACCGGCAGCGCCGCCAGCAGCGCCCAGCCCGGCCCGAGGCGGTACGCGGCCAGCGCCAGCGGCACGAGGCGCAGGTCGATGAACAGTTCCGGCCCGGCCGGGAAGGTGAACAGCAGCAGCGCCACGCTCGTCAGGGCGTACAGCGCCGCGCGCAGCGGCACCGTCCAGCGTTCCCGCCGCGCGAAGGTCAGGCCCATCAGCAGCGCGGAGGTGGTCAGGATGCACACGTTGACGTAGAAGGCGCCGATCAGGGTGTCTGCCACGTCCGGGTGCATGAGTACCCCCAGCCTGCCACGCGGCCTCTGGCAGGCTTGTCACAGCGGCGTTCAGGGGGGCTGGTTCCCTCAGCCCGGCACCGGGGCGCGCTGCCGGCTCCAGGGTGGACCTGGGGACCGTTGTCACAACGCCCGGCCCGCCGGCGGCGCTACCCTGCCGGCATGAAGTCTGACTGCCTCGCCCACTGCGCGGGTGCCCCGGCGCCCCGCTGCCCCGCCGGACGGTCCCGTTGACCCCCGAGCGTTTCACGCCCGAACTGCTGGCCCTCGGCTGGACCGATGATTTGCAGGAGGCCCTGAACGGCGCCCTGGACGCCGCCGACCCGCAGGACCGCCCCGACCTGCACCCGGCGCGCGTGGCGGGCGTCGGGCGGTCCTCGCTGCGGCTGTGGGCCGCCGACGGCGAGCACGACGCCCTGCTGACCGGCGCGATGCGGCAGGACCCGGACACGCAGCCGGTCATGGGCGACTGGGTGATCGCGCAGACCCTGCCGGACACCCCGAAGCGGCGGGTCACGGCGCTGCTGCCGCGCCGCACGACCTTCGCGCGGGCCGTGAACGGCGGCCTGGGCCGGCAGGTCATCACCGCGAACGTGGACACGGTTCTGATCGTCACCGCGCCCGATCAGGACTTCGACCTGCCGCGCCTGGGCCGTTACGTGGCGGCCGTGCAGGCCAGCGGCGCGCAGCCGGCCCTGATCCTGAACAAGACGGACCTGACCCCCGACCCGCAGCGGTACCTGACCGAGTTGGGCGCCCTGGCCCCGGACGCGCCGCTGCACGCCGTGAACGCCCGCACGGGCGCTGGGCTGGGCGGCGTGCGCGCTCTGCTGCGCCCCGGCCTGACCGCCGCGCTGATCGGGTCGTCCGGGGTGGGCAAGAGTACCCTCACGAACGCCCTGCTGGGCCGCGAGGCCGCGCAGACCGGCGGTCTGATGGCCGAGGGCCTGGGCCGCCACACCACCACCGCCCGCACCCTGTACCGCGTGCCGGGCGGCGGGCTGCTGGTGGACAATCCGGGCCTGCGCGACATCGCCGTGTGGGACCCGGAGGGCGTGGCGGCCGATCCCGCCCGCATCGAGGAGATCGCCGCCGACTGCCGGTTCCGCAAGTGCACCCACACGGGCGAGCCGGGCTGCGCCGTGCAGCGGGCCGTGGCGCGCGGCGAGATCAGCGCCGGGCAGGTGCAGGCGTACCAGGCGCGCCGCGCGCCCGCCCGCCGGGGTGCGGGCCGCCCCCGCCGCTGAAGCGTTGCAGGGGGGGCGTCACGGGCGCGCCCCCTGCCGGGTGACAGGGGGCGCGTCCGACCAGGTCTGCGCGATCGGCGCTACTTTATGCTTCCATTGATCTCCTTCATGGCGGCGTCCAGGATGGACCGGTAGTCCGGCGTGGGTTTCTGCACGGCCTGCGCGACCGCGTTGCCCCACGGTCCCCAGATGGACCCCATCTGCGGCACGTTCGGCATGGGCGTCCCGGCCGAGATGGCCCGCCCGAAGCCCTGCACGACCGGGTTGCTCTTCAGTTGCGTGCGGGCCGCGAGGCTGACCGGGATGCGGCCGCCCGCCTGGTTGAAGCTGGTCTGCGAGGCGCGGCTCACGAGGCTGCGCGCCAGGGCGCTGGAGGCGACCTTGTTCTTGCCATAGGCGTTCAGGATCACGCCCTGCACGCCCACGAACGGGCTCCATTTGCCGGTCGCGCCGGGAGGGGTGGGGAGCGTCGTGATGCCGAAGTCGATGCCGGCCTTGCGGATGTCCCCCATGTCCCACGGTCCCGTGATGAACATGGCGAGGCGGCCGTCCACGAACGCGCCCTTGGCGGCGTCGGCGCTGACGCCCTCGGGCACGAGTTTGTACCGGTAGCGCAGGTCGTTGAGCAGACCCAGGGCCTTCTGCGCGCCGGCGTTGCCGATGCCGACGTCCTTGACGTTCAGGGTGCCGGCGTTGTTCTTGAAGATGTAGCCGCCGTACGCGCTGAACACGCCGTAATTGGCGTAGGCGTTGCTGAGGTCCATCAGGAAGCCGTAGCGGCCGTTGGCGGTGTTCGTCTGCGCGGCGCGGATGAACTCGTCCCAGGTGGCGGGCGCTTTCGGCACGAGTTTCTTGTTGTAGATCAGCGCGACCGACTCGGCGAACATGGGCAGGCCGAACAGCTTGCCGCCGTACGTCATGGCGCTCAGGGCGGTCTTGTCGAGGTCGGTGCGGGTGGTCAGGTAGCGGTCGAGCGGTTCGACCACGCCGGCCGCCGCGAGCTGTCCCAGGCGGTCCTGCGGCAGCGTGACGATCAGGTCCGGTCCCTGGCCCTTGGGCGCGGCCTGGATCAGCTTGTCCGGAATCTGGTCGAGCGGTACGGACACGATGCTGACCTTATTTCCGCTGGCCTTGGTGTACGCGGCGACCTGCGCCTGGAGCCACGCGACCTCGCTGGCGTCCGTGAAGTGGTTCCAGACGGTCAGGGTGGCGGCCGAGGCCTGGGCGGTCAGCACGAGGGCGGTCAGGGTGAGCAGTTTCTTCATGGAGTCCTCCGGGGTGGGGCGGTCAGTTCAGGCCGTCGATGGCGGGCGTGGCGCGGGCGTCGTCGTCGAACAGCGAGCGGCGCGAGGCGTCGTCGTCGGTCCAGTCGGCTTTCAGCCAGCGGCTGCTCTGGGACCAGAAGGCGCCCCAGTAGAACAGGCCGCTGCCGCCCGCCTGCCGCACGACCGGCGTGAGGGCCCGCAGGTAGTCCAGCTGTCCCTGACGGGTCTGCGGGTACGGGACGTTGTCGTAGCCTTTCTCGTTGGTGTCCCAGTACAGCGCCGTCTCGGCGACGATCACGGGTTTCCCGAACGCTGTCTTCAGTTTCCGGATGGAGTCGCCCAGGTCCTCGAAGGTGCCGTGCCACATCGGGTAGTACGACAGGCCGATGGTGTCGAACTGCCCGCCGGCCTTCGCGAAGGCGCGGTACCACGCGACGGTGTCGTCGGCGTCACCGATCTTGGCGATGTGGATCATGACGGGCGTGCCGGGCTGGGCGTCGTGCACGGCGCGCGTGCCGGCGTTCGCCAGGGCCGCGAAGGTGGTCATGTCGTCGTTGCGGATGCGGCCCGGTTCCCACAGCATCCCGCCGTTGATCTCGTTGCCGACCTGCACCATGTCCGGCGGGGTGCCCTGCGCCTTCAGTTCGTTCATGACGCCGCGCGTGTAGTCGTACACCGAGGCGCTCAGGGTCGCCGTGTCCTGGCCCTTCCAGCGGTCCGGGAGCCACTGCCCGCCGGGATCGGCCCACCAGTGCGAGTAGTGCAGGTCGAGCAGCACCTTCATGTTGTGTTTCTGCGCGTCGAGCATCATGGCCTTCACGTACGGCAGGTCCTGGGTCAGGCCGTAGCGGCCGTCCGGGTCGATCATCAGGCGCACCCGCACCCAGTCGTAGCGGTGATCCCGGATGATCTGCAGCGCCGGTTTCACCTGCCCGTCCAGGTCGCGGAACTGCACGCCGCTGCGCTCGGCGTCCCGCGCCTCGGAGACGTCCACGCCGCGCATGAACGCGTCGGTCTGGGGGGTGGTGGCCGCAGAGCAGGCGGGCAGCGCGAGGGTCAGCAGGGCGGTGAGCGGCAACAGTCTGGAATTCATGTGGACTCCTTGAGGCGGGGCTCGGCAGATGCGGCGGGCGGGGTGCCGGGTGAGGGGTGCAGGTGCGGCGCGGCGCGGGCCTGCACCTCGGCGGTCCGCAGGAACGTGGTGCTGACGGGCGCGAGTTCCAGGGCGCACCACGTCACGGGCTGCGCGTTCCAGTTCTGCAGGAGCGTCACCTCGCCGCGCCGGGACAGCCGCACGCCCTCGGGCAGATCCAGGGTGGGGATGTTCGCGGCCCGCAGCGCCCCGGCCAGCACCTCGCCGATCAGGCCGGGGCTGTGCGCGCCGATCAGGGTGACCAGACCGCGCCGGGTCACGGCCGCCTCGCCGTCCAGCGGGCCGCCCTCGTAGCGGTGCAGGACCTCGGTGGCCGGGTCCTCGGGCACGTAACTTTCGGCCCACAGGTCCGCGCGGTGCCCGCCGACCGACTGCGGCAGGCCCACCGGCAGCGAATCGAAGTTCTGGAGCCGCGCACCGGTCAGCTGCGCCAGGAGGCCGCCCGGCGCGGTCTGCACGGTCCGGCCGGACGCGGTGCGGAAGGCGGTGCGCGGCCCGAACACCACGCGGCTGTGCCCGGCGGCGGCGCGCAGGTGCCGGGCGCGTTCCGGGGTCATCAGGGTCAGGGCCGGCGCGACGATCAGGTCGTAACGGTCGAGCGGGCTGTCCGGATGTAGGATGTCCACGTCCACGCCCAGTCGGCGCAGCTCGCGGTAGTACGTGAACACCTGCGCCCAGTAATTCAGGTGCTGCGCGTGCGGCTGCGCGCCGTACAGCCACAGGCTCTCGTAGTCGTGCAGCAGCGCCACGCGGTTGCGGACCGGCACGCAGGGGTAGCGGGCCGGGTCGGTGCCTGAGACCTCGGCCGCGCCCCGGTCGGGCGTACCGTCGTGGCGCAGCAGGCCCGAGTGCAGGATCTCCTGCGCCATCGTCGCGGCCTGCCAGCGGAAGTACGTCACGGCGTCCGCGCCGTGCGCCCAGGCCTGCGCGGTCCACAGGTTCACGGCGCCCGGCGCGGGCAGCGGGTTGCTGGGCGCCCAGTCCACCTGCCCGCACTGCTGTTCCAGGATCCACAGGCCCCGCCCGGCGCCGGTCAGGCCCCGGTACAGGTCGTGGTTGAAGGCCGTGACGTCCGGGTGCCCGGTGCGGGCGTACGTCAGCGCGAACGCCGGGTCCAGCAGCTTCCACTCGTCCAGGGCGCCCAGCGTGCCGGTCGGGTAGTTGTCCCACGCGGCGAAATCCAGTCCGGCGGCCACCTCGTAGTGGTCGAAGGCGCTGAAGAACCCCATGAAGTTGTGCGTCACGAACCGGCCGGGCGAGTGCTGGCGCAGCAGCGTCACCTGATCTGCCTGGAACGCCGCGACCTGCGCGGAACTGAAGCGCATGAAGTCCAGCACGTGCGACGGACTGCTGGCCGACACGCCCTGACCGGGCAGCGGGATCTGCGTCCAGTCGCTGTACTCCATGCTCCAGAACACGTTCCCCCAGGCGTCGTTCAGGGCGTCGGTGGTGCCGTAGCGCCCGCGCAGCCACGCCTGGAAGGCCGCCTGCGCGGCGGGCGTGAAGCCCTGCGCGGTGTCGCCCCACCCGAACTCGTTGTCGGTCTGCCAGCCGATCAGGGCCGGGTGCGACCCGTACCGCTCGGCCATGGCCTGCGTGATCCGCACGGACGCCTCCCGGAAGGCCGGGCTGCTCAGGTCCGCGTGTCGGCGCGACCCGGCCGTGCGCCGCCGCCCGTCACGGCCGACCGGGAGGATCTCCGGGTGCGCCTCGACCAGCCACGCGGGCGGCGCGGCGGTGGGCGTACACAGCACCACCTGCAGGCCCGCCGCGACCGCGACCTCGATGGCCTGATCCAGCCACGCCCAGTTGAACTCGCCGGGGCGGGGTTCCAGGCGGCTCCAGGCGAATTCGGCCAGCCGCACGAAGCGCAGGCCCAGCGCCCGCTGCTGCCGGGCGTGTTCGGGCCAGCTGGCGGGATCGACGTGTTCAGGGTAGTCGCACACACCCAGCAGCAGCGGCGCGGGCTGCAGGGTGGACAGACTGGAGGGGTGGGTGGAATCGCGCATACGTCACCTGCTGGAAAGAGCTGCTGGAAGGGGCTACTGGGGAGAGCGACTACGGAAGGGGGGGGCGGGGCAACGAACAGGAGCCGGCCGCCGCGTGCGCCGTGTGTGGACGGCGGCCGTGCAGACGGCAGGTGTGGAAGCCCGGCGGCGTCCTGGACAGGGAGAGGGTGCAGTGATGTGAGGCCTACCCTAGAAATTGTGAAGGTTAACATGTGTGCGGCAGGCACGATTGATCGGCCGATTGGAAGAGGGTCAACTGGCCGGCGGAGTCTTTTGCCGACCAGATCGACTGAGATGTTGGAGGATGCCTCCTCGTGACTGACCGGCTGGTCGCCTGACCCTGCCCTGACGGATCCCCGTCCGCCCTGAAAGTGTGCCGATGTTAGGGTTAACATACCGGTCATGCGTGCCCGTACTCCCGTCACCCTCGCGGACGTCGCCGCCCTCGCCGGGGTGTCCCAGCAGACCGTCTCGCGGGTCGTGAACAACCTGCCGAACGTCTCGGCCCGCACCCGCACGCGCGTCACGCAGGCCGCCGCGCAGCTCGACTACGTCCCCAACCGCCTCGCCACCAGCCTCGCCCGGCAGCGGACCTTCACGGTCGGGTTCGTCACGAACGACCTGTCCCTGCACGCCCCGTCCCAGCTGACCGCCGGCATCGAACGCGCCGCCCGCGCCGCCGGGTACAGCCTGATCGTCTCCATCGTCCCGGAAGACAGCCTCGCGGCCGTCACGCACGCCGTCCGCGCCCTGCGCGAGCGACAGGTGGACGGCGTCCTCATCAACGCCTCCATGACCCCCGCCGACGCCGCCACACTGCGCCGCCGCCTGCCGGACCTCCCGAGCGTGTTCATGGACGTCACCCCGGACACGCCCGTCCCGGCCGCGCTGCTCGACCAGGAGTACGGCGCCCGCCTCGCCGCCCGGCACCTGCTGGACCTGGGCCACACCCGCGTCGCGTTCATCACGCCGCCCGGCCAGGCGGTCGTCGAGAACACCCGCGAACACGGCTGGCGGCAGGTGCTGGCCGCGCACGACCTGACGCCGGTCGCGGCCGTCAGCGGCGACTGGAGCCCGCACGGCGGGTACCTCGCCGCGCAGACGCTGCTGGCCGGGCCGCCCTTCACGGCGCTGCTCGTCGCCAACGACCAGATGGCGGTCGGCGCGCTGCGCGCCCTGTGGGAACGCGGCCTGAACGTCCCGGCCGACGTCTCGGTCATCGGGTACGACGACACCCCGGAAAGCGCGCTGCTGATCCCGCCGCTCAGCACCGTCCGGCAGGACTTCCCCACGCTGGGCGCCCGCGCGTTCACGCACCTGCTCGCGCAGCTCGCCGGGGACCCGCCGCCCACGCCGGTCGTGACCCGCCCGGAACTGATCCTGCGCTCCAGCACCGCACCGCCCCAGACCCCGGACCGGGCCGCCGTGCAGGACGCACTGGCCCTGCTGGCCCGCCACCTCGCGGCGCGCGGGTAGAGGTCGCGTCAGCCGCGCCGGGCGGCGAGACTGCGGACGACCAGCAGCACCGTGAACGCCACGCAGACCATCACGGCCGACAGGACCAGCGCAGGCCCCAGGTCGCTTTCCAGCGCGGCGTACACGGAGAGCGTCACAGTGCGCGTGCGCCCCTGGAGCGACCCGGCGAACAGGATCGTCGCGCCGAACTCGCCCAGCGCGCGCGCCCAGGCGAGCACCAGCCCTTCGAGCAGGAACGGGAACGCCAGCGGCCACGTGATGAAACGGAACACCTGCGCCCGCCCCGCCCCGTCGATCTGCGCGGCCTGTTCCACGTCGCGGTCCACGGCGCTGAACCCCGCGCGGGCCGCCCGCAGGTAGAACGGCGCGGACGTGAACAGCTGCGCCATGACCACGGCGGCCGGCGTGAACGCCACGCTGACGCCCGCGAGTTCCAGCGGCGCGCCCAGCAGCCCGGTCCGGCCGAACACCAGCAGCAGCCCCAGGCCCGCCACGACCGGCGGCAGCACCACCGGCAGGTCCAGCAGGGTTTCGAGCACCGCCTTGCCCCGGAAGTCGAAGCGGGCCAGCAGGAACGCGACCGGCGTGACGAGCGCCGCGGTCAGCAGGACGCTCAGGCCGGTCGTCCAGAGGCTCACGCGCAGCGTGTCGGTCACGGCGGGACTCAGCAGGGTCGGCAGGAACGAGGCGTTCAGGCCGCGCGCGAGCAGCGTCAGGGTGGGCAGCAGCAGGAACGCGGTCATCAGGCCGGCCAGCAGCAGCGGCAGCGTGGGCGGCCGCCGCCCCGCCGGGCCGGGCGACCTACCGGGCAGCGCGGAACCCCCACTTCCTCAGGGTGCGTTGCCCGTCCGGGGACAGCAGGTACGCCACGAACGCCCGTGCCTGCGGCGCGCTGCGCGAGTCCAGCGTCACCCCGACCGGGTACGGGGTCAGCGCCGCGAACCGGCTGGGCAGCGCCACGGCCTGCACGCGGGCCTTCAGGGCGGGCGTCACGTCGCTGGTGTACACGACGGCGGCGTCCGCCTCGCCCAGCTGCACCTTCAGCGCCACCTGCCGCACGTTCGGTTCCTCGCTCACCACGTTCTTCATGAACCGCGCGGCGTAGTCCTGGCCGTACGTGCCGGCGCGGTCCACGGCGGCCAGCAGCTGCCGGGTGTACTCGCCGGCCGGCACGCCCGGCGCGGCGATCACGATCCGCAGGCCCGGCCGGGTCAGGTCCGCCAGGGTCCGGACCCGCGCGCTGCCGCGCGGCACGATCACGGTCAGGGTGTTGCGGGCGAACACCTGCCGCGCCGCGACGACCTTCCCGACCAGCGGCGTGAACTGCGTGTCGCTGGCGCTGGCGAACACGTCGGCGCGCGCGCCGTTCTCCAGCTGGGTGCGCAGCGTCTGCGAACCGGCGAACTGGAAGGTCGTGCGGTTCCCGGTCTGCCGGTCGAAGTCCCGGCCGATCTCGGTGAATGCGTCGGTCAGCGAGGACGCGGCGAACACGGTCAGCGCCGCCGCCTGCGCCCCCCCGCTCAGCAGTAGGGCCGGCAGAAACAGGCCGGTCAGGAGGCGGCCGGTCAGCGACGGCCGACGCGGCGCGCGGGCGCGGGAGGCAGGCGGGCGGGTCGGGCGGTGATTCACGGGTGGACCTCCAGGGAGAGCGGCGGGTCGGGGTCGGGGAGGCTGCGCTGCCAGACCTCGCCCGCCTGCGCCGCGTCGTACCCGCCCAGGGCGTGCAGGTCCGCGCGGAACGCGGCGCTGCGGGCCGCGCCCAGCAGCGCCAGCACGCCCGGATGCCGCGCGTGCCCGTCCGGGACGGCCAGATCGAAGCGTTCGGTCTGGAGCGGCACGAACGCCAGCCCGGCCGCCAGCGCCGCCGAGCGCGGCCCCGGCGCAGCGTCCGCCTGCCCGGCCGCCACCAGCGACGCGGCCTCCAACGGACTGCCGGCCACGGCGACGGCCGGCGGGTGCGGCAGGCCCGCCGCGCGCAGCCAGCCGTCCAGCAGCAGGCGACTGCCGGAACCCGGCTCGCGCGTGGCGAGGCGCACGTCCGCGCGGCCCAGGTCGGCCGGGCCGCGCACGCCGCGCGGGTTTCCGGGGGCCAGCAGCAGTCCCTGCGCCCAGGTCCACAGCGTGAACAGCGTGGCGGGTCCCAGCGCGCGGCGCGTGAACGGCAGGTTCGAGGTGCCGCTCGCCGCGTCCCACAGGTGCAGGCCCGCCGCGTGCGCCTGCCCCTGCGCCACGGCCCGCAGCGCCGGGAGGCTGGACGCGGCGTGCAGGACCACCCGCGCGGCCGGGTCCAGGCGGGCGGCGTGCGTGACGAGCAGGTCCAGCGCCGGGTCGCAGCCGGTCAGGACGGCCGTGCGCGCCGCCGCCGCCCGGACCTCGTCAGCCGGGGCGAGCGGCCGGGCGCTCAGGGTGCCGTCCGGCGCAGTGGCCGTCACGGTCGCGTCGGCCGGAACGTGAAAGGACCCGGCGGGCAGGGGCACGGCCAGCAGGTCCTCGCCGCCCGCCGGGTCCGGCAGGCGGGCCAGCGCCACGCGGGTGCCGGGCGGCAGCGGCGCCGCGCTGCGGGCCGGCAGGGTCGGCGCTTGCGCCGCGCCGCCCAGGGTGAACAGGTCGTCCACCCGGACGTGCAGGGCGGCGGCCAGCCGGAAGGCCAGCAGCGTGGCGGGCACCGACGCGCCCACCTCGATCTTGTGCAGCGCCTGCCGCGAGATGCCCACCTGCCGGGCCAGGTCCGCCGCGCCCATGCCCAGCGCCTGCCGCCGCTCCCGGACATGGGGGTGCAGGGTCAGGGGCGGGTCGGCGGTCATGCCGCAGGTTAACCGTGGGTTGACAGGGCGTCAAGCCACGGTGACGCTCCGGGCCGGGGCAGGAGCGTCAGCGTGAGGGTGTGCGCGACCGCTTCTGCTCGTACAGCCGGTGGTCGGCCAGTTGCAGGGCCGCCGCGTGATCCTCGGCGCCGCCCGGCCAGTGCGCCGCTCCGAACGACGCGCCCGCCTCCGGGAAGCCCGCCGCGTGAACGGCCGCGACCGCGCCCGTCACCCAGCCCTCCAGCGCACCCCGGCCCCCGCCGGGCAGCAGCAGCGCGAACTCGTCCCCGCCGATCCGGTAGGCCGCGCCGCCCGGCGGGCACCCGTCGCGCAGCGCCCCGCCGAACACCCGCAGCAGCTCGTCCCCCGCCGCATGACCCTGCGTGTCGTTCACGCCCTTCAGGCCGTCCACGTCCACCACGCCCAGCTGCCCGGACGGCACCTCGGCGTCCTCCAGAAACGCGCGGCGGTTCCCCAGCCCCGTCAGCAGGTCCGTGCGCGCCGAGACCGAGGCCTGCCGCGTGATCTCCCGCATGCTCATGGCCTGCCGCATGACGTTCGCCGCCGCCTCGAACAGCTCCCGATGCCGCGCCGACCAGCGCGCCTCGGGGCGCAGCACCGCGAAGATCATCACGAGGCTCTGCTCCCCGTACGTGCCCAGCGGCAGCCACGCGATCGCCTGCGCGCCCGCCTGCACGACCGCCTCCGAGGCGTCCGGCAGCGCCGCGTACTGCCGTTCATACCGCGCCTCCACGCCCTGCGCGACCGACCACACGACACCCTGACCCGGCGGCAGGTGACGCGGCATCAGGTCCGAGAACGCCTCCCCGGCCGGCGTGACGTTCCACATGTTCAGCGCCGAACTGCCCCCGGCCTCCACCGCCGCCAGCGCCGCCCAGTCCACCTGCCCCGCCTGCGCGATCAGCTCGATGGCGAAGGCCGCCGTGTCCTGCGGCGGCAGGTCCAGCTGCGTCAGGGTACTGACGCCCAGCAGCGCCTCGTTCACCGCCTGCGTCTCGCGCAGGAACCTCACCATCTGCGCGCGGCCCTGCGCCTCGGTCTCCAGTTCCCGCTTCGTGAACCGCAACTCCAGTTCACTCACGACCATGCCCGCCAGGTCCGTCAGGGCCGCCTGATCCTCCGCGCTGAACGCCGCGCGCGGCTGCGGATCGATCACGCACAGACTGCCCAGCTTGAACCCGTCCGGCGTGACCAGCGGCGCCCCCGCATAGAACCGGATGAACGGCTCACCCGTCACCAGCGCGTTCCCGGCGAAACGCGGGTCCTGCCGCGCGTCCGGGATGACCATCACCCCGTCGCCCAGAATCGTGTGCGCGCAGAACGACAGCGACCGGTCCGTCTGCCGCGTGTCCAGCCCCAGGCAGGCCTTGAACCACTGCCGGTCCTGATCCACCAGCGAGATCAGCGCGATGGGCGCCCCGAACAGCCGCGCGGCCAGATGCGTGACCCGGTCGAAGGCGCGCTCGGGCAGCGTATCGAGCACCGCGTACCGGGCCAGGGCCGCCAGCCGCTGCTGCTCAGTGTCTGCTCCGTGGCTCATGGATCCATCATGCCAGACACGCGGTCCCCCCACTACCGGAAGAACCGCGCGTCCGGGCAGGACCGGGACCGGGCCGTCAGGGCAGCGGCACGTCGTCCCAGTCCAGGGCCGCACCCCGCAACGGCACCGCCTGGAAGTCGCCCAGCGCCCCGCGCAGCGCCCGCAGCGCCTCCTGCACGTCCTGCTCCGCCCGTACCGACACGTCCGGGTCCGGCCCGCGGGAGCGCCGGAACGAGAACAGCCCCCGCGCCGCGACCGGCTGGGCCGCCCGCACCTGCGCGTCCAGCGCCCCGGCCAGCGTCTGCGTGAACGCCGCCACCTGCGCCTCCAGGCTGCCGGGAATGACTTCCAGCACCCCGCCCGCCGCCACCAGCGCGTGCAGCGGCGCCGGATCGGTCCCCAGCGGCGCGCCGCAGCGGCCCAGCAGGTGCTGCGCGTGCCCCAGCGACGACCCCAGGCCCACGCTGGCACCCGGCCGTTGCAGCCGCTCGCCGAGCAGCGCCGCGACCTCCGGCGTCGCGCCGGGCAGCAGCAGCAGCCGCAGCCAGTGGCCACGCTGCCGGTGCGCGTGAATCACGGCCACCGCCTGCCCCGCGCGGTACGTCAGCTCGTCGCTGTGCAGGAGCTGTTCCAGCAGCGCCGGACGCCGCGCCGCACCGGCCCTGGCGCCGGGTGCCGTTGAAGAAGACGGAAAGGAATCGGACGGCATCGACTGCATGGTAGGTCATCCGCCCGCACCAGGACCGCACTGCCCACCTGAACGGGGGCAGAGGGCGCGCCGGGCTGTCAGCAAAACAGATGGAATCCGTATCAGGGCGAATCTGCTCCGGCCAGCACCACCCGGTTGCGCCCACCGCGCTTGGCGGCGTACAGGGCGTCGTCCGCCTGCCGGAAGGCGCCGCGCAGGTCCTCGCCGGCCGGCCAGTCGCTCACGCCGACACTCACGGTCACGCGCAGGTCGTTCCACACGGCCCGCTCGACCGCCGCGCGCAGCCGTTCGGCCAGCCGCGCCGCGCCTCCCAGGTCCAGCGGCGCCCACACGATGAACTCCTCGCCGCCCCAGCGGGCCGCCACGGCCCCGCCCGGCACGTGCCCGGCCAGGACCCGCCCCACGGCGGCCAGCACCTCGTCGCCCGCCGCGTGCCCGTGGCGGTCGTTGACGGCCTTGAAGGAGTCCACGTCCAGCAGCAGCAGCGCGCCTCGCTCGCGGCCCGGCTGGTCGCCGGTCTGCTCCTCGAACCCCCGGCGGTTGAGCAGGCCGGTCAGGGCGTCACGGGACGCCAGTTCCCGCAGCGCGTGCGTGCGCCCCGCCAGTTCCGAGAGCGTGCCGCGCATGACCACGCCCACCACCAGCAGCGAGAACATGCCGGTGTTCACCCACTGCGCCGTGCGCAGCTGCTCCGGCGCCACGCCGCTGAGCAGCGAGACTTCCAGCCGGTACGTGATCAGCAGCCCGACCGCCAGCGGAATGGACGCGCGCGGCGGCAGCACCAGCAGCAGGCCCGCCACGATGAACAGCAGCACGTTCCCCAGCAGCTCGAAGCTCAGGACCTGTTCGGGCCGCTGCGCGTACGTGCCCAGGAAGCCCACCCCGCTGAGGGTCAGCAGGCCCGCGAACACCCGCTCGGCCAGCGGCAGCCGCGCCGGCCGCCGCCACACCAGCACGAACAGCAGCAGCGACCCGGCCATGACGCCCAGGTGCAGTCCCGCCGTCAGCCACGCCGCGCGGTCCAGCAGGTCCAGCAGCAGCAGCGTCAGGCCCGGCGCGGCACACAGCAGCGCGAACAGGTAGCCGCGCAGCTTCACGCGGACGACTTCCGGCGCCTCCGGCGCCCCCCACCCGGCCGCCCCCCACCATGCCGGCCGCCACCCGGCAGGAGCGGGGCGGCGCGGCGGAACCTGCGTGCGGAGCGGTCTGCGCATCATCCTCCGGGGTGACCTGCCCGCAGCATGTCGCGCCGGGCCTCACGAAACTCTTTCCGTGTGGGCAGGGGGAGACGGCGGGCAGGGGGAGGGAGCCGCGCCGGCCCTCCTCCCCCTGCCCGCTGGCGACGGGGGCGGCGTCAGGGCACCAGCACCTCGAAGCATACCCGCTGCGTGGCGCCGACCGTCAGGTCCGGCAGGCGCACCGTGATGGTGCGGGTCACGATCTCGCCGGCGTCGGTGTCGGCGGCGTCGGTCAGCGCCGCGCCTTCCAGGGTCAGGCTGCCCGGCACGTACGCCGCGACGCCCTGCAACGTGTCCGAGACGGTCACGCCCGTCAGGGGGTCGGGGGTGGTGTTGCGGACGTTCAGGCAGTAACGCAGGCGCTCGTTCGGCAGGGCGTCTACGGCCGGGGCGATCACCCCGTCGGCCCGCGTGAGGTTCTCGACGGTCTTGACGAGTTCCGCGCCGGGCGTGACGGTGGTCGTGTCGGTCACGCTGGCGAGGTCCTGCACGTCCGGCCGGCCGGCCCAGGCGAGGCTGGCGGTCGCGAAGGTCGCGCGGGTCGTGCCGACCGCCGTGCCGGCCGGGACGGTCACCTCGACCTCCAGCGCGCAGCTGCGCAGGCGGCCGTCCGGCAGGCGCGGCCAGCTGTCGTCCACGGTGACGCTGCCCACGGCGGTCCGCTCGGCGTCGCTGACCACGCCGTTACAGTCGCTGTCCAGGAACACCTGCCCGCCGAAACCGCCGGTCGTGGCGAACGAGACCGTGCCGGTCGTGCCGGGCGTGAAGGTGTGGGCGTATCGCACGGTCAGCGGCGCCTCGCCACGCCCGCTGCGGTCCGGGGTCAGGCCGACCCGTCCGGTCAGGCCGGCGTTCAGGGTCTGGTCCGCGCCGCTCGGGGCGGGCAGCGCGTAGTCGCGCAGGGCCGGGTCGCTCACGTCGCCGGTCAGGGCGGCCACGCCGTTCAGGCGCACGCCGGTCACGACCTCGGTGGCGGACGCGCCGGACCGGAAGGTCACGCCGGTCCAGTCGCCCGGCACGAACAGCGTGTACGAGCCGTCCGCGGCGGTCACGGCGCTGCGGGTCACGGCCGCGCCCGCCTGGGTGCCGCTGACGGTCAGGGTGCGGGCCCCCAGGGCCGTCTCGGCGCCCTGCTGCGTCACGTCGTGGGCGGCGCCGCCGGGGCCGCGTCCGTCGTCACGGAACACCACGCCGCTCAGGCGGTCGCCCTGGAACAGCCCGAATTCCTGCTCGGGGACCGAGGTGCTCGCGGCCGTGACGGTCACGGTGCGGGTGCCGTTCAGTGGGCTGACGAACACGAACCCGGCGGGGTTGCCGGCGCTGATCGCGGCGGCGGTGCGCGCCACCGGCAGGGTGTAGGTGCCCTCGCCGAGCGCCAGCGTGAAGGTGCCGGCGCCGGCCGGAACGGCCGCGGAGGCCTGCACGCGCCCGCCCGTCACGGCGTTCACGAAGGTGGTGGGGCCGTCCCAGTTCTCGGCGTCGCGCGTGCCGTCGGGCTGACGGTCGTGGTACACCACGCCGGTGACCGCGCAGACGTTCCCGACGCCGCCGACCGTGAACACGGCTTCGCCGATGCCGATGCCCAGCAGGCGCAGCACCTGATCGACCGTCGCCATCAGCACGGCTTCCAGCACGGGGCGCAGGACCAGGCCCAGGGTGCTCAGGACCGGGGACAGCGCCGCGCTGATCGTGCCCGTCAGGAGCGCCGTGGGGACCAGCGGCGCGGGGTCGCGGAGTTCCAGGGTGAGGTTGCCGGGCGTGCCCAGGCTGGTGAGCAGCGTGCCGACCAGCGTGCCGACGGCGGCGCTGCTGCTGCCGACCGTGTACGTCTGCGGGTAGGGGCCAGCAGCGGTGGTGGTCGACAGCAGGTAGGTGTTGTCCGCCAAGGCCTTGGCACGGACGTTCAGCACGATCGGCACTATCAGATCCGGCAGCAGCGGCACTGGCACCCGCACGCTCAGATCCACCGTGCCGATGGTCGCCTGCGTGAGCAGGCCGAAAGGATTTTCGTAATTGGCGTTAGACCGGTTGAAGAACACGCTGTCGCTGATCTGCCCCAGGCCCAGCTGCGCCACTCCGGGCTGCGCGTCCAGGCTCAGCGCGCGGTTGATCGCGTCGACCGTGCCGATGGTGCCGCTGGCCTTCGCGACCTCCAGGTACAGGTCCAGGGTGGTCAGCGTGAGTTTCCCGCCGGTCAGGCCGAGGGCGTTCAGTTGCACGCCGCCCAGGTTCACGTTCAGCTTGGCGCGGATGGCAGCCGTGTTGAACTGCGTGCCCTGCGGCCCGCAGCGGTACACCGGCGGCTCGATGACCTGCAGGTACACCCGCACGGTCGGCGTGACCGCGTTCACGCCCAGCCCCAGGCCTGACAGGCTCACGTTCAGGGCATTCAGCGTGACCGGCGTGGGGGTGGTCACGGCGTTGCGGTAGTTGAACAGCTGCACGCTGCCGGTCAGGAGGTTGAGCAGGTTCACCTGCGAGGTCAGGAACGCGGCGCTGCTTCCTTCCAGCTTCAGCAGGTCACCCAGCCGGATGGTGCCGTTCGGGGCCGACAGCGCGGGCCGCAGCAGGTTCAGGGCGTTCACGGCGGCCGTGTTCCCGGAGGTCTGCGCGGCCTGCGCGGCCACGTCCAGCACCTGCAGCAGCGTCACGTCGGTGTTCAGGGCCCCGGCGGTCGTGCCGACGTCCGCCCCGGCCTTCAGGGCGTTCAGGAACAGGCCCAGGTTCACGTCGGCGTTCGCGATGGCGTTCCAGTCGGCGGCACTCAGGGTCAGGGACCCGCCGCCCAGCAGTCCCTGGAACAGGCCGTTCAGGATCACGCTGCGCTGCGAGTCCACGCTCAGCAGGCGCGGCCCGGCCGCGACGCACGCGACGGCCGAGCAGGACCCGGCCTGCGCGCCGGCATTCCAGGAGACGAGCAGGGTCAGCAGCAACGCCAGGCGGGAGAGCCAGCGCGGCGCCCGGTTCGGTCGGTTCATTCGGGGCATCAGCGGCCTCCAGACAGGTCGGCGCGGAGGAACACGCCGGGGTTGGCGCCGGTGGTCAGGCCGGCGGCCGTGCCGGTCGCGCCCGCGGTGTACCCGGCCAAGACACGCAGGTTGTCGTTGACCCGGTAGCGCAGGTCCGCGCCGTAGGTGAGGTTCAGGGAGTTCAGGCCCGGCTGCGAGATCAGGTAGCTGTTCAGGCCGGCACTCAGGCGGTCGGTGAGGGGCACGGTCAGGCTCAGGCCCCCCTGGTAGGTGCTCTTCTGACGGTCCGTGACGGGCACGCGGTACGCGAAGCTGGGTTGCAGCGACAGGGTGCGCGCCGGGGCGGCGTTCTCCGGCGGGGTCGTCGCGGCTGCCGGCTCGCCTTCCGGAGCGGCCTCAGCCTGGGCCGCCGTGCGGGGCAGCGGGAACTGCGTGTCCAGCGCGATCTCGCCTTCCAGCACCGTGCCGACGCTGCTGGAATCCGTGTTGCCCAGGCGGTGGTACTGCAGCAGCGCCAGGCGGTCGGTGCGCCACGCGTGGCTCAGGGTCAGCTGCGCCTGCGTGGCGGGCAGCACCTGCACGCTGCCGTCCACGCTCAGGACGTGCTGCCCGAGCGTGCCGGTCGCGCCGCCGCGCACGGTCAGGCGGGTGTCGGTCCCGCGCGAGGCGTCCACGCCCAGCGACGCCGAGAAGGTCTCGCTGAGGTACCGCACGCCAAGAGCGCCGGTCGCGGAGTTCAGGCCCGTGGACAGTTCCCGCGCGACCGACGCGCTGACGTTCGCCTTGATGCGCTCGGTCACGTTGATCGGCACGTCCACCCCGAAGCGCGCGCGGCTGCTCTGGCCGCTCGCGCCGGGCAGCTGGTACGACACGTTCAGGTTCGCGTTGCCCAGCTGCTGCTGCACGCCGACCTCGCCGATCAGCGAGCCCTCCTCCCCCCAGGTCTGTTGCAGGCGTCCGAGCAGGTTGGCGGTGGAACTCAGGCGGTAGTTGACGTTCAGGCGCGACTGCGGCCGGGCGGCGCCCAGCAGCGGCTGCGAGTGCTGCACCTCGGCGCTCGTGCGGTCCTGGGCGTAGCGGGCCAGGACCACGCCGTTCAGGCCGGTGCCCTCAGTGGCGGTCGGGAACACGACCTCCGCCCCGGCGCCGACGGTCCAGCGGCTGTCCAGCGGCCGGTCGGCGGTCAGCGAGACGCGCTGGTCGCCGGTCTGCACGCGGTGCTGGAGTTTCACGCCGAACGTCGCCTGCCGGTACGTGACCTCGCCCACGCCCCGCACCGTCGCGGCGTCCGGGGTGGGTTCGGCGGTGTACGCGGCGCTGGCCGTGACCGGCCCCTCGCGGTACTGCGCGTCGATCCCGAAGCGGCCGCGCGGCGCTTCCGGGTCCAGCCGGTACGAGGCGAGCACCGTGAGCGGCAGCGTGCGGTACTGCACCTGCGCGCCGTACCGGAATTCGGACCCGGTGCGGGCCACGCCGCCGTCCAGGGTCCAGGGACCCTGCGCGTAGCTCAGGCCGGCGCCCAGCGTCAGTTCCAGGGCGCCGGCACCCTGCGGCACGTACGCCACGGACAGCCGCTGCGGCTCGAAGTCCGGGCCGTACAGGCCCAGCGGGGACGCCAGGGTCAGGCGGCCGGTCAGTCCGTCGAGCTGGTAGTCGCGGCCCGCCTGGAGGGTCTGTTCGGACGCGCCGCTGATCAGCGTCACGCGCTCGCTGCCGACGCGCGGCAGGCTGGACAGCAGGTAGCTGCGGCCCCCGTCCGGCTGGATGGTCTCGGTGACGCTCCCGTTGGGCGTGCGGGCCGCCAGGGCGCGCACGCTCCAGGGGCCGCGCCGCAGCTCGCCGCGCAGCGCACTGGCGCGCGGCAGGGACGACAGCGGCGCCAGGGCCAGCGCCCCGTCGTAGTACCCGAGGCTCAGGTCGCGCCGCTCGTAGCGGAACGCGAAGCCCAGGTCGCTGCTGAGGTTCGTGCGGGACTCGGTGCCGCTGCCGGTCAGCGCGAAGCGTTTCCCGGCGCTGGCGGCCGAGGTCAGCGCGGGCAGGCCGGTCGTGTCGGCGGACGCCTGGAGCGCCCCGCCCAGCAGCGGAACTTCGGCGTACCCGCGCGCCTGCGCCTCGAAGTTCAGGCCGCTGGCCGGCGAGTACCGCACCCCGGCGCTCGCCTGGTACGTGACGATCGTCTCGCCCGGCACGTCCACGAACAGCGCGCGGCTCGCGCGCAGGTTACCCAGCGCGGCCTGCACGTTCACGTTGCGGGCGCTGCTGAGGGGTTCCAGGCGCACGCGGGCCACGCCGCCGGTCAGGTTCACCTGGTAGCCGGCGGTCTGCGGGTCGGCGTCCGGGTCGAGCGGTTCGAGGTCCGTCGAGAGCGTGACCTGCCCGGCGCCGCTGGGCAGCCCCTGGGCGTCCACGGTGCGGACCAGCAGCGCCACCGGGGTGCTGCCGTCGGCGGTGACGCCCTCCTCGAGGCTCAGGTCCAGCCGCTCGGCCTGTCCGGGCACGCGGACGCGCACGCGGTCACTCTGCTGCCCGAAGGTCGCCTCGATCAGGTTCTCGCCGACGCTCAGCGGCAGGCCGATGTACACCAGCCGCGACACGCCCTGCCCCTGCCCGGCCTCGCCGAGCAGCGATTCCGGGATGACCTGCCCGTTCACCTTCAGGGTGACGGGCACGTTCGACGGGCCTTCCAGCGTGACGTTCGTGCGGGCGCCCTCGGCGAGAATCACGCCGTCGCGCGGCGAGCGGATCAGGCCGTCGCGTTCCGTGGCGCTCAGGGCAGCGGCGCGGGCGGCGTCGGCGGCGTCCACGCTGCCGGACAGGATCAGGTCGCGTTCGCCCACGCGGGCGCTCAGGCCCAGCGTCTCGGGCGTGCCGATCACGCCGACGTGCGCGGCCGTGTACGCCAGCGTCCCGCCGGTCGTGCCGGCCGGGAGCGTCCAGTACAGGCGGCCGCCCTCCCCGACGCGCGGGTCCGGCAGCGCCGTGACGCGGTCCCCGACGCGCAGTTCGCTGCTGCCGGCGCGGTACGCCGCGCCCTCGGGCGGCAGGTGCGCGGCCAGCAGCGAGCCGGTGGTCAGGCCGCGCACGCTGAACGGCAGGGTGATCACGGTCGAGCGGGTGGGCTGCGGGCGGGCCGTGAAGGTCAGCGGTCCGCTCAGCGGCGCGCCGGCGATCTGGCCGTCCACCTCGGGCGTGACGGTCAGGGTCGTGACGCCCTCCTCGGCGGTCGTGTACGGCAGGCGGGCGACGGCGCTGCCGTACGGCGCGAGCGTCACCTGCGGGCGGGTGTCCTCCGGTTCGGCTGGCGTCTCGTCTTTCGGGGCGGGGGGCGCGCCGTCCGCTTCCGGGCGGATCTGCACACGCGGCGCCTGCACCGCCACGGGGGGCGGCACGGCGACGCTGCCCAGCGTGACCGTCACGGGGCGCGCGGTGGGGTTCTGCACGAATACCGGCAGTTCCGCCCCGAATCCCGCCTCCTGCGGCGCGGCCGGCAGGACCCGCAGGGTCAGCAGCGTGCGGCGCAGCGCGGCACTCAGGTTCAGCGGGGCCAGGTCGCCGGCGCCGCTGACCTCCACGGCGCCGCTCTCGGGCGCCCCGAAGGCCACGCGGGCCGTCCACTCGCGCCGCGCGCTCCCGCCGGCCGGCACGACCAGCGGCCCGGCCGGGCTGTCCTGCGGGGTCAGCCACGCGGGCCACTGCACCGTCAGGTCGCCGCTCAGCGCGGCCGCGCCCAGGTTGCGGGCGTCCAGGGTGATGGTCACGGTCTCGCCCGGCAGCGGGTCGGCCGGCGAGACGTTCAGCGCGGCGCGCAGGTCCGGCCGGCTGTCCGCGAGCGGCACGCGGATCACGGCGCTGCCCAGCGTGACGGTCACGGGTCCCGGCGCGCCGGGCCCGCCCTCCAGCGTCAGGGTGCGGCTCTCGCCCTCGTCGAGCGTGAGGGTCGCGACCGGCTGGCCGTCCTCGCCCTGCACGCGGACGCCCGCGCCGCTCAGGGTGACCGGCACGGTCAGCGGCCCGCCCGGATTCTCGACCGTCAGGGTCGCGCGGCCCGCCGCTTCCAGGTCGCGGGTGGCGGTCACGATCAGCCGGCCCGGTTGGGTGCCCTGCACCTGCGCCGTGACCGGCTCCTCCAGGCCCGGCAGCGCCAGCCGCAGTTCCAGCGGGCCGGCCGTGCCGATCAGGACCGGGACCTCGGCCGTGACAGTCCCGCCGGCTGCGAGGGTCCGGGTGAGGTTCACGGGGCTGGCGACCAGTCCCTCGTCCAGGCTCAGCTCCGGCGTGAGGGTCAGGGTGTCGCTGTACGCCGAGCGCAGCGTGATGCGGGCGGTGACGGTGCTGCCGACCGGCGCGGACTCCGGCACGTCCAGCGTGACGGTCACGTCCGGCTGCACGGTCAGCGTCACGTCGGCGCCGCCGGCCCCGACTGTCACTTCGGTCTGGTCCAGGCGGGCGCCGGCGCTGCTCAGGCGCAGGTCGTACCGGCCTTCGGGCAGGTCCAGCAGCGTTCCGCCGACCGGAATGCGGACCGTGCGCGGCCCGCCCGTGAGGGCCGGGCCGCTGAGGTCCACGCTGACCGGAACGGCCACGCCGTCCGGGCTGTTCAGCACGGCGCGCAGCGCGACCGGGGCCGCCTGCGCGCTGCTGAGCAGCAGGGCGCTCAGGGCCAGCAGGCGCGGCAGTCGGTGCGGGGAGGAGGCGGGGCGAACGGGGGCGGGGGCGGAAGAAGGCGTGAGGGGGACCTTCATGGTTCTCTCCAGAGCACGTCCGGGTCGTTCGAGCCGGCCGGTGTGAGGGTGACGTACTGCAGTGTCACGGCGGAGGACAGGACGCCCAGCGCGAAGGTGCGGGCCTCGCCGTCGGGCGTGGCGCGGTCCGTGACGGTCACGTCCTGCACCGGGCGGGCGCTGCTGACGGTCAGCGTGACGACGCTGCCGCCGCCGGCGGTGGGGGAGACGCTGCGGGTGATCAGCAGCGGTCCCTGACGGACGGTGGTGTTCATGGGGGCGCTGGCGCCGGACGGCAGGCCGCTGCCGGTCACGGCGCTCGGCTGCTGCAGCGCGAAGTCCAGGCGGGTCAGGGCGAACACGTCCGCCACGCGCGGCCCGAAGCCCGGCACCGGCGCGAACGGCGCGGTGTCCCGGTCGAGCGTGACCAGCCACGGGCCGGGCGTCAGGTTGCGCAGGGCGTAGCGGCCCATCTCGTCGGTCACGGCCTGCACGCCACTGGCGAGCAGCACGCGCGCGCCGGCCAGCGGGGAATCCTGCGGGTCGCGGCGGCCGTTGCCGTTCACGTCCAGGAACACCTCGCCGATCAGGGTGGCGCGGCGGTCGAACACGCCGGGCGTGACGCGCACGGTCGCGCTGGCCTCATTGCTGCGCGTGACCTGTCCGTCCGGGCCGGTGACGGTCGCCACGCCGGTCGCGCTGAGGTCCTGCTCGCGGCCCGAGCCGTCCACGGCTTCCACGCCGATGCGGGCGCGGTACGTGACGGTCAGGGTCTGCCCGGCGCTGACCGTGCCGGGCGTGAACGTGACCTGCCGCCCGTCGGCGCTGACGGTCGCCGTGACCGGCGCGCCGTTCGCGCCGAGCTGGGCGCTGTCCGGCACGTAGCTCAGGCCGGCGGGCAGCGTCACGGTCAGGGACGCCGACCCGCCCGCCGGCACGCTGACCGGGAGGGTCAGGGTGAAGGTGGGTTCGTCGCCCGGCTGCGCCAGGACCGGGGTGACGCTGTGACTCAGCAGCAGCGCCGCGACGGGTTGCAGGCGCACCTGCGTGACGTTCACGCTGTCGCTGCGCCCGCCGCAGGTCGCGGCGAGGTTCACGTTCAGCGTGGCGGTCAGGGCGCGGGTGACGGTCACGGCGACCGTCACCTCCCGCGACTGTCCGGGGTTCAGGGTCAGGCTGGTCAGTTCGCGGGCGTCGGCGGCGGCGCTGTCCTGCACGCGCACCTGCACGCCCTCGGTCGCCTCGAGCAGGCTGGCGTTCAGGGTGACGGGGCCCCCCTGGTCGCCCTGGACGCCCACCGTGTACGGAATGAGGATGGTGCCGGGCGCGGCGCTGCTGATTACCCGCGCCGCGCCCGGCTGCCCGTCGGGCGTGACGCTGGGCGTGCAGGGCTCCTGCGCCCGCAGCGTCACGGTGTTCGACGGAATCAGGACCTGTGGGCCGCCGGGGACGGTGGCGCGCAGCGCGGCGGTGTTACGGATCTCCCCGGCACGGACCGTTCCAGCGCCGAGCATGGTCAGCGTGATCAGCAGGGCCGACCGGACAGCAGTGGAGGAGAGGGTAAACACGTCGCCTCAGTTGACCCGGACCACGAAGGTCACGGTGAAGGTCGCGCCGGGGTTCAGGATGTCCGCAGCGGTGATGGTGTTGTCGCCGTTCGTGTCGAGCGCCGCCAGGAAGCTGCCGCGCGCGCCGTTCAGGCTGGCGGGCGAGGTGGCGCTGCTGAACCAGTTGGTGCCGCCGTTCGTGCTGAACAGCACGCTGGCGCTGCTGGCTCCCAGTTTCACGTAGCTGGTGACGACGTTGTTGCTCGCGTCGACCGGCAGCTGGTCTTCGAGGACGGCGTTGTTCAGGACGCTGCTGCCGTCGTTGCTGACGACCAGGGTGTAGCGCAGGTAGTCGCCGGGGTTCACGCGGCCGTCCGTGACGGGCGTGACGGCGGTGCAGGTGGCGTCGTTGCACAGCTCGACGGTCTTGGTGACGCTGGCCACGACGGACTGCACGCTGGTGGTGTCGTCGACGCTCAGGGCGACGGTGACGCGCGGGTCACGCTGCGCGGTCAGGTTGACGCGGATGGTGGCCGTCTCGCTGGGCGTGGCGTTGCCGGCCAGGCCGGCGGGCGCCGTGACCTGCACGTAGATGTTCTGCGTGCCGCTGCGCGCGACCGTGCCGCTCAGGGTCGAGGTGAAGGGACCCGAGGCACTGGTCGAGAAGGCGTACGCGAAGCCCTGCCCGGACGTGACGGCCGGAACGGTGAAGTCGGCGTTGTCGTTGCCGGTGTTCGTCAGGGTGTGCGTGTAGACGACGCTGCCGCCGCTGATGGTGCTCTGCGCGCCGTTCGGGGCGAAGGTGCCGCTCGTGACCGAGTTCGTGCGCGCCACGTTGGTCACGCTGGTCACGCGGCCCGCGTCGGTGGTGGAGGTCGCGGTGACGGTGACGTTGGTGTCGCCCGCCACGGCGCCGGCCGGGATGGGCGTGACGGCCAGCAGGAACAGGGTGCCGCCAGCCGCGATCGGGGCGGTCGGGCCGGTCAGTTCGGTGTCACCGCCGTCCAGGACGCCGTTGTTGTTCGTGTCGATGTAGTAGCGGGTGCCGGTGGGGCCGCTCAGGATGAAGGCTTCCTCGGCGGGGCCGCCGTTGCGCAGCTCCAGCGGGAACACGGCGTCCTGACCGGGGTTCGCGCTGACCGTGACGGGCGTGGTGCTCGGGGCGGTGGCGCTGTCGCGGTCGCTGTTGCCCAGGACCGGCAGGCCGGCGGCCGTGACGTTGGCGATCACGCTGGTGGTCGTGTCGGCCGCGCCGCCGCTGGGGGTGGCGCTGACGGTCAGAGCGGTGTTCGTCGTGCCGGCGGCCGAGAACGGCACCGAGCACGTGACGGCGAATTCCAGCGTGGCGCCGGCGGCCAGCGTCACGGACGAGGAGATCACGGAGCCCAGCGTGCCGCCGGCGTCGATGTTGCGGACCGTGCAGGTCCAGCCGGCGGGGGCGCCGCTGACGGCCAGGGTGAAGGTGTTCGTGGCGTTCCCGGTGTTCTTGAGGGTCTCGCGGAAGGTGACGGTGCTGCCGGCCACGACGTCCGTGACGGTGGTCTGGGTGTCGCCGCTACGCTCGATGGTCACGCCGCCGTAGGTGTACGTGCCGGTGGAGGGCGCGCCCGCCTCGGGGAAGCTGAACGGGCCGACGGCGGCGCGGCTGACGGTGGCGACCGTCACGCTGGTGGCCGGGCTGACCGGGCGCTCGCCGGTGTCGGCGCCGTCGCCGTCGGCGTTGCCGTCGAAGATGCCGTTCACGCTGTTGCTGATGGTGGTGTTCGCCAGGGCGCCGTCCGGTACGCGGGCGTCGAAGGTCAGGCTCACGCTGTCGCCGGCGGCGAGCAGGTCGCCGCTGCCCTCGACGAGCAGCGCTGCGGCGTTCACGTTCGCCAGGGTGGCGGGCGCGGTGGCCGTCCAGGTGACGCCGCCGTCGGTGGAGTACAGGCGCACCAGGGCGGGGGCGGGCGTGCTGTTGCCGGCGCCGACCGTGAAGGTGGCGGCGCCCATGGCGGCGAAGGTCTGGTTGGTGAGCGGGTCGCTCAGCAGGATGCCGTTGCGGGGCGCGCCGTCCACGGTGACGACGCCGGTCACGCCGCGCGCCGGGCTGCCGGTGGGCACGGTGGCGCTGAAGGTGTACGACAGGGTGCTGCCGGGGTTGACGGGGCCGGTCGGCGAGACGCTCAGGCCGAGGTTCAGCTGGCCGGCGGCGCTGACGGTCAGCTGCGCGTAGTTGTCCGAGTCGACGACGGTGCCGTTGCCGTTCGACGTGGCGACCAGCGCGAAGCGGGAGGCCAGTCCGTCGGCGGTGCCGGCGGGAACGGTCGCCTCGATGATCAGGTCGGCGCTGGTGTCGGCGGTCAGGGTAATGGGGCCGGTGACTTCCACGCCGCCGCGCAGGATGCGGATGCCGGCGTCGAAGCCGTCGGTCGTGGACTGCGTGACGCTCAGGGTGTAGCTGTCGGTGCCGTTGCCGGGGTTGGTCAGGGTGTAGGGGATCTGGCGGGTGCCGCCGGCGAAGGTGGCGAACGCGCGGGCCGGCGCGATGGGCGCCTCGGGGCTGTCGGGCGTGACGGTCACGGCGAACACCTGACGGACCGTGACGGTCGCGACGTTCGAGTCGACGCTGCGCGGGGCGTTCAGGGCGTCGCGGTAGGTCAGGACGGCCTTGTTGTTGATCACGGTGTTCGGGGCGGTGCCGGCGGCCAGACCGGTTCCGGTCAGGGCCAGGGCGGCGGACAGCAGCAGCGTACGGGAAACGTGATTCATGAGGTGACCTCCAGGTCGTGAGGGGAGAGAAGGAGCGTCAGGCTCCAGGGTGTCCTCTTTGGTGGAAGTTATGAGAGGGGGGGCTTCACCACTCTTACCCTTGTGTCCGCCTGTCTCATGAAGGTCTTGGGCGCTGGAAATGCAAAAAATTTCTCTCACGCTGAGGCGATGCGTGAACTATTCGTCAAGCTGGTGGAAAAGCGTGGCTTACCTTTCCCGTGTACACGGCAGCGGCCTTCATGCTGACACCCTGTCAAAGCTGGCAGTTCTTACAGCACCGGATGATAAAGATCCCAGTACACCCCCAGAGCCCCCCTCAGCATGAAGATCGTCCTGCTCATGCCGGCTCTGCTTGAACAGATTTCCTGCAAAAGTCCCCCACTTTCCTGGTTGAGTGATACGGAATCCGTTCGTTTCGCGTGACTGCTGCGCAGGAGACGATCAGACAGAACAATTGGGCATGAGTACATCTCCCGTGAACACGCTGACCAGTCCATGTCAGCTGTTCATGCGGACTGCCGTTTGTTTCGCCGACAATCCGGAACGTCACCGCCCCTGCCGGTTCCACATCCGGAGGGGCGTGTTGCTCCCGCTCTGCGGGGCAGCTCTCCGAGTCGCTTCGCTCGGACCCAGCGGGCTTTGCAGCCCATTCAATCGGAGTCCGTACTACGCTCTCCAATCCAAAAGTTGACAAGATTTGTAATCTGGTTTAGGGTGAGCCCAACCCTGCACAGGGTCACTATCCAGAGCGGTCGAGGGAACAGGCCCGACGACGCCGCAGCAACCAGGAGCCACATGAAGCAGCTCAACACACAACCAGCCGACCGCGCCCTCCAGGGCCGCACCTGTTGTTGTTGACCTGAATTCACCCTCCACGGTGCTCCACGCCTGCCCGAACCGGGAACGATAGCGGCGAGCGTTCAGACGCGCTCCCCTCAAAGGACAACCCATGACGCGATGTCGCCTGACCTGAGGCGCGGCCCCCCTTCCGGCCGCGCAGGCCCACTGCAACCCTCCCGCTTCCAGGAGCCACGGCCATGACCGAAACCCTGCACGTCAGGTGGAAACCCGGCACGCTCGACACCCTGCTCGTCACCTCACCCCACGGCACCCTCGAGTGGAATGCGCTGATCTTCGAACGCGTCCACGGGCGGGACGCCATGCGCGAGCTGTACCTGAAGGGCCGCACCTGCGTCACCCGCGAGGCCCTTCCCGCACGCCACTCTACGGCGCGCCGCGTCGCCTGATCCTCACCCGCCCCGAACCGACCTCCACCACGGAGGCCGGACACCCACGCACACCCACACGAGGTTCTCCATGACGCACAGCACCCACGACACCCCCTCCCTGTACTGGTTCATTCCCTCGGGTGGCGACGGCCGCCAGCTCGGCCAGCCCACGCGGCCCGCGCACTTCCCGTACCTGACGCAGGTGGCCCAGGCCGCCGACGCTCTCGGCTTCGACGGGGTCCTGCTGCCCACCGGCGGCACCAACGAGGACACCCTGGTCGTCGCCAGCGCCCTGTCGAGCCTCACCCGGCAGCTGCGCTTCCTGGTCGCGCTGCGCCCCGGACTGCTCTCCCCGGTGCTGGCCGCGCGGCTGACCGCGTCCCTCGACCGCATCTCCGGCGGGCGCGTGAACCTGAACGTCGTGTCCGGCAGCGGCAACTTCGACTTCGAGGGCCTGAACCTCACCCAGACCGAGCGCTACGCCCTGACCGGCGAGTGGCTCGGCGCCTTCCGCGCGCTGCTGCGCGGTGAGACGGTCACGCAGCGCGGCGAGTACGTTCAGCTGGACGACGCCCGCGCCCTGCTGCCGAGCGTGCAGCGTCCCTACCCGCCCATCTACTTCGGGGGGAGCAGCCAGCCCGCCCTGGAGGTCGCCGGGGAGCACGTGGACGTGTACCTCAGCTGGGGTGAGCGGCCTGAGCAACTGCGGGAGAAGTTCGGGCAGGTCCGCGCCGAAGCCACCCGGCACGGCCGGCAGGTGCGCTTCGGGCTGCGCGCCCACATCATCGTGCGCCCCACCGAGGAGGAAGCCTGGGCCGCTGCCGAGCACCTGATCGCCGGGATCAGCGACGAGCAGATCGCGCAGGCCCACCAGGCCTTCTTGCAGAGCGGCTCCGAAGGGCAGCGCCGCCAGAGCGAACTGAACGGCGGCACACGCGAATCCCTGCGCGTCGGGAAGAACCTCTGGGCCGGCGTGGGCCTCGTGCGCGGCGGGGCCGGGACCGCCTTCGTCGGCAGTCCCGAGAATGTCGCCGCTGCGCTGCGCGAGTACCAGGACATCGGAGTCGAGACCTTCATTCTCAGCGGCTACCCCCACCTGGAAGAGGCGTACCGCGTGGCGGAACTGCTGTTCCCCGCGCTGGGCCGCACCAGTCCCGTCTTCACGCCGCGCGACGGGCAGCCGCTGACGCACACCAGCACACCCACTGCGCACGGCCCCAGCACCCACGCCCCGGCCCTGCGCGCCGCCGAGCCGGTCCTGGCCGACGCGGCCCCCAGCGAACTCGGCCGGTTCCGCAGCATTTAAGCGTCTCCCTCCCCTTGTCCCTCTGCGGGAGGGGGCCCTCATCCCCGCCCCCTCCATTCCCAACCCCTCTTCTGGAGACTCCCATGACCACCCGACTGCGTTCCGCTGCCCTGACCCTCACCGCCCTCGCCCTCGGCGCGCTGTCCACCGCGCAGGCCGTCACCTTCACCATCGGCTACCAGAAAGGCGGCATTCCGAACATCCTCAAGGCGCGCGGCACCCTCGACAGGTACGCCGCGCAGGGCATCGACTTCCGCTGGGTGCTGTTCACCGCCGGGCCGCCCCTGCTGGAAGCCGCGAACGCCGGCGCCGTGGACTTCGGCAGCGTCGGCAACGCCCCGGGCGTGTTCGCCCTGGCGGGCGGCGCCGACCTGAAGTACGTGGGCGTGACCGTCAACAACAGCGACACCACCGAGGCCGTCATCGTGCCGAAGAATTCCGGCATCCAGAAGGTCAGCGACCTGAAAGGTAAACGCATCGGCGTGGCCCGCGGCTCCAGCGCGCACGCCTTCCTGTACAGCGTGCTGCGCAGCGCGGGCCTCACCTTCAAGGACGTGACGGTCGTGCCCCTGCTCCCACCCGACGCGCGCCCTGCGTTCGAGAACGGCAGCATCGACGCCTGGGTCATCTGGGATCCGTTCCTCACCACCGCCCTGCAGGGCAGCGGCGGGCGTGTCCTGCGCGACCACACCGGCCTCGGGCGCGGCGACAACTACCACCTCGTGCCGGGCAGCGTCCTGCAGAACCCCGAGAAGAAACGCGCCCTGCAGGTTCTGCTGGCCGAACTGGAAAGCGCCGCGAACTGGGCGAACGTCAACCGCCAGACGGTCATCAACCAGTTCAGTGACGAGCTCGGCATTCCCAAGAGTGTCCTGGCCGTCACGGTCCCCAAGAGCGTGCCGTTCAACATCCGGCCCTTCCGGACGTCGGACCTCAAGCCCCTCCAGACCCTGGCGGTCGCGTTCCGTGAGGCGGGCGTCCTGCCGCGCGACGTGCCCTTCGGTCCGCAGACGTACGTGACCCTCCCGGCGTTCCGCGCCGCGCTGCCCACCCTGGGGCTCAAGTGACGGTCGGCGCGCGGTCCCGGGAGCGAGCGCGGCCAGAGGTCCAGGCGGCCGGCACCCCCAGCCGCCGCCCCGGTCGGGCCTGGCAGGGCGAGTGGATACGCTGGCTGGTGCCGCTGCTGGTCGTGCTGGGCTGGCAGCTGGCCGCCAGCACCGGCCTGCTCAATCCGCGTGTCTTGCCAGCCCCCAGCGCCGTCATCACAGCCGCCTGGGAACTGGCGCGCAGCGGGGAACTGGGCCGCCACTTCCTGATCAGCCTCCAGCGCGCCGGGCTGGGCATCCTGATCGGCGGGGGGCTGGGCTTCACGTTCGGCATCCTGACCGGCACCTTCCGCGCCGCGAACCTGCTGCTGGACACGACCTTCCAGATGATCCGCACCATTCCCAACCTCGCGCTGATCCCGCTGGTGATCCTCTGGTTCGGGATCGGCGAGAGCGGCAAGGTGTTCCTGATCGCCCTGGCCACCTTCTTCCCGGTGTACCTGAACACCCTGCACGGCGTGACCGGCATCGACCCGCGCCTGACCGAGATGGCCCGCGTGTACGGCCTCTCCCCGCTCGACACCTTCCGGCGGGTCACGCTGCCCGGCGCGCTGCCCGGCGTGCTGGTGGGGGTGCGCTACGCGCTGGGCATCTCCTGGCTGGCACTGGTCGTCAGCGAGTCCTTCGGGGCCAGCAGCGGCATCGGCTTCCTCGCCATGGACGCCCGCGAGTTCTTCCGCACGGACGTGATCGTGCTGGCCATCGTGATCTACGCCCTGATCGGCAAGGCAGCTGACGCCCTCGTCCGGACGCTCGAACGCCGCCTCCTGCCCTGGCAGGTGAGCGCGTGAGCGC
This sequence comes from Deinococcus indicus, assembly GCF_002198095.1. Classification (GTDB taxonomy): domain Bacteria; phylum Deinococcota; class Deinococci; order Deinococcales; family Deinococcaceae; genus Deinococcus; species Deinococcus caeni. The sequence continues at coordinate 59,347 of NZ_NHMK01000022.1, read as the reverse complement.
CGCGCCCGTCCTGACCGGTCCCCTGACCGCCACCGGGGTGCCCATCGAGCTGCGCGACCTGAGCGCCGCGTACGGTGAGCGCGTCATCCTCCAGGACCTGACCCTCAGCATCGCCGCAGGGGAGCGTGTCGCGCTGGTCGGCGCGAGCGGCGGCGGAAAGACCACCCTGCTGCGCGCCCTGGCGGGCCTGACCTCCACCCAGGGCACCCTGAGAATCGGCACCGGCGCACCTGTCCGCACACGGGTCATGTTCCAGGAAGACCGCCTGCTGCCCTGGCTCGGCGCCCTGGACAACGTCGCCCTGGGCCTTCCGCGCCCGGACCGCTTCCGCGCCGCGCGCGCCCTGAGGGACGTGGGACTCGCCGGGCGGGAACGCGCCTACCCGCACGAACTCAGCGGCGGACAGCGCCAGCGGGTCGCCCTGGCCCGCGCGCTCGCCCACCGCCCGGACCTCCTGCTGCTCGACGAACCCTTCGGCGCCCTCGACGCCCTGACCCGCGCGGACATGCACGCCCTGCTCGACACCCTCCTGACCGACACGGGCGCCACCACGCTGCTCATCACGCACGACCTGGAAGAAGCGCTGAAACTCACCGACCGCGTGCTGCTCCTCGCCGACGGACAGATCCGTGAAGATCTCACCGTCGCCCTTCCTCACCCCCGTCGCCGCACGGATGTGGAAGACCTCCGCGCCCACCTCGAACGCCTGCTCCACTGAACGTCGCCTTCAGGACCGCTGGGGAGGGGTGCCCGGTCACCGGACGACAGACCCATCAACAGCCCGCGCCGCCAGTGTCAGCCTCACCAGGAGCATCCCCGGGTGAAGCGGACACTGGCGGTGAAGTCACCCCGGCCTCCCGATCCTGGAGGTCCCGCCAGGCCGGGTAGCCCCCTTCGAGCACCGCCGTGTCGAACCCACGCCCGGCGAGCAGCGCCGCCGCCCGCTCCCCACGCGACGATCCAGGGTGGAACATGTTGCAGTACGCCACCACCGGCCGGGTGACCGGCAACTCCGCGAGCCGCGATTCCAGGTCCTCGATCGGCACGTGTACCGCTCCGGGCACGTGACCCGCGTCGAACTCCTCCTGACTGCGGACATCCACCACCGTCACGTGCTCCTGGGCCAACTCCTCCGGTTGCGTTCTCTTCATGACCCACGCTACCCCACGACCCCCTACCATGACCGCATGCGCCGCCTGCTGGACGTGTTCCTCATCTTTCTCCGCCTCGGCCTCACCAGTTTCGGCGGGCCCGTCGCCCACCTCGGGTACTTCCGCACGGAATTCGTCGAGCGTCGCCGCTGGCTCGACGAGGCGGCCTACGCCGACCTCGTCGCCCTGTGCCAGTTCCTGCCCGGTCCGGCCTCCTCGCAGGTCGGCATGGCCCTCGGCATCAGCCGCGCGGGCCTGTGGGGCGCGCTGGCCGCCTGGGCGGGTTTCACGCTCCCCAGCGCCGCGCTGCTCGTCGCGTTCGCCTACGGCGTCGGGCTGGTCGGGGACGTGAGCGACGCGGGGTGGCTGCGGGGCCTGAAGATCGTCGCGGTGGCCATCGTGGCGCAGGCCGTGCTCGGCATGTCCCGCACGCTCACGCCGGACCGGCCGCGCGTGCTGATCGCGCTGGGCGCCGCCATGGCGGCGCTGCTCGTCCCCAGTGCCGCCGCGCAGGTGGGGATTATCGTCGTGGCGGGCCTGATCGGCTGGCGCTTCCTGACCATGGCGGACGCGCCGCGCGCGTCCGCGTTGCCGGTCACGCTGTCCCGGCGGCTGGGCACGGCCTTTCTGGGCGCGTTCGTGGCGCTGCTGATGATCCTGCCGGTGCTGCGGGAAGTGGTGGGCGGGCCGGCGCTGGCCCTGGTGGACAGTTTCTACCGGGCGGGCTCCCTGGTGTTCGGCGGCGGGCACGTGGTGCTGCCGCTGCTGGAAGCGGAAGTGGTGCCGACCGGGTGGGTCACGCCGGACGCGTTCCTGGCGGGGTACGGGGCGACGCAGGCGGTGCCGGGGCCGCTGTTCACGTTCAGTGCGTACCTGGGCGCCGTCAGTGCGGTGGGCCTGCCGGCGCTGCTGGCGGCGGGACTGGCGCTCGGGGCGATCTTCCTGCCGTCGTTCCTGCTGGTGGCCGGGACGCTGCCGTTCTGGAACGCGCTCAGGGCGCAGCCGGGTGCGCAGTCGGTGCTGCGGGGCGTGAACGCGGGCGTGGTGGGGCTGCTGCTGGCAGCGCTGTACTCGCCGGTGTTCACGGCGGGCGTACGGTCAACCGGGGAGTTCGCGTTCGTGCTGGGGACGTTCGCGGCGCTGGAGTACCTGAAGTGGCCGGTGTGGCTGGTGGTGGCCCTGTCGGCTGGCGTGGGGGCGCTGGTGTGGGCAGGCGGCCCCTGAACCACACCAGCGCCCGCCGTTGCGTTCACAACCCGGAAATGCCCACTCCGCGCCCGGCATCCCTGTCACTCCTGCGCATCAGGCGGCAGATCAGGGAGGGGCGACGGAGTACGTACTCCGTCGCCCCTCCCTCACGGCCCTCAGGTCAGCAGGGCGATCTGCCGGGCGTCCACCCGGATCCGTGCGCTGCCCCTGAGCTGCAGGTCCTGCAGGGCCTGCCGGCCAAACAGCCGTGCCAGGCGCGTGCTTGTCATCTCGATGGTGCGCCCGGCGATCTTCAACCGGACGACGTCGATGGTGCCGGGAACCCAACTGCAGGACAGTTCATGCATGACAGACCTCCAGAGACGAGCGGGACGGGGAACAGCTGGACAGAGCCGGTACAGCATCACTGGATTACGCTAAGAGTGCCCGGATCGGCGAGCGAGTTCATGGATTCGGCCCTGTGCAGCCCAGCGTAGGAGACCTGTCTCTGGGAATTTCGAGAGGGTCCGGCCGTCCTCTTGAGTGAGGCATCATGAAGAGGTGACGGAATACGTCTGCTGCGCGGTGGGGCTGACGTACACCTGCTGCCCGACCTGGAACGCCTGAACGTCACGGGCGGGCAGGTGCGCCTCCAGGCTGGGCAGGTCACCGGCGCGGCTCAACTCGAGCCGCGCGGTCGGGCCGACCTGATGGACGCGCACGATCTGCGCGGGGACCGCGCCGGGCGCTGGCTCCGGACTCAGGTGCAGGTCGTGAGGGCGCACGAGGGTCTGCTCGCGCGCGTCCGTCTGCCAGACGTTCGCGCGGCCCAGGAAGCGGTACGTGAACGCACTGGCCGGGTGGTGGTACACGTCGCCGGGCGTGCCTTCCTGTTCGATGCGGCCAGCGTTGAACACGACGATCCGGTCGGCGATCTCGAGGGCCTCCTCCTGGTCGTGCGTGACGAACACGCTGGTGACGTGCAGTTCATTGTGCAACTGCCGCAGCCAGTCGCGCAGTTCCTGCCGCACGGCCGCGTCGAGGGCGCCGAAGGGTTCGTCGAGCAGCAGGACGCGCGGCTCGACGGCCAGCGCGCGGGCCAGCGCCACGCGTTGCCGCTGCCCCCCACTGAGTTGACTGGGGTAGCGGGCCGCGGCCCAGTCGAGTTGCACGAGGCTCAGGAGCCGCATCACTTTTTCACGGATGGTGGCGGCGGTGGGCCGGGCCGCCCCACGTTTGACCTTCAGTCCGAACGCGACGTTCTCGAAGACGGTCATGTGCTTGAACAGCGCGTAGTGCTGGAAGACGAAGCCGATGCCCCGCTCGCCCGGCCCGGCGTGCGTGACGTCCTGCCCGGCCAGGTGAACCCGGCCGGTGTCCGGGGTTTCCAGCCCGGCGATGACGCGCAGCAGGGTGGTCTTGCCGCTGCCGCTGGGTCCGAGCAGGGCGACGAGCTGACCGTCGGGGACGTGGAGGGTCACGTCGGAGAGGGCGGTGAAGGTGCCGAACTGCTTTCCGATCTGGGTGACGTCTATGCTCACGTGTGGGCTCTCCCGGTGCGGGCTTCGATCAGGGCCTTGAGGGCCAGGGTGAGGAGGGCGAACAGCGCCAGCAGGGACGCCACGGCGAACGCGGCGACCGTCTGGTACTCGTTATAGAGGATCTCGACGTGCAGGGGCAGGGTGTTGGTCAGGCCGCGGATCTTGCCGGAGACGACGGACACGGCGCCGAACTCACCGAGGGCGCGGGCGTTGCACATGATCACGCCGTACAGCAGGGCCCAGCGGATGTTGGGCAGGGTGACGCGCATGAAGGTCTGCCAGCCGCTGGCGCCGAGGGTGAGGGCCGCTTCCTCGTCGTCACGGCCCTGGGCCTGCATGACGGGGATGAGTTCACGGGCGACGTACGCGAACGTGACGAACGTGGTCGCGAGGATGATGCCGGCGGGCGCGAAGATGATCTTGAGGTCGTTGGCTTCGAGCCACGGTCCCAGCCAGCCCTGCCGGCCGAACAGCAGAACGTAGACGAGCCCAGAGATGACGGGGGAGATGGCCAGCGGCAGGTCGATCAGGGTCAGCAGGAGGCTGCGGCCGGGGAAGTCGAACTTGGCGGTGGCCCAGGCGGCACTGACGCCGAAGACGGTGTTGAGCGGCACGGCGATCAGGACGGTCAGCAGGGACAGGCGCACGGCGGCCTGCGTGTCGGGCAGTTGCAGCGCCTGCAGGTAGGGACCCAGACCGCTGCGCAGAGCGGTGATGAAGACGAGCAGCAGGGGGAGCAGCAGGAGCAGCCCGACCAGCACGAGGGTCAGGGTGACCATCACAGCGGGCCAGACGCGGCGCAGGAGAGGAGCGGCGTTCACCGTTCACCCCGGCGGCTCAGGCGGGCCTGGGCGGTGTTGGCGGCGAGGAGCAGCGCCACAGAGATCACGAGCATGGCCACGGCGACGGCCGCCGCCCCGGCGTAATCGTACTGCTCGAGTTTACCGACGATCAGCAGCGGCGCGATTTCCGTCTTGAACGGCAGGTTGCCGCTGATGAACACGACCGAGCCGTACTCCCCGACCGTGCGGGCCAGGGCGAGCGTGAAGCCACTCAGGAGCGCGGGGTACAGGGCCGGGAGGGTCACGCGCCAGAACGTCTGGGTGGGCGTGGCCCCGAGGCTGCGGGCCGCTTCTTCCGGTTCAGGCCCGAGGTCTTCGAGGACCGGTTGGAGGCTGCGCACCACGAACGGCAGCCCGATGAACGTGAGGGCTACGATGATGCCCAGCGGTGTGTACGCCACCCGGATGCCTGCTTCGGCGAGGGGCGCACCCAGCCATCCGTTCGGGGCGAGCAGGGTGGTGAGCGTGATGCCGGCCACGGCGGTCGGCAGTGCGAACGGCAGGTCGATCAGGGCGTCGATCAGGCGCCGACCCGGCACGCGGTACCGGGTGAGGGTCCAGGCGATGGTCAGGCCGATCGGGACGTTGATCAGCGAGGCGGCCAGGGCCGTGAAAAAGGAGACGCGCAGCGCGGCGAGCACGCGGGGCGACGTGACGGCATCCAGAAATCCGTCTGCTCCGAGCGTGGCCGCCTTCAGGATCAGCGCTGCGAGGGGGATCAGCACGATCAGGCTGAGGTAAAGGGTGGCGTAGCCCAGGGTGAGGGGCAGGCCCGGCAGGACGTGCCTGCGGGCCTGCCGGCGGGACGGGAGGGTGGTCACCTCAACGTCCGCTGTACACCTGGTCGAACACGCCGCCGTCCGCGAAGAATTTCTTCTGCGCGGCGCGCCAGCCACCGAACTGCGCGATGCTGAAGAGGTTCACCTTGGGGAACTGCGCGGCGTACTTGGCGGCGACGTCCTGGCTGCGCGGGCGGTAGTAGTTCTTGGCGATGAGTTCCTGCGCTTCCGGTGTGTACAGGAACTGCAGGTATGCCTTGGCGACCTTCTCGGTCTTGTGCTTGGTGACGTTCTTGTCGATCCAGGCGACCGGGGGTTCGGCGAGGATGCTGACGCTGGGGACGACAATCTGGAATTTGCCTTCGCCGAGTTCGCGGGTGGCGAGCAGCGCCTCGTTCTCCCAGGCGATCAGGACGTCGCCGATGCCGCGCTCGACGAAGGTGGTGGTGGAGCCGCGCGCGCCGGAGTCGAGGACGGGGACGTTCTTGAAGAGCCTGGTGGTGTAGTCCTTGGCGGCGGCTTCACTGCCGAGTTTGCGCTGCGCCCAGCCCCAGGCGGCGAGGAAGTTCCAGCGGGCGCCGCCGCTGGTTTTGGGGTTGGGGGTGATGACCTGCACGCCGGGCTTGACGAGGTCGCTCCAGTCCTTGATGCCTTTGGGGTTGCCCTTGCGGACGAGGAAGACGATGGTGCTGGTGTAGGGGCTGCTGTTGTAGGCGAGGCGTTTCTGCCAGCTCTCGGGGAGGAGGCCCTTGTCGGCGATGGCATCGATGTCGTAGGCCAGTGCGAGGGTGACGATGTCCGCTTCGAGGCCGTCGATGACGCTGCGCGCCTGGGAGCCGCTGCCGCCGTGGGAGTTGTTGATCTTGAGTGTGTCACCGGTTTTAGCCTGCCACTGTTTGGCGAAGGCGGCGTTGATGTCCTGGTAGAGCTCGCGGGTGGGGTCGTAGGAGACGTTCAGGAGGGTGACGTTGGCGGCGGTGGCGGTGGTGGTGAGCAGCAGGCTGAGCGCGAGAATCCGGTTCATGAGGTCTCCTGGTGAGCTGGGTGTGGTGACGTGAACATACCCTGCTTTAATTGATGAAATTTGTCAACTAGTCTCCGGGGTGGCTACAGTGTACTCATGCGACTGCTCACTGTGGACGTCTACGGCTTTCAGGCGGTCGGTTATCTCGGTGCCCACGAGGGTCGCTGGGTGACAGCCGCCGAGCTATGCGAACGGACCGGGCTCAGCCGCTCGTTCATGGTGCGGGTGCTCGCCGACCTGGTGCGCGGGCAGCTCCTGCTGTCCAAAAAAGGGTGCGGCGGTGGGTACCGCCTGGCGCGCGCGGCCCACCTGGTCACGCTGCACGAGGTGCTGCGGTGCCTGGAGCGGCCCCTGGCGCCGCTGGCCTGCGTGAGCGTGAGCAGCCCCGCTCCCTGCGGCGCGGCGCACTGCTGTCAGGCGCGCGTGGGGGTGTATCAGGCGCTGCGCGACGCGACCCACCGGGTGCTGGCGCAGTACACGGCCGCGGACCTGGCGCGCGACGCGGCGGGAGGCGTGACCTATGACCGCTGCCTGAGCCTGCTCTGGCATCCCCATGAGCCTGTCCAGATCGCCACCAGTTGACAAGTTTTGTAATCTTCTCTTAAAGTGCTTCCAGCTCACTGTTTTCACTGGAGGCCCCCATGCCCGACTTCGCCGGCCTGAACGTTCTGAGTCTGGAATCCCGCCGCAGTGAAGAGATGGACACCCTGATCCGCAAGTATGGTGGCGCGCCGCAGGTCGCCCCCAGCATGCGCGAGATGAAACTCGACCTGAGCGCGCCGCTGTCACAGTTCGAACGCGACCTGAGCGCCGGCGACATTCACGCCGTCGCCTGCCTCACCGGCGTCGGCACCCGCATGTTCCTGAAAGAACTCGCCGCCCGCGACCCGCAGCACCTGGAGACCCTGCGCGGCGTGCCGTTCGTGTCGCGCGGCAGCAAACCCGCCCAGGCCCTCAAGACCTTCGGTCTGAGCAGCACCATCGTGCCCAAACCCAGCACCTGGCACGAGGTGCAGGAGCACCTGATCGCCACGCTGGAACGCGGTCAGCACGCCGTGATCCTCGAGTACGGCGAGGCCGTCCCGACCGCCATGCTGCGCGAACTCGGCTACGCCGGCATCCGCGTGACGAGCGTGCCCGTGTACCGCTGCGCCTTCCCGCAGGACACCGCCCCGCTGGCGAAGGCCGTGCGCGACGTGATCCTGGGCGGGCCGGACATCCTGCTGCTGTCCAGCGGCACGCAGATCCTGCACTTCCTGAAGTACGCCGAGAAACTGAACCTGCTCGAAGAGGCCCGCGCCGGCCTGCACCGCATGGTCGTGGTGTCCATCGGCCCGGCGTGCAGCGAGGCCGCCGCCGATCTGGGCCTGCGCATCGACCTGGAAGCCAACCCGCACAAGATGGGCATCCTGGTCCGCACGGCCGCCGAGCACGCCCCGGCCATCCTGGCCGCCCGACTGGGCCGCGCCGGCTGATAAGGACTTGCAAAAACCATTCAATCCGAGCGGACGTGAGTGGAAGCCAAGAGGATTCCGGGCGTGGAATTGACAACCCGGTGCATGGGCGGGTTGTGAACGAAACAGACGGAACCTGCATGAGGTCTTCCCTCACGCCTCAGCGCTTTCCATGGTTCTCCTCGGCCGCACGCCCCTGGTGACGCGCCTGAACCAGGGACCTCTGGTTGCCACACCATTCAGGGAGAGAGGCCCTGCGAGGCGTGCAGCACACTCAACCCGAATCCCGTCAGGCCGTAGCGTCGGTACTCGACCGGCCCGATCCGCCAGATGCTCAGCAGTTCGATCAGCTCACGACCCTCCAGGGTATCCAGATCGTGGTCGGTGATGACCCTCCCTGCCACGCAGGTCTCGGTATCTGAGGGGCGACCCGTCACGCTGGTGCGTTCAATCAGACTCCCGAGGTTGAGCCAGGCGAGCAGTTGCAGTTGGATGGGCGTGAGCATGGCCGTCCCCAGATCATGCCTCCACGCCTGACCGGTCATCGGCACGCCTGCTCACGGTTGGCGATAGTGCGCGGTGATACCTAAGATGAGGCATGCACCTGGTCCTGGCCATCATTCAGGATGCGGACGCAGCCGCGCTGCTCCGCGCGTTGCGTGCGCAGGCCTTCGACGTGACGAAGCTCGCCAGCACGGGCGGGTTCCTGCGGGAGGGCAACACGACCCTGATGCTGGGTGTCAGCCCGGACCGCCTGGGGACGCTCAGGCAGCTGGTGCAGGACACCTGCCACGCGCGGACGCGGCTGGTCATGCCGGGGACGGCAATAACCGACCAGCCGGACGCGCCTGGAGCTGAGCCGCTGAACGTGCCGGTCGGCGGAGCTGTGCTGTTTGTCCTGACAGTGGACGAATTCGTCAAGTACTGACAGCCGCGCAGACCTTCCAGCACGCCTGGGAACAGGCAGACGGGCTGACGGCGGCTGAGCGGGGAGAGGCAGCGGTTGAGATCTTCGCGGCCAAGGCGAGTTCCACCCAGACCGGCCTGCAGGTTAGTACGCACCTGTTCGAGTGCGCCCTCGCGCCACCGCCACCGAGTTCGGATTTGACCGGTTCTGACGTGACCTGCGCACGTTCACGCTGCATGATCCAGTCGACTACAAACTGAGGGAAGTGGGAGACTGTCTGCTCAACGGCGTGCTCCCCACCATCACGCAGTACTCCTGATCAACCCGGCCTCTCTCCAGCTCCTCAGGCGGGAGTGGCGACGTCCAGCGCAACCTGATGGTGAGGGAGCGGCAAATGCAGGGGTACGGACGCTCCGGCGAGGCAATGCAGACTAGGAGGACGACTCCCCATCGTTCGTTCACGCTTCGGTCCTCCCCTACCGCCTCATGGTCGCGTCTGGCATGGTGTCAGGCACTCAGGGAGGTACCATGGCGATCATTGTTCTGTCCAACCGGGAACCCTACGCGCCGCGCACCGGCCCGGACGGCCATGTCCACTGGGTGGCGTCCATCGGCGGACTCACGACTGCGCTCGATCCGGTCATGCAGCGGGAGGGGGGCACCTGGATCGCCTGGGCCGAAACGCATCCGGAAATCAGAACGGTGCACCTGCCTGAGGCGCAGCCCCGCTACCGCGTCGAGCGGATCACGTTGAGTTCGGACGATGTGCGCCTCTCCTATCACGGCTTTTCCAATGGCGCTCTGTGGCCCATGAGCCACTACTTCCTCGAGCGGGCCCAGTACCGGCGGGAGGAATGGGACGCGTACCGCCGCGTGAACGAGACCTTCGCGCAGGCGGCCCTGGACTGCGCGGAGGACGGCGACATGTTCTGGGTACACGACTACCAGTTGGCGCTGGTGCCGGGCCTGATCCGCCGCGCGAGACCGGACGCGCGCATCGGGTTTTTCTGGCATATTCCGTGGCCGGCGCAGGACGTCTTCCGCACCCTGCCCTGGGACCGCGAACTCCTGGACGGCCTGCTGGGCGCCGACCTGATCGGCATGCACACACCCGCCTACACCCGGCATTTCCTGGAGGCCTGCGCGCGCACGCTGGGCACCGAGACGGACGTGGGCACCGTGCGGGTCGGAGAGCGGACCGTGCAGGTCGAGGCGCGGCCCATCGGGATCGACGTGGCGACCTTCGAGGCCCTGGCCGCCAATCCCGTCACGGTGGACCGCGCTCAGCGGCTGCGGGACAATCTGCGCACGCTGATGCTGCTGTGCGTGGACCGCCTGGACTACTCCAAGGGCATCCCGGAGCGGCTCGCGGCGTTCAGCAGCTTCCTGGAGCGCCATACGGCCGCGCGGGGGCGGGTGACGCTCGTGCAGGTGGCCGTGCCCAGCCGCGAGCGGGCCCCGGCGTACCAGCAACTCCGGACGCAGGTGGAGGGGCTGGTCGGGCGCATCAACGGGCAGTTCAGCCAGGACGGATGGACGCCCGTGCATTACCTCTACCGCGGGCTGGACCGCGAGGAACTGGTGGCCCATTACCGCGCGGCGGACGCGATGCTCGTCACGCCACTGCGCGACGGCCTGAATCTCGTCGCCAAGGAATTCGCCGCCAGCAGTCAGGACGGGGTGCTGCTGCTCTCCCGCTTCGCGGGAGCGGCGGATGAACTGCCCGGCGCGGTCGAGGTCAACCCGTATGACGTCGACGGCCTGTCGGCCACGCTGGTGCGGGCGCTGCGCATGCCGCTGGAGGAGAAGAAGGCCCGCCTGGATCAGATGCGTCAGGCCCTGCGGCAGAGTGACCTGCGCGCCTGGACGGCGGATTTCCTGCGGGATCTGGCAGGGAAGGCCGCCCTGCCCAGCGAGCTGCTGCGCCTGGAAGACCGGCCCCTGCTGATCCTGTGCGATTACGACGGGACCCTCGCCCCGATCGCGCGGGTGCCGCGCGACGCCGACCCGCAGCCCGGCGCGCTGCAGGCGCTCTCAGGCCTGCTCCATCACCCTCGCCACCGGGTGGCCGTGGTGACCGGGCGGCGCAGCGCGCAGGTGTACAGCTTCCTGCCCCTCCCAGACCTGACGGTGGTAGGACTGCACGGTATGGAGTGGCCGGGGCAGGCCCCGCCAGCGCCCCAGCGGGAGGTCCTCGAACGGCTCGCGCGGCAGTTCCCATCCGCGCGGGGCGTGCGCGTGGAAGACAAGCGCTGGACGGTCGCGGTGCACTACCGCAACGTAGCCCCGGCCGAACAGTCCAGCGTCCAGCGGGCCCTGGATCAGGTGCCACTCGAGAGCGGCTGGGAACGGATCGAAGGCAAGGCCGTGCGGGAGTTTCGTCCCAGCGGGTACGGCAAGGGCCGGGCAGTACGCGCCCTCATGGACGGCACGCCCGGCTGGTATCCCATCTTCATCGGGGACGACACCACCGACGAGGAGGCCTTCCTGGCCGTGAATGCCGCCGGTGGCCTGAGCGTGAAAGTGGGAACGGGCGAGACGGCCGCGCAGGTGAGGCTGCATGACCCGGCGGCGGTGGTGGCGCTGCTCTCGGCCTGGGCGAATCCCGGCTGAAGGCCACGTGCATTGGAGAACGACAGGTGACGGGGCAATCTGACCGCCACCTGTACCTAGGGGTCTTCCGGGGAAGCTGCTACCAGACGCGAAGTGCAGGGATTCACGAGCAGCCCCGATGGCCCGTTCGCATTCCTGACAACAGCGTAAGTTAATATTGCCCAGCAGTACCCTGGGTTCTAAGAACGCTGGTTAGAGCGTATTGCGTGCCAGCACAGGTGATGCGGATTTACGCCGGTATCAATAGTTGCCAGTTCCTTGTCTGGAGGGGTGCCCTGCTTCTACTCTGCGGAGCCGCCCAGCGAGTCGCATCCGATCGGACCCGGCAGCTCTGTCATCCATTCAATAAGAGTTTCCACGTCCCCTGGAGTCGTGTGCTACACGACGCCATAAGGGTGCAGAGAAGGGGAAAAGTCGGCCAGCACGTCATTTTCTCCGTTGCGTTCTAGAGGGGATTTTTGGCCGTGACCTGCTTTTCTCTTCCTGAACAGGCCGAAAACGACCATCTGGCGATCGAAGAACGAGAAAGCGAGAGGCGACGGATGCCGTGTGGTGCGGAGTGTAGGGAACAGAAACGCGCAGAACGCTGTGCTGACCGATAAAAATCCGCGTATGGCCGCGGTGGGCAGTGTCCTGGCGCGCATCTCGTGGCGCTTGGAAACTCTTGTTCAATCGGAGCGAAGCGAGTGGGGGAGAAACGCCCCTCCGGACGTGGAGCCGGCAGGGGCGGTGAAGTTCCGGATTGTTGGCGAAACAAACGGCAGTCCGGCTCAGGGACCGGGACGCCACCCCTGGACGGGCACGCCGCCGAAGATGGCGCTTTGCAGGCCCGGCGAGAAGAAGTCAGGTCCGGGTGAGCTGACACGGTCCAGCGTGTGCAGGTGCTCCGGGGTCAGCTGGACTTCCAGCGAGGCGAGGTTCGCTCTCAGCTGTTCGGGTGTGCGGGCCCCGATCAGGGTGGAGGTGACGCCCGGCTGCGCCGCCGCCCACGCGAGAGCCACCTGCGCGGGCGTGTGCCCGGTCTGCGCGGCGACTTCCCGCAGGGTGTCCAGGATTGCCCAGTTGCGGTCCGTGAATTTCGTGAACGGCCCCTGGAACGGGTTGCTACCGCTCAGGCGGCCCTGGCCGGCCGTGTCGGCGCGGGTGTACTTGCCGGTCAGGAACCCGCCGGCCAGCGGACTCCAGGGCATGAGGCCCACGCCGCTGTCGGCGGCAGCGGGGCGGTGCTCTGCTTCCAGTTGCCGGGCCACCAGCGAGTACTCCAGCTGACTGGCGACTGGCCCCGGCACGTGGTGCGCCTGCGCCAGCGTGACCATCTTCGTGGCGTACCACGCGGGGATGTCCGACAGCCCGAAGTACCGGATCAGCCCCGAGCGCACCAGATCGCCCATGGTCTGCAGGACCTCCTCGGCGGGCGTGACCATGTCGTACACGTGCAGCCAGTACAGGTCGACGTAGTCGGTCCCCAGACGCCGCAGCGACGCATGGAGGGCGGCGTGGATGTGCTTGCGGCCGTTCCCGCCGGCGTGCGGGTTGCCCGGCTGGACGTTGAAGCCGGACTTGGTCGCCAGGACCACCTGATCGCGCACGCCGCGCTCGGCGATGAAGCGGCCCACGAGTTCCTCGCTGCGCCCGCCGGAGTACACGTCGGCCGTGTCGATGAAGTTCCCGCCGCCTTGCAGGTAAGTGTCGAACACCTGCCCGGCCACGTCGTCCGGGGACCCCCAGGCGGCGTTCCCGAAGGTCATGGTGCCCAGCGCCAGTGGGCTGACGATCAGGCCGGAGCGGCCCAGCGTGCGGCCGTCGCTCAGCTTCACACGCGCCGCCTGCGAACCGTGGTGGGGGCGCGCATCAGAAGCGCAGCCGGGTGTGGCTGATGCCGCCGTCCACGTCCAGGACGCTGCCGTGGATGAAGGCCGCCTCGTCCGTGACCAGGAAACGCACGGCGTGGGCCACATCGACCGGGCGGACGGGCTGGCCGGCGACCGTGGCGGCCGTCATGGCGTCCAGGACCGCGCCGTGCGCGGCGTTGCCGGGGGTCAGGGTGACACCGGGCGAGACCGTGTTCACGCGCACGCCACGCGGCCCGTACTCGGCGGCCCAGTTGCGTCCGAGCTGTTCGGCGGCGGCTTTCGAGGCGGTGTACAGCGCGCCGCTGGCCGTGCCGGTCCGGGCCATCCACGACCCGATGTTGACGATGTGGCCACTGCCGCGCGCGGCCATGCCCGGCGCGATGGCCGCCACCAGTACGTGCGGGGCGCGGATGTTGAGGTTCAGGATCGCTTCGAGTTCTTCGTCGCTCAGGTCCTCGGTGGCGGTGACGGGGTACACGCCGGCGTTGTTGACCAGGATGTCCACCTGCCCGCCGAGGGCGTCGGTGGCGTGGCGCGCGAAGGTGCGCACGTCGCCGGGCGTGCCGGACAGGTCGGCGGTGACGGCGGTCGCCTGCCCGCCGGCCTGCACGATGCGGGTGGCGACGTGCCGTGCGCGGGCAGCGTCCCGGCCGCTGATGATCACGTGCACGCCCGAGGCGGCCAGGACGTGCGCGGTGGCCTCGCCGATGCCGCCCGTGGACCCGGTGACGATGGCGGTGCGCCCGGTGAGGCGGGTGTCGGTGGGAAGGCTGGAGAGCAGGTCGTCGTTGGTGGGTAGGGTCTGCATGGGGGCGCCTCCTGAGGCAGTTGCCAGAGCGGTTGTATTGTGCAACTGGTTGCACGCTACGCTAACTGGTGCAATCATGCAAGCAGTGAAACCGGCCGCCCCCCCACCCCCCACCGGAACGCTGCGGTCAGGCTGCCCCGTCAGCCTCGGCCTGGACATCTTCGGAGACCGCTGGACCCTCCTGATCGTGCGCGACCTGATGTTCAGCGGCAAACGCCACTACCGCGAGATGCTCGCCTCAGACGAACACATCTCCTCGAACATCCTCGCCGACCGCCTCAAAACCCTGCTGGGCGAGGGCATCATTACAAAAACCGCCGACCCCGCCCACCAGCAGAAAGTCATCTACAGCCTCACCGAGAAGGGCGCCGCGCTGCTGCCGGTCCTGATGGCGATCAGCGACTGGAGCCACGCCCACCGCCCCGTCAGCGACGCGTACCGTCCCGCCCCGGCGCCCCCCGCGCTGCCGCCCACCTGGGAGCAGGCACTTCAGGAGGTCCGGCGCGCCCACCAGCTCACAGACAGGTCCTGAGCCGGACTGCCGTCCGTTTCGCGGACAATCCGCCCCCACCGGATTGCCACCGCTACGTCCGGAGGAGCGCCCTGCTCCCACTCTGCGAAGCCGCCTGGCGAGTCGCATCCGCTCAGACCCAGCGGCGCTATCAGCCATTCGATAGACCTCCTGTGAAAGTGGTGTTCAGGCCGTCCCGCCTTTCCGCCTCCGGTGCCGGTCAATGTCCTTCAGCACGCGGCAAATCTTCACCGGATGATACGGACTCCGATTGAATGGGTTGCAAGGCCCGCTGGGTCCGAGCGAAGCGAGTGGGAGCGGAACGCCCCTCCGGATGTGGAGCCGGCAGGGGCGGTGACGTTCCGGATTGTCGGCGAAACAAACGGCAGTCCGTATTACAGCTCACCGCGTGTGGGGTGCGGGCGATCAGGACATGCACGTCGCCTTCCGGTTCATGCGGACCTCCGGAGCGCCACGCCACCACACCGGCGGGGGGCGGCAACGTCGTCCAGCCAAGCGGTGAATTCGCGTCCGCGTGGGTTGCTGGTGAGTTCGTAGGCGTGCAGGGCCAGGCGCGTGACGCTCTGCCGGGTCAGTTCGGCCCGGATCAGGGGCGTGACCGGCACGCGGAGCGAGTGATGTTCGCCGTTCCCTGAACACTGAGCGACAGGCTGATTTCGTGGGTTTCGGCTTTGATCTTCAACTGGGTGGCTGGATCGGGGATCGTCGTACGTCCCCCGGCCCTCAGGTTTCGTGCGGTTGTGAGAGGGGCACGTATTGCTGTGCTCCCAGTGGCGTCGCCACACGAGCACCCAACGAACCGATCCTTACTTTGACGGCATGGAGTGGAGGCGACCCTGCTTCCAGAGCACGAAGGACAAGAAGGCCAGCAGGCCGATGCTTCCAGTGGCAACAGATAGGACTGCCCAGGGGAGGGGGTTGATCCCCAGAGCCCTGGCCTTTGGAATCAGCAGGTACAGGGCGACACTGGCTGCCAGCAGCAGGTCGAACCAGATCTGGTTCCCCCACAGGTTACGGACGTGTTCAGGCCAGAAGCCCGTGGCCCCCTCGTTCACTCCCGCGTAGAGCGAAAAGCCGAGAAAAAGGGCGGCAAGGACAGCAGGAATAATCCATGGGCCGGTGGCGTTCGTGCGGCGGGAAAGGGCATACGTGACGGCAAACAGAAAGGTCAGGGCGCCCGCGATGAGTGGGGCAACGGTGATCCAAGTCATGGGGGATACTCCTTTAGAGGTGCTTGGCGTCCAGCAGCAACTGTTTCAATGCTTCGTATCCGGCGTCGGTGCCCTCTTCATCGCCAGTTGCGAAACGGACGACCAGCAGTCCGGTCAGGCTGCTGAGCAGCACGCGGGCGACGGCTTCGGGGGCGTCAGTAAGGTGCGCGGCAGCCATGTGAAGCCAGCCCTGCAGCGCTTCGGTAGCGAAGCGCGCGTAGTGGGGGTGTCCGTCAATGGCACGCAATTCGACTTCAAAGAGGCTGCGCAGGAACGGCTTCATCTGAGGGCTGGACAGTTGAGTCCAGAGAATGTCGAGCCGTTGTGCAGGGGAGAGGTGCGGTGCGGGGGCAGTGAACAGTTGGGCTTGCTGGTCGAAGATGCGGGCGAGAACTTCCGTGATGAGGTGTTCTTTGCTGGTGAAGTGGTAGAGCAGGAGTCTGGGGCTGACGCCGAGGGCGGTCGCGAGGGGCCGTAGGCTGAGGTCGCTCAGGCCGTGTTGTAGGACGTAGGTGACGGCGTTGTCCAGAAGGACTGCTCTGGCTTGGGGGTTTGGGGGGCGTCCCATCAGGCATGCAGAATAGTGTGCCGGTCTTCCAGTTTTGCCTCCACGATCGTTACATGAAACGATCGTAGAAGCAAAAAGGAGCGGTGTCAATCCACCGGCTCAACGTCATGAAATTCCCATGAACAGTTGTCCCAGTGGAAGGCGCTCACGCCCGCTCCTGTCGGCGCTGCTGGGCGGCGCGGGTGAGGTGCCGCTTTGGGGGCAGTCCGGCCGCCTTGCGCAGGGCGGCGCCGTAGGTCTGCCAGTTCTCGTACCCGGCCTGCAGGCTAAGTTCGTGCAGGCAGGTCGCGTGACCGACGTCCGAGTGACCCTGATCCTTGAGCAGGAGGTTCATCTGGCGGGCTCTGGCCTTGACCTCCAGCACGGCGGGCGGGTCGGGGGGCGTCACGCACTCACCGGCCACGGGGCCTGCGCGGTGACGAGGTGAGCAAGGTAGGTGTTGGCGTGATCCCAGCCGCGCCGCCACTGGCGGAGCGTGCCGGGCTGGTTGCGCCGCTGGGCTTCGGTCTGGGCCGGCCAGGCCGCTTCGACCAGGTCCGTACTGTGTGATGCCTGCACGCCGCGCGGTGCTGTCCGGCGTCATGGTTCCTCCCGGTCGCGCCGCTTGAGGGTGATCAGGATCGTGACGACCCAGGCGAGCAGGAGGGCGAGGCCGGTCACCCAGGCGGCGAGGAACAGCGCGGCGGCGGTCACGTCGTTCATGGATGGGCTCCTTCAGCGGCGGGCGTCACAGGAAGGGCACAGAGCGTGCCCGACGGGTTTGAGCGAACCGCACGCGCAGCGCCCCACGCCCTGACCGGCAGCGTCCACGCTGGAGTTGGTATCGGGGTGGGGGAGGGGCGTGACCTGCCCGCCCGTGTTCACCAGCTTGCCCACCGTCCCTCTGCGTTTGCTGAAGGCGCGCAATCCTGCGGCTCGTGCGGGGCGGGTACCTTGCTGGTCATGCTGTTGCCGCGCGTCGTTCTGTCTTTCTGGTTCCTGCTGCTGATCGTGACAGTCGTCGTTCACCAAGTGGTGCCGGATGCGCATGTGGTGGGCGCGGCGGCCGTGGCGCTCCTGACGTGCCTGCTGATGGCCGGGGTATCCGTGGCTCTGTGGCACTGGGATCAGCGGGGCGCGGCGCTCGGCGCGGCGGGCCTGACCCTGCTGCAGGGAGCCGTGCTGCTGCAGGGATTCGCTCACGCCCTGAACTGGTGGTGACTCCCACCCTGCCCTGACCGGGTCGCGTGCCATGGCCAGTCACCGGGTAGGTCCAGGTACGTGCGCCACACGTCCGGCGCCGACCGCAGGCCCCTTGTGATACTTCATCGGCAGGGTACTGGAAATTCCTGTTCAATCGGAGTCCGTATCAGTGCTCTGCAACAGTTTCCACCCCTGCTGGAGTCGTGTGCCACACGACGTCATGATGGCGCATAGAGGAGGGGAAATGTCAGTCAGTGCGTCATTTTCCCCTTTGGTGCGAGGTGCAGCGAGAAACTCGCAGGATGCTGTGCTGAGCGGTAAAAACCTGTGTAAAGCCGTGGTTGTCAATGTCATGGCGCGCGCCTCGTGCCGCCTGGACATTCTTGCTGTAGTGTTCTTTTTTGTCAGCGCCCTTCCCCGCCGACTGGCGTGGCCGCGTACCCGCGCGCCTGCAGTTCGTACAACTCCGCGTACCGGCCGCCCCGCGCGAGCAGTGTCTCGTGACTGCCGCTCTCGCTGACCCGCCCGCCCTCCAGCATGATGATGGTGTCCGCCAGCCGCACCGTCGAGAAGCGGTGCGAGATGATCAGCGTGATCCGCCCCGCCGCCTCGGCCCGCAGCGCCTGAATCGTCTCGAATTCCGCCTGCGCGTCGAGCGCTGCCGTCGGCTCGTCGAACACCAGCACCGACGCCTGCCGGAAGTACAGTCGCGCCAGCGCCAGCCGCTGCCACTGCCCGCCCGACAGCTGCCGCCCCCCCTGGAACAGCCGGCCCAGCGGCGTGTCCAGCCCGGCCGGCAGCGTCTGCACGAACTCCGCCCCCGCACTCCCGAGCGCGCGGCGCACCCTCTCATCGTTGCCCGGACCGTCCGTTCCCAGGCGTTCGCTCTGGGCCAGGGCGACGTTGTCACGGGCCGTCATCTGGTACTGCCCGAAATCCTGGAAGATGATGCTCATCTCGCGCTGCACGCTGCGCGGACTGAACTGCGCGGCGTCCAGGCCGTTCAGCAGGATCTGCCCGCCGGTCGGCTGGAACAGCAGCGTCAGCAGTTTCACGACCGTTGTCTTGCCCGCCCCGTTCTCACCGACGAGCGCCAGCGACTCGCCGCGCCGCACCGTGAAGTTCACGCCGCGCAGCACGTCCCGGTCCGTCAGCGGGTAGCGGAACGACACGTCCCGGAACTCGATGGTGTCGATGCGGCCCTCCCACGTCGCCCCGGCGTCCAGGTCACGGCCCGGCAATTCCAGGAAGGCGTACAGGTTGCGCATGTACAGCAGATTCTGATAGATGCCGCTCACGCCGCTCAGCAGGCCGCTCACGGTCGCCTGCACCTGCGCGATCCCCAGCACGAACACGCTGAAATCCCCCACGCTGATCTGCCCGGCCGCCGCGCGCCGCAGGATCAGCGCGCTCGCCAGTCCGATCAGCAGTGCCGAGACCAGCGACGCCCCGAAATTCCACGCGGACCGCCGCCGCACCAGCGTCTCCAGTTGCGCGCGGAACCCCAGGTAGTACTCCCGCCAGCGGCGCAGCAGGTACGGCTCGAACCCGAACAGCCGCACCTCCTTGACCAGCGTGTCCGAGGTGAGCAGGCTACCCAGGTAGTTCTGCACGCGGGCGTCGTGCGTCTGGCGGCGCAGCATCCGGTAGCCTTCCACCCCGAAGCGGTTACTGATGATCACGCCCGGCAGGCTCGCCAGGACCACCAGCGGCAGCACCCACGCGCCCAGCTGCGCCATGAGCGCCCCGACCGACCCGAGCGTGATGACGGCCCCGACCAGCGAGACGAGTTGCGTGGCGACGCCCAGGGGCCGCGACCCGACCTCCCGGTACGCCTGCTGCAGGCGGTCGTACGTGTCGGCGTTCTCGAACGCCTCGACGCTCAGGGTGGTGGCCTTGTCGAGGATGCGGCGGCTGACGGTGTGTTGCAGGCTGTCGCCCAGCAGTTGCTGCGCGGCGCTCTGCACGGTGCTCAGCAGGCTGCCCAGGATCACCAGCCCCACCTGTGCCGATAGCAGACCCAGCAGCGTTCCGTAGGTCACGTTGCCCTGCGCGGCGCGGGCGACGGCGTCCAGCAGGTACTTCCCGACGAGCAGGTTCGCGGCCGGCAGGGCGCTGCCCAGCAGGCTGGTGCCGGCGAACGTCAGGGCGTGGCGTGGGCTGGCCTGCCAGACCAGTCCGACGGTGGCGCGCAGGTCCCGCCACTGTTCGCGGCGGGTGGGGGGCGGATCGCTGGAGGTGGGCGGCGTGCCCCGGACGGGTGCGTTCATCAGCGCCGAGTCTGCCGCAAGCGCGGGGCGGGGAAGGTGACCTGTAGAGGCCAGCCTGAATTATTTCTCTGTATATGAAAGTGATTCCCTGAGCCATCTCCGTTGACTACTCCTCTCCCTGGCATTGCTTCTGCTCTTGTTCAGGCCCGGTTTCCCTGTTCCTGTATTCCCAGTCCTGCGTCCGTTTCCCGTTCTGCCGAGGCTCCGGCTCAGGCGTGGCGGTTCTCTGCGCACTCGCTCTGGAAGCCTGAGTGGGGGAGGGCAGGCTCACGCTCCAGCTTTCTGAAGGCCTGTCTCATCTACTGTACCGTCCAGACGGTACACTGACCTATGACCAGATCAACTCCACCACCAGCCAACCGGGCGGGCGACACCCGCGCCCTGCTCCTCGACGCGGCCACCCTGGTCATCCACCGCGATGGGGTCAACCACCTCACCCTCGACGCCGTCGCCCGCGAGGCTGGCGTCAGCAAGGGCGGACTGCTCTACCACTACCCCGGCAAGCACCACCTGATCGTCGGTCTGCTCCAGGCGTACCTTGACGACTTTGAACGCCGTATCGCGCAGCACACGGCACAGGGCGCGTCCTACCCCCGCGCCTTCGTGCAGGCCACCCTCGATGAACTGCGGGACGAGCGGGTCAGGGCCTCGACCGCTGCGCTGCTGGCCATCGTCGCCCACGAACCGGAGTTGCTGACCCGTTTCCGTCAGGCGGCCGACGGGTGGCAGACGCAACTGGAGCACAGTGGACTCGACCCCGCACGCGCCACGGTGGCCCGGCTCGCCGTGGAAGGCCTGTACTTCGCCGAACTGATGGGCGCCGCCGTCCCACAGGGCGCGCTGCGAATCCAGGTCGAGCAGTTACTGCTCGATCTCACGTCCGATGTGACCTGATACGGACTCCGATTGAATGGGCTGCAAAGCCCGCCCGGTCCGAGCGGATGCGACTCGGAGAGCTGCCCCGCAGAGAAGGAGAGAAACGCCCCTCCGGACGTGGAGCCAGCAGGGGCGGTGACGTTCCGGATTGTTGGCGAAACAAACGGAATCCGTATGAGAGGAGGCGTTATGGAATGGTTCTTTCTGATCGGCGCTGGACTGGCAGAAGTCGGGTTCACGACCTCGATGAAGTTGTCGCAGGGTTTCAAGAAACTGTGGCCGTCACTGATGTTCTTCGCGCTGGCACCACTGAGCTTCTGGCTGCTGACGAGCGCCATGACAGTCATTCCCCTGGGGACCGCGTACGCCGTCTGGACCGGCATCGGCGCCGTCGGCACCGCACTCGTCGGCATTCTGTTCTTCCGGGAGTCGGCCAATCCGCTGCGCCTGGGTCTGCTGGTCCTGCTGGTCGCGACCATCGTCGGATTGAAATTCGTGTCTTGACCCGCCGCTCGTCGAAGCGGCCCAGGAGGTCGGTATGGGCTGGATCTACGTATTCATAGCAGGGCTGTTCGAGATCGGCTTCACGATCAGCCTGAAACTGTCACAGAACTTCTCGGTGTTGTTGCCGTCACTGACGTTCGTGGTCTGTAGCGTCGCAAGCTTCGGCCTGTTGACCCAGGCGATCAAATTCATTCCGCTGGGCACCGCCTACGCGATCTGGACGGGCATCGGCGCATTCGGCACCGCCCTGGCCGGCATCATCCTCTTCGGCGAAAGCGCCAGCGCCCTGCGACTGGCCCTGCTCGCGGTCCTGGTATGTACGATCGTCGCCCTCAAATTCGCCTCGCCGGAGAAAGCCCAGCCGAACCCGGAGGGCTGACCGTCCCCCCGGAACCAATCGGGCAGAGACAGCAGACAGGTCAGGCACCCAGTGGCGGGAGGAGGCGACTCCACCGGCGTGGGCGCCTCTGTCTGCCAATCATATACATTCCAATAAAAATAGATCCTATCCATGACGGCCCGTTCAGGCCGCCACTCTCAGAAGAACTCGACCTCGCTCGCCACGTCGTTGTCCTGCACCGCCACGTACCGGCGGGTCGTGTCCACCGACGCGTGCCCCAGAAACAACCCCACCCGCGTGAAATCCCGCGTCGCCTGATACAGCCGCGTGCCCGAATGCTTCCTCGCCGCGTGAAACCCCCGCCACGCCTCACCCAGCCCGGCCGCGCGGAAGGCCTTGCGCATCCGGTACGTGGCCTGCGCGTACTTCCAGTCGAACAGCCGGCCGTCCGCGTCCAGAGGCGGCGCGGCGTTCAGGGCGTCCCGCACGCGGCGGCCCAGCGGCACGCGCCGCACCCGGCCTCCCTTACCCCGCACGGTCAGCGACGCGCCATGCACGTCGGCGGCCGTCAACGCCAGCGCCTCACTGACACGCAACCCGGCGTGCGCGCACAACAGCGTCAGCGCCGCGAGGCGGGCGTCGCAGTGCGGCAGGACCTGATCGATCTCATGCAGGTACGGGGGGTTCTTCACGATGCCGGGCGTGGGGTCCGGCGCGACGTGCGCGTCCTGAAACGGGTGCGCGTCGGTCGCGCCCGCCCAGCTGAGCGCGCGGTACAGGGCGCGGGCGCCCGCCACGTACTGCGCGGCCGTCGCGGCCGACAGCGGCCCGCTGCGGCCCCGGCACTGGCTGGGACGGGTCTGCAGGTGCGCCACGTACCGGCCCCCGTCACGGCGGCCCGGTCGCAGGACCGACACGCCCGTCCGCTCGGCCCAGCGGACGTAATCCTTGACCGCCAGGGCGTACGCTTCCAGGGTGCGGCGGCTGGTGCGGGCACCCTTGCGGCTGGCGACCGTCATGTACGCGTGCGTGATCATGGTGAGCATGTCGTCGTCGTAGGTGCTGGCCGCCTCGACCGCCCGGACCCGCAGGGCGCGGTCGTCGAGGCCGCTGATGGTCACGGCGTTACGCAACTGGACGAGGGTCATGCGGGCCGCCGGGTCGGAGCATGCGGGAAACCGTGCTGGAGGGTCACGCCCGGAGTGTAGTGCCCGGACCGCCAGTTTTCAAACCAATTTACATTAGTGTGAAAGGCTTTTCCTGAAATCCCCCGTCCATCACCCCTCGAGGAATCCGGGGCGGGGCTTCACGCGCCTTCTAGGCGTAGGTTGAAAACAGGCGTCCAGCACACTGTTTTCACCATCCTGCCGACCATACGGACCAGAATTAAAGGGTGACAGGGGCCCCTCCGCCCGAACGGAACGCGTCATAAGCAGCGACCCCCGGACCGGGGAGCCAGCACAGCCATCCAGTCCGGGGAATCGCGTAGCGGCGGGCCGGGTCGGTGCGTTCACCCGCTGACACCCCGCCGCCACACAGTCCTCAGAAGGCGGGAACGACGGCGCCCTTGTAGGTGTTCAGGATGAAGGTGCGGGTGGCGGGGCTGCGCAGGACCGCGACGAGTTTGAGGTAGTCGGGGTTTTTCAGTGTGGCGGGCTGGGCGACGAGTCGGTTGGCGTAGGGGCTGCTGGCGCCTTCCAGGGTCAGGGCGTCCTTAAGTGGGTTCAGGCCGGCGTCCAGGGCGTAGTTGGTGTTGATGATGGCGGCGTCCACGTCGGCCAGGACGCGGGGCAGCTGGGCGGCGTCGAGTTCGCGGAACTTGAGGCGTTTGACGTTGCTGGTGATGTCCAGGGTCGTGGCGGCCGTGCCGGCGCCTGCCTTGAGGCGGATCAGGCCGGCGCGTTCCAGGAGTTTCAGGGCGCGGCCGCTGTTGCTGGGGTCGTTCGGCAGGGCGATGGTCGCGCCGGTCTTCAGGTCACGCAGGGCCTTCACACGCCGGGAGTACAGGCCCATGGGTTCGACGTGAACGGCCGCGCCGGCCACGAGGCCCAGCGGGCGGTCCTTCTGGAACGCGTTGAGGTAGGGGGTGTGCTGGAAGAAGTTCACGTCGATGCTGCCGTCGGCCAGGGCGAGGTTGGGTTGCACGTAGTCGTTGAATTCGCGGATGACCAGCGTGACGCCCTGTTTGGCCAGGATGGGTTTGACGAAGTTCAGGATGTCGGCGTGCGGGACGGGGCTCGCGCCGACGCGCAGGGTGCCGGCGGTGGCGGTCGTGGCGGCGAGCAGGGCGGACAGGATCAGCAGGGTGCGCATGGTGGAACTCCTCGTGGGGGTAAAAGGGGGGCGATTTCGGGTGAGGGCTGGGCGGTTCAGAAGGCGGGGATGATGCTGCCGCCGTACTTCTTGAGCAGCCACGCTTTCGCCTCGGGGCTGGTGAGGGCCGCCGCGAGTCTGGCGAGGTCCGGGTTGTTCACCTTGTCGCGGGTGGTGGCCAGCACGTTCACGTACGGGCTGCTGCTTCCCTCCAGGAAGATGGCGTCCCGGTCGGGGTTCAGGCCGACTTCCAGGGCGTAGTTGGTGTTGACGATGGCGGCGTCCACGTCCGCGAGGCTGCGGGGCAGCTGCGCGGCGTCGAGTTCGCGGAACTTGAGGCGTTTGACGTTGCTGGTGATGTCGGTCACGGCGGCGCGGGCGCCCACGCCGGCCCTGAGGCGGATCAGTCCGGCGCGTTCGAGGAGCAGCAGGGCGCGGGCGCCGTTGCTGGGGTCGTTGGGAATGGCGACGGTGGCGCCCTGGCGCAGGTCCGTGACTTTCGTGACCCGGCGGGAGTACAGGCCCAGGGGCGGCAGGTAGATCCGGCGGACGGGGACGATGTTCAGCGGTCGGTTCTGCTGGAAGGCGTTCAGGTACGGGACGTGCTGGAACAGGTTGGCGTCCAGCGCGCCCTCGCCGAGCGCGACGTTGGGTTGCACGTAGTCGCTGAATTCCCGGATGACCAGCGTGACGCCCTGCTTGGCCAGGATGGGTTTGACGAAGGTCAGGAGTTCCCCGGCGGGGACGGGCGTGGCGCCCACGCGGAGGGTGCCGGCGGCGGCGGTGGAGGTGAGCAGCAGGGTGCCGAGCAGGCCGGTCAGGGGGGCAGAGAATCGCATGGAGGGGCTCCTCGTGGATCTTTTGAGCGGGGGGTGTTCGGTTGGGGGTCGGGTGGCGCCGGAGCGGGGTCGGGCGGTCAGCGGTGGTCGCTGCGCGCGGCGGCGCGGTCCCCGGCCCACTGCGTGAGTTGCACGAGGACGAGCAGGGCGGCGACGGTGGCGATCATCACGCCGGTCTCGAAACGCTGGTAGCCGTAGCGGATGGCGAGGTCGCCCAGGCCGCCGCCGCCGATGGCGCCCGCCATGGCGCTGTAGCCGATCAGGCTGACGATCATGACCGTGAACGCGTGGATCAGGGCGGGGCGCGCCTCGGGCAGCAGGACCTTGAAGACCGTCTGGGCGGTGCTGGCGCCCATGGCGCGCGCGGCGTCCACCACGCCGCGGGGCACGTCTTTCAGCGCGCCGTCCACCAGCCGGGCCACAAAGGGAATCGCGGCGACAGTCAGGGGCACGATGGCGGCGGTGGAGCCGATGCTGGTGCCGGTGATCAGGCGCGTGAAGGGAATCAGGAGAACCAGCAGGATGATGAACGGCAGGCTGCGGCCCACGTTCACGGCGGCGTCCAGCACGCGGAACAGCGGGCGTTGCGGGTGCAGTCCGTCGGGCCGGGTGAGCGTGAGCAGGACGCCCAGCGCCGTGCCGATCAGTTGCGCGCACAGCGCCGCCGGGACGACCATCCACAGGGTGTCGAGGGTTCCCTGCCACAGCAGCGGCCACAGCGCGTCCCAAGTCATGCGAGCACCGCCCACTCGGGGGACGCGGCGGGCGCGGCGATCCAGACGTCCAGACCCTGCGGGTGCGGTTCGGCCTGCACGATGCGGGCGCCGGCGCGGGCCAGGGCGGCCAGCGTGTCCGGGTTCAGGTCCGGCAGCGTCACGCGGCGCAGCGTCTCGTCCGGCGCGAGCGGCACCTGGGGACGGTGGGCGTCCAGCAGCGCGCGGGTGGCGGCGTGCCGGGGGGCGCGCAGCACGGCGGCCGTCTCGCCGGTCTCGACCAGCTGCCCGGCGTCCAGCACGGCGACGTGGGTGGTGACGGCCCGCACGACTTCCAGCTGGTGCGTGACGATCACCAGGGTCAGGTCCCGCTCGCGTTGCAGGTCCAGCAGCAGGTTCAGGATGCCGGCGCTGGTTTCGGGGTCCAGGGCGCTGGTGGCCTCGTCGGCGAGCAGCAGGTCCGGGGCGGTGACCAGGGCGCGCGCGATCCCGACGCGTTGTTTCTGGCCGCCGCTGAGCTGCGCGGGGTAGCGTCCGGCGTACTCGCCCAGTCCGACGAGGTCGAGGTGTTCGCGGGCCAGGGCGTCGCGGCGGGCGCGGGGCACGCCGCGCAGTTCCAGCGGCAGGGTCACGTTGCGCAGGACCGTGCGCTGCGCGAGCAGGTTGAACTGCTGGAACACCAGTCCGGTGCGGGCCTGATGGGCGGCGCGGGTGGCGGGGCCGAGCGCGTCGCCCCGGACGAGCAGCCTTCCGGCGTCCGGGGTTTCCAGGCCGCTGATCAGGCGCACCAGGGTGCTCTTGCCGGCGCCGCTGCGGCCGATGACGCCCGTGCGGCTGCCGCGCGGGACGCGCAGGGTCAGGTCGTTCAGGGCGGGGCGGGGCTGGCCCGGATAGGTCTTGCTGACGTTCTGGAAGTCCAGGACGTCCGGGGGGGTCAGGTCAGGCACGGGTGATCTCCGGTGAGGCAGGCGGAGGGAACGGCAGACGTCCCCTTCCTGGGCTGTTCGCTTGGGAAGGGGACGGCAATCGTGCGCTGAACCTGCGGTGAGGTGCACCCTTCCTTTACCCGTTCTGCGGCCCGGAATCATCGTTGGGGCGCGCAGGGCTGGAAAGCACCCGCCGTAATGAGGGCTGGTTGCTGCGGCGGTCCGGGGTCCAGTGACCTCGCGCCGACTCTGGATAAAGGTGGCTTCCGTGAAGCCGGAGGCGACTCTAGACCAGTGGACCAGTTCTGTCAACTATGGGTGTCCTGCGCCGGTCCGGCGGGCGGGACCGGCCGGCGCCTCTCCCCCACCGCGCCGCGGCCACCGTCACGGCCGGAGACTGTGCCCACCAAGGCTGTCCAGCACGTCCGCCACGTTCCCCTGCCAGACCGTGGACGCCAGGAACGGCTGGAACCCCAGCGCCCCGTTGATCTTCAGCATCGGCCCATTACTGTCCGCGTTCTGCGTCCGGATCTCCGTCGCATGCGGGTTCAGCCGCTGCACCTCCCGGATGTTCGCCGCCTTCAACCAACCCCCCAGCCCGTGCCCCCGGTGTTCCGGCCGCACCCCCGTATTCCCCTGCGACACGATCCCCGGCTGCGCCGGCCGCCACGACACGTCACTCAGCCCTGCCAGCGTTCCGTCCGGCGCATGAACGACCGCCGTCAGCGTCCGGCGTCCCCCGGCGCGCGCCAGCGCCTCCACCGAACGCACCTCCTCGGGCGTCGTGCGCTGGTCCTCCACGTCCAGGTCGTCACGGGGCGCGCCGTTCATCACGTTCAGCAGCTGCGCATACGCGTCCAGGTCCGCGTCCGTCACCCCGTCCGCCCAGACCTCCAGCGTGTACCCGTCGTCCGGTCGGGTCGTCCAGGCCTCCAGCAGGCCCTCGGGGATGTCCGCGAGCCGCAGGCGGTTGACATGGTTGCTCAGGCCCGCCCGGAACCCATACCGGCGCGCGAACACCCCGCCGGCCGGCACGCGGTCCGTCGTCTGCGCGATCAGCAGCGTCCGCCCGCGCGCCTGCATGCTCCGCGCCGCGAGCCGCAGCAGGTCACGGCCCAGCCCGCGCCGCCGCGCACCCGGACTGACCAGCAGTTCCAGTTCCGCCAGATGCAGGTTGTCCCCGGTCCTGAACAGCTGCGTGCGGGCGTGCGCGACGATCTGCCCGGCCTCCTCCACCGTCCAGAAATCCAGCTCCAGCGCGGGAGGCAACTGCCGCATCTGCCCCCACACGTTCGCCGGGTCCACCGGCGGATCGTCCGGATGCGATTCGGCCCGCAGGCGGTTCAGGTGCGCCACCAGTGCCTGCGCGAACTCCTCGGTGAGGGCCGTCTGATCCCGGTGCCGCGCAACAGTCGCTGTCATTCACCGCAGCCTACCCGAACGGACCACCCAGCAGGCAAGCAGAACGGGCGCACGGCAGGGCGGCACCGGGACCACTACCCTGTCCACATGGCCACCCTCGTGATCGTCGAAAGTCCGGCCAAGGCCCGCAAGATCGCCGGGTACCTCGGGCGGGACTACGTGGTGCGCGCCTCGCTCGGGCATGTGCGCGACCTGCCGGGCTCGAAAGCGGAGATTCCCGAACGGTACCGCGCCGAACCCTGGGCGGCGCTGGGTGTGAATCCCGAGACCTTTGCGCCCATCTACGTCGTGCCCGCCTCCAGGCGCGCCACCGTGAAGGAACTCCAGCAGCTCGCCGTGAAAGCCGACCGGGTACTGTTCGCCTCCGACATGGACCGCGAGGGCGAAGCGATCTCCTACCACCTCAGCCGCCTCCTGAAGGTCGAGCAGCCCACCCGCCTGGTGTTCACCGAAATCACCCAGGAGGCCCTTCAGAACGCGCTGAAGGCAACCAGGCCCCTCGACCTGCACCTCGTGGCGGCCCAGGAGGCCCGCCGCGTCATCGACCGGCTGGTAGGGTACGGGGTCAGCCCGCTGCTGTGGGGCAGCGTGGGCGGAAACCTCAGCGCGGGCCGCGTGCAGAGCGCGGCGCTGATGCTGCTGTCTCAGCGGGAGATGGCCCGCATGCGCTTCAGACCCGCGACATTCTGGTCGATCCGCGCGGACGTCCTGACCCGCCCGAAGTTCACGGCGACCGTCACGCAGGTCCGCAGCAGCGAGCACCCGCAGAGCCTGCCGATCGCCCGGGCAGGCGACTACACCCAGGACGGCGTGCTGAAGAGCGGCGTGCGCGTGCTGGAGATGACGGACGGGCAGGCCCGCGCCCTGAGTGCCTATCTGGACGGCCGGGAAGCCACCGTGACGCACGTGGAGGTGACGGAGACCCGCTCCCGGCCCGCGCCGCCCTTCATCACCAGTACCCTGCAGCAGGCGGGCGGACGGCTCAACCTCAGCGCGAAACAGGTCATGGATACCGCGCAGTGGCTGTACGAGGGCGGGTACATCACGTACATGCGCACCGACTCCCCGGCCCTGTCGGACGAGGCGCTGACCAAGGCGCGGCGGGAAGCCACCCGCCTGTTCGGCCCGGCGGCCGTGCCCGCGCAGCCCCGGCAGTACGCGACCCGCAACAGGAACGCCCAGGAGGCACACGAGGCGATCCGGCCGGCCGGGACGACCTGGCGCGCCCCGGACACCGTGGGCCTGGGCGGAGACGAACTGGCGGTGTACACCCTGATCTACCAGCGCACCGTGGCGTCCCAGATGAATGACGCCGTGTTCGATAAGACCGTGGTGACCCTGACCTGCGGCGCGGCCACCCTGAGCGCTCAGGGGCGCGTGCTGAAGGAGACGGGTCACCTGCAACTCCTGCAGGACGAGGACGAGGAGAGGGACGATCAGCGCCTCCCGGCCCTTCAGCCGGGACAGCGCCTACCCCTCAAGGCCAGACCGCCGGAGGGGAAGAAGACCTCCGCCCCCACCCGGTACTCCGAGGCGACGCTGGTGCAGGCGATGGAGAAGGCCGGGATCGGGCGACCGAGCACGTACGCGCAGACGCTGGCC
Organism: Deinococcus indicus; assembly: GCF_002198095.1. GTDB lineage: Bacteria > Deinococcota > Deinococci > Deinococcales > Deinococcaceae > Deinococcus > Deinococcus caeni. The sequence goes on along the minus strand of NZ_NHMK01000022.1, from coordinate 29,889 downwards.
ACCCTCCAGACGCGCGAGTACGTCCGCGTGACCGGGCGCCACCTGTCCGTGACGGCCGTGGGGCTGCTCGTGGCGACGTACCTGGCGCGGCAGGTGCCGGAGGTCATGCAGAAAGACTTCACGGCAACCATGGAAGCGGGCCTGGACGACGTGGCCGCCGGGGGAACGACGCGCCTGGCGTACCTGACGCGCTTCTGGACCGAGGGGCTGGCCCCGACGATCCGGCGGGCCTCGCGGGACGCGCCGAGCCTGCCGCTCCCGCACCTGGAAGGCACGAGACTGCGCGCCACAGGCAGCGGACCGCACCTGATCCGCGCCGGGCAGAGCGTCCCACTGCCCCCGGAAGTCATTCCGGCGGAGCTGGACGACGCGCAGGCAGACGCGATCGTGCAGGGCACCTGGAAACCCGCAAAGAAGACCCGGCAGAAACGCGAGCGGAAGGCCGTCAGCGCAGCGACGCCACAGCAGACCGCAGGCGCGACTCCACGAAAACGCAACCCCAGGCCAGGAAAGGTCCGGCGGGAACCGGCCGACCGCTGAAGTCAGCGTTCGGGGATGACACTCGGTTCGTAGACCAGAATGTCGGCAATTTCCACGTCTTTCCCCGTCAGTGTCCGCAGCCCGTCCAACACATTGACGAGTGTTGGAAGGTCAATCCGTGAAGGCTCGTGACCGCGCCGCGCCATGCGGTAGACCGTATTCATGTAGCTCGTGCCCATGGCTTTTCCCAACGCATAGGCCGTGAGGCCGTGTTCCGCAAGAAAGTCGGCCAATTTCCACCGTATCACCGACATTCGCCCATGCTCAGGGATCCGCCGCCCCGACGCTATTCCCGGCAGAGATAGTTAGGTGTAGTGATAATACACTGTGGATATGACCCTTCCACAGGACAAACACACCATCGGCAAAATCGGCGTGATCACCGCCGCCTACCTGATGACCCTGCACCACAACTACGAACTGGGCTACCGCGCACCTGCCGCCGCCAGGACACTCATGGGGCGACTGACAGCCCAACTCTGGTTCCACGCCCGGCAACTCACCCCACCACGAGCGGAGCGGGAAATCCAGACGGCCGCCGCCAGCGGAATGGCTGACCTCTTCGAGGTTCCCCTGGAAGACCGCGCCCTGCTCTGCGCCGCGCGGGTCTGCGACGCCGCTGCAGGCGTCGGCCTGCACGGCGACATGGATCCAGCAGAGGTCGCCAAGCATCTCTTCTGCCTCGCCACCTACAACAATTTCTGGCTGAATCGCGTCTTCACACCACCGCCGCACTCACCCCTGGTCCGCCCATTGACCAGCAGAGAGCACCTGTACTTCGAATTCTTGTATCACATGGGTTGGGAAGCGCTGTTCAAGGAGATCAACGCAGACGTCCGCGCGACCCACCCACACCAGTGGCAGGACCTGCAGCGGCGCCTCCAGCGCCGCACCGAACTGGCGCCGCCCCCCACCCAGACCGAGGGAGCCGTTGTCGATGCGTACCGGAGGGACCTGGCCAAGGTGACCAGCGAGGCTCACTGGATGAGCATAAGTATGGAGACCATTGCCGGGACGTTCGTTCCCTACGATGCGTCCTACACCGCCTGGACTGCTGATTCGTGTCTGGAAGCACTCATCGAGTGTCACCTCCGCATCCTGAGTTGAGTCTGCCGCAGCGCCGCCGCCCTGCGCTCTGGCACTCATTCTCGATCTGCCATGCGCCGGACTGAACCGACACACCTCCTGTCACGTCTGAACTGACCGCCTGCCCCTGTGTCTGCACGAATGCCCCTCAGGTATGTCACCAGGCCACACAGAGAGGCTCTTCCCCTCTCGTGAGTGCGAAGCGCCGCCCCTCCACGCACTTACACCCCAAAGGTGACTCGCTCCTCTCCCAGAAGGTAAGGTTGGGCATCCTGACGACGCAGGAGCCAATGAGCCCGATGTCAGCGACCTCTGCAGACACCTGAGCGGGGTGAACTGGTCGGCACTGAACCCCGGTCACCTTCGCCACCTCAACCGAAGGTGCCGTTCAGGCGATTGGCCGCCGTGATGGCGTACGGACTCCGATTGAACCGCTTTGCAAGCCATTCAATCGGAGCGGATGCGACTCGTAGAGCTGCCCCGCAGAGTGAGAGAGAAACGGGTTCCGGACGTGGAGTGGCAATCCGGTGAGGTTCCGGATTGTCAGCAGAACACACCGTCTACCCTCTGAGCAGCTTCGCCAGCCATGTCTAGTCAATCACTTGGTTTTCGAAACCCAATGCGATTGCCGAGTGCAGCCCGGAAGCACACCGTCGCCACGGCCCCCAATCAGGACGTCCGTCAACCGGTGGCCCGGCAAAAGACCACAAGTACCCCGCTCGAAGCTAAGACCAGGGTCGCCTCACGCCAGCCGGCCCGGCTGATCTGCAACCTTCGGCAGCGGATGCAGACAGGGTTGTCCCGAAACTCAAAATGCACAGACACTCGACTGGAGTTACGCGGCCCCATGAGCCCCTCGGCCGCGCATCCAGGAGGTCAACCATATGAAACCACCGCCCAACCCGAACGGCCCCAACTCCCTCACCCCAACACCCGGCAACCTCACATCCGCCCTCGACCGATTCGACTCGGAGAGGTCTATCGCCACCCTGATCCGCTGGAGCGAACTGCTCGGATCCCTCGATCCCGCAGACCGCCTCAAACCCCTCCAGCAATTCGAACGCGCCCTCCACAAAGGCATGATCCTCAGCGCCCCACTCCCCGACACCTTCACCACCACCTACCTCGACGCCACAGGTCAGGACGCGACCCACGAAGGCCCGGACGACCTCGTCCTCGACACCCCGGAACTGCGCACCTGGCTCGCCGCTCAGGTCATCGAGAGTCGGTACGCCCTGGTCCAGCACGGCGCTCCGATCCGCATCACCGCGGAGCAGATCATCAGCGGCGAACTGGACTTCACGCGGCTCGCCAGCATCCGCCGCACCATGGCCGGGCAACGCCTCCAACCCCAACCGCAGGTCAGCAAGGCACCCAAAGCACCCGCCAGCGACAAGGCAAAAGCAGATCCCAGGACCCGCAAAACCACTCCACCCAAAGACACCAGACCCACCGAAACTACGCCCGTTACCACCCCGTAATTCCAACCTCAAACAGCGTGCGGGAGGCCCGTCACCGGACCTCCCGTATCCCGGAAGGAGGACTCCCGGATGGGCCGAACCCCCGCGAGCATCAAGCGCATCCAGACCCAACTCAACCTCACCCCCGAGGAGAAACAGACCCTCAAACTCCTGTACGAGTACGACGGCGCCTGGACCGAACAGGAACTCCGCCTCAAGTGCCCCAGGCGTGACGCCATCCTCGAAGCGGGGCTCCTCCACTCCATCCACACGGTCATCGGCCGGCTCTACATGCTCTCCGTCACCGGCCGCCGCACCGTCCTGCGTGACGCCTCCAGCACCCTGATCGCCCCGCAACGCAACCTCGACCGCGCCTACATCCGCCTGTGCATGAACGACTACGGGTACCAGGAAACCGACCAGACCAACACCCGTGACCTCGAACAGTACGGCGGGAAGATGGAACTCTTCGAGCGAGTCACCCCCCAGGGCGTCGCCCTGGTCGGCGGCGTCATGTCCGGCGGAGGCTTCACGCGCACGACCGTCGAACGCATCGTGACCCGCCTGAAATCCTCGGCACTCGCCCACGGCTTCCGGGTCATCCTCTTCACCCCCTCCCCCACCCGCGGACGGGCGCTGGCCCAGAAGCACAGTTCCATGCTCACGGTCCTGCACCACCTTCCCGGCGGCACAGGCAACCGCCTGCAACTCACCACCTTTGGCCCACCGAAAGACGACGCCTACGCCGGTCCGGCCAGCAGCGCCCTGCTCGAAGAACTCGTGCTCCGAAAGAAGCCCGACGTGTTCCCCGCGCAGACCCTCGAACTCCTCCGGAGCCGCCGGGCCGAGCGCATCGAACGCTTCATGACCGACCTCACCTCCGACCGCGTCATCAGCGCCGAGCAGCTGTGGCGGCACTACATGCTCCACCCCAGGGATCTCAAGAACGTCCGGTATGTCGAGGCGGTCATGCATCCTGTGTACAGCCGCGTCAGTCTCGAAGTGAAGACCCGCTTCTACCTCGCGTCGGACGCCCTGCAGTACCAGGATGACAACGCCCTCGGTCACGCGGCCGGAGTGGGCGAAATGCGGCGCATGATGAACGTCCCGACCGGCGAAGCGTTCCAGCTGCACCCCCACCGTCGCCTGGCGCGGGACGCGCCGGACGCGGTGTTCCACAGTCCGTACGGACCCATCGCGTTCGAGTACGACACCGGAGCGTACAAGCTCAGGACGGTGCAGTCGAAGCTCGAAAGTTTCGTGCAACAGGGGTACCTTCAGACGATCTGGGGCACCGCCAACGACCGCCGCGTCCCGACCATCCAGGGCGTCATGAGCGCCGAGGAGGGAGCCAGAGGCGAGGTCATCCTGAGCGAATGGTGGCGCGGCCTGCCCATCTCGTGAGCCCCGCGGAAAGGTCAACGGGGAAGCGCAGTCAGCACTACCTCACGCGCCGCATCGGAACCGGAGAGCCATTCCCGGTTCCGTTTGTTGTGCTTCACAGACCCGAGGAAAGCCCGGACCCTGACCCGAAGATCGACGTGGATGGACCGGCCACGCAGCCAGAATCGTGACGTCTTCCGACACGCCGGGAGTCGCCAGATGAACTCTCCGATCAAGTCAGCCTGACCCAGGCGCCAGCCTGAATGAACCGATCGCAGAGCCAGAACCGCGACGTCTTCCAACACGCCGAGAGTCCTTCTCAGACCTCCCGCGCTCAGTCCTCCCGGCTGTTCGACCACCCATCTGGATGGACGTGACCGACCACTTCAGCAGGGCAGGCAACCCGACCCAGCAGCGGACCTGACGGCAGGTCAAGTGACGTGACTGGAGACAGCGGAGAGGCTCGCCAACCTGAAGTCGACGGTCCGGCAACCTCCCCGGATCACACTCCCGCACACCTCTCTTCGGCAGCGTCAGCGGAGCCCTGTCCGGAGCGGGCTGGCATCGACCGCACGGTCCTGCCAGATCTCCTGCCGAGGACGGAACTGAGGCGGGTTGCAGTGACCTGGCACTCCCCATGCGCGACACCCGACAGGCCCCGGCGGGAGCGGAAAACGGGTGGTCCGGCACCGCCGATCACCACCCCAGCGCACCTCTCGAACGGACCATCGGAAGACTCACGGAACCAACCGTAACAGCAGGATTCGACCCGCTGATCCTCACCGCACACCCCTCGGAAAACAGGTGATCCGGCACCGCCGACATCTCCGAACGCAGGATGAAACTCTGACCTTCCAAGCCACCTGTGACCGCCCGAGTTGGAGTTGACAGTCCACTGAGAAGATGGCACTTCAGGAGCTCCAGTCACCCTGCTGTCGGTCTGTTTCGCTGACCGAATCAGGAGCGCATCCGGGCTTCACCGAAGTCACCATAGGGACACGCAGCTGGCTCCTGGGAACCCGGTAACTACCAGTCCGTTCAAGCCTCTGCGACCTTCCGATTGGCCCTCAAGTGACGACGATCCGCGAGCAGCTGAGGTGATGAAACTCGGCAGTCGGGGAGGGGTGCAAAGGCCCTGACTTGAAGCGCCCAAACCAGAGATGACCGGGGTTCAGAAGGAGTGACTGGCACTTTGCCGACGGCCCAGCGAAGCCCTCGACTGGGTGAAACGGGGGGCAGGGCGGCAGTGAACTTGCTAGGACATTCAGGGGACAGACCCCGACATGTCAGGGATAAAGTGGAGGGGCTTTCCGTTCTGGAATCAACATGTCAGGACATTCGTGGGTTGAGGCGCAACATATCAGGAACAACAATTTCCCCCCTGGCTGAAAAACCCGCAACATGTCAGCGATAAGAGGCTATTTACCAGACTCCTAGGGTACTCCCAGGGTGGCGGGAGGGGGGACAGGCCATCTTGCCCCTCGTGCAGGGGGTCTGTGAGGGCCCTGGCGTCAGCGAGAGCGGTAGGTGGCGGGGGCATGCAGGTCAGGCCGCAGAAGGTGTGTTGTGCGACCTGACTTCGGAACTGCGACGCCACTGAACGACCGGGTACGTGGCGGGAATCCACCACCTGACATGCGACGTGAGGTTCCCACCCGGAAGCGTGACGCGAGATCACGACTCAAGTGCGCGGCAGAAGTTCACCACTCGTCTCACACCTCCGACCTTCGGATGTACGGCGCAAGTTGACGACCGAGGACGACGACCGAGGACGCGGCCGAAGATCGTCACCCGAGAGGCGACGTGAAGTCACGACCCAGGTACGCGGCGGGAGTTCACCACTCGCCTCGCACCTCCGACGGGTGACCGCATGGCCGACCGGGTCGCGGGTGCGGGACGCGCCGGGTCCGGTCGTGCGCCTCACCCTTCGGGACGCGCCGGGGAACGTGGGCGATCACCCGACAGCACACCGCGCTGCGCGCGGATCAGAAAGGCATGACAGGAACCGTAGAACCAGGAGCGCTGTTCGGGGCGGGTGACATTCACGCGGGCGTGCTGGGTGGGGTGACGTTCGATCCGGGCGCCGTACTCCGCTCGCTCCGTCCGGGGGTGAACGCGGAGCAGGTCCGCGCGGCCCTCGCCCGGTTCACGCCGCAGCAACTCAACGTCATTCATCACGTCGTGAATTCGGCGCGGAACGTGATGGTCGTGGCGACGGCGGGGAGTGGGAAGTCCACGGTCCTGCGGACGGTCGCGCAGGTGTTGCCCGGCGGGTTGGATGTCGGGGCGTTCGCACTCAACCGGTCGATCGCGCAGGAGTTACGCACCGCTCTCCCGAGGGACGTGCAGGTGTCCACCTTCCATGCGTTCGGTCGGCGGCTCGTCGAGGAGCACTGCCCGGTGCAGGCGACCTTCGCGGAGTGGAAGCGACTGAACATCGTGAAGTCGGTTCTCAAGGAGGCGGGCGTGTACTCGCGCGGCGTGGCGAAGTCGTTGATGACCCTGGTGCGGCTGTCGATGGTGCACATCGCCAACTCGGCCCAGGCTGTCCTCTCTCTCGCGGCGGAGCAGGAGTTCGAATTCCCGGACAGCCTGGACGTGGTCGGTGCAGTGCGCGCGGTGCAGGACCGGGCGCTCGCAGATTTCCGCGAGCGGGGTCACTTCGATTACGACGACATGCTCTACCTCCCGCTGAAGTTGGGTTACGGCTTCGAGTCGCTGGACGTGGCACTCGTGGATGAAGCGCAGGACTTCTCCCGGCTCCAGCACCGGCTGGTCCGGCACGTCGTGGGTCGCCGCGGTCGCGTGGTGTTCGTGGGTGATGACTCCCAGGCGATCTACGGCTTCAGCGGCGCGGACAAGGGCGGACTCGACCGGGCGGCGCAGGTGTTCGACACGGTGACCCTCCCGCTGACGGTGACGTTCCGCTGCCCGGCCTCGCACGTGGAGTTGGCCTCGGCGTTCAGTGACGGGATCGAGGCGGCGCCGGGCGCGGCGGACGGCGAGGTGCGGCGCGTGACGGAAGAGGACCTGCTGGGCGAGTTGCGGCCCGGTGATCTGGTGATGTGCCGGCGCAACGCACCCATGCTGAGTCTGGCCATGCGGGCGGCGCAGGAGGGCCTGCCGGTAGAAGTGCTGGGGCATGACATCGTCAAGGCGATGGAGGGTCACGTCCGTCACTGCTTCGCGTACTCGTTCGCCCCGGATGAGGTGGAGGGTCGCCTGCACGAGTACGGCATGAGCCTGCTGCAGACTCACTACGAGTCGGGCCTGCGGGGCAAGGTGCTGCGCCGGGCGGTGGAGGCGGACGTGGACCTGCTGTCGTGCGTGGCGTCGTTCGCGGCGGAGGTCGCCCTGCTCGCCGAGCGGCGGGGTGCTCGCGCGTCGGGTGAGGACGTCATGACGCTCGTGCGCTCGCTCTTCGTGACGAAGGGTCCGGCCGTGCGGATGTGCACGGTGCATAAAGCCAAGGGCCTGGAGGCGCGGCGGGTGGCGCTGCTCGAAGCGGACGAGGTGATCGACGCGGGCCGCGCGGGTGAAGGCGAGGGGGACGCGGCGGTCGCGTTCGTGGCCCTGACCCGCGGGAAGGAACTGCTGTGGCTCGTCCACGGTTCGCAGGCAACCCTCACCTCACCGGACGCGGACGAGTGAGGACAAGTAACGCAGGAGTGCAGACGACACGAGGCTGGGCGTGAGAACATCACCCGACCAGTCACCGCCTGACGGCGGCAGGAGGAGCACATGATCAGAGCCAGAGTGGGTGTCAGTGACCTGATGCCCCTACGCGCCGCGGCGTTGCAGGTGCAGGCCAGACGCGGCGCGCAGTTCGCACCCGCGAAGTCATACGGACTCCGATTAATTAACCAACAAGAGCCACCAGTGGAAGAGCGTGTGACGAGTGACCAGATCAGGTTGACCTTCCAACCAGACGCAGCGTTCCGAGAGTGCTGCCTCCACCTCCTTGATGCTCTTGAACAAGAGTTTCCATAGGCGAGAGAACAGCGACCAGCACGAAGGCCCAGGAGGCAGGGGCTTGAAATTCCCCGGTCTCATGGGCCTTGATGCGAAGTGACTATGCCTCGCATCCCCAGCCTACCGCACAGCATCATCACCGCTCAGCTGAACCGGGTCACCAGCCTCAGTGGCCCCGTCCCCTACAGCACCTTGCGGAAAAGCGCCATCTCCCAGGAAATGGCGCGGGACTCCTTCGCATCGACCAAGAGTTTCCACTTCCCTGCTGATGTCGTGTCACGCGGCGTCAAGCAGGGGTCCGTCCTGCTCAAGGTCGGTCAGGACGTACTTTTCGGCGTTCTGAGCTGCCTGCCGTTGTGCGGCCCGCCACGTCATGCCCGGTACTTCCCGACGCACCCCTAGCACCGCGTGAAAGGCTTCCACCACGCACCACACCCAGTTCTCCTGCGCCTGGATCGTCCGGCAATGACAGCGTCCCAGCCCCAGGTTCTGCTTGAAGAACCGGTGGATCACCTCGATTCCCCAGCGGGCCTTCCAGGCCCGCAGCAGTGAGCGAACCGTGACGTCACCACCAAACGTGCTGAACAGGAAAAACCGTGTCCACTCCCCGTGCACCTTGCGCCACACGATCAGGACATCGAACCCACCGACCTCACGGGCAACCGGCAATCGACGGACACGCCACCCGAACTCCGCGTACAGGTGACAGCGTTCCGGAGGGAACTGCCGGCTCAGCGCACCGAGGGTGAGGGACTCACCCTCGAACTGCACGGTCATATTGGCTTTGGCACGGATCAAGACCGGAATCTGATGCTCGCGACTGAAGGACGCGCGGTGAGCAGCAGCGGGAGGCCGCCCACACCGCTGCGAAGCCCTGCCGGTCCGGTTCAGGGTTGAGCGGCGGCGATCCACGCCAGCCTCTCTAGGGCGAGTTCCTCGGAGTCGCGTTCCAGCAGCATGTGACTGAGCCCGTCCGCCTGAATGTCACTGCCGGGAATGCCGCTGTCCTGCAGCGCCGCACTGATCGCGTGACAGGCGTCCATGCGGCCCGTCATGTTGCGGCTCTCCAGGTGATCTCCGGACAGGGTCAGGAGCGGAACGATAATAGGGGCTGTCGTTTGTTTCGCTGGCAATCCGGAACTTCACCGCCCCTACCGGCTCCACGTCCGGCAGTCCGCTGTTACTCCCGAAGGCGCCGCCGCGCTGCTTCCGGACCTGGGCGCCGCGACCGAGAGCATCGCCGCCGACGCCCCAGCTGCCGATCAGGACGGCCTGCGCCAGCTGGCCGCCGCCCTCCAGGGCTGAACCGGATCCCAACCCCCCTCTGAACCCCGTCCATGATGACGGGGTTCTCTCATGCCTGTATTCTCCACCGAACCCATGGGCGTCATCCTTCCCGCCGTGCGTGACCGGTTCCGCGCGGCGGGCGCGGGGACCACCACGGCACGCACCGACTGGCGTGGCTGGTCGAATGCCCAGCCACGCTTTTGCTACCGGCACCTTCGGCGTTCCTTGATCTTCGGGCCTTTCTTTCCGGTGCGGCCGTCCGGGCGGGGTGCGGCGGGTTTCGCCCGGCGGGGCGGTGGGTTCGGTCGGGTGTGAGGAGGTTGGACTGGGCGGGCCTTTCGGGGCGGTGCGGGGGTGGAGTTCACGGCTGTCGATGACGGGTCCGTGCCGTCCCCAGAATTCGAGTTTCTCGTCGGGGTGCTGGGCGCGGATCACGCTGACGGGCACGTACGGCAGGGCGCGCTGCAGGAGCGTCATCCCGTCCCCGAAGTGCCGGGGCGCGGGTTGGGTGGGCGTGTAGTGAAGGCGCGTGATGTCCACGCGCGGCAGCAGGGCGGGCAGGGGTGCGGGACTGATCATGGACGTCCTTTCAAGAGCGGGAACGGATGGGGGAAGGTCGGGCCGCTGGTCGCGGCGGTTGGGCGGGCTGGTCCGACGTGACCGGACCAGCCCGTCGCGGGAAGGAGCGCGTCACGCAGCCAGGGCGTGGGCGTTCACCTCCAGAAGTGAGTCGGGGGCAGCGGGCCGGAATCGAACCGGCGGGATTCCCTCCCAGGTGAGGGCCACGGCCACGCGGCGCCCCGGGTGGGGCGCGGTCGAGAGGTCGAAGTCGGAAACGCACAGGTCGCAGGCCTGCGCGGGTCGGGTCGGTACACTGAACGGATGAAGCCTCTGTTGCTGGCCGGACTGGCCCTGCTGCTGGGTGCCTGCGATCTGCAGGGCCTGGACCTCAACACGCCCAGCGACGCCCGCCGGTACGTCCGGGCCTGCGCGCGCGGCGCGGATGCCGTCCACTGCCGCGCCATGCAACGCGTCCTCGCCGGGGTCGAAGGGGACGTCACGGTCCTCCTGCCCAACACCGGCGACATGGAGGTCCGCGCGGCGCTGGAAGAGGACGCCCGGAAGACCGGGCGTCTGGACGGACCGTTCGAGACGTCCGCCGCCGGCGAGGCGTACGCCCGCGCGAACATCTTCCTGACGTCCGACCTGCGCACCGGGACCATGACCAGCCTCGACGGCCGGGCGCACGACGTCATCTGCCAGCGGGAACAGGACGGCGTGCTCTGCGTCATCGACAACCTGATCGCAGGTGCCAGCCGCCTCGAAGGCCTTCCCGGAAGGGTCGGCAGCATCTACGCGGTCGGTCCCCTCCGCCCCCCATACACGACGCCGGGCTACCTGCCCTTCTGAACAGCCCTCACCAGGAAATCAGGACGGCCCTGTCCTGACACTCCTCCCGAAGGACTGAGGGTGCGACTGGCAGGCAACGACGGAGACGGACGGCATCAGGCGCGCTGTTCCCTGACACCGCCATCCGGAGCGGGGCTCTACTTGAACGACACCAGTTCGATCGTCCCGTTCGGCAGCACGGATTTGACCACCCCCATGTCCTTGACCAGCCAGCTCGTCGACTGCGGCGCCGGCTGATTCATGGCCTGCCCATTCACCGACATCCGGATCGTGGTCCTGGCCGTCACCTTCAACGCCTGGAACGTACCCAGTCTGGTCGTGACTCGCTCGGCCGCCACGGCCTTCATGGCGATCGACGTTTCGTTATGGACCTTCTGACCCTGTGACGTCGCGTACAGCAAGAGCCCGCTGTTCCAGGTGGTTCCGACCCGCAGCGTCGGCGGTTGCGTCACGCCAGTCTGTTTGATGGACGTGACTTTCATCGCCGGATTGGAAATAGAGGGACTGGAGATCACGCCACTCGGCCCACACTTGAATGTCGCCCTGGTCGGCGGCAGGTCGGCCACGGTCGTCGTGACCGGGAAGCCCCGGGCGCTCACGCCGCTGATCTTCTCGGTGTAACTGATGGCGCGGCATTCCCCAGGAGGATGCCCATGAATCCGGCGGTCAGGAGCACACGGGACAGGTGGGAGGAGGCAGTCATGCGCCCACCATAGGTCCCGGCTTGGGCCTGCGTCGCCTCAACTCCAACAGCGGCCCGGTTGCCTGGGATGGAACTCCTCCCGGGTTGTTGTGCGGGCGTGAGGGTTGAATTCCGGTTGAGCAAGGGCACCTCCTGTGGACCGGCGGACGTCGATTCCACTCGTACTTGCCGCCGGATTCGTGGGCGTCATGGTGTTCACGGTGAGCGTGATCGAAGTCGCCGCCCCCATGCGCGGCTGGGACCACGCCAACACCTACCTCCTCCACCTCGTCACCGCGCAGGCCCAGTGGCCGGTGAGCGCATGACGCCCCCCGACCCGCCCGCCGTGCTGGAGGTCAAGGCCAGGGTCCGCCAGATGAACCTGCTGCTCGAGGATCAGGGTCACTCATACGGACTCCGATTGAATGGGCTGCAAAGCCCGCCCGGTCCGAGCGAAGCGAGAAGGAGCAAAACGCCCCTCCGGACGTGGAGCCAGCAGGGGCGGTGAAGTTCCGGATTGTCGGCGAAACAAACGGCAGTCCGTATCAGACGTCGGTCACACGACCTGCCTGCACGAACTCAGCCTGCAGGCCGGGTACGAGAACTGGCAGACCTACGGCGCTGCCCTGCGCAAAGCAGCTAGTCTGCCCCCGAAGCGGCACCTCACCCGCGCCGCCCAGCAGCGCCGCCAGGAGCGGGCGTGAGCGCCTTCCACGTCCTGCTGCACTACATCCCCGCCGCGCTGCGCGCCGAACGCGGCCCCCTCGCGGTCGAGCAACTGCCCGGGCGCCTGGACGCCGGGCCGATCAGGTCCTCGGCGCTGAGGCGGGCCGTGGATATGTTGCGAGCCCATCAGGTGATCCGCCGCGTGCCGGTCACGCCCCTGATCCAGGCTGAACTGAGCCGGCAGGGCGTCACGCGCCTGCCGCTGCACGCCTACGAACTCACCAGCGCCCCACGAGGGCGCGAATTCACCGCCTGGCTGGACGACGTCGCCGCCCCGCGCCACCGCACTGGCATGGCGCTCCGGAGGTCCGCGTGAACCGGGAGGCGACGTGCACGTCCTGATCGCCCGCACCCCGCGCGGCACCACGCACGCGGTCAGCTGCGAAACCTCCGCCGGGTTCGGCGAGCGCTTCATCCGGACGATGCAGGCGCAGGGCTGCGTGGTCGAGCGGCGCCTTCTGGCTGGGTACGCGGCGCTCCGGTACCAGAATGGCTACCGTCATGGCAGGGTGCGGAGTACTGAGCACTGCCGCGGCAGTGCTCAGTACTGGACGTTGCGTCCCACGACGGGTGCGCCCATCGCGGGGCTGCTCAAACTAGGAATGACCTGCATGCCACGGGCGAAAGGCCGCTCGAACCGGAAGGCATACACGACTGCCTGATCGTCCTCCACGGTAAACAGCGGTTCGGCGGCCGTCGGTGAGCGGACATACTCTGCCACCATCAGTGCCGAACCCGTCGGAACAGAAAAAGGAGCTGGAGTGCAGGCGTCAGCGGGGGCTGGTGCCCTGTACTCCATCAGCACCTGCGTTCCAGACGCTGGGTCGCCCGTCAGAATGCGTTGCTGCCCCGTCAGTTGTGCGCTGTAATCAGCGCGGCTCAGCAAGTAATAAGCATAGAACATCGTGCCTGAGCCACTCTCGTCAGGCGTGATGAACGCCACGAAAGGATCGGTCTCCACCCTCCACGTGCTGGATGCTCCGCGCTTCACGCCCGCCACACTCCCCGGCAACGTCACTGCCGTGCCGGCAGGAAACACCCGGCAGACTTCGCGCAGTCTCGACAGCAGGAGTTGATTGGTGATCAACGCTTCGCTCTGCAGTTGGGTGCGGACACTCAGCAGCGCGTTTGCCTGAGTGGTGCTGATGGTGACCTGGTAAGCAGCGGTCATGACAACCAGCGTCAAGGCCAGTCCAATCAGGAGTTCAATTAAGGTCACGCCCCGGTTATCCATCACACGCTCCGGTAAAACTCAAACGTCAGCTCGGAACGCGTGCCTGCCGCTCCAGAAGACTGCACCTTGACACGCCGGACCGTGTTCGCCGGGCGGGCGGCCGTGGTCGGGCAGGCCGTCGACAGGCTGTAAGGATCGCTTACAGCGAATGATCCGTCCGATTTCGCGGTCAGATCCCAGAGAGTGACAGTGACACCTGCCGGCACCGCGTAGAGGCCCGTATCCACACATGACCGCGAGAATCGGTAGTCGCCCTGCGCAGTGCCACTGCTGTCCTTATTGGGATCCATCCAGTGACGACGCAGGCCCTCAGCGACAGTCTGCACCTGTGTGGTCGTCTGCAGACGCTGATCGCTGTCACGAGACGAACGAAACAACCCCCCCAGCGATCCCACGACCACCGTCACGATGACGGCCAGCAGCATGATCGATACCAGCACTTCGATTAACGTGAAACCCTGATTACTTCGCATCGAGCAGTACCTTTCCAGTGACGCCTACGGTCCATAACGTGAATACTTTGGGGTGACCGGCACGCCGCAATTCCAGGGTGACCGGCGGCGTGCTCAGAAGGCTGTAGGGGGCGTTGTACGTGACGGACGCGTTGATCGGCGTGACGGTCACGCCGTTCGGTAAGTTGCGCGTCGTTTTGACGCCATTGGTTGTCAGTTCGTACGTGTCTGCGCCAGTGATGCGCAGGGTGGCGTTCTTGTTGTATCTGAAGGTACTGCTGCGAACCTGCTCAAAGTCAGCGCTGAGCTGCGCACTGGCGTCACGTAGTTGATTCGTGCGGACGGCACCCAGAAATGATTGCCCGGCCATCGCGGCGACGATCCCGATGAGCGCCATGACCACCAAGAGCTCCAGCAGTGTGAACCCCTGCTCACGAGCGGTCATTCGCTGGCCACCGCTCGGAATCCCTTCGGGGCCGACAGTTTCGTGAAGCTCGCCCGCGCCTCGAACTGGCCCTGTGTCGGGAAGAATGGCGGCGCAAAACCAGCATCGAACCGCGGATCCCACTTGAAGTTTCGTGAGTACCCGGCACCCGGCACTTCCTCGTAGCCGACGAACCGCTGTTCATCACGGCTACGGGTACACTGACCACGCCAGTCATACCGCGTGCAGACCCGTACCGTCTCATACTTCGCTTCCAGACGCGAGGTCGTGCCGACCCCCTGGGACTGCTCTTCAATAATTCCGCCCGTGATGCGGATCTTGGGCTGCGGATTGCCGCGTCCTTCGTCGTAGTCCACCGTTCCGAAACCCTTGCCGCGCGCGCTGGCCATCAAGGTCGCGTCCACGGTGATGTCCTTGCCACTCTGACCGTTGACCTTGATGTTCCCCCCCTCGGAAAAGATGCCGAGAACGTTCTTGGCATTCGGGTTTTCCTGAGGCCCTTGAGAGTAGGTCGCGTCGTCTTTGATATACACGTCGCTGCTGGCAGCGATGGTCAACTGGGACTCCGCCGCGATGTCCGGGGCGTCAGTGCCATCTCCAGTCAGGCCGGCCGACCCTCGGGGATCCGGAGTGCCGACCTTACCATCCACGAAGAGCATGCCGTTGAACGGGCTGTTGGTCATGGTTTTGCGGAGCGTGCCGTTCTCCCGGACTTCCCAGGTGGTAGGACCGGTCTGCCGGAACTGAGTGGTCAGGGTGCCCTGGGTAATCTCGATCACCTGATACTCACCGTTTTTCGAGAGTTTGAGGTTACTGACGTCACCCTTCACGTAGATGCCACCCGCGAAACGGTTGCCGCCGTTGACCGTGCCGTTCTGTGCAGCTGTGTAGTACACGCCGCTCTGCACGACGCTGGACGCACCAAGTTTGGCCCCCAGGCAGGCCGTGGTAGCCGTGAGGGTAACACCCCCAACGCACGCGCCGGGTTCAATGCCGGCCGCTGCGAGCCGCTGGTTGTTCGCGTTGGTGGGTAGGTCAACGGGCTGAGCGTTAAAGGCGTACCCCCCTTTAAACATGTCGTCCATGCTGACTGCCTTGTTCGGGGATGAGTCCGACCATTCGAAGGCTGGCGAGGAGGTGTACTTGCCTAGGAAGCGAGGTCCGCCTGTTTGTGACTGGGCATAGAACAGTGGGGCGCTCTCTCCCGGAGTTCCGTTGGCATGCACCCGACCTTCGAAACGGTCACCGTCCCAGAAGACCAGCCTTGATCCGGTGGGGGACAGGCGGCGGTTTACGAAGTACTGGTATTGCGCGAAAGAAGGTTGCGAGAGTTCAATGTAATGGCTGCTGATCCCGCCGTCGGTGTACTCACGGGCGGCCAGGACGCGCGTGCCACTTTTCACTTCACTGGTAGCGTTCAGGCGGGTCGTGCTGAAGAAGATCCGCATGGTCCCTCCGGGGTAGACGCGAACGGATTCAAGAGTCAGTCCCCCGGTGACTTCAGTGTTCAGAGCGCCGGCAGCTGAGGCGCCGGCGTTCCCGGCTGCTGCTTTGACGAGTTTGGCATCTCCTCCCATGAACAGGTCTTTCCAGTACATCTTCCACTGGCCTTCAGTGAAGGTGGATGGGCGGACCGTGTTATTAGCGAAGAAAGCGAACCGTTCGGCAGAGTCGGCGACGGCCGATTTTGTGGCGATGCAAAGGTCCTGACCGGCTTTTGGGAGGGTAAGGAGGTTAGCGGGGAGCGCCAGGGCAGCAGGGGCGCCGCACAGGGTTCCAAGCTGAACGAGGACGGTGCTGAGTTGCGTGCCGCTGGTCAGGGTGAGGCCTTTCAGGTGCCCGCCGGCGCGGTCCAGTTGGCTGGCAGCGCGTGCTAGAGCGGACTCAGCTGCGTACTGGGCTTCGACGGCAGCGCGGTTGTCGGTGCTGGAACGCTGGCCTTTGAGTGTGACGGTTGCAGTGGTGGCGACCAGGACCGTACAGATAGCAGCGGTACCGAGGAGTGTGACGAGCAGGGTATTGCCGGCAAGTCGTTGATCGATACCACGAGATAAAGCAGAAGGAGAATCAATCGACATCGGCCCGAGGTTACGGTCGTAAGAATCACAGAGATGTCTCTATGCAGGCTGTGGAAGGCGAATTTCTAACACCCGTGATTTTGGTTATCTCCACCTGTCGAGCCCTGAGGGAACTGGAAGGAGACAGTCCAGCGCGTCGCGGGGCGACTGGCTTGATCCGTGGTGCGGGTAGCTGGGCGACCACGGTGGCGTCATGACCCGCACCTCATCGTGCGCGTCTGGGACAGCGTTGGCCGCACGCATGCCACACACCACGCGTCACGCATTAAACGACATCATACGGGCATGGAATCCATCAACTCCGACCGCCACGCCCACATCCTCGCCGCGCTCCGCAACCCGCTGACCAGCGCGGCCCACCACCCACGCCTGACGCCCGGCGCTCAGGCCCGCGCCAAGCGCCTGCTGCGCGAGGTCCGCGCCGCCTACGCCCTCACCCACGACCACCTCTCCCAGATCGCCACCGCCGTGCCGGTCGGGCAGCCCGTCGCCCAGGAGGTCATCGGCGGGGCGCGCCGCTTCATCCTCGAACAGAACCTGCAGGACGCCCTGGCGCTCGCCGCCCGGGCACGCGCCCTGCCCCTCACCCGCACCGGCGCCGCGGTCCGGACCGCGGCACTCGACAACGTCTCCGTGGCGCAGGAAGCCTGCGACGTCGCCCAGGCCCACCCGATCACCACGACGCTCGCAGACCTGCTGCGGGAGATCCGGCTGCTCTGCCCGGCCGCGACCCAGGTGGCGCTCAACTGGACGGGGCAGGCCGACGAGACCCCGGTGTTCGCCCGGCCCCAGCGCGACCGCCGGGTGATCCTGCTCGTGGCGGGCACGCAGCCGGTCGGCACGGTCTGGTACTGACCGGCGGGGGCCGGGGTGTCAGTGCCCCGGCCCGCTTTCAAGACAGATTTAACTCAGCATCGCGCTGCAGTCCTACCTTCAACCGCTTCGGCAGGGGCCATTCGTATCCGGTGCCAAGCCGGCCGTCCCAGTAGGAGGCGCTCAGGGTTCGTTCCATTCGTAGGGCGGGGTGTACACGATGTCGGTCTCGTAGTTCTTGAGGATGTCGGGCTGGTTCTTGTAGGTGTCGGTTTTCGGTTTGACGAAGCTGATGCCAATGCCGAAGCGCATGTCGGGCTGGTCTTTCAGGCTGAGACCAATGTGATACTGGCCGTAATCTTCAGTCCAGGGGATGTCGCGGGTGTACGGCTCGATCACTGGAGTGAGGATCTCAAGGACTTCTTCTCTGGACTTCGTGGTCACGTAGTACAGGGACTGCACGCCCCCGATAGGGCCGCCACCGTCGATCTGTTTAAAGTCGCTTTGCTGGAGTCGGGCCGTCAGGGCCGCGTGAAGCTGTTCTGCTGGGGTCATGCGTTCTCCGGTGGGGGTGGTGCTGGCCTGTTGGGCAGGACCGGTACAGGCCGTGAGGGCAATCAGGAACAAGGCGTAGCGTTTCATTCGCCTCTCCAGGATTTCCAGATGATGTCGAGCTGAGCGGTGATCTGGGTCTTGACGTCTGGAGGGATCTTGACGCCCTGCTCGAAGTACCGGCCCACTATGGTGGGTTGGGTGTTGGTCTTGACGCCACTGCGGTTGATGGTGACGGGATTGTCCATGTCGATGACACTCATGTCCATCTGGAGGATCCTGGCGAGTTCCCTGTCGTCCTTGTCGAGCTGGAGGTGTTCGTCGGAGTTGATGACGGCAGCAGCCCTGGTCTTGAACGCGGCGAGGGTCTTGATGGACTTGTCCGCTGCGAGGGTTTCAATATGCGAGAGCAGCGTGTTGTAGGCGATGTTGACGTAGAAGGCAGTTTCGAGGAGGTCCAGGCCCGGGTAGGCTGAGATGGCTTTACCGGCCTGCATTCTGGCCCTTTCCACGTTGGCCTTGGGGTCCTGAGTACTGGCGTAGGCGCCGGCGAACACGGTCTGCACCTCTCTCGGGCCGTCCTTGTCGAGGGTCGCCTCGTCACGCATGCCGTTCTGAACAAGGAATTGAAGGTCCGGGGAGAGGGTACGCTGGCCGCGCACGTAGGTGGACAGGAGGGGGGCGACGTGGCCGCTCCGGGCGTTTTCAATCACATTGCTCGAGAAGGGTTGCCGGGTTCCCTGGGGCCGGGACACCCTGTCGAAGGTGTAGATCTGTCCGTCGATGTTGCGCTCACCCGCGTTGGGAACGACGTCCCCGTTGGCTCGGTAGTGCCGGGCCTGCAGTCTCTCTTCAGGTGGGCGCCAGTTGTTGGTGGTGCGGAGCCCGTCAACCAGAGACTGCTCGATACCTGGAGACTGGAACGTGACGACCTGCCTGAAACTGGCGGGGTGGAGGGCCGTGACGATCTGCGCGATGGCGCCCCCGAGGCTGTGCCCGGTGGAGATGGCGGGCGCGCCGAGTCGGGTGAGATTGGCCTTGATGAGGTCCTTGTTGGGTTGGACCTGCAACCACCCGATGGGCGCGGGGCTGGCGTCACCGATGAGGGTGTCCACGGAGCCCTCAATGGCGGCGCGGCGCGCCTGGGCCTGTTCGGGGACGCTCTGTCCTTTCTTCCTGGCGGCGGCGGCAGCGCCGTCTCCCCGGGGATCGAACTGAACGCCTTCGGTGCCGCGGAACGCCACGATGGGTTGCGGCGCCCAGGGGGTCTTACCGGCGGTGGGGTAAAAGACGCGCATCTGGAATCCCCAGCGTCCCAGGATGAGGGGACCGGCTGTGTAACCGAAGTGTTTGAGCAGCGCGGCGGGGTTGCTGCCCCGGCGGTCTTCGTGGGTGTCGGCGTTCATCTGCGCGGCGGTCTGGTTGCTGTAGACGAGGCCGACGGCGATCTGCTCGAGGAACGTGTCGAGTGTGAGGGTCACCTGGGGAACTGGCGGGGGAATGAGGGCCATGAGGGGCGCGCGCGTGTTGGAGTCGCGGATGAGTTCGCCGAGGCTGGCACTGAGTGTTGTTCCGTTGTTGAGTTTGGCGTAGGCCTGGGCGGTCGCGACCCGGTCTTTGACGGGGATGGCAGCCAGGAGATTCTGCACGAGTGGAGCGGCCGCAGCGTCTTTCAACGGGTTTTGGCGGAGGTGCTGATCCATCCACTGATCGAGTATCTGGGCCATCCGTTCAGGTTTTCCGGCCGCGAGCTTGATGGCCTGAACGGCTTTGAATGTGGCGGCCTGAAGCGGCGTGGAAGGTTGCCGTGGCGTGGGAGTGCCGGAGGTTGGCGGCGCGGCTGTCTTCACGCTGGGTGCGGCTGGGGCAGTCCGGTTGGTGTACATCAGGGCTCCTTTCGCGCATCGTACCGGTCCTGCTGGAGGGTTGCTGGCAATATTGACCAGCCGTTCACTCGGTTTCCGTTGAACAGGGCTGCCCAGGTGCTTCCGCTGCAGTGGCCCGACATCTTTGTGTGATTCGCTCCGCGTTCTGCTGCCCCGGCACCGTAACACACCGCTCACACGGCTTCCTTGGATTTTTCTGGACCCGTTAATCCAATCCCCGACACCTTCGTGTGATTCTGTGGGCCTGAACCCGACACCTTTGTGTGATCGGGCTGGAGGCCAGTACCGACACCTTTGTGTGGTTTTGCGGTTCTAGCGTGTGCAGCACACAGAAAAGCCCCTGACTGGCTGCCAGGTGCTCTGAGCCCGACACCTTCGTGTGATCAGCGCTCCAGACGCCCGACACCTTTGTGTGGAATGGTCCCCGATCCCCGACAACTTTGTGTGATTCATCCGGGTTTTTCCCGTCCAGCACGCAAGTTGGTTCCTCCCCTGTTGTTGTTCTTTTATAGTCTTTAGAACAAGAAGAACAACAACAGGAAGTGAGCATGCCCAGACAGAACATCCGCCCCCACGATGAGCGCCGGGACGAGCGCAACATCGCCCGCCTCGGCATCATCAGCGTCCAGTCCCGCATCGACGACACCCTGCGCAACTGGACCGCGGAGTTCTCCATCGAAGGACGCCCCTACCGCGTGGAATGCGCCGCCCCCTACGGCCGACCCCACGGCATCGACACCGACCTGATCCTCGCCATCCAGACCCTGTTCATCCGCACCGGCTGCCCCGAGCACAACTGGCTGCACACCACCGCCTACGAACTCCGCGGCGTGGCCGGCCTCCCGGACAACGGCCGCACCTACCAGCGCCTCAAGGACAGCCTCAAGCGCCTGTGGGGCACCGGTTTCATGGTCGCCGAAGGCTGGTTCGACCCGCAGCGAGGACGGCGAGTCTGGAGTTCGGACTCCCTGCGGTACATCGAGCGTGTCCGGCACCACGAACTGGACCGCGAACCCGAGGAACTTCCCGGCCTGGATCCCTCCTCGACGCTGAGCATCCGCCTGGGGGAGCAGCTGGCCGACTCCATCCGCGCGAGGCACGTGCAGGTCCTGGATGGCCAGCTGCTGTACCAGCTGGAGCAGCCGCCCGCGCGGGCGCTGTACCGCCTGCTGGAAGCGCACCGGACCGACGCGGGCGGGCAGCGGCGCCTGCTGCTCGAGGTGGGCCTTCAGGACTGGCGGCTGGCCTGCGGCATCCAGTCGGAACGCCCCGAGATCGTTCGCCGGGCCCTGCAGCCCGCCCACGATGAACTCCGCGCGACCGGGTACCTGCGGGACGTGCAGATTCAGGGACGCGGGAAGGCGCAGGTCCTCTCGTACCACTTCACCGAGGATGACGCGCCGGACCAGGCGCTCGTGGAGTTGCTGATCGGCGTGGGGGTCAGCCGGGCCACGGCGGTGCTGCTGGCCACCGAGCACGGGGAGGCAGTCGAGACGGCCGTGGCGTTCGTCCGGCACCGGCAGGCGGCCGGGCAGGTCAAGAATCCCGGTGGGCTGGTCGTGGATTACCTGCGTCAGCCCGCGAAGTACGTCCTGCCCGAACGGCTGCACAGCGCCCCGGTGGATGAGGCGACCCGGAAAGTCCGCGCGCTGCAGGCCATTCAGGTGGCCGAGCAGCAGGCAGAGAAGGCGGTCAAGCAGGAACGGCAGCGGCTGGCGGCGCTGCCACCGGCCGAGCAGTTCAGCGCCCTGCGGGGCAGCCTGAAGGTCCTGCTCAGGCCGCTGGGCAAGGAGGCCTGGGCGGGCCTGGAGCGGCTGTGCCTGTCCGGGCAGCTGTCCGCGCTGGACGTCCGTGAGGAGGCCGCCCGCGCGATGGGGCGACTGGAGTTGCAGTCGTACCTGGATGACCTTCAGGCGCAGATCGCGGACGCGGCCCCCGACTGACCCGGTCAGCCCGGGTGGAGAGTGGTGACGGCCTGGTCGTCGCAGCCATAAAAAAAGACCCTAGCCTCTCCCCTTTCGGGGCGCTTGGGTACTCGTTGCACCCATGGTATCCCTGCGGGGAACGGCTGCCAACAGGTGAGGGCATGGAGGCGGTGGCCGGGGTGAGGGGGCGTTCAGGCCAGCAGGGGTTCCCTGGTGGGGACTCTGCGCGGCGGTCGTCGTTGCATACAGTTGCGTCTGTCCGGCAGGAAATCCCGCATGGGAGCGAGTTTTTTGACACACGATCAACACACCACACCTCCAGCATAAAATGACATCATAAATCTATGAACGAAGCCATCAAAGCCGCCCTCGCCGAAGCCCTCACCGCCGCTGAAGAAGCCGAAACCGCCGCCCAGGCCGGACGCTTCGCCGAAGCCCGCACGCTGCTTGATGTAGCCGAGGCGGGCCTGACCGCCGGCGAAACCCGCAATCCCGCCCTGCTGAACCGCCGACTGAAGATCATCCGCATTCAGGCCAGCGTCGAGGCCCTGCTGCCCGCCGCCGAGGTGGAAGCCGACGCCGCGCCGGTCGTCGAAGCGCCCGCCCAGGCCGACGCCGAACCCGCCCAGGCACCCGAAACCGACGCCGCTGCCCCGGTGGCCGCGCCGGTCGACGAGCCAGAGGTCGCGCCGGTCAACGAGCCCGTCAATGCCCCCGCCCCGGTCGCGCTGCCCGAGCCCGCCGAGACCGAGCTGCCCCCCGTCGCCCAAACCGACGCCCCCGCCAAGGTGCGCGGCGTGGCCGCCCCCCACGCCCTGCCCGACGAGGGCTGGGACCGCGTCGCGGCGGCCCTGCGCGCCCAGGGCACCGACGCCGGGGCCCGCGAGGCCGACGCCGCCCGCCACGGGCGCCTCCAGGGCGACGCCGAGGACGCCCGCGACACCTGGCGCGCCCGGGTCGAGGAGCGCTTCGCCCTGCAGGCCCGGCTGGAAGTCTGCGCGCTGCGCGGCGACTACGCCGGGGCGAACGCCGCGTGGGACCGCCTGTTCGACGTCGTGACCGCCATCCGCAGCCGCGAAGGGGCCGCGCGCCGCCGTGGGCTGCCCGGGGCCGCCGCGATGCGCCCGGTGTATGAAGCGGCCAATCAGGACAGCCTGCAGGTGCGCCGCTGGGCGCGCGGCGTGAAGGTCGACGCCGCCTGAACCCACTGTCCGGCCCCCGCTCTGTCCGGGCGGGGGTTTGCCGTCCCACACACACTCGACACACCACGCGGGGCGCATTAAGCGGCATCATATAGCCATGAACGAAACGTTGACCCTGACCGCCCTGCGCGCCCACCTCGCCACCGAACCCCGCACCGCCACCGTCACCCTGCTGCTCCCCTCCGGCGACACCGGCCGCTTCGACCTCGAAACCACCCACCAGCACGCCACCCTCGTCGCCCAGCCCCCCGCCCCCAGCTGGGACGCCACGGTCGAGGACGTTCTCGCCGCCATCGACAACGAACTGACCCTGCTCGCCAACCCCGAAGCCCTGCCGGTGTACGTGTGCGCCCCGGACGGCGGCCTGTTCGGCGTGTCGGTCGAGAGCGGCGTGGCCCTGCGCGCCGTGCCGCTCATCTGGTAACCGCCACGGGGGCGCACCCGCGCCCCCGGTTCTTTCCTCTCCCCCAGCCTCCGGAGGCCCCCCATGCCCACTCCAGCGCCCACCATTCTGTTTCCGGTCCTGACCCCGGTCGCCGGTTCGTTCTGCGCCGCGCCCGGCGAGCCCCTGCGCGGCGTGACCGTCACCCACGAGGGGGGCCGCGAGGTCGCCTATCTGATCGGCGTGACCAGCCACCGCGGCTCCCGCCTGGCCGTGCTCGTCCCGCTGGACCTGCCCCGCTCCCGGATCGACGCGGCGCTGCGGGCCAGCCTGAACGCGGCCTTCCCTGGCCTCGGCGACCGGCCGGACGCCCTGGCGCACCTCTCGGGCCTGCTGGCGTTCTGCGCGGCGCAGGGGCAGCCCGGTGACGTGCTCGAAGTGACGGCGGGCGTCGTGAACCTGAACGTGTCGCTGACCCCGGCGACCCCGGCGTCGCTGGCGCTGGTGCCGGAATTGCTGGCCGGGGCGCGGGAGCAGCTGCTGGCGCTGTGCAGGGCACAGATTCAACACACCAACCATTCCGCATCATATGGCATCATAAAGGCATGAACGACACCCTGACCGTCCGCGACCTGATCAAAGCCCTGCAGGCCCTCGACGACCGCGGCCTCGGCCACGCACCCGTCCTGCTCGCCCCCACCCGCGAAGGTGCCGACCACGGGGTCGCCGGGCCGCCTGAGGAAGGCCTCGCCGAGTGGGCCGGGTACGGCACCCAGCTGGACGGCCAGACCGTGGCTGTCGTGATCACCCTCGCCTGAACCGCACCCCGCCCCGGTCAAAACCGGGGCACTCCCCGCTCCGGAGGTCACCGCATGCCCGAGATCCAGTCTGCCCAGCCCAACGCCGTCCAGCCCAGCCTCGCGCAGCAGCTCGCCTTCACCGGCCCGCTCGCCGGCGCCATCACGCACGTCCTGCGCTTCGCCGACCCCCAGGCCGGGGAGCCGACCCTGCTGCTGTCCACCCCCGCCGACCTCGGGCAGCCCGTCACGCTGCACGTGACCCGCTACGCCGCCGACGACCTGGAGATCTCCGGCACGTACCGCGGCCAGCCCGGCGCTCACCTCGGGTTCTTCACCGTGCCCGGCCTGCGCGCCCGCCGTCAGGCCGAACTGGACGCCGCCGCCCAGGCCCGGCGCCAGGAGGAACGCCTGCGCCAGCCCTGAACGTTCATCCACCCCTGACCCGCTGAACGACCTGTTCTCCTGGATAAAACTCACTGAGCGGATCCGATGTTCCGACAAACTACCACCCAAGGAATCTACTGGCCAGGAAGCCGAACTTACATGTGCAGGCTTCACAGAGATAAGGCGTGGCCGCAGGAAACTCTTTCTCATCATTTCTGTCATGCAGTCCGTTGCAAACCATCACCGTTGCTTAACCCACCACAAAGTGTCGCTCCTCAGGTCGCCGAACCAGCGACGGCTGCGCAGACCGGAACGCCAACAGCAGCGACAAGAAACCCACACGCCCCAGAAACATCAACACTACCAGCACCAACTTACCGCCAGGCGAGAGGTTAGGCGTTAAATTCACGCTCAGACCAGACGTCGTGAAGGCACTCACTGCCTCAAACGCCAAGACACCGGGATGGTGACGGCTCCCTTCCGTCACCATCAACGCGAACGTACCAACCGCCACACTCAGGAGTCCCAGGCTCACTACCGTCAGTGCACGCATCAGCGTCACGGCACTCACCCGCCGACCAGCCAGGTCAGTGTCCTCCCGACCCCGAAGAGAAGCGAGGGCAGCTGCGAAAAGGACAGCAGCTGTCGTCGTCTTGATCCCACCAGCCGTAGAACCGGGATTACCTCCCACGAACATCAACACCATCACCAACAGCAGCGTCGGTGCTGCCAGAGCGCCATAATCCATTGTCGCGAATCCCGCTGAGCGCGCCACAGTCGGCTGAAAGGCAGCGTGCAGCAACCGCTCAGACCATGGAAACTGCCCCAGCGTACCTGGACGGTTCCACTCCAGTAGCGCAAAGCCCCCCCAACCGAACAGCAGGAGCGCGCCTGTCATGCCCAGCCCCACACGACTCATAGTGGAGAGCCTGGACGGACGCGCCCTCGTCAACCGCGTACGTACACGACCGCCCAATTCGTCGAGTATCACAAAACCCAGGCCCCCCACGATGACCAGGACCATTAACGTCATGAGAGACAGGGAAGACAGACGGACCACGCCGTCAGGCCATAATCCGAACCCTGCGTTGCCGAATGCCATCACGGTGTGCATGAGGGCATAGCGGCCTCCCCGGTCCCATCCTTCCAGAGCCACCATGTCAGGCAGCAACAGAACCAACCCCACCAATTGCACGCCAACGGCCAACCCCAGTACACGCTGTACCAGCCCCGGCAAATGATGCACTACGCCCAGACCCAGTTCGGCGGACACACTCACCCGAGCGACAGCACCCTGACGCCCCAGGCCCACGAATCCCAATGCGATTACCAGTAGCGCCAGGGCGCCTATCTCAATCAACAGTGTCAACCATACCTGCCCAGTCGGGCTCAGGACCTCGGCCACATTGACACTACTTAGCCCAGTCGTGCAGACGGCACTGGTGGCCAGCAGCAGGGCATCTACCCAGGGCAGCGTAGCGCCCCCCTGAGCAGCGGGGTGCATGAATCCTGCAGTTCCAAAGAGAATCAGTCCAATCACGCCGATCACCAGCAGTCGCCCCGGATGACGCGTGACGCCACGCCGGGCCGCTGCGCGCCTCAGTTGTTCAGCACGGTCCAGTCTCAACGTCAGGTCCCCGAAAGGAACCGCAGGGTGGCGTGTTCTGCATTTGCAGTGCAGTGAATCCGAATCAGTTCGCCGTTGTTCCATCCTTTCTCACTGCTGCGCCGCGCCCCAAATTCGACGGTCACTGTCTGACTGCGCAGCTGTAAGGTTGAGGGGATGATGCGATAGCCGTCAATACCTGGCGCGGTGGCCATAGCGGACATGCATCGGTCCAACTGGCGTGTCGTAGAGGGTCGGTTATCGGTTGGGAACAGGAGCTGCCAGACCAGAGGAGCAAGCAGCGCAGCCATCAACCATCGCACCGAGCCGCCACCTGTCAGAGGACGGCGCGACCGTACGAAAAGCATCATGGTCAGCAGCATGATCGTTGTGCTGCGTCACCTCTATTCGCCGGATGGCGGAACACCCGGCCAGTTGACCAGAAGAGACAGGCCACCCGACCAGGAATACGCTTCCGGATTCCATTCCGGTCAATGCTGATGGCACGGCGCGGTGTCTACTTCAACCGATCAGGATGTCTTTGTCTGCCGGATAACGCACCAGCTCCCCTTTCTCCGGCCGGCTGAAGGCCACGGCGAAGGTGAGCGGCCCGATCCGGCCCAGGAACATCAGCAGAATCAGCACCAGGTGCTGATTCGCGTTCAACAGCGGCGTGGCATTCATCGACAGGCCCACCGTCGCGAACGCACTCACCGATTCGAAGAACAACTGAATGAACAGAATCTCCTCATTCGTGTTGAACACCAGCATCAGCACGAACATCACGTTCACCAGCCCGATGCTCAGCAGGCCCACCGTCATGGCCCGCAGCACCGTGTTGGTATCGATGCGGCGGCGGAACAGGGTCGTGTCACGCCGCCCACGCACCATGCTCCAGGCAGACGCCATCATCACGTAGAACGTGCTCGTCTTGATGCCCCCACCCGTCCCGCCGGGGTTCGCGCCGATGAACATCAGCAGGATCGTCATGAACAGCGTCGTCAGCGTCATCGCGCCGTAATCCAGCGTGTTGAACCCGGCCGTGCGGGTCGTCACACTCTGGAAGAAGCTCGCCAGGAGTTTCGTGCCGAAGTCCAGTGGGCCGAGCGTCCTGGGATTGTTCCATTCCAACAGCAGGTACGTCAGCGTGCCGATCACGAGCAGCGCGGTCATCATGGTCAGCACCAGCTTGCTGTGCACCATCAGCCGGTGGCGGCGCGGATTGCGAAGATGCGCGATCACGTTGAGCTGCACCAGGAAGCCCATCCCGCCCAGGATGATCAAGAGGGCGATGACGCCACTGACGAGCGGGTCACCCACGAAATTCATCAGGTTATTGCTGTACAGCGCGAACCCGGCGTTGTTGAAGGCGCTGATCGAGTGGAACACGCTGAAGAACAGGCCGTCAGCCCAGCCTTCCTGCGGAACGAAACGGAAGGCCAACAGGAGCGCCCCGACGCCCTCGATGACGAAGGTGTAGATGAAGATGCTGCGGATCAACCCGAGAACGCTGCCGGCGCTGAAGGCGCCGACCTGCTGTGCGAGACGGATGCGGTCCGTGAAGTTGACGCGTCGGCGGGCGATGAGCGCGAAGGACGTACCGAACGTGATGATGCCCAGGCCGCCGATCTGGATGAGCAGCATGATGGTCAACTGTCCGAGGCGGTTGAAGTCCTTGGCGGGGTCGATGACGTTCAGGCCGGTGACGCACAGGGCGCTGGTGGCGGTGAACAGGGCCTGGAGGAAGTTGACGCTGCGGCGGGTGCCGTCGTCGTTGAGGCCATGCATGACCGGCAGTGAGAGGAGGAGGCCGCCGATGAGGATGGCAACGGCGAACGATAAGGCAATGAGTTGTGGGGGGTTGAGCCTGGAAAGGAAGGTTCTGGCTGGCCTGATGCTCTGTGGCGGGGTAGGAGATGGTCTCATGGGAACGCCCCAGTGTATGGATGATCTGCGTCCTGGGAGGTGGTTGGTGGCGTGTCGTCTTTGAGTTCCCCCAGGTCCGGGATCTGTCTGTCAGTCGCGGCGGCCCAGGCGGGAGGGCAGTTCCGCGATGATCCGCTCGACGCCTTCCTGGTCGAGCAGGGGTTCGAGCAGCTCCACGACGTGATGGTGATCCACCGGCCAGCCCTGCTGCTTCAGGCCGTAGACCAGCTGATCGAGCGCCGCCTTCAGCTCCGGTCGCACGCGCGTGCCCAGGTTCGGGTTCTTGCCTCCGTTCCGGCTGGCCGTCCCACCGTTCCAGGCAGGCAGCGTCACCCCACCAGCAGGCCGGGAAGGTGCCGGAGCGGGGGTCTGGGCAGGCGCGGCCTTCTCGGACGGCTTCCGGGCGGGGCAGGGCTTCGCCGGGGCAGGCTGCTGTTTAAATAGGAACTGAAATGTTCACAACTCTTCTAGAGAGGATCCTGTGGCCTGAGCGCCCTGTCAGGCGTTCAGACTTCTCCGGACATCACAGCCCATCTGCAAGTGACGCAGCATGGAAATGCGCTCACTTACCAGTACACCCTGAAGAATGCGCGGAATCTCCCCTTTCGGGCGGCATATGCCTGCACCTTTGAAGTGTCTCTGGTCAATGGAGCTGGGAAAGCTGTGCGGGTTGACCCGTCAACCGACGCGGCATGCCAAAGTACCTATCGCTGGATTCAGGTGCCTGCCCGCAGTAGCGCAACGGTATTCCAGAAGACGCTCCCCTGGAATCTGGCTGCGGTACCGCCAGGGCGATACCGCGTGAAGACTAACTTCCAACTGTTTCGTGTCCCTGCCGCTTTCCAGACTCAGGAGATTACGCTCTGGAGCGCAGGATTTACCATCCCACGCCGGTAAGAGCCTATCCGGAAAATATGGTGTACTGAGCTGCAGTGACGACGCAACAGCACCAAGATCAAATCAACGCTCAGGACACCCTTTGGGAAGTGCCGGATGAGCTCTGGATTCGTCTGGCTCCAGTCCTGGTCATCGACAAACCCAGAAAGAAAAGTGGGCGTCCCCCACGGGACGCCCGCGCCATTTTCAACGGGTTGATCTGGCTCGCCAGAACCGGTAGTCAGTGGAGCCAACTCCCACGTCGCTACGGCCCAAAATCCACGGTCCACGAACGGTTCACTGCCTGGGTCGAGCACGGATGCTTACGCGCGGCCTGGGCAATCGTGCTGGAAGAATATGACCAGGAGCTCGGGATCGACTGGGAATGGCAAGCCGCTGATGGAAGCATCGTCAAAGCTCCCCTCGGAAAAAGGGGGCCCTCGGAGCGTCCGAAGCGACGGGCAGCAATCCCACCGACCGAGGCAAAGCAGGCTGTAAACGCACGCTGCTGACAGATGCCAAAGGAATTCCACTCGCCGTGGTGCTGTCTGGAGCGAACCGGCATGACAGCAAGATGCTGATGGACGTCCTGGATGCTGTGGTCATCGCTGTTCCTCCTCCTGAGGAGGAGGAACAGCGTCATCTGCTTCTGGACCGTGGGTACGACACGCGGGCATGTCGTGCCTTGGCTGAGATGGAAGGGCTGGTCGCGCATATTCCGAAGAGGGCGACGAAACAGGAGCCTCTCCCTCCACCGAGCGATCCGGACCGTCATCCCCCTC
>NZ_NHMK01000030.1 GCF_002198095.1 Deinococcus indicus | reverse complement strand
ACCCCCGACCCCACCCGCCCCCTCCAGGGCCGCACCCTCACCCTCGACCCCGGCCACGGCGGCACCCAGGGCGGCGGCGCCGGCAGCCTCGGCACCCCCGAAAAAGACCTCGTGCTGCCCATCACCCTCCGCGCCGCCGAACTCCTGCGCGCCCAGGGCGCCACCATCCACCTCACCCGCACCACCGACACCACCGTCGGCCTGTACGACCGCGGCCAGCTCGCCCACGACACCGGCAGCGACCTCCTCATCAGCGTCCACGCCAACGCCCTCCCCGACGGCCGCGACCCACGCGGCATCCGAGGCCCCGAGCTGTACTACACCCACCCCCAGGCCCAACCCCTCGCCGCCGCCCTCCTCGCCGCCCTCCGCGCCGGCCTCCCCGACCTCGGCCCCGGCGCCGGCGCCGGCCTGAAACCTGGCGCGGACCTCGCCCTCACCCGACCCACCAGCCAACCCAGCGTCCTGATCGAAACCGGGTACCTGACCGACCCCGGCAACCTGCGCCTGCTGAACAGCCCGGCCGGTCAGGAACGGCTCGCTCAGGCCATTGCGGCGGGGGTTCTCGCGTATTACCAGGGGCTTGGGCGGTAGGTGGGCGCCTGCGGCGGGCTGCCCCACCCCCCAGCCCCCATCCCCAGGGGGGACGGGGGAGCCTGCGTTGGCACTGGGCAGGTATTTCGCGGGCTTGCTTGGTGGGGATTGGGCGGGGACGGCCACGCCTCACACGCCATCCTTCGCGTCCGGTGCGTTCGCCCCGCGCGCTGCGCGCACGACGGGCCTTGTGGCAACGACGCTCGCCTTTCAAGGCTCCCCTTGAGGGGAGCTGTCAGCGCAGCTGACTGAGGGGTTCTGCGAAGCAGCTGTGTCCTGCTTAGCAGCTGGGTTGCCCTTCCCACATCCCACTGCTTCCTTCCCGCTTACCATCTGGGCATGAGTGTCGTTCGGCCGGTGACGTTGGTGACGGGAGCTGCGGGTGGGATTGGGGCGGCGTTGGCGCGGCGGTTGGCGTCTTCGCATGATCTGATCCTGTCGGGGCGGAATGTGGGGGCGTTGGAGGCCCTGTGTGCGGAGGTGGGGGGTTCGGCGTTGGTGCTGGATCTGACGCGCCCGGAGTCGTTTGCGGAGGCGCTGGCGGGTGTGGGGCGCGTGTCGAACGTGGTGCATAACGCGGGTGTGGTGGAACTGGGTGCGGTGGCGGAGCAGGGGCACGCGGTGTGGTCGCACACGCTGGCGGTGAACGTGGTCGCCCCGGCGGAGTTGACGCGGTTGCTGCTGCCGCGCGTGCGTGCTGAGCGGGGGTCGGTGGTGTTCGTGAACAGCGGCGCGGGCCTGCGGGCGAATGCGGGGTGGGGCAGTTACGCGGCCAGCAAGTTCGGCCTGAAGGCGCTGGCGGACGCCCTGCGGGAGGAGGAGGCGGGCGCCGGGGTGCGCGTGTCGAGCGTGTATCCGGGCCGCACGGCGACGCCCATGCAGGAGAAGGTGCGCGCTCAGGAGGGCGCGGCGTACACGCCGGAGGCGTTCATCGATCCGGATTCGGTGGCGGCCACCATCGAGTTCGTGCTGAACGCCCCGCGTGACGCGACGCTGCCGGACGTGAGCGTGCGCCCCGGCCCGCGTTGATGGCCCTGCCTGTAGCAGAGTTGCCGCCCCCACGGGCCGGTCGGGTGCAGGCGGACCTGCTGGACGTGGTGATCGTCGGGGCAGGCCCGGCCGGCCTGAGTGCCGCGCTGACGCTGGGCCGGTCGCGGCGGCGGGTGCTGCTGCTGGACGGCGGGCCGCCCCGCAACGCGAGCGTGTCGGCCGGGCACGGACTGCTCACGCGCGACGGGATGCACCCGGCGGACCTGAAAGCGCAGGCGCTGGCGGACCTCGCGCCGTACGACGTGACCGTCTGCCCCGACGGTGCGCGCGAGGTGCGCCGCGAGCCGGACGGGGCGTTCGCCGTGCGGGTCGGGCAGGACTGGCACCGCACGCGCGTGCTGCTGTTCGCCACCGGCGTGCGGGACATCCTGCCGGCCGTGCCGGGCCTGCGGGAACGCTGGGGGCAGGGCGTGTACCACTGCCCGTACTGCGACGGCTGGGAACACGAGGGCCGCGCGCTCGCCGTGTACGGCTGCGGCCAGAGCGCCCACCACCTCGCCCTGACGGTGCGGGCGTGGTCGGACCGCGTGACCCTGATCTGCGACGGCGACCCGGCCCTCACGCCCGAACAGACCCGCGACCTGCGCCGCGTCGGCGTCCGCATCCGCACGGAACCCGTCCGGCACCTGCGCGGCGGCCCCCTCGAAGACCAGTCGGTGTGCGTCACGTTCCGGGGTGCGCCGCCCCTCCTCGTGGACGCCGTGTTCCTCGCGCCCGAACAGCAGCAGGGTAGCCACCTGCCCGCCTCGCTCGGCTGCCAGCTGAACGACCGGGGCCGCGTGCAGGTCGACGACCAGCAGGAAACCAGTGTCCCTGGCGTGTTCGCCGTGGGCGACATGACCGGCGCGCCGCAGTACGTGGTGCAGGCCGCCGCCGCCGGAATGCACGCCGCGCAGGTCATCAACACCCGCCTCATCCACGCGGCCGTGCAGTCCCTGGGCGCCGCGTTCCACAAGACCCCCGACGACGGCGCACCCGAGGACGGCGCAGAAGTAACCCGCCCCCCTGAGCCCGACGATGAGTAGCATACTCGTGTGAGTATCCATGCCATCCTCTTCGACCTCGACGGCACCCTCCACGACCGCGCCGCCACCCTCCGCGCGTGGCTCGCCGAACACACCCGGCAGTTCGACCTCCCCGACACCTACGCCCCCCGCTTCCTCGAACTCGAAGACCACGGCTACCGCCCCAAAGCCCAGGTCATTCCCCAGCTCGTGCAGGAACTCGGCCTCCCACACGACCCCCAGACCCTCCTCGACACCTACGCCCACCACGTCCGGCACGCCGTCCCCATGCCCCACGCGCACACCGTCCTGCGCGAACTCCGCGCGCGGGGCGTGCGCACCGGCATCGTCACCAACGGCTGGGAAGACCTCCAGCGCACCTGCGTCGACCGCTGCGGCCTGACCGACCTCACCGACGACCTCGTCATCAGCCGAGCCGTCGGCCTCAGCAAACCCGACCCCGCCATCTACCGGCTCGCGCTGAACCGCCTCGGCGTCAGCGCCCAGCACACCTGGTTCGTGGGCGACTCGCCCCGCAACGACATCGCCGGGCCGCAGGCGGTGGGGCTGCGCGCCGCGTGGCTTCCCACCACTCACCCGCTTCAGGGCGAGGTTCCGGATGCGGTTCTCGGTGATCTGCGGGATGTGCTGGGGTTGTAGGTGGGCGCCTGCGGCGGGCTGCCCCACCCCCCAGCCCCCATCCCCAGGGGGGACGGGGGAGCTTTCGTTGGCACTGGGCAGGTATTTCGCGGGCGTTCGTAGTGGGGATTGGGCGGGGACGGCCACGCCTCACACGCCATCCTCTGCTGCGCAGCTCTGCGAGTCCGTCCCCGTCGCGTTCGCCCCGCGCGCTGCGCGCACGATGGGCCTCGTGGCAACGACTCTCGCCTTTCAAGGCTCCCCTTGACTCGTAGAGCCCGCAGGGAGGGGAGCTGTCAGCGAAGCTGACTGAGGGGTCCCCTGCGAAGCAGCTGTGTTCCGCTGCGCGGCAGCCGCCCTTCCCACGCTCCGTACCCCTGCGGCGCGTACCATCGGGGGTGTGAGTTCTTTCGTGTTGCCGATTGCGGAGGTGGTGCCTGCGGTGCGTGGGGCGCTGGCGGCGCATTCGTTGGTTGTGGTGCAGGCGCCTCCGGGGGCGGGGAAGAGTACGGGGTTGCCGCTCGAGTTGCTGGGGGAGCCGTGGTTGGCGGGGCGTGGGATCGTGATGCTTCAGCCGCGGCGGGTGGCGGCGCGGGCGGTGGCGGCGCGGCTGGCGGAAGGGCTGGGGGAGGAGGTCGGCGGGACGGTCGGGTACCGGGTGCGCTTCGATTCGCGGGTGTCGGCGGCGACGCGGCTGGAGGTCGTGACCGAGGGCATCCTGACGCGGCGCCTGCAACGCGACCCGGAACTGGCGGGCGTGGGGCTGGTGATTCTGGACGAGTTTCACGAGCGCAGCCTGAACGCGGACCTGGCGCTGGCGCTGCTGCGGGAGGTGCAGGGGGCGCTGCGGGACGACCTGCGGGTGCTGGTGATGAGTGCCACGCTGGACCCGGAGTTGCCGGGGCGGCTGGGGGCGCCGCTGGTGGAGAGTGCCGGGCGGGCGTTCCCGGTCGAGGTGCGCTACCTGCCCACGGACCCGGTGGGGCGTGTGGAGGACCTCGTGGCGCGGCAGGTGCGGGCGGCGCTGGAGGCGGAGTCGGGGGACGTGCTGGCGTTCCTGCCGGGCGTGCGGGAGATCCGCGCGGCGGCGGCGGCGCTGTCGGACGTGGAGGCGGCCGTGCTGCCACTGTACGGGGACCTGCCGGTGCGGGAGCAGGCGCGGGCGTTGCGGCCCGATCCGGGTGGGCGGCGCAAGGTGGTGCTGGCGACCAGCATCGCGGAGACGTCGCTGACCATCGACGGAGTGCGGGTGGTGGTGGACGGCGGCCTGAGCCGCACGCAGCAGTTCGATCCGGCGAGCGGGCTGTCGCGGATGGTGACGGGCCGGGTCACGCGGGACGCGGCCACGCAGCGGGCGGGCCGCGCGGGTCGTACCGCGCCGGGCGTCGCGTACCGCCTGTGGAGCGAGCGGACGCAGCCGCTGCTGCCCGCCGCGCGCCCGCCGGAGGTCATGGAGGCGGACCTCGCGCCGCTGACGCTGGAACTCGCGCAGTGGGGCGTGCCGGACCCGGCGGACCTGCACTGGCTGGACGTGCCCCCGGCGCGGCGCGTGGAGACGGCGCGGGGCGTGCTGCGGGACCTGGGTGCGCTGGACGCGGCGGGCCGCGTGACGCCGGAGGGCGCGCGGCTGCTGGACTTCCCGACGCACCCGCGACTGGCGCACCTGCTGACCGCGCCGGGCGACGCGGCGCTCGCGGCGGACGTGGCGGCGCTGCTGGAGGAACGCGACCCGCTCCCGCCGGGGTCGGGGGCAGATCTGACCGAGCGGGTGGCGGCCCTGCGTGCGTGGCGGCGCGGGGAGCGCACGCCCGGCGACGTGGCGGTGCTGGAGCGGATCGAGCGGCTGTCCCGGCAGTGGCGCACCCTCCTGAAGGTCCGGCCGGACGACTCGGTGCCGGACGGGTTCGCGGTGGGCGCGTTGATCGTGCGGGCGTACCCGGAACGCGCCGCGCTGGCCCGCGAGGAAACCAGCGGCCTGCGCCGGGGCCGCTTCCTGCTGGCGGGCGGTCAGGGGGCCGCGCTGCCCGAGGGTGACGGTCTGGCGGGCGTGCGGGCGCTGGCGGTGGCGCACCTGGATGCCGCTCCCCTGAGTGCCGCGCAGGCCGAGGGCCGCATCTTCCTGGCGGCGCCGCTGGACCCGGCCGCGCTGGACGCCGGGGCCGCGTGGGTGGACGCGGTGCGCTGGGACGCCCGCACCGGCACGCTGGTCGCGCAGCGCGAGCGGCGCTTCGGGGCGCTGATGCTCGAAGCGCGGCCCCTGCGTGACCTGCCCGCGCAGGCCCGTGTGGACGCCCTGGCCGGGGCGATCCGCGCCGAGGGCCTGCGCCTGCTGACCTTCAGCCCCGAGGCGCAGGCGCTGCGCGACCGGGTGGGGTCCGTCCGGGCGTGGCGGCCCGACGAGACCGACTGGCCCGACCTGAGCGACGCCGCGCTGCTGGACACCCTGGAGGACTGGCTGGGACCGCACCTCGGCTCGGCCCGCTCGCGGGAGGACCTGGGCCGCCTGAACCTCCTGCCGGCCGTGCAGGCGCGGCTGCCCTGGCCGCTCCCGGCCCGGCTGGACGAACTGGCCCCCACGCACCTGACGGTGCCCACCGGCAGCCGCATCCGGCTGACGTACCGCCCCGGCGAGGCCCCGATCCTGGCGGTGAAGTTGCAGGAACTGTTCGGGCTGGCCGACACGCCCAGCGTGAACGGGGGCCGCACGCCCGTGCTGCTGCACCTGCTGTCGCCCGCCGGGCGGCCCGTGCAGGTCACGCAGGACCTGCGGTCCTTCTGGAATTCCTCGTACTTTGAGGTGCGCAAGGACCTGCGCGGCCGCTACCCCAGGCACCCCTGGCCGGACGACCCCTGGACGCACGCCCCCATGAAGGGCACCAAGAAACGGGGCGTGTAGGCCGTGCAGTCCCGTCTGGACGCCCTGATCGCCGCGCTGTACGGCCCGGTCGGCTGGCCCCGCGCCCGGTGGGTCGCGCGCAGACTGCGGCCGTACGTCCCCGCTGGCCGCACCCTGCTGGACCTGGGGGCGGGGACCGGGCACACCGGGGCGCTGCTGGCCCGGCAGGGCTGGGCGGTGACGCTGGCAGACGTGCCGCCGCATCCCGGTGCGTGGGGGCAGCGCCTGATCGCGCATCCGTGCGCCCGCACGCTGGCGCGGCGCGGCGGTCTGACCCGCGTGCTGGTCCAGGGTCGCCTGCCGTTCCCGGACGCGCAGTTCGGCACGGTGCTGCTGGCGTTCGTACTGCATCACTGCCCCGACCCGCTGGCGGTGCTGCGCGAGGCGGCGCGCGTGTCGGGCCGCGTGATCGTCATCGAGGACCTGGAGGCGGGTGGACGCCGGCCCGGCCGCGCCGGACAGTGGCTGGACGCCCTGCTGAACCTGGAGGCCGGGCACCCGCACGCGCACCGCTCGCAGGGCGACTGGCACGCCCTGTTCCGCGCCGCCGGCTTGCAGGTGCAGACGCAGGAGCACTGGACGACCCGCCCGCTGGGTATCCGCACCGGGCACACGCTGTTCGACCTGCGCCCGGCAGGGGAGAGCCGTGCAGCAGAGAGCCGTGCAGAAGAAAGCCCGCCGGGAGAGGCGGGCCGGGGCGCATAGAGGGTGTCTACAGCAGGCGGGCGAGGGTGCCGCCCAGCAGCATCAGCAGCAGCAGGGTCAGGGTGGCGTTCAGGAGTTGCCGGGCGTTCGGGGCGCGGCGGTCGTCACCGGTCGCGTCGCTGCCGGTCACGCGGCCCGTCCGGTGTGGCCGCCCTTCGGCTGCCCCAGCGGAGGCTGCTGCGGGTCGGGGTGCAGGCTGCCCAGCGCGGCTTTCAGGTGGCGGTACACCTCGCGTTGCAGGTCGAGGTCCTCGGGCAGTTCGTAGCGCAATTGGTCCATGGCCTGCATCAGGTGCGCGCCGCCGGGGGTGCGTTCGTGGTCGGGGCGGGCCCAGTCGGGCAGTTCCGGGGTGTGGGTGGGCTGGCGTTTCGTGTCGTCCCAGTCGCTCCAGGTGCGCGGCAGGTCGTACAGGTAGCGCCCGATGCCGAAGTGCACGGCGCAGCGTTTCAGGGCGTCGCTGGCGGCGGCTTTCAGGGTGCTCAGGTCGCCGTCCGGGGCCTGTCCGATGTCCTCGCGGCTGACGCCCAGGACGGTCAGGCGGCCCTTGACGGTGGGGACGGGCGTGCCGGGCACGACTTCCACGCTGAATTCCCAGTGGTCGGGGCAGATGGCGTCCAGGCGGTCCTGGACGGCGCGCGCGTCGATGTGGGCCAGGAGCAGGGCGCGGCTGCGGTCCTTGCTGATGGCGACGGCTTTCCACGCCACCATGTGAGCGGGAAACGGGGACTGGAGTCGTTTCTGAACATCGCTCAGTTTCATGGATTTAGTCTATAACAGAACGGCGTTACGGTCAAGACAGAATGACCGGGCGTCCGGAAGCGAGGATTCACCCACCACCGCCCCCCGCCTGCCACCCCCCGCATCCCCCGCACCGCGCCTCCTTCCATCGACAACCCCACACTCCTGGCCCGCCGCGCCCTCTACCATGCGTGGCATGAGTCGCGCGGCCACCGTCACCCGAACCACCTCCGAAACCGACATCACCGTCCAGCTGGACCTGAACACCGCCGCCTACGAGCACCCGCACACCGGGCACGGCTTCCTGGACCACATGCTCGACGCACTGGCCCGCCACGCCCGCATCGGCCTGAGCGTCTGCGCGACCGGCGACCTGCACATCGAACCGCACCACCTGATCGAGGACACCGGCATCACCCTCGGGCAGGCGCTCACCCAGGCCCTCGGGGACCGCCGGGGCATCGAACGCTACGGCAGCGCCTTCGTGCCCATGGACGAGACACTGGCGCACGTCGTACTGGACCTGTCGGGCCGCGCGCACCTCGCCTTCGAACCCGAGACCCTGAACGTCTGGGGCGACGCGGGCGGCATGACCCACTACCACCTGCGCGAATTCCTGCGCGGCCTGTGCAACCACGCCGGCATCACCATGCACGTCCGGCTCCTCGCGGGCCGCGAGGCTCACCACGTCATCGAGGCCATCGTGAAAGCCGTCGCCCGCGCCCTGCGCGACGCCGTGCAGGTCACCACGCAGACCATGCCCAGCACCAAGGGGAGCCTGTGACCGCCCCCACCACCGAACGCCCGGAAGTCCTGCTGCTCGACTACGGCGCCGGGAACGTCCGCAGCGCCGCCAAGGCCCTGGAACGCGCCGGCATGACCGTGCGCGTCAGCAGCGACCCCGCCGACGTGCCCGGCGCCCGCGCCCTGGTCGTGCCCGGCCAGGGGCACTTCCGGCAGGTCATGGACGCCTTCGACCGCAGCGGCTTCCGCCAGCCGGTCCTGGACGCCGCCGCCGCCGGCACACCCATCCTGGGCATCTGCGTGGGCATGCAGATGCTCCTCGAAGGCAGCGAGGAAGCGCCGGGCGTGGCGGGCCTCGGCCTGATCCCCGGCACCGTCCTGCGCTTCCCCCAGGACACGCAGCGCAAGGTCCCGCAGATGGGCTGGAACAGCCTCGACAAGGTCGGCGACAGCCCCCTGCTGGCCGACCTCGCCTGCCCCGCCTACGCGTACTTCGTGCACTCGTACTACGTGCCCCTGACCGTCGAGGTGGACGCCGGGGCACTCACCGAGTACGGCGTACCGTTCTGGGCGGCGCTCAGCCACGGCAACCTGCACGCCACGCAGTTCCACCCGGAAAAGAGCGGCGAGGTGGGCCTCGCCATCCTCGACCGCTTCCGCCGCAACGTGCTGGAGGGTTGACGGCCGGTAGACCCCGTGGGGGCCGTCCCGCCATCCGCAACGGGCAATAGACCGGCGGGGCGCGCCTGGGCCACAATGGACGGCATGACGACCCGGACCCCCCGCCCCCCTGTGGACCTCGACTGGAACACGCTGGGCTTCAGTTACATCCGCACCGACGAACGCTACCTCTCGCACTGGCGTGACGGCGCGTGGGACCAGGGCACCCTGACCCTCGACAACGTCCTGCACATCAGCGAGGGCAGCACCGCCCTGCACTATGGCCAGCAGTGCTTCGAGGGCCTCAAGGCGTACCGCGCCGCCGACGGCAGCATCAACCTGTTCCGCCCGGACCAGAACGCCGCGCGCATGCAGGCCAGCTGCCGCCGCGTCCTGATGCCCGAGGTCAGCACCGAACAGTTCATCGACGCCTGCCGTCAGGTCGTGAAAGCCAACGAACACTGGATTCCCCCCTACGGCACCGGCGGCGCCCTGTACCTGCGCCCCTACGTGATCGGCGTGGGCGACAACATCGGCGTGCGCACCGCCCCGGAATTCATCTTCGGGGTGTTCGCCATTCCCGTCGGCGCGTACTTCAAGGGCGGCCTGACCCCCCACAACTTCATCACGTCCGGCATGGACCGCGCCGCGCCGCACGGCACCGGCGCCGCCAAGGTCGGCGGCAACTACGCCGCCAGCCTCCTGCCCGGCGCGCAGGCCAAGGACCGCCACTTCGCGGACGCCATCTACCTTGACCCCGCCACGCACACCAAGATCGAGGAGGTCGGCGCCGCGAACTTCTTCGCCATCACGAAAGACGGCCAGACCTTCATCACGCCCAAATCCCCCAGCATCCTGCCCAGCATCACCAAGTACAGCCTGCTGCACATCGCCGAGCACCGCCTGGGCCTGAACGTCGTCGAGGGCGACGTGTTCATCGATCGCCTCGACGGGTACGCCGAGGCCGGCGCGTGCGGCACCGCCGCCGTCATCACGCCCATCGGCGGCATCCAGCACGGCGACACCTTCCACGTGTTCCACAGCGAGACCGAGGTCGGCCCCGTCACCCGCCGCCTGTACGACGAACTCGTCGGCATCCAGTACGGCGACCGCGAGGCGCCCGAGGGCTGGATCGTCAAGGTGTGATACGGACTCCGATTGAAGGGGCTGCAAAGACCCTTCAATCCGAGCGAAGCGACTCGTAGAGCTGCTCTGCAGAGTGGGAGCAAAACGGGTTCCGGGTGTGGAGTAAGCAGGGGCGGTGCAGTTCCGGGTTGTCAACGGAGCAGACGGAATCCGGACAACGGCCCCGGAGGCGGGGGGCGGATTCGCAGTGCGCGGGCCGCCCCTCGACCCGTGTCGTTCTGACCGTTCCTTCATGTTCGCCGTGTGGGCGGCGGGTGGGGCGTGGGGCGCGGCTACACTCGGGGCATGAGTGAAGCGCTTCCGCTGGATCATGGTCACCTTCAGAAGCTCGTCACGGCGGATCTGGTGCGGCCCGATCATCTGCTGGGCGCGCATCCGGTCACGGAGAACGGGGTGCAGGGCGTGCGCTTCGGCGTGTGGGCTCCGAACGCGCATCACGTGAGCGTGGTGGGCGACTTCAACGGCTTCAACGGCTTCGATAACCCCATGCAGCGCCTGGACTTCGGGTTCTGGGGGGCGTTCGTGCCGTCGGCGCGCAACGGGCAGCGGTACAAGTTCCGCATCACCGGCCCGGACGGCCGCACCGAGGACAAGATGGACCCGTACGGGTCGTTCTTCGAGGTGCGCCCGGCGACGGCCAGCATCGTGTGGGAGCAGCCGTTCGACTGGACGGACGGCGGGTGGATGGCGGAGCGCAGCGCGGGCCTGGACCGCCCGGTCAGCGTGTACGAGGTGCACCTGCCGTCCTGGGCGCGGCGCGAGGACGGCTGGTTCCTGAACTACCGTGATCTGGCGCACCGGCTGGGCGAGTACGTGACGTTCATGGGGTACACGCACGTCGAGCTGCTGGGCGTCATGGAGCACCCGTTCGACGGGTCGTGGGGGTATCAGGTGACCGGGTACTACGCGCCGACCAGCCGCATGGGCAGCCCGGAGGACTTCAAGTACCTCGTCAATCACCTGCACGCGCTGGGCGTCGGCGTGATTCTGGACTGGGTTCCGGGGCACTTCCCGACCGACCCGGCGGGCCTGGGCCGGTTCGACGGCACGCCGCTGTTCGAGTACGCCGACCCCCGCAAGGGCTACCATCAGGACTGGAACACGTACATCTTCGATTACGGCCGCAACGAGGTCGTGATGTTCCTGATCGGCTCCGCCCTCAAGTGGTTGCAGGACTTCCACGTGGACGGCCTGCGCGTGGACGCCGTGGCGAGCATGCTGTACCTGGACTTCTCCCGGACCGAGTGGATCCCGAACGTGCACGGGGGCCGCGAGAACCTGGAAGCCATCGCGTTCCTGAAACGCCTGAACGAGGTCGTGCATCACATGGCGCCGGGCTGCATGATCGTGGCCGAGGAGAGCACGTCGTTCCCCGGCGTGACCACCCCCAGCCCGCACGGCCTGGGCTTCGATTACAAGTGGGCGATGGGCTGGATGAACGACACCCTGCGGTACTTCGAGGAGGACCCGCTGTGGCGCCGGTACCACCACCACGCGCTGACGTTCTTCAACGCGTACCGTACCAGCGAGAACTACGTCCTGGCGATCAGTCACGACGAGGTCGTGCACCTGAAGAAGAGCATGGTCATGAAGATGCCCGGCGACTGGTACGCGCAGCGCGCCGGGTACCGCGCGTTCCTGGCACTGATGTGGGCCACGCCCGGCAAGAAACTGCTGTTCATGGGGCAGGAGTTCGCGCAGCCCACCGAGTGGAACCACGATCAGGCGCTGCCGCTGCACCTGGCGGACCAGCCGGACCACCGGGGCGTGCTGAACCTCGTGCGGGACCTGAACGGCCTGTACCGGGGCCGCCCGGACTGGCACGTGGCCGACACCCGCGACGAGGGCCTGCAGTGGATCAGCGCGGACGACGTCGAGAACAGCGTGTACGCCTTCCTGCGGCGCGACCCGGTGGGCGGCGCGTGGAGTCTGGTCGTGGCGAACCTGACGCCCGTGTACCGTGACATCTACCCGGTGGGCGTGCCGGTGGGCGGAGAGTACCGGGTGCTGCTGTCCACCGACGACGGCGGGTACGGCGGGTTCGGCACGCAGCAGCCGGACCTGACCGCGAAAGGGGAAGGCTGGAACGGACAGCCGCACCACCTGCGCCTGAACCTGCCGCCGAACAGCGTGTTGGTGCTGGCCCCCGCACCCACCGGCGACGCGGCGCAGGCCGCCGATCAGGACCCGGCCAGTGCGGACGCTGGCGCGACGGCTCCGGGCCGCGCCGGGTGATACCCAGGTTCCCTGCGCCCGTGGTGGGTCTGCTTTAATGCGGCCGTGACGGATTCTCCTTCCCCTTCTTCCGGTGGGCCGGGACCGCAGCGGCCCGCGCCCGACGCGCTGACCGCCGCGAGTTTCCTGCTGCTGGCGGTCCTGGCGGGGTTGCTGCTGTGGCCGCTGATCAGTGGCGGCCCGGCGCCCAGCGCCTTCCTGATTGCTGGCCTGCTGGTCGTGCGGCTGGGGATCCAGTTCCTGCGTGCCCGGCGGGACGAGCGGCTGCGCCGGCCGGCGAGCTGGGCGCTGGACATCCTGCTGATCGCGCTGATCTTCTACTCGGCCAGCAACCAGCCGCCCGCCTGATCTCGGGCTGATCTCGGATTGAATGGCCCGGGCAGGCTGCTCCACCCGCGTCCCTGTGCGTGGGTCGGGTCGTCCCCCCCCAGCGGCGCGCGGTAGGGGGGGGTGCCGTTTTTAACCCGGTTCAAGAATTTTCGGGCAGAATAGCCGGCGTGATCCTGACAACCCTGCTGAACGCCGTGCGACCCACGCACCGGCTGCACAGCATCCACGAACGACTCGGCACCCACGTCGAGGTGCAGGTCGTGGCCCGCACCCGCGCCCACGCCGAGCACGCCTCGGGCGCCGCCCTGACCGAGATCGACCGCCTGAGCCGCGTGTTCAACCGTTTCGACCCCACCAGCGAACTGTGCCGCTGGCAGGCGCAGGGGGGCGCGCACGTCCCGCTGAGCCTGGACCTGCTGCGCGTCCTGCGCCTCGCAGACCACTGGCGGACCCTCAGTGGCGGGGCGTTCCATCCCGGCGCGGACGCCTTCGGCATGCTGTGGCGGCAGGCCGGCGCGACCGGGCGGGAACCCACGCCGGGAACGCTGGCGCGGCAGGCCAGCGCCCTGCGCGCCGAACCGTGGACGCTGTACCCGGACGGCAGCGCCACCCTGCACGCCCGGTACCCCATCGGCCTGAACGCCATCGCCAAGGGGTACATCGTGGACTGCGCCGCCACCGTCGCCTCGCGCTGCCCCGGCGTGCGCAGCGTCCTCGTGAACGCGGGCGGGGACCTGCGCGTGATTGGCGGGCCGGGCGTGCAGGTCCGCGTGGCCGATCCTTTCACCGTGCGGGACGACGCGCCCCCGCTGGCCCGGCTGCGGGTGCGGGGCGCGGCGCTGGCCAGCAGCGGCTGCGCGCATCCGGGGTTTCAGGTGGGGGACCGCCGGTACTCGCACGTGATTGACCCGCGCACCGGGACGCCCGTGCAGGACATGCCGGGCGTGACCGTCACCGCGCCGGAATGCGCGTCCGCCGACGCCCTGGCGACCGCCCTGAGCGTCATGGCGCCGGCGGCGGCGCTGGCCCTGGTCAACGACCTGCCCGGCTGCGAGGCCCTGATCGTGACGGCCGGCGGGCAGCGCCTGAGCAGCGCCGGCTGGCGGTCCCTGCGTGGCCAGACCGGGCCGGGCCGGTTGATTCCCGCCCTGCGCTGAGCGGGCCGGTCCCTCCGGGCGCCGTGATCCAGCTTCCCGTTCCGGCCGGGCGCGGCGCGTATGGTTGCCCGCATGACCGTCGCCACGAAGACCTACACCCCCGCCGAAGTCACCGCGTTCTACGACGCGCACCGCACCGTCCGCCAGTACCGTACCCATGCGGACGGCTCGCCGCTGCCCCTCCCGGCCGATCACCTCGAAGCCATCCTGCACGCCACGCAGCGCGCCCCGACCGACGCGACCGCGCAGCTGTACTCCCTGATCCGCATCACCCGCCCGGAGGGGCGCGCCCGCCTCGCGGAACTGACCACCAACGCGCACATCGCCACGGCCAGCGAGGCCTTCGTCGTGTGCGCCGACGTGCGCCGCGTGGAGCGCGTGCTGCAGGTCAGCGGCAGGCAGGCCGGTCAGTGGCCGGCCA
Source organism: Deinococcus indicus (assembly GCF_002198095.1). Classification (GTDB taxonomy): domain Bacteria; phylum Deinococcota; class Deinococci; order Deinococcales; family Deinococcaceae; genus Deinococcus; species Deinococcus caeni. The sequence continues at coordinate 253,447 of NZ_NHMK01000030.1, read as the reverse complement.
TCGCCATTCACTTCGGGATCGGGGACGCCGTCATGGCCGGCACGAACCTGCTGACCGCCGCCGAGATGCTCGGCTACCAGGGCTGCTGGATCGGCGGGGTCCTGAACGGCCTGGACGACATCATCACCGAACTGAGCCTCCCGCAGGGCGTGCTGCCCTTCGCGGCGCTGACCATCGGCACGCCCGCCGAGAACGCCCCGTACCGCCCCCGTGTGCCGCGCCCGCTGGTCATTCACACCGACACGTACCATGATGGCAGCGACGACGAGATCCGCGAGGCCGTGCAGGTCATGAACCCCATCGCGGCGCGCGGCGATCAGCCCGGCGACTGGGCGCGCCTGCTGACCATGTACTTCGGGCAGGGCGGCGGCATGGAAGCCCGTGAACCCGGTCTGGTCGCCGCCCTGAAACGCCAGGGCCTCTGGGCCGGCGCCGAGTAAAGCCACCCCCCGAGGAGCACCGTCACCCCGCGCCCGCTGTCCGGCGCGGGGTCTTCGCTTTGCGGCCGGGCAGGGCCGGCAGGGCTGCCGGGCAGGTTCGCTGACCGGGCGTCCACCGGCCTGCCTGCCTCCGGGCGGCGCGTGGATGCGCCGCGCTCCGTACAATGCGCAACGTGAGCCAACCCACCCCTGATGCCCCCGGCGGTCAGTCCGCTGCGGCGCCCGTGAAGTACGACCTGACCACCCTGGCCGCCCGCGCCGGTGAGGAGGCCCGCCCCAACCGCGCGGCCGCGCTGGTGGAACCCATCTACCAGAGCACCGTGTACGCCTTTGCGGACCTGGACGACCTGGACCGCGCCATGAGCGGCGAGGACCCCGCCAGCTTCTACTACCGCAACGGCACCCCGAACGCCGCGACCCTGGAACGCGCCCTGGCGACCCTGGAGGACACCGGGGCGGCGCTGGTGGCCGGGAGCGGCATGGCGGCCATCAGCGCGGCGCTGCTGGGCGTGCTGAAGGCCGGGGATCACGTCATCACGGACGCCCGCGTGTACGGCGTGACGTACGCACTGCTGGCCGAGGAATTCCCGCGTCTGGGCATCGAGGTGTCGTTCGTGGACGCCTGCGACCTGAACGAGGTCGAGGACGCCTTCCGGCCGAACACCCGCGTGGTGCACGTGGAGAGCCTCACCAACCCGCTGCTGACCGTGCCGGACGTGCCCGCCCTGGCCCGGCTGGCGCACGAACGCGGCGCGCTGCTGAGCGTGGACAACACCTTCGCCAGTCCCGCCGTGTTCCGCCCCGCCGAGCACGGCGCGGACCTCGTGACGCACTCGGTCAGCAAGTACCTCAGCGGGCACTCCTCGGCGTTCGGGGGCGTGCTGTGCGCCTCGCCGGAACTGGTCGCGCTGGCCCGCACGCGCCTGCTGCGCCTGGGCGGCACCATCAGCGCTTTCGACGCCTGGATGACCATGCAGGGCCTCAAGACGCTGGGCCTGCGGATGCGCGCCCACAGCGGCAACGCGCAGGCGGTCGCGGACGTGCTGGTCAACCACCCGCGCGTGAAGGCCGTGTACCACCCCGGCCTCAGTGACCACCCGCAGTTCCACCTCGCCATGGACCTGTTCCCGCAGGGCTTCGGCGGCATGCTGAGTGCGGATATCGAGGACGCGCCGCGCTTCGTGAAGGCCCTGGCCGGCCGCATTCCGCTCGCGCCGTCGCTGGCGGACGTGATCACCACGCTGTCGTGGCCGTGGGGCACCTCGCACCGCCCGCTGCCGGAACCCGAACGCCGCCGCCTGGGCATTACCCCGAACCTGCTGCGCCTGAGCATCGGCATCGAGGACATCGGCGACCTGCTGGGCGACTTCGAGGCCGCGCTGGACGCGTAGAACAATTCTGCTTCGGGGGGGTGTCCTCTGGCATGGAACACCCCTAACGTCACCTGCCTCACCGTGCTGGGTTCTCATGAAGGTGCACAGTGGGCCGCATGACGACTTCACGTGAAGTGCAACTCGCGGCCCGGCCCCAGGGCGAACCCCAGCACAGCGATTTCAACGTTGTGAACATTGAACTGGCCGCCCCCGGCCAGGGCCAGATCCAGGTGCGCAACCTGTTCCTGACCGTCGACCCGTACATGCGCGGCCGCATGAACGACGTCAAGAGCTACGTGCCGCCCTTCGCGCTGGGTGAAACCATGACCGGCGGGGCCGTCGGCGTCGTCACGCACAGCGAGGACGCCCGCGTGCCCGTCGGCGCGCACGTCCTGCACGACCAGGGCTGGCGCACCCACGCCAACATCGACGCCGGGCGCGTGAAGGTGCTGCCGGAACTCGACGGCGTGCCCCTGAGCGCGTACCTGGGCGTGCTGGGCATGCCCGGCCTGACCGCCTACGCGGGCCTGCTGCGCACCGCCGAATTCAAGCCCGGCGACGTGGTGTTCGTGTCCGGCGCGGCCGGAGCGGTCGGCAGCGCCGTCGGCCAGATCGCCCGCCTGAAGGGTGCCTCGCGCGTGATCGGCAGCGCCGGCAGCGCCGAGAAGGTCGCGCACCTGACCGGCAACCTCGGCTTCGACGCCGCCTTCAACTACAAGGACGGCCCGGTCGGCGAGCAGCTCAGGGCCGCCGCGCCGGACGGCATCGACGTGTACTTCGACAACGTCGGCGGCGAGCACCTCGAGGCCGCGATCAGCGCCATGCACTCCATGGGCCGCATTGCCATCTGCGGCATGATCAGCCAGTACAACTCCACCGAACCCACCCCCGGCCCGCGCAACATGGTGCAGATCATCGGCAAGCAACTCACGGTGCGCGGCTTCCTGGTCACGCCCCACTACGACCTGTTCGACACCTTCGCGCAGGAAGTCGGCGGGTGGATCGCCAGCGGGCAGATGAAATTCGACGAGACCGTCGTGGAAGGCATCGACCGGACGCCCGAGGCGTTCATGGGCCTCCTGAAGGGCCAGAACACCGGCAAGATGATCGTCAAGCTGTAATACAGACTCCGATTGAATGGCTTTGTAAGCCATTCAATCCGAGCGGAGCGAGTAGGAGCCGAAACGCCCCTCCGGGCGTGGAGTGGGCAGATCGGTGCCTTTCCGATCTGTCCACGAAACAGACGGAACCCGTCCACAGGAGGGGGGCCGGACGCTCAGCGTGTCCGGCCCCCCTTCTCGTTGCGCTGCGGTTACGCCAGGGCGGCGATGACGGCGTTCGTGAATTCCTCGGTGCCGGCGGTGCCGCCGAGGTCGCGGGTGCGGGGCCCCTCGACGAGGACCTTGTTCACGGCCGCGTCGATGCGGCGGGCCGTTTCGTGGTCGCCGATGTGGTCGAGCATCAGGACGGCCGCGAGGATGGTCGCGGTGGGGTTGCTGATGCCCTGCCCGGCGATGTCCGGCGCGCTGCCGTGCACGGACTCGAAGATGCCGAACTTGTCGCCCACGTTGCCGCTGGCGGCGATGCCCAGACCGCCGACCAGTCCGGCGGCGAGGTCGGACAGGATGTCGCCGAACATGTTGGTCATGACCATCACGTCGAACTGCTGGGGGTTACGGACGAGCTGCATGGCGGCGTTGTCCACGATCATGGTGCCCGTGTTCAGGCCCTCGACGGTCGCGGCGTGGTCGAGGATGGTGTTCAGGAACAGGCCCTGCGTGACGGGCAGCACGTTCGCCTTGTGCACGACGGTCAGGCGCCCGGAGCGTTTCATGGCGAGGTCGGCGGCAAACTTGCCGATGCGGTCGCTGGCCTCGCGGGTGATGACCGTGTCGGCGATGGCGGTGTCGCCGTAGCGGCGTTCCTGCTCCACGTACAGACCCTGGGTGTTCTCACGGACGATCACGAGGTCGACGTTCTCGTACGCGCCGGGCACCGGGCGGGTCTTGGTGGGTCGCACGTTGGCGTACAGGCCGTACTTCTGGCGCAGGTGGCGGATCGCGCCGGAGAAGCCGGCGGGTTTCTGGCCGGTGGGGCTGGTGGCCGCGCCGAACAGGGTGGCGTGGGTGTTCTCCACGGCGTCGTAGGTGGCCTGCGGGGTGCTGGTGCCGTGATCGAGGAAGTACTCGTACCCGGCCTCGGCGTGCACGTACTCGGCGCTGAAGCCGGCGGCGTCCAGCACGCGGCGGGTGGCGGGGATGACTTCGTGGCCGATGCCGTCGCCTTCAATCAAACAGATGCGGTAAGTCGCCATAACCTGCACAGTCTAATGCACCTTTGTATTCGTGTTCACCCTTGCGGGGGGCGCGGCACGTCACCCGCCGCGTGACGCGCCCCCCGCTGGAAGCGTTTCATCCGGCTGGGCGCGGGTCCGGGGCGTCCAGCGAGGCCCGCACCTGACCGGCCAGTTCATGGGCCAGCAGCGGCCCCAGCAGGAAGCCCTTGCTGCTCAGGCCGCTCAGTCGCCACGATCCGTCGGCCTGCGCCCCGGCGCGCAGACCGGACAGCCGCGACCCGGTCCAGCGGCCCGTGACCCGCGCGCCCCGCAGCCCGGTCAGGGCCTCGCCCTTGCCCAGCAGCCAGCCCAGCGACCCCAGCGGCAACACCTCCGGCGCCCAGGTCGGCGCGGGCGTCTCGAAGGTCGCGCCCAGCACCCCGCCCGCCGCCGCCGGGGCGAGGTACGCGCCGAAACTGACGGGCACGCCGGTCACGGCGCGGTCCAGGGTCAGCAGGGTGCCCATGCGGTGCGTGCCCGCCTCGCCCCGCCACGCGCTACCCACCGAACCGCCGCAGAAGACCACGGCGTCGGCGGGCAGGGTCTCGGCGTGCAGGGTTCCGGTGGGCAGGGTGTCGGTGCCCGCCAGCGTGACGGTGCGCGCCGTCCACTCCTGCGCCCGCCCCCGCACGACCCGCGCCCCGGATGCCCGCACGAGGGCGCCGGCGAAGGCCGGGCCGTCCACCCACCCGCCCTCTGGCAGGTGCAGGACATGGGCCCAGCCGGGTGCCAGGGCTTCCGGCGCGTCGGCGGGCGGCAGCCACCCGTGGCGCAGCGCGGCCGGCAGGTTCCGCTCGAAACGCGCCCGCGCGCGGTCGTCCGGGATGGGTCGCAGTACGCCCGTCTGCCCGTGCGGCACGGCCCAGCCTGCCGCGCCCAGCTCGCGCAGCAGCGCCCAGGTGAAGGCCATGCCCTCCAGCGCGCGGGCGTCCACGCCGCCCGACTGCCCGCGCACCGGGTTGATCAGGGCGCTCGGCACGCCACTGGCGCGGTGCAGCCCGGCGTCCACGACCGTCACCCGTGCGCCTGCGCGGGCCAGGAAGTACGCGCTCGACGCCCCCGCGATCCCCGCCCCGATCACGACGACGTGCATCAGCCCTCCCGCACGGCGCGCAGGCACTCGCGTTTGCCGGGCGCGCCGGGGCGGCGTTCCACGCGCAGCCCGGCCGCCTCCAGCGCGCGGCGCACGTGCCCGGCGGCGCTGTACGTGCCCAGCACCCCGCCCGGCGCGAGCGTGCCCGCCACCCGCGCCACGAACTCCGGCGTCCAGACCTCCGGATTGCGGGACGGCGAGAATCCGTCCAGGTACAGTGCGCTCGCCCAGGCGTCCGGCAGCGGGGCGGTCAGCACGTCCGCGAAGGTGACGGTCACGCTCACGCAGCCCGCCTGCACCTGGAGTTCCTGCGGCAGCTCCTGCGGCTCCAGGCCCGATTCCGGCCACGCCGCGAGCAGCGCCTCCCAGACCGGGTGCTCTGCCCCCTGGCCGCCGCGCGCCACCTCGCGCAGCAGGGCGCGGGGAGCCGGGTCGAACTCGAAGGCGTGGTAGGCCAGCGCCGCGCCGCGCGCCGCCGCGTCCGCCACCGTCGCGCGGAAGTTCACGCCCAGCCCGAACCCCACCTCCAGCACGCGCGGGGCCGGGTGAACGTGCGTGCCCGTGCCCTCCAGAAAGACGTGCCGCGCCTGTGCCGCCGCGCCATGCCGCGACCCGTACGCCTCGCCGAAACGGACGCTGTGCGCCGTGCGCGACCCGTCCGGCGTGATCAGAATCCCGCCAGGCGCGGCGTCAGGCAGGGGGGGCAGGGGAGAGGCGTCGTCCGGCATCACCCCCCACGATACGGGAGGGGCAGCGCGGCGGCACAGGGACAGGCGGCCGGTCCATGCGGCTGGGGGCGCGGGGTGTACACTCGGCAGTACCCAGCTTTCACGTTCACGGTTGCCGGTGTGCGTTCGCCCGCCTCCCAGTCCCCCACAAAGGATCGGTGGTTCGTGTGCCCGTTCGGATCGTCAGTCTCGCCGCCCACAGCGGCGCCGGTAAAACCACGCTCTCCGAGGCCCTGTTGCTGCGCAGCGGGGCCATCTCACGCGCCGGACGGGTCGAGGACGGCACCGCCCGCAGCGACCACACCGACATCGAGAAAGCCCACGGCTTCAGCGTCACGACCGGCGTGCTGCGCCTGACCCACCACGGGACGGACATCACGCTGCTCGACACGCCCGGCTACGCGGACTTCGTGCGCGAGATCCGGGGCGGCATCCGCGCCGCCGACACCGCCGTGATCGTCGTCAGTGCCGTCAGCGGCGTCGAGGTCGGTACCGAACGCGTCTGGGCGACCGCCGACCGCTTCGCCATGCCGCGCCTGATCGCCGTGAACCAGATGGACCGCGACCGCGCCGACTACCACGCCGTCCTCGCCGACCTGCGCGCCAGCCTCAGCGGCCCGGTCGCCCCGGCCTACCTGCCACTGGGCGAGGGCGCCGACTTCCGGGGCGTGATCGACGTCCTGACCGGCGAGGTCAGCCCCCCCCAGGACCTGCCGCCCAGCGACCGCGCCGCCCTGCAAGACGCGCAGGCCGCCCTGACCGACGCCATCGTCGAGACCGACGACGACCTCATGAACCGCTTCCTGGACGGCAGCGTCATCAGCACCGACGAACTGCACGCCGCCTTCACGCGCGCCGTCCACGCCGGCACGCTGTACCCCGTCCTGCCGGTCAGCGCGCACAGCGGCGTGGGCGTGGACGCTCTGCTGGACCTGATGGTCACGGGCCTGCGCAGCGCCCGCGAACGCGGCCCGGTCAGCGGCGTGGACGGCCAGACCCGCGACCCCACCCCGGACGCCCCCTTCAGCGCCCGCGTGTGGCGCGTCAGCCTCGACCCCTTCGTGGGCAAACAGGCGTTCATCCGCGTCTGGAGCGGCACGCTGCGCCCCGGCGACACCATCCGCAACACCACCCAGGGCGGCGACCTGCGCGCCGCGCACCTGTACCTCCCCAACGGCCGCGACCTGACCGAGGTGACCGAACTGCCCGCCGGGAGCATCGGCGTCCTGACCAAACTCCCGGACCTGCACGCCGGAGACACCCTCGCCGACCCCACCGACCCCATCCTGTACGACCCGCTGTGGCTCCCGGAACCCGCCCACACCGTCGCCATCCACCCCGTCAGCCGCGCCGACGAGGACCGCCTGGGCGCCGCCCTGACCCGCCTGACCGACGAGGACCCCACCCTGCGCTACGCCCGCGACCCCCAGACCGGCGAGGGCCTGCTGTCCGGCATGGGCGACCTGCACCTGGGCATCGCCACCGAACGCCTCGCCGCGCTGGGCGTGAACGTCACCGCCACCACCCCCCGCGTCCCGTACCGCGAAACCATCCACGCACCCGCCCAGGCACAGGGTAAACACAAGAAACAGAGCGGCGGGCACGGCCAGTACGGCGACTGCCACCTCCGCATCGAACCCGGGCCCGGCTTCAGCTTCCGCTCCGCCGTGGTGGGCGGCGCCATCCCCGGCAAGTACATCCCCAGCATCGAAAAAGGCGTGCAGGACGCCCTGCAACGCGGGCCACTCGCCGGGTACCCCCTCCAGGACCTGCACGTCACCGTCCTCGACGGCAGTTACCACGACGTGGACAGCAGCGACCTCGCCTTCCGCGCCGCCGGAGCCCTCGCCCTGAAAAATGCGCTGGAACACGCCCGCCCCGGCCTGCTCGAACCCACCCGCCACCTGAAAGTCCGCGCGCCCGCCCGCTTCACCGGCGACCTCCTCGGCGACCTCCAGACCCGCCGCGCCCGCGTGCAGGGCATCGACACCACCGGCACCGTCACCACCATCACCGCCCTCGTCCCACAGGCCGAACTGCACGACTACAGCGCCGCCCTGCGCTCCCTGACCGGCGACCGCGCCGCCTTCAGCGTGACCGCCGGCCCCTACCAGCCCGTCCCGGACCACCTGACCAGAAAGATCATCGACGCCCGGCAGGAAGAACTGACGCAGGCGTAGGCGGGTTGGTCAGCACGCGGCCCCCGCTCTACCCGCGTACCCTGGGGCATGGCGCACCCGTACCACCACGCGATCAGCTCCAGCCGTCAGTTCGGCGGGACGCCCGACGAGTACCTGCCCATCCACAACTGGTTCGACCAGACCAAGGCCCACCTGCCGGACGTCCGCCACCGCGCCGTCCTGCACTCCAGCCTGGGCATCTTCCTGTGTGAACAGGTGTTCGGCCCCACGCTGACCCTCAGTACCGGAAAGAAAGTCCCCGTACGCCTGATCGGCGAGCAGCACGTCCGTGAGGACATGGGCGGCGAGATCCCCACCGTGCAGGACTGGCTGGGCGACCTGCCCCTGCGCCCCTGGATGGCGCGCGGCGCCGCCCGCCTGAGCGAACAGGAGGAAGGCCCGTGAGTGTCTTCCCGGCAGGATTCACCCGCCGCCTGCACCGCGCTGGGGTGAGCCGCGTGCAGTTCGCCTATCACTGGCACAGCGACGAAACGCAGCTCGAACTGGAAGTGCTTGACGAGGACGGGCAGGCACTGACCCTGCCGCCGGAACTGGAAGGGGAGATCCGGGAAGCGATCGACAGTGCAGATCTCGGTGGGTATGGCACGTACCTGTGGGACCTCGCCAGCGGTGAAGTGATGCCGTTCGGGCAGCTGTCGTACCTGACGGGTGACAGTCTGGGCGGCACCTATCAGGTGACCTTCAGTGGCGACCCGGAGGAAGTCCTTGCCGCCCGCAGCACCCTCGACCCGACGCGGGAACAGGTGAACGCCTGGGTGGCCTCGCCCGACGCGAAGCTGCGTGTGGCGGTCGCCGGGAACCTGTCCGTGCCGGACGCCTGGGTCACGCCGTTGTACGGGGACCTGGACCCCTCAGTCGTCCAGATCATGGAGGACCGTCCGCGCATCACCCTCCCACTGTCCGCCCATCTAACTGAGGCTGGCAACCCCATGACCCTGCCCCGAACGCTGGACACCCTGGCCCGCAGCGAGTGGGCGCAGGTCCGCCGTGCGGTCGCCGCGAACCCCAGCACGCCGGGGCGCACCCTGGCCGATCTCGCGGGCGACCCCGAGTGGCGCATCCGGCTCGCTGTCCTCAAGAACCCGTCGGTGGGGGACGACGTGCGCTCGGCGCTGCTGGCGTTCTTCAGCGGAGCGGACGTGAACCTGCGCCGCACGGTCGCCAGGAACGAACCCATCCCCCCGAACCTGCTGGGCGCATACGCCACCGACCCGGACCCCACCGTCCGCGCCGCCGTCATGGGCCGCGCCGACCTGCCCGCAGAGCTGCTGGAGCACCTGAGGGCTGATCCGCACCCGCTGGTGCAGGAAGCCCACGCGTACCGGGAAGACGGAACTGACAAAGAACCCTTCGATCCGTCCTGGCCGCCCGAGGAGCAGTGGCGGGTGGTCGGTCAGCTCCGGGAAGGCAGAGGTGGGAGCGGCCTGTCTGATCTGACGCGAACGCCTAACCTGCTTCCCGAGATCCGCGCCGCGCTGCTGGGTCACCCGGCAGCCTCTTACGGTCTATTGCAACGACAGGACCTGACCGACGCCAGAACTCTTCGTGATGGCCGGGTACGGCCCCTTGCCCGTGTGGGCGCTGCCAGACCGGCCACTCGCGGCAGAGTTCTTCCGGAAGCTACTGCCCGGACTGGATGAGTACGATCAGGGCGAACTCGCCGAACGCCCGGACCTGCCGCCCGATGTGCGGGACACGCTCCTGAATTCGCACAACGGGCAAGCCCGGCGGAACATGGCCCAGAAAGCGCCGCTGGACGAGCCTCTGGCCCGGCGTCTCGCCAGCGACCCGGAAGACTGGGTGACCTGGGCGTTATTGGAAAACCCGACGCTGCCACCTTCGGTGGCGCGCGAGGTGCTGGCTCGCCTGGGACCGGGTGCGCTCAACCCATACATCCACACCGGGGAGTCACTACCGCCCGAACTGCTGGCTCGCCTGGGACCGGGTGCGCTCAACCCATACATCCACACCGGGGAGTCACTACCGCCCGAACTGCTGGGCGTGTACGCCGAGGTCGCCACCGGGGACGTGCTGGTGAACCTCGCTGCCAATCCGGCCACGCCATCCCTGCCGATCATCGAGCAGCTGCGGGCGTTAGGGCCGGACGCGGTCCCGACCCTGCTGAGCGACCCGACCACGCCCCCCACGCTGCTGGCGCGGCTGGTGGGCACCGTGCACGACCTCCTACTCGTGCGGCACCCGAACTTCACGGCGGATCACCTGCGCGCCCTGGTCATGCAGGGAATCCACTGGTTCCGATTCTTGAACAGGGGTCACGGCGAGGAACACCAGCGGATCACGGAGTTGCTGCACGTCATGCTGGACTCCCCGTTTATGACCCCGGACCTGTGGGACCAGTTGATCTCAGTCCAGGCCATGAACTGGGAGTTGCGGCAATCCGCCGTCTCCCGCACGAATCTGCCGGAGTTCATCGCGCGCCGACTGCTGGAGGACCCCGTACAGGCCGTCGCGAACGCAGTACGGCGTGACCTCTGGCCGGACCTGTAGGACACGGTGCGTTGCGGCGCGGCGTAGCATCCGGGGCATGACTGCCTCCCGCCTGATTGCCGATCTGCGTTCCGATACCGTCACGACCCCCACGTCTGCCATGCGCGAGGCGATGGCGCAGGCGCCGGTGGGGGACGACGTGTACGGCGAGGACCCGACCGTGAACGAGTTGCAGGCGGAGGTGGCGCGCCTGACCGGGCACGAGGCGGGGTTGTTCATGCCGTCGGGGACGATGACGAATCAGGTGGCGATCGCTCTGCACACCCGGCGGGGCGAGGAGGTCATCTGCGCGGAGGGCTCGCACATCTACGAGTGGGAGCTGGGCATGATGGCGGCGTTCAGTGGGGTGGTGCCGCGCTTCGTGCCGGCGCTGCTGGGCGTGCCGGCTCCGGAGGACGTGCGTGCGGCGGTGCGGCGCAGCGTTCACCAGTCCCCGAGCGGGTTGATCAGTCTGGAGAACACGCACAACAAGGCGGGCGGGACGGTGATTCCGCTGGACGTGCTGGCCGGGATTCGCGCGGTGGCGACCGAGGAGGGCCTGCCGCTGCACCTGGACGGCGCGCGGGTGCTGAATGCGGCGGTGGCGTTGGGTGTGTCGCTGCGGGACGTGACGGGGCTGTTCGACACGGTCAGCGTGTGCCTGTCCAAGGGCCTGGGTGCCCCGGTGGGCAGCGTGCTGGTGGGCAGCGCGGCCCAGATGCGGCAGGCGCACCGTTACCGCAAGATGATGGGCGGCGGGATGCGGCAGGCGGGCGTGCTGGCGGCGGCCGCGCTCGTGGCCCTGCGCGAGGGGCCGGCCCGGCTGGCCGAGGATCACCGCCGCACCCGTGAACTGGCCGAGGCGCTGGTGAACGCGGGTTTCGACGTGAACATGGCGGCCGTGCAGACGAACATCATCTACGCCGCCGTGCCGGACGCCGCCGCGCACGCCGCCCGCTGGAGCGAACAGGGCGTGCTGTGCAACGCGCTGGGGCCGGACAGCGTGCGCTTCGTGCTGCACCACCAGATCGACGACGAGGCGCTGGCCGGGGCGATCCGCGTGCTGACGGCCTGACGGGGGGCGCGGACACGCGGTTCCTGCCCCCCGCGCCTCAACTTTCCGTTGACGCGCCGTGTGGGGTGGGCGCGGTAGGCTCGGGGGTATGACCGTTCCGGATGCCCTGCCTGTGACCACCGATCCGCCTGACTTGCCTGCGCCGCGTGGCGTGCGGGCGGTCGATGGGAACCGGGCGGCGCTGGCGCTGCTGCTGGTGCAGAACGCGGCGTCGGCGGGGCTGATGGCGCTGGGGTTGCCGCTGGGCGTGTCGCTGCTGGGGGCGTTCGTGGTGGTGGTGCTGGTGGGCCTGACCGTGTTCCGGGGGCCGATGGACGCGCTGTTCCGGGATGTGCGCTGGCGCACGCCGCCCGCGTGGGGGGTGGCGGCAGCGGCCTTCGTGCTGGCGTTCCTGGCGTCGCGGGCGTTCGTGCTGGCGTTCGTGACGCTGTTTCCGGACACGGCGGGCAGCACCCCGCAGTTCCTGAGCAGCGGCGTGGACCTGTGGGTGCTGCTGGTCGCGGCGGGCCTGCTGATTCCGCTGGCCGAGGAGGTCGCGTTCCGGGGCCTGATGATGCGCGGGCACGAGCGCGCGGCGGGGTTCGGGGTGGCGGCGGTCACGTCGTCGGTGGTGTTCGCGGTGGCGCACGGCGCGCCGGTCAGCGTGGTCGGCATCCTGCCGCTGGCGTACGTGCTGGCGCGCGTGACGCAGCACACGGGCAGCGTGTGGAACGCCGTGATCATTCACGCGCTGAACAACACCATCGCGCTGGGGCTGGGTGCGTTCCTGGCGGGGCGGCTGCCGACCGATCCGGAGCAGGCGACCGAGCTGCTCTCGAACCCGGCCCTGAAGGTGCCGCTGGCGGTCGGTGCGGCGCTGTTCGGGACGGTGGTGATGGTCGTGCTGCACCTGTGGCTGACCCCGAAAGCAGACCCGCAGGAGCGGTCCGCGCCGGGGCCGTGGCTCAGCGGGGCGTACGTGGCTGCGCTGCTGTTCGGCCTGAGTGCGCTGCTGCTGACCGTGCCGGGCGTGTCGGCGTGGGTGGCCGGGTTGCGGGGCCGCTGAGCGTTTCCGTGACCGCCCCGCGCCGTTACCATGCTGGGAATGGCGCGTTCCCGATCCGCTTCCTCTTCGTCCTCCCGGCCGCCGGCGGCGTCTGATCCGCCGGCGCCGCTGCCGACCGAGTTCCTGACCGGTCCGCGCGTGTTCGCGCGGCGGCTCGCGCCGACCGATCCGGTCGCGTGGCGGTACCTGGGTGTGACGGTCCTGAGTGCGGCGCTGTCCGGGGTGGCGTACGCGGCGCTGGTGAGTCCGGCGGTGAATCTGGCGGCCAGCGTGGCGGGCGGCGCGTCGCCGCTGCTGGTCCACGTGACGAACGCGGTCGGTGGGGCGTTCCTGGCGATGTTCACGTTCCTGCTGATGTGGCTGCTGGGCTGGCTGGGTGCCGGGCGGGCGGGTCGGGCGGCCGAGGTGTACGGCGCGAGTTTCGCGTTGCTGCCGCCGCTGTACCTGCTGGTGACGGCCGTGGCGTTCCTGACGCCGCGTGACGCCTGGATGCCGGCGGCCGGGGCGCTGGCGGGCAGCGACAATCAGGCGGTGCAGCGGCTGGCGCTGGCCGGGCTGGCCCGCACGCCCGCCGCGTTCCTGCTGCTGGCCGTGACGATGCTGGGCACGGCCGCGCAGTGTGCCCTGAGTTTCCCGGCGTTCCGTGAGCTGACCGGGCGGCCCGGCCGGGCGCTGCTGGGGGCGCTGCTGCCGCTCGTGCCGGCGCTGGCGGTGGGGTTCATCGCGCTGGCACCGCTGCTGTTCCAGCGTTGAGCCGATGCGCGAGGGGGGCCGCCCAGTTGCCGGGCGGCCCCCCTGCGCGTGGTGGGTGCGGTTCAGCCGAAGACGGAGCGGGCGGGGTCCCACAGGCGCCACAGTTCGTACAGGCCGATCAGCAGGTGCAGCACGAGTTTGGCGGCCAGTCCGGCCAGCAGGCCGATCAGGGTGCCCCACGCGGCCCGCGCGGCGTCCAGCGGGGCTTTGCGCACGACCAGCAGTTCCGCGAGCAGCGCGCCGGCCAGCGGGCCGACGAGCAGGCCGAAGGGAATGAAGATGCCGACCAGACCGCCGATCAGCGCGCCCCACATGGCCTGACGGCTGCCGCCGTACCGGCGCGCCCCCCAGGCCGAGGCGACGTTGTCGACCATGCTGATGGCGACCGTGATGAGCAGGAAGGTCAGCAGGAACGGCAGGTCCGGCCACGGCTGGAACCCGTCGACCAGGGTGGCGGCGACGGAGCCCAGGAAGATGATGACGGTGGCGGGTACGGCGGGCACGAAGGTGCCGATCATGCCGATCACCCAGGCGACGAGAAAGATCAGGAAGGCGAGACTCACGCCGTACAGTACGCCGCGCGCCGCCCGGTCGTTCCGGTTGGGCAGGGGAACATGAAGGGGGAATATAAAGAAAGACCCCCACCGAAGTGGGGGCGTTTGGTTGCAGGGACAGGATTTGAACCTGCGACCTCCGGGTTATGAGCCCGACGAGCTACCAGACTGCTCTACCCTGCGTTACTCTGGTTGAACTTTGTGCGTCTGCGTCGCGGTTTCTTTCGTTCCCGCTCTCAGCGCTCAGGAATAGTACCTCGGGTTTCCGGAACTGTCAACATTGTGTCACGTGGCACGTTGGGACCGTGCGGTACGCGGGGCCGGTCGCGTCCCGGCCGGGCGCGGCGGTTCGGGGGGAATCCCACCGCCCACGCCCGCCGCGCCCGTTACCCTGGACCGCGTGACCGACGCCCCTTCCATCCCCCCGCAGGCCATCCCCCCGCAGGCCGGTGCCGGCGGGATCGAGCAGCGCAAACTGCGGCACATCGAGGCCTGCCTGCGCCCGGACAGCCAGTACGCCGCGCGCGACACCGGCCTGCGCGAGGTGCCCTGGCCGTACCGCGCGCTGCCGGAACGCGACCTGAAGGGCGTGGACCTGCGCGCCGACTTCCTGGGCCGCGCCCTGAGCGCTCCCGTCCTGATCGGCGCGATGACCGGCGGCGCCGACGCGGCCGGGCGCATCAACCGCAACCTCGCCACGGCCGCGCAGCGCCTGGAGATCGGGATGATGCTCGGCTCACAGCGCGTGATGCTGGAACGCCCGCAGGCCCGCGCCAGCTTCCTGGTGCGCGAGTGGGCGCCGGACATCCTGCTCGTCGGGAACCTGGGCGGCGCGCAGTTCCTGCTCGGGTACGACGCCACGCACGCCACCCGCGCCGTGCAGGAGGTCGGGGCGGACGCGCTGGCCATTCACGTCAACCCGCTTCAGGAGGCGTTGCAGGCGGGCGGCGATACCAACTGGGCCGGACTGACCGACCGGCTGGCGGCCCTGGTCCCCACGCTGCCGTTCCCGGTGATCCTGAAGGAGGTCGGGCACGGCCTGGACCGCCGCACCGTGCAGGCCGTGGCGAGCGCGGGCTTCGCCGCGATGGACGTGGCCGGGGCGGGCGGCACCAGCTGGGCGCGGGTCGAGCAGCTCGTGCATCACGGGCAGGTGCGCACGCCGGACCTGTGCGACCTGGGCATTCCGACCGCGCAGGCCCTGCGGGACGCCCGGCTGGCTGCGCCGGGCACGCCGCTGATCGCCTCGGGCGGCATCCGGACGGGACTGGACGCCGCCCGCGCCCTGAGCCTGGGCGCGCAGGTGGTCGCTGTGGCCCGCCCGCTGCTGGAACCCGCCCTGGACAGCGCGGACGCCGCCGAGGACTGGTTGCGGCAGTTCATTCACGAGTTGCGGGTCGCGCTGTTCGTCGGGGGGTACGCGGGCCTGGACGACCTGCGCGCCGGGGCGGGCCTCAGCGCAGGCGTCCCAGCGAACGGCGGATAAGCTGGTCGGCGTTCAGGTCCGGTTCGGCGGCCAGCAGTTCGGCCACGGTCGCCCGCACCTGCGCCTCGCGGAAGCCCAGGGCCAGCAGGGCGTCCACGGCGTCGCGTCCGGCGGTCGTCGTGACCCGCGCCGCCTTCACGCCGCCCGCGCCGGCCGCCGGGGCTGCCAGATGCTCGGGCACCTTGCCCTGCAATTCCAGCACCAGCCGCTCGGCGGTCTTCTTGCCGACGCCGCTGACGCTGCTCAGGAGTTTCACGTCGCCGCCCAGCACCCCGGCCGCCAGGGCGCTGACCGGCATGGCGGACAGCAGCGCCAGCGCCAGTTTCGGCCCGACCCCGCTGACGCTGGTGAGCAGGTCGAAGATCCGGACGCTGTCGGCGTCATGGAAGCCGAACAGCAGCTGCGCGTCCTCGCGGACCACGAAGCGGGTGTTCAGTTCGGCCGTCTCGCCCGCCGTGAGTTTCCCCAGGGTGCTGGACGGGCACTGCACCTCGTACCCCACGCCGCCCGCGACGATCACGGCGCTGTGTTCACGTATTTCCCGGACCACGCCGGACAGGTAGGCAATCATCCGCTCCAGTGTACATTCCGCTCTGAACAGAACACAGCGGCGGGCGGCAGGTTCGCACCACCCCCGCCCCCACCCGGCGCGCCGGTGTGCTGCACTGTGCAGCGTGCCGACCCTGCGTTCCGCCCGTGAAACCGACCGCGCCGCGCTGCTGAGCATCTGCCTGGAAACCGGCGACAGCGGCCAGGACGCCACCGCCCTGTACCGCGACCCCCTGATCCTGGGGCAGGTGTACGCCGCGCCGTACCTGACCTTCGCGCCGGACTTCGCGTTCGTGCTGGAAGACGCCCACGGCGTGGGCGGGTACGTGCTGGGCACCCCGGACACCGCCGCCTTCGAGGCCACCCTGGAACGCGCGTGGTGGCCGCCGCTGCGCCGCCAGTACCCGGACCCGCAGGCCGTTCCCGCCGCCGACCGCACGCCGGACGAACGGATCGCGCACCTGATCCACCACCCGCGCCGCACCCCGCCGGACCTGCTCGCCGCGTACCCGGCGCACCTGCACATCGACCTGCTGCCACGCGTGCAGGGAGGCGGGCGGGGCCGCGCCCTGATGGACACGCTGCTGGGCGCGCTGCGAGAGGCCGGCGCGGTCGGCGTCCACCTGGGCGTCGGGGCGCGCAACGTGAACGCCCAGGGCTTCTACCGGCACCTGGGCTTCACGGAACTGGGCCGCACGCCGGGCGCCGTCACGTTCGGGTTACGGCTGAACTGAGGGTCAGCCGGTCCTGGCGGGCGGTGCGCGCCGCAGACTGAACGCCAGCAGGGCCGCGCCCAGCAGCCCGGCCAGCAGCGCGCCCACCCGGAAGATCAGGCCCTCGTGACCCGGCTGGCTGGTCAGCAGCACCGGGCTCAGGAACTGCCCCAGGAAGATGGCGCTGCTCATGCCGGCCGTCACCCGGCCGCGCCACGCGGGGGGCGTCAGGTCCGCCAGCCAGGTGTACAGGTTCGGGAAGACCAGCCCGCCGCCCAGCCCGCCCAGAATCAGGCCCAGCAGCGCCCCGGCCGGGCTGGCCGCGCCGGAGACGGTCAGCCACCCGGCGCCCAGCAGGCCCAGGCCGAGCGCCGCGACCCGCTGCGGCTGGAAACGCCCGGTGAACCGCGAGTAGGCCAGCGAGGTGAGTGCCGCGACCAGCGTGAACGCGCCCAGCAGCAGGCCGGTCACGGCGGGCGCGGCGCCCAGCGTGCCCAGCAGGAACGGCCCCTGGGTGGGCATCAGGTAGAACACGATCATGTACCCGACCGACAGGGCGTAGATCACGCCGATGCGGCCCCAGTGGGGGCGGACGGCCGGGTCCGCGCCGCCAGTGACCGGGGCGGGCAGGCCGCCGCGCAGGCGCAGGGTCAGGGGAATCAGCAGCAGCGAGATCAGGTACAGCGCGAACGGCGCGCGCCACGACGCGGCGGCCAGCAGTCCGCCCAGCGGCATCAGGACCGCGCCGCCGAAATTGCCGAACGCCGCCTGCTGACTCAGGAACCGCCCGCGGGCCGGGCCGCTGAACAGGTCGTTCACGAGCGCCCCGGCGGCCGTCATGGTGCCCGCCACGGCCAGCCCCAGCACGATCCGCCCGGCCAGCAGCGACCCGATGGAATCCGCGATCAGCCCCACCCCGCCGCCCAGCGCGTACAGCACCAGCGACACCAGCAGCACTGGGCGGCGGCCGTAGCGGTCGGCCAGCACGCCGCTCAGGGGGGCGGTCAGGGCGATGGCCAGTCCCACGACGGTCAGGGACAGCTTGACCAGAAAGGCGGCGTTGGGGGTGTCCGCGAAGTGCGCCTGCATGGCGGGCAGGGCCGGGGCGATGGTCGCGCCGCTCATGATGGTCAGGGTGGAGAGCAGCAGCAGCGTCAGCTGGGTCAGGCGGTCCGGGGACTGCCCGGCGGTGGGGGAGGGCGGCGGGGACGTGAGCGGTACGGAGCGGGGCGCGGACATGCCGCCAACGTAGCTTTATTTTGTGAAGTGCAAAGGTGATTACAGCGGTTGTCCGGCAGGGGCGCCGTGTGAGCACAGCTCCCTGTGAGCGCGGCGCCCCGTGGGTCCAGCGGCGCCTGGATACAGCG
Source organism: Deinococcus indicus (assembly GCF_002198095.1). GTDB lineage: Bacteria > Deinococcota > Deinococci > Deinococcales > Deinococcaceae > Deinococcus > Deinococcus caeni. The sequence goes on along the minus strand of NZ_NHMK01000030.1, from coordinate 235,248 downwards.
CCCGGTGGGTACGGGCGGCGCGGGCTGGCGGCAGGCCAGATGACGGACTCGCCCGCCTGCCCGCACCCGCTACAGTGAACGCATGTCGCACCGACCCCGCTGCGCCGCGCCCACTGTCCGCACCTGCCGCCCGGCCCCCGGCGCGCGAATGCCGGGCCGCCTGAAGCTGCGCCGCGCGGCCTGAGCGCCGCCCGGCCCCCACGCCCCGGCCAGCCGGGGTCTGTCGCCGCCCCGCCCGCGCCACCCTGGACCGGGGGGCACGCCGGGGCACGAAAATTCCGTATTCTGACAGGGTTGCCCGGCCCTCCTCTCATCAGGGAGCCGGCCGGGAAGGAAGGGAGACCATGAGCCAAGCAGCACCCACCCCGTTTTTCATCACGGCCGCCATCGATTACGCCAACGGCGCGCCCCACATCGGGCACGTGTACGAGAAGATCCTGACCGACGCCATCGCCCGCTACCAGCGCCTCGCGGGCCGCCCCGTGACGTTCGTCATGGGCACCGACGAGCACGGCGAGAAGATCAGCAAGGCCGCCGCCAAGGCTGGCGTGACCCCGCAGGAACTCGTGGACGACCTGTCCGACCGGGCCTTCCAGGGCCTGTGGAAGACGCTGGGCATCAGCTACGACCACTTCGTGCGCACCACCTCCGCGCGCCACAAACGCTTCGTGCAGGAGATCCTCCAGCGCGTGTACGACGCCGGCGACATCTACTTCGCCGAGTACGAGGGCCTGTACTCGGTCGGCGCCGAACGCTACGTCACCGAGAAGGAACTCGTGGAGGGACCCGACGGCGTGCGCCGCTTCCCCGGCGACAAGGACCCCCCGGAACTGCGGCGCGAGGCGAACTACTTCTTCAACATGGAGAAGTACCAGCCCTGGCTGCTGGAGTACCTGCAGACCAATCCCGACCTGATCCAGCCCGCCGGGTACCGCAACGAGGTGCTGGAAATGCTGAAGGAACCGGTCGGGCCGCTCAGCATCAGCCGCCCGAAAAACCGCGTGCCCTGGGGCATCGAACTGCCCTGGGACGCCGACCACGTCACCTACGTGTGGTTCGACGCGCTGCTCAGCTACCTCACGCCGCTCGTCAGCAGCGGTCAGGACGCCAGCGTCAGCGGCACCGCCTGGCATGTGATCGGCAAGGACATCCTCAAGCCGCACGCCGTGTTCTGGCCGACCATGCTGCGCGCCGCCGGGCTGCCCATGTACCGCCGGCTGGTCGTGCACAGCCACATCCTCGCCGAGGACGGCCGCAAGATGGGCAAGAGCCTCGGGAACGCCATCGACCCCGAGGCGCTCGTCGCGGCGTACCCCACCGACGCCATCCGCTACACCCTGCTGCGCGAGGCGACCCTCAGCGCCGACAGCCCCTACGGCGAGGGCATCCTGATCTCGCGCCTGAACAGCGACCTCGCCAACGACCTGGGCAACCTGCTGTCGCGCACCGTCTCCATGATCCAGAAGTACCGGGGCGGGGTCATCCCGGCCGCGCAGGACCTCGCGGAACGCGACCGCAGCGTCGAGGCGGCCGCGCTGGCCCTGCCCGGCCAGATCCTGGCGCTCGTGGACGACCTGAAGATCAACATGGCCATCGAGGCGGCCATGAACTTCGTGCGGGACCTAAACCGCTATATCGCCGAGAGCGCGCCGTGGAACCTCGCCAAGAGCGACGACACCCAGCGCCGCCTGGACACCGTGCTGTACACCGCCGCCGAGGGCCTGCGCGTCGCCAGTGTCGCCCTGGAGGCCGTGATTCCGGTCAAGGCCCGCGAACTGCGCGCCCAGCTGGGCCTGGCCTCCCAGACCTACGCCCTGGCGCCCGCCTGGGGCCTGACGCCCGCCGGGACGCGCGTGGCGGGCGGCCCGATCCTGTTCCCGAAACCCGAACCGAAAGAACCGCCCGCGCCCGCCGCGAGCGCGCCGAAGCCCGGCAGGAAAGAGAAACCCATGACCCAGACTGCCCCCGCTCCCGCGCCCACCCCGGCCGACGTTGCCCCCGCCGCCCCCGCTTCTCCCGCCCCCGAGGCCGCGCCCGCCGAGGCCCTGATCAGCATCGACGACTTCGCCCGCGTGGACCTGCGGATCGCGGAGGTCGTCGCCGCCGAGGCCGTCGCCAAGGCCGACAAGCTCCTGAAACTCACGGTGAAGCTCGGCGACGAGACCCGCACCGTCGTCAGCGGTATCCGCCGCTGGTTCGAACCCGAGGCGCTCGTGGGCCGCAAGGTCATCCTGGTCGCCAACCTGAAACCCGCCAAGCTGCGCGGCATCGAGTCGCAGGGCATGATCCTCGCCGCCGAGGACGACCAGGGCAACCTGGACCTGATCGGCACCGGCCTGGACCTGCCCAGCGGCACCCGCGTCCGCTGAGCCACCGCCCCCATCTGCCCCGCCCGGCCCCACGCCCGGCGGGGTTGACTGTTCCCCCGGTCGGCGGCCGACCGCCCTGCTGACCGGTCCGTCACTTGCGCCGGCGCGGGGCGGGCTAGACTGACCGCATGCCGTTCGTCGTGGTCTCTGGCCTGTCCGGAAGTGGAAAAAGTACCGTCCTGCGCACCCTGGAGGACGCCGGGTTCTTCATCACCGACAACCTGCCCCCGGAACTGTGGGGCGCCATGCACGACCTCGTGGAGGCGCGCGGCCTGGACCGCGTGGCGATCAGCACCGACGCCCGCACCCGCCACTTCCTGGACGCCCTGGAAACCAGTTACGTGCGCCTGTCCCGCCGCCGCGAGGACCTGCGTGTCCTGTTCCTGGAGGCGAACGCGGACGTGCTGCTCAAGCGCTACAACTTCACGCGCCGCGAACACCCGCTCGGCGAGAACCTGATGCTGGACTTCGCGCGGGAACGCGACCTGCTCGCCCCGCTGCGCGCCATCGCCGACACCGTCATCGACACCACCGACCTGAGCGCCAAGGACCTGGGCAGCCGCGTGCTGCAACTGTTCCGGCTGGAACACGACTTCCACCTGCGCCTGATGTCCTTCGGGTTCAAGCACGCCCCGCCGCGCGACGTGGACATGATCCTCGACGTGCGCTCGCTGCCGAACCCGTACTACGATCCCGCCCTGCGCCCGAAGACCGGCCTGGACGCCGACGTGGCCGCCTACGCCTTCAGCGGCGCGGACTCCGAGGCGTTCTACGCCGAACTGCGCGACTTCGTGCGCGTCGCGGCCGAACGCGCCCGCGCCAGCGGCCGCCACGGGTACACCGTCGGGATCGGCTGCACCGGCGGCCAGCACCGCAGCGTGGCCGTCACCGCCCGCCTCGCCGGCGACCTGAAGGACCTGAACGTGGACCTCATGGACCACCGTGACATGAAAGTCGGCGAGCACGGATGAGCGACCCGCCCCTCTCGCAACTGGACGTCCGGCCGCGCGAACCGGCCCCCCGGCCGTCGCGCCGCCAGCGCCTGAAACCCGGCCTGAAACGCAGCGGCCACCGCGCCCGCATGTGGATGGCCCCCGGCATCGGCGTGAAACGCTGGATCAGCCTGTTCGTGATCTGCACCCTGCTGGGCGCGGTGGGCGTGCTGCACTTCACCTGGACCGGCCCGCTGCACTTCGTGGCGACCCGCTGGATCCTGTGGGTGAACGCCCTGGTCAGCCCGGAGTACATGCCGCTGTACGTCGGCGGGGGCACCCTCATGATCCTGGCGTTGATCGGCGCGCTCTGGAGCATCATGATGCTCAACCGCTCGGTCCTGCAGGGCACCGGCACCGCCCCGGAAACCGCCGTGGATGTCCTGTACGAACGCCGTAACCTCGCGCGCGGCCCGCACGTCGTGACGCTGGGCGGCGGGACCGGCATGTCGAACCTGCTCTCGGGCCTGCGCGCCCACACCGGCAACACCACCGCCGTCGTGACCGTCTCGGACGACGGGGGCAGCTCCGGGCGCCTGCGCGAGGCCCTGGACATGGTCGCGCCGGGCGACCTGACCGACTGCTACGCCGCCCTGAGCGACAGTCCCGTCATGGCCCGGCTGCTGCTGCACCGCTTCCAGCGCGGCGAGGGCCTGGAGGGACACACCTTCGGGAACCTGATGCTCGCCACCCTCAGCGAGGAGCAGGGCGGCCTGAGCGCCGCCATGAAGGACATCCACGAGGTGCTGCGGATCCGCGGGAAGGTCTACCCGGCCACCACGCACCCCGCCACGCTGGTCGCGCACCTGAGCGACGGGCGCGTCGTGCGCGGCGAGAGCCAGTTCGCGCCGCAGGTCGGCGCGGCCCGCATCCGGCAGGTCACCCTGGACCCCCCGGACCTGCCCACCCTGCCCGAGGTGACGGCCGCCATCCACCGCGCCGAGCAGATCGTCCTGGGTCCCGGCAGCCTGTACACCAGCATCATTCCGGCGCTGCTGGTGCCGGGCATCGCCCGCGCCATCCGCGAGAGCGCCGCGCCGCTCGTGTACGTCGCGAGCCTGATGACCGAACCCGGCGAGACCGACGACCTGACCCTGGAAGGGCACGTGCAGGCCATCACCCGCCACCTGGGCCGCACGCCGGACTGCGTGCTCGTGAACAACGCCATGCCGCCCCGCGACGTGATCGACCGCTACGCCGGCGAGGGCGCGCACCTGCTGACCCTGCACGGCGCCAGCCGCGACCTGCGGGGCCGCTGCGTCCTGCACCCGCTGCTGCACCCCGGTCAGGCGCGGCACGACCCGCACGCGCTGGCGCAGGCCCTGCTGCAGCTCACGCCCCGGCGCACGGTCGGCTGAACCGGGGCCGGCGTAGGCAGCGTGGCCTGCCGGCCGGGCGGCGCTGCTACGCTCAGGGGCATGAGCGCCGCGCCGCAGTCCACCCCCCCGCACGAGCCCCAGACCGGCGCAGTGCCGCCTGCCGGCCCCCACGGCCTGACCATCCGCGAGATGGGCGTGCAGGCGCGCGCCGCCGCCCGCGTGCTGCGGTCGCTGCCCACCGCGCGCAAGGTCGCGGCGCTGCACGCGATCGCCGCCGGACTGCGCGCCAACGCTGCCGGCATCCTGGCCGCGAACGCGCAGGACGTGCAGGCCGCCCTGGACGCCGGGCTGCCCGAGCCGATGGTGGCCCGCCTGCGCCTGGACGCCCGGATGCTGGACGGCATCGCGGCGGACGTGGAGGCCGTGTCGCGCCTGCCCGACCCGGTGGGGGAGACCACCCCCGCACAGGAGCAGCCGAGCGGCATCCGCGTGAGCACCCGGCGCGTGCCGCTGGGCGTGCTGGGCGTCATCTACGAGAGCCGCCCGAACGTGACCGTGGACGTCGCCGCGCTCGCCCTGATGAGCGGGAACGCCGTGATCCTGCGCGGCGGCAAGGAGACGGTGCGCAGCAACGCCGCGCTGGAAGAGGTCATTCACGCCGCGCTGCGCGAACAGAACCTCCCGGCGCACGGGGTGCAGGTCATCCGCGACCCGGCCCGCGAGCGGATGCTGGAACTGCTGAAACTGGATGATCTGGTGGACGCGATCATCCCGCGCGGCGGGGCCGGACTGCACCGCTACTGTGTGGAGAACGCCACCGTGCCTGTCATCGTGGGCGGCATCGGCGTGGTGCACGTGTACCTCGACCCCAGCTTCACCCGCGACCCCGGCGACCGGGCGCGTGCCCTGGAGATCGTGCGGAACGCGAAGGTGCAGAAACCCAGTGCCTGCAACGCCCTCGACACCCTCCTGATTCACGAGGAGGCCCTGGACGCCCTGCCGGACATCGCCCGCGACCTCCAGGCGCACGGCGTGACCCTGCGCACCGACCCGGCCGCCCACGCGGCCCTGAGCGCCGCCGGCATCACCACCGACCCCGCCACGGACGCCGACTACGGCACGGAATTCCTGGCCCTGACCGCCAGCGTCAGGACCGTCGCCTCCTTCGACGACGCGCTGGACTTCATCGCCGCGCGCGGGAACCACACCGACGTGATCCTCACCCGCGACGACGCGCAGGCGGGGCGGTTCATCGAGGACGTGGACAGCGCCGCCGTCATCGTGAACGCCAGCCCCCGCTTCAACGACGGCGGCCAACTCGGCCTGGGCGCCGAGGTCGCCATCAGCACCCAGAAACTCCACGCCCGCGGCCCCATGGGCCTCCGCGAACTGACCACCACCAAATGGGTCGTGGAAGGCAACGGCGAGGTCAGGGAGTAGATGGTTGAAAGTTGATGGTTGATAGAGGGTTGTCCCTTCTATCAACCATCAACTTTTGGCTATCAACCTGCTATACCCCGAGCGGGACGTCCACGCCGAGTTCGGCCAGCACGGTGCGGATGGCCTGCGCGTCGATGCCGCTGCGGGCGTGGACGCTCTCGACGGTCGCGTGCTCCTGGAATTCGTCGGGGATGCCCAGGACGCGCACGGGGGTCTTGATCCCCTCGGCGTTCAGGAATTCGAGGACGGCGCTGCCGAAGCCGCCCACGACGGTGTTGTCCTCGACGGTGATGATCGCGCGGGCGTTGCGGGCCACGTCACGCAGCATCGCTTCATCCAGGGGTTTGACGAAGCGGGCGTTCACGACGCCCACGCCGGGCAGGCCGGTGGCGGCCTTCTGCGCGTACTCCAGGCCCTTGCCGCCCGCCAGGATCACCACGTCCGTGCCGTCCTGCACGCGCTCCCAGGTGCCCCACTCCAGTTCAGGCCAGGTGCCTTCGGGGACGGGCGTGGTGTTGCCGCGCGGGTAGCGGATCGCGAAGGGGCCGTCGTGTGTCTGCGCGTACTTCAGCATCCCTCGCAGTTCCGCTGCGTCCTTCGGCAGGCCGATGTGCACGCCGGGAATGGAGCGCAGGAAGCTCAGGTCGAACACGCCGTTGTGGGTAGCGCCGTCCGCGCCCACGATCCCGGCGCGGTCGATGGCGAACGTGACGTTCAGATTCTCTATGGCCACGTCATGCAGCACCTGATCGTACGCGCGCTGCAGGAACGACGAGTAGATCGCCACGACCGGGCGCAGGCCCTGCAGGGCCATCCCGGCGGCGGCGGTCACCGCGACCTCCTCGGCGATGCCCACGTCCAGGTAGCGGTTCGGGTGCGCCTTCGAGTACCCGACGAGTCCGCTGCCCTCGCGCATGGCGGGCGTGATCACGAACGTGCGCGGGTCCTGCGCGGCCAGTTCGGTCATGGCGTCCCCGAAGGCGTTGCTCCACGAGTACGCCTTGCTGGCGCTGAACTCGCCGGTGCTGGGGTCGAACTTGCCCGGCCCGTGCCAGTAGATCGGGTCGGCTTCCGCGTAGCTGAGGCCCTTGCCCTTCTTCGTGACGACGTGCAGGATGGTCGGCCCGTCCAGATCGGCCAGTCGTTCCATCAGCCACACGAGTTCCTGCACGTTGTGCCCGTCCACCGGGCCCACGTAGCGCACGCCCATCGCCGCGAAGGGGTTCACGCTGGCCGGGTCGAAGAAGTGCCGCGTGGAACTCTTGGCGCGGCTCATGAAGCTCGCCAGGGGCTTGCTGACGGCCTCCATGGCCTTCTTGCCCGCGCCCTCGCCCTCCTGGAACCACTTCTGCACCTGCAGGCCCCGCATGAACTTGTTCATCGCGCCGACGTTCTCGCTGATGCTCATCTCGTTGTCGTTCAGGACGATCAGCATCCGGCGGTTCATGTCCCCGATGGTGTTCAGCGCGGCCAGCGCCATCCCGCCCGTCAGGCTGCCATCCCCGATCACGGCGGCGACCTTGTAGTCCTGGCCCAGCGCGTCGCGGGCCATCGCCATGCCCAGCGCGTTGGCGAGGCTGGTGCTGGCGTGCCCGACGGTGATCGCGTCGTGGGGGGACTCGCTGACCTTCGTGAAGCCCGACAGGCCCCCCTCCTTCTTCACGGTCGCCATCTGATCGCGGCGGCCGGTGAGCATCTTGTGCGCGTACGCCTGATGCCCCACGTCGAACAGGATCCGGTCGCGCGGCGAGTTCAGGACGTAGTGCAGCGCCACGATCAGGTCGGTCGCGCCCAGCGACGACGCGAGGTGCAGCCCGCCGACCGAGCACACCCGCGTGATCTCGTCCCGCAGTTCCTGCGCCAGCGCGGGCAGCTGGTCACGCGACAGGCGCTTGAGGTCGTCGGGACTGCTGACCTGATCCAGCAGCGGCGTGCCGGACGGAAGGATGGAATCGGCACTCATTTACTGACCTCCTGAACGGGTGGTGAAGTTACGGCCCGTGAGCAGCAGGGCCTCGGGCGAACGGACCTCGCCGACGAACGGCGAGAACCACAGCTGCTGCGTGGCGGGGAACAGCCCCCCCACGGTGTCGCTGATCTGCCGGGTCACCACCCACACGTCGAAGCGGCCGCCCGGCGTCTGCACGGTGCGCCGCTCCTGAACCACGTAACTGTAGTTCAGTTGCCCGCGTTTCTGCACGCGCCCATCGTCCCCGCTGAGGGTGATCTCGCTCTGACCCTGCCACGCCAGCCCCACGCGCCACGCAGCCTCGGCCGGGTACTCCTGCCAGGGCGGGTCCAGGCGCACGTTCACGCCCGGCTTGCGCAGCCCCAGCAGGCGCACGCCGTCCGCGCCGACCGTCCGGAACCACGTCTGGTCGGCGCCGCGACCCGTCAGCTGGAACGACACGACCGGCTGCCCCGCGAACACCGTCGGCCCCAGCGACCGCAGGGTGTACACGGGCGCGGCGGCGTCCTCGCCCTCGAGCTGGTACGACCACGCCAGACCGCTCTGCTGCGGGTAGAACGACACGCCGCTCACGGGCGTGCTGGCCTGCACCGTGACCGGCTGCGTGGCGGCCGGCGCGCAGGCCCCCAGCAGCGCCGGGACCAGCAGCGCCGCCGGCCACGCCGACCGGGGCCGCCGGAACGCCGGAGACAGGGCAGGAAGGAGGGGGCCGCGCATGGCCTTCAGGGTAAAGCGCTTCATCCGGTTCATTCTGTCAGGAAACATGACATCTCCCTCCGGACGGGGGCCGACCCCCACCCCACCCGGCGTTCCCCGCGCAGGAACAGCCTATGCCAGGGAGGGGCCGGCACAGGGTCAGCGCCCTGGACCGGCCCCCCTCATACGGACTCCGATTGAATGGGCTGCAAAGCCCGCTTGGTCCGAGCGGATGCAACTCGTAGAGCTGCCCCGCAGAGTGGGAGCAACACGGGTTCCGGACGTGGAGCCGGCAGTCCGGTGACGTTCCGGATTGTCGGCGAAACAGACGGAACCCGTATCACGGGCAAAGTTCAGCTCTTGTCGCCGGACACCTTGGCCTTCAGGGCGGCCATGGCGTCGTCGATGGCCTGGGTGCGGCCCAGGTCCTTGAGCTGCGCGTCGAAGTCGTTCTCCTTGCGCAGCTCCCCCATGGCGCGGTTGCGGTCCTCCATGCCCGAGACGCGTTCCTCCATCTCCTCGAAGGCGTCCATGGCGCCGCCGGCCTTGCCGAACCCCGACACGCGGTCCAGGGTTTCGTTGGCCTGCGCGGTCTTCTGACGGGCCGCCAGCAGGCTCTTCTTGCCTTCCATCTCGTCGATTCTGGCTTCCAGGGCGCGCAGCTGCGTCTTGAGCTGCTCGACCGTGCTGCTCTGCACCGCCAGCTGCTCCTCGAAGCCCGCCGCGAGATCCTTGGCGTTCTGAGCGCGCCGCAGCGCCTCACGCGCGAGGTCCTCGCTGCCGCCGCGCAGCGCCTCCTCGGCCTTCTTCTCGTACTCGGCGGCCATGCGGCGGTTGCTGGTGGCCTCGCGGTCCAGCTTGGCGTTCTGGCTCATGGCGTCCGCGACCTCGCTGCGGGCCTCGGCGTACGCGGCGCGCATGTCACGCAGCGCCTGCTCGATGATCAGGCTGGGATTCTCGGCGCGGCTGATCAGGTCGTTCACGTTGGCGCGCAGCAGTCGGGACAGTCGGTCAAGGATGCTCATGAATTCCTCCTGGGAAAGTCGGGAACCGCCCGCGCCGAACCGTTCGGTCAGCGGGCCGGTCTACAGTCCGGTGATGAACGCGAATCCGGAGCCTGCCGCACATCATTACGCTTTTGCGCCCCGGCGGGTTGCGCTCCGCGCCCGCAAAGGCCGGACATGAAGCGGCCGTGAACGCAGGCAGGAGCGGGGCCGCCCGGGTGTGCCCCGCCTGCCCCGCTCCTGCCGGACCGATCCCTTCAACGTCCTTCTGGCGCTCCACGCCCCGCGCTGTTCAGCTGCACGCTGGGCGCAGTGTGCCCAGAAGGAGTCCGTATCAGAACACGATGGGTTTCAGGCCCACGCTGTCCGGCCCGCACGCGACCGTCAGGTTGCTGCCGGCCGGGGTGACGGTGCAGCCCAGCGCGCGCAGCCCCGCCAGCGGGAAGATCAGGTTCCGGCCGTCCGTGGCGGGCGCCAGCGGCAGTTCCACCGCGCCGCCCGCCGCCTGCGCGGACTTCGCGCCGACCGTGACGGTCAGCAGGCCGTCGTCGTCGGTGCTCAGGCGGTACTTGCCGCCGCCCAGCGACGTGACCTTCACGACGCCCACCAGATCGCTGCCCAGCACGTACGGCTGGCCGCGCACGACGCCGGCCGGCGGGGTGGCCTTCGGGGCGGCGCTGGCCGCCGGGGCCGGGGCGGCCTTCAGGGTGTCCACGACCACCAGTGTTTCCGTGTCGCTCATGGGGTTCAGCAGCACGAACGCGCTGGCTTTCCCGCCGGCCGGGGCGGCCAGCAGCACGCTGGACTTCCCGCTGGACTTCCAGTCGCCGGACGCCCGCGCACCCAGCCGCCCCTTGACCAGCGGCCGCAGCGTCCCGGCGGCCGACTGCGAGTACACGCACACGGCGTTCGCGCTGAGTTTCAGCGCGGCCGGGCAGCCCACGATCCGTCCCTTGGCGACGCCGCTGACCTCGATGGCCAGGGCGCTCACGGCGCGGTCGGTCGCGGCCGACACGCTCCCCTTGGCGGGGGCGGCCTGGGCGGGCGTGGTTTGCGCGGGGTTTGTCTGGGCCGGAGCAGTCTGGGCCGGAGCGGTCTGGGGGGGGGCGGTCTGCGCGGAGGCGACCGGCGCCAGCAGCGCCCCCAGCAGGGTCAGGGTGCCCGCAGCGCGGGGGAGACGCCCGGAGCGGGCGGCAGCAGCAGAGGTTGAACGCATGACACGCATCCTAGGGCCGCAGCATGAGGGGCGACTATGAGACCGGGCCCGCACCCGCCCGTGCGCCCGGCCGGGTGCTAGCCTGCGCTCGTGACGCGCTCCGGACTTCAGGACACCATCGCCGCCATCGCCACCGCCCCCGGCAGCGCCGGCGTGGGCATCGTGCGCGTCAGCGGCCCGGACGCCCTGCGCGTCGCGGACGACCTGTTCCGGGGCCGGCGCGCCCCGTCCCGCACGCCCGGCGGCCGTTTCCTGTTCGGGCACCTGACCGGCGAGGCCGGCGAGATTCTCGACGAGGGCCTGTGCCTGATCTTCAAGGGGCCGCGCAGCTACACCGGCGAGGACGTCGCGGAATTCCAGACGCACGGCAGCCCCGCCGTGCTGGCCCGCGTGCTGGCCCGCACCCTGGAACTCGGCGCGCGCGCCGCCCGCCCCGGCGAGTTCACGCTGCGCGCCTACCTCAGCGGCCGCCTGGACCTCACGCAGGCCGAGGCGGTCCTGAACCTGATCGAGGCGCAGACCGATGCCGCCCGCCGGCAGGCCACCCTGGGCCTGACCGGCGCCCTGGCGGATCGGGTCAAGCGGGTCGCGGCGAACGTCACCCGCACCCTCGCGGCCCTCCAGGCCATGCTGGACTACCCCGAGGAAGGCGTGCCCGACGAGGACCGCGCCCAGCCGCTGGCGGCCGCTGAGCACGACCTGAACGACCTGCTGCTCACTGCCCGCGCCGGACAGGTCGCCACGCGCGGCGCCCGACTCGCCCTGATCGGTCGCCCCAACGCCGGCAAGAGCAGCCTCCTGAACGCCCTGGTGGGCTTCGAGCGCAGCATCGTCACGCCCGTCGCCGGCACCACCCGCGACTACCTTGAGGCGGGCCTGGAACTCGCCGGGGTGCCCGTCACGCTCGTCGATACCGCCGGCATCCGCGACACCGCCGACGCCATCGAGGCGGCCGGCGTCCGGCAGGCCCTGAACCTCGCCGGGGCCGCCGATCTGATCCTCGCCCTGGAGGACGGCAGCGCCCCCCGCGAACCCCTGCCCACCACCCTCGACCTCGGCAGCGGCCCGCGCGTCATCCGGGTGCGCACCAAGGCCGACCTCCCCCCCGCCTGGACCGACCCCGGCGCCCTGAACGTCAGCGCCGTCACCGGCGACGGCCTGGGTGCCCTGCGTGAATCCATCCGCGCCGCCCTGCTCGGCGACGCCGCACGCGGCGAGGCGTGGCTGACCACCGAACGGCAGGCCGACGCCGCCCGCCGCGCCCTGAACCACATCCAGGCCGCCGCGCACGCCCCCGACGACCTCGCCAGCTACGAACTCGAGGAGGCCCTGCGCGCCCTGGCCGAACTGACCGGCCGCGACGTGCAGGAAGACATCGTGGACGCCGTGTTCCGCAACTTCTGCGTCGGCAAGTAAGCGGGAAGCAGGGAGCAGGAACAACCAGCAGAGGAAGGTGGGGCACCCGGACTGAACCGGAGTGCCCCACCTTCCTCTGCTCTGATTGAACGGTTCTGCAACCCATTCAACCGGAGTCGGTTTTACATGTTGTGCAGGACGTTCATGATGTCGCCGTCTTTCATGACGTAGTCCTTGCCTTCGGTGCGGACCCAGCCCTTGCTCTTGGCGGCGGTCCAGCCTCCAGCCTCGACCATCTTTTCCCATTCGATGACCTCGGCGCGGATGAAGCCGCGTTGCAGGTCGCTGTGGATCTCGCCGGCCGCTTCGGGGGCCGTCTCGCCGCGGCGGATGGTCCAGGCGCGGACTTCCTTCTCGCCGCTGGTGATGAAGGTCATCAGGCCCAGCGTCTCGTACCCGACCTTCACGAGCTGGTCCAGGCCGCTTTCCTGCACGCCCAGTTCGTCGAGGAACATGCGGGCGTCCTCTTCGGGCATCTCGGCGAGTTCCCCCTCGATCTGCGCGCTGATCTTCACGACCTGCGCGCCCTCGGCGGCGGCGTACTCGCGGACCTTCTGCACGTACTCGTTGTCCTGCGTCAGGTCGTTCTCGCCGACGTTCGCGACGTAGATGACGGGTTTGGTGGTGATCAGCCCGAATTCCTTGGGGATGGGCGCGTCGTACGTGCCGGCGCGAGCAGGTTTACCCTGGCCCAGCACGGCCAGGATCTGCTCGGCCAGCGCGGCCTGCTCCTTGGCGTCCTTGTCGTTGCTCTTGGCCTTCTTCTGGAGGTTCTGGAGGCGTTTTTCCAGGCCGCCGAGGTCCGCGAGGATCAGTTCCGTGTTGATGGTCTCGATGTCGTCGATGGGGTCCACGCGGCCCGCCACGTGAATGACGTTCCCGTCCTCGAAGCAGCGGACGACGTGCGCGATGGCGTCCGCCTCGCGGATGTTCGCCAGGAACTGGTTGCCCAGCCCTTCGCCCTGGCTGGCGCCCTTGACCAGACCGGCGATGTCCACGAACTCCACGAAGGTCGGCACGATCGGTGGGACGCGGTCGCCCTTGGTGAACACGCGGCTCAGCGCGGCGAGGCGGTCGTCGGGCACCGTGACCCGGCCGACGTTCGGTTCGATGGTCGCGAACGGGTAGTTCGCGGCGAGCGCCCCGGCGCGCGTGATGGCGTTGAACAGCGTGCTTTTCCCGACGTTCGGCAGACCCACAATTCCAATAGCAAGACCCATTTCGACTCCTTCACCCGCCGGTTCTGCGCGGGGCAACCCTCAGAGTTTACCGCAGACCGGGCAGCGCGGCGGGGCGGCCGCCAGAGGCGCGCAGGAGTCGGTCAGCTGCGCCCGCCGCGCGCGAGGGCCGGCGCGGCCGAGCGGAGCTTCTCGGCGTGCAGGTCGTCCGGGTCGCAGGCGCGGCCGTTGCGGTTCAGGTCCAGTTCGGTCCGGTACCCGCCCTCCTGACGGCGCACGTCCTTGAAGCCCAGCGGCACGAGCTGCACGCACGCGCCCTGCACGCTGATCGAGGACCGGATCACCCAGCCGCGCGCGCCCTGCCGGACTGCCTGCACCTCGCACCAGCGGGGAAAGCAGCGGTACACGGTCAGGGCCGCCCCGACCGGCAGCTCGACCAGCACCCTGGACCGGGGGTCCGGCTGCGCGTACTGCGGCGCGCGGGACGTCACGGCGCCGCCGGCCGGCGGGACCGTCCCGGCCGCCGCGAGGGGCGGCGCGCCGCACAGCAGCGCCGCCAGCAGCCACGCCGCAGACCGCCGCGCCAGAGACGGCCGCATCAGCCGTCCCGTCCGTCGCGCGGGCGTCCATGTGAAGGGCATCCCCCAGGGGTAGCACGCCGCGCGGCCCACCCGCCACCCCCCAGACGGACTGCCGGAGTCCGTATCAGGTCCGGGCGGCGGGCAGCGCCACCGTGAAGCGCGCCCCGCCCAGGCTGGCGCTGCCCGACAGGTGCGCCTCGCCGCCGTGTGCGTCGGTCAGGGCGCGCACGATCGCCAGGCCCAGGCCGCTGCCGCCGGTGTCGCGGGTGCGGCTGCCGTCCAGGCGGGTAAAGCGCGTGAAGACCGCCTCGCGGCTGTCCTCGGGGACGCCGGGGCCGTCGTCCTCGACGTGCAGCAGCGCGCGGCCCTGCACGGTCTCCACCTGCACGCTCACGCGGCTGCGGGCGTGGCGCAGGGCGTTGTCCACGAGGTTGGTGGTGATCTGCCGCACCCGCACGGGGTCCGCGCGGATCGGGGTCTGCGCGGCCTGCACGCTGAGCGTCACGCCGCGCGCCGCCGCGCGGTCCTGCAGGTCCCGCACGACCTCGCGGCCCAGCGTGCCGAGGTCCAGCGGCTGCGGGTTCAGGGCGAGCCGTCCGGCCTCGGCCAGCGTGATGGTCCGCAGGTCCCCGACCAGCCGGGTCAGGAGTTGCGTCTGGGTGCTGAGCAGCGCGATCTGCTCGGCGTTCAGGGGGTACACGCCGTCCTCCAGGGCGTCCAGGCGGGCCTGCATGACTGCGATGGGCGTGCGCAGTTCGTGCGCGATATCCGCGACGGCCTGCTGCCGTTCGTGTTCCAGCGCCTGGAGGTTCTCGGCCATGTCGTTGAAACTCTGCGCCAGGGCGGCCATCTCGCGTTCGCCGCTCTGGACGGGCGCGCGGGCGCCCAGGTCGCCGCCGGCCAGTTGCGCCGCCGCGTGCGAGACGGCCGAGATCGGCCGCGCGATCCGGCGGGCCAGCAGCCACGCCAGCAGCGCGGCGGCGCCCGTGGCGAGCAGGCCCACCTGCACGAGGCTGAGCTGCACGTCCCGCACGAAGTTCTGCGTGCGGTTGGGCGGCGCGTCGCGCGGGCCGGGTTCGGCGCGCAGGCCGCGTGGGCGGCGGCCCTGCACGACCTGCGCCTGCTCGCCGCTGGGCAGCACGACCACGCCGCCCACGTCCGGGCTGCTCTGGCCGGGTTCCAGGAAGGGGTCCACGACCATCCCGGTGCGGATCTCCGGGACAGGCGGGGTGGGGGTGATCACCTCGCCGCGTTGCAGCGCCGCCTGCCGCTCGCGCATGGCGAGCTTGATGTCGTCGGGCAGGCGGTCCACCTGCCGCTGCACGACGAGGTTCGAGAACACCAGCACGCTGCCCACCGACACGCCCACCACCAGCAGCATCGCCAGCAGCAGCGTGACGGCCAGCGGCCGGCGGCTGACGCTCCAGAACCCAGGCTGCCGCGCCCGTGTCAGCGCCGGCTTCATACGGACTCCGATGGAAGGGGCTGTAAAGCCCGCTGGGTCCGAGCGGATGCGACTCGGAGAGCTGCCCCGCAGAGCAGGAGAGAACCGGGTTCCGGGCACGGAGCTGGCAGATCGGCAGTGTCATGATCTGTCAGCGAAACAAGCGGAATCCGTCTGAGGTCGGGCGGATTCACGGGCTGGCCTCCAGCCGGTACCCGACGCCCCGGACGGTGTGCAGCAGGCCGCCGCCCTGCGCGGCGTCCAGTTTGCGGCGCACACTGGCGAGGTGGGCGTCCACCACGCGTTCCAGCGCGTCGCTGTCCGGCAGGGCCGCCGACAGCAGTTCCTCGCGCGAGAACGCCCGGCCCGGCGATTCGGCCAGTTGCGACAGCAGCCGGAACTCGGCGGGCGTGAGGTTCAGCGGCTCGCCGTGCACGCGCGCCACGAAGCCCCGGCGGTCCACCTCCAGCGGCCCGACCCGCACCGGGCGTTCCGTGTCCTCCAGCGCGGCCCCGGCGCGGCGCAGCACGGCCCGCACGCGCGCCATGACCTCGCGCGGGCGGAACGGTTTGACGACGTAGTCGTCCGCGCCGAGTTCCAGGCCCACGATCTGGTCGGTCTCCTCGGCGCGGGCCGTGACCAGGATCACGGGGGTGGCGCCGTCGCCGCGCACGGTGCGCAGCACGTCCAGGCCGCTGCGGCCGGGCAGCATGATGTCCAGCAGGATCAGGTCCGGGTTCAGGGCGCGGAAGGCGTGCAGGGCGGCGTTCCCGTCGGCGGCCCGTTCGGTGCGGTAGCCTTCCTGGCGGGCGTAGGCTTCCAGGACCTCGGCCAGTTGCGGTTCGTCCTCGACGATCAGGATCAGGGCGCTCATGACTGCATGGTAGGTGAGCTGCGTGAAGGTCAGGCGAAGTGTCCGCCGGGCCGCCGGGCGCGTCCGGCGGGGTTTACGCTGTGCGGGACGCGGCGCAGGCGTCTTCGACAAATCTTCATGGAGGCTGCGCGGAGTCTTCGCGGGCCGCCGCCACACTCCGGGACATGAAGCTCCCCTCTGCCCATCCGTCCCGCCGGGGCCTGCCGCTGGCCCTGGCCCTGAGCGCCGCGCTGGTCATGGCGTCCGGTCCCGCGCTGGCGCAGACCGCGCCCGTCACGCCGGCCGCTCCCCAGGTCAGCGCGCCACAGGCGTCCATGTACACGCTGGAGCAGGCGTACGCGCAGCTGGCCGGCGCGCCCAGCGTGACCCGCGCCGCCCTGAGCGTGCAGGTCGCGCAGCAGAACCTCGACGCGGCCCGCAGCGCCCTGGGCCTGACCGTCAGCGTGAACGGCAACGCCAGTTACGCCAGCGCCGCCGGGACCGCCAGTGACGGCGCGGCCACCCAGGCCGCCAGTCTCGGCGGGAACGCCGGGGTCAGCGTCAGCCTGGGCCTGCTGCCCTGGTCGAACAGCCAGAGCAGCCTGCGGGCCTCGGAACGCAGCCTCGCGCTGGCGGGCGCGACCCTGCACGAAGCGCAGCGCAGCGCCCGCCTGAACGTCACGCAGGCGTACTTCGACGCGGTGCTGGCCGCGCAGGACGTGCAGATCGGCGCGCAGACGACCGCGCTGCGCGCCCGGCAGTTGCAGGTGGCGCAGGCGCAGGAGGCCGCCGGGAACGCCGCGCCCGAGGCGGTCCTGAGCGCCCAGGCCGCCCTGCAGGCCGCGCAGTCCGCCGCCGCGCAGGCGCAGGGGAACCTGGACACCGCGCAGCGCACCCTGGAATCCGCGCTGGGCGTCAGCCTGGGCCGCGTGACCTTCGGCGCGCCCGCCCCGGCGGACCTGACCCTGCCGGACCTGGGCGCCCTGGTCGCCCGCGCCCGCAGCGGCCGCGCCGACGTGATCAGTGCGCAGAACACCCTGGCCGCCGCGCAGGACACCCTGGACAGCGCCACCCGCGACTCGGCGCTGCCGGACCTGACCGCCAGCGTCGGCTACGGCGGCGGCAGCGCCGGAACCCTCAGCGCCAGCCTGAACCTGAAGCAGGGCACCCTGAGCAGCGCGTACAGCGTGCCGGTCGGCAGCAGCGCCAGCGGCAGCGGCGGCCGCCTGACCGCCAGCCTCAGCGGGTCGTACGTCGTGTACTCCCCGGCGCAGCGGGCCGGCCTCAGCGCCGATCAGGCGGGCGTGACGCAGGCGGCGCTGTCCCTGACCGTCGCGCAGCAGAACGTGGAACTCGACGTCCGCAGCCGCTTCATGGCCGCGCAGCAGGCCCTGAGCGCCGCGCAGACCCGCCAGACCCAGCTGCAGGTGGCGCAGCAGCAACTCCTGACCGCGCAGGCGCGCGTGCAGGCCGGGACCGCCACGCCCGACGACGTGCAGAGCGCCGAACTGACCCTCGCGCAGGCGCAACGTGACCTGCTGTCCGCCCGCCTGAACGCCCAGATCACCCTGATCCAACTCGACAACGCCGCCGGAGGCCCCCAGTGATGAACCCCACCCCCACGCCCGCCCACCCCCGCGCCCCCCACCTCCGCCTGTCCCTGCTGAGCGCCGCGCTGCTGAGCGCCGCCCCGGCCGCCCACGCCCAGGGCACGCAGGCCGTCAGTGGCGGCGCGGCCGTCACCGCCGCCCTGAAAGCCGGGGCCGACGTGAACACCGCCCAGGCGAACCTGACCAAGGCGCAGGCCGCCAATCGCGTCGCGCAGGCCGACCCCGCCACGCTGGTCGCCGGGAAACTGAACGCGAAGAACGCCGAGACGCTCGCCCAGGCGCAGGTCCGGGCCGCGAAACTCGCCGCGATCCAGAACGCCATCGGCGCGTACAACGCCCTGCTCGAGGCGCAGGAGAACGTGGAACTCCAGACCCTGCAGACCCAGGTGGACCAGAAGGCCGCGCAGGTCGCGCAGGTGAAACTGGGCATCGGGAACGCCACCGCCCTGGACGTGCAGAACGCGCAGAACACCCTGAGCGGCAGCCAGCAGACCCTGGCGGACGCCCGCGCGCAGGTGAACCTCGCCGCCGCGAAACTCGGCACGCTGACCGGCCTGGGCAGCGGCGTGCGCGCCGGCAGCGTCATCACGGCCCCCAAACTGAGCGTCACCCTGAGCGCCCTCCAGAACGGTCTGGGCGGCCTGAGCAGCCTCGTGGGCGCCGCGAACGACCTGAGCAGCGCGCAGCTGAGCGTGAAACTCGCCGACAACGACTTCACGCCCGCCCGCACCCTGCAGGACGCCCGCACCGCCCTGGCGAACGCGCAGCGCGCCGCCGACACCGCCAGCAAGAACGCCCAGCAGACCCTGGCGAGCGCCTACCAGGGCGCCCAGAACGCCGCCGAACTGCTGGTCGTCGCGCAGAGCCGCGAGGCCGCCGCGCAGAAGACCTACACCCAGGACGCCGCCCGCCTGAAAAGCGGCACCATCAGCGCCGTCGAGTTGCAGGGCACGCAGCTGACCCTGAAAAAAGCGCAGTTCAGCCGACTGCAGGCGCAGAACAACGTCACCGAGGCGCTGGCGGCGCTGTCCGTCGCCGCCGGGCAGAACCTGACCGGCCTGGGCGGGACGTTGTGAGCGCCGTGACCGTACCGGCCGACCGCCCGGCCCGCCGCGCCCGCTGGCCCTGGATCGTGGGCGGCCTGCTGCTGATCGGCGCGGTCGGCGGGACCCTCGCGTACCGCGCCCGCAGCGCCGAACCCACCCAGGCGGTCGCGGCGACCACCACCGCCCGCGCGCAGCAGGGCGTGATCCGGGTGTCCGTCAGCGGTCCCGGCACGCTGGAAGCCGCGCAGACCCGCACGGTCGGCGCGGACCTGACCGCCACGGTCGGCGCGGTCCCGGCGGTCGGCGAGCGCGTCACGAAGGGGCAACTGATCACCACCCTGAGCAGCGACACGGTCGAGCAGAACGTGGCGTCGGCGCAGCTGAACCTCGACAAGGCCCGCGCCGGACTGGACGCCACGCGCGCCTCGCAGGCCAGCAGCGCCGCGCAGCGCCGGAGCAGCGTCACCAGCGCCCAGAATTCACTCACGCAGGCGCAGCAGACCCTCGCGGACGCCCAGCGCACCCTGGACGGCCAGCGGCAACTGGCCGCCATCGGGGCGCTCAGCGCCTCGGCCCTGGCGGACGCGCAGTCGGCCGTCACGAAGGCGCAGCAGACCGTGGACAGCGCCCGCGCCAGCCTGAGCGCCGCGCAGACCCAGGCGGAGACGGGCGGCGCCAGCGACGCCCAGAACCTGCGCAGCCAGCAGATTGCCGTGCAGCAGGCGCAGGACAGCCTGGAAGCCGCGCAGCAGGCCCGCGCGGACCTGAAGGTGTACGCCCCCATCACCGGGGTGGTCAGCACCGTCACCGCCACCGAGGGCGTGGTCGTGAACAGCGGCGCGACCATCCTGACCGTCCTGGACGACACCACCCTGAACCTGCCCGTGCAGATCGACGAGACCGAGATCGCCGGCGTGAAGGTCGGCCAGAGCGCCGACGTGACCCTGGACGCCTTCGACGGGCAGACCTTCACGGGCCGGGTCGTGCGCGTGTCGCCCGGCGCGACCCAGAGCAGCGGCATCAGCGTGTTCACCGCCACCGTGCAGCTTCCCAACCCCGACGGCCAGCTGCGCGCCGGCATGACCGCCGAGGCCGAGATCATCCAGAGCGAGGAAACCGGCCTGCTCGTGCCCAGCCGGGCCGTCCAGACCGTGCGGGGCCGCAGTTACGTGCAGCTGCCCGCCGCCGAGGGCGCCGCCGGGAACGCTGAGGGCGAGCAGGTGCGGGTCGAGACCGGCGCGACCGACGGCACGAACACGGTCGTCACCAGCGGCCTGGAACGCGGCCAGGAGGTCGTGGTGCCCGGAGCGGCCAGCAGCGCCGCTGGCCGCACCCGCCAGGACGGCACGCAGGGACAGGGCAGCCGGAGCGGCGCGGGCATGGGCGGACTGCCGATCCCCGGCATGGGCGGAGGCAGACCGTGAGCGCCCACCCGGACGCCCAGGCGACCGCGCCGGTCGTGGACATCCGCGACGTGCGCAAGGTGTACGAGCAGGGCGACGTGATCTTCGAGGCGCTCAAGGGCGTCAGCGTGCAGATCGCGCAGGGCGAGATGGTCGCCCTGATGGGACCCTCGGGCAGCGGCAAGACCACCCTGATGCAGATCATCGGGCTGCTCGACCGGCCCAGCGGCGGCTCGTACCGGCTGGCCGGGCGGGACGTGACCACCCTCAGCGAGAACGAACGCGCCGAGGCCCGCAACAGCGACATCGGCTTCGTGTTCCAGGCGTTCCACCTGCTGCCCCGCCTGAGCCTCGTCGAGAACGTCGAGGTGCCCCTCACGTACGCCGGTATTCCGCCCCGCGAACGCCGCGAGCGGGCCATGCAGGTCCTGGGGCGCGTGGGACTGGCCAGCAAGGCCCGCAACCTGCCCAGCCAGATCAGCGGCGGCCAGAAACAGCGCGTGGCGGTCGCCCGCGCCCTGGCCGGCCGCCCGCGCCTGCTGCTGGCCGACGAACCCACCGGGAACCTCGACACCCGCACCAGCGAGGAAGTCATGGCCCTGTTCGGCGCCCTGCACGCCGAGGGCACCACCGTCGTGATCGTCACGCACGAGGACGACATCGGCGCGTACGCCGAGCGGGTCATCCGCGTGCGCGACGGATTGATCGAATCCGACCGCCGCCAGACCCCCCGCACCTCCATGACCCACCACGCGCCCCCCCACCTGCCCGGCGCGGCCGCCAGCGGAGGACAGCCGTGACGGCCGCCGATCAGCCGACCGGGAAGGCCACCCCCGATCAGCTGGCCGGTAAGGCCGCCCCGGTCAGCACGCCCGGCGCCGCCCGGCCCGTGCGGCGGGGCGGCATCGGCCTGGGCGGCGCGTTCACCATCGCGTGGCGCGCCATCGTCGGCACGCCGCTGCGGTCGGTCCTCACGGCGCTGGGCGTGATCATCGGCGTGGCCGCCGTCGTCGCCCTGACCGCCATCGGACAGGGCAGCACCGCCGGCGTCACGAAGAACCTCGAGAGCCTCGGCACCAACCTGCTGACTGTGCAGAGCGCCCGTGGCGGCGGGGGCGGCACCCTCGTCCGGGGTGGCCCCCGCCAGACCATCACCGTCGAGGACGCCGAGGCGCTGGCCGCCGCCTTCCCGGACCGCGTGGCCGGCGTGGCGCCCACCGTGAACAGCTCCGTGCAGGCCAAGGTCGGCAGCGCAAACACCCAGGCCAGCGTGCTCGGCACCTGGCCCGCCTACGAGACGGTCCGCAACAGTCCCGTCGAGGCCGGTGCCTACTTCACGGACGCCGACAACAGGAGCCGCAAACGGGTCGCCGTGATCGGGTACCAGGTCCTGACCGACCTGTGGGGCGAGGACGCGACACCCGAACAGGCCATCGGGCAGAAGGTCCGGCTGGGCAGCGTGTCCTTCACCGTGACCGGCGTGCTGCCCGACAAGGGCAACAGCGGCTTCGGGAACGCGAACAGTCAGGTGCTCGTGCCGCTCGGCACGTACCTGCAACGCTTCGCGCGCACCAACAGCGCGGGCGGCGAACCCACCGTCAGCAGCGTCTACCTCCAGGCGGTCAGCGCCGACGACCTCACCGCGTTGCAGGCGGACGTGACCGAACTGCTCAGCACCCGCCACAAGCAGACCGACCCGGACAACCTGGACTTCCAGGTGCAGAACCAGGCGGACAGCCTCGCCAGCCTCAACAGCGTCACGTCCACCCTGACGCTGCTCGTCGGCGCGATCGCCGGGATCAGCCTGCTGGTCGGCGGCATCGGGATCATGAACATCATGCTGGTGTCCGTCACGGAACGCACCCGCGAGATCGGCGTCCGCAAGGCCCTGGGCGCCAAACCCCGCGACATCCTCACGCAGTTCCTGGTCGAGGCCAGCCTGCTGTCCATCAGCGGCGGCGTGATCGGCATCCTGCTCGGCGTGGGCGTGGCGTACCTGGGGAACCTCGCCGGAATCGCCCCGGTGTTCAGCCCGACTCCCATGATCGTCGCATTCCTGTTCAGCGCGCTGGTCGGCGTGTTCTTCGGGTACTACCCGGCCGCCCGCGCCGCCCGCCTCGACCCCGTCGATTCCCTGCGTTACGAGTAACCCTCAAGGAGATCCACCATGAACAAGACCCTTCCCGCCCGCCTCATCCCCGCCGCCCTCACCCTGACCGCTCTGACCGTCGGTGTCGCCTCGGCGCAGCAGAGCGCGCAGCGCCAGATGACCCCGGAAATGCAGGCCCGCATGAAAGCCATGCAGCCCATCACGGACCTCGCGCAGACCGTGCGCCTGCTCCCGGACCTCGAAAAGAACAAGGCCACTGCCCTGAGCAAGTCGCAGGCCACGCAACTGCTGCCCATCCTGACCACCCTTCAGAAGGCGGCGGCCGTGCAGCCCAACGACGCGAAAAAGTACCTCACGCAGATCGAGGACAGGATCCTGACCGCCAAGCAACTCACGGCCCTGGACGGCCTGTTCCTGAAAGCCGAGAAGGAACGCGAAACGCAGCGCGGCCAGCGCCAGAACGCCCAGGGCCAGGGCGGCGGGAACCGCCCCGCCGGGCAGGGTGCCGGCCGCCCCGACCAGAACGGACAGGGCGGGCAGCCCGGCCAGTTCAATCCCTTCAAGCAGGACCGCCTGGCCGACGGGCTGAAGGCGTACGTGGCGCTGCTGAAGAAGAAGTAACGCACGTACCGGCAAGCAGGAGGCCCCCACCATTGATACGGGTGGGGGCCTCCTGCCTGTGCCGCCTCAGCGGGTCATTCCCACTCGATGGTCGCCGGGGGTTTGCCCGTGATGTCGTACACCACGCGGTTGATCTCGTGGACCTGGTTCACGATGCGGTTGCTCATGGTCGCCAGGAAGTCGTAGGGCAGGCGGGCCCACTCGGCGGTCATGAAGTCGTCGGTCGTGACGGCCCGCAGCGCCGCCGTGAAGGAGTACGTGCGTTCGTCACCCATCACGCCGACCGACTGGATGGGCGTGAGGATCGCCAGCGCCTGCGAGCAGCCGTCGTACAGCCCGAATTCGCGCAGGCCGCTGATGAAGATGTCGTCCACGCGGCGCAGGATGTCCAGCTTCTCCTCGCTGATCGCGCCCAGGCAGCGGATCGCCAGTCCCGGTCCGGGGAAGGGGTGGCGCATCCGCACGGCGTCCGGCAGGCCCAGCAGGCGCGCGATCTCGCGGACCTCGTCCTTGAACAGCGTGCGGAACGGCTCGACCAGCTTGAAGGCGAGGTCGTCGGGCAGGCCGCCCACGTTGTGGTGGCTCTTGATGTTCGCGGCGCCCTCGCCCCCGGCGGACTCGATCACGTCCGGGTACAGGGTGCCCTGCGCCAGGAAGTCGAAGGGGCCGTGCGTGCGGGCCTCACGTTCGAAGGCGCGGATGAACTCGCGGCCGATGATCTTGCGTTTCTGCTCGGGGTCGGAGACGCCGCTCAGCGCCGCCATGAACTCGGCGCGGGCATCCACGGTGATCAGGTTCACGCCCAGGGGCCGCAGCGCCGCCTCGACCTGCTCGCGCTCACCGAGGCGCAGCAGGCCGTGGTCGATGAACACGGCGGTCAGGCGTTCGCCCACCGCGCGGGCCAGCAGCAGGCCCAGCGTGGAACTGTCCACGCCCCCGCTGATCGCCAGCAGCACCCGGCCGTCCCCGACCTGTGCCTGCACGTCTGCGATCAGCTCGTCGATGATGTGCTCGGCCGTCCAGTCGCGCGTGACGCCGCAGATGTCCAGGAAGTTGCCCAGCAGCTGCCCGCCCTTGGGCGTGTGCACGACTTCCGGGTGGAACTGCACGCCGTAGCGGCGCGTGACCGTGTTCTCGATGGCCGTGACGGGCGTGTCGGCGGTCTGCGCGACGACCTCGTATCCCTCGGGCAGCGCCGTGACCGAGTCGCTGTGGCTCATCCAGGCGACGAACTCGCCCTGGATCCCGGCGAACAGCTGCCCGCCGTACTCGGTCAGGTCGGCCTTGCCGTACTCGCGTTTCCCGGCGCGTTTCACGTCGCCGCCCGCCTGCTGCGCCAGGAACTGCATGCCGTAGCACACGCCCAGCACCGGCACGTCCAGGTCCAGCACGCCCGACGCGGGTTTCGGGGCGTTCTCGTCGTACACGCTGCTGGGGCCGCCGGACAGCACGATCCCCTGCGGGTTCTCCTGCAGGATTCGCTCCAGGGGGGCGCTGCCGGGAAGGATCACGCTGTACGCCCCGAGTTCACGGAACCGCCGCGCGATCAGACGCGTGAATTGACTGCCGAAATCCAGAATGACAACGCTCATCACCCTGATTGTGTCACGCGCCCGGCCCGCAGGCGTCCCGCCGGAGCAGACGGGTCGCCCGGCCCGCGCGCGCCCCGCCCGGACTATTCCCCCAGGACGATCTCTTTGCGGGTCTCGCGGGGCACGGTCACGCTCAGGGTGCCCGGCGCGTACCCGCTGGCCGTGACGTTCAGGCGGTACGTGCCGCGCACCGGGAACAGTACCCGCCCCGGCGCGGTCCCGAACTCCTGCCCCGGCGTCAGGTTCGCGTCGGGCGGGGCGTCCTGCACGGTCAGGGCCAGCCGGACGTTCCCGCCGCCCTGCACGATCAGTTCGACCGGGCAGCACGGCGCCGCGCCGGCACCGGCATCCGCCGCGACCGGCGGGGCGGCCGCGCCCGCGTCCCCGCGCGCCGGACCACGCAGCGCCCACCACGTCCCGCCGATCAGCAGGGCCAGCGCCGCGACCAGCAGCGCCCAGCGCGGCCAGCGCCGCCGGGCGGGCGGGGATGCGGGCGCTTCCCGCACCACCCGCCACGAGTCGTCCTCGTCCCAGCCGATCCGGATCGGGTCGCCCGGCGCGCGGCGGGCCGGCAGGCGCGGGGCGGGTTCCGGTTCGGGTTCCGGCAGCGGCTCGCGCCGCAGGCCCGGCGGCAGGCGCTCCACGTCCCGCAGGTTCAGGCGGCGCGGCGCCGCCTCGCCGTGCGCGCCTTCGCCCGGTGGCGTCCAGGCGGGCAGGTCCTCGCCGTCCGCTGCGCCGAAACCGATCCGGACGGTCCGGGCGGCAACGGGTGGTTCCTGCCGGTCGCGGCGTTGCGCGGCGCGGCGCGCGGCGGCCGCCTGGGCGTCCAGGATGGCCTGCGCGCGGCGTTCCTCGTTCTGGCGGCGGCGGCGTTCCTGCGGCGTCTCCGGTTCCGGCGCGGCCCCCGCCTCTGCGGCCGGGATGGGACCACCCTCTGCGAGCGGACGGGTGGGCGGCGACGGATCACCCAGCACGATGGGCGAGCCGTCGTGCGCGGCCCCGGCGTCCGGCCCGGCTGCCTCCGTGGCTGTGCTGGCGGCCAGCGGGTCCGGCAGATCGGGTTCCGCCGCGGCCTCCCTGGCGGTGGGGGAGGGGGCCGGGCTGCCCAGCCACTCGGTCGCCTCCAGGCCGGGGGCCGGCTGCGGCGACGGCCCCACTGCCGGGAACGCTTCCGGTGCCGGCAGCGGAGGAGGGGGTAGTTCCGGCGGCAGGTCCGCCGGTGGCGGGGGGGCGGCCTGCACCTGCGTCTGCACTGGCGTCTGCACCGCCGTCTGCACTGGCACCTGCACCGGCACGGCCACCGGCTCCTGCACCGGCGCCTGCGTGCCGGGCGTGGCGTTCAGGCGGCTCAGGGCCTGCGCGGCGCTCAGGGTGCCGGGCTGCTCGGCCAGTGGGCGCAGCGCCGCCGGCAGCGGCCCCATCTCCGAGAGGATCACCGCCAGGGCGTACAGGTCGTCCGCCGGTCCCGGATCGCCGCCCCACGGCAGGCCCGCGCCGGTCAGCAGCACCCGGCCGTCCACGCTCCACAGCTGCGCGGGGCTCAGGCCGCCGTGAACGACGCCGCGCCCGTGCAGCGCCGCCAGGGCGCCGAGTGCGCCGCGCGCCGTGAGCAGCGCGTCCGACGCCGGGCGCGCCTGAAGCGGCAGCTCGGTCACGAGGTACCCGTGGTCGCCGTCCACGCCGCTGTCCACGACCGGCAGCACGTTCGGATGGTCCGGCAGATCAGGCAGCGCCGGCGGGTGCGGCAGGACGTGCAGCAGCACGGGCATGCCCGTCAGGCGGTCCGTGGCGCGCAGCGTCCGCACCGGACTGCCTGTCCGGCCCGGAAGTTCACGCGCGGCCACATAGGGGCCAATTGACTTCATCCCGTGCAGTATAGGCCGCGCGGCACGCCAGCAGGCACGCCAGCCCGCGTCCTACTGTGACCGCGTGGCTTGCCCTACCCCGGTGGATGCGCTACTAATTGCGGGATATGCGTGAAGCCGTGATGGCCGCCCTGAGTACCGTGAACGATCCGGAACTCCACCGTGATCTCGTCTCCCTGGGCATGATCGAGCAGGCCACCGTGGATTCGGGTGTGGCCAGCGTGAAGGTGAACCTCACGACGCCCGCCTGCCCCCTGAAAGGCAAGATCGAGGGAGACGTGCGCGAGGCCGTCCTGGCCGTGCCCGGCATCACGCGCGTGGACGTCACCTTCGGCGCGATGGTCCGCCCCCCCGCGCAGCCGGCCCTGCCCGGCGTGAAGCACGTCCTGCTGATCGGCAGCGGCAAGGGCGGCGTCGGCAAGAGCAGCGTCGCCGTGAACGTCGCCGCCAGCCTCGCCCGTGACGGCGCGCGCGTGGGCCTGCTCGACGCGGACGTGTACGGCCCCAGCGTCGCGCACATGATGGGCCAGGGCGGCGCCAAGGTCACCGCGAACGCCGAACGCAAGATGCAGCCCATCGAGGCGCACGGCGTGAAGTTCGTGTCCATGGGCAACCTCTCCCCGGCCGGGCAGGCGCTGGTGTGGCGCGGCCCGATGCTGCACTCGGCCGTGCAGCAGTTCCTGAAAGACGCCGCCTGGGGCGAACTCGACTACCTGATCGTGGACCTGCCGCCCGGCACCGGGGACGTGCAGCTGTCGCTCACGCAGACCATCCAGGTGACGGGCGCCGTGATCGTCACCACCCCGCAGGACGTCGCGCTGATCGACGCGGCCCGCGCCATCGACATGTTCCGCAAGGCCAGCGTGCCGGTCCTCGGCGTCGTGGAGAACATGAGTTACTTCGTGGCGCCCGACACCGGCCACACCTACGACCTGTTCGGCCGGGGCGGCAGCCGCAGGCTCGGCGAGGAGTACCCGCAGCTGGGCGAGGTGCCCATCGACATCGACGTGCGCCAGGACAGCGACCGGGGCACCCCCGCCGTGCTGGCCCACCCGCAGTCGGCCGCCGCGCAGGCCCTCACGCAGGTCGCCCGCAACCTCGCCGGGCAGGTCAGCGTCCGCTCGCTCGCGCAGTCCCTGGCGGACCTGCCCGACCAGCTGACCGTCGTATGAGCGCCGCGACCCTCCCCGTCCCGCAGACCCCCGCGCCGGAACGCACCAAGACCCGGCTGCTGGAACTCGTCAAACGGCGCGGCGCGCAGACCGCCCAGGACCTCGCGCAGGGCCTGGACATCAGCGTGCCCGCCGCGCGCCGGCACCTGTGCGACCTGCAGGAACAGGGACTGGTCGAGGCCCGCACCGAACGGCCCGGCGGCCGCGGCCGCCCGCAGCACGTGTACGCCCTGACCGAACGGGGCGAGGCGGCCTTCCCGAAAACGTACTCCAGCCTGTGCGTGGACGTCCTGCGGCACATCGAGGGCCTGTTCGGCGGCGAGGCGCTCCTGAAAGTCCTCGACGCCCGCAACGCCGAGATCGCCGACCGGTTCCGCAGCGAACTGCCCGCAGACCTGCCCCTCGGGGAGCGCGTGCAGAACCTCGTGCGCCGCCTGAACGAACACGGCTTCGACGCCAGCGCCGTGCAGGACGAGCAGGGCCACTGGACCTTCACGCAGCACAACTGCCCGAACCTGACCGTCGCCCGCCAGTACTCGCAGCTGTGCAGCGCCGAGATCACCCTGTACGGCGACCTGCTGGGCGTGCCCGTCACGCGCGAGACCCGCATCGCCTGCGGGCAGGGCAGCTGCCGTTACCGGGTCGGGTAAGGTCGGTCCGGCCGTGACCACGCCGCCCACCCCGACCGGGGCGCCCGCCCCGCTGTACTCCATCGTGGCGTGGCCCCCGGAAACCCTCGACAGCTGGCTGCGGCGACTGCAGGAACGCCTGAACGTGCGCGGCTTCGGCCTGCCGCACCTGAACGTCCGCGCGCCCTTCCAGACGCCCCTGAGCAGCACGGAACTCGTGGACGCCTGCCGCGCGGTCCTGCGCGGCCAGACCGCCTTCGACGTGCAGATCCGCGGCTGGAAACAGGTGACCGGCGTGATCTTCCTGGAATGCGAACTGGCGCCCGAACTGCGCGCCCTGCACGACCGCACCCTGACCATCGGCCCGAGCAGCCTCGCCCGCTACGACGGCCCCGAGTACCGCCCGCACCTGACCCTGGCGCTGGGCGTCCTGCCGTGGGCCGAACCGCTGCTGTGGGACGCCGTGCGCGACCTGACGCCGCCCGTCACGTCCTTCCGGGTCGAGGCGCTCAGCCTGACCCGCGAACACCGGGGCGAGGTGCAGGAACTCCACACCTTCCCACTGACCGGCCCCGCCGACCCCACCCCCGCCCCCACCGCCGAAAGCGCCCCCAGCTGACCCCGGCGCGCAGCCCATACGCAGAGGCCGGCCTCCCATCTGGGAAACCGGCCTCTGCTGCTGAAAGAAGGGCGATCAGACCCCGACGGGCACCTTCAGCATGCTGCCCAGCGCCTCGCTGAACTGGTCGTACCCGGCGAAGTCCAGCTGCTGCTCGTTGTCGCTCAGGGCGGTGGCGGGGCTGGGGTGCACCTCGACGTGAATGCCGTCGGCGCCCACGGCCAGCGCGGCCTTCGCCAGCGGAATCAGCAGGTCGCGGCGCCCGGCGGCGTGCGTGACGTCCACGATGACCGGCAGGTGCGTTTCCTTCTTGGCGATCGCCACGGCGCTCAGGTCCAGGGTGTTGCGGGTCCACTTCTCGTACGTGCGGATGCCGCGCTCGCACAGGATGACCTCGTTGTTCCCTTCCGACAGGATGTACTCGGCGGCGTACAGCCACTCCTCGATGGTGGCGCTCAGGCCGCGCTTGAGCAGCACCGGGCGGCGGGCGCGGCCCACCTCGCGCAGCAGCGCGAAGTTGTGCATGTTGCGCGCCCCGACCTGCAGGATGTCGGCGTACTCGGCGACGATCTCCA
This sequence comes from Deinococcus indicus, assembly GCF_002198095.1. GTDB lineage: Bacteria > Deinococcota > Deinococci > Deinococcales > Deinococcaceae > Deinococcus > Deinococcus caeni. The sequence continues at coordinate 205,529 of NZ_NHMK01000030.1, read as the reverse complement.
CGTCACGGGTGTCCATGACCTCCGTGATGAACAGCATGCCGTGTTCCTTGGCGACGCGGTTCCCGAGAATCAGGCCGTCCACGCCCATGCCCTGGAAGCCGTACGGGCTGGTGCGGGGCTTGTACGCGCCGCCACGCAGGATCTTGATGCCCTTGCCCGCCAGGTACGCGGCCGTCTGCTCCATCTGCTCCTCGCTCTCGATGGAGCACGGCCCGGCGATGATGGTCGGCAGCGAGTTCCCGCCGATGCGCACCCCGTCGATGTCCAGCACGGTGTCGTCGCTCTTGACCTTGCGGGACACGAGCAGCTGCTTCTTGTCGTTGCTCTCCTCAAGGTCCAGGCTGGCCTTGAAGATCTCCTTGAAGATGGCCTTCACGGCGGCGCCCGTGAACGGTCCCTGGTTCAGGCCCTCGAGTTCCTTGAGCTGCTTGTCCTCACGGGCCGGGTCGTAGTGGTTGGGGCGGCCTTCCTGGGTCTTGGCGTGACCGATCTGCGCGACGACGTGGCCGCGGCGGGACAGGAGACCGAGAAGTTCACGGTTGATCTGATCGACCTCGGCGCGGAGGTCCTCAATGCTGCGTTGCGGCTGGGTCATGTTCAGCAGTGTAGGAAAGCCGCACCTGACCCCGCTGACACCCTGCTAGTCAATTGCAAAGAGTTGTCCAACTCCCGCCCCGCTCACGGTGTGCCTCCGGCGGCCGGCGCCGCTCCGGACGGCGCGTTCACCATGTGCGTCGCCACGCGCGCCAGCGCCGCGTACAGTTCCCGCGCGTCGTCCGGCGCGACGCCCGGCGTGTCGCGCAGCGCCGCGTTCATGCACGCCAGCCACGCCTGCGCCCGCTCCGGCGTGATCGGAAACGGCAGGTGCCGCGCCCGCAGCCGCGGATGCCCGAACCGCTCGTGGTACAGCGGCGGCCCGCCCAGGAACCCGCTCAGGAAGGCCAGCTGCTTCTCGGCCGTCAGGGTCAGGTCCGCCGGGAAGATCGGACTCAGCAGCGGGTCACGTGCCACCAGGGCGTAGAAGCGGTCCACCAGCGCCGCCAGCGCGTCCGGGCCGATCCGGTCATACAGGCTGCCGCCCGGAGTCAACGAGAGGGGAGCCGTCATGCCTGCCAGGGTAACGCCTGGACGCTCCCGGTGGCGAGTGGAGCGCCGCCAGCGGGAATGCGAAACCGGCACACGCGCTCGCGGTGTGCCGGTCGGGAAGGAGCGCGGGGGCGCAGATTACACGTCGCGGCGGTCGAAGGCGAAGATGCTCATCAGACCGAAACCGGCGGTGTAGATCAGCAGCAGCACCAGCGGCTGCGCGATATCGCCCTGCTGCACGTACAGGTTCAGCTGGCTGGTCAGCAGGATCCGCTGGATCGCCTCGGGCAGCACCACCAGCAGGCGCATGACGATCAGGGCCGCGAAGGTCGCCAGGGCGGCGGCGGCCGTGTTCAGGTACAGCACCCCGAACAGCAGCGACAGCGCCGCGATGGGCATCAGGACCACGCCGGCCAGGAACGAGCCGCGCAGCACCTCGGCGAAGGCGGCGTCGCTCGTCAGTTGCCCCACACCCACGAACAGTCCCGGCCCCAGTCCGGTGCCGCCCGTGAACGTCCCGAAGCCCAGCGGAATGCCGGCCAGCAGCGATCCCAGCACGGTCGAGAAGATCAGCAGGAAGGGATAGGACAGCGCCGTGATCAGTTTGCTGGCAATGACCTTGGTGCGGTCGACCGGGCGCAGCAGCAGCGGGGCCAGCGTGCCCTGCGAGACTTCCGAGCCGATCATCTCGGCGACGGTCACGGCGATGAACAGCGGCAGCAGGTAGCCGATGGTCACGCCGATACTCACGGCCGGCAGCTGCCAGCCGCTCACGAGGTTCACCTGAATCAGGGCGCTCAGGCGCGGCGCGAACGCCCACAGCAGCGGCATCAGGAACGTCACCAGCAGCGCCAGCCGCACGCTGCGCGCTCCGAACAGTTTGCGGTACTCCAGGGACAGCAGGGTCAGCATGCGCTCACCCGGCCGCTGCGGTCTTGGGGATCAGGGGTCATCAGGCTTGCTCCACGCGTTCACGGTAGTACTCGTACAGGTCGAAGTGGTCCGGGCTGGCCTCGAACACCCGGATGCCCTCGGCACTCAGGTGCGACAGCGCGTCGGGCACGCGGGACTCGCCGCCCAGGTGCGCGATGGCGTACGGCGTGCGGGTGCTGACGCGGCGCACGAACGGCAGACGTTCAAGCACGGCCGCCGCGCCGACCGGGTCGTCCACCCGGAAGCGGTACGCGGCCTGCCGGGCGCGCAGGTCCACGGTGTCCACCAGCCGCCCGCCCGTCAGGATGCCGACCGTGTGCGCGTACGTGGCGATCTCGCGCAGGTGGTGGGTGCTGAGCACCACCGCGCAGCCGCTCGTGGCGAGGCTGGTCACGATCCGGTGGATCAACCCGATCCCCAGCGGATCGAGGCCGCTGGTGGGTTCGTCGAGAATCAGGACCTTCGGTTCGGCCAGCATGGCGCTCGCCACGCCCAGCCGCTGCCGCTGCCCCAGCGAGTACTCCTCGACGCGCCGGTCGGCCATGCGGGTCAGTTCCAGCAGCGCCAGCACCTCGCGGATGCGGTCGCGGCTGATCTTGCGGCCTCCCGGCGCCATGGCCGAGAGGTTCGCGTGGACCTGCAGGTTCTGCGTTCCCGTGAACTGCGGGTAGAACTTCGCGGGCGCCTCCACCACGGCCCCCAGGTAGGCGCGGGCGCGCTGCCCGTCGGTATGCACGTCGCGGCCCAGCAGCCGGACCTCGCCGTCCGTGGGGAAGGCAAGGCCGGTCATGGTCCGGATCAGGGTGGTCTTACCCGCGCCGTTCGGCCCGGTCAGCGCGTACACCTCACCGGGCTTCACGGTCAGGTACACGTCCTCTAGGACACTGTTCTGGCCGTATTTCTTGTACAGCCCCCGGACCTCAATGGCCGGGATGGCTGGCGCACCTTGCTTCGTCACCCGCACAGCCTAACCCAAGCGTCCGCCCCCGCGCCTGACATGTCCCTCAGCCACCCCCACGAGGGGGTTGCCCGTGGGGGTGGCTGAGCGACGGGCCGCGCAGCGCTGGGGCGCCGCCGGGCGGGGGATCAGAACTTCCGGAAGCGGGTCAGGCGGAACGGCGTTTCGGGTGTGCCGCCCTGCAACTTGTCGAGCTGGCCCTGCGGCACGATCAGGTCCCCGCCGATGGCCGCGAGGGTGGTGGGGAAGCGCAGGCCCGCCAGGGGTTCCTCGGCCACGACCTGGCCGGCGGTCCAGTCGGCGTTCAGGTTGACTTTCGTGATGACCCCCTCGGCGTTGCGGACCACGTACAGCGTGCGCCCGTCGAGCAGCAGGCCGTCGCCGCGCGTCAGGCCGGTCATGACGCGCCGCACGGCCTTCGTACGCAGGTCGATGCGCCACAGGTCCCCGGTGTTGAGCTGCACGGTCAGCAGCGCCCGGCCGTCCGGCGTGGCGACGATGCCGTTCAGGTTGATGCCCGGGGCGTAGCGGATGGGCGTGCCGCCCAGGTCCAGCCACGCGCTCAGCTTCAGGTCCGGCGTGACCCGGAAGATCACGGGCCGGGTGGAGTCCGTGACGTACACGTTCCCGTCCGGGGCGGGCGTCAGGTCGTTCACGTACGCATTCGGGGACTTGGGGGTGTTCAGGATCGCGACCGGGAACCCGTCGGGCCGCAGGACGCTGACGGTGCCGCTCGCGCCGCCCGCCGCCCACACGCGGCCCTGCGCGTCCACCTTCAGGCCCAGCGCGGAGGCGCGGCCCTGCCCGCCCCCCTCGGCGAAGGTGGACACGGCCCCGCTGTTCAGGTTCACGGCGTAGATGGTGCCGGTCGCGGCGCTGCCGGTGTAGGCCACGCCACGGGCGGCGTCCACGGCCACGCCCTCCGGGAAGTCCTGCGGGCCGGGCAGCGGGTAGTCGCGCACGCTGAAGCCGTCGCGCGTGATGATCCCGCAGCGTTCGCGCGCGCCGGTCATGCCGGACGGGTCGCTCCGGTAGTCGTCGGGTTGCGCGTGAATGACCAGCGAGCGGTTCAGGACGCCGTTCATGCCGGTCAGGCTGACCTTGGCGGTCGTGAAGGTCGCCCGCCCGGTGCCGTCCGCGCCGACCGTCAGCATGGGCAGGTCCCCGCCGTGCCCGGCGTGGTTGTCCGCCTGCGGGTCGTCGTGGTTGCGGCTCATGCCGGGGTCGAAGTGACCGCCGGCCCCACCGAACGCCACGACCGTGTTCGTGGCGGGGTCCACGCCCGGCGTGCAGCGCCCGAATTCATGGACGTGCATGCCGTGCTGGCCGGGCGTGAGGCCCGAGACGGTCACGCTGACGCGCACCCCGCCGCCCTGCTGCGCGAAGGTGGCGGTGCCCAGCACCTGTCCGGTCGGGTCGCGCAGGGCCGCCGTGGCCTTCAGCGGCGTGGAGGCCGGGGCCGCCATGGACATGCCCGCGCCGCCCGCCAGTCCGATCCCAGCGAGCGCCGCGCCCCCCAGCAGGGCCGCCGTGATCAGGGTGCGCTTTCTCGAGACGCGCTGCATGTCAGTTCCCCCCGGTGTACAGCACGCGGTAGATGACGCCGCTCTGGTCGTCCGTGAACAGCAGGCTGCCGTCCGTGTACGTGGCGACGCCCGCCACCCGCCCGAACTGCTTCCAGACGTCCCCGTCCTGGTACACGAAGCCCGTGATGAACGGCTCGATCCGCTCGGGTCTGTTCTGCGCGTCGAACACCACCCGCGCGATCTCGTACCCGCTGGGTTCGCTGCGGTTCCAGGAGCCACGGAACGCGATGAACGCGTCGTTGCGGTACTCGGCCGGGAACTGCGTGCCGGTGTAGTAGTTCATGGCGATGGCCGCCGCGTGCGCCGTGTAGTTCAGGACGCTGCCCTGCGTGCCCGCGCAGTACTCGGCCTTGGTGATCTTGCCGGGAATGTTGCCCACGTTCACGTACGGGTCGGGCTGCCTGTCGCCGTAGCAGAAGGGCCAGCCGTAGTTCTTCCCGCGTTCGATCACGTTCAGTTCCTCGGGCGGGATGTTATCGCCGTGCCAGTCGCTGCCCTGATCCGCGCCGTACAGCACGCCGCTGACCGGGTGCCACCCGAAGCCGATGGTGTGCCGCAGGCCCCGCGCGAATACTTCGCGGGTCTTGCCGTCCGGGCTGATACGCAGCATGGTCGCCTCCTCCGGGTTGGGGGTGGGGGCGTCGTTGTTCGTGGAGCCGAAGCTGGCGTACAGGTACCCGTCCGGACCCCACTTGAGGGTGCGGGCCGGGTGCTGCCCGGCGTCCGGGAAGCCGTCCGCGAACACGCGCGGCACGCTCAGCCCGCCGTCACTGGCGATGTCCATCACCCAGATGGTCTTCTCGCCCACCACGTACATCTTCCCGTCCCTGACGTCCATGCCGTGCGCCAGCTTCATGTTCTGCGCCACCTGACGCCGCTCCGCAGCGCTGATCTGCCCGTCACGGTCGGTGTCCTTCAGGTACCACACGTCCCCCTGCGCGCGGCGCGACAGGTAAATCCCGCCGTCCGGCATGACATGCAGCATCCGGGCGTTGCCCAGCCCGGTCGCCATGACCTTCAGCGTGAACCCGGCCGGGACCTTCAGGAGCGAGAGTTTGTCCGCCGTGAATTCCAGCGGGGTGGGTTCGTTGCGGGTCGCGGTGACCGTCACGGGCGGCTCGCCCGGCGGCAGGGGGCGGGGCGTGGGCGGGGCCGTCTGGGCCAGCGACGCGGAAACGAGGGCGGCCGACAGGACCGCCGTGAACACGGACAGGGGGGTATGGCGCATGGGATGAATCCTCCGGACTGAAGCATCCGCACCCGGCCACCCGCCAAAGCTGCCGCGCGTCACCATCTGAGAACTTGCTTCCGGCCCGGCCAAGGTCCCGTTCAGGAACGCTTCAGGAGCCTCCCATCCGCCCGCCCCTCCTCATACGGATTCCGTTTCCACCCTGCGGGGCAGCTCTACGAGTCGCTTCGCTCGGAACCAGTGGGCTTTGCCGCCCATTCAATTTCAATCGGAGTCCGTATCAGGTCACCGGCACGAACAGGCTCTGGTCGGTGGCGGGCGCCGCCCCGACCTGAACGGCCCGGCGGTGCAGTTCCCGCACGGCCCGCTCGCCCTCCTCGCCCACGTCCAGACTGAAGGGATTCACGTACAGGTCGATGTGCGCCTGCATGACCTCGTCCGACATCTCCAGCGCGTGCTCGCGGATGTACCCGCGTGACGCCTCCGGGTGCGCGTACGCGTACTCCAGGCTGCCGCGCACTGCCGCGTTCAGGTCGCGCTGCACGCTCAGGGGCAGGTCCCGGCGCACCAGGATCGCGCCCAGCGGGAGCGGCAGGCCCGTGTCCTCCTCCCACCACGCCCCCAGATCCAGCAGGCGGGTCAACCCGTACTCGTGGAAGGTGAAGCGCGACTCGTGAATGATCAGGCCCGCGTCGACGGGCTGCCCCCCGAACTCGCCGCGCTGCACGGCGGGCATCACCTCGTCGTAGCGCATGCGGATCACGTTCACCTGCGGAAAGACCAGCCGCAGCAGCAGTTCCGCCGTCGTCAGCGCGCCCGGCGAGGCGACCGTGCGGCCGTTCAGGTCCTGCACGTCCCCGCGCGTCACGATCAGCGGCCCCACCCCCCGGCCCAGCGCCCCGCCCGCGCGCAGCGCCACGTACCGGTCCATCACGCCGAAGTACGCGCGGTAACTGATCTTCGTCATGGGCAGGCGGCCCTGCGTGGCCCAGTCGTTCAGGGTCTGCACGTCCTCCAGCACCTCGCGCACTGGCAGCGGCCCCTGCACCAGCCCCGCGTGCAGCGCATGAAAGATGAACGTGTCGTTCGGGCACAGCGAGTACCCCAGGTCCAGCACCGCCGGCAGGTCACTCGCAACAGGGGAAAGGGCATCCGGGCTCATGCCGCCCAGGGTACGCCCCCCCACCCACCCGGAACGCGAGGCCAGCCACCGTCCCCGCCGTAACGAACGGCCAGCACCCGGCTCAGCCGCGCGTCAGCCTGGGCAGGTACGCTGCGCCCCATGCCCCCCCTGCGCGCCGCCCTGCTGATCCCCGCCGCCCTCGTCGCCGTCAGCGCCCTGAACCCCGCGCAGGCCGGTGGCGGCGGCCCCCGACCCGCCCCGGCCACCACCTGCCGCGACGGGTACGTGCGCCCGGACTTCACGGCCCTGAAAGCCCAACTGACCCGCGCCCGCACCCAGTGGAACGCCGGGCGGCCCGCCAGTTACACCTACGACCTGCGCCAGATCGCCGCGCCCGTCCTGTTCCCCGAAACCCGCGTGACCGTCCAGGCAGGCCGCGTGACCCGCACCGACCTCCTGCCCGGCCAGCAGGGCGACCCCAACCCCCTGGCCGCTCAGACCATCGACGCCCGCTTCGACGAGCTGTTCCAGACCCTGCAACGCCAGTCGCGCGCCGCCTGCCCGGACGTGCAGGTCAGCTTCAACCCGGCCCTCGGCTACCCCACCCGCGTGTACTCCGGCATGGGCGACGGCGGCATCGCGGACGGCTTCGGCGAGTGGAGCATCCGCAACTTCACGCCCCTGAAGTAAGCGCGTGACCCCTCACCCGCCGCGTGCGCGGCGCCCTCTCCCCACGGGAGAGGGTCAATGCTTCTGTCAGCGCACGTCTTTCAGGGCCTCGCGGGCGGCGTCGGCGTCGCGGGCGATCTGGGCTTTCAGTTCATCCAGGCCGCTGAACTTCTGCTCGCCGCGCAGGTGCGCGAAGAACTTCACCTGCAACTCCTGCCCGTACAGGTCGCCGCTGTAATCGAACAGGTTCACCTCGAAGCGCCGGTCCAGGCCGCTGACGGTCGGGCGGAAGCCCACGTTCGCCACGCCGTGCCAGCGGCCCCCGCCGTCCAGCGCCGGGTCACCCACCACCACGACCGCGAACACGCCCAGCGGCAGGGCCTTGCCGTCCGGCACGCGGATGTTCGCGGTGGGCCACCCGATCGTGCGCCCCAGCCGGTCGCCCTGCACGACCACGCCCTGCGCGTCGTAATGGCGGCCCAGCAGGCGGCCCGCGCCCACCACGTCCCCGGCTTTCAGGTACTCGCGGATGCGGGTGCTCTTGATGTCCTCGCCGCCCAGCTGATGCATCGGGAGCGTCACCACCTCCGGCGCGACCAGGCGCAGGTCCTCCACGCCGCCCGCCCGGCCCCGCCCGAAGTGAAAGTCCTCACCGACCACGACCGTGCGGGGCCGCAGCTGCCGCAGGTCGTCCAGGAACGCCTCCTTGGGTCGCGCCGCGAACTCCGGCGTGAACGACGCCGCGATCGTCTCGTCCACGCCGTAACGGCCCAGCAGGTCCAGTTTCTCGGGCAGGGTGGACAGGAACTCCACGCCCTGCGTCAGCACCCGCGTGGGCGGATCGAAGGTGTACACCACGCTGGGCACCCGGTGCTCACGCGCCTTGGCCTTCAACTGCGCGATCAACGCCTGATGACCCAGATGCACGCCGTCGAACGACCCGACCGCCACGACCGTCGCCGTGTCCGGCCGCTGACCAGGGGAGACGTACGTCTTCACGACGGCTCCTGCCCCGCACTCCCGGCAGTGCCCCCGGCCAGCAGCTGAAGGCCGTACAGCGCCGCCGTCACCGTCGAGGCACTCCCGACCAGCGACCCGTCCCGCAGGCCCGACAGCACCTGCGCCGGCGGCAGCCACAGCACCTCGATCCCCTCCTCGTCCTCGTCGTGCGGCAACTTGCTCTCGCGCAGGTTCGTCGCGTGGAACACGAACAGCTCCTCGTCACAGAAACCGGGACTGGAGTAGAAGCGCGTCAGGAGTTCCATGTCCCCGTCCAGCCCGGCCTCCTCCTGCAACTCCCGCCGCGCCGCGCCCGCCGGTTCCTCGCCCGCGTCAATCAGGCCCGCCGGGGCCTCCACCGTCACCGCGCCCACCGCCCGCCGCGCCTGCCGCACCAGCAGCATCTCGCCGCGCCCGTTCAGCGCCAGGACCGCCACGGCGCTCGCGTGCCGCACGATCTCCCACTTCCCGTCCATGATCTCCAGGCGCACGATATGCCCGTCGAACACCACCCGCGTGCCCGCCGCGCCCGGCCCGTCCTGACTTCCGCTCATGCCCAGACTGTAAAGCACCCGCCCACGCCCGGTCTGCGGCCGTCTGCCACACTGACGGCATGATCACCCGCCGCGACCTGGAAGCCCGCGAGGCCAGCACCCTGGCCCCCCACGCCACCCTGAGCCGCGACCACCGGGGCCGCGAACACCCGGAACCCGAGAGCGACACCCGCACCGCCTTCCAGCGCGACCGGGACCGCGTCCTGCACACCACCGCCTTCCGCCGCCTGGAAGCCAAGACGCAGGTGTTCCTCTCGGCCGCCGGCGACCACTACCGCACCCGCCTGACCCACACCCTGGAAGTGCAGCAGGTCGCCCGCAGCGTCGCCCTGAGCCTCGGCCTGAACGAGACGCTCTCCGAGACCATCGCCCTGGCCCACGACCTCGGCCACCCCCCCTTCGGGCACGCCGGGGAACGCGTCCTGAACACCCTCATGCAGGGACACGGCGGCTTCAACCACAACCTCCAGGCGCGGCGGATCGTCACCCTGCTCGAACACCCCAAACCCCACTACCCCGGCCTGAACCTCACCCTCGACACCCTCGACGGCCTGAACAAACACCACCGGGGCGGCCTGGGCCAGCCCAGCCTCGAAGCGCAACTCGTGGACGCCGCCGACGCCCTCGCCTACACCGCCCACGACCTCGACGACGGCCTGCGCAGCGGCCTGATCACCCCCGACCACCTCGCCGGACTGCCCCTCTGGCAGGAACTCCTGACCGCCACCGGCGTCAACCCCCACCCGCTCACCGAACAGGGCCGCCGCACCCTGCACCGCCACCTGCTCGGCTGGCTCATCCGCGACCTGACCCACGCCAGCGACCACGCCATCACCACCAGCGGCCTTCACACCCCCACCCAGGTCCGCGCGCACACCGGCGGCCTGATCACCTACAGCCCCGCCACGCAGGCCCTGCTGGGCGGCGCCCGCACCTTCCTGCGCGACAACCTGTACCGACACTGGCGGGTCGAGATGCAGGTCGAACAGGCCACCCGCGTCCTCACCACCCTGTTCACCGCCCTGCACGACCGCCCCAGCATGCTGCCCCCCAGCTACCGCGACCTCGCCCAGACCGGCGGCCTACCCCGCGCCATCTGCGACTACCTGGCCGGCATGACCGACCGCTACGCCCTCGAAATGCACGCCGCCCTCACCGCCGCCAGCCCACCCACCACCTGGCCCCGCTGACCCCACCCGCCCCGCCAGTTGACAGCTTCCCGCCCCCCTGATACATTTATGCCCGCCTGCCCGAGAGGACAGCGCGAAGGCAACAAAGGTGCGCGGGTGTAGCTCAGCTGGTTAGAGCGCACGCCTGATAAGCGTGAGGTCCCCAGTTCAAGTCTGGGCATCCGCACCAAGGAAGAGAAACCCCGTCAATGACGGGGTTCTTTCGTTGTATCCGGGGCACGGGCTGGTATGCATCCGGCTGCATACTGGCGAAAGCAAAAGGTCACCAGCTGTCGGCCCGGCGGTTCAGGCGTCTGCGAGGGCCGGGGCGGGCGCGGCCTTCACCGCTTCGCCCAGCAGGGTGCGGATCACGTCGCTGATCGTCACGACGCCCAGCAGTTCCCCGTCCTGCGTGATGACCGGCAGGCCATGCACGTCGGCTTCGAGCATGCGGGTCAGGGCGTCGTGCATGGGGACGCTCTCGGTCAGGTACCCGCCGGGCGGGCGCATCAGGTCCCGGACGGTGACGCCCTGAAGGAAGAACTGATCGGCCAGCAGCGTCGGGCCGTGCGTGGCAGCGGCGCGGTCCACCACGTCCCGCAGGTCACGGGCGTGCAGCACGCCGGTCAGCTGACCGCCCTGCACGACCGGCAGCACGTGCAGCCGCGTGACGTTCAGGATCGCGGCGGCCTCGCTGGCGGGCGCGTCGGGCGTGACGGTCACGACCTCGCGGGTCATGTGCTGCGCCGCCGCGCCCCACTGCAACCGGGGCGCGCGGGCCTCGGCGCGCAGCACGTCGGTCAGGGTCAGCATGCCCATCAGGGCGCCCGTATCCTCCTGCACGACCGGCAGCCCACCCACCCGGCGGTCGAGCAGGGTGCGCAGCGCGGCCCGCAGCGGCGTCTGCGGCGTGACGGTATGCACGGGGGCGCGCATCACGTCGCGCACGCGCACCCGGCCCACGTGGTTCGTGAACTCCCAGGGACTCAGGCCGTCGGCCAGGGTGGGCAGCGCGCGGCGGATCTCGCCGTCCGTGACGATCCCGACCACGCGGCCGGCCTGCACGACCGGCAGGCGTTTCACGCCGAGTTCCTGCATGGCGACCACGGCGGCGCTGAGCGGTTCGTGCGCGCCGACCGTGACGGCGCGGGGGTGCATGGCGTCCTGAACGAGTAGGGGGGTGGTCATGGGTGAACCTCCTGACCACAGGGTCGGCGCCGCCCGTTACCGGGGCATTACGGAGCGGGAGGCCGGACGGGTGCAGCCCGCCGGGGCGCGTGGGTGCGTCCGGCGGGCTGAGGTTCGATACGGATTGTCTGTTTTGCCATTCGTCCGGAACAGTGTTGCGTTGTTCCCACGCGGCGGGTCTGCTTGACGGGTCGCGTCCACTCGGGTTGAAGGATGGTGCCGACCATTCAACCTGCGTCTGTGCGGGGGTCATACGGATTCCGTCTGTTTCGCCGACAATCCGGAACTTCACCGGATTGCCGGCTCCACGTCCAGAACCCGTTTCTCTCCTTCTCGCTTCGCTCGGATCCAGCGGGCTTTGCAGCCCATTCAATCGGAGTCCGTATCAGATCAGGCTGAGTTCGCTGCCTTCGCCGAGGTGGGCGAGGTGTTCGGGCAGGGTGCCGGGGCGGTCCATGACGATCTGCTCGGCCTTGTACGAGGAGCGGACCAGGGGGCCGCTGACGACTTCCAGGAAGCCCATGGCCATGGCCTCGTCGCGCAGTTCGTCGAATTCGGCGGGGGAGACGTACCGTTCGACGGGCAGGTGGTGCATGGTGGGGCGCAGGTACTGCCCGAAGGTGAGGACGTCCACGCCGGCGTCGCGGCAGTCGCGCATGGTCTCGCGGAGTTCCTCGCGGGTTTCGCCCAGGCCGAGCATGATGCTGGTCTTGGTGATCACGTCGGGGCGGGCCTGCTTGGCGTGCGCGAGGACCTTGAGGGTCTGGTCGTAGTCGGCGCGGATGTCGCGGACGGGATGGGTGAGGCGGCGGACCGTTTCGAGGTTCTGGGCGTAGGTGTCCACGCCGCTGTCGAGCACCAGGTCGACGCAGTGGGTGTTCCCGCCGAAGTCGGGCGTCAGGGCCTCGACGCGCGTTTCGGGGTTGAGGCGTTTGATGGCCTGGACGGTCTTGGCGAAGTGGTACGCGCCGCCGTCCGGCAGGTCGTCACGGTCGACGCTGGTCAGCACGACGTACTTCAGGCCCATGAGCTTGACGCTCTCGGCGACGCCCTGGGGTTCGTCGAGGTCGAGTTTGCCCATGGGGTTGCCGGTGTCCACGGCGCAGAAGCGGCAGGCGCGGGTGCAGATGTGGCCCATCAGCATGAAGGTGGCGGTGCCGCGGCTCCAGCATTCGCCGATGTTGGGGCACATGGCTTCCTCGCAGACGGTGTGCAGGCGGTGTTCCTTGACGATCTTACGGACTTCCGTGAAGACCTGCCCCGTCGGGATGGTGACTTTCAGCCACTCGGGTTTCTTGTCGCGGACCGGCACGCTGTCCTTGCGGTAGATGCCGTTCTTGATGAACTTGGGTTCCTTGGGGGTTTCCTGGGTCATGTGGTGTCAGCTCCCGGCTGCCGCTGGGGTGGGCAGCGTCCAGTCGTACTGGGCGAAGGTGGTGTGGAAGGCGCGCGTCAGGGCGTCTTTGGCGCCTTGCATGCTGGCCGCTCTGTTCAGGCCGCGCAGGTCGTATTCGCGCTGCACGCTGGTCATGTGCGTCTGCGTCAGGCCGCACGGGACGATCAGCTCGAAGTGCGCGAGGTTCGGGTTTACGTTCAGTGCGAGGCCGTGCAGGGCGATGTTGCGCTGCACCGCGACGCCGAACGACGCGATCTTCTGGTCGTACGTCAGGCCGTTCACGTCCCGTTCGGTGACGTACACGCCGGCGTAGCCGGGGTTCGGGCGCGCGTCGTTCAGTCCCAGGTCGTGCAGGGCGCCGATCGTCGCCTGTTCCAGCAGGCGCAGGAAGTCCGCGACCCGGCGGCCGACGGGGAAGATGGCGTAGGCGACGAGCTGGCCGGGGCCGTGGTACGTGACGTCCCCGCCACGTTCGACCTCCAGCACCTCGATGCCCTGCGTGTTCAGGTAGTCGCGCGTGACGATGATGTTGGTTCCCTCACGCGCCTTGCGGCCCAGCGTGAGGACGGGAGGGTGTTCCACGAGCAGCAGCGCCGGGCGACCACCGGCCGCGACCCGCTCGTGGTGCTGTTTCTGAAGTTCCCAGGCGTCCCGGTACGGCGTGAGGCCGAGGTCCAGAACGTCGAAGGGGGGGTGCGTCATGCGGCGATTGTACGCCGCGCCGCCGGGCTTTTATCGTGTCGCAGGCGGGTGTTCGGGCTGTATTGACCAGTGAACGTGGTGAATCCTGCGCTCCGTGCTGGTCAGGCGCGTCCGGGTTGAATGGACGTCCCTGGGCGCGGCTGCGCCATCTGGCTCAGGGCGCACAGGACGACGCACCCTAGGGTGAGGCATGGAACTGGTAGCCCCTTCCGAACAGTTCAAGTCAAGCTTTCTGGACGCCGTGCGCGAGGCGCAGACCACCGGCAGCGGTCTGGGCGACACCCTCAACTTCGACGTGGCCGACATGGAGCGTGACTTCACGGCTTTCCTGACCCACCTGCGCCGCTTCGAGCCCGGCCAGCCCCTCCCCGGCGGTTTCGTGCACTCCGAGTACCTGTGGCTCGTGGATGGAGACACATACCTGGGCCGCGCCAGCATCCGCCACACGCTGAATGAACGCCTGCGCGAGTTCGGCGGCCACATCGGCTACGAGGTCCGCCCCGGCGCTCGCCGCCAGGGGCACGCCACCCGTATTCTCGCCGGATCGCTGCGCCGCGCCCGGCAGCTGGGTATCGACTCGGCCCTCGTGGCCTGCGACGCGGACAACACCGGCTCGCGCCGCACCATCGAGAAGAACGGCGGCGTCCTCGAAGGTCAGTTCGTCGTGCCGGACCACCCCAACCCCATCCTGCGCTTCTGGGTACCCACGCTCACCTGATCCGGACTCCGGATGGGCGCAACCGGACCGGAAACCGGACAGGGGAGAGCCGCGTGGCCCTCCCCTGATCAGGCGTCGCGCTCAGCCGTTGCGAATCTGCCCGGCCTTCTCCTCCATCAATTCCGCGAGTTCCTCGAGGGCCTGCGCCTGTTCGTGGTCCGACACGCCCGTCTCGGTCAGGCGGTCCGCCACGGCCTCCCCGATGCGGGTCAGGGCGCTCAGCTGCTCCGGCGCGGCCTCGTCGAGCTGCGCGATCCGTTCGACCAGCTGCTCGCCGGCCGTTCCGAGCGCCTGCGCCTCGTCCGCCGCGCTCAGGTGCCGCAGGGACGACACCCGCTGCTGGTACTCGGCACTCACCTGCTCGAGCCGCTGCACCTGCGTCAGCGTGTCGGCCTGCACCTGCGCCGCCTGCATGATCGTCTCCAGCGCCAGGACCTGCTCCCGCACGTGCCGGTGAATCGCCTGAAGGCGGCCCAGGCTGACCTCGTTCACGGGTGTCCGCGTGACGTTCTCCAGCGCCTCGCACACCAGCGTATCGAGCGCCTCGGCCGCCCGGACCTGCACCTCGCCGCTCTCCTGAAGGTGCAGCAGCGCCTGCAGCTGCTCGCCGCGCGCCTCGCTCGGCGCGTTCAGCGGCAGCGCCCGCAGCTGCTCGGTCGTCAGGGTCACGACCTGCCGCAGGGCGTCCGTGGCGGCCAGTCCCTCCCGGCCCGCGCGGATGATGGACTCCAGCACGCTCGTCTGCTCCCAGCCGGCCGCGCCGACATGTTCACGCGCGCGCACCTCGGAGACGCGGCGGCGCTGCTGCAACGACACTTCACGGACCTCGGCCAGGGGACCGGCCGCCTGTTCAGGCACGGAATTCATGATCCTCAGACTGACGTGCCCGGCGGCCTCATAAGGTGACGCCACCTTCACTTGCCTGCCCAGGCTCCCGGCGCGTATACTGTTACGGTCCGGTCGACTGCCCCTGGCGGCGACCCGTTCACACAGGAGCAAGAACGTCTCTGCCCGCAGACAGCGGGACGGTGGGACGGTCCGCTGCCCGAAGGAGTCAATCATGCAGCACGCAATCAAAGCGAACCGTGGCGCCATCCTCCGCGCCGTCGAGCAGGCTCACATCAAGACCGACGCCCCCGAGTTCCGCCCCGGCGACACCGTCCGCGTGGAAACGAAGGTCGTGGAAGGCAACCGCACCCGCAACCAGGCCTTCGAAGGCGTCGTCATCGCCATCAACGGCTCGGGCAGCCGCAAGAGCTTCACGGTCCGCAAGATCTCCTTCGGTGAAGGCGTCGAGCGCGTGTTCCCCTTCAGCAGCCCCCTGCTGGCCAAGATCAGCGTGCTGGAGCGCGGCAAGGTCCGCCGCGCCAAGCTGTACTACCTGCGCGACCTGCGCGGCAAGGCAGCCCGCATCAAGAACGACCGCAGCCGCGTGATGAAGGACGCCGCCCGCGCCCAGGCCGAGAAGGCCGCCAAGGCCGCCGCGCCCGTCGAAACCGCCCCCGAAACCCAGGGCGAGTAAGCCTCACCCGGTTTCACCGCGCCGCCCCCGTAACTGGGGGCGGCGCATTTTCGTGCGTTCCACCGACCGCGCCGCGCTACGGTACCCGCGTGCCCACCGCCCTGCTGGCCCTGGACCTCGACGGAACCCTGATCGGCCCGGACGGGCAACCCCCACCTGGACTGCTGGACGAACTGCGGGCGTGGCAGCTGGCCGGGGCGCATGTGGCGGTCATCACGGCGCGCGGCCGCCTGCCGCCGCTGCTCCGGGACTGGCCACTGGACAGCGTGTCCCGCTGCTCCGGGGCGTGGCTGCGCTGCGAGGGCCGCGTGCTGTGGAAGCGGACCCTGCCGCGCCCGGCCGTCCACGCGGCCCTGGGCGCCCTTACGCCCGCCGAGTGGGGTGACAGTTGCAGGACCCTGATCGTCACGCCCGACCCGAGCGGCATTCTGCGGCACACCGATCCCGACTTCAGAGGCCGCTGGCCGCACGCCCCCGCGCCCCTGAAGGTCGTCCACGGCCAGCCGGACGCCGACCGTCTGGACGATCTTCAGGCGCAGTGGGCAGTCATTGCGGGCGCGCAGGTCATCCGTGAACGCCGCGACCGGCTGGTACTGGTGGCGGCGGACGCCGGCAAGGGCGAGGCGCTGCGGGACCTCGCCGCGCACCTCGGCGTGCCGGCCGCGCGCACCTGGGCGGCCGGGGACGGTCCCGCCGACGCCGCCATGCTCCCGCACGCCCGGACCTTCCTGCGGGTCGGCGCACACCCGGCCCTGCACGCCGCGCACCTGACCGCGCCCGGCCCGGCGGATGTGCCCCGCGTCCTCGCGCGCTGCCGGGCGGACGCGCTAGGCTGCCGCGCGTGACCGTGACCCTGCCCGCCGACCTGCCCGTGACCCCGCCGCTCCTGATGGCCTTCGACCTGGACGGCACCCTGATCCCCGACGCGGGACGCGAGGTGCAGCCCGACGCGGCGCAGGCCCTGGAGCGGCTGCGGGCGCTGGGCGTGAAACTGGCCATCATCACCGGACGCGACACGCCGCCGTCGCAGGTGCTGCGCGTCATGGAACCCGACGCGGTCGCCACCAACAACGGCGGCCGCATCCTGATCGGCGAGGACCTGCACACCGAGGCCCGCTTCAGCGACGCGGACCTGGAAGCCGCGCTGGCCCACGAACTCGACGGGGCGCGCGTGGTCCTGTTCACCGCCGACGGCCTGTACGTGGACCTGCCGCCCGGCGTGGAACCCGAACCGTGGATGGTGCTGCGCCAGTTCCGCCCCCTGGCCGACGCGCCGCGCGAGGGCATCCTGAAAGTCGGGTACTACCACCCGCAGGTCGCCGCGCTCGCCGGGCGCCTGCGGACCACCCACCCGCACCTCGTGCTGACCGGCGCGCAGGACCCCTACCCGCACTTCCTGACCGTCACGCCGCAGGGCGCGCACAAGGGCGCGGCCCTGACCCTAATTGCCGATGCCCTGAACGTGCCGCACACCCAGACCGTCGCCTTCGGGGACAGCGACAACGACGAGGCGATGCTGGAAATCGCCGGGTACGCCGTGCAGGTCGGCTCGCTGCCCCTGCTGACCCCCCACGCGAACACCCGCGTGCCGCAGCAGGCGGACCTGGGCGCGTTCCTGCACGCCTGGGCCGACCGGCTGGCCGCGACCCGCTGAAGCGGACTCCGATTGAATGGGCTGCAAAGCCCGATGGGTCCGAGCGGATGCGACTCGTAGAGCTGCCCCGCAGAGGAGGAGAAAAACGGGTTTCGGACGTGGAGCTGGCAGATCGGTGGGGTTCCGATCTGTCAGCGAAACAGACGGAATCCGTATGAAACGCAGTGGTGGCCCGGCGACCCCTGGGTTCGACCGGGCCACCACTGCGTCCTGGCTTACTTCAGGGTCAGGGAGTTCAGGATGGTGCGGCCCTGTTCGATCACGTCGGCGGGCGTGCCGGTGGGGGTCATGAGGGTCGCGGTGTACAGGCGGTTGTTCTTCAGGGTGAACACCTGCGTCCAGCGGACGGTGCCGCCCTCGCCGTCGCCGGTGTAGGTCCAGAGGATGGCGTTCTGCCCGCTGACCTTGGTGGTCTTCTCGCCCAGCATCTTCAGTTTGGGCACCACGTCGGGCATCTTGCGGGCGTTCAGGTCACGCACGTCGGCCAGGGTGGCTTTTAGTTCGGCGGGGATGTCCTGCACGACGACCGTGACGGTGGGGCGCAGGCTGCCGATCTTCTGGTACACGAACGCCACGTCGGTGCCGGGCACGTTCTTCAGGGGCGTCCATCCGGCGGGCACGCGGATCGAGTAGCCTTTCTCGCTGGTGGCGGTGATGGCTTCGATGGTCCGGGTTTCCGGCGTGGCGGGGGCGGGGGTGGTCTGGGCGGACGCCGCGCCGGTCAGGGCGGGCGCGGCGAGCAGGGCGAAGGTCAGGAGGGCGCGCTTCATGCGGCTCAGGGTAGTGCCTGAAGGTGAGCCGAATCTGACGTGCGGCCCGGCGCGTGCGGCCCGCAGGACGCTAGGCGGCCCGCCGACAGGTGCAGGTGGTGGGTCAGGCCCGCCGGGGCGTCGGACGTGCGGTGGGCGACGACCATCAGGTGCGTGCCGCCGCGCACGAGGTCCGGCAGCAGCCCCAGGAACGCGGCGCGGGACCCGGCGTCCAGGAAGTCCAGGCCCTCGTCGAGGATCAGCAGGCGCGGGCGGTGCGCGACCGAGCGGGCCAGCAGCAGCCGCCGCAACTGCCCCTGCGAGAGCGTGTCGGCCGGGCGGTCCAGCAGGTCCGCCGCGTGCAGGGCGGCCGCCAGACGGTCCACCTCGGCGCGCTGCGCGGCGTCCAGGGTGGGGGTGAATCCTTCGGTGCCGTCCCAGGCGCTGCCGATCACGTCCCGGCCCGTCCACTCGCGCCGCTGCCGGATGCCCAGTTCCGCGCTGACCAGCCCCACGCCGCGCCGGCGCTCGCTCAGCAGGTCGCGCGTCAGGAACGGCCGCGTCACCTGCCCGCCCAGCGCGGGGTGCAACTCCCCGGCGATCAGGCGGGCCAGGGTGCTCTTGCCGCTGCCGTTCCCGCCCGTCACCAGCCAGTGCTGCCCCGCGCGCCACGTCCAGGTCAGTGGCCCCAGCGCGCGGTGCCCGTTGCGGTACACCTCGGCGCTGCTGACCGTCACGAGGTCGCGCGGCAGGCCGTCCGTGGATGGCAGCGGCAACTCGGGCCAGTCTCCGGCAGGGCCGGCCGGACCGGTGCGGCTGTCCACCCGGCCCCCCTGCACGCCCAGCGTGCGCCACGGCAGGTCCGGCGCCTCCTCCGGCCGGTGCGAGGCCAGCACGACCGCCACGCCCGAGGCGTGAACGGCGGCAATCACGGCCCCCAGTTCCGCGCGGGCCTCGCCGCTCAGGCCGTCCGTGAACTCGTCGAGCAGCAGCAGTTCCGGCGCGGGCATCAGCGCCGCGCCCAGCACCGCCCGCCGCCGCTGCCCGTGACTGAGGGTCCGCACGTCCCGCTCCAGCAGCGGCCCCAGCCCGGTCAGGGCCGCCACGTCGGCCACGCGCCGCTTCTCGGCGGGGGTGGCCTCCCACAGGTTCAGGCGTTCGCCGCGCGCCGCGCCCAGCAGCAGGTCCCGCACCGTCACCGCCCAGTCCCGCGTCAGGTAGAACGCCTCGGCGTCCGGGCCCACCACTGACAGGGACCGCCGTGCCCGCACGGCCGACCGCTGCTCCTGCCCGCCCAGCCGGTAGAGGCGCTCGCCGCGCAGCGGGGCGACCTCGCCCGACAGCAGCCTCAGCAGCGAGGTCTTGCCGCCCCCGTTCGGGCCGCGCAGCAGCAGCGCCTCACCGTGCGCGACCTCCAGCGTCACGTTCTCCAGCAGGGTGCGGCCCCCGGCCACCACCGTCACGTCCTTCAGGGTCACCAGCGCCGTCATGCCCGCGAGTCTAGCGGGCGTGTGCTCTTCTGCGCTCATGCTCCGCACGCTGCACCTGATCAAGCACGGCCGTCCCCACATCGACCCGCAGGTGCCCGCGCACGACTGGCCGCTGGCCGACGACGCCCTGACCGACCTGCCCACCCTGCTGGCGGCCCTGCACCCCCGCCCGGACCTCGTGGCGTGCAGCGTGGAACCCAAGGCGCACGCCACCGCGCAGGGACTGGCCGCCGCGCTGGGCGCACCGCTGCGGCCCATGCAGGGCCTGCACGAGCAACTGCGCTACACGGCCCCCTGGCGGCCCGATCCGGCCGCGTTCGAGGCGGATATCCGCCGTTTCTTCGACCATCCGGAGCAGGTGGTCAGCGGTGAGGAGAGTGCCCGCGACGCCCTGACACGGTTCACCAATGCCGTCACGGCGGTCATGACCGCCCACCCGCAGCCGTGCGTGGCGGTCGTGGCGCACGGCACCGTCATCAGCCTCCTGGCCGCGCACCTGACCGGCCGTGACCCCTGGACGGTCTGGCAGGCGCTGCCGCTGCTGGGCCACGTGACCGTTTCCTGGCCGTCCCGGCCTCCGCAGGGAACTTCCGCGCGGCCCGGCGCGTAAGGAACGGTACACAGGAGGCACCATGGGATTCACTGTTTTCGTCAGCGTCTTGCTGCTGCTGGTCATCGTCACGCTGTTCGCCGGAGTCAAGAGTGTACCGCAGGGGTACCAGTGGACGCAGGAACGCTTCGGGAAGTTCCAGCGCACCCTGTCGCCGGGCCTGAACATCATCATTCCCTACATCGACCGGATCGGCCGCAAGGTCAACATGATGGAACAGGTCCTCGACGTTCCCAGTCAGGAGGTCATCACCCGCGACAACGCGCTCGTCACCGTGGACGCCGTCGTGTTCTACCAGGTGCTGGACGCCGCCAAGGCCAGTTACGAGGTCGGGAACCTCGAGCAGGCCAGCCTGAACCTCACCATGACCAACATCCGCACCGTGATGGGCAGCATGGACCTCGACGAACTCCTCAGCAACCGCGACCAGATCAACGCCCGCCTGCTCGGCGTGGTCGACGAGGCCACCGCCCCCTGGGGCATCAAGGTCACGCGAATAGAGGTCAAGGACATCAAGCCGCCCGCCGATCTGGTCGCCAGCATGGCCCGCCAGATGAAGGCCGAACGCGAGAAACGCGCCAACATCCTGGACGCCGAGGGCTTCCGTCAGGCCGCCATCCTGAAAGCCGAGGGCGAGAAACAGGCCGAGATCCTGAACGCCGAGGGCCGCCGTCAGGCCGCCTTCCTGGAAGCCGAGGCCCGCGAACGGCAGGCGCAGGCCGAGGCCGAGGCGACCCGCATGGTCAGCGAGGCCATCGCCGCCGGGAACGTGCAGGCCATCAACTACTTCGTGGCGCAGCGCTACGTGGACGCCCTGAAGGAGGTCGCCACCGCCCCCAACCAGAAGACCTTGATCCTGCCGGTCGAGGCGGTCAGCGTGCTGGGCAGCCTGCAGGGCATCGCGGAAGTGGCCCGCGAGGCCTTCGGACGCAAGGGGTAGGCGCGTGGACTGGCTGCCCACCCTGGAACGAGTGCAGCCCTGGCACTGGTGGGTGCTGGGCGCCCTGCTGCTGATCCTGGAAGTCGCCGCGCCCGGCGTGTTCTTCGTGTGGCTGGCCCTGGCAGCCTTCGCGCTGGGACTGGTCGTGTTCATCCTGCCGGTCCCGGTGGCGGTGCAACTGCTGCTGTTCGCGGTTCTCAGCGTCGCCAGCGTCCTGCTGGGCCGCCGCTACCTGAGCCGAGTGCTGCCCGACCCGCCCGGCGCGAACAGCCTGAACCAGGGCAGCGGCCGGCTGGTCGGGCAGACCGTGACCGTCACGCAGGCCATCGAGAACGGCGTGGGCCGCGTGCGCGTCGCGGACGGCGAGTGGCGAGCCACCGGCCCGGACACGCCCGCCGGCGCGCGGGTGCTGATCGTCGCAGCGGACGGCGCGACCCTGCACGTCCGCGAGGTGAGCGGCACCTGGACCTGATGCGGACTCCGACTGATCCGGACTCGGATTGAATGGGCTGCAAAGCCCGCCCGGTCCGGGCGAAGTGACCCGGAGAGCTGCCCCGCAGAGTGGCAGGAACGCGCCCCTCCGGACGTGAAGCCGGCAGGGGCGGTGAAATTTCGGATTGTCGGCGAAACAAACGGCAGTCCGTATGAACCGACCCGCACAGGGGATGGAGCGGCGCGCGGCCAGGGCTTCTGCTCTGGCCGCGCGCCGCTGTTCAACTGTCCCGGTCCACGCGCTGCGCCGGGTACAGCCAGGGCCGCAGCGCCCGCGACAGCAGCGGCAGCACCGGCCAGTTCAGGAAGATGGTGGACAGCGTGGCCGTCGCCAGCGTGGCCGCCCAGCCGGGCCAGTCGGCCGTCACGGGCCGCAACAGCCACGCGAACAGCATGATCAGCGGGTAGACCCCAACCACGCCCACCACCACGTTCTTCCACAGCGGCGGGGCCGGCAGGCGCGAGGGCCGGTCGAACCACGCCTCCAGCCCCTGCGCCTCGCGGTACTCGACCTCGCCGGCCGTGAAGCGGTCCAGTTCCGTCAGCGCCTCGCGGTAGCCGGGCGTGGCCCGCCAGGCCTCCAGCGCCTGCCGGTCACGGAACCGTACCAGCGTCACGTACTCCGCGACCGGCCCGCTCAGGTCCCGCAGAACGTGCAGGCCCACGAACCCCGGCTGCCCTGCCTGAAGGGCGTGCAGGCGGCGTGCCCAGGCCTCGTACGCCTCCAGCTGCGAGCGGCGCACCCGCTCCGTGACGACCAGGGTGATGCCCGTCCCGGTCGGGGGCGCAGCCGTGAGGGACGGGTCGGACGTGGTGGAATCAGCGTGAACAGACATCAGCCCCGCAGTCTACCGCACCGGGCCGCCCGGCAGGGAAGAGGCACGGGGAAGGCACACGAAAAACCCCCGCCCGGACAGGGGCGGGGGGTGCAGCGGCAGCCGGGTTCAGCGCTTGCTGAACTGGGGCGCGCGGCGGGCCTTCTTGAGGCCGTACTTCTTGCGCTCGACTTCGCGGGGGTCGCGGGTCAGCAGGCCCTTGGGCTTGAGCTGGGCGCGGAAGTCGGGGTTGACCTTCAGTAGGGCGCGGGAGATGCCCAGCTTGATCGCGTCGGCCTGGCCGGTGGGGCCGCCGCCGACCACGGTGATCACGGCGTCGTAACGGCCGGCGGTGCCGGTTTCACGGAACGCCTGCAGGGCGTGCACGGCGCGCAGCAGACCACGGAAGTAGGTCTGGAACTCTTTGCCGTTCACGATGATCTTGCCTTCGCCGGGGCGGAGGAACACGCGGGCGACGGCGCTCTTGCGGCGGCCGGTGCCGTAGAACTGTTCAGGTTGCTGAATCGCCATGATTATTTGACCTCGAGCGTCTGGGGTTTCTGGGCGGCGTGGGGGTGCGTCTCGCCGGCGTACACCTTCAGGCGGGGGTGCATGGCGCGGCCCTGACGGCCCTTGGGCAGCATGCCGAACACGGCGTGCTCGATGACGCGCTCGGGGTGCTTCTTCAGCGCCTCGCGGGCGGTTTCGGTCTTCAGGCCACCCTGGTAGCCGCTGTAGCGGGTGTAGACCTTACCGTCGAGCTTGTTGCCGGTCAGGGCGACCTTCTCGGCGTTCAGCACGACCACGAAGTCGCCCTGGATCATGTTCGGGGTGAAGTCGGGGCGGTGCTTACCACGGATGCGGCTCGCGATCAGCGTCGCCAGGCGGCCCAGGGGCACGTTCGTTGCGTCCACAACGACCCAGTTCTGCTCGTCATTTTTGGGGATGTAGGTTTTCACCGTGAAACTCCATGAAGATGGGATTTGGCTGCG
Source organism: Deinococcus indicus (assembly GCF_002198095.1). GTDB lineage: Bacteria > Deinococcota > Deinococci > Deinococcales > Deinococcaceae > Deinococcus > Deinococcus caeni. The sequence continues at coordinate 181,995 of NZ_NHMK01000030.1, read as the reverse complement.
ACACACCCCGCTCCGACGGGGAGACGAAAACGTGTGTGTCCGGGTGCCTCCCGGTCGCCTCGGCCCTACCAAGCACGAGACACTAAAGGTAAAGGTATCAGATTCGGGGGTCCGGGGGCAAGCGGCGACCCCGGATTCTACGTCCAGCGCCGGACAGCAGGCTGCTCGAGTCGCCCGTTCGAGTACTCCTGCGGCGGGTTCCCGGCATCGCAGACGTGTTCAGGCAGGAACGGAACCTCCACGCCAGTCTGGAGAGGGTCACCGGGCGCCGTGGTGCGCGGAACAGAGTCGAGGACACCCACGTACACGTCCCCCTCACGCCGCGAGACGATCACCCACATGCGCTCTGTTCCGAGCATCGGCTTTCCGTCCTCCTGAAACTGGATGTCGAACAGGAGTTTCGCCGCCTGCCCCCGCCGGAGGCTGGAACGCACCTGAACGTCCGGAATCCAGAAGGTGTCAGGATTCGCCGCGTGCCGCTCCTCGGCTGACAGGAGCTCAAAGCCGTCCCGGTCGTACTCGGGCCATCTCATACGGACTCCGATTGAATGGGCTGCAGAGCCCGCTGGGTCCGAGCGGATGCGACTCGTAGAGCTGCTCCGCAGAGTGGGAGCGAAGTGGTTTCCGGACGTGGAGCGGGCAGATCGGTGGTGTTCCGATCTGTCGGCGAAACAGACGGAGTCCGTATCACCCCTGGCTTTCCAGCAGCGCTTCCATGCCCAGGCGGTAGCCCAGGAAGCCCAGGCCGCTGATCTTGCCGCGGCACACGGCGGCCGTGACGCTCTTATGGCGGAATTCCTCGCGGGCGTCCACGTTGCTGATGTGGACCTCGATGACCGGGAGGGGCTGCCCGGCAATCGCGTCGCGCAGGGCGTAACTGTAGTGGGTCAGGGCGCCGGGGTTGATGACCACGCCGCCGAAGCCCTGTTCCTGCGCCTCGTGGATCCATTCGATCAGCTGGCCCTCGAAGTTGCTCTGGCGGCAGGTGACGGACGTGCCGAGTTCCGCGCCCCAGGCCTCGCACTGCCGTTCGAGGTCCTCGAGGGTCTGGGAGCCGTACACGCCGGGTTCCCGCAGGCCGAGGCGGTTGAGGTTGGGGCCGTTCAGCACGAGCAGCATGGCCCCAGCCTACCGTCCCGGCCGGTCAGGTGGGCGCGGGGTTGTGCAGCGCGGCGCTCAGCTCAAGTGCTGCCAGATCAAGTTCTGCGAGGTCCGCCTGCCAGCCCGTGAACTCGGTTCTCAGGACATGGTCGGGCACGCGGGTCAGGTACGGGTCGGCCAGGGCGCGCAGCAGCACGAAGCGCACGCCGTCCGCGTCGGCTTTCTTGTCGCGCGCCATGAACGGGGCCACGTCGTCGTAGGTCAGGGCCGGCAGGGGCGAGGGCTGCTGCCAGCGCAGGAACGCCCGCGTGTGCGCGGTCAGGTCCTCGCCGCCCAGCGCGCGGGAGAGCCGCGCGGCGTAGTGCAGGCCGTACCCGACCGCGTCGCCGTGCGAGACGCTGTGGTGCGTGACGGCCTCCAGCGCGTGCGCCAGCGTGTGCCCGAAGTTCAGGTAGGCCCGTTCGCCCCGCTCGGTCAGGTCGCGGGTCACCACGCCGGCCTTCACGGCGATCGCGTCGGCCACCGTGGCCTCCAGCAGCGCGCCGCCGGGCCGGAATTCGGGGTTCAGCACGCGCGCCAGCAGGCTGGGGTCGCTGATCAGGCCGTGCTTGAAAGCCTCGGCGGCCCCCTCGCGGAACACCGTGTCCGGCAGGGTCGCCAGGGTGCCGGTGTCGCACCACACGGCGCGCGGCGGCCAGAACGCCCCCACCAGATTCTTGCCTTCCGGCAGGTTCACGCCGGTCTTGCCCCCCACGGCGGCGTCCACCATGCCCAGCAGCGTGGTCGGCAGGGTGTAGAACGCCACGCCCCGCAGGTAACTCGCGGCTGCGAAGCCCGCCAGGTCGGTGGCGGCCCCGCCGCCCAGGCCCACCACGGCCCCGTCGCGGGGGATGTTCGCCGCTGCCAGCCGCGACAGCACGCCGCTCAGGACGCCCAGGGTCTTGCAGTCGTCACGGGCCGGCACCTCGACCGTCACGGCCGGATTCAGCGCCGCCTGCACCTGCGCCACGAACGCGCGCGGCAGGTCCGCCGGGTGGATCAGCGCCACGTGCCGCTCGGGGACGCTCAGGCCCGCCAGCAGGTGCGCGCCGACCGTGACCGTGTAGTGGCCGGGCTCTCCGGCGCGGCCGACCTCAATCCGCCGCACGGTGATCCCCGCCCGCCGTTCCCTCGCCCTGCGCCGCCCAGGCGTGCTGCGCGTCCGCCCAGGCCCACAGCCGCTCGATGATCTCCTCGACGATCTCCTCGCTGGGCCGCCCGTCGCTGTGAACGTGAATGGTGCCCTGCCGGTACACCGGCTCACGCTCGTTCATCATCGAGCGGATGGTCGAGAGGGGATCCTCGACGCGCAGCAGCGGCCGGTCGCTGTGCTTGGTGCGCTGGTACACCGTCTCCGGCGTGGCCCACAGGACCACGACCGGGCCGCGTTCCAGCAGCTGGCGGCGGTTGTCCTCCTGAATGAAGGTCCCGCCGCCCAGACTGATCACCGCGTGTTCCAGCCGCGTGACGCGGTGCACGACCTCGTGCTCGCAGGCCCGGAAGTACCCCTCGCCCTCCTGCGCGAACACCTCGGGAATGGTCTTGCCGACCACCCGCGTGATCAGCTTGTCGGTATCCACGAAATGCAGCGCCAGCGCCCGCGACAGCTCCCAGCCGATGCGGCTCTTGCCGGTTCCCATGAAACCGGCCAGCGCCACCCACGACACGGGGCGCTCGATGAGGCCGGAACTGAACATGGGGGACAGTGTAAGGGAATCCCCGGCGGGCGGCGTGACGGATGCACCCTCTGGAAGTCCCGCCGCCGACAGCGCCTCGGCCGGGACCTCCAGCAGGTGCGCGCCCAGGGCGGGTTCCAGTCCCGCCCGGAACGCCGCCAGGGCCGCCGCGCCGGCCGGGTGACCCGGCGTGTCGCTCAGCACCCGCGCCCCCTCAGTACGCCTGGGCGTACGCGCGGGCCGCCGCCACGCGCTCCTGCAACTCGGGCAGGGTGTCGCCGCCGAACTTCTCCAGCATCGCTTCGGCCAGCACCCATCCGATCGCGCACTGAAGCACCACGCCCGCCGCCGGAACGGCTGTCGTGTCGCTGCGCTCGCGGGCCGCGTCGGACGGCTCGTGCGACACGACGTTCACGGTCGGCAGCGGCTTCATCAGCGTGGCGATGGGCTTCATGGCGACCCGCACGATCAGCTCCTCGCCGTTCGTCATGCCGGCCTCCAGGCCGCCCGCGCCGTTCGTGTCGCGCGCGTACGTGCCCTCGCGGTAGTACACCGCGTCGTGAACGCCGCTGCCGGGGCGGGTGGCGTTCTCGAAGGCCCGGCCGATCTCGACGCCCTTCATGGCCTGCACGCTCAGGCACGCCTGCGCGATCCGCCCGTCCAGCTTGCGGTCGTAATGCACGAACGACCCCAGCCCCACCGGCAGGCCCCGGAACCGGACCTCCAGGATGCCGCCCAGCGTGTCGCCGTCCCGCTTGGCCTGATCGATCCGTTCACGCATCTGCGCGGCGGCGTCTGCGTCCGGCGTGCGCAGGTCGCTGTCCTCGATGGCGTCCAGCGCGTCCCAGGAGAACGCCTCCCGCGTCTCGATCCCCGCGAGGTTCGCCACGTAGTTCGCGCCCTGCACGCCCAGCTCGCCCAGCAGTTTCAGGGCCACGCTGCCGACCGCCACGCGCGCCGCCGTTTCACGCGCACTGGCGCGCTCCAGCACGTCCCGCAGGTCCTTGTGCCGGTACTTGATGCCGCCTGTCAGGTCCGCGTGACCGGGCCGCGCGTCCGTCAGGGCCTTCTTGCGCGGCTCGCCGCCCGGCTCGGGTGACATGATCTCCGTCCAGTTCCGGTGATCCCTGTTGGCAATCGCCAGCGTGACCGGCGCGCCCGTCGTGCGGCCCGCCCGCACCCCGCTGAGGATCTCGGCCTCGTCCGTCTCGATCACCATCCGCCGGCCCCGGCCGTACCCGCCCTGCCGCCTGCGCAGCCACGGGTCGATGTCCCCCTTGCCCAGATCCAACTGCGCAGGCAGCCCCTCGATGATGGCCGTCAATTGCGGCCCGTGCGACTCCCCGGCGGTCAAGTACCTCATACTCCCGGACTGTAGCGCCCCCCCACCCGCCGCGCGGAAGGCATGACCAAACAAACACGCCCCCCGCACCGCAGTGCGGCGAGGGGGGCAGAGTGAACGCGAGGGGTTACTTGACGACGTTCCCCGTGATGACCACCAGCAGCTGCGTCTGCTCCTTCTTGGTCGCTTCGCGGCCGAACAGCCCGCCGATCACCGGGATGGACGACAGGAACGGCACGCCGTCCCGGTTGGTGCTCTCGGTGGTCTTCAGCAGGCCGCTCAGCAGCAGCGTCTCGCCGTTCTTGAAGGTCAGGGTCGTCTGGGCCTCGCTGTTCACGAACTGCAACAGGTTCGGCACGGTGTCCGCCGTGATGGCAGTCCGCAGGTCGTTGATCTGGCCGCGCACCCGCATGGTGATCGTGCCGTCCGGCGCGACCTGCGGATCGAAGAAGTCCAGGTTCACGCCGTAGTCGATCTGCTTCTGGATGGGCGCCACGTTCGCTGCCGTGGACGGCACGTTCAGCTCCAGTCGCCCGCCGCTCTTGATGGTCGCCGCCGCCGACCCCGACGCGTTCTGCGTGCTGGTCCCGCTGCCCAGCGACCGCTGACCGCTCTGCATGGTGATCGCGCCGTCGTACACGCTCTTGCTCAGGCCCTGGCCCTGCAACGTGTTCAGGGTCGCGCCCAGGTTGAAGCCCACCAGACTGCGCGTCGGATCGAAGGCCGCGCCCAGTCCGCCGCTGCCCGCGCTGACCGTGAAGCCCCCGAAGCCCGCCTTCCAGTCCATGCCCAGGCTGCGGCTGGCCGTCTCCGTGATCTCCTGAATGCGGACCTGCACGTTGATCTGCGGCACCCGCTGATCCAGGTTCGGGATCAGGTCGGCCACCTGAGCCACCTGATCGGCCGTGCCGCGCACGATCAGGGTGTTCGTCCGCTTGTCCGCGATGATCGACGCGGTGGCGGCCTTGGTGTCGGTCGCGGTCGTGCCGGTGCCGGTCGTGCTGGACACGGGGTTCAGCGGCGCGTTCGCCAGCGCGCCCGTCGTGTACGGCTGCCCGGTCGTCGGGTCGATCAGCGTGGCGTTCGGCACGATCGAACTGCTGGTCAGTTCACGCGCCAGCGTGCCTTCCAGGGTCGCCTTGACCTCCTCGGCGCTGGCATTCACCAGCTGGAACACCCGCTGCGTGATCTGCGCGCCCGCCACGACCGGCGCCACGCGGTCCACCTGACCCAGCAGGGCCACGGCGGCGTCCAGCTGGTTCTGCGGTCCCGTGATCACCAGCTGCCCGGTCTGCCCGACCGGCGTGACCTTCAGGCCCGGATACTGCGCGGCCAGCAGCGCCACGATGTCCGCCTGCGCGCCCTTCACGGCGTACACGCGCTGCACGGTCTGCGTCTCGGTGCTGGTGGTGCTGGTGCCGGCGCCGGGCGTGCTGTCCAGCTGCCCCAGCAGGCGCGTGACCTCGGCCACTTCCTTGTTCGTGCCGCGGATGATCACGCTGTTGCTGCGCACGTCCGGAATGATCCGCAGGGTCGCGGAATCCAGTTTCACGTCCGCCAGGGTGCGCAGCACGCCGGTCGTGTTGCCCTGCGCGTCGCGCTGCGGCGTCTCGCTGTACGTGGGCGTTCCGAAGAACAGCTTCACCTGCTGCGAGGCCTGCGTGGCGTCCGCGTTCTTCAGGGTCACGCTGCGCTGGATGGGCGTGTTGCTGACCCGCAGGACCGGCTCGCCGCTCAGGCGCACCACGTCGTAGCTCAGGCCGTACACGTCCATCAGGAGGGGCCAGACCTCGTTGAAGGGTTTGTTCTGGAAGGAGTACACGACCGGGCGGGCCGTGCCGGTCGCGGCGGGCGTACCGGCGGTGCCGGTGCCTGCCTCGGTGGTGGGGGTCGCCGTGCCGGCCGCCGAGGGCAGCGCGTCCACGTTGGTGTCCAGGATCAGGCCGTACCCGGCCGATTTGGCCAGCGCGGACAGCAGGCTCGACAGCGGTCCGCCGTAACGCCCGATTTCGATGGTGACGTTCGCGCCGGACAGGGCGCTGTCGGCCACGGCGCTCGTCTGCGCGGCCGGGGTGGCAGGGGAGGTCTGCGCGGCGGCCATGCCCAGCGCGGCGGTCAGCAGGAGGAATGCGAAGCGTTTAGTCATGGCTCACCTTTTGTCCAGTTCGAGGGTTCTAGAGTTGTTGCCCAGGCTCAGCGTGGCGCCGGTCGCCGTGACTTCCTTGACCGTGACCTGCGTGTCCGGGAGTTTCTGGCCGACCGACACGACCACGAAACCGTCCTTGCTGCGGAAGATGGCGGTGTTGACAGGCCCGAGGACCACGGCGTTGAAGGCCAGTTCCTGCGTCTGCACGAAGGCGTCGAGTTCGTTGAGGGCCGGCACGCTGGCGTTGCCGCTGCCCAGGTCCGTGATGACCTGCGGCGTGCCGGGCGCGGGGGTCGCGGTGGCGGGCGTGCCGCCGGTACCGTTCGTCACGCCGCCGGTACCGTTCGTAGCGCCGCCGGTACCGTTCGTAGCGCCGCCGGTACCGTTCGTAGCGCCGCCGGTACCGTTCGTGGCGCCGCCGGTGCTGGCCGTCAGGGCCGGGATGCTGGTCACGCCGGGCACGCTGACGCCGGCCACCGGAGGTTTGACCGGGGCGGGCTGCGCGGGGGCCGTCTGGCCGGGGTTCACGACGACCGGATCGCCGCCGGGGATGGGCGTGACGACCACGGGCTGCGCGACCGGGCCGGTGCTGCCGTCGCCGCCGGGAATGACGGGAACCGGGACGGCCCCGCCGGAGCTGCTCTCCGAGCCGTTCGCGCCGGGCAGTGGGCTGATCCCGAGCGGGCCGCCGGTACTGCCGAGCGGGTCCACGGCCGGGACGACCGGCGTGGGAACGCTGGCGGTCGTGTCGGGTGCCGTCGAGTCGGGCGTGACCGGCGCGGGGGTCTGCCCGGCCGGGGCGCTGCTGTCCCCCGTGACCTGCAGCGGCCGGAAGGGGTTGTTGCCGGGCACGGCCGCCAGCGTGCCTTCGGGGTTGATGCCGGCCGGGGTGGGGGGCACGTCGCCCGGTGCGGGGGCAGTGGGGTCCGTGGCGACGCCGTCGGTGGGGAAGGGCGGAATGACTTCCACCTCGACCTGCGCGTCGGGCTGCACGGCCACGCCCGGCGTCTCGCCGGTGGCCGGGTCGGGTTCGGCCGGCGTGACGGGAATGGTGTCGTCGCCGGGACCGCCGGTCACGACGGGCGGCTGCGGCTGGCTGGCCAGGTCGTCCGCGCTGGGTTTGGTCAGCAGGTAGTACACGCCGATCGCGGCGACCAGCAGCAGCAGGCCCAGCAGCACCTTCATTTCTCGGGAGAGTTTCACGGGCGCGCGCGTCACTGGGTGCCTCCTGCGGGCGCCGGAGCGGCGGGCGCGGCCGGCGCGGCGTCCGGGGCGCCCGGCGTGCCGGTCGCGGCGGCCTGGGCGGGATCGAAGGTGTAGACGGTCAGGCTCATGGTGCCCTGCAGTTCAGGGTCGAGGCTGGTGGCTTCCGGCAGTTGCAGGCTCAGGTTGTTCACGTTCGTGAAGCGGCTCATGGTCTCGACCGAACGCAGCATCTGGAACAGCTCGGCGAAACGGCCGCTGACGCTGAGGTTCAGGCCGATGGGCCGCACGCCGGCCGGCAGGCCCGTCACGTTGCCGCTCTGCACGGTGAAGCTGTCCATGCTGGCCCCGGCGGCGCTGGAGGTCAGGCGCAGTTCGTCCAGCACCCCGCCGAAGTTCGCGGTCTGCGGCAGCGCGGCCAGGAACTCGTCCTGCTGCACCTTGAGCGCCGCGACTTCCTCGCGCAGCGCCGGGACGCGACTGGCGTTGCTGCGCAGCACGACCACGCGGGAGTTCAGGGTGTCCAGTTCGCCCTGCAGGTTGCTGATCTCGGCCTGCCGGGGCTGGAACCGCATGGTGTACCACAGCGCCAGGATCACCAGGCACAGGCCCAGCGCCGCCAGGAACAGGTTACGCGGCGAGAGTTTAGTTAACACTGGGGCCTCCCTCCGCGGTGCCGGACGGAGCGGCGGGCGCGGTGGCCGGGGCGTTCGGGTCGGCCGGGGTTTCGGTCTGCGCGACGGGCTGCACGATGCCCACGCTGGCGTTGAAGGTGTACTGCCCGGTCTCGCCGTCGGACTGCATGGACCGGAAGTTCACGCCGAAGTTCGGGTTGTTCTCGAAGGTCCGCAGGAAGCCGACCACCGCCTGCTGGCTGGCGGCCGAGCCGGTCAGGTCGATCTCGCGCGTCACGTTCTTGCCGCTGTACACGCCGCCCTGCTGCAGGGTACCCAGGGCGGCCGCGTCGAGCGCCTTGATGGTCATGCTCTGCACGGCCACGCCACTGCCCGCCGGCAGCTGCGCCGTGAACGCCGCGAGGTCGTTCGTCCAGTAGGTCTTGCCGTCGCGCAGCTGCGTGGCGATTGAGGTGATCTGTTCCAGTTCGGTCTTCTCGCGGGTCAGTTCCGAGAACTCGCGGTTGACGGGCGCCAGGGCCGTGGCCTCGCCGTTCAGGCTGTCGATCTGCTTGCGCAGGTCCCCGGCGCGGGTGGCGGTCATGACTTCCGGGATCAGGATCGCGGCGACCGTGACCGGAATCAGGGCGTACGTGGCAAAGCGCCAGGCGCTGGGTTCCGACTGCTTGCGGTACTGCTGCGGCAGCAGGTTGATTTCAACCACGGCTCGTCACCCCCCGCAGCGCGAGGCCCAGCGGCACCGTGAACTCCGGCGCGTTGGCCTGCAGGTACCCCGTGTCCACGTTCGCCTGATCGGTCTGCACGGTCAGCCAGGGGCTGGCGACCTCCACGCGGAAGCCCAGCGCGTCGCTGATCGCGGCGGCCAGCCCGCGCAGTTTCGCGCCGCCGCCGGCCAGGAACGTCCGGTCGATGACCACGTCGCCGCTCTGCACGCGGTAGAACTCCAAGCTGCGGCGGATCTCGGTGATCAGGTCGCCCAGCACGGGGCGGATCACCTCGAACACGCGCGCCGGAGAGTACTGCTCGCGGGCCATGTCGAAGTTCAGCAGGTCCTCCTCGTCCTCGGTGGGGGTCGTGGCGGTCGCGTACCCGAGTTTCACGTCCTCGGCGGCGCTGAAGTCCAGGTCGAAGGCCTTCTGCAGCGCGGTCGTGAAGTCGTCGGCGGACACGTTGATGTTGCGCGCCATCAGGACCCGGTCGCCGCGCACGAGGTTGATCACGGAGCTGCTCGCGCCGATCTCCATGACGAGCGCCACCTCGCCGGCCTCGGTGTAGTTCGTGCCGGTCAGGGTGCTCTTGGTCAGGTGTTCGCCCAGCAGGTTGCCGCGCAGCGCGCGCAGCGACGCGAAGCTCTTGAGGTCCACGATGCTGGGTTCCAGGCCCGCGAGGCGCAGCACCTCGATCTGCCGGGCGATGGCCTCGGTGGGCGCGGCGGCGATCACGACCTCCATCTGCCCGTCCTCGGGGACGGTGCTCAGGTCGTCGAGCAGGTCGAAGTCCAGGCTGACGTCGTCGATGGGGTAGGGAATGTAGCGCTCGGCCTCCCACTTGATGGCTTCCTGCAGGTCCTTGCGTTCCATGCGCGGCACCATGATGTTGCGCGTGACCGCCACCTGGTTGGGCACGGCGGTCACGGCGAACTTGTTGGTGATGCGGTGCTCGGCCAGCAGGTTCTTGAGTTCGGTGGCGACGGCCTGCGGCTCGACCACCAGTCCGTCACGCATGCTGCCGATGGGTGTGGGCACCATCACGGCGTGCTGGAGGGAAGGCGGTGAGCCGGGGCGCAGGGCCACGACCTTGATGGCACTCGTGCCGATTTCCACGCCGAGGGCGTTCGGACGTGGGTTTAAGAGGCGGTTCAGGAAACTCGACATTCTCCCTCCAGGATCACGCGGATTTTAGCATTCACTCATCTGGCGTGCAGCGCGGGACCAGAGGGAGCGGGGGTGAGAAGACGGGGACGGGACGACTGAAAGGGACATGCCGCCCCATGCAACCACCCACGCGCTTACGGAACTCTGACACCCTGAGCCTACAGGAAAAGTCGCGCCAGGAGCGCGCAGAACCCTGGCAGTCAGTGGGCGCGGGCACGGGCCGGGTGCCGAGAGGCCGGCTGCCACCCCACCCCGAACGTGAAGGCGACGGGCCGGGGTGACCTGCAGTACACCATGAACACCGCACCTTCATCTTGCTCACGCGCCGGCGCGGCCGGTCAGGGCGCCGTCCGCCCGCCTCTCCGGGGACGTGCTGATCCGGGAGCGTGCTGGTCCGGGGGATTGCCGGTCCGGCCCTCAGCGGACCGGGCTGAGGTCCACCCCGAACGCCCGGACCGTTCCCGCCACATCCACCGTCACGATCAGCGATCCCACGCGCCCCACCCGCCCCGGCCCGTGCGGCGTGGTCGCCACCACCCGCCCGGTCGGGTCCAGCCGTTCGAGCCGCTCGCCCGTCAGGCGGTACGTGCCCTCGGCCGTGACGAGTTGCGGCTGCGCGCTGCCCGCCGCGCCGTCCGGCGTGACCGTCAGGAACGCCGCGCCGCGCGCCAGGACCGCGCCGTCCGCCACGCGGCGCACCTCGCCCCCCACCAGCGCGAACTCCGCGTCGCCCACCGTCACGGCGGCCGACGGGCGGCCCGGCACGCCCCGCACCGGCCCGTTCGCGTACGTGACGGCGCTGCCGTCCTCGCGGTACACCCGCCCGGCACTCAGGGCCGCGACGCGCCCCACGTCCACGGTGCGGGCCGCGCCGTCCAGCGTGACGACCACCCCCACGCCCGGCACGCCCGCCCAGGCGTCCGGGCCGTTCCAGGCGACGTCCACCGCCGGCGGCAGCGGCGGGCAGTTCACCCGGAACGACGGCGCGCGCGCCACGCAGGCCCGCCCGGACGCTACCCACGCCACCCCCTGATCACTGAACGCCGCGCGGAACGCCGCCCCGGCCGGCAACTCGCCCAGCGCGGCGGGCGCGCACCCGGCCAGCCACAGCGGCAGGGACAGCAGGACGGTCAGGGCACGCGGGCGGCCAGAGCGGGAAACCATGCCCGCATTCTGACCCGCCGGCCCGGACCTCCCGTGAGGGCGTCCTGACGCCGGCCCGCAGCCCTTATCCGGACGCCGGTTGAATGGGCTGCAAAGCCCGCCCGGTCCGAGCGGATGCGACTCGGAGAGCTGCCCCGCAGAGCAGGAGAAAAACGCCCCTCCGGACGTGGAGCCGGCAGGGGCGGTGAAGTTCCGGATGGTCGGCGAAACAAACGGCAGTCCGTATTACTCCGCGTCCCGCGCGGCCAGCAGGGCGCGCACCACCACGTCCAGGCCCACGCCCTCCTGCGCGCGGCGTTCGGGCGTCCAGCTGATGCCCCGGCTGGCCTTGACCAGCAGCACGTCCCCGTCCCGCACCTCGGCCAGCAGGGCGGCCGTCAGTTCCGGCACGGTCGCGAAGGCCCGGTCGCCCAGCTCGGCCGCGAAGGCGCCCACCCCGAAGGTCAGGTCCGCCTGCGTGCGGGCGTACGCGCCTACCCCGGCGTGCAGGTCCCGCTCGGTCGGCCCGAGTTCCAGCATGCGGCCCAGCACGCTGATCCGCCGGCCCGGCCAGCCGTTCAGGGCGTCCAGTGCCGCCCGCACCGCCACCGGCGAGGCGTTGTACGCGTCGTCGATCACCGTGAACCGCCCCGGATGCACCCGGTACCGGCCGCCCGGCACGCTGACCGCCGCCAGCCGGGCCGCTGCCTCGGGAAGCGGCACGCCCGCCTCGTGCGCCAGCGTCAGGGCCAGCACCGCCGCCTCGGCCTGCACCCGCGCCGCCAGCGGCAACGTGACGGGCACGCCCGCGAACCGGAACGACGCGCCCTGCGCTGTCACGGTCAGGTCCTCGCCCGCGTGCGTGACCGGCCCGAACCCGTAACTGTCCACCCCCGGATAGAAGGCAGACGCCTGCGCTCCCACCAGCCCACGCACCGGGCGGCCGTCCACGCCGCGCAGGATCACGCCCTTCTCCCGCACGATGCCCTCGATGCTGCCCAGCTGCTCCAGGTGCGCCGGGCCGATGCTGGTGATCACGCCCACGTCCGGGCGCACCAGGTCCACCAGTTCGGCCATCTCGCCGATCCGGTCGATGCCCATCTCGACCACCAGCGGCCGCCCGCTGCCGCCCAGCTCGATCAGGAAGCAGGCGATGGCGGGCATGGTGTTGAACACCGGCATGAACTGCGCGTCCAGCGCCGCCGCCACGAAACTCTTCGCGGTGGTCTTCCCGGCGCTGCCCGTCACGCCCACCACCAGCGGACTGCGCGCCCGCTCGGCGCGCGCCCAGGCGAACAGCGCCGCCTGCGCGTCGTCCACGCGGACCGCGCGCGGCACGTCCAGGTCCGTCAGCACGAACGGTGCGCCCGCCGCGAGCGCCTGCTCCACGAAGGCGTTGCCGTGCATCCGCTCGCCGGGCAGCGCCACGAACGCCACGTCCGGGCCGGCCTCGCGCGAATCCCACGTCAGGCGCCGCGCCGGGCGGGCCTCCGGGTGAACAGCGGCGGAAAAGGGCAACGCGCAGAAAGGATCGACCATGACGCACCAGCATACCGGCCCCGCCCTATCCTGACCCGCATGACCCACCACTCCCTGGGGACCGGCGCCGTCCACACCGTCTGGGACCACGCCCTGCCACCTGCGCTGACCGTGGACAGCGGCGACACCGTCACGCTGCACACCCTGGACGCCTCGGACGGCGGCGTGGCCCGCCGGGTCGCGAACGGCGAACTGAACGCCCCGCCCGAACTGCTGCCCCTGATCGTCGCGGACGCCCACCCGCAACGCCCCGGCCCGCGCGGCCACCCCCTGACCGGCCCCGTTCACGTGCGCGGCGCGCAGCCCGGCGACGCCCTGCGCATCGAGATCCTGGACGTGCAGACCGCCGCGTGGGGCTGGACTGGCTGCCGCCCGGACGGCATCGGCCTGCTCGACGCCGCCCTGGCCGCCGAGGGGCTGCGCCCCCACACGCACTTCTGGGACCTGCGCGCCGGCACGCACGCTGACTTCCGGCCCGGCATCCGCGTGCCGCTCGCGCCGTTCCCCGGCGTGATCGGCGTCGCCCCGGCCGCGCCGGGGGCGCACCCCACCGCGCCGCCCCGCCACGTCGGCGGGAACATGGACATCCGGCAACTCGTGGTGGGCAGCACCCTCTGGCTGCCGGTCGAGGTGCCCGGCGCCCTCCTGTCCGCCGGGGACCTGCACGGCGCGCAGGGCGACGGCGAGGTCAGCGGCACCGGCATCGAAACCGCCGGGCAACTGACCTTGCGCGTCCACGTCGAACCGCAGGCCGGAATCACCACCCCGGAGTTCGCCACGACCACCCCCGGCGGCAGCAGCCGCGCGTGGCACGCCACCACCGGCCACCACCCCGACCTGATGGAGGCCGCCCGCATCGCCCTGCGCGCTCTGCTGCGCCGCCTGCAAGCGCGCGGCCTGAGCCTGGAAGACGCCTACGTCCTCGCCAGCGCCTGCGTGGACCTGAAGATCAGTCAGATCGTGGACGCCCCCCACTACACCGTCAGCGCCTTCCTGCCGCTGGACATCTTCGGGGCGGCGGAAGGCTGATGGCAGAAGGCTGACAGCAGCCGGCAGTCCGGGTGTGCCTGATCACGCTCCCGGCGCGGGTGATCATGGGCCGCTCACGGGGGCTTTTCTACGCTGTCCTCAACTCGGCGGGCATGCCGGGAAGGAGGCAGGACTCATGCTGAACACGCGAAAGGGACTGGGGGCCGTGGTGGGTGGGCTGGTCACGTTGACGCTGCTGGGCGCGGCGGGCGCGCAGGGTGTTGTGGCGCAGGGTCTGATGGCACAGGGTCTGATGGCGCAGGGGACGCTCAATCCGCTACAGCCGGTGCTGAACCCGAACGTGCTGCGCGCCGTGCTGGGGCCGCAACTGCTGGTGCTGCCGGACGACGGCGCGGTGACGCTGGTGTGGCCCGGTGACGCGCGGGCGGCCGGGTACGACGTGTACCAGGGTGGGCAGAAGCTGACGGCGCAACCGCTGTTGCCCGGCAAGGCGGGCGGGCCGATGTCGTTCCGGGCGAAGGGCCTGAAGAACGGGCAGCGGTACGACTTCCGGGTGGTGGCGCTGGGCGAGGCGAAACTGGCCGCGTCCCTGTCGCCGGTGCCCGGGTCGGGCGGGCCGCTGGTGTGCGCGCGCTACCCGGTGCAGGGCACGGACATGGGCGCACAGTCGCAGAACGTGCGGGTGGGCGGCGCGGCCACCGTGCCCGTGACCGTCACCGTGAACGGCACGACCCTCGCCGCGTCGGGCGGAGGGCTGTTCCAGGGGACCCTCCCGGCCCCCGTGGCGGTGGGTGCGCCGCTGAATCTGCTGACGCGGGCCGGCGAGTGCCTGGTGTTCGCGTCGGACGTCGTGCCCGAAGCGCCCGCCCTGACCGCCCCGGCGGCGGGCAGCAGCCTCGCGGCGTCGGCGGCGCTGCCGGTCGCGTGGACGTCCGCGAGCAACCCGCAGCGGTTCGTGGTGTCCGCCACCTGGGTGACGGGCGGCGCGGGGCACGCGTGGCGGTCCGGGGACCTGCCGGGCTCGGCGCGCAGTTTCAGCATCCCGGCGGGCGCGCTCCCGACGGGGCAGACCGTGAAGGTCCGCGTGTACGCCTACAACGACGGGGCGTTCGTGGGCAGTTTCACGCCGGACTCGCGCATGGCGATCCGCAACGGGAACGAGGCCGGGCGGGACGTGACCGTGCAGGCCGCCGCGCCGAACCCCCCGGCGGTCAGCTGGGGCGACCCGCACCTGATCACGCTGGACCAGACAGCCCTGGAATTCCAGGCGGTCGGGGAGTTCGACCTGACCCAGAGCGTCACGGACGGCTTCCGGGTGCAGGCCCGCCAGCGTCCCTGGGGCGGCAGCAGCGTCGTCAGCGTGAACACGGCGGTCGCTACCCGCATGAACGGGCAGAAGGTGGGCGTGTACGCCGGAATGATTCCCGCGCTTCGCATCGGCGAGGCGGGGGTGCGGACGGACGTGCCCGCCGGGGGCCTGGACCTGGGCGGCGGGCACCGCGTTACCCAGAGCGGCAACGTGTACACCCTGGAGTTCCCCGGCGGGGAGCGGCTGGCGATCACGAACAATGGCGCCTACCTGGACGCCCGCCTGACCCTCCCGGACGCCCGGCGCGGGCGGGTGCGGGGCGTGTGGGGGAACTTCGACGGTGTGACCACCAACGACCTGACTGCGCGCGGCGGCGCGGTCCTGAGCAGCCCCGTGACGCCTGCCGACCTGTACGGCACCTTCGGGAACTCCTGGCGGGTGCCGACCCCCGCCGAGTCGCTGTTCGTGTACGACGAGGGCCAGCGGTTCGGAGGCTTCGACGATCCGGCCTTCCCGTCCGCGCCGCCGGTCGTCCCGGCGGGCGCCGCTGCCGGGGCCGAGGCGACCTGCCGCGCGGCGGGGGTCACCGATCCGCTGCTGCTGGACCGCTGCGTGACCGACGTGGCCCTGACCGAAAACCCCCGCTTCGCGGCGAGCAGCGCCGACACGCAACCCGCCCGTGATCAGGTGCGCCTCGCCCTGCCGGACCTGACCGTCACCGCGTTCAGCGCCGCGTACAGCGGCACCTGCGCGGGCGGCGCGCCCCTCGTGAACGCCCGCGTGACCGTCCGGAACGTCGGCGCGGCCCCCAGCCCCGCCCGCAGCGACGTGGGCCTCGCGCAGGTCGTGGACACCCGCGACGAGACCCTGGGCGCCGGCTACCGTGGCAACGGCGTGGGCCTGCCCGCCCTGGCGCCCGGCGAGAGCGTGACCGTCACGGTCCCCGTGTACTACCCCGCTGCGCAGCCCACCACGGCGCCCGGCGCGCACACCTACGCCGCCCGCGTGAACTTCGGCGCGTTCTTCCCCGAAGCGAGCACCGCCAACAACCGCTTCACGGGCACGCAGACCGTGACCGTACCCGCCGGGGACTGCCGCTGAAGAGGGGAGTGGGCCGTAGAGGACAGGAACAGCAGGAAGCAGGGAGCGTCGGCCACCGCCGACGCTCCCTGCTTCTGTCTCTGAGGGGTGCGGGTCAGGCGACCGACCCACTGACCCCTTTCCCTGTTTACTCCAGCGTGACGAGGTAGTCGTACAGGTCGGGGCCGCCGGCGTGTGCCTCGACTTCGACCATGGGGAAGGCGGCGCGGATGCTGGCGCTCAGGGCGTCCAGGTCCTCCTGGGTCTTCTGGGGACCGCTGAACACCGTGACGATCTCCTGCCCGGCGTAGTGGCGGTTGAGCATTTCCAGCACGCTCTGTTCGGGCGTGCCGCCACTCTGGGTGAGTTCGTCGTCGATCAGGCCGATCACGTCGCCCTCGGCGATGTCCAGGGTGCGGCCGTCCTTGACGGTGATGTTTGTGGTGCGGCTGGCGCGCGTGACCTCGAAGGTCGTGACGGCGCGCGCGGCGTCGGTCATGGCGTCCACGAGGTCGGCGGCCGGGACGTCCGCGCTGAAGTTCAGCGCCGCGCCGATGCCCTGCCCGAGCGTGCGGGTGGGAATCACAACGGCGCGGCCCTCCATGAGCTCCATGGCCTTCTCGGCGGCCATCAGGACGTTCTTGTTGTTGGGCAGGATCACGACCCGTTCGGCGCTGACGGACCGCACGGCGTCCACGATGTCCTGCACGCTGGGGTTGGCGGTCTGCCCGCCGGACACGATGCGCGCGCCCAGGCTGCGGAACAGTTTCACCAGTCCGTACCCGTTCGCCACGGCGACCAGTCCGCTGGGCTGGATTTCCTCCTCGGCGCGGGCGGACGCTCCGGCCATGCCCAGGATCTCCGTGTGCTGCTCGCTCATGTCCTCGACCTTGGTCTTGAGCATCCGGCCGTGACGGCCGACCGTGGCGAGCAGTTCGTCCGGCTGGTTCGTGTGAATGTGGCCCTTGACGTACCCCTCGGCGCCCACGACCAGCAGGCTGTCCCCGAACGGCGTGACGAGTTCGCGGATCTCCTCGATGGAGGTGGTCGCGTGGCTCATCAGGAACTCGGTGCAGTACCCGAATTCCTCGTTCTCGAACTGCTCCTGCGCGTAACTGGTGATCTCGGGGGCGGGCGGCAGCGCCTCGCCGCGCAGCGCCGCCAGCATCCCCTGCACGAGGTACAGGTAGCCCTGGCCGCCGCTGTCGATCACGCCCGCCTGCTTCAGCGCGGGCAGCATCTCGGGCGTCTGATCCAGCAGTTCCTGACCCCGGAACAGCGCCTGTTCCAGCACGGTCTCGGCGGTATCGGTCTCGCGGGGCCGGGCGGCGCCCTCGGCCACGCCGCGCGCGACGGTCAGGATGGTGCCCTCGACGGGTTTCATGACCGCGCCGTACCCGACCTTCTGCGCCGCCTGGAACGCGCGGGTCAGGGTGGCCGGGTCGATCTCGCGGACATCCTTGATCGTCTCGGCAAACCCCTTGAGCAGCTGCGAGAGGATCACGCCGCTGTTGCCGCGCGCGCCCAGCAGCGCGCCGTAACTGATGGCGCGCGCCACGCCGGGCATGGAGTTCTCGTCGCAGGTGTCGAGTTCGCGCCGCACGGACTGCATGGTCAGGTGCATGTTCGTGCCGGTGTCGCCGTCCGGGACGGGGTAGACGTTCAGGGCGTTCACCTGCTCGCGGTACACGCCGAGCCAGTCGGTGGCGTAGCGCAGCATGTGCGCCAGGGTGGCGGGGGCCAGGGTCGCGTGCCCGGCGGACTGGGGGGCCTGGTCAGACACGCTGCACCCCCACGGCATGCACGCGGATGGCGGTCAGTTCGGTGCCCGCCTGGGTTTTCAGGGTGTGTTCCACGCGCTCGACGATATTGCGCGCGACCGTGGGAATGCTGACGCCGTACGCGACGACCACGTACAGGTCCGCCGCGAAGCGGTTCCCGTCGCGGCTGATGACCACGCCGTCACTGACGTTCGCGCGCCCCAGCACCCGGCTGATGCCCTCTTTCAGGTTCGCGGGAGCCATGCCCACCACGCCGGGAATCTCATGGGCGATCAGCCCGATAAGCGAGGCGAGGGCCGCCTCGGTAATTTGAATAGAGCCAGTCACAGTAAAGGGCAGTATACCGCCCGGCCTGTCAGAGCGGGCCGTCCCGCGTGCCGGAACCCGCCGGGCGCGGGCCGTGCTGTACTGCGCGTATGCCCCTTGTCCACACTCTGGAGCGTGCCGACCTGACCCTCTCGTTCGTCGGCCCGGACGACGCCGACCGCGTGACCCGCGACCTGAAGCCCGGCGAGGTGCGCCTGCGCGCCCGCCGCGACTCGCACGACGAGGCCGCCGCCCTGGCCCCCGCCAGCCCCGACGAGGCCCGCGAGGTGGGCGCCGCCCTGGCCCGACTGGCCCGCGAGCTGCGCGCCGGGACCGTGCAGGTGGCCGCTACCCCGTACGCCGCCGCGCTGGCCGGGGCCGCCCTGGGCGGGGCGTGGCAGGACACCCGCTACCGCGCTCCCGCAGACCGCCCGGAACTGACCCTGGCCCTCGACGGCCTGAGCCGCGCGGACGCCGCGCGCGTGACCGGCCTGCACGCCGGCGTGACCTTCGCCCGCGACCTGACGAGCGCGCCCGCGAACGTCCTGAACCCCGCCACGCTGGCCCGCGAGGCCCGCACCCTGGAACCGCTGGGCCTGGACGTGGACGTCTGGGACGGCGCGGACATCACGGCGCGCGGCATGGGCCTGCTGGCCGCCGTCGCCGCCGGCAGCACGCACGGCCCGCGCCTGATCCGCGTGACCATTCCCGCACGCGGCGAGGCCACGCGCACCCTGGCGCTGGTCGGGAAGGGCATCACCTTCGACACCGGCGGGTACTCGCTGAAACCCCCGGCCGGGATGTACGGCATGAAGAACGACATGGGTGGCGCGGCCGCCGTGCTGGGCGCCATGCGCGCCCTGGCCGACCTGCGCGCCCACATCCCCGAAGGCACCGAGGTCCGCGCGTACGTGGCCGCCGCCGAGAACATGGTCGGCCCGGACGCCATGCGCCCCGGCGACATCTACCGCGCCGCCAACGGCCTGCACGTCGAGGTCACGAACACCGACGCCGAGGGCCGCCTCGTCCTGGCCGACACCCTGACCGTCGCCTGCCAGGAGGGCGCGACCGAACTCGTGGACCTCGCCACCCTGACCGGCGTGAAGATCAGCGCCCTGGGCAACGACATCGCCGCGCTGTTCAGCAGCGACCCCGCCCTGACCGACCGACTGAAGGCCGCCGCGCTGGCCGCCGGGGAACTCGTGTGGGAACTGCCGCTGCACCAGCCGTACCTGAAAGCCTTCCAGAAGGGCACGCTGGCCGACCTGAGGAACAGCGACCTGCAACCGGCGGGCGGCAGCATCAAGGCCGCGCTGTTCCTTCAGCAGTTCGTCACCCGCCCCTGGGCGCACCTGGACATCGCCGGGAACGCCGCCCGCGAGGAAAACGCCACCGGCTGGGGCGTGGGGACCCTGGTGGAGTACGTGCTGGCCCGCTGACAGCAGGGCAGGGGGGAGTGGGGAGTTAGCCGCGACCCGCTCCCCACTCCCCCCGCCGCATTACATGGTGGGGTGCAGGCGGCCGCGCAGCATCAGGCGCATGCGCTGGCCCAGGCGTTTGTAGGCGGGCGGGGCGTGGTTCGCGCCGAAGTCGATGGTGGCTTCCTCGCTGCCCACGTCATGCCCGTACTTCTGGGTCAGGAAGTAACGGTGATCCATGATCCACAGGTACAGGTCCGCCTCGGTGCGGCCGGGAAAGCGGGTCATGACGTCGTGCTTCTCGATGTTCTCGACGATGCGGGCGTACAGGCGGTGGTACCAGCTCTCGGCCGCCTCCTCGAAGGTCACGGGGGGCAGCCCGGCCCGTTCGGGCTTGCGGTCCAGGAAGTACTGGCGGGTGCGGATGTGCTCCAGCAGGCGCTCGTAGCGGCCGGGCGTCGTGAAACGGATGGCGCGGTGGCCGGGCACGGTCCGGTCCAGGTTCGTGGCCTTCAGGAACTGCGCGTACTCGCCCTTGATGATCAGGGTCTTGAGGGTGTCGTCCTCCTCGGGCGGCACGGCGACGTGCAGCTCGATCACGTACGCGTCGATGTACTTCTGACCCTGGCGCCGGGCGACGGACACGCGGTGGTTGCCGTCCTTCACGAAGTACAGGTCCCCGACCTTGTACACCTGGATGGGGGGCAGCTCCTTGCCCTGCAACTGCGCCGAGCGCACCCCGATCCAGCGTTCGTCCAGGTGGCGTTCCTTGGGCAGGTAGTGCCGGTCGAACTCGCGGTACCGGTCCACCGACCCGATGATGTGATCGACCTCAATGGTCTGGAGGCCGCGCTGGAACTCTCCGTCCGGCGCGAGGTGACGGACCCATTCGAAGGGCAGCAGTTCGTTCGGCTGGCGGCGCAGGATGGCCAGCAGGTCGCGGACGTCCCCCAGGAAGCGGGCGCGCTCGACTTCGTGCTTGGCCTGATCAAATGCGGACATGGGGCTCAACTCTCCTTGCGCCCGCAGCTGGGCGCGACTGGGCCGGGAGCCTGCCGTCAACGGGGGAAGAGGTCAGGACCCCCGGTCGTGCCTTCAGGATACACCGGCCGGGCGGGTTCCCTGTCCCGCAGGGTGCGCCGCTCCGGTCACCTCCCCGTCAGGGGGAGCGCGGGCCTATCGAAACACTTCATGCACGCCCCGAAGGTGTCCTGCGCCCTGTGCGGGGCGGGGTGGGGGCGTGTTGAATGCAGCCATGCTCGGGAAATTCTTCAAGAAACCGGCGGACGACATGGGAGGCCGCGTGCCGCCCGGCCAGACGCTCACGACCCGCTTTCCGGTCCTGACGTACGGCCCCACGCAGCACTACGCGCCGCAGGACGTGGTGATCCGCGTGACCGGACTGGCCGAGGAGAAGACCCTGACCTGGGCGGACCTGATGGCCCTGCCGCAGACCACCCTGACGTACGACATCCACTGCGTGACGCACTGGAGCAAACTGGACACCACCTGGACCGGCGTGCGCGTCGTGGACCTGATGGAGCACCTGCAACTGAAACCCGGCGCCACCCACGTCATGCAGCACTCGGTGGGGGGGTACACCACCAACCTGAGCCTGGAGGACTTCACGCGGCCTGAGAACCTGCTGGCCCACACCTTCGACGGGCAGCCCCTGGACGCCGAGCACGGCGGCCCGCTGCGGCTGGTCGTGCCGCACCTGTACTTCTGGAAGAGCGCCAAGTGGCTGACCGGCCTGGAATTCATGGCCGCCGACCGGCCCGGTTTCTGGGAGAAGAACGGCTACCACATGCGCGGCGATCCCTTCATCGAGGAACGCTACGACGACGACTGAGAAGCCGACGCCAGACGCGGCGGCCGACCTGACCGGCGCGGGCGAGTACCTCGTGCCGGACGTACTGCGCCCCGGCCTGACGCTGGTGCTTGTCGGCACGGCGCCCAGCCGCATCAGCGCCGCCGCCCGCGCGTACTACGCCAACCCCGGCAACCGCTTCTGGCGCACCCTGCACGCCGTGGGCCTGACCCCGCGCCTGCTGGACCCGCAGGAGTACCCCCGGCTGCCGGAGTTCGGGATCGGCCTGACCGACGTGGCCAAACGGCACAGTGGCGTGGACGCCGCGCTGCCTGCCCACGCCTTCGCGCCGGGCGAACTGCGCGGCAAACTGCGCCGCTACCGACCGGGCCTCGTGGCCTTCACCAGCAAGCGCGGCGCGGCCGAGACTCTGGGCGTACCCACCGCCCGCCTGCCCTACGGCCCGCAACCGGAGCGGCTGGAAGGCGCGGAGCTGTGGGTACTGCCCAGCACCAGCCCGCTGGCCTTCTCTCACTTTCAGCTGGAGCCCTGGCAGGCGCTCGCCGCGCGCGTGGCGGAGCTGCGCCCCGAACAGCCCGCCTCCACCCGGCCCTAAGCCGTTGCAGTCAGGGACCATGCGCCACTGTGCGGGGGTGAACGGGCGGGCCGTCTGAAAGAATGCTCCGCATGACCCGCTCCTTCGCCGTGGACCTCCGGGGCCTGATCGACCTGCTCAGCGAACACCTGTACGCCGGGCCGGAAGTGTACGTCCGTGAACTCATGCAGAACGGCGTGGACGCCATCCGCGCCCGCACCGACCTAGGCGACGCGTTCAGCCCCGCCCTGACCTTCGACGTGCAGGAGGGCCGCCTGACCTTCACCGACAACGGCGTGGGCCTGTCCCCGGACGACATTCACACCTTCCTGGCGACCATCGGCCGGTCCTCCAAGCGCGGCAGCGTGGAATTCATCGGTCAGTTCGGCATCGGGCTGCTCGCCTGCTTCCTGGTCAGCGAGGAGATCGAACTGGTGTCCCGCTCGGCGCGCGGCACGCCGCCCGTGCGCTGGGTGGGCCGCGCGGACGGCTCGTACACCCTGCTGACCGGCGAGGACGCCGGGCTGCCCGACGGGCCGGTCGGTACGCAGATCACCCTGCGCGCCCGCCCGGACCGCGCCGCGTTCCTGCTGCCCGACCGGGTGGCCGCCTGGGCCGCCGAGTACGGCGCGCTGCTGCCGTACCCGGTCACGCTGGGCGGGGCGCCCCTGAACGCCACGGGCGCACCCTGGCTGGACCACTCGCGCGGCGAGGAGGCCCGCCGCGCCGCGACGCTGGCGTACGGCGAGGCGCTGCTGAACGCCCCCCCGCTGGACTTCGTGGACGTGAACACCCACGCCGGGGCCGTGCGCGGCGTGGCGTTCATCCTGCCCTGGACGCCCAGCCTGGACGCCCGCGGCCACCACCGGGTATACGTGCGGCACATGCTGCTCTCGGAACAGGAGGAGCAGCTGACGCCCCGCTGGGCGTTCTTCGTGAAGACCGTACTGGACGCCGGAACGCTGCGGCCCAACGCCGCCCGCGACGCCCTGCGCGACGACGCCGACCTGCACGCCGCCCGCGAGGAGATCGCCGGGACGCTGCGCGACTGGCTGCTGCGGCTGGCGCGCGAGCAGCCGGGCCGCCTGCGCGAACTGATCACGCTGCACTACCTGAGCATCAAGGCGCTGGCCGCCGAGGACGACGACTTCCTGACGCTGTTCCTGCCGTGGCTGCCGTTCGAGTCCAGCGCCGGCCGCCAGACCCTGCCGGAACTGCTGGAACGCAGCGACGGGGAACTGCGTTTCGTGGCGGACCTGAACCTGTACCGGCAGGCCGCGCAGCTCGCGGCGCCCGGCGGGCCGCCCGTCATTCACGCCGTGTACACCTACGACCACACCCTGCTGGAACGCTACGGCGCCCTGAACCCGCAGGTGCGCGTCACGCGCCTGAGCGCCGCCGATCTGGTGCAGGACCTCGCGCCGCCCACCCCGGCCGAACGCCGCGCGACCGCCACGCTGCTGGCCGCCGCGCAGGACACCCTGGCCCCCCTGGACGCCGGCGTGCGCCTGAGCCGCTTCGAACCGGCCGCGCTGTGCGCCATGGCCTTCCCCGGCGCGCAACGCGACCTGCACCGGACCCGGCAGGCCGTCGGGCCGTCCGGCGGCCTGTGGGCGGACCTGCTCGACGACCTGAGGGACGTGAGCGCCGACACCTACGCCATGGACGTTCACTTCAACCTGAACCACCCGCTCGTGCAGCGGGCCGCGCACCTGCCCGACGGGCCGCTGCTGCGCCGCGTGCTGGGCATGCTGTACGTGCAGGCCCTGCTGCTGGGCCACCACCCCCTGACCGCGCGGGAACTGGAACTGCTGAACGGCGGTCTGCTCGACCTGATCGGCGCCGCCCTCGGCGACCCGGACCCCAGCCGCCCCGCCCCGCACCTGAACTGACCGCCCCGACCCACACCACACCCCGAGGAGTCCACCATGACCGTCCACACCACCCTGGAAGAGGCGCAGAACCTCCCGCACGGCCCGCAGCGCCTCGCCCTGGTCGAGGAGGCCGTCCGTCAGGCCGACCTGAGCGGCGACGGCGAGGCCGCCTACGAGGCCCGCAAGGAACTGATCTACTCGGCCAACTACGCCGGGCAGAGCGAGAAGATGCTCGTCGCGTTCGCCTGGTGCCGCGCGTACCTCGACGAGCACCAGGCCGAACTGGGCGCCTGGGAACAGCACGGCCTCGCCTGGTACCACAAGTGGGTGCTGATCGCCACGCACCACTTCCCGCAGATTCCGCTGGAGCGAATCCAGAACCTGCACCGCGACTACGCCGACCGCATCCGCGCCCTCGGGGCGGGCGGGGGCACCGTGCCGTACTTCGAGCTGCAACTCGCGCTGCACCGCGGCGACGTGAACGGCGCGCGCACCGCCTTCAACATCTGGCAGTTCGCGCGGCGCGACCACCTGAGCGACTGCCCCGCCTGCGAGGCCCAGACCATCGCCGACTACCACGAGTTCACCGGGGACGACGCCGGGTGCGCCGCGCAGGTGCAGCGCATGCTGGACCGCGGCATGAGCTGCTCGCACATCCCGCACTCCACGCACGGCATGGTCCTCCCGGCCCTGATCCGCCTGGGCCGCTGGGACGAGGCGCGCCGCCACCACGAACAGGGCCGCGACCTCGTGGCGGGCGACCCGGACCACGTGACCGCCCAGGCCCGCCACCTGGAGTACCTGAGCCTGACCGACCTGAGCGCCGCGCAGGACTGGTACGCCCGGCACGTCGGCTGGGCCGAACGCACCACCGAACTCGACACCCGCCTCGACTTCCACCTCGCGGCGGCGCTGCTGTTCAGCGGCCTGCGGGCCGCCGGTCGGGACACCCTCACCCTGACCCTCCCGCAGGACCTGCCCGGCCACCGCCCGGACGGCACGTACGCAGCCCACGAACGATTCGAGCATCACGCCGGGGCCGCCCGGACCCTCGCGCAGGCATTCGACGCCCGCAACGGCCTGCCGTACCACGCCCACCGGCTGGAACGCATCCTGGCGCTGGCGGACCTCCCGCGCCCCACGCCCGCCTGACCTTCCCCTCAACCGTGTCCCAGTCGGGAACGGCCGGGCCGGACGGCGCGTACTGTGGAGTATGGCGTCCCGCATTCCGCCCTCCCGCCCGTCAGACCCGGCCCGGCCCTCGGGCGCGGCCCGCCGCGTCGTGAGCGGCGCGGCCGGAGCCGCCCGCACGCTGGTCCACGCGGCCCGGCGCGACCCGGCCGCGCCGGCCGACCCCTGGAGCACCGGGGCGGCCCTGCAACCCACGGTGCGCCGCGCCGGAAGCCTGCTGGCCCTGACCGTCATCGGATTCCTGGTCGTGGGCGTCCTGGTGCCGCTGGCGATCCTGCTGGGCATCGGCGTGGCGACCGGCAGCGACGTGGCCGGCTGGCTGCTGGCCCTCGTGCTGGCGCTGCTCGTGGCGTTCGGCGTGTGGGCGTTCAGGCGCGTCCGCACACTGACCCGCCCCGCGCCGGTCACGCTGGACGCCGCCGCCCCGCCCGAGGAATGGACGCTGCTGGAAACGTTCCGGCAGCACGAACGCCGCCTGCCCAGCCCGGCGCGGCCCGCGCTGCAATCCGCCGTGCAGGCCACCCGCGAGGCCCTGCGCGTCACGAGCGGCGGCACCCTGACCCGCGACGCCTTCGACGCCCGGCAGGCCGCCCGTGCGGACCTGCCCGAACTGCTGACGGCGTGGCAGAGCGGCCCGCGCCGCCCCGAGGACCTGACCCGCGAACTGCACCTGATCGAGACCCGCATGCGGCAGGTCACGCAGGCGCAGGCCGCCGCGCAGGACCGCGAGGCGCAGGCCCGCCGCCGCTACCTGAGCGGCAAACTCCGACCCGAACCGGACAGCGACCCACCCACCTGATACGGACTCCGGTTGAATGGGCTGCAAAGCCCGCTGGGTCCGAGCGGATGCGACTCGGAGAGCTGCCCCGCAGAGCAGGAGAGAAACGCCCCTCCGGACGTGGAGCCGGCAGGGGCGGTGACCTTCCGGATTGTTGGCGAAACAAACGGCAGTCCGTATGAGCCACGGTGGGAACGCCGTGTCGGCGCCAGGGGAGAGGCCAGCCCGGCCGCATGAGCGGGGCCTGCACGTCGGGCCAAGAAACGCTCTGCGGCGCCTCAAGGCCCACGGTCAGGCGGAACACCTTCCGGCCGCCCGCCCCGGACCAGCATGAGAGGCATGAAGCGCCGCGCCCTCCTCCTCACCCTGACGGCCGCCGCCCTGACCGCCCCCGCCGCCGCGCAGGACGGTGCGCCCACCGACTTCGCGGACGCGTTCGCGGTCGATACCTCCGACCGGACCGACGTTCCCTTCGACGCGGGCGTCGTCGCCCTGACCGACCCGGCCCGCCGCAGCCTGGACGCCGTCCCGGCAAGGCGCGCGGTCAGGCCCGGCACCCCGGTGCCCGGTACGCCCCCCCAGCTGAACGCCAGCGTCACCGTCCGCTACGGCTCCGGGTCCCCGTCGGCGGTGCTGCTGCTGATGCCCGGCTACCTCGGCGGGGCCGGCAGTTTCGACCGGCTGGCCCGGCAGATCGTCACGCTGCGCCCCGACTGGGCCGTGTGGGCCGTGGACCGCCGCAGCAACCTGCTCGAGGACCACGCGGCGCTGCTGGGCCGCGACCTGGGCACCCTGGGCGGCGTGGCGCGCGCCGGGCTGCCCGTCCGCTCCCCGGCCAGCCTGCCGTTCATGAAGGACTGGGGCCTGGACACCACCCTGCGTGACTGGCGGGTCGCCGTGCTGGACGCCCGCCGCCTGACCCCGAACGTGTTCATCGGCGGTCACTCCATGGGCGGCACCCTGAGCGGCCTGTACGCCGCCTACGACTTCGGCGGCGTGCCCGGCGCGCGGGACGTACGCGGACTGGTCATGCTCGACGGTCTGCCCGGCCTGATGAGCGGCACGCCCCTGACCCCCGACGAGTACACGCAGGCGGCCCGCAACCCGCTGGGACCGCTGCCCGGCCTGAACAACCTGACCCGCGACCCGTACGTGAACTCGGTCGTGTTCAGCCCGAAATTCGCCAGCCGCGCCGCCGCGCAGGCCCGCCTCGCGGCGCTCGCACCGGACGCCCCCGCCCCCAGCGGCGGCCTGACCCTGTTCCCCGCCACCAACCTCGCGGCCGCCATGACCCAGCTCGAACAGCGGTACGCGCTGCTGCCGTTCCTGACCCTGAACACCGGCCGCGCCACGAACGCCAGCGAGGCCCCCAACCTGGGCGCCCGCCTGCTGGGCGCCGCCTTCCCCGGCGCGGGCGACACCCGCTGGATCGTCGGCCCGCAGGACCCCGCCCGCCCGGTCGGCTGGCAGACCGACCCGGCCGCGCCCACCGACCCGCAGGACTTCGCGCGGCGCTTCGTGACGCCCCTGAGCGATTACAGCGAATGGTACTTCCCGAACCGCCTGACCCTGGACCTCGCCGCCGCCCGCACCGACACGCGCGGCACGCCCTTCGAGAAGACCCTGCCCGTCTGGCACGGCGCCCAGCTGGCCCTGCCGGTCCTGGGCATCGCCGCCGCGCGCGGCGTGACCACCGAGGCGCAGTACCGCCAGTACGCCGCGACCACCCGCGCCACCCTGACCACCCGCACCCTGCCGGACGCCGCGCACCTGGACATCACGGTCACGCGCGGCGATCAGGTGGCCCGCTGGATCAGCGACTGGATGCAACCCCTGACCCGCTGAACCCTACCCCGGAGCCGAACGGCACAGGCTCCCGCTGACGTGCGGGGGCCTGTGCCATACGCACTCCGGTTCATACGGATTCCGTTTGTTTCGCCAACAATCCGGAACGTCACCGGATTGCCGGCTCCACGTCCGGAACCCGTTTCTCTCCTTCTCTGCGGGGCAGCTCTACGAGTCGCATCCGCTCGGATTGAACGGGCTTTGTAGCCCATTCAATCGGAGTCAGTATCAGTCGAGGTTCAGAAAGTCCCCATCCCCGGAGTTCACGTACTGCTCGATGTAACGCAGGTACCCCTGCCGACCGGCCTCGCGCGTCCAGGTTTTCACGCTGCTGCGCAGGCGGCCCAGGCCCTGCCGGAGTTCCTCGGCGCTGGGGTGATCGCCGGGCTGCGCCAGCAGGGTGGTCAGGTTCCGCAGCGCGGCGTCGTGGACCTCGGCGCGCAGGCCGTCCAGTTTGCCGGGCTTGAACGGGAAGTTCGTCGCCTCGGCCCGGTAACGGCGCGCGAGTTCCTCGAAGGCGCTGTCCACCTGCGCGTCCGTCAGGTCCGGATGAGCGCCGTACACGCCGAGAACCGCGAGTTCCACGGTCATCAGATAGGGCAGCAGGCGGTCGTCCGGAACCCGTTTCATTTCAGTTTCGCCTGCAGGTAGGCGGTCAGTTCGCTGATCTTCACGCGTTCCTGCGCCAGCGTGTCACGGTCGCGGACGGTCACGGTGTCGGTCAGGCTGGCGTCCTCACCCTTGCCGACCGTGTCGAAGTCCACCGTCACGCAGTACGGCGTGCCGACCTCGTCGTGGCGGCGGTACGCCTTGCCGATGTTCCCGCTGTCCTCCAGCAGGATGCGGCCCAGGCCGAGTTTCTGCAGGTCGCTCTTGATGGAGCGGGCCAGATCGACCAGTTCGGCCTTGTTGCGCGCCAGCGGAATCACGGCGACCTTGATCGGCGCGAGGTGCGGCTTCAGTTTCAGCACGATGCGCTCGTTGCCGTTCTCCAGCGTCTCCTTCGTGAACGCCTCGCTCAGGACGGCCAGCATGGCGCGGTCCACCCCGGCGGACGGTTCGATCACGAACGGCACGACCGGCTTGTTCGTCTCCGGGTGCGGAATGGTCAGCTTGGCGATGGAGTCGAGGTTCTCCTCGACGCTTGCCACCAGTCCCAGCTCGCTCTGGTTCTTGGTGTGGGATCCGAGGTCGTAGTCGCTGCGGTTGGCGATCCCCTCGATCTCCTCGTGGCCCAGGGTGGGGTAGTCGTACATCAGGTCGTACGTGCGTTTGGAGTAGTGCGCCAGATCCTCCTTCGGCACATCGAGGATCTCGATCTTGCTGCGCGGCACGCCCTGCGCCTCCCACCAGCTCAGGCGCTTTTCCAGCCAGTGCTCGTGCCACTCCTCGTCCGTGCCGGGCGTGCAGAAGAACTCGATTTCCATCTGCTCGAGTTCCCGCACGCGGAAGATGAAGTTACGCGGCGTGATCTCGTTCCGGAAGGCCTTGCCGATCTGCGCGATGCCGAACGGCAGGCGACGGCTGGTGGAGTCCACGACGTTCTTGAAGTTCGTGAAGATCCCCTGCGCGGTCTCGGGGCGCAGGTAGCCGTAACTCTCGTCGTCCGCGACCGGGCCGATGGTCGTCTTGAACATCATGTTGAACGGCTTGGGTTCGGTCCAGTCGCCGACCTCACCGCTGAACGGGTCGCGTACGCCCGCTTCTTTGAGCGCCTGCGACGCCTGCGCCGGGTTGGCGTTCAGGGCCGCCACGACCGCCGGGAAGTTCTCGGCACTCTGGCCTATCGCCTCGGCCACTTTCGAGATCACGTCGGCCTTCTGGTCCTTCACGAGATGATCGAGGCGGTAACGCTTGTTGTTCTTCCTGTTGTCGATCATCGGGTCGCTGAAGGTCGCCTCGTGCCCCGAGTGGCGCAGCACCTGCCGGTGCATGATGATGCTGGCGTCCAGGCCCTCCATGTCGTCACGCTCGTACACGTTGGAACGCCACCACGCGGCCTTGATGTTGTTCTTCAGTTCCACGCCCAGCGGACCGTAATCGTAGAAGCCCTGAAGGCCCCCGTAGATCTCGCTGCCCTGGAAGATGAATCCACGGCGTTTACACAGGCTGACGAGTTCTTCCATCGAAGTTGCTGGCATACGTGCTCCTTTTCGTGCGGGTACAGGAAAACGCCCCAGACGGCGGCCTTGTTCCGGCACTCGCTCGTCTGGGGACGCATGAAGTCACGCGCGGTTCCACCCCAGTTCCGGTCACCGCTCTCCGCGGCCCGACCGGCACTTTTGTGTCTGTTGAAGCTCCCCGCCGCCCTTCCCGCGCCGCCTGACCGCCCGACTCTCACCGTCACGGGCTCGCTCTGTGGTGGCATCTGCGCGGTACTCCTGCGGATCAACGCCCGTCCAGTCTGCGCCAGTCCGCCCCGGAGGGTCAAGTCCGCCGGTCCCACCCCCTGACCCACCCACCAGGCGGGTAAGTGAGGCGTGAGAGCCGAATGAAGTTTGCTACTGTCCGTGATGAGATGAAACTGCTTCCTACCCTGACTGTCTCCATCACCGGCCTGCTGGCCCTGAGCGCCTGCACCCCCGTGCAGCCCGGCAGCGTCGACTACGTGCCGCTCGTTCAGGACAGCGCCCTGTCCTTCACGCGCCTCGCGCCCGGTCAGACGGTGTTCGTGGAGTACCGCTACCCCCGCTCGCTGCTCGAGGAGAACGAGGAGTTCGACACGTACTTCAACGCCCTGACGTTCAACTACTCCCCGAGCGCCCGCGTGAACGGCAACGTCCCTGACCCCGTCCGCCCGGCCGACTGGCTGAAGTTCAAGAGCGCCGAGGCCCCCAGGGGCGTGACCATCTCGGTGCAGAAGGTCAACGTGGCCCGCGCCGTGCGCCGCACCACGGAGACGGGCGACAGCGTCAACGTGCAGTACAGCGACCAGTTCCGCGTGACGTACAAGGTGACGGCCGCCGCCGATGCCGAAACCGGCGTGGACGTCGCCATCGTGACCTTCACGGACGGCAAGAACAACCCGGATGTGAACCTGAACCTGAACGTCGGCAAGTAATACGGACTTCGCCTGAACGGTTTGTAAGATCTTTCAACCCGGGCAGGGCGAGCAGCAGAGAAACGGGTTCCGGGCGGGTCGCGCTGCCTGGGACCCGTTCGCGTTCCGGGGACTGTCAGGCTTGTCGGGCCGGGCGAGGCCCGCAGGTCGTATCCTGTGCGTTATGCCTGTTGCGGAATCCCGTCCGGAAACACACCCGGATTTTGAACTTGAGAGTGAGCACCTGTCCCAGACGGTCGCGGCGATGATCCGTCAGATCGAGTTCTGGGAGGACCGGGACCGGCAGATGGGCGCGGACCTGGAAACCAGCATCATCCTGGGCGATCAGGCCGAGGAGTTCGCGGCGATGCTCTCGCCGCACGTTCACCAGCCGTTCTTCGGGAGCCTGAAGGTGCGCGTGGCGGGCCGCGAGCAGACGCTGTACGTCGGGAAGCACGGCTTCCGGGACGTGAAGGGACCGTACTCGGTGGTCAGCTGGGACAGCGAGGTGGGCAGTCTGTTCTACTCCGAGGCGCTCGGCTGGACGCCCCGCCGGGGCAGCGCCGGGGTCATCCGGCGCCGCCGGCAGCTGGACGTGCACAGCAAGAAACTGCTGCGCGTGACCGACCTGTACGACGACGAGCAGGGCGGCGACACCGGCGGCCGCGAGGAGGTGCTGCTGCGCCGCCTTCAGGAGGACAGCACCGCCGGGATGCGGGACGTGGTCGAGACGCTGCAACCCGAGCAGAACGCCGCCATGCGCGCCCCCGCCGGGACGCCCGTGATCATTCAGGGCGCGGCGGGTTCCGGGAAGACCACCATCGGTTTCCACCGCCTGACCTGGATGACCAACCCTGACCGGGGCGCGCACCGCGCCCGCCCGGAGGCGTGCATGGTCCTGATGCCCAACCGCGTGCTGGCCGCGTATGCCGCGCGGATCCTGCCGGAACTGGGTATCGAGCGGGTCGTGGTGACCACCCCGGAAGCCTGGGCGACCGGCCTGCTGGGCCTGGAGAAACTGGAGGTCACGGACCGCACCCTGAGCCTGCTGCTGACCGACCGGGACAACACCCGCCGGGCGCTGGCGTGGCGCAAGGCGAAACTGCTGGGCGACGCCCGCATGCTGGACGTGGTCCGCACGCACCTGTGGGGCAAGTTCAACGCGGGTCTCGCCGGGCAGAGCATCCGCGAGAGCATCGAGGTGCGCGGGCGCGAACCGGTCACGCTGCACTTCACGGAGGCGGAACTGGCCGCCATGCTGCGCGACGTGTTCGCCGCCGACCCCCTGGCCGGGTACCGCGCCGGAATGCGCCGCGCCATCGAGACCGAGGCCCTGTCGCGCCTGAACGTCCCGGAAGGCGAGGAGGCGGGCGTGCTGCGGCAACTGTCCGCGCCGCTCACGACCTTCCTGGGGCGCGTGTTCGCCTCGACCACGCCCATCACCGAGGCCCGCCGCCTGCTGGGCAGCGCCGAGTCCCTGGCTGCCAGTGGCCTGCTGACCGACCGCGAGATCCAGCTGCTGCTGACCGACCCGCTGAGCGGCATTCCCACGCCGCGCCGCGCGAACGCGGACGTGACCGAGCTGCCCGTCATGCTGGCCGTGCAGGCCTTCACGGGCGGTATCGGCCGGCTGGACGGCCGCACCCTGGAACCCTTCGATCACGTGGTGCTGGACGAGGCGCAGGATTACTCGCCGCTGCTGTACGCGCTGCTGGGCCGCGCCACCCGTCCCGGTCACATCACGGCGCTGGGCGACCTGAACCAGGGCATGCACGGCTACAAGGGCCCCAGCTCCTGGGAGGCCGTGCAGGCGCAACTGCCGGGCGCGCAGGTGCTCACGCTGGGCCGCACCTACCGCTCGACCCGGCAGATCACGGAACTCGGGGCGCGGATCGCCGCCACGTACAACCGCGCCGCTGCCGTGCAGGGCGTGGACCGCGACGGCGCCGAGGTGCAGCGCTACACCGCCCCCGCCGACGCCCCGCACGGGGAACTGCCGCTGATCGCCCAGGCCGTGAAGGACGCGCAGGCCGCCGGGCACAAGAACATCGCCATCGTCACGCGGCGCGGCGTGGACGCCGACCGCCTCGCCGAGGCCCTGCGGGAATTCGACACGGACGCCCAGCCCATCACCACCCAGGAGCACCGCTTCCGGGGCGGACTGGTCATCCTGCCCGTGAACCTCGCCAAGGGCCTGGAGTTCAGCGCCGCCATCGTCGCCAGCGCGAACGCGCAGACCTACGACGAGAGCACCGAGTACGAACGCCGCCTGCTGTACGTCTCGGCCAGCCGCGCCCTGCACTGGCTGGGACTGGTCAGCGCCGGGGACCTGCACCCGCTGATCGCCTGAACGTCAAGGGTTGCGCGCCGCACTCCTCATCCCACCCTGGGCCGGGTGGGGGAGAGTGACGGCATGAGCGACGATCAGAAGACCACCGGCCAGGGCGGCCTGCCGGACGAAGCGGGGAACGGCATGAGCGACCGCAGCGGCCACTATGACGAGTCGGGCACGGGCGCGCAGGACACGGGGCTGGGCGGCGCGGCAACCGCCACGCCCGGCGCGGTGCCGGAAGATCAGGCGTCCGGAACCGGCACGACCTTCGGCGCGGACCCGAACGACGACCAGCGTTCCTGACCCCACCCTCCCCCTCTTTCCGGGCCTCCGCCACCTTTGGGGCGGGGGCCTTTCCCGTACACTGATCGGCTGATGAGCGCCCCTGCCCGCCCGCCCCTGACGCTGTCCGTCGCGCCCATGATGGACTGGACGGACCGGCACTGCCGGGTCTTTCACCGCACCCTGACCCGCCGGACGCTGCTGTACACCGAGATGGTCACGACCGGCGCGATCATCCACGGGGACCGTGACCGGCACCTGGGCTTCGACCGGGTCGAGCATCCGGTGGCGTTGCAGCTGGGCGGCAGTGACGCCGCCGCGCTGGCCGAGTGCGCCCGCATGGGCGAGGACTTCGGGTACGACGAGATCAACCTGAACTGCGGCTGCCCCAGCGACCGCGTGAGCAGCGGCTCGTTCGGCGCGTCCCTGATGGGCACGCCCGACACCGTGGCCCGCGCCGTCGAGGCCATGCGCGCCGCCACCCGCCTGCCCGTGACCGTCAAGCACCGCATCGGCATCGACGACCTCGACAGTTACGAGCACCTGACGAACTTCGTGCGGACCGTGGAGGCCGCCGGGTGCGACACGTTCATTGTGCACGCCCGCAAGGCGTGGCTCTCGGGCCTGTCCCCGAAGGAGAACCGCGAGATTCCGCCGCTGCGCTACGACGTGGTGCGGCAGCTGAAGGCCGACTTCCCGCACCTGACGGTCGTGCTGAACGGCGGCGTGCTGACCCTGGACGCCGCGCAGGACGCGCTGGCCTGGGCGGACGGCGTGATGATCGGCCGCGCCGCGTACCAGGACCCGTTCATCCTGGCCCGCGCCGACCAGGACGTGTTCGGCGAGAGTGCGCTGCCCGTCACGCGCCGCGAGGCCATCGAGGCGTTCGTGCCGTACGTGGCCGCGCAACTGGAGGCGGGCCACCCGCTGCCGCGCATGATGAAACACACCCTGGGTCTGTTCACCGGTCAGCCCGGCGCCCGCCACTGGAAACGCACCCTGAGCGAACAGGGCCACAAGCCCGGCGCCGGACTGGAAGTCGTGCGCGCCGCGCTCGAAGGCGTGCCCGCCGAGGTCCTCGACGCCCGCCCCGGAGCGACCGAACCCCAGCCCGCCTGACCGCGACCGGCAGACAGCAGGGCGACACCGGCATTCCGCGTGTCGCCCTGTTCAGTAGGCTCAGGCTATGCCCGCTGTTTCCTGTCTCCTCAGCCCCGGCGGGTGAAGTCCGGGGTTTCCGGCAGCGTCCGGATCCACGCGGCGATGATGTCCGTGCAGGCTTTCACGTCGTGCTCGTCGACCATCTCGCTGGGCGAGTGCATGTAGCGGTTGGGGATGCTGACGACGGCGCTGGGCACCCCGGCGCGCACCAGGGTCAGGGCGTCGGCGTCCGTGCCGGAGTAGCGGCCGGTGGCGCTCAGCGTGAAGGGAATCTCGGCCGCGCGGGCCGCGTCGGTCATCTGGCGGGTGATGACGGGGCTGACCATCGGCCCGACCGTCAGGTTCGCGCCGGACCCGAAGGGCGCCACGCCGTACTTCTTCTCGCTGACGCCCGGCTGTTTGGTCTCGTGAGTGACGTCCACCGCGACCCCGGCGATGGGGTCGAGGCGGTAGCCGCCGACCTGCGCGCCGAAGCAGCCGATCTCCTCCTGGCTGGTGCCGACGGCCACCACGCGGTACTTCAGGTCGTGGTCCTTCAGGGCGCGCAGGGCTTCCAGAACGATGAACGCGCCCACGCGGTTGTCCAGGGCGCGGCTCACGACGCGCGTGCCGACCATGATGGGTCCCTGCTCGACCACGCCGTACGTGCCGACCGGAATCAGGGTCTGCACCTCCTCTTTGGGCAGGCCCACGTCGATCCACAGGTCTTCCAGTTTGCTGGCCTTGCTGCGCTCGTCGGCCTCCATGACGTGAATGGCCTTCTTGCCGATCACGCCGATCACGTCCCCGCCGGGCGCGAGCAGGCGGATACGCTGCCCGACGAGCACCTGCGGGTCCCAGCCGCCGACCGGCAGCACCGCCAGGAAGCCCTCGCTGTCCACGTGCGACACGATCAGGCCGATCTCGTCGAGGTGACCCATCAGCGCGATGACGGGCGCGTCCTCGGGGCCGATCTCGGCGTAGGCGTTGCCGTAGTGGTCCTCGCTGGTGCGGGCGAATGTCGCGGCCTCTTTCAGCCACACGTCGGCGGCGCGGCGTTCCAGGCCGCTGGGCGCGGCGACTTCCAGCAGGCGGAACAGGAATTCACGGTTGATGACACTCATGACTGCGAGTGTACGCCCGCCCGTTATGCTGGGCCGCATGAATTCCCCCATCCGCTCGGACGGGCCGGACGGCGCCGCTCCGGACATCCGCGTTCAGGTGAACGTGCAGTACATGGCGGATCACAGCACCCCGGAACGGCACCTGTTCATGTACGTGATTCACATCGAGAACCGCAGCGACGACACCTGGCAGTTGCTGGCCCGCCACTGGGACATCATGGACGCCACGGGCCGCGTGACCCGCGTGGACGGCGAGGGCGTCGTCGGCGAGCAGCCCGTCCTGGCCCCCGGCGGGACGTTCCTGTACGACTCGTTCGTGACGCTGGAAGCCGCGCCCGGCCACATGGGCGGCCACTACCTGATGCAGGACGCCTGGGGCGTGCAGGCCCGCGTGACCATCCCGACGTTCGCGCTGATCCTGCCGGGCCGCACCCTGAACTGACGGCGCCGCTCAGTCCAGTGCGCCGGTCGTGTGGATCAGGCGCGCGGAGCGGAGGAAGGACGCTGGGTCAACGCAACAGGTCTTCCACGCCATGCTGTCGCGGGTCGAGCAGTTCCGCCACGGCTTCCGGCGTCAGGGCGTTGAAGTCCACCGGCACGGCCCGCCCGGAGAAGCGCAGGCCGCGCGCCTCGCAGTTCTCCATCAGGTGCTCCCACAGCACCTCGTAGTCTGCCAGGGTCACGGGCGTCCCGTCCTCTCGGGAGACCAGTCCCATGACAGCCCAGGTGCCGGCCTCGAACCGCGTTTCCGGGTGGCTGCGCTCGCTCATGGCTGCATCCTCTCACCGGGCCTCTGTCCGGCCCGTCACAGGGGGGGCGGTCAGTGTGAGATTCACGACGTCCGGTGGATCGTCCAGACGCCGGTCCGGGGGAGGGCAGGAGGCCTCGATGTGGGCAGGGCAGGGGAGAAACCGGGTCCGGGTCAGGCCTGCGGCATCTCGGCCTCGATCAGCGTGCCGTGGCCGGGGCTGGACAGCACGCGGTACAGGCCGCCGCGCGCCTCGACCCGTTCCCGCATCTGAAGCAGGCCCAGCCCGCCGGCGCTGCTGACCCGGCCCGTCACCTGCTCCGGATCGAAGCCGGCGCCGTCGTCCTGCACGCGCAGGGTCACGCGTTCGCCGCCGCGCAGGGTCACGCGGACCTCCTGCGCGCGGGCGTGCTTGGCGACGTTGTTCAGGCTCTCCTGCAGGATGCGGAACACCACGGCCTCGTCACCGGGCGAGAGGTGCACGTCCCCGCTGATGTCCAGCGTGGCCCGCAGGCTGTTCTGCTCGCCGAAATCCAGCACGTAGCGCCGCACGGTCTCCAGCAGTCCGTAGCGTTCCAGGTCGATGGGCCGCAGCGCGAAGATCGAGCGGCGCACCTCGCGGATCTGT
The DNA here is from genome assembly GCF_002198095.1 of Deinococcus indicus. GTDB lineage: Bacteria > Deinococcota > Deinococci > Deinococcales > Deinococcaceae > Deinococcus > Deinococcus caeni. The sequence goes on along the minus strand of NZ_NHMK01000030.1, from coordinate 145,026 downwards.
TCGCGCAGCAGCGTGGTCGCGGCGCGCACCTCGCTCTCGGCGCGGGCCGGGTCGCTGTGGACCTGCCGGGCCACCACGTCCAGTTTCAGGGCCGCGAACGCCAGGGACTGCGCCACCCCGTCGTGAATTTCACGGGCGATGCGGGCGCGCTCGTCACTGATCGCCAGTTCCTCCGAGTACAGGTACGCCCGCGCATTCCGGACCGCCAGCGTCGCCTGCCCGGCCATCAGGGCCAGCAGCGACACCCGCGCGTCGTCGAAGGCGTTCGGGCGGGCGTCGCCCAGCATCAGCACGCCCACCAGTCCCTCGTCGTCCCGCATGGGGATGCCCAGCACGCTGCGGGCGTCCGGGAAGACCTCGCCGGCGTCGTCGGCAGTCGTGATGAGCGGCCCGTCCGCCTGCGCGACCCGCAGCGCGAACGGCGGCGCCACGCCACCGCCGCGCGCCTCGCCCTGCCGGTCCTGCGCGTACTCCAGGCGCAGCACGCTGTCCTGATCGGTCAGGAACACCGCGCGCGCCTCGGCGCCCACCCGGTCGGCCATGGTGCGGGTCACGCGCGACAGCAGGCGGCGCATGTTGCGTTCGGCGCGGATGCTCTGATCCACCGAGTACAGCGTCATCAGGTCCAGCGTCCGCTGCCGCACGGCCTCCACGCCGCGCGCCACCTCGGCCGCCAGCGCCTGCGCCAGCGACTCGGATTCCGGGCTGGGCGGCGCGTCGAAATGCAGCGCCAGCGCCCCACCCCCCGGAATGGACACCCGCAGCGGGTACAGTGCCGCGCTGGGCGACGAGAGCAGCGTCTCGCCGCGCGCCGAGCCGCTCAGGCCGCCCGGCACGGTCAGGGTCGCGTGCGTGGCGCCCGTCACGCGCACCGCGCCGCGCGCCGCGACGTCCAGCACGGCGTTCATGTCGGCCGCGTCCGTCAGGTCCCGCATGAGGGCCTGCACCGCGCCCAGCTGCGCGTGAGACGCCCGCAGCTGCCCGTACAGGTCCCGCAGCTCCCGCTCGGCCCGCTCACGCGCGCGGGTGCCTTCCGCGATCCACTCCACGCTGAAGTACGTCACGGCCGGCCCGACCAGCCCGTAGAACAGCAGGTGCGCCCACAACTCCTGCCCGGCCGGCAGCAGCGAGATCAGGAACTCCACCGCGCCCACCACCAGCACGATCAGGGGCGGCAGCACGTTCCGCACGACCTTCACCCGGTCCGACAGGCGGAACGCGCCGGGCAGGTCGCCGCCCATCTCTCCGGTCAGGCCCGCCGGGGACAGCGCCCCGGACATGCCATCCAGCCCTGCGGAGTCCAGGTCGGCGGCGCTGCCCTCCGGCCGCGCGGGCGTGCGGGCCGGGGTGTTCAGGAGCGGGTCAGGGCGGGGCGGCGCGGGAGCGTCCGGCATGGCGGCAGTCTAGAGCAGCCGGCCAGCGCTGCACCGCGACCCAGGCACTGCCGACGAAACAAACGGAGTCCATCAGCAGTGGTGCGGATACTGTTCGAGGGCCAGAGGGGACAGGCGTGGACAACGTCTTCTGTCACGCCATGCCTGCTCACCCCCTCCCAGCCTCCCCCCTCAAGGGGGAGGGGCAAACACGGCGTGTTCATCGCTGGTCTGTCCGGAAGGTATGAACCTGCCCGCACCATTGACACGGATTGCCGGCTCTACGTCCGGCCGCCCGCTGTTGCTCCCACTCTGCGGGGCAGCTCTCCGAGTCGCTTCGCTCGGACCCAGCGGGCTTTGCAGCCCATTCAATCCGAGTCCTTATCAGTCGTCCTGCCCGGCGTCCAGCGGCGCGGGGTCAGTCTGCGCGGGGTCGGCCTGGGGGCGGGGTTCGGTCGTGCCGCGCGCGGCGGCGTCCCCGACCTTCCAGTGAACCTGTCGCAGCAGGCCCCGGAACAGGCGCGTCTCGGCGCTGGTCATCAGGCCCCGGTCCAGCATCGCGCGCCACAGCCGCAGCGTGTGCCGGGCGCGCACGGCGTCCGTGTACCCGATCAGCTGCATGGTCTCGCGCAGGTGCCCGTACATGGATTCCATCTCGTCGCGCGTGGCGGTCTTGCGGGTCCGTTCCGGCTGCTCGTCCACGCCCTGAAGGAACTCGTAGCACACCAGCAGCACTGCCTGCGCGAGGTTCAGGCTGGCGTAATCCCCGGTCGGGACGCGCACCGTCACCTGACACTGCTCCAGGTCGCTGTTGATCAGGCCCGTCTCCTCCGGCCCGAACACCAGGGCCGGCGCGGCGGCGGCGCGCACCAGCGGGCGCACCTGCGCCGGGTGCTGCGGGGCCGGCAGGTCCGCGCGGATGCGGGCGCTGGTGCCCACGCTCAGGTCCCGGTCGGCCAGCGCCTCGCGCAGCGTGGGGTAGACGCGCGCGCCGCGCAGCAGGTCGGCGGCGTGGACGGCCATCGCCACCGACTGGGAGTCCAGGTGATCGCAGCGCGGCGCGACCAGCCGCAGGTCGTGCGCTCCCATGTTCAGCATGGCGCGCGCCGCCGAACCGATATTGCCGGGAGTTTTGGGGGAGACAAGGACAACGGCCAGATTCACAGCCGGGATGTTAGCGCGCCCGGACCCCCGCAGACGGTAAGCCGGAACCGGGCCGCGCCGGTCAGGGGAACGCCAGGATCGGCGTTTCGTCCGCCACGTGCAGGCCCAGCCGCAGGTCGTGCGCGAGTTCCTCCGGCGTGTCCCCCCAGGAATCCACGCTGACCCGCGTGATCCCGGCCGCCCGCAGGCGCGCGTTCACGCTGTTCAGCAGCGCCGCGCGCAGGTTCGTGTGCCGCCACGCGACCGTCACGCCCGGCGCGTCGATGCGGCCCACGCCGTCCTCGACGGCGGCGCGGCACACGCCCACGCCCCGGCCCTCCGCGTCCAGCGCCACGACACTCAGGTGCGAGTCGAAGCCGCCCCCGCCGTCCTGCGCCGCTTCCGGCGCGGCCGCGTGATGCCCCACCCGGTCCTCGAACGCCGCGAGCGCCTCCAGGCGCGCCGGCACGCTCACCTCGGCCAGGGGACGCAGCGTCACGCCCTCCGGGGCGTCCACATGCCGGTACGGCACGCGGCCCTCCAGCCGGCGGTACGCGCCGACCTCGCGGAACCCCGCCTCGATCAGCACTTCCGGCGGGAACAGGTGCCCCTCGGCGAAGGCGTACACGCGGCCCGCGCGTTCCCACGCGGCGCGCGCCAGGGCCGCCGCCGCCCCGGCGCGGCGCGGTCCGCCCAGCACGCCGCCCAGCAGCTCGGACCCGTGCGCCGGGCTGGGCCGCGTCCCGACCGCGCCCAGCACCACCTCGCGCGTGCCGTCCGGGAGCGGCTCGCCGTCCGGGCCGAGCGGCTCGTGCCGTTCGAACGCCACCCAGGCGTCCGTGCAGGCCTGCGCCATCCACGCGACCGCCTCACGCGGCGCCTCGTACAGCGCGGCCAGTACCAGTTCCAGTTGCTCGGGCCCCAGCGCCTCGACCTGCACCGGCCCCACCCGCACCGGCCCCACCGACTCTGCCCCGTCTGGGACCAGCGTGTCCTGCTCCTGCGTCACGTCCTGTCCGGCAGCGTGATCGTCGCCGCTCACGCCTCCACCAGACCCGCCACGGCCGGCGCGGCGCCGCTCAGCACCCGCGCGTACAGGCCCAGGTACTCGCGCGCCGGGCCGTCCCAGCTGAACTCCAGCCGCATCGCCCTCGCCGCGCGCGCCTCCCACCCGGCCGGATCGTCGAACGCGGCGCGCGCCTCCCGGCAGGCCCCCGCCAGCGCCCCCGCCGACGCCTGGGCGAACGAGAAGCCCACGTCGGCCGGCACGGTATCCACCAGCCCGCCCGTCGCCCGGACCACCGGCAGCGTCCCGTAGCGCATGGCGATCATCTGCGACAGCCCGCACGGCTCGAAACGGCTGGGCATCGCGAACGCGTCCGCACCCGCGTAGATGCGGTGCGCGAGCGGCTCGTTCATCCCCTGCGCGAACACCACCCTCGGATGCGCCGCCCACTCCCGCAGGCCCGCCTCCAGCGCCGGATCACCGCCGCCCAGCACCACCACGTTCCAGTCCTGCACCAGCTGCGGCAACGCCCCGATCAGCAGGTCCATGCCCTTCTGCTCGGCCAGCCGGCTGACACTCGCCAGAATCGGCGCGCCGTCCAGTCCGAACTCCGCACGCAGCGCCGCCACCGCCGCGCCCTTCCCGCGCGGGTCCGTGAACACCGGCACGTCCGGATCGCTCGCCGGATCCCAGCGCGCCTGATCCAGCCCGTTCAGGATGCCGCTCAGCCGACCCTCCGCCCGCAGGCGGGTCATCAGGCCCTCCAGCCCCTCCCCGAACTCCGGCGTGGTGATCTCCCGCGCGTACGTGGGACTGACCGTCGTCACCTGCGACGAGAACACCAGCCCCGCCTTCATCAGGTTCACGTCCCCATGAAATTCCAGCGTCTCATGCGTGAACGCCCACTCCGGCAGGCCCGTCCAGCCCATGCCGTCCAGCAGGTTCCAGCGCCCCTGGTACTGCAGGTTATGCACGCTGAACACCGACCGCACCCCCGAAAGGCGCGCGTGCGCCACCACCAGCCCCGCCTGCCAGTCATGCCCGTGCAGCACGTCCGGCCGCACCCCCAGCTGCGCCAGCACCGGCAGCACCGCCCGCCCGAACAGACTGAAGCGCCACACGTCGTCCGGGTGGTACAGGCCCGGCCGGTCGAAACACGCCAGCCCCACGAACAGGAACCGCACCCCGCCGCGCCGCACCTCGCCCACCCGCACCTCCGGCAGCGGCGGCTGCCCCGCCGCGCCCGCCAGCACCCCACGCCAGAGCGGCGTCACGGCCTCCTGCACGTCCGCGTACCACGGCGACACCACCGTCACCTCCGCCCCCAGCCCCGCCTGCACCGCAGGCAGCACCCCCAGCACATCACCCAGCCCACCGGACCGCGAGAACGGGAACACCTCGGACGCCACGTGCACGACTTGCATACCCAGCACTGTACCCGCCACGCCCCCACCAGCGCCCACGTTTGACAACGCCCGCCCCCGTTGCTACACTTCCCCTCGCCTGAACGACCGGCGTGGCACAGGCGCCTGAGGGCTCTTAGCTCAACGGTCAGAGCAGTCGGCTCATAACCGATTGGTTGCCGGTTCAAATCCGGCAGGGCCCACCAGAAACGGGCGGTTAGCTCAGTGGTAGAGCATTCGCTTCACACGCGAAGGGTCGTAGGTTCAAATCCTATACCGCCCACCAGAACAGAAAAAAGACCCCGCTCCGGCGGGGTTTTTTCATGCCATGCGTGGGGGGGGCTGCTGGCGCGGACACAGCCGCTCCCGCCAGATCATACGGACTGCCGTGTGTTGCGCTGACAATCCGGAACCCGCCCTTCTCCCACCCTGCGGGGCAGGTCTCCGAGTCGCAACCGCTCGGACCCAGCGGACTTCGCGGCCCATTCAATCCGGGTCCGGATCACTTCATGCCGGCGTTCCCGGTCTGCTTGACCGCCTCCATGCGCCCCAGCGCCCGCAGCCACTCGTCCTCGCTCAGGCTGTCCAGGGACCGCCCGGCAAAGTCCTCGGCCAGCACGGCACGCATCGCCTCTGCCTCCAGCAGGCTGGCCCCCTCACGGCCCAGGCGTTCCAGAATCGGGTCCAGACCCATCGAGCGGCTGATCGTCATGCCTCACGCTACCCCCCGCCACGGCCCGCGCAGATGAACGGCCCCCCACCCCCACCTTCATCTGCCCGTCCAGCCCCCACCGCACGCGCCAGCCCCGGCCCCCGCATCCCGTATGCTGAGCAGCGATGAGCGCCGTGATCCACCTGCAAGCGCTCGGGCTGACCGAATACGAAGCCCGTGCCTACACCGCCCTCCTGGCCCTCGGGCGAGCCGTGCCCGCCCGCGTGGCCCGGCAGGCCGGTATTCCCCGGCCCAAGATCTACGAGACGCTCGAACGCCTCGAAGGCCGCGGCCTCGCCGCCAAGGTCGGCCAGAACCCCCTGGAGTACGCGCCCCTCAGCGCCCGCGAGTACCTCGCCCGCGCCCGCCGCTCCTTCGACGACCGCCTCGGCGCCCTCGACCGCGACCTGTCCCGCCTCGCCCCCGACCCCGCCCCGGAAGCCGTGTACCACCTGCACGGCGAGGCCGCCATCCGCAGCCTCTGCGAGGACCTGACCCTCAACGCCCGCCGCAGCCTCTACATGGCCGGCGAGGCCAGCTTCGCCGACCGGCTCGAACGCCTCACGCCACGCGGCGTCGAACTGCGCCGCACGCCCCTGACCGACCTGCCCAGCGTCGCCGCACACGGCCAGCGCGCCTTCCTGCTCGCCCGCGACGGCGAGGCCGCCCTGATCGCCCACTTCATCGACGAGGGCGGCACCGGCGAAGCCCACGGCGTCCACACCCACAACCCGGTCATCATTCACCTGATCGAAGGCTACGTGCAGCTCGCCGCGCAGACCACCGCCACCCGCACGACCGACTGACCCGCCCGCCCCGCCGCAGTTGACAGGTCAGGAAGTCGCTGTTAATCTATCTGAGCCTCCGACGAGGCAAGAGGGAAAAAGCGGGGCTGTGGCGCAGTTGGGAGCGCGTCTGAATGGCATTCAGAAGGTCAGGGGTTCGAATCCCCTCAGCTCCACCAAGGAACGCCCCCGCCCGCAGGCGGGGTTTTTTCAAGGCGATGTAGCTCAGCTGGTTAGAGCGAACGACTCATAATCGTTAGGTCCCCGGTTCAAGTCCGGGCATCGCCACCAAACACAGAAAATCCCCGTCCCGGACGGGGGTTTTTCTTTTATTCGCGAGTTCGCGGGTGGGGTGCGGCAGGTTCGCTTGAGTCGTGCCTGAAAGCAGGTCATAACGGGGGCATGCGGATTCCTTTCCTGTTGTGTCTGTCGCTGCTGTGCGGGGCCGGTGCCGTCGAACGCGTGCCGGGCACGGGCACGACGTACTCGGTTTCGCGGGACCCGATCACGGATGTCAACACGGGGTTCGTGGTGTTGCCGGAAGTGAACGACCGGACCGATCAGACGCGGTTCATCCTGCGCTGCTCGAACTATGACCGTCAGGAGTTGTGGGCCTGGATGAGTTCCAAGTTCCAGCTGTCCAGTCAGGAGGACGCCGACGCCGGCATCAAACCGGCGGTCACCATCCGGCTGGGGGACGATCCGCCTGTCGTGCTGAGTGACCGTGACCTGTCGGTGGTGCTGAACGGTGACGAGACGGTGGACACGACGGCGCTCGGGTTCAGCGGCGCGGTGGTGCGCCGCATCGTGAACGGCCTGAATGCCGGGAAACGCCTTGTGGTGCGCGTCAATCGGCCCGGTGGCGGTCAGGCCCTGACGTACACGTTCGCCGCGTCGGGCGTGAACACCGCCTGGGAGAAGGTGAACGGCTGCGCGCCGCAGCGGCCGGGGGCGGGGAGTGCCGCGCCGGGTCCGTTGACGGTCACGCCCGCGCCCGGCGCGCAGGCTCCCAAGTTCACCCGCTGGTACTTCACGACCTGCCGGGAGGCCGGGAGTGGCGTGACGCGCACGGGTCTGCTGGCCGGGCGGGCGCACCTGTGCGACCTGGTGATCGACACCGTTCCGAACGGCGCGCGTCCCGTCCGGGCCGAGTTCCGTTACGAGCTGGAGTACCGGGACGCGGCCCGCAGCGGCAAGATCACGCTGGACACCACGGATGTCTGGCCGCCGGCCGGGGGGACCAGCACGGCCCTGCGGCAGAGCGGCAGTCAGCTGATCTTCACGTTGCCGCTGAACGTCCGGGCCCGCGCCGACCGTGTGTACACCAGCCTGAACGTGACGGCCACCGTGTACTTCAGCAACGGCAGCAGCAAACGCGTGTACGAGCCGCTGCCTGTGCGGCCCTGAACCGCCCCGCCGCCGCCCGTCCGGTCAGTTGCCGGGGGTATCCGGGGCGGGTGGGGTGCCGGGTGGCGTGGCCGGAATGCTGGCCGGGTCTGCGGCGGGCGGGGGCGCGCCCCCGGTGTCCGGGGCGGGTGCCGGCTCGACCGGGTCGCTGCTGGGGGCGGGGTCGGTCTGTGCTGGCCCGCCGGGCGTTTTGGGGGTGGGCAGGGGCGGTTCGATGAAGGGGAGGTCCGCGTCGGGTGCGGCCGGGGCGGCGGGGGGTGTGACGGGTGCGGGCGTGTTTTCCGGTTGCCCTGCGGTCAGCCGGGTGCCGGTGGCGGGCGCGGTGGCCTGCGCGGCTGGGGTGCGGGCCGGTGCGCTGCGGGCCGGCTGAGGCGGGGTGGCGGCCAGGCGGGGCTGGGTCGTGCGGGTCTGAACGGCGGCGGTGGCCTGTGCCGGTGCTGCTGGTGCTGCCGGGGCGGGTGCCGCGCCGGTCACGGTGACGCGCGGCGCGACCGGTGCCGGGATGGGCCGTGGCGTGACGGTGGCCGCCACGCGCGGGGCTGGGCGCGCCGGGGTCGCAGCGTCTGTTGCCGTTCCGGCCGCGACCGTCCGGGCCGCCTCGACCGGGGTGGGCGCGGCGGCGGTCTGCGCGGGAGCTTCCCGCTGTCCCAGCGTGAGGGCCGCAGCGGTCAGGGCGGCGACCCCCAGCAGGCCCCCGGCGACCCAGGGCAGCGGCAGGCGGCGCGCTGCCCGCACGGGCGCCGCAGGAGACGGGGCCGGCTGGGCGGGCGTGTGGACGGGGGGAGGGGAGACCGGGCCGGGCCGGGGGTCGGCCATGACCACCTCGGTGATCGGGCCGCGCGGGGCGGCCACCCCGGTCAGCAGGACACCGTCGTCCGGCCCGAATCCGTCGTCTGGATTGAATCCGTCGTCTGGTCCGAAGTCCTCGGTGGTCCCCGTCGCCCCGGCGGACTCCGGTTCCAGACCGGCGTCCGACTCGCGGACCTGTCCGAACCCGGTGTCCAGATTGAATTCCTGACCGAAGTCGGTGTCCCCTCCGGAGTGGCTGTCCGGGCTGGGTGGAGATGGCAGGGCCGTGGCGCCAGTCAGGACCGGTGCGGTCCACAGGACTGGAGCCGTTTCCGGAACCGGGAGGGGCAGGCGGGTGTGCAGGGACGCGGTCCGGGCGGGCAGCGGGTCGGGGCGCCGCCGCTCATGGTGACGACTGGCGGCCACGCCCGTCAGGGTGTCGATGGCCCGCTGCACGGCCAGCTGGTGCTCCCCGGTCTGCTGCGCCTCGCCGGCCGGGGCGTTCAGGGCGTGCAGGTCGCGGTTCAGGTCTTGGGCCTGCGCGGCCAGCAACAGCTGATCGGCGGCGTGCCGCACCCGCACGGCCAGCCCGGCGCCGTCCGGACGGGGTTGCTGCTGCCGGGCCGCGACGTCCTGCGCCGCCTCCCGCAACTGGGCGCGCAGGTCCCCGGTCACGGCGTCCAGTTGCCGGGCCGGGTCGGTCCACGCCTGCGGGTCGCCGGCCAGTTGCGTTTCCAGGCGGGCCTGCATGGCCTGCATCATCGCGGCGCGCAGGTCGTCCTCGGACAGGCGGGACGTCCGTTCGGGCAGGCGCGTGTCCTCCACGCTCAGGTACGGCCCGAGGGGGTTCAGGCGCAGCGTCTCGGGCGCACGGTAACGCGGCGGCGGCACGAACCCGACCTCCAGCGCGTGCCCCTGATCGGCGCTCAGGGCGTAGTGGCCGTGCGGGTCGGTGACGGCGCGCAGTTCGCTGGCGCCCGCCTGCGCCCACACCTGCACGCCGGGAACGCCCTGCCCGTCCAGGGCGCTCAGGACCCGGCCCCGCAGGAACGCCAGCCGGGCCGGGCGCACGTCCAGCCGCGCGATCAGGGCGGCGCGGTCCAGCAGCGCCGGCCCGCCCGACTGCACCGAGGCGCGCAGCGCGCCGGCCAGGGCGTCCGGGTCGCCGGCCGGCACCAGCCTGACGTCTGGCAGTGGCAGTGTGTCCGGCAGTGGTGGGGCGTCCGGGTCCGCGCCGGGCGTGACGAGCGTCACCGTGAGGTCCGCGCCGCCGGGCAGCAGCTCCCGCAGCCGGGCCGCCAGCGCGAGCGTGCCGGGCCGGTCGCCGTCCAGGTCGATCAGGTCCGCCCCGCCCGGCCCGAGCAGCAGCGCCGGCACCCGCCGGTCGTTCAGGCCGGGCAGGGCGACGTCCAGCAGCGCGCTCGTGTCCGGAGCGGCGCGCAGCACACGCCCGAGCGCCAGGGTCAGTTCCTCGGTCAGGGTCGCGTGCAGCGGGCCGGGACCGGTCAGGAGGCGGCCGGTCGCCGGCAGGTGATCCGCGTCCGGGGTGCCGGTCATGCGGGCCGCCCGGAGCCGGAGCGGCGCGGAACCGGAAGGGCAACGGAACGGAGGGAGAACCGGGCGGCGCAGCAGGACATTGCCGTGAGTCTAGAGCAGTTCCCGCCGCGACCGCTGCCGGAAACGGGTGGGGGCGGAACTGCAATCCGCACCGGCATTCGTCTCGGCCCGGCCCGCCTAGAATGCCTGTCATGTCCGACGGTTCCCCCAGCACCCCTTCCATCCCCCTGACCCGCGGCGAGGTGCCGCGTGACGCGCTCGTGGCGTGGCTGAACGACTACCTGAACGTCGGCGCGTACCCGGACCCCAGCCTGAACGGCCTGCAGATCGGCGGGACCAACGTGATCCGCCGCGTGGCCGTCAGCGTGGACACCAGCCTCAAGACCCTGCAACACGCGGCCGACAGCGGCGCGGACCTGCTGATCGCCCACCACGGCCTGTTCTGGGGCCAGCCGCTGGCCGTGACCGGCCCGCACCGCGAGCGGCTGCGCGCGGCCCTGTCGGCGGACCTGAACCTGTACGTGTCGCACATCCCGCTGGACGCCCACCCGGAGGTCGGGAACAACGCCATGATCGCCCGCGCCCTGACCCTCCAGAACCTGCGGCCCTTCGGGGACTGGCAGGGCCAGAAGATCGGACTGGCCGGCGAACTGCCCTTCGAGCAGACCCTCCAGGACTTCGCGGACCGCGTGCAGAAACTCACCGGCGAGATCTGCCTCGTGCACGGCGGCGGTCAGTCGCCCACCGTGCGCCGCCTGGGTGTCCTGAGCGGCAGCGGGGCTGGCAGTGTCGCCGAGGCGGCCACCATGGGCCTGGACACCCTGCTGACCGGCGAACCGGAACACAAGCACTTCCATGACGCCTTCGAGTACGGCGTGAACGTCGTGTACGCCGGCCACTACGAGACGGAGGTCTTCGGCGTGCGCGCCCTGGCCGCCCGCCTGGAAGACGAGTTCGGGCTGGCGTGGCAGTTCCTGCACCACCCCACTGGCCTGTGATACGGACTGTTTCGCTGACCAACCGGAACATCGCCGGACTGCCGACTTCACGTCCGGAGTCCGTGTGACGGGACCGGTCCCCACCCCGCCCGGCGGCCTGTTCATCTCCTTCGAGGGGCCCGAGGGCGCCGGCAAGAGCACGCAGCTGGCGCGCCTCGCCGCGCAGTTACAGGCCCACGGGCAGGCGCACGCCGTCACCCGCGAGCCCGGCGGCACTCCACTGGGCCTGCGGGTCCGCGAGGTGCTGCTGGACCCGGCCCTGACCATCGACCCCCTGCCGGAATTCCTGCTGTACTCGGCCAGTCGCGCCCAGCTGGTCCGCAACGTCGTCCGCCCGGCCCTGGCACGCGGCGAGGTCGTCATCTGCGACCGTTACGCCGACTCCAGCCTCGCGTACCAGGGCGGCGGGCGCGGCCTGGACGCCGGCCTGCTGGAGCAGATCACGCGCGAGGCGACCGGCGGGCTCACGCCGCACCTGACGGTCCTGCTCGACCTGGACCCGGCCGTGGGCCTGGAACGCGCCGCCCGCCGGGGGCAACCCGACCGGCTGGAACAGGCGGACCTGGACTTTCACCGCCGGGTCCGGCAGGCCTTCCTGACCCTGGCCGCCGCCGACCCGACGCGCTTCCTGATCCTGGACGCCACGCAGGATCAGGACACCCTGGCCGCCCAGGTGTGGCAGGCCGTGCAGGCCCGCCTGCCCTGACCGACTGATACGGACTCCGATTGAATGGGCTGCAAAGCCCGCTGGGTCCGAGCGAAGCGAGTGGGAGAGAAACGGGTTCCGGACGTGAAGCTGACAACCCGGCGATGTTCCGGGTTGTCGGCGAAACAAACGGAACCCGTATGACCCTGGATGGCCGGGTCAGCGGCGGGGCGCGGCGCGGCCACCCACGCCCGGATCGACCTTCAGGCCCGGCACCTTCACCTCGAACAGCGTGCTCCAGCGTTTGCCGGTCAGCAGCAGCGTGCCGCGTTCCGGCACGAAGGCGATCCCGTTGGGTACGTCGTCGAACGTCAGGGGCTGCCCGGCGCGGGTGGCGGCGGCACTCGCCTCGCGCGCCAGGGCGCTCAGGTCCAGCCACGCCGTGACCCGGCCGCTCTGCGGGTCGATCCGCGCGATCCGGTCGGTCAGCCACACGTTCGCGTACACGCTGCCCTGCGCGTACTCCAGTTCGTTCAGGTTCCGGACCGGCTGCCCCTGATCCGTCACCCGCAGGCTGCGCGTGACACGGAACGTTTTCGGATCCCGCCACGCCAGCGTGGACGAGCCGTTACTCATGATCAGCTGCCGCCCGTCGCTGGTCAGGCCCCAGCCCTCGCCGGAGTACCGCAGGCGGCCGGTTTCCTTCAGGGTCGCCGCGTCGAACGTGAACGCCACGCCGTCCTGCCACGTCAGGTGGTACGCCACGTTCCCCAGCACGGTCACGCCCTCGCCGAACGCGGTCGCCAGCGGCGTCGCCGTCTGCGTCAGGACCCGGCCGGACTTCAGGTCCACGCGCCGCACCCCGGACTTCCCGACCTGCCCGGTACTCTCGACCAGCACGCCGCTCCCCAGGTACTGCAGGCCCTGCGTGAAGGCGTCCCGGTCATGCGGGTAACGGGCCGTGACGGTCGGCACGAGCGTGGGAACGGCCGCAGCCGGGGCCGTCTGGGCCGCGCCGGGCATCAGCAGGAACCCGGCCGCCAGCAGGGGAGACATCAACAGGGAAAGGACACGCGCGCGCACGCCCCCATGGTAGACGCTGCGCGGCCTCCCGACCCCCCTTTACACTTCCTGAATCTGAAAACCTCCTGAATCTGGACACGTCCTGAATCTGGCGCCGCCCAGCCGGGAGCGGCCGGTCAGACCCGTTCCAGCGCCAGGGCCGCGCCCTCCCGCACCGCCGCGTGCGGGTCGTCCAGCAGTGCCCGCACGTGGCCCGGCTCATTCCACTGGCCCAGCGCCCAGGCGGCCGCCTCGCGCACCTCCCAGGCGGGGTCCTGCGCGCCCAGCAGCAGCAGCGGCCAGCCCTGCGGCGCGCGGGTGTTGCCCAGCACCGTCAGGGCGTTGCGGGCCATGCCCTTGCGCCGGGGCCGCAGGAACGCCGTGCCCGCCCACTGCCGCTCGAACTCGCGTTCGCTGATCCCGAAGAACCGGCCCAGGTCCGGGTGCGCCAGCTCCGGGTCGGGCTTCAGCAACCGCGCGAGCGGCCCGGCCTTCACGGTCCAGGGGCAGACCTCGCTGCACACGTCGCAGCCGAACAGCCAGTCGCCCACCCCGGCCCGCAGGTCGGGCGGCACCGGCCCCCGGTGCTCGATGGTCAGGTACGACACGCAGCGCCGCGCGTCGATGGCGCGGTCCGGGCCGATCGCGCCGGTCGGGCAGGCCGTCACGCAGCGCAGGCAGCGGCCGCAGCGGTCCGGGTGCGCCACGCCGCCGTCCGGGGCGGGCAGGTCGGTCAGGACGACCGCCAGGGTCACGAACGCGCCCAGCCCCGTGTTGATGGTCATGCCGGACCGGCCGCGCCAGCCCAGCCCCGCCCCGGACGCGAACAGCCGCTCCATGACCGGCCCGTGATCCACGTACCCGCGCGCCCGCACGCCCAGCGCCGCCGCCTCCTGCTCCAGGCGGGACAGGACCGGCTGCAACTGCTCGTGGTAGTCCGGCGTCCAGGCGTAGCGCGCCACCCGGCCCACCCGCACGCCCCCGTTCGGCACCACCGGCGGCGCGAAGGCGTGCGACACGCCCAGCACGAGCACGCTCCCCACGCCCGGCAGCCGCTGGGACGGGTCGGCCCGCACCGGCAACTGTCGTTCCAGGTAGGTCATGCCCGCGTGCCGTCCGGCGTCCAGCCACCCCGCGTACTCGTCCACGGCCGCGAGCGGCACCTGCGCGGGCGCCCAGCCCACGGCGTCCGCCCCCAGGCTCAGGGCGAGGTCGGACAGCCGGTCATGCGGTGAAGCGCTCATCGCCGCGCAGTATGCCGCGCCGACCCCACCACAAAGGGAAGGGGCCGCACCCTGACAGCGGCGCGGCCCCTCTGGCAGCAGAACCCTCGCGGATTCCGACCTGCATGATGCGTGACCGTTCAGGTCCGGGCGAAGTAGACCGCCCGGACCGGGGTTACAGCGTTTCCTTGGCCAGGGCCCAGGCGTGCTCGAACACCCCGCCGCGTTCCGGGCGGGCCATGACGCGCGCCAGTCCCTCGGCCAGCGTCATGGTGGGCACCACGACCTCGGATTCGCGGTTCACGCCGTCCCAGCGGCACTCCAGGCGCACCACGTCGTTCCCGCCGCTGGTCTCGGCGCTCAGGGCGAAGCGCACGCCGTCGCCCAGCAGTTCCGCGCCGCACAGGTCGCCGTTCTCGCGCCCGCAGCGGCCCGAACGGAACGTCACGCCCCGCAGGTCCGTCCAGCCCAGCGTGCTGGCAATGAAGCCCGCGTACAGCCGCGCCGGCAGGTCCTTCTTCCCGGCGTGCCGCACGACCAGCCGGTCGATGCGCGGCAACTGCCGGGCGGCGTCCGGACTGTCGAACACCTGCGCCAGCGCCTCACGCCACGGCGCCGAGCGGCTCCAGCCCAGGTCCGCCAGCGCGTAGTGCCGCGAGGGCGGCATGTCCAGCGTCAGGCTGTCCACGATCACCTGATCGGCCAGGTCCGTCAGTTCGGTCAGCAGCGTGCCGCCGGGCCGGCTGTCCGCACCCCACCAGACGTGGTTCACGGTGGCCGGGCGGATCAGGGGCAGGATCGCGCCCTGAAGCTGCTCGGGGCTGGCTTCCAGCGTCAGGCGTTCCACGTACAGCCCGCCGCGCTGCGGCACCAGACTGGCGTGCACGGTCAGGTCGTCCGTGCCGTCCATCACGCCGATGATCTGCCGCCCGGCGTAACGGCCTTCCAGGCCCGCCAGGGCTTCCTGCACGCGCCCCAGGTGTTTTTTCACGGTCAGCGCGATGATGTTCCCGGTGTACGCGCGGGTCTCGACGTTCGTCTGCGCCCACAGTTCGTCCAGCGTGACCTGGGCCTTGCGGACGGTGGTGTCCACCGGGCCCAGCGGTTTCAGGTCGGTTGCGTAGGTCATGGGTGCCCTCCGGGCAGACGGATGGCGGACGGCGAGTGGCTGATGGCTGATGGCGGATGGCGGATGGGGAGGATCTGATCCATCACCGGTCCTCCATACTTCAGCGTCTTCACAGGCGCCGCCAGCGGCGGTCGTCGCCCATCAGTTCGTCCGCCTCGTCGGGCCCCCAGGTGCCGGCCGTGTAGTTCGGGAAGTCCGGTCCCTTCTCACGGCGACCCGGCTCGGCCTCCCAGACGTCCAGGATGCCGCTCACGATCTGCCACGCCAGGTCCACCTCGTCCTCGCGGGGGAACAGCGTGGCGTCGCCCAGCATCGCGTCGAGCAGCAGGCGCGAGTATGGGCTTTCCAGTTGCGCGCCGAACGCGTCGTAGCGGAAGTCCATGACCACCTCGCGCAGCACCATCTCCTGCCCCGGCGTCTTGGAGCTGAACTTGAGGCTCACGCCCTCGTCCGGCTGGATGCGGAAGGCCAGCACGTTGCGTTCCAGACCGCCGGGGAAGATGCCCAGCGGCGGGCGTTTGAACACCACGGCGATCTCCGTGACCTTCTTCGGCAGCCGCTTCCCGGTGCGCAGGAAGAACGGCACGCCCTGCCAGCGCCAGTTGTCCACTTCCAGTTTCAAGGCCACGTAGGTGGGCGTGACGCTGCCCTCCTTCACGTTCGGTTCCTCGCGGTAGCCCGGCACCTTCTCGCCGTACATGGTGCCCGGACCGTACTGCCCGCGCACCGCGACCGACTTCACGCGGCCCGACGGGATCTCCTTGACGGCGCGCAGCACCTTCACCTTCTCGTCGCGGATGGCGTCCGCGTCGAAGGCGGCCGGGGGTTCCATGGCGGTCAGCGCGAACAGCTGCATCAGGTGGTTCTGAAGCATGTCGCGCACCACGCCCGCCTCCTCGTAGTACCCGGCGCGCCCTTCCAGGCCCAGGTCCTCGCTGGCGGTGATCTGCACGTGATCCACGTACCCACGGTTCCACAGCGGCTCGAAGATGGCGTTCCCGAAGCGGATCGCCATCAGGTTCTGCACGGTCTCCTTGCCCAGGTAGTGGTCGATGCGGTACACCTGCGACTCGTCCCAGACGCGGTGGATGGTGTCGTTCAGCGCGCGGGCGCTGGCCAGATCGTGCCCGAAGGGCTTCTCGATCACCAGCCGGCGCCAGCCCTCGCTCTGATCCGCCAGTTCCAGGCGGCCCAGACCGTTGCTGATCGGCTCGAACAGGCTGGGCGGGGTCGAGAGGTAGAACAGCGCGTTCTTGCGGCCCCCGTGCGCCTCCTCGGCGCGGTCGAGTTCGCGGCCCAGCTTGGCGTACACCTCGTCCCCGGCGAAATCACCGAACTCGTAGTACAGCAGCTCGCGGAACTTCTCCAGGCTGCCCGGCTGGATGGCGTCGGTCTCCTTGCTGTCCTTGAGGGCCTGGATGGCGTAATCCTTGAACTGCTCGTCCGTCATCTCCTGACGGCCCACGCCCACGATGTTGAAAGCACTCCCAAGCAGGCCGTCCTGCCACAGGCCGAACACGGCGGGCAGCAGCTTGCGGCGCGACAGGTCGCCGGTCGCGCCGAAGATCACCAGCATGGCCGGTTCCGGCGCGCGGTTGCGGCGCATCAGCGCCCGGAAGGGATTCTGGCCGTCATGACCGGGCGCGGCGCCGCGCTTGCCCTTGCCCTTGCGGGGCGCGGAGGTCTGCGCGGTCTTCACGCTGGCTCCCCGCCGCGCCGGAGCGGCCTGCGACACGCCCACCGTGCGCGCCGCGAGGTCCGACTCCACATTCGCCTGCACGTTCGCCGCGACCTTGCTCTTGCTGCCCGCCGCCTTGCTGGCCGTGGTCTTGCCGGCGGTCTTGGCAGTCGCCTTGCTGGCTGCCTTGCCGGCTGGGGTCTTGGCAGCGGCCTTGCTCACGGTGGCTTTCGCTGCGGCGGGCTTCTTCGGCGCCGCCTTCGTCGTGGCGGGGCTGCTGGCCGGTTTCTTGGGGGCGCTCATTCGTCGCCTTTCACGCGCTGCTGGCCGGTTTCACCGAGCTGTTCGGCGCTGCTGCCGGTGCCGCCGCCCCCCTGACCGATGTTGGCGGGCGCGGCGGCGCTGGGGTCCTGACCGGCCTGCACTTCCGGCACCAGTCCCTCCTGGCGGGGCGTCTCGATGGTCTTGACCGCGTGACCGCCGAAGGCGCGGCGCATGGCCGAGAGCATCTGCCCGGCGTAACTGACTTCCTGCTGGCTGCGGAACCGCATCTGCGTGGCGAGCGTGATGACCGGCGTGGGCACGCCCAGCTCCACCGAGTCGATGATCGTCCAGCGGCCCTCGCCGCTGTCGGCCACGTAGTCCGAGAGGGCCTCGAACTCGGCCTTGTTCTGCAGCGCCTCGGCCGTCAGGTCCAGCAGCCAGGAACGCACGACGCTGCCGTGACGCCACAGCTCGGCGATCTGCGCCATGTCGAGGTTGAAGTCGGTCTTGGCGCGCATCAGCTCGAAGCCCTCGGCGTAGGCCTGCATCATGCCGTACTCGATGCCGTTGTGGACCATCTTCACGTAGTGGCCGCTGCCGGCCGGTCCCATGCGACCCCAGCCACGGTCGGGCGCGGGCGCCAGCGCCTCGAACACCGGGCGCAGGCGCTCGACGGCCTGCTCGTCGCCGCCGATCATCAGGGCGTAGCCTTCCTTCAGGCCCCACACGCCGCCGGACGTGCCGACGTCCACGAAGTGCAGGCCGCGTTCGGCGAGGGCCTCGGCACGCTGGACGCTGTCTTTGTAGTTGCTGTTGCCGCCGTCGATGATGATGTCGCCCGGTGCGAGCCGCCCGGCGAGGTCGTCGATGACCTGCTGGGTGATCTTCCCGGCGGGCACCATGAGCCACACGGCGCGCTGACCGCTCTCGCCGAGCGAGGCGATCAGGTCGTCCATGGAGCGTGCGCCGCGCGCGCCCTGCGCCTCGATGTGCGCGACGCTCTCCTCGCTGCGGTCGTAGCCCGTGACCTCGATGCCGCCGCGTGTCAGGCGCAGCACCATGTTGCCGCCCATCTTGCCGAGTCCAATCATGCCGATCTTCATTGCGTGACCTCCTGACCATGCCGGAATCGTTTCCATCCCGGTGGCCTTACCGCCCGCCACTATACGACTCCGCCTGCGTGGCTCCGCCCTTCGCCAGATCACGTTTCGGGCGGCGGGATACGGACTGCCGTCTCCACGTCCGGGGGGGCGTGTGGCTCCCACTCTGCGGGGCCGCTCTCCGGGTCGCTTCGCTCGGACCCAGCGGGCTTCGCAGCCCATTCAACCGGAGTCCGTCTGACCAATGGTGCGGACACTGTTCCAGCGCCAGAGGGGCAAAAGCATGGACAACGTCTTCTGTCACGCCATGCCTGCTCACCCCCTCCCCGCCTCCCCCCTCGAGGGGGAGGGGCAAACAGCGCGTGTTCATCGCTGGTCTGCCCGGAAGGGATGAACCTGTTCGCACCATGGATGACCCTGCGGGGGGCACTCCCGCTGCCACAGCCAGCAGGGAGCGTTGACAGATAGTCGTTGAAACGACTAATTTGAGGGAGGTCCAGCAGCCCTGCCCCGACCACCCACCTTCGCCCGCGTCCCCCACGCAGGAACGCCCGCACCCCCACCCCCCACGCCCCGCCCGCCGGGAGACAATGACCCCCGACATGACACCTGCCTCCACCCCAACGCCCTCCAACCTGCCCGGCACACCCGGCAGCCCCGAACACACCACCTACCTCGCCCTGCAACGCCTCGCCCTGCGCCAGCAGCACGAGACGGCCGAACTGCTGCGCGACTACGACCTCAGCGGACCCCAGTTCAACGTGCTGCGCATCCTGCGCGGCGCCGGGGAAGGCGGCCTGACCTGCAGCGAGATCAGCGAACGCCTGCTCGTCCACGACCCGGACGTCACCCGCCTGCTCGACCGCCTCCAGAAAGCCGGACTGGTCCGCCGCGACCGCGATCGCCCGGACCGCCGCGTCGTCGCCACGCGCCTCACCGACCAGGGCCGCGCCCTGCTGACCCGCATCGACCAGCCCATCTCCGCCCTGCACGCCCGGCAGTTCGCGCACCTGACCCCCACGCAACTCCAGCAGCTGCTCACGCTGCTGACCCCCCCACCCGAGGACACCCCATGACCACCACCGCCACCACCCACCACACCGACCTCGCCCTGCTGACCGTCCGCCTCGCCACCGGCCTGATCTTCGTGATGCACGGCGCGCAGAAGATCTTCACGTACACCCTGCCCGGCACCACCCAGGCCTTCACGCAGATGGGCGCCCCCCTGCCCGCCCTCAGCGCCCCCCTGGTCGCCGGGGCCGAACTGATCGGCGGTCTGCTGCTGATCGCCGGCATCCTGACCCGCTGGGCCGGCGGCGCCCTGAGCCTGATCATGCTGGGCGCCATCGCTCTGGTTCACCTGAAAGCCGGGTTCTTCAACCCCAACGGCGTGGAATTCCCGCTGAGCCTGCTGGCCGCCACCGTCGCCCTGACCCTCGCCGGCCCCGGCCGTTACCGCGTGCCGGGCCTGCCCGCCTGAACCGACCCCCGCCGGACCCCACCTGCCGCCCGGACCGGGCGACGTGCCGGATAGACTGAGTGCATGGGCGGTCATCTGTGGTGGTACGTCGAACCCTACGAACCGGACGTCGCAGTCGTCCTGCAACGGGTCCGGCAGCGTGAATTCCAGGCGGGCCGCTACTCGCCGGTCATCCCCGTTCCGGCATTCCCGGTCACGGCGCACTCGCCGGCCGCCGGACCGGACCACGACAGCATCGAAGACGCCCTTGAAGCCGCAGACGCGCAGGGCACCCGCACGATCCTGGACGTGCCGGGACTCGCCGACAGCGACGACGACTGGGGCATGAGACCGCCGGACCGCGAAACGCTGCTGGACCTGTTCGGCACCACCCGGCCGGCCCTGGCGCAGGTGCAGGCCAGTGACCGGCTGACCGAATCCCTGGACCGGGGCGAGAGTCTCTACGTCGTCGCCTACGAGGGCGGGCAGCCGGCGTACCTGTACTTCACCGGGTACTCCTACGACTGATACGGACTCCGATTGAACGGGATGTAAAGCCCGCTGGGTCCGAGCGGAAGCGACTCGTAGAGCTGCCCCGCAGAGTGGGCGAGCACTGGACCCGGACGGAAGGGGCAGCGCGGGCCGTTCCATCCGTCCGGGCCGCGTATGCTCCGCTGCCGCGCCGGAACCCTGTGCCCGGAGAGACCAATGCCCGCGCCTGCCGGTGCTACCGTACCCGCATGACCGCTCCCGCCCCCATCGGAACCGACCCGGCCGCCGCTGCGCTCGACCGGGCCGTGCAAGGCGAACGACTCGACCACGCCGGCATCGAGGCGCTGTACTCCCTGCCGCTGCCGGACGTGGCCGCCGCCGCGCACCACCTGCGCCTCGCGCGGCGCGACCCGGATACCGTGACGTTCCTGATCGACCGGAACATCAACTACACGAACATCTGCAACGTCGGCTGCAACTTCTGCGCGTTCTACCGCACCGCCCGCCAGAAGGACAGTTACACCCTGGACTACGAGCAGATCAGCCACAAGATCCGCGAACTCGAAGCGGTCGGGGGAACGCGCATCCTGCTTCAGGGCGGCGTGAACCCCGCGCTGGGCCTGGACTACTACACCGGTCTGCTGCGGCACGTGAAGGCCAACCACCCGACCATCCGCATCGACGCCTTCTCGCCCGAGGAGGTGCTGTTCATGGAGAAGACCTTCGGGCACACCCTGGACGACCTGCTGACCATCCTGATCGAGGCGGGCCTGGACGGCCTGCCCGGCGCGGGCGGCGAGATCCTCGAGGACGACGTGCGCGCCAAGGCCGCCCCGGCCCGCATCCGCAGCGAGGACTGGTTCCGGATCATCGACGCCGCGCAGCGCCGGGGCCTGTACACCATCGCCACCATGGTCATCGGGTTCGGCGAGACGTACGCGCAGCGCACCAGTCACCTCCTGAAGATCCGCGAGCAGCAGGACCGGGCCAACCGCGAGTACGGCGGCAACGGATTTTCCGGCTTTGCCATGTGGACCCTGCAGACCGAACACACCCGCCTGCACGGCAAGGCGCCCGGCGCGACCGCGCACGAGTACCTGCAGCAGCTCGCCATTGCCCGCATCGCGCTGGACAACATCCCGAACATCCAGGCGTCCTGGCCCGCGCAGGGGTTCAAAGTCGCGCAGTCCGCGCTGTACTACGGCGCCAACGACCTGGGGAGCACCATGCTGGAGGAGAACGTCGTGTCGGCTGCCGGCGGGCACGGGCGGCACAACGCGACGGTCCGTGAGCTGGTCCGTATCGCCGTGGACGCCGGATTCGAACCCGCCATCCGCAACAGCCGCTTTCAGATCATCGAGCGGCCCGACGTGACCGCCATCCTGGGCCGGGACGACGCCAACCCGGAAGGCGACCGCGCCGTCGGGGCCAGCTGATCGGCGTGGCCGGGCAGGCGCTGGTGCTGTGCGAGCACCGCCCCGACCCGCAGGGCGGCTGGGAGCTGACGGCCCGGTTCCTGCACGCCGACCCGGCCACCCTGCTGGACCAGCTGGAACGGGCCGGCGTGGCGGGCCGCGCCCACCCGGACGACCTGAGCCTCCAGAGCCGCTCGGAACTGCTGTTCCAGGACGACGACGCCCGGCACGCCACGACCCTGAGCGTCACGGACGTCCACGACGTTCAGGCGCACGCGCCGCCCGACGGGTGGGGCCACCTGCACGCCTGGGCGGCGTTCATGTACGCCCTGGACCCCACCGGGGACCACACCCGCCTGATCGTCTGGTTCACCGACCACTGAACCGGACTCCGTTTGTTTCGCCGACAATCCGGCACCTCACCGGATTGCCAGCTGCACGTCCGGAACCCGTTTTTCTCCTACTCTGCGGGGCAGCTCTCCAAGTCGCTTCGCTCGGGTTGAACGGGCTGTAAAGCCCATTCGATCGGAGTCCGTCTGTTCTATGGGTGGGGCAGCGGTCAGGCGGCGCCGGGGTACGACCGGTCGTCCGTGACCGGGCCGGTGAAGCGCAGTTGCCGCTCGATGTCGTTCAGCGCGGCGGCGTACAGGTCCGCGCCGACGCGGGGCAGCAGCGCGAGTTCCAGCGTGGCGTCCTCCAGGGACGGGTGGGCGCTGCGGTGCTGCCAGCCGGGTCCCTCGGCGTCCAGCAGCACGCGGCCGGACACGGCGAGAATCCTCACGCGGCCCTCTTCCGTCCGCGTGTCGCTGAAATGACGGGGAACACTCATGAGCCCAGCTTAGCGGCCGGGTGGTTGCGCCGGCATCCGCCAAAGTAATGATCTCTTTACGCGCCTGCTCGCGGGTCAGCGCTGGTCGGGGTCTTTAGGGGCGCCCGGTTCCGCGCTGTTCAGTTCGGCGTTCTTCCTGTCGGCGCGGCGGCGCAGTTCTGCCGCCAGGTCCGTGAAGTCCTGCGCGCCCGGCAGGACCCGGCGGGAGTCCTGCTTGGCTTCCTGCACGACCCGCACCTGCTGGTCCCGCGAGGCGGGCAGGCCCAGCGTGCGCCGCTCGAAGTAGTTCTGCGCCAGCCGCCCCAGCGCGAAGGTCCAGCCGTACACGGCGGGCGCGGTGATCAGGCCTCCGATCACGGGCAGCGCCAGTTTCGCCAGTCCGCGCATGACCTGCCGGGCCGCGAACCCGTACGCGAAGGTCACGCCGAGTTCCTGCGCGATCTCACGCGCCCGTTCCGTACTCACATCGAAGCCGTAGATCTTGCCGATGTGCAGCACCATCTTGGCCTGCACCGGAGAGATCAGCAGCATGTCCGCGAACGGGATGGGTTCCACGGCGATCGCGCCGGACAGCAGCGCGGCGCTCTTGATGACCTCCTCGGCGTTCTCCTCGCGGCTCAGGGCCGGGTCCACGTCGAAATTGAAGTTGTCGAGCACCTGTTTCACGAGCGGCGGCAGCATACGGCGAGTGTAGCGCCGCGCCCCACGCACGCGTGAGCGGCCGCTGATGCGCCGTTCACCTTCCTGCCCCCGCGGCGCGCCGGCATGAAAGAGCGGGCACGCCCAGGGGGGGGGAGGTGGCGTGCCCGCATCGGAGGGAAGGATGAGGGGTTCATCACCACTCGCCCCTCAGTGTAGGCGGCGGCCCTGACAGCCCTCTGACAGCCGGTTCAGGAAGCGCCGGGTGAAGTTGTCATGCGCGGCTCATACGGATTTCGTCTGTTTCGCCGCCAATCGGAAGTTCACCGGATTGGCGGCTCCACGCTCGGAGGGGCGTTTCTCTCGCACTCTGCGGAGCAGCTCTCCGAGTCGCATCCGCTCGGACCCAGCGGGCTTTGCAGACCATCCAACCGGAGTCCGTCTCATTCCTGGCGCGTCCGGCCGGTCAGCGTTTCCAGCGCACGCCGTCCTTGGTGTCCTCGACGGTCACGCCGACCTTCGTGAGGGTGTCGCGCAGTTCGTCGGCTTCGGCGTACTGCTTGTTCAGGCGGTAGTTCTGCCGGGCCTTCAGCACGAGGTCCATCAGGGCGCCCACGACCTGCGAGTCGTCGGTCTGCGCGGGGCCACTGCCGCCCGCGAACAGGCCCAGCACCTCGCCGCCCAGGTCGCGGTAGGCGGCGCGGGCGGCTTCCAGCGTGCCGCGCGGCACCTCGCTGGTGTTCAGCGCGGCGTTCAGGTCGGTGGTCAGGCCGAACAGCGCCGCGACCGCCTTGGGCGTGTTGAAGTCGTCACGCAGGGCGTCCTCGAAGGCCTGGACGTGCGCGGCGATCCTCGCGTCCAGCGCGGCGTTCTGCCCGGCGGGTGCGCCCGGCAGGCGGCGTTCGACCTCGTGCAGCGCCTCGCTCAGGCGGCGGTAGCCGCTGCGGGCGGACTCGAAGGCGGCGTCGCTGAACTCGGTGATCGAGCGGTAGTGGCTGCCGACCAGCAGGAAGCGCACCACCATCGGGTCGTGCTGCGCGAGGACGTCCTGGATGGTCAGGAAGTTGCCCTTGCTCTTGCTCATCTTCTCGCCGCCGATGGTCAGCATGTTGTTGTGCATCCAGTAGCGAGCGAACGCGTGCCCGGCCGCCTCGGCCTGCGCGATCTCGGCCTCGTGGTGCGGGAACTGCAGGTCCAGGCCGCCGCCGTGAATGTCGAAGCCCTCGCCCAGGTACTTCAGGCTCATCGCGGAGCACTCGATGTGCCAGCCCGGAAAGCCCACGCCCCACGGGGACTCCCAGCGCATGATGTGGCCGGGCTCGGCGTTCTTCCACAGCGCGAAGTCACGCGGGTCGCGTTTCTCCTCGCGGACCGCCTCGCGCACGCCTTCCTCCTGATCGTCCAGCTTGCGGCCCGACAGCTTGCCGTACTGCGGCCAGGAGCGCACGTCGAAGTACACGCTGCCCGCCGACTCGTAGGCGTGGCCCCGCTCGATCAGTTCCTCGATCAGCGCGATCTGCTCGCCGATGTGCCCGGTCGCGCGGGGGTTGATGCTGGGCTTGAGGACGTTCAGAGCCTCCATGTCCTTCACGAAAGACCACATGTACTTGTCCGCGACCTCCATGGGCTCCAGTTGCTCCAGGCGGGCGCGGGCGAGCATCTTGTCCTCGCCGTCATCACTGTCGTTCTGGAGGTGGCCCACGTCGGTGATGTTCGCCACGTACCGCACCTTGTACCCGAAGTGCGTGAACGCGCGGCGGATCACGTCGAACGCCACCTCCTTCTTCGCGTGGCCCAGGTGCGCGTCGCTGTACACGGTCGGGCCGCACAGGTACATGCCCACCCGGCCCGGCGTGGTCGGTTCGAAGGTGACCTTCTGGCGGGTCAGGGTGTCGTACAGGACGATGTTCGGATCGGGCAGGCGGGGTTCGGGACGCTGGGTCATGATGTCTCCTCGTTCAGTTGGCAATAAAAAGACCGCGCCTCATGGATCAGGGGCGCGGTCACGGACGCTGGGCTGCGCGTGGGCCGCTAGCGGAGGCAACACAGGGTCGTCATACGTTCAATGTAGCAGAGAAGCCCCGCCCGGCAAGGCCGCCGCCGGGTCCGGCGCGGGCGCGTGGGGCTGGTGCAGCGCCGCGAGCAGCGCATCCGTGAACGCCCGGATGACCGGCAGGTTCGCGCGGTGCGGCAGGGTCGCCAGCGCCAGCGGCCGCATCAGCCGACCCGGCAGCGGCAGCGCCACCAGTCCGTCGGGCAGCGGTTCCAGCGCCAGCCGGGGCATCACGCTCACGCCCAGCCCGTGCGCCACCATGCCCAGGATCACGCTGTCCTCGCCGATCTCGGTCACGCGCCCCGGTTGCACGCCGCAGCGGCGCAGGTACGCCATCACGCGCAGGTTGCACGAGTTCGGCCCCGGAGCCAGCAGCAGCGGCCCCCCCAGGTCCTCCGGCGTGACCGGGTGCGTGCCGCGCCGCGCGGGCGCCACGAACAGGTACTCGTCCATGACCAGCGGGGTCAGGCGCAGGTCGGTCCAGTTCTCCTCGATCACGATGGCGGCGTCCGCTTGACCGCGCCGCACGAGGTCCTGCCCGCCGCCCCCCGTCTCGCCGTCCAGCAGGCGCACCGTCACGCCCGGATGCTGCGCCCGGAACGCCGCCAGCGCCGGCGGCAGCAGGTGCGTGGCCGCCGAACGGAACGACGCCACCCGCAGCACGCCGCGCAGCTGCGTGTCCTCCTGCGCGGCCAGCAGCGCGTCGCCTGCCGCCTGCACCGCCGCGCGCGCGTGCGTCAGCATCCGCTCGCCGGCCGGGGTGGGCACCGTGCCGCCCCGCCCCCGGCGCAGCAGGGGCCGCCCCGCCAGCGCCTCCAGCTTGCTGATCGCCTCGCTCAGCGTGGACTGCGACACGCCCAGTTCCGCCGCCGCCTCGCTGAAGCCCCCGGCGTCCGCCACCGCCAGCAGGGCGCGCAGCTGCGCCAGCGACGGCAGGCCAGTGGTGGGGGAGAAGCGCATGGAGGTCATGCCCCAGTGTAGGCCCCGCCCACCCCGGCCGGCATCGGGAAAACCGATGCAGGGCGCGCGGGATAGCGTCCGCACCGATGGTCAGACCGACCCCCACCGGCGCACCCTGGAGGCATCACCGGCCACCCCGGCCGCGCCCCCCACGAGGTGCCCCCATGACCGCCACCCTGCGCCCCACGGCCCGCTTTCCCCTTGCCCCTGGCCTCCAGCCCCTCGCCCGGCAGGCTGACCCCGCCGCCCCCCAGCCCGACCTGCCCCTGTACAGCCTGGAAGTCATCGCCCCCAGCGGACAGGCCCCGCAGCTCGACGGCTGGACGGTGCAGGGCTGGCCCGTCGCCAGCCTGGGCGACCTGACCCTCCAGGCCCGCCCCCAGCACCCTGCCACCCCGGACGACCTGCGCGCCGCGCTGCTCGCAGCCGGATTCACGCCGCTGGGACCCGTCCGTACCCACCGCTGACCGGCCCGCCCGCCTTCACGGGGGCCGTACCACGCTGTCCCTTGACCCGGTCATCACAACGCGGCAGCATACTGGCCGCATGAACAGTGACCACCCCACCCAGCAGGGCAGCGCCGGACCGGTCCAGTCGGAACCGGCCAGCGCCGGGCAGTTGAGTGTCTCGCTGGTCACCGTGCGCTTCCTGCGGATGCTGAGCATCACCCTCGAACAGCTCGACGCGGTGCGCGACGCCAACGACCGCGCCGAATTCGCCGGTCTGACCGCCCGCGCCGAGAAACTGGAAGCCGAAACCGACGCCCTGGAACGCGAGATCGAGGACCTGTGCCTGCACGCCTTCGCCGCCGGCCTGACCGAACAGGAACTCGCCTTCCACCTGATGGTGTTCCGCAGCCTGACCAACCTCGAACGGGTCGGGGATTACGCCTTCAACGTCGCCCGCGACCTCGAGACGTTCGCGCCCCGCGCCCGCAGCGCCACCCTTCAGGACGTGCTGCCGCTCGTGCGGCTGCTCTCGGAGATGCTCGAACGCCTCGCCTTCGCCTTCGCCGAACGGGACGTGGAGGCCGCCCGCGACGTCATGCGCCTCGACTACGAACAGGTGGACGCCCTGTACGAACAGATGCAGCGCGCCAGCCTGACCCGCCTGCTCGAACGCCCGGAAGACACCAGCGTCGCCCTGACCGCCGGCCGCATGGCCCGCAACCTCGAACGGCTCGGGGATCACCTCGTGAACGTCGCCGAACGCCTCGAACACATCATCCTGCGCGCCAGCTGAACCCGGCGGGCGCGGCCCGCCACCCCCCACCCGACCTCCCCCACAAGGGGGGAGGAGCAGGGCAGGTCAGGCGACCGGCGCGACCCTGTCCGTGTGAATGGCGCGTTCCTCGCTCTGCGCGCCCTTCAACAGCGGCATGACCAGTTCCCCGAAGCGCCGCGCTTCCTCCTCGTGCGGGTAGCCGCTGAAGATGAACGAGCTGAAGCCCATGTCCTCGTAGCGGCGGATCTTGGCGGCCACCTGCTCGGGACTGCCGATCAGGGCGACGCCCACGCCGCTGCGGGCCATGCCGACGCCCGCCCACAGGCCGGGTTCGACCATCAGGTCCGCGTCCAGGTCCTTCATCATGTCGATCTGGCGTTTCTGGCCCACGCCGTCCACATGCGCGTGGCTCGCCACGAACGCTGCCCGTACCTCCGGGTCCACGCGGCTGATCAGGCGCTCGGCGGCCGCGCGGGCCTCGGCTTCCGTTTCACGGACGATCACGTGCGTCCGCAGGCCGTAGCGCAACCGGCGCCCGGTCTTTTCCTCCAGCGCCCGCATCTGGTTCAGGCGCTCGGCGAGCATGTCCTCGCGCTCGCCCCACATCAGGTACACGTCCGCGAGGTCCGCCGCGATCTCCTGCGCCACCGGCGACGCCCCCCCGAAGTACAGCGGAATCGGCTGCACCGGCGCCGGGTCCAGCACGGCATTCTCGAAGGAGTACAGGTCACTGCGGAACGACTGCGGCGGCGGCGCCGTCCACAGCTGCCGCAGGATCTGCATGAACTCCCGCGTGCGCTCGTACCGTTTGCCGTGATCCTCGTTGTCGCCGTACATGGCGTTCTCGGCCGGGCTGCTGCCCGTCACGATGTTCAGCCGCACCCGCCCCGGAAACAGGTTCTGCAACGTGGCCAGCATCTTGGCGTACATGGCCGGGTGGAACATGCCGGGCCGCACCGCGATCAGCAGCGCCGGATCGGTCGGCGCGCTGCGCGCCAGGGCCGCCACGGCCGCCGTGTAGTTCTCGTGCTCGCTGTGGTAGTTCGTGGCGGTCAGCAGGCCCGTGAAGCCCGCCTCGCCCGCCGCGCTGATCAGCGACTGAAGGTACGCCAGTGTGGGCTTACGCGGCGGTTTGGTTTTCGTGCCGATGAACTCGCCGTCACGGGACAGTTGCAGGAACCACAGGAATTCGGACTGGGAAGGATTGGTCATAAGTCACCTGAAGGGGAGAGGTATGGGGTGTGACAGCGATCCCATCAACTGTCAACCGTCTACGCCTTGACGCCCCCGGCGGTCAGGCCGGACACGAAGCGTTTCTGGAAGATGGCGATCAGCAGCACGAGGGGCACGGTGGCGACCACGACGGCGGCGGCGATCAGCGGCCAGGGGAACGCGAATTCGCCCTGGTAGAGGGTCACGCCGACGGACACGGTGCGCATGGACAGTTTGGTGTTGAAGCTCAGGGCGAGCAGGAATTCGTTCCAGGAGTTCACGAACACCAGCAGCGCGGCCGTCACGACGCCCGGCATCGAGAGTGGCAGGACCACGCGGGTCAGGGCGCCGACGCGGGTGGTGCCGTCCACCATGGCGGCCGCTTCGAGGTCGCGGGGGATGGCGCTGAAGAACGCCACCAGCGTCAGGATGCCGATGGGGAGGCTCAGCGCGGCGTAGGGGAGGATCAGGGCGGGGTAGGTGTTCAGGAGTTCCGCGCCGCGCATCAGGCGGAACAGCGGAATCAGGAGGCTGACGACCGGGAACATGCTGAACGCCACGACGGCCGTGAGCAGCAGTCCGCGCCCGCGCAGGTTCAGGCGGGCCAGGGCGTACGCGGCGGGCACGGCGGCCACGATGCACAGCAGGGTGCTCAGCAGGCTGACGGCCAGCGAGTTGAAGAAGAACTGCGCGAACGGCTGCTCGCTGAACACGCGGGCGTAGTTGCTGAAATCCAGTTTCGACGGGAGGTACTGCACCGGGAACTTCTGGAGTTCCCCTTCGGTTTTCAGGCTGGTCAGCACCATCCAGACGAACGGGAAGAAGCCGCCCACGACCAGGGCGCCCAGCGCGGCGGCGCGGCCCACGCGCTGGGCGGGGCTCAGGTTCTCGTGTGTCTGCTCTTCCATCAGGAGTTCGCTCCGTCCCGCACGAAGCGGACGTACACGGCGGTGACGGCCAGACTCAGGGCGAACAGCGCGACGCTCAGCGCGGCGGCGTACCCGAAGTCCAGGAATTCGATGCCCGTGCGGTAGATGTACACGCCCAGCGTCTCCAGCAGGCCCTGCGCCGGCGCCTGCTGGATGAAGGTGTACGGGATGTCGAACACCTGCACGGCGCTGATGGTCCGGAAGATGAACGCCACGGCCAGACTGGGGGCCAGCAGCGGCAGGATCACCCGGAAGAACGTCTGGGTGGAGGTCGCGCCGTCCACCTGCGCCGCCTCGATCATCTCTTTCGGGATGCCCTGGAGGCCGCCGAGCACGATCAGCGCCACGAAGGAACTGGTCTTCCAGATGATCGTGACGACCATCGCCAGGACGCTCAGGCCCGGCGTGCTGAGCCAGCGCAGCGGCTCGTCGATGATCCCGGCGCGCACCAGCAGGTCGTTGAACACGCCGTACTGCGCGTTGAACAGCCACGCGAAGATCAGGCCCGTGATGACGGGCGGCATCGCCCACGGCAGCAGCAGCGCCACGCGCGCCAGCCCGCGGGTCCGGCCCGGCAGGTGCGCGGCGAGTGCCATGGGAATGCCGACCAGGAACGACCCGCCGACGGTCAGCACGCCGAAGAACAGGGTGTTGCGCAGCGCCTGACCGAAACGGGGATCTTCGAGCATCTGCGCGTACTGTTTCAGGCCCACGAAGCCCGTCAGCCACGGTTCGGTCAGTTTGTTCAGGTACAGGCTGTCGCGGAAGGTGGTCAGCATCGGGAACAGCAGCACGCCCAGCAGCAGCGCGGCGGCCGGAAGCAGCAGCAGCGTGGCCAGCAGCGCCTCGCTGGGTTCCCGGCGGGGTCGGCGGGCCGGGGTGGGGTTGGGTGTGGTCATGAGGGTCACGTCTTTCGGGCGGGGAGCGAGGGTGTCCGGGCGAGGGTGCTCTGGCAGGGGCGGCCCGGCCGGGAGGGGGCGGCGCGCGGTCTACCTGCGCGGCGCCCCCCTGCCGGTGTCCTGACGGCGCTTACTTCAGCAGCGGGGTCAGGTCGCGTTTCATGTCGCTCAGGGCGGCGTCCACGGTCTTGCTGCCGGCGACGGCGGCCGAGACGTTGTTGCGGATGATCTCGCTGACGCGCGGGTAGCTGGGCGTGACGGGACGCGGGCGGGCCTTGGTCACGATGGGGTACAGGGACTTGAAGTGCGGGTTGGCGGCCAGCACGGCCTTGTCGTTGTACAGGCTCTTGCGCACCGGCAGGTACGCGCCCTTGATGGCCATTTCCTTCTGCACGTCGCTGCTGGCCATGAACTGCAGGAGTTTCACGCTGGCGGCCTTGTTCTTGCCGAAGGCGTTCACGCCCCATTCCCAGCCGCCGGTGCAGGTGGCGCTGGCGTTCTTGCCGAAGGCGGGCAGCGCGGCCACGCCCACGTCGCCCTTGACCTTGGTGGGCTGGGGGCTGTTGCCCTGGAAGTGCGCCCAGGCGTAACTCCAGTTCAGGCCGAACAGGACGTTCCCGGCCTGGAACTGCTGGCGGGAGTCGTCGGTTTTCATCTCGGCGCTGGCGGCGGGGGAGAGCTTGGTTTTCACGGCGTTCACCAGGAAGCCCAGGCCCTGTTTCGCGGCTGCGCTGGTCACGTCGTCGACGCTGCCGCCGCCGGTCCAGGTCATTTCCAGGAAGTTGCACACGGTGCCCTCGATGGGCGCGCCCTGGAAGTTGAAGCCCTGGAGGTTGCCGCCCTCGGCTTTCTGGATGCGGGCGGCGGTGGCGGCCAGTTCATCCCAGGTTTTGGGGACCTTGGCCTTGTGCTTCTCGAGCAGGTCCTTGCGGTAGTACAGGAACTGCGCGTCGGTGAAGGCCGGCATGGCGTACAGTTTGCCGCTGACGGTGGCGGCGCCGATGGGGCCGGGCAGGAAGGCCTTGAGGTAGGTGTCCTTGCTGGGCAGGTAGGCGTCGAGCGGTTCGGCCCAGCCGGCGGCGGCGAAGGTGGCGGTGCGGACCACGTCGATCAGGAAGATGTCCAGGGTGCTGTCCTTGGCGGCGAGCACGGTGGTCAGGTACTGGTTCTGGGCCTCGCTGGTGGCGCCGCCGGTCTCGATCTTGATCTTGATGTTCGGGTTCTGCTTCTGGAAGCGCTCGAACAGCGGCTGGAAGACTTCCGGGCGTTGCTGGCTGCCCATGAACACGGTCAGGGTGGTGGCGGCGCTGGCGCTGCCGGCCAGGGCGCAGGCGGCCAGCGCGAGGGTCACGCTGAGGCGTTTGGTCAGGGCGGATGGACGCGTGGTGGGTGAACGCATGGTGGAACCTCCGGGGGAATGAAACCAGAATAGTGGACCTGTTTTATCAACAAAGTCCATGCCGGTCCAGTCGCCGGGAGGGGCGACCCTGTGCACGCTGCATGAACTGGCCCCCCCAGCATCGCACGCCGGGCCGCAGCCGTGCGCAATCTGGCCTATGTCACCGCCCCCCGCACCCGCCGTACACTCAGGCGTGACCACAACCGAGATGCCCCGCTGGCGCACCGACGACCTGTACGCCAGCCTGAACGACCCGCAACTGGATCATGACCTGAGCGCCCTGGCCAGCGACGTGCAGGCCCTGGAAACCCTGTTCGACACGCACGGCGTGCGCGCCGGGTCGCCCGTCACGCCGACGGGCGTGGACGCCGCGCTGGGCGAACTGAACGCCGTGCTGACCCGCCTGGGCCGCGTGCGCGCCTTCGTGTACGCCTTCGTGACCACCGACAGCCGCGACGAGGCGGCGCAGACCCGCATGGCCGCCCTGACCACCCTGAGCCTGCCGCTCGGACCGCTGAGCGCCCGCCTGACCGCCTGGCTGGGCGGCCTGGACGACGCCGCCCTGACCGCCCTGCTGGAGCAGAGCGCCGAGGCCCGCGCCCACGAGCACCGCCTGCGCCGCGCCGCGCAACTCGCCCGGTACCAGATGACCCCGCCCGAGGAGGACCTCGCCGCCCGCCTGCACCCCGCCAGCGGAGGTGGCTGGGGCAAGCTGCACGGCAACGTCTCCAGCACCCTGGCGGGCGAGTACCGCGGCCAGCGCCTGCCCGTGACCGCCCTGCGCGCCCTCGCCAGCGACCCCGACGCGGGCGTGCGCGAGGACGCCTACCACGCCGAGATCGCCGCCTGGAAGACCCAGGAGACCGTCTTCGCCGCCTGCATGAACGGCGTCAAAGGGGAGGAGGGCACCCTCGCCGCCCGGCGCGGCTTCACGGACGTCGTCGCGCCCAGCCTCCTGAGCAACGGCATCGACCGCGAGACGCTGGACGCCATGCAGGCCGCCGTCGTGCGCTCCCTGCCGGACTTCCGCCGGTACTTCCGCGCCAAGGCCCGCCACCTGGGCAAGACGCAGCTGGACTGGTGGGACCTGTTCGCCCCGGTCGGCACAAGCGACACCCACTGGGACTACGCCGCCGGCGAGGCCTTCGTGGAACGCCAGTTCCGCGCGTACAGCCCCGCGCTGGGGGACTTCGCCGCCCGCGCCTTCGGTGAACGCTGGATCGACGCCGGCCCCCGCGACGGCAAACGCAGCGGCGCGTTCTGCATGAAATGGCAGGGCGCCGACAGCCGCATCCTGATGAACCATGACCCCAGCCTCGACTCGGTCAGCACCCTGGCGCACGAACTGGGCCACGCGTACCACAACGTGCAGCTCGGCGACCTGCGCCCCCTCCAGCAGGAGACGCCCATGACCCTCGCCGAGACCGCCAGCATCTTCTGCGAGACGATCATCCAGAACGCCGCGCTACAGAGCGCGCAGGGCGACGAGCGCCTGTACGTCCTCGAAACGCAGCTGATGGGCCACGCGCAGGTCGTCGTGGACATCCACAGCCGCTTCCTGTTCGAGAAGGCCGTCTTCGAACGCCGCGCGGGCGGCGACCTGAACCCCAGCGACCTGAACACCCTGATGGTGCAGGCCCAGCGCGACACGTACGGCGACGCCCTGAACACCCCCCACCCGTACATGTGGGCCGTCAAGCCCCACTACTACGGCCGCTCCTTCTACAACTACCCGTACACCTTCGGGCTGCTGTTCGGCCTGGGCCTGTACGCCCAGTACGAACAGGCCCGCGCCCAGGGCCACGAAACCGACTTCCAGGCCCGCTACGACGCCCTGCTGGCCGCCACCGGGCAGGCCACCCCGCTGGCCCTCGCCGCGCGCTTCGGCATCGACCTGCACGCCCCGGACTTCTGGGAAGGCAGCCTGAACGTCATCCGCCGCCAGATCGACGCCTACGAGGCCACCACGCAGGCGTAAACGGGAAGTGGACAGAGGGAAGTGGTGAGTGGGTCGGGGGTTTCGCCGTTCCACTCACCACTTCCCACTCCCTACTGCCCGCGTCAGCGCACGCGCACGTCCTGATCGAACCACGTCAGCACCCGCTCGCCGCCGAACGGCCAGACGGTCACGCTGGCGGCCTGCGCGGCTTCCTGCGCGAACTGCGGCAGTGGGCCGTGGTTCTTCGGCGTGACGTTCCAGGCGGGCGCGTCACTGGGGAGGCCCGCGAGTTCCCGCGCGCGCTCAAGGCCGGTGCGGAGGTCGCCCAGTTCATCGACCAGACCGCGGTCCAGGGCGTCCTGGCCGCTCCAGATGCGACCCCGGCCGAGTTCGTTCACGCGCTCCTTGCTCAGCCCCCGCCCCTCGGCGACGCGGGTGGTGAAACGGTCGTACACCTCCAGGATGCCCTTCTCGACGTGGTCGCGTTCCTCGTCGGTGTACGGGCGGGCCGCCGAGTACATCAGGGCGCGGTCGCGGCCCACCCGTTCGGGGTTCAGGCCGTGCCGGCGGTTGAATTCGGTCAGGACGGGTTTGCCGCTGACCACGCCGATGGAGCCGGTCAGGGTGTACGGCGACGCGACGATCTTCTTCGCGTGCGTGGAGACGTAGTACCCGCCCGACGCGGCGTACTCGCCCATGACGACCACGACCGGTTTCTCGCTCCTGGCGACCTCGCGCCAGATCAGGTCGCTGGCCAGGGCGCTGCCGCCGCCGCTGTTCACGTACAGGACGATGGCTTTCGTGGCCCTGTCCTCCTTGGCGCGGCGCAGCGCGGCCACGACCGTGTCGGACCCGGCCATCGGGCCGCCCAGCAGCGGCAGCGGAACGGGGTTGGTGCGGCTCTTGCCGGTGATGATCGTCCCGACCAGCGGCACGACCGCCACCCGCCCGACCTTCGCCTTCGCGGGCCGGTGGGGGGTCAGGAGGTCCAGCACCGCCTCGAAGGGCCGCGAGCCCGGACCGACGAGTTCGTCCTCGTATGCGACCTTGGTGATCACGCCCGCCGCGAGGGCCGCCTGAGCGCTCGTCAGGTCCGCGCTGATCCAGCTGGCAGCGACCTCGGGGCTCACGCCGCGCGCGGCCGCCAGATCGCTGGCCCAGGCGGCCTCCAGGCCGTCCAGGTACGCCTGGAGCTGCTCGCGGTTGTGGTCGTCCATGTGGTCCTGGGAGAAGCGCGTCAGGGCCGCCTTGTACTCGCGCACACGCAGGTTCTCGAACTCGATGCCGCGCTTCTTCAGGAACTCGCCCAGGAAGGTGCTCTCCACCCCGAAGCCTCCCAGGTTCACCTCGGCGGATTCCGGCGCGACGAGTTCACCCGCGCCGCTCGCGGCGATCAGGGTGGTCATGGTCAGCTGCGGCAGGTACGCCACCACGCGCTTCTCGGCGGCGAGGTCCGCCAGGATGCCCCGCACCGCGTGCGCGGTCGCCGGGGCGGCCGTGAACTCACCGAAGCGCACCAGCACGCCGTGCAGCCACCCGGCGCCGCGCAGCTTCTGCACGCGCGCCGCGAGGGCCTCCAGCGACTCGGTGCGGTTCAGGAGCGCCGCCACCGGGCTGCCCGGCTGCCGCTCCGGGTACGGGCCGCTCAGGTCCAGGATCACCCAGGTGGGGCGGGTCACGCCGCCCGGCAGCGTGTCGTCGGTCTTCAGGAACGGCAGCTTCAGGTTCATACCCCACGCTACGTGCCGCCCGCCTGAGAAGTTCCGCTTCCGGCCCGCGCCGCGCCGCCCAGACGTTCACCCATGACGGCCGCCCGCGCACTCAGCAGCGCCGCCGCGTCGGCCGGGAGGACCGCGCGGGCCGTCTCGTCCCACAGCGCCAGCCAGCGGCCCAGGTGCGCGGCCCGCACGCCCAGCCCCGCGTGCGCGGCGTTCAGGTTCCCCCGCCACGCGGCCCGGCCCGGCTCGCCGCCCAGCAGCGTCACCCAGAAGGCCGTCACGCGCTCCAGGTGGGCCGGCCAGTCCTCCACGTGCGCCGCGAACACCGGCCCCAGCAGCGCATCGGCCCGCGCCCGCGCGTAGAAGGCCGTGACCACCTCCCGCACCGCCGCCACACCGCCCACCTCCTCCAGCGGCGAGCCGGGCCGCCGGTCCGTCCAGCCGGGCAGCGCCGCCAGGAACGCGGCCAGCAGCGCGGGCGGCAGCTCCGGCTCCGCCCAGGCGACCGCGCGGTCCAGCGTCCAGTGGAGCGGGTGCGTGCCGGCCCAGGCGTGCGCCTGCGCGCCACGCGGCAGGGCCGAGCGGTCCGGCGCGGACCCGGACGCCGTGACCGCCGCGCCCAGCGCCCGCCCCAGCAGCGCCGCACCCGACCCCCACCCCAGCACCGGCACGCCGCGCCGCAGCGCACCCGTCACCAGCCCCAGCGTCTCCCAGCGCTCCGGGTGCGCCCGCACGTCCGCGACCGGCAGGCCGTCATGCGGCAGCAACAGCCCTGCCGCGCCCGCCAGCCGCTCCGGGCGGGCCGCCTGCACCGCCCACCCGCCCAGGTCCGGCCGCAGGGAAGAGGTGGACAGCAGCGGCCCGGTCATCCGCCCAGCATAGCGGCCACCGCCCCCGCGCCGGGACAGCAGAAGACCCCCGGCAAAGGGGGGTCCATGAAGGGGCAGGCCAGGGAGCCGCTGGGCGATCAGTACAGCGTCTTGATGAACGCGTACACGTTCGCCACGTCCGAATCGGTCAGCTGCGCGTCCGTGAAGCGCGGCATCACGGCGCCCAGTTCGCGCTCGGGGGTCTTGCCCTCGCGCAGCACGGTCGTGAACTGCGCCAGCGTCCACCCGTTCACCTTCTCCAGGGCCGGGCCGATACCGCCCTGGCCCTCGGCGCCGTGGCACCCGGCGCAGCTCGTGGCGTACGAGTCCCCGCCGGCCGTCGCGTCACCCTGCGTCTCGGCGGCGGCGGCCGTCTCGTCGGGTTCCTGACCGGTCGCGCCGGCCGGGTCGGTGTCGGTGGCGGTGCCTTCCTGGCTGGCGGCGGGCGTGCTGCCCGTGGTGTCCTC
Organism: Deinococcus indicus; assembly: GCF_002198095.1. GTDB lineage: Bacteria > Deinococcota > Deinococci > Deinococcales > Deinococcaceae > Deinococcus > Deinococcus caeni. Next base: position 108,248 of record NZ_NHMK01000030.1, on the reverse strand, counting down.
GCCGGTGTCCTGCACGGCGCCGTTCTCGCCGGCCTGCACGCCGCCCTCGTTGTCGGCCGTGACGTCGCCGAGCGCTCCGGCCTCGCCGGCCGCGCCGGTCGCCGCGCTGTTCGGGCTGGGAGCGGACTCGCTGGGACGGGTCGCGCCTTCCTTGGCGCCGCCCTCGCTGTGACCCTCGTCCTTGCTGTGGGACTCCCCGTGATGGGCCGAGGTGGCCGCGCGGTAGGCGGTGAACGAGCCGCCCAGCGTCAGGGCCAGTAGCAGCGTCATGGAGACGGCGAACGTGTTCTTCATACCCGCGAGCCTACCACACGGTCAGGGGGGCGTTTGACCGCCCTGCACGCACTTCCGTTCCCTGCGCGCCCCCGACGGGCCGCCCCCGCGCAGGGCGCTATGCTCCGGACATGCCCCCCCTGCGCCTCGCCAGCCTGACGTGCAGCAACACCGACATCCTGCACGCGCTGGGCGCGACCCGCCAGCTCGTCGCGGTGGACAGCCACAGCGACGGCCCCGGCCTGGAGCACGCCACGCGCCTCGGGCCGGACCTGAACATCGACGTGGACGCCCTGATCGCCACGCGCCCCGATCTGGTCCTGGCGAGCCTCAGCGTGCCGGGCATGGAGCGGGTCGTGGAGGCCGTGCAGGCCGCCGGACTGCCCACCCTGATCCTCGATCCCGTCAGCGTCCCGGACGTGCTGCGCGACATCCGCCTGATCGGCGCGGCCACCGGCCAGCCGGACCACGCGGGCGCGGTGGCCGACGCCCTGGAACGCGCCCTGAGCGCCCTGCACCGGCCCCACGCCCGCCCGCCGCGCGTGCTGGTCGAGTGGTGGCCCCGGCCCATCATCGCCGCCACCCGCGACTCCTGGGTGACGGACCTGCTGGCAGGACTGGGCGCCGTGAACGCCCTGGCGGACCGCGCGGGCCGCAGCGCGCCCCTGACCCTGGACGAGGTGCGCGCCGCGCAGCCGGACCTGATCGTGTGCTCGTGGTGCGGCGCGAAGAAACTGCGCCCGGAGGTCATCGAGGCGCGCGGTCTGGGCGTGCCGGTCGTCGCCATCCACGAGAGCGGCCTGGGCCGCCCCGGTCCCCGCCTGCTGGAGGGCGCGCGGCAACTGCGCGCGGCGCTGGACGCCCTGCCCGGCCAGCCCTGACCCTACTCCCGGGCCTCCCAGCCCAGCACCGCCCGCAGGCCCCCCAGGCAGTCCTCGCGGTACGCGCCCAGGTCCGGGTCCGGGTCCGCCAGGAACCGCACGCTGAGGCCCTCGACCAGCGCGCGCAGCAACCGCGCCCGCCCCTCCGCACCTGCCTCGCCGGACAGCCGTGCCAGTTCCAGATCCACTGCCAGCGAATCCGCCAGGAACGCCCGCTGCACCTCCATCAGCTCCGGGTCGCGCGTGGCGGCCGCCAGGAAATCCAGCGACACCGTGTAGAACCGCCGGGTGTTCTCCAGGCCGTAGAACTGGTTGTCCACGTACGCCCGCAGTTTGCCCTCCGGCGACCCGGCCTGCCGCACCGCGCGCCGCGTCGCCACCGCGATCGTCCGCGAGAACCGCCGCATCACGGCCGCCAGCAGCCCCGCCCGGCTCCCGAAGTGGTACACCAGCGTGCCCCGGCTCACGCCCGCGTGCGCCGCGATGTCCGCCAGCGTCACGCCCGCGTAGCCCCGCTCGTAGATCGCCAGGTACGCCGCCTTCTCCAGCGCCGCCCGCCGCGCCCGGTCCTGAATGGGATTCACCTTGCGCGCCATGCCGCCCAGCATCCCGGCTCCGGCGGCCAGGGTCAAGCGAGGCGGAGCCGGAGGAGCGGGGGGAGTGCCCCTCGGTCACTGTGCCAGGAGCGCCACCAGCAGCGTCACGCTCAGGGCCGCCAGCCCCATGCCGATCGAGCTGGCCGCGCCGGTGTGTTCGCCCTCCTCGCGGGCGCGGGCGGTGCCGACGCCATGCGCGACGGCGCCGATGGCGATGCCGCGCGCCAGCGGGTGCGTGACGCGCAGCGCGGTCAGCAGGGCCGGGAGGATCAGTGCGCCGATCAGGCCCGACAGGACCGCCAGCGTGGCGGCCAGCGCGGGCGGCGCCTGCGTGAACGGCGCGAGTTGCAGCGCGACGGGACTCGTGGCGGGCGCGGTCAGCAGGGCGCGCGCGGCGTCCGGGCTGACGCGCAGCAGCTGGGCCAGTCCGGCGTCGGCGGCCACGGCGGTCAGGGTGCCGCTCAGGCCGCCGATCAGCAGGGCGCGCCACTGCCGGGCCAGCAGGGCGCGCAGGCGGTACAGCGGCACGGCCAGCGCCACGACCGCCGGGGCGAGCAGGGTGGTCAGGGGCTGCACGTCCCGCAGGTACGTGTCGTACGGCACCCCGCCCGCCAGCAGCCCGGCCGCGACCAGCAGCGTGGCGATCAGGGTGGGGTTCGCCAGCGGGGAGCGCAGCCGCAGTTGCCCCAGCACGCCGGCCGCGAACGCCAGCAGCGTGACGGTCAGCCAGATCACGGGCGCTCCGGAGTGCCTTCCGGCCGCAGCAGGCGCGAGGCGAGCAGGCCCGCCGCGCCCGCACCCAGCAGCAGCGCGGCCGTCATGACCAGCAGCCACAGGCCCCACGCAGCCCCGGCACTCAGGAACTGCAGGAAGCCCACGGTGGCCGGCACGAACAGCAACCCCAGGATGCCCAGCAGCCCGTCGGCGGCGTCCGCGATCCAGTGCAGGCGCACCACTCCGGCGCCCAGCGCCGCCCACAGCAGCGCCATGCCCACCACCGACCCCGGCAGCGGCAGGTGCAGGGCGCCCACCAGCGCCTGCCCCAGCGCCGCGAAGGCCATCAGGACGCCCAGGCCCAGCAGGAACCGGGCCGGGGCGTTCAGGCGGGCCGTGACGGACGCCGCGCCGCTCACGCGGACTCCGTGCGCCACCCGGCCAGAGTCCGAGTCCGGGTCACTGGGCGCCGCTCACGTCAGGCGCCGGGCGCGGCGAGGCGGGCCAGCATGCCGCGCACGACCTGCTTGGCGTGCCGGGCGACCAGCGGCATGAACTCGCGGTAATCCACCTTCGCGTCGTGGTCGGCGGTGTCGCTGACCGAACGGATCACCACGAACGGCACGCCCGCCTTGGCGCACACTTGCGCGACCGCTGCGCCCTCCATCTCGGCGCAGGCCGCCCCGAAACGGGTCCAGAGGCGCTGCACGCCCTCGCGGGACGCGATGAACTGATCCCCGCTCGCCACGCGGCCGTCCAGCACGCGCACGCCCTCCACGTCGCGCGCGGCGTCCAGGGCCACGACACGCAGGTCCGGGTCGGCGGGCCACGCGGGCAGTTCGCCCGGCACCGTCCCGACCTCGTAGCCCAGCGGGGTCACGTCCACGTCGTGCTGCACGAGGTCCGTGCTGACCACGATGTCCCCGACCCGCAGTTCCGGGTGGACGCCGCCCGCCACGCCCGTGAAGATCACGCGGGTCGCGCCCTGCGTCAGCAGGTACGTGGTGGTCATGGCGGCGTTCACCTTGCCGATCCCTCCGCGCGTCAGCAGGACCGGAACGCCGTCCAGCGCTCCCCGGTGCAGGGTCACGCCGGGGAACGTCAGGTCCTCGCGGCCCCGCAGGTCCGCCAGAAGCAACTCGATCTCTTCGTCCATCGCACCAATAATCGCCAGCATTCCTCAGAGTGTACGCGCATGAACGCCGCGCGGGCGGAAACTCACGCGGCGCGCGTATGCTCGGGCACATGACCGACGCCGGACCCAAGCCCGCCGATCCCCGCGACCCGCTGGCCCCCTCCGCCCTGGACCCCGCCGCACTGAACCCCGCCACTCTGGACCCCGCCGCGCTGCGCCACCCGGACTCGCTGAAATGGACGGCCTTCGACCCGGACGTGATTCCCATGTGGGTCGCGGACATGGACTTCGCGGTCGCGCCGCCCATCATGGACGCCCTGCGCGCCCGGCTGGAACGCGGTCTGGGCTACCCGCAACTGATGGGCGACCCCGTCCTGAAAGAGCAGGTCAGTCAGTCCCTGGCCCGCCACGGCCTGAGCGGGCTGGGCAGCGAGCACCTGACCTTCCTGCCCGGCGTGGTGCCCGGCATCTACGCCGCCGTGCACGCCCTGACCAGTCCCGGCGAGCCGGTGGTGACCATGACGCCCGTGTACCACCCCTTCCATCTGGCGATCACCGATCAGGACCGCCGCGTGGCGGGCGTGCCGCTGCGCGACGCCGACGGCGGGTACGAGATCAACTGGGCCGCCATGGACGCCGCCTCGCGCGGGTCGCGCCTGCTGCTGCTGTGCCACCCGCACAACCCCACGGGCCGCGTGTGGACCGCGCAGGAACTCGGGAAGCTGCGCGATCTGGTGCTGGCGCGCGACCTGTTCGTCATGAGCGACGAACTGCACGCCGACCTGCGCTACGGCGACGCCTTCGAGAGTTTCGCCGCCGACCCGCGCGTGCAGAGCCGCACCGTCACCCTGACCGGCCCCTGCAAGGCCTTCAACACCGCCGGACTGGGCATCGGCGTGATGGCCAGCCACAACGCCGCGCTGCTGTCCCGCGTGCGCCGCGCCGCCGGGGGCCTGATGGGCCACGAGAGCGCCCTGAGCATCACCATGTGGCAGGCCGCGCTGCGGGACGGCGGCCCCTGGCTGGCCGACACCGTCGAGTACCTGCGCGGTAACCGCGACTTCCTGGCCGACTACCTGCGCGAGCACCTGCCCTGGGTGCGCTTCCACGCGCCGCAGGCCACGTATCTCGCGTGGCTGGACCTGCGCGCCCACCCGCGCGCCGCCGACATCCACGCCTTCCTGCTTCAGGAGGCCAGGGTCGCCGTACACGACGGCCCGGTCTTCGCGCACGAGGGCCACAAACCCCAGTACCAGGGCTTCATCCGCCTGAACTTCGCCACCAGCCGCGAACTGCTGACCGAGGCCCTGAACCGCATGACCGGGGCCCTGAACCGGGCGAGGTAAGTGGTCAGCAGGGAGCGGGTCGTGGTCGTTCCACTTCCCACTCCCTGCCTCCTGGGTGCGGTTTACTGCGCGGTCAGGGTGCGCAGGTTCTCGATCAGGGGGCGCAGGCGCGCGGCGCGGACCTTCAGGGCGGCGCGGTTCACGATCAGGCGCGCGGTCGAGTGGAACAGCACCTCGACTTCCTCCAGGTTGTTGGCTTTCAGGGTGCCGCCGGTCTGCACGAGGTCCACGACCGCGTCGGCCAGTCCGGTCAGGCAGGCCAGTTCGATGTTCCCGCTGAGCTTCACGGTCTCGGCCGTGATGCCGCGCGAGTGCAGGTACGCGCGGGCCGCGCGGGGGTACTTGGTGCCCACGCGGGTGATCTCGCCGGTCGCGCCGACCTCGCGGATCAGGGACAGGCGGCACCCGGCAAACTTCAGGTCCACCGGTTCGTACACGGTGCGGCCCGACTCGATCAGCACGTCCTTGCCCACGATGCCGGCGTCGGCCACGCCCAGGTCCACGTAGATGGGCACGTCCTGGTTACGCAGTTCCAGGATGGTCACGCCGGGGAACTCGTGCCGCAGCGCGCGGGATTTTTCCGGCATGGTCAGCGGCAGCCCGGCCTGCGAGAGCAGCGCGATGGCGTCCTCCAGGATGCGGCCCTTGGGGAGCGCCAGCGTCAGGTGGTCGGCGCTGCGGGTGGGGGCGGGGGTCACAGCGTCACCTCCGCGCCGTTCAGGTCGGTGAAGGCCAGCTCCGTGAAGGTCAGGCCCGAGGGCGAATCACTCACCCAGCGGCGGATGCCGCGCGCCGCGCTGAAGGCCCGCAGTTCGCCCCAGTCGTCCGTCCAGGCGAGTTCCGCGTGCAGGCCCTGCGCCCGCGCCGCCCGCGCCGACGCCAGATCCAGCGCCAGCACCACCTCCGGTTCGGGCGGCAGGACCGGCGCGAGCGCCTGCATCAGCCGTTCCAGCCCCACCGCGAAGCCCGCGCCGGGCAGCCCGCCCGGCAGGTCGTAGCGGCCGCCGCCCAGCACCGGCTGGTTCAGGCCCGCCGAGTACGCCCGGAAGGTCAGGCCCGTGTAGTACCCGTAGCGGCGACTGACGCCCAGGTCGAACAGCAGCGGCCCGCCGTACAGCGCCGCGACCCGCCGCAGGTGCGCCACCGCCTCCTGCGCCCGCACGCCCGGCGAGAGGGCCTGCGCGGCGTCCAGCACCTCGGGGCCGCCGTACAGGTCGGTCAGGGCGTGCAGCGTGCCGCGCACCGCGCCGCTCAGGCCGTGCTGCGCGGCCAGCAGGTCCACGTCCGCGCCACTCTTGCGGTCGATGGCGTCATGCACCGCCGCGCGCGCCTCGCCGTTCAGGCCGGCGTCTTCCAGCACGGCGTCCACGAAGCCCGGATACCCGACCTCCAGCTGCGCCTGCACGCCCGCCGTCTCCAGCGCCGCCGCCGCGAGGTGCAGCAGCTCCGCGTCGGACTGCGCGGTCTGCACGCCGATCAGTTCCACGCCCATCTGGTTGAATTCACGCAGGCGGCCCAGTTCGCTGTTCAGGGCGCGCAGCCACAGCCGCCCCCCGTACTGCAGGCGCAGCGGGAACGGCCCCTGCGGGAAGCGCGAACGGACCAGCCGGCCCACGGCGGTCGTGAACTCGCTGCGCAGCGACAGCACCTGCCCGCCCGAATCGATCAGCTTGAACGCCAGGGCGTCCTGCGGATGGTCCGCGCTGGCGAACTCCAGCGCCGGGACCTCCACCCCCCGGTACCCCCACGCGCTGAAACACGCGCTCAGGCGGGCGCGCAGGGCCTCGCGCTGCGACCACTCGGGCGGCAGCACGTCACGCGTGCCCTCGGGAATGAACCCGGCGCGGGCGGACGGACGGTTGGACGGACGGGCAGCGGACGAACTCACGCCCGGCATTCTAGACGCACGGGCCGCGCGGACCGTCAGTACGCGCCGCCGGAGGCGGTCACGCCCGGACACCTGCCCTATACTCGGCCCATGTCGCGCCGCCCGTCCCACCGTGCCCTGGCCGCCGCTGTCCTGGCGCTGACGCTGGGCAGCTGCGCCCGCACCAACGACACGTTCACGCCGCACATCAGCGTCACCAGCGAGAGCAGCGCCAGCCGCGAGAAGAGTTTCCTGATCCAGGGCTACGTCCTGGACGACACCGGCGTCACCGAGGTCGCCGTGGACGGCAAACCCATCCCCACCGAACCCGGCAGCGACAAGCTCGCGCGTTTCCAGTTCCGCACGCTGCTGAACACCCCCACCGGCCGCTACACCATCACCGCCCGCGACGCCGCCGGCAACGAGGGCACGCTGGTCGTGCCGGTCAGCGTGGACCCGGTGCGCCCGGTCATCCGCATCACGCGCTTTGAACGCAGCGGGAACACCGTGCGGGTCGCCGGGACCGCCACCGACAACGCCCGCGTGTCCCAGATCCTGGTGGACGGCAACCGCCTGAACATCACGCCGGGCCCCAGCGTGGACTTCTACGCCGAGACGACCGGCATCTGGGCCGACATCGAGGTCACGGACAGCGCCGGGAACCGCACCACCCTCCGCGCCCGCTGACGGCCAGGGCGGCGACCGTCGCGCCCGGCACGGTTGACGCGCGCCCGCGCCGCTAGCCTGCGCGGATGCCCGCCCGCCGCCCACCCGCACTGCCCGCCGGGCCGCCCGCCGTGCCAGTCACCTTTGCGCCGGTCAGCGACCGCCTGGAGGCCCGGTACCTGCCCGGCGGCCCCACCCCCCGCACCGGCCGGTCGGGAACGCTGCTGGCCGGCCTGATCCGCACCATCCTGGGCCAGCAGAACACCCGCGCCGCCGCCGACCGGCAGGACGCGGCGCTGCGTGAAAGCTACCCGCGCTGGGAGGCGGCGCTGCTCGACGGCCCGGACGGCATCGAGGCCACCCTGAAAGCGGCGGGCGGCGGCCTGCACCGCAGCAAGGCCCGCCACATCCACGCGCTGCTGGAAGCCCTGGACGACACCGGAACACTGAGCCTGGAGGCCCTGCGCGACCTGCCGGACCCCGCCGCCCGCGCCCGCCTGGAATCGCTGCCCGGCGTGGGCCGCCACACCGCCAGCCTGATCCTGCTGTTCGACCTGCGCCGCGCCGCCATGCCGGTCGAGGGGAACCTGGACCGCCTGGCCCGCCGCCTGGACTGGGTGCCCGGCCACTGGACGGCCGCGCGCGTGGAACGCTGGTTCGACGCGGTCACCCCGCCCACCTGGGCCACCCGCGCCGCCCTGCACGTCGCCGGGGTCCGGCACGGACGCGAGGTCTGCACGGCCCGCCACCCCCGCTGCGACACCTGCGTCCTGGCGGAGCTGTGCCCGTCGGCGGCGCTGCTCGGCCCGGCCTGACCGGCCCGCGCGGGCCGCTATGCTCGGGGGCATGACCGCTCCTCACGACTTCTCCCCTGAACTCTCGGTCGCCTGCGTGCTGGCCCGCGAGGCCGGGGCGCTGCTGCTGGCGCACCGGCGCGCCGGGTTCACCGTGGAACACAAGACCGGCGCCGACGATCCCGTCACGGTCGCCGACCGCGAGGCGTCCGCGCTGATCATGGCTGCCCTGGCCGCTGCCTTCCCCGACGACGGCCGCCTCAGCGAGGAAGAACCCGACGACCGCGCCCGCCTGAACCACGACCGCGTGTGGATCGTGGACCCCATCGACGGCACCCGCGAGTACTCGACCGGCCTGCCCGACTACTGCGTCAGCATCGGCCTCGCGGTGGGCGGGCAGCCCGTGCTGGGCGTCGTGTACGCCCCGGAAACCGACGAACTGTTCACGGGTGTCGTCGGGCAGGGCGCGTTCCTGAACGGCCAGCCCGTCGCGGCCCCGCACGCCGGCCCGGAGTGGCGCGTGGCCGTGTCCGACACCGAACACCGCCGCGAACTGCACGCCACCCCCCTGGGCGGCATGAAACCCAGCGGCAGCATCGCCCTGAAACTCGCGCGGATCGCCGCCGCGCACGCCGACGCGACCTTCACCATGTCCCCCCGCAGCGAGTGGGACATCGCCGCCGGACACGCCCTGCTGCGCGCCGCCGGCGGCGACCTGACCCGCCGCGACGGGCGGGCCGTCACGTACAACCAGCCGCGCCCGCACGTCGAACAGGGATTGATCGGCGGGCAGCCCGGCGCGACCGCGTGGCTGCGCGATCAGCTGCGCACCCTGAACCTGCCCACCGCGCACCTGGGCGTGCAGGCCCACGAACCCGCCTGGGCCGCCCTGAACCCCGCCGACCGCGCGGCCCTCCAGGGGCACCCCGGCGTGAACGTCCGCCACGCCGACGGGCAACTGCTGGCCCTGCTGGTCGTGAACCCCGACACCCGGCAGGTGCAGCGCGCCGAGGGGGACGCCTTCCACCTCGACCGCCTCACGCGGGACGTGACCCGCGCCCTGGGTACCGTCGCCGCGAGCACCGTCGCCGCGGGCACCGCCCAGCCCTGACCGCATGACCGACCTTCCACCGCACGTCAGCCTCAAGGCCCTGCTGGACCTCACGCCCGCCGAGTGGCGCACCCTGCACTCCTTCTTCCGCAGCCGCGAACTGGCCGACTGGAACGACGCCAAACCCATCCGCATGCCCGAATGGCTGTTCCGGCGCGTCATGCAGGACGAGGAACGCACCGGCGAACGCCACGGCTTCGGCGTCATGGACGAACAGGGCCGCCTGATCGGCAGCGCCGAACTGTACGACCTGCGCCCCCCGCCCCCCCTGACCGCCACCGTCGCCACGCTCGGCGTGATGATCGGCCTGCCCGACCTGTGGGGACGCGGGTACGGCCGTCAGGCCGTGCAGGCGCTGCTGCGCTGGGCCTTTCAGGAACGGGACTTCCCGCTGTCCCGCATCCGCCTGACCACCTTCGGCCACAACCGCCGCGCGCAGCGGGCCTTCCTCGCCTGCGGATTCCGCGAGGTGGGCCGCAGCGAACGGCAGGGCCGCACCGACGTCCACATGGAACTCACGCGCAGCGAATGGCTGGCCCTGCAGGCAGCGGCCCCGCAAGACCCCCTTCAGCAACCGCCCATGCAGCCGGACCCGCCCCCCACCGACGGGGAATAATGACCGCATGCGTGTCCTGCTGCCAGACCTGCCCGAATTCCGCGCCCTGAGCCAGCCCGACGAGGGAGGCGTGCCCGGCGTCACCCTCGACCACTACGACCGCGCGCACGTCCCGGACAGCCCGGCCGACGGCGTGGTCCTGTGGATGACCGGCCCGCAGACCCGCGAACGCCTGCTGAGCACCCCCGGCCTGAAATGGGTCCTGACCCTGACCGCCGGCATCGACCACGTGCAGGGCCACCTCCCGGACGGCGTGGCGCTGTTCAACGCCAGCCGCCTGCACGACCGCGCCGTCGCCGTGCACGCCCTGAGCGGCCTGCTCGCCGCCGCGCGCGGCCTGCACACCTTCCGGGACGCGCAGGGCCGCGCCCAGTGGGCCAGCCCCGCCCTGCCCACCGACTCCCGCCTGGGCACCCTGGACGGCCTGAACATCGTCCTGTGGGGCTACGGGCACATCGGCCGGAACCTCGAAGAACTGCTCGCGCCGCACGGCACGCACGTCCGCGGCATCCGCAGCGCCACCCCCACCGACGAACGTGACGAACTGCTGCGCGCCGCCGACTGGGTGATCCTGCTGCTGCCCAGCACCCCCGACACGCGCGGCGTCGTGAACGCCGACACCCTGGCCCTGCTGAAACCCGGCGCGTGGCTCATGAACGTCGGGCGCGGCAACCTGATCGTCACCGACGACCTCGTGCAGGCCCTTCAGGAACACCGGCTGGGCGGCGCGTTCCTCGACGTGACCGACCCCGAACCCCTGCCCGCCACGCACCCGCTGTGGCAACTGCCGAACGTGATCATCACCCCGCACGTCGCCAGCACCACCACCGACCTCGTCCGGCGCGGCGCACACCTGACCCGCGACTTCCTGATCGACCTGCAACAGGGCCACGAACCCGCCGGGCGCGTCACCGCCGGACGCACGTACTGAAGATTGACTCCGGTGAACAGGGGCGCAGAACCTGTTCACCCGAGCGGATGCGACTCGCAGAGCTGCGCCAGCAGAGAAGGAGCGAAGCGGGTTCCGGGCGTGGAGCTGGCAACCCGGTGATGTTCCGGGTTGTCGGCGAAACAGACGGAATCCGCAGGAGGTGTGAGCTGTGAGCACTGCGGCAGGAGCCATGAACCGCGACCGCGTACTGGTCGCCGCGCAGCTGGCGTTGCTGATCGTCATTCTCGCGGGCGGGCGCCGGGGGAGAGGTCGCCCCCGATCCGTCCGGGCGGCGGGCGCGGCGCTCGGCGCAGGTGGCCTGTGCCTGCTCGTCTGGAGCGGGCGCACCCTGGGACGGAACCTCACGCCGCTGCCCACCCCGGTCGCGGGGGGCACGCTGGTGCAGCGCGGCCCGTACCGTCTCGTGCGGCACCCGATCTACACGGCGCTGCTCCTGCTGGCGGGCGGCTGGACGGTCGCGCGGGGCGGAGGGGTGAGCGCTACGGGCACCCTCCTGCTCGCGGGTCTGCTGCGACACAAGGCGGGCATCGAGGACGCCGCGCTGGCCGGACGTCACCCCGACCATGCCGCGTACCGGGCGCGCACCGGAGCGTTCCTGCCATGCCACGGACGGCGCTGAACGAAGCCTCAAGGTGCCCTCCCGGCGCGGGCAGCTATCTTCACCCATGCACCTGCCCCCGCACGCGATCCGGCCCGACTACGCGGGCGGCAGCGTCCTGAACCTCGCCGCGACCCTGGGTTCGCACTTCGGGGTGACCACCCACCATGCGCCGTACCGCCACCCGCTGCCGCTGGACGGCGCGCGGCACGTCGTCCTGATCGTCGTGGACGCCCTGGGCGCCGGGCAACTGCGGGATGCGGTCACGCGCGGGGACGCGCCCACGCTGGCATGCCTGACGCCCGCACCGGGTCCGGTCACCAGCGTGTTCCCCAGCACCACCATGGCCGCCCTGACGACCCTGCACACCGCCCGCGCGCCCGCCGAGCACGGGTACCTGGGCCTGACCGTCTGGCTGGACGAGGCGCAGGCCGTCGTGAACCTCATCCGCCTGTACGACGTCTACACCCACACGCCCCTGGCGGACGCGGGGTTTCTGGCCGCCGTGCCGTCCCTGTACCGCCAGTTGCATGACCGGGGTGTGGCCGCGCACGTCGTCATGCCCGCCGCGTACCAGCACAGCGTCCTGACCCGCTGGGCCTGTGACGGCGCCGAATACCACCCCTACGCGCAGCCAGAGGAAACGCCTACCCTGACCGCCGCGACCCTCCAGCCGGGGCAGCCGTCCTACACCCTGGTGTACTTCCCCGAGTACGACCTGATCTGCCACGGGTATGGCCCCGACAGCCCGGAAGCGCACGCCGAACTGCGCCGCACCGACCGCATCGTCGCGGACCTGCTGGCCGCGCTACCCAGGACCGGCGACACGCTGGTCGTCCTCACCGCCGACCACGGACAGAGCCCCCAGCCCCCGGACGGCTACGTGGACACCATCACGAAGAAGGTCATGAAAACCGCCCTGCGCGGCCCCGTCGCCGGGGAGGAACGCGCCGCGTACCTGCGCCCCCAGACCGGGCACCACGCCGAAATCGCGGCGCTGCTCGCCCCGCACGCCACCCTCCTGACCGCCGACGACGCCTGGACCGGCGGCCTGTTCGGCCCACCCGCCCACGCCGACCCCCGACTGCGCCCGCGCGTGGGCGACCTGATCGCCGTCCCGCACCCCGGACACGCCATCCGCCGCCCCACCAGCCCCGCCCCCATGCTCGGCCTGCACGGCGGCTGGACGGCAGAGGAGATGCTGGTGCCCGTGCTCAGCGTGCGGGTCTAGTGGCCCTTCGGAGAGTTCACGGGTGTCCCAGGCGCGATATGCCGCCGGGTCATCCCCTATCTTCGGGGGCGAATGCACGATGATCACGCCTGCCCCTACTGCGATCTTGCCGAGCTTCGCCGAAATGCGTTTGTTCTCGAGAATGACCACTGCCTCCTGAGCATCAAGCCCAGCGAGATGGGAGCCCTGGAAGGAGCAGGGATCATCGTCCCGAAAGCCCACCGACCCACGGTGTTCGATCTCACGCCACAGGAATGGACCGCCACCCAGGATCTCCTCATGCAGGCCAGGGCGTATCTGGACGCGGTCATCGCGCCTGACGGATACAACGCCGGGTGGAATGTGGGGGCTGTCGGGGGACAGCATGTGATGCACGCCCATTTCCACGTCATTCCACGATTCCGGGATGAACCGCTGGCCGGTCGAGGAATCCGCAGTCACCTGAAAGCCGTGGAGAACAGACGCCAGCGCTGACCCCGCCCCCCACGACGGTCAGTTCGCGGGTCTAGCCCAGCCAGCGCAGGTGCCGCGTGACGTCCTGCACGTGGTCGCCCCAGTGGATGTCGTGGGAGAAGCGCAGCCACGCCAGCGCATCGGCCTCGTCCGTGTCGGCCAGCGCGAGAGCGGTGCCCAGGTCGAGGGCGAGGTCCGTCAGGTCGTCCAGCGCGTCGCCGATCTCGGTGGGGAGGTCACAGTGGCCCAGGGCGCGGCCGGTGGCCGGGTCGTAGAAGCCGAGTTCCGGCCACGCCCCGGCGATAGAGGCGCGCAGGTGGTGATCTTCCTCGCGCGGGGGTGTGTCCGATTCAGGGACAGTGCAGGGCAGCGCTTGCACCTCCCGCCGCAACCCGTCCAGCAGGTTGGCCAGCGCGCTTGGCGTGAGGCCCTCGCGGTCTAGAAGGGCCGCGTGAACCCGGCGCACGTGCGCCAGCATCAGGACAGCAGCACGGCCGGGCGTTTCTTCGGCGGGGCTTTCGGTTCGGGCAGGGCGGGGACGTGGTCCTCGATCAGGCCGCCGCCCAGCAGGCGCGGTCCGGCGTACAGCACGGCGCTCTGGCCGGGCGCGACCGCGAACTGCGGGTCCTGGAAGGCCAGTTCGAAGCCGCTCTCGTCGGCGCGGATCACGCGGGCCTTGACGGGCGCGGTGCGGTAGCGGACCTGCACCTCCAGTTCCCCCGGCAGTTCGGTCAGGTCGATCAGGTAGTTGGCACTCTGCGCCTTCAGGCCGGTCCACAGGCAGTCGTCGTAGTCACCCACCCAGACGGTGTTCGTGTCGGGTGCCAGGTGCACGACGTGCCGCACGCGGTGCGACTGGTACAGGCCCAGGCCCTTCTTCTGGCCCAGCGTGTAGAACTGCGTGCCCAGGTGCTCCCCGACGACCTCGCCGCTGCTGATCTCGCGGATGAAGCCCTGCGCCTGCGGGATGTGCTCGGCAACAAAGTCCTGCACCTTGCCCGGCACGAAGCAGATGTTCTGACTCTCGGGTTTCTGCGCGGTCAGTAGGCCGCGTTCCTCGGCGATCTGACGTACCTGCGGTTTCTCCAGTTCGCCCACCGGGAACAGGATGTACGGCAGCGCGTCACGCGGCGTGCCCCACAGGAAGTACGTCTGATCCTTGCGGGGATCGTCGCCCCGATGGAATTCCACCTCGCCGCGCGCGTTCTCCACGCGCTTCACGTAGTGCCCGGTCGCCACGTAGCGGCAGCCGAGCATCTTGGCTTTCTTCACCAGTTCGTCGAACTTCACCTTGGTGTTGCAGTTCACGCAGGGGTTCGGCGTGCGCCCCTTGCTGTACTCGTCGATGAACGGCCCCACGATGTGCCGCTGGAACTGCTCGCGGTAATCCAGCAGATAGAACGGCACGCCCACCTGCTCGGCCACGCGGCGCGCCTCGTACGCAGCGTCGGGCGAGCAGCACGAGTCGAAGGTGTCCGTGCGCTTGTCGTCCGGCCAGAAACGCATCATGGCACCCACCACCTGATACCCCTGATCCTTCAGCAGCGCCGCCGTGACGCTGCTGTCCACGCCGCCGGACATGGCGCACAGCACCCGTTCCCCCGCAGCGGCGGCAGGGGCGGGGACGGTCGCGGAAGCAGGGGTCGGGGCACTCATACAGCCGCGCAGCTTAACAGACCCCCACCAGGGCGGCGGTGACGCGCGCGGCAATTCGCTCCGTTCCCCGCCGCGCACCCGTGTGGACCGCACCACCCGGCCCCCACCCCACCGCAGGCAGCCCGCTACACTCCCCGGCATGAGCATCCCCCCACAGGCCCTCCACACCGCCGCGCAGCAGCACGGCACGCCCCTGTACGTCTACGACGCCGCCGAACTCGACGCCGCGCTGGCCCGCGTCCGCGCCGCGTTCGGGGACGCCCGCGTGTACTACGCCATGAAAGCCAACCCCAACCTGACCCTGCTGCGCCGCCTGCACGCCCAGGGCGTCGGCTTCGAATGCGTCAGCGCCGGGGAACTCGCCCGCGCCGCCCGAGTGGGTGCCACTGGTGAGCGCATCCTCGTGAACGGCCCCGCCAAGACGCCCGGCGAGTACGCCACCGGCGCGCAGCTCGGCGCGACCTTCATCCTCGACCGCGAAGAGGAGGTCGCGCTGCTGCCGCCCGCCTCCCGCGCACTGGTCCGCGTGAACCCCGCCCTGAACGTCAGCACGCACGACCACCTCGCCACCGGCGCCGCCGGCAGCAAGTTCGGCGTCACCCTGGAACAGGCCCCCCGCGTGCTGGACGCCCTGCGCGCCGCCGGGCACACCGCCCTGGGCCTGCACGTCCACATCGGCAGCGCCATCCGCGACGCGCACGACTTCACCGCCGCCTTCCACCGCCTCGGCGAACTGCGCGCCCACACCGGTCCGCTGGACGTCCTCGACGCCGGGGGCGGCTGGGGCCTGGGCGCCGACCTGCACGGTATCGCCCGCGAGGCCCGCGCCGCCGCCGCCACCTTCGGCGCGCAGCTGTGGGTCGAACCCGGCCGGTACCTCGTCGCGCAGGCCGGCACCCTCCTCACCCGCGTCGTCGGCACCAAACGCACCGGACGCAACTTCGTTCTTGTGGACGCCGGGATGACCGAACTGCTGCGCCCCATGCTGTACGGCGCGCAGCACCCCGTCACCCCCCTCTGGGAGCGGGGCGGCACCGCCCAGTGGGACCTCGCCGGCCCCGCCTGCGAGAGCGGCGACCTCCTCGCCCGCGACGTCACCCTGCCCGACCCGCAGCCCGGCGACCTCCTCGCCATCCACGAGGCCGGCGCGTACGGCGCCGCCATGAGCAGCACCTACCTCACCCGCGCCCGCCCCGCCGAACTGCTCTGGGACCACGACCAGTGGACCGTCATCCGCCAGCGCGAAACGCCGCAGGACATCTGGCGCCTGGAAGAGAGCGGGGAATAAGGAGTGGGTAGCGGGGACAGATCACGGGCCAGCGTCCGCACGTCGCAGGAGCGGCAGGCGCAGGCACGGCCCCGTCCGGACGTGGCGTGCCGCGCGTGCTCGGGCGTGAACGTGACGGTGCAGTTCGGGAAGTATGGGTACTACCTGAAGTGCGGCGACTGCGGTGGGAACACGCCAGCCAAGCCGGTGTGCGCGCAGTGCGGTCAGCCGGGCAAGGTCAGCAAGCGCGGCCCGGAGTTCACGGCGACCTGCGCGGGCGGTCATACCTGGGCGTACTGGACGAACCCGGCCTGAGCGGTGGGCGGGCAGCGGAGGCCTGAGTGCGCTCCGCTGCCCGCTTCGTGTTCAGAAGCTGTCGCTGCCGCCGATGCGCACGGCCTGGTAGTAGGCGTAGGCGGCGCTGTAGCAGGCGGGTTGCTTGTACCAGCTCTTGGCGTTGCAGATGGCTTTCATGTTGGTGTGGAAGGCCTCGTCGCTGGTTTTGCGGTTGGCGTCGGTGCGCTGGTAGACCTTGAGGTTGCGGTACGCGAAGTCGTGGACGTTGCAGGCGGGGCGGAAGTCCTCGCGGTAGCCCAGGCCCAGGCCGTCGGGGGCGCTGCATCCGTCGCGGGTCCAGTCCAGGCCGGGGTAGGGGAGGCTGGTGCCGTTGTACGCGGCGTACTGGCCGTTGTAGTTGCCGACCGTGCCCCAGCCGGTGCGTTTCACGTAGGCGAGGCGGTCGCTGCTCAGGTCCTGCCCGCTGATGGTGGGCGCGGCGGGCAGGGTGAGGATGCGGGGCGTCTCGCCGTACGCTTCGCGCAGCGTGGCGAGGAGGCCGGGGTCGTTGCCGTAGCGGGCGAGGATGGCCTGACTGTCCGGGTCCTGCAGTTCGGGGCGGGCGGCGTAGTCGCGGGCGCTGGGGGTGCCGGTGGGCGCGGCGGTCTGCGAGCAGGCGGCGAGGGTCAGGGACAGCAGGGCGGCGGGCAGCATGAGTGAACGCATGGCGACTCCTGTGGGCAGGGCTCGGGGTGCGGGGGGGCGCGGGGCTGGGTTGTGGATCGCCTTTCAGTGTACGCCGGCCTGTCAGGGGGATGCCAGGGCGGGCCGCAGGTATCATGGGCGGTAATGACGGTTCCTCCTGTGTCTGCTCCTGCCGCCCTGCCCGATACGACCCGCGCCCGCATTCAGCAGGAGGCGGCGCGGCTGTTCGTGCAGAGCGGGTATCACGGCGTGAGCATGCGCGAGGTCGCGGAGGCGGTCGGGGTGACGAAACCCGCCCTGTATCACCACTACGCGGACAAGGAGGCGCTGTTCCTGGCGATGCTGGAGGGCACGCTGGCGGGACTGGCGCGGCTGGTGGCGGCGGCGAACGCGCAGGTGGGTATCCGCCTGCAACTGGATACGCTGGTGTACGAGTTGCTGGCCAGTGCGCCCGAGCAGCGGGTGGGTCTGCAACTGGCGGGCGAGTTACGGCACGTGAGCCCCGAGCGGCGCGGCGCGTTCGAGCGCGAGTACCGCCGCGTGTGGATCGGGGGCCTGTCCGAGCTGTTCGAGCTGGCGGCCGCGCGGGGCGAGTTGCGCGCGGACGTGGCTCCGGCGATGCTGGCGCGGGCGTTCCTGGCGCTCACGTACCCGCTGGTGACGGGCGCGCCGTCCAGCGATCCGCAGGCGATGGGGCGGGCGCTGCTGGCCGTGTTCCTGGACGGCGCGACGTCCCGCCCTCCCGCTCCATGAGGTAACCCCCGGTTGCATGAAGATTCTTGAGCGTCCTGCCATGCAGCGGCGCGGGCGTCCGGTCAGCATGAACGTCGGTCGCGTGGCACGGGCGCGGTGGCAGGAGGGTGGGGCGGTGTCGTGGGCGCGCGTGTCGGCGCCCGTTTTCTGTATTCAGGGAGTGACAAGGTGGAATCACTGTTCGGTTGGATCACGCAGCCAGAGGCGTGGCTGGCGTTCGGCACGCTGCTGCTGCTGGAAGTCGTGCTGGGGATCGATAACGTCATCTTCATCTCGATCCTGGCGGGCAAACTGCCGCCGGAGCAGCAGCAGCGCGCCCGGACCATCGGCCTGCTGGGGGCCATGTTCATGCGGCTGGGGCTGCTGTTCTCGATCAGCTGGATCTACAGCCTGAAGAACGAGCTGTTTCAGGTGTTCGGGCAGGGCTTCTCGGGGCGGGACCTGATCCTGATCTTCGGCGGGTTGTTCCTGCTGTACAAGGCCGTCAAGGAGATGCACGAGCAGCTCGAAGGGCCGGTGCACGGCGCGGGCACGTCGGCGGGCGCGGTGGCCGGGGCGAACTTCGCGGCGATCATCGGGCAGATCATGCTGCTGGACATCGTGTTCAGCCTCGACAGCGTGATCACGGCGGTCGGGATGGCCGACGACATCGGCGTGATGGTGTCGGCGGTGGTGGTGACGGTGGCGATCATGCTGGTGGCCGCGCGGCCCATCGGGGAGTTCGTGCAGGCGCACCCGACCGTGAAGATGCTGGCCCTGTCGTTCCTGCTGCTGATCGGCGTGAACCTGATCGCGGACGGCTTCGGGTTCAAGATTCCCAAGGGGTACACGTACTTCGCGATGGGCTTTGCGATTGCGGTGGAACTGCTGAACCTGCGCGTGCGGCGCGGCAGTCCGGTGCAGTTGCACGGCTCGGACCGCCAGCCGGACTGAACGGGCAGGCTGAATCGGCAATGGTGTGGACAGGTTCATGACTTCAGGGCAGACCGGCGATGGACACGCCGTGTTGACCCCTCCCCCTTGAGGGGGGAGGCTGGGAGGGGGTGAGCAGGCATGGCGTGACAGAAGACGTGGTCGATGCTTGTCCCCTCTGGCGCCTGAAAGTGTCCGCACCATTGAGCAGCTGTCTGCGCGCCCCCGCCTACCCGGTGGGGGCTTTTTCCGTGGCGCCGCTGGCCGGGGGGGTAGCCGTCCGGCCGGGCCAGTTGGCGAGGGCCGCGCCGCCCAGGATCACGGCGGCGGCCGCCCAGACGCTCAGGGGCAGGCGTTCGTGCAGCAGCGCGGCGCTCAGGATCAGGGCGACCATGGGGGCCAGGGTGTTCCAGACACTCGTGCGGGCTGCGCCGAGCACCTGCGCGCCGCGCGCCCACGCGAGGTACGCCACGACGTTCGCGCCCAGCCCGCTGAGGGCCACGCCCACCCACGCCAGCGGCGGCGTGCCGGCCAGTTGCACGTGCGGCGCGGCGTACAGCAGGTACGGCAGGCTGCCCAGTGCGAGGCTGAACGCCACGAACGGCAGCGCCCCCACCCGCCCGGACAGCGTGCGGTTGAACAGGGTGTACAGCGCCCAGGCGGTCGCGGCGGCCAGCAGCCACCCCAGTCCGGCCAGCGGGACGGGCGAACCGGGCTGCCGGGTCAGGAGCAGCAGCGTCAGCAGGCCCGCGAAGGCCACGCCCACGCCCGCCGCCTGCCGCCGCGTGACCGCCTGCCCCAGCAGCAGGCCCAGCGGCAGCACCAGCACGGGCACCAGCCCGTTCACGACGCCCGCCACGCCCGCCGGGGACAGCCGGATGCCGATCAGGAACAGCGTCTGGAACACGCTGTTACCCAGCAGGCCCACGGCCGCCACGGTCAGCCACGTCCGCCGGGTCCAGCGGGGCCAGCCGTGGGCGCGCACGGCCAGCGTGACCAGCACTGCCGAGGCCAGCAGGAAACGGCCGGTGTTGATGCTCTCGGCGTTCAGGTGCGACAGCAGCGCCTTGAGCAGCACCACGTTCCCGCCCCACAGGATCACGGTGACGATCACGCCGGTCAGGGCGAGCCGCGTGGTCTGCGCGTCAGGGCCGGTCGGAAGGGAAGGGGAGGTGGGGGGCACGTCCGCGAAGATACCCCCGCGCTCCGCCGGACTGGCCGCGTGACCGGGACGCGCCGGGACGGCCCGCGATCCGCTAGGATGACCGCGCCTGAAGGAGATCATCACTGTGCCCGTTACCCGCCTGGAAATCTGTACCGAACACCTGACCATCGATCAACGCGAGGACCTGCTCGACGCCGTCTGGGCGGCGCTGCGCATCAGCCCCGGCATGGTCACTGCCGACGGGAACGTCGAACTGACCCTCAAGCAGTGCGGGGAGTCCGTGGCGGCCGAGGACGCCCCGCTCGTCCGCGTGAACGAGATCGAGTACCGCAACGTCACGCCGGAACGCCTCGTGACACTCATGAAACGCTGGTCGCGCTGACCCCGGCCAGCCCCGCGTTCCTGCTGCCCTGAGCGGCCGTCAGCGCGCGTGGCCGTTCAGGGCGTCGAGCGCGGCCTGAAGGGTCGTGTCGCGGCCCTCGCCGGTCAGGGCATCCAGGTCGGTGGGGGCCAGCAGGTCCGGCTGCACCCGCTCGGGCAGGGGCGTGCCGTCGGGCCAGTAGGCGCGCAGCATGGTCACGGACAGC
This sequence comes from Deinococcus indicus, assembly GCF_002198095.1. Classification (GTDB taxonomy): domain Bacteria; phylum Deinococcota; class Deinococci; order Deinococcales; family Deinococcaceae; genus Deinococcus; species Deinococcus caeni. The sequence goes on along the minus strand of NZ_NHMK01000030.1, from coordinate 87,694 downwards.
ACCCCGCCGTCCGGGAGGGGCCGGAAGGTCACGCCGCTGTTGCCCACGCCCCGCGTCGCCTCGCCGACCGCCAGCACGCCGGCCCGCTGCGCGTAGTACGTGAAGACCTCCGAGCAGGACGCGGTGTTCGGCCCGACCAGCACGGCCGCCGGGCCGCGCCACACCGGCGGGGGCGGGGGTTTCTGGGCGTCCGCCGGGCGGCTCGGGCGGCCCGCCACGCCCGCGTACACCGCGCCGCCCCCCAGGGACCGCGTGCGGTACTCGACCGGCGCGAACACGCTGGCGGCCGCCACGCACTGCACGAGGCTGCCCCCGCCGTTGAAGCGCAGGTCCACGACCAGCGCCCGCGCGCCGCCCTGCCGGGCCTCCTGCACCCGCGCCAGGAACTGCTCGGCGGTGTCCTGCGGCAGGAACGACGCGACCGTCACGACCGCCGTCCGCCCGTCCGGTCCGGCCCAGTGCAGGGTCGGTTCGTCCCGCGCGACCAGCAGGTCGCTGCCCAGCGTGAGGGTCCGCGGTGGCTGCCCGGCCCGCCGGACCTCCACGGTGAACGGCTCGCCCGCGCGTTCCAGTCGCGTGAACTCGGTCGGGCCGACCGGGGCGTTCTCGCCGCCGCGCCGGCCGGCGTCCTGGTCGTTCACGCGCGGCAGCAGGTCCATGGCGCGCAGCCCGGCCCGGTCGGCGGGACTGCCCGGCATGACCGACGCGACCAGCAGGCCCCCCTCGACCCGCACGACCCGCGCGCCCGTGCGCAGCACCGGCCGGTTCTCCTGCACCTCCCGCAGCCGCAGCGCGCCTTCCGGGTCGCGGACGCTGGTGTGCGCGTCCCCGACCTCGCGCAGCAGTTCGGTCAGGACCGCGCGGCCCGTGTCGAAGGAGCAGGCGTCACCAGCGGGCGCGCAACGTTCCTCCAGCGTGCGGGCGTACTGCTCGCTCAGGGCGTGCAGGTCGGCGGTGGACCACCCGTAGTAGTCGCGCAGCACCGAGGCGGTCGCGTGCCGGTACAGGTCAGTGGCGGGACTGGCGAGCGCCGGGACGACTCCCAGCGCGGCAGTCAGCAGGAAGGGCAGGGCCGCGCGGCGCAGGCCGGAAGCAGACAGGGAGGGCACCTGCCCAGGCTAGAGCACGCCGCCCGCCGCACACCGGGGCGGCGCGCACCTTGTGAGGCCCGCGCCGCGTTCAGCGTCCGGGGGTACCCCCGCCGCCAGTCCTGACCCGGCCCGTCCGGCCGCCGTTACAGGCGGGCGCTGGCCTTCATGTTCGTCAGTTTCAGGGTGTCGAAGGACATGCTGCGGCCCTCCGTGAAGCGCAGCCCGAAGTACCCGCGTCCGCCCTTCGCGGCCGTGTCGAGCGCCGCGCCGCCCAGCGTGAACGCCACGCCCTGCCCCCGCGTGAGGTTCAGCGTGCCGATGCTCTGCGCCTTCTCGCCGTCCGCCTCGCAGACGAACATGCGCGGGGCGACCAGGGACGCCGGGTACTCGCGGCAGGTGCCGGGCAGGCTGGTCAGGTCCGGCCGGACGAACAGCTCGACCCGTGACAGCGTCCCGCCGGACGTGGACAGGTATGTGGCGTCGCCGCGCACCGTCACCTGCTGCAACACGGACGGCACGCGGTTGTCCTTCAGGGCGTCCTGATCCAGGTACACGACCTTGCCGCCCAGCGCGCTGCTGTCCGGCAGTTCCTGAACGCTGTCCTGAATGTCGACGCTGGGGGTGGGAATCAGCCCGCATCCGGCCAGGAGGAAGGCGGCGGTCAGGGGCAGGGCAACGGAACGCATCATCTGACCGAGGGTAGCAGCCGGCGGGCCGGGCAGTTGCCCCGGCCGCCCCCCGCACTCGGGCCCCTGCACTCCGGTCCCCGTCACTCCGGCCGGGCGGCGCCCTCTGGTACGCTGCTGCGGTGAAGAAGTCCCCGACCGTCACCCTTCAAGCCCAGGCGGTGCGCCGCATCGCGGGCCGCTACCCCTTCGGGCACAGCGGCGACATTGCCCGCGCCGACGACGGCATCCAGCCCGGCGAGGTCGTGAACGTCCGCGCCGAGGGCAGCACCCGCCTGATCGCCCGTGGGTACTTCAACCCGCAGGGCGCCACCCCGCTGAGGTTACTGACGTGGCAGGACGAGGACATTGACCTGAAGTTCTACCGCGCCCGCGTGAAGGCCGCCCTGGCCCGCCGCGCCGGACGGATCGTAAACACCGACGCCATGCGCGTCCTGCACGCGGAAGCCGACGGGATGCCCGGCGTGATCGCCGACCAGTTCGGGTCCGTCCTGAGCGTGCAGCTGCGCAACGCCGGCGTGGAACGTCACCGTGACCTGATCGTGAAGGCCCTGAAGGACGAGACGCGCACCGCGAGTGCCTTCGAGCGCAGCGACACCGGCGAGCGCCGCAAGGAGGGCCTGGACCTCGTGACCGGCACCCTCTGGGGCGACGTGCCGGACCGCGTGGAGTTCTTCGAGGACGACCTGCGGCTGCACTTCGCCCCGATGGACGCGCAGAAGACCGGGTTCTTCCTCGACCAGCGCGACAACCGCCGCCTGATGGCCTCGCTGGTCCGGCCCGGCGCGGGCTTCCTGGACGTGTACTCGTACACCGGGGGCTTCAGCCTGCACGCCGCGAAGGCCGGCGCGAAGGCAACGGCCATCGACAAGGACAACGTCGCCCTGGCCGCCCTGGAACAGGCGGCGCGCAGTAACGGCGTCAGCGTCGGCGTGCGCTGGGGCGACGCCCTGGAAGCCCTCGCCGCGCTGGAAAAGGACCGGCGGACCTTCTCGGCCATCGTCCTTGACCCGCCCACCCTCGCCAAGCGGCGCGACGACGTACCCCGCGCCAAACGCATCTTCACCGAGGGCGCCGCTCACGCCCTGCGCATGCTGGAGAGCGGCGGGCACCTGATGATCAGCACCTGCGCCCACTACATCCGCGTGGACGACCTGCTCGACGCCGCCCGAGTTGCCTCGGCCGAGGCGAACACCGACGCCGAGGTGCTGGAAGTGACCTACCAGCCCGCCGACCACCCGCACCTCCTGAGCGTCCCGGAGAGCCTGTACCTCAAGAGCATCCTGCTGCGCAAAGCCTGAAGGAACGCGCAGGGGAGAAGGTGGCCGCGCGTACCCTGCCGCGCGGGCGGGGCGGGCAGCATCGGGTATGGCTGCCCGCCGATTCCTGCTTCTGGCTGCCGCGCTCACCGGCGTGGCCCTCGCCCACTATGCCGCGCCGCTGCCCCTGAGTGCCGTCGCGCCCGCGAAAGCGCAGTTCGGGCTGCCGTTCGCGGGACCGCCCGGCCCGGACACCTGGATGCTGGGGCAGGGGTACGGGAACACGACCGGCGCCTACCGGCAGCGCCAGAGCACGTATGGGAATCTCCAGGGCATCCATGCGGGCCTGGATTTCAGCGCGCCGTGCGGCACACCCGTGCGGGCCATCGGGGACGGCGTGGTGGCCGAGGTGGACGGCCCGCACGGCAGCCCGCCGCACAACGTGGTCGTGGACCACGCGGGCAACCTCTCGAGCCTGTACGGGCACCTGCGGGTGCGGTCCAGCCTGCGGGTGGGACAGCAGGTCACGCGCGGGCAGGTGATCGGCGAGAGCGGCGACTCGCAGGGCACCTGCGTCAGCGCCCCGCACCTGCACCTGGAACTGCGGGACCGCTCGCACCAGCGCTTCTTCAACCCGCTGCCGTTCATCGCGGCGGACTGGAATTCCCTGGCGCTGGCCGGCAGTTTCGGGCGCGGCTACGAGTACGACCTGACCCAGCCACGGCGCTGGCAGACGCCGGACTCGCAACCCGCCGCCCTGCGGGGCGGCCCGCTGCTGAACGAGTACCGTCAACCCTGGCCCCCCGCGCCCGGAGGGGCGAGGTGAGGCACGCCGCCCTGGCCGTCCTGATGCTGGGAACGGCACACGCCGCCACCCTCCCGTCCCGCGCGGTCCTGAGTGGCGAGTGCTGCCCCGGCGTGGTCTGGACGCCGGATTCCCGCGCCCTGCTGTTCCTGGACGGCCCCCCGGCGCGCGGCTCGACCGGCATCTATCAGGTGGCCGCGACGGGCGGCGCGGTCACGCGGCGGTTCTCCAGCGTGGCGTACTTCTCCCCGGCCCTGAAGTGGGCGGTGCGGCCCGGCCCGGGCGAGGCGACCACCCTGGAACGCCTCGCGGACGGGCGGCGGTTCACGCTGCCCACCTACGGCGCGAACGTCGCCTGGACGGCCGCCGAGACCCGACTGGCCTACGCCCGCAGCGACACGACCGGCAACTTCGACCGCCGGGTCACTCGGGTGTTCGTCGCCGACGCGTTCGGCGCGCCCCGGCTGGTGGCGACCCTGCCCGGCGGCAGCATTCACGGCTGGCTGGACGACACCACCCTGCTCCTGAGCGGCAAACCCAGCGCCGGGGCACGCGACCGCGACCTGTTCACCCTGAACACCCGCACGGGCGCGCGCCGTACCCTCAGGACCGCGCTGGGCTTCCGCTCGGTGACCATCAGCCCCGGCGGGCGGCAGGTCGCGTACACGGTCGCCTTCGACAGCGCCGCCCGCAACGGCCTGTGGGTGCAGGGCACCGCCAGTGGCAGCCCCCGCGAACTGAGCACCTTCGGCTCGTACCGCTGGCGAGACGCCGCGCGCCTGCTGCTGATCCCCCTGAACGCGGCGGGCGGCCCGCACACCCTGCGGCAGTACGACGTGACCGCGAACGCCTGGAAGACCCTGGGCGACCTGGGCGATCAGGTGCGCCTGTCGGACTGGTCCGTCAGCCCCGACGGGCGCCTGCTGAACTACCTCAGCGCCCGCGACGGCAACGTGCGCGTCCTGACGCTGCCCTGAGGGGACTGGCCTGGCCAGAGGGTCACGGCGACCCCGGCAGGGTGGTCAGGTGACGGGCCTTATTGATAAAGGTGTAAATCCGAGTCGTGAGGTTGAGTCAGATCTCGTACTGAACGTGCTCCAGCGCGCCGCCTTGAACTAAAGGCAACTTCAATTTCCACCGGTATCAATAAGTACGTCGAAGCTAACATTGCGAGATTCCGGGAAGGCACCGGAATCTCTCCATTCCCGCTTCAACGTACTTCCTCTGCTACGCGCTCCGCGCGGTTTATCTACAAGATAAACGCAGTGTACTTAAAACCCTTTGACCTCCGCCCAGTGAACACTCGCGTCCACGCCGATCTCCTTCAACCTCTTTTTCAGCTCGGCGATTTCCTGCGAAAGAATCCAGGCTCTGTGCGAGAAGCCGATCCGGACCGAGTGCTCGGATTCGAACCCCACGCTGCCAACCAGTGGGGACAGGGCCGGGTCGCTCTTGATGATGTACAGCGCCAGAATCTGCCGGGACGGCCTTCCATTCTGGATCATCGGCTCGACCATCAAGGCAGCGACCGTGCTGGCCGGGTATGGGTCACCGGAGGCAGATAACCCTGATCCCACGATCCCTGAGAGCGCGACAGTCAGCATCACACGGGTCATCATCTGGGCAGCTTACTCCTTGCAGCTGTTGGCTTCAGGAAAGGATTCTTGCCCCTCGGTGAGGGAGGTCCGTCTGACCTTTCCGAGGGGGCGCCGAATGAGGAATCGCCCCATGTTCGCATGGTGCCCTGACCTGCTAGACTGTCTCGTTTCCGAAGCGAAGGCGGTGCCTTACGCATTCAACGTAACCCCCGGCGGCCCGGTCTACGTCTGATTCCTGCCGTTCAGGCCGCACTTTTCAGGGAGAATCCACCTTGCAGAACAATCTGATCGTGAAGGGCGCGAAGGCACACAACCTCAAGGACATCACGGTGGAACTGCCGCGCGACCAGTTCGTGGTCATCACGGGCGTGTCCGGCAGCGGCAAGAGTACTTTGGCCTTCGACACCATCTACGCCGAGGGCCAGCGCCGCTACGTCGAGAGCCTCTCCGCGTACGCCCGCCAGTTCCTGGGCCTGATGGAAAAACCGGACGTGGAGAGCATCACCGGGCTGTCCCCGGCGATCTCCATCGACCAGAAGACCACCAGCCACAACCCCCGCTCCACGGTGGGGACCGTCACCGAGATCCACGATTACCTGCGGTTGCTGTACGCCCGCGTGGGCACCCCGTACTGCCCGGTGTGTGGCCGCAAGATCGAGAAGCAGAGCCCCAGCGAGATCACCGACCGGCTGCTGGCGGGCTTCCCTGACAAGCGCGCCATCCTGCTGGCCCCCGTCGTGCGTGGCCGCAAGGGCGAGTACCGCAAGCTGTTCGCCGACCTGCGCCGCGAGGGTTTCGCACGCGTCCGCGTGGACGGCACGCTGTACGAACTGGAGGAAGCCGAGAAGCTGAAGCTGGAAAAGTTCGAGAAGCACGACGTGGACGTGGTCATTGACCGCGTGACCCTGCGCGAGGCCGACCGCAGCCGCATCGCCGAGAGCGTGGAACTGGGCCTGCGCCGCGGCGAGAGCCTGCTGCGCGTCCTGATGCCGGATGCCGGTGAGGACGGCGGCGCGCACGAGGAACTGTACTCCGAGAAGTTCGCCTGCCCCGAACACGGCAGCGTGCTGGAGGAACTCGAACCCCGCTCGTTCTCCTTCAACTCGCCGTACGGCGCGTGTGGGGACTGCGCGGGCCTGGGCAGCAAGCAGGAGTTCAGTCCCGACCAGATCATCGACGACAAGCTCTCCATCGCCGAGGGCGCCATCCTCCCCTGGAGCAAGAAGGGCACGGGCGGCGGCATCTACTACTGGGACAAGCTCCAGGCGCTGGCCGAGCACCTGGAGTTCAGCGTGAAGACCCCCTGGCGCGACCTGCCAAAAGCCGCACAGGACGCCGTCCTGAAGGGGCCGGGCGCGCCCTTCGAGGTCGTGTACCGCCGCGCGGGCAAGGAAACCATGCGCTTCATGACCGAGTTCGAGGGCGTCATCCCGAACCTGGAACGCCGCTACGCCGACACGGAATCCGAGTTCATGCGCGAGAAGCTGGAGGAACTGATGGAACTCCAGCCCTGTCCCACCTGCGGCGGTACCCGCTACAAACCCGAGATCCTGGCGGTGCGGGTGGGCGGCCTGAACATCAGTCAGGCGAGCGGCATGAGCGTCCTGGCGGCCGACACCTTCTTCCGTGACCTCCAGGGTGGCGAGCTGGACCACGACGCCATCGCGCCGTTCCTGAAGGGCCACCTGGGCGGCACGGCCCGCGCGCACGCGCCCAGCCGCTACGAGTACAGCCTGAACGACTTTGGCACGGCGGTGGCCGCCCCGATCCTGCGGGCCATCCGCACCCGCCTGAAATTCCTGGTGGACGTGGGCCTGGACTACCTGAGCCTGGACCGCACCGCGAACACCCTGTCGGGTGGTGAGGCGCAGCGAATCCGGCTGGCCACCCAGGTCGGCAGCGGCCTGACCGGCGTGCTGTACGTGCTCGACGAGCCGTCCATCGGCCTGCACCCCAAGGACAACCACCGCCTGATCGGTACCCTGAAGCACCTGCGCGACCTGGGCAACACCCTGATCGTCGTCGAGCACGACGAGGACACCATGATGGACGCCGACTACCTCGTGGACATGGGCCCCGGCGCGGGCGTCGACGGCGGGCAGGTCGTCGCGGTCGGCACGCCCGAACAGGTCAAGCAGGACAGGAACAGCCTGACCGGCAAGTACCTGCGCGGCGAACTGAAGATCGAGGTGCCCACCCACCGCCGCCGGGGCAACGGCCGACAGCTGAAGGTGATCGGAGCGCGTGAGCACAACCTCCAGAACGTGTCCATCGAGATTCCGCTGGGCACCATGACGGTCGTGACCGGCCCGTCCGGCAGCGGCAAGAGCACCCTGATTCACGACATCCTGCACGCCACCCTGGCGCGCGAACTGAACGGCGCGAAGACCACCCCCGGCCGCTACGACCGCATCGAGGGCATGGAGCACCTGGACAAGGTCATCGAGATCGACCAGAGCCCCATCGGCCGCACGCCGCGCAGCAACCCCGCCACGTACACCGGCGTGTTCACCGAGATCCGCGACCTGTTCACCCGCACGCCCGAAGCGCGGCGGCGCGGGTATCAGGCCGGGCGCTTCTCGTTCAACGTGAAGGGCGGCCGCTGCGAGCACTGCAAGGGCGACGGCGTCATGAAGATCGAGATGAACTTCCTGCCCGACATCTACGTCCCGTGCGAGGTCTGCAAGGGCGCGCGCTACAACCGCGAGACGCTGGAAGTCAAGTACAACGGCAAGACCATCGCCGACGTGCTCGACCTGACCGTCGAGGACGCCCAGAGCTTCTTCGAGGCGATTCCCGCCATCGAACGCAAGATGACCCTGCTGTGCGATGTGGGCCTGGGCTACATGAAGATCGGGCAGCCCAGCACCACCCTCTCGGGCGGCGAGGCGCAGCGTATCAAGCTCGCCAGCGAACTGAGCAAACGCGCCACCGGCAAGACCATCTACATCCTCGACGAACCCACCACGGGCCTGCACTTCGAGGACGTCCGCAAACTCATGGAAGTCCTGCAACGCCTCGTGGAAGGCGGCAACACCCTCGTGATCATCGAGCACAGCCTGGACGTCATGAAGACCGCCGACCACATCATCGACCTCGGCCCGGAAGGCGGCGTGCGCGGCGGCACCGTCGTCGGCACCGGCACCCCCGAGGAGATGGCCGCCCACCCCACCAGCCACACTGGCGAGTACCTGCGCCGCGTGCCCGGCATCGTGGCCGCCACGCCCCGCACGCCCGCCCCCGCCAGCGAACCCGCCCCGAAAAAACCCGGCCGGCCCGCGAAGAAACCCGCCGCTGCCGAACCCGAACTGGTCGGCGCGGCGCCCGCCCGCAAGAGTCGTGCTAAGAAAGAAAGCGCATGACCCAGCCCGACCCCACCCCCACCGACGCCGCGCACGCCGCCGCCGACCCCGCCCAGCCCCAGGTGACGCCGGCCGCCGGCCCGGCCCGGCCGCAGCCCCGGCCCGCCCGGCGTGCCGCGCCCACCCCGCCGGAACAGGCCGCCCGGCCCGGCATGACGCTGCTGAAGCTCACGCTGGGCGCCGCGTGCCTGCTGGCCCTGGCGTACTTCCAGTGGACGCCCGGCGAGTGGCCCGTGCGCCTGCTGACCTGGGTGCTGCTGACCCTGCTCGCCGACGAGTTCGGCGGCTGGTTCGGCTACGCTGGCCTGCTGCTCGGCGGGGTGGGGTACCTCAGTCCGGTCGAGCCGCCCGCCGAGTGGCTGATCATCCTGCCGCTGGTCGGCGGGACGCTGATGGGCACCCTGCTGCTCAAGCATTCGGGCGGCCTCTTCGTCCTGCCGTTCGCAGGTGCGCTGTTCGCCGCCGTGCTGATCGGCGTGGGCCGCTTCGGGACCTCGCTGGACCCGCAGATGACGCTGCCCGGCACCCCGGAATTCCAGCGCAACGCCATCCTGGGTATGCTGGTCGCCCTGAGCGTCAGCGCCGTGCGGCAACTTACGGAACTGATCCTGCGCCGCCGCCGCCGGGTCGCGGCCCGCGCCGCCACGCCCGGCTGACCCATCCCCGATCCCCGCCCAGGCCGCCGCTTTCCGACTCCGGAAGCGGCGGCCTGCTGCGGTCCGGCCCGGCCACCCGTCCAACCACCCACCCGGCCACCCGCCTGGGACGGGTCCGGCGTGACCGTCTCATGGCGGCGCGTTACACTCCGGGGCAAGATGAACAGCAACTCCAACCGCACCATCCTCGTCATCGGCACCCTGATCGCCGTGGCCCTGATCGCCCTCGCCCTGGTCGCCGTGCGCGGCAAGCCCGCCCCCGGCGCCGGACTGAACGGCGACTTCGACCTGACCGGGCAGCCCTTCGCCGGTCAGGCCGACGCGCCCGTCAGCGTGGTCGTCATCGAGGACTTCAAGTGCCCCGTGTGCAAGACCTTCGAGGAGACGGTCGCGCCCGGCCTGAAGACCAACTACGTGGACACCGGCAAGGCCAAGGTGTACACGCTGGTCTGGCCGTTCCTGTCCGAGGTGGCCCGCCTGCCCGTCGACGACAGCAAGTTCGCCGCGCAGGCCGCCAAGTGCGTGTACGACCAGGGCGGCAACGACGCCTTCGGCAGCTTCAAGAGCATCCTGTTCCGCGCGCAGGGTGACGAGAGCACCGCCTGGGCCACCAAGACCCGCCTCAAGGACCTCGCCGGGAACGTCGAGGGCATCGACCAGGGCCAGTTCGCCACCTGCCTGGACACCGACGCCACCGCCGCCCGCGTGGACGCCGACGAGAAACAGGTCACGGACGCCCGCGTGAACTCCACGCCCACCGTGTTCGTGAACGGCAAGCAGGTCCTGAACGGCAGCGGCCAGGGCAGCTACCTGCTGGCCGACGTCAGCGCCGCCATCGACGCCGCCAGCAAGTAAGCCGTGAGCCGCGACAACCGCCTGTACGCCGCGTGGGTGATCGCCCTGATCGCCACGCTGGGCAGCCTGTACTTCAGTAACATCCTGGGATTCAAACCCTGCGTGCTGTGCTGGTACCAGCGCATCGCCATGTACCCGCTGGCCGTCATCCTGGGCATCGGCGCGCTGCGCGGCGACCTGAACGCCCGCGTGTACGCCCTGCCGCTCGCGGGCGTCGGGGCCGTCATCGCCCTGATCCAGAATCTGGAGGACTGGGGCCTGATCCCGGTTCTGAAAGCCTGCACCGCCGACGCCACCACCGTCGCCTGCGACATTCCCTGGCCGCTGTGGGGCGGCGGCGCGCTCGCCGGCCTGAACACCATCCTGACCATCCCGGTCCTCAGCATGACCGCGTTCATCCTGATCATCGGCCTGCTGAGCTGGCGGCGAAACCGCAGCATCTGAAGGAGGCGTGCGGGAGGCGGGGCGCGGGGTGCGGTCAAGGACCCCTCCGCCCCGCCTCCCGCCTAGACCGGTCGGCCCGCCATCATGAACGACGCGGTCATGCCTCCGTCCACGGGGACGATCGCGCCGGTCAGGAAACTGGCCTCGTCGCTGCCCAGGAAGTACACGACCTTCGCCACTTCCTGCGGCGTGCCGAGGCGGCGCAGGGCGTGCAGGTCCTCGTAGTCCCGGCGGGTCTGCTCGGGGTTCTCGCTGTCCGCGATGGCCTCCAGCACCCCCTCGGTGCTGATCGCGCCGGGCGCGACCGCGTTCACCCGCAATCCGCGCGGCGCGAGGTCCAGCGCCATCGCGCGGGTCAGGTTCACCAGACCGCCCTTGCTGGCGTTGTACGCCGCGTTGCCCTGTTCGGCGAACAGGCCCTGCACGCTCGCCACGTTCACGACCGCCGCGCCGCGCGGCAGCAGGTCCACCAGCGCCCGCGTCAGCAGCAGCGGCGCCGTCAGGTTCACGCCCAGCGTCCGCGCCCAGCCGCGCTCGCTGACGTCCAGCACGCTGCCGTGCGCGCCCTGGAACGCCGCGTTGTTCACGAGGACCTGCACGCCGCCCATCTCGCGCGCGGCCCGCACGATCCGCTCGCGTCCGGCGGCGGTACTGACATCCGCCTTCACGCGCCGCTGGCCACGCAGGACCGGCGGCAGGTTCACGTCCGCGCTCAGCACCCGCCACCCACGCTCTGCGTACAGTTCCGCCACCGCCCGCCCGATCCCGCGCGCGGCGCCCGTCACCACCACTCCATGCGATACGTCCGTCATACCCCCAGTGTCACGGACAGCGCCGCGCGGAAGGTACGAACGCTAAGACACGCTCAAGTGGAGGAGGGGAGTGGGCGGCAGGAAGGCGGGCAAGAGGGAAGGCCCGCCGGCGGCGTTCGCGTCGGCGGGCCCTTCATGGGGAGACGGGCGGCGGGGCGACGGTCAGCCACCGGCCCACCCCCCCATTTCCCGGTTACTTGCGGCTGGCTTCGATCAGCGCGGGCACGATCTCGTTGATGTCGCCCACGATGCCGTAGTCCGCGACCTTGAAGATGGGCGCCTCGGCGTCCTTGTTGATGGCGATGATGTTCTTGCTCTTGCCCATGCCGCTCAGGTGCTGCACGGCGCCGCTGACGCCCAGGGCGATGTACGCCTTGGGTTGCACGGTCTTGCCGGTCTGGCCGACCTGCTCGGCGTAGGGGCGCCAGCCAGCGTCCACGACGGCGCGCGTGGCGCCCACGCCCGCGCCGATGGCGTCGGCGAGGCCTTCGACGTAACGGGTGAAGTTCTCGGTGCTGCCTACGCCACGGCCGCCAGTCACGATGACCTCGGCTTCGGTCAGCGCGACGCGGCTGCTCTTCTCGACGCTGCGGCCCGTCACCTGCACGCGCGGGGCGGGCAGGTCGAGTTCCACGTCGTACTGCTCGCCGGGAGTGGCGGCGGGCGCGGCGGGCGCGAACGAGCCGGGTTTGACGGTCACGACGACTGTCCCGTCGGCTTCCACCGTCTCGGTCACGCGGGCCAGGTAGGTGTAGCGCTGCGCCTGGAGGGCCGCGCCGTTGCTGCCGAGCGCGATGGCGTCCTCGAGGTACGGCGCGTCGAGTTTCACGGCCACACGGGGGGCGTACTCGCGGCCGGAGCGGCTGCCGCCGATGATGATGGTGTGCGCCTCGCCTTCCTGCGCGATCTGCGTGGCGGCCGCCGCCCAGACCTCGGCGTTGTACGCGGCCAGCTGGGGCAGGTCGGCCACGAGCACCTGATCGGCGACGGCGGCGGCCTCGGTGGCGACGGCGGCGACGTTCTGGCCCAGCACGAGCAGGGTGACGGGTCCCTCGCGGCCGGACTCGCGGGCGGCGGTGACCATTTCCAGGGTGGATTTCGCCAGTTTCCCGGCGGTGTGTTCAGCGACGATCAGAATCATGCGATCACCTTGGCTTCGTTGCGAAGCAGTTCGAGCAGCTGTTGCGCGGCGGCCTGGGGGTCCTTGCCGTCGATCATGGTGTTGCGGCGGGCGCGGGTCTGGATCTCGGCGTTGACGCTGCGGACCTTGCCCTGAAGCTGGTATGCGGCGGGGTCGTCCTTGCGGAGTTCCTTCTTCTTGGCCTTCATGATGTTCGGCAGGGTGGGGTAGCGGGGTTCGTTCAGGCCCTGCTGGGTGGTGACCACGGCGGGCAGCGTGGCGCTGAAGCTCTCGTTGCCGTCGTCGACGTCGTGACGGCCGGTCAGGGTGTCACCGTCGAGTTTCAGTTCGTTCGTCCAGGTCAGCTGGGGCCAGCCGAGGCGTTCGGCGCTGGCGGCGCCGAGGGCCTGGGAGTCCCAGTCGGTTTCCTGCCCGCCGGCGAGGATCAGGGTGACGTTCTCGGCCTGCGCGACCTGCGCGACGACGCGGCTGAGGGTCACGGCGTCGTACTTCTCGTCGGTCTCGACGTGAATGGCGCGGTCCACGCCCATGGCCAGGGCGGTGCGCAGGGCGTCCTCGACCTTCTTGGGTCCGACGGCCAGCGCGATGATCTGCTCGACGGGCGCGCCGCTCTCGCGCAGGCGCAGGGCTTCTTCCACGCCGTACTCGTCCATGCCGTCGATGACGAGGGTGGCGCCTTCGAGGTCGACGGTCTGGCCGCTGATCTTGATGCGGGCCTCGGCGTCGGGAACTTGTCTTACGAGGGTCAGGATGTTCATGGGTCCTCCAGTGAATCGGGGTGGGGGTGTCCGGTGACGTGTCGGTTCAGGTCAGGTTCGGTTTCAGGCACCTGAGGGCAGACGCGCCCAGCATGACAAATTGTACTTGGTTCAAGTTTAGCAGAGGACCCGGCGACAGGGAAGACCCACCAGCCCCCAGACCACGGCTGACCCCACCCTAGCGCCCACCCCGCCCACAGCACCGGCCCTCACGCTCAGGCATCCCGGACACCCCACCGCATGAGAGCTCACCCCCACCGTCCGCACCGCCATTCATACCGTCCCCGACACGCCCGGATCCTGCCACCCCCTCCCACACCGCCTTGAACACCCCTTCAGGTTCCCCCGGCCGGGCCTTCATGTCCGGCACCTCCTTAAAGTTCCCGTCAACTGGCTCAGGGAAGCCTCTCATGGTCACGGCGGAACCTAGCCTCATGAAGACGTTCATCCCCCTGACCCTCCTCGCCCTCACCGCCACCGCCGGCGCCCAGTCCCTGAGCGGCGTGCAACTCGGCCTGACCGGCGGCTACGCCAGCGGCCTCAGCGGCGAGATCTTCGTCCTGACCCCCAATGTCGCCGGCCCGGTCGGCGTGAAGGTCGGCGTGGCCACCACCCGCGCCGCCGACGCCATCAACGACAGCAGCGACATCGGAGCCGGTCCCTTCTCGGCCGCCAAGGCCAACGGCGCCACCGAATCTGGCAGCCACACCGTCACCTCGGTGGACGCCACGTACGGCCTGGGCGAAGTCGCCCCCGGCGTGCAGGCCACCCTGTACGGCGGCGGCCGCTACGGCGCCTTCAAGTCCACCGAGAGCTACGGCAACAGTGGCTCCGTCACCTACAGCAGCAACTCCTTCGGCATCGGCGCGGGCGCCATGGTCAACTACGCCCTGACCGGCAACCTGGGCCTCGTGGGCGACCTGGGCGTCGACCACTACTTCAAGAGCAACATCAACACGAGCACCAGCACGGGCGGCAGCGACTCCTTCGCTCCGAATGAAGCCGGGTACGACACCCTCGACAACCGCTTCGTGCGCCCCGGCACCAACTTCAAGGCGCGCGTGGGCGTGACCTACAACTTCTGATCCTGCCTGCCCCGGCCCCCGCCGGGTAGGAATCACTCACCGAGCGTCGGCCCCCCTGCGGAGGTCGGCGCTCGATCCATTCAGCTGGCTGCGCGTGAGCCGGGGTTACGGGGACGGGTCGGCGTCCGTCCGGGCGTTCAGGTGCTGCCGGAGAACCTCGAAGGCCGCCACGGTGCGGGGGAACCCGAGGTACGGCACGCACATCATGAGGGCGCCGCGGACCTCGTCCTCGGTGGCGCCGGCGTTCATGGCTCCCCGGATGTGGGTGCGCAGTTCGGGCGGGCTGCCCAGCGACACGAGCAGCGCGCAGGCGATCAGCTCCTTGCTTTTCAGGTCCAGGCCGGGGCGGTCGTACACGGTGTCGTACGCGAAGTCGCGGATGTACGCGCCCAGGTCGGGGTCCAGCCGGTCGAGCCGCTGCTGGATGCGGGGTTGCTGGGTGCCGAAGATCACGTCCCGCGCGCGCGGGGAGTCGGGGTCGGTCATACGGGCAGGGTAGCGCGGCCGGCCGGTGGGAGCGGCTGCCCAGACCTGGCAAGAGTCCCGTCAGGGCGGCGCGGCTACAGTGGCGGCAGGTGGGACCGGTGGTCGGGCGCGCCGCGCGCAGATCGTAAGGTTTCACCTGCCTGGGTGGGTGGGGTGGGGATACTCTACACTCAGGCTGTCCCGTAGGCGTTCAGAAATCCGGTCCCCCGTTCTGCCGCAGGCAGTCAGGTTTTCCCTGTATTCCTCCGTTCGCTCCAGCGACCTGTGATCTTCCGTTCGACCCGGTAACGTGACTGTCGCGCTTTTCCGCCCCTGGGGGTCACCCATGAACAGATACGATGACCGCGCCCGCCTCGTGTTCCACTATGCCCGCGAGGAAGGCAACCGTCTGGGCCACGCGATGGTCGGCCCTGAGCACCTGCTGCTGGGCCTGATGCGCGAGGGTGGCACGGCCGCCAGCATTCTCGGAGAGTTCGGCGCGTCCCTGGACGGCCTGCGCCGCCGCGTCGAGGAGATCATCGGGCGTGGCGAGGGCAACCGCCTGAACGACGCGCCCAGCATCACGCCCCGCGCCCGGCGCGTCATGGAACTCGCGTCCAGCGAGGCCCGCAACCTGGGCGCGCAGGTCACGAGCACCGAGCACATCCTGCTGGGCATCATCCGCGAGGGTGACGGCGTGGCCTTCCGCATCCTTCAGGAACTCACCAAGGACGTGGACACCATCCGCTGGCGCATCCTCGCGCAGGGCGAGGGCGCGGGCAGCAAACCCGCCAAGCCGGTCGCCACGCCCTTCCTCGACGAGTACGGCCGTGACCTGACGAAGTGGGCGCGCGAGGGCAAACTCGACCCGGTGATCGGGCGCAGCGAGGAGATCCGCCGCGTCACGCAGATCCTCACGCGCCGCACGAAGAACAACCCCGTCCTGATCGGCGACCCCGGCGTGGGCAAGACCGCCATCGTCGAGGGGCTGGCGCTCGCCATTCACGAGAAGCGCACCCCGCCCAACCTGCATAACGTGCGACTGGTCAGCCTGGACCTGAGCGGCGTCGTCGCCGGCACCAAGTACCGGGGCGAGTTCGAGGAACGCCTGCGGCAGATCATCGAGGAACTGCGCAACGCGAAGGTCATGGCCTTCATCGACGAGCTGCACACCCTGGTGGGTGCGGGCGGCGCCGAGGGCACGCTGGACGCCGCGAACATCCTCAAGCCCGCCCTGTCGCGCGGCGAGATCCAGGTGATCGGCGCGACCACCACCGGCGAGTACCACCGCTACATCGAGAAGGACGCCGCCCTGGAACGCCGTTTCCAGCCGGTCATCGTGCTGGAACCCAGCCCCGCCGAGACGCTGCAGATCCTGCGCGGACTGAAACCCAAGTACGAGGAGCACCACGGCGTGCAGATCCCCGAGCAGGCGCTGGAGCTCGCGGTGCGCATCGGCGAACGGTCCCTGCCGGGCCGCAATTTCCCGGACAAGGCCATCGACCTGATCGACGAGGCCGCCAGCCGCGTGCGCCTGAACATGAGTGTCGGCCTGCCCGTCGCGGAGACCGAGGACGGCGAACCGTACGTGACCCGCGAGGACATCGAGAGCGTCATCAACTCCATGGGCGGCATCTACTCCGAGGAGACGGCCGCGCAGCTCGGCGACCTGGAAGGCAACCTGCAGGATCAGGTGTACGGCCAGCCGGACGCCATCCGCGCGCTGTCCAGCGCCCTGCGCCGCGCCCGCGTGGGCCTGGGCGGCCGTACCCGCGTCGCCGCGAGCTTCCTGTTCGTCGGACCCAGCGGGGTCGGCAAGACCCACCTCGCCAAGGCGCTGGCCCGCAGCCTGTTCGGCAGTGAACGTAGCCTGATCCGCATGGACATGAGCGAATTCCAGGAAAGCCACTCGGTCAGCAAACTGATCGGCTCGCCCCCCGGCTACGTGGGCTTCGAGCAGGGCGGCCGCCTGACGGAAGCCGTGCGCCGCCAGCCGTTCAGCGTGATCCTCCTCGACGAGATCGAGAAGGCCCACCCGGACGTGTACAACACCTTCCTGCAGGTCCTCGACGACGGCCGCCTGACCGACGGACTGGGCCGCACCGTGGACTTCCGCCGCACGATCATCATCATGACCAGCAACACCGGCTTCAACGTGACGCCCACCGTGGGCTTCAGCCCGGTCACGCCGGACAGCAACGCCCCGCTGCGCAACATCTTCACCCCGGAATTCCTTGACCGCCTCGACGAGGTCATCCGCTTCAAGAGCCTCGGCGAGGAGGAACTCGTGCGGGTCGCGCAGCAGCTCATGGGCGAGATGCGCGAGGAGCTGGCCAGCCGCGAACTGACCGTCACCTTCGACCCCGCCATCGCCGCGTGGCTGGTCGGGAAACTCAAGGCCCGCAGTCCCAAGCACGCCGTCGGCAGCAGCCGGCAGCTGCGCACCCTCGTCCGCGAGGAGCTCGAGGACCCGCTGGCGCTGGAACTCACCAGCAACCACGGCGAGGAACTGCGCGTCGTGCTGGGCGAGGGCGGCATCCAGTTCGAGAAGGGCGAGGAAGCCGCCTCCCGTCAGATCCTCGCGTAACCTCTTCAGCAGAAGAGCCCCAGCATCAGCCGGGGCTCTTCCTCGTTTATTTCCGGCAGGTGAGGTCCACCCGGAAGGCGGGGTCCGGGGTGTTCCACGGCAGGCCCGCCTTCACGTTGCCGGCGCGCAGGTACACCAGTTTCGTGGGGGTGCCCCTGCCGGGCACCTGCGCCCGCATGGCGTACGCCCCGGCGGGCATGACGGCGCGGTTGTGGTCCCAGCCGTCACGGTTCTGGGCGACGCTCTCGACGGTGGTCGTGGTGCCGTCCGCGAAGGCGAGGTTCACGTTCGTGAGGCCGAAGCCGGTGCCGGTCAGGTCGAGGCTCTGCCCGGTGGCGTTGCGGACCTCGGCGGTGATCTCGAAGCCGGGGCGGTTGTTGTACGTGCTGGGCACGGCCCGGACGTCCGTCACGCGGAAGCGCCACACGCCGTTGAACAGCGTCTCGCCCAGGCAGCCGCTGACGGCCGCCACCTGATTCTGCCCGCCTGCCGCAAGGTTCAGGTCCACGCGGCCCGCCGTGGTGGTGACGTTCAGCCCGGCGGCCTTCAGGGCGGACACCGGGACGTACGTGGTGCCGTTCACGCTGATGGCGTTCGCGGTGGCCCGCCCGTTGATGAAGAAGCGGACGCTGGTGGTCGCGGCCACCGCGACGCCCAGCAGGGTGGCGGCGGACAGGGACAGGGCGGTCAGGGTGCGGGCACGCTGGTTCATGGGGACTCTCCTTTCCCGCGTCTGGGCGGGTATGGGGGCAGTCTGCGCGGCAGGGCGTGATCGGGCCGTGATCGCGCCCGGCGTGGGGTGCGTCCATCGTTCCCCGCGCGGGGCGGGCGCGTCAATGCGGGGTCCGGGAACCATCCGCCCGCCGCCTGTCCAGTACCATGGCGGTCATGACGAAGAGCATTGTCGACTTTCAGGACGAATACGGCCGCATCACCGGGTGGCCCAGCGACCGCCGCCGCGCGCACCAGCTGGCCATCCTCGACTACCTGACCGGACTGTTCGAGCCCGGCGTGTCGTACGACCAGGGGCAGGTCGAGCAGATCCTGGCCGACCACAGCACCCTGGAGGACCCCAGCTTCCTGCTGACGGAACTGGTCGACAGCGACTACCTGGCCAGCGGGGACGGCGTGTACTGGCGGGCGGACGGCCGCCCCGGCGCGCGTGGCTAGAGCCCGCACGAACTACGTCTGCACCAGTTGCGGGTACACCAGCGCCAAACCGCTGGGCCGCTGCCCGAACTGCCAGGCGTGGAACTCCTTCGAGGAGGAAGTTCCGGCCGCCGCGACCACCGCGCGCGGCGGGGCGTACGGGGGCATCACGGGCGGCCGCCTCACGCCGCTGTCCGGGGTGGGACGCCGCGAGGAGCCCCGCACCCCGAGCGGGATTCCGGAACTCGACCGGGTGCTGGGCGGCGGTCTGGTCGCCGGGGGCGTCACGCTGATCGGCGGGGAGCCCGGCATCGGCAAGAGCACCCTGCTTCTTCAGGTCGCGGATAAGGTCGCGGCGGGGGGCGGCACGGTCCTGTACGTGGCGGGCGAGGAATCCCTGGAGCAGATCCGCCTGCGCGCCGACCGGCTGGGCGTGAAGGCCGAGATTCAGCTCACCCGCGACACCCGCGCCGAACATGTGGCGGCGCTGATGGCCGAGCACAAGCCCGCGCTGTGCATCGTGGATTCCATCCAGACCGTGACCGTCGAGGGGGACGGCGCGCCGGGTGGCGTGGCGCAGGTCCGCGACGGCACCGCCCTGCTGACCCGCGCCGCCAAGGAAACCGGCACCGCCACCGTCCTCGTGGGGCACGTCACGAAGGACGGCACAGTCGCCGGACCGAAAGTCATGGAGCACATCGTGGACACCACCGTCTTCCTGGAGACGGTCGGGTCGTACCGCCTGCTGCGCAGCGTGAAGAACCGCTTCGGGCAGGCCGGGGAACTGGGCGTGTTCGAGATGCGCGGCGAGGGCCTGATCGCCGTCGAGAACCCGTCGGCAGCGTTCCTGGCCGAGCGGCCCGTCGGGGTGCCCGGCAGCGTCGTGGCCGCCACCATCGACGGGCAGCGCCCCATGCTGCTGGAAGTGCAGGCGCTTGCCAGCAAGACGCCGTACCCGAACGCCCGCCGGGTCGTGGTGGGCCTCGACGCCCGCCGCGTGGACGTCGTCCTGGCCGTGCTGGAACGCCGCCTGGACCTGACGCTGGGCGGCCTGGACGTGTACGTGAACCTCGCGGGCGGCCTGAAGGTGCCCGATCCGGGCCTAGACCTCGCGGTGGCGCTCGCGGTGTACTCCGCCGTGGTGGGCCGCGCCTTGCCGGACAGCGTGGCCGTGTTCGGCGAGGTCGGCCTGGCGGGCGAGGTGCGCTCCACCGTCGCCTCCATCCGCCGCGCCGAGGAGGCCCGCCGCGCCGGGTACACCCGCCTGATCGTGCCGCCCGGCCTGGACGGCCACCCGAACGGTGTGAAGAGCGTTGAGGAAGCCGTCGCGCAGGTCTGGCAGGGCAGCACCGGCACTGGCAGCCGGAAACCCCGCGCCGCCGCCGAGCGTACCTGAGGGTATGACTGCCCCGCTGTCGGCCGCGCCACCCACCTCGCCCGTCTGGTTCCGGGCGCTGGTGTGGCTGGTGCCCCTGCTCCTGATCGTGACCGCCTGGATTCCGGACGACGGCGCCGATAAGCCCCTGCCGGTGGCGGGCAGCGTGGCCCTGACCCTGCTGGGCGTGGGACTGGGGGCACTGTTCGCGCAGGTGCCCAGGCGCCTCGCGTACACCCTGACCGACACGGGCCTGCGCGTCAGCCGCTTCTCCGGCACCTTCGAGTGGCCGTACCGCGAACTGCGGGTGCGCCGCACCGACGCCGGGCTGGGCCTGCGGGTCGGTGGGGTGGGCCTGCCCGGCTACTACACCGGGAACTACACCTTCACGGGGGCCGGGTACCGCAGCGTGCAGGCCATCGCGTCGAACACGCGCGGCGGCCTGATCGTCGAGCGGGGCGGCACGCCGTACTACCTGACGCCCGCCGACCCCGACGCCTTCGCGCGGGCGCTCGCCGCGCGGGGCGTGCCCGTGCTGGACTGATCTGTCCCCGGAGGGCTGAACGGGAGTGGCAGTGCTGATACCCGTTATATGCCTTGACAGGAATATTCCTTCTATGGCATAATCTGTTCATAACGAACGCATCAGAAGGAGGTCACGCGCCGCTTGAACCACCACACCTTCACCGCCCTGGCCGACCCGCACCGTTTCCAGATCGTCGAACTGCTGCGCGAACGGCCCCACAGCGTCGGCGAGATCGCCGAACGGCTCGGCCTGCGCCAGCCGCAGACCTCCAAGCACCTGCGCGTCCTCACGGACGCCGGACTGGTCCACATGGAACCCCAGGCCAACCGCCGCATCGCCCACCTGCGCCCCACCCCGTTCCGCGACCTCGACGACTGGCTGACCCGCTACCGCCCCCTCTGGGAGGAGCGGCTGGACCGGCTGGACGACTACCTACGCACCCTCCCACCCGAAGACCCCGCACCCGACCCCACCGACCCCGGAGGTTCCCCATGACGCACGCCACGCTCGACCACCGCATCGAAGACGCCCGCACCCTCGTGCTGGAACGCACCTTCGCCGCCACGCCCGACCGGGTCTTCGCGGCGTTCACGCAGGCCGAGCACCTGAAGCACTGGTGGGGACCGCGCGGCTGGACCCTCACGCACTGCACGGTGGACCTGCGCCCCGGCGGCCGCTGGCACTACTGCATGACCTGCACCGACCCCGCGCAGGGCGACTTCCACGGCATGAACAGCTGGGGCCTGGGCGTGTACGAGCGCATCGAGGCGCCCACCCGCCTGACGTATACCGACCACTTCAGCGACGAGCACGGCGCGGTCAACGACCAGATGCCCGCCACGCTGGCCGACCTGACCTTCGAGGCCGTTCCCGGCGGCACCCGCGTCACCAGCCGCTCCACGTACGTCCGCCCGGAGGACCTGCAGGCGGTCATGGACATGGGCATGCTTCAGGGCATCACCGAAACCTGGGACCGCCTCGCCGAACACCTCGTCTGACCAGAACGGGCAGCGGCTCCCACCTTCATCGGGGGAGCCGCTGCCCGTTGCCTTATCGTGCGGATTCCGTCTGTTTCGTCGGCAGATCGGAACCCCACCGATCTGCCAACTCCACGCCCGGAATCCTCTTGGCTCCTACTCGCTTTGCTCGGATGGAACGGTTTTCGCAAACCATTCCACCGGAGTCCACTTCAGTTCAGCGCGCCGGTCTGGAACGTGAAGTTCGTGCCGTCGTAGTCCACGGTCAGGCTGCTGCTGTCGGGCACGTTCCCCTGGAGGATCTCGCGGGCCAGCGGCGTCTCGATCTCGCGGCTGATGGCGCGCTTGAGGGGGCGGGCGCCGAAGGCCGGGTCGTACCCGATCTGGGCCAGTCGGTCCTTCGCGGCGCCGCTCAGGTGCAGGCTCACGCGGCGTTCGGCGAGGCGTTTGATCAGGCCGCGCATCTGGATGTCCACGATCCTGTGCAGGTCGGCGGCGGTCAGCGCATCGAACACGATGATGTCGTCCACGCGATTCAGGAACTCGGGGCGGAAGTGGTCCTGCAACTCGCCCATCACGGCGTCGCGGATGTCGGTCGCGCTGTCGCCCCGGTGCTGCATCTCCAGGATCAGGGGAGAGCCGATGTTGCTCGTCAGGATGATCAGGGTGTTGCGGAAGTCCACGGTGCGGCCCTGCCCGTCGGTCAGGCGGCCGTCGTCGAGCACCTGCAGCAGCACGTTGAATACGTCCGGGTGGGCCTTCTCGATCTCGTCGAACAGCAGCACGGCGTAGGGGCGGCGGCGCACGGCCTCGGTCAGCTGGCCGCCCTCCTCGAAGCCGACGTAACCGGGAGGCGCCCCGATCAGGCGGGCGACGGTGTGTTTCTCCATGTACTCGCTCATGTCGATGCGGACCATGGCGTCCTGACTGTCGAACAGGAACTCCGCCAGGGCCTTGGCCAGCTCGGTCTTGCCCACGCCGGTCGGCCCGAGGAACATGAAGCTGCCCAGCGGGCGGTTCGGGTCGCTGAGGCCCGCGCGGCTGCGGCGGATGGCGTCCGCGACGCTCACGATGGCGCGGTCCTGACCGATCACGCGGCCATGCAGCTGCTCTTCCAGCTTCAGCAGCTTCTCGCGTTCGCCCTCCATCAGCTTGTTCACGGGAATCCCGGTCCAGCGGCTGACCACGGAGGCGATGTCCTCCTCGGTGACCTGGGTGTGCGCGAACTCGGCGCCCTTGAGCTTCTGCTCCAGCTCGTGCACCTCCTTCTCCAGCTGCGGCAGGGTGCCGTACTCCAGTTCGGCGGCGCGTTGCAGGTCGTAGTCCCGGCGGGCCTTCTCGATGTCGGTGCGCACCTGATCGAGCGACTCGCGCTTCTCGCGCAGCGCGGCGACCTCGTGCCGCTCACCTTCCCAGCGGGCGCGGACGTCGGCCAGCTCGTCGGTGAGGCCCTTCAGGGCGCCCTCGATGTCCAGCAGGCGGTTCTGGCTGTCCTGATCCTTCTCGCGCCTGAGGGCCTCGCGTTCGATCTCCAGCTGCAGCTTGCGGCGTTCGAGCTGGTCGATGCGCTCGGGGCTGCTCTCCAGCGCCATGCGCAGCCGGGCGGCGGACTCGTCGATCAGGTCGATGGCCTTGTCCGGCAGCTGCCGGTCGGTGATGTAGCGGTGCGAGAGCCCCGCAGCGGCGACCAGCGCCGGGTCGGTGATCTCCACGTTGTGGTGGACCTGATAGCGCTCCTTGATGCCGCGCAGGATGCTGATCGTGTCCTCGACGCTGGGCTCGTTCACGAACACCGGCTGGAAACGGCGTTCCAGGGCGGGGTCCTTCTCGATCTCGCGGTACTCGCTCAGGGTCGTGGCGCCGATCAGGTGCAGTTCACCGCGCGCCAGGGCGGGTTTGAGCATGTTGCCCGCGTCGGGGCTGCCCTCGGTCTTGCCCGCGCCGACGATGGTGTGGATCTCGTCCACGAACAGGATGACCTCGCCCGCCGAGCCGATCACCTCGTCGATCACGCCCTTGAGGCGTTCCTCGAACTCCCCGCGGAACTTCGCGCCCGCGAGCAGGCTGCCCATCTCCAGGCTGACGATGCGCTTGTTCTTCAGGCCGTCCGGCACGTCGCCCTTCACGATGCGGATCGCGAGCCCCTCGGCGATGGCGGTCTTGCCCACGCCGGGTTCGCCGATCAGCACGGGGTTGTTCTTGGTGCGGCGCAGGAGGATCTGCATGGCGCGGCGGATCTCCTCGTCGCGGCCGATCACGGGGTCGAACTTGCCGTCGCGGGCGCGCTGCGTGAGGTCGGTGCCGTACTTGGCGAGGGCGTCGAACTGCTGTTCACTGGTCTTGGTCGTCACGGTCTTTCCTTTGCGCTGTTCGGTCACGGCGCGGTTCAGATCGGTCTCGGTCGGCAGGCCCCGGCCCCGGTACTCGCCGCGCAGGGCGAGCAGGAGTGCGTCGGCCGCCACGAACGCGTCGCCCAGCTGCCCGGCCAGGGTGTCGGCCTTTCCGAAGGCGCGGGCCAGGGCCGGGTCGAGGTACAGCTGACCCTCGCCGCCCTGCACGCGCGGGAGCTTGGCCAGTTCGGCGTCCAGCGCGGCGCGGATATCCGTCAGGTTGCCGCCGGCCAGGGTCAGGGCGCGCACGGCGGTGTCGTTGTCGGTCAGGGCGCGCAGGACGTGGGTGGGCGTCAGGTTCTGGTGCCCGCGCTGCTGCGCGAGCGTCTGCGCCTGCTGCACGGCCTGGGTGGTGGCCTCGGTGAAACGGTCGGGATTCAAGTCTGGAACCTCCGGGGATGGGTGGGTGGGTGCTGGGTCAACTACCCTCATTCTGAAACTTGAGTCAGGTCATGTCAAGTTTATTGCGGATCAATGATCGTGACCCAGGCGACCCCGGCCCACCAGCCGCCCACCCGTTCAGCGACCCATACACGGAAAGTCATGCGGACTCCGATTGAATGGGCTGCACAGCCCGTTCAATCCGAGCGAAGCGAGAAGGAGCAACAGCGGGCTGCCGGACGTGGAGCCGGCAATCCAGTGAAGTTCTGGATTGTTGGCGAAACAAACGGCAGTCCGTATCAGCCTGCACACGATAGAGCCCGGTGGAACCCGGCAACCCACTGAACAGACACCGGACGAAGCGCGTGACCACAGCAGCCTCACGGTCCTGCATAGAACAGAGTCGCCCGCCTACCGAGGCGTCCACGTTCCGCTGACGAGTTCCATCATGCCGGTCCCCCTGGCCTGCTCTCCGGCCCACACGCCCAACACCTCAATGGGTCCTTCCCAGTACGCGATGCGGGTGCTGCGGCTCAGGAGTTCCTGCTCGCGCCGCAGCGCCCGCACGCTCAGGTCGAACTCGTCCGACACCAGCCGCCAGCCCAGCGTGTAGGGGCGCCCGCTGGGGCTGGTCCACACCTCGCCCGGCTCGGCCCGCAGGCCCGGCACGGCCCGCACCCGCCCGTCCGGTTCCACCACGCTGCCGATCAGCTGCGCCACGCTCCCGTCCGGGCGGCGCACGCGGTACACCATCAGGTCCCGCCCACCGTTCAGATGCACGCTGAACCAGTCCCACAGCGCCGTCTGCCCCGGTATCTGATTCCCCCACTGGTGATCCAGCCACGCCTGCCCCTGCACGGCGCGCCCGTTCACGGTGCCGGTCAGGTCCAGTCGCGTGATTCCCTGGTAGAACAGCACGCCTGTGTCGGCGCTGCCGCTGTACCCCGGCGGGTGCAGCACCGGTCCCTTCACGGGGGTCAGCGTCAGGTCCAGCGGGCCGGCCTTCAGGCTCAGCGGCGCCGTCGGCTCCGGGCCCGCCTGCGTCAGCGTCCACGCCCCCTGCCGCACCCGCAACGGGGGAGAGGTCACCTCGCCAGTCCCGGCAGGCTGCTCCAGGAACGTCAGTTTCCCGGTCCGCAGGTCCGTGACCGCCACGTGCGAGATCATCAGCGGCAACGGCACGCGCGGGTCCCGCACCCGGAACTGCGCCCAGTGCAGCGCCAGCCCCTCGCCGGGCAGGTACGCGCTCACGTACCACCACTCCATCGGGTTCGTGTGCGCCCCGTAATCGGTCGCAGCAGGCAACTGGGTCGGATTCACGGTCGTCTGCACGGGCACGCACCCGCTCAGGAGGAGGGCCGCCAGCACTGGAATCAGGTTCAGACGCATCGGCATCAAGCGTAACCGACCCGCCGTCCGGCTGATGCCGCAGATGGCGGCGAACACGGCGCCCCGCCATCTCGATAGACGAACCGACCCCCCAGTTTCCCGGAGGGTCAGCCCAGTCGTGCCTGAACGTTACTCGTCGCCGAGGTACGCCTTGCGGACGCTCTCGTCCTGCGCGATGTCGGCGGCGTTGCCCGACAGTTTGATCTCGCCGGTCTGTAGCACGTACGCGCGGTGCGCGATCTGCAGGGCCATGTTCGCGTTCTGCTCGACCAGCAGCACGGTCGTCCCGCGCTCCTTGTTCAGCTTCACGATGATGTCGAAGATGGCCTCCACGAACAGCGGTGACAGGCCCATGCTGGGTTCGTCCAGCAGCAGCAGGCGCGGGTTGACCATCAGCGCGCGGGCAATGGCGAGCATCTGCTGTTCGCCGCCGGACATGGTGCCGCCCAGCTGCCCCTCGCGTTCCTTCAGGCGCGGGAAGAACCCGAAGCCCTCCTGGATGCGGCTCTCGATCAGGGCGCGGTCGGTGACGCTGTACGCGCCCACGTCGAGGTTCTCGCGGACGGTCATGTCCTTGAAGATACGCCGCCCCTCCGGTACGTGGCTGATGCCGCGGTTCAGGATGTGATGCGCGGGAATCCCGGCGATGTTCTGCCCCTCGAAGGTCAGGCTGCCGCTGCGGGGTTTCATCATGCCGCTGATGGTGCGCAGCGTGGTGGTCTTGCCGGCGCCGTTCCCGCCGATCAGGGCGACGATCTCGCCCTCGTTCACGGTCATCGAGACGCCTTTCAGGGCGTGGATGTGGTCGTAGTACGTGTGGATATCCTGCAGTTCCAGCATGGGTGTGGCCTTAGACATGGGGACGCTCTTCCTTCCCGTACTCGCCGGCGGCGGCGCCGCGGCCCAGGTACGCTTCCATCACGCGGGGGTCGTTGCGGACCTGATGCGGCAGGCCCTCGCTGATCTTCGAGCCGTAGTCGAGCACGGTGATGCCCTCGGACAGGGTCATCACGAGGCGCATGTCGTGCTCGATCAGGCACACGGTGACGCCCAGCTCGTCGCGGATGCGGCGGATCAGGGCCTTCAGGTCCTCGGTCTCGCGGGGGTTCATGCCGGCGGCCGGTTCGTCCAGCAGGATCAGTTTCGGCGTGGTCGCCAGGGCGCGCGCGATCTCCAGTTTGCGCTGGTCCCCGTACGGGAGGTTCGTGGCGAGTTCGTTGCGCCACTTGCCCAGCCCCACGAAGTCCAGCATGATCCGCGCGGCGTCCCTGGCTTCCTGCTCGGACTCGTGGAATTTCTTCGTGCGCAGCATGGCGTCCACGAAGGTGCTTTTCAGGCGGGAGTGGCGGCCCACCATGATGTTCTCCTCGCTGGTCATGCTGGAGAACAGCCGGATGTTCTGGAAGGTCCGGGCGATGCCGGCCTCCGTCACCTGATCCGGGCGCAGGCCCACCAGTTCACGCCCGGCCAGCCGGATGGAGCCCTTGGTGGGTTCGTAGATGCCGGTGATCATGTTGAAGAAGGTGGTCTTGCCGGCGCCGTTCGGGCCGATCACGCTGATGATGCTGCGTTCGGGGATGTTCATGGTCACGTCGTTCACGGCGGTCAGACCACCGAAGACTTTCGTGACGCCCGTCACTTCGAGGATGTTGCCGCTCACCTGCTGCCCCCTGCCTTGTCGTCTTCCTTGGCCGGGGCGTACCCGGCGCTGTACACGTCGCCGCCGCCCTTGCCGAGCGCGCCGGCGTTGCCCTGGGCGCTGTCGTCTTCCTGGTGGTCCTCGTGGTGCAGTTCCAGCTGTCGCCGGCGGTTGGGCAGCAGGCCCTCGGGGCGCAGCAGCATCATGGCGACCAGGATCGCGCCGAAGATCAGGCGTTGCAGCTGGCCGGGGTTCACTTCCTGCGGGATGCCCAGGTTGGCGGTCGCCTCGCCCAGGCCCGGCAGGATGCGCAGGTTCAGCAGCGTCACGACGCCCGCGCCCAGGATCACGCCGGGGAAGGACCCCATGCCGCCCAGGATGACCATGGCGAGCACCATGATGCTCTGGTTCAGCACGAAGCTCTCGGGGCTGATGAACGTCTGTTTCGCGGCGAAGATCATGCCCATGACTCCCGCGAAGCTCGCGCCGGTCGCGAAGGCGATCAGTTTGGTCTGCATCAGCGGCACGCCCATGGCCTGCGCGGCGACCTCGTCGTCACGGATGGCGATCCAGGCGCGGCCGATGCGGCTGCGGTCCAGGCGGACGTTCACGAGCAGGATCACGCCGATCACGACCAGCACCAGCGCGTACAGGAACAGCAGGTAGTGCTGGTCCTCGGCGAAGCCCAGCGCGCCGGCCAGCGTGTTGAACCACGGCACCGACGCGGTCCCGATGGGCGTGATGCCCTGCGACCCGGCCGAGTACAGGTCCAGGTTGTTCGCCAGCACGCGGATCACTTCGCCCAGGCCCAGCGTGATGATCGCCAGGTAGTCGCCCTTGAGTTTCAGGACCGGCAGGCCGATCAGGACGCCCACGATGGCGGCCGCCATGATGCTCAGGGCCAGGAACAGCCAGAAGAATCCGGGGTTGATGCCGGCTTCCAGCGAGTCGGCGCTGCCGGACATCAGGACCATCACGGCCCGCAGGGTCAGGGTCAGGCCGGCGACCGCGCCTAGGCTCGCCAGTCGGAAACTCCAGGTGGACAGGGCGGTCGGGGCAGTGCGGGCGGTCAGGCGCGAGATGTACACCAGACTGGCGATCGTCACGACCAGCAGGAACAGCCCGATGGCGAGCGTCCCGGCGTTCGTGGCGCCCGGATTCTCACCGTAGTAGCGCAGCACCTCCGCGAAGCGCGGGCTGGCGAAGATACCCCACAGGTACGCGCCCACCGCGAAGAACGCGATGTACCCCAGGTCAAGCAGGCCCGCCAGACCCACCACGATGTTCAGGCCCAGCGCCAGCGCCGCGAAGATCATGATCTGGATGCTCAGGTCCAGCAGGCTGGTGTCCTCGCGGCCGGCGAGCGGCAGCACGAACAGCAGACTGCCGACCCCCACCAGCATCCGCGCCCACGGGGCGGCCTTCCACAGGTACGCGAACAGCACGTTCGCCAGGAACAGGCTGACGAACAGGGCTTCCACGATGGGGTTTTTCAGGAAGCTGCCGAGGGACCCCAGGGACTCCAGCAGCGGGGCGTTGTGCGAGGCCAGCAGGATACCGCTGCTGATGATGAAGAACAACATCAGCAGGACCGTACGGTCAGGCTGACCGGCGCGTGGGAGGTTCTTGAACGGGTTGGGGGTGGACGTGGGGGCGGTCATACTTTCTCCACGTTGCTCTTGCCGAGCAGGCCGGTGGGTTTGAAGATCAGGATCAGCACCAGCGCGATGAAGGCACCCAGTTTGCTGTACGAGTCGTCGATGACGCCCAGGTTCGCGATGCCCAGCACCTCACCGAACACGTTTGTCACGCCGATCAGTTTCTCCAGCACGCCCAGCAGCAGGCCGCCCAGCACCGCGCCGGGAATCGAGCCGATGCCGCCCAGCACGGCGGCCGTGAAGGCGGTCACGCCCGGAATGAAGCCGCTGTAGGCGTTGATGGTGCCGAACTTCATGCCGAACAGCACGCCGCTGATGCCGCCCAGCGCCCCGCCGATCAGGAAGGTGGCGCTGATCATGCGGTTGGCGTCAATGCCCATCAGGCCGGCGGTCACGCGGTCCTGCGCGACGGCGCGGATGGCCTTGCCCAGGCGGGTGCGGTTCACGATGTAGTTCAGGACCGCGAGGCTCAGCAGGGACACGACGACCAGGATCACGTCCTTGAGCTGCAGGCTCACGCCGATGCCGGTCAGGAACTTCCCGACGGGCGCGCAGGTGCTCTCGGCGCCGCAGAACGGCGCGGAGAACCCGTTCGGCAGGGTGTACGTCAGGTCGAAGCGACCCTGGAAGCCCTCAATGACGCGCAGGACGTCCTGCAGGATCAGCGACACGCCGATGGCGGTGATCAGCGGCACGAGGCGCGGCGAGTTCCGCAGCGGGCGGTACGCGAGGCGTTCGATCACCACGTTCAGCAGGCCCGAGATGGTCATGGCCGCGACGAGCGCGATCAGCAGCTTCAGGTAGCCGTTCATCTCGACCGGCGCCAGCACGCGGAAGACCTCGAAGCCCACCACGGCGCCCGTGACGAACACTTCCGAGTGCGCGAAATTGATGAGTTGCAGCACGCCGTACACCATGGTGTACCCCAGCGCGATGATGGCGTAGACGAACCCGAGCACCAGCCCGCCCGTGATCACGCCGATCAGAAAGGTCAACAACGTCGCAAAATCCAAAACAACCAACTCCTTTGACAACCCATGAAAATCCGGATACCCGGACCACCGGGTCCGGCGCCGCTGCGGGCATGACGGCGTGGCCGTCACGCGCAGTTCAACGGTGAAACGAACGGTAAAACGAGGGGAACGACCTGGCCGTGGCCGGCGGGAAGCGCGCCCGGCTCCTGCGGACAGCTCCCCGGTCTGGCGGTGTGTGCCTGCCTGCGCACCTGCCTGCACGCCGGGTCAACAGCTGGAATGCAGGCGGGGCCGAGCACATAGGCCCGGCCCCAGGATGGTACGGGGAACTGTCGTACAGGAGGGCGCGTGTATAGACGCGCCCCGGAAAACAGCCTTACTGCTTGACGGGTTTGACGGGAATGCTGGTGCTGAGCTTGAACTTGCCGTCCGTGACGTTCATCACGTACAGCGTGCCGGCCTTGCGGTCACCGACCGAGTTGAAGGCGACGGTACCGGACAGCAGGCCCGTGAAGTTGCCCTTGCGGATGGCGCTCTCGACCTGCGCGCGGCTGGGGACCTTGTTGCCGTTGGCGCGGGTGGCGTTCAGCACGCCCTGCAGCACGACCTTGGCGGCGTCGTACCCGAAGGCACCGAAGCCCTGGGCGTCGTCGTTGAAGGTCTTCTTGTAGTTGGTGGCGAACACCTTCGCGGCGGGCAGCGCGTCGATGGGCGCGGCGACGGTCGTGAAGTAGATGTTGTTGGCGTTGGCCGCGCCGACGATCACGGGCAGCTCGCCGCTGTCGAGGCCGTCGCCGCCGACCACGGGGGTCGCGACGCCGCTTTCACGCAGCTGCTTGATGAACACGCCCACCTGGTTGTAGATGCCGCCGAAGTAGATGGCGTCGGGTTTCTGCAGCTTGATCTTGGCGATGATGCTGGAGAAGTCGCTCTTCTCCTCGGTGCCTTCGTTCGCGCTGACGGTCACGGCCTTGGCTTTCAGGGCCTTCTCGACTTCCTTGGCCAGACCCTCGCCGTAGGCGGTCTTGTCGTTCAGGATGTAGACCTTCTTGGCCTTCAGGTTGCCGCTGATGAAGTTCGCGCCGGCGGGGCCCTGCGAGTCGTCACGGGCGACGATGCGGTTCATGTTGCTCAGGCCGCGGTCGGTCACGCCGTTGGCGGTGTTGGCGGGGGAGACCATGGCGACCTTGCTGGACACCAGCGCCTGGCTGGCGGGAATCGCCACGCCGGAGTTCAGGGTGCCGACCACGGCGAGGATCTGACGGTCGGCGGCGATCTTGCGGGCGGCGGCGGTGCCGGTGGCGGGGTCGGCCTGGTCGTCGTAGGGGACGAGCACGAGGTCGAAGCCGAGCTTCTTGAACTGGGCCTTGTACTCGTTGACGGCCAGCTGGGTGCCGTTGCGGATCTGGGTGCCCAGGTCGCTCTGGCCGCCGGACAGCGGGCTGAGGCTGGCGATCTTGATGGTGGTCTGGGCGGACGCGGTGCCGAGGGCGAGGGCTGCCAGGACGGTGAGGCTCAGGGCGGTTTTCTTCATGGGTCCTCCAGATATGGGTACACGTCGGGCCTTGAGCAGCCCTGGTGCGGTGTAGTGATGCCGAGATTCTATGGAGCGCTTTAGGTCATGTCAATGCGTTACTCATGAGGACCATTGAAATGATTCTGGCAAGACCACCCTGATACCACAGCATGATTGCTGTGCGGCCCAAAGAAATGGCAATCCGGTTGCGCGGACGGGCGCTACTGAATCTGGAATGGTTGTTTCCACGCAGTGGAACGCAAGATGAACCTGTCCAGCCCGCACGACCATCCCCCGCTTGATGAAGACGACTCACGGCGCAGTCACCGGTACGGCTGGGCTGCGGGCGGCCCGGCCCGCCACCGCCCCTTCCTCCCGTCCGTCTGGGCCACAGAGGACGGCGGGAAGGAGAACGCGGGCCGCCATCGCGAACCCAGGTTGTCCTTCCCGCCGTGTGATACGGGTGCCTGCGGCCCTGTCATACGGATTCCGTTTGTTTCGCCAACAATCCGGAACTTCACCGGATTGCCAGCTCCACGTCCGGAACCCGTTTCTCTCCTTCTCGCATCCGCTCGGATTGAATGGGCTTTGCAGCCCATTCAATCGGAGTCCGTATCACTGGATCTGCCACGGCATCAGGCGGCCCGGCACAGGCCCTTCCAGGCGTCTTCAGATCAGGTCGAGGTAACGGTCCAGTTCCCACTGGTGCACGGCGGCGCTGTACTCGCGCCACTCGGCGCGTTTGGCCGCCACGAAGTGATCCATGACGTGCTCGCCCAGTGCGCGGCGCATCACGTCGTCCTTCTCCAGTTCCTCGACGGCCTCGCGCAGGTCGGTGGGCAGCTCCTTGACGCGGTGGTGGCGTTTCTCACGGACCGTCATCTTGAAGATGTTGCGCTGGATGGCCGGCGCGGGCTCCATGCGCTGCTCCATGCCGTCCAGACCGGCCGCCAGCATCACGGCCAGCGCCAGGTAGGGGTTGCAGCTCGGGTCGGGCATGCGCAGCTCGGCGCGCGTGGAGTTCCCGCGCTTGGCCGGAATGCGGATCAGGGCCGAGCGGTTACTGGTACTCCAGGCCACGTTCACCGGCGCCTCGAACCCCGGCACCAGCCGCTTGTAGCTGTTCACCAGCGGGTTCGTGATGGCCGTCATGCCGCCCGCGTGATCCAGCAGCCCCGCGATGAACTGTTCGGCCGTGCGCGACAGACCGTACTCGCCAGCCGGGTCCGCGAAGGCGTTCACGCCACCCTGGAACAGGCTCAGGTGGCAGTGCATGCCGCTGCCGTTCACGCCGGGAATCGGTTTGGGCAGGAACGATGCCAGCAGTCCGTACTCCAGCGCCACGCGTTTGACCACGAACTTGAACGTGGCGATGCGGTCGGCCGTCTCCAGCGCCGGGGCGTACCGGAAGTCGATCTCGTGCTGGCCGGGCGCGACCTCGTGGTGCGCGGCCTCGATCTCGAAGCCCATCTCGACGAGCTTGTTCGTGATCTCGCGGCGGATGCGTTCGCCCTTGTCGATGGGCGCCAGATCGAAGTACCCGGCGCGGTCGTGCGTGACGGTGCTGCCCACCCCGGCCGGGGTGCGCTCGAACAGGAAGAACTCCGGTTCGGTGCCGACGAACATCTCGAAGCCCAGCGCCTGCGCCCGCGCGATCTGCCGCTTGAGCACCTGCCGGGGGTCCCCCTCGAACGGCGTGCCGTCCGGCAGGGCCACGTCGCAGATCAGCCGCGCGACCCGGCCGCGCTCGCCCTCCTCGCGGGAGAACTGCGGGTAGATCAGGAAGGTGTTCAGGTCCGGGCGCAGCAGCATGTCGGATTCCTCGACGCGCGTGAAGCCCTCCACGGCGCTGCCGTCGAAGGTCACGTCGCCGTTCAGGGCCTTCTGGAACTGCGATTTGGGCACCTCGACGTTCTTGGTGGCGCCCAGGATATCGGTGAACTGCAGGCGCAGGAACTTGACTTCCGCCTCCTGCAGGCGCGCCAGGATGCTCTCGCGCGTGGGGCCGTCGGGCCGGGTGGAACGGTCCGTGCTCTCGGAAGGAACCGGTGTGGCGGGGCGGCTGGAACGGGTGGGCATCTGAAACGGACCTCCGGTGGGGGTGAATGCGGGAGTGCAGTGGCGAACACAGGTTGGAGCGCGGGCCGTGCCTGCGGAGCGGCCGACGCGCCGCCTGCCGGCACACCACCCGGTCGTCCCGAAATGGTACGACCTTCCCAGCCGTCCGTCACCCCGAGCGTCGGCCGCCCCTGCCTGCTGCCCGCAGATTGTTCCGCGCTGCCTGCACGTCCGTGACACTCCGCGCTGACAATCTGCAGGAACGCCCGGCCAAACGCCCGGAAAGACGGGACGGGCCGGCATCTTGTTCAGAAGAATACGTTGACCGCATGAAAAGACCCTCCTATACTCGCGGGCAGTGAGCGGGTCATACGGGCCGGCGCGGCGTGAGATCACGGGATGCCCCCACGCCCGCACCAGCGGCCCAGGCCCGCACCAGGGAGCGACATGAACCAGGACTTCGACGTCAACTCGGCCGCACGCAACTGGCGCGTGGACACCACCCCCTCCGCCTCGCCGCTGGAGGTCGTGAACGACCTGTTCGCCAGCGACGTGCTGACCCTCGACCAGCTCAAGGCCCGCCTCAGCAAGAGCGCCTACAAGAGCCTGCAGGGCACCGTGGAACGCGGCGCGCAGCTCGACGCCGGCATCGCCGACACCGTCGCGCTCGCCATGAAGACCTGGGCCATGGAAAAGGGCGCCACGCACTACACCCACTGGTTCCAGCCGCTGACCGGCTCCACCGCCGAGAAACACGACTCCTTCCTGAACCCCGCCGGTGACGGCGTGGCCATCATGTCCTTCTCCGGCAAGGAACTCATCCAGGCCGAGCCCGACGCCAGCTCCTTCCCGTCCGGCGGTCTGCGCGCCACCTTCGAGGCGCGCGGCTACACCGCCTGGGACCCGTCCTCCCCGGCGTTCATCGTCCGGCACGCCAACGGCGCGACCCTGTGCATCCCCAGCGTGTTCGCCTCCTGGACCGGCGAGGCCCTGGACCTCAAGACCCCGCTGCTGCGCTCCATCGAGGCCCTGAACAGCGCCGTCACGCCCGCCCTGGAACTGTTCGGCGCCAGCGCCGGCACCCGCGTCGGCAGCAGCCTGGGCGCCGAGCAGGAGTACTTCCTGATCGCCGAGGAGTACTACTACCGCCGCCCCGACCTGGTCATGACCGGCCGCACCCTGTTCGGCGCCAAACCCCCGCGCGGCCAGGAACTCGAGGACCACTACTTCGGCGCCATTCCCGACCGCGTCCTGAGCTTCATGACCGACGCCGAGATGCAGCTGTACGCCCTGGGCATCCCGGTCAAGACCCGCCACAACGAGGTCGCGCCCGGCCAGTTCGAGATCGCCCCGATCTTCGAGCACTCCAACATCGCCGCCGACCACCAGCAGCTGATCATGCAGGTCCTGCGCACCACCGCCCGCAAGTACGGCCTGGTCTGCCTGATGCACGAGAAACCCTTCGCGGGCGTGAACGGCAGCGGCAAGCACTGCAACTGGAGCATGGCCACCAACGCCGGCGAGAACCTGCTGGAACCCGGCGATACCCCCCACGAGAACATGCAGTTCCTGTTCTTCTGCACCGCCGTCCTGAAAGCCGTCGACACCCACCAGGACCTGCTGCGCGCCTGCGTCGCCAGCGCCAGCAACGACCACCGCCTCGGCGCGAACGAGGCCCCGCCCGCCATCATCTCCATCTTCCTGGGCAGCGAACTGACCGACATCTTCGACCGCATCGTCAGCGGCCAGGGCGGCAGCGGCAAGTCCGCCGGCCTGATGGGCCTGGGCAGCTCCGTCCTGCCCGAGATTCCCGTCCACGCCGGCGACCGCAACCGCACCAGCCCGTTCGCCTTCACCGGCAACAAGTTCGAGTTCCGCGCGGTCGGCTCCTCGCAGAGCATCAGCTTCCCCATCACGGTCCTGAACGCCATCGTCGCCGACAGCGTCTCGGAACTCACCGCCGACCTGAAAGCCAGGCTGGACGCCGGCCTGAGCCTCGACGACGCCGTCACCGAGGTCGTCAAGAGCACCTACCAGAAGTACCAGCGAATCGTCTTCAACGGCGACGGCTACAGCGACGCCTGGCACCAGGAAGCCGAGAAGGAACGCGGCCTGCTGAACCTGCGCACCACCCTCGACGCCATCGAGCACCTGAACAGCGAGAAGAACGTGGGACTGTTCGGCAAGCTGGGCATCCTGAACGAACGCGAACTCGCCGCGCGTCAGGAAATCATGTACGACATCTACTTCAAGACCGTGAACATCGAGGGTGAAACCACCGAGTACATGGCCCAGACGCAGATCCTGCCCGCCGCCCTGAACTACCTCGCGGACCTCGGCAAGGCTGGCGGCAGCCGCGCCGCCCAGGGCGTGACCACCGAGGTCAGCGCCGCCGCCGACGAACTGTTCGACGCCCTCCAGGCCCTGCGCGTCCAGAACGAGGCGCTCGGCGGTGACGAGGTCCACGAGAAAGCCCACCACATGCGCGACCACGTCCTGCCCGCCATGAACGACGTGCGCGCCGCCGCCGACAAACTCGAGAAGGTCGTCAGCAGCAAGCTCTGGCCGCTGCCCACCTACCGCCAGATGCTCTTCGTCAAGTAAAGCGGACTCGGACCTGAACGGCCTGCAAGGCCCGCCGGGTCCGGACGGAGGCGACCCGGAGAGTCCCCCGTAAAGAAGGAACGCACCCTGGTGACCCGCCCTGCTTCCCCGCAGGCGGGTCACGCTCTTGTGCCTGCCGGCCACCCCCTGCTGCCCACGGTCCACCACCCTGTCCACAACCCGGTGGCTGCCCTGCCCCCGCCACGCGGAGTAAACTGCGGGTGTGTTGAATCTGCTTCGCCGCCCCGCCGTCACCCCCGCCGAACTGGACGAGGGGTTGCGGGCGCTGGGGCTGGACGGGTCGCAGCACGTGATCGTGCACGCCAGCCTGAAATCCTTCGGAACGCTGGACGGCGGCGCCCGGACGGTCGTGGACGCCCTGGCAGCGCGCACGGCGACGCTGGTGGCCCCGGCGTTCACGTACTCGACGCTGCTGTCGCGGCCGACCTCGACCACGCACGCCCGTTTCGGCCGGGACAGCCGGGTCAGCCGCGATATCGGGCGGGTGTCGCAGGAGATCGTGGAACGCGCCGCCGCGCTGCGCTCCTTCCACCCGACCCTGAGTTTCATCGCGCTGGGCGCCGAGGCCGGGCGCATCACGCAGGCGCAGTCCCTGAGCAGTCCCTACCAGCCGATCGGGGCGCTGTACGACCTGGACGGGTACGCGCTGCTGATGGGCGTGGATTTCGGCAGCAACACCAGCGTGCACTACGGCGAGCACCTCGCGGGGATGCCGCTGCTGACGCGTTACGTGCCGCTGGACGGTCAGGTGCTGCCCACGGCCTTCCCGAACTGCTCGGCGGACTTCGATCATCTGGCGCCCGAGGTTCACCTGGGACTGCGCAGCGCGCAGGTGGGGTCGGCCACGCTGCGCCTGTACCGCGTGCGGGACCTCGTGGACGCCACGGTGCGCCTGCTGAACCGCGACCCGGAAGGCCTGCTGTGCACGTACCGGGGCTGCCGCTGCCAGGAAGTGCGGTCGCTGGTGCGCGCCCAGGGCCTGACCCCACGCGCGCACACCGGCCTGATCAGCTGAAGGGCATCTTCGCGGGCCTGATCAGCTGAGGCGTTTCTCGCTGGAGTGACCGGGCCGCACGCGCAGGTCCGGCCGGACGTGGTGCGCGGCGTGATTGGCCGCCACCGCCGCCTGTGCCAGCCCCACCGAGATCAGCTTGAAGTCCTGCCCGGACGCCGCCAGATCGCCCGCCACGAACACGCCGCTCAGGGTGGTGCGGCCGCCCGTGCCGTCCGGGACGTACTCGCCCTGCCAGTCCAGCGGCCAGCCCTGCACGGGCGTCAGGTCCGGCAGGTAGCCGTTCAGGATCAGGACCGTGTCGGCCGGCACGTCGCGCGGCTGGCCGTCCACGGTGAGGGCCGCGCCGGTCGGCGTGACGTTCAGCAGCACGGCCGGTGCCAGGACCGTCAGCTGCCCGCCCGCCTGCGCGGCCTTCAGGGCGTCCAGTTCGGCGGGACTGCCCCGGAAGCCGGCGCGGCGGTGCGTGAGGGTCACCTGCGCCCCCGCCTGCGCGAGTTCCAGCGCGGCGCGGGTGGCCTGCGGCACGCCGCCCACGATCAGCACGCGGCGGCCCACGAGGTCCGCCGGGTCCGGCACGTCCGTCCGCACGTCCGGGTGGGTGCCGGGCACGCGGGCCTCGCGGGGCAGCAGGGCGCCCAGGCCGGCCGTCAGGATCACGGCGCCCACCCGGTAGTGTTGCGGGCCGTGCGGGCCGATCGCCCCGACCTGCCAGCCGTCACCGTCGGGTTGCAGCGTGCGGGCCAGGGTGTTCAGGTGCAGCTGCGCGGGCAGTCCGTCCAGTTGCCGGACGAGCGCGGCGATCACGTCGGCGGCGGGCGTGGCGGGCAGGCCCGGCACGTCGTACACCCGGCGGTCCGGGTACAGGGCGGTCAGTTGCCCGCCGGGTTCGTGGCGGGCCTCCAGCACGGTCACGTTCAGGCCGCGCCAGGCGGCGTAGAACGCGGCGTGCAGTCCGGCGGGGCCGGCGCCGACGACCAGCACGTCGGCATGCTCGGGGGTCAGGGGGGCGCTCATGCGGCGAGTATGCCAGAACGCTCCCCTGCCCCCCCTCCGGCGTGGGCGGTCAGCCCTGGCGGTGCCCGAGCATCAGTTCGCGGTGCACGACCTTGCGGCGGGGGCGACCCTCAGCCTGCCCGGTCGCCAGTTCGTGCGCGTCGAGCGCCTGCCAGTCCGCGAACGAGTACACCTGCACGCCCCGTCCGGCCAGCAGGGCGTCCACGGCCGCGCGGGTGGGCTGGGGCGCGCCGGGCAGCTTCCCGCCCTGCACGTCGGCCAGCAGGTGCGCGACGGTGTCGGTGGCATCCTTGCGGTTCGTGCCGACCACGCCGCTCGGGCCGCGCTTGATCCACCCGGCGGTGTACTCGCCCACGCGGCCCTCCACGCGGCCTTCCTCGTTGGGAATCACGCCGCGCCGCTCGTCGAAGGGCACGCCGGGCAGCGCCACGCCCCGGTACCCGACCGAGCGCAGCACCATCTGCACCGGCAGCACCTCGTACTCGCCGGTGCCGACCGCGTTGCCGCTGTCGTCCAGGCGGTTGCGTTCCACCTTCAGGCCGCCCACGTGCCCGGTGCCGTCGTCGATGATCTCGGTGGGGGAGACCAGGAAGCGCAGGTGCACGCGGCGGGGTTTGCCCTCGCGTTCGCGGGCGGCGAAGTCGCGCAGGACCTCGATGTTCTTCTTCTTCACGTTGTCGGTCACAGCCGCTTCCTCGGCCTCGGTCAGGGCGATCTCGGCGGGGTCCACGACGGGTTCGGATTCGTGCAGTTCACCGAATTCACGCAGTTCCTTGGTCGTGAAGGCCGCCTGCGCCGGACCGCGCCGACCCAGGATCCACACGTCCTTCACGGCGCTGTGTTCCAGGGCGTCCAGGGCGTGGGGGGCGATGTCGCTGCTGCGCAGTTCCTGCGTGGTCTTGGCGAGGATGCGGCTCACGTCGAGCGCCACGTTCCCCACGCCGACCACGGCCACGCCACCGGCGCTGAGGACCATCTCGCGGGCGGCGGCGTCCGGGTGGCCGTTGTACCACGCGACGAACTCGGTGGCGCTCATGGAGCCGGTCAGGTCCTCGCCGGGAATGCCCAGGCGACGGTCGCTGCTGGCGCCGACGGTGTACAGCACGGCGTCGTAGTGGCTCAGGACGTCCTCGTGGGTCAGGTCGGTGCCGAATTCCACGTTGCCCAGGAAACGCACGCGCGGGTCGCCGAGGGTCTTCTCGAAGCCGCGCGTGACGCTCTTGATGGTCAGGTGGTCGGGCGCCACGCCGTAGCGCACCAGTCCGTAGGGGGTGGGCAGGCGGTCGAGGACGTCGATATCGACGTTCAGGTCGCTTTTCAGCAGGGCCTCGGCGGCGTAGATGCCGCTGGGGCCGCTGCCGATCACGGCGACACGCAGGGGTCGGTCGGGGGTGACGGTCAGGCTCATGCGGTTGAGTCTAAAGGTCAACTGCTTGGGGGGGAATGGCAACGCGGCCCGCTGTCCAGCCCGCAGGGTGTCACATGGACGGAAACACCCGCCCCGGCCGGTCCCCACGCCCGCCACAGATGAACGCGCTGCCCGGCGTGAGGACCGGGCAGCGCTGCTGGAGGGGTGGGTGGATCAGGCGGCGGCGATGGTCTGGAGGGCCGCCTCGTTCCTCAGGGTGATCTTGCCGTAGCCGGCGCTGATCACACCCTCGCGGGACAGTTCGCCCACGACCTTGGTGACGGTCTCGCGGACCGAGCCGACGGCGGCGGCCAGTTCGTCGTGCGTGGCGTAGATCATGGTCTCGCCGCTGTCGAGCTGGGTGGCCAGGGCGGTGTCCTTGAGTTCCAGCAGTTCCCCGGCGATGCGGGCGCGCAGCCGCTTGCCGACCAGGCGGTAGATGCTCTCGTAGGCGCGTTCCAGGGTGCGCACGAGGTGGGTGGTGACCACGAGGTTGTCCTCGGCGCTCATCAGGGCGGGGTTGATCACGTCGATGCTGGAGTCCGTGACGGCCTCGGCGAAGTAGGCGCGGTTCACGCCGGCCAGGGCTTCCTCACCGAAGTACTCGCCGGGTTTGACGTAGCGCAGGGTCAGGCCGTTGCCGTCGTCGTCCATGGTGTGCACGCGGACCAGACCGGTCGAGACGCGGTAGAGCATGTCGCTCTTGCCGGGGTAGAGGATGACGGCGCCGGGGCGGTAGGTCACGGTGTCCACGAAGGTCCGGGTGTTGGTGGTCAGGGTCATTGTGTGCGCCTCCTTGGGCGGTGTGAGAGGGGGGAAACGGGTGCCGGGGGCTTATTCCCGACGTGCTCACAGTGTAACCCAACATCACTTTTTTGTAAACACTTTTGTTTCTTTAATCAGCATTGAGATTACAGATCGCCAGGTCAGCTCGAACCGCCCCGACCAGCGGCAGGACAGCCTTTTCGGTCACGGCACCGGGCCGGGCCGCCTCACCCGGTACTCACCGCCCCCGCCGGGTGCGTCCGCCACTGCCCTACCGGCAACCGCCCCTTCACCCCCGGTACGGGCCGACTGAACAACCGGTTCGAATCATACGGACTCCGATTGAATGGGCTGCAAAGCCCGTTCAATCCAAGCGAAGCGAGTGGGAGAAAAACGGGTTCCGGACGTGGAGCCGACAATCCGGTGAAGTTCCGGATTGTCGGTGAAACAAACGGAATCCGTATCAGGCTTCCCGGCCCGGCAGGACCGCACGAAACAGCTGTGGGCGGCGAGGCCTGCACCCCGCCGCCCACCCTGCCCGGAGGTCAGGGGTCAGCCGGTCAGAGTTCGTCCTCGCGGCGGATCGGGAAGGCGCTGATCACGCTGTCCTTGTCCGACACATTGATGACCTTCACGCCCTGCGCGTTGCGGCCGGTCACGCGGACCTCCTCGACGCGGGTGCGGATCACGGTGCCCTTCTCGGTCAGGACCATCAGTTCCTCGTCACCGGCCACGCGGGCCAGCGTGACCAGCTTGCCGGTCTTCTCGGTGACGTCCAGCGTGATCACGCCCATCCCGCCGCGCCCCTTGGCGGGGTACTCGCTCACCGGGGTGCGTTTGCCCAGCCCGCACTCGCTGACGGCCAGCAGCTCGCTGTTCTCGTCGCCGCCGGGCACCAGCGCCATGCTGACCACGGCGTCCTGCTCGCCTTCACGCAGGCGGATGCCGATCACGCCCTGCGTGGCGCGGCCCGTGTCGCGCACCTCGCCGCTCTGGAAGCGCATGGCCTTGCCGTTGCGGGTCGCCAGGATCACGTGGTCGCTGTCCTGCACGATGCCCACGCTGATCAGTTCGTCACCCTGCTGCAGGTTGATGGCGATCAGGCCCGCCGAGGTGATGTTCCCGTAATCGGTGATCAGGGTCTTCTTCACCACGCCGTTGCGGGTGGCGAAGATGAAGCAGCCCTCCTCCTCGAAGCCCCTGACGCTCAGGACGGAGGCGATGTTCTCGTCGTCACGCAGGCCCGGCAGCAGGTTGCGGATGTGGGTGCCCTTGGCGTCACGGCCCGCCTCCGGCAGGTCGTAGATCTTTTCGTGGAACACGCGGCCCTTGTCGGTGAAGAACAGCAGGAAGTCGTGCGTGCTGCCCACGAACACGCGGGTGTTCACGTCCTCGTCGCGCAGCTTGCCGCCGGACGAGCCGCGACCGCCGCGGCCCTGCGCGCGGTACGCGTCGAGCTTGGTGCGTTTCAGGTACCCGGCGCGGGTCATGGTGATGACCATGTCCTCGACGGCGATCAGGTCCTCCTTGCTGATGTCCTCTTCCAGCAGCGTGATGGTGCTGCGGCGCTCGTCGCCGTAGCTGTCGCGCACGGCGCGGATCTCCTTCTTGATCTCCTTCCAGAGCAGGCCCTCGTCGCCCAGGATGGAGCGCAGGAACGCGATCGTCTTCTGGAGTTCGTCGAACTCGGCCATCAGTTTCTCGCGTTCCAGGCCCACCAGTCGTTGCAGGCGCATGTCCAGGATCGCCTGCGACTGCACCTCGCTCAGGCCGAAGCGGGCCATCAGCGAGTCGCGCGCCTCGGCGCCCGTGTTGCTCGAACGGATCAGGCTGATGACCTCGTCGATGTGGTCGAGCGCGCGGATCAGTCCCTCGAGGATGTGGGCGCGTTCCTCGGCCTTCTTCAGGTCGTACTGCGTGCGGCGCGTGACCACGTCCCGGCGGTGATCCAGGAAGTAACGCATGGTGTCGATCAGCGGCAGCACGCGCGGCTCGCCGTTCACGATGCTCAGGTTGATGACCGTGAAGGTGCCCTGCAGCTGCGTGTACTTGTACAGCTGGTTCAGGACCAGGGTGGGAATCGCGCCGCGCTTGAGTTCCACCACGATCCGCACCGGGTCCTTGCGGTCGGACTCGTCGCGCAGGGCGCTGATGTCCGGGATCTTCCCGGCCTTGTACATGGCGCTGATCGTCTGGATCAGGTTGGTCTTGTTCACCTGATACGGGATCTCGCTGATGATGATCTGGTTGCGGCCGTTCTTCTCCTCGATGCGGGCCTTGCCGCGCACCTTCAGGCCGGCGTGGCCGGTGGCGTACGCGTCACGGATGCCCTGCTTGCTGATGCGCCCGCCGGTCGGGAAGTCCGGGCCGGTGACGTGCTGCATCATGGCGTCCAGGCCGATGTGCGGGTCGTCGATCAGGGCCAGCAGGCCGTTGCAGATCTCGGTCAGGTTGTGC
Source organism: Deinococcus indicus (assembly GCF_002198095.1). GTDB lineage: Bacteria > Deinococcota > Deinococci > Deinococcales > Deinococcaceae > Deinococcus > Deinococcus caeni. The sequence continues at coordinate 44,774 of NZ_NHMK01000030.1, read as the reverse complement.
GGCGGGATGTTCGTCGCCATGCCCACCGCGATGCCGGACGCGCCGTTGATCAGCAGGTTCGGCACGGCCGAGGGCAGCACGCTGGGTTCGACGGTCGTCTCGTCGTAGTTGGGTTTCAGGTCGACGGTCTCTTTTTCCAGGTCGGCCAGGACTTCCTCGGCGACCTTGGTCATGCGGGCCTCGGTGTAACGCATCGCGGCGGGTGGGTCGCCGTCGATGGAGCCGAAGTTCCCCTGCGGGTGGACCATCGGGTAGCGCATGTTCCACCACTGGCCCAGGCGGACCATGGCGTCGTAGATGGACGAGTCGCCGTGCGGGTGGTACTTCTTCATGACCTCGCCGACCACGGACGCCGACTTGGCGTGCTTCTGGTTGGCGTACAGGCCCTCGAGCATCATGGCGTACATGATCCGGCGCTGCACGGGCTTGAGGCCGTCGCGCACGTCGGGCAGCGCGCGGTCCACGATCACGTTCATGGCGTAGTTGATGAAGTTGGTCTTGACTTCGCTGGTGATGTCAACGGGAAGAATTCCGGTCATGTTGCTCCAGTGGTGCAGGTCCGGGCGTGGCCGGGGCCGCGCCGCAGAGGTGAGTTGGGGAGGTCCCGGCGCGGGGCCAGGGATGGAACGATTCTAGCACGATTATGCTCAGGGCGTAATAGAACCGGGTCCTTCTATGCTGCCCATTGTACCCGAAAACACCCCCCGACACCGCGACCCGCACCACCACCGGAACCCGCCCAGCACCGGCAAAATCAGCCCTCCATGACACCCCGCACCCCACCCGCCCCGGACGGCGCGCTCAACCACCGTTCCTGCCTCCCCGGCCTGACCCGCAGCGGCAACCCCGGCCGCCTCACCCCAGCCGGCCAGCAGCAACTCCTGGCCCTGAACTTCAGCCGACTCATCGACCTGCGGGACCGTACGGAACGCACGGTGGACCCGCCGCCCTTCCTGGGCCACCCCGCCTACCTGAACCTGCCCCTGCTGCCCTGGCGAAACCGGGCCTTCAACGACGCCACCGCCGCCGCCCGCAGCAACGCCGACCACATGAACGCCATGCTCGACCACGCGGCCAACCAGATCGTGACCGTCCTGGGCGCCATCCTCGACGCGCCGCCCGGCCCAGTGCTCATCCACTGCCACGCCGGGAAGGACCGCACAGGCCTGATCGCCGCTCTGTGCAGTGAACTGGCCGGGCAGAGCCGCGACCGGACTGCCGCCGACTACGCGGCCAGCGGCCCACACCTCACGGCCTTCTACACCGCCATGCAGGCCCGCCACACACCCGAGCGGTGGGCGACCCTCGCGCCCCTGGCGCCCACCCACCCCGGCGACATCCTGCGCACCCTGGATCACCTGGACCGCGCGTGGGGCAGCCCCCGCGCCTACCTGCGCGCGCACGGACTGACCGAAGCCGAACAGGACGCGCTGGCCCGCCGGCTCCACACGCCCTTCCCGCCGGCCTGACCGCCCCCACCCCCGACGGCCCGCCAGAGACCGCCCCCCACTGACCGCGCGTACCCTTTATGATGCGTTCACATGCTTGATCAACTCACGCAACTCGTCAGGGACGTGGATGGCGCCTGGGCCGCCGCCATCGGGGGCCTGGACGGCCTGCTCATCGAGGGACACTCGACCGCCGCCACCGACCTCAGCCTGCTGATCGCCGAGCACGCCGGCCTGTACCGCGCGGCCAGCACCGCCTACTCCAGCACCCTGAACGGCGGCCAGACCCGCGAGATGTACCTGCGCGGCGAACGCCTGAGCGTGTACCTGCACCCCATCAGGGCCGAGTACTTCCTGCTGCTGGCCGTCGACGCCCGCAGCAACCTCGGACAGGCCCGCCTGTACGGCCGCGACACCGCCCGCAAACTGGAGGCCATCCTGTGATCATCGACCCCCTGCGCACCCTGCCCGGCGTGATCGCCGCCGCCCTGGTCGGCCCGGACGGCCTGCCCATCGAAACGCACGGCGACGGGGGAGACGCCATGGCCGCCGAACTGAGCGCCCTGCGCGCCAGCCTGGACCGCACCGGCCGCCGCCTGGGCGCCGGCGAGGTCACCCGCATCGCCTTCACCAGCGAACGCATCGAGGTCGTCGCCGTGTCCAGCGGGGACTTCGTGCTGGGCGCCGCCATGGCGCGCGGCACCGACACCCGCACCGCGCAGCAGACCCTGGCCCGGCTGGCCCTGGAACTCGGGCACCTGCCCCGCCCGGAGACCCCATGATCGAGGCCCTGATGGACGTGCGCGGCGTGCGCCACACCGCCCTGGTCGCCAGCGACGGCCGCGTCGTGGCCCGCGCCGGCCTGAGCGAGGAGCAGCTGAACGCGGAACTCACGCTGGTCGCCGCCAGCCGCGCCGTGATCGGCAGCCTGCAGGCCAACCTGAACACCGGCCACTGGCAGGAACTGCTGCTGGACCTCGACGGCGGCCCCGTGCTGTTCACCCCGCACGGCGACCAGATCCTCCTGACCGCCTTCGACGAGGTCGCCAGCCTCGGCCGCGTACGCTTCGCGGTCCGCCGCCTGCTCGGCACCGCCTGACCGGGCCTGCCCCCGCGCGCCCCGGCCCCCGCCCAGCGGGAACGCCGGGGCGCGTTGCATTCGTCCCGGCGCCCGCGCGCTAGCGTAGGCGCATGCAAGACCGCCCCCGCCGCCTGCGCCGCACGCCCGCCCTGCGCGCCCTGACCCGCGAGGTGCACCTGCACCCCAGTCAGTTCATCCACCCGATCTTCGTGCATGAACGCGACAATGTGACCGACATCGCCACCATGCCCGGCGTGCAGCGCCACTCCATCGAGAGTGCCGTGCAGCAGGCCCGCGAGGCCCTGGCCCTGGGCATTCCCAGCGTGATCCTGTTCGGCATTCCCGACCACAAGGACGCCGTGGGCACCCAGGCCTACGCCGACGAGGGCATCATCCAGCGGGCCACGCGCGCCATCAAGGCCGGCGTGCCCGGCATCAACGTCATCGCCGACACCTGCCTGTGCGAGTACACCGACCACGGCCACTGCGGCCCGCTGTGCGAGGTGCCCGGCCAGAGCGGCGCGGACGCCTGGACGGTGGACAACGACCCCAGCCTCGACCTGCTGGCCCGCACCGCCGTCTCGCAGGCCCGCGCGGGCGCCGACGTGATCGCCCCCAGCGCCATGATGGACGGACAGGTCGCCGCGATCCGCGCCGCACTGGACGGAGCGGGCTTCACGCACGTACCCGTCATGAGCTACGCCGTGAAGTACGCCAGCGCCTACTACGGCCCCTTCCGCGACGCCGCGGGGTCCACCCCCAGCGTCGGCAACCGCGCCACCTACCAGATGGACCCCGCCGGAGGCTACCGCGAGGCGCTGCGCGAGGCCCGCCTGGACGCCGAGCAGGGCGCCGACACCCTGATGGTCAAACCCGCCCTGGCGTACCTGGACGTCCTGAACCTCCTGAAACGCGAATTCGACCTGCCGGTCGTGGCTTACAACGTCAGCGGCGAGTACTCGCTGATCAAGGCCGCCGCCGCCGCCGGCTTCATGGACGAACGCCGCACCGTCCTCGAAACCCTGACCGGCATGCGCCGCGCGGGCGCGGACGCGATCATCACGTACCACGCCATGGACGCCGCCCGCTGGATCGCCGAGGACGCCCGCGCGTGACCAGCGCCGCCAACCCCATCCGCGTGGACTGGATTCCCACCGGCCTGTGGCCCGGCCGCCTGGGCCTGACCTTCGCTCCCGGCAAGAAGGGCGGCAGCGTGTACCAGCCGGGCGTCACCCACGACCGGAGCGTCACCGGCGACATGCAGACCCTCGCGCAGCAGGGCACGAACGTCATCGCGCCACTGATCGAGGACTTCGAGTTCGACCTGCTGGGCATGGACGGCTATCACGACGCCGCCACCGACCACCGCATCGAGGTCGCCCCGTACCCCATCCCGGACGGGCACGCGCCGCACGACCCGCGTGACTTCGCCGCGTACGTGGACGAACTCATGACCCACCTGCTCGACGGGCGCAGCGTCGTCGTCCACTGCCGGGGCGGACTGGGCCGCGCGGGCCTGACCGCCGCGTGCCTGCTCGCGCAGGCGGGCCTAGACGCCGACGACGCCATCGCCCTGGTCCGCCAGACCCGCAGCCCGCACGCCATCGAGACGCCACAGCAGGAACAGTTCATCCACGACTTCGCCCGGTAACTGGAGGTCCCCCATGATCAGCGTCGCCAACCGCATCCACGTGAAAGCCGAGTACCACGACGCCTTCGAGGCGCGTTTCCGCGACCGCGCCGGACTGGTGGACGGCATGCCCGGCTTCATCGCCAACCACGTCCTGCGCCCCACCCGCGACGGCGACCCGTTCGTGGTCCTGACGTTCTGGGAGTCCCGCGAGGCCTTCGAGGCCTGGACGACCAGCGACGCCTTCCGGCAGGGTCACGCCCGCAGCGGCACCCTCCCGAAGGACGCCTTCAGCGGCCCGAACGTCCTGGAAATCCACGAGGTCGTCGCCCGCTGACCGGCACCGGCGGGGCTACACTGGGCGCATGAAATCCCATGTCCTGCTCGGCGCGGCCCTGCTCGCCTCCGTCCTCGGCGCGTGCGCGCCCGCCGTCACTGCCCCGCAGACCGGGCGGATCGTGAACGCCGTGACCGGCGAGGAAGGCACCGCGACCTTCACGCGCGGCACCCTCACGCCCCGCCTGGGTGACCCGTTCGCGCCGGACAACGCCACCATCCGCATCGGCGGGCGCACCTACGCGGGGCGCACGTACCTGATCGGGAACGGCGCGCTGCCCGGCGGACTGGGCTTCAGCGTGGCGTTCGGCGCCAGCAGCGGCACGGACGGCAGCGCCGTCACGGGCGGCGGCACCCGTGTTGAGGGAGGCCGTCCCGTCCCGGCCTACACCGGCAACCTGATCGCCCGCGCGGACGGGGACGCGCCGGGCATCCTGACCTGCACCCTGACGGTGGACGCGCAGGAACGCGGCGTCGGCGAGTGCTTCGACGGGGCCGGCACCCGCTACGCCCTGCAGTTCTGATCGCGTCGGTGGGGGAGAGGCCGCGCGTGGTGTGCCTGTGCGGCAGCGTGCGCTTCCTGGCCGAGTTCGACGCGGCGTCGCTGGCCGAGACGCTGGCGGGCCGGATCGTCCTGAGTGTCGGCAGTCACCGCCAGCGGGACGAGGACGCCCTGGCGCACCTGACGGGCGCCGAACGGGAGGCCGCGCTGGACCGCCTCGGAGCGCTGCACCTGCGCAAGATCGACCTCGCGGACGAGGTCCTGGTCATCAACCCCGGCGGGTACGTGGGTGAATCCACCCGCCGGGAGATCGCGTACGCGCGGCAGACCGGGAAACCGGTGCGGAGCCTCGAACCGCTGCCCTGACGGGATTCAGGCGAGCAGGCTGACTGCCGGGTGCCGCACGCCCGTCACGCGCAGGGTCAGGCGGTCGTCGGGCGTGGCGGTGGGGCGGGCCACCTCGCGCAGGACATAGGTGGGGTCGCCGCGCAGGTCCAGGGTCCGCAGGATCGCCGCGAGGTTCAGCATGATCAGCCCCTCGGCCATGCCGCTGCCCGCGCAGATGTGCGGCCCCAGGCCGTACGGAGCGAACGCGCCGGGCCGGCGGTGCTCCATGCGGCCGGGCGCGAACCGGTCCGGGTCGAAGGTGTCGGGGTCCGTGAAGCACGCCTCCAGCCCGTGCGAGACGGTCGTGCCGACGATCACCCGCCGACCCTGCGGCACCCGGTACCCCGCGAAGTCGAAGTCCTGCGTGACGGTGCGGGTCATGGCGGGCGCGATGGGATGCAGGCGCAGGCACTCCAGCACGAAGCGGTGCAGGTGCGGCAGCCCCCCAGGGTCTCCATGCTGGGCGGGCCGTCCCGGAACACCTCGTCGGCCTCGGCGATCAGGGCGGGCATCAGGTCCGGGTGCCGTCCGACGCGGTACAGCACGAACGCCAGGGTGTTCGCGGCGGTGTCCATTCCCGCGATGAACGCCCCGATGGCCGCCATGCGCAGGTCCAGGTCCGACCAGAACGCCGGGTCGGCAGCCTGCGCGGCCAGCAGGTCGTCGATCAGGTCCGGGTCGCGCCCGGCCTGCTCCGGGGGGACGCGGCGGTGCTCGTCGATCAGGGTTTCCACCATGCCCAGCGACCGCGCCCGCGCCCGCCGGAAGCCCGGCAGTTGCTCGACGAGCGGCGGGCGCTGCCGGGTCACGCGGACCATCAGGGTGTTCTGCACGAAGCCCAGCAGGTCACCCAGGTACGGCCGGGCGGTGCCGTTCACGACCAGGCGCGCCAGCTGCTCGGTGATCACGGCCTTGCACCAGTGCGCCACCTGCAGGTCATCCCCGGCCCGCAGCGGCGCGAGGTCCTCGGCGGTGACGGCCAGCGCGCGGCGCAGGTTCGCGCCCAGGTACGAGCGGGTGTACGTGCGGCCTTCCACCCGCCGGAACGCGCGGTGCTCCGGGCCGTCCACGCTGATCATGGACCGCTGCACCCCGAACGCCCGGTCGTTGGGGCGCCACGCCTCCAGCGAGCGCAGCACCCGCGCGGATTCCCTGACCGCCCACACGTTCGCTTCCGGGCCGGCCAGCACCGTGAAGGTCTGCCCCAGACCCGTCACGTTGAACACCGGGCCGTGTTCGCGGTACGCGCCGGTCAGGAAGGCGCGCAGCCGGTGCGGGTACAGGTTCGTGAGGCTGCCGATCACCGGCGGGCCGGGTACGGTGGGAATGACGCGCGGGGCGGGCAGCGGCGGGGCGTCGGTCATGACCCACGGTACACTTCCGCGCCGCCCATGACAAAGCCCCGCCGACCGACTGGCGGGGCGGGGCTTTCAGGGGTTTGAGGCTTACGCCTGACCGTACATGACGGCGCGTTTGACTTCCTCGATCAGCTGCGTGATGGGGATGTCGCGCGGGCAGGCTTCGGTGCAGTTGTACGCGGTGCGGCAGCGCCACACGCCGGTGTTCTGGTTCATGATGCCCAGACGCTGCTGCGTGGCCTCGTCGCGGGTGTCGAAGATGAAGCGGTGCGCCTGCACGATCGCGGCCGGGCCGAGGTACGAGCCGTTCACCCAGAAGATCGGGCAGCTGGTCGTGCAGCACGCGCACAGGATGCAGTTGCTGGAGTGCGCCATGCGCTCGGCCTCTTCCTCGGACTGGATGCGTTCGGCGGCGGGAGCCGGGGACTCGTTGATGAAGTACGGCATGATCGCCTTGTACGAGTCGAAGAACGGCTCCATGTCCACCAGCAGGTCCTTCTCGACCTTCAGGCCGCGGATGGGTTCCACCGTGATGGTCCCGCCGCTCTTGGCGACGTCGCGCACCAGGGTCTTGCAGGCGAGGCGGTTGCGGCCGTTGATCAGCATGGCGTCGCTGCCGCAGATGCCGTGCATGCACGACCGGCGGAAGGTCAGGCTGGGCTCCATGTACCACTTGATGTGGTTGATGACGTCCAGCACGCGGTCGCTCGCCTGGGCTTCCACGTCGTAGGTGGTCCAGTGCGCCTTCTTGTCCTTCTCGGGATCGAAGCGCAGGACCTTCACTTTCAGTTGAATCATCGGCACGCTCGCAGAGACGGGCGCGGCGCTGGTCGGTGCGTGGGTCTGGGTCATTGAGATTCCTTCCGGGCGGCGCGGTCGTTCACGCCGCCCGAGTGGGTGGGGGTGGGGGTCAGTACACGCGGGGCTTGGGTTCGAACGCCCGCGTGAAGCCCTTCAGGGACACGGGCTTGTACCCGATCTGCACCTGACCCTCGCGGTTCAGGTCCTTGTAGGCCATGGTGTGCTTCAGCCAGTTCTCGTCGTCGCGGGTCGTGTAGTCCTCGCGGTCGTGCGCGCCGCGCGACTCGGTGCGGTTCAGCGCACTGGCGGTCATCGCCTCGGCGCAGTCGAGCATGAAGCCCAGTTCCATCGCCTCGATCAGTTCGCTGTTGTAGCGGCGGCTGGGGTCGCTGACGCCCACGTTCGCGTACCGCGCCTTGAGTTCCTGCACGATCCCGACCTGTTTTTCCATGTCGGGGCCGTTCCGGAAGATCCCGACGTTGTTCATCATGGATTCCTGCAGTTCCTTGCGGATCGCGGCGGCGTTGTCCTTGCCGCTGCTGTTGCGCAGGCGGTCGAACAGGTCCACGCTCTCACGCTGCGGGTTTTCCGGCATGTCCGGGAATTCCACCTGACGCGCGTACTGCGCGGCGTAGATCCCGGCGCGACGGCCGAACACCACGAGGTCCCCGAGGCTGTTCGTGCCCAGGCGGTTCGCGCCGTGCAGCGACACGCACGCCTGCTCACCAGCCGCGTACAGGCCCTCTACGCTGCCGCCGTTCCCGTCACTCAGGCACAGGCCGTTCAGGTCGGTGGGAATGCCGCCCATCGCGTAGTGCGCCGTCGGCTGGATCGGCACGAGGTCCTTGACCGGGTCCATGCCCAGGTACGTGCGCGCCAGGTCCGTGATCTCGGCCAGTTTGCCCTCGATCACCTCGCGCGGCAGGTGCGTCAGGTCGATGTTCACGGCGTCCTTGTCACGGCCCACCCCGCGACCCTCGCGGATCTCGGTGATGATGGAGCGCGACACGATGTCACGCGGCGCGAGGTCCTTGATGGTCGGCGCGTACCGCTCCATGAACCGCTCGCCACTGTCGTTGCGCAGGATGCCGCCCTCACCACGGATGCCCTCTGTGACCAGGATGCCCAGCTTCGCCAGACCGGTCGGGTGGAACTGGTAGAACTCCATGTCCTCCAGCGGCAGGCCCTTGCGGTAGTAGATGCTCATCAGGTCGCCCGTCAGGGTCAGCGCGTTGCTGGTGATCTTGAACACGCGCCCGTACCCGCCGGCCGCCAGGATCACGGCCTTCGCGTGGAAGGTGTGCAGCTCGCCGGTGCTCAGCTCGTACGCGACCAGCCCACGGCAGCGGCCATCCTCGATCAGCAGGTCCGTCACGTGGAACTCGTTGAAGAACGTCGTCCCGGCCTTCACGTTCTGTTGGTACAGCGTCTGAAGGATCATGTGACCCGTCCGGTCCTTCGCGTAGCAGCTGCGCTCCACGGCCGCCTTCCCGAAATCACGGGTGTGACCGCCGAACTTCCGCTGCGCGATCTTCCCGTCCGGCGTGCGCGAGAACGGCAGACCCATGTGCTCCAGCTCGTACACCGCGTCGATGATGTCCTTGGAGAACACCTCGGCGGCGTCCTGATCGGTCAGGTAATCGCCGCCCTTGACGGTATCGAACATGTGCCATTCCCAGTGGTCTTCCTGCACGTTCCCCAGCGCCGCGCCGATCCCGCCCTGCGCCGCGCCCGTATGCGACCGCGTCGGGTACAGCTTGCTGATGCAGGCCACAGACACGTTCCCCTTGGCGGCGTACAGCGCGGCCATCAGGCCAGCGCCCCCCGCTCCCACCACCAGCACGTCATAACGATGATGCATATTTATCCTTTACCACCTGCCCGCAAAGGCAGGATCAGATCGAGAACAGACCCACCGTGCCGAACGCGAACACCAGCGCCACCACGGTATAGAACAGACCCTTCACCCACGCCCGGTTCGGACGGGACCGCACGTAATCCTCGATGGAATACCGCGCGCCGTTCGCGCCGTGCATCAGCGACAGCGCCAGGATCAGCCAGTCATAGAACTTCCAGGCCGGGTTCGCCAGCTTGGCGACCACCGCGTCATACGTCGCGTCCGACTCGCTCACCTGAATGAACGTCATGTAGATGTGCCCCAGAATCAGGAACACCAGGATCAGCCCGCTGATCCGCATGAAAATCCACCAGTTCAGCTCCGCGTTACTGTGTGACTGCTGCCGCGCGTCCGTGAACGTCCGTGCACGAATCATCAGTAACCTCCCATCAGACGCGGGTACAGCGTCCACGCGGCGTACAGGAACGACACCACGCTGATCAGCAGCACCCCGTACCACATCTGCCGCTGGTACGCCACGCCGAAGCCCGTGAAGTCCATCACGATGATCCGCAGCCCGTTGAACGCGTGGTACACCACGCCCGCCGTCACGAACAGCAGCCCGATCCGGAACGGCCACAGGTCATACGTCTCGTGAATCACCATGTAAAACCGCTCACCGAAAATGAACGACCCGATGCTGAACACGTGCAGCATCAGATAAGCCAGAATTGCCAGCCCGGACAGGCGGTGAAGCAGGAACGCCCACTGCCCCTCTCTTCCTCGGTACATTCTCCCAGTCCTCCTCGACGTCTAAACCCTTCTGTTCTCAAGGCACCGACACCCCACCACACACTAGGGCGAACGGTAAGCCGTGTGGGTGATCATTCACACCACTCTTTCAGACAGCAAGCAGTTTAACACCAGCCCGCCAGAGCGCACCCACCCCGCGGCCAGAGAACCGGAACACCCGATGTCACCGCGTGAGGTGCAAGCGCGCCCCCCACCGCGCTACCCTGAACCGCATGACCGGCCCCACCCCCACCCCACCCAAAGACCCCCAGGCCGAAGCGGAATTCACCCGCAAACTCGTCCTCGGCATCCTCAGCACCCTCGAACACAAGGGACTGCTCAGCAAAGCCGAAGTCGACGGCATCATCCGCGCCGCCCGCCACGCCGCCTACCCCACCCCACCCCGCCGCACCCCCGGCCCCGCCGCGCCCGGCACCCAGTGGGTCAAACCCGGCCAGCCCCACCAGCCCATCGACCGCACCACCCCCGTCGCCATCCCCAACGTGCAACGCACCGCCCCGCCCAGCGACCAGCCGAAAGACAAACCGGCCGAGGAAACCCCCAAAGCGCCGCCCGTCATCGACTTCGACCTGCAGTAACCCGCGACCTCGCCCCGCAACCCACAGACAGGAAGGCCGCACCCGGAAGTTGGGGTGCGGCCTTTATCGAGCAGAGGAGCTTACTTCAGCTGCGACAGGTAGTAGGTCGTGGTGTTGCCGTTGTACTCGTTGGTGATGACCTGCACGCCGCCCTGCGCGTTCAGGATGGCCTTGCTGACACTCCCCAGATTGACGGTGGTCGCAGCGGGGGTGGCCGCCGTATCGATCCTGTACACGTTGCTGGTGTCGCTGCCCCACAGTACGGCCGGGTTGCTCTGGTCGAACCCGGTCAGCGTGCCGGTCTGCACGGCAGTGAACTTGTTGACGGTGTTATCCGCGTTCAGGCGGGCAAGCTGTCCGTACGCGCTGAACCAGATGGTGCCGTCGGCGGCGATGGCTGCCGAGGTCGCGCCGCTACTCTTGAGCAGATCCAGCTTGGTGACGGTGCCAGTGGCCGTATCGATCTTCAGGGCGTCACCCGCGTACCCACCCAGGTAGACCAGGGTCTTCCCGTCCGCACCGAGGGTCAGTTGCGCGTCGTAGGAGCCGGACCCGTAATTGGCGGTACTGTCGACCGTGGTGATCACGCCGGTCGCCGGGACCCACGTCTTCAGGGACGTGGCAGTGCCGCCTACCCCGGTGTAGACGGTGTTCACGAACCACACGCGGCCCTGCCCGTCGGCCCTTCTGGTGAAGGCCGTCAGGTTGCCGAGGTTCGCGGCGGGCAGCTGGGTCACCGTACCGTCATCTGCAATCAGCGCTGGCGCTTTGACGAACCCGCTGTCGAATGCAATCACTCCTCCCGTCGTTCTGATCAACTGAAGGCTGTTCTGCGACGCCACCGCGGCGCTGGCGGCAGACTGACCCGTGGTCGTGAAGCGGGTAACAGTGTTCCTGTACGCATTGCTGCTGGAGTCGTAGGCCATTGCCGTCACAGCCCAGAGGCCGCTGGTGGCGCCCACCGCTTCGCCAACGGTCGATCCCAGCGCGGCGCGGGCCGGACGCACCGAGAGTTGAGTCTCCGCGCCGTAGGAGTTGGCACTCTGGTCTGGACTGGTGACCTTGATGGTGCTGTTGCCCAGCGTGGCGTCGGCCGTGGCGGTCAGGGTGATGGCGGTGGTCGTGGTGCTGCCCGGCGTGACCGTCACGGTCTTCGGGGAGGCCGTCACACCGGCCGGGAGGCCCGTGACGGTCAGGGTCGTCTGTCCGTTGAAGCCGTTCTGGGTGCTCACGTCCACGTTCAGCTGGGCGGTGCCGCCCTGGTAGATCTGCTGGCCGTAGTAAGACGTGGAGGAGATGGCGATGTTGACGGTCGGTGCAGGGACCCTCAGTTCCGTGGAGGCGGACGCTTTCACGGTGCCACCGTCGGCGGTCAGGGTGATCGGGTACGTGCCGGGCTTCAGGGTCGCGTCACTCTTGAAGGTCAGGCTGAGGTACGAGGAGCCGTTCAGGGTCTGCGTGACGGGCGTGACGGTCACGCCGGCCGGCAGGCCCGTGGCGGAGTACGTGACCGGCCCGCTGAAGTTCCCGACGCTGTAACCGCACACGTTCAGGGAGGCAGTCTTGCTGGGGTACAGCTCCAGGTAGTTGCTTCCGCAGGTGCCGATCGTCAGGCCGGGCTTGCGGACTTCCAGGCTGCCGTTGCCGCCGCCCACCTGCTTGCCGGTGGTGTCCTTGACGATCACGCGGAACGAACCCGAGTAGTTGTCGTTGCCGCTGTACTTGAAGGTCAGGTTCGTGTCCAGGCGCTGTGGATTGACGCCCAGGTTCTTCAGGTAGGCGGCGGTCGCCTGGGCCTGCACGCTCTGAAGCGTCGTGGCGGTCAGGTTGACGGTGGACGGCTCGATGGTCAGGCCGGGCACGTCGGTGCTGAGGCTGACCTGCCCGGTGTACCCACCTTCCTGGTACAGGCGTGCGGGCACCGACATCCCGGCGTCCGACGTGATCGTCACGGCGCTGCCCAGGCTGACCAGCACGGACGGCGTGTAAGCCGTGGCCTTGAGTTCGGAGCGCACGCTGCTGCCGAGACTACGTAGGGTGAGCGTGGAGTTGGTTTCGGCGTACTCAAGGGCATTCCAGCCGGAGTTCAGGACGACATCAAGTGCAGCGGTGAATTTGCTGCCGTCCGGGTTGGCACACAGGACAGTGCCCTTCACAGTGGCGGCCGTGGCGCTGTACAGGCGGGCGACCTGACTGCCGGGCGCGGTGCCGCCCGACACGATCTGCTCGGTGGCGAAGGCCAGTGAATCGATCTGCTCGCTGAACAGTTCCACGTCCGTGAACAGGGCCACGGACGGGTCGTTGGTTCGCGAGCCCGTGAAGGTGCAGCCACCGCCTGAAGTGAGGTTGAACATGCTTCTGCTGTCTGGGGCCTTTGTCAGCGGCAGGTCCAGCACTCCACCCTTGACGGTGCCGGTGTTGGCGAAGTCGTAATCGCTCCCGACGATCAGGACAGCGCGGGTTGCAGCCGCAGGGGCGCCCGTGACGCTCCCGGCCACGCGAGTGGCCTGTACGGCGCTGCCGGGTGAGGGCGGTGTCACGCCGCCGGTGTCTGTGGTGGAGGGACAGGCGGTCAGCAGGGCGGTCAGGCCGATCATGGCGGCCGGGAGTTTCAGTGTCTTCATGTCCGCTCAGGATTCTAATAAGAAATGCGCAGCCTCGCTGGAGTTTTGCGCCTCTTCAGCGGCCCCCCGCTTGATGAAGACCTCGTCAGATTCACCGGGGGCTGGGGTGCCCGGCCTGTTCCTCTGTGTGGCGCGGCGCCTATCTACACCACCTGCCTGCTGCGGGTGGGGGGTGGCGTATGCTCGGGGCATGTTCAACGGTTTCTGGCGGGTCGGGGCTTCCCTGGTGGGGCTTCTTCTTCGTGTGGGGCGTTGAGCGCGGCCCAGCGTTCAGTGTTCGCCCCCGGTAGCTCTCGCAGCGGCCGGGGGCGCGTTTCTTGAGGAGGCAGTGGTATGGGAATGACGATTGCGGAGAAGATCCTGGCGGCCCACAGTGGGCATGACGCGGTGGTGCCGGGGCAGCTGATCGAGTGCGCGACCGACTGGGTGCTGTGTCATGAGATCACCACCCCGGCGGCCCTGCGGATGCTGGAGGAGCGCGGCATGGACCGGGTGTTCAACCCGGATCAGATCGTGGCGGTGCCGGATCACAGCGTGCCGGCCATGAACATCAAGGCCGCGAAGATGTACCAGAAACTCAAGAGCTGGGTTCACGAGAAGGGTGTCAAGCACTTCTTCGACGTGGGTCGCGGCGGGATCGCGCACGTGGTGCTGGAGAACACGGGCCTGATGAAGCCGGGGCAGACGCTCGTCAGCGGCGACAGCCACACCTGCAACGCGGGCGCGCTGGGCGCCTTTGCGACCGGGGTGGGCAGCACGGACCTCGCGGGCGCCATCTACGCCGGGAAGGTGTGGTTCAAGGTGCCCGAAACCATGCTGATCCGCGTGACGGGCCAGACGCAGCCGGGCGTGACGCCCAAGGACATCGTGCTGGAGGTCATCAAGCGCATCGGTGCGGACGGCGCGAACTACATGGTCATGGAGTGGGTCGGAGACTACATCGACAATCTGGACATGGAGGGCCGTTTCACGCTGACGAACATGGCGATCGAGGCGGGCGGGAAGACCGGCATCGTCGCCGTGGACGACACCACCCGCGCGTACATGAGCGCCCGTGGCGTGACGCCCGACCAGTACACCGAGTACCAGTCCGATGCCGACGCGAACTTCAAGGTGGTCGTCGAGGTGGACGCCTCGGCGGTCGAGCCGACCGTCGCGTACCCGCACATTCCCAGCAACGGGCGCGTGGCGGGCAGTGACCGGATCGCCGTGACGCACGCCTACGTGGGCAGCTGCACGAACGGCCGCATCACGGACCTGCGGGACGTGGCGCGCATCCTCAAGGGCCGCCGGGTCGCGGACGGCGTGCAGATGATCGTCGTGCCCGCCACGCAGGCCATCTGGAAACAGGCCGCGCAGGAGGGGCTGCTGGAGATCTTCGTGGACGCCGGGGCGAGCGTCAGTTACCCCAGCTGCGGGGCGTGCCTGGGTATGCACTCGGGCGTGCTGGGGCCGGACGACGTGTGCATCAGCTCCTCTAACCGGAACTTCGTGGGCCGCATGGGTGACCCGAGCGCGCAGATCTACCTCGCCAGCCCGGCGACCGTCGCGGCGAGCGCCGTGGCGGGCTTCATCAGCGATCCGCGCGAGTACAACGACACCATCAACGCCGCCGACTGAACGCCGGTCGCAGCGGGCCGTGAAGGGGAGGGGAGAACGTGGATCTGAACATTCTGCTGGCCGTGGCCGCCATTCACGCGGTGGTGCTGGTCATTCCGGGTCCGGACGTGCTGCTGGTCAGCCAGACGGCGCTGGCCCGCACGCGCCGCGCGGCGCTGCTGGCCGGGCTGGGCGTGGTGCTGGGGATCAGCGTGTGGGCGGCCCTGGCGCTGCTGGGAATTGGCCTGCTGTTCGGGGCGTTCCCGTGGATTCACGGCGTGGTGAAGGTCGCGGGCGGCGCGTACCTGCTGTGGATGGGCGTGAACCTCTGGCGCAGCAGCGCCGGGCCGGACGCGCAGGCCGCGCCCGTCCAGGCGCCCCTGAGCGACCTCGCCGCGCTGCGCGCCGGGTTCCTGACGAACATCAGCAACCCCAAGGCCGCCGTGTTCTTCGGCAGCGTGTTCAGCGGCGTGCTCGGCGCGCAGGCCGGGGGCAGCCTGAAGCTCGCGGCGTTCCTGCTGATCGTGGGCCTCAGCGCCGGCTGGTTCGCGCTGGTCGCGACCGGCATGTCCGCCGCGCCCATGCAGCGCGCCTACCTGCGCGCCCGGCGCGTGGTCGACCGCGTGGCCGGCAGCCTCATGCTGGGATTCGGAACGCTGCTGCTCGCCTCGCGCGAGTAAGCTAGGTGAACTTATGGGCGAAGCAAAACGACGTAAACAACTGGGCCTGATGCCCACCGTGTACCCCTTCGACGCGACCATGGATGCGGACGGCACGCTGACCTTCACGCGCGCCCCCGAGGACGCCGCGCACCGCGAACTGATCGCGGGCGCGCTGCAGCGCTCGCAGCCGTACGGAGCCGCGTGGGAAAGCCAGTACCGCACGCTGCACGTCATGCACGGCCGCGTGGACCGCTTCCTGGAAACCGCCGAGGACGTGCAGTCCATTCCCGTGCCGGCGCTGCGCCGCCTGAGCGGCGAACTGGCGCTGGGCCGCGTGGGCGAGGGCAGCGAGACCACCGGGCGGTTCCTGCCGGTCGAGGGCGGCGCGGTCCGCCTGCGTGAAGTGCAGCACTCCGACGACGGCGTGAAATGGGACGCGTTCCCCGTGAACATGGACCCGCGCCGCGCCATGGAGTTCCTGCTGCAACACCCGGCCGCCACGCTGGGCGGCGAGGTCGTCGCGACCTACGTGGCCGAGCAGTGGCGCGAGGGCCGCCTGGACATCGACCCGGAACCCCCGGCCGAACTGCTGGACATGCTCGAATCCCTGGCCCGCGAGTGGCACGGCGACACCGAGGAGGGCTGGCAGGAAACCCACCTGGACGCCACCGACGGCGACGACACGGACCCCGTGCCGGTCGCGCGGCGCGTGGCCTTCGAACTGCGCCAGCCCGCGCCGCTGCAATCCCCACTGAACCTGGCGTTCGCCACGCTGGGCAACGTGGAGGTCACCGTGAACCGCGAGAACAGCAGCTACAGCCTCGACGGCGAGGCCTGGATCTCGTACGCCGACCCGGACGGCGAGGCCCGCGAGGACGCCCTGAACCTCCCGGACTTCCTGGACGTGGAGACCGTGCCCGTCCAGGTGTTCGCCGACGGCCGCGTGGAATGGGTGGACGAGGACGTGCCCGCCGAGCATGGCGAGCGCCTGCGCGCCGACCTGCTGCTGGAGACCGGCGCCGGGAACCCCGCCGAGTGGGCGCAGTGGACCCGTGAACTGATGGTCCAGACCTTCGAGAGCGAACTGGTCGTCCCGGAAGGCGCCGAACTGCCCGTGCCCGTCGCGGTGCTGCTGGACATTCCCCTGGACGCCCTGGACGACCCGGACCCGCTGGCCCAGTCGTTCATCGAGTCGGCCATCACCTTCGACGGCACCAACTGGCGCGACCTGTACGACGAGGAAGTGCCGCAAGAACTCCGCGCCTACCGGGCCAAAGACTGACGGTGCCGGGAACGCACGGCACCGAGAACTGAATTCGAACCGGGTCGGGACCGCCCGCCGAGTCCCGACCGCAAGGAGCCCCCATGCCCACCGTGCACGTATTTGCCCGTGACCACATCAACACCGACGAGATCATCCCCGCCCGGCACCTGACCACCGACGTGGAAAGCGAACTCGCCAAGTTCGCCATGGAGGACTACGACAAGGACTTCGTGAAACGGGTCCAGCCGGGCGACATCATCGTGGCCGGCGCGGACTTCGGCTGCGGCTCCAGCCGCGAGCACGCCGTGTGGGCGCTGCGCGGCGCGGGCGTGGCCGCCGTGATCGCCCCGAACTTCGCGCGGATCTACTACCGCAACTCCATCAACAACGGCTTCCTGGCGCTGGAATGCGACGGCATCGTGCAGGCCTTCCAGGACGGCGATCCGGCCGACCTGAACCTCACGGCGGGCACCATCACGAACACCCGCACCGGGCAGAGCCTGACCTTCGTGCCGGTCCCGCAGTTCGCGCTGGACGTGCAGAAGGCCGGCGGCTGGCTGGAGTACATGAAAGAACACGACCAGACGGCGCTGGAGGCCGAGACCCTGGACGCCCACTCCACGCAGGCCGGTCACGGCCACCCCGGCCAGGAGGAACAGCATGCCTAAGATCGTCACCCTGCCCGGCGACGGCATCGGCCCGGAGGTCACGGCGGCGGCCGTGCAGGTGCTGCGCGAGGTCGCGCCCGACGTGACCATC
This sequence comes from Deinococcus indicus, assembly GCF_002198095.1. Lineage (GTDB taxonomy): Bacteria > Deinococcota > Deinococci > Deinococcales > Deinococcaceae > Deinococcus > Deinococcus caeni. The sequence goes on along the minus strand of NZ_NHMK01000030.1, from coordinate 27,095 downwards.
GAGGAACACCTGATCGGCGGCGTGGCCTACGACACGCACGGCGACCCGTTCCCGCAGCCCACCCGCGACGCCCTGGCCAACGCCGACGCGGTGCTGCTGGGCACGGTCGGCGGCGCGCAGGACAGCGCCTGGAACCTGCTGCCCCGCCACCTGCGCCCGGAAAGCGGGCTGCTGGCGCTGCGCAAGGCGCTCGGCTGCTACGCGAACCTGCGCCCGGTGCGCGTGCAGCCCGGCCTGGAGCACCTGTCCCCGCTGAAGGCGGAACTGGCGCGCGGCGTGGACATCCTGATCGTGCGCGAACTGCTGGGTGGCGTGTATTTCGACGGCGACCGCAAGATCGACGGCGACACCGCGTACAACACCATGCGCTACACCACCCCCGAGGTCGAGCGCGTCGCGAAGGTCGCCTTCTGGGCCGCCGAACAGCGCCGGGGCCGCGTGACCAGCGTGGACAAGGCCAACGTGCTGGAGGTCAGCGAACTGTGGCGCCGCGACGTCACCGCCCTGCGCGACCGCGACTACCGTGGCATTCACCTGAACCACGAGTACGTGGACAGCGTGGCCATGCTGATCGTCTCGGACCCCAGCCGCTACGACGTGATCGTCACCGAGAACCTGTTCGGGGACATCCTCAGCGACCTCGCCGCCGTCATTCCCGGCAGCCTCGGCCTGATGCCCAGCGCCAGTCTGGGCGACGGCGCCGGCCTGTTCGAACCCATCCATGGCAGCGCCCCGGACATCGCCGGGAAGGGAATCGCCAATCCTGCCGCCGCGATCATGAGCGCCGGCATGCTCCTGCGGCACGGCCTGAAACGCCCGGACGCCGCCAACCGGATCGACCGCGCCGTGGCGCTGGCCCTGCGCGCCCAGCCCACCCGCGACCTGGGCGGCGCGGCCGACACGCAGACCTTTACGCGCGCCGTCCTCAGCGCCCTGGAAAGCTCGCCCGCCGTCGGGTAAGCGGGAGCGCCGCTCAGGGCAGCGGGGAGGGGGCCGGGGAGACGCGATCCCCGGCCCCCTCCCCGCTGGCCGCTGCTGCCCCGGTCAGTGAAGGCGTTCGCGTTCCAGTTGCTGGATGCGCCGCTCCAGTTCCCGCAGGCGGGCGCGGCGGCCGGCCCGGCCCAGCTGACCGATCAGAAAGTAGGCGAGTGCGCCCACGCCCAGGGTGACACTCAGGACGGTCAGGGCGAACAGCAGTTCGGGGAGTCCCAGTGCAGGCATACCCGCAGCTTAGGAGCGGCGCCGAGCAGGCGTTGCCTCAATTGCCACACGGCCCCTGTTCAGGAACGCTTCACGTAGCGCATGCTGGGGGCATGAGCGACCCCGCCGTGACCTTTCCCGCCCCGGCCCGCATCCCGTACCCCGGCGGGTGCGTGCTGGAACCCGGCCCGTACGCGCTGGACTACCTGCTGCGGTGGCGGGCGGACGTGACCGTCCGCGGCACCCTGCACCCGGACACGCCGGTCTTCCCGCTGCTGCGCGCCCTGCTGGCCGACCCGGCCGCGCACGGCCTCAGCCCTGCCGAAGCCGGGGCGGCCCGCGACCGGTTCCTGGAACTGGCCGGGCAGGCCCTGACGGCCGAGGGTGGGCAGCGCGCGTGGCTGGAACGCGAGTTCCGCTGAGCCCCCCAGGCACGGCCGCCCTGACAGGCACGGAGGAGGTTACGCCCGACCTGACGCTCGCGCCGGCCCGTCCGGGCGAGACGCGGCACGCGCTGGCCGCCCGGACCCTGCGGGAGGCCGTGCTGGACGGCCGCCTGCCCGAGGGCACGCGCCTGCCCGGCCACCGCCGCCTCGCGCAGCGCCTGGGCGTGTCGCGCAACACGCTGGTGGACGCCCTGACCCAGCTGCACGCCGAGGGGTACGTGCGTCCGCGCGGCCGCAGCGGCACCGTGATCAGCGTCCCGGCGCTGCCCGGCCCGGCCCGCGTGAACGCCCCGGCCCTCCCGCTGAGCGCCTGGGCGATCCGCGCGCTGCGGGGACAGGTGCCGGAGGCCGGCGGGGACACCTTCGCCGTGGATTTCCGGGTGGGGCAGCCCGTCCCGGAGCTGTACCCGGAATCCGCGTGGACGCAGGCGCTCGCCCGGCGCGCCGCGCAGGTCACGCACGCCCACCCGCACGACCCGCTGGGGCCGCTCGAGACGCGCCGCGCGCTGGCCGCGTACCTGAGCGCCGAGCGGGGCGCGCGCGTGACGCCGGACATGGTCATGCTGACCGGCGGCACGCAGTCCGCGCTGGACGCCCTGGCCCGCGTGTTCCTGGAGCCGGGCCGGCTGGCCGCCGCCGAGGACCCCACCTACGCCGGGGCGCGCGCCGCGCTCGCCGCGACCGGCGCGGACGTGACGGGCGTTCCCGTCGACGATGGCGGTCTGCGCACGGACGCCCTGCCCGGCCGCGCGACCCTGGTGTACGTCACGCCCGGCTGCCAGTACCCCACGGCCGTCAGCCTGAGCGCCGCGCGGCGGCAGGCGCTGATCGCCTGGGCGACCGCCGCCGACGCCTTCATCCTGGAAGACGATTACGCCGCGGACCTGCACCTGACCTCGCGCCCGCCGCCCGTGTTGCAGGGGCTGGCGCCGGACCGCGTGATCCTGCTCGGGTCGTTCAGCAAGAGTCTGGCGCCCGTCACCCGCAGCGGGTTCCTGGTCGCGCCGCCGGACGTGCTGCGCGTCCTGACCGGGACCCGCCCCCTGACCGACCGCCTGCCGGGCCGCCTGGACGCCCTGGCCCTGGCGGACGTGCTGAGTTCCGGCGCGTACGCCCGCCACCTGCGCCGCGCGCGCGGCACCGTCGCCCACCGGCAGGAGACGCTGGTCACGGAACTGCGCCGCGCCCTGACCGGCTGGACGGTCACGCCGGTCGCGTCGGGCCTGCACCTGTACCTGCCGCTGCCGTCCCCCTGGACCGAGGAGCAGGTCCTGGACCGCGCCGCCGCGCAGGGCGTGGCGCTCAGTCCGGTCTCGCCGCTCGCGGCGGGCGGTCACGTGCCGGCCGTGCTGCTGGGCTTCGCGGGCCTGCCGGCCGAGCAGCTGCGTGACGGCGCGCGCCGGCTCGGGCTGGCGCTGCGGGGCGCACCCTGACCGGGCGGGAGGTCCCCCGGCCGGGGGGGGCGGCCGGCAACCCGGCGCGCACCCCGGCGGGCCGCGCGGTAGACTGCGCGCAATGCGCCTGCTGCTCGCCGCCCTGGCCCTGGTCCTGACGTTGATGTACTTCACGTTCGGGCTGCGTTTCGGGTATGTCACCCTGACGCCCACGTACCTCCTGAACGCCAGCGGCGAGAACCGCTACGGCCTGAACATCTTCGAGGACCGCAAGATGATCGGCGTGCGCGGCTCCTGCGACGTGCGTTCCGGCACGGCCACCGTGCGCCTGCTCGACCCCAAGGGCATTCAGGTGGCCGGTCAGGTCTGCCCGAAAGGCACCTGGGGCCTGAACGTCATGACCACCGGCCCGGAAGGCAAGTACCAGCTGATCGTGGAGTTCTCGAAGTTCACGGGCACGATGGACCTGAAAGAATCCCGCGAGTGACGGGCTGCCCGGCCCCGCCCCGCTTCACGGGTTTCTCATAGATTCCCGTTGCGGGGTCCGCTAGCCTCGGGCGTTCATGACCGCTGCCCCTGTCGCCGACCTGCCCCCTGCCGAGCCGGCCGACCGGCCACCCCCCACCCCCGAGGCAGGCGTCACGTTCAGCCCGTCCGTCCTGGCGCGCGCCCGCCGCTGGGCGACGTTCTACCACGCCTCGGAGGTGCTGCTGGACCCGCACGGGCACTTCGCGCCGCAGCCACGCGACCAGATGAGCGTCAGCGTTCACCTGTACGCCGTGACCCGCCGCCACCTCGACGGCGTCCGGCCGGACGAGCGGGCCGTCCTGGCGCGCATGTGGACCCTCGATCAGATCGCGGCTGCCCAGGACCGCGCCGCCCGGCACGGCCCCGACACGCTGGACCAGTCCGGCGGCCACCCGGTCGCGCTGGTCCCGGCTGCCCCGGCGGCCCTGCGGATGGACGACCTGCTGGGTCGCCTGGGCTGATACGGACTCCGATTGAATGGGCTGCAAAGCCCGTTCAATCCGAGCGGATGCGAGTAGGAGAGAGACGGGTTCCGGACGTGGAGCCGGCAATCCGGTGACGTTCCGGATTGTTGGCGAAACAAACGGAATCCGTATGATCCGGACGACCCTCAGCGCAGCAGGGCGCGCAGGCCCCGGCGTGGGGGCGGGAACCGCGCTGCTTGCACCTGCCCGGCGAAGTCCTCCAGTGTGGCCTGGAGGTGCTGCGCCTCGGCCAGCAGGCGGCTGCTGATGGCCTGTACCTGCGAGTCGCGTTCCTGCTCCCAGTGGTGCAGGACCCGTTCGTTCAGGCGGGCGTGGTCGGGGCTGGTCACGTCGCGCGGCGGGGCGAGGCGGTCACGGGCCCGTTCGAGGTACGTGACGTGATCGGTCGCGCGGGCCGCGTCCGCCAGGGTGCCCTGCGCCTTGAGCTGCGCCACGCGCGCCGCGAGGCGTTCGCGTTCCAGCACGGCGCGGGCACGTTCGCGGCCCTGTACGAGTGCGGCCCCGGCGGCCATGCCCACCAGCGCCAGCGTGAAGGTCAGCAGTGACCAGTGCTGCGGCGCGGTGTCCGTCTCGGGCAGGGCGTTCAGGTCGGTCAGCTGGCCCTGCTGCGCGGCGTTCGCGGCGATCTCGGCCGTGACGCGCAGGATGCCGTCCCAGTTCAGGAACCCTTCCACGCCCAGGTACAGCGCCGTGACGGCCACGATCCCGGCCGTGTACGCGCGCGCGGGCGCCATGCCGGGCGTGACCGGCGCGAGCTTGGCGCGGTACGCGAGTTCATCCACCAGCCACAGCAGCAGCACGCTGAACATCACGCCGGCCGTCAGGGCGATCAGGGTCAGGTACAGCCGGGATTCCGGGTTGAACAGCAGGTTGATGCTGACCCCGCTGATGACCCCCACGAAGAACTTGCTGAACACCGCGAAGCCGTTGAACACGCGTTTGCTGCCGCTCTTCTGCTCGGGCGGGCGGATGGCGTGCCCCTCGCGGGCCAGGTCCATGACGGCCTGCTGGGTGTACAGGTCCTCGGCGCCGGTCGTGTCCGGGCGGGCGCCCACGCCCACCAGCGCCTCGAACCGCCGGGCGCGGGCCTGTTCGATGGCGGCGGTCGCGGCCTCGTAGTCGCGTTCCACGCCTCCGCTCGCGGCGTTCATGAAGGTCAGGTGCTCCTGCTGCCGCTCCCAGCTGCCGCGCACGCCCACGCCCGTCTCGGCCAGCACGCGGGTCAGGGCCGAGCGCGCCTGCCCGTGCTGCACGCGGTACCCCTCGACGTTCAGGTGCAGCAGCCGGGCGCGGCTGTTCAGGGCCGCGCGGGTCGCCTCGTCCGGCACCAGACTCAGTTCGCCGCGCAGGTCGTCCAGCAGGGCCGCGAACTGCGCCGGGTCCAGCACCGGCAGGAACGCGTCGGCGCTCAGCGGGTCCGGGCGGGGCAGCGCCGCCTCGTACAGGCGCGGGTCGAAGTCCGGCCCGGTGTCCTGGGGGGCGGCGGGGGCATGGGGCGCTGTGTGCTTGCCTGCGTCGGTGCCGTCCGGGGCAGCCTCGCCCTCGAATTCCAGATCGACGGTGCCCAGGTCTGGGCCACTGAGCGTCACTCGCGACAGGGGCCGGGTCAGTGGGCTGGTGTCGCCTGGGCTGGTGGGGTCGCCTGGGCGGGTCACTGGCGGGCCGCCTTCACGGCCGCCGCGAAGGTCGGGTACACGTTCGACAGGTCGTACGCGCCGGCCAGCAGCACGCGCCGGTCACTGGCCGGGGTGCCCAGCGCCTTCACGAACGAGTCGCGCACCGACACCCCGCCCGCCCCCGCCTCCGGGCTGAGGCCCGCCACGAACAGCGTCCGGGTGGTCTTCGCGCCCAGCAGCGTGCGGGTCACGCCGCCCAATCCGGCGCGGCCGGGGTCGTCCAGCAGCGCGCCGTCCGTGAACAGCACGACCACGTCGTTCACCTTCGCGGTCTGCGCGGCGCGCTTTGCGGCCTGGGTCAGTCCGGCCGTGATGGCGCTGCCGCGCCCCGTGCAGGGTTTGGTCAGCGCGGCGGTGTAGCGCAGGATGTCCGCCCTGGCCATGCGCGCCCCGTTCTTCGAGCTGAACGTGAAGTCCGCGACGGTCTGCACGCCGTCGCACACGCGCAGCAGGGTCAGGGTGTCGCCGCTGCGCAGCTGGTTGAGCATCACGCTCTGCGCCAGCAGCCGCGCCTGATCCGCGTACCGGAAGGCGGGGTTCTTGCTGCTGCCGGTCATGTCCACTGCGACCGTCAGGTGCAGCGGCGGCGTGGACAGGCCCAGCAGCGTCGAGGCGCTCATGGTCGGCACCGGCAGGGACAGGGTGGACAGGGACAGGGCAGACAGCAGGGCAGGGGTCACAGGCATGGGCACTCCAGAAGGCAGGCGGGCAGGGCCGCCGGAAAGACAGGGGCAGGCGAGACGTGGCGCCGCAGACGGACGTTCACGGCGCCACCGGGACCGGATTGCGGGGGTTCAGGCCGGGAATCGGGACGGCGGCGCCCGCCACGCGCGTGATGCCGGGCGGCGCCTCCAGGCTGCGGCGATCGTGCGGCAACTCGCGCAGCAGGGCCACCTCGCGGCAGGCGGTCTGCTCGCGGTACAGCGTGACCGGCACGCTCTGACGGCCCTCGGGATCGCCGATCCACACGGCCATGGCGTACTGCGGGGTGACGGCCGCGCACCACGTGTCGTTTACGTCGTCGGTCGTGCCGGACTTCGCGCCCAGCGGCATGGCCCGCCCCTGCATGCGCTGGAACAGGGTGGGCCGCAGGAACGGCACGTGGCTGGCGTCGGTGCTGACGGCGGCGGTCAGCAGGTCGAAGGTTTCGTAGGCGACCACCTCGTCCCACAGCGGCTGGCAGTCCGGGCGGGGCAGCGGCAGCGGGCGCCCGGCCGTGTCGGTGACCTCGGCCAGCAGGTGCGGGCGGCACAGCAGGCCCCCGTCGGCGAAACTGGCGTACGCGGCCGCCACGTCCAGCGGCGCGGCCCGGTACGTGCCCAGCGACGGACTGGAACGGTTGTTGCGGTCCTCCTGGTACCCGGCGGCGTCCAGCACGGCCCGCAGCGTCTTCTCGCGGGGCGTGCCGACCTGCACGGCCACGGTGTTCAGGCTGCGGGCGTTCGCCTCGCGCACCGTGACCGCCCGGTTCAGGAACGTGCCGGTACTGTTGCGCACCGCCTGCGAACCGTAACGGGTCGCCTGATCCGGGAAGGCGCTCAGCTGCGTCAGGCCGTCGCCGAACGCGGCGGCGTACAGCAGCGGCTTGACGGTACTCGCCACCGGGCGCAGCGCACTGACCGCCCACTGCCGCCCCGCGTCGCTGCTCTGGCTGCCGCCGGTGGAACTGGCGAGCGCCACGATCCCGCCGCCGCGCACGTCCACGATGGCGGCCCCCTCGGCCACGCCGGTCGGGCGGGGGCCGGTGGCGCCCTCGCCGGTCACGCGGCGCGTCAGGGCAGCCTGCGTGGCCGCGTCGACGGTCAGCACGACCCGCCCCACCCGTTTCGGGTCCAGGCCCGCCGCGCGCAGTTCGCGCCGCACGAGTTCCTGCATGGCCCACACGGGCTCCGGTTCGTTCGTGTACGCGGGGTTCCGGGTGGCCTGCACCACGCGCAGGTCCGTGCCGCTCCCGGCGTACTCGGCGCGCCACAGGCGGGGTTGCAGCGGCGTACTGACCGCCTCCAGGTACTCGCCCTGCCCGATCAACCCGCGCGACCGCAGGATCTCCAGCGTGACGAGCTGCTGCGTGCGCATCCAGCGGAAGCGGGCGGTGGCCGTCTCGGGCGGCGTGGTGTCCGTCACCAGGTAACGGCCCGGCGCGGGCAGCAGGCCCACCAGGAACGCGCTCTGCGCCAGCGTCAGGTCCGCCGGTTCCACGCCGAACACCGCGCGGGCCGCGTCGTACACGCCCTTACGCTGCCCGATCCCGATCCACGGGAGGCTGTTCACGCTCATGGCCAGCACCTCGCGCCGCCCGTAGCGCCACGTCACGACGGGCGCCAGCACGAACTCCGTGGCCTTGCGGGTCAGCGTCAGCAGCGGCCCGCGCCGGTCCGTGTCGTAATCGAAATGCCCGGCCAGCACGTTGTTCTTCAGCAGCTGCATGGTGATGGTGCTGCCGCCCGCGCCGCTCAGCAGGGCGCGGGGCAACCGGCCCAGGTCCACGCCCACGTGCGAGAAGAACCGCACGTCCTCCTTGGCCACGTACGCCAGCAGGAACGCCTCGCTCACGCCGGTCAGCGGCACGCTCAGGGACTCGCGGCACGGCACGGCGTTCACGGCGTTCCCGGCGCGGCAGTGGTCGATCACGCCCAGCGGCTCGCCGCGCCGGTCCACGACCTCGACGGGCCGCAGTTCCGCCCGCAGGTTCCACACCCGCCCCAGCGCCCCGGTCCACACGGCCCCCGCCACGCCCAGCGCGATCATGCCCACGGTCGCCGCGCCCACCCACGCCAGCGCCGCCCGCACCGCGCGCCGCAGCGTCCACGGCGCAGGCCGACGCAGGAACGGCGAACGCGGCCACGGGTTCCGCCACCGCTCCCAGACCCTCAGCACGCCCGCGCCCCGTGTTCCAGGTAAGGCACGCTCAGCGGACCACGTCCGTCACGCCGGCCGCCGCCGACCGGAACTGCCAGTCACGCGCTGCGCTGTTCCACAGGCCCGACAGGCCCACCAGCAGCACCAGCACCGCGCCCAGCGCCGCCAGCGCCGTCACCGCGCCCGGCCAGCCTGCACGCGGCAGGTCGGGACGGGACAGGTCCGGGCGGGGCAGACGGGGCCGGGCGGGCCGGACCCGCCGCGCCGGGGCAGGCGCCGCAGACGGCAGGGGAGGCGTTCCAGGCAGGCCCGACGAGTACGGCCGGGGCTTACGCACGAAACTCATGGACAGAGCATACGGGGCAGGCATGAGGGACACATCCCACCAAAGGACGATCAAACAGGCGTTAACGCCACTCGCCTGCGCTGCTCCGGCCCGGCAGCGTGACAGGGCTTTCAGGGCAGTGTTCCGTCGCCGGGGCTGGCCGGGTGGCGCCAGGAAAGACAGCCGGGTCGCGGCGGGAGGCGGAAGCTGCTAGTGTTTTCCTGAAACCCTTTTCACAACCTGACCCTGCCCCCGTTCCGGCCCACGTCTGGAGGTTCCGCATGATCCGCAAGTCCGTCCTGCTGCCCACCGCCTGCCTGCTGCTGGGCACCGCGTCCGCCGCCACGCCCTTCACGACCGGCGCGCCCGCCGCGAACGCCCCGTACCGCAACGCGGCCCTGCCGGTCGACGCGCGCGTGAACGACCTGCTGCTGCACATGACCCTGGACGAGAAGATCGGGCAGATGACCCAGGCGGAACGCGCCGCCGTCCGCGACCTGAACGACATGGCCGTGTTCGGCATCGGCAGCGTGCTGTCCGGTGGGGGGAGCGCCCCGGCCGACAACACCCCCCAGGGCTGGGCGGCGATGGTGGACGCCTTCCAGGCGGCGGCCCTGCGCAGCCGGCTGGGCATTCCCATGCTGTACGGCACGGACGCCGTGCACGGGCACAACAACGTGCCGGGCGCGACCCTCTTCCCGCACAACATCGGGCTGGGCGCGTCGGGCGACCCGGATCTCGCGCGGCGTGTCGGGCGGGCCACGGCCGAGGAGATGGCCGGCACGGGCGTCCGCTGGAATTTCAGTCCGTGCCTGTGCGTGGCGCGTGACGTGCGCTGGGGCCGCACCTACGAGAGCTTCGGCGAGACCCCGGCCCTCCCCACGGCCCTGAGCACCATCATCGACGGGTACCAGGGCGCGGGCGGCCTCGCGCAGCCCGGCGCGGTCCTGGCGACCGCCAAGCACTACCTGGGCGACGGCGGCACGGCCTTCGGCAGCAGCGTCACCGAGGGGTACCTGCTGGACCAGGGCGACACCCGCCTGAGCGAGGCGGAACTGCGCCGCGTGCACCTCCCGCCGTTCCGGGCGGCCGTGGCGCGCAACGTGGGCAGCGTGATGGTCAGCTTCTCCGGCTGGAACGGCACGAAACTGCACGCCCACCGCTACCTGCTGACCGACGTGCTGAAAAAGGAACTGGGCTTCACGGGGTTCGTGGTGAGCGACTGGGCGGGCGTGGACCAGATTCCCGGCGGGTACCCGGCGGCCGTGCGCGCAGCCATCAACGCGGGGATCGACATGGTCATGGTGCCCAACGAGTACGTGCGCTTCGTGGACACCCTGAGCGCCGAGGTGCGCGCCGGGCGCGTCCCCATGAGCCGCATCGACGACGCCGTGGCGCGCATCCTGCGGCAGAAGTTCCGGCTGGGCCTGTTCGAGCGTCCCATGACCGACGCCAGCTTCCAGCGGACCTTCGGCAGCGCCGGGCACCGCGCCCTGGCCCGCGAGGCCGTGCAGAAATCCCTGGTGCTGCTGCGTAACGACGGCGTGCTGCCGCTCCCGCCGGGCGCGCGGGTGTTCGTGGCCGGGCAGAGCGCCGACGACGTGGGCCGCCAGTCCGGCGGCTGGACCCTCACGTGGCAGGGGCAGAACGGCCCGGTGCCCGGCGGGACCAGCCTGCTCGCCGGTCTGCGCGAGGTGGGCGGCGGGACGGTCACCTACGCGCGGGCCGCGCAGCCCGGACAGGCCCGCGCCGCCGACGTGGGCCTCGTGGTGGTCGGAGAGACCCCCTACGCCGAGGGCAAGGGCGACCGCGCCTCGCTGGCCCTGAACGCCGAGGACACCGCGAACATCCGCACGGTCTGCGCCGACGGGCCGTGCGTGGTCGTGACCGTCTCGGGCCGCCCGCTGATCCTGCCCGGCACGCCCATGAACGCCCTGGTGGCCGCGTGGCTGCCCGGCAGCGAGGGCGCGGGCCTGGCCGACGTGCTGTACGGCCGCGCACCCTTCACCGGGCGGCTCCCGGTCAGCTGGCCGCGAAGTGACGATCAGCTGCCCCTGAACGCCGACACCCGCCCGTATGATCCGCTGTTCCCCGCCGGGTTCGGCCTCACCACCCGGCCGTAGGCCCGCACCGGCCGGAGGGGCAGTCGGACGGACGGGACGCCCCGCCACACCCCGCCGCTACACTCGGGGGCATGACCCGACCCGCACCGGCCCGCGCCCCGCTGCCCACCCGCGACGACCTGCGCGCCCAGTTCCCGCCGCTCGCGCAGGGCCGCGCGTACCTCGACAACGCCGCCGGGGGCCTGCTGCCCCTGCGCGCCATCGAGGCCGTCACCGGGCACCTGATGACCTACGGCGCCACGAACGCCATGCCGGGCCACCAGCCGGGCCGCGAGATTCTGGCCCTCAAGGGCCGCGCCCGCGAGGGCACTGCCCTGTTCCTGAACGCCGCGCCGCAGGACGTGGCCCTCGCGCAGAGCGCCACCGCCCTGACCTTCCGGCTGGCCGGGGCCTTCGCGCGCCTGTGGGGCCCCGGCGACGAGGTCATCCTGAGCGGCCTGGAACACGAGAGCAACGCCAGCCCCTGGCGGGAACTGGAACGCGTGGGCGTCACGGTGAAGGTCTGGCACGCCCGCCAGCCCGACATGACCCTGCACCCCGACGACCTCGCCGCGCTGCTCACGCCCCGCACGCGGCTGGTCGCCGTGACGGCCGCTAGCAACGCGCTGGGCGTCACGCCGGACATTCCTGCCATCACCGCGCAGGTCCGCGCTGCCGGAGCGTGGACCATCGTGGACGCCGTGCACGCCGCGCCACACACCTTCCCGGACGTGCAGACCTGGGGCGCGGACTTCCTGACCTTCAGCCCGTACAAGGTCTGGGCGCCGCACCTGGGCGCCCTGTGGATCCGCCCGGACCTGCGCGCTGCGCTTCCCTGGCCCCGCCTGGAATTCATCCCGGTCGGCGACATCACGGGCATCGAGCACGGCACTCCGCAGTTCGAGCTGCTGGCCGGGTGGCTCGGCACCCTGGACTACCTGCGCGACCTCGCCGGGCACGCGGACCTGACCCGCGCCGCCCTGGAAGCCGCCTCGGGGCGCATTCACGAGCTGGAACAGCCGGTCATGGAGCGCCTCGTGACCGGCCTGCTGAACCACGACCTCGTCACCGTGTACGGCCCGCAGGGCACGCAGGGCCGCGTGGGCACCGTCGCCTTCCGCGTGGGCGGCGAGGCCCCGGAGCAGACCGCCGGCCGCCTCAGCCGCGCTGGGGTGGACGTCGCGGCCGGACACTTCTACGCCGCGCAACCCCTGCGGGACCTGGGCCTGTACCCGCAGGGCGTCGTGCGCGCCAGCATCGCCCACTACACCACCACCGACGACATCGACCGCCTGCTGGCCGAACTGGGCTGAAGTTGGGGAGTGGGTGCTGGAGTGGCGCCCACTTCCCACTATCGATTTACGGCTGGGGCGTCAGCGTGAAGTCCCACTCGAACGAGCGGCCCCACGGCAGCGTGGCGTCCTGGAGGGTGTACGTGCCGCCCAGGCGCAGCGGGAAGGCGTCGCGGGCGAGGTTCAGCAGGGTGTCCTGCGTGCCGGGGGCGGTCAGTTGCGCCTCCGGCACGGCCTTTCTGAGGGCGGCGCGCAGGTCGGCGCTATAGATCACGTCGTTGGCGTACTCGCGGGCCAGCAGGGCGTCCTGCCGGACGGGGTCCGCGCCGGGCGAGAGGGCCACCCTGGCGTGCGCGAGGGCCGTGCCGAGGTTGTTGCCGGGCGTGCCCCACGCGGCCAGCGCCTTGAGGTTCGCGGTGCGGCGCAGCGTCTGCAGGTCCCGCCACAGGCGCGGGTTGCCCAGGTTGACCTTCTCCACGTCGGCCACCGCGACCGGCCCGGCGGCCAGCAGCTGGCTGACGCGCACGGCGGCGCGGCGGGGGTCACCGCCGTTGAACACGAACACCGTCAGGTCCGCCGGCCGGCCTGCCTCCTGCACGGTGAAGCCGCTGGCCTGCGCGTGGTTCACGGCGCTCTGCGTCAGGGGAATGCCCTCGTAGCGGATGACCTGCCGCGCGGCGGCCGGGTCGCTGTACTCGAAGGTCACCGTGGCGGGCTGCGGGGCCAGGGCGCGGGCGGTCAGCATGGACAGCACCTCGTCTGCGCCGGGGTAGACCAGCACGTTCGCCGGGGCGTCCTTGGCCAGCGCGGCGCCCTCGGCGGGGGCGGGGCTGCCGGGCAGCGCGTCGTCCCAGCTGACATGCAACTGCGCGAAGCTCCCGGCGCGCGCCCAGTCGATCAGCGTGCGGGTCACGGCGAGGTTGCGTTCGCGGTTCGTGGCGTCCGGTTCGCGCGGCAGCGTGATGAAGGCGTACACGGGCTGCCCGGTGCGGGCCGTCCAGGTGCGCAGCGGTTCCAGCCGAGCCAGCGCCTGCGCGGCACTCAGCGGGCTCGTGCGGGACTGCACCAGCCCGCCGTATGCCAGGGCGTCCAGCGCGGCGATCAGCGGGCCATCCTTGGGCTGCGCCTCCAGCCACGCGGTCAGGGCGGCCGGGTCCGCGCCCACCCGCGCGTTCCCCAGCATGGAGGCCGGCGGGACGTGCGCCGCGCCGCCGCGCAGGTCGGCGATCAGGGCCGGCAGGACCCGCGTGGCCGGGCGGGAATCCAGAGGCAGCAGCGTCTGCGCCTGCGCGCCCCCCGGCACCCCACCCAGGGCGAGGGTCAGCGATGACAGCGTGCTCAGCAGGACCGGACGGGAGAACTTCATACCCCCGAGCGTACGGGCGCGGCGTGAGCCTTCCCGCAGAGAAAGCTCTGGATGGGGAAGGGGGAGCGTCCGGCCGCGTCACTGTAGTCATGCGGCACTGTAGTCATGCGTCCCCACGCACGCGGCCGGCGCGGCGTAGCCTGCGTCTCATGACGTCGCCAGGACTACGATGGACGGACATCTGGAAACTCGCCTGGAGGGGCCTGACCCGCCGCCGCGTGCGCACGCTGCTGACCACGCTGGGCATCACGGTCGCGGTCGCCAGCATGGTGATCTTCCTGTCGCTCGGCGAGGGCATCCGCAAGGTGTTCGTCTCGCAGCTCGGCGGGATCGGCCCGGACGTGCAGGTCAGCCTCACGCCGCTCTCGCAGGGACTGGCGCTGCAACCGAACCTGCCGCAGAAGACCGCCGACGACATCCAGGCGCTCGCGCCGGAACTCGGCATCCAGACGGTCACGCCGGTCATCATGGCCGTGCGCGGCGGTCTGGAGGTCACGCAGAGCGTCGTCCTGTACGGCCTGCCCGCCGCGCAGGGCATCGGGACCGTGTTTCCCACGACCCGCGCCGCGCAGGGCCGCGCCCTGACCGCCGCCGACGAGGGTGCGGGCGTGGCGGTCGCCGGGGCGAAGGCCGCGCAGAACCTGCGGCTGGAGGTCGGCAGCACCCTCAACCTCAACCGCCGCAATCAGGTGAAGGTGATCGGCGTGCTCGCCCCGGAAAGCGGACTGGTGGACAACTTCATCTTCATTCCGCTGACCACCCTGCAACGCAGCGAGGGCGCGGCGGGCCGCGTGTCGCTGGTCGCCGTGAAACTCGACAACCCCCGCGACGCCCGGCGCGTGGCCGACGCGCTGTCCGGGCGGCTGGACCTGGAGGCCGGCACCCAGAGCGACTTCCTGAGCTTCATCGACCGCGCCCTGATCATCAGTGACGCCGTGCGCTTCGGGATCTCGCTGATCGCCCTGATCGTCGGCGGGCTGGCCGTGGCGAACACCGTCATGATGGGCGTCTTCGAACGCACCCGCGAGTTCGGCACGCTGCGCGCCATCGGGGCGCGCCCGTCGTTCGTGCGGTCCCTGGTCCTGACCGAATCGCTGCTGCTGTCGCTGGTCGGCGGGGTGGGTGGCGTGCTGCTCGGCCTCGCCGGGATCGCCGGCGTGAACCTGTACACCCAGCAGCTCGCCGGGATCGACGCGGCCGCCCTGACCCCCCGGCTGGTGCTGCTGGCGCTGGCCATCAGCCTGCTGCTGGGCCTGCTCTCGGGCCTGCTGCCGGCCCGCAACGCCGGGCGCATGAGCATCGTGGGCGCCCTCGGGAGACTCTGACATGACGACCCACCCCGACCGACCCGTCATCCAGGCCACGCCCGCTCTGCCTGCCCTGCGCACCGAGGCCCTCTCGCGCACGTACCCCAGCGGCGACGGGCAGGTGCTGGCCCTCGCGCCGTTCACGCACACCTTCCCGCCCGGCCTGACCGCCGTGGTCGGCCCGAGCGGCAGCGGCAAGAGCACCCTGCTGAACCTGCTGGCCGGCTTCGACGAACCCACCACCGGCCGCGTCGTCGTCGGCGACACCGCCCTGACCAGCCTGGGCGAGGCGGACCGCGCCGACTTCCGGCTGCGTCACTACGGGTTCGTGTTCCAGAACCACAACCTTGTCAGCATCCTCAGCGCGCAGGAGAACGTCGAGTTCCCCCTGACCCTCGCCGGGGTGCCCGCCCGGCAGCGGCAGGACCGCGCCCGCGAACTCCTGGCCCTCGTCGGCCTGGAGGGCCGCGCCGGACACCTGCCCAACCAGCTCTCGGGCGGCGAGGCGCAGCGCGTCGCCGTGGCCCGCGCCCTGGCGCACGACCCGGCCATCCTGCTGGCCGACGAACCCACCGGTAACCTCGACAGCCGCACGGGCGAACGGGTCCTGGGCCTGCTGCAACGCGCCGCCGCGACCGGCCGCACCGTCATCCTGATCACCCATGACCGCGACGTGGCCGCCCAGGCCGACCATCACCTGAGCGTGAAAGACGGCGTGGTCAGCCCCGTCGACTGACCCGGACTCCGGTTGAATGGGGTGCAAAGCCTGCTGGGTCCAGGCAAAGCGGCGCGCAGAGCCCCTCCGCAGAGTGGGAGTAACACGCCCCTCCGGTTCAGTCCAGGGGGGCCGGGCTGCCGCTGGCGCGGGTGGTGTCGCGCAGCCAGTAGGCGTGGCCCAGGCGGTCTTTCAGGCGCACCACGACCTGCACGCCCGAACCGGGCCGCAACTTCCCGCTGCCACTCCAGGCGGCGGCGTTCAGGGTGCCCACCGACGTCTGCCCCGGCGTGGTCGCCCGCAGCGGGGCCTTCCAGACGCCGTCGCCCGTGACCACGAACACGCCGTCCAGGGTCAGGCCGTTCAGGGACGCGGCGGCCCCCGCGCGGCCCGGTGCGCTCGCGCCGACCTGCACGCGCACGCCCAGCCCGCCCCCGTACAGCGTGACGGCCGACTGGGCGCTCAGGACGTGCCCCTGCCGGATCAGGGTGGTGGGCGCACTCAGCAGGTCGCCGGCCTGCGGGTCCGGCGTGCCGCCGGCCGCGCCGCAGGCCACCAGCGCGCAGGCCAGGGCGGACAGCCAGAACTTCTTCATGCCCCCAGCCTAGCCCATGAGCGCCGGATGCGCATCCGACCAAAGGAGCACCGGGCGTTGGGGCGCCGGTCAGGGGCCCTCACCAGCTCAGGTCGGGGGCGGTCACGACCCGGTCGGCCGGCTGGTCCGTGAACAGCGTGTACGTCAGGGTGTACGTGCCGGGAATCACGCGGCCCAGCAGGATGCTGTCGCCCTCCACGCGCGGATTCACGTTCGCGAGGCTCGGTCCCTGCACCTGGATGGGGCCGCGCACGGCCGGCTGTGCGCTCCCGCCGGGCAGCGCGTCCAGCAGACGCAGTCCTTCCAGGGTGCTGTCCACGGTCAGGACCAGCGTCACGACGTAACCCTGCGCGGCGGCCTCCACGCTTTTTTGCAGGCTGGCGCGCGCGCCTCCCTCGACGGTGCGGGTCACGTTCGCCCCGCCGGGGTTGCGCACGCGGGCCTGCCCGGTGGTGCGCAGGTCCACCGGTTCCAGCACGGCCTCGGCGGTGTCGCTGCGGCACACCCGGACCGGTACTTTCAGGCGCAGCGGCTGGCCCTGGCTGAACTCGCCCGGCACTTCCAGCGGGTAGTCACTGGTCCAGCCGGTCGGGAGGTTCAGTTTCAGGCGGGCCGGCAGGCGGTACGGGAATTCGGTCCTGGCGGTCGCGGTGAGTTGCGTCACGTCGCAGGCGTTCAGGATGTCCGGCGCGGTGACCAGCGTCACCTCGGTCCGCACGCGGTACTCGATGGTGACGCGGTTGGTGCCGCCGTCCGCGACCCGGCCGGGCAG
The DNA here is from genome assembly GCF_002198095.1 of Deinococcus indicus. GTDB lineage: Bacteria > Deinococcota > Deinococci > Deinococcales > Deinococcaceae > Deinococcus > Deinococcus caeni. Next base: position 10,033 of record NZ_NHMK01000030.1, on the reverse strand, counting down.
GGGGCGGGTGAAGGTGCTGCCGGGAATGCCGGTCGGCGTGACCGGGTAGTCGCCCGGCGCCAGCGGCACGGTCGCGGGGGTGGTCAGGGTGCGGCCGCCCACCTCGAACGGCACGCCGGTCAGGGGGATGCGCTGATCGCCGTACAGCGCGACGGCGTCCACGGCCAGCTGGCCCTCGGGCGGGCGGGCAACGAAACGGATCTTGTTGAAGCCCGGCTGGTAGCGCACCTCGGTGGGCGACACGACGTTCCCGGTGCCCTGCACGAGCGTTCCGCTGACCGGCACGTATCCGGGCGGCAGTTGCGGACGCACGACCGCGTCGCCCACCAGCGCGTACGACGCGCCGGGAATCGGGCGGCCCTGGGGGTCCACCACGTCCACGAGCAATTGGTTGGCGATCTTCACGGTGTCCGGCAGCGTGAAGCCGCCCACGCGGGCCGTGATGGGTTTGTCGTCCAGCCGGAACGAGTAGCGGATGGCGTTGCTGTACTGCCGGGTGGTGGGCAGCACCCGGATGAACAGCTGCCACTCGCCCACCAGTTCCGGCGTGATGCGGAACGGGTCGGTGGCGGTGCGGCCGTTCTCGCTGGGCGTCAGGTTCACGCGCGTCCCGCCGGGCTGCACGGCCCACAGTTCCGCTTCCGGGGCGCCGTCCACGTCGTAGTTCAGCAGGCCCAGCGTCTTGCCGACCCAGTCGGCCGTCACGTTCACGCGCGCCGCCAGCAGGGCGGAGGCGTCGGTGCTGCGGGCGTTCACGCTGAAATCACTGGTTTCCAGCGCGAAGGGCGCCGCGACCCGCAGCGCGAACGAGTTCTTGCCGTCGCCCCGGCTGCTGACCTTCAGGGTGTACGTGCCGGCTCCCAGGCCGCCCGCGAACAGGCTCTCCCAGGTGTGCTCGCGGTTCAGGCCGTAGCGTTTCTCGACGACCGTGCCGTTCGGGCCGGTCAGCGTGAACGTCGTCTCGAAGGGTTCGTTCTTCTTGTACAGCTCGTCGCCGAAGTACCCGTCGCCCCGGCGGCCGTCCACGTAGTCCGCGAGGTTGAACGTCGGCGAGAACACCTCCAGCCCCAGCGGGCGGCCCGCGTCGGCGGCCGACACGCGGATCACGTACGATTCCTGCGCCTGCGGCCATTTCTCGCCCACAGACACCAGCGGCAGGATCCCGCCGGTCTGTGCGGCGGCCGGCGCGGCCCCCAGGGTGAGCAGCCCCAGGGTCAGCAGGGCGGGACGGAGACGGGCAGAGCGGACGGGCTTGAACGTGGGCATGACTGCGAAAAATCATACACGCGCCCACCCGTCTGACCGCCGCGCCCGTCCGCTCCGCCCGGCGGGGGTAGCATGCGGCTCAGATGTCCGTCCTCGCCCCCCGCGCCCGCGCCCTGATCGACCCCGACGCCCTGCGCGGCAACCTGAGCGCCCTGGCGGCCCGCAGCGGCACGCCCCTGATCCTGCCGGTCAAGGCGAACGCCTACGGGCACGGCCTGACCCTGATCGCCACCCTGGCCGCCGCGCACCCGGACGTGTGGGGACTGGCGGTCGCCACGCCCCGCGAGGCGCAGGCGGCCGCCGCGCTGAACACTGGCCGGCCCGTGCTGCTGCTCACGCCGCCCACGCCCGCCGAGGTGCCGGTCCTGGCGGACCTGGGCGTGCGCCTGCCCGTCGCGTCGCTGGCCGAGGCGGCCGCGCTGCCCGCCCACGCCCGCGCGCACCTGAAGGTCGATACCGGCATGAACCGTCTGGGCGCCCGACCCGACGAGGCCGTCGCCGTGGGCCGTGAACTGGCCCGCCGGGGCCTGCTGGAAGGTGCGTACACCCACTTCGCCAGCGCCGACGAACCCGACCTGGAGTTCGCCCACGAGCAACTGCGCCGCTTCCGGGCGGTGCTGGACGCCCTGCCGCCCACCCCGCAGCCGCTGCTGGCGCACGCCGCGAACGGCGGCGCGGTCCTCAGCCTGGGCCGCTTGCCAGGCATGGCGCTCGCCCGGCCCGGACTGGCCGCGTACGGCTTCGCGCCGGAGCACCTGCGCGCCCGCGCCCCGCTGACCCCGGTCATGACCGTGCAGGCCAGCGTCACGCACGTCCACACCGTCCCGGCCGGCGAGACCGTCAGTTACGGCGGCCTGTGGCGCGCCCCGCACGACACGCCGGTCGCCACGGTCGGCATCGGGTACGCCGACGGCTACCCCCGGAGCGCCACGGGCCGCGCCGAGGTCCTCGTCGCCGGGCGGCGCCGCCCGGTCCTGGGCCGCATCTGCATGGATCAACTCATGATCGACGTGACCGGCCTGAACGTGCAGCCCGGCGATCCCGTCACCCTCTGGACCCAGCGGGACCTGACCGTCACCGACGTGGCCGCCTGGGGAGGCACCGTGGAGTACGAGGTCCTGACCGGCGTGGGCGACCGCGTGGAACGCACGGTGGGCGAGACCCCGTGACAGGAAGGTGGGCCGCAGGAACAATCTCTCACGGCCCACCCCTGCCACCCGCTTCAACGTACTTTCTTCTGCTCCGCGCTCCGCGCGGTTTATCTACAAGATAAACGCAGTGTATTTAGAAAAAGCGGCTGACGTCCCGCACGACCACGAACAGCATCAGCATCATCACGAACGCGAAGCCCGCGAGGTTGATGGCCTGCTCCTGACTGAAGGTCAGCGGACGGCCGCGCAGCGACCCGACCAGTACCAGCAGGATGCGCCCGCCGTCCAGGCCTGGAATGGGCAGCAGGTTGAAGAACGCGAGCGACAGGTTCAGCAGGATGGCGACCTGCACGAGCGCCCAGGGGCTGACCGTGGCGGCCCGCGACACGATCTCGGCCGTGCCGATGGGGCCGCTGACGTTCTCGTCCCGCGAGAGGTTCAGGGTCAGGAACCGCGCGAACAGCTCCCCGAAACTCCGCAGAACCTGCGGGACCGCCTCGCCCGTCACCTGCCACGCCCGCACGAACGCGGCGGGCGCGCTGGTGGCCTGCACGTCCGGCCCGTAGCGGATGCCCAGCAGTTGCCGCTCGCCGTTCACGGTGGGCGTCCAGTCGAAGCGCACGTCACGGGTCTGCCCGCCGCTCACGACCGTGAAGGTGTGCGGCCCGGCCCGGGTCAGCACGTCCCGCACGCCCTCCCAGCCCGCCACCTCGCGCCCGCCGACGCGGGTGGTGTCCGGGATGTCCTGCCCGTCGATGGCGGTGATCACGTCCCCGGCCCGCAGGCCCAGGCGCTGCGCGGTGGACCCGGCCACGACCTCCTCGATGCGGGCGCGGTCCGGGGCGGGCACGCCCTGCGCGGTGAACGTGACGGTCATCAGGGCGATGGCCAGCAGCAGGTTCGTGAGCGGCCCGGCCAGCAGGATCGCCACCCTGCCCCAGGCGGGCAGGCCCGCGAAGCCGCGCGTGGGTTGCCGGTAGCCGCCCTGTCCGTCCTCCTCGGGGGCCATGCCGTCGATCTCCACGTACCCGCCGATGGGCAGCAGGCTCAGGCGCCACTCGGTGCCGCGCCACTGCCTTCTGAACAGGACCGGCCCCATGCCCACGCTGAACGAGTGCACCGCCACGCCCTGCCGGCGCGCCAGCGCGTAGTGCGCCAGTTCATGCAGGAAGGTGGCCACCCCGATGAGCAGCACCGTCCACAGCAGCCCCAGTGGCGTCAGGGCCGCCGCGATGCCCTGCAACACGTTCACGCCTGCCCCCCGCCGCCCGCGCCGGCACCCACGGCGCGGCCCAGGCCACCGGCGCACAGTTCACGCGCCCGCACCCGCGCCCAGGCGTCCGCCTCGCCCAGCGAATCCCAGGTCAGGTCGCCGCCCGGCGTCTCGTCCAGCAGGCGCTCGATCAGGCGCGGAATGTCCATGAACCCGATCTGCCCGGCCAGGAAGGCGTCCACGGCTATCTCGTCGGCGGCATTCAGCACCACCGGCGCGAGGCCCCCGGCGTTCCCGGCGCGGTACGCCAGTTCCAGGCACGGAAAGCGCCGCAGGTCCGGCGCGCGGAACTCCCAGTCGCCCAGCAGCGGCCACGACCCGTGCGACGCGACTTCCGGCCCGCGCCGCGCGCCGCGCACGTCCCCCGGACGCTGCATCCCGGTCGGCGCGGCGTCGATGGCGTACGCGATGGGCAGCCGCATGTCCGTCGGCCCGAACTGCGCCTTCAGGCTCCCGTCCCGGAACCGCACGGCCGCGTGAACGATGCTCTGCGGGTGCACCACCACGCCGACCTGCGACAGCGGCAGCCCGTACAGGCTGGCGCACTCCATGACCTCCAGGCCCTTGTTCAGCAGCGTGGCGCTGTCCAGCGTGACCTTCGGCCCCATGCTCCAGGACGGGTGGCGCAGCGCCTGCTCGGGCGTCACGCCGCTCAGGTCGTCCGGACCCAGCCGGAACGGTCCGCCGGACGCCGTCAGGATCAGCTCGGCCACGTCCGCCATGTCCTCGCCGGTCAGGCACTGGAACATGCCCGTGTGCTCGCTGTCCACCGGCACGACCCGCCCGCCCCCCACGGCCGCCGCCTGCCACATCAGGTGCGCGGCCGTGACCATCGCCTCCTTGGTCGCCAGCGCCACCGCCTGCCCGGCCTCCAGCGCCGCGCGGGTCGGGGCCAGCCCGATCAGGCCGCTCATGGCGTTCACGGTCACGTCCGCGCGGTGGGCGGCCACCTCGGACGGGTCCGCGATGACCTGCGCCAGCCCAGACAGGCGCGCGCGGGCCTCGCCCAGCACGCCCTCGTCCACGCTGACCAGTCCGGGGCGGAACTCCCGGACCTGCGCTTCCAGCAGGTCCAGGTTCCGCCCGGCCGCCAGCGCCGTGACCTGCCAGCCGCGTTCCCGCGCCACGTCCAGCGCCTGCGTGCCGATACTGCCGGTGCTGCCCAGCACGGCGATGGCCTGCACCGCACTGGACTGCACCGCACTGGCCTGGACCCGACCGGACGGCGCCGCGCCGCTCTCTGCCTGCTCTCGCTTCATCACCCCGCATGCTAGAGCATCCGCCGCAGAAGTCTGTGCGCGCCCAGCCTGAGCGGCCGCCTCATACGGACTCCGATTGAATGGGCTGCAAAGCCCGGTGGGTCCGAGCGGATGCGACTCGGAGAGCCCCTCCGCAGAGTGGGAGAGAAACGCCCCTCCGGACGTGGAGCCGGCAGGGGCGGTGAAGTTCCGGATTGTTGGCGAAACAAACGGCAGTCCGTATCAGCCGGGGGGAAACCGGCTGCCGATCACTCCGGCCGGCCGCTACTGCGAGAACAGACTGATGTGCAGGAACAGGTACGTGGCCGGCACCGCGAACAGCAGGCTGTCGATGCGGTCCAGGAACCCGCCGTGACCGGGCAGGCTGTTGCCGCTGTCCTTGGTGCGCAGCGCGCGCTTGATCAGGCTCTCGCTCAGGTCGCCCAGCTGACTGGCGGTCGCGACCAGGATCGAGTACAGCAGCGCCTCCAGCGGCGACCAGATGCCGGTCAGGGTCGTCAGGGCCAGGACGATCACGAAACTGGCCAGCAGCCCCCCCACGGCGCCCTCGACGGTCTTGCCGGGACTGACTTCCGGCGCCAGCTTGCGCCGCCCGAAGAAATGCCCCGTGAAGTACGCCCCGATGTCCGCCGCGAACGTCGCCAGCAGCGGCAGCGCGAAGTACAGCAGGCCCCGCTCGGCGTCCGGGCTGTAGCGCAGCATCAGGAAGTACCCCAGCAGCCACGGAATGTACAGCAGCCCGAACACCGAGTACACGACCCGCTCCAGCGGCCGCTCGCCGGGCCGGATGACCTCGATGACCAGCAGGTACGCCACGGCGACCGTCATGACCGCCTCACGCCACGACCCGCCGGGCCACGGCGCCTGCGGCCACATGGGCAGGCTCGCCAGGATCAGCGCGGCGGCGAACACGCCCAGGCTCACGCGGCGCACGTCGATGTCGTTGCGGTCGAGCATGCGGATGTACTCGTACAGCCCCATGACCGACACGAACAGCAGCGCCGGCAGCATCGCCCACCAGCCGATCCACACGACCGCGCTGATGATCGCGAACCCCACCACGCTGGTCAGCATGCGGCTGCTCAGCGATTCCACGCGGCCTCCGGAAGGGGTGTGGGCTGCGGGCAGCGAGGTGCCACTCTGCCGCACCCCACGGCCCACAGCCCACACCCTGCGTCAGGCGTCCTCACCCGAGGATTTCCTGCTCCTTCTTCTGGAAGGTCGTCTCGACCTTCGCGATGAACTCGTCGGTGATCTTCTGCACGTCGGCCTCGCCGCGCTTGATCTCGTCGTCACCGATGCCCTCGACCTTCTTCACCTCGTCCAGACCGTGCTTGCGGATGTTACGGATAGCGATCCGGGCGTCCTCGGCGTAGTTCTTGGCGTTCTTCACGAGGTCCTTGCGGCGCTCCTCGGTCAGCATGGGCAGGCTGATGAAGATCGTGTCGCCCTTGTTGTTCGGATTCAGGCCCAGGTCGCTGTCGCGGATGGCCTTCTCGATGGGGTTCAGCGCGCCCCGGTCCCACGGCGTGATGACCAGCGTGCGGGCGTCCGGCGTGCTGATGCTGGCCACCTGATCGATCGGCACGGAGCTGCCGTAGTAGTCCACGACGATCTTCTTCAGGATGCCGGGGTTGGCGCGGCCGGTGCGCAGCACCGACAGGTTGTTCTCGAGGGACTCGATGGCCTTGCCCATCTTCTCGCGGGTATCAGCCTGGATTGCTTTCATGTCAGCCATGGTCAGGGCCTCCTGGGGAGTGAGAATGAACAGACGTCGCTCGCGGGAATTGTAGCGCAGCGCCGCCGCCGGCCCTCTGCGGCCGGGCCGGAAGGCGCGGGCAGGATCAGGGCGTCTGGATCAGCGTGCCGACCCGCTCGCCTTCCAGCAGGCGGCGCAGGTTGCCGTCCTGGAACAGGTCGAACACCACGATCGGCAGGCCCTTATCCATGCACAGCGTCAGCGCGGTGGCGTCCATGACTTCCAGGCGCTGCTCGACCACCTCGCGGTGCGTGGCCTGCGCGATGAACTTCGCGTCGCTGTTCTTGCGGGGATCGCTGTCGTACACGCCGTCCACGCGGTTTTTGGCCATCAGCACCACGTCTGCGCCGATTTCCAGGGCGCGCAGGGTGCTGGTCGTGTCGGTCGTGAAGAACGGCGCGCCGTTCCCGCCCCCGAAGATCACCACGCGGCCCTTTTCGAGGTGCCGCATGGCGCGGCGGCGGATGTACGGCTCGGCCACGGCCGCCATCTGGATGGCGCTCATGACGCGGGTGGGACGCCCGGCGCTCTCCATGGCGTCCTGAAGCGCCATGGCGTTCATGACGGTGCCCAGCATGCCGATGTAATCGGCGGTGGCGGGGTCCATGCCCTCGCCGTTGCGGGCGCCGCGCCACAGGTTCCCGCCGCCGATCACGACCGCGAGTTCCACGTCGGTGCCTTCCAGGGCTCCGGTGATCAGACCGGCCAGCTGGGCGGTGGTGTCGGGACTGATCCCGAAGCCCGACTCGCCGGCCAGGAACTCACCAGAAAGCTTGAGCAGAACGCGCTTGAACATGCATACCTCACTTGGGGGGCGGTCGCGCCGGGGCGCGCCGGGAAAGAATGAACGTGACGGAACGGCAACACAATACTCCCGGCAGACGCGCGGGCGGCTGCCGGGAGGACTGTGTCGCGCGCAACGATGAATCCGGCCTGCGCCCGGCCCGCCCCGCTGACGGGGAAGGGCCGGAGGTCAGGGGATTTACGCGCCGATTTCGAAGCGCACGAAGCGCTTGATGGTCGCGCCGCCCAGGTACTTCCCGACGGTGACGCTGTTGTCCTTGACGAAGTTCTGCTCGGGCAGGACCTTCTCGGAGTAGAACTTGCCGATCTGGCCCTCGACGATCTTCTCGACGATCTGCTGGGGCTTGCCCTCGTTCAGCGCCTTGTTCGTGAGGATCTCGCGCTCCTTCTCGATGTCGGAGCTGTTCACCTCGTCACGGCTCAGGAACTGGGGACGCTCGGCGGCGACGTGCAGGGCCACGTCCTTGGCCTGCGTGTCGTTACCGCCTTCCAGGTCGACCAGCACGCCGATCTTGCCGTTGCTGTGAACGTAGCCGGCGACGGTGCTGCCTTCCACGAAGGCCACGCGGTTCAGGACCAGGTTCTCGCCGATCTTGCCGGCGGCGGCGGCGACGGTGGTCGCCACGGTCTCACCACTGGGCAGCGTGAAGGAGCGGAACTCCTCGACGTCATTGGTGCCGGCGCTCAGGGCCGCCTGGGCCAGTTCGGCCACCAGCGCCTGGAAGTCGCTGTTGCGGGCCACGAAGTCCGTCTCGGAGTTCACTTCGACGATGGCGGCCTTGTTGCCGTCCACGACGAAGCGCACGAGGCCTTCCTTGGCTTCGCGGTCGGCCTTCTTGGCGGCCTTCACGATGCCGCGCTCGCGCAGCAGGGCGATGGCCTTGTCTTCGTCGTTGCCGGCGTCGGCGAGGGCCTTCTTGACGTCCATCATGCCTGCGCCCGTCAGTTCACGGAGTTTCTTGATCGATTCCAGCATGTCATGCCTCCTGTGTCGGCTTGAACTTGTGTGAGGGAGGTGGGGGAGGCGGAAAAAAGGGTGGTCCGAGAGCGTACTCGCCGGACACCACCCTCCTTTCCGGTCCGTTCCGGGTTCAGTTCTCGGTCTGCTCGGTGTCGGTGCCGGCTTCGGCGGTCTCGCCTTCGGCCGCGCCCACGTCCTCGCCGCCGCCACGCGCCTCGACGAGCAGGTCGCCGATGCGGTGCGTGATCAGCTGGATGGAGCGGATCGCGTCGTCGTTACCGGGGACGATGTAGTCGATGACATCCGGGTCGCTGTCCGTGTCGGCCAGCGCGATGACGGGAATCCCCAGCTTGTTGGCTTCCTGCACGGCGATGACTTCCTTGGTGGGGTCCACCACGAAGATCGCGTCGGGGAGGCGGTTCATCTTGCGGATGCCACCCACGAAGCGCTGCAGGCGCTCGCGCTCGGCGGCCAGCTTGATGCGCTCGGCCTTCAGGCGGTCGTTGACGCGGCCGGACTCGAACATCTCGTCGAGTTCGTTCAGGCGGTCAATGCGGGTGCGCATGGTCTTGAAGTTCGTGAGCATCCCGCCGAGCCAGCGGCTGGTGACAAACGGCATGCCGGTGCGGCGCGCTTCGAGTTCCACGATCTCCTGGGCCTGCTTCTTGGTACCGACGAACAGGATGACGCCGCCACGCTCGGACAGTTCCTTGATGAAGTCGAAGGAACGGTCCACCTGCTTCAGGGTCTTCTGCAGGTCGATGATGAAGATGCCGTTACGCTCGGCGAAGATGAAACGCTTGAACTTGGGGTTCCAGCGCTTGGTTTCGTGGCCGAAGTGAACCCCGGCTTCCAGCAGTTGCTTCATGGAGATGTACGACATGTGAACTCCCGAGCGTTGAATGTGGGACAAGTTTGCCGTCCTCGTGCCAGCCCAGCGTCATGAACGCCGAAGGTGGGCCAGGCCGGACGCGACGCTCCAGCGCGCACGGCGGGTCACGGGGGCACCCAAACGCGAATTATACGACATCAGACGCACGGGTGGGAGGGGGGACGCCGGGCGGTCGTGGATTCTCAGGCATGACGGGTGTTCAATGAAGTATGAACGGTCTGGAGTGTCCGCAGTGCGGCGCCGCCCGCATCGTCAAAAACGGTCACGCCCACACAGGCAAGCAGCGCTACCTGTGCCGCATCTGCACCCACCAGTTCACCCTCCACCACCGACGAACGCGGATTTCACCCGACACAATTGCCCTCGTCGACCGCCTGCTGTCCGAACGCCTGTCACACCGCGGCATCTGCCGGGCCGTCGGGGTCAGCCGCTCGTGGTTCCGACGCCATCTCCAGGCCCTGACGAACACCGTCCCACACAGCCTTGATCCCGAACCCCAGAGCTTCCCAAAAGTGTGAGCACTCTAGCACCAGCGGCGCTGGTGCTGGAGTGCGACGAGTTATGCACGTTTGTGACCCGCCACACCAGATTGCTGTGGATCTGGCTCGCCATGGACCGCCACTCGCGCCGCATTGTGGGCTGTTTCATAGGGGCACGGGATGAGGTCA
>NZ_NHMK01000025.1 GCF_002198095.1 Deinococcus indicus | reverse complement strand
ATCGACCCGGACGCCGGACTGGAGCAGGAAGCGCGCAGTATGGGCGCGCGACTCGCCAGCCAGCCCGTCACAGGAAACGTGACCGCTCGTGAAGTGAAGGCCCTGCCAGTCCGGAAGGTCGGATCTTCGGGCAAGGCGGTGCAACGCTGGGGACTTGGTGACCTCAAAAAGCTGGCGGGCAGTGCAGGCAACAGGGTTGCCGGAGTCATCAGGAGCGTCAAGAAGCAGGCCCAGCAGAGTGTTCAGCGGGCCGCAAACAACGTCAAGAAGGCGGCAGCCGCCGCGACCAAGAAGGTCCAGGCCACCACCAGCAAGACCAGCGCCCGGATCGGCACCTTGACCTCGACTCTTCGCAGAAAAGTGAAGAAAGCGGGACAGACGGTCAGGCAGTATGCCAGCAGGACACTCACCAGGGTCACTCGCGTCGTTCAGAAGGCAAACCAGCAGAGAAAAGCCATAGGAACGCACCTCGCCGCGAAAGCCAACCAGCTTCGGCACCACGCCACGAAAGCCGTTCAGAAAGTCACGAAGCTGGCCAGCAGCTCTCTGCAGAAGACAGCGGCGGGCGTGAAACAGCTCGGGCAGCGTGTTCAGGCAACTGTCAAGGAGTTACCTGCCAGGGCCAGAGCTGCCAGGGATGAATACAAGGCCAGAGCGGCCGCCGCCCTCACGAAGGCCAAAGCCAGACAGCAGCAGCTCGTCCAGCACGCCAAGGAAGCGGGCCAGAAAGCGGAGAAGGCCGCCAGAGCCAGCGTCGCCAGAGCCTCACGCCAGCTTGACGAAGGCAGAAAAAAGGCAGCGGCCCTCGCTGTCCAGGGTTGGAACACCACCGTCAAAGGGGTGAAGAACGTCTCGGCCTGGGCCAGCGAGAAAGTCAAGGCGGTAAAGGACAGTCCCAGATTCAAGAAGGCCGTTCATTTCCTGAAGACGTCCGGCGTGCAGATTGCCAAGGTCGGCACGGCCATCGTCGTCGGGGGAGCCGTCATCGCCGGGGCCGCCGCACTCACAGCAGCGACCGGCGGGCTGGCGGGTCCCGTGCTGGTAGGAGCACTGTTCGCCTCCGGCGCACTGGGCGGCGCCGCCGGCACCGTGGTCGAAAACCTGCTGACGGGAAAACAGTGGAGGCATGACATCACGGCCAAGAGCCTGATCACGGATGGCGTGCTGGGCGTGGCAGTGGGCCCCGCCGCGAAACTGGTGGGCGGCGTGGCGCGCGCGGCGGGCCGCCCGGTACTGGCTGGCCTGGGCAAAGCGGCGGCCCGGCTTCCCGGCAGCACGTACATGCAGGGAGTTGCGGCGGCGGCTCGCACCTCTGCTGCGACCATGGCACGCAACGCCCGCACAGCAGCCGCCACGCGCTGGAACACCCTCAAAGCAGGCGCACAGCCCGTTCTGAGCGCAGTGGGAACGCACGTCGGCAGCAGTCTGCCGGGCCAGGCATTCAGAGCGGTCGACTCCACGTTCAGCGCGGGCATTCGTGGGCTGGGAGGGCTGGCGTCAAGTGGCGCCCGGCAGGGTGGAGTCGTCGTCAAAGGAGTATCGGACGCCGTCCGCACCCGCGTGGCAAGCGTGACGAGCAGGCCCGGCATCAACAACGCGATCCGCGCTGCCCGGCAGGTCACGGGTAACGCCAGGGACCGCGTGGCTGTCGCGGGGATGCAGACCCGCAATGCAGCTGGGCGTGGATGGAGGAATGCGAGACGAGCCCTCACGGACCATGAAATGCGTGTTCGCACGAATCTTCACAGCCTTGGATTGCCGATTAACCAGACTGCCTCTGTCTCTAGTAGCCTCTTTAACGCTGCAGAGCGCAATCTGTCCGCCATGCGCAATTACGTTTCCAGCGAGGCCAGGGTCATCGGTGGAGAGGTGCGGGATACGTGGCTGGGCACGGCCGGCCAGAGCGGCGTGTTGCGCACGGCCGGGAAGATGGAAGGTCTGGTCGCCCGTACGCCTTCGCTGGCGGCCGGCTGGAACCGGGAACTGGCGGTGGCCCGTTCGGGGCTGGTCAGGGAACGCATCCGGATACTGCGGCTGGAGGCCCAGGCGGCAGGTTCCACGCTGTCCAGAAGGGCGGCGCGACGTCAGGCCCGAACGCAGGTGACACAGGATATGGTCCGCGACCGCGCCGCGCGAACGGTCCGGCCCGACTTTCTCAAGCGGGCCAGCGACGCGTACGCAGCAGAAAACCAGGCGGCGCGGACAGGTATGGACCCCAGCCGGGGCATTCTGGCGCAGCTTCCACGCGCCTACTGGACCGGCGCGCAGCAGATGGTCGGTGACGCCTGGGGTCGCCTGAGCACGCTGGGGAATGCGGGGGGCGTGGCTGGTGCCGGGGCGGTCGCTGGAGGCTGGATGAGTGAGGAAGTCTTCAAAACGTACCTGACAGGTGCAGCCAAAGCCTACAAGAAGGACGAACAGGCAACCTATCCGAATGCCCAGCACCTGCGGGAGGGTTCACGGGAAGTCAGCAACAACCTACTGAAGAATGCCGTCTCTGCCGGAACTGGGCTGACCTCAGAGGCGCAGGGCGGTTCCCTGATGATGCTGACACCGTTCGACAAGACCGTGAAGACAGCCGCCGCGCTTGGTGGGTACACCAGCATCACAGATACGAACGAACTGACATACGAACCTCCCGATCAGGCCCCCCAGACGCCGGATGAAAGGGCGGTCCCGTGAGTCTGCTGAGCACCCTGAAACGCCTGCTCACCAGACCGGAGCGGGCACGTGACAGGCCGCGCGTCGCGTACCCGTCGCCCAGGGCGGCGGTGCTGGCCTTTCTGCACGACCCGCAGTGGGGCGCGCGGGTGGTCGAGCAGAGCGAGGAACGCATCGTGTTCGAGTACGACGGTGTCACCGGAGAATGGCTGGACGACCCGACCGGCGACTGGCTGCACCTGCGGTTCCGCGATCCCTTCACCGAGGCGCAGCAGTCCAGCGAACTGGCCATGTACGAGGGCTGGGCAGCCCACTGCGCACAGCACACACTGTTCCGCTGGGATATCGACGAGCAGGCGCAGGAGTACTACGGAGACGCGTTCGCTCTGTTTCACGAACAGTACAACCAGCTGGAGTGTATCTGGGGAGCGTTCAACAGCGCCAAGCTGCTCAGAGAGGGCAGTAACCGAATTGCTATGGGACGGTCCTTTGATCTTTTCTTCGGTGACAGAGGTGCGGGGAATTCAGTTGCCGGTTCATTGTGGCGTTGGTTCGACAGCCCTGCGGCTCCAAAAGGCACCAGACACCTCAAGGGAACTTACCGAGAAGAATGGTTCGATACGGGTTCAGCCGTTTGCTCTGTCATGCAGGAACAGTGGGCTTACTACGCCCGCATTGCTTATACCAACGGTGATTTTCAGCCTTACATGTCGGGGGGCGAGGAGCAGCAGCTCCGGCTGTACCGCCTGCATCTGGGCTTGCAGCGCTGGTTTCCCAGACTCCGCAACTTTGTCATTCAGACCGACAATCCGGAGAACTCCGGGGCGAACGAGACCAGCGTGGCGATTCTGGTGTCCAGCGGGACGGACGCCGGGCCTATCTTTGACCGGGTGTTCCGGGAGTTCTACGGACAGGTGATCGAGATCACGGAGTGGTTCAATTTCGATTTCAACCCGAAGACCGCGCCGTGGTTCGATCATTCGATCAAGAAACCGCAGCGGCGTGATCAGCGTCAGTCCCCGGTGAGGGGTATTCCCGACGCGAAGGAGAACAGATGACAGAACCCATGCAGTTTGGCCGTCAGGCCGTCAAGCGACCTCCGTTCGAGATCAGCGGAATCAGGTTCTCTTCCCTGCCGCTCTCGCTGGCAGAAGAGAAACGTCTGGCCGGAGCCGGGGCCGACGCGACCACTGACGACGCGGCCATGGACGCCCTGCTGGGCATCCTGGCGGAACTGCTGAATGCACGGACGCAGGGCGAGTCGGTCGGTGCTGACTGGCTGATGGAGAACCTGACGGCAGGTGACCTGGAGGGGATCGTGTCGTACCTGCGTGGCGAGGCAACAGCGGACTGAGCGCGACTGCCGGCAACCTATCGTGGGTGATGCGGACTCCGATTAAATGGGCTGCAAAGCCCGTTCAATCCGAGCGAAGAGCGTGGGAGAAAAACGGGTGCCGGACGTGGAGCCGGCAATCCGGTGAAGTTCCGGATTGTCGGCGAAACAAACGGAATCCGTATGGCACCTCCCAGACAGGGTCTGCACCGTTCGTTGTGACAGGGCCGCGTGACCCGGTGGCCGCTGTCAGAATGGGCGCATGTGGACTCTGGTGCTGAATTGCGGGTCGAGCAGCGTGAAGTTTGCGCTGCTGGACGTTCGGAGTGGAGCGGTGGGCCTGTCGGGTCTGGCCGAGCGGCTGGGGTCGGGGGACGCGTCGGCGCGGCTGGACCTGCCGGGCGGGCGGCGGTCGGTGCCGCTGCCGGGCGGGACGTACGCGGAGGCGTTCGCGGTGATCGCGGGCGCGCTCGATGAGCTGGGTGTGCGCGGCGACGTGGGCGCGGTGGGTCACCGGGTGGTGCATGGTGGTGAGCGCTTCAGCGAGCCGGCGCTGATCACGCCGGAGGTGCTGGAGGCCGTGCGGGCGTGCGTGCCGCTGGCGCCGCTGCACAACCCGGCGAACATCGCGGGGATCGAGGCGGCGCGCGCGGCGTTCCCGCAGTTGCCGCAGGTGGCGGTGTTCGACACGGCGTTTCATCAGAGCATGCCGGAGGTCGCGTTCCGGTACGCGGTGCCGGAGGCGTGGTACCGCCAGCATGGCGTGCGGCGCTACGGGTTCCACGGCACCAGTCATGCGTTCGTGGCGGCCGAGGCCGCGCGGGAGCTGGGCCGCCCGCTGGCGGAGTTGAATCTGGTCACGGCGCACCTGGGGAACGGGTGCAGCGTGTGCGCGGTGGCGGGCGGCCGCAGCGTGGATACCAGCATGGGCCTGACGCCGCTGGAGGGGCTGGTCATGGGCACGCGCAGCGGGGACGTGGATCCGGGCCTGCATGATTTCATCGCGCGGCAGGCGGGCCTGAGCCTGTCGGAGGTGACGGCCGCCCTGAACCGCGAGAGCGGGCTGCTGGGCCTGTCCGGGCTGAGTAACGACATGCGGGAACTGGAGGAAGCGGCGGCGCGCGGGCATGCGGGGGCGCGGCTGGCGGTCGAGGCGTTCGTGTACCGCCTCGCGAAGCAGGTGGCGGGCATGGCGGTCGCGCTGGGCCGGGTGGACGCGCTGGTGTTCACGGGCGGCATCGGGGAGAACAGCGCGGCGGTGCGCGGCGCAGTCCTGGCGCGGCTGGGCGTGCTGGGCGCGGCGGTGGACCCGGCCCTGAACGCGCGGGCGGTGCGCGGCGAGTCCGGGCGGATCAGTCCGGAGGGGACGCTGCCGGCGCTGGTGGTCAACACGAACGAGGAACTGATGATCGCCCGGCAGACGCAGGACGTCCTGGCCGGTCAGGGGGGAACGGCATGAAAACCCTGTTCGTCGCACCGACCCGCAACGGCGTGGGCCTGAGCAGCACGGCGCTGGGCCTGACCCGCGCGCTGGAACGCCAGGGGCTGAAGGTGGCGTTCCTGAAACCCATCGCGCAGACGCACGAGGCCCGCACGGACGACAGCGTGCATTTCGCGCGGACGCTGGCGCACCTGCCCACGCCCGACCCGATCACCCTGACGCACGCCGAGGAGCAGCTGAGCCTGGGCGCCGAGGAGGACCTGATGGAGGCGGTCGTGACGCTGGCCCGGCAGGTCACGGGGGGCGGCGCGGACGTGCTGGTCGTGGAGGGCCTCGCCCTGAACGAACGGAACGTGTACGCCGGGGCGCTGAACGCCAGCCTCGCGCGGAACCTGGAGGCGGACACGGTGCTGGTGTCCAGTCTGGCCGGGGTGGGCGCGGCGGAACTGGCCGACGAGCTGGAGATCTCGGCGCAGGCGTACCGCCGCAGCGACGGCTCGGGCCTGAGCGGGTACGTGCTGAACTTCGCGCCGCCGGGCCTGGATTTCGGGACGCTGATGGCGGAACTGCGCGCCCGCAGCCGCGTGCTGAGCGGCGGGACGCTCCCGCTGCTGGGCGTGGTGTCGCAGTCGGGCGGCCTGAACGCGCCGCGCACGCTGGACGTCGCCCGGCACCTGGGCGCCGAGGTCGTGAACGAGGGTGAGGCGGGTCTGCGGCGCGTGACGAGCACGGTCGTCACGGCGCGCACCGTGCCGAAGATGGCGCACCTGTTCGTGCCGGGCGCGCTGGTCGTCACGCCCGGCGACCGGGAGGACGTGATCATGGCGGCGGCCCTGTCGCACCTGAGCGGCGTGCCGCTGGCGGGCCTGATGTTCACGTCCGGCAGCGCCCCGGAGGACAGCATCGAGCGGTTGTGCCGCGCGGCGCTGGGGAGCACCCTGCCGGTGCTGCGCGTGAACACCAACTCGTTCGAGACGGCCTCGCGCCTCTCGCGGCTGGACCCGCGCGTGCCGCACGACGACACGCAGCGCATGGAGCGCATGCTGGACTTCATCGCGGACCGGCTGGACACCGGCACGCTGGTCGCGCGGCTGCGCGTGCCGGACGTCGCCGGGAACCGCCGCCTGCCGCCCAGCGCCTTCCGTTACGAACTGATCCAGAAGGCCCGCGCCGCCGCCAAGCGCATCGTGCTGCCCGAGGGCGACGAGCCGCGCACCGTGAAGGCCGCCATCCGCTGCACGGAGAAGGGCATCGCGCGCTGCGTGCTGCTGGCCGACCCGGAGCGGGTGCGGCAGGTGGCCGAGGGGCAGGGCCTGACGCTGCCCGACGGTCTGGAGATCCTGCACCCGGATTCCATCCGCGCGCGGTACGTGGAACCCATGGTGGAACTGCGCCGCAGCAAGGGCCTGACCGCCCCGCAGGCCGAAGCACAGCTGGAGGACACGGTGGTGCTGGGCACCATGATGCTCGCGCTGGGCGAGGTGGACGGCCTCGTGTCCGGCGCCGTCCACACGACCGCGAACACCGTGCGGCCCGCCCTGCAGCTCATCAAGACCGCGCCCGGCTCGCGGCTGGTCAGCTCGGTGTTCTTCATGCTGATGCCCGAACAGGTCCTCGTGTACGGCGACGCGGCCATCAACCCCAACCCGAACGCCGAGGAACTCGCGGACATCGCCATCCAGAGTGCCGACAGCGCCCAGGCCTTCGGGATCACGCCCAGGGTCGCCATGCTGTCCTACTCGACCGGCGAGTCCGGCAGCGGCGAGGACGTCGAGAAGGTCAAGGCCGCCACCGCCCTGGTCCGTGAGCGCCGCCCGGACCTGCTGGTCGACGGCCCCATGCAGTACGACGCCGCCAGCGTCCTGTCGGTCGGGCAGGCCAAGGCCCCCGGCAGTCCCGTCGCGGGCCGCGCCACCGTGTTCATCTTCCCGGACCTGAACACCGGCAACACCACCTACAAGGCCGTGCAGCGCGCCGCCGGCGTCATCGCGGTCGGCCCGATGCTCCAGGGCCTGCGCAAACCCGTGAACGACCTGTCACGCGGCGCGCTCGTGGACGACATCGTGTACACCATCGCCCTGACCGCCATCCAGGCCACGCAGGGGAAGGTCGAGGGGTAAAGATTGATGGTTGATGGTCGAAGGTTAATGGACAGGGCTCTTCCATCAATCTTCGACCATCAACCGTTCACCCCTCGTAGAGGTCCGCGCGGCTGAGGGGCACGTGGGCTCTGCGTTGCTCGTCGGGTTTCGCCAGGAGGGTCTGGTAGAGGCCCAGGTGGCCTTTCTCGAAGTAGTGGGAGGTGGCGCCCAGGTAGAGGCGCCACAGGCGGTGGCGTTGCTCGCCGAGGGCGGCGCGGGCTTCTGCGTGGTGCGTTTCTAGGTTCGCGGCCCAGTGGGTGAGGGTGCGGGCGTAGTGTTCGCGGAGGTTCTCGATGTCGCGGACCTCGAACTGCGCCTCGGTGGCGTGTTTCACGGTTTCCCAGATGGGCAGCAGTTGGCCGTCGGGGAACACGTACTTCCGGGCGAAGTTGCCGCTCTGGAGCCACAGGGGCACGCGGGCCTGGGGGATGCCGTCGCTGATGGCGTGGTTCATCATCAGGCCGCCGGGTTTCAGGGCCGTATACGCGGCGCGGAAGTAGGTGGGCATGTTCCGGCGGCCGACGTGTTCGGCCATGCCGACCGACGCGATCTTGTCGAAGCCCCCTTCGGGCGCGTGGGCCAGCACGTCGCGGTAGTCGCGCAGTTCGAAGGTGACGCGGTCGGCGACTCCGGCGGCCCCGGCGCGTGCGCGGGCCTCGTGCAGTTGCGCCTCGCTGAGCGTGACGCCCAGCACGCGCGCTCCGTAGCGCTGCGCGGCGTGAATGGCGAGGCCGCCCCAGCCGCTGCCGATGTCCAGCAGGTATTCGCTCTGTTGCAGGCGCAGTTTGCGGCAGATCAGGTCCAGTTTCGCTTCCTGCGCCCCGTCCAGCGTCTCGGTGCCGGTCGGGAAATAGGCGCAGGAGTACACCATGCGCCGGTCCAGCCACAACTTGTAGAAGTCGTTGCTGACGTCGTAGTGATAGGAGATGGCCTGCTGGTCGCGCTCACGGGAGTGCTGCGGGCCTTCCAGGCTGGCGTTCCCGGCCTCGGTGGGGGGCAGGGCGGGCAGGTCGTTCACGCCGGGCGCTGCGGCGGGGCCGGGGTCGGGCGTGACGGGCAGGGTGGGCGCGTCCATGCGGGCGGTTTCTGGGCGGTCGGGTTCCAGCTGGACGGGACCGCCGGTCCAGGCGGGGGGGGCGCTGCCGGGGGCGCCCAGGTCGAGTTGCGTGGCGGTGATCAGGGCGCTCTGGCCGCCGCTCAGGCGGACGCGCAGGTCACGGTCCTGGCGGCCGACGACGGTGAAGGTCATGCCGGTGCGGGGGTACAGCAGGGACTGGCCGGTCAGGGTGGTCAGGACGGTGCTGCTGGCGTTCAGGGCGGGGCCGGGGACCTGTCCGGGGCGCTGGGTGCCGCTGCGGGCGGCGCCATTCTGCACGGTGACGCGGCCGGGGGCGGTGGCGGTGACGGTGCGGCCGTCCGGGCCGGTCAGGCTGACGGTCAGGGGGGCGCTGGCCTGGGGGGTGGTGGGGACGGTCAGGTCGGCGCGGTACGTGCCGGGCGGTCCCTCGCGCAGGGGGGTGGGCGCGGCGCTGCCCAGGCGGACGCTGGCGCGCGCTCCGGCGCTGCCCTGCACGCTGACAGTCACGCGGCGTTCAGCGGGCGTGTCGCCGGTCGCGTCCCAGAACTCGACCGGCTGGGCGGGGGTCACGCTGCCCGGCAGGATGCGGGTGGGCCGGGCGGGCAGGATGGGCGCGGCGGCGCGGGTGACGCGCAGGGTGCGGCTGCCGGTCACGCGCCCTGCCTGCCGGGCGGTCAGGGTCAGGGTGTTCACGCCGGGCTTCAGCGGCCACCATTCCATGAACAGACCGTCCGGGCCGGTGGGGATGGCACGCCCGGACACGCTGAGGGTCGAGCCGGGCGGCACGTGGCCCTGCAGGATCACGTTGGCGTGCGCGACCCGGTGGCCTTCCGGGGGGTACGAGACGAACACGCCGCTGGCGTGCGTGGCGCGGGCCGGGGCGCAGAGCAGGGCCAGTCCGGTCAGGGCGGCCAGGGCAGGGGAAGCGCGCATGCTCCTGGGTGTAGCACGCCGGGCGCGGGCGTCCGTGTGTGGGGGCGGCAGGTGGGGACGGCAGGCGGGCCGGGCGGGAGTATGCTGCGGGCACTCATGAACGACGTGCTGGTGAAGGACTACGAGACGAACCTGCCGCAGTTCGAGGGACTGCGGGACGCAGCGGTGGCGCACACGTCGCGGCTGCTGGAGCAGGCGGGCCTGAACATCCATCACGTCACGGGCCGCGTGAAGAAACCCATGAGCCTGGAGGACAAGTTGCGCCGCAAGCCGGGCCGGTACCGGTCGCTGTCGGACGTGACGGACCTCGTGGCGGTGCGCGTGATCACGTACTTCGAGTCGGACGTGGGGGCCGTGTCGCGCCTGATCGAGGCGAACCACCGCGTGGACTGGGAGAACTCCATCGACAAGAGCAAGATGCACGACCCGGACCGCTTCGGGTACATGGGCGTGCATTACGTGGTGCAGGTCACGCCGGACACGCCGGAACTCGCGGCGTTCGCGGGCCTGGGCTTCGAGGTGCAGATCCGCTCGATCCTCCAGCACGCCTGGGCCGAGATCGAGCATGACCTGGGGTACAAGAACCGCGAGGCGATCCCGCGGGAGGTGCAGCGGCGGTTCTACCGGCTGGCGGGCCTGCTGGAGATGGCGGACGAGGAGTTCATGGCCCTGCACCGCCTGTCGCGCGATTACGCCGCGACGCTGCCCGAGCGGGTGCAGGAGGCGCCGGACAGCGTGTTCATCGACGCGCAGAGCATGAAGCACCTGCTGACCATCGCGCCCGTGCGGGAACTGGACGACGGGGTGGCGGCCGCCCTGAGCGTGCGCCTGCTGACCGGCTGGCCGGACCCGGAGCGGCCGCAGCGGCTGGCGAGCCTGCTGCATTACGTGGGCGTGCACTCGGTGGGGGCGTTGCAGAAGGAGTTGCGGCGGCACCGCGACGAGATCCTGGTGTTCGCGGCGCACCTGATGCCGATGCTGCGCGAGGCGTGGACCCCGGCGGGCGGCGCGCGGCCCGGTACCAGCGTGGTGCATTACGGGCTGCTGCGCGCCTGCGCGAACCCCAGCCTGGACCCGCATGAGATCGTGAGCATGCTGGACATGCGCGGCGTGCTGGGCAGCGATCAGCTGGTGCAGGCGGTGCGGGGCGCGTACGCCGACGCGCAGCGCAGCCTGCCGGACAGCGCCCGCTCCGGCGCGTGAGGGCCGGGCCGGTGCAGGGCCAGGAGTGGGACGGCTTCACCCTCCCCTGACGTCGGGGGGGCCACTCCCCCACCGGCTGACGCGGCGCTGACAGGGGCGCCTCACGCTGAATTCAGCAGGAACCCGCGCGGGCGGCCCCGCGTTTCTCGCCCTCCAGGCCGCCCTTCCTCCGGGCTCCTGCCAGGAGCCGGGCATGACAGGAACCGCGCGTACCCTCCCCCTCTCCGGTCAGCAGACCGTCCTTCCCACCGCCCTGACCGGCTATGAATTCCCGCCCGCCATGCTGCGCCGCGCCGCGCAGGAACACGGCTGGGGCTCCGCCTTCACGGAATGCGTCGCCCAGGAGTACCGCCGGTTCCTGATCCTGGCCGCCACGGCCGGGCATCCGGTCACGCCGTCACGGGCGGTGGACGCCCTGTGGCACGAGCACCTGACCTTCACCCGCGACTACTGGGAGCGCCTGACGCCGCTGCTGCCCGCGCCGCTGCACCACGAACCCGCGACGGGCGAGGCGGGCGACACGGACTTCGCCGCGCAGTACCGCCGCACGCTGGACAGCTACGCCCGCGTGTTCGGCGAGGTGGCCCCGGCGGACGTGTGGCCCGACCCGGCCGTCAGGACGGCCCACACATTCACGCACACGGCCACCCGCACGGCCGGCGGGGTGCGGGTGAACGCGCTGCTGCTGGCGCTCCTGGCGGGCGGCGCGGCGTTCCTGACCCTGCTGCCCACGCGCTTCGCGGTGCTGGCCGCGCTGGGGGTGTTCGCCCTGACCCTGATCCTCCTGACGACCGGGCAGACTGCTCAGGCCGGCAGCGGCGCCCGGCGGGACCGCCGGGACGGCGACGGGGGCGGCGGCGACATCGGCGGTTCAGACGGCGGCGGTTCGGACGGCGGCTCCGATGGCGGCAGTAGCTGTGGAAGCAGTTGCGGGGGCGGGTGCAGCAGCTGAACGCCCGCGGGACGGCCCCTACCGGTCGTCTCGGTGCCGGTCGTCCCGATGCCGCTCATCCCTGTGTCGGTCCTCACGCAGACGGCCGAACACGTCTTTCAGGAGGCGGGCGGCTTCATGCCCCCGCACGCCGCCTGTGACGGTCGGGGTGTGCCCCCAGTGTGCGGCGAGCAGGTCGGTCACGCCGCCCAGCGCGCCGGCCTTGGGGTTCGCGGCGCCGTACACGACGTGCCCGACCCGCGCCTCAATGGCCGCGCCGAGGCACATGGGGCAGGGTTCGAGCGTGACGACCAGCGTGCAGCCGCTCAGGTACGGCGTGCCGAGGGTGCGGGCGGCGTCCCGCAGGGCGGCCAGTTCGGCGTGGCGGGTCATGTCGCCGTGCTCGCGGCTGGTGTTGCGGCCCCGCCCGACCACCTGACCATCTGGGCCGAGGACGACCGCGCCGACCGGGACTTCCTGCGCGATGGCCGCGTCGTGCGCCTGGGCCAGCGCCTCGCCCATCGCGGCGTGCAGCGGGTCCGGGGGCTGGGCGGCCGCCTCGCGCGCCCCGGTCGCCCAGACGGGTGGCTGGAGGCCCACCCACTGCACGCCCGCGTCACTGACCAGCAGCGGCACGCGGTCCCGGTCGGCGCGCGGCACGTGCCGGTCGGTCAGCACGTCGCTGAGTTTGCGCGTCCCGCCGGGCAGGGCGATGCGGTCCCCGTCCTGCCGGGTGCGCCTCTCCCAGCCTTCGGGAATCGGGAAGTCCGGTGCCGGGTACGCCTGCGGGGTCAGGTGCAACTGCCCGCCGGTCACGGTCACGTCGCGCCCGCCGGGCAGGGTGACGTGCGCGGTCTGCCCGGCACGCAACGCCCCGGCCAGGGTGTCCAGGTGCGGCGCGTGAACGTCCAGTCCGGCGCGGCGCAATTCGGCGCGCAGCCAGCGGCGCAGCACGGCCGGGGGCACGCTGCGGCGCGGGGCGTGCGCGCTCAGGCGGGCAGCCTGACTGGTCAGGGCGGCGTCGTCCTCGGCCTGCGTGCGGGCCACGCGGGCCAGGGCCTCCTCGGCCGCCGGGTAGCGGGCGGTCAGGACCGCCATGACCTCGCGGCGGATCCAGGCGCGGGTGTAGGCGGGGTCGTCGTTGGTGGGGTCCTCGCGCCAGTCCTGCCCCTGCGCGCGCAGGAACGCCTCGATAGCGGCGCGGGGCACGTCCAGCCAGGGGCGGCACACCCGGCCACGTTCGGCGGGAATGCCGTGCAGGATCGCCTCGCCGCGCAGCAGGGCCGTCAGGACCGTCTCGGCCTGATCGCGCCGCGTGTGCGCCGTCAGGATTACCTGCGCCGCGTGCGCCTTGGCCGTGCGGGTCAGGAAGTCGTAGCGCAGGCGCCGGGCGGCGTCCTCGGTGTTCCAGCCGCGCCGAGCCGCGACCGCCGCCACATCCACCCGCGTGCTGGCAAACGGCACGCCCAGCCGCGCCGCGAGCGCCCCCACCCACGCGGCGTCCGCCGCAGAGTCGGCCCGCAGCGCGTGGTCCAGGTGAGCCGCGACTGGCCGCGACCCCACCCGCAGCAGCGCCCGCAGCAGCGCCACGCTGTCCGCGCCACCCGACACGCCCACCACCACGACCTCGCCCGCGTAGGGACGCAGGGGCCGCAGCAGAGAATCAGCAACGTCAGACACCGGCGCATTGTAGAGCAGTTCTCCGAATTACGGCCTCAGGAAAACAGCCTCCTGATGCCTCCATTCTTCGTCCTGCTCGGTCAAATTCACTCGCTCCGCTCGGCCCTGAAGAAAGCATCTTCAGGGCAAATGCCGCAAGGCGGCGCGTACAATCGGGCGCATGAGCCTCCAAGTCGGACAGCCCGCCCCGGACTTCACGCGCCGCAGCGACGACGGCCGTACCGTCTCCCTGCAAGAGCGGCGCGGGCAGTGGACGGTGCTGTACTTCTACCCGCGCGCCAGCAGCGCCGGATGCAGCATCGAAGCGCAGCGCTTCGAGGCGGCCCTGCCGGAATTCGAACGGCACGGCGCGCAGGTGATCGGCGTCAGCACCGACACCGAAGCCCGGCAGGCCCGGTTCCGCGACACCTGCTCCCTGACCTTCCCCCTGATTCCCGACAGCGACCGCAGCCTCGCGCAGGCGTACGGCGTGATCGGCGGCCTGAGCGGCCTGCTCGGCATGACCAGCCGCGCCACGTTCCTGATCGACCCGCACGGCACCGTCACCTGGATCCACCGCAGCGCCAACCCCATGACGCACGTCACCGGCGCCCTGAAAGAACTGGAAGCCGCGCCCCGAACCGGCGCCGCCACCAGCTGAACAGGCCGGGCCGCCCGGCGCACGGGGCGGCCCGACCCGCAGCAGACGACTCTACTTCAGGGCGCGCAGCGCGTCCCGCATGATCTCCAGGCCCGTCGCGGCTTCTTCCCGCGTCAGGATCAGGGGCGGGCTGATGCGGATGACGGCCTCGCCGCAGTCGAGGTTCAGCAGACCGCGTTCGAACATCGCCATGCTGGCCGCGTCACGCAGTTTCCCGTCGGGGCTGCCGTCCGGTTTCACGAATTCCAGCCCGATGAACATCCCGGCGCCGCGCACGTCGCCCAGGAACGGGAATTCGGTCTGCATGCCCTTCAGTTCGGCCATGATGAACTCACCGACCTGCGCGGCGTTGTGCATCAGGCTGTCGCCGCAGCCGGGGTGCTTGACCACGCCTTCAAGCAGGTCCAGCGTTGCGTGCGCGGCGGCGGCCGCCACGGGGTTCCCGCCGTACGTGCTGCCGTGCGACCCGACCGGCCACGTCATCACGCTCTCCCTGGCCAGCATCGCGCTGATCGGCATGCCGGACGCGATGCCCTTGGCGACCGTGATGATGTCCGGCTGCACGTCCGAGTGCTGGAACGAATACATCTTCCCCGTGCGCCCCATACCGGCCTGCACCTCGTCGAAGATCAGCATGATGCCGTGCCGGTCGCACAGGGCGCGCAGCCCCGGCAGGAAATCGGCGGGCGGCACGATGTACCCGCCCTCGCCCTGCATCGGCTCGATGATGATGGCCGCCACCTCGTCCGCCGGGATGACCGTCTGGAACAGGCCCTCGATGTGATCCAGGACCGCCTGACCGCAGGTTTCCGGCGTGCTGCCCAGCGGCGGACGGAACGGGTTCGGGTACGGCACGTGCGACACGTTCGGCAGCAGCGGCCCGAAGCCCCGCTTGTACTTCGTCTTGCTGCCCGTCAGCGTGATCGCCCCGTACGTGCGCCCGTGGAACGACCCGATGGTGCTGATGATATGCGACCGCCCCGTGTGGTTCCGGGCCAGCTTCACGGCCGCCTCGACGGCCTCCGCACCGCTGTTCCCGAAGAACACCCGCCACTTCTCACCGGGCTTCTCGACGTGCCTGACCATGCGCTCGGCGAGGCTGGTCGTGATCTCCTGCGGGTAATCCGTGAGACACACGTGCGTAAATTTCGTGATCTGCTCCTGCACGGCCTTCACCACATGCGGATGCGCGTGCCCGGTCGTGCTGACCGCGATGCCCGCAAAGAAATCCAGCATGGTGTTGCCGTCCACGTCGGTCAGCCACACGCCCTCCCCGTGATCCGGCACGAACGGGTAAGGCCGCATGTAGGACGTGGAGAGGTGTAAGGCGTCGCGGGCCATGATCGCGGCGGTCTTGGGGCCGGGAAGGGAGGTCTTGAGGTCGGGCTGACGGGGTTTGGGAAGGGTGGTCATGGATGTTCTCCTGGGGGTGGGACGGCAGAGTCGCGGGCGACCCCTCCGCCCCTTCGGGGCACCTCCCCTCAAGGGGAGGCTGGTGATTCCTGGCTCCCCTCAAGGGGAGATGGCCGCGCAGCGGACTGGCTGGCACAGCTGAGGGGTTGCCCTTGCGTTCAGTCGCCGCTGACGGGTTGCGCGGCCTGCAGCATGCCGTCGGGCGCGGTGTCGGTCACGGCCACATCCAGGCCGATGCCGTGGGCGGCCCATTTGTCTTCGCGGCTGTTCAGGCGGTGTTTGGTCGCGCCGGGGCGGTTGCGGCTCTCGCTGAATTCCTTGGGCTCGATGGAGATGCGTTCGCCTTCCATGAGGCCGTAGATGCCGCTCTGGCCGGGTTCCTTGCGTTGCCACTCGCTGGGCACAGCCATGTCGGGGCCGGTGTAGTCGGTGGGTTCGCTGTACGCGGCGATGTAGCCTTCAAAGTTCCGGAGGATGAGTTTTTCGGGGCTGTGGCTCAGGACGTAGTTGGGCGCGACGGGGATCTTGCCGCCGCCGCCGGGCGCGTCGACGACGTAGGTGGGCACCGAGTAGCCGCTGGTGTGGCCGCGCAGGCTTTCCATGATTTCCAGGCCCTTGGACACGGTGGTGCGCAGGTGCCCGGCGCCGTGGACGAGGTCGCACT
Source organism: Deinococcus indicus (assembly GCF_002198095.1). Taxonomy (GTDB): domain Bacteria; phylum Deinococcota; class Deinococci; order Deinococcales; family Deinococcaceae; genus Deinococcus; species Deinococcus caeni. The sequence continues at coordinate 163,708 of NZ_NHMK01000025.1, read as the reverse complement.
GGTAGATGTAGTAGGGGCGCACGCGGATCTTGACGAGTTCCCGCACGAGTTTCTGCATGATAACGGGGTGGTCGTTCACGCCGCGCAGCAGCACGCTCTGGTTGCCCAGCGGCACGCCGGCGCGCGTCAGGCGGTCGCAGGCGTCAGCGACTTCGGGGGTGATCTCGCGGGGGTGGTTGACGTGGATGTTCATCCAGACGGGGTGGTTCTCGGCGAGGACGTCGCAGAGTTCCTGCGTGACGCGCATGGGCATGAACACGGGCACGCGCGTGCCGATGCGGATGATCTCGATGTGTTCGATCTTGCGGAGTTCCGCGAGCAGGCGGCCCAGGACTTTCGGGGCGAGCGTGAGGGGGTCGCCGCCACTGAGCAGCACGTCGCGCACCTGGGGAGTGTTGCGCAGGTAGTTCAGTTGCGCCTCGTACTCGGCGGGGTTGAAGGTCTCGCTGGGGTCGCCGACGATGCGGCTGCGGGTGCAGTAGCGGCAGTAGCTGGCGCACTGGGTGGTGACCAGCATCAGCACCCGGTCCGGGTAGCGGTGCACGAGGCCGGGTACGGGGCTGTGCTTGTCCTCGGCCAGGGAGTCTTCCATCATGGACGTGAACGGTTCGAGTTCGTGGTGGGTGGGGATCACCTGTCGCCGGACGGGGCAGGTGGGGTCGGTGGGGTGCATCAGGGACGCGAAGTACGGCGTGATGTCCAGGCGGAAGATGCCCTTGGCACTGGCGCCCTGGCGTTCGCTGTCGGTCAGGCGGATGACGGATTCGAGTTCCTCGACGGTGTTGATGCGGTTCTTCAGCTGCCATTTCCAGTCGTACCACTGTTCGTCGGGCACGTCGGCCCAGCGGGGCGCGCGGTGGTTGCGGGGAAGCATGGTCTGGCTGTCGGTGGTGGCGTTCGGGTGAATGGGCATGGCAGCCTCCGGGATGCTGGGGGGCGAAGCGTGAATTGGGTGCCCGCCTATTGTCCTTGCCGGACGGCCCACTTTGGAATGCCCGCGCACCTCGCCTGCGGGCAGATTTTGCCCACACAAAACTCTCAAACGCCACCCCGGACCTTCCAAATGCTAGGCTGGGGGCATGAGACAGTCCGGCGGCCACCTCGACCCCCTCGACCACAGCATCCTTCAGGAACTCCAGACCGACTCGCGCCTCAGCATGCGCGAACTCGGCCGCCGCGTCGGCCTGAGTGCCCCCGCCGTCACGGAACGCGTGCGCCGCCTCGAGGACGCCGGCGTGATCCTCGGCTACGGCGTGCGCGTCGCCAGCAAACCCCTGGGCCGCACCATCACCGCGTTCATCGGCGTGCAGGACAGCGGCCGCAACGACCCCACCCTGGTCCGCTGGGCCACCAGGCACGACGGCGTGCTGGAATGCCACTCCGTCACCGGCGACAACTCCTGCATCCTGAAAGTCGCTGTCCCCGACGTGGGCGCCCTGGAAAACATGCTGACCGAACTGATCAACATGGGCTTCACCTGCGACACCAGCATCGTCCTGAGCACCCCACTGGAAGGCAAACTCCTCCTGCCACCCCGGTGACCGTTGCCGCCCCGGTAAGCTGCGTGCATGCTGCCTGAATTGCGGGATCTGTTCGTGCGGGACTTAGAGAAGCTGGCCGTGGAACTGGAGGCGTACCCGGACGAGGCGTCGGTGTGGGCCGTGCCGGACGGCGTGCTGAATTCGGGTGGGACGCTGGCGCTGCACCTGATCGGGAACCTGTCGCAGTTCGTGGGCGCGGATCTGGGGGGCGTGGCGTTCGTGCGGGACCGCCCGGCGGAGTTCGCGCGGCGGGACGTGCCGCGCGCGGAGTTGGTCGCGGGCGTGCGGGGGGTGTCGGCGCTGGTGGCCGGGACGCTGGACCGGCTGGACCCGGCCCGGCTGGACGCGCCGCACCCGACGCAACTGCCGGGCTTTCCGGAGGGCATGAGCACGCGCTTTTTCCTGATTCACCTGTACGGGCACCTGAACTGGCACCTGGGGCAGCTGAACTACCACCGCCGACTGCTGTGACGGTCAGCGGCAGTCGGCGGTGGCAGCAGACTGATACGGACTCCGATTGAACGGGCTGCAAAGCCCGCTGGGTCCGAGCGGATGCGACTCGTAGAGCTGCCCCGCAGAGTAGGAGGGAAACGGGTTCCGGACGTGGAGCCGGCAATCCGGTGCGGTTCCGGATTGTTGGCGCAACAAACGGCAGTCCGTATGGGGGATGGTCAGCGGCGGGTGTGGGCGGCGTAGCGTTCCAGGGTGCTCCAGCCGGCGCCGCTGCTCATGACCTCGCGGGCCAGTTCCACCCCGGCGCGGATGGAGTCGGCGGCGCCCGCCGTGCGCAGGGCCGCCCCGGCGTTCAGCGCCACGATGTCCCGCTGGGCGGGCGTGCCGCCGCCGGTCAGCAGGGCGCGGGTGATCCCGGCGTTCTCGGCGGGTGTGCCGCCCACGATCGCTTCTCTGGGGTGCAGGTCCACGCCGACCTCCTCGGGGTGCAGGGTCCGGTCGATGATCTGACCGTCCCGCAGGCCGGAGACGGTGTTCACGCCGCTCACGGTGAATTCGTCGAGGCCGTCGCCGTACACGACGGTCGCGCCGCCCGCGCCGAGCAGGCGCAGCACCTCGGCCAGCGTGCGCGTCAGTTCCGGCTTGAACACGCCCACCACGAGGTGCGTGGCGCCCGCCGGGTTGCTGAGCGGCCCCAGGATGTTGAACACCGTCCTGGCGGCCAGGTCCGACCGGACGGCTGCCGCATGTCGCAGGGCCGGGTGGTAGTTGCGGGCGAACATGAACCCGATGCCCAGGGAGTTCACGGCGTCCGCCACGACCTCCGGGGGGGCGTCCAAGTTCACGCCCAGCGCCTCGAGCACGTCGGCACTGCCAGCGCGGCTGCTCGCGGCGCGGTTGCCGTGCTTGGCGACCGGCACGCCCGCCCCCGCCACCACGAACGCCGTCGTGGTGCTGATGTTGAAGGTGTGCGCGCCGTCGCCGCCGGTGCCGACCACGTCCAGCAGCACCGGGCGGGGCGTGACGTTCACGCGCACCGCGTTCTCCCGCATGGCCTGCGCGAAGCCCGCGATCTCCTCGGGCGTCTCGCCGCGTACCCGCAGGGCCGCCAGGGCCGCCGCGAGCCGCACGCCGCTCATGTCGCCCTCCATGACCTCGCGCATGAACGCCGCTGCGTCCTCCTGTGAGAGCCGTTCGCCGTTCATCAGTCTGGCGTGCATCATGCGCCGCCCCCCGCCAGCGCGGCCCGCGCCGAGTGGAACGCGCGCACCTCCGCCAGGAAATTCCCGATCATCTCCATGCCTCCCTCCGTGGCGATGCTCTCCGGGTGGAACTGCACGCCGAACACGGGGTAGTCGCGGTGCCGCAGCGCCATCACCACCTCCTCGTCCGGGTCGGTCGTCCAGGCGGTCGCCACCAGTTCCGGCGGCAGGTCCCGCACCACCAGCGAGTGGTACCGCGTGACCGTCACGCCGTCCCGCAGGCCCGCGAACAGCCCGGACCCGTCGTGCCGCACCGGGCTGGTCTTGCCGTGGACCGGCAGGACCGCGCGGCCCACCCGCGCCCCGAACGCCTCCCCGATACTCTGGTGGCCCAGGCACACGCCCAGCGTCGGCACGCTCGGGCCCAGTTCGCGGATCACGGCCACGCTCTGCCCCGCCTCGGTGGGCGTGCAGGGTCCCGGCGACACCACGATCGCGTCCGGGTTCAGGGTGCGCACGTCGTCCAGCGTGAAGGCGTCGTTGCGCCACACGGTCAGGTCCGCGCCCAGCTCCCCGAAGTACTGCACGAGGTTGTACGTGAACGAATCGTAGTTGTCGATCAGGAGGATGCGGGGCGCGGGCTGCGGGGTGGGAACAGCGGGGGTGGTCATCGTGGGTGTCCTTTCATGCACGCGGAGCGGGGGTCCGGGTAGGTGACGGCACGGGAGTCTCGGGACTGGAGTTTCGGCACGGGAGATCAGGCCGTTCGGGACGGTGCGAGCCTGAACGGCCGGGCCGGGTGGTGGGCCACTCCCGACTCTGCACTTACAGGCCCCCGGCGGCGAGTTCGACGGCGCGCATGAGGGCGGCGGCCTTGTTGCGGGTTTCGAGTTCCTCGCTGGCGGGGTCGCTGTCGGCGACGACGCCCGCGCCCGCCTGGATGTGGACGTGGCCGCCCGTGATGACCATGGTGCGCAGCGTGAGGGCCATGTCCATGCTGCCGTCGTGGGCGATGTAGCCGAAACTGCCGCCGTACGGGCCGCGCCGGGTGGGTTCGAGTTCGTCGATGATTTCCATGGCACGGATCTTGGGAGCGCCGCTGACGGTGCCCATGGGCTGCACGCTGGCCAGCGCGTGCAGGGGCGTCCGGTCGTCGCGGAGGGTGCCGGTGACGCTGGACACGATGTGCATGACGTGGCTGTAGCGTTCGATGGTGAAGGCGTCGTGGACGCGGACACTGCCGTAGCGGCTGACCCGGCCGAGGTCGTTGCGGCCCAGGTCGACGAGCATGAGGTGTTCGGCGCGTTCCTTCTCGTCGGCCAGGAGTTCGGCGGCCTGGGCGTTGTCGTGTTCGGGGGTGGTGCCGCGCGTGCGGGTGCCGGCGATGGGGCGGGTGGTGACGGTACGGCCGTCGCTGGCGAGCAGGCTCTCGGGGCTGCTGGCGACCAGCGTGACCGGCCCGAGTTGCAGGTACCCGAGGTACGGGCTGGGGTTCACGCGGCGCAGCGCGCGGTACAGCGCGAAGGGGTGCAGGTCGCCCAGGGGCGCGCTGAAGCGCTGGCTGGGCACCACCTGGAAGATGTCTCCGGCGCGGATGTAGTCCAGGGCGCGGTTCACGGCGTCACGGAAGGTGTCGGGCGTGAAGTTGCTGGTGAAGGCGGGGGCGGGGACGGGGTGCTGGCCGGGCACGTCGGGCAGCGGGCCGCGCAGGCGCTGCACGAGCATGGCGACCTCGGCGTCGGCGTCGGCCTGCTGCGGGGCGGTGGCCACGGCGATCAGGCGGTGCTTGAGGTGGTCGAAGATGACCATGCCGCGCGGCGCGATGAAGCACGCGTCAGGCACGCCCAGTTCGTCCGGGTTGCTGTCCGGCAGGGTCTCGTAGGCGCGGATCAGGTCGTACGCGGCGTACCCGACGGCCCCGCCGATCAGGGCGGGCAGCCCGGCCGGGGCGGGGGCGGGGCGGGTGGCGGCGGCGTACAGGTGCGCCAGCGGATCGGGCACGGGGCCGTCGTGCGTGCCGAAGGTGCCGCTGCTGGTCACGTGCGTGCCGCGCGCCTCCAGACGGCCCTGTTCGCCCACCCCGATGAAGGAGTACCGGCCGAGCGTCTCGCCCGCCTCGACGCTCTCGAGGAGGAAGGCGACGGGCTCGCCCTGTGCGGCTTTCAGGTACGCGGTGACGGGCGTGTCGAGGTCGGCGTTCAGTTCGCGGGTGGCGACGGCCAGCGGGGCGGGGCTGGGCTGGGGGGTGGCGGGTGGGGTGCGCTGCGTCATGGGTCTCCTGTGGGCGGGGCATGAAAAAACGCCCGGGTGGGAAGTTCCACCTGGGCGCGTCCGGTCAGGGTACGGCGGGATCAGACCCAGGCGAGACTGGGCCACCACCACGCACCGTGAACGGTCATACCGGGCAGGATAGCGCGCGGCGGGCGGGGCGAGTGGGCGTGTCTACACAGTGCGCCCTCACGGCGCGGCTGCACGGTGCTGCACAGTGCGGGCGGGCGGGGGCGTCACGGGGCCAGGACCATCTCGCCTTCGGGTTCGTCTTCCAGCGGCGCGAACAGCCGGTCCAGGTCGGCCGAGGTGAGCTGCGTGGCATCACTCAGGCCCCCGTCCAGGATGCCGCGCGCCAGACTGGCCTTGCGGGCCTGAAGGTCCAGGATGCGTTCCTCGACGCTGCCCGCCGCGATCAGCTTGTACACGAACACCGGTTTGTCCTGCCCGATGCGGTAGGCGCGGTCGGTGGCCTGCTCCTCTGCGGCCGGGTTCCACCACGGGTCGTAGTGAATGACCGTGTCGGCCGCCGTGAGGTTCAGGCCGACGCCCCCGGCCTTCAGCGTGATCAGGAACACGTGCGTCCGGCCGTTCTGGAACGCGTCGATCTGACTCTGGCGGTCCTGGGTGCTGCCCGTGATCATGGAGTACGGAATGCGCTGCTCGCGCAGCCAGTCCTCCAGGTGCCCCAGCAGCGTGGCGAACCCGCTGAAGATCAGGACGCGGCGGCCCTCCTCGACCATCTGCGGCAGGTGCGTGCTGAGCCACTCGAACTTCGCGTTGCCTTCCACGCTGCGCGCCGCGTCCAGCTTCACGAGGCGCGGGTCCGTGACCGCCTGCCGCAGCTTCAGCAGCGCGTCGAGGATAGCGATGGTGCTGCGCGACAGGCCACGGGCGCGCAGTTCCTCGCGCACGCGGGTCTCGGTCGTGACGCGCACCGTCTCGTACAGGTCCCGCTGATCGCCGTCCAGCGTGACCCGCACCGGAATCTCGGTCTTGGGCGGCAATTCGCGGGCCACGTCACGCTTCTCGCGCCGCAGGATGAACGGCCGGACCCGCGCAGCCAGGGCCTGCCGGCGGCCCGCCTCGCCCCGCTTCTCGATGGGCGTGCGGTACAGCTCCCGGAAGGTCTTCTCGTCATGCAGCAGGCCCGGCGCCAGGAAGTTGAACTGCGACCACAGTTCCCCCAGGTGGTTCTCCAGCGGCGTGCCGGTCAGCGCCAGGCGGTGGCGGGCGCCCAGCGCCCCGGCCGCCTTGGCAGCGGCCGTGCGGGCATTCTTGATGTTCTGCGCCTCGTCCAGAATCACCAGGTGGTACCCGAACGCCCCCAGGTCGTCGATGTCACGCGGCAGCAGCGGGTACGTCGTCAGGATCAGGTCGTGGTCCGGAATGCGCGCAAAGTGCGCGCGGCGGTCCTTGCCGTGCAGGGTCAGGACCCGCAGGTCCGGCGCGAACTTCGCCGCCTCCGCCTGCCAGTTCCCGATGACACTGGTGGGCGCCACGACCAGACTGGGCCGGTCGGCGCGGCCGGATTCCTTCTCCAGCAGCAGGTGCGCCAGGGTCTGGACCGTGTTGTGAGTGACGATGTAGTGGTCGGTGACGTACAGGTGGTCAGCGGCGGCCACGGCGATGCACTGCGCGGGCTTGCGGCCCACGTACTCGACATGCCGGACGCCGCGGCTGGGCGGGTACTTGGTCGGGCGGGTGTAGGCGGCCAGCTTGGCCGGCAACCGGAACGGGTCAAGGTGCGCCGGGAGTTTCAGGGTGACACGCCACGCCTGCCCCGTCCGACGCTCTCCCTGATGCGTGTGGGCGGTGACCTTCTGTTTCAGCCGCGCCGTGCCGCCCAGCGACTGCACGAGTTCGACCACGCCGAGTGCCAGTACCCTGGACACGCTGGTGTACTCCACGACCGTCCCTGCGTGCCCGTCGGTATCAAGCAGGCCCTGAAGGAGCGCGAGGCGCTGCGCCGGGCTGGCCAGCAGGTACGCCGGGGGAATGAACTTGGAGTGGCTGTTGGTGCCGTGGAGTTCCAGTGTCCGCAGGGCGTCCTTGAGCGGATTGGGCGTCCACTGGCCCGGCGTGGCGAGGCGGTACGTGCTGACCTGCGGGGTCAGGCGCACCGCGTGGTGTGCCGCAACCGGTTCGGGCAGCTTGAGGGCCGACACGATCTCGTCCTCGGTCGTGATGCCGAGGCTGTGACTGAGGTGACCGTCACCCAGCAGGGCGCCCAGGGTGTAGGGGTCGACCGGCAGGTCACGGGGCGCGAACTGCACCGCCTCGACCACTGGCAGGTAGTGCCTCAGGTTGCCCGCCGCGTCGGTCAGACTGTCGCGGATCTGCGCGGTGGTGAACACCTGTTCGGGCAGGCCGCGTTTCTTGCGGACCGGGGTGTTCACAGCCCACAGGTGGTCCTCGTCGACCTCGACACTGGCTCCGTCGGTCAGCGTCACGCGATAGATGTCGCGCTCACCCTGGGGGTACACGCCGGTGATCTGGGTGGGGCGACCGTCCCGACCGATCACATGATCCCCGACCTGCAGCTCACCCATGGTGCGCCAGCCCAGCGGGGTCAGGATGCGGGCGTCGAGCGGCTGCGCCTTGCCCAGTCCCATGTCGTCGGCGAGGATGCCGCCCATGCCGTACTCGCGCAGGAATTGCAGCCAGGAGACGCCCTGGCGCTGGTAGGGGCGCAGGTCGGCGTGCAGTCCGGTGGGGGGCGTGACGTCTTGCACGCCGCTGAAGTCGCGGAGTTTCCGGCCGAGTTCGAGCAGGCGTTCGGCGCCCAGCCAGCGGGCCTGCACGGCTTCCTCGAGTTGCGCGACGCGGGCGGCGTCCAGCAGGGGCAGTCGCAGCGGGCCGGGCGGCAGGTCGCGGAGGTTGAGTTCGACCAGCACGCCCAGGATGGCGCGGATGCGGCCGGCGGGCAGGGCGACGCGGCGGCCGTCGTCGAGGGTGGCGTGCAGCGTCTCGTCGTCGGTGAGGTCGGCCAGAGCCTCGGGGGTGAACAGGCCGGGTTGGCGGGCGATCAGGTCGGCCAGGATGGGGATCAGGCTGATGCGGGTGCCGTCCACGACGATGCCGAGGTCCAGCGTGAACCAGCCGCCGAAGGCGTCGTTCGTCTCGCCGTACCAGTCGGTGATCTCGGCGTAGTTCAGGGGGAAGTCCGGGAGGACCTGCACGGTCACGCCCTGCGCTTCGAGATCGGCGCGGCCGTGGCGCATGAAGTCCATCCAGGCGTCCTCTTCGCCCAGGGTGAGCAGGCTGGCCGGTTCGGGGGTGGTGACGTGGTAGTCGTCACCGAAGGCTTCCTCGAGCGGCATGAAGCCGGCCAGGGCGACGGCGTGTTCGGCGTCCCGTTCAGCGTCCCGGTCGCGGGCGACGCGGGTCAGGACGCCGTCGCGGTACACGGTGGGGCCGGCGCTGCCGTCCAGGTGGGTGTCCGGGACGGTCAGGCCGGCGTAGGCGTGGCGCAGTTGCGCGGTGGGCAGCGTCACCGTTTCCGGCCGGGCGGCCCAGCCGTGGCGGGTGGCGGTGCGGGCCGTGAGTTGCAGTTGCGGGGTGTACGGCAGGCGTTCCTCGCGCACCCGGACGGTCTGCGGGATGGGGAGGTTCAGCCCCGAGGCGGTGATGGCGTGCGCCAGCGCGACGGCCTGCGCGGGCGGCAGAACCGGTCCGGTCAGGAACCGCGCGACCTGTTCGGCCGGCGAGTCGGTCTGCACGCGGCTCAGCAGGGTCTGGCCGCCCGGCGCGGGGGGCTGCACGGCCCAGGGGCGCGGGGTGGGCAGCACGGTCGCGCCGGGAGCGTCCGGGAGGTGCAGGGTGGGGGCCTGCGCGCCGCGCGCGTCGGACATCCAGGCGAGGTGGCCGTGCAGGTCCGGGCCGCGCGTGAGGGCCGCTTCCGGGCGTTCCCAGCACAGGCGGCCGGATTCGAGCATGCTCTCGATCAGCAGGTCGGCGGCCGGGTGGTCGCCCAGGACGTGCAGTTCGTCCTGCCAGCGGCCGGGTTCGTGCGTGGCGGTCGTGGCGACGTCCAGCAGGCGCAGCAGGTGCGTGTCGCGCCGCACGAAGGCGGGCGCGCTCGCGAGGTTGCGGGGCAGCGAGTACCGTTCGGCGGCCGACAGGTCCGGCTGCTCGGCGCGCAGCGGCACGCGCGTCAGTTGCACGGCCACGCGGCGCGTCCCGCCGACGCTGGTGCCGGGCGGCAGGAAGCGCAGCACGTACCGCAGCTCGAACTGCCGGCCACGGGCGGCCGAGCGGGTCTCGGTGAACGACGCCAGCCACTGCTGCGTGCGGGCGTCCAGGGGTTCCTCGGTGGGGGCGTCGTCCGGCGCCGCCTCGGTCTGCGCGGGCCGGGGGCCGTCGGGCGGGTCGGTCGCCAGGACCAGCGCCGCGACGTGCCGGCAGCGGTAGCGGCCGCAGGTGCAGCTGCTGCCGCGCAGTTGCGGGTCCGGGGGGGGCAGCAGGTCCACGGTGGCGTGGTAGGGCTGCCCGGCGTCCATGACGGTCGCCTCGGCGTGCCAGCCCGCGTCGGTCCAGTGGCGCGTGACGTTCTGCACGCTCTCCTCCCGCAGCGCGAGGCCCTGCGCGGCCGTGTCGAGCGCGAACCCCGGCGGCAGGCGGCTGAGTTTCACGCGGTCACCCGGCCGGCCGCGCGGACGCGCCATGCAGGCGTCCGGCCGGTCGAGCAGGACGGGAAGGACGGAACGCCAGTAACAAACACGCCCTGGAGTCTAGCGCGCCTCTGCCCTGCGCGAAGCTGCACACCGACACGAACGGGCGCGCCCCGGACGGAGGGCCCGCCCCCCCTCTTCCCGCTGCCGGTCCGGGCGCTGCGGGCTTCAGCTCTCGAATTTGCTGAGGACCTGCTCGGTCCGGGCGCTCTTGACGCGGTTGACGAGGCGTTCGTACTCGTGCTTGTCGCGCAGGCTCTTGCTGAGGGTCAGGGTGCTGGCGGTCAGGAACAGGGTGCCCATGTACAGGTAGCCCTTGACCCACCAGTCGACGGGAATGAAGAAGATGCCCAGCAGCATCAGGCTGATGCTGACCAGGAACGCGATCCAGATGAAGCTGAGCCACGCGGGGGAATCACCGACGAGATCCGGGGTATTGAACTGCGTCATGGTTGGAACCTCCTGTGATGGTCGCGGCCGCGAACGGCGGGCGTCGTCGCTGCGGCCACCGCTGCGGATTCTGCCGCGGGCGGCCACCGCCGCGCCGCGCAGTTGCCCTTGCGCCGGTCCGACCGGGCGTGCTAGTGACCCGCCGCCCAGCTCGGACGGTCCGGCGCGGTCCACTCCAGCATAGGAGCGGGACAGACGTCCCGTGCGGGCCTCGGAACGCACTCCAGCAAGACGCCCCCGACACTCTCCAGGAAGAAAAAAAGGCCGCCCCGGACTGGAGGCGGCCCCAAGGTGAGCACCTGACGGGCAAGGCGTCAGGCGCGCGTGGCTTCCGGGTACTCGAACCTCGCCCCGAGGGATTCGAGGTGGCGGAAGAACATCGGGTAGCTCTTGCGGATGTGATGCGCGCCCGTGATGCGGATGGGGGCCTGCGCGCTGAGGCCCAGCACGGTCAGCAGCATGATCATGCGGTGGTCGCCGTGCCCGTCCGCCGTGACGCCCCCGGCGAGACTGGGCGTGCCGGTGACGGTCAGGCTGTCCTGCGTCTCCGTGACGGTCAGGCCCAGCGCCTCCAGTTCGCGGCGCGTGTCGCTGATGCGGTCGCATTCCTTCAGGCGCAACGTGTACACGTTCTCCCAAGTCGTTGTGCCGTCTGCCAGGGCCGCCGCCGCCGTCAGGGCCTGCACGGCGTCCGTGAAGCCGTCCCCGTCGCGCGTGACCGCGTGCAGGGGCCGCCCGCCCCGCACGACCACCGTGTCGCCCTCGCGGGTCAGGTCGGCGCCCATCTCGCGCAGCACGTTCAGCGCCTCGCGTTCGCCCTGCAGGTCGTGCTCGCGCAGGTTCGACAGGCGCAACTCGCCGGGCCGGGTGGCGGCCGCCGCGAGGATCGCCGCGCTGCCCGGATAATCCCCCGGCACGAGCACGCGCCCCGCCCGGAACGCCTGCCCACCCGGAATGGAGATGCGGCTCAGGTCGTCACTCGCGGACGCCTGCACCCCGAACGCCGCCAGCGTATCCAGCGTCTGCCGCAGTGGCGCGTGACTCTTGATGTCCCCCGTCAGCCGCAACTCCAGCCCGTCCGGCAGCAGCGGCCCCAGGAACATCAGCGCGCTGGCGTACTGACTGCTGCGCTCCGCACTGACCTCCACCACCCCACCCCGCACCGGCCCCGAGATGGACAGCGGGAACATCCCATCCCGGCTCTGCACCCGCGCGCCCAGGCGCGACAGGGCCTCCAGCAGATCCCCCTGCGGCCGCCGCCCCAGCGAATCCGGGTAGTCCGTCACGAACGCCGTCCCCGTCGTCAGGGCCGCCACGCCCATCAGGAACCGCGCCACCGCCCCCGCATTCCCCGGATTCAACGTCACACCCGCACGCGGCCCCGACCCGAACCCCCGGATCACCGCGTCCCCACCCACCAGCTCCACACCCGCACCCCAGTCCCCCAGGCAACGCAACATCGCCCCGGCATCCTCACTGGTCGCCACGCCCACCACCCGCGACTCCCCATCCGCCAGCGCCGCCGCCAGCAGGTACCGCGTCGTGTAATTCTTACTCGGCTGCGCCCGCAACACCCCCCGCAACTCCGCCGCAGGGTGCACGATCACATCAAACGTCTCCGGCAGGCCATCCGCACTCATGACGCCAGCCTAGCCCGCACACCCCCACGACGCCGGGCCGCTGTACAGGAAGGGAAGTGGGAAGGGAGGCTGCTGCGCAGCGGGACCCCTCAGTCGCCTACGGCGACAGCTCCCCTCAAGGGGAGCCTTGAACAAATGCTTCTGCCGAAGCGAAAAAAGTAGAACCTCACGGCACGCATCAGGACACCCGGCCACTCTGTTGTCACGGCAACCCAGCCCGTCGTGCGCGCAGCGCGCGGGGCGAACGGCGCGGGGACGAAGGATGGCGTGTGAGACGTGACCGTCCCCGCCCGACACCCGCCACCAACCTCAGAGAAATACCTGCCCAGTGCCAACGAAAGCTCCCCCGTCCCCCCTGGGGATGGGGGCTGGGGGGTGGGGAAACCGCAGCCGGACAACCTCTACAACTCCCAGATCACGCCCCCCGCGATCAGCCCCGCCCCGGTCCCGACGAGCAGCGCCGTGTCCCCCTCCTTCAGCCGCCCGGCCTCCACGGCCTGATGCAGCGTGAGCGGGAGGCTGGCGGCGATAACGTTGCCCAGGGTGCGCAGGGTGACTTCGACCTGTTCCTCGGGCCAGCCGTAGCGGCGCAGCAGGTCGAGGCCCGCCTGACTGGCCTGATGCGGGATGACGCGGGTGATGCCGGGCAGGCCGTGACTCAGGCCGGGGCGGAGGCGTTCGAGGAAGGGCGGGACGACGCGGCTGGCGAGTTTGAGGACCTGGAGGCCCTGCATGTCGAAAGTGAAGTCGGTGGGGGCGGCGGCTGGGTGGTTGGGGTGCCGGAGGGTGCCGCCGCCGCTGATGCGGGTGTGGTCGGCTCCGGCGGGGTGGGTTTCGGTGCGGGTGGCGTGCAGGCCCTGGCCGGGGCGGGTGGGGGGGCCGAGGAGGACGGCGGCGGCGCCGTCGCCGATCAGGAGGGTGCTCTCGGGCTGGTGGGGGTTGAGGCCGACGCTGCCGCCCTCGCTGCTGATGATCAGAACGTGCCGCGCCCGGCCGGTGTGGATGAGCAGCGCGGCGTGCTGGAGGGCGAGCAGGAAGCTGAGGCAGGTGCCGTGCAGCGAGTAGGTGGCGGCGCCGGTAAGGCCGAGTTCGCGGGCGTAGAGGGCGGCGCCGTCGGGGATGGGTTGCAGCTGGCTGCCGCTGGCGTTCAGGAGGACGTCCACGTCGCTGAGGTCCAGGCCCGCGCGATTCAGGGCTTCGCGGGCGGCCTGCGTGCCGAGGGTCAGGGCGGTTTCCGTGCCGGACAGCCAGCGGCGCTCGTGGACGCCGCTGCGTTTCAGGGCGACGGCTTCGGGCACGCCGCACAGCCGGGCGACCTCGGCGGTGGGGACGCGGCGTGCGGGGAGGGCCTGCGCGGTGGCGAGGAGGCGCACGCCGAGGACGGTGTCGGGTGGGGTCACGTGGGCCTCCAGGTTCGGGTGACGCGGCGGCGTTTGGTGCCGGGCGGGGTGGGGTCGAGGGGTCGGGTGTCGAGGGTGAGGCGCTCCGGGTCGGCATGGCTGCGGCGCAGAGCGTCCCGGACGGCGCGCAGGGCGTGCGCCTGGGTGTCCGGGGTGTGCGGGTCGAGGTGCAGCGTGATCTGGTGGGGGCCGGTCTGGTCGGCGCGGTACTCGCGCAGGCCCGGCACGGTAGCGAGGGCGCCGCGCAGGAAGTCCGGCCAGACGGTGACGCTCTCCCCTGCCAATCCGGGCAGGTGCAGGGCGTCGTCCTGGCGACCCGCGATGCTGTGGACGCGGCGCGCGGCCTGCCCGCAGGGGCACGGGTCGGGGTGCAGGCGCAGGGCGTCGTCGAGGCGGTGGCGGATGAACGGCTGCGCGCGGCGGCGCAGGTCGGTGATGACGGGGCAGTGCAGACCATTGCCGAGCGGTTCGAGGTCGAAGTGGACGTGCGCCTCGTTCAGGTGCAGCGCTCCGTGCGGGCAGGGCAGGGCCAGGAGGCCCTCGGTGGCCTGATAGACCTGCACGACGTCCCCCCAGCTCCGCAGGGCGGCCTCGTCGTCAGGGTCGAGGACCTCCGCGACGCTGATCACGCGGGCATTCAGCCGGATGCCGGTGCGGTGCAGGGCGCGCAGCACACCGGGCGGCCCGACGATCAGGGTGGGCGCGTAGGCCTGGGCCTCGGCGGCGAGGTCCGGGAGGGGGCGCAGCAGGTCGAAGAAGCGGAACTCCAGCCGCCGGCGGCGGACGCTGCGGTACAGGGGGCTGTCGGCCCGCAGGAAGAACGCGACCCGCTGCGGGCGTAGCAGCCCCCACAGGCCGCCGGGCAGCAGGTGGCGCAGGACGGTCCCGGCCCAGCGGGCCTGCTCGGCGCGGCTGACGAGGAAGACGCCCTGGGTGCCGCTCGTGCCGGTGGACAGGCCGACGGTGACGGGTCCGGCAGGCGTGGCGAGGGTGGGCGTGAAGTCGCGGGTGCGTTCCGCCTGCCGCCCGACCGCCAGCGCGCGCTCCAGCGTGACACCCACGGTGTTCAGTGTGTCGAACGTGGCGAGCATGGCGGCCTTTTCGGTGGGGGGCAGCTCGCGCCAGCGGCCCAGCGGGAGCCCGGCGGCGCGGAAGCGGGCGGCGACGACGGGGCTGTGCGCGGCCACCCAGCGCAGGTGATCGTGCGCGAGGCGGTCCTGGTGCCGCTCCAGCGCCGCGCGGCTGCGGAAGGTCAGGCGGGCGTCGTCCAGCGCACCCAGCAGGGTCAGGACGGCGCTCAAGTCCAGCCTTCGGGCGCGTCGTGGCTGACGTGCAGCCTCGCAGCGGGGTTCGCGTGCAGGAAGGCACGCAGGGCGGCGCCGCTGGTGGCCTCCAGGGCGGGGTCGTGGAAGGCCACGCGGGCCAGCGGGTGCACCGGACGTTCCTCGCGGCCCGCGCGGACGCTCCAGGCGGCGTCGGCGGCCAGGACGGTCAGGCCGGCCCCCTCCTGCGCCAGGAGGCCCACCATGCCCGGCGCGTGACCGGGCAGCGGCACGGCGCGCAGCAGGCCATCCCCGAACACGTCCGCGACCTCCGCGAAGGGGTGCAGGGCGTCCCCTGCCTCCGTGAAGTCCAGCCACGCGCAGCGGTCCTCGAAGTCGTCCGGGAGGAGTTCCGGCATGAAGGCCCGGCGCACCGCCCGCACGCCCCGCAGCGCCCGCAGGGGCTCCCAGGCGCGGCGGTCGAGGTGAAAGGTCGCGTGCGGGAAGTCGCGCAGGCCGCCCACGTGGTCGGCGTGCAGGTGCGAGACGATCACGTGCCTCACCTCCTCCGGGGGGAAGCCCAGCACGCGCAGCTGCTCGCGGGCGGAGTCGTGCGGGCCGAACTGCACGGGCGTGATCAGGCCGTAGATCAGGCCCGGCCAGCGGCGCATGGCGGTCACGACGTCCGCGCCGTAGCCGGTGTCGAACAGCACGGGGCCGCGCGTGGGGTGCAGGATCAGCGTGAAGCCCGCCGGGTACGCCTGCACCCGCCAGGGCGCGCCGCGTTCGGTGATCGCCGCGAGGTTCAGGCACGACCCGGCCCGCAGCGGCACGACCCGGACGGTCACGCTGCCCCTCCCCGCAGGGCGGCGAACACGTCCGCGAAACCCTGATCCGGCGTGACGACCGGCGCGTACCCCAGCCGCTCGCGGGCACGGGTCAGGTCCAGCGTCATGGGCCGCGTCAGGAGGCGCACGCCGCTGGCCGTCAGGGGCGGCTCGGGCCGGTCGGGGTGCAGGCGCGCGCCGAGTTCCAGCGCCGCCGCCACCCCCTCCAGCAGCCGCGCGGGTACCCGGCGGGTCGGTCTGGGCACGCCCAACGTGTCGGCCAGCCGGTCCAGCGTCGCCCACAGCGGGATGACCTGCCCGTCGGTCACGTTGAACACGCCGGGCGCGGGGCGGGCCAGCGCCAGCGTGATCGCGTGGGCGACGTTGCGCACGTCGGTCAGGTCGGTCCAGACCTCCTGCCCCGTCAGGCGCGGCAGGCGCCCGGCGCGCAGCGCGGCGGCCAGCCGGGGCACGATGCTCGTATCCCCCACGCCGTAGATCCCGCGTGGGCGCAGGATCGTCGCGTCAGGCAGCGCGGCGCGCACCGCCTGTTCCGCCTGCCATTTGCTGCGGGCGTAGGGGCTGTCGAAGCGCGGGCCGACCGGGGTGTCCTCCCGCACCTGTTCGGTGAATCCGGTCGCGTTGTACACGCTGGGCGTGCTGACATGCACCAGCCGCACGCCCCGCACAGCGCACGCACGGGCCAGCGCGGCGCTGGGGGCCACGTTGTCCGCGTGGAAGTCCGCCGCGTGCCCCCACAGCGTCGAGCGGGCCGCCGCGTGCACCACCCCCTCCACCCCAACCAGCAGGGCGTCCCAGTCCGCGCCGCGCAGGTCGGCGGCCACGAAGCGCACGCCGTCCCGTTCCAGCGCCGCGCCCCTGCGTGTGTCCCGGCCCAGGCCGCGCACCGTCCATCCGTCGGCGGCCAGGGTCCGCGCGGTCACCCCGCCCAGGAACCCGGTCGCGCCCGTCACCAGAATGCTCATCGCCCGTGATTATGGACGTCCCGCCCGCACGGCGCCGCCAGATCTGAACGGCGTTCAGGCCATGCGGCGCACAGGACCCTGCGCCGTTCGGCCGAGGCGCAGGCCAGGAACCGCCCGGTACGCTGCGTCCCATGACGACTTCCGATGTTCAGATCGACTTTCAGGCCGGTCAGCGCTGGACGTACCGCACCCGCCCCGGCGAGGACACGAGCACCGTGCTGATCCTGCGCCGCGACGACGAAGCGACCGAGCCGGTCCTGCACATCGCGCTGGACGGCCTCCGGCTGGGGAACCCGCACCTGCCGGGCGGCGTGCAGACCGAACTGGGTCACGCCCCGATCGCGGCGGACGCGCTGCGCGCCAGCGTGCTGGACCTGATCGAGGTGAACGCTCCTCTGCCCGCCGACGAGGGCGGCTACCGCCAGTGGCGCGAGGCGGCCGACCGGGGCGAGGCGGGCGTGTTCACCCTGACCCTCGCGGAGCTGCTGGACCTGATCGGGCGGGCGGTGGCGCCGGCACCCATGGGAGGCCTGTTCGGGAATTCGAACCGCCGCTGACAGCGGGGACCAGTTCCACCCCGGAGCGAGGGCTGCGCGGTCCGGACAGGTCCTTCCGTGAAAACGGTTTCGGGTGTACGCTGCCGGACATCACTGATACGGATTCCGTTTGTTTCGCCGACAATCCGGAACGTCACCGGATTGCCGGCTCCACGTCCGGAACCCGTTTCTCTCCTTCTCGCATCCGCTCGGATTGAACGGGCTTTGCAGCCCATTCAATCGGAGTCCGTATGAACCGTTTCAGCGTTCCGCCCTGCTCTCCCGAGGTGCCTCATGAACCAGACCCCGACCCTGACCGACCCCGACGCCCTGCTCGACCAGCTGACGCTGGAGGAACAGGTGGCCCTGCTGTCCGGCGCGGACGCGTGGCGCACCGCTGCCGTGCCGCGCCTGAACATTCCGCCGCTGAAGGTGAGTGACGGCCCGGCGGGCGTGCGGGGCGGCGGGCCGCTGATCGGGGGGCGGCGCACCGCGGCGTACCCGGTGGGGATCGCGCTGGGCGCGACGTGGAACCCGGACCTGCTGCGCGAGGTCGGGGAGTCGCTGGCACGCGAGGCGAAGGACAAGGGCGCGACCGTGCTGCTGGCGCCCACCATCAACGTGTTCCGCTCGGCGCTGAACGGCCGGAACTTCGAGAACTACGCCGAGGACCCCATCCTGACCGGGCGGCTCGCGGCGGCGTACGTGCAGGGCCTGCAGGCGGGCGGGGTGGGGGCCACGCCGAAGCACTTCGCGGGGAACGAGTCGGAATTCCAGCGCGGCACCATCGATTCCGTGATCGACGAGCGGACGCTGCGGGAACTGTACCTGCGGCCCTTCGAGATCGTGGTGAAGGAAGCGCAGCCCTGGGCGATCATGACGGCGTACAACCGCCTGAACGGCCCGTACTGCTCGCAGCACCCCTGGCTGCTCCAGAAGGTGCTGCGGCGCGAGTGGGGCTTCACGGGGCTGGTCATGAGCGACTGGGGCGGCACGCACTCGGCGGCCGAGGGGGTCCTGGCGGGCCTGGACCTGGAGATGCCCGGCCCGGCGGTGGCCCGCAGGCCGCTGCTGGAGCAGGCGCAGGCGGACCCGGAGGTGCGCGCGGGCGTGCGTGAGCGGGCGCGGGCGGTGCTGCACCTGCTCGCGCGCGCGGGCACCCTCACCGAACCGCTGGACGTCGCGGACGACCACGAACGCGACACCGAGTACCCGGAGACGCGCGCCCTGATCCGCCGCGCCGGGGCCGAGGGGCTGGTGCTGCTGAAGAACAGCGGCGGCGCGCTGCCGCTGCCCGCCGGGGCGCGGGTGGCGGTGATCGGCCCGAACGCCGAGGCCGCGCAGGTGATGGGCGGCGGCAGCGCGCAGATGAACGCCCACCGCCGCGTCTCCCCAGCCGAGGGCCTGCGCGAGGGGGGCCGCGTGAGCGTGGTCGGCAGTGCTGAGGGGACCGAGCACGAGCGGTACCTGCCGGTGCCGCAGGTGGAAACGCGCATCGAGTACCGCGCTCAGGCGGGCGGCCCGGTGATCGGGCAGGACACGCGCCCGCAGGCGGAGGTGATGTTCTTCGGCCTGCCGGACGGCGTGAACCCGGACGCGTTCCACGCGACCCTGACCGTCACGGTGGACGCCCCGCAGGACGGCGAGTACGAGGTGAGCCTGGGCAGCGCGGGCCTCAGCCGCCTGTCGGTGGACGGCCAGCCGGCCGTGAACAACTGGGAGGACTGGCAGGTCGGGGAACTGTACTTCTCGTTCGGCTCCGGCGAGCGCCGCGCGCCCGTCCACCTGAGTGCCGGGCGGCACACGCTCATGGTGGAGTACACGCCGCACGTCATGGACATCGGCATCACGCCGTTCAACGCGGTGCGGGTGGGCTTCCGCGCCCGTCCCGACGGGGACCGGCTGGCCCGCGCCGCAGCCCTGGCCGCGCAGGCGGACTGGGTGGTGCTGTGCGTCGGCACGACCGGCGAGTGGGAAACCGAGGGCGTGGACCGCGCAGGCCTCACGCTGCCCGGCGATCAGGACGCGCTGGTGGAGGCCGTGCTGGACGTC
Organism: Deinococcus indicus; assembly: GCF_002198095.1. Classification (GTDB taxonomy): domain Bacteria; phylum Deinococcota; class Deinococci; order Deinococcales; family Deinococcaceae; genus Deinococcus; species Deinococcus caeni. The sequence goes on along the minus strand of NZ_NHMK01000025.1, from coordinate 144,418 downwards.
AACCCGAACGTCGTGGTGGTCCTGCAGACGGGTGGCCCGGTCGAGATGCCGTGGCTCAGCCGCGTGCCCGCCGTGATGCAGGCGTGGTTCGCGGGGCAGGAGGTCGGGCACGCCGTCGCGGACGTCCTGACCGGGCTGGCCGAACCCGGCGGGCGCCTCCCGCAGACGTTCCCGCACTCCCTGGCGGACGACCCCACCCACCCGCTGACCCCGGACGTGCAGTACCCCGGCGAGGACGGCCGCGTCGAGTACCGCGAGGGCCTGTACACCGGGTACCGCCACGTGGACCGCTCGGGCGTGACGCCGCTGTTCCCGTTCGGCTTCGGCCTGAGCTTCACGACCTTCACGCTGGGCGCCGCGCAGCTGCACGCCCCGGCCTTCCCGCAAGGCGCGGCGACCGTGACGGTCCCGGTCACGAACACCGGAGAACGGCCCGGCAGCACCGTCGCGCAGCTGTACGTGCAGCCCCCGCAGGGCCGCGTGGACCGCCCCCAGAAGGAACTGTGCGCCTTCGCGAAGGTGCACCTGAACTCCGGCCAGACCGACGACGCCGTGCTGACCGTCACCCCGCGCGACCTCGCGTACTTCGACGTGGCGACTCAGGCATGGGTGGCCGAACCCGGCGAGTACGTCCTGCACGTCGGGCAGAGCAGCGCCGACCTGACCACGCAGGTCACGCTCACCCTGGCGCAGGAGTGGCGCGAGGCGCTGCCCGACACCGACTGATACGGACTCCGGTTGAAAGGTTTGCAAAATCTTTCAACCCGAGCGGAGCGAGTAGGAGAGAAACGGGTTCCGGGCGTGGAGTTGACAATCCGGTGTCCTTCCGGGTTGTCAACGAAACAGACGGAATCCGTATGACGGTCACAGCAGGGGGGCGCGGCAGCTACACCGGCCGCGTCCCCTCTCGCTTATTCCTCGTCATCCCGTTCGGCCGGTGCGGGGTCGAGGAGGTCCGCGCTGCCCGGCACCATCGCGTAGTCGCACAGCGCCAGGAACGCCGCGTCGCCCGGCAGGGCGCTGACGCCCAGCGTGAACTCGGCGTCCAGCTGCGACAGCAGGTAGTTCACGGCGAGTTCCGGGCGCAGGTCACGCGGCAGCAGCCGCAGCGCGTCCGGGGTGCGTTCCAGTCGCAGGGTGTCGCGCAGCGGCCCATCGGTCAGCCAGTCGCGCAGGTCCCGCTCGGCCTGATCGAGCGGGCGGGGCAGGCCGTACGGGTGGCGCAGTTCCACGCGCAGCAGCCGCCCGTGCCGCTCGGTGCGGGTCAGGTCCAGGTCCAGCTGCGCCAGGGCGCTGACGTGCCCGGCGGCCTGCGCGGCCAGTTCCAGCGCGCCCTGCGCGGCGTCCAGCGTCTCGACCGTCAGGCGGCGCCACGCGGGGTCCTCCACGCCATCCGGGTCGAGCAGCACCGCGCCGTGCAGCAGCACCTGCCAGGACGTGAACGCGGCGGGCACGTTCAGCAGCGCCTCCTCGTCCAGCGCCGTCACGGGAATCAGTTCCGCGGCGCGCAGCAGGCTCGACAGGCCCGACGCGACGCGGTCCAGCTCGTCGGACCCCGCGTGCAGCAGGGTCCCCTCGGGATTCAGGAAAGCGGCGATCATGCCCGCCACTGTACGGCCCCCGACGCGTCCCCCTGCACAGGAAGGCGCGGCCCCCCTGGCTCCCCTCGAGGGGAGCTGGCCGCGCAGCGGACTGAGGGGTTCAGCCGGGCGTGAGGTACCGGGCGGGGTCTTTCAGGAAGCGGGCCTTGCAGTGCGGGCAGCAGAAGGCGTAGGTCACGCCGGCGTGGTCCGCCGTGTGCCTGGCGGGCAGGGTGACGGTCATGCCGCACACCGGGTCCACCGCGCTGCCCGCGTCGGCGGGTTCGGCGTTCAGGACGGTCAGGTCCATCACCTGTGCCAGCAGCGCGGACGGCATGGGGGACGGGTCGGCGGGGGTCGGAACGGGCGCGGCCGGTGCCTGTTCAGCGGCAGGAACGGGTCGGGTGGGGCTGGCCTCCTGCCGGTCGAGCTGCACGAGTTCCGCCAGGACGCTCAGCGCCACCTCGTGCGGGGTGCGGGCGCCCACGTTCAGGCCGACGGGCGCGCGGACGCGGCCCAGGTCCGCCTCGCCGAAGCCGCTGAGCATGGCGAGCGTCTCGCGGACGTTCGCGGCGCGTTTCGGGCTGGCGAGCAGGCCCACCGGGTTCGGCTGGGCGCGCAGCAGCGCCTCGATGGCGGTTTCGTCGTAGTGCCCCTGGGACGCCACGACGCTCCGCACGCGGGCGCGCTGCGCGGCGGGCAGGGCCGACAGGCGGGCCGTCAGGGCACCCAGCGGCACGGCGTCCGGTTCGCCCGGCACCTCGTCGTCGTCCAGCACGCGCCACACGCGGTCGCCCATCAGGGCGGCGTGCGCGGCGATGGCCCGCGCGACCGGAGTGCGGCCCACCACGACCAGCAGGCGTGGGGGCAGCAGCGGTTCCAGGAACACCTCGCTCTCCCCTTCCGACGCGCAGTTCATGGGCACCGTGACCCGCTCGGCAAACGCGTGCTCGGCGTCCGGTGCGGCGCCCGGCACGATCCGCACCAGCCGCGCCTGCCCACCCTGGAGTGCCAGGAGCGCCTGACGCCGCACGATCTCGCGGGAGCACGCGCCACCCACGAAGCCCTCCATGCGGCCGTCCGCGTGAATCAGGGCCTTGTCACCCACCTGCGCGGACACCGGCGCGCGGCGCGACACGACGGTCGCCACGACCACCGCCGCGCCCTCGCGCGCCAGCCCCGCCAGCCGCTCCGGCAGGTCCGGAATGAATTCGGTGTCCCCGGTGGGACGCTGGGGATCAGGGGTCATACGGTCTCCGATTGATACACCCGCCCGGTGAGGGGCGGGGAAGCAAGTTGATGCCGGGGGCAACCCCCCAGTCACCTGCGGTGACAGCTCCCCTTAAAGGGGAGCCACTTCAGGTTCAGCCTCCCCTCTAAGGGGAGGTGGCCCGCAGGGTCGGACTCGCAGAGCCGCGAAGCGGAGGGGTCAGTTGGTCAGTCGCTCGCGGCGGCGGCCTGCGCGTCGCGGATGGCGCGCCAGACTTTCTCTCGGGTCAGGGGCATGTCGATGTGCGTGACGCCCAGGGGCGCGAGGGCGTCCATGACGGCGTTCACGAACGCGGCGGGGCTGCCGACGTTGGGGCTCTCGCCGACGCCCTTGGCGCCGATGGGGTGGTGGGGGCTGGGGGTGACGGTGCTGCCGGTCTCCCAGACGGGCGCCTCGACGCTGGTGGGGATCAGGTACTCCATGAAGTTCGGGGCCATGTTGTTGCCCTGTTCGTCGTAGGGGATTTCCTGCATGAAGGCGATGGCAAAACCCTCGGTGAGGCCGCCGTGGACCTGTCCCTCGACGATCATGGGGTTGATGACGGTGCCGCAGTCGTCGATGGCGAGGAAGCGGCGGACCTTGACCTCGCCGGTCTCGGCGTCGACGTCCACGACGGCGATGTACGCGCCGTGCGGGAAGGTCATGTTGGGCGGGTCGTAGTACAGGCTGGCTTCCAGGCCGGGTTCGTTGCCCTCGCCGGGGTTGGTGTACGCGGCGAACGCGACTTCTTTCATGGTGACGCTGCGGCTGGGGGCGCCCATCACCTGGAATTTATGGTCGACCCATTCGATGTCCTCGGCGGCAGCTTCGAGCAGGTGCGCGGCGACCTTGCGGGCCTTCTCGCGCACGCGGCGCGCGGCGAGGGCCAGCGCGGCTCCGGCGACCGGGGTGCTGCGGCTGGCGTAGGTGCCCAGGCCGTAGGGGGCGGTGTCGGTGTCGCCTTCCTCGACGAGCAGGTTCTGGGGGTCCAGGCCGAGTTCCTCGGCGACGATCTGCGCCCAGGTGGTTTCGTGGCCCTGGCCCTGGCTTTTCGTGCCGGTGCGGATGATGCCGGTCCCGGTGGGGTGGATGCGGATCTCGGCGGAGTCGAACATCTTGATGCCCAGGATGTCGAAGTGCTTGCTGGGTCCGGCGCCGACGACCTCGGTGAAGGTGCTGATGCCGATGCCCATGTACTCGCCACGGGCGCGTTTCTCGGCCTGCTCCCGGCGCAGTTCGGCGTACCCGATCTGGTTCAGGGCCTTGTCCATGGTGCCTTCGTAGTCGCCGCTGTCGTACGTGAAGCCCAGGGCGCTGTCGTAGGGGAACTGGTCCTTGCGCACGAAGTTCTTGCGGCGCAGTTCGGCGGGGTCCATGGTGAGTTTCTGCGCCAGGATGTCCATGCCGCGTTCGATGGCGTAGCTGGCCTCGGTCACGCGGAACGAGCAGCGGTACGCCACACCCCCCGGCGCCTTGTTCGTGAAGTACGCGTCGAGTTCCGCGAACGCGACCGGGAACTGGTAACTGCCGGTCACGACGCCGAACATCCCGGCCGGGTACTTGCTGGGGTCGGCGGCGGCGTCGAACGCGCCGTGGTCGGCGACGGTCTTGACTTTCAGGGCGGTGACGGTGCCGTCCTTCTTCGCGCCGATGGTGACGTCCATGTGGTAGTCGCGGGCGAAGCCGGTGGTGGTGAGGTTCTCGGTGCGCGTCTCGATCCACTTGACCGGGGTCTTGAGGATCAGGGCGCCGACGATGGCGCACACGTAGCCGGGGTACACCGGGACCTTGTTGCCGAAGCCCCCGCCGATGTCCGGGGAGATCACGCGGATCTTGTCCTCGGGGATGCCGGTCACGAGCGAGATGGCGGTGCGGTACACGTGGGGCGCCTGACTGGTCACCCAGAAGTGCAGGCGGCCCATGGCGTCGAACTGCGCGACGCAGCCGCAGGGTTCCAGCGGGGCGGGGTGGCAGCGGGGCGCGTAGATGCGCTCGGTGACGACGACCTCGGAGTCGTCCAGCGCGGCCTGGGTGCCGTCCCGGTCGCCGCTGTCCCAGTGGTAGATGTGGTTGGTCTTATCTTCGCGGTCGTCGCGCAGGATGACCTCGTCCTTCATGGAGTCGAAGGGACTGATGACCGGGTCGAGGGGTTCGTAGTCCACGTCCACCAGTTCGGCGGCGTCGCGGGCGGCCTCGCGGGTCTCGGCGAACACGGCCGCGACCTCCTGATGCTGGAAGAGGACCTTGCCGACGGCCAGGACCATCTGCTTGTCGAAGCCGTGGAAGGTGGGCAGCCACGCCAGCGACGCGGCCACGAGGTCCTCGCCGGTGATGACGGCCTTCACACCCGGCACGGCCAGCGCGGCCGCCTTGTCGATGCCCTTGATGTTCGCGTGCGGGTAGGGGCTGTGCACGATGGCCATGTACAGCATGCCGGGCAGGCGCATGTCGTCCACGTAGTTGCCGTTCCCGGTCAGGAAGCGGGGGTCTTCCTTGCGTTTCATGCCCTTGCCCATGGTCAGGGTCTGCGGGCCGGCGTTGTTGGTGGCGTCGGTTTCGATGCTCACTGCGCTCCTCCTCCGGCGGTGCCGGTGCTGGGGTCGGTGCCGGGGACCATGCCGGCCAGGGCCTGCGCCTGCGCCTCGTCACGCATGACGCGCGCGGCCTGCTGCACGGCCTTGACGATGTTGTTGTAGCCGGTGCAGCGGCACAGGTTGCCGCTCAGGAACTCGCGGACCTCCTGGTCGGTGGGGTCCGGGTTGTGTTCCAGCATGGCCTTGGCGGTCATGAGCATGCCGGGCGTGCAGTACCCGCACTGCAACCCATGCTGGTCCCAGAACGCCTGTTGCAGGGGGTGCAGGTTGCCGGGCCCGCCGAGGCCCTCGACGGTGGTGATCTGGTGGCCCTCGGCCTGCACGGCGAACATGGTGCAGGACTTGGCAGGCGTGTCCCCGTCGAGCAGCACGACGCAGCAGCCGCACGAGGAGGTGTCGCAGCCGACGTGCGTGCCTTTCAGGCCGGCGTCGCGCAGGGCGTAGGCGAGCAGGGTGCGGGGTTCGACCTGCTGGTGGAGGGTCTGCCCGTTCACGTTCAGGGTGACGGTGCGCAGGGTGGTGTCGGTGGTGTCGGTGGCGGTCATGCGGTCACTCCCGTGCCCAGGCGGGCGGCGCTGGCGCGAAGGCCACGCGCGACGAGCACGCGGGCCATGTCTTTCTTGTACTCCACGCTGCCGCGCGTGTCCGCGAAGGGGTCGCTGACGATGCGGGCCTCCTCGCTGGCGGCGCGGATGACGTCCTCGGTCAGCAGCTGGCCCAGCAGCAGTTTCTCGGCGGCGTCCACCCGGACCGGGCGGGGGCCGGCGGCGGTCAGGGCGACCCCGGCGTGCGTGACGCGGCCGTCGTCGCCCAGCGTGATCTGCACGGCGGCGGCGGCGGTGGCGTAATCCCCGACCTTGCGTTCGATCTTCTGGTACGAGCCGTGCGTGCGGCCGTCCGGGGTGGGGAAACGCACCTCGACGGCCAGTTCACCCTCCTCCAGCGAGGTCTGGAAGGAGTCCACCAGGAACTCGTCGATGGGGATCAGGCGTTCGCCGCTGGCGCTGCGGGCGACCATCACGGCGCGCGAGGCGAGCGCCGCCGCGCCCCAGTCGCCGCTGGGGTCGCCGTGGCACAGGCTGCCCACGACCGTGCCCAGGCAGCGCACGACCGGGTCCGCGATGACGGCGCCCGTGTCGGTCAGGAGGCTGTAGCGGGCGCGGACGTTCGCGTCGCGTTCCAGGGTCACGTCGCGGGTCATGGCGCCGACGCGCAGGTCGCCGCCTTCCTCGCGCAGGTAGCCCAGGTCCTTCACGCCGCCCAGGTCGACCAGGACGGCCGGGCGGGCCAGTCGCAGGCGCATGGCGGGGATCAGGCTCTGCCCGCCGGCCAGGATGCGGGCCTCGGCGCCGTGCTGCGCGAGCGCGGCCAGGGCCTCCTCTGCGGAATGGGCGCGGATGTAATCGAATGCAGCTGGAAACACGTTCTCCCCCTCGCCGGACGTGGCCCGGCACGTGAAACTTCCCTGGTGGGTGGTCCTGAACGCCGTTCAGGTGAGCGGATACGGGATGAATTGAACCTGATTCACCACAGTATGAAGCCTTTCTGAAGATCTGCAAAGCGAGAATGACCACAGGACCGGGCGCCCGGCAGCACTGGGAGAAAGAAAAACCCGCCCACCCCCGCATGGGGAGTGGACGGGCCGCGTGAATCACGCGCTCATGTTGTCCGGGCAGGGCTGTTCAGCCCGTCACCGCGCGCAGTGGATCATAGGGGTTCCGTTTGTTTCGCCGACAACCCGGAACATCGCCGGGTTGTCGGCTTCACGTCCGGAACCCGTTTTGCTCCTTCTCGCATCCGCTCGGATTGAACGGGCTTTACAGCCCATTCAATCGGAGTCCGTATCAGTCGTCGGCGCCGACCGCGACGCTCTGGCGGGGCTTCTGGTCGCCGCCGGCCGCGTGGGTGTGCGTCTCGGTGAGCAGGTCCGTGAGCTCCGGGTGCCCCTCGGCCTTCTTCTGCGCGATGCCGGCGCGGACGTTGGCGGCCAGTTCGCCGGAAACCTGTTCCAGGTGCCCGATGAAACGGTCGGCGATGAAGGCGGGCACGTCGGCCAGCGCGCCGGCGAAGTTCATGGCGAGGCGGCCGCGTTCATCGGGCTGCATGACGGCGTACAGGTCGCGCGGCTGGCCGTACAGGTCGGCGTCGTCCTCGGGCCAGCCGAAACGGTCGGCGAGGCTGCCCAGCGGCATGGGGGGTTCCTGCGGGGTGCCGTCCGCCACGGCGGGGCCGCCGTACGAGTTGGGTTCGTACACGGGCGTGCCGCCGAAGTTGCCGTCGAAGCGGGTCTGGCCGTCGCGGTGGTAGGTCATGACCGGGCAGGCGGCCTTGTTCACCGGCAGCGCGGCGTAGTTGATGCCGATGCGGTAGCGGTGCGCGTCGGCGTAGCTCATCAGGCGCGCCTGGAGCATCTTGTCGGGGCTGGCGCCGAAGCCGCGCGGCAGGTTGCTGGGCTCGAAGGCGGCCTGCTCGATCTCGGCGAAGTAGTTCTGGGGGTTCTCGTTCAGTTCGAACTCACCGACCTGCATCAGCGGGTAGTCGGCGTGCGGCCAGACCTTGGTGAGGTCGAAGGGGTTGATGTGGTACGTCTCGGCGTCCTTCTCGGGCATGACCTGGATGCTGACCGTCCACTTGGGGTGCTCGCCGCGCTCGATGGCGTCGAACAGGTCCTGGAAGTGGTAGTCGGGGTTCGCGGCGGCGATCTTCGCGGCGACCTCCTCGGTCAGGTTCTGCACGCCCTGCTGGCTGTGGAAGTGCCACTTGACGTAGAAGCGTTCGCCCTGCTCGTTCCAGAGGCTGTACGTGTGGCTGGAATAGCCGTTCATGAAGCGGTAGGAGCGCGGCAGGCCACGGTCGCCGAACAGGTACATGACCTGGTGCAGGCTCTCGGGGCGCAGGCCCCAGAAGTCGAACTGCATGGCGGCGCTGCGGCGGCCCGTGACCGGGTGGCGCTTCTGGCTGTGGATGAAGTCCTGGAACTTGATGGGGTCACGCACGAAGAAGATCGGGGTGTTGTTGCCGACCAAGTCCCAGTTGCCGTCCTCGGTGTAGAACTTCAGCGCGAAGCCGCGCGGGTCGCGGACGGTGTCGGCGAAGCCCTTCTCGCCGGCGACGGTGCTGAAGCGGGCCAGCATGCGGCACTCGTTGCCTTCCTGCTGGAAGATCTTGGCGACGGTCAGTTCCGGGATGGCGCGCGTGACGCGGAAGGTGCCGAAGGCGCCGCTGCCCTTGGCGTGCACGACGCGCTCGGGGACACGTTCGCGGTTGAAGTGCGCCATGCGTTCGAGCAGGTGCCAGTCCTGAAGCAGGACGGGGCCGCGCTCGCCGGCGGTCAGGCTGTTGGTGTTGCTGGGCGCGAGGTTGCCGGAGTGGTTGGTCAGGCGTCCCTGGGGGGCCTGGGGGGCGGTGGTCTGCATGTCGGCGGATTCGGTGGGCGCGTAGGCGGTATCTTTCTGGTCGGGCATGCGGGTTCTCCTGGGCAGGGCCGGGTGGGGGCGGAGTGACGGAGACGGAACCCCCCTACCTTAATAGGAAGGCTTCTCAATAGCGTGAGGGAAGAGTAAGCCCCAGGTCAAGGGGTCACTCATCCGCCAGCAGTACCTGCCCGGTGACGAACCCCGCCAGTTACCTCTCAGCGCCGCGCGCCGGCAGACGGAACTGCCGTTCCCGCTCCAGCTGCATCAGCACCGACACTTGACCACCCTCCACCTGCACGTCACACGACAGCACCCCGGACGGCAACGCCCCCGGCAGCGCGTCCACGCACGGCTGCCCGTACGACACGTTCACGGACGGCCCGGTCGCCAGCACCGCCGACTGGACCCGCACCGCGTACTCCCGCAGCGCCCGCCCCTGCGCCGACAGGACCGCCACCATCAGGGCGATCCCCGCCACGAAACCCAGCACCACCAGCCCGAACGTGCGGGCCGTGCGCGCCCGCAACTCCGGCGTGACCTCCCGCACCCCGCCCGGCGCGGCCGACACGACCTTCCGGGATGAGGACTGCTGCCCGGCCGACGGCTGAGCCTGCCGGCCTCTCTGTTGGGGCTGGGCTTTCTGCTGGGACTGGGCTTTGTGCTGGGGTTGGGCTTTCTGACTGCGCTGGCCGGGACGCTTGCTCACGCCCCACACCCTACCCTGACCAGCGGGCCGCACCCGGCACGGTAAGATGCCCCCCATGAGCAAGGTCATCATCATCGGAGCGGGCGGCGTCGCCAACGTCGTCGCCAAGAAATGCGCCCAGAACGACAGCGTCTTCACCGAAGTCCTGATCGCCACGCGCACCGTCGCCAAGGCCGACAAGATCGTCGCCGAGATCAAGGAGCACATGCCCGACAGCCGGGCCGTGTTCACCACCGCCACCGTCGACGCAGACAACGTGCCCGAACTGGTCAAACTGATCAACGACTTCGGACCCAAGATGGTCATCAACGTCGCCCTGCCCTACCAGGACCTGACCATCATGGACGCCTGCCTGGAAACCGGCGTGCACTACCTCGACACCGCCAACTACGAACCCAAGGACGTCGCCAAGTTCGAGTACTCCTGGCAGTGGGCGTACCAGGACCGCTTCAAGGAAAAGGGCCTGATGGCGCTGCTCGGCTGCGGCTTCGACCCCGGCGCCACCCAGGCCTTCACCGCGCACCACGCCAAGCATCACTTCCAGGAAATCCACTACCTGGACATCGTGGACTGCAACAACGGCAACCACGGCAAGGCGTTCGCCACGAACTTCAACCCGGAAATCAACATCCGCGAGATCACCGCCAACGGCCGCTACTGGGAAAACGGCGAGTGGGTCGAAACCCAGCCCCTGGAGATCAGCCAGGACATCTACTATCCCAAGGTCGCCACCCGTAAGAGCTTCGTGCTGTACCACGAGGAACTCGAGTCGCTCGTCAAGCACTTCCCGACCATCAAGCGCGCCCGCTTCTGGATGACCTTCGGTGAGGCGTACATCAAGCACCTGAACGTCCTCGAGGGCATCGGCATGACCTCCATCGAACCCATCGACTTCCGCGGCATGAAGGTCGCCCCGATCGAGTTCCTGAAAGCCGTGCTGCCCGCCCCCGAATCCCTGGCCGCCGGGTACAGCGGGCAGACCTGCATCGGCGTGCAGGCCAAGGGCATCGGCAAGGACGGCCAGCCCAAGGTGCACTTCGTGTACAACGTCAAGGACCACGCCGACTGCTACCGCGAGGTGCAGGCGCAGGGCGTCAGCTACACCACTGGCGTGCCCGCCATGATCGGCGCCATGCTGATGCTGAACGGGGACTGGATGCAGCCCGGCGTCTGGAACGTCGAACAGCTCGACCCCGATCCCTTCTTCGACGCGATGAACAAGTGGGGCCTGCCCATCAGCGAACTCGCCGACATCGAACTCGTCAAGGACTGAACCGAACCGTCAGGAACCTGCGCCGCCCCATCTCCGGGCGGCGCACTCCTATTTTCACTGGCCTGACGGGAAGGCCGCGTCAGTCGGTGGCGGCGTGCGCGGCGACCTGAGAGTCGCCGACCGGCAGCAGTGGTTGCCCCAGGATGAAGTCGGCGACCTTCTCGGCGATCATGAGGGTGGGGGCGTTCGTGTTGCCGCGCGTGATGGTGGGCATGACGCTGGCATCGGCAACCCACAGGCGGCTGATCCCGTGGACGCGCAACTGGTCGTCCACGACCGCCAGGTCGTCGTGGCCCATGCGGCAGGTACCGACCGGGTGGTAGATGGTCATGGCTTCCTGCCGGATGTACTCCTCCAGATCAGCACGCTCCATGACGTTCGGGCCGGGCATCACCTCGTCCAGCCGGTACCGGGCCAGGGCCGCCGTGTCACCCACCTGCCGGGCCAGTTGCACGCCGCGCACCAGAACGTCCAGGTCATGCGGGTCCGAGAGGTAATTGGGTTCGATGCTCGGGCGGGCCTGCGGGTCGGCGCTGGTCACGCGGATCTCCCCCCGGCTGCGGGGCGCGACCAGGGACGGCAGCAGCGTGTAGTGATGGCCGTCCAGTTCCCGGAAGCCGTGATCCACGAACAGGGCCGCGCCGTTATGGAATTGCAGGTCGGGGGCGGGCAGTGACGGGTCTGTTTTCATGAATCCGCCCGTCTCGCCGACGTTGCTGCACAGCATGCCGCGCTGCTCGCTCATGTACAGGCTCATCTGGGCCTCGCTGGTGGCGTCTTTCAGGCCGGGCGTCTCGGTGGCGTACACGACCGGCACGAACAGGTGATCTTGCAGGTTCTTACCGACGCCGGGCAGGTCGTGCAGGACCGGGATGCCGGCGGCTTCCAGTTGCGCCCGCTCTCCGATGCCGGAGAGCATCAGCAAGTGCGGGCTGGTGATCGCGCCCGCCGCGAGGATGACGCCCCGGCTGGCCGGGACCTGCCGCATGCCGGCGCTGTCCTGGTACTCCACGCCCGTCGCCTCCTGGCCGTCCAGCAGGATGCGGGTCACGTGCGCGCCCGTCCGGGCTTCCAGCGTGCCGGGGCCGGAACGGGCCAGGGCGGGGCGCAGGTACGCCACGGCGGCCGAGTGCCGCGCGCCGCCCTTCTGCGTGACGTGGTAACGGCCCACGCCCTCCATCTGCGGGCCGTTGAAATCGTCGTTGGCGGGGTGGCCCAGTTCCTCGAAACCGGCGGTGATCGCGTCGCAGATTTCATGCGTGTAACGGCGGTTCTCGACGTGCAGCGGGCCGCCCGCGCCGTGATACTCGCTCTGGCCGCCCTCGAAATCCTCGCCCCGCCGGAAGTACGGCAGCACGTCGTCGTACCCCCAGCCCCGGTTGCCAGCGGCGGCCCAGGCGTCGAAATCGGCGCGGTGACCGCGAATGTAGATCATCGCGTTGATGGAACTGCTGCCGCCCAGCATCTTGCCGCGCGGCCAGTACAGGCGGCGGCCGTTCAGGTGCTCCTGGGCCTCGGTCTCGTAGTTCCAGTCGAGGGGCGACTTGAACAGTTTCGGGAAGGCCGCCGGAATGTGAATCTCGGGCGTCTCGTCCGGCACTCCGGCCTCCAGCAGCAGCACCTGCGCGCCGCCTTCCTGCAACCGGGCCGCGACGGCGCACCCGCCGGAACCCGCGCCGATCACCACGTACTCGAACTGCTCTTCCCCGGCGGCATGCGCGGGCTGTTCCTGGCTGACACTGACCTGCTGATCGTGGGTTGACATGACTGACCTCCCTGATGCAAAGCGAGCAGCGAGCGCAGCCGGGCCTCCCGGGTGGGCCGGGCCTGGGTCGCCTGTTTGTGTGTGCAGGCCAGTATAGGACGCCGGAGGTTGGCGTCAGGCTGGCGTGCAGGCAGAGGGGGAGAACATCGGGTACCCGGGTCCGGCGCAGGTTCGCTGCCGCGCGGAACCGGGAGAAGGTAGGGTCAGGGCATGACACCCGCCTACGATCAGGCCGCCGACGGGTACGTGACCCTGGTGGACCGCCTGCTGGCCGACCCGGACAGTTTCTGGCAGCCGCTGCTGGCGCGGCATGAGGCGGTCGCGGCCCCGCACCTGCCGGGCGCGCGGGTGCTGGACCTCGCGTGCGGCGAGGGGCACCTGTCGCGCCGCCTGTGCGCCCACAATCCCGCCCGGGTGCTGGGCGTGGACCTCTCAGGGCCTCTGATCCGCCACGCGCAGGCCAGGGCCACCGACCCGCGCCTGACCTACCGCGTGGACAACGCGCACACGCTGAGCAGCGTGCCGGATCACTCGGCCGACGTGATCGTCTCGAAACTCGCGCTGATGGACATCACCGACCACCGCGCCCTGTACCGCGCCGCCCGCCGCGTCCTGGTCACAGGAGGACACTTCAGCTTCTCCGTCCTGCACCCCTGCTTCGAGACGCCCTTCCATGAAGTGGACGCCCCACGGTTCATCCTGGACGCTCACGGGGAACGCCTCGCCTACCGCGTGCAGCAGTATGCGCGCGAAGGCCACTGGCAGTCCGGCGGCAGCGGCATCCGAGGACAGCTCGGCGCGCAACACCGCACCCTGAGCACACTGACTGGCGACCTGATCACCAGCGGCTTTACCCTGCGGGGCCTGCACGAGATCTACGGCGCACACGGCCTGCACGCCCAGGTGCCGCAGACGCTGCTCATTGAGGCGCAGGCCGGGTGAGACGCGGCGCACGGATGGCGCCGGTACACTGCCCTTATGCACTTTCTGCTGCTGTACCGCGATCTTGTTCCCGACTACGTCGCGCGGCGTGAGTCGCTGCGGGGGGCACACCTCGCTCACGCGCAGGCGGCCGCCGACCGGGGCGAGCTGCTGCTGGGGGGCGCGCTGGCTGACCCGGTGGACGGCGCGGCGCTGCTGTTCGAGGGTGACGCGCCGGACGCCGCCGAGCTGTTCGCCCGCACGGACCCGTACGTGCTGGCCGGGCTGGTGGGCAGCTGGGAGGTGCGGCGCTGGCACACGGTGGTCGGGGCGGGCGCGGCGCACCGGCCCTGACAGCTATTCCAGCCGGTCGAGGCGCCTCCAGCCGGTGCGGAGGCTAAAGTACGTGCCGAGGACGGTGGCGAGCAGCAGGCCGATCAGTCCGAGGATGCCTTCGGTGGTGCCCAGGGCGCTGTAGCCGGGGTACAGGTCGGGGCGCAGGACGCTGCCGGCGGCGGGCCGGGCGAGCAGCAGCAGGCACAGGACGGAGTACGCGAGGCTGAGGCCCATGAAGGCGAGGCCGCCGGGGCTGACGCCGATCTCGGCGGGGTTGTCCGCGTCGAATTTGGGGGCGGCGGCGCCCAGGCCGACGCCGAGCGCGGTGATGACGAGGGCGTTGCTGAGGCTGACGAGCACGCTGAGGAGCAGCAGGGTGGGGCCGAGGCTCATGCTCAGGGCGCTGGCGACGCCCATGACGAGGCCCACAGTCAGGGTGACGGGCAGCACGCCCAGGAACTTGCTGAGCACGATCTGGCGCGGCTGGATGGGCGCGGTGCGCAGCAGCCAGTAGCCGCGCGCCTCGGTGCTGACGGCGGGGAACGCGAGGCGGACGGCGATGCCCGCGATGATGAAGCCCTGGAAGGCCAGCTGGATGTACCCGAGGATGCCCCGGAACTGCGGCACCGGGATGGGGACGGCCCTGACGCTCACGAGGTACACGCCTGCTAGGGCGACGACCACGAGGAGCTGGCTCCACTGGGTGGGGTCGCGCAGGGTGACGCGCAGGTCCTTGGCGGCCAGCGCGCCGCCGGGGCCGAGGCGGTTCAGCAGGCGTTCGCTGAATCCGGCGCGGCGGGGGCGCGGATCGAGTTTCGGGGTGCTGGAGTCCAGCGCGCGGGCCCAGCCGTCCTGGTAGGCTTTCGCGGCCAGCAGGGTCGCGCCGAGCAGCAGCGTGACGGTCAGCAGCAGCAGGGGCAGCAGCGGCGCGGCGAGCTGGCCCTGCGCGGCCTGCCAGATGCCCTGCGCCGCCCAGGAGGGCGGGAGGAGGGGGCTGCCGGGTCCGGCGAAGTCGCGCAGCAACGCCTCGACCTTGGTGGGGTCCTGGAGTTTCTGCACGAGGACCTCGGGGCGCAGGGCGCGGATGGCGTACACCAGTCCGGCGCTGATCAGCACGCCCAGCGCGGTGCTGACCTCGCGCACGCGGCCGACCGGGGCGACCCGCATGAGCAGCACGGCCAGCAGCGCGCCCAGGCCCACGGGTGCGGCGAACACCAGCAGCGCAGCCAGGATCATGACCGGGTACGCCCAGACGGGCGCGTGGAAGTACGCGGCGACCGTCAGCAGCAGCGGCACGGTCAGGAACACCGGCACCAGCGCGGCGTTCAGGAACGTCTCGGTGACCTTCAGCGCGAACACGCGGGTGGTCCTGATGGGCTGGGTCAGGAGGAAGTTCAGGTCGTCGCTGAGGTACAGCGTGCTGATGGCGGCGGTGGTGGCGCTGAACGTCACGCCACTGGCGAGGGTGATCAGGCCGATCTCCAGCACACGCGCGAACACGTTCAGGCCGATGTCCCCGAAGCGGCCCAGGAACGTCAGGGCCCTCCAGGTGCCGACCACCTCGCCCACCACGAGCAGCAGGGCCAGCGTGCCGACCAGCGCGTAGCCCCATTTCGGGCCGCGCCGTAGGGTGTGCCGCAGCGCGCGGAGTTTCAGGCCGCTCAGGCTGGGCTGGGCGGTACGCGCGGGTTGGGGGGCGGGCGTGACGGTCAAGCGCCCACCCCGGCCACCCCGGCTTCCTCGCGGACGCGGCGTTGTTCTTCCAGTTCGTCCTCCAGCAGGCGGAAGAAGATGCGTTCCAGGCTGTCGCCGTGTACGCCCCCCGCCTCGGTGCCGGTGCGGGCGCGCAGGTCGTCCATGCTGCCCTCCCCGAGGACCTTGCCGCGGTCCAGGACGACCAGCCGGTCGCAGACGGCCTCCGCGACGGGCAGCGAGTGGGTCGTCAGCAGCACCGTGCGGCCCCGGTCGGCGTGCGAGCGGAACAGGTCGCGCACCTGCCGCGCCGCGTGCGGGTCGAGGCCCACCATGGGTTCGTCCACGATCAGCACGGGCGGGTCGGGCAGCAGCGCGGCGATGATCGCCACCTTCTGCCGCATGCCGTGCGAGTACGTCTCGATCAGCTCGTTGCCGAAGTCGGTCAGGCGGAAAAATTCCAGCCAGCGGTCGATCTCGCTGTCCGCGTCCGGCACCTGATACAGCTGTCCCACGAAGCGCAGCAGCTCACGGGCGGTCAGTTTGCCGTACAGGTACGGGCGGTCCGGGATGTACCCGAACGCCGCCTTGGCCTTCACCGGGTCGCGCCACACGTCGAAGCCCGCCACGCGCACTGTGCCGCTGGTCGGGCGGGTCAGGCCGACCAGCGCGCGGATGGTGGTGGTCTTCCCCGCCCCGTTGCTGCCCAGCAGGCCGAACACCGCGCCGGGCTGCACCGTGAACGACAGGTTGCTGACGGCCTCGTGCCGCCCGTAGCGCTTGGTGTACCCACTGACCTCGATCATGAGAGGCAGCGTACGCCCGCGCGTCTGACGGAACGGTCACCGGACACCCGGTCGGGGGCAGCGGGAGGGGCCGCTCAGTTGCCCGCCGCGTCCGGGGTGCGGGGGCGGGAGCCCCGGCGCCAGCGGCGGCCCGGTTCGACCTGCGTGTCGTCCCGCACGGGGGCCGTGACGTGGGCGCGCGCGCCGATCACGGCCACGCCATCCCGGCCGTCCACGCGGGCGGCGATCACGGCCTCCTCGTCCACGATGGCGCGCCGCACGTGCGCCCCGGCGCGGATGACGGCGTCGCGCAGGATCACGGCGTCCTCGACGACCGCGCCCGCCTCGACGGTCACGCCGGGCGACAGGACCGAGCGGGTCACGCGCCCGGCCACCCGGCAACCGTACGAGATCAGGCTGCCTTCGACGCGCGCCCCGGCGTCCAGGCGGGCGGGCATCCGCGGAATGCTGCTGCTCAGGACCGGCCAGTCCGGCGCGTCCAGCGGCACCGAGCGGCCCGCAAGCAGGTCCTCGTGCGCCCGGAAGTACGCTTCGGGCAGGCCCACGTCCAGCCAGTACCCGCCGAAGGGGTAGGCGCGCGCGGTCTTGGCCTTCACGAACGCCGGGATCAGCGCGTGCCCGAAGTCGCCCAGGCCCTTCCCGGCGGGTGTCCCGGCGCGCAGGTCGTCCAGGGTTCGCAGCAGGGCGGGCGCGCCGTACACGAAGACCTCGGTGGTGATCTGCTCGCCGCGCGGGCGTTCAGGCTTGTACTCGAACTTCTTGACGCGCCCGCCGCGCGTGAGGGTCACGTTCCCGAAGCGCGAGGCGTCCTCGCCCGGCGGGAGGTCCGTGGTGACCATCGTGACCTCCGCGCCGGTCCGCAGGTGCTCGCGGATGACCTCGGCGTAATCCAGGGTGTACACGTGATCGGCCGACAGGACCACGACCACGTCCGCCCCGAACGCGCGGATCAGGTGCGCGTGCGCGTGCAGGGCGTCGGCGTTCCCGGCGTCCTCCAGGCTGCCGGTCAGGGTGTCGGGGCTGGGCGGCAGGACCTGCAGGCCGCCGTGCGTGCGGTCCAGGTCCCAGGGACGGCCGTTCGTCAGGTGGTCGTTCAGGGTGTGCAGCTGGTATTCCTCCAGCACCCAGACGTCCGACAGGCCGCTGTGCATGCAGTTGCTGAGCGCGAAGTCGATCAGGCGGTACGTGCCGCCGAAGGTCAGGGCGGGCTTGGCACGCTCGTGGGTCAGCACACCCAGCCGCTGCCCCTTGCCGCCCGCCAGGATCAGGACCAGCACCCGCTGACCGCCGATGCGGGTGCCGCGACCGGCGGGGCCACTGCTGAGACTGCGCGGGGAAAGGCGGCCGGAGGTTCGTGTCATCTGAGGGGCAGTCTGACGGCCCTCCCCCCACCCCGGCTGAGGCGAAGCTCAAGGGCGTTCAGAATCAGCAGCTCAGGGCACGCTGACCGGTTCGCTGCCGCCCTCCTGGTACGTCAGGTCGCCGGTCACGCGGACGGCCAGTGCCTCCAGCGCCGCCTGCCGCGCGCGGGCGTCCGTCGCGGTCAGGAGGGCGTGGAAGTCGCGGGCAGCGTCCGGGTCGCGTGCCTGCAACGTGGGCAGCCAGCGCTGGGGCTTGACCCGCCACCAGCCACGCACGCCGAACAGACCGTCCAGGGCCAATTCCGCCGCGCGGCACGCCAGCAGGACGTGCAGCGGGTCGCCCGCGTCGGCCAGGGCGCGGGCGTCCATGACCTCCTCGATCAGCCGGAAGCGGTCCTGGCCCGTCAGGGAGCGCCGGGCAGGACCGGCGGCGTGCAGGGCGCGGGCCTCGGCGGTCAGGGCGTCCAGTTCCGGGTGCGGCAGCAGGACGCGGCCCTCGGCGAACATGGTGATGGTATCCCCCTGCCCGGCGGCGAACATCGCGCGGACCTTGCGGACCGGGTTGTGAAATGCCTCGACCGGCATGCCGTCCACGACGTAGTTGGCACGCCAGCGCCGGTCGCCATCGACCAGCACATGGAAGTCCAGGTCGCTGTGCGCGGTTCCCTCGCCGCGCGCGGCGCTGCCGCACCACAGCACGCCCAGCACGCCGGGCGTCTCCCGGATGCGCCGGAGGGCGGCGGGCACCGTGGCGGCCAGCCGCGCCTGGGCTTCGGACAGGGCGGGGCGGTCGGTGGCCATGCCCCGGAAGATACACCTCCCGGATGGGACGGGCTGCACAGCCCCTTCAATCGGAGTCCGTATCAGGCGAGGGCGGCCGCGTCGCACCAGTGCAGGTGCAGGTCGCGGCGGGCCAGCCAGTCGGGCAGCACGTACCGGGCGCGGCCCAGCCCGGACAGCGCCGCGTGCGCGATGGCGACGGCGCGGTGCATCTCGGCCTCGGTCAGGTAGCCGGCCTTGCGCGCAGCGAGCAGTTCGTCCGTGTCGGCGATCTCGGCCATCAGGCCGTCGTGGACGATCAGGTCCAGGTACAGGTCCCGCACCTGCCACACGTCCCCGTGCCGGGTGATGTCCGCCACGTCCAGGTAGTAGTCGTGTTCGCGCCGCCCGTGAAAGTCGTAGCGGCACACGACCAGATTCAGCGCCGGGATCAGGTGCGCCTGCCAGTGTCGTACGCGCGGGTGAGCGTGGAACTCGCGGGCCACGAACAGGCCGAAGGGCGTTTCGCGGTAGGTGTGGACGGGGCGCGCTCCCGTGTTGGTGTAATGGCAACGTGCGGCCACGTCGTGTCTCTCCACCTTCACCGGATGCGCCTGTCGGGTCATGACCCAGCGTACAGAACTGCCCGCAGCGCAGATGAGATCCGAGGTGAGAAGTCCTCCCCCTCCACCCGCGCCTGTGGGAGCACTGGATTCGCTCTGCGCCGCTGCCCGCGCCGTTTCCGCCCGGCATTCACCGTTTCTGAAGCGTCGCGGACCGTCAGATTCACGTCAGACGGCTCGATTGAACGCACTGCGAAGGCCCCTCCATCCGGGCGGGGCGAGGGGGTGCGACGGACCCTGTCTGCCTCGTGGGCAACCGGGAAGGCGTTCTACCCCCAGCCGCCCTGCCCGGACGACAGCGACCGGATCACAGCACCGGCAGGGCGTCCAGGGTGCCGAAGTCGTGCGGGACGAACAGGCTGCCCTCGGTCACGCCGGACCCGGCGGACAGGTCGTCCAGGGTGACCTGCAGGTCGGCGGCCGACAGGTCACCGGCCAGGAAGGCGCGGTGCGCCGCGATGACGCCCGTGACCTGCTGCGGCGTCTCATGAACGAATTCCAGGCGCAGGTCGCGGATCCCGGCGCGCAGCCACGCGCCCAGGTGCGGCGCGGCCACCTGCGGGCGGCCCTCGAACACGGTGTTGCGGCAGCCGACGTCCGCCATGACCGGGTGGGTGTGGCCGCGTTCGTCGCGCAGGGCGACCCGGTGCGTCTCGCAGGGGTGCCCGCAGTTGGTGTAGTCGGTGCCGCTGCTCAGGAAGCGGCAGAACACGCAGTGTTCGGTGTGGAAGACCGGCAGGTGCCCGTACGCGATGACTTCCAGATGGTCGCCGCCGACCAGTCCGGCGAGTTCCGTGATCTGCTGCGCGTTCAGGTCGTGGGTGGGCGTCAGGCGGGTCAGGCCCAGGTCCAGCAGGGCGCGGGTGGTCAGGACGTTCGCGGCGTTCAGGCTGAAATCCCCGGTCAGTTCCGCCCCGCCCGATTCCTGCCCGCCCGATTCCTGTCCACGCTGCTCCTGCAGGCCCTCAAGCAGGCCGCCGCTACGGACCAGGATGCCGGCGTTCAGGGATTGCAGGAACTTCTGGAGGTTCTGCTCGGTGGGTTTCAGGATGCGGGGGCTGGCGACCCGCACGGGCAGCCCGGCGGCCCGCACGCGCTCCACGCTGGGTTTCAGGCCGTACAGTTCCAGGTAGTCCAGCGTGACCGAGTCCGGGCGGGCCTCCAGCGCGGCGTCCAGCTGTTCGGGCGTGCGGACCAGCACGTGCAGTCTCGGGGCGGCGGGGGCCGGGGCGCGGTCCGCGCGGGGCAGGGCGGCCAGGGTGCCGTCCAGGCGGGGCGCCGTGCGGCGCTCGGGCGCCTGGGCGCGCAGGGCGGTCAGTTGCGCGGTCGCGTCGCGGCGCAGGGCGTTCAGGGCGCTGACCGGCAGGAACCCCGCGCCGCGCAGGTCGGTGGTCAGGTCCTGCAGGTGGAACGGCGTGCCGCCCAGCTTGCCCAGCTGCTCGCGCAGACCCGCCTCGTCCAGCGCGCGGTTGCGGGCCTCGCCCAGCGGGTCGGGCAGGGTCGCGGTGACGCTGTGGCCCTGCCCGTCGGTCAGGGTCAGGGCGGGCGGGAAGCCCACGTGCCCCATGAAGTGCGCCGTGACCGGGCGGGTGTACACCGGGTCGGCCGCCTCGACGAGCGGTTTCACGCGAGCCGCCAGGGTGGGGTCCTGGGTGCGCCAGACCGGGTCGCCCTCGCGCACGCGGCGGCCATCGACGGCGCCGCGCCCGAAGCGCAGTTCGTACACGCCGCCCGCCCGGACGCGGGCCAGCGCCGCGTCGTCCAGCTGCCGGCCGTCCTGCCACAGGCCGTACAGGAACCCGCCCTCCTCGCGGCCCTCGGGGGCGCGCCAGTTGGCCGGGTCGAACACCAGTCCGTCGCCGGGTTTCAGGGGTTCGCTCAGTTCGACCAGCACGCCGCGCTCGGTCACGCCGCGCACGGTGCCCACGCGCACGCCCCGGTGCCTGGGCGCGCGGCCCCGCACGACCGTCTGGTGGTTCGTGCCCGCCATGAAGTGCGGCGCCAGCCCGCGCGAGTACACCTGTTCCAGGTCCTGCTCCTCCTGCCGGGTGACGCTCAGCGGCAGGCCCGCCCAGGCTTCATCCACGGCCTTGCGGTACGCGGCGGTCGTCAGGGCGACGAACTCGGCGTCCTTGTAGCGGCCCTCGATCTTCAGGCAGTCCACGCCGATCCGCACCAGCTCGGGCACCTGATGCAGCGCGTACAGGTCGCCGGGCGACAGCAGGTAACGGGCGTCGCCCAGGTCGCGCTGCACGCCGTCCACGAACAGGTCGTACGGCAGGCGGCAGGCCTGCGCGCACTGCCCACGGTTCGCGCTGCGCCCACCCCAGGCTTCACTGGAGAAACACTGCCCCGAGTAACTGACACACAGCGCCCCGTGCACGAAGGTCTCCAGTTCGATGTCCGTCTGCCCCGCAATGCGTTCGATGTCCCGCAGGCTCAGTTCGCGGCCCAGCACCACGCGGCTCGCCCCGAAGCGCCGCGCGAGTTCGGCCCCCTCGGCGGACGTGATGCTCATCTGGGTGCTGCCGTGAATGGGCAGGTCCGGGCAGATCTCGTGCGCCAGGCGCGCCACGCCGTGATCCTGCACGATCAGTGCGTCCACGCCCGCCTCGGCCAGCGCGATCAGCTGCCGCTCGGCCTGCCGCAACTCCCGGTCGAACACCAGCACGTTGAACGTCACGAAGCCCTGCACCCCCCGCGCGTGCAGGCCGCTCATGATCTCCGGCAGGGCCTCCAGTTCGAAGCCCACCTTGGCGCGTGCGTGAAACCCCGCCCCGTCGGCCCGGCCGGCGCGGCCCGCCTGATCACGGGCCGGGTTCACGCCGAAGAACACGGCGTCCGCGCCGGCCTCCACGGCGGCACGCAACTGCGCCTCACCGCCCACGGGGCTCATCACTTCAGGTTTCACGGGAACACGCGGCATAACGCGCCAGTGTACCGAACGCCCGCGCGGGCAACGGTGAGCTGACACCGGAGGGGGTGCCGCCCCCTCCCGGCCCGCTACGCGGTGGGCGTGTGCGCCGCCGCCGGACGGTCCGGTTCCGTCACCCCCCACACCGCCGGCACCTGCCCCGCCCGGACCAGCATCACCGGCACCGGCGCGTGGTGCGCGACCGCCTCGGCCACGCTGCCCAGCAGCGCCCGCCCCAGCCCGCTGCGCCCATGCGTGCTCATGACGATCAGCGCGGCGTCCTCGTCATGCACCACGTCCAGAATCGCCCGCAGCAACGTCCGGCCCGCCGCCGGCTCCACCCGCACGCGCGCCCCCGGCGCCAGCGTCTGCAACTCGGCCCGCAACGCCTGGGCCTGCGCCGCGAACGCCTCGGGATCCACCGGCGGCACGTACGCGAACTCACCCACCAGCACCGCCGGGTCCGCCTGCACGCACAGCACCGTCAACGCCGCGTGCGCCGCCCCCGCCAGCGCCTGCGCGTGCGCCAACGCCCCGTGACCCAGCTCGCTGCCGTCCGTCGTGACCAGGATTCTCGTCATCGTTACCGCCTCCTGCCCGCAGCGTGCGCCCCCCGCATTACCGGGGCGTTACGGGAGTCCGGGCGGCCCTGACCGGATGACCGGCAAAGCGCGGTAGCCTGCGCGTCATGATCCGGTTGTTGTTTGTGGGGGATGTGTTCGCGGCGGCGGGACGGCGGGTGCTGGGGTCGCACCTGCCGTCCCTGCGTTCCAGGGCGGATTTCATCGTGGTGAACATGGAGAACGCGGCGGGGGGTTTCGGCCTTCACCGTGAGGGGGCGGACGGGGCCTTGAAGGCCGGGGCGCACTGCATGACGCTGGGGAATCACGCGTGGCATCACAAGGACGTGTACGTGCTGATGCAGGACGAGGGCACGTATCCGATCGTGCGGCCCCTGAATTACAGCGATCCGGGTACGCCGGGCGTGGGCTGGCGCAGCTTCGACGTGAAGACCGCGCAGGGCACGGAGCGGCTGACGGTCGTGAACCTGCTGGGGCGGGTGTTCATGGAGGCGGTGGACAATCCGTTCCGGGCGATGGACACGCTGCTGGAACGCGACGATCTGGGCAGCGTGTTCGTGGATTTCCATGCCGAGGCGACCAGCGAGAAGCAGGGCATGGCGCGGTACCTGGACGGGCGGGTGGCGGCCGTGATCGGCACGCACACGCACGTGCCCACGGCGGACACGCGGATCCTGCCGGGCGGCACGGCGTTCCAGGCGGACGCGGGGTTCACGGGGCCTTACGAGTCGATCATCGGGAGCGATCCGCACGGTCCGATCGAGCGGTTCGTGACGGAGCGTCCGCACCGGTACGGCGCGGCGGACGGCCCGGCGGAGCTGAATGGTGTCTTTGTCCAGATAGAGGCGGGGCGCGCGGTGGGCGTTGAACGGTACCGTTACGTGGAAGAGGCGTGACCGGCCCCGCCGGGGTGGGGTCACGTCCACCCACTCTCCCGAGGTAACCCATGAGCATTCGAAGTGACGTGAACCTGCTGGGCCGCACGCTCGGTCAGGTTCTGAAAGAGCAGGAAGGCGAGGCGTTCTTCGATCTGGTCGAGCGGACGCGGGCGCTGGTCCGGGAGGTCCGGGCCGGCGGTGACGACCGGGAGTTGCAGGCGATGCTGGCCGGCCTGTCCGGCGAGGACGCCGGGAATCTGGCGCGGGCGTTCACGTGGTACTTCCAGCTGGTGAACCTGGCCGAGGAGTACGAGCGGGTGCGGGTCCTGCAGGGCGCGACGGGCGTGCGGCCGCAGAGTCTGGAGCAGGCGGTGCTGGACCTGAAGGCTCAGGGCCTGGGGGCCGAGGAGGTCGAGTCTCTCCTGGCGCGACTGGATCTGGGCCTGACGTTCACGGCGCACCCGACCGAGATGCGCCGCCGGACCATCCGGAACCATCTGGTGCAGGTGGCGCAGGCCATGCCGGGCCTGAGTGCCGGCGGGATTGACGGGCCGGAGGCGCAGCGGATCACGGCGCACGTGGAGGCCATGTGGAGCACGCCGGAGTTGCGGCGCCTGAAACCGACGGTGCTGGACGAGGTCAAGGGCGGCCTGCACTACGTGACGAACATCGCGCGGGCGCTGCCGGAGTTGCAGCGGGACCTGCGTGGGGCGTTCCAGGCGGCGTTCGGGCGGGACACCGAGGCGACGTTGCCGCTGAGTTTCTCGTCCTGGATGGGCGGGGACCGCGACGGGAACCCGTTCGTGACGCCGGACGCGACCCGCGAGGCGCTGGCGCTGCACCGCGAGCGGGCGCGCGAGGTGCTGCTGGGCGGGATTCGCGCGGCGTTCGCGGACCTCAGCCAGGAGGACGAGGGCCAGGAGGCGTACCGCGCGGAGTTGCAGGCGCTGCACAACGCCGTGCGGGACGGCGAGCGGGTGGACCTCGTGCCCCGTCTGGAGGCGCTGTCGGCGCGGCTGGTCGCGGACGGGCAGCGCCGCACCGCCGAGCAGCTGCTCTCGCCGCTGCTGACGGTCGCGCGGGTGTTCGGGCAGCATCTGGTCAGCCTGGATGTGCGGGAGCACAGCGGGCAGACCGGCGCGGCCGTCGCGGAGCTGCTGCGCGCCTCGGGCGTGGAGGCCGATTACCTGGGCCTGCCGGAGCACGCCCGCCTGGAACTGCTGACCCGCGAGTTGCGGTCGCGCCGTCCGCTGTGGCCGGCCGGGGAGGCCCTGACCGACGCGCTGGAAACGGCGGTCGGGCCGATCCGGGAGGTGCAGCGGGCCGTGGCGCTGGCCGGGCCGCGCGCGTTCGGGCGGTACGTGATCAGCATGGCCGAGAGTGTCAGTGACGTTCTGGAGCCGCTGCTGCTGGCGCGCGAGGTCGGGCTGCGCATCCTGCCGGTGCCGCTGTTCGAGACGCTGGACGACCTGACCCGCGCGCCGCAGGTGGTGTGGGAACTGCTGTCGCTGCCCGAGTACCGCGCGGTGCTGGGCGACAGCGTGCAGGAGATCATGCTGGGCTACAGCGACAGCAACAAGGACGCCGGGTTCCTCGCGGCGAACTGGGCGCTGCACGAGGCGCAGCGGAATATCAGCGACGTGTGCCGCCGCGCGGGCGTGCGCTGGCGGTTCTTCCACGGGCGGGGCACCAGCATCGGGCGTGGGGGTGGTCCGGCCAGCCGCGCGATCCTGGGCCAGCCGGCCGGGACCATCGACGCGGGCCTGCGCATCACCGAGCAGGGCGAGGCGCTGGCCGACAAGTACAGCCACCCGGTCCTGGCCCGCCGGAACCTGGAGCAGGCGCTGTACGGCCTGCTGCTGTCGGCCGCGCGTCCGGCCGCGCCGCTCCCGGACGAGTGGACGGACGCCATGGCCCGCGCCGCGCGCCGCAGCGCCGCCGCGTACCGGGAACTGGTGGACAGCGAGGATTTCCTACCGTTCTTCGAGCAGGTGACGCCCATCCACGAGATCGCGCGGCTGAACATCGCCTCGCGCCCGGTCCGGCGTCCCGGCGCGCCCACCCTGGGGAACCTGCGCGCCATTCCGTGGGTGATGAGCTGGACGCAGAACCGCGCGAACCTGCCCGGCTGGTTCGGCCTGAAAGACGGCCTGGACGAGATCGGCGTGGACCGCGCCCGCGAGATGTACGCCGCGTGGCCGTTCTTCCGCACCGTGCTGGACAACGCGCAGATGAGTCTCGCCAAGAGCGACCCGCTGATCTTCGACGAGTACCTGCGCCTGAACGGCCAGGAGGACCACCGCCTCGCGCGGATGCTGCGGCAGGCGTACCGGGACACGGTGGCGCTCGTGCAGGACATCGTCGGGGCGGAGCTGCTGGCGAACGAACCGCGCCTGAAGGAAAGCATCAGCCTGCGCAACCCGTACATCGATCCCATTCACCGCATCCAGGTGGAACTGCTGCGCCGCAGTCGCGCCACAGAGGGCGGCCTCGACGAGTTCGAGCGTCCCCTGCTCCTGAGCATCCAGGGCATCGCGGCGGGCGTCCGCAACACCGGCTGAAGCTGCGTGGCGGGTTATGGGGGAGGGGGCGACCTCTCCCCCTTCCCGTGCGTGGGACCGGGGGGACATCCTCCATCAACCATCACCTATCCTCCATCAACCCCTACCCTGGAAGCGATACCATGCAGTCATGCGACACCTCGCCCTGCTGGGCGCGCTGCTGACCTCCCTGGCGGGCGGGTCGGGCGCGCAGACGGCCCTTCCCCTGTCCTCGTTCGAGGGGCAGGTGATCTATCAGGTCATGCCGGACCGCTTCTTCGACGGGAACGCCGCCAACAACGCCGGGGTGAACCGCGCCGATCCGCGCGCGTGGCACGGCGGGGACCTCGTGGGCCTCACGCAGAAACTGCCGTACATCCAGAAGCTGGGCGCGACCGCCGTGTGGCTGACGCCGGTGTACGCGCAGCAGACCGTGAACTCGTTCGGGACCGCGCCGTACCACGGGTACTGGCCGGCGGATTTCCGGTCGGTGGACCCCCACTTCGGGACGCTGGCGGACTTCCGGGCGTTCGTGGACGGCGCGCAGAAGGCCGGGATGCGCGTGGTCCTCGATCAGGTCATCAACCATTACGGGTACGAGGCGGCCGCCGTGAAACTCCGCCCGGCGTGGTTCAACACGCAGGCGCAGTGCGACGCCAGCAGGGACAAGGACGTGGACTGCGCCCTGGCGGGCCTGCCGGACCTGCGGCAGAGCGACCCGCAGGTGCGTGAGCTGCTGCTGGACAACGCGGACTTCTGGCGCGAGCAGGGCGTGAACGCCTTCCGGTACGACGCCATCAAGCACGTCGAGGGGCCGTTCCTGCGGGACCTGCTGGACAGCGACCGGCAGGCGGGCACCTGGACGCTCGGCGAGTGGTTCGACGCGGATACCGGCACCGTCGCCGACTGGCAGAAGGCGGGCTTCGACAGCCTGTTCCTGTTCAGCCTTCAGGACGCCATGAAACGCAGCGTGATGGGCGGCCAGAGCCTCGGCGCGGTGCGGGCCGTGCTGGAACGCCAGAACGAACTGCCGCGCCCCGGCGAGGTCGCGCTGTTCCTCGACAAC
Source organism: Deinococcus indicus (assembly GCF_002198095.1). Taxonomy (GTDB): domain Bacteria; phylum Deinococcota; class Deinococci; order Deinococcales; family Deinococcaceae; genus Deinococcus; species Deinococcus caeni. The sequence goes on along the minus strand of NZ_NHMK01000025.1, from coordinate 117,358 downwards.
CACGACGTGCCCCGGTTCGCGCAGGGCAGCCTGTTCGAGGACGAGGGCCGCGCCCGCACCCGCTACGGCCTGCGCGCCCTGATGACGCTGCGCGGCGTGCCCGTCGTCTGGCAGGGCACCGAGATCGCCATGCGCGGCGGTCCCGACCCCGAGAACCGCCGCGACATGCGCTTCGAGGACCAGTGGACGCCCGAGGAACGCGAGGTCTTCGAGGCCACCCGCGCCGCCATCGCCGCCCGCCGGGCCAGCCCCGCCCTGAGTCGCGGCGCGCAGACGCTGCTGCCCACCCCCGACCGCCTGAGCGGCGACCTGCTGCTGTTCACCCGCCAGCTGAACGGCCAGACCGTCCTGGCCGCGTGGCACGGCGGCCGCGAACGCCGCACGTACTCCCTGAAACTCGCCTCGCTGGGCGTGAACTGGAAGGCGCTGGCCGCCACCCCTTCCCTGTTCGCCGGGCAGGACGCCCGCGTCAGCGTCAGCGGCGGCTACCTGCACCTGAGCCTCCCCGCGCGGGACGCCGCCGCCTTCCGGGTCGAGTAGTAAGCAGGGCGCATGACGGCGCAGAGGGGACGGGCCGCGCAGACCCGTCCCCTCTGCGCCGTCCGCTCATACGGATTCCGTTTGTTTCGCCAACAATCCGGAACTTCACCGGATTGCTGGCTCCACGTCCGGAACCCGTCTTGCTCCCACTCGCTGCGCTCGGATTGAATGGGCTTTGCAGCCCATTCAATCGGAGTCCGTATCAGGCCCTCAGGGGCCGGGGGACGGGCAGGGCGTACGTCGCGAACGGTTTCCACACGCCCCCCTCGTGGTGCCGGGCGATGGGCTGGTCGTGCTCGTTCACGTACACCATGCGGTAGCGCACCCGCCCCAGTTCCAGCCCGCCACGCTGCCGCCACAGCATCTGCACGTCGATGTTCGTGGCGGCCGGATCCGTGTCACGCGCCGCGAGGATACTGAACTCACGCAGGCTGCCGGGGTACGTGCGGCGCACCTGCCGCACGCTGCGACGCCCGCCCGGAAACACCCGCGCGGGCATGGCGAGCGCCATGGCGCGGTACTCCTGACCCTGCCAGTGCGTCAGGAACGCCTGCAGCGCCTGCTGGGGCGAAGGGTTCACCACGCTGGTCGGCATGTCGTTCATGCCACGCAGCATGGCACGCCCCGCCCCCCCCGCACCACTGCCCGAATGGCGCAGCCCGCCGGGGGCGACCCCTCCCCCATCTGGCGGATGCAGACGCATGGTGAGCAGAGTCCGGGTCATCAATGGTGCGGACACTGTTCAAAGGCTAGAGGGGACAAGCATGGAACACGTCTTCTGTCACGCCATTCCTGCTCACCCCCTCCCAGCCTCCCCCCTCAAGGGGGAGGAGCAAAAACGGCGTGTTCATCGCTGGTCTACCCGGAAGGGATGAACCTGTCCGCACCATTGCTCATACGGACTGCCGTTTCTCTCCTGCTCTGCGGGGCAGCTCTCCGAGTCGCATCCGCTCGGACCCAGCGGGCTTTACAGCCCCTTCAATCGGAGTCCGGGTCAGTTCAGGGCGAACACGATGGCCGACAGGACGCCCGCTCCGATCAGGGGGATCAGGATCTGCGGCCAGGGCAGGCCCGGCGCGCGGTAGCTCTCGCCCAGGCGGGCGCGCATCTCGCCCTCGATGCGGCCCTGACCGGACTGCGAGTACGCGACCGCGCCGGACAGGAACCCCAGGATCAGCGCGCCCCAGCCGAGCGCGTCGGCGGCCCCGGCGCGGGTCAGGCCGCCGTTCAGGACGGCACTGACGATCAGGGTCAGCAGCCCGGCCACAGCGGCGGCCGCCACGCCGTACAGCGCGATCTGCGCGAGGCGGGCCGGGGCGGACTGGGGCGCGCGGGCGGGGTTCATGCCGTGACTGTAGCGGGCGCGGCGGGGGCTTTCCAGCAGATCTGAGCGTTCAGCCGGCCCGGACCTCGCCGGGCTGCTTGATACTCAGGACGCGGCTGGCGCCGGTCTGGTCGGTGGTGACGCCCCACAGGGCGTGCGCGATTTCCATGGTGGCTTTCTGGTGCGTGACGAGCAGGAACTGCGCGCCGCGTTCGCTGAACAGTTTCAGGAAGGCGGTGAAGCGGCGGATGTTCGCCTCGTCCAGCGGGGCGTCCACCTCGTCCAGCACGGCCAGGGGGAGGCCGCCGGCGCTGCCCTCGCCGCCCGCGTGGTTCAGGGCGAACAGGAAGCCCAGGCCCGCCATGGTGCGTTCCCCGGCCGAGAGCAGCGTCATGGAGCGGGTGCGTTTCCCGCGTGGCTGCACGGCGAGGCGCAGGCCGCGCAGGCGGCCCTGGTCGTCGAGTTCGCGTTCCAGTTCGCCGGTCCCGCCGAGCAGTTCGGCGCTGTACTCGCGGAACGCGGTGTTCACGCGGTCGAAGGCGGCGGCGGTGGCGAGCCCCTCGGCGGTTTCGAGGTCGTGCAGGTGGGCACGCAGTTCGGCGGCGGCGCTGTCGGCGTCGTTCAGTTCGGCCTGCTGGGCGTCCAGGGCGGCCTGTTCGGCGTGCAGGTCGGCCTCGGCGCGGGCGTTGACGGGTCCCAGGGCGTCCAGGGCGGCGCGGGCGCGGGTCAGTTCGGCGGTCCATTCGCGGGGCGTGCCGGGCGGCAGGCAGCCGTCGGGGATGGGTTCCAGGCTGCCCTCGCGCCGGGCGATCAGGACGCGCAGGTCTTCCAGGCGGGTGCGGGCGCGGTTCTGCGTGGCGATCAGGTTGCTGTACGTCTGCGCGGCCTGTTCGCGGGCGTAGTCGGCGCGGGCGGCCTCGTGTTCGTCGAGCGTGCCCAGCGCGGCCTCGCGGCGGGCGACCTCGGCGGCGGCGGCGTGCAGGTGGGCGTCCTGCGCGGCGATGGCCTGCGCGCTGGCGGTCAGGCGCTCGCGCAGTTCGCCGGCGCGGGCGCGTCCGGCGCGGTAGGCGCGCCACGCGGCGTCCGTCTCGCGGGCCAGCGCGAGGGCCTCGGCGGCAGCGCGTTCGGCGGCGCGGTGCGTCTCGGCGGCGGCGCGCTGGGCGTGCAGGTCGGTTTCCAGGGCGTTCAGGTCCGGCAGGGGCGCGCCGGGGGGAGGCAGGTCGGCGTCCGCCAGTTCCGGCCCGAGGCGCGCGGCGAGGCGGTCGCGGTTGGCTTCCAGGCTGCGTTCCTGCGCGGCGAGTTCCGTGACGCGCCGCTCGGCGGCCTGTTCCTCGCGGGTGGCGTCGTCCAGCGCGCGGCGCAGCGTGGCGTGGCGTTCGTCGCTGCCGGCCAGGGTGGCCTGCACCTTCTTCAGTTCGGCGTTCAGGCGCGCGCCCTGCCGGTCTGCGTCCTCCAGTTCCGCGTCGAGTTCCTGAAAGCGGCGCTGGTCGGCCAGAACGCCGCTGCCCGTATCGCGGGCGCGGCCCCCGGTGATGGCCCCGCCGGGTTCGACGAGTTCGCCGTCCAGCGTCACGAGGCGCGGGCGGCTGGCGTGCGTGCGGGCGATGCGGTTCGCGGCGCGCAGGTCCCGCACGACCAGCGTGTCGGCCAGGATGCTCTCGGCGACCAGGGGCGGGTCGCTGGGGCACAGGTCCGCGAGGTTGCCGATCACGCCGTCCTCGCGCAGCAGGGCCGCGTCGCGGCGGGGGCGAGCGCGGATCAGGTCCAGCGGCAGGAAGGTGGCGCGGCCGCCCGTGCGTTTCAGTTCGTCGATGATCTCGCGGGCGTCGTCCGCGCGGTTCACGACGACCTGTTCCAGGCGGCGGCCCAGGGCGGCGCCCACCGCGACCTCGTACTCGGCGGGGACGGTCAGCAGGTCCGCGACGGACCCGACGATGCCCGGATGGTCGAGGCGCAGGGCGTTGCGGGCGCCCTCGCCGTAGCGGGCGTAGGAGTTCAGGGCGGCTTCCAGGCGTTCGCGTTCGCGGCGCAGCGGGGCGACGCTGGCGTTCACGCGGGCCAGTTCGGCGTTCAGGTGCCGTTCGTGCGCGGTGGCGGCCTCGCGCTCGGTGTGCAGCGCGGCGTACCCCTGCGCGGCGTGCGCGTGGGCGGTGCGGGCGGCCTCCAGGCGTTCGCGGGCCGCCGCGAGGTTCTCCAGCGTGACTTCCAGGTTGCCCTGCGCGCGGTCCAGTTCGGCGCGCAGCGTCTCGCGGCTGGCGTCCTGGCGGGCGTGGGCCTCGGCGGCGCGGGCGACCAGGGTGCGGGCGCGGGTCAGGTCGGCGTCCAGGCGGCGGGCGCGGGCCTCGGCGGCGGTGGCGGCCTCGCGGGCGGCGTGCAGCGCGGCGTCCAGCGCGCCCAGGTCCGGGGCGGCCTGCTCGGGCATGCGGGTGGGCAGCGCGGCCAGTTCGGCGTTCAGACTGGCCTGCTCGCGGTCCAGGTGGTCGCGGTAACGGGCGGCCTGTTCGTGCGCGGCGCGGGCGGCCCGCAGGGTTTCCAGCGCGCCGGCGTGCGCGTCGCGGCGGGCGCGGGCGGCCTGCGCGGCCTCGCGGGCGGCCTCGACGGCGGCGGCGGCGGCCTGCACCTCGCCGCCCAGCGCGGCGCTGCGGGCTTCCAGTTCGGCGGCCTCGGCGCGGGCGGCGGCGATCTCGCGGGCCAGCGCGGCCTGCCGCTCGCGTTTCAGGGCGTCCTGCAGGGTCAGGGTGCGCAGGGTCAGGTCGTGCCAGGTGCGGGCGTCCTGCGCGGCCCGTTCCAGGCGGGCCAGGGTCGCGGCGCGTTCCTGCAATACCAGCCGCAGCGCGTCCAGGTGGGTGTCGGCCTCGCGCAGCCGCGCCTCGGTGTCCTGGCGGGCGGTGACGGCACGGGACAGTCCGGCGGCCTCCTGCACGTAGCCCAGCAGGGTCTTCCCTTCAGCCTGCACGACGCCGCTGACCTCGCCCTGCCCGATCACGGCCAGTCCGCCCGGGCCCAGGCCGGTGCCGCGCAGCGCTCCGTGAACGTCGCGCACGCGGGCGGCGCGGCCGTTCAGGTCCTGTTCGGCCGTGCCGTCGCGGTAGATGCGCCGCGCGAGGTTCACGCGCTCGCCGTCCGGCGTGCGGAGTTCCAGCTGCACTTCCGCCAGTCCCAGCGGGGCCTTGCCGCCGCTGCCGTGGAAGATCAGTTCCTGGGCGCGCGCGGCCCGCAGTTCACGCGCGCGGGCCTGATGCGTGGCCCAGCGGATCGCCTCGACCACGTTGCTCTTGCCGCTGCCGTTCGGACCGATGACGGCGCTGACGCCGGGACCGAAGTCCAGGCGGGTGCGCTCGGCGAAGGATTTGAAGCCCTGAAGGGTGACGCTCTGAAGCATGATCGGGAACCGGCAGGAAGGCACTCGGGCGGGGGCCGAGGCTCAGGCCGCACCTCCTGGGGTGGCGGGACGGGCGGCGCGGGTCACTGGTCGGCGCAGTCCTGCCGCGTGAACGGCTCGCGCAGGTCGATGTGGCCCAGGCTGTCCACGTTCTGCCCGGCCAGCAGGAACGTGACGTCCTGACCGCGTTCCTCCAGCAGCGTGCGGGTGATGGTGCAGGCCAGCATCCGCTCGCCGCTGCTGCCGTAACGCAGGTTCGCGTACTCGGCCGGCAGGTCCACGAAGAAATGCTGTCCGCGCAGGTACACCTTCGGCGCGGCGGTCCTGGCGGGCACCACGCCCAGCAGCGCCCGGTCGAAGGGACCCTGCGCCCAGATGTTCAGGGCGGCCTGCGCGACCATGCGGGCGTTCGTCTGCGTGACCTGCACGGTCCGCGTCTCGGGTTTCAGGGTCTGCACCTGCGGGTCCGTGAAGTACACCTTGACCTTCAGCGGCGTGCGTTCCGCCAGTTGGAGTTGCGGCGGGGTGGGCGCCTCCGGGGGTTTCTGCACGGCCTGGAGGGCCAGGAACGCCGCGACCAGCAGCGCCGCCGCGACGACGTTGAACAGCGACATCAGGCGGCGCAGGGCGTTCACTGGGCCGCTCCCTGCGCCGAGATGTTCGCGTTGTTGTTCGCGCGGGCGGTCAGGTACGTGGCGACCGAGCGGGCCACGGCGACCGCCATGACCTGCAGGCGGTCGTCGACGGTCAGGTTCGCGAGGTCCTTGGCGTTGCTGCTCCAGCCGAGTTCCAGCAGCAGCGCCGCCTGCGGGGCCTCGCCGAGCGTCAGCAGGCGCGAGGTCGTCTCCTGCCGGGCGGTCACGCCGCCGCCCTTGAGTTCCCCGCGCAGCAGTTCACTCAGGCGGCGGGTGCTGCCGGTGCCGGCCACGACCAGCCCGCCGTAGGGGGCGGGCGTGCCGGTCCGCAGGGCGTTCACGATCTGCGTGGCCGAGCGGCCCGTCTGCTCGTAGACGGTCACGCCGCCGCGCGGCGAGCCGGGAAAGCGGCCCAGGTCCAGGCCCAGGTACACGTCGCTCTGGCGGGTCAGTTGCAGCGCCTGCTCGCGCGGCAGGGCGGCGGCGCTGTCCCGCGTGACCCGCACCTGCCACCCGGCCTTGCTGAGCAGTTCCGCCGAGCGGCGCGCGACTTCCAGCGTCACGTCGCGGCCCACCCCGCTGACCTTCATGGGGTCCAGCACGATCAGCGGGCGGGTCACGCGCTCCAGCAGCTGCGGGCTGCGGCGCGTCACGCCAGGGCCGGCGTCCACGACGACGCGCACGTTGCCGGGCCGCACGACCTTGAACACCCGGTAGCCGCTGCTGGCGTTCACGGGAATCGTGAGGGTCAGGTCGCTGCCGGTGCGGGTCACCTCGGCGCTCGGCACGAACGCGCCTCGGGTGGTGTAGCGCCGGGCGTCGCCGCTCAGGCCGCGCAGCGTGATGACCACGCGGTCGCCGCGCTGCTCGTCGATGATGTCCACGTCGCGGCTCAGGTCCAGCACCAGGCGGTCGCTGTCCCGGCCGGCGCGGCTGCTGACCGACAGCAGCGCCGGGGACGGCACCCGGAAGTCCCCCTTCTGGTACTGGGCGCCCAGCCCGCTGGCCAGGGTATCCAGCGGCAGGTACAGGTTGCCGTTCACCAGGGTCGCGGCGCGGGCGTTCAGGCGGCGCGTGTCGAGCTGCACGGTGTTGAAGGTGGTGGTGGCCCGCTGCTGGTCCTCGTCGATGGGCAGCAGCAGCGTGTGGCCCAGCCCGGTCACGCGAACCAGTCCGCCGTCCCGCGCGACGGTCAGCAGGCCGCTCAGCGCCGACTGGCTGGCGTACTCGGCGCCGTACAGCTGGATGCTCTCGACCTGCTTACCGGCCAGATTCAGGCGGCTGAACGCGATCTGCGCGCCGGCCAGCCCGACCAGCAGGAGGCTGCCGGCCAGGACCGTCCAGGCGGCGCGGGTGCGGGTGCCGGCCTTCACAGTTCGCGCAGCTCCCGGCGCACGGTCTTGTCGGCCTCGGCGCGGCGTTTGTCGTGCAGTTTCTTACCGCGTGCCAGCGCCAGTTCCACCTTGAAGTACCGGCCCTTCTGGTACAGGCGGGTGGGGACCAGCGTCAGGCCCTTCTGTTCCAGGCCGCGTTTCATCTTGCTGATCTCGTCGCGGTTCAGCAGCAGGCGGCGGGTGCGGCGCGGCTCGTGGTTGTTGTAGGTCGCTTCCTTGTACGTGGGGATGTACAGGCCCTCGAGGTCCACGTTCCCGCCGCTCAGCCGCGCGAAGGCGTCCCGGAAATCCACGCCGCCGGCACGGATGCTCTTGACTTCACTGCCGGTCAGGCTGATGCCTGCCTCGAAGCGCTCCAGTAGTTCGTACTCGTAATGAGCGCGGCGGTTCGTGTACACCCGCGCATTCTAGCAGCACGGGGAAAAGCTGTTGATGGTCAATGGGTGATGGTTGATGGACCGGGCCAGCGCCCCTTTCCATCAACCATCAACCGTCACCCATTTACTTCTTCGGGGGTCGGCTGGGGCGCACTTCCACCCGGCTGGGCAGGGTGCGTTCCGGCATGTGCAGCAGGTCCACGGTCAGCTGCGCGAGGTCCTCGGGCTGGATCTTCCAGGCGTCCTTCTCGGCGTCCGGGGTGTGCCCGGCGAAGTGCGTGGCGACGCTGCCCGGCATGATCTGCGTGACCTTGATGCCCCGGTCGCGCAGGTCGAGGTTCATGACCTCCGACAGGCCGTTCAGGCCGAACTTGCTGGCGTTGTACGCGCCGCCGCCCGGCAGGGGGTTCTTCCCGGCGAGGCTGGACAGCGTGAAGATGTACCCGCCGCTCTTCGACAGGGCCGGAATGGCGGCCTTGACGGTGTAGAACGCGCCGCTGAGGTTGGTGTCGATCACGTCCTGCCACTGCTGGATGCTCAGGTCCGCGATGTTCCCGAAGTGCCCCACGCCGGCGTTCACGAACAGCACGTCCAGGCCGCCGAAGGCCTGCACGTGGGCGTCCACCTCGGCCTGCACGGCGGCCGGGTCCTTCACGTCGCAGGCCACGCCGCGCGTGCCCGCGCCCAGTTCGGTCGCCACCTGCGCGATCTCGGCGGCGTTGCGGCTGGTGATGGTCACGGCGTACCCGTCGGCGATCAGGGCACGCGCGACCGAGAGGCCGATGCCCTTGCTGGCGCCGGTGATGAAGGCGCTTTTCTTCGTGCTGCTTGTGGAATTACTGGAATCCGTCATGCCCGGACGTTAACACGGCCGCGCCGGGCCGCCCTGTGAGCGGGGTTCCGAATGAAGGTTCTCTCAGGGCGCGGGTCAGGACGGCGTGACGGAGTCGGGCAGCGTGACCGTGTCGGCCAGGGTAACCGGACCGGGCAGAACGTCGTCCGCGTGGCGTTGCCAGGACTGCGCGGCGATCCAGGCGGCCACGCCGAGCATTCCCAGCAGCAGTCCAGCGGCCGCCAGCGCGACCGGCAGGCCCAGGGCGGCGATCACGGCGCCCAGCAGCACGCCACTCAGGACCACGCGGCCCAGGCGGCGGCGCACGCTGATCAGTACGCAACGGGTCAGGTACTCTTTTCGGTTCATCTTGGCCCTCACCTCCACAGTGCGCCCGGTCGTTCAGTCGCGTGTCAGGGATCGTTCCGGTGGGCGTCGGTGGTGCCGGGACGGCGGGCGGCCCGTTCCGGCCTCCCCTGCTCTCTGACCGGCGGGTCAAATGAGAGGCTCGTCTGCCAGCGTACAGCAAAACGCCGGCCCGTTCCAGACGGACCGGCGCTCCGGCACCGGCCAGGAATGGACCGGGGCCGCGCCGTCAGGGCAGCCGCTGGGCCAGCACGTCGTACATGTAGTTGGCCGCCTCGGCCTGCTTCTGCCAGAGGGTCAGCACGCCGAAATCCTGCTTGACGATCACGTTGTTCCCGGCCGGCAGGCGGAACTCCAGCTGCGCGGTCAGTTTGTTCCAGGGGGCCAGCACGGACGGCGTGACCAGCACCGGCCGGACCTGCACCGCGCCGGGCGTGGCGGGATCGGTGGCGATCACGGCGTTCGGGTAGCGGCGCTTGATCGCTCCGGCCGAGTCGCGCTGCATGGCTTCCAGCACACCCTGACGCTGCTGGGCGCTCACGGCGTTCGGGTTGCCCTGAATCTGCGGGGCCAGGATCACGTACGTGGCGGACGACAGCGCGGCGCCGTTCCAGCCGGCCGGGCCGGCCTGCGCGTTCCCGACCGGCAGCGCGGCAGCGAGCAGCAACGCGGCGGGCAGCAGGGCCACGCGCCGCCGGGCCGGGCGGGTCAGGAGGGGGGTACGGGTCGGTTCGGTCATGATGGGCATGGCCGCAGTGCATCACACTCCAGCTGACGCGGCATGAAGTGAGGGTGAGGGACCGCGCCCCGGCCGCCGCGCGGCCTCATACGGACTGCCGTCTGTTTCGCCAACAATCCGGAACTTCACCGCCCCTGCTGGCTCCACGTCCGGAGGGGCGTGTGGCTCCCACTCTGCGGGGCAGCTCTCCGAGTCGCATCCGCTCGGACCGGGCGGGCTTTGCAGCCCATTCAATCGGAGTCCGTCTCATGTGTTCCGGCGTACGGACGGGCACGCAGGTGCGGGCGCTACAGTGACGGCATGCAGGACCTGCTGACGATCATGCGCCGCCTGCGCGCCCCGGACGGGTGCCCCTGGGATCAGGAGCAGACCCACGACTCCCTGCGCCCCTACCTGCTGGAGGAGGCGGCCGAGGCGGCCGACGCGGCAGGCAGCGGCGACCCGGCCGCGCTGAGCGACGAACTGGGCGACGTGCTGCTTCAGGTCGCGTTTCACAGCGTGATCGCCGAGGAGGCCGGCACCTTCGACTACGCGGCCGTCGAGCGGGGCATCGTGGAAAAACTGGTGCGCCGCCACCCGCATGTGTTCGGTGAGGCCAGCGTTCAGGACAGCGCGGACGTCATGAGAACCTGGCAGGCGATCAAGGCGCAGGAACGCGGCGGCCGGCCGCGCCGCCCCGAGGACCGCGTGCCCGCCGGGCTGGGCGCCCTGGCCCGCGAGGCCAAAACGCAGAAACTGGCGGGCGTTCCGAAAGTGCCGGCAGAGCAGGCGCGGGCCGCCGTCACGCAGGCGGCCACGCAGGCCCCCGATACCGCGCAGGGCGTGGCGGACGTGCTGGCGGCGGTGGTCACCTGGGCGCGCAGCGTGGGCGTGGACCCGGAACTGGTCCTGCGGGACCACTCGCGGACAACGCTGCGCGCCCTGCCCGGCACGGAGGACACTTGAACGGCGCCGACCCGCTGGACCACGCGCTGGCGGACCCCTGGGCGCTGTGGGTGGGCGAGCGGGGCCGGCGCAGCCTGCACCTGCCCACCTACCGCCGCGCCGCCGTGCTGGTCGCCCTGACCCGCGAGGTGGACCCGCGCGTGCTGCTCACGGTGCGCTCGGCGGACCTGCCCACCCACCAGGGGCAGATCAGTTTCCCCGGCGGCAGCCTGGAACCCGGCGAGACGCCCGTGCAGGCCGCCGTGCGCGAGGCCTGGGAGGAAGTGGGCCTGGACCCCGCTCAGGTGACGGTCCTGGGTGAACTGGACGACGTGTTCACCCCGGTCGGTTTTCACGTCACGCCGGTCCTGGCACGCATTCCGGCCGAACCCACCCTGACCCTGGGGGGCGAGGTGGCGCAACTGCTGCTGCCGTCCCTGGCGGACCTGCGGGAACTGCCGGTGGTGCGGGAGGTCCGCACCCTGCCGGACGGGCAGCGGGTGCCGCTGTACCGCTACCCCTGGCAGGGCCACGACATCTGGGGCATGACGGCGCGCGTCCTGCACGACCTGCTGACCGACGGACCCGGCTGACCACCCCGCCCCCGTGGCCGTCGTCGAGCAGGCCAGAACGGGCCGCCCCCACTCACCAGGGTTCGGTGAGTGGGGGCGGCCCATGGGCTCAGGTCAGGCCTGCGCAGTGTGGACCCGGATCAGCGGGCGGGTTCAGCGCGTGGGGGTGATGGTGATCTGGCCGTTCTGGGTGATGTTGTAGGTGTTGCTGAAGGTACGGTAGCCGGGCGCCACGAGCAGGATCTCGTGGGTGCCGCGCGTCAGCTGGAGGTTCAGCTGGCCGCCGCTGACCGTGCCGGCTTCCTGGCCGTCCACGAACACGCGCGCGCCGTTCACGGTGGTGCGGATGGTGACGGTGAAGCGGTTGGTGACGGGAGCGGGCGTGACGGCCTGCGCGAACTCCACGTTCAGGTTGGTGGTGCTGCCGGCGCGGACGGTGATGGTCGTGGTGTAGTCACGGTAGCCGGGCGCCTTCACACGAACGGGGTAGGTGCCGGCGCGCAGGCCGCTGTACGTGACGTTCGCCGCGCCGAGGGTCCGGCCGTTCAGGATGACGCTGGCGTTGGCGACGTTCGTGCCGACGAACAGGCTGCCGGTGCTGACCGGGTTGCGGGCGGCGACGGTGTAGAAGGCCGTGTCGCTGACCCAGCTGTTCTGCGGCAGGGGCGTGACGACGATGCTCAGGGCCTGCGCCAGTCCGTTCTGGTTCTTGGCGTTCACGGTGGCGAACTGGTCCTGGGCGGTCTTGAAGGAGCTGATCTGGTCGAGTTCCAGCGGGGTCAGGCTGGCGAGCGCCAGGACCTTGTTCTGCCCGACGGGACCGCCCACCGTGTACGTGAAGTTGTCGCCCGGCGCGGGGAAGCTCTTGGTGGTGCCGGCCTTCACGAAGTTGCTGTCGCTCAGGCGGTTGGGGAGAATCTGGTCGACGCTGCCGTCGGGGTTCACGTTGAACAGGTACACGTACGCGTCACGGTTGACGGTGGCGCTGACGGTGATCTTGTCGTCCACGCGGTAGGCGGGGTTCTGGTTGCCGGTGGCGTCCTTGTCCACGCGGACGCTGACGTTCAGGTCCGGCTGCGCGGGGTTCACGATGATGCTCTGCGCGCTGATCTTGGGGGCGGCGGCGGCGGTGCTGAGCAGCAGGGCTGCGGGAATCATCAGGAACTTGTTCATGGGTTCAGCCTAGGCGCCGTCACATGACGGACCATGAGGCGAACCCGGTGAAACGTTTAGGGGCGTTCAGCTGACGGTCAGGTCGGAGACTCACAGCGGTTTGCACTTTCACCCCGGAGCCGACGGTACGCCCCAGGGTTTCACTTCCAATGGAGGAGTCCCCTCAACACACCAGAAACCGCTCTCATACGGATTCCGTTTGTTTCGCCGACAATCCGGAACTTCACCGGATTGCCGGCTTCACGTCCGGAACCCGTTTCTCTCCTGCTCGCATCCGCTCGGATTGAACGGGCTTTGCAGCCCATTCAATCGGAGTCCGTATCAGCGGATGATGCGGGCCGGTTCGATGCCGGCGGCGCGCCGGGCGGGAATCAGGGCGGCCAGCAGGGTGGTGATCAGGCCGATGGCGTTCACGCCGATCAGGTCGCTGGCGCGCACCTCGACCGGGAGGCTGGTGATGAAGTACAGGTCGCCGGGCAGCGTGAAGGGCCGCACCGTGAAGTACGCGCTGATGCCCAGGCCCAGCACGTTGCCCAGCAGCAGGCCGCCCAGGCCCAGCGCGAGGCCCTCGAGCAGGAACACCTGCGTGATCAGGCGGCGGGTGGCGCCGATGGCGCGCAGGATGGCGATCTCCTGGGTCTTCTCGAACACGGCCAGCGTCAGGACGTTGGCGATGCCGAACGCCGCGACGACCACGATCAGCAGGACCACGAACCCGATGACCTTCTTCTGCAGCGCCAGCTGGTCGAGCAGGGTGCCGTACAGGCTCTGCCAGGGCAGCGGCGAGTACGGGCGGGTGCGGGTCAGGTCGTCCCCGACGGCGGGGGCGAGGTCCGGGTTGCGCAGGCGCAGCTGGTACCCGGTGATGTTGGTGGTGCCCTGGAGGGTCTGGAGGGTGCTCAGGTTCGTGAAGGCGTACGCGGAGTCGATCAGGTAGTTGCCGGTGGTGAACACGCCCCGGACGCTGAGGCTGGTGCGGCGCTGCGTGGAGTTCAGCAGGCGGACCTCGTCGCCGGTGAAGGCGCCGACGCTGCGGGCCAGGGCCGAGCCCAGGATCACCTCGCCGTCTTTCAGGGAGGCCAGGGCGGCGCGTTCGGCGGGCGGCAGGTCGAGCACGCGGGCGGCCTGCCCGGTCACGCCGAACAGCGTGGCGAAGTCCACCCCGGCGGCGCGGCCCTGCGTGGCGGGGCGGGTCAGCAGGCCCTTGTCGGCCAGGAAGGGCGTGAAGGCCAGGACGCGTGGGTCGGAGGCGGCGGCGCGTTCCAGTTCGCGGTCCGGGCCGGAGGCGTTGAAGGCCGTGACGCTCAGGTGGGGGCTGGCGCGCAGGGTGGCGTCCACCAGGGCGCGGGTGAAGCCGTTGGTGAGGCTCAGCGCGGCGATCAGGGCCATGACGCCCACGGCGATGCCGAGGATGGTCAGGACGTTCTGGGTGCGGCGGCGGCGCAGGTGGGCGCGGGCCAGGGACCATGCCAGCGAGCGGTCGGGGGCGGCGGGGCCGCGCTCGGGTGGGGTGGCCGGGGCTGAATTCATGCAAGGCGGAGGATACCAGAAGCGCCCGGAGGCTTCCGGGCCGGCGTGCGGGCAGATTGAAACCGGGCCCCGCTCGCGTGGAGGGGGCCCGGTCGGGTGCAGGGGGTCAGTGGGCGGGGATCAGCGGACGGCGGTGATGCGGATCTGGCGTGCGCCCCAGTTCAGGGCCTCGCTGCGGGTAGCCATCCAGATGTCGACCGAGTTGGTCTTGCGGGCGGCCATGGTGTCCTCGACGATGAAGACGCGGCCCTTGAGCATGTTGGTGTACTTGCCGCTCAGGTCCTCGATCATGACCTTGGTGCCGTAGGGGAAGGTGCGCAGCAGGTCGCGGGACAGGGCGACCACGCCGGGGCGGGTGCGGGTGCCGGTGGCCGTGATGAACGGCGTGGAGTCGGTCTGTCCGGGGACGCTGTTGTACGCGGTGGAGCGGGCGATGGCGGTCTTGCCGCGGATGGGCGTGAGCGCGACGGTATCGCTGGCGGCGCTGGCGCGGGCGACGGCCTCGGCGCGGACCTGCGCGGCGCTCTGGGCCTGGGTGGCGGCGGGTGCGGGGGCCGGGGTGGTGGCCAGGGCGTCGCGGACGGCGTCGGTGGCGACGGTGCTGGCGGGCAGGGCGGGGGTGGCGGCGGCCACTCCGGCGAGGCTGAACAGGACGGCGCGGGTCCAGCGGATCAGGGGTTGAAGCATGAGGTCTCCTGCGGAGGCGGGGCGGGTGGCCCGGCAGCATCCGGCGTTTTTCTGGTGGTGGATTCAAGTGCGGGTGCCAGCATGAAGGCTTTCCCGATCTCGAGAATGAGCGTACGGGGCCAGGATGGCAGCTTCCTGATAAATAGCCGTTTGTGATCTCATTCTAAAGATGATTTATTTCTTGATCGAGTTCAAAAAAAACAGAAAGCGCCCACAGAAAGGCGCTTTCTAAGATGAGACAAGTTCTAATGCTCTCATTTAGTTTCTCATAGAAATGTTCTGCGCAGGGCAGAATCTGGTAAAGACCACCACTCCCGACGACCTGGATTGGCCTCAATTAGTAAGCCAGATTACCCTGCCGGAGGACCGGACCGTGAGAGAACCCCGAAAGCACAGATGTACTGGCGGTCAATTCCGGACGCGCACTCATGAATGACTCATACGGACTGCCGTCTGTTTCGCTGGCAAGCCGGTGAGGTTCCGGTTTGCCAGCTCCAGGTCCGGCACCCGCCCAGCTCCTACACGCATCCACTCGGATTGAACGGCCGTGCAGGCCATTCAACCGGAGTCCGGATCAGTCGTCCTTGCTCTTGCCCGGCGCGGCCGCCCAGCCGGACAGGACGTCCGCCGAGATCTCCTTGAAGATCGGCGCGGCCAGCTGCGAACCGTGGTAATCGAGCCGGGCGCCGTGGACCATCACCGCGATCGTCACGCGCGGCGACTCGGCCGGGAAGAACCCACCGAACGTACTGTCGTAGATCGTCTTCGAGTACCGGCCGTTGGCGTCCACCGTCTGCGCCGTGCCGGTCTTGCCCGCCAGGTCGTAACCCTCGATGCCCGCCTTGGCGAAAATGCCCTCATTGATCACGTTCCGCAGCATCAGCCGCGTGGCGCGCGCCACCTCCGGACGGATCACGTTGCGGCGCTCCACCCCGCCGGCTCCCTCGACCAGACGGGGCGTCACGTACTGCCCGTCGTTCGCCAGGACGTTGAAGGCCGCCGCCAGTTGCAGGTTCGTGCTGCTCATGCCCTGCCCGAACGAGTTCGTGGCGCGCACCAGATCGTTCCAGCGGGCCAGGGGTTGCAGCGATCCGGTCGCGGCCGGCAGGTTCGGCAGGCTCATCTGCCGCCCGAACCCGTAGTCCTGAAGGTACCCGTACAGGTCCTCGGACGGGAAACGCTCGACGATGTGCGTCATGCCCACGTTGCTGCTGTACCGCAGGACGCCCTGGGTGTTCAGCGAGGACGGGTGAGCCACGGCGTCCCCGATGGTGCTGCCCCAGCGGCCCCCCACGAAGCGGCGCATGGGCGTGCTGTACACCGTGTCCGGCGTGGTCAGGCCCTCGTTCATGGCGGCGGCCACGACCAGCGGCTTGACGGTGGAGCCCGGCTCGAAGCGGGTCACGAACGGCCGGTTCAGCCAGACGTCCGGCTTGTAGCGGCGCCACTGGTTCGGGTCGAACGGCGGGTACGTCGCGGCGGCCAGCACGCGGCCCGTGCGGGTCTCCAGCACCACCACCGACCCGAATTCGCCCCGGTGCGCCGGAACGGCCCGCGCCAGCGCCGCCTCGGCCGACGCCTGCACCTGGGTGTCCAGCGTGAGTTTCAGGGTCTGCCCGGCGGCCAGCGAGTCGTTGTACGCCGCTTCCAGGCCCTCGAGGCCCTCGGTGGCGCCCATCATGCCGACCAGCTGCCCGGCGATCTGCCCCTGCGGGTACACCCGCTTGCCGTCGCGGCTCATGGCCAGCACCTTGCCGTCGGAGGTCACGATCTTGCCGCGCCCCTGCATCACCGAGCTGCGCACCGCCTGCGGCACGCCCCACTCCAGCTGCCCGTACGCCCAGACCAGCAGCAGGAACATCCCCAGGGCCAGCACCCGCATGAACGCCGAACGGTTCCGGATCTTCACTTCCACTGAACGCTCACCTCCACCCGGCGGGGCGCGGTCGGCGCGGCCGGCGCGGCCTTCACGCCCGCGATCTTCGCGGTTTCCTTGCGGGCGTCCGTGAACCGCTGCATGCCGTTCGCGAACGCCCAGTCCCTCAATCGCTGCGGGTTTTCCAGCATCTGCAGTTGCAGCGCCAGGTCGTCACGCTGGGTGGTCAGGGCCGCCTCGCGCGCCTGCGCCTCTTTCAGGTTCGGCCGGACCTGCTGGGTGGCGGCGCGGACCGTCACGAGCGCCAGCACCATCAGCAGGTAGATCAGCACGTACCGCACCGCCCGGCCCCGCCAGGTGGGCAGGCTGGTGTCCACCGTCAGGCGGCCCAGGCGCACCTCGCGCAGCGCCGCTCCCTTCCGGAACGGCAGGATCACGCGCTTCCCACCCGTTCGGCCGAGCGGAGTTTCGCGCTGCGGGCGCGCGGGTTGGTCGCCTGCTCGGCCTCGGAGGCGATCACGGGGCGCTTGGTCAGCGGCGACAGGACCTCGCTGCCCAGCAGGAAGCGTTTCACGATGCGGTCCTCCAGCGAGTGGAAGCTGATCACGGCCAGCCGCCCGCCGGGGGCCAGCAGCGTCTCGGCGGCCTGAAGACCGTCGCGCAGCGCGCCCAGTTCGTCGTTCACGTGGATACGCAGCGCCTGGAAGGTCCGCCGGGCCGGGTGGATGCCCTTGCTGAAGCCCGGATACGCCCGCTTGACGATGTCGGCCAGTTGCACGGTCGTCTCGATGGGCGCCTTCTCGCGGGCGTACACGATGCCCCGCGCGATCCGGCGCGACAGGCGGTCCTCGCCGTACTCGTAGATGATCGCGGCGATGTCCTCCTCGTCGTAGCTGTTCACCACGTCGGCGGCGCTCTCGCCGGACTGGCTCATGCGCATGTCCAGCGGCGCCTCGGTGTGGTACGAGAAGCCGCGCCCGGTGTCGTCGAGCTGAAAGGAACTCACGCCGATGTCCAGCAGGATGCCGTCCACCTGCGTGACGCCCGCGCCGGCCAGCAGCGCCACCATGTCGCGGTAGTTGCCCTGCAGGACGTGCAGGCCCGCGTGGTTCGCGGCGCGCGCCCGGTCGAGCGCGAAGGGGTCCTGGTCGATGCCGTACACGGTCGCGCCGGCTGCCAGCAGCAGCCCGGTGTGCCCGGCGCCGCCCAGCGTGCCGTCCACGAAGACCTTGCCGGGCGCGGGCGCCAGGGCCTGGATGACCTCGTCAGCCAGTACCGGCACGTGCGAGAGGCTCCCGGTGTCCTCGGCCGGGTCGGTGGGGAGCTCAGGGTGAATCGGTTCAGACGGAGCGTCAGGCTCCGGGGTCAGGCGGTTGGGGTGTTCGGTATCTGCATTCATGCTGTTCACGCCACGAAGTTCACGAGAAGGTCAGGGTTGGGCGGGTTGTCCTGCACGGCCGTGATGGCCGCCTCCCAGCGCGCCGGGTTCCACAGTTCCAGGCGGCCGGGTGCGCCCGCCACGATCACGTCGCTGTCCAGACCCGCGAAGGCCCGCAGGGTCTGCGGGACCGACACGCGGCTCTGGTTGTCCAGCCGGGCCTTGTTCGCGCCGGAGTAAAAGAAACGCACGAACGCCCGCGAGCCGGCGTCCGTGAGGGGAAGACCTTCGAGCTGCTCCTCGACACGCTTCCAGCTCGACACCGGAAACACGTACAGGCAGCCCTCCATGCCGCGCGTCAGGATCATGCCGTCCTCCACGAATTCACGAAAAGGCGGTGGAATGACCACACGCCCCTTGTCGTCGATGGTGTACGGGTACTCTCCGAACGGCAACGTCTCCCCTTTTCCCCACCCGTTCCCACCGGTCAGCCCGGCGGAACGTCAGGCAACGTTCAACCATGAACACGAACTAAACGCATTGAGGTTGATGCGGGGAGTGTAACAGTCCTCCCCACGAATTACCACCAATTCCCACCAGACCCCACAAATCGACCCCCAAGCCGGCCGTTTTCCCACCCCGGCCCCCCGGACACCGTTCCGGGGGTTCCCGGTCGCGGCCGGGTTCCCCGCAGGACACTTTCCCCGGACCCGCCGGACTAGCATCCGCGTATGCCTGCCCCCCACGCCCTGCGAAGCGGCGCGCTCCTGGCCGCCGCGGGCGTCGCGCTCGGCGCGTTCGGAGCCCACGCCCTGAAAGCCCAGCTGACGCCCGAAGCCCTGACGACCTTCGAGACCGGCGTGCGTTACCAGATGTACGCCGCGCTGGCCCTGATGATCCTGGGCACCCAGCCGGCCCAGATCCGCGCGCCCTGGCCGCTGCTGGCGGGCGCCGTGATCTTCAGCGGCAGCCTGTACCTGCTGACCCTGACCGGCGTGAAGATCCTGGGCGCCGTCACCCCCATCGGCGGCGTCCTGATGATCGCCGCGTTCGTGCTGGCCGCCCTGGACGCGAGGAAGGCGGCGTAGATCGCGGGCTGTGGGAACAGCACGCCCCACAGCCCACCACCTGAAGCAGGCCGCCTCCGGAAAACCGGGGCGGCCTGCTCGTACTGGTGCGGGGGAACTGTAAGCCGGGTTCTGTCCGTCACTCTCGTGACTGTTCGGCCATCTCTCTGGGACGCGCGTCGCCGCGCGCCTCAAGCGACCATCCTGGCGGTCATCGGGCGGGCCACCCTCGCGCACTGTCGGGTCTTGCACCGGATGGGGTTTACCAGACACCTCCGGTCTCCCGGAAGCCTGGTGCGCTCTTACCGCACCGTTTCACCCTGACCACCTGCCCGCCCGCGCCGGGGCTCCGCGTACTGAAACGTCAGCAGGTGGCGGTCTGGTTTCTGTGGCACTGTCCTTCGGCTTCGCCGCCACCCACGCGCAGGCGCGCGCCGCGGGCACTTGACTCGCCGACCAGCCGTTAGCTGGCATCCCTGCCCTGCGGTGCCCGGACTTTCCTCACCCAGACTCACGCCTGGGCGCGGCCGAACATTCCCCCGCAAGGACAGAGCATAGCAGGATGGGGTGTGGGCTGTGGGTTGCGGGAACGGCACTGCCTGTCAACCCACAGCCCCCTTACCCCCCTTTACCCCCAGCGTTTCTGGATGCGTTCCCACTCGCGGTCCCAGACGGCTGCCGGGACCTTCTCCGGGTGCAGCAGGTCCTGCAGGTCGCGCCCGTCGAGCTGCTGGTACTCGCCGACCTCCATGTTGCCCAGCCACAGGCCGCCCACGCGGTAGCGCAGCAGGCGCGTGACCGGGTGCCCGATCCCGTCGAGCATGCGCCGCACCTGCCGGTTGCGGCCCTCGCCGAGCGTCACGAACGCCCCGCCGCGCGCCGGGGTCGCCTGCAGGGCGCGGGCCGGACCGTCCTCCAGTTTCAGGGTGCCGTCCGTCAGGGGGTCCAGGTCCGCCTGGGTGGGGTCTTCCGGGCCGTCCGTCCAGGCGCGGTACGCCTTCTCGTGCCCGTAGCGGGGGTGGGTCATGGTCAGTGTCAGGTCGCCGTCGGTGGTCAGCAGCAGCAGCCCTTCGGAGTCGCGGTCCAGGCGGCCGACCGGGTGCAGGCCCGGAATGTTCGGCATGGCGTCCAGCACGTTGCGGCGGCCGTACTCGTCGCGGGCGGTCGTGACGTACCCGCGCGGTTTGTACAGCATGAACGTGACCTTCGGGACGCTCTCGGTCTCGATCAGCCGCCCGTCCACGCGGATGTCGTCCGCGTCGGTGACGGTGCGGCCCAGCACGGCGACCTCGCCGTTCACGGTCACGCGGCCCGCCTTGATCAGGTCCTCGACGGCGCGGCGCGAGGCGACCCCGGCGCGCGCGAGGCGTTTCTGGAGGCGTTCCCCGCCGGGACTGGTGGGGATGGGGTCGGGATGGTCAGCGGAACGGTCGGTCATAGGTGCCCCCGGCGGGATGGAAAGGAGAGGATGGCCAGCACGGCCAGGACGATCAGGAAGGCCGACAGGCCCAGCAGCAGCGAGCGCAGGCCCGGCGGCAGGGATTCGGCGCCGCGCAGCGCGGCGGGCAGCAGCGCGGCCACGCACAGCAGGTTCCCGCCGACCAGTCCGGCGACCTTCACGGCGTCCGGCCGGAAACTGGCCGCCACCTGAAAGGCCCCCCAGGCCAGCAGCAGCGCGCCGCTGCCGCGTGCCAGCCACAGCGGCGAGACGCCCAGCAGGGCCGCCACGCCCGGCGACAGGAAGTAGAGGTACAGGCCCAGCGGGATGAACAGCAGGGCGGTCAGCCAGAACGCGACGCGCAACACAGGACCCAGTCTACCCGCCCGGCTGAGCGGCGTCGCCCCGCGCAGTCCCGGCCGCCGGGGGGCGCTGCGGCGGGCTCCCGCACCTGCTACCCTCCCCCGTATGCCCGTGATTGCCGTGGACAAGCCGCTGAACCTGACCTCACACGATGTCGTGAACCGCGCGAGGCGGGCGCGCGGCACCAAGCGCGTGGGGCACACCGGCACGCTGGACCCGCTGGCGACCGGGGTACTGGTGCTGTGCGTGGACGACTCCACGAAGGTCGTGCAGTTCATGGAGGCCGACAGCAAGGACTACCTCGCATGGATCAGCCTGGGGGCCGGGACGCCCACCCTGGACGCCGAGGGGCCCGTGGAGGAGGTCGCGGACGTCTCCGGTTGGTTGACCCCGGACGCGAAGAGTCTTGATGACCTTCGCGAAACTCTCTACACGTTCACCGGGCCGCAGGCGCAGGTGCCGCCGCAGTACAGCGCGATTCAGGTGGGCGGCCAGCGGGCCTACGCGGTCGCCCGAGCCGGGGGCGCGCTGGACCTGCCTGCCCGGAACGTGACCATCCACTCGCTGGACCTGCTGGGCGTGTACCCCAGTGTGGACGCCGCGCCGCGCACCTTCGACCCGCAGGACTGGACCCCCGCTGAAACCGGCCACACCTTCACCCTGCCGCCCGCGCTGGGCGAGTTCCCGACCCTGCTGGTGCGCGCCAGCGTGGGCAGCGGCACGTACCTGCGCTCCCTGGCCCGCGACGTGGGCGCCGCACTCGGCGTGCCCGCGCACCTGGGCGGACTGGTCCGCACCCGCGTGGGCCGCTACGACCTGCGTGACGCCGTGACCGTGGACGACCTGCCCGGCGCGACCGGCATCCCCGACCTGGCCGCGCTGGACTTCCCCGTCATCGAGGCCGACGACCGCGTGGCCCGCGAACTCCGCCAGGGCAAACGCCCGGCACACACCGCGCAGGGCCGCCACGTCGTCACCCTCAGCGGCGAACTGGTGGCGGTCGTGGACGGCAACGGCGAGCAGCTGAAAGTCGTGCGCGCCTGGGCGTGAACGGTGCTTAGAGAGTGGGAAGTGGTGAGTAGGTCCAGCCCTCTCCACTTCCCACTCTCTGCAGCCCACTCTTTGCGGCCGAGATCAGTAGCCTGGCGCCACCTGCGGCTGCGCGAGGCCGATGCCTTCCAGCGCACCGGCGACCTGCACGAGGCGTTCGTCGTGCAGGGCAGGCGCAATGAACTGGATGCCGACCGGCAGGGGCGTGCCGTCCACCGTCTCGAAGCCGGCGGGGACACTCAGGGCCGGGAGGCCCGCGAGGTTGACGGCGACGGTGTCCACGTCGGCGGCGTACATGGCCAGCGGGTCGCTGGTCTTCTCGCCGCGCCGGAACGCCGGGAAGGGGCTGGTGGGCGTGACGAGCACGTCGAACTGCCCGAAGGCCTGCGTGAAGCGGTCGGCGATCAGGCGGCGGACCTTCATGGCCTTGCTGTAGTACGCGTCGTAGTAGCCGCTGCTCAGGGCGTACGTGCCGATCAGGATGCGGCGCTGCACTTCCGGGCCGAAGCCCTGCTCGCGGGTCAGGGTCATGGCCTCGGTCACGTCGCTGCCGGGGGCGCGCTGGCCGTACACCATGCCGTCGAAGCGGGCGAGGTTGCTGCTCGCCTCGGGCATGGCGATCAGGTAGTACGCGGCGATGGCGTAGCGCAGTTCCGGCAGGCTGACCTCGGCGACGGTCGCGCCCGCGCCGCGCAGGGCGTCCAGGGTGGCGTTCAGGGTCGCCTCGACGCCCGGCGTGTTCCCGGCGAGGCTCTCGGTGATCACGCCGACCCGCAGGCCGCGCAGGTCGTCGGGCGTCCCGGCGGTGAAGGCGGGCGGCGCGTGCAGGCTGGTGGCGTCCAGGGGGTCGTGCCCCGCGATGACGTTCATGACGAGCGCGAGGTCCTCGGCGCTGCGGGCGAACGGCCCGATCTGGTCGAGGCTGCTGGCGTACGCGATCAGGCCGGAGCGGCTGACCCGGCCGTAGGTGGGTTTCAGGCCGTACACGCCGGTGAACGCGGCGGGCTGGCGGACGCTGCCGCCGGTGTCGCTGCCCAGGCTGACGGCGCTCAGGCCGGCGGCGACCGCCACGGCGCTGCCGCCGCTGCTGCCGCCGGGCACGCGGGCCGGGTCGTGCGGGTTCAGGGTGGGGCCGTAGGCGCTGTTCTCGGTGGAGCTGCCCATGGCGAACTCGTCCATGTTGGCCTTGGCGACGATCACGGCGCCCGCCTGCACGAGCCGCGCGGCGGCCGTGGCGTCGTAGGGACTGACGTACCCGCGCAGGATGCGGCTGCCGCTGGTGGTGGCGGTGCCCGTCACGTTGATGTTGTCCTTGACGATCACCGGCACACCCGCGAGCGGCAGGGGCTCTCCAGCGTCCAGGCGGGCCTGCACCTGCGCGGCCTGCGCGGCGGCGTGCGGGTTGACGCTCAGGACGGCGTTCAGGTCACGGGCCGCCTCGATGCGGGCCAGGGTGGCGGCCGTCAGGTCCTGGGGGGTCGTGTCGCGCGACTGCACGGCGCGCGCCTGGGCGGCGGCGCTGCTGGTGGCGCTGGTGGGCGGGGTGGCGGGCACGGACATACCCGGTCAGTCTAGCGGCGCGGCCCGGTCCGGTACGCCCGGCCGTCTGAACCGCCCGGCCCACGACAGGGCGGGTGGGACGGCTCCCCTCACAGAACCGTCCCACCCTTTCTTTATCGCGTGCGCCCAGCTTCAACCCTGGAGCGCGGTGCGGTCACGCCTCAGCGCGTGCCGTAATCCTGCACCCAGTACGTGCCGTACCGGCTGCCGGGCTTGTAGACGTAGCCCACGCCGACCTCTTTCAGGGTCGGGTCCATCAGGGTCTTGCAGTGGCTGGGGCTGTCCAGCCAGCCCTGCGTGACGTTGGCCAGGGTGTACCCGGCGGCGATGTTCTCGGCCACGATCCGCCAGCCGGTGTACCCGGCCGCCTCGGCGCGCTGGGCGGGCTTGACGCCCTCCGGGGTGTCGTGGTCGAAGTACCCGCGGGCAGCCATGTCGGCCGCGTGGGCGCGGGCCGCGGCGGCCAGGTAGCCGTTCCAGGTGACGGGCGCGGCCGCTTCGAAGCGCTGGGTACCGCAGGTGCGGGGCACGGCGCGGGCCTCGTTGATCTCCCGCAGGATCTGGGCTTCCTCGGCGCCCATGGTCTGGCTGCCGGCGTCCTTCAGGCCGCTGCCCTGGTTGCCGGTGGTGGTGGTGCTGCCCACGGCGCTGGGGACGCTGGGGCCGGCGCCGCAGGAGGCGAGCAGCAGCGCGGCGGGGATCAGGAGGGTCAGGGGGTGGGGGAAGCTGGGCATGTGAGGTGTCCTTTTTCGCTGCCTGAATGGGTTCAGCGGTTGAAGTGCCCTCACCTTAGTCAGTGGTCCCTTTCAGGCGGCTCACGTACGGAGTCATGAACAGCCGCGCCCTGGATTGCCCCCATCCGGGGGGGGCACCCCAGGCCGGGCACGCCCCGCCCGGCCACCCGCACAGTGGGATTCTTGGTCGATCCAGACGCATTTTTCCCCATGCCCTGCCATTCTTGCGGGGGTGGGGGGTGGGGGGGTCAAATCAGCGACGACCCGTCGCGGAAACGGGTCGTCGGCAGCCTGAAGTGGGTTGTGACAGACAGCGGCGCCTGTCAGAGTTCTGTGACAATTCCGGCCAGGGTGGGCCGGGGCGGCGCGTCAGCGCATACGGTTCAGCGCGTGCGGTTCAGGCCCTCCTGGGCCAGCCGGTACGACGGACTGAGTTTCAGCGCCGCCTCGTAGTTCTCGCGGGCCTTCAGACGGTCCGGCGCGACCGCACCGGCGCCCCGCTCGTAACTCAGGCCCAGGTAATACAGGTACTCGGGGGTGTTGCTGCCCAGCGCGGCGGCGCGCGTCAGGTTCTCACGGGCGGCCTTCAGTTCGCCGCTGTCGAGGTTCAGGCGACCCAGGTAGTAGTAGAACTCCGGGTAGCGCAGCGGGTCGAGCGTGACCGCCTGGGTCAGCTGCGCACGCGCCGTCGCCGTGTCCTTGGCGAGGTAGCTGACCACGCCGTACTGCCCGACCGCGTAGGCGTTCTTCGGGGCCAGACGCGCCGCCTGGGCGGCCTCGGGGCGCGCGGCGGTCAGGTTGCCGCTCAGGGCCAGCAGCTTGGCGTAGTACGCACGGTTGTACGCGTCGCGCGGGTCCACGATCACGGCCTGCTGCAGGTAATCGAGCGCCTGCGGGATGTTCCCGGTCGCGTAGTACATGTCGCCCAGGTTGTACAGCAGGATCGAGTTGTCCGGGTTCAGCGTGGACGCCTGCCGGAACGCCTCGATGGCCTTCGTACCGTCGCCCTGCAACTTGTACACGTACCCGCGCTCGTTCCACACGCGGCTGAGCGGCACGTTCCGGGACGCGCCGGCCGGCGCCACGGCCTCCGCATCGGTCAGGACGCGCAGCGCCTCGTTCAGGTTGGAAGCGACGCTGGCGCGGTCCCCCGCCCCGATGTACTGCTGCACGTACGCCTGCGACAGCGAGATGTACGCGTCGAAGTTCCGGCTGTCGATGCTGATCAGGCGCCGGAGGGTCTCGATACCGGCGCTGTACAGGCGCAACTTCACCTGCGAGCGCCCCAGGCCGATCAGGGCGTCGGTGTTGCGCGGGTCGATCTCGGCGGCGGCGCGGTACGCCACGTACGCCTGATCGAACTGCCCCTGCTCGTAGTAGTACACGCCCACCGCGACGTAATTCGCGGCCGGAATGACGCGCGCCGGAGCGGTGGGAGCAGGCGCCGCCTGGGCAGGCTGGGCGGGCGCGGTCTGGGTGGGGGCCGTCTGGGCGACCGCGGCAGATGCCGCAGCGAGACCCAGGGTAATCATCAGGCCCAGCAGGCCAGAAACGGTCGTGCGTCGATTCACTCGAAAAACCTCCGTGGGGTCCGTCCGGGGCGGCTGCACCGGAAACGGCCACGCCCTGCCAGTATGTGGCGTGAGCGGATAATACGTGAGAACGAACACAGCGGGGGTGAAGCGGCTGTGAGACAGGGGGCCATCCATTCTGACAGTCTTCACGCCCGGCGTGACCGGCAGCTGACGCGCCCCCGCCCGGTCCGGCCACACTGCTCGCTGCTACAGTCGGCAGCATGAGCCTCCCCTCCCTCCGGCGCATCGGCCTGACCGGGTCCATCGGCGCGGGCAAGAGCACCGTCGCCGCCCTGCTGCGCGCACGCGGCCTGACCGTCCTGGACGCCGACGAGCAGGCCCGGCTGGTCACGCAGGACCCCGAGGTGCTGGCCCTGCTCGAAACCCGCTTTCCCGGCGTGGTCGCGGACGGCACCCTGGACCGCGCCGCCCTGGCCGCGCGGGTGTTCGGCGACCCCGCCGCCCTGGCAGACCTGAACGCCATCACGCACCCCCGCGTCCGGACACGCATGGCCGCCCTGGAAACGCAGGCCGCCGCACACGGCGCGCCGGCAGTCGTACAGGACATCCCGCTGCTGTTCGAGGGCAGCCTGGACGCCCAGATGGACGCCGTGATCGTCGTGGACGCCCCCCTGCCCCTGCGCGTGCAGCGCGTCATGACCCGCAGCAGCCTGACCGAAACCGAGGTGCTGGCCCGCGACGCCCGCCAGCTCCCCGCCGAGCAGAAACGCCAGCGCGCCACCGTCATCATCGACAACAGCGGCGACCACGCCCACCTCGAAGCTCAGGTGGACCGGGCGCTGCGCCAGCTGGGGCTGGATAATTGATGGCTGATGGTTGATGGCTGATGGCTGATGGTTGATGGCTGATGGCTGATGGCTGATGGCTGATGGCTGATGGCTGATGGTCAACAGCGTCTGCGGGACCCGGCTGCCCGTGTCAAGGCCGCCCGATCCCCACAGACCAGAGAAGGGGGCGGACCCGGCCTGCGAGTCCGCCCCCCTCTTCACTGTGGGGTTATGCCTTCTGGGCGTCCAGTGCGGCCTTGATGAAGGCGGCGAATGGGGGGCTGGGGCGCATGGGGCGGCTCTTGAATTCCGGGTGGGCCTGGAGGGCCACGAAGAAGGGATGGCCGGGAATCTCGATGGTTTCCACGAGGCCCGCGCCGCGTCCCTCGACGCCGGGGGTGACGCCGCTGATGACCAGTCCGGCGTCCTTGAGCTGCTGCGTGTAGGCGGGGTTCACCTCGAAGCGGTGGCGGTGGCGTTCGCGGACGGTGCCGCCCTGCGGAACGCCGTACAGTTCGGCGATCTTCGTGCCGGCCTGCAGGTCCATGGGCCAGTCGCCCAGGCGCATGGTGCCGCCCATCCCGGCCACTTCGAGCTGTTCGGGCATCAGGTCGATGACCTTGTGCGGGGCGTACTCGTCGAACTCGGCGCTGTTCGCGCCTTCCAGGCCGGCCTTGTGGCGGGCGTATTCGATCACGGCGATCTGCATGCCCAGGCAGATGCCCAGGTACGGGGTGCCGCTCTCGCGGGCGTGCTGCGCGGCGCGGATCTTGCCCTCGATGCCGCGGATGCCGAAGCCGCCGGGCACGAGGATGCCGTCGGCCTGCGCGAGTCTGGCCTGCACGTCCGCGTCGGTGACGCTGGGGTCGGCGAGGTCCTCGGCGTTCACCCACTGGATGTTCACGCGGGCGTCGTTGGCGATCCCGGCGTGCGTGAGGGACTCCATGAGGCTCAGGTACGCGTCGGGCATCGCGGTGTACTTCCCGGCGATGGCGATCGTGACTTCACGCGCGGGCTGCTTGATAGTCTTGACGGCGTTCTGCCACACGGCGAGGTTCGGGTGGATGCGTTCCAGGGACAGGATGTCCTCGACGGTCTTGCCCAGGCCCTGTTCCTCCAGCGCCAGGGGCACCTCGTACACGTGCGACACGTCAAAGCTGGAGAACACGCGGTTCTCGCGGACGCTGGTGAAGGCGGCGATCTTGCGGGTGATCTCGGCCGGGAGTTTCTCCTTGCTGCGGACCATGACGATGTCGGGACTGATGCCCACGGAGCGCAGTTCCGCGACCGAGTGCTGGGTGGGTTTGGTCTTGAACTCGTTGCTGGTGCCCAGGTAGGGCACGAGCGTCAGGTGCAGGTACAGGACGTTCTCGTCCCCCTCGTCGAACTTGAACTGCCGGATCGCTTCGAGGAACGGCAGCGATTCGATGTCGCCCACCGTGCCGCCCACCTCGATCAGGACGATCTCGGCCCCGGCGCGTTCACCGGCGGCGCGCACCCGGCGTTTGATCTCGTCCGTGACGTGCGGGATGACCTGCACGGTCTGCGACAGGTAATCCCCGGCGCGTTCCTTGCGGATGACCTCCTGGTACACCTGCCCGGTCGTGATGTTGCTGCCCGCCGGGATGTCCAGGTCCAGGAAGCGCTCGTAGTTGCCGATGTCCAGGTCGGTCTCGGCGCCGGACGCGGTGACGAAGCACTCGCCGTGCTCGTAGGGCCGCATGGTGCCCGCGTCGATGTTGATGTAGGGGTCGATCTTGACGGCCGTGACCTTGTAGCCGCGCGCACGCAGCAGCGCCCCGAGGGACGCGCTGGCCACGCCTTTACCGAGGCTGCTGACGACGCCGCCTGTAACGAAGATGTATTTCATGTCTGACCGCGAGCGCCCGCTCCACGTGGGACCACCCCACTACCAGGGAGCCAAAAAGAAAAACCGGGGCGCTCGGCCTCCGGGATTTGATGCTAGCACACCCAGGCAGGGGGGTCGCCCCGCGCGGCATACTGCCGGGCGTGAGGGCAGCTTGATCGCGTGGATTCTGGTGGGGGGCCGGCTGATGGATTCGCCGCTGCTGCAGGCGTTGCCGCGCCCGGCGCTGGTGGTCGCGGCGGACGGCGGGGCGCGGCACGCGGCGCTGCTGACCATGTGGGGCCTGGGCGCGCCGGTGGACGCCTGGGTGGGGGATTTCGACTCGTCGGCCGGAGTGTTCGTGGACGCGCCGCGCGAGGTCCACCCGGCCGCGAAGGACGAGACGGACGCGGAACTGGCGATCCGGGTGGCGCGCGAGCGGGGCGCGACCGAACTGGTGCTGCTGGGCGCGTTCGGCGGCCGTTTCGATCACGCGCTGGCGCTGGCGCTGCTGGCGGTGCGCCTGACGGAACGCGACGGGCTGCGCGTCACCCTGACCAGCGGGGACGAGTGGGGCTGGCCGCTGACCGCCGCCTCTCCCCTGTCGCTGGCCGTCGCGCCGGGCGCGACCCTGAGCGTGCTGGCCCTCTCGGACCTGCGGGGCCTGAGCCTGGGCGGCGTGCGCTGGCCGCTGGACAGCGCCGATATTCCGCTGGGCAGCGGCTGGACGGTCAGCAACGAGGTCCAGGGCGGCCCGGTGACCGCCTCGCTGCGCGGGGGCCACGCACTGCTGACCGCGCTGCCCACCCTGCCGGACTGATACGGACTGCCGTTTGTTTCGCCGACAATCCGGAACTTCACCGACCCTGCCAGCTCCACGTCCGGAGGGGCGTTTCTCCCCTTCTCTGCGGGGCAGCTCTCCGAGTCGCATCCGCTCGGACCCAGCGGGCTTTGCAGCCCATTCAATCGGAGTCCGTATGAACCGACGGCGGCGGGAGCACCCCGACCCGAACCGGAATGCCCCCGCCGCTGCTGCGTGTCTACTGGCTACGGCCTGAAACCCACCGCCCTCAGTTCGCGGGGCAGGCGTCCACGCCGGCGCGCGTGCCACGGGTGAAGCGGCAACCGTAGGTGGGCTCGGCGATGACGGCGGGGGTGGTCACGTCGTCCCCGGCGGGTCTGGCGCCGCCCGCCTCCCATTTCACGAGGTCGCCAAAGCCCTCGACGAGTTCGGCGGCCGTGAAGTCGCAGTGGCCGGGGGCGCGGACGGCGCGCTGCACGAGGCGGTCGCCGTTGCCGGCGGCGGTGGCGGCGGCGCGGTACA
The DNA here is from genome assembly GCF_002198095.1 of Deinococcus indicus. Taxonomy (GTDB): domain Bacteria; phylum Deinococcota; class Deinococci; order Deinococcales; family Deinococcaceae; genus Deinococcus; species Deinococcus caeni. The sequence goes on along the minus strand of NZ_NHMK01000025.1, from coordinate 87,885 downwards.
GCTGCTGGTGCCGGAAGGGCACGTAGAAGTCGCCGGTGGTGTGCAGGGTCAGGACCGGCACGCTGAATTCGCCGTTCACGCGCGGCAGGTACCGCACGCGGTCCGGCAGGGCCGGGTTGGGGTTCTGGGCGGGCGTGACGCGCAGGACGCTGGCGTTGAAGGCGACCTCGGCGGCGGTGGGGGTTGCGGCGGTCGTCCAGCGGTAGGTGGTGGTGGCGTTGCCGTAGGTGTTGCGGGGCAGGATGCCGGTCAGGGTGCCGTCCGAGCCGCCGGTACTCAGGACGGCGCCCTGGAGCGCGCCGACGCGGAAGCCCAGGTCGAACACGGGGCGGGGGCCGCCCGTGAGGTTGCGGGCGATCTCGCGGAGCTTGGCGCCCTGGGTGGCGTTCTCCTGCCACAGTGCGCCGCTGTACGAGCTGAAGCTGGCGTTCAGGATGTCCGGCAGCAGCGCCTTGAAGGTGTCGGTGCCCTGCGGGAAGGTCTTGGCTCCCAGTCCCGCGAGGTGCGCGGCGACCAGGGTGTAGTCGCCCAGCCACTGGAACTCGTACTCCTCGTCCATGACGCCGCACACGGGCATGGCGGCGGCGTAGGTGGTCCTGTTCTTCGCGGTCTGCGCGGTTTCCTTCTCGACGGCGGCAGCGGCGACGTGGCCGCCCATGCTGACGCCCATGATCAGCGTCTTGGTGGGCCGGGCGCGGCCAGTCAGGGCCGCGAAGGCGTTCGCCAGGGCGTTGGTGTCTTCCACGCCGGCCTGCACGTCGTAGTAGTTGGCGCTGTAGGAACTGGCGGCCCAGGCGTAGCCCAGGCTCAGCCAGTAGTCGCGCAGCGGGGGGGTCTGCACGCGCAGTTCCGGGCCGTCCCCGGCGTACCCGTGGGTGTACATGACAAGCTGTCCGTTCCAGGTGGCGGGCACCTCGATGGCGTAGGCGGCCTCGCCGCGCAGGCCCGGCATCTTGCCCTGGTAGAGTTGCGCGCCGGTCCGGGCGGTCAGGGCAGGCGTGACGGCCGTGAAGGTGCGGGTGTCCTGCGTGCGCGTCTCGGCGGGCGTGGGCGTGCGGGAGCAGGCGGCGAGGGCCAGGGCCGCGAGCAGACTGACGGTCAGGGAACGCATCATGATGGAACCTCCGGGGTGGGGTGTGGATTGTGAGAGTGCCGGCCCATGATAGCGCCCGCGCGGGCGGAACCATCCGGGGATCACCTGCGTACCTGGGAGCATGAAAAGGACGGAAGCAGGTCAGTCGGGAGCCGACGCGTGAGGCAGGGTCGGGGACTGGGGTGCGGCTGCCTGGGCTGCGGGGGCGGGACGCTGCTGGTCCTGGCGTTACTGGGGGGACTGGCGTGGTTCCTGGTGGTGCAGCCGGCGCGGGCCTTCCTGGCGAACTGGCAGCCGCCCGCCACGCAGAGCCAGCCCCAGACGGATCAGACGCAGCCGGCCGGGACGGACACCCCCGGCACGGCCGCGCCGCTCACGCGGGCAGAGGTTCAGCAGTTCGTGCGGGTGCGCCGCAAGGTGAGCGCCGCGATGGGCAGTTCGTTCACGGGCGTGCAGCAGGTCTGGACCGACATTCAGAACGGGCAGAACCCGAACCTGTTGCAGATGATGGCGGTCCTGCGGGACGCGGGCAGCAGCGTGGGAGCGGCACGTCAGGCGCAGTCGGCGGCGCTGGCGGCCGAGGGGATGACGCCGGAACGGTACGCGCAGGTCCGTTCGGGCGTGAACCGCGCGCTGGGCCTGCCGAACATTGATTTCGCGCAGGCGGCGCAGGCCCTTCAGAGCGGGCAGTTGCCGGACCTGAGCCGCGACGTGCAGACCGGCACCGCGCAGGAGCGGGCGCTGGTACAGCCCTTCCAGCGCGAGCTGACCGACACGGTCGCACTGGGGCTGCTGGGGCTGTAAAACGGACTGCCGTTTGTTTCGCTCGGACCCAGCGGGCTTTGCAGCCCATTCAATCGGAGTCCGTACGACTCGGGCGGGCCGGCGGCGGGAATAGAGGCTCCGTTCCCGCCGCCGACCTTCATGATTCGTTGAAGTTCACGCGGCGGCCCGGTGCGGGTGGGCGTTGTGTGTGCGCGCTGCCGCACTTGCCTCACGGGCCTCCGATAAGGTGAGCGTCATGAAGACCGAGTTTATGTCTGCCGTCCAGTCCGCGCCGACCGCGCAGTCCGAGGCGCTGTTCGCGCGGGCGCGCGCCGTCACGCCCGGCGGGGTGAACAGCCCGGTGCGGGCCTTCCGCAGCGTGGGCGGCACGCCGCGCTTTATTGCCAGCGCGCAGGGCGCGTACCTGACGGACGCGGACGGCACCCGTTACCTGGATTACATCGGGTCGTGGGGGCCGATGATCCTGGGCCACAACCTGCCCGCCGTGCGCGAGGCGGTCGCGGACGCCCTGCAGTTCGGCACGAGTTTCGGCGCGCCCGGCGAGCGTGAGGTGCTGCTGGCCGAGCAGGTCACGCGCCTGACCGGCGTGGACCGCGTGCGGTTCGTCAGTAGCGGCACCGAGGCGACCATGAGTGCGCTGCGGCTGGCGCGCGGCGCGACAGGCCGCAAATTCATCCTGAAGTTCCGGGGGAACTACCACGGGCACGCGGACGGCCTGCTCGTCGAGGCCGGCAGCGGCCTGATGACGAACGAGGGGCACCTGGGCGCGGCGGCTCCCAGCAGCGCGGGCGTGCCCGAGGAGTACGCGCGCCTGACACTGGTCAGCGAGTACAACGACCCGCAGGCGCTCGACGCCCTGATGGCCGAGCGGGGGCACGAACTGGCGGCCGTGATCTTCGAGCCGGTCGTGGGGAACGCCGGGGTGCTGGTGCCCACGCCGGAATTCCTGGCGGCGCTGCACCGCGTCAGGGAGCACGGCACCCTGCTGATCGCCGATGAGGTCATGACCGGGTTCCGCCTGTCGCTGCGCGGCGCGACCGGCCTGCTGGGCCTGCAACCGGACCTGATCTGCTGGGGCAAGATCATCGGCGGGGGCCTGCCGGTCGGCGCGTACGGCGGCCGGGCCGACGTGATGGATTTCGTGTCCCCGCAGGGACCGGTGTACCAGGCGGGTACGCTCAGCGGGAACCCGCTGGCGATGGCGGCGGGCCTCGCGACCCTGACGGCGCTGGAGAACACCCCGGACCTGTACGCGCGGCTGGACGCCTACACGGCGCAGCTCGCCTCGGGCCTGAAGTCGGCGGCGCAGACGGCGGGCGTGCCGGTCAGCGTGAACCGGGTGGGCAGTATGCTCACGGCGTTCCATCAGGACGTCCCGGATGGCAGCGTGCGCACGTACACCGACGCGGCCCGCAGCGACACGGCCGCCTTCGCCCGCTGGTTCCAGGGGATGCTGGCGCGCGGCGTGTACTGGGCGCCCAGCCAGTTCGAGAGCATCTTCGTGAGCGGCGCGCACGGCGACGCGGAACTGAACGCCACGCTGGAAGCCGCGCAGGCCGCGTACCGGGATCTCGGTGGCCGTGACCTGGGCGCGCATGAACAGGGAGGCGGCGCATGACCCTCCTGACGCAGACGACGCAGATCGTGAACGTCCTGAGCACCCACAAGGTGATCGCGGTGGTCGGCTTCCACCATGACAGCGTGAAACCCGCGTACTACGTCCCGGAGTACATGCACCGCCAGGGGTACACCATCCTTCCCGTGAACCCGGCGCTGGCCGCGCGCGGCGAGAGTTACTTCGGGCACCGCGCGGTATCCACCCTCGCCGAGATCGGCGTGCCGGTAGACATCGTGGACATCTTCCGCCGCAGCGACAAGGTGAGGTTGCACGTGCCGGACATCCTGGCCATGACGCCGCCCCCGAAAGTCGTGTGGATGCAACTGGGCATCCGCGACGACGCCGTGGCCGCCGAGCTGAGCGGTCACGGCATCGACGTGGTGCAGGACCGCTGCCTGCTCGCGGATCACCGCGCGCTGCTGTGATACGGATTCCGTCTGTTTCGCCGACCATCCGGAACTTCACCGGATGGCCAACTCCACGCCCGGAACCCGTTTTTCTCCTACTCGCATCTGCTCGGATTGAAGGGGCTTTGCAGCTCCTTCAATCGGAGTCCGTATGACCCGCGCAGACGTGCTGGTGGTCGGCGCGGGCCTGGGCGGACTGGCCTTCGCGCAGGACGCCGCCCGCGCGGGCCTGCGCGTGGGGCTGCTGGACAAGGCGCGCGGCGTGTCCGGCCGGGCCGCCACCCGCCGCGTGACCCTGCCGGACGGGCCGGAGGTCCGCGTGGATCACGGGGCGCGCTTCTTCACGGCCCGCAGCGACCGCGCCCGCACGCTGGCCGAGGGTGGCGTGCGCGACGGCTGGAACGCCGTGTGGACGCGCGACGTGGCCCGCTGGCAGGCCGGGCAGGTCACGCCCCCCGACGATGGCCACCCCCGCTACGCGCCCCCGGCGGGCATGAGCACGCTGGGCCGCACCCTGGCGCGCGGACTGGACGTGAGCACGGGCGTGACCGTCACCAGCCTGGAACGCCTGGATGCCGCTCAGGGCGGCGGCTGGCGCGTACACTCGCGCGAGGGCCAGTCCTGGGAGGCACCGACGCTGATCCTGAACGTCCCGGCCCCGCAACTCCTGGCGCTGCTGGGTACCTTGGACCCCGGCAGCCATGACCCCGTCCCGGCCGTCCTGCGCGGCCACGCTTCCGGCGAGGCGGCGCGGCAGGCGGCGCAGGTCACGTACGACCCCTGCTGGGCGGCCGGCGTGATCCTGCGCCAGGACGTGCCCGCCCACTGGCGCGCCCTGCGGCCCGATCATCCGGTCCTGGAATGGATCGCCCGTGAGCACACCAAACGCCCGGACGGCGCGCCCCCCGCCCTGACGCTGCACGCCACGCCCGCCTGGACCCGCGCGAACCTGGAACGCACGCCCGAACAGGTGCTGCCGGACCTGCTGGCCGCCGCGCAGGACATCCTCGGCCCGCTTGACGCCGCGCAGGCCTTCGCGCACCGCTGGCGGTACTCCATCCCGGCCGTCACCGCCCCCGGCCCCTGCCACTGGGACGCCGACCTGAACCTGGGCTGGTGCGGCGACTGGTTCACGCCGGACCCGCACGGCCCGCGCGTGGAGAGTGCGCTGCTCAGCGGCTGGGCGCTGGCCCGTCGCCTCGTCGGCGCGTAAGACCGACTCCGATTGAATGGGCCGCAGAGCCCGCTGGGTCCGACCGGAGCGACTCGGAGAGCCGCCCCGCAGAGTGGGAACAGGGCGGACTGCCGTTTGAGCAATGGTACAGACACTGTTCCAGCGGCAGAGGGGACAGGCACGGAACACGTCTTCTGTCACGCCGTTCCTGCTCACCCCCTCCCAGCCTCCCCCCTCAAGGGGGAGGAGTAAGCACTGCCTGTTCATCGCTGGCCTGCCCGGAACACGACCGGGGTGCCAACGAAACAGTCGGAGTCCGGATCAGTCGGCGCTGACCGCCTCGCGTTCCGGCACGCCGGGGAGGCCCAGCATGGCGTGGACGCTGGCGCTCCAGCCGCCGTCGTCCAGGGTGCGCCAGTGGTGCGCCCACTGCCAGCGGCGGTAGGCGTCGGCGGCGGCTTCCAGGCCACCTGCCTCGTCCAGCAGGGGGTTGGCGGGCGGGGTGCCCAGGTGGTGGCGGGTCAGGCTGCCTTCCAGGTCCGCGAGGGTCCGGGGGCCGAATGCGAACGACACGCGGCCCTGGCCGGCCCAGCGGCGCAGGTCGTCCTCGGGCGGCAGGGCGTACAGGATCAGTTCGCCGCCGGGGTGCGCGTCGCCCGGCCCGGTCAGGGTGAGGCCCGGCACGTTGTCGCGCAGGTACGCGGCGACGGGGCCACTGGCGTGCGCGGCGGCGCCGGCGCGCAGGTGGTCCATGGCCGCTTTCGGGTTCAGGCGCGGGTAGGGTTGCGGGGCGGGCGGCGCGTCCAGGCGCAGGGTGGCGGGGGCACGCAGCGCCTGCCCGTGAAATTCCAGGCGGGTCTGGCCGCGCCACTCGCTGCTGACCAGTTGCGCGGCGAGGTCGCGTTCGCCGCCGGTGTCGTCGGTCTCGTCGAACTTGATGCCGCGCAGGCCCGCCACCTTGAACTGCAGGCTGTTGCCTTTCTTGCCGACCAGTCGGGTGTCGGTCAGGGTGTCGCGCAGGTGCCACAGCGGCAGCGGGTGGCCCTCCCCGAACGGTTCGAAGGTGGCGGCCTCGGCCAGCAGGTCCAGCGAGGCGCCCAGGCCGGGCAGCGGGGCGTCCAGGCGCACGCGGGGGTGCGGCGCGGGGAACTGCCGGGCGTACGCGTGAATGCGGTCCCGGAACGCGCCGATGTTGGCGGGGTCGATGGAGAACCCGGCGGCGCCGGGGTGCCCGCCGTAGCGTTTGAGCAGGTCGTGGCTGAACCGCAGGCCCTGCACGGCGCTGATGCCGGGCGTGCTGCGCACCGAGCCCTTGCCCTGCGCGATGATGTACACGGGCTTGTGGTACGTCTCGAGCAGTTTGCTGGCGACGATGCCCATCACGCCGGCGTGCCAGTCGGGGTGCGTGACGACCAGCGCCGGTTCGGCGGGGTCGGCGATGCTCAGGGCCTGCGTGAACATGTCGTCCTGCAACTTGCGGCGTTCCAGGTTCCGGATTTCCAGGTATTCGGCGAGGCGGGCGGCCTCGTGGGGGCTGCGCTGTGTGAGCAGGTCCAGGGCCACGTCGGCCTCGCCCATGCGCCCGGCGGCGTTGATGCGCGGCGCGAGAATGAACGCCACGTCCCGCGCGGTGGGCCGCCGGACCCGTCCGGCGTCCAGCAGGGCGCGCAGGCCCGGCAGTTCGGTGTCGGCCAGGGCGTCCAGTCCGGCGCGGACCAGGGCGCGGTTCTCCCCGATCAGGGGTGCCACGTCGGCCACGGTGCCCAGTGTCGCCAGGGCCGCGTAGGGGCGGGGTTCCGGCTGGCCGAGCAGGTCGTTCACGGCCCACAGCAGGTGGTACGCCACGCCGGCGCCGGTCAGGTTGTGCAGGTCGTGGTCGAAGTCGGTGGTCAGGCTGGGATGCACGACCAGCGCGTCCGGGAATTCGTCGCCGGGCGCGTGGTGGTCGGTCACGATGACCTGCGTGCCGTGGTCCAGCAGCGCGCGGATCTCGGCGTGGTTGGTCACGCCGCAGTCCACCGTGACGAGCAGGTCGCAGGCGGCGGCGTGTTCCGGCACGCGGTCCGGGTGAACGCCGTACCCCTCGTTCAGGCGGTGCGGGATGAAACCGTGAACGTCGGCGCCCAGGTCACGTAGACCCAGGACCAGGGTGGCGGTGGCACTCACGCCGTCCGCGTCGTAGTCGCCGTGGATGCGGATGCGTTTGCGCTCGCGGATGGCCTGCACGATCCGCCCCGCCGCCTCGCGCAGCGCCGGGTTGGGTGTCAGGGTCAGCGGCGGGTCCAGCAGTGCAGGGCTCAGGCCCCGGCCGCTCAGGACCTGCGCCAGCGGCGGTGAGACCCGCCAGCGGCGCATGGTGTCCAGCAGCGCCTCGCGGCTGGCTGGCGGGGCCAGCAGCCACTCGGTGGGCGGCGTGGTGGTGGGCGTGCGGCGGGTCACGCGGGCTCCTGCTCGGCCGGCTCGGAGGTCAGGGGCAGCATGGCGCCCAGGCGGGCCTGGAGGGTGGCGGTCAGGCGGTCCTCCGCCGCGCGGCGTTCACGGGCCTCGCGCCGGCGGCGCTGGCGTTCGCGCCACAGGCCGGGCAGCAGCAGCAGGGCCATGAAGGTCGCGCCGAGCAGCAGGAACAGGCTAACGCTCACGCCCACCGAGACGGTCAGTTCGCCCCGACCGAACGGCAGCGGCAGGCGCACCAGGGCGGGGTTCTCCAGCGCGAACAGCGCCAGATAGACGCCGATACCGAGCAGTAACAGCACCTGAAGGAAGGAAACGAGGCGCATAACCGTCAGTCTAGCGCGTGCAGGGCGGCGCGAAAGGAAGCCCGGACCTTCCCCCGGAATCGGACGGGGGAATGGCACAGGGGCGGCCCCCGTGGTGGGAGCCGCCCCTGCTGGCTGCGATCCTGGTATCAGGTCGCGGTGGTGGTCAGGTTCAGAAGAAGAACTTCACGCCGGCTTTCGCGCCGAGGTTGAAGCCGCTCTTGTCGGCGGTGGCCAGACCGGTGCCGTACCCGTTGTTGCTCAGGTAGTACTTGCCGTTGCCTTCGACGTAGGCGGAGATGCTGTCGGTGATGCGGTAGTCGGCACCCAGGACGGCGTTCACGTACACGTCGGACTCGTTCTTGGTGACGTCGCCACGCTTCTGGCTGCTCGTCAGGCCCAGACCGGCGCCCACGTAGGGGGTCAGGTTGCTGCCGGTGCTGACGTCGTAGGTGGCGCTGACGTCGCCGCTGATGGCGTTCCAGCCGGGCTGGTAGTCACCGGCGACGCGCACGCCGACCGGGCCGATCACGTTGCTCTTGCCGATCACGGCGCCGCCGCTGAAGCAGTAGCCGACGGCCGTGTTCTTGCCGTCCACGCTGCGGCACTCGGAGCCGGTACCGGCGCCCTTCACGCCGCCGTTGATGCCGACGTACAGGTCACGCTGGGCAGCGGTGGTGGTCGGGGCGGTGTCGCCGATCACGACGGTGCCGGTCGCGGGGGTGGTGGGGGTGGTGGTCACGGTGCCGCTGGCGCTGGTCCCGGCGGGGCCGGCAGGACCCTGGGGACCGGCAGGGCCGGCGGGGCCAGCAGGACCGGCGGGACCCTGGGGGCCGGCGGGGATGTTGCGGATGGCCGCTTCGAGCGCGTCGATGCGGGCGGTCATGGCGGCGGTGTCGGTGCTGGCGGCGCCGGCGCCCATGCCCTCGATCTTGGCTTCCAGGGCGTCGATGCGGGCCTGCTGGTCGGCCGTGAGCTTCTCGAGGTCGGTGACGCGGCTGGCGATGGCGGCCAGCTCGGTGCTGACTTCCTGCATGCCGTTGGCGACGGCCGTCATGTCCTGCTGGCTCAGGCCGCAGTTGCTGAGGGCGCCGGTCTGGAGGGCGCGGTAGAAGATCAGGGCCGCTTCGTAGCGGGTGAGGTTCTGGTTGCCGCGGTAGGTGCCGTCGGGGTAACCCTGGATCAGGCCGCACTGCACGATCCGGTCCACGGCGTCCTTGGCCCAGTGGCCGGCGGGCACGTCACTCAGGGTGACCTGTGCGGGGGCGGCGGTGGTGGTGGCGGTCTGGGCGCTGGCAGCGCCGAGGCTCAGGGCCAGGGTGGACGCGATGATCAGTGATTTGCGCATGATGTTCTCCTTGGTTCGTTCGGCTGCGGAAGGGGGACCCTGGGGCCGCACTCTTCTTCGCTTTCCTGACGTTCACCGTAGGCAGCGGCGGTGAGTGCTTTGTGAACTTCTGTACGGTTGCCCTTGGGGTCAGCTGCCGTTTATGTGACCAGGGATTGATTTCGTCCCTACGTGAGCGTCTGATGACACCAGGGTCATTTGAGGTGAGAGGGACGCAGCCCGTGGTGGACGCCAGAGTCGGGCATTTCGTGAGAAGCCTGTCGAAACGCCAATGCATCCGCCTCATGAGGGGATTCTCATGGCCTGTAGGGACCACCCGGCCGGTCCGGACGGGGAAAGCGCCCCTTATACTCCGCGCATGAGCCAGATTCATGTTCGCGCCCAACCCGGAGACGTCGCCCCCTACGTGCTGCTGCCCGGCGACCCCAACCGCGCGCGGTACATCGCGCAGACGTACCTGGAAGGAGCGCGCGAGTACACCAGCCACCGCCAGCTGCTGGGCTTCACCGGCACGTACCAGGGCGTGCCGGTCAGCGTGCAGACGACCGGCATGGGCTGCCCCAGCGCCGCCATCGTCACCGAGGAACTCGCGCGGCTGGGCGCCACCACCCTGATCCGCGTGGGCACCCTGGGCGGCGCGACCCCCAGCGTCGCGCCGGGCGACCTCGTGATCGCCACGGCCGCCGTCCCGAACGACGGCACCACCCGCCAGATGCTGGGCGGGGCGCCGTACGCTCCGGCCGCCAGCTTCGAGGTCGTGGAGGCCAGCGTGAAGGCGGCCCGCGCGCACGGCGCCCCGCACCACGTGGGTCTGGTCATGACCGAGGACGCCTTCTACGCCAGTACCCCCGAGCACGCGCGGCTCTGGGCGGGCCGGGGCGTGCTGGGCTTCGAGATGGAAGCCAGCGCCATCTTCCTGGTGGCGGCGCAGCGGGGCCTGCGGGCCGCGTGCCTGACCGCGTGCAGCAACGACATAGGCGACCCGCAGCTGGTGCCGGACGAGGTGCTGGCCGCCGGGGTGGACCGCATGGTGCGCGTGGCGCTGGACGCCGTGGTGACGCTCGCCACGAACGACGCCAGCTGACCCCGCCCGGTCGGCTGCGGGGCGTTCCCGGAGGGGCGGGGGCAGCCACGACGTGAACAGTGGCCGCGTGGGCTGTGGCAGGATACTCCCATGACCCAACTCGACGAACTGGAATTCGACAACGTGCAGATCGATCAGCATGGCCCCATCGCCGTGCTGACCGTCAACCGCCCCCGCGCACTGAACGCCCTGAACGCCGACACCCTCTCGGAGATCGCGCAGGCCGTGAACATGATCATCGAGGACGCCGAGGTGGGCGCCCTGATCATCACGGGCGGCGGCGAGAAGGCCTTCGTGGCGGGCGCGGACATCAGCGAGTTCGGCGACCTCGAAGGCGTGTACGACGGCCGTGAACTGGCGCTGGCCGGGCAGGACGTCATGCACCAGATCAGCAGCCTGCCCATCCCGGTGATCGCGGCCATCAACGGCTACGCGCTGGGCGGCGGGCTGGAACTGGCGCTCGCATGCGACGTGCGCGTGGCCTCGGCGGGCGCCCGCCTGGGCCTGCCGGAGACGGGCCTGGGCCTGATTCCGGGCTTCGGCGGCACGCAGCGCCTGCCGCGCCTGATCGGCACGGGCCGCGCGCTGGACCTGATCCTCACGGCCCGTCAGGTGAAAGCCGACGAGGCGCTCGCCATGGGCCTCGTGAACTACGTGGCCGACAACGCCCTGACCAAGGCGCGCGAGGTGGCCGAGGCGATGCTGAAAAACGCCCCGATCGCCGTGTCGCTGGTCAAGGAGGCCGTGCGGCGCGGCATGGACACCACCCTGGAAGGCGGCCTGGAGATCGAGGCGGACCTGTTCGGCATGACGGTCGCCACCAAGGACTTCCGCGAGGGCGTGGACGCCTTCCTGAACAAGCGCCCGGCGGAGTTCCAGGGTGAGTGAGCCGGGCGGCCCCTCCGACGGGAAGGGCAACCCCCAGAAGTTCCGCCTGAGTGTTGAGAGCGGCGTCGTCCGCGACGTGACCGGCCGGAACGAGGCCCCGTCCGCCACCCCCAACGCGCAGCGGGTCGTGGAATTCACCACGCCGCGCGCCAAGCTGATCGAGGAGGCCAACCAGGCGATCCGCGCGGACCTGGAAGCCTTCCCGCGCGCCCTGGCCGCCTACGAGGCGCTGCGCGGCGACCCGGAAGCCCTGGCGCACTGGGACATGGCGAACTACATCACCATGCGCAAACTGGGCTACAACGACCACGGGCGCGTCCACGCGTTCATCACGGGCGCGGCAGGCATGGCGATCACGGAACTGTTGATCGAGGGCGGCGTGAAACCCGACCTGATGGACAGCGGCGTGGGCGACGCGGACGACGTGTTCCTGACCGTGATTCTGGGCACCATGCTGCACGACATCGGCAACCAGATTCACCGGGCGGGGCACGAGGCGCACGGCGTGGCGCTGGCCCTGCCGATCCTGGACCGGATCATGGGGCCGCTGTACCCGGACCCGTTCAAGCGCACCAAGGTCCGGTCGTTCATTCTGGGCGCCATCAACTGCCACGACCTGAACCCGGCCCCGCTGACGGTCGAGGGCGGCATCGTGGCCGTCGCGGACGGCACGGACATCACCAAGGGGCGCGGCCGCAAGGCGTTCAGCCTGGGCAGCGTGGACATCCACTCGATCAGTGCGCTGGCCGTGGATCAGGTGGTCATAGAGAAGGGCCGCGAGAAGCCGGTGCTGATCAGCGTGACCATGAACAACTCCGGCGGCATCTTTCAGGTCGAGGAGATCCTGGCGCCCAAGGTCATCCGCACGCCGCTGCGCCGGTTCGTGGAACTACGCGCCACGACCCGCCCGCAGGGCGACGAGCAGATCCTCTCGCGGGTCCGGCTGGACGGCGACCACTTCGTGATGGACCTCGAGAGCGGCGAGCGGGTCGAGGTGGAAGTCATGGACTCGCAGAAGCAGGCGCAGCAGGCCGTGGCCGAGAACCTGGGCCTGAGCAGCGACAGCCGCTGACCTCACGCAGGAACGCCCCGACCAGATCACCGGCCGGGGCGTTCCTGCATGGAGGGGTTATTTCTCAGTGCCGGGCAGGGGGGTCGTGCGGGGCGGGCCGCCGTCCACACCGCCGCTGCGCTGCGCGCCCTCTCCCCCACTGGCGCGGCCCTCGAGGTCGCTGTCGCCGTCGTTGTTCGGGGTCCCCTGCCGGTCCTCGAAGTCGTGGCCGCCCAGCACGCCGTCATTGAAGCCCGGCTGGTCGTTGGGGTTGGTGCCGTCCGCGTCGGCCGCGCCGCGCAGCAGGCTCTCGGCCGCCATCTTGTCCTGGAGCAGTTCGCCGGTGGTGCCGTCGTCGCGCACTTCCCCGTCCGGGGCGTAGTCGGAATCGTTCTTGCGGGTCATGTGGGCAGCGTACCCGGCCCCGCGCGGGGGCAGGTGGGGAGCGGCGCGAGGACTTCTTCATGTCCGGCCTCATGTGCCCGCCCCACGCCTGCCGGGCAGCGGCGCGGCGTCACATGCACGGTCAGGTCCGGACGCTCTATACTTGACTGTCTATGACGAAAGAACGCATCACCATGACCCAGCGCGGGTATGACAAACTGCTCGAAACCCTCCACTTCCTGAAAACCACCAAGCGGGAGGAGATCTCCGAGAACATGGGGCGCGCCATCGCGGACGGCGACCTGCGGGAAAGTGCGGCCTACGACGAGGCCCGCATGCAGCAGTCCGAGAACGAGGCCCGCATCTCGGAACTGGAAAGCCAGCTGGAACGCTCGGTGATCATCGAGGAGGACAGCAGCGGCGGCGCCGGCCTGGGCGCCAAGGTCACGGTGAAGGACGCCAAGGGCAAGGAGCACCGCTTCGAACTCGTCGGCACCTACGAGGTCGACGTGCTCAAGGGCAAGATCAGCGACGCCAGCCCCATCGGCAAGGCCCTGGCCGGCCGCCGCGCCGGCGAGAAGGTCACGGTGCAGCTGCCCAAAGGCACCGCCGAGTTCGAGATCCTGGCCGTCGACTACTGATCCGGACGGCCGTTCGGTTCGCTGACACTCCGGAACTTCACCGCCCCTGCCGGCTTCACGTCCGGAGGGGCGTTTCTCTCTTTCACGCTTCGCCCGGACAGTCCGTATGCCCCCGCATCCCCGGCCCACGGGAACGCCCCGGTCCCCTGAGGGCCGGGGCATGTTCATGCGCCCAACGTCAGGGGCGGGGTTTCAGCGCCGGTATGCGCAGTCCTCCCCGCCCGTCCCAGCCCTTGAACGCGTAGAACCGTCCGGGCTCCCCTGTCTTCAGGAAATCGCTCAGGGGCTCACGCATGGGCGGGGATTCGATCAGGTCCAGCGCCTCCTCCGGGGTGCAGAAGCGGGCCTCGACGATGAAGCCGTCCGGGTCGGCGGGGTTCAGCAGACCGTCCCAGGTGGCCTCGAACGCCACGGCGATGGCCCGTTCGCCCCGGCGTTCGTCCTCGATGTGAACGGTGTACGCCATGTGCTTGATGCCCGTGAGTTTCAGGCCCGTCTCCTCGAAGATCTCGCGGTACAGCGCCTCCGGGAGGGTCTCGCCGGGTTCCACGACCCCGCCGGGCAGGGTGTGGCGCACGCGGCCGTGGCCCTGCCAGTCGTTCCCGACCAGCAGGACCCGCCCGGCGCGGTCGCGCAGGATGCCGGCGGCGACCAGCAGGTCACGCCGCGCCATGCTGCCCCTCCTGGCGCTGCATGTCCATGAGTTGCAGTTCCCGCTGCGCGCGCGCCAGGGCCGCCACGACCGGCGCGAGGTTCCCGGCGATCACGCTGTCGAGCGGGTGGTTCTTGCCCTCGCCCTCGAGGCGGTGGTCGGTCACGCGGTTCTGCGGGTAGTTGTACGTGCGGATCTTCTCGCTGCGGTCGCCGCTGCCGACCTGCGCGGCCCGCTGCGAGCGTTCGCGTTCCTCGCGGGCGGCGCGTTCACGTTCCGCGAGGCGTGACGCGAGGACCACCAGCGCCTTCTCGCGGTTCTTGATCTGCGAGCGGCCGTCCTGGCAGACGACCATGATCTCGTCGGGCGTCCCGGCGCGGTACACGGCGCGCACGGCCGAGTCGGTGGTGTTCACGCCCTGCCCGCCGGCGCCCTGCGAGCGGAACACGTCGATCCGGACCTCGGACAGGTCCAGTTGAACCTCGGCCGCCTCCGCCTCGGGCAGCACGGCGACCGTGACGGTACTCGTGTGGATGCGGCCCTGACTCTCGGTGGCGGGCACGCGCTGAACGCGGTGAACGCCGCGCTCCCAGCGCAGCGCCCGGAACGCGCCGTCCCCCGTCACCTCGGCCACGACCCGGCTGGCGCCGCCCAGGTCGCTCTCGTTGGCGTCCAGGACGTTCAGGCGCAGGCCCGCGCCCTCCACGTAACGGGTGTACATGCGCAGCAGGTCCATGACGAACAGGCCGGCCTCCGCGCCGCCCGCCCCGGCGCGCAGTTCCAGGATCACGTCCTTGGAGTCGTCCGGGTCGGTGGGCAGCAGCAGCACCACCAGTTCGGCTTCCAGTTCCGTCAGGCGGGCTTCCAGGGCCGGGATCTCGCCGGCGGCCAGTTCCCGCATGTCCGGGTCGCCCAGCAGTTCGCGGGCGCCGTCCAGGTCGGCCTGCACGCTGTCACGTTCGCGCAGCAGCGTCACCAGCGGCAGCAGTTCCCGGTGGCGGCGGGTCAGGCGGGCGTACTCTCGGGGGTCGGCCAGCGCGGCCGGGTCGCCCAGGGCGCGCTCCACCAGACCGAATTCGGCACTCAGTTCAGTCAGGCGGGCACTCATGGCCGGACCTGACGCCCGGCCCAGGGTGGGCACAGGCGAAGCGGACGGAAGATGAACACGGGAAACATGCACGCAGTCTAGCGTCCCGCCCTCTGAGCCACTGATGTGGAACCCTGAACCCCTTGGGCGTTTCAAATGAAAGGCTTCACGTTCAACGGACACCGCCCGGCACCACACCTATCCCGCCCCCCCGGCGCGGCGCGGGCCGGGCGCTACAGTCGGGCGCATGAGAACCGTGACTGTGGGCATGCTCGGCTGTGGCACCGTGGGGCAGGACGTCCTGAACCTGATCGAACGCCGCGCGGCGATCTTCGCGGACCTGGGCGTACGGATCGAGGTCGTGGGCGTGCTCGTGCGCGACACGGCCCGCGAGCGCCGCATTCCGGCCGGCACGCCCCTGACCACCGACCCCGCCTTCCTGCAGGAGTGCGAGGTCGTGATCGAGGCGATGGGCGGCGTGCAGCTGCCCATGACCATGCTACGCCCCTACCTGCGCTCCGGGCGGCCCGTCATCACGGCGAACAAGGCGCTGCTGGCCGAATGCTGGGACGAACTGCGCGATCACGCCCTGAACGGCAAGCTGTACTACGAGGCGTCCGTGATGGCCGGCACGCCCGTCATCGGCCCCATGAGCACCGTGCTGCGCGCCAGTACCTTCACGCGCCTGCAGGCCGTGCTGAACGGCACCTGCCTGTACATCCTGACCCAGATGGAAGGCGGCAAGGACTACGCGCAGGCCCTCGCCGAGGCCCAGGCGCTCGGGTACGCCGAGGACCCGCCCACCCTGGACGTCGGCGGCTTCGACACCGCGCACAAACTCACGGTCCTGGCCCGCTTCTGCGCCGACGGGAACTTCCGGTACGACCGCGTGCAGGTGCAGGGCATCGAGCACATCACCCAGGCCGACATCCAGGCGGCCCGCGCGCGCGGCGAACGCATCAAGCTCGTCGCGGAACTCGAATCCGTCGGCGGCGAGTGGCAGGCCCGCGTCGCCCCGCAGTCCCTGCCGGACACGCACCCGCTGTGCACCGCCGGAGCCAGCCGCAACGCCATGGTCTACGAGGGCGAGGAATGCGGCACCCTGATCTTCGCCGGGGGCGGCGCCGGCGGCATGGTCACCGCCAGCGCCATGGTCGGCGACCTGCTCGACCTGCTCATCGGCTTCCCCGGACACGTCCCCCTGCACTGAACCCCACCGCACCGAACCGGCCCCTCCACCGGGGGCAGGAACAGCAACAGCGGGGAGCGTCGGCGTCAGCCCTCGCTCCCCGCTTCTCGCTGGTGGCTTCAGCGGCCGCAGGTCCTACGGATTGCGTCTGTTTCGCTGACACCCCGGAACCCCTTGTTCTCCCACTCTGCGAGGCAGCTCTACGAGTCGCTTCGCCCGGACCCAGCAGGCTTTGCAGCCCATTCAATCGGAGTCTGCATCACTCCAAGCCCGCATCACTCCTCGTCGCGGTCGTCCTCGTCCTCGTCGAGTTCCACGTCGTCCACGTCCTGATCGTCGGCCCAGTCCTTCAGGACGTTGGTGCGGCGCAGGTCGTCGCGGGGCGCGGCGAGACGGGCCTGGGCGCGGTCCTCGCCACTCATGACGCCCTGCGCGCGGCCCAGGACGGGCAGGTCGCCGGGCTCCTGCCCGTAGCGTTCGGCGAGGTACGCGGCGACCCACGCGCCGAAGTACCACAGGGCCAGCGCGGCGGGGTAACCGACAGCGCCGTCCGGGTACGGGACGTGGATGATCTCGTCGATGCGGCTCTCGAGGATCTCGCGGGCGAGCAGCAGGGTGTCGTCGGCGTCGCCGAGGATCAGGGCGACCTTGGCGTCGCCTTTCTCGTGCTGCGCCTCGAACGCGCCGGTCACGAAGGGCAGCGGGTCGCCCAGCACCGGGACGCTCAGGGTCTTGCCGGTGCGTGCCAGCAGCTGCTGCCACGCGTGCGGCAGGGCCTCGGCTTCAGGCGCGGCGAGCAGCAGGGGCGTGCGGCCCCACAGGCTCCAGGCGAGGTCGCGGGCGGGGTTGTTCTCGGTGACGTGCGGGGCGCAGCGCGCGGCGAGGTCGGCGATCAGGGCGTCGGCGGCGGCGGCCTCGTCGCTGTGGCCGCTGGCGTGCGCGACGAACTGCGCGAAGTGGTACGTGGCGAGCGGGCCGCCGGGCACGAGCACGTCGATCTCCTCGGGGGTGCCGCCGGTGGCGACGCGGCGGGCGTTCGCGCCGGCCACGACCGCCAGGTCGGCGTAATCGGTGGCGAGGGCGCTGGCGTCGGGGCTGCCGAGCACGAACTGCGTGCCGCCGCGCGTGAGGCTGCTGGCGATCAGCGTCTGGGCGATGGCGGCGGCCAGGGCGCCCTCGCCCACGCCGACCAGGCCGTAGGGAGCCTCGTCGGGGCGGGCGGGACCGGCGTACGAGCCGGGCAGCGTTTCGAGCAGGGTCAGGAGGGTGATCGGGGCATTCATGCGTGACAGCGTACAGGGCGAGGCGGGGGCGGGTGGGAACGCAGCGCACGGTCAGGGGCACGCCCGCCGCCCGGCCGGAGCGGGAAAAAGAGTGCCGCAGACGCCGTTTCCTGCTTCACGCCCGCTTAATCTTGCGTGCTAGAATCCGGCGCGTGCGACTCCAGATCATCCCGTCAAGGCGCCCGCGCGTGACGGGCGGACCCCTGAACAAAAACACCACCCTTGCGGGTGGCGTTCATGGAACTTCTGTGGTGCACTCGACTGGACTTGAACCAGTGGCCTTTGGCTTCGGAGGCCAACGCTCTATCCACCTGAGCTACGAGTGCATAGCTCGCGTACCCTAGCACTTCGCATGAAGGAGATCAAGTGAACAAGAAGAAGATCGTGAACGTCATGCTGGGCGTTCTGGCCCTGCTGCTCGTCGCGGGCATGGCGTTCCAGTTCACCCCGAACGTCGGGGAGCTGTTCAACCGGCAGACCGGCACGCCCGCCCTGACCGTGAACGGCACGACCGTCACCGTCGAGGAACTCGAAGCGGCCCGCCGCGCCAACCCCGTCCTGGCCAGCACCGATACCGGCGTGCTGGGCGACGACTTCAAGACTTTCGTGGTGGCGCAGCAGGTGCAGCAGACGCTGGTCCGCAACGCCGTGAAGGACATCCGCGTCAGCCGCGCCGACGTGGCCGCCAAGGTCAAGGAGGTCCGCGAGGCCAACCAGCTGACCGACAACAAGGCCTGGACGGACGCCCTGCAGGGCGCCGGTCTGACCGACAGCTCGTACCGCGAGCAGGTCCGCCAGAGCCTCGCCATCGAGCGCCGCGTCGAGGAGATCAAGAAGGCCGTGCCCGCCGCGACCGACGCGGAACTGCGCGCGTACTACGACCTGAACACCGAGAAGTTCCAGACGGACGCCCGCATCCAGGCCCGTCAGATCGTCGTGGCCGACAAGGCCAGGGCGCAGGCGCTGCTGAAGCAGGCGCAGGGCGGCGCGGACTTCGCGGCCCTGGCCAAGGCCAACAGCAGCGAGTTCGCCGACCGTGGCGGCGCCCTGGGTCCCGTCGAGAACGGCGCGCCGCGCCCGGTGGCGCAGGTGGCGCTGCCCGCCGAGGTGGGCGCGGCCGCGTTCGCCCTGACCAGCGGCGGCCTGACCGACGTGATCGAGAGCGGCGGTAAGTTCTACGTCGTGAAGGTCGAGAAGTACCTCGCGCCCGCCCCGAAACCCTTCGCGGAGGCCCGCAGCGACCTCGTCACGGCCGTGAACGAGCAGAAGAAGAACGCCGCCGTGGAAGCCTGGGTCGCCGACCTGGAAAAAGACGTCAAGGTCGAGTTCAAGGACCTGAACTGGAAGGTCGAGGACCCCACCGTCGCGACCGTCGCCGGGAAGAACATCCCGTACTCGAAGGTGATCGAGCAGGTCGTGAACAACCAGCAGTTCACGGCGCTGCTGCAGCAGGTGGACCCCGCGCAGGCCGCGCAGCTCGTGAACTCCATCCTGAAACCCCAGGTGACGCAGCAGCTGATCGCCGGGTACGCCGCGCCCACCCTGGTCGAGCGCCTGAAACTGAACCTGACCGGCACGCAGCAGGAACTGACGGCCGGCATCACCGCGTACGGCGCGCGGAACGTGAAGGTCACGGACGCCGACATCAGCAGCTTCTATGCCGAGAACCGCGAGCAGTTCCAGACGCCCGCCAGCGGCACGGTCCTCGAGGCGAGCTTCAAGACGCAGGCGGCCGCCCTGGCCTTCCGCAACAGTTACGGCGGCCAGACGGACTTCGCGGCGGCGGCCGGCAAGGCGGGCGGCACGGTCAGCGAGCGTGGCAGCGTCACGGCCGGCGACGGCAAACTCAGCGAGGAGCTGAACGCCGCCGTGTTCGAGGCCCGCAGCCTGCGTGACGCGGGCGAGGGCAGCCTGACCGACCCCGTGAAGATCGGCGAGCGGTACTCGGTGGCGTTCGTGACGGACCTGAAACCCGCCGCGACCCAGCCGCTGAGCGCCGTGCGCGACCAGATCGAGTCGCAGGTGCTGGCCCAGAAGAAAGGCGAGGAAGGCCAGAAGTTCCTGGATTCCCAGGTGGCCAGCCTGAAAGCCAAGAACAACCTGCAGGCCGTGCTGGCTGCCCAGCAGAAGCGCGTGGACGCCCAGACGCCCAAGGCGCCGCCCGCCGAGGATGCCAGCGGCGAGGAAGGCACCAGCAGGGACAGCGCCGCCGAGGACAACGCCGCGCCCGCCACGCAGGGCGAAACCCCGGCCGCTCCCCCCGCCGACCAGTAATTCGGACTCGGATTGAATGGCTTGCACAGCCGTGTCAATCCAGCAATCCAGACTGTGCCCTGAGAAAGCCTCGCCCCGCGCGGGGCTTTTTCATGCCGCCTGCTTTTTGTGGGCGCCGCCCGCTAGAATCACGGGGTTATGCCGCGTGTCTTTTCAGGAATCCAGCCGACCGGCGAGCCTCACATCGGGAATTACTTCGGGGCCATGCGCAACTACGTGCGGCTGGGCGAGGAGTTCGGGAAGAACTCCATCTACTGCGTGGTGGACCTGCATGCCATCACGAACCCCGCGTCGTTCGAGCCGGGCCTGCTCGCGCAGCGGACCTTCGAGATGGCGCTGGCGAACTTCGCGGTGGGCCTCGATCCCAGCCGGGTCACGTTCTTCGTGCAGTCGCACGTGCCCGAGCATCAGGAACTATCGTGGATCTTCACGACCCTGACGCCGGTCGGTGAGCTGGAACGCATGACGCAGTACAAGGACAAGTCCGAGCAGCTGGAGAGCGTCCCGGCGGGCCTGCTGATGTACCCGGCGCTGATGGCGGCCGACATCCTGCTGTACAAGGCGGACACCGTGCCGGTCGGTGAGGACCAGACGCAGCACATCGAGCTGACGCGCGAGATCGCCCGCAAGTTCAACCACGCGTTCGGTGAGACGTTCCCGGAACCGAAGGCCGTGTACGAGAAGCAGGCGCTGCGGATTCCCGGCGTGGACGGCAACGGCAAGATGGGCAAGAGCAAGGGCCCCGGCAGCACCATCGGGATTCTGGAGCCGCTGGACGCCATCTGGCAGAAACTGCGCGTGGCGCCGACCGACCCGGCCCGCGTGCGCCGCACCGACCCCGGCAACCCGGACGTGTGCCTGATCTTCGATTACCACAAGCTGTTCAGCGACCTGGAGACGTTGCAGACCGTGGACGCCGGGTGCCGCACCGCCGGGATCGGCTGTATCGACTGCAAGAAGACGCTGCTGGCCGGCATGACCGAGCACCTGAGCCCCATTCACGAGCGGGCCGAGGCGCTGAAGGCCGACCCGGACTTCGTGCGTGACGCGCTCGCGCAGGGCGCGAAGGAAGCCCGCGCCGTCGCGCAGCCGATCATGGAGGAAGTGCGCGGGAAGGTCGGGTTCCTGAAACTCTGAGCGCCGTTTCCCCTTCACCCGTGACCGCCGCTCCTGCACTGCCCTCGCCCACCCCGCCGCCCGTGACCGGGGCGGGGTTCACCGCGCAATTGCCGGCGTTCACGGGCAGCCTGACGGACCTCGCCTCGGCGCTGAGGTCCGGGCGGGTCGGGCCGGGCGAGGTGCCGCTGCTGCGCCTCACGCGGGACGTGCTCGCCTGGGCGCAGGCCGTGACGGGCAGCCCCCTGAGCGCCTCGCCGGACCTGCTGCCCACCCTGGCGGCCGTGATCGCCCTGAAGGCCCGGCTGCTGCTGCCGCAACCCGACACGGACGACCCCGAACCGGACGGCGACTGGCCTGAGCCGCTGGATGACGTGCTGGAAGGCGTGGAGGCCCTGGCGGAACTGGACGCCCTCGTGGGGTTCCTGGCCGCGCGCCGCCGCGAACGCGAGGGCCTGATTCCCGCCCGCGCCGTGCCCGTGACCCTCCCGCGCCGCGAGCGGCCCCGCAACCCGCAGGGCAGCCTCGCGAAGCTCGTGAAGGCCGCGCAGAACGCCGTGCGGCAGGTCGAGGTGCCCCTGCTGGCCCGCGACCGCCTGACCCTGGCCGACGCGCTGGGCGCCCTGCGGGCCTTCGGGACGCGCCTGCGGACCTTCACGTTCCGGGGCATTCCCGCGCAGGACTGGGGCGAGCAGACCACCTACTTCGCCGCGCTGCTGGAGGGCGTCAAGGAGGGGAACTTCAGCGTGCAGCAGGACGAGGCCTACGGGGACATTCAGGTGCAGTCCCACCTGCGCGAGGCCAGCGACCCCGACTGATCCGGACTCCGATTGAATGGGTTGCAAAACCCGCTGGGTCCGAGCGGACTCGTAGAGCTGCGCAGCAGAGCGAGTAGGAGAGGGGCGGGTTCCGGGCGTGGAGCTGGCAGGGGCGGCGATGTTCCGGGTTGTCGGCGAAACAGACGGAATCCGTATGAGCCGGGGGGCGGAGGTCAGTGGGCCAGTTGCGCCTGCACCGTCCCGGACGCCGGGTCGAGCGTCACGGACGGCCAGGGGTTCGGCGTGCGGTCCGTGCGGATGTCGATGCGGTAGGTCGCGCCGGGTTCCAGTGTGACGGGCGTGACCACCCCGCCCCGCAGGACCGGTTGCGCCGCCCCGCCCAGCGGCGTGACCGTGACCGTCACGCGCCGCACCTCGTCCAGCAGCGCTTCCGGCACCGAGTCGATGGGGTCGGCGCTCACCTGTCCGTCCGTGATGCGCACCCGCAGGTCCGCGTAGTACGTCAGGAGGTCGGCCTCGGGCAGGAACGCGGCCAGCGCGGCCGTGAACGTGGGCGCCCAGACGGTCACGGTCCAGCGTTCTGCGGTCACGCGCAGGTCCGGGCAGTTCAGGGCGTAGTCCGGCGGGACGCTCCCGGCCGCCGCGCCCGTCCCGTACTCCAGGATGCCCATGGCCCCCACGCGCGGCGATGCGGCGCAGATCGCGGCCTGCTGCGCGTCACTGAAATCCGTGAAGTCGTTCGGAATCACGGACGAGGTGGGCACGCACCCGACCAGTCCAAAGGCGCCCGCCACCGCCACCGCTGCCTGCATCCACGCCGAACGCCGCTGCCGTCGCTTCATGCTGCCCTCCCCCGGACCCGCCGCACATGGTGGGCGCGGCCGGACCTGAGCAGACTTCACCCTATCCGGCCGGTCATTTCAAGGGGGCAGCAGGAGCCCAGATCAGGTGCGCGCGAATTCGACGGCTGAGCGCACCTGCTCGTCCGAGGGGCGCACGCCGGTGTACAGCACGAACTGCTCCAGCGCCTGCAGGGCCACGACCTCCAGCCCGGTCACGACGGGTTTGCCCTGCCGCCGCGCCTCCACGATCAGCGGCGTCTCGCTGGGCAGGGCGACCACGTCGAACACCGTGCCCGCGCGGGCGATCTGCTCGGGCGTGAAGGCCAGCGTGTGCTCGTCCGGGCCGCCTGCCATGCCCAGCGGCGTGACATTCACGAGCAGGTCGCCTTCCTGAATGTCGGGCGTGGTGGGGTGCCAGTCCCAGCCGCAACGCGCCGCCAGTTCCCGCCCGGCCCCCTCGTTGCGGGCGACGATCACGCCGCGCGTGAAACCCGCGTCCCGCAGGGCGCTCGCCACGGCCTTCCCCATGCCGCCGCTGCCGCGCAGCACCACCCGCGCGTCCCGGTCCAGCGCGTGCCGCTCGATCAGCAGCTGAATGGCGGTGTAGTCGGTGTTGAAGGCCTTCAGGTGCCCGCCCGTGTTCACGATGGTGTTCACCGACCCGATCGCCGCCGCCGAGGCGTCCAGCTCGTCCAGCAACGGAATCACCGCCTCCTTGAACGGCATGCTGACCGCGCAGCCCCTCACGCCCAGCGCCCGGATACCCGCCACGACACCCGTGATGTCCTGCACGCCGAACGCCTTGTACACGAAATCCAGCCCCAGCGCCGCGTACAGGTGGTTGTGAAAACGCGTCCCGAAGTTGCTCGGGCGGGCCGACACGCTCATGCACAGCGTCGTGCCCCGGTTGATGTCCAACTTGCTCGCGCCGGACGCCACCTCAGCCCTCCAGTCCGAGCATGAGGTTCAGGTTCTGCACCGCCGCGCCGCCCGCGCCCTTCCCGAGGTTGTCCAGCCGCGCGACCAGCAGCGCCCGCTCGCCGTCCGCTGACGGGTACACGAACAGCTCCAAGTCGTTCGTGCCGTTCAGGGTCTGCGGGTCGAGCACCTCCGGATTGTCGCTCAGGTCGAACACGCGCACGAACCGCTGCCCGGCGTAGTGATCCTTCAGCGCCGCGTGCAGGGCGTCCGGCGTGGTGCCCAGTTCGCGCAGGTGCAGGGGGATGGTCACGGTCATGCCCTGCGCCCACGCGCCCACGTTCGGTGTGAAGATCGGCGTGCGGGTCAGCCCCCCGTAGCGCATCGTCTCGGGAATGTGCTTGTGCCCCAGCCCCAGCGCGTAACTCAGGAATGCGCCCTTCATGGGGTGATCCTCGCCCTTCTCGTGCGCGTCCACCAGCGCCCGGCCCCCACCGGTATAGCCGCTATACCCCTGAATACTGACCGGGAAGTCCGCCGGGATCAGGCCCGCGCCCGTCAATGGGGCCAGCAGCGAGATCGCCCCAGTGCTGTAACAGCCGGGGTTCGCCACGAACCGCGCCGCGCGGATCGCGTCCGCCTGCCCAGCGTTCAACTCCGGGAAGCCGAACACCCACGCCGGATTCACCCGGTGCGCCGTGCTCGCATCCAGCAGGCGCGCGGCCGGGTTCGTGGTCAGCGTGACCGCCTCGCGTGCCGCGTCGTCATGCAGGCACAGGATCGACACGTCCGCCGCGTTCAGCAACTCCGCCCGCGCGTCCGCATCCTTGCGCCGCGCCGGGTCGATGCTCAGCAACTCGATATCCGACCGACCCTCCAGCCGGGAGCGGATCTGCAGACCGGTCGTGCCGGCCTCACCGTCAATAAATACCTTGGGGACTGTCATGCTTGATTCTCCATCAGAGACTGAGTGACCTGCGCGTGCAGGCGTTCGAAGGTCATAGCCAGGGACGTTCCGGGTTTCAGGTGCGTCCAGAGGTCCGGGGTCATGGGCACGATGCGGATCACGCCGTGCCCGCCTCGCCCGATGACCTCCGGGTCATGGTTCTCCCACCACGCGTATGCATTCACCGGCTCTCCGGCCCGCTGGAAGCTGAAGACGCTGCCGTCCATCGCGCCCACGTTGTCCCCGAATCGCCGGTAGATGAATGACGTCGTCCGGTCCTCCGGCAAATGGAGGCGGGCGAGCAGGAACGGCGCGTCACGCATGGCCCACCCCGTAGCACAGCTGCACGAGGCGTTTCAGGTCGCCCTTGGCCGGGTCGCCCTGCTCGATGCGGTGCACGAGTTCGGTGGGCGTGAGCCACTGCGCGCTGCTGAAATCGTCCGGATTGAAGGCGGGCGGGTCGTCGCGGCGCAGTTCGTAGACATGCATGAAGGCGCTCAGGCCGTCGCGCGGTCCGAGCTTGGCGATCTGCTGCCAGGGGAGGTCATTCACGTTCAGGTTCAGTTCCTCCTGCGTCTCGCGGCGGAAGGCCTGCTCGTAGGTTTCGCCGTGTTCGACGTGCCCGCCGACGCTCATGTCGAGGCAGCCGGGGAACAGCCGTTTGTGCGCCGTGCGGCGCGGAATCCACAGCTGACCCGCGCGGTTGATCAGGAAGGCGTTGATGACGCGGACGGTCAGGCCGCGCGCGTAGGCGTCCTCGCGGGTGGCCTGACCGATGACCTCGTCGTGCCCGTTCACGACGTCCAGCCACTCCGTGACCTGCGTCACGCGGTCCACTCGGCGGCCAGGACAGCGTAGAGGGCGTCGTCGGTCCATTCGCCCCGGTGCCGGTAGCTCTGGAGGCTGGTGCCCTCGTGCCGGAAGCCCAGGCGGGTCAGCAGCGCCGCGACCGCCCGGTTGCGCGGGTCGATGCTGGCGTGGACGCGGTGCAGGCCCAGGTCGGTGAAGGCGTGCGTGATGAGGGCGTGCAGGGCCTCGCGGGCGTACCCGTGCCCCTGGGCGTGGCGGGCGAGTGTCACGCCGACTTCCGCCTGCGGCCCCTGCATGTTCAGGCCCACGTCCCCCAGTAGTTCACCGCCCGTCAGCGTGACGGCGCGCTGCACCCAGCCGAGCGCTCCCAGCGGCGCGTCCGTCACGAGCCCCGCCACGGAGTCCGGCGTGGCGGGCAGCGGCCAGCCCTGATACCGGGCGACCTCCGGATCGTTCCGGTAGGCCAGGACACGCGGCAGGTCGTCCGGCGTCAGGGGCCGGAGGGTCAGACGGGACGTGTGCAGGATGGTCATGGGGTCAGCGTGCCAGAGAAACGGGCGGGCGCGCATCCGCGTGACGGCAGATGCGCGCCGCCCCAGTGGTTTACCAGCGGGGTTTGAGATCGCCCATGAGGTGGTACATCAGGGCTTTCTGCGCGTGCAG
This sequence comes from Deinococcus indicus, assembly GCF_002198095.1. Taxonomy (GTDB): domain Bacteria; phylum Deinococcota; class Deinococci; order Deinococcales; family Deinococcaceae; genus Deinococcus; species Deinococcus caeni. The sequence goes on along the minus strand of NZ_NHMK01000025.1, from coordinate 62,096 downwards.
GCGGTTTTCGGCCTGATCGAACACACGGCTCTTGGGGTGTTCGGTGGCCTCGGGGACGGTCTCCTCGCCGTAGTGGGCGGGCAGGCAGTGCAGGAAGATGCCGTCCGGCGCGATGGAGTCGAGCATCTCGGGCGTGACCTGATAGCCCTGGAAGGCGCGGCGGCGGATGTCGGCCTCGGCCTCCTGGCCCATGCTGATCCACACGTCGGTGTACAGGACGTCGGCGCCCTGCACGGCGGCGAGGTCGTTCGTGAGGGTGATGTTGACTCCGGCGCGGACGGCGTCCATGAGGACTCCGGCGTTCGGTTCGTAGCCGACGGGGGTGACGACGGTGACGTCGGTGCCGGTCAGGATGCCCATGTGGATGTGGCTGTTGGCGAGGTTGTTCCCGTCGCCGATGTACACGACGCAGCGGCCGCGCAGGTCGGTGCCGAATTCTTCCTCGATGGTCTGGTAGTCCGCGAGGAGCTGCGCGGGGTGCAGCATGTCGCTCAGGCCGTTGATGACGGGGACGGCGGCGTGCTGGGCAAGTTCCTGGAGGGTCTGCTGGAGGTACACGCGGCCCATGACGGCGTCCACCCAGCGTTCCAGGTTGCGGGCAACGTCGGACACGCGTTCGCGGGTGCCCAGGCCGATCTCGGTGTTGCTGAGGGTGATGGCGTGCCCGCCGAGCTGGTACATGCCGACGTCGAAGGTGGTGCGGGTGCGCAGGCTGGCCTTCTCGAACACCAGCGCGATGCTGAGGCCCGCCAGGGGTTTCACCGCGCGCCACTCGCCGCGTTTCATGGAGTGCGCGGTGTCCATGACGGCACGCAGTTCAGTGGCGGTCATGTCGAGGTTGCTCAGGAAGTCCCGCCCGGCCATGACGGGTTTCGGGAGGGTGTCCGGAGTGAGCAGCACGGGCGCAGCGGCCACCGGGGCTGCATCTTTTTTCGCGGCAGCCTTGCGCGCCGCCCCGGTTTTCTTCGGAGCGGCGCCGGCCTGGGCCTGGGTTTTCTTCGTCTTGGCGACTTTCGTCATAGGCGAGGAGTATACCCGCTCCGCGTCAACGCAGGATCACGCCGTCCGGCAGGCGCATGAATATGCATTCCGGATGACTGGACATGCAGACAGGGTGTGGGAAAACTCTGTGCTCCCACACCCCACTGCCTCCCGCTTCCCTTACCTCGTTTCGGTCAGGGTGTAGCTGCCGCTGCCGGAGTAGGCGTACACGCGCCAGCGGTACGTGCCGCTGGTGGCCGCGTAGGTGATCGCCTCGGTGCTGGTGCTGCCCTCACTGGCGGCCACCTGGGTCCAGGTGCTGCCCGAGAGCTTCTGCAGGTACAGGTCGAAGTCGGTGCCCGCAGCGGCGCTCAGGTTGCCCTTCAGGGTTCCGCCTGCGTAGCTGAAGCCGGCGGTGCCGGGCTGGTAGGAGTTGCCGCGGCTGGCGACGGTGCCGGTGTACGTGGTACCGGGCGGGGTGGTGCCGCCCACCGTGACGAACACCGCCGACACCGGGCCGTACGTGCCGCTGTTGTTGCGGGCGCGGACGTAGACGGTGTGTTTCCCGGCGCTGAGGCCCGCCACGGACACGGTGGCGCGCACGGCCTCGGTGGCGGCATTGAAGGTGCCGTCGGTGGCGGTCATGGCGGTGGGTGTCCCGCCGGCCCAGGGGGGCGTGTCGATGAAGTACTCCGCGCCGGTAATGGTGCGGGTGGGTTCGGCGCCGTTACTGGTGTTGAAGCGGGTGTTCGTGGCGCTGGCACTCAGGGTGAACGTGCCGCCCGTGGCGACGCTGGCGGGCGCGCTGACGCTCACGCTGTCCGGGCCGCTGCCCAGCTGGTACGGCGCGCGGGCCACACGCAGGGCGTACAGCAGGGCCGCCTGGTTCTGCGGGAGGATAGTGCCGGTAAAGGCGCTGCACGACTCGAAGAAGGCGTTGCCCAGCTCGAAGGTGTACGACGCGACGCCCAGCTCCCCGTACGCGAAGTCGTTCGTGGTGCCGCTGGTGGGGTACAGGCCGATGGACTGCTCGGGGGTGTACCCGTTGAAGAAGGCCAGTTTGCGGCCCAGCGATTGCAGCGCCACGCCGTTCGGGGCGACCGTGTTGGTATCTCCCCACGGCCACAGGACCAGCTTGGAGTAGCTGTGAATGTCGATGTACACGCCGGGCGTGCTGGCGGGCGCGGCGTCGGTGCGGGCGGGGCCACGGCTGTCGGGGAAGGCGTCCCGGATGAGGGTCTGGAGGTTCTGTGTTTCCGGTTCGGAGGCCGCCCCCACGCCCCGGTACGTCTCGTTGCAGGGGTCGGTGCTGGACCCGCCGGTGCCCCAGGCGTAGTTGAAGTTGCGGTTCAGGTCCGCGCCAAACAGGCCGTTCCCGCAGGCCTGGGTGTCGTTCGCGTTCTTGCGCCACGACGCGCCCGCCTCGGCTTTCTTGCGGCCGTCCGGGTTGCTCTGGAGGACCAGCCAGACTTCCTGCGTGTCCAGCATCCAGGTGACGTCGGCGTCCCGGCCGTAGTTCGCGAGCAGGTACTCCGCGAAGCGGGTGGCGAGTTCGGCGGGCGTGTACTCGCGCGCGTGGATGGACGCCGTGATCAGCAGGCGGGGTTTGGTGCCCGTGACGCTCCTGTTGGTCAGCTTCAGGACGTTCATGTCGTACCCGCCGCGCCCCTTGCTCTTCAGCCACGAGGACCCGAAACTGCTCCAGCTGGCGAGGTTCGGGTACTGCGCGACCAGATTCTGCGCGCTGGTGTACGTCTCCTCGACCGTGCGGTAGCAGGAGTAGCCGTTGATGCTCAGGGCCCCCAGCGGGGTTTTCAGCGAGGCGCTGTGCCGCTGCGTTTCCCTGGCGTCGATCTGCACGGTCCAGCCGCGCGTCAGGCCGGTCACGCGCAGGCGTTCGAAGTCTTCCTTGCCGACGTCCAGCAGCACGAAGCCTTCCTCCAGGCTGCCGCCGACCGGTTCGAAGGTCTTCACGATGTCCAGCCAGTCGCGCGGCGTCCTGAACTCGATGCGGGACACCACCACCGGGTTCTGCTCGAAGGTGCGGCACTCGTCGGCGCTGGCGACCAGCGTGCCGGTCCCGGCGGGCGGGGTGGCCGCCACGGGCTGCGGCGCCTGCGAACAGGCTCCGAGCAGCAGGGACGCACTCAGGATCAGGGACAGGGCCGGGCCGTTCGTGAATCGCTTCATGGGACCTCCGGTGAAGGCACGCCAGAAACAGCCCGGTGGGGGCGGCAGGCAGCGTGCGGGTGAATTGGTCGGTACCGGTCCACTGTAACACCCGCACACGGGCGGACGTGGGCCGCGCCGTCCAGCCCTGCGGGATGCCGGGCCTGCCGCGCCCCGGCCTGGACCCGCGCGGGGGCGTACACTCGCGCGCAGTGAGCACCCCCTCCCCCACCAGCCCCCTGAACGCCCGCGCGCTGCTGCTGGCCCTGCTGATCACGGGCATCTGGGGCGTGAACTTCGTGGTCATCAAGTGGTCGGTCGCGGACGCCCCGCCGCTGCTGGTGGCCGCGCTGCGCTTCGCCCTGGCGGCGCTGCCCGCCGTGTTCTTCGTGCCGCGCCCCCGGATGCCCACCCGGCTGCTGTGGGGGTACGGGCTGGCGGTGGGCGTGGTGCAGTTCGGGCTGCTGTACCTCGCCATCGGGCTGGGCATGAGCGCCGGCCTGGGCTCGCTGCTCATGCAGATGCAGGCGTTCTTCACGGCGCTGCTGGCCGCGCGGTTCCTGGGCGAACGCGTGCAGCCGTGGCAGGTGGCGGGCATCACGCTGGCCTTCGCTGGCATGGCCCTGATCGGCGCGCTGTCCGGCGGGGACCTGCCCCTGATCAGCCTGGGTCTGACGCTGGCCGCCGCACTCGGCTGGGCCGTCAGTAACCTGATCGTGCGGGCGTCCGGCGGCGCGAACATGTTCAGTCTGGTCGTCTGGAGCGCCCTGATTCCGCCCGTTCCGCTGGCCCTGCTGTCCGGCGTCGTGGACGGCTGGGACGCCGTAACCCGCGCCCTCACGCAGTCCGGCGCGGGCTTCTGGGCCGCTGTCCTGTTCATGGGCCTGGGCAACACGGTTCTGGGCTTCGGCGTGTGGGCCGCGCTGATCCAGCGGCACGGCGCGGCCCGTGTCGCCCCGCTGTCGCTGCTGGTCCCGGTGTTCGGCCTGATCGCCAGCGCCCTGGTGTACCAGGAGGCATTCCCGCCCGGCAAGGCCGTCGGCGCGCTGCTGGTCTTCGCGGGCCTGACCCTGCACGTCTTCGGGGGCCGCTGGTGGCACCGGCCCGGACAGCGCACCCCGGCCTGACTGGGGACGGCGTAGGCCACCCGGCGCATGGCACGCCACGCCGGGCACCCGCTAGGCTGCGCGGCATGTTGAGGGCACGGGTGCTGGGCCGACCGGCAGAGGACAACGCGCTGTGGGTCGTGGCGGACAGCGGGCAGGGGCAGACGCGCCTGCTGCTGGACTGCGGCGCGCGCGTGCTGGACACGCTGCCGTTCGCGGAGGTGCAGGCCACCGATCACCTGCTGCTGTCGCACCTGCACATGGATCACGTGGGCGGCTTCGACGATTTCTTCCGCGCGACCTTCGACCGCGCGGCGCCCACGCACGCCTGGGGGCCGCCCGGCACGGCCCGCATCCTCGGGCACCGCTTCCAGGGGTACTGGTGGAACCACGCGCCGGACCTGCGCGGGCAGTGGTTCGTGCATGACGTTCACGACGCGCACGTGCAGTCCTTCCGCTTCGAGGCGCAGGAGGCCTTCGCCGTGGCCCACGACGCGGGCCGCCGCCCCCACGACGGCACGATCCTCACCACCCCGCACGTCAGCGTGCAGGCCGTCCCACTGGAACACCACGGCCGCAGCCTGGGCTTCATCCTGCGGGAGGAAAGCCGGGAGCGCGTGAACCCCGCCGCCCTGGCAGGGTTGGCCCTGCGCCCCGGCCCCTGGCTCGCCGCATTGAAAGGCGGGGCGACCGGGGACATTGACGTGAACGGTCAGGTCCACCATGCGGACACCCTCCGCGCCGCGCTGATGGAACGCGAGACCGGAGAGAGCCTCGCGTACCTCACGGACTTCCTGCTGGACGCCGCGCAGCAGGCCCGCCTCGCCCCCCTGCTGCGCGGCGTGCAGACGCTGTACGCCGAGGCGCAGTACGCCCCCGAAGACCACGCCCTCGCCACGCGGCACCAGCACACCACCGTCACGCAGGTCGCCGCCCTCGCCCACGCGGCGGGCCTGCCCGCGCTGACGCTGCTGCACCTGAGCCGCCGCTACCGGCCCGAACAGTGGCCCGCCATGCTGAGTGCCGCGCAGGCCATCCACCCCGCCACGCGCTTCCCGGACGGCTGGCTGGCCTGAAGGACGCGCGGGGCTGCCGTACCCTGTAGGGCATGACTGCTCTGCTGTTCGATTCGCACATGCACACGCCCCTGTGCGGGCACGCGACCGGGTCGCCCCGCGAGTACGCGCGCTCAGCCCTGGATGCCGGACTGGCGGGCATCTGCTTCACGGATCACATGCCGATGCCCGCGTGGTACGACGCGCCGTGGCGGATGCGCCGCGACCAGCTGGCCCAGTACGTGGCCGACGTGCAGGACGCCCAGGCGGAGTTCGCCGGGCGGCTGGAGGTCCGGCTGGGCCTGGAAGCGGACTTCCACCCCGGCACCGAGAAGTACGTGGAGGAGGTGCTGGGCGCGCACCCGTGGGACTACGTGATCGGCAGCGTCCATTACATCGGCGCGTGGGGCTTCGACAACCCGGAATTCATCGCGGAGTACGACAGCCGCGACCTCGCGGGTCTGTACCGCGACTACTACGCGCTGGCCGAGGGCGCCGCGAAATCCGGCCTGTTCGACTCCATCGGGCACCTGGACCTGCCCAAGAAGTTCGGGCACCGCGACCCCGAAGGGTACGCCGCGCTGCACGCCCTGGACGTCATCGCCGAACGCGGCCTCGCACTGGACTTCAACACCGCCGGGTGGCGCAAACCGGTCGCGGAAGCCTACCCCGCCCCGGACCTGACGCGCGCCGCCGCCGAGCGCGGCATTCCGTTCGTGCTGGGCAGCGACGCGCACAAACCAGAGGAGGTCGGGCACCGCTTCACCGACGCCATCAAGCAGATTCACGACGTCGGCGGACGGATCGTGACATACCAGGGACGCATCCGCCACGGATAAAGCGTTGTCTCTCTGGCTCCCCTTAAGGGGAGCTGGCCGCGCAGCGGACTGAGGGGTCGCCTACCGGCCCGACTGGTCAGGCGTTCGGCACGCCCGCCGACTCCCGCTTCCCCGTACTCTGGGTCCATGGAAGTCACGAAGAAGTCCCTGGTGGGCGCGCTGAAGACGACGGCGGATCTGCTGGATCTGCTGGGGGTGGGGGATGATCCTTTCCGGGCGCAGGCGTTCCGGAGTGCGGCGCGCAGCCTGGAGGGCGTGCAAGATGAGGTGGATGTGCTCGCCGCGCGGGCGTTCGCGGGTATCCCGAAGGTCGGGAAGGCCATTGCGGCGGACCTGCTGGAGTACGTGCGGACGGGGGTGTTCGGGCCGCTGGAGGACGCCGCGAGTCTGATTCCGGCGGGTGTGCTGAGTCTGTTCCGGGTGCGGGGGCTGGGGCCGAAGAAGATCCGGGCGCTGTGGGACGCGGGCATCGATTCGCTGGAGGGCCTGCGCGAGGCGTGCCGGGACGGGCGGGTGGCGGCGCTGAAGGGGTTCGGGGCGAAGAGTGCGGCGTCGTTCCTGGCGGCGGTGGAGTTCGCGCTGAGCGCGCAGGAGCGGCAGCACCTGAGCACGGCGCACGAGGTCGCGGAAGGGTTGTGCCGCGTGCTGGACGGGCTGGAGCCGCGTGTGGCGGGGGACGTGCGCCGGGGCCTGGACACGGTGCGGGTGGCGCGTGTGACCGTGACTGCCACGCCGGAGCAGGTGCAGGAGCGGCTGGCCGGGGTGGTGGAGGGGCTGGAACCGGTCGGGAAGAAACCCCTGTTCGCTGGCCGCGTGGACGGCGTGCCGGTCGAGGTGGCGTACGCACCGCGTGAGGGCGTGCGGGGGGCACTGGACCTGATGATGGGCGGCGGCACCGCCTACCGCGAGTCGCTGCGCGAGGAGGCCAAGGTGCGGGGCTTCGACCTGAGCGGCCACGGCCTGATCCGGGCGGGCGCGGTGCTGGACACGCCCACCGAGGCGGACGTGATGCAGGCGCTGGACCTGCCCCTGCGCCCCGCCGAGTACCGCGAGCCCGAGCATGACGGCGTGTGGGAGACCCTCCCCCACCCGGATGAACTGGTGACGGTCGCGGACCTGCGCGGGATGCTGCACACGCACTCGACGTGGTCGGACGGCGCGGCCAGCATTGCCGACATGGCCGCCGCGACGGTGCGGCTGGGCCACGAATTCCTGGGCACCGGGGATCACTCGCGCGCCGCGCACTACGCGAACGGTCTGAGCATCGAACGCCTGCGGGCGCAACTGAAGGAAATCCGCGAGTTGCAATCAGCGGGCGTGCCCCTGGTGGCGGGCGCCGAGGTGGACATCCTCGAGGACGGCAGCCTCGACTACCCGGACGACGTGCTCGCCGAACTGGATTACGTGGTCGCCAGCGTCCACAGCCTCTTCACGCTGAGCCCCGAGCGGCAGACCGAGCGGCTGGTGCAGGCCGCCCGGCACCCCCTCGTGACCATCCTGGGGCACCCCACGGGCCGCCTGCTGCTGCGCCGCCCCGGCTACGCGCTGGACCTGAACGCCGTGATGGCCGCCTGCGCCGAGCGGGGCACGGTCGTCGAGATCAACGCGAACGCCTACCGCCTGGATCTCGACTGGCGCGTGGCGCTGGCGTGGCGGGACCGCGTGCGGTTCGCCGTCAACACCGACGCGCACGTGCCGGGCGGCCTGAAAGACGCCCGCTACGGCGTGATGGTCGCCCGCAAGGCCGGCCTGACCCCACAGCACGTCATCAACACCCTGGACCGCGACGCGTTCCTGGCGTTCGTGCAGGCGCAGCGGGCCGCGCGGATCTGACCCTGGGTCGGGCGCCGTCCGTCAGACGGGTTTGGCCAGGACGCTGTCGCCGGCGCGCAGGGTGGTGCGCACCAGCAGGTCGGCGGGAATCATGATCTGGTTGGTCAGGTTGGCGGACATGCGGACGGGCAGGGTGTACACCTGTCCGTCGTCGGCTTTCAGGGCCACGAGTTGCGGGTGGCGCACGATGTCTTCCTTCCAGCGCCGGAAGATCAGTTCGTCGACCAGCGCCACACCCTGCACCTGCCGGGTGACGGTGACGGTCAGGCGGGCCACGCGGGTCTTGCGGGGCACGATCAGGCCGATGCGGAACAGTTTGAGCAGCATGCGTTTCGCTTCGGGGTCCTGCGCGAGTTCCGAGACGGGTTTCTGCGCGTCGATCTGCTTCAGGACGTCGAGCTCCTTGAGGCTCCAGCGCATGCGGTTCACCCGTTGCGGTGACGTGACGCGCGCCGGACCGTCGAACGGCAGGTCCTGGAAGGGCATGGCTTCCAGCGCTTCCAGGGTCACCTCGTCCAGGGTGCTGTCCAGGCGGGGGTTGCCGTGCGTGACGCCCTCGTCGAAGTGGAAGCGGCCCTTGGGGTCGTTCATCAGTCGCACAAGCGCCGGGACGCCGTCGTCCTGACCGAACTGCAGGTGCCGGACCCGCCCGGCTTCCAGCCACGCCTGGAACTGCCCGTCCGGCCGGAAGACGTACAGGACGCCCGTGCGGCCCTGTTCGGTCAGCAGGTACAGCAGTTCCAGGAAATCGAAGGTGTCGAGGCTGGAGGTGGATCTGGTCATGCGTGCGTGGCGTTCAGAGTGATCACGTCCTCCCGTCGCGGCGCCGCGCGCCCCTGCGCTCATGTTCGCTCATCTGCCCCGCCCGGACAAGTGGGGTTCCGTCCGCTGCGTGACTGGAGCGGACGCCGCGCCGTCCGTGCCCGGCAGCCACGGCTCCCCTCCTGGCTCCATCCGGGTGCATCGTGCGGCCCTGCCGGTCCCGGTCCGGATCAGCTGCGCAGCAGGTGCGAGAAGTTCGCGTTCTCCAGCGGCGGCAGCTCGTCCAGGCCGGTCAGGCCGAAGTCCAGCAGGAAGCGTTCCGTGGTGCCGTACAGCAGCGGGCTGCCCACCGCGTCCGAGCGGCCCACGACCTTCACGAGTTCCCGCTCCTGAAGGGTGACGACCGTCCCGGCGCTACCGCCGCGCATCGCCTCGATCTCCGCGCGCGTGACGGGCTGCCGGTAGGCGATCACCGCGAGCACCTCCAGCGCCGCGCTGCTCAGGGCCGGCAGGGGCGGCGGGGCCAGCAGCGGGGCCAGGTGTCCGGACAGCGTGGGCGGCACCACCAGCCGGTACCCGCCGGCGACCGCCTCGACCGTGAAGCCCAGGTCGGCGGCCTGCACGCGCGCCGTGAACGCCTGCACCTCGCGCAGCGCCGCGTCCTCCGGCACGCCGAGCACCGCCGCGAGTTCCCGCACCTGCACCGGCCGCCCCGCCGCCAGCAGCGAGGCGCCGATCAGGGCGCCCAGGGACGGCGCGCCGCTCACGCGGGGTCCGTCAGGGCCGCCCGGAGCTGCGTCTCACTGACCGCCCCGGCCCGCAGGATCAGCCCCTCGGGCAGCAGCAGCACGGTGCTCGGCACGCCCAGCGCCGGGAACCCGCCGTCCGGTAGCACCTGATCCCCCAGGTTCAGGTCACGCGCCTGCTCGAAGGTCAGGGCGGCCGGCTCGCCACTGCGGTTGCAGCTGGTCGTCGCCAGCAGGCCCCCCACCCGCTCCAGCAGCGCCAGCGCCACCGGGTGATCCGGCAGGCGCAGGCCGACCCGGCCGCCCGGCGCGAGATCGGGCGGACAGTCGGGCCGGGCCGGCGTGACGACCGTCAGCGGCCCCGGCCAGAACGGCGCCAGTCGTGCCAGCGCCGGTTGCGGCAGGATCAGGCGCTGCGCCGCCTCGCGGTTCAGGCAGGACACCTGCACGGGTTTCTGCGCGTCCCGGCCCTTCAGTTCGTACAGGCGGCGGATGGCGGCCGGGTGATCCGGGTGCGCCGCCAGTCCCCAGACCGTCTCGCTGGGGTACGCGACCACGCCGCCCGCCAGGAGTCGCGCGGCCGCCCGGTCCACCTGCGCCTGCCAGTCCGGCGCGGCGTGCGCGCGTGCGTTGTTCTCGTCGTTCATGATCGGTTCTCCCTGACGCCGCCCGCCCGTCCGGGGCACCCCCGGACCTGTAAGGTCAGCGCAAGACCATCAGACTATACTGATCCGGTATGCCCGTCTTCGAATACCGAGTGCGTGACCGCTCCGGCAAGGTGCTGAAATCCCAGATGGAAGCCGAGACGGCCAACCAGGTCCGGGACGCCCTGCGCGCCAAGAACCTGATGATCGTCGAGATCAAGGCTCCCAAGTCGGGCCTGAACGCCGACATCAAGATTCCCTTCCTGGACAACCAGCCACCCAATCTCAAACAGATTGCCATCTTCAGCAAGCAGCTGGCCACCCTGATCAACGCCGGGGTGCCGCTGGTGCAGTCCCTGGCGATCCTGCAGAAGCAGATCGACCACAAGGGCTTCCAGACGGTCGTGAAGAACATGCGGACCGATGTGGAGGCCGGCACGCCCCTGAGCGACACCATCGTCAAGTACCCGAAGATCTTCAACCGCCTGTACGTGAACCTGGTGCGGGCCGGCGAGACCAGCGGCACCCTCGATTCGGTCCTGGAACGCATCGCCGCCTTTCAGGAGAAGGACCTCGCGCTGCGCGGCAAGCTGAAGAGCGCCCTGACCTACCCGGTCGTGGTGCTGGTCTTCGCGATCCTGATCACGTACTTCCTGCTGACGACCATCGTGCCGCAGTTCGCGAATATCCTCTCCCAGCTGAACGCTCCCCTGCCGCTGATCACGCGGGTCCTGATGGCCGTGTCGGACTTCCTGAAGAATTCGACGCTGATCATCGTCGCGATCGTTGCAGTGATCACGTACGTCTACCGCTGGTACTACAAGACGCCCAAGGGCCGGATGATCATCGACGACATCAAGCTCAAGATCCCGGTCTTCGGCAATCTCGTGCAGAAGAGCGCCATCGCGTCGTTCGCGCGCACCTTCGGCCTGCTCATCAGCAGCGGCGTGAACATCATCGAGAGCCTGGAGATCACGAAAGGCACCGCGAACAACGCCATCGTCGAGGAGAGCATCGAGAACGCCAAGAACGTCGTGATGGTCGGTGAGCAGATGAGCAGCAGCCTCGCCACCAGCAAGGTCTTCCCGCCGATGGTCGTCAGCATGATCTCCATCGGTGAGGAAACAGGTTCGCTGGACAACATGCTCGGGAAGGTCGGGGACTTCTACGACCGCGAGGTGGACGAGGCCGTGGACAGCATGACGGCCGCCATCGAACCGCTGATGATCGTGTTCCTGGGCGGCATCGTCGGGGTGATTGTGGCCGGGATGTTCCTCCCGATGTTCGCCATCATCGGGCAGCTCAGCCAGTAACGACCTTCAGCGGGAAGGAGGCCGGTGCATTATGCTCACCGGCCCCCTTCCCGTTGGCTCTGTGTGGTTCAGCGGGTGGCGGCGCGCACGGCGGCGTTCGCGTCCAGCAGGGGCTGCCCGGCGGCCCGGTTCACGCTGCCCAGCAGGCGGGCCTTCGTCTCGGCGGCGCTCAGGTCGGGGTTCGCGGCGCGCATGAGGGCGGCCACGCCACTGACGAGGGGCGCGGCGAAACTGGTGCCGGCCCCCAGGGTGTACCCGCCGCCGGGCGCGAGGATCAGCATCTGCGCGGCGTTCGTGGCGCCAGCGCAGTTGCCGGCGCCGCCCGGCGCGACGATGTTCAGCGCACGCGGCCGGGCGGCGCTGGGGCGGGCGCTGTAGCAGGCGAGTTGCCCGTCGTTCTGCGCGACGGCGCCCACGGCGATCACGTCCGGGTGACTGGCCGGGTAGTACACGCCGTCCCCGGCGGTGTTCCCGGCGGCGGCGACCAGCACGGCGCTCCTCGCGGCGTCCGTGAGGGCCTGGGCCAGCACGGCGTCCCCAGGATCACCTGCCAGTCCCAGGCTCATGTTGATGACCTTCGCGCCCTGCCGGACCGATTCGTTCAGGCCACGTGCCAGATCGCTGGTACTGCCGCCCGACGCGCCCAGCACCTCCACGGCCAGCAGCGGGCCGCTCCAGGTGACGCCCGCCACGCCACGGCCGTTGTTCGTGGCGGCCCCGACCAGTCCGGCCGACGCGGTGCCGTGGCCGGTGCTCGTGTCGGACCCACCGGAATTCGGGCTGAGGAACGACGCGCTGCCGGCCACGCGGCCCGTCAGGTCCGGGTGGCCCGCCTCGACCTTCGAGTCCAGGATGGCGGTCTTCGCGGCGACCGGCGTCTTGCCGCAGCCCTGCAGGAACGTCCAGGCCTGCGGGGCACGCACGCGCGTCAGGTACGACTGCGTGAACGTCCCCGCACCGCTGATGGGCACGCCCGCGTTGCCCGGCACGCCCGGATCGTTCGGGTTCGCCAGCGGCGCGTACAGGAAGTCCGGCTGGGCGCGCAGTCCGGCCTGCTGCAGCCGCACGGCGAACGCCCGGTCATCCGTGCCAGCGGGCGTGAAGGCCAGCCGCACGCCGTCCGTGACCGTCTGCGTCACCACGCCTGCCAGGGTCGTCACGGACTGCGCCGCCAGGGTGTCCGATCCCAGCAGCAGCACCCGCCCCGGCACGCGCGGCGCACTCCAGTCCGGTGCGCCCAGCGCAGCCACCGGCGTGGACTGCACCTGAACCGGGGTGGGGGCCGCCGCCTGCGTGCAGATGGGACCAGCGTCAGGTGGCGCGGGAGCCGGGGTGGAACTCCCGCCCCCTCCGCAAGCCGACAGCAGCAGCGAGGCGGTCACGGCACACAGCACGGGCACAGGCAGACGCATACCCCAGCGTATAAACCCCCGGCCTGACGCGGGTCTGAACCGCCTCCATCAACCCTGAACGTCACCCCCGCCGCCGGTCAGTGAACGCGCACACCCCGCGAGAGCGGCTGCTTCTGCACCCACTTCACGAACTTCTGCACCTCCTCCCGCTCGCGGATCGCCTCGACGGTGTTCAACTCGTTCGCCAGCTGCGAGTTGCTGAACGTCTTGCTCAGGAACCCCTGGCAGGCCGCGCACATCTTCACGGTGGGAATCTCGCCCAGTTTCACGCCCTGCCGCCGCCCCTGCGATTTGGGAACAAGGTGATGATCCGTCATTTCCCCCTCGCGCCCGCACAGCACGCACACGTCCAGCGGTTCCGTGCGCGTGTCCTCGACCCAGCTCGCCTGCTCCCGATCCTTACGACCCATGACGGCACCATAGCGCGGGCAGAACACCTGACCCGTACACTGAACGCATGACCAGTTCGCCCCTGAAGAAACTCAGCGAGGCCGAATACCTGAGCAGCGAACCGCTCAGCCCCCACCGCCGGGAGTACGTGGACGGCTTCGTGTACACCCTGCCCGCCGACACCCCTACCGCGCAGGCCGGAGCGACCAGTCGACACGGTACGGTCGCCACGAACCTCGTCGCCGCGCTGCACGCCCCCGCCCGGCGCATCGGGTGCCGCGTGTTCGCCAGCGACATGCGCGTCCGCATCCCCACCCACGGCACCCGTTACTACTATCCGGACATTCTGGTCACCTGCGAGGACATGCCGGACGACGCCCGCTACACGAATGCCCCGTGCCTGATCGCAGAGATTCTCAGCGACAGCACGCAGGACACCGACCGCCGCGAGAAACTCTGGGCATACCAGCAACTCCCCAGCCTCCGGGGGTACCTGCTGGTGGACACCAGCGTCCGCGCCGCCCGCCTCTACACCCGCACCGGCAACAGCTGGAGGGAGGACTACGTGGAAGGAAAGGGAACGTTGACGCTGCCGTGCGTAAACATCAGCGTTGCACTGGACGAGATGTACGAGGGGACAGCGCTGTAACGCCGGGTCACCCCCTCCGCCATAGCGTGAGCCCCGCCCAGGAAACCGGGCGGGGCTCGTTCACTTCAGGTCAGGCTCAGGCTTTGACTTCGTTGCTCTTGGCGAGGATGCCGCGCAGCACGGTCTGGAGGATGCCGCCGTTCTTGTAGTAGTCGATTTCGACGGGGGTGTCGATGCGGCACTGGACGGTGATGGTGCGGCTCTGGCCGTCGGCGGCGGTGATCTTCACGTCGACGTCCTGGCGGGGTTTGAGGTCGCCGGGCAGGATGACGTCGAAGGTCTCGTCGCCGTTGATGCCCAGGCTCTCGGCGGTTTCGCCGTTCTTGTACTGGAGGGGCAGGACGCCCATGCCGACGAGGTTGCTGCGGTGGATGCGCTCGAAGCTCTCGGCGATGACGGCCTTCACGCCGAGCAGGAAGGTGCCCTTGGCGGCCCAGTCGCGGCTGCTGCCCATGCCGTAGTCCTTACCGGCGAAGATGACCAGGGGGATGTTGCTGGCCTTGTAGTTGACCGAGGCGTCGTAGATGGAGCTGACCTGTCCGGTGGTGTAGTCGGTGGTGAAGCCACCTTCGGTGCCGGGGGCGAGCTGGTTCTTGAGGCGGATGTTGGCGAACGTGCCGCGGGTCATGATGCGGTCGTTGCCGCGGCGGCTGCCGTAGGAGTTGAAGTCCTTCGGAGCAATGCCGCGTTCCGTGAGGAACTTCCCGGCGGGGGTGTCGCTCTTGAAGCTGCCGGCGGGGCTGATGTGGTCGGTGGTGACGGAGTCGCCGACCTTCACCAGGGCGCGCGCACCCTCGATGCTGACGATGTCGCTGGGGCCGCCGGCGAGGTTGTCGAAGAAGGGGGGGTTCTGGATGTAGGTGCTGTCTTCCTTCCAGTCGTAGAGGGCGCCCTCGGCGACGGGGATGGCGTTCCAGTCCTGGTTGCTCTTCTCGATGCCGTCGTAGACCTTCTTGAACATGTCGGCGTTGATGGCCTGGTCCATGACCTGCTGGATCTCGGCGGTGGTGGGCCACACGTCGCGCAGGTACACGGGCTGGCCGTCCTTGCCGGTGCCGATGGGGTCGTTCACGATGTCGTTCACGACGGTGCCTGCCAGGGCGTACGCGACGACCAGGGGCGGGCTGGCGAGGTAGTTGGCCTTGATGTGCGGGTTGACGCGGCCTTCGAAGTTGCGGTTGCCGCTCAGGACGCTGGCGACGACGAGGTCACCTTCGTTGATGGCGTCCACGGTGGGTTCGGGCAGCGGGCCGCTGTTGCCGATGCAGGTCATGCAGCCGTAACCGACGGTGTTGAAGCCGATCTGGTCGAGGTACGTCTGGAGGCCGGCGGCTTCGAGGTACTCGGTGACGACGCGGCTGCCGGGGGCGAGGCTGGTCTTGACCCAGGGTTTGCTGTCCAGGCCCAGTTCGACGGCCTTCTTGGCGACGAGGCCGGCGGCGATCAGCACGCTGGGGTTGCTGGTGTTCGTGCAGGAGGTGATGCTGGCGAGCGTCACGGCGCCGTGTCCGATCTTGATGTCGGTGCCGGTGATGGTGCCCTGGGCGTCCAGCTTGCCTTCGGGCAGTTCGAAGCCGCGCGCCTTGACGGGCGCGGTGAGCGCCTCGTTGAACACGGTGTGCATCCCGGTCAGGTCCACGCGGTCCTGGGGACGCTTGGGGCCGGCGAGGCTGGGGACGATGGTGCCCAGGTCGAGTTCGATGGTGTCGGTGAAGACGGGGTCGACGGTGTCGTCGGTGCGGTACATGCCCTGGGCCTTGTAGTACGCCTCGACGAGTTCGATCTCGGTTTCCAGGCGGCCGGTGCGGCGCAGGTAGCGCAGCGCCTCGTCATCCACGGGGAAGAAGCCCATGGTGGCGCCGTACTCGGGGGCCATGTTGGCGATGGTGGCGCGGTCGGGGAGGGTCATGTTGCTCAGGCCCGCGCCGTAGAACTCGACGAACTTGCCGACCACGCCTTTGGCGCGCAGCATCTCGGTGACGCGCAGCGCGAGGTCGGTGGCGGTGGCACCTTCGGGCATGGCGCCGGTGATCTTGAAGCCGATCACTTCGGGCATCAGCATGTAGATGGGCTGGCCGAGCATGACGGCTTCGGCCTCGATGCCGCCGACGCCCCAGCCGACGATGCCCAGGCCGTTGATCATGGTGGTGTGGGAATCGGTGCCGACGAGGCTGTCGGGGTACACGACGACGCCGTCGTCCTCGGGGCGGCTCTGGACGCCCTTGGCGAGGTACTCCAGGTTGACCTGGTGAACGATGCCCGAGGCGGGGGGCACGACGCCGAAGTTGTCGAAGGCCTGCTGGCCCCAGCGGAGGAACTCGTAGCGTTCGCGGTTGCGTTCGAATTCGAGGGCCATGTTGTTGGCGAGGGCGAAGTCGGTGCCGAACTCGTCGACCTGCACGGAGTGGTCGATGACGAGGTCCACGGGGATCAGCGGGTTGATCTTGCTGGGGTCGCCGCCGAGCTTGACCATGGCGCTGCGCATGGCGGCGAGGTCCACGACGGCGGGCACGCCGGTGAAGTCCTGGAGGATCACGCGGGCGGGCTTGAAGGGAATCTCGACTTCCTCGTTGACGGGTTTCCACCCGGCGACCGTGGCGACGTCCTCGCGGCGGACGTCGTAGTCGTTCGCTTCGCGCAGCACGCTTTCGAGCAGCACCTTGATGCTGACCGGCAGGCGGCTGATGTCGTGGCCCTGCTCCTGGAGTTTGTTGAGGTTGTAGTAGTAGAGTTTCTGGCCGCTTTGCGTGGTGAGCGTGTCGCGCGCGCCGAACAGGTTCATCGCCATGTGTGTTCCTCCTTGCCCGTTTCCGGGCGGTACTTCCATCATACGTGAAGGGTGTCTGAGTGGGCGTTACCGGGGCAGGCACGCAGCTTCCAGAGTCGTTACCCCTACAGGGACAACAGCTCCTGTGCGGAGGCGTCCGGCAGGGGACGGCTCTGGTATCGTTCACGGGCATTCTCCCCCCCTGCGAGGTTCCCCTGCATGAGCGACGCCACCCCCCCCACCCAGCTTCAACCGCACGAACGTGCCCGCCTCTCTTCGCTGGAACAGACCGTCCGCGACGGCCTGCGCGACTTCCGACGGACCGGACAGGCCCTGTCCGAGATCCGCGACAACGAATTCTTCCTCGCCACGCACGACTCCTTCGAGGCGTACCTGCAGGACCGCTGGGGCTTCACCGCCCCGCAGGCCGGACGCCTGATCGACGCGGCGGACGTGGCCAGGGTGCTGGAACCGCTGGGCATCCAGCCGAAGAACGAGGCGCAGGCCCGCTCGTACCGCGCCGCCGCGAAGGTCATCGAGGAACTGGAACCCGAACAGCAGCGCGTGATCGCCCGCCTCGTCGAGGCCGCCGCGCCCGACACCCAGCCCGAAGCGGAGGGCGAGGTGGACGGCGAGGCCGACCTGCCCTGGGACGTGCCCGCCGCCGAGGTCCGCATCATGGCCAGCGTCGTGAAGAAGATGCAGCCCGACGCACTCGTCCACCACCCCGACAGCGGTGACGAGGTGCCCTTCGACACCCTGAGCAACCCCGAACGCTTCGAGGTCATCCGCACGCACGTGGACCAGAAGACCCAGGCGTACCGCGAGAAGCAGGAGGCGAAAGCGAACGCCCCGCAGGCCGAGAAGATCAACTGGGCCGACTGGGTGCTGAACACCGCCGCGCAGAACCTGAGCCACGGGCAGCGGCTGGAAATCACCGTGGAACCCGACGGCAGCGGCGCCGCGCGTGCCGTCGCCCGCATCGTGGACGGGGGCACCGGCGAGGTCCTCTCTGCCGGGGCCGGGGCCGTCACCCTGAAGAAGGCCGTGCTGAACCTCGCCGCCGAACTGAAGTAACGCCGCGCGGAGGCGGCCCGTATGCTGCGGGCATGCCTTCCACCCTGCTGACCGACCAGTCCGGTTTCACGCCCATGATCGCCCGACTGGTCGGCATGATGACCTACGCGCGCGAGACGACACTGGAGGCCGTGCAGGGCTGGACGCCGGAGGAACTGGACCTGATCCCGGACGGGCACGCCAACAGCGCCGGAATGCTGCTGGCCCACATGGCGGCCGTGGAACGCATCTACCAGCTGATCAGTGACGGGCACCCGGACCCGGACGGCGCGCTGGAAGCCCACCACTGGCCGGGCCTGAACCTCGGCCAGCAGGGCCGCGCCGAGATCCGGGGGCGGCCCCTGCGGCACTACCTGGAGGCACTGGCACAGGTGCGCGCCGGGACGCTGGCCCTGCTCGCCGCGCGGGACGACGCGTGGCTGGACGAACCGCTGCCGCTGTGGGGGGATACAGGCAACCGGCACTTTATGTGGTTCCACGTCTTCGAGGACGAGATCAACCACCGTGGGCAGCTGCGCCTGCTGCGTCGGCACCAGCCGGGTCACCAGGGGCTGGGAACGACCGGCGCGTGGCTGGAGCCGCTGCGGGACGGGCTCGGCGTGCGCTGCCGCATGGTGCATGAGGGCAGCCCGGCCGAACAGGCAGGCCTGCGCGGCGGGGATGAGATCGTCGCCATCGACGGGGTGGACGTGCGCGACACACTGTTCCACGAACTGCGGCTGGGCGCCGCGCCGGGTATCAGCAGCACCTACCGCGTGCGCCGGGACTTCGGAGAGCTGGACCTGACCGTGACGCGGGTGGCCCGGCTGAGTTTCCCCATGTGCGGACGTCCACCGGGGCATTCCTGCCTACACTTCGGCCATGTGGCGCAATCTTCTGATCACTCTGGGCGTGTTGTTCACGCTGTTCTACAGTGGCGCGACGCTGGCGTTCATGTCGCTTTTTGGCGCTGTCATGGCGACCGATTACCCGTATCTGGCGATCCCGTTCTGGCTGCTGGCACTGACGTTGCTGATCGGCTGCGCGGTCTGTACGGGTGAGGCGGTGTTGCTCGGCTGGGGTGCGCGGCCTCTGAATTCTGGTCGTGTGACCGGGTGGTTCCTGCGACTGATGGCCGAGGCGGGCAGTGAGCGGCAGACCGTCGCTGGGCAGCTGGGCTTCGTACGGGCGATTGTGCAGCCGGTTGCGCTGCCCCTGGTCGCGCTGGTGATGCTGGAGATGCAGGCCGAGGCGCAGGAGCAGAAGCGGTCGTGAGGGCTGGTGGCGCGGCCCGGCTGAGGGGAGAGGACCAGTGGGGTTCAGGTCCACGCTGAGGCTGACAGCACACCCTGCGTCCCGGTCAGAGGTGCCAGCCCTCCGGGCGTTCCTTGATGGGTTTGGCCGGGGCACCCACGGCGGTGCAGTTGGCGGGGAGGGATTTCGTGACGACGGCCCCCGAGCCGACGATGGTCCAGGCCCCGATCTCGACGCCCTGGTTCACGGTGGCGTTCGTGCCCAGGTCGGTGCCCTCGCCGATGGTAACGTTCCCGCTGATCACGGCGCTGGGGGCGATGGTCACGAAGTCGTGCAGATCGTCGTCGTGAGCGACGGTGGCCATGATGTTGATCAGGACGTGCTGTCCGATGCGGTAGTCGGTGGTCGTCGTGACGTTTGCGCAGATGACGGTACCCTCACCGATCTCGACACGGCGTCCGATGACGGCAGTGGGGTGGATCAGGGTGGCGAACCGCGTGTGCCCCAGTCCTCGGAGGCGCTCTACCACACGCCGACGCGTGGGGGGAGCGCCGATACCTACGGTGACATACACGTCGGGGTTGGCCTGGAGCCAGTCAACGTCACCCAGGACGGGAAGGTCGTGGACCGTTGTGCCGTGCGTGGCGGCGTTGCCGTCCAGCCAGCCCGCGATCTCCCAGGTGGTGGTGGTGCCTGCGGCATTGATGTCCTCCACGAGTTCATGCAGTTCTCGGGCGAGTCCACCTGTTCCGATGATGGCGAGGCGGCGGGACTGGGTCGTGCTCTCTTGACTCATGGCGGGATTGTAGGACGGTGGATGGTCCCGGCCTGTCATTGGACTGGGTTCAGTCTTCAGCGCCTCCCCTGCCTAGCGCAGCAGGTCGAGGAGTTCGCCGACGGTGTGATGCGCTTCGAGGGGGTGGCGCAGGGGGGTGCTGGGCTGGATGCGGTAGGTGTTGCGGCGGCCCTGGCGTTCGCGGGTGAGGACGCCGGCGTCTTCGAGGTCGCGGACGATGCGTTGTACGGCGCGTTCGGTGATGCCGACGCGCAGGGCGACTTCGCGGAGGGTGTCGCCGGGGTGCTGCTGGAGGCACAGCAGGACGTGGGTGTGGTTGGTGAGGAAGGTCCACGGGGCGGGCGTGGTCATGGGTGGCTTGACCTTAGCACATGATATACGACATACTTTTCGCGTATTAGATTTCGCTCTTCTGGAGGAGTCATGACGCACCCCACCCTGCACCCTGCCCACACCACCCCCCTCACCACCGTCGCCGTCGCCCACGGGGACGGCATCGGCCCCGAAATCATGGACGCCACCCTGCGGATCCTGGCTGCCGCCGGGGCGCGCATCCAGCCCGTCCCGATCCGCATCGGCGAGGCCGTGTACCGCGAGGGCCACACCAGCGGCTTCACGCCGGACACCTGGGACACCCTGCGTGCGGCGGGCGTGCTGCTCAAGGCGCCCATCACCACCCCGCAGGGCGGCGGATACAAGAGCCTGAACGTCACGCTGCGCAAGACGCTCGGCCTGTACGCGAACGTCCACCCGTGCCGCGCCTACGCGCCGTTCGTGCCCAGCCACCACGCGGGGACGGACGTGGTGATCATCCGCGAGAACGAGGAGGACCTGTACGCCGGCATCGAGCACCGCCAGACGCGCGAGGTCGTGCAGTGCCTGAAGCTCGTCACGCGGGACGGCTGCGAGCGGATCGTGCGCTACGCCTTCGAGTACGCCCGCGCGCACGGGCGGCGCAAGGTGACGGCGCTGAGCAAGGACAACATCATGAAGCTCACGGACGGCCTGTTCCATCAGGTGTTCCGTGAGATCGGCGCCGAGTACCCGGACCTCGAACAGGAGCACCAGATCATCGACATCGGCACGGCGCGGCTGGCGACCCACCCAGAACGGTACGACGTCGTGGTGACCCTGAACCTGTACGGGGACATCATCAGTGACGTAGCGGCCGAGGTGACGGGCTCGGTGGGACTGGCGGGCAGTGCGAACATCGGCCCGAGCTTCGCGCTGTTCGAGGCGATTCACGGCAGCGCGCCGGACATCGCCGGGCAGAACGTCGCGAACCCCGGCGGGCTGCTGCAGGCGGCGGTCATGATGCTGGGGCACCTGGGGCAGCACGACGTGGCGATGCGGGTGCAGAACGCGTGGCTGCGCGCCCTGGAGGATGGCGTGCACACCGCCGACATCGCGGGGGAACACACCCGCGAGCGGGTCGGGACGCGCGGGTTCGCGGACGCCGTGATCGCCCGGCTGGGGCAGGAGCCGCAGGTGCTGCCCGCCGCGCGCCGGGGGCCGGGGCAGCTGCCGGCGCCCGCGCCGCAGCCGGACCGTCGGGACGTGGTGAAGGCCCTGGTGGGCACGGATGTGTTCTTCGAGTGGGCCGAGGCGGACCGTGATCCGGCGGTGCTGGCGGCGCGGCTGGAGGCGCTGGCGACCGGGCGGCTGCGGCTGAACATGATCACGAACCGGGGCGTGAAGGTCTGGCCGGGCGGGCAGCCGGAGACGTTCCGCGCGGACCACTGGCGCTGCCGTTTCCTGGCGGACGGGGACGGGTCGGTGCGGCACGCGGACGTGGTGGCGCTGCTGACGGGTCTGCTGGGCAGCGGGCTGGATTTCATCAAGACCGAGCACCTGTACACCTTCGACGGCGTGCCGGGCTTCTCGATGGGGCAGGGGCAGTAGCAGGCAGACACTCTGACGGGGGGCCGCCTTCTTCCCGCGTGGGAGGGGGCGGCCTTCCTCCGTTGGGCGGCTGGGATTACCGAGCATTCCGGTGGGTGTTCTGCGTTGAGTTCGGGGGGCGGGGGGAGTAGAATCCTCTTATTGAGAATCCTTCCTATTAAGGAGGGTCGCCCCTCTCCCCCACCCCGGAGGCCCCCCGTGACCACCCAGACCCTCACCACCCCGCGCGACCGCCGAGAGCCGCGCTTCACGATGTCGCCGGAGCTGCGCCGCGCCGTCATCCTCACTGCCCTGACCCTGGCTGGCCTGCTCGTGGGCCTGACCGGGCAGTACCTCCTGCACCTCCCGGCCCTGCAGTGGGCGGGGTACGTCACGGCGTTCCTGGCGGGCGGCATTCCCGCCGGGCGCGAGGCGCTGCACTCGCTGTTCGTGGAACGCAAGCTGGACGTGGACCTGCTGATGGTCCTCGCGGCCCTGGGCGCGGCGAGCATCGGGCAGGCGGCAGACGGCGCGATCCTCCTCTTTCTGTTCAGCCTGAGCAACACCCTGCAGGACTGGGCGATGGGCCGCACGTCCAGCGCCGTCCAGGCCCTGATGAACCTGAACCCGGAGGGCGCGACCGTGCTGCGCGGCGGGCAGGAGAAATGGTGCGAACTGGGCGACATCCGCATCGGGGACCTGCTGATCGTGCGGCCCGGCGAGCGGGTCGCCGCCGACGCGCGGATCGTACGGGGGCAGACGAGCGTGGACGAGAGCCCCATCACGGGCGAGAGCGCCCCGGTGGACAAGGCGCCGGGCGCGGAGCTGGCGTCCGGCACCGTGAACCTGAACGGCAGCGTGCAGGCCGAGGTGCTGCGCCCCGCCGGCGAGAGCACCCTGGCGCGGCTGGTCACGCTGATGGAGCAGGCGCAGACGCAGAAGAGCCGCACCGAGAGCCTGACCGAACGCTGGGAGAGCCCGTACGCCATGACGGTCCTGCTGGCCGTGCCTGCCGTGTACGCCCTGCTGCGCTTCGGCTTCGGCCTGAACGTGGACGACGCGTGGTACCGCGCCATGACGTTCATGGTGGTCGCCAGTCCCTGCGCGGTCGTGATCAGCACCCCGGCCGTGATGCTCTCGGCCATGGCGGCCGCCGCGCGCGCCGGGGTGCTGTTCAAGAGCAGCGCCGCCGTGGAAGCCCTGGCGGGCGTGGGGACCGTCGCGTTCGACAAGACCGGCACGCTGACCCAGGCGCGCATGACGCTGGGCGGCGTCGTCGCGGACGACGAGCAGGCCACGCTGGCCCTGGCCGCCGGACTGGAGGCGCACAGCGAGCACCCCATCGCGCAGGCCATCGTCACGGCCGCCCAGGAACGTGGCGTGACCCCGCAGGCCGTCACGGACGCGCAGGCGATTCCCGGTCACGGCATCGAGGCGCGCCTGCCGGACGGGCAGGTCGCGTGGGCGGGGAACGTCCGCCTCGCGGACCGGCAGGGTGCAAGACTGGACGCCGCGCAGCAAGCGGCCCTGAGTGAGCTGGGCGCGCGCGGCAGCAGCAGCGTGATCGTGGGCGTCGGCGGGCAGGTGCTGGGCGTGATGGGCGTCGCGGACGCCCTGCGGCCCGACATCCGCCCCGCGCTGGACGCCCTGAAGGCCAGCGGCGTCACGCACCGCGTCATGCTGACCGGGGACCGCGAGGAGGTGGCCCGCAGCGTCGCCGCCGAGGTGGGCCTGAGCGAGTACCGCGCGGGTCTGCTGCCCGAGGACAAGCTGCGCCTGATCGGCGAGCTGCCCGGCCCGGTCGCCATGGTCGGGGACGGCGTGAACGACGCGCCCGCCCTGGCCCGCGCGGACCTGGGCGTGGCGGTCGCCTCGGGCACGGACGTCGCCATCGAGAGCGCGGACGTGGTCCTGATGCGCAGCGACCTCGGGAAACTGGCGGGCGCCGTCCGGCTGGCCCGCGACGCGCGGCGCACCGTGATCACGAACCTGCTGTTCGCGTTCGGGGTGATCCTGATCGTCGCGCCGCTCGCCGTGGCGGGCAAGGTGCCGCTCCCGCTGGGCGTCATCGCGCACGAGGGCGGCACGGTGTTCGTGGTGTTCATGGGCCTGCGCCTGCTGGGCCGCCGGCTGTAGCGCGGCGGGCAGGTCCCAAGGGCGCGTGAAGTCTCCCCCACCCGGCCGCCCGCACACGCCGCTTACCCTGGAAGGCACCACACGCACGTCGCCCGGCAGCGGGCACCAGGAGGCACGACATGGGAGAAGGCAACCCGAACGGTCAGGCGAACGCCAACGTCTCGCAGGACACCATCAACGATCAGGGGCAGTGGAACACCGGCACGCCCAAGAACGCCGGCGACGCCGCCACCGAGGGCCAGTACACGGGCGTCAGCGACGCGAACGCGGACGCCGGTGACAGCACCTCGCCGGCCGGGCAGGTCAGCAGCACCACCGACCCCCGCGCCGCCGACAACACCGGCCAGGACGCCAACCCCAGCACCTACGGCGGCATGAAGGACGGCCTGCCCGCCAGCGGCGCCGCCACCCACCCCGACAGGACCGTGGACGGCAACGAGGGCAGCTGATACGGATTCCGTTTATTTCGCCGACAATCCGGAACTTCACCGCCCCTGCCAGCTCCACGTCCGGAACCCGTGTTGCTCCCACTCTGCGGAGCAGCTCTACGAGTCGCTTCGCTCGGATTGAACGGGCTTTACAGCCCATTCAATCGGAGTCCGTATGATCCTCCCGCCGACGCAGCCGCGGGGCCGTTCTCCGGTGGAGGTCGGCCCCCGCCTGCCGTCAGCCTGGGAAGCTCAGCAGGACGTGCTCGGCGCTGAAGCCCGGTCCCATGGCGCTCAGCAGGGCGCGGCCCCGCTGTCCGTCCTGCAGCGCCCCGGCCAGGACGAACAGCACGGTCACGCTGCTCATGTTGCCGTACTGCCGCAGCACCCGGCGACTGGAATCCAGCGCCCCGGCCGGCAGGGACAGCGCCTCCTCGTAGGCGGCCAGGACCTTCACGCCGCCCGGATGCACCACGAACGTCCCCACGTCCGCGCGTGACCAGCCGTGCGCGCGCAGGGCTTCTTCCACGTTGCCGCGCATCATGCCGCGCACCAGGGTGGGAATGTCTCGGCTGAACCGGACCTTCAGGCCGTCGTCCACGACGTCCCAGCCCATGATGTCCTCGCTGTTCTCGATCAGGGTGGAGTACGCGCCGTGCAGGTGCGCCAGCGCGGGCGGTCCCGGCACGTCCGGGGCGGTCAGCACGAGCGCCGCGCCCCCGTCGGCGAACAGGGCCGTGCCCACGAAGTTACTGCTGGACTCGTCGCCCCGCACCAGCGTCAGGCTGCACAGCTCCACCGCCACGAACAGTACCCGCCGGAACCCCGCGCGGACCAGGTCGGCCGCGCGGGCCAGTCCGGCCGCGCCGCCCGCGCAGCCCAGCCCCCAGACGGGCACGCGGGCCGCGTGACGGTTCAGGCCGAGCGCGCCGATCAGGTCCGCGTCCAGGCTGGGGGTGCTCAGGCCGCTGGTGTTCACGACGACCACGGCGTCCACGTCCTGCGGGGCCACCTGCGCCTCCGCGAGGGCCTGCGCCGCCAGCCGGCGGGTCAGGGCGCGGGCTTCCTCGATGAAGACGGCGTTCTTCTCCCCGAAGCCCCGAGGCGTCAGGTACCACTCCAGCGGGCGCGCCAGCGCCCGCGAGTCGATCTGCGCATTGACGAACACGTCCAGCAGGCCGGGGCGGGCCGCCATGCGGGGAAAGAGGGTGCGGGCCGCCGCCTGCACGTCGGACTGCGCGGTCAGGTGCGGCGGCGTACCCGTCACCAGGGAACGGAGGGCCGGAAGAGCAGGAACGGACATGCGGGCATTCTGCCGCGCCCGCGCGCCCCCAGACCGTGCCCCTTCCCCCTTCCGGCCGCCGTTGGGCTTGGCCGGACCTTCAGACAGGTCGCCAGGGGTGGCGTCCGCGGCCGGCCCGCCCCCTGTGCGACGGGAGCGGTTTCAGTCGGGTCTGGACTGGCTGGCCCACTCCTGCTTCCCGACCTCGTCGAGCGCGCGGAAGTCCTCGTCGGTCAGGGTCAGCTCGGCGGCCGCCACGTTCTCCTCGAGGTGACGGACCTTGCCGGTGCCGGGAATGGGCAGCATGACGGGGCTGCGGCGCAGCACCCACGCCAGCGCCACCTGCGACGGGCTGGCGTTCAGGCGGGCAGCCACGTCGGCCAGCACGCTGCCGTCGCGGGCCAGTCCACCGGCGGCCAGCGGGTACCAGGGCATGAACCCGATGTTCTCGCGTTCGCAATAGTCCAGCACGTCCTCGCTCTTGCGGTTCACGAGGTTGTACAGGTTCTGCACGGTCGCCACCGGGAACACCCGGCGGGCCGCCTCGATCTCCTCGACGGTGACCTCGGACAGCCCGGCGTGCCGGATGACGCCCTCGTCCATCAGTTCCTTGATGGCGGCGAACTGCTCGTCGCGCGGCACTTTCGGGTCGATGCGGTGCAGCTGCCACAGGTCGATGCGGTCCACGCCCAGGCGGCGGCGCGACAGGTGCGCCTGCTGCTTGAGGTACTCGGGGCGGCCCACGGGCGGCCACACGTTCGGGCCGGTGCGGGTCAGGCCGCCCTTGGTGGCGATCACGACCGTATCGTAGGGGTGCAGCGCCTCGCGGATCAGTTCCTCGCTGACGGCCGGGCCGTAACTGTCGGCGGTGTCGATCAGGTTCACGCCGAGTTCCGGCAGGCGGCGCAGCGTGGCCAGCGCGCCCTCACGGTCGGCCGGGTCGCCCCAGACTCCGTCGCCCGTGACGCGCATCGCGCCGAAGCCCAGGCGGTTGACGCTGATGTCCCCGCCGATCCTGAACGTGCCGCTCTGCGCGGCGTTGGGTGTGGATTCAGTCATGGTGATGCCCTCCAGGGAGGCATTCTGCGCCGCCCGTCGGGACGCCGTGTGGCAGTCACGCTAAGAGATCATGAAGGATTCCGGTGGTCCGGTCGGGGGCGCGGCCGGGCGGGGTCAGTGGCCCGCGTCGTCCGGTTCCGGCACGTCGCAGGTGTCGCGGGACACGAACTGCGACAGGCGTTTGCGGTGACGGCTGCTCCAGTCGATGCTGGGCCGCGCCTGCTCGGGCGGCAGGTACCCCAGGCGGTACACGGCCATCAGTTCCAGCTGCGGCGGCACGCGCAGCAGCTCCTCGATCGCCCGCCACTGCCGGGGGATCTCCATGGGCGTACTGACGAACTGAATGCCCATGCCGAGCGCCCCCACGGCGTTCCAGATGTTCTCGACGGCGGCGCCCAGACCGAACACGCTGTAAAACCCGCTCAGTTCGCCGGGGCGGTACTCCTCGCGGTCCAGCAGCGCCGCCAGCAGCAGCGGACTGCCGGCCACGAGGCGGCGGTTGTCCTCGCCGAGTTTTTTCGGCACGCCGAGTTGCCGCATGACCTTCAGGCCCGTGTCACTGAAGATCTGGCGCGTGAAGGGCCGCAGCGGGCCGGGCAGGTGGTCGATGTGGATGCCGTCGCGCCGCTCGTCCATCTCGGTTTCGCTGAAGCGGAAGTAGCGGCGGTAGCGTTCGAAGAACACGCCCGCCTCGATCAGTTCGGTCATGCTCTCGCCGCTGATCTGCGCGACGCGGGCGATGGTGTCGGGGTTCTCGATCAGCACGAAGCGCCACGGCTGAGAGTTGAAGTGACTGGGCGCGGCCTGCGCGGCGCGCATCAGGACGTGCTGGTGCTCGCGGCTGACCGGATCCGGACGGAACGGCCCGTTCGTGGTGCGGCGGTTCAGCATGCCGCGAATCAGGGCGGCGTCCGGCGCGGGCAGGCGTTGCAGGGCACCCTGAACGGCCGCTTCTGGGGTCAGGTCGGAGGAGCTCATGCGGGTCAGCTTATACGGACTCCGATTGAATGGGCTTGGCGGCCCATTCAATCCGAGCGGATGCGACTCGTAGAGCTGCTCCGCAGAGCAGGAGAGAAACGCCCCTCCGGACGTGGAGCCGACAATCCGGTGAAGTTCCGGATTGTCGGCGAAACAAACGGCAGTCCGTATCAGAGCACCCGGCCTCAGCGGCCCGGCACGCCCCACGCGACCAGCGCGCCGCACAGGAACGCGGCGGCCCCCAGCAGCGCCCGCTGCCAGTGGTCGGCCCGGCCGGGCCGGGTGCGGGGCATGCTCAGCAGCAGGGCCAGGGCGGGCAGCAGCGCCCAGGCGCGCGCCCCGTCCCGCCACGCCAGCGCGGCGGCCAGCAGCGTGCCGGCGCTCACCAGAAAGAACAGCAGGTGGTGAACGCGGCGCCTCACGCCCCGCCAGCCCAGTTGCAGGCTCAGGCCCAGGCCCAGCAGGACCGTCAGGAGGGCGCCCGTGACCAGGAGCGTCAGCTGGTGCGGCGTCATACCCGGTCACCATAGCGGAGTGGGCGCGCATTGGAGGGAAGGCGGGGCGCGTGACAGATGACCCGCGCGGGCGGGTGTACGGTCAGGGTCATGCGCGCCTCTGCTCCCGCCGCCCTGCTGTCCGCCGCGCTGTGCGCCCTTGTCCTGACCGGCTGCCGGCCCGACCCGGACAGCGCCGGGTCCGGGGGGGGCCGCGCGGACGGCCAGGGGGACCTGGTGGGGCAGGTGCTGTTCATGGCGACCGGCGCGTTCGACGTGCAGTCCACGCAGAAGGCGCGGGTGCCGGGCGGCCTGCGCCGCGCCGTGTGGGAGGACCGGGTGCCGCTGGACGCCCGGCGGGTCGTCATCCAGTACGACAGTGACGCGCGCCCCATGACCTGGATGCTGGAGATCACGCAGCCGGGCTTCACGGCGCGGGACGTGGCGGGCGCCGACGCCCGCGCCGTGAGGACCGCGCAGGGCGAGGGGTTACGGCCCGGCGCGGCGTCACGCCTGCGCGACACGCTGATCCTGACGCGCGGCTCCGACCTGAAGATCCTGACGCGCAGCTACGCCACGCAGGTTGAACCGGAATTCCTGGGCGCGTTCCAGCCGGCCCCCTGATCCGGCTGGTTGGTCACCACCCGGAACGGGCGCGGTCCCGCTGCCGGAACCCGCTACCCTGCCTGTGAGCAGCGGCCCGTTCAGCGCACGGTGTTGCGGCCGGCGCGTTTGGCCTCGTACAGGGCGCTGTCGGCGCGGCCGAACAGGGTCGCGGTGTCGTCCTGCCCGGCCCGGTAACTGGCGACGCCGAAACTGGCGGTGACGGGCAGCCCCGCGACCTTCTCGCTGGCGACCTCCTGCCGCAGCCGCTCGGCGATGGCGTGCGCGTCGGTGCGGGCGACGCCGGGCAGCAGCACGAGGAATTCCTCGCCGCCCCAGCGGCCCACGACGCCGCCCCCGCCGCTCACGCTGCGGCGCAGGCGTTTACCGAAGGCGCGCAGCACGTCGTCGCCGGCGGCGTGGCCGCGCTCGTCGTTCACGCGTTTGAAGTGGTCGATGTCGGTCACGACGATGCTCAGGGGCGTGCCGGTCCGCTGCGCGGTGTGCAGCGCCCGCTCGAACTCCTCCTCGGCCGCGCCGCGCCCGTACACCTCGGTCAGGGCGTCCAGCCGCGCGGCCCGCAGGCGGCGGGTGTCCTCGCGGTGCTCGTCGAGGTTCTGCTCGATGAACGCCGTGAGCAGGTACGCCAGCAGGCCGGTCGTACCGATGGCGAGGCTGGCCGTCACCCAGTCCACCAGGTTCGGCGGGTCCACCGGGCCACTGCCGATCACCGTGACGATCATGCCGACCACGCTGATCACGTTCACGGCCGTCCCGATCCTGGAGCCGAACACCAGATACGACACGAGGACGTTCAGCATCAGCCACAGCGTCAGGTGCATGGGCATGTCGCCCCAGGCGACGGCGCGTGGAATCTCGGCCACGGCGACCAGCAGGTACCCGACCGTGCTGAACGCGTAGATGCCGCGCAGCCGGTGAGGCCAGATCAACGTGCCGATCACGGTCACCAGCGGCACCAGCGTCGCCCAGTACTTGGGCGTCTGGTACGCGGAGGGAAACGGACCGGGCGGGTCGATCAGGGCGGTCAGCAGGGCGTACAGCACGTAGGCGCTGCTGGCGATGCACACCGCCAGCAGGCGGCTGCGCTGAAGTCGTTGCGGCAGGGAGGTCATGGGCGGGCGGCGTCTCCGGCGGGCGGCAGAGGGCGGAACGGGGTGCGGGCGGGGCAGGCGGGACAGGGGTCAGGCGGACGCGGCTGCTCCCTGCCACCCCTGCATGAACGGCGCCCCGACCAGTTCAGACCAGCCGGGGCGCGCGTCGCGGAAGTCGGTTCAGGCGAGCAGTTCGCCGTCCGCGAAGAACAGCGCGAGTTCACGCGCGGCGCTCTCGCTGCTGTCGCTGCCGTGCGTGACGTTCTCGCCCATGCTGGTGGCGAAGTCGGCGCGGATGGTGCCGGGCGCGGCGCTCGCGGGGTTGGTCGCGCCCATCATGCCGCGCCAGCCGGCGATGGCGTTCTCGCCTTCCAGGGCGATGGCGACGACCGGGCCGCCCGTGATGAAGTCCACCAGCTCGCCGAAGAAGGGACGCTCCTTGTGCTCGCCGTAGTGCGCCTCGGCGGTCTCGCGGGGGATGACCATCTGCTTGAGGCCCACGACGCGGTAGCCCTTGCGCTGGATGCGCGCCAGGATTTCAGGAGTCAGGCCACGGCGGACGCCGTCGGGTTTGATCATGGCAAAAGTACGTTCCATAGCGTTCCCGAGAATAGCAGGCGGCGGGGTGGACACAACGCCCCTGCGCCCGCTACCCCCGGCGACCGCCCCGCACACTTCAGGTGGGGGCCTTCACGGCATGTCTGGACCACGTACAATGCTCCGGTGACCCACGTTTCTCACTCTCGCCCCTCCGGGGACGCTTCCCGCGTCGCGCTGATCGCCTGCGCGGTCGCGGTCGCGGGGATGCTCCTCGCCCCACTGGCCACCCTGGGCCGCGGTTTCAGCGCGGACGCCGTGCTGCTGCACCTGAGCGGTTCGGTCATGAACCTCTCGGCCAACCAGGAGGCGCCGCTGCCGCCCACCGGCACCATCGTCGCGCTCGCCTGGGCGACCCTCGCCATGATGGTCGCCACGCTCGTCGGGGCGCTGCGCCGCCAGAACTGGTTCTGGATCACCGGCCTGATCGGTTCGGTCCTGGCCGTCACAGCCGTCGTGACGCTCGGCAACAGCATCGACGAGCAGACGGCGCGCGTCATGGCCGACAGCGCCCTGCGGCCCGGCGCCAAACGCCAGCTGCGCAACTACTACGCCAGCGCCGGCATGAACCTCGGCCTGTTCCTGCCGGTCCTGGCAGGCCTGATCGCCGCCGGCGCCGGCCTGAGTGCCCGCGACTGGTGGTGGCAGACGTTCAACCGCATGCGCGGCCTGCTGGTCCCGACCGCCGCCATCGGCCTGGCGATCCTGGTGGGCGCGCTGGTCGTCCTGATCGTGCAGCCCGCCGTGAACCAGAGCGGCGCGGCCCTGAGCCTCTGGAGCGGCTGGCTGGCCAAGGCCGACATGGTGTACTTCGTGTACTCCACGCTGTTCGCGCCGCTCACGGCCCTGAACCCGCTGCTGGACAGCCTGAAGCTCGCCACGCCCCTGATCTTCACGGGTCTGAGCGTGGCCTTCGCGTTCCGCACGGGCCTGTTCAACATCGGCGCGCCGGGCCAGCTGACCATGGGCGCCATCGGCGCGATGCTGGTGGGCGTGTACGCCCCGGCCAGCCTGGGCTGGGCGCTGCTGCCGCTCTCCGTGCTGGCCGCCGCGCTGGGTGGCGCGCTGTGGGGCGCCATTCCAGGCATCCTGAAGGCGCGCTTCGGGTCCAGCGAGGTCATCAACACGATCATGCTGAACTACGTGGCGTCCGCCATCTTCATCTTCATGATCGGCAACGACAAGTTCCCGTTCCTGGGCCGTGAGTACTCGCTGCCCTTCAAGGCCGAGGGCTTCGAGCCGCGCAGTCAGGAGTTGCAGGAGGCCGCGCAGCTGCGCCCGCTCCTGAGTGTCCTGAACGTCGGGCAGAACGGCGCGGTCGCCGTCAGCATCGGTCTGCTGGTCGCCACGGCCGCGTTCTTCGGGCTGCGGCTCGCGCTGCGCCGCCAGAAGAACCGCTCCCTGATCGCCGCGGCCGCCGCGCTGATCCTGGGCGCCCTGACGTGGCAGATCGGCATTCCGGTCAGCGTGACCGGCAGCCAGCTGAACGGCGCGTTCCTGATCGCGCTCGTGTGCGCGGCGCTGTTCGGGCTGCTGATGTGGCGCACCGCGACCGGCTACGCCCTGCGCGCCGTGGGCCTGTCGCCCAAGGCCGCCGAGTACGGCGGGATCAGCGTGGCGCGCGGCACGATCCTGGCCATGACCATCGCCGGGATGTTCGCGGGTCTGGCCGGCACGCACTACGTGAACGGCGGCGCGCTCGACGAGTACCGCCTGAAAGGCAACATGCCCGTGAACGTCGGCTTCGACGGCATCGCGGTGGCCCTGATGGGCCAGAGCACCCCGGCCGGCGTGGTCGCCGCCAGCGTGCTGTTCGGCACCATCGACACGGGCGGCATCGACGTGGACCAGAAACTCGACACCATCAACCGCGACATCGTGACGGTCCTCAAGGCCCTGATCGTGCTGTTCATCGCGGCCGGCGGGTTCCTGAGCCGCCGCGTGACCGACCCGCCGCCCCCCGCGCTGCTGGCCTCCGCGAAGGCCGGGCCCGGCGCGCCCTCCCTGGACGGCACCTCGGCCGCGCACCTGGAACGCAGCACGCCCCTCCCCAACGTCGGTCAGAACCCCGAGCATCACCGGGACGGTGACAAATGAATCTTCTCGAGCAACTGTTCACGACCGCCTTCCTGGTCACCTTCATCCGCTCTGTCGTGCCCCTGCTGCTGACCGCGCTGGGCGGCCTGTTCAGCGAACGCAGCGGCGTCGTGAACATCGCCCTGGACGGCCTGATCATCTTCGGGGCGCTGGCCGGCGCGGTGTCCACCAAACTGCTGGAACCCTCGCTGGGCGCCGCCGCGCCCTGGGTGGGCTGGCTGGCCGGCATGCTGGTCGGCGGCCTGATCGCCTGGATTCACGCGGTGGTGTCCATCAAGTACCGCGCCAATCAGGTGATCAGCGGCACGGCCATCAACCTGCTCGCCACGGGCGTCCCGGCGGTCCTGCTGACCGCGCTGTACGGCGTGTCGAACGAGAGCCCCAAGGTCGAGAACGCCCTGCCGCTGTGGGGCATCGGGGACCTGAAGTTCTCGCCGCCCGTGTACTTCGCGTTCCTGGCCGTGGCCGCCGCGTGGTACGTGATGTACCGCACGCCGTACGGCCTGCGCCTGCGCGCCACCGGCGAGCAGCCGGGCGCGGCCGCCAGCATGGGCGTGAACGTGCGCCGCATGCGCTACAGCGCCGTGATCCTGTCCGGCGTGCTGGCCGGCACGGCCGGGGTGTTCCTGAGCATCGGGAACCTGGACTCGTACGTGCGGAACATCAGTGCCGGAGGCGGCTTCATCGCGCTGGCCGCGCTGATCTTCGGGCAGTGGAAACCGCTGGGCGTGCTGGCCGCGACCCTGCTGTTCGGACTGCTACAGGCCATGAGCATCACCCTCGACGGGCAGAACCTGCTGCCGTCCACGCTGGTGCAGGCGCTGCCGTACCTGATCACCATCATCGCGCTGATCTTCACGGGCCGCAGCCGCGCGCCCAAGGCCCTGGGCACCCCGTATGACGGCTGAGGTCGTTGTCTCGTTCAACGCCGGCACACCCGCCCGGAAACGTGTAGGGTAACGGATATGAGCTTTGGCGCCGCGCTGAAACAGGCCCGTGAATCCCAGGGGCTCTCCACGCAGGACGTGGCCCTGCGCACCAAGATCCGTGGGGATTACCTCCGCGCGCTCGAGGACGGCAACACCAGCCTGCTGCCCGAACGCACCTTCGCCCGCTCGTACCTGCAACGCTACGCCCGCGAACTCAGCCTGGACCCGGCGCCGCTGCTGGCCGACTTCGACCGCAGCGTGCCCGCCTCGGCGGAAATGACGCAGTCGCTGCGCGGCCCGGCGGCCCGGCCCGGCCGGAAGGCGGGCGCGGGCGGCCGGGGCCTGAACCCGGCCCTGCTGGCGGGCGTGGCGACCGGCTTGATCATCCTCGGCGCCGGCGGGTACTACGCCCTCGGCGCCCTGAAACCCGCGCCCGCCCCGGCGGCGGTCACGCCGGCCGTGACGCCCGAACCCACCCCGGCGCCGGTCACGACCGTCCGCCTGAGCGTGAGCAGCGTTCCGACCGGCGCGCGCGTGTACCTGGACAACCGCGACCTGGGCGTGACGCCCGTCCGGTCGTTCCCGGTCGACGCGCGCCGCAACGCGCAGCTGCGCGTGGAAGCTCCCGGCCGCGCGTCCCTGAAGGAGACGGTGGACCTGAGCCGCAGCCGCAACCTGAGCGCGCAACTGCGGCCGACCGGGCAGAGCAGCGTCCTGGTGGACGTGAACGCCGCCCGCGCGGCGCGCGCCGCTGCTGCCGCCGCCGCGGCCCAGACCACCCCCGCCGCCACGACGCCCACGCCGACGGCACCCACGCCGACCACACCCGCGACCACTCCGCCGGCGACGACCCCACCCGCTGCCGCGCAGGCCGTGAACGTCACCTTCAGCGGCGCCTCGTGGACCCGCGTGACCGACGCGGCGGGCCGCGTGCTGTACCAGGGCACCCCACCCGCCGGGACCGTCAAGGGCTTCCCGCAGGGCGTGACCATCCGCACCGGGAACGCCGGAGCCGTCCGGGTCGGAGTGAACGGCGCCGCGCCCGCCCCGCTCGGGCAGGCCGGTCAGGTCGTGACCCGCACCTTCTGATCCGGACTCCGGTTGAAGGTGCGGTAAGGACCCTTAACGGGCTCCGGATTGTTGGCGAAACAAACGGCAGTCCGTATCACCCGCCTCACCTGAGCGCACGACCCGCCCGGCCCGAATTCAGGCCGGGTTTCGTCTGCCTCCGCCTGTCGGCCCGCCCGTGGGTACCGCCACTGCAGACGCGGCCGTGGGCCGGCCCCGACGGGTCCCGTGCCGTACAGTGTGAGCAACGTGACCACCTCTCCTCCCCCCCGTCCGGACCGGAACCACCTGAACGCCTTCCAGTACGCCTGGCGTCACCCCTGGGTTCGCCTGGCGGTCTTCGCGCTGGCCGCCTACCTGCTGTACCGGCTGGCCGGGCAGGTCCGCTCGGTCCTCGTGAATTTCACGGTGGCGTTCCTGATCGCCTACCTCGCCAATCCGCTGCTGAACTGGCTGGAGCGCGGCCGGGTGAAACGCGGCCTGGGGGTGTTCTTCGTGGTGCTGGCCTTCATGGCGCTGCTGGGACTGGCGGGCGTGCTGCTGGCAACCGTGTCGGCGCAGCTGATCACGCTACTTCAGAAACTCCCGGATCAGATCGGGACGCTGGGCGACACCCTGGACCGCCTGACCAGCTGGCTCAGCGGACTGGGCATCCCCGGACTGGGCGACACCCGCGCGCAGCTGATCGAGGCCGCGCAGAAGTACGTGCAGAACCTCGGGGAGAACCTGATGCCGATCCTGCAACGCGGCCTGAGTTCCACCGGGTCGATCCTCAGCGGGCTGCTGTCCATCGGGGGGGTGGTGGGGCAGCTGCTGCTGATCCTGCTGCTGAGCATCTACCTGATGCTGGACTACAGCCGCGTGAACGCCACGCTGCTGGGCCTGTTCCCGCGCCCCTGGCAGCCGCGCGTGCTGGAGGTCAGCGACCTGATCGGCACGGCGGTCGGCGGGTACGTGCGCGGGCAACTGGTGATCGCCACGTTCATCGGGGTGGTCGTGTGGCTGGGCCTGAGTGCCATCGGGATTCCCAGCGCCGCCGCCATCGGGTTCCTGGCGGGCGCGTTCAACATCGTGCCGTACCTGGGGCCGATCATCGGGGCGCTCCCGGCGATCCTGCTGGCCCTGACCCTGCCGGGCGCGCTGATCAAGATCCTGCTGGTGATCGGCGTGTTCGTCATCGCCAACCAGATCGAGGGGAACTTCCTGAGCCCCTACATTCTCTCCAGGACCACCGACCTGCACCCGGTCACCGTGCTGGTCGCCATCCTGGTGGGCGTGGGCCTGCTGGGCTTCACGGGCGCGCTGCTGGCCGTGCCGACCGTGGCGCTGGGCAAACTGCTGATGCAGCGCTACTACTTCCCCAGCCGCATCTATACCGAAGGCCCCTAGAGAGGCCCGGCCGACCACACACGCGCAGGGCCAGGAGGTCGCTCTCCTGGCCCTGCTGTTTTATTTCTACCGGCTGACCGTGCCAGCGGGCAGGCCGGGCCGGTAATACGAAACCCCGCCACTGGGGCGGGGTTCGTTCGGACAGGTCCTTGAATCAGACGAGTTCGATCAGGGCCATGGTGACGCCGTCACCGCGGCGGGTGCCGACGCGCAGGATGCGGGTGTAGCCACCGGGACGCTCGGCGTACTTGGGGGCCACTTCGTCCATGACCTTACGCAGCACGTCGTTGTCGTGGATGTCGCGGGCCACCAGACGGCGGGCGTGCAGGTCGCCGCCCTTGGCGGTGGTGATCAGTTTCTCGACGTAGGGGCGAAGCTCCTTGGCCTTGGTGAGGGTCGTCTGGATGCGACCTTCACGCAGCAGGGCCGTCGCCTGGGCGCGGGCCAGGGCGGTGCGGGCGCTGCTGTTGCGGTTGAGCTTGCGACCGGATTTACCGTGACGCATGGTGTATCTCCTTTGGGGTCAGTCGGCTCAGTCGCGCAGGGCGAGGCCGAACTGGGCGAGTTGCTGCTTGATTTCGTCCAGGCTGCGCTCGCCGATACCGGGGACCTTTTTCAGGTCGCGGTCGGAGAGGGCGCACAGGGCGTCCACGCTGTCGATGCCTTCTTCCTTGAGGGAGTGCAGCACGCGGGTCGTCAGACCCAGCCCTTCGAGGGTCACGCGGGGTGAGTCCATCTCGGCGGGGTAATCGCCGGGGTTCAGGTTCAGCGAGGAGGTCTGGGGGGGCAGGTCGTACACGTTCGGCGCGGCGGGCGCGGGGGTGTAGACCGGCTGCTGGTACTCGGGGGCGGCGGCGGGGAGGG
Source organism: Deinococcus indicus (assembly GCF_002198095.1). GTDB lineage: Bacteria > Deinococcota > Deinococci > Deinococcales > Deinococcaceae > Deinococcus > Deinococcus caeni. The sequence goes on along the minus strand of NZ_NHMK01000025.1, from coordinate 25,407 downwards.
TTTCCACGTTGCCGAACACCGTGAGTTCATCGCGGAGGATCTCCACGCCCTTGTCGAGCGCGTCCTGGGGGCTGACGCTGCCGTCGGTCCAGACGCGCAGGATCAGGCGGTCCAGGTCGGTCTGCTGACCGACGCGGGTGTTCTCGACGTGGTACGCCACGCGGCGCACCGGGGAGAACATGGCGTCCACCGGAATGGAGTTGATGCGGTCCTTGGTGGCGTGCTTGTCGGCGGGAACGTAGCCTTCGCCTTCTTCGACACGCACTTCCATGACCAGTTTGCCGTCCTCGGCGAGGTTGGCAATCACCAGGTCGGGGTTGACGATCTCCGCGTCGCTGGGGACCTCGAAGGCGCTGGCCCGCACGACGCCTTCGCCCTGCGCACGCAGGGTCAGGGTCTTGGGGCCGCTCGCGTGGAATTTCACGACGAGCTCCTTTAGGTTCAGGATCATCTGGATCACGTCTTCCTTAACGCCAGGAATCGTGGAGAACTCGTGCAGGACGTCCTCGATGTACACGCTGGTGACAGCCGTGCCGGGGATCGAGGACATCAGGATGCGCCGGATGGGGTTCCCGATGGTGACGCCGTAACCGCGCGTGAGCGGTTCCAGGACGAACTCGCCGTAATCGCCGTCCACGCGGGCCTTGAGTTGAGGGCGCTTTTGATCCACTGGGGCCTCCTGATTTAGCGCGAGTAGTACTCGATGATGAAGTTCTCGTTGATGGGCAGGGCGAGGTCTTCACGCGCGGGGAGGCGGGAGAAGGTGCCCTTGAAGTTCTCGGCGTCCAGTTCGACCCAGGGGCTCACGCGGCGGCGCTTCTGCGCTTCCATGTTTTCCTGGATGAAACCGATCTTGCGGCCGAGTTCGGACACGCTGATCTCGTCGCCGATCTTGACGCGGTAGCTGGCGATGTCGACCTTCTTGCCGTTGACCAGGATGTGACCGTGGCCGACGAACTGACGGGCCTGCCGGCGGGTGCTGGCGAAGCCCATGCGGAAGACGACGTTGTCCAGGCGGCGTTCCAGCAGCTGCAGGAACACGGTGCCGGTCACGCCGGGAACGTTGGCCGCTTCCTCGAAGAGGTTACGGAACTGCTTCTCGCCCATGCCGTACAGGCGGGCGAGTTTCTGCTTTTCACGCAGTCGGACGCTGTAGTCGCTGGGGCGACCACGGCCACGGCGCTGACCGTGCTGGCCGGGCGCGTAGGGACGGCGGTCCAGGTACTTCTGGACTTTTTCGGTCTCCGCGAGGTTGATGCCTTCGCGGCGGCTCTGTTTGGTGATGGAACCACGGAAACGACCCATGTCTTAACTCTCCTTGCGGCGCGACTTCTGTGAAGTGCGGCCGGGTCTGCGGCCCTCTGTTGCCCGCCTCCGTCGCCTGTGGTGAGGCTTACGTCACCGTGAGGTGAGCGGTGGAGGCGGGGCAGGTGGGCGCGCGCGTGCGCTTTAGGCGCGGAACTTCTTCTTGGGGCGGCAGCCGTTGTGGGGCACGGGGGTGTCGTCCATGATGGACTTCACTTCGATGCCCGACGCCTGGATGGCGCGGATGGCCTGCTCGCGGCCGGAGCCGGAGCCGCGCACGATCACGTCGACGATGTTCATGCCGAAGGTCTGCTGCGCTTTCTTCACGGCGTCGGCGGCGGCCAGCTGGGCGGCGTAGGGCGTGCCCTTCTTGCTGCCTTTGTAGCCGATCGTGCCGCCACTGCTCCAGGCAACGGAGTTGCCGTCGAGGTCAGTGATGGTGACGATGGTGTTGTTGTAGCTGGCGTGCACGTACGCGCGGCCAGCGCTGATGTTGCGCCGGGCGCGGCGCGGGGTCTTGCCTTTGGTACTCTTCGCCATGGCTTACTTCCTCGTCGCTTTCTTCTTACCGGCGACGGTCTTGCGCGGCCCCTTGCGGGTACGGGCGTTCGTCTTGGTGCGCTGGCCGCGCACGGGCAGGCCGCGGCGGTGACGCAGGCCACGGTAGGCGCCGATGTCCATCAGACGCTTGATGTTCTGACCGACTTCGCTGCGCAGGTCGCCTTCGACCTTGTAGGTCTTTTCGATGGCGTCACGCAGGGTGCTCTGTTCCGCTTCGCTGAGGGTCTTGACGCGGGTGTCCGGGTTGATGCCGGTGGTCGCCAGGATTTCCTTGGAGCGGGTCAGGCCGATGCCGTAGATGTAGGTGAGCGCGATTTCGACGCGCTTTTCGCGGGGCAGGTCAACGCCAGCAATACGCGCCATGCTTAACCCTGCCTCTGCTTGTGCTTGACGTTGGTGCAGATGACCAGAACGCGCCCGTGGCGGCGGATCACCTTGCAGTTGTCGCACATCTTTTTGACACTGCTACGAACTTTCATGCTTCCTCCTCGCGCAGCCGCGTCTGCGCGCCCCATCGTGGGCGGCTGACTGGCAGCGCTCGACCCCCCTCCCACCTCTGGCAGGCGGGGAATCTGTGGGTACTTCTGCCTTCGGGCTTACTTGCGGTAGACGATGCGTCCGCGCGACGTGTCGTACGGACTGATTTCCAGAACCACACGGTCACCGGGCAGGATGCGGATGTAGTGAATGCGCATCTTGCCGCTGATGTAAGCCAGGAGATCGTGTCCTGTATCGAGCTTCACGCGGAAGGTCGTGTTCGGAAGTGCTTCCTCCACGACGCCCTCGGCCCGCACGGTATCGGACTCTTCCTTCTTACGCTTTTCCCGCTGTTCCGGCATTTTTCGTCTCGCCACGCAACCTCCAGGCTTGATACAAGCCAAACGTAAAGGTATCACGCACCCCCGCGAAACGGCAAGCATCCGCCCACGGGTTAAGCGGGCCTGTCAGACCACCCCCGACACTCGTTCGGCTATCCGGGACGGGAGCAGCGGGCCGGCCCTGGTCGCCCATCTGCCCCTCCCCTGCCCCGGCCGGCATGGCACGCTGGACCTCATGCAGCCCCCGGCCACCCTGTCCGCCGCGCTGGCACGGGTCGCGCAGGCTCCGGCCCTGTGGCCCGGCTTCACGCCGCAGCGCACCCCCCTGCTGACCTTCGACGGCACCCACACCTGGCTGCACCAGTCCGGCGGCCCGCCCCCCGGACCGGACTGGACCGCACAGGCGCCGGGGTGGCGCTGGCCCGGCCGCCACCCGGACCTGAACGCCAACACCGCGCTGCCACTGGAAGACGGCCGCTGGGCGGCGGGCGTGCTGCTGCCTAGCCTGGGCGAACCGGACGCCCGGACCCTGGCCGCCATCCTGGTCCACGAGGCTTTTCACGTCTACCAGCACGCCACGCCCTCGGCCGCGTGGGAGGTGAACGAACTGGACGCCCTGACCTACCCGGCCCACGCGGACATCCTGCACGCCCGCGCCGAGGAGACCCGCTGCCTGCGCCGCGCCCTGCATGAACCCGACTGGACCGCTCCGGCCCGGCAGGCGCTGTTCTGGCGCGGGCAGCGCCACGCCCTGCTGACCGACACGCAGCGTACCTTCGAGGCGCGGATGGAAACCAGGGAAGGGCTGGCCACCTACGTGGAAACCCGGTTCCTGCGCCAGTTCCCGGCGCTGGCAGCGGCCGCCGCTCCGGGCCTGGGGCCACGCCGCTGGGCGTACGGCAGTGGCGCGGCCCTGGCACACCTGCTGGACCGCCACGCACCGGACCGGCAACCGCTCTGGCAACAGGCGGTGCTGGACGGGCAGCCGCTGGCCGACCTGCTGCTCGAACGCACCGGCCCCCCGCGACCCGCCGCGCCGCACCCCGACCTGCAGGCCGCCGCGCACCAGGCGGCCGCCACCCACGCCGCGCAGCTTCAGGCTCAGCTGGACGCCTTTCAGGCCCAGCCGGGGCCGCGCCTGCATCTGCGGGGCGCGCTGCGCGTCTGCGGGTTCGACCCCATGAACCTGCATGTCCTGCCCGGCGGCGACCTGCTGCACGCCCGCCACGTTCAGCTGCGCGGCGCCGGGCCGGACGACCTGCACGCCCAGCTGGGCACCTTCGGCCATCCGGCCCGCACCGGCGGCCCGACACTGCCCCACGTTCAGGAGGTCACGCTGCGCGCCCTGCCCCACCCGACCGTGCAGGGAGGTCGCTGGCAGATCCGCACGCCCGGCCTGACCGTGGATCTCCCCGCCGATGCCGTGCGCCCGGACGCGGACGGCTGGACGGCCCGGCTGCCCTGAGCGGCAGGACCGGAAACCGGATCAGCGGGCGGCGTGCCCCACCCGGCGCGCCTCGCCGACCAGATCACGGATCGCCCCTGGCCAGCTGGGATGCTCGAACGTGAAGCCCGCCTGCAACAGGCGCCCCGGAACCACCCAGCGGCTCTTGAGCAGCAGTTCCGGCTCGGAATCCATGACGGCGGCGCCCAGGCCGATCAGGAACGCGGTGGAGGGCACGCCGAGCGGCACTCCCCACGCCCCCCGGTAGGCGCGCAGGAAGTCGGCGTTCGGGAGGGGCTGCGGCGCGGTCACGTTCACGGCCCCTGATAGCGGCGTCCCGATCAGGAACTGCACGGCGCTGCAGAAGTCCCGCTCGTGAATCCAGGACACCATCTGCCCACCCCCGGCCATCGCCCCGGCCCCGCCCAGCCGCACCACCCGGTCGGTCGTCTCCATCACGCCGCCCGCGCCGACGCCGTACACCATGGCAGTCCGCAGGGCCACGCGGCGCGTGTGGGACAGGTTCAGTTCGTTCAGGGCGGCCTCCCAGCGGGTGGCGACGTCCACGCTGAACCCCACGCCCGGCTCGCCTGAATCCTCGTCCTGCGGGCGGTCGCGGGCGTCGCGGTAGAGGGTTGCGGTGGAACTGTTCAGCCACACGGCCGGGGGCCTCTCCACGGTCGCCATGGCGCGGCCCAGCGCCCGCGTGCTGTCCAGGCGCGAGGTGTAGATGTCCAGCATGTTCTGCGCGGTGTACCGGCAGTTGACGGTGCGGCCCGCCAGATTCAGCAGGGCCGCCGCGCCGTCCAGTTCCCGCACCCACCCGCCCTGACGCAGCGCGTCCCAGGCCACCCAGCGTCCCGGCGTGGGCACCGGCGGACGCGAACGCGACACGATCACCACGTCCCAGTCCTGCGCGGCGAAGTGCCGCGCCACGGCCCGCCCCAGGAAGCCACTGCCGCCAGCAATCACGAGGCGGGGCGCAGCGTCGGATCGGACCGGTTCGAGTCGGTTCAGGTCGGGGCGGTTCAGGTCGGGGCGGGGCGTCATGCGCTCAGCCTACGCCGCCCCCACGCACCACGAGTCCCTGTTCGCCCGCCCAGCTGCCCACGTCGTCCCCGCGAATGGCGGCGGCCATCAGGCCGGGAAAGTGGTCGGGCGTGCAGGCGAACGCCGGGATGCCCATGCCCGCCAGGGCGCGCGCCACGCCATGGTCGTAACTGGGCGTGCCGTCGTCCGAGAGGGCCAGCAGCGCGATCAGCTGCACGCCGCTGTCCTTCAGCGCGCGGGCGCGGGCCAGCATCTCACGCTCGTTGCCGCCCTCGAACAGGTCGCTGATCAGCACCATCACGGTCTGCTCGGGCCGCTGGATGACCCCCTGGCAGTACGCGAGCGCCCGGTTGATGTCCGTACCGCCGCCCAGCTGAATGCCGTACAGCACGTCCACCGGGTCGTCCAGATGCTCGGACAGGTCCGCGACCGCCGTGTCGAACACCACCACGCGGGTCGTGACGGCCGGGAGACTGGCCAGCACCGCGCCGAACACCCCGGCGTACACGACGCTGCTCGCCATGCTGCCCGACTGATCCAGGCACAGCACGATGTCCCGCAGACTGCGGCGCCGCCGCCCGTGCCCGACCAGCCGTTCGGGAATCACGGTGTTCCGGTCCGGCTGGTACGTCTTCAGGTTCGCGCGGATCGTGCGGGCCCAGTCGATCTCGGCCGGACGCGGCCGGAAGTTCCGCTGCGCGCGGCTCAGGCTGCCGGTCACGGCGGCGCGGGTGGGTTCCTCCAGACGGCGCGTCAGGTCGTCCACCACGCGGCGCACCACCGCCCGCGCGGCGTCCCTGGCCCGCTGCGGCATCACGCCCTTCAGGGTCAGCAGCGTCCCCACGAGGTTCACGTCCGGCTCGACCCCGTCAAGCATCTCGGGTTCGAACAGCAGCTGTTGCAGGTCCAGGCGTTCGATGGCGTCCGCCTGCAACACCCGCACCACGTCCGCCGGGAAGAACTCCCGCAGGTCCGCCAGCCAGCGCGCGACCCTGGGCGCACTCGCGCCCAGCCCGCCCCGTCGCGGCCCGGCCGCGTCGTACAGGCCGCCCAGGGCGTCGTCCATGCGCCGGTCCAGCGCCGAGAGCTTCAGCGGCGTGCCCTCGCCGTCACCGCCCAGGCCGTCCGCCTCGGCGCCGCCCAGCACCAGCCGCCAGCGGCGGCGACGTTCCATGTCCTGCGTCATGCGTTCACCCCCAGCAGTCGCAGCACCACGGGCACGACCCGCAGCGCCCGTTCCTCGTGCAGCTCGCGTTGCGGGCCTCGGGCCGCTGCGCCCCCGCCGCGCAGGGCCTCGCCGACCGCGCGGCGTTCCGGCGGCTCGAAGCGCGAGAACACCCGCCGCAGCAGCGGAAGCGTCTGCGTGAACGTGGCGTCGTCCAGGCCGGTCAGCCAGTCGTCCAGCAGGCCCAGCAGCGCCGGATCGTGCGCCAGCAGCGCGCCGCTGTCCCCCAGGAACCCGTCCAGCCACGCCGTGACCTCCGGCGGCCGTCCGCTGAGGGCGCGGGCCAGTCGGCGTTCGACCTGCGGGCCGTCCAGCAGTCCCGCGTCCCGCAGGCGGCGGACCGCATCCCCGACCGGCAGCGGGTGGGCGTCCTCCCGGTCCGACAGGCGGGCCAGCGCCGCGTGCCATCCGGTCTGGGCGTCCGGGTCGCCCAGCAGCCGCACTGCCCCGTCCGCGCCGCCGACATGCCCGCGCAGCGCGGCGGCCGCGTCGTCCGCGACACTCACCGCCGCCAGCGGCAGGCCCACACCCGCCCGCGTGAGCAGCGTCCGGAACGTCGCCCCAGCCAGGGCACTCGCCTCGCCGTCCCGGCCGCGCACGTCCCCGTAACGCGCCAGTCGCGCCAGGGGCGGCAGGGCCCCGAGCAGGTCGCTCACGTCCGCGTTCCCGGCGGCCCGTGCGTCCAGCGCCGCGAGTGCTGCCGGCAGCGCGCCGTCCAGCTCGGCGTACCGCACCACCTCCAGCAGGGTGGTCAGTTCCGCCAGCGTGCCCGCGTTCCGGGCGGCGTCGGTCGCCACGGCGGTCGCCGCGTCCTGCACCGTCTGCCCGCTGCGGCTCGCCTCGACCAGCCGCACGCTGAACTCGGGTTTCCAGGCCAGCGTCCACGCCTCCCGGAAGGTGCCGCGCCCGCCCGCGTAGCGTTCCTGCGCCCACGGCACGCCCAGCAGGTTCAGGCGGTGAAACAGCACCGAGCGGGCCAGATCGTTGTCGGTGCGGAGGTCCAGCGTCAGCTCCAGCTGCTCGGGCTGCACCTTCAGCCGGAGCCGCTTCTGGAGTCGCGCCAGATCCTGCGCCAGCGGCACGGTCGGCACGCCCTCCGGCACCCGGCCCAGCGCCTCGCCCACCACCAGTTGCCGCTCGATCAGCCGCAGCGGCAGGTCGCTGTCCCAGCCGAACACGCTCAGGGCCGCCTCGTTCAGCTCGTCCAGGCCCGGCAGCGCCCGCCCGCGCAGGGCCGCCAGGGTGTTCGCCAGCCGCGTCGCCTCGATCACGGACGCACTGCTCGCCTCCAGCCGCTCCTCACGCAGCAGCCGCGCCACCCGCGCGAACCAGCGCTCGGTCACGTCCCGCCGCGTCGTGAACAGGTGATGGTAGTACCCCGGCGACCGCACGCCCGCACCGTACCCGCTGCCCGTGCTGAGGCGACCGTGCGTCCACGGCACCCAGGTCAACGTGACCTTCGCTTTCGGCAGCCCCTTCAGGATCGCCGCGTCGTCCTTCGCCTTGAACGCCGCCACGTCCAGCGCGGGGGCGTGCCACGCCCCGCACACCACCGCCACCCGCCCCGCCCCGCCCTTCACGGCCGCGCGGATCGCCTGCCGCATCCACGCCTCACGCTGCGCCTCCCGGCCCACCGGGGCCGGAGCGTCCGCCCGCACCGCCCGCATGGCCTCGCCAATCGCGTCAAAGACCTCGAAATCGTCGCCGCGCGCCTCGACCAGCGTCTCCCACCACCGCTCGAAATCCGCGTACCCGGCCGCCTCCGCCAGCACCCGCAGGGGATCGCTGTGCAGGTCGTCCGACTCGTCGTCCCCACGTTCGCCCGCCAGGGTCACCGACGCCGGAAGATCCATGAACCGCGCCTGCGCCCCCGCCCGCGCCGCCCAGCGGAACGCCACGAACTCCGGACTGAACGCCGCGAACGGCCAGAACGAGGCCCGCGCCGGATCGTCGTTCACGTAGCCCAGCAACGCCACGGGCGGCGTCATCTCCGACTGCGCCAGGAACGGCAGCACGGAATCCGCATCGGACGGCCCCTCGACCAGCACCACATCCGGGTCGAGCTGCGACAGCGCGTGCTCAAGGCTACGGGCCGAGCCGGGGCCGTGATGACGGATGGGGAAAATGGAGATCAAAACCTGATACTCCAAGTCGGGTAGACGCCTTTTGCCTTCTTGTAAATCTCATTCAACGTATGCAGCTTCAGGGTCTTAGTTGTGGTGTTGTAGAAGGCGAACTGATACAGCTCTCCTAAAGCCTGGGCTACCAGCAATTCAGCAGTAGAGAGCGAGAAAAAATATCCAGAGAAATCATCGTCGATTTTCGCTCGTCCGGTAGATTTAACCTCAAGCAGCCTGAGATCCTCGTGGTGAATAGCTTGTTCAATACCATCAGTAGATCTTGGGTACTGAGCGGATATCTGGAAGAGATCGAAGGCCTTTCCATAAACCGGCTTCCCCTTACGAGCGAAGGCAACACATATAGTGGCTCTCTCTTCAGTAGTGGGTTCGTGACAGTGTTCGAGCTGTCGCATGATCAGGAGGGCAGCTGTACGCGCCGTCCTTTTATTACTCGAATTATCAATCTCAATGTCGCCAGCGATAAGCAGAGGAGCATCTATAGGCATGTCTACCATTCAGCTCACCGCCCGGCAGGCTTTATAGAAATCTTTCCAGTCGTCACGTTTCTTGGCGACGGTTTCCAGGTACTCGCGCCAGATGACGGCGTCTTGCACGGGGTCTTTCACGACGGCTCCGACGAGGCTGGCGGCGACGTCGTGGGCGGTGAGGTGGCCGTTCCCGAAGTGCGCGGCGAGGCTGAGGCCGTGGCCGACGACGGATATAGCTTCGGCGGTGCTGAGGCTGCCGCTGGGGCTCTTGAGTTTCGTCTTGCCGTCCTCGGTGGCTCCGGCGCGCAGTTCGCGGAACACGGTAACGATCCGGCGGACTTCCTCCAGCGCGGGGGGCTGGGCGGGAAGGTGGAGGCTGGTGGCAAGCTGCGCGACGCGGCGGGTGACGATGCTGACCTCGTCGTCGAGGCTGTCGGGGACGGGCAGGATGACGGTGTTGAAGCGGCGCTTGAGGGCGCTGCTCAGATCGTTGACGCCCTTGTCGCGGTTGTTGGCGGTGGCGATCAGGTTGAAGCCCTGCACGGCCTGCACCTCGGCGTTCAGTTCCGGGATGGGCAGCGTCTTCTCGGACAGGATGGTGATGAGGGTGTCCTGCACGTCGCTCTGCACGCGCGTCAGTTCTTCCAGGCGGGCGATCTTCCCGGTGCGCATGGCGCGCACGATGGGACTCTCGACCAGGGCGGCCTCGCTGGGACCCTCGGCGAGCAGGCGGGCGTAGTTCCAGCCGTAGCGCACGCTTTCCTCGCTGGTGCCGGCGGTGCCCTGCACGAGCAGGGTGCTGGTGCCGCTGATCGCGGCGGCGAGGTGTTCGCTGACCCAGCTCTTGGCGGTGCCGGGCACGCCGATCAGCAGCAGGGCGCGGTCCGTGGCGAGGGTGGCGACGGCGATCTCCATCAGGCGGCGTTCGCCCACGTACTTGGGGGTGATCTCGGTGCCGTCTTTCAGCGTGCCGCCCATCAGGTACGTCAGGACGGCGTGCGGCGAGAGGTTCCAGCGGGGCGGACGGGGCCGGTCGTCGTGCGCGGCCAGGGCCGACAGTTCGTGCGCGTAGGCCTGCTCGGCGTGCTGACGGAGGACGGTGGAATCAGGGGTGGTCATGGGTGGGCTCCTAGTTGTGTCAGGTGATATTGAATCTCAGTTCGGACTGATCGCGCTACTTTTTCGATGTGCCTGGAGAGGGTCTGCCTGACTTCTGGCGATGGGTGGCTCAGCAGCCGGCGGGCCGCGCCGCCAGGGATCAATTCCGTGAGGGCCATACCCTTGATCAGCTCTGAGGCGGTCTTATCCAGATTTGGACAGGGGGCGTTGTCTCCGTACCCCACGAGAATCTCCAGACCCATGGTGGTCAGGCAGGTGACTCGCTCAGCGATGGCTTCCAGAACGTCCAGAGTGGTCGCTGGATTGGCGGCGAGACGGTCCGCCATCCTCCGGTGACATCGTTCAGAAAGCTTCCTCAGCACTTCGGGAGGAGTGCTCCTGTTTCCCGCGATGGCCAGCAGGAGTTCCGTGTCCTGGCTGCTTGCAAGTTCCATCAGCAGTGCTGGCGGTGTGTTCGGGTTGCTCATCACTGCCAGGACTGCTCGGGAGTCGGATGTCCTGGCCAGAACTTCCAGAACTTGCGGGGGAGTGTTCTGGGCGCGGGCGACTTCTCTTGCCAGATCAGGAGAGATCCTCGCCAGCTCCGCCAGTCTTTCTGCGGAGGTGCCCAGCTTCCGCGCTTCCCGTTTCAGTGCTTTCCAGTCCAGGGTCATCCTCTCTCCTTCCCGAAGTCGGTCCAGAGTTGCTGTCTGAGGTCCAGGGTGGCCTGGAGCTTGCCCATGGTCTGGGGGGCCCATTCGGTGGCGTCGTCGGGCAGTGGGCCGGGGTGGAGGGTGTGTGGGTGGGCGCGGGTGGCGGCGAGTTCCGCGAGTTGTTCCCAGCGGTGGGTGTGGGCGGCGTGGTGGCGGGTGGGGCAGGTGGCGTGCAGGGTGGTCAGGAGGGCGGCGCTCAGGTCGGGGGTCCAGGGGCCGGGGTGCGGGTCGAGGAGGGTCAGCAGGCGTTCCAGGTCGCGGTCGTTCATGGCCTGGGTGTGGGCGGCGGCCAGCGTTTCGGGAGGTCCGACCTGGAGCAGTTGGGGGTGGGTGGGCAGTTCGGTCAGGAGTGCGGCGGCGAGTGGGGTGTGGTGGGTGGTGACGGCGTTCTGCGCGAGCGGCTGGAGCTGGTCGTGCTGCCGGGCGAGGGCGGTCAGGGCGGCGGGGGTGGTGTTCAGGGCGGTCAAGAGGGTGTCGGGGTGGGTGTGTGCCAGCAGGTGGGCCAGCAGGGCCGGGGTGTTCTGGCCGGGCGGGTCGGGCAGGCCGTCGCGCGTGGCGTGGTCGTCGGGGGTGGGGGGCGTGCCGCCGAACAGGGCAGCGAGGCGGGCGGCGTTGCGGGCGTTCTGGGCGCTGCGGGGCAGGCGGTGCAGGGCGGCGCACGCCTGGGTGCGGGTGTCGGCGCTGCGGTCGGTGGTCAGGGTGTCCAGCAGCGGTTCGAGTGGGTGGTCGTCGTCGGTCAGGGTGTCGAGCAGCGCGGTCAGGAGGCGGCGGCGGGTGTCGGCGCGTTCGCTGTCCAGGCGCCGTTGCAGGAGCTCGCGGGCGGCCTGCGGGTCGTGTTCGCGCAGGCGGCGCCACAGGTCCTCGCGTCCGGCGGGCGTGGTGGCCTCCCAGCTGTCCGGGTTGGGGGACAGGCTGGCCCAGTCGGGGTGCAGGCGGGCCAGCCAGTGGCCGCGTTCGCCCAGCACGGGGGTCAGCAGCGGGCGCAGGTGGCTGTTGTAGCTGGTGGCGGCGTGGTCGAGGAGGTCCGGCAGGAGGGCGTGCGGAACGCGCCATCCACCCTGGGCGCAGAGGGTCAGCCATTCGTTCAGGAGGGGCGTGCGGATCACGGTGGGCAGGTGCCGGGCGGCGCGGGCCGGAAGTTCGGGGAGGGTTTCGGGCGGGGCGGGGTCGGGCTGGTCGCCGGGGGGGTCGGGGCGGCGGCCGGCGGCGTGCGCCAGGGCGTGCAGGGCGGCGCGGGCCAGCAGGGTGCCTTCGGGGTCGGGGCGGGTGACCTGCGCGGCGGCCCCCGCCAGGGCGTCCGGGCCGGGGGTGGGCAGGGGGCCGCGGGCGGTGCCGATCAGGGCCAGGGCGAGCAGGGCGTCGGGGTGGTTCATGCGTCGCTCACCGCCCGCAGGGGGTGCAGCGTGCCCGCGTGCAGGGCGCTCAGGGGGGTCAGGGTCTCGCCGTTCCATTCGGCGTACAGGGTGACGGGGTGACCGCCGCTCAGGGCGAGGAGGGTGGGGTTGCGGCCGCTCATGGGGAGGCGGCCGGTGTGGTCCTGCGCGTGCCAGGGGTCGCCGGGAACGATGTGCAGCGGGCCGGTCAGGTGCGCGGTGCGTTCCAGCCAGGGGTTCAGGGCGAGGGCCGCGCCGTGCCTGTCCAGCAGGGCGTCCAGCGTGAGGCCCGGCGGGGGCGCTTCCGGGCGGGTGGGGGTGGCCTCGCCGCGCAGCAGGGCGCGTTGCGGGACGGTGCCGGGGGCGTGGCAGACCTCGGCCTGGAGGGTCACGCCGGGGGGCAGGGCGGGCGGGAAGGGCCGTCCGGCGGCCGAGAAGTCCAGCAGCAGGGCGGTGTGGTCGCCGCTGGTCAGCCAGGTGCGGCGGGTACTCAGGGTGTCTTCCTCGGTGACGCTCTGCCCCATGACCTGCCAGCGGGCCTGGAGGCCGCTGCCGGCCAGGACGCCGGCCGAGTCGATCGGGAAGCCCAGCGCGGCGCGCAGGTCCGCCTGCTGGGCGCCCGACAGGGTGTCGCGGCGCGGCCACGCCTCGGTCAGCAGGTACAGGCGGCCCAGGTGAGCCAGCAGCGCGGCGGGGTCGGACAGGTGGTCGGGAATCTGCCGGACCAGTCGGGCCGCGCCGGGCGCCTGGGCGTCCACGAGACGGGCGGCCTGGGTATCCCAGTCGCTATACGGGCGGGCGGTGGCGTGGGCGAGGCCGTCGCGGATCAGGTCTTTCAGGAAGGTCTGCAACTGGTCCAGGCCCAGGCTGACCTTCTTCTCGCGGGCGGCGCGGCGCTTGGCCTGCGCGGCGGGGTCGGGCGCGGCGGTGACGGGGGTGGTCGTGGCGGCCCGCGCGGCGCGGCCGTCCAGCCACGTCTGCAGGCTCTGGGGGGGCGCGGCCTGTCCGAAGCTGTCTGCGTGCGTGGCGTGCAGCAGCAGCAGGGCCAGGGCGTGCTTGCAGGGAAGTTTGCGGCTGGGGCACGAGCACTTGAAGGCGGGGGTGGTCGGTGCCGGGCCGCTCAGGTCCACGCCGGTCAGGTAGGGGGTGCGGCCGCTGCCCTGGCATTCGCCCCACAGGCTGCTGGCCGGGGCGTTCAGGGTCGGCCAGTTGCCGGGCGCGGCGAGTCTGCGGGCGGCCTGGGCGCTGGCGGCGTCGGGCGCGAGGGCCAGGACAGCGTCGGCGGTCAGCGGGGTGGGGGTCATGGGCCTTCCTTTCACGGGTCCAGCAGGCAACTCAGAACCCCGGAGATGAATTACGTTACTGGCGTAATGTAACGCATTCACCGTTGGCAGGCAAGCCGCCCGGCACCCCGCCAGGGCTCACTCCTGCCAGCGCTCACTCCTGGCAGGGCCACCCCAGTCAGGGCGCAGCCACAGCAGAGGGCCGGGAGCGACGGCCGTCCTGCGCGTCACCCCCGGCCCCCCGGTCCCGGCCCTTACTTCAGGCCAGCCACGATCCGGTCGTAGACCTCGTCCATGCCGCCCACACCGTCCACGCGGTACAGGTGCCCACGCGCCGAGTAGTAGTCGATCAGCGGCTGCGTCTGCTCGCGGTACACGTTCTGACGGTGGCGCGCCACCTCCTCGGTGTCGTCGCTGCGCACCGCCTCGCCCCGCTCGGCCGCCTGACGGCCACGCTCCACGATCCGCTCGATCAGCACCTCGTCCGGCACCTCCAGCAGCGGCACGGCGTTCACGGGCGCACCCAGTTCCTCCAGCAGCATGTCCAGCCCCTGGGCCTGCGCGGTCGTGCGGGGGAACCCGTCGAAGATCACGCGCACGCTGTCCATGTCGGCCAGCCGGTCGCGGATCAACGCGATCAGGATCTCGTCCGGCACCAGTTTCCCGGCGTCCAGAATGGGCTTGACCTGCTGCCCCAGTTCGGTGCCGCGTTTCACGTGATCCCGCAGGATGTCGCCGGTGCTGATCTTCACGAGCTCCCGGTCCTGCGCCAGTCGTTCCGCCTGGGTTCCCTTGCCGGCGCCGGGAGGCCCGAGGAAGATCACGACGTTGTTCTTCTGTCCAGTCACACTTTCCCTCCGTTAGACACTCAGGATAAAGGCTCCGGCGCAGTGCGGGGCGTCCCTGCTCAGTCCGGCCCTGTACCCCCGCAGGTAACGAGACCGCCCCGCGCGGGTCGCACATGAAAAAACCGCCTGCGCGAATGGCAGGCGGTTGCAGGAAGCGGTCGGGGTCAGTTGTTCAGGCGGCCACGGATGCGGCCCTTGCTGATGAACCCGTCGTAGCGGCGCACCGTGAGCTGCGCTTCGAGCTGCTTGAGCGTCTCGAGCGCCACGCCCACGATGATCAGCAGGCCCGTTCCGGAGAACTGGAAGGTCGTGATGCCCGTCGCGCTCTGCACGAGCTGCGGCATGATCGTCAGGACCACCAGGAAGGTCGCGCCCCACAGGCTCAGGCGGCCGCTGATGGTGCCCAGGAACTCGGCGGTCGGCGTGCCCGGACGGACACCCGGAATGAAGCCGCCTGCCTCGCGCAGCTGCTCGGCGATGCGCTTGGGGTCGAACTGCACGCTGTTGTACAGGTACGTGAACCCGAAGATCAGCAGCGCCTCGACGGCCATGTACAGCGGCTGTCCGAAGGTCAGGTTCGTCTGGATGAACGCGTTCACGTCCGGCGCGCGTTCCACGGTGGCCGTGGCGATCAGGTTCGGGATGATCAGCACCGCCGACGCGAAGATCACGGGAATCACGCCCGCCTGGTTCACCTTGATGGGCAGCCAGGTGGCCTGACCCGCGCCGCGTGCCTGACCGGCCGCGCCGGCCCGCGCGCGGGCGTACGTGACGGGCACCCGGCGCTCGGCCTGGTACACGTACACGATCCCGGCGATGGTCACCAGGATCACGGCGGCGAAGGCCACCAGCGACAGGATCTGCACCTGATCGGTGCGCAGCAGCTGCGCGGTCGCGGCGATCTCACGCGGGTACACCGCGATGATCCCGGCCGTGATGATCAGGCTGATGCCGTTCCCGATGCCGACGTCCGTGATGCGCTCCCCGATCCACATCGTGAAGGCGATCCCGGCCACCTGGGTCAGGACCATCACGAACAGCGTGAAGAACCCGGCGTCCCAGCCGGGCGCCAGGAACTGCGGCTGCGAGGTGATGTACAGCGAGAAGAACACCGCCTGCACGGTGCCCAGGCCCACGGCGGCGTAGCGCGTGAACTGGTTGATCTTCTTGCGGCCTTCCTCGCCCTCCTTGGAGAGTTTCTCCAGGGCGGGAATGGTGGTGGTCATCAGCTGGATGACGATGCTGGCCGTGATGTACGGCAGCACGCCCAGCGCGAAGATCGAGAACTGCGAAAGATTGCCACCCGAGATCAGGCTGATCAACCCGAAAAGGCCACCCGAGGTGGCCTGTTCAAGTGCGGCGGTGTTGACGCCGGGAGTGGGAATTGCACTCCCGAGTCGGTACACCGCCAGGAGCAGCAGGGTGAAGACAATCTTCCGCTGGAGATCCGGAATCCGGAAAGCGTCGCGGAAGGCGCGCAGCATTTACTCCGCCTTCTCGGCGCTTTCCGTCTTCGCGGCGGGCAGGATGACCTTGCCGCCGGCAGCTTCCACGGCCTTGACCGCGCCTTCGCTGGCCGCGTCGACGTGGATGGTCAGGGCGCGGCTGAGTTCACCGTTGCCGAGCAGTTTCACGGGGCGGTTCTTGCGGCGCACGAGGCCCACAATTTCCAGCGTGTTGCGGTCGATGGTGGTGACGGCGTCCTCGATCATGTCGAGGCTGGCCAGGTTCACCACTTCGAAGGTCACGCCCACGTTGTTGAAACCGCGCTTGGGCAGGCGGCTGATCAGCGTGCTGCGGCCACCTTCGAAGTAGCTGCCCTTGCCGGCGCCGCTACGGCTCTTCTGGCCCTTGTGACCGCGACCGGCGGTCTTGTCGGTGCCGCCGGGGCCGCGACCGACGCGCTTGCGGTCCTTGCGGCTGCCAGCGTGGGGTTTGAGTTCGTGGAGCTTCACGCTTCCACCTCCAGGAGGTGCTTGACGGTCTTGACCATGCCGCGGACGGCCGGGCTGTCGCTGACTTCACGGCTGTCGCCGATCTTCTTGAGACCCAGCGCCTGAACGGTCTTCACCTGGTAGCCAGGGCGGCCGATGACGCTGCGCTTGAGGGTAATTTTCACTGGGCGCCTCCGGTGGGCTGCGCCTCGCCGCGCAGGGCACGGACCTGCTTGGCGGTGCGGAGGTTCTTCAGGCCGTCGAACACGGCGTACGCCACGTTCACCTTGTTGCGGCTGCCGAGTTCCTTGCTGAGCATGTTGGTGATGCCCGCCAGTTCAGCGATGGAGCGGGGCACGGTGCCGGCGATCACACCGGTACCGGGGCCTGCGGGCTTGAGCAGCACGCGGCTGGTGCTGTTCACGCCCACGATGTCGTGGGGGATCGTGCCGTTCTCGACGGGCACGCTGATCATGTTCTTGCGGGCGATGCTCTTGGCCTTCTCGATGGCCACGGGCACTTCCTTCGCCTTGCCGATGCCCATGCCCACGCGGCCGTTGCGGTCGCCGAGGATCACGAGAGCAGCGAAGCGGAACCGGCGACCACCCTGGTAGGTCTTGCTGGTGCGGTTGACGAACAGCATCTTCTCTTCGAATTCGCTGCTTTCGCGCTCCATGCGGTCGTTGCGTCGGTTAAAAGTCAAGGCCACCCTCCCGCGCCGCGTCTGCGAGCGCTTTCACGCGTCCGTGGTAGCGGTACTGGCCACGGTCAAAGACCACCTTGCTGACGCCCTTGGCGACAGCGGCTTCCGCCAGGGCCTTGCCCACGGCGGCGGCGGTGTCGGTCTTGGTCCCGGTCTTGACGGCGGCGCTGCTGGCCGCAGCAACGGTCGTGCCCTTGCTGTCGTCGATGATCTGGGCGTAGATGTGCTTGCTGGAGCGGAACACGCTGAGGCGCAGGCGCTCTCCGGCGGCCTGCCGCACTTTGCGGCGGGCGCGGAGCTTGCGGCGCACGGTCGTCTGGGCAGCCATTATTTCTTCCCTTTCCCGCCGGTGGCACCGGCTTTACCAGCTTTGAGGGCGATTTTCTCGCCGGCGAAGCGAACACCCTTGCCGTGGTAGGCGTCGGGCTTACGCACCTTGCGGACGTTGGCGGCCACCTGACCGACGAGCTGCTTGTCGATGCCGCTCACGTCGATCTTGGTGGGCTCGGGGACCGTGAAGGTCACGCCGGCCGGGGGCTCGATGATGACCGGGTGGCTGTAGCCGATGGTCAGTTCGAGGTTCTTCCCGGCGAGCTTGGCGCGGAAACCCACGCCCTTCAGTTCCAGGTTGATGGTGAAGCCGTCGCTGACACCCTTGACGGCGTTGGCCACCAGGGTGCGGGTCAGGCCGTGCAGCGCGCGGTGACGCTGCTGGTCACTGGGACGCTCGACGAGCAGCTGGTCGCCGTCCTGCTTGATGGTCAGTTCCTGGTTGTAGGGAACGGTCAGTTCGCCTTTCGGGCCTTTGACCTTGAAGACGCCGCCAGCGGCGCTCGTGGTCACGCCGCTGGGAACGGCGATCGGCTGTTTACCAATTCGGGACATGGGATGTCCTCCTTCTTCCTTAAGTTCGGACGTTCCGCCGTGCGGCGTCCGAGGTCAGGTGAGATCTCGTGCGCGCTGGAATCCTACCGCAGTGCGGGGATTACCAGAGGACGCAGATGACTTCGCCGCCGACACCCTGTTTGCGGGCGTCGCGGTCGGCCAGCAGGCCTTTGCTCGTGGAGACCACGGCAACGCCCAGGCCACGCTGCACGCGGGGCAGGTTCTCGGCGCTCACGTACGCGCGGCGGCCGGGGCGGCTGATGCGCTCGATGTGCTTGATGACCTGCTCGCGCTTGGCCCCGTACTTCAGGGTCAGACGCAGCACGTCGAATTTCTGCCCTTCGGGCAGGAGGCGCTCGTAGGACGCAACGTAGCCTTCCTGCACGAGCAGTTTGGCCAGTTCTTCCTTGAACTTGGAGGCCGGGATGTCCACGGTCTCCTTAAAGGTGCGCGTCGCGTTGCGGATGCGCGTGAGCATGTCGGCGATAGGATCACTCAGCATGTATCTCCTCCAGGGGTCGGCGTGTCGGGCACGCGCGCCCCGGCAGGTGGCCCCGCATCTGTCTGATGCCGGGCGCTAGGCTCCCCTCGTGAAGTGGCTGGCGGTCCAGACGGCCGCCGATTCTTCTGTTGGGTTGGAATCCGCCTCTGGACGATCACCGCTCAAGCGGAGTGGTTCGTATCCAGGGGGGCACAGCACGAACACCGCACAGGGTGCGGCAAGAAAAGAGTGTATCAGATGCCGGCCGCCCCTGGCAATGCCCGCCCTGTCTGGTCACGCGCGGTCCACTGATCACGACCGCAGGCTGGCCAAAACGAACAACCCCCCGTCGCCGGGGGGAGTGTTCAGAACAGAAAGGGGGTGCTTACCAGCTGCTTTTCTTTACGCCGGGCAGTTCGCCCTTGTGTGCCATCTCGCGGATGCAGATGCGGCACAGGCCGAAGAAGCGGTAGTACCCGCGGGCGCGGCCGCAGCGGCTGCAACGGCTGTAGTTCTGCACGGCGTACTTGTGGCCGCGCGCGGCCTTGACAACTTTCGAGGTGTTCGCCATATCAGTTCCTTATTTCCGGAAGGGCAGACCCATGGCCTGGAGGAGCGCGCGGGCTTCTTCGTCGGTTTTCGCGGTGGTCACGATCGTGATGTCCATCCCGCGCACCTTGTCGACCATGTCGTAGGTGATTTCCGGGAAGATCAGCTGCTCCTTGATGCCAAGGTTGTAGTTACCGCGGCCGTCGAAGGCGTTGGGGTTCACTCCGCGGAAGTCACGGATGCGGGGCAGGCCGATGTTGATCAGCTTGTCGAGGAACACGTACATGCGCTCGCCGCGCAGCGTGACCTTGATGCCGACCGGCATGCCCTGACGCAGCTTGAAGTTGCTGATGCTCTTCTTCGCCTTGGTGACGATGGGCTTCTGCAGGGTGATCAGCGCGAGTTCCTTGCTGGCCTTGTCGATCGCCTTGCTGTCTTCCTTGGCGGAGCCCAGGCCTTCGTTCACAACGATCTTCTCGATGCGGGGCACGGCCATCACGCTGGAGTAGCCGAACTGCTGCATCAGCGCCGGGCGGACCTGCTCGTTGTACTTGATTTTCAGTTGCTGCATGGTGGGTTCCTTCGAGCGGTCTCCCAGTTTTTCAGAGAGCGCCGCTCAGGCCGCTGCGCGCCCCGCGGTGGGGGCGGCGCGGCCCGGAGTGGATTCAGTCGATGTTCTTGCCGCTCGCGACGGCCACGCGGACTTTCTTGCCGTCCACGATGGTCTTGCGGATGCGGGTCGCCTTGCCCGTTTCGGGATCGACGATGGCGACCTTGCTGGCGTGAAGGGCCAGCTCGCGGCGCTCCTGCCCACCCTGGGGGTTGGCGGGGCTGGGCTTGACGTTCTTGGTGACGAGGTTCACGCCTTCCACGACGACCTTCTGGTCGCGGGGCAGGGCGAGGAGGACCTTGCCGGTCTGACCTTTGTGCTTGCCGCTCAGAACGATGACGGTGTCACCCTTCTTGAAGTGCAGCTTGTCGCCGTGGTGGCTACCAGCGCTGGGACGGGGCATTACAGCACCTCCGGGGCCAGGGAGACGATCTTCATGAAGCGGCGGTCGCGGAGTTCACGGGCGACCGGCCCGAAGACGCGCGTGCCGCGGGGCTCGCCCTGGTTGTTGATGATGACGGCCGCGTTCTTGTCGAAGCGGATGGTGCTGCCGTCGGCACGCTTGATGGCGTGGCTGGTGCGCACGACCACGGCCTTGACGACGTCGCCGGCCTTGACGGTACCGCGGGGGGCGGCGTCCTTGACGGAAGCGACGATGATGTCGCCGACGTGGGCGTAGCGTTTGTTACCGCCGCCGCCGGTCGTCAGGCCCTTGCCGCCGATGCCGCTGTTCAGCACGCGGATGCACATGATCTCGCGGGCGCCGCTGTTGTCCGCCACGTCGAGGCGGGATTGAGGCATGATCATGCGTTACCCCCTTCGGTTTCCACGGCGGTGGTCTCGATGCCGCGGGGGCGCTCGATCAGCTTGGTGACCTTCCAGGTCTTGGTCTTGCTGATGGGACGCACCGCGAGGATCTCGACGCGGTCACCCACGCGGAACTCGTTGTTCTCGTCGTGCGCAGCGTACTTGTGGCTGCGGGTCACGACCTTGCCGTACAGCGGGTGGGCGAAGCGACGCTCGACCTTGACGCTGACCGTCTTGTCGGCCTTGTCGCTCACGACGACGCCGGTAAAGGTCTTTTTCATGCCTGCTCTCCCTGCTTGCTCAGCTCGGCGCGGATGGTGTTGAGCTGGGCGACTTCGCGGCGCAGCTGCGTCACGCGGTGGGGCTGGGCCAGGTTGCCGGTGGCGGCCTGGAAGCGCAGCTCCATCAGTTCTTTCTTACGGGCGTCGATTTCACGGGCGAAATCGTCGGCCTTCAGGTTACGCATCTCACTGGGCTTCATCGTAGACCTCGCGCTTGACCATCTTGGTCTGGATGGGCAGCTTGTGACCGGCCAGGCGGAAGGCTTCCTTGGCCTGCACCTCGGTCACGCCGGACACTTCGAACATCACGCGGCCGGGCTTGACGACGCTGACCCAGTACTCCACGGCGCCCTTACCTTTACCCATTCGGGTTTCGGCGGGTTTCTTGGTGACGGGCTTGTCGGGGAAGATGCGGATGTAGATCTTACCGCCGCGGCGGAAGTGACGGCTCATGACGATACGGCACGCTTCGATCTGGTTGCTCTTGATCCACGCGGGTTCCAGGGCGATCAGGCCGTAGTCGCCGAACGCGACGTAGTCGCCGCCTTTGGCGTCGCCGGTCATCCGGCCGCGGTGCTGTTTACGGAATTTGGTGCGCTTGGGAAGAAGCATCACTCACCTCCGGGGCGGCGCCGCGCGGCGGGGCGGCGGCGGTTGGGGCGGTCGCCTTCGGGGCGGCGCTCATCGTTGCGGCGCTGGGGGCGGGCGAAGGTCTCGGTGCGGCCACCGATGACTTCACCGGTGAAGACCATGACCTTGATGCCCAGCGAGCCGTAGGTGGTCTCGGCGCGGGCGGTGCCGTAGTCGATGTCGGCGCGCAGGGTGTGCAGGGGCACGCGGCCTTCGCGGACCATCTCGGTGCGGGCCTGCTCGGCGCCGCCGAGTCGACCGGACAGGATGATCTTGACGCCACGGGCGCCGGATTCCATCACGCGCTGCGCGGCCTGCTTCATGGCGCGGCGGAACGCGAAGCGGCGTTCGATCTGCTCGGCGATGCGCAGGGCGACCAGCGGGGCGCTGATGTTGGGGTTGGGGATCTCGGCGACGTTCACGGCGACGGTGCCGGCAGACACGAGCTTCTCGATGTCCTGGCGGAGTTCCTTGATGGACTCCCCACCCTTGCCGATCACGATGCCGGGTTTCGCGGCGCTGATGATCACGTTGACCTGCTGGCCGGCGCGCTCGATCTCGATGCGGGCGATACCGGCGGCGTTCAGCTTCTTGCCGACGAGGTTACGGATCTTCTCGTCTTCTTTCAGCAGACCGGCGTACTGCTTCTTGCCGGCGTACCAGCGGCTGTTCCAGCCGCGGGTGATGCCCAGGCGGAAGCCGTTCGGGTTGATCTTGTTACCCATTACTTGTTCCCCTTCTCGCCCACGATGATGGTGATGTGGCTGGTGCGCTTCTTGATGATGTTCGCGCTGCCACGGGCGCGGGGAATCAGGCGCTTGAGGGTCGGTCCGGCGTCCACGTAGGCGGCCGTGATGACCAGGCGGTCTTCGAGCATCTCGTCGTTGTGCAGCGCGTTGTGCTTGGCGCTGTTCAGCACCTTGGCGACGGGCTCGCTGGCGGCGCGGGGGATGAAGCGCAGCAGGTCTTCGGCGTCACGGACGCTCTTGCCACGGATCACGTCGACCACGAGGCGGACCTTGCGGGGGCTGATGCGCACGTACTTGGCGATCGCCTTGCCGGGGGTGCGCAGCTTGACGTTCTGCTTGCGCTGCTTCTTGTTGCGGAATTCAGGAGCGGTCATTTCTTCTTGCTCCCTTTGGCGTTCTTGTCAGCGCCGTGGCCGCGGTAGCTGCGGGTGGGGCTGAACTCGCCGAGCTTGTGGCCGATCATCTGCTCGTTCACGAAGACGGGAACGTGCTGCTTGCCGTTGTGGACGGCGATGGTGTGACCGATCATTTCGGGGACGATGGTGGAGCGGCGCGACCAGGTCTTGATGACGCGCTTGTCTTTCTTTTCGTTCTGGACGTCGACCTTCTTCAGGAGGTGGTCATCCACGAACGGGCCTTTCTTGAGGCTACGGGGCATGTCCTACCCTCCTTACTTCCCGCCGCGGCGGGTGATGATGAAGCGGTCGCTGTTCTTGCGCTTCTTGCGGGTCTTGAGACCCTTGGCGGGCTGGCCCCAGGGGGACACAGGCACGCGGCCGGCACCGGTGCGGCCTTCACCACCGCCGTGGGGGTGATCCACGGGGTTCATGGCGCTACCACGCTGGTGGGGCTTGCGTCCGAGCCAGCGGCTGCGGCCGGCCTTACCGAGGTTGATGTTCTTGTGCTCGGCGTTGCCGACGGTGCCGATGGTCGCGTAGCACTCGCTGTGCACGCGGCGCAGCTCACCGCTGGGCAGTCGCAGGATCACGTAGTCGCTTTCCTTGCCCTGCACCTGGATGCTGGTGCCGGCGCTGCGGGCGAGCTGGGCGCCCTTCTGCGGCACGAGTTCCACGGCGTGGACGACGGCACCGACCGGCACGAAGCGCAGCGGCAGGGCGTTGCCCAGCTTGGGTTCGGCTTCGGGTCCGGCGTTCACGGTCGCGCCGACCTGCAGGCCTTCGGGAGCCAGGATGTAACGCTTGGCGCCGTCGGCGTAGTGCAGCAGGGCGATGCGGGCGCTGCGGTTGGGATCGTACTCGATCGCGGCGACCTTGGCGGTCACGCCGGCCTTGTCGCGGCGCTTGAAGTCGATGATGCGGTACAGGCGCTTGTGGCCACCGCCGATGAATCGGCTGGTGATGCGGCCACGGTTGTTACGACCGCCGGTCTTGGGGAGGGCGGTGGTGAGCGCCTTCTCGGGGCGCTTCTTGGTCAGTCCGCTGAAGTCCGCAGTCGTCATCTGGCGACGGCTGGGGGTGTACGGACGGTATTTCTTGACGGCCATGTTCAATCTCTCCTTAGGCCTGGCCTTCGAGGGCCTCGATCTTCTGGCCTTCGGCGAGACGCACGATGGCCTTCTTGCGGTCGGCGCGGTGCCCGATGAAGCGGCCGACGCGCTTGCGCTTGCCGGGGACGTTCATGGTGCTGATGCCGATCACGGTCACGCCGAACGCTTTCTGGACGGCGCTCTTGATGTCGGTCTTGGTGGCTTTGGGGCTCACCCAGAAGGTGTACACGCCGCGTTCCATGCCGGCGTAGGCCTTCTCGCTGATCACGGGCTGCTGAAGGATGTCGTAGTGGCTCATGCCTGCTCCCCTTCTTCTTCCTGCGCGGGCTCCAGGGCAACCGCGTCGATCACCAGGCGCTCGTGGCGCAGGATGTCGTAGGCGTTCAGACCGGCGACGGGCATCACGGTGGCCCACGCGACGTTGCGCGCGGCCTGACGGGTCTGGGCGTCGTCGGTGACGATCAGCACGCGCTCGCTGCCGTCCATGCCGTTCTGGGCAGCCCAGGCGACGAAGTTCTTGGTCTTGCCGTCGACGTCGAAGCCGTCCACTGCGACCAGTTTGCCTTCGTCCTGGCGGGCGGCCAGGGCCATGGCGAGGCCCAGCTGGCGGACCTTGCGGGGCAGGGTGTAGCCGTAGCTGCGGGGCTTGGGCCCGAAGGCCACGCCGCCGCCCACGAAGGTGGGGACGCTGCGGTCGCCGTGACGGGCGTTACCGGTGCCTTTCTGGCTGAACATCTTCTTGCCGGTCGCGCTCACCTGAGCGCGGGTCTTGGTGCTGGCCGTGCCGCGGCGGCGGCTGGCGAGCTGCCAGGTCACGACGTCGTGCAGGACGCCGCTGTTCACTTCCGGCAGTTCGAGGTCGATGGTACGGCCCCCGTTCTTGCCGATGACGTTGATCTGCGCCATGTCTTACTTGCCTCCCTTGGCAGCCTGGCGCAGCACGACGAGTCCACCGTTGGCGCCGGGGATGGCGCCCTTGACCAGAATGATGTTCTCGTCAGCGCGGATCTCGACCACTTCCAGGTTCTGGACGGTGATGCGCTCCATGCCCATGTGGCCGGCCATGCGTTTGCCCTTGTACACGCGGCCGGGCGTCTTGCGCTGGCCGATGGAACCGGGGCGACGGTGCCATTTCTTGGAACCGTGGCTGGCGGGACCACCCTTGAAGTTCCAGCGCTTCATGACGCCCTGGAAGCCTTTACCCTTGCTGGTGCCGGTCGCGTCGATCTTCTCGCCTTCGGCGAAGATGTCGATGCTGACGGTGTCGCCTTCGGGGTTGAAGTCGCGGAATTCACGCAGGAAGCGCACGGGGCTGACCCCGGCCTTCTTGAAGTGACCCAGCGCGGGCTTGTTGACGCTCTTCTCGCGCTTGGGGGCGTAGCCGATCTGCACGGCCTCGTAGCCGTCGGTCTGCGCGGTCTTGCGCTGCACGACGGGGCACGGGCCAGCCAGGACGACCGTCACGGGAACGGCGCGGTCGCCTTTCCAGATCTGGGTCATGCCGATCTTGGTGCCGAGGATGCCTTTCATGCGCGGCCTCCGACGGTCTTGATCTCGATGTCGACGCCGGTGGGCAGGTCGAGGGTCATCAGGCTGTCAATCGTCTTCTTGGTGGGGTTCATGATGTCCACCAGACGGTTGTGCGTGCGGATCTCGAAGTGCTCGCGGCTGTCCTTGTTGACGAAGGGGCTGCGCAGCACGCAGAAGCGGCGGATGCGGGTGGGGAGGGGCACGGGGCCGCTCACGTCCGCTCCGGTGCGCCGGACCGTGTCCACGATCTTGCTGGCGGACTGGTCAAGCGCCTTGTGGTCGAAGCCACGAAGTTTGATACGGATCTTGGGGGCAACCATGTCGATTACTCCAGGACCTTGGCGACGACGCCGGCGCCGACGGTGCGGCCACCTTCGCGGATGGCGAAGCGCAGGCCTTCTTCCATCGCGATCGG
>NZ_NHMK01000028.1:0-20000 GCF_002198095.1 Deinococcus indicus | reverse complement strand
AAGGCCGAGGAGATGCTCGCCCCCCGCATGCTGTCCCTGCATAACCTGCGTTACCTGCACCGCCTCGTGGAGCGGGCCCGCGCCGCGATCAGCCGAGGTGAGTTCCACATGTGGGCGGACGGCTGGGCCCAGCGGTACTTCAAGGGGCAGATTCCGGACTGGTTCCGGCAGGCCCTCGAAACGGGACGCGGTACAACTTCACTGCGCCCCGACCCGGCCCCGGCCCCGACAGACAGCCTCTGAACCCTGACAGAACTGTCACGGACGACGTCGCCCGGAACCCCGTCAGGGGCTCGGCGGGCCTTCATGACTTGATCAGAAATAGGCCTAATCGCGTAAAAACGCCGATTTATGCCGCTCTCAGGCTTGACCCACTCTCTTTCATGCTTGTATCATCCGCCTGATCTGACAGTTTTCATCCGACAGGAAGGAAGCGTCAGGTTGCGCGAGAGAGACACCGAACGGCGAACCACACCGGGAGAGGAAACCCGGCAACTCGCCCCGACGTCATCTTCAGAGCCGGAACGTACCTCCGACGCGCGACGACCTTTTGGGGGTTCATATGAAGAAAAGCCTGCTCGTTCTCACCGCCGCGCTGTCCTTCGGCGTCGCTGCCGCTCAGACGGCCGCGCCCGCCAGCGCACCCCAGGTGCCCGCGCTGACCGACGTTCCCGCCGGTCACTGGGCCAAGGACGCCATCGACAAACTCGTCGGCAAAGGCATCATCCTCGGCTACCCCGACGGCACCTACCGCGGCACGCAGAACCTGACCCGCTACGAAGCGGCCGTCATCATCGCCCGCCTGCTCGAGGACATGAAGACCGGCACCGTCGTCGCCGGTGAAATCGACTCCGAGACCCTGACCGCGCTGCAGAACGCGATCCAGGAACTCGCCGCCGACCTCGCCGCCCTCGGCGTGCGCGTCAGCGACCTCGAAGAGAACGCCGTCAGCCGCGACGACTTCGCCCGCCTCGAAGAGCGCGTCGAAGCCATCGCCCTGCAGAGCGGCGAGCCCGAAGCCCTGGCCGGCCTGACCAGCCAGATCGAAGAGCTGACCGCCCGCGCCGACGAGTACGACACCCTGCGTGCCGACGTCGACGACAACGCCAGCTCCATCGCCGCCCTGAACGACCTGACCGTCCTCCTGAACCAGGACATCCTGAACCTCCAGGACCGCGTCAGCGCCGTCGAAGCCGCTCAGGCCGACCTCGTCGCCCGCGCCGACTTCGACACCCTCTCCGGCCGCGTCGGCGTCGTCGAGACCAAGGTCACCAGCCTCGACAACCGCGTCGCCCAGCTCGAGAAGTACGCCTTCAGCATCAAGCCCACCCTGTCCGCCACGTACAACGTGGCCCGCGCTGACCGCAACATGGACCTGGATCGCCTGATCCCCGGCACCGTGTTCAGCACCGGCACCGACGACAGCACCAACACCACCGACACCGCAGTCGACTGGGCCGACCTGACGGGCGGCGACGTCAAGGTCGTCAACGACCGTAACAACTTCTACGGCTTCAGCGGCGCTGGCAACAGCGGCAACTCCGTGATCCGCGAAGGCGCGACCGCCATCTCCTTCGGCATCACCTTCAGCAACAGTGGCGCCCTGACCAGCGCCACCAGCGGCCAGACCGGCGCCTACGCCCAGAGCGCTGGCGGCCTGAACGTGAACAAAGTCGACGTGACCTTCGGGATCCGCGCCGGCCTGCCCAGCACGGCGACCAGCGCCGACGCCGGTTTCCAGGATGCTCAGGGTAACCCGAACTACCCCGACGTCGTCGACGGCGACGACAACGTCACGTACCGCCCCCTCTTCTTCTACTTCAAGAACGCCACCGCGACCTTCACGGTCGGTAACGCGCCTGTCACGGTGACCTTCGGCAAGAACCTGAAGTTCAAGTTCGCTGACTACGTCGGCGACAACGACAAGACGGCCCGCGGCGACGGCTACCTGGTGAGCGTTGACGGCAGCACCCTGCCTGTCATCGGTGCCTTCAAGCCCATGATCACCGGCGTCTACGGCAGCCGCGGTGGCGCAGACGCCGCCTACACCGTGTCGACCACCACGCCCGCCACCATCACCGGCGTCACGGACGGCTTCCACAAGTACTACCGTGGCCTCCGCGCCGAGATCACCCCCGTCGGCACCCTGAAAGCTGGCCTGAACTACATGCAGGAAGGCCTGGACGTGACCGGCTACAAAGTCGCCACCAACCTCGCGGCCAACGGCGTCACCAATGTCGCTGCTGCTGGCGCCATCACCACCCCCACGGACGTGACCGTCTTCGGCGCTGACCTCCACGGCACCGTCGGTGGCTGGCAGGTCGACAGCGAGTACGCCAAGAGCCGCCGCACCACCACCACGTTCGCGGCGGGCACTGGCGCCCAGACCAACGTGTTCGACGAGCAGAACGCCTTCTACGCCAAGACCAGCGGCGACCTCGGTCCCGTGAAGGTCTACACCCTCAACTACCGCACCGTGAGCGCCGGCTACGACAAGGTCGCGGGCGTCATGGAAGCCAACCCCAAGGACAGCACCAACGGCAGCACCGCTCCGTACGCTGCCAACCAGACGGGCTTCGGCGTGAAGGTCGGCACGACGCTGGGCCCCGTGTCCGTTGCTGCCTATCAGGACAACAAGGTCGCCTACGGCAAGAACCCCTTCGACACCGCCAAGGAGCCCACGGCCGTGGTTGACCGTGGCGTGACCGGTAAGGTCAGCCTGTTCAACCTGGTGACCGTGCGCGGCGGCTACTACGAGTACCTCTCCAACGTGCTCGGTCAGGCTGGCGTCCGCTACGGCGTGCGTGGCGACGTGACCCCCGGCCTGGGCTTCAGCGTCGGTGCCTACTACCGCGATCTGACCATGAACGGCAAGAAGGCGCAGAACGACGTGCTGGCCGATGGCAGCAGCCTCTTCGCCAAGGGTCTGTACAACAGCTACTACGCGCTGGCCAACAACGACCTGATCGACCAGAGCGGCTGCGGCGACCTGCACCCCGGCATCAACGGCAGCGACACCGACGGCGTCGGCAGCGCGCTGACCTTCACGCAGAACAGCTTCACCGACAAGAAGTGCTACAGCGAGTACGGCGTGGAAGTCGCGCACAGCGGTAAGGACGCCAACGCTCTGGTCAAGAACCTGGACCTGCGCTTCGGTTACGCTGCCCGCTACCGCACCGCCACCACCTCCTACAGCAACAGCTTCCTGTACGGTGACGCCGTCTACACCGCCAAACTGGGTATCGCCAACGTCAGCCTGAAGGGCGCTTTCGGCAACGACAGCTACGACCTGGCCAAGGAAGATGCCGCTACCTTCAACAGCATGGCCGTGGCTGCCGGCGTGGCGGTCAAGACCGACGCCCTGAACGTGGCTTTCAAGCCCAGCTTCGAAGGTCAGTTCGGCTACTACAGCCGCACCCACGACTACAGCAACAACACGCTGGACTACGACTCCAACGCCGTGCGTTACATGGCGGGCGTCAAGCTCAACGAGTTCCTGCTCCCCAACACCAAGATGGCCGTCTACTACGCCGGCTACCAGGGTAAGAACCGTGGGTACACCCCCTTCTCCGGCCTCGTCGATGCCGGTACGGACGCCGCTGGTTACTTCTCTGACGCCAACAACGGCGGCGAGACGGTCAGCCAGGACCTCCTGTACGTGGAAGGCAACTACTACGACCTGAGCTTCGGCTACGGCGTGGGCAACCTGCGCCTGAAGCAGGCCAACGGCGCAGCCGTGACCGGCATCAGCGACGCCCGTGGCCAGGTCTTCAAGATCAGCTACAAGGTCAACTTCTAAAGCCTGACCTGAATCCCCAGGGATTCACCGGAGAAGCCCCCGCCACGCGCGGGGGTTTTTCCTGTTCTGCCGTGGTTGGCTGTGCAGGCGGGTGCGTGGTGCGCGGTGACGGACAGCGGGTAGACTGCGGGTATGCTTGCTGTTTTTGGTCACCTGAACCCCGATACCGATGCCATCACGGCCGCGCTGGTGTACGCGCGCCTGCTGACCCGTCAGGGCGTGGACGCCCAGGCGTTCCGTCTGGGGGAACTGAATTTCGAGACGGCGTTCGTGCTGCGGGAGGCGGGCGTGGACGCCCCGCCGCTGTTGCCGGAGCTGCCGGCGGGGGCATCGGTGGCGCTGGTGGATCACAACGAGAGTGCGCAGTCCGCGCCGAACCTCGCGGAGCTGAACGTGACGCGCGTCGTGGATCACCACAAGTTGGGGGACCTGAGTACCGCGCAGCCCGCCTACCTGCGCTTCGAGCCGGTGGGTTGCACCGGGACGATCCTGCTGAAACTGCACCGCGAGGCGGGCCTGACCGTGGAGCCGCTGGACGCCCGCCTGATGCTGAGCGCCGTCCTGAGCGACACGCTGCACTTCCGCAGTCCCACGACCACCCAGGAGGACCGGGACGCTGTGGCCTTCCTGGCGCCGGTGGCGGGCATCGAGGATGTGGAGGCGTACGCGCTGGCCATGTTCGCCGCCAAGAGCGACCTGGGCGACACGCCGGCCGAGGCGCTGCTGCGGATGGACTACAAGGTGTTCCCGTTCGGGGATGTGGCGGCCCCGCAGGCGTGGGGGATCGGCGTGATCGAGACGACGAACCCGGCGTACGTGTTTGGTCGTCAGGCGGAACTGCTCGCGGCGATGGATCAGGTCAAGGCGCAGGACGGTCTGGCCGGCGTGCTGCTGAGCGTGGTGGACATCCTGAACGAGACGAACCGCACGCTGGTCCTGAGTGCCACGGAAGGCCGGGTGCTGAGCGAGGCTTTCGGGGTCACGGTGGACGGGCCGGTCGCGGATCTGGGTGGCCGGATCAGCCGCAAGAAGCAGATCGTGCCGACGCTGGAAGGGTACTTCGCGCCCCAGGGCTGACGGGGCGGGGCAGCGGGTGGGGGAGGTGGGCCGTGGGCCCCCTCCCCGCCGCTGTTGTGGAGCCTATGCTGGGCGGATGAGTGCAGGACATGACGGCAGGACGGACGTGAGCGGGCAGGCGTGGCAGGCGGCGCTGGAGTGGCTGTTCGCGCGGCAGCGGTTCGGGGTGCATCCGGGGCTGGGGCGGGTGCAGGCGCTGCTGGCGCGGCTGGGGGACCCGCAGGTGTCGTTCCGGACGGTGCTGGTGGGTGGCACGAACGGTAAGGGGTCCACGGCGGCCACGCTGGCCGCCACGCTGCGCGCCGGGGGCCTGCGGGCCGGTCTGTTCACCAGTCCGCACCTGACGCACTTCACCGAGCGGTTCGTGGTGGACGGCCAGGAACTGCCCGAGGAGGTGGTGGCGGCGGCCCTGGCGCGCGTGCGCCCGGAAGCCGAGGCGGTCGGGGCGTCGTTCTTCGAGATCGTGACGGCGTTGGGCGCGCTGCTGTTCGCCGAGTCGGGCGTGCAGGTGGCGGTCATGGAGGTGGGTCTGGGAGGTCGCCTGGACGCCACGAACGCGCTGGACCCGGTGCTGAGCGTCGTGACGAACGTGGGACTGGACCACACGGAATTCCTGGGCAGCACCCCGCAGGCCATCGCTGCGGAGAAGGCCGGGATTCTGCGGGACGGTCGTCCGGCCGTGGTGGGTGTGGGCGGGGACGTGGAGGCCATCTTCGCCGCGACCGGCGCAGACCTGTGGCGACTGGACGACTATCTGCTCGGCGTCCGCCTGCTGGGCTGGGAGGGCGCGCAGGTGACGCTGCGCGGCCCGGACGGCCCCGTGACCCTGCACACGCCGCTGCTGGGTGCACACGGGGCGCGCAACGCGGCGCTGGCGGCCCTCGCGGCGCTGCGGCTGGACCTGCCCGCCCAGACCGTGGCGCGCGGGGTGGCGGCCGCGCAGTGGCCAGGCCGGCTTGAAGTCCTGCCGTGGCGGGGGGGGCGGGTGCTGCTGGACGGCGCGCACAACCCGGACGGCGCGCAGGCGCTGGCGGCTGGCCTGCGGGACCTGGGGGTCGGGCCGCTGCCGCTGGTGTTCGGCGCGGCCGGCGACAAGGACATCGGTGCGGTGGCGTCGGCCCTGCGGGACAGCGTGTCCGAGGTGATCCTGACCCGCGCGGTCCTCAGCCCACGGGCGGCCGAGCCGGCGTCGCTGGCCGGGCTGTTCGCGGGGGTGCCGGTCACGGTGACGGATTCCCCGGCGGCGGCGCTGGGCGCCCTGGCCGACCGCGCCGCGCCGCTGGCGCTGGTGTGCGGCAGCCTCTACCTGCTGGGCGAGGTGCGCCCCCTGCTGCTGGGCGAGGCGGCCGGGCATCGTGAACGCTGGCAGTGACGGTGCCCACCCCCGGCCCCCGGTCGGCTGCCAGGGTGGGCCGGGCGGCGTTACCCTGGAAGGCATGACCACACCTGACCAGACGGCACCTGCACCGACGGCCCCGGCAGCTTCCCCGACCACGCCGGTTCACCCCAGCATGGAGGCCCTGGGCCGCCGCCTGGGGCAGGTCAGTGACCTGAGGGCGGCCGCCAGCCTGCTTTCCTGGGAGCAGGAGACGTTCATGCCCGAGGAGGCCGCCCCGGTGCGCGGGCAGCAGCTGGCGACCCTGGCGGGCCTGTCGCACGAACTGTTCACCGCCCCGGAAACCGGCGGGCTGCTGGCCCAGGCGCAGCCACAGACCCCCACCGAGGAAGCCGTCGTGTGCGTCGCCCGGCGCGACCACGCCAAGGCCACCCGCCTGCCCACCGCGTTCGTGGAGGAACAGACCCGCGCGCAGAACGAGGCGCATCACGCCTGGATCGACGCCCGCCGCCACAGTGACTTCGGGGCGTTCGCGCCGCACCTGGAACGCATGATGGACCTCGCGCGCCGTCAGGCGGACCTGATGGGCTTCGACGAGCATCCCTACGACGCCCTGATCGACGACTACGAGCCGGGCATGCGCGCCTCGCAGGTGCAGGCGGTGTTCGCGGACCTGCGCGACCGCACGCTGCCGCTGCTGGACCGCATCCGCGCCGCCGGGGACGCCGCCGATTACGGCGTGCTGACCCGCCCTTTCCCCGCGCAGGCGCAGAAGGACTTCGCTTGGCGCGTGGCGGGCGAGGCGTTCGGGTTGCAGGGCAGCTTCGCGCGGCAGGACGAGAGCGCGCACCCGTTCCAGTCGAACTTCAGCCGCAGCGACATCCGCATCACGACCCGCGTGGAGCCGTACTGGCCCGCCTGCCTGTTCGGCACCTGGCACGAGACGGGGCACGCCATGTACGAACGGGGCGTGCATGAACGCTGGGCGCGCACGCCCGTGTCGGCCGGGGCGAGCCTGGGCGTGCACGAGAGCCAGTCGCGGATGTTCGAGAACCTGCTGGCCCGCAGCCTCCCGTTCTGGGAACGGTACTTCCCTCAGCTTCAGGAGGTCGCCCCCGCCGTCACCGAGGGCCTGGACGCCGGGGCGCTGTACCGCGCCGTGAACCGCGTGAACCCCAGCCTGATCCGCGTGGAGGCCGACGAGGTCACGTACAACTTCCACGTCATGCTGCGCTTCGAACTGGAACTCGCGCTGCTGGAAGGCACGCTGGCCGTGCGGGACCTGCCGGACGCCTGGAACGCGAAGATGCAGGCGTACCTGGGCCTGACCCCGCCCGACGACGCGCGCGGCGTGTTGCAGGACATTCACTGGTCGGCCGGGCTGATCGGGTACTTCCCGACGTACACGCTGGGGAACCTGCTGAGCGTGCAGCTGCTGGAGGCCGCGCAGCGCGACCCGGCCGTCGCGCAGGGCGTGGCGAGCGCCGAGTACGGCCCGCTGCGCGAGTGGCTGGTCGAGCATGTCCACCAGCACGGCCGCAGCCTGACGCCCGCCGAACTGACCGTGCAGGCCACCGGGCAGCCCCTGGGCGCCGACCCGTACGTGGCGTACCTGCACCGCAAGTACGGCGGGATCTACCGCCTGGACTGACGGCAGGGTGTTGCGGAAGGTACAACAGAATCTGTATGCGAGGCCCCCGGTGATGTTCACGCCGGGGGCCTCCGTGTGGTGCGCTGTGTGGTGTGGGTCAGCTGGCCTGTCGCCGCTCGGCGCGGGTGATCAGGTACGCGCGGGCCGAGTTCAGCCATTTCTGCGCGAGGTCGCTGTGCGGGTGGCCGCGCTCGCGCATGGCCCGGACGCCGAGTTGCAGCTGGCGTTCCATGCGGCGCACGGCCACCAGTCCGCCCTCGTTTTCCAGTTCGATGAAGGCGTTCAGCAGGGTGGTGGGGTGGGCGTGGCCGAGGCGGATGCTTTCGGTGATGGTGTCCAGTGAGCGCATGGGGGCACTCCTTCCCGCCCGGCGGGGCGGCGAGGTCGGTGGGGGCTGAAGGTTCAGGGTGGGCGCGGGGAGCGGTGCAGGCGGGATTCTGCTGACCAAGAATCTCTGGGCTGATTACGATCTGTGCAGATTCTAGCAGGTCGGCATCGGGATGGGCAAGAAGTCGCGCGGCGTATTCTGTATTGACCGTACCGACGCCTGGTGTTACACTCCAACCAAGGCTGCCCCATTCTGCCCACAGGCAAACAAGGCCTGAACCAGAGGAAGACGCCCCAGGCGGCACGCGTTGTCCCGCTGGACCACGTCCAGCACGCAGCGTGAGGCTACGCCGCAGCCAAGGAGGTGAACAATGAAACTGCACGAAAGACTCCGCGAACTGCGCAGCGAACGCGGGCTGCGGCTCAAGGACGTCGCCGAAACGGCCGGGATCAGCGTCCCGTACCTCAGCGACCTCGAACGTGGCCGCACCAACCCCAGCCTGGAAACCCTCCAGACCCTGGCCGGCGCGTACGCCATCACCGTTCACGACCTGCTCGAAGGGGTCGAGTTCTACGGTCCGTCCACCGAGGGCTCCCTGCCCAAAGGGCTGGCCGACCTCGTCGCCGACCCCACGCTGGGACCGCAGATCACGCCCGACTGGGTCCGCACCCTGTCCCGCATCGAACTGCGCGGCAAACGCCCCCGCGACAAGCAGGACTGGTACGAGATCTACCTGCACCTCAAACGCATCCTGAACTGACGTTCAGTGCCAACGGATCAGCCCCAAGCTAGCACCGACCCGCCGAAGCGCAGGTCGGTGCTCGCTATCAGGCAGCGTCAGGCAGTTCTTCCGGTGCCTGACCGCGCGCCAGCAGCAGCGTCCCGGCTCCCCAGGCGCCGCCCACCAGGGCCAGCGCGAAGGCCAGCGGGGGGACGCTCAGGCTGGCGGCCACGGCGCACAGGCCCAGCATGCCGCCGACCGCGTCCGGGACCGGCAGTCGCGCCCGCAGCGCCACGGCGCGGCCCACGTCGTACGCGCTGACGCTCAGGCCCAGTGCGAGCAGCACGGCCGTCAGGGCCAGGGCGATCAGGGCCGGACCCAGCAGGCCCGCCAGCGCCAGCCCACCGGCCGGGCCGAGCAGCACCGCGAGCGCCAGGATGCCCAGTGCCAGCGTCCGGACCGGTGCGTGCCGCTGCCGCCGCGCCAGCACCGGCGCCAGCCCCGACACGAACAGCAGCAGCAGCGCCCCGCCGGTCAGCGTGACGAACACCTGCGGCCACGCGGCGCTGCCCAGCCACCCCAGCACGGGCCGGAACGCCGAGGCGGTCACGGCCGCCAGACCGCGCGGCGGGGCGGTCGCCAGGGCCTCGCGGTCGCCCGGCGCGTGGCCCAGCAGCGCGTTCACCCGGCCGGTCACCTGCGCGTCCGGCGCGCGGTACACGTCGCCCAGCAGCGTGATGACCTCGCCGCGCACGTCCGCGCCGCTGTTCAGGTGAACGTTCCCGCCCACCGTGATCACGTTGCCGTTCACTCGGCCACCCACCTGCACGTCCCCGAAGGTGACCCCGTTGCCGGCCAGACCGTACAGCGCCGGCAGGGTCAGGGCGGCGCTCAGGGCGAACGCCCCGGCCCCCAGCCGCTGCGTGACCGGCGTGGGGCGCGCGCTGACCAGCGCGCTCGTGACCAGCAGCAGCGCCAGCCCGGCACCCGCAACCGGCGACACCTGCGCCAGCAGCGTCTGCATCACCACCGCCCCCGCCGCAAGGTTCGGCCAGACGGTCACGACCCCCAGCAGCGTCAGGGACAGCAACAGCGACACCACCAGGATCAGGGGCGCCGGGTTGTGACGGGGCGGCGCACCCACCGCGTTCAGCGGCGGCAACGGGGCCACGGCCGGCCGGACCGCCTGTGGGTCGGTTCCGTCGGCCGCGCCGGCTGCCTCGGCCGTGACGCGCGCCGCCACCAGGGCTGCCACGCCCGGCCGGGGCAGCGGTCCCGGCTGGAGCCGCGCGTTCCAGGCCACCCGCTCGGCCACCGGCGCGGCGACACTGGCGGCCGGGGGTAACGACACCCCCAGCCCGGCGTGCAGCTGCACGTCCCGCGCGACCTGCGCCGCGACGCTGCGGGGCGCCGTCACCGGCGTCAGCTGCGCGGCCAGACGGATGTCGGCCGCCACTGCCGCCGCCACCGACGACGGCAGCGCAGGCGTGGCCCCGAGGTGGGCCGCCAGACCGACCTCGCGCGCCACGTCCGCCGCGACGCTGCGCGGCAGGGGAGGGGAGACCGTCAGGGCCGCCGCGCCGGCCGTGAGCCGCCGCCGCTGCCGCTGGACCGCCTCGCCCTCCTGCGCTTCCAGGGCGCGCAGGGTGGCCCGCTGCCCCTCGCTGAGCGCGCCGTCGGCTTCCAGGTGAAGCAGGTCCAGCCACGCGGGCGCGGCCGACCTGACTTCCGGGTTGTGACGTTCTGCGCCCATACGCTCCCTCTACGTTGAACAGCCGGACCGGGTTCCCGGCCGCCGCCCGTCCCGGTCAGTCCGGCTGGTCGGACCCGACCTGGTAGTCGCCGCTCTTGCCGCCCGACTTGGCCAGCAGCCGCACGTCGGTGATCTCGATGGCCTTGCTGGCCGCCTTGAGCATGTCGTACACGTTCAGCGCCGCGACCGTCACGGCCGTCAGCGCCTCCATCTCCACCCCGGTCGGCGCGGTGGTCCGCACGGTCGCCAGCACCCGCACGCCCGCCGGTTCCAGCGTCACCTGCACGTCCGCGCCCGTCACGGGAATCGGGTGGCACAGCGTCACCAGATCCGCCGTGCGTTTACTGCCCGCCAGCCCGGCCAGCCGCGCCACGACCAGCGGGTCCCCCTTCGGATTCGTGCCGGCCTCCAGCGCCGCGCGGGCGGGCGCGGGCAGCCGCACCCACGCCTCGGCCGTCGCCTCGCGGGACGTGGCGGCCTTCCCGGTCACGTCCACCATGCGCGGCAGGCCATCCCGGAAGTGCGTCAGTTCCGGCGCCGGATCCACCGACTGCGTGTCGTGGCTCACGTCATTCCTCCGGCAGTTTCAGGTCGGCCAGCGCCGCGAACGGGTTCTGCCGGGCGTGTAGCGACCCTTCCGGCGTGCCCAGCTGATCGTCGATCTCCTCGACCGGCACCTGCGCCATGTGCTCGCATGGCCCCTCGTTCAGGTCATGCCCGCACACCTGACACAGCCCCCTGCAGGCCTCGTCGTGCAGCACGCTCAGCGGCGCGTTCAGCAGCGTCGTTTCCGCAAGGTACGCGCTGAGGTCCAGGTCCGGATCCCCGAACACCAGCACCTCCTCGCCCGTCTCGGCTTCCTCCAGGTATGGCGCGTCGGCCGACGGGTCGTAGCGCATCAGGGTGCCCAGCGAGATCTCCAGCGGCACGTCCACGTCCCGCAGGCAACGGGCGCACTCCATGACCAGCACCGGCTCGAACGTGCCCTGCAGGTACATCTCGTTGCTGCCCAGCGCGTTGACATCCACCTCGAACGGCGCGGGGCCCGCGAACCGCAACGTGTGCAGCGTGCGCCCCTGCTCGTACTGGAGGTGATCAAGGCTGCCTTCGGCGTGCGCGTCCTCGGTCGAGGAGCGCAGCAGGGAACCCAGGTGAATACGAGGTGAATCCGTCATGCTCCCATGATAGTCCCCCGCTCCTGACATAACCCTGCCGTCCCCCCCAAACGCCCGCCCACGCGGCGCGGGTCAGGCGAGTTCGACGACGCTGGCGTCGCTGATGGTCAGTTTGTGCGTGCGCGGCACCGTCCGCCCACCCCGGACCTGCGCCCGCACGCCGATCAGGCAGTCCTGAAGGCGCTTACTCATGTGCTCGATCCTCGCCTCGGCGTCGATCACGCTGTGCTCCACCTCGGCCGCCCGCACCACGCTGCCCTGCCCGATGCTCGTGAACGGCCCGATGTACGCATCCTCGATCACCACGCCCTCGCCCAGCATCACCGGCCCCACGATCTTGCTGCGCGTCACCCGCGCCGACGCCGGAATGACCACACGGCCCGTGATCCGCGAATCCTCTACCGTGCCCTGCACGTCCAGCACCACCCGCTCCAGCAGCAGGCGGTTGGCGTCCAGCAGGTCCGCCGGGCGGCCCGTGTCCTTCCACCAGCCCTGCACCGGCTGCCCCAGCACCGCCGCGTCCGCCTCGATCAGCGCCTGGATGCCGTCCGTGATCTCGTACTCCCCCCGCGCGGAGGGAGGCATGCCGTCCAGCACCGCGAAGATCTGCGGGGTGAAGCAGTACAGGCCCGCCACCGCGAGGTTGCTCGGCGGGACCTTGGGTTTCTCCACCAGCCGCGTGATGCGCGTTCCGTCCAGCTGCGCGACGCCGAAGGCCGTGGGGTCCTCGACCTCCACCAGCGCGATCAGCGCGGCGGGACGCTCGGCAGCGAAACGGTCCACGAACGGCCGCGCCCCGAACTCGAACAGGTTGTCACCCAGGTACACGCAGAAGTCGTCCTGACCGACCCATTCCCTCGCCACGAGCACCGCGTGCCCCAGCCCCAGCTGCTCATGCTGATCGATGAGGGTGACCTGCACGCCCTCCACACCCCCCACCGCATGCTGAATCTCGACCCGCGTGATTTCCGAAACGACCACCCCGATCTCGGTGATGCCGGCCGCCTGCAGGGTTTCGATGGCATGCACGATGATGGGTTTACCCGCCACCCGCAGAACCGGCTTGGGCCGCGTGTACGTGAGAGGACGGAGACGCGTACCCAGACCGGCAGCGGGAATGATGGCTTTCACACCAACATTCTACGCTGCTGTAGATTTTTGCTCACCCGTGTGTGCGGGTAGCCCTGATGATGAATACCGCGATCAGCCTTCTTCGTCATCCCTGTGATTAAGTCTCCGAGGCGTCCGGAGGCAGGCCAGTGCGGAAAGGTCTCTGACCTATAGTTCTTTCTGTGCTTACTCGGACCACTCTCAGCTCACCTGTGCATAGATGGCAACAGATATGGCTAGCGTTTCTGGCGCCTCTTTACTTCCTGTCACCTTTGGCCGTTGCAGGACTGAAGAACTTAAAAACTATGCCCAGAGTGGCCCAGGGGTTGCTGGTCAGCTACCTGATCAGCCAGCAGCTGCCTGCGCTGTTTACGGACACTCCTCTGGAGGCCAGTCTGACTGCGCTGCTCCGCACCCTTCTGATTATGGGTCTAATCGGTCTGGGTGTCAGTTGGCAGCGGTCCGAACATCTAATGCCGCTGAGTGTTGGACTCGTTCTTGTCGCGGTTACGGCTGTCATCATGACAGTCGTGAGCGGCGGTCCGCTACTAGCCAGCCGGCTCTCACACCCTTATATGACCCCGATCACCCTTGGTCTAGCTGGAGCTCTGTGCATCTGGCTCGCTGTGTTCGGACAGGCTCATCGAGTGTGGCGGATCTTCATTGGTTGCGCCGGGGTAAGTGTACTGCTGTTGTCAGCGAGTCGGGGACCTCTTTTGGCAGCCGTCGTTGGCATTGCGGCGGGACTGCTGGTTCAGTCCAGTCGGCGCGTGCTATTGGGAGTCGGGTTGACCACAATGTTGGCTACTACGCTTACAATGATCAGTTTAAAGGAAGGGAACAGTCTGCTGACGCGATTGGTACAGTCGGATACCAATGGGCGCGACCTAGTATGGTCCAGTACCCTGTCTGCCTATCAGAGCTCTCCGCTTTCTGGGGTGGGAACCTATTTGCTTGGTCGTCATTTACAGCCACCAAGTGGCTGTGAACTGTGGATTGGGCCGTCCGGCACACCGGTATGTCCAGAGTGGTTACAGAACCTTGGCAGTCCCTGGTTGATTGCACATAATGGGGCTTTGCAGCAGCTCGCTGAGTCAGGCCCTCTAGGCACCCTGGGCTTCTTTATTCTGATTGGCTCAGTTGTCTCAGTTGCCTGGAATTCAAAAGATGCTTTAGGGATAGCTGTGCTTTCTGGTCTGATCGCTGCTACCTTAATAGACAATACACTGGTTGTACCGAGCCCCTTCTTTGCAGAAGCTTTTTGGTTAATTGCTGGTGTACAACTGTCTCGAATGACTGAAATTAAGTTAGGTCATGGAGTGGCTGCTTCTGTGTTGATTATAATCCTGGCATTCCCTATATGGGTCTCAAGCGTGCCGTCAAAGCCGACTTTGTCTGCCCAGCTGCGCTTCATTCAATCTCCCAGACAAGTAGGATCTGCACAGAACTATACGGTGTACAGTAGCTGGCTCCTGACCCCTGGAAAGTACCGAATTGTGATGCGCAGCTGCCTGCAAAGTTGTTCAATTGTTCAGGTTCTGCCAGTTGACACGGGTGCGCAAGACATCATCAATCTGGAGAGTAAAGCAAATATTCGAGATGTTCCCATGCAAAAAATTCAGTTACAAATCTATCCGTCGGCTGCTGGGGCGAGCGTTCTCCCGCTGACCACCCACGAATGGACTGTAAGGCTCAAGTCGTGAAATCAGCCATTTTTCCAGCTATTCTTTTGCCTGCGCTGGTCAGTATGACGCTATTTTGGGCATCAAACTCACTTCTATTGGATAAGGCAAATGACAATCTGTCGACCTCGCATATTAGGGATTGCGCGCTACCAGTTAAAATAAGATTGGCTTTTCCATATCAAAGCCCCTCGCTAGAAATTGTCAATTTTTCTGAACCATATGCGTTCATGGTTAATGGATGGCTCAGTACCGATATATGTGAAAAGGGAACTCTGGTTATCACTGGGCAAGGTCAGATTGCAGACGGCGTAGCCCCGATCTTACAAATTGCCCTAGATTCTAGGCTAATTTGGAAAGGCGCATTCAGGGAAGCCTCAACTGTAATGATTCCCATTAAGTCAAAAGGTCACTTAACCATCGGATATTTCAACGACTTCTATAGCTCTGATTACCGAAGCGCTGTTATGGAGGGAGTTCGTCTACAGTCCGAAGGATGCCAATCTTTTACAGTGGACACTCCAGTAGGAACAGATGGAAGCTGGAATATAGAGAAGCGGACCCTGGGATGGTTATCTCCAACCCCTATTACCCTGCACCCCTGCGGCGCCGGAAAACTCATGTTTAGTATAAGCGGAAAAGAAGGTGGAAAAGATTTCGCTACTATTGATATTAGCCAGGGAGAAAAAAGTCTGAGGAAGATACGGTTGAGTCAACAGCCTCAAGAAGTAGTGATTTCAATAAATGCACAGCCACTGAAAATCAGAATTATAAATCCTTATTTCAAAGAGCTTGGTGACCGTAATCTCATACTCCGGAAGGTAAAATTCATTCCAGAGCGCTAATTATCAGCGTACTTGACCAAACTTATTTTCTGGAATTAACTGCCCTAGCTGATCACGGATAGCATTTGAATCCGATTTCGCGGCATTTTCCATCAGGAGCTGGAGTTCTTTATCAATCAATTGCGCATCAACGGGCGCGAGTTTGGCGCTGAAGATTTCCATATGCGTCGTTGCATCGATGCCTTCACTTGTCGTTAGTAGCTCTTCATACAGCTTTTCACCCGGTCGAATGCCGCTGAATACTACCTCAACATTGAGGGCACCACTCAGACGGATAACATCTCGTGCCAGATCAGCGATCTTGACTGGGTCTCCCATATTCAGGACATACACTTTTCCGTTTTCAGCCAGACCGCCAGCCTGAAGGACCAGACGTGAGGCCTCCGGGATCGTCATGAAATATCTAACCATTTCTGGATGTGTGACAGTGATGGGTCCACCCGACCGAATTTGGGCCATGAAGGTCGGGACAACGCTCCCTCTGCTTCCCAGTACGTTGCCAAAACGGACTGAAACGAAAGCCTGACCCGGGTGTGCGCGTGACGCGCCAGCAGACACTACCATTTCCGCTACTCGTTTGGATGCTCCCATCACACTTGTCGGATTGACGGCTTTATCAGTAGAAACATTAACTAGGCGTGATGTTCCATATTCCAAACACAGGTGGACTACATTGCGAGTTCCTATGACATTATTAAGAATTGCTTCAGAGGGTGTGCGTTCCATCAGAGGCACATGCTTGTGGGCTGCCGCATGAAACACTACTTGGGGACGGAATTCCTCAAATACTGCCCGTAGTCTCTTCTCATCACGCACATCGCCAATCAAAGCAACATTTTCAATCTCTGGAAAATTCCGTCCTAGTTCCTGCTGAATACCAAAAATGCTGTTTTCTCCGCGTCCAAACAGCAATACTGTGCGTGGACCGAACTGCGCGAGTTGACGAACCAACTCTGAACCAATACTACCCCCTGCTCCTGTAACGAGAATGACCCGGTCCTTGAGATAGCCGGCAATCTCAGCTGTATTCAGCTGCACTGGAGGGCGCCGCAACAAATCTTCTACATTGACGTCTCGGATCTGATTAATATTCACATTTCCTGAGAGAATCTCAAAAACGCCTGGGATGATTCGGTATCGCACCTGAGCTTTCCGTGCGAGATCAACTACTCGCCGTACAAAGTCTCCTGAAGCTGAAGGCACAGCAATCAGTACCTCTTGGGCGCTCTCACGCACAACGATGGCAGGCAAATCAGCGATTCGGCCGAACACGGGAAGTCCCACGACTCGTTGGCGCTGCTTACCGGACTCGTCATCCAGAAACCCGATGGGCCGGAGACCAGATTCCGGGTGACGTTGCATCTCGCGGGCAAATAACGCTCCTGCACTACCTGCTCCTACAATTAAAACTCGCCGTTGATCCGTGGCTTCCTGTCTTCGGACATTCTCTGCCAACAGACGTGCGACGACGCGGACGCATCCCATAAATAGGAATCCTAGAACTCCCGAGAGTAAAGGCACACTGCGAGGCAATTGCAGCCACCCCTGCAAAATGAATCCAAGAGCAAACATCAGCAGGGTAGATACCGTTACAGCACGAGCCAGTACCATCAGGTCTGGCACGCCAGCCCGTTGCCAAGTTTGCCTCGGGAGGTGGTAATACCACGCGGTCAGAGCCATGACTCCTACACTCAAGCCCATGTAACCGATGACATTGAGGGGGATCCCTAATTCAATCAGTGTGGGTTTCCGAAAGGCGTACGCCATTAGTGCAGCTGCCGCCCATAGACCCAGATCAATCAATAACTTGCCTAGCGTACCATTCATGCCTTAGGCCCTGAGTGGATCACAATTGCTGCGCCTGCGACATGACTATATCGACAATATCAGTTGCACGTTGCATATCTAGCTCGGACAGTGTGGGATGTACTAGGAACATCAATGAAGTGTCTCCTAATTCTTGCGCCACAGGCAATCTTTCCTGCGGTCCATATCCAGCGTCCAAGAAAGCCTTTTCCAGATAGATCTCTGAACACGATCCACTGAAACACGGAACGCCGTGCGCCGTAATAGTATTCATAATCCTGTCACGATTCCAGCCGGCTGCTAGAAATTCAGGCCGCACAAAAACGTAGTATTTGTAGTAGGAGTGGGTAATGGTTTCATCGGGTAGCGTTAGACGTAATGCGGGATGCTTTCCTAGGCGTTCAGTCAAAATTAACGCATTCGCTCGACGACGCTCAATCCAACTAGGCAATTTGCGTAGTTGGAGCCGTCCAATAACCGCCTGTACTTCCAGCATGCGCCAATTGGTCCCAAAAGAATCATGAAGCCACCGAAAGCCAGGTGCATGTTCACGGTTATATACGGCGTCATAGCTTTTCCCGTGGTCCTTATACGCCCATGCTTTTTTCCAGACCTCGGTATCATTCAGAGCCAGCAGACCGCCTTCACCCCCAGTCGTCATGATCTTGTCCTGACAGAATGAGAATGCCGCTGCATGCCCGATGCTGCCTACAGGACGTCCTTTGTAGAAGGCTCCATGAGCTTGGGCGCAGTCTTCAATAACGACCAGGTTGTATTCGCTTGCAAGCTGCATGATTGGATCCATGTCGCAGGGCCAACCCGCTAGATGTACCGGAATGATCGCACGGGTTTTTTCAGTGATCAGGGGCCGAATGGTCTCGGCAGTAATGTTCTGTGTGACCGGGTCCACATCGGCGATTACTGGGATGCAGCCCCGCATGACTGCAGCGCTGGCAGAAGCGATGAAGGTCCGGGCAGTCGTGATAACCTCGTCCCCAGACCCTATACCGAAGGCATACAACGCAAGCTCCAGTGCCAGAGTGCCGTTATGGAGTGCGATGGTGTGATTGACCCCCAGATATTCGGCGTACTCACGTTCGAACTGACGCGCTTCGTCACCCGTCCAGTAGTTGACTTTCCCAGATTGAAGAACTTCAGTGACTGCCTGTATCTCGTCCTGTTCAAAGACGGGCCAACTTGAAAATGGCGGAACGGTACGGTTCATATGGTGTCCAGAATACGCGCAGGTTGCATAACTTTGGAAGGGTTCTACTCGATGCTGTGATCTGCTCCCCAGAATCTAGACAGAACAAGTGAACGAGTGTTCAGTACCCGACACTTTCCCGAGCGGCTTGAAAAAGTTCTGCTGGCACGCGAGAACAAAACGCGTCCCCCGATGTCTTGGCCGAGCTGACCCGCTGCTTCACCGCGCACTTCCCGGAGTTCCGCAAGAACCGGGTCGAGTTGCTTTCTCTCATGATCCTCGCACTCCTTGGGGCAAGGACGTCCGGCATGCCGAACGCGCTGCGCGCTTCCCAGGAAGCGCGCACAACGCCTACATCATCCGCCGCGTGGAACACTTCTTTGACTGGCATCTGATCCAGCCGGCCGATGTCGCCCGGGTGGTTCTGACGCTCCTTCTGTCCACCCAACTACGCGAACTCATCCTCGACCGGACGAACTGGAAATACGGACAGACGGACGTGAACGTCCTGCTCCTGGCCGTCATCTGGCGGGGCGTCGCGATCCCCCTCCTCTACGAGCTGCTGCCC
Organism: Deinococcus indicus; assembly: GCF_002198095.1. Taxonomy (GTDB): domain Bacteria; phylum Deinococcota; class Deinococci; order Deinococcales; family Deinococcaceae; genus Deinococcus; species Deinococcus caeni. Next base: position 945 of record NZ_NHMK01000028.1, on the reverse strand, counting down.
CACGGGGGCGGCAGCCATACGGAGATCCGGGTCCTGTACGCCGACCGCGAACTCGTCGGCTACGACTGCATTCAGGGACTGGCCCAACGTGGAATTCCCATCTGCGTGCGACTGATACGGACTCCGATTGAATGGGCTGCAAAGGCCACTCAATCCGAGCAAAGCGACTCGTAGAGCTGCCCCACAGAGTGGGAGCAACGCGGGTTCCGGACGTGGAGCCGGCAATCCGGTGAAGTTCCGGATTGTTGGCGAAACAAATGGAATCCATATGAGGAGTGACACGCTGATGGACGACTGGACGGCGAAGGACTGGCTGAGTCGCTTGCAGAGCGGTATGGCCGGTCTGCTGGTCGAGGACACGGTGGTCTACGGGCAACCGATGAACGTGGTTCTGACGCGTATCCGAGATGGCGAGTCACTGACCATCGCCAGTAACGCTGGAGCGGTGACGACGATCCAGACGCGATATCGCCGGAGGTTCCTGATCGAATGTCTCTTCCGGACATTGAAGAGCAAGGGCTTTCGTCTGTGATTAGCGGTCGCTCGGGTGCCCGGCTTCCGGCCGGGCACTCCTGCCGTTACCATGCTGTCCATGGGCACTGGGGCGACTGAGAAGGATCTCTTCGAGATCATCCGTCGTCAGTCCGAGCAGATCGACCAACTGATCGCCGAGAACAAAGCACTCAAAGCGGAAATCTCCCGCCTGAAGAAGCGCATGGAGGAACTCGAACGGCGGGAACGCAAGTACGCCGCCCCCTTCAGCCGGGAGAAGCGCACCGCCGATCCCAAATCACCAGGACGCCGTCCTGGTGAAGGTACTTTCACCCACAAGGCCCCACCCACGCCAGAGCAGATCACAGCCACCGTAGAAGTCAAAACGCCCAACACCTGTCCTCGATGTGGGTTCACGGGCCTGCTGATCTTCACCCGTCAGGACAAGGCCTG
>NZ_NHMK01000014.1:0-237500 GCF_002198095.1 Deinococcus indicus | reverse complement strand
GCCACGCGTGGCTGGGCGTGACGGACGGCGCGGCGGCCGCCGGCGGGTGGATCGCCGTGACCGGCGAGTTCGCGCCGGGCGCGTGGGCGCTGTGGGCGGTCGTGATCTTCTGGATGATCGGCTTGGACGTCATCTACGCCACCATGGACCGCGATTTCGACGTGGCGAACGGCATCCGGAGCATCCCGGCGCGTTTCGGGATCACGCGGGCGCTGCGGATCGCGGCGGCCAGTCACGCGCTGACCTTCGCGCTGCTGCTGCTGGTGGGCGTCCTGACCGGCGCGAGCTTCTGGTACTACCTCGCGGCGGTGGCGATGGGCGGCATTCTGCTGTTCGAGCACCGCATCGTGAACCCGAACGATCTGGCGCGCGTGAACGTGGCGTTCTTCGACGCGAACATGTGGCTGGCGCTGACCATGCTGGCCGGCGTGATCGTGGACGTGACGTGGCGCACCCTGACCTGACGGACCTGCGCGCACTGGTCCCGCCGGCCGCCGCGCGGGCTTTCGCGGACGGGGACGACCGCCTGACCGCCACGCTGCTGCAACGCGCCCGCGACGCGCAGCCGCCGGGCACGCTGGCCTGGGCGGTGCTGGAACGCCTGCTGGGACTGGCGTTCATTCACGTTCAGCGCGAGGTGGAGGGCACCTTCGCCCTGGAACGCGCCGACGCGATCCTGGACCGGACCTGCCCGCCCGGCGGTCTGGGCCGCCCGGACCTGGACTGGCTCGCCCCGCCGGACGCCCCGGACGGAGAGCGCGGGGCCGGTTAGGTTTGACCGGGGCGGGGGAGCGGCGCCGGAGACGGATGCGCTAGACTCGCCGCCATGTGGAATCTGCGCCCCGGAGTGCCGCGTTGACGCTGGAAACGTCCGAACGGGAGTTCGCCGGGCGCTTCGAGGAATTCGCGGCGTCCGGCGTGCTGTACCCGCAGCGGGAGGGCAGTCCGCTGCTGGAGTTCGCGTCGGGCGGGCGGGTCCTGTACCTGTTCGACCGTTCCGGACCGTACGCGGCGCTGCCGGGCGAGGCGCGGGTGGTCGTGCACGGCGTCCTGGACGCGGCCTTCACGCGGCGTCTGCCGGAGCCGGCCGCCCAGACGCTGACGGTGCTGGGCGTGTCGGGCGTGGAGGGGCAGGGGCCGGTGCTGGCCGTGCGCGGCAACGTGGTGGTCGTGCAGGCGCGGGTGCCGCTGGTACTGGGCTCGTTCGAGGAACTGCACGGAGTGCAGGCGGGCGACTGGCTGGCCTTCCGGACTCTGCCGCCCTTGCACGGCTTCCTGATCTGACGGTTCAGCCGCACTCCGGTCGAACGGAGTGCCCCGGCCATTCCATCGGGGTGAAGGGCGTGGAAGCTGTGCTTTCTCATGCTACCGGGACAGGTGGTATTGACCTTCTGGAGCGCTTTCTGCGGATTTTTCCACTCGCCTGAGTCCTGTTACCGGAGCAGTTGCACTTATGCGTGTCCGGTGTCCCCAGAACCGTTTGACGTCGCCGGATTCTGCTCTGGCGCGACCGTCATCCTTCAGGCATGATGAAGGTATCCGTTATGGCTGACCTTCTGCTTCCCCTTCCCGGTGACCACGACAGCACCATGGCGTGCCTCGTGATGGTCGATCTGGTCGGCAGCACAGCCATGGCGACCACGCTGCCGCTGCGCAATTACCAGACACTCATGCAGGAATTCGTGCAGGTCATGATCCTGAGCTTCGAGGCGCGCGGCGGTCAGGTCCTCCAGCACCAGGGCGACGCCGTGCTCGCGTGGTGGCCGCTGGAACAGGCGGGCGCCGCCTGCGTCGCCGCCGCCGAGGCCCACACCCGCGCCGCCCGCCTGACCCTGGCCGCCCAGCTGGGCCAGCAGCTGCGCGTGCGGGCCGGCGTGTCGGGTGGCGAGGTGATCATGGGCGTCGTGGGCCGCCAGGACAGCGCCTACGGACTGCCCGTCAACTACGCCACGCGCCTGTGCGGGGCCGCGCAGCCGGGCCAGACGCTGCTGTGCGACTCGGTGCTGGGCTACGTGCCGCACCTGCCGACCCGGCCCTACGAGCCGCTGCACCTGCGCGGCTTCGGTGACAACTGCCGCGCGCACCTGCTGCAGCCGCTGCCGACGCCCGGTCCGCGCGCTGCGGATGAAAGCTGATTAAGCGCCACGGCCCTCTTCTCATGAGAACGGTCCATAGACTGACCGCATGGAACGCAAGCCCCTGGTACTTGTCATCGAGGATGAGAAAGACATCGCTCGGTTTATTGAACTCGAACTCGCCGCCGAAGGATACGCCACCGAGGTCGCCTTCGACGGCGTCACCGGCCTCTCCAAATTCCGTGAAGTCAACCCCGACCTCGTCATCCTGGACCTGATGCTTCCCGTTCTGGACGGCCTGGAAGTCGCGCGCCGCATCCGCAAGACCAGCAACACCCCCATCATCATCCTGACCGCCAAGGACGGCATTCAGGACAAGGTCGAGGGACTGGACTCGGGCGCCGACGACTACCTGATCAAACCGTTCTCCATCGAGGAACTGCTTGCCCGCGTGCGCGCCCACCTGCGCCGCGTGAATCCGGCCGTGACCGGCGAGGTCCGCGTGGCCGACCTGGTCATGAACCTCGACGGGCGCGAGATCTTCCGGGGCGGACGCCGCGTGGAACTGTCCGCCAAGGAGTTCGAACTGCTGGAACTGCTGGCCCGCAACCCCGGCAAGGTCTTCTCGCGCTTCGAGATCGAGGAGAAGGTCTGGCCCGAGTACACCGGCGGCAGCAACGTCGTGGACGTGTACATCGGCTACCTGCGCCGCAAGCTGGAAGAGGGCGGGGAGCGCCGCCTGATCCACACCGTGCGCGGCGTCGGCTACGTGCTGCGCGAGGAGTAAGACGGACCCCGATTGAATGGGCTGCAAAGCCCGTTCGATCCGAGCGGATGCGAGCAGGAGAGAACCGGGTTCCGGACGTGGAGCCGGTAGGGGCGGTGACGTTCCGGATTGTCGGCGAAACAAACGGAATCCGTACAAGGGACTCCGATTGAATGGGCTGCAAAGCCCGCTGGGTCCGGGCGGACGCGACCCGCAGAGGGGTTCGGCAGATGGCCTGCCGGTGTCTCATGGCCGGGTGGGGGCGACTCATGAGGCGGGCCGGTAGACTGCCGCACATGGCTGCCCCGCACGTTCCCACCCGCCCCCGCAGGGCCGCATGACGCTCCGCTGGCGACTGACGCTGTTCTACACGGCGCTGCTGGCGCTGCTGCTCACCACGGTGGGCGTGACCACGCTGTACCTGATGCGCAGCAGCCTGATCGCCGGACTGGACAACGACCTGCGCGGCACGTACACGCAGTTCACCAGTTACGTGCAGAGCACCCGCGTGTCCGACCAGCTGTCGCTGCCGCTGGACGCCACCCGCAACGAGCCGGATCAGGTGCCGGACGCCCTGATGCTGGCCCGCTACCAGTTCCCGAACTCCAGTCTGGCGCTCGAGCAGATCGACGTGTATGACCGGCAGACGCTGCTCGACTCGCTGGAACGCGCCCGCACCCCCGAGGACCGCGAGGCGCTGTTCGGTACCCTGCGCGCCCTGCGCGACGCCTCGCGCCGCTCGCTGGGAGTCGATACCGAGAAGCCCATCGCGCTGTCCGAGGCGGAACTCGCGGCGCTGATCCGCTCCAGCGGCGGGCAGCTGTTCCTGAACCACGCGGTGCAGGAGCCCTACCGTCCCGCGCCGACCATGATGCGCCTGATGGTCGTCCTGACGCCGCTGTCGCAGGGTCTGCCGGGGCAGGAGGTGCCGGGCAGCCTGCTCGGCAGCAGCGACGGCCTGAGCATCGTGTACGTCGCGCGGTCCCTGGCGACCGTTGAGGATACCCTCCTGAAATTGCGCAACGTGATCCTGCTGCTGTTCCTGGTGGGCCTGATCACCGCCGGCAGCGGCGCATACGTGCTGGCCGGGCAGGCCCTGCAACCGCTGCGTCGCGTGCAGCGGGCCGCCGAACGCATCGGCGGGCAGACCCTGACCGAGCGCGTGCCGGTCCCGCAGACGGGCGACGAGGTCGAGTCGCTCGCCACGGCCCTGAACGCCATGCTGGGCCGCCTGGAGGACAGCTTCGACGCGCAGCGCCGCTTCACCAGCGACGCCAGCCACGAGCTGCGCACACCCGTCACGGCCATCAGCGGGCACGCCGGGTACCTGCTGCGCCGCACCAACCCGAACGAGCAGCAGCGCGAGAGCCTGCGGATCATCCAGAGCGAATCCGAACGCCTGACGAACCTGATCGCCAGTCTGCTGCAACTGGCCCGCAGCGACAGCGGCGCGCTGGTCCTGACGCGCGAACCGATCTTCGCGCCGCTGTTCCTGACCGAGATCACCCGCGAACTCGCGCCGCTGGCCCAGGCGCAGCACACCACCCTCAGCACCACCGGGCAGGACGTGACCTTCGAGGGCGACCCGGACCGCCTGAAACAGGTGATCATCAACCTCGTCAGCAACGCCCTGAAGGCCGGCGCGCAGACCGTCACGCTCGACAGCCGCGCCGTGGACCGCCCCGCCACGGGCGTCCCGACCGTGCGCCTGAGCGTGCAGGACGACGGGCCGGGCATCCCGCAGGGGCAGCTCGAACGGCTGTTCGACCGCTTCTACCGCCTGGAGGACAGCCGCAGCCGCGACCAGGGCGGCGCGGGCCTGGGCCTGAGCATCGCGCGCGGCATCGTCGAGGCGCATGGCGGCCGCATCTGGCTGGAAAGCGAGGTCGGGCGCGGCACCACCGCCTTCGTGGACCTCCCGGTGGGCAACGTGCCCGTCCTGGACGAGGACGACGTTCCGTAACAGGGGATGATGGTGAACGGTTGATGGTTGATAGAAAGGGCCACCCGCCGCCTCTCTATCAACCATCAACTTTCAACCATCCACGGCCCCTACCCCAGCATCAGGGCGTGGAATTCCTCCATGATGCTCTCGGCCTCGGCGGTGGTGCGGGCCACGACGAAGATGGTGTCCTCGCCGGCGATGGTGCCCACGATGTCGTCGCGCCGGACCCGGTCGAGCAGCAGCGCGACGCCGCTGGCGTGGCCCTCGGCGGTGCGGATGACGAGCATGTTCTCGCCGCGGTCCACGTCATGCACGAAGTTCTGGAACAGGCGGGCGAGTTCCTCCTGGGCGCCCACGTGTCCGGTCGTCTGGGCCAGGGCGTAGCGGTGGCGGCCCTTGCCGACCGGGAGGCGCACGAGGCGCAGTTCGTTGATGTCGCGGCTGACGGTCGCCTGCGTGACGCGGATGCCGTCCGCCTGGAGCCGCTCGACGAGTTCTCCCTGGGTGCTGACGCTCTCGCGCGCGATGATGTCCTGAATGCGTTTCTGACGCTGTTCCTTGCTGAGCGGTCCCGGCATTCCTCCCATGGTATGCATATTCAGTGAATTATTCAATGGGCGGTGGGGTGGGGGCAGCGGTGGGGGCACCCGCTGCCGGCCCGGCCACCCGTCCCGGCAGTCGCCGCGCCGCCTCGTCCAGCAGTCGCCGCGCCACCTCACGCTTGCTGACACGCGGCCAGTCCTCGTGCGAACCGTCCGGGCGCACCAGCGTCACCTGATTGTCGTCCCCGCCGAACGCCGTGCCCTCGCGCGTCGGGTAGTTCAGCAGGATGAAATCCGCGTTCTTCCGCTGCGCCTTCAGGGCCGCGCGTTCCACGCCCGCGTGCGTCTCCATCGCGAAGCCCACCAGCACGCGCTCCCCCTTCTCCTGCCCCAGCTGCGCCAGGATGTCCGGGTTCGGCGTCAGGTGGACCGTCACGTCCCCCGCCACCTTCGCCTGCTTCTCACCGCTCTGGGCCGCCGCGCGGTAATCCGCGACGGCCGCCGTCATCACCACGACGCCCGCCGTGCGCGCGGCCTCCACCACCGCTTCCCGCAGTTCCAGCGCCGACTCGATCCGCACCACCCGCATCCCCGGCGGGTCCGGCAGGTTCACCGGGCCGGTCACCAGCGTCACGTCCGCCCCCCGGTCACGGGCCTCCTCGGCCACCGCGAAGCCCATCTTCCCGCTCGACGGATTGCTGATGAACCGCACCGGGTCCAGGTACTCGCGGGTCGGACCGGCCGACACGACCACCCGCACGCCCGCCAGATCCCGCGCCGGGGCGGTGGGGGACAGCAGCGCCAGCGCCGCGTCCGCGATGTCGCCCGGCTCGCTCATGCGGCCCACGCCGCTGCCCTCGCCGCGCGTGCCGAACGCCCCGACCTCCGGCCCCAGGAACGCGTGTCCCCGGCCACGCAGGGTCGCCGCGTTCGCCTGGACCGCCGGGTGCGTCCACATCAGCTCGTTCATGGCCGGCACCCACAGCACCGGGGCGCGCACGCTCAGCAGCGTCGCCAGCGCCAGCTCGTTCGCGTGCCCGTGCGCCGCGCCCGCCAGCAGCTCTGCCGACGCCCCCACCACGACCGCCGCGTCCGCCCGCGCGAGCGTCAGGTGCAGCGCGTCCGGCCGGGCCTCGAACCAGTGCTCGTCCGTGCCGACCGGCCCGTCCGCCGCCGTACTCAGGCTCAGTTCCGTGATGAACGCCAGCGCCGCGCGCGTGGCGATCACCTGCACCGCCGCGCCCCGCTCGCGCAGCCGCCGCAGCACCGACGGGGCCTTCACCGCCGCCATACTGCCCCCCACGATCACCAGCACGGTCGGCCCGGACTTCAACGCATTCACGCCCCACAGGATAGGGTGCGCCGGGCGCCCAGTAACGCCGCGCCACCAGTGACGACGCGGGCCACCCCCAACCAGGAATGGCCCGCGCCGGATGACGGGGTTCAGCCCTCGCGCTGCCCGGTCACCCAGTAACGCACGCGCTCGGCGATGTTCTCCATGTGGTCGCCCACGCGCTCCAGGCTGCGCCCCACCCGCATCAGCATCAGCGCCTTGCTGATGTTGCGGGGGTCCTCGAGCATGTACGTGACCAGTTCGCGCTGGATCTGCTCGTACAGGTCGTCGACCTCGTCGTCCATCTGCACGGTCGCCTCGGCGCGCGTCACGTCGCGGTCGGCGATGGCGGTGCGCAGGTTCTCGCTCATCTCGCCCAGCCGCTCGAGCATCCGCGCGAGGTTCACGTAGCGCTTGAGGGCCGGGGCCTGCGCGAGTTCCGCGCCGTCCTCGGCGACATGCACCACGTAATCGCCCATCCGCTCGATGTCGCTGAGGCTCTTGAGGATCAGCGCGACCATCCGCAGGTCCCGCGCGACCGGCTGGTGCAGCGCGATGATCCGCAGGCACTCGGCCTCGATCTGCGCCTCCTGCGCGTCCACCTCGCGGTCCAGGGCCTTGACTTCCGGCAGGCGGTCCACGTTCTCACGCAGCAGCACGTCGGCCGCCACGGGCAGCATCCGCTCGACCGTGCCGAGCATGTTCAGGGCGCCGTTCAGGACGGCACGCAGATCGTTTTCAAGGGCTTCACGCATGGGAACTCCTGTTCATGAACGTACCACCCCGCAGGGGGCGGCGTGTCAGAGGGTGATCAGTGACAAGGGAAAGGAACGTGACGGGGGAGGGCAGTGGCACCACGGGCCGGGCGCCCGGCCCGCAGAGAGGGTGGAAGGGGCGACCTACAGGCCCAGCCCCCCCACGCCGGGCAGCGTGAAACAGAAGGCGTTCGCGTCGCCGCGCCGCTCCGCCCACGCCTGCCCGCCCCAGCCCTGCACGATGCTCCGGACGATGTACAGGCCCATGCCGCTGCCCTGCCCGGTCGCCGCGCGGCCGCGCGTGTGCGCCCGGAACAGGTTCTCGGTGTCGGGAATCGGGGTGCCCCGGTCGAGCACGCTCACCTCGACCCAGGTGCCCCGCTCGGCCGTGGCGACCTCGACGCGCTGCCCGGCCGGACCGTACTTCAGGGCGTTCTCGATCAGGTTCAGCAGCACCTGCAACAGCTTGTCGGGATCGGCGCGCACCAGATGATCCGCGCCGAACGACACGGCCGCCCCGCGCGCGTGCAGGTCCGCGCTCAGCAGCCGCTCGGCGCGCGTGAAGGCCTCGGCCAGCGGCAGCGTCCGCGCCCGCGTGGGCCGGAACCCCACCGCGAGGTCCTCGACCAGCCGCGCCAGCCGCTCGGTCTCCTGCAGGCCCTGCCGCACGAAGTTCTGCGACAGGTCACGCGGCATGTCGTACTCCAGCGCCTCCAGCACCCCGCGCAGCGCCGCGACCGGCGTGCGGAACTCGTGCGACAGCACCGCCGTCGCCTCGCGCAGTTCCGCCTCGCGGCGGCGGTGCTCGGTCACGTCCTCCACGATCAGCGCGCCCTGGTCGCCGGTGCGGGTGGCGGCGCAGCGCAGCGTGCGGCCCGTGACCTCCAGTTCCAGTTCGCCGCCGCGTTCCAGCAGCGTCTCCAGCGTGTGCCGCCGCACGACTTCCAGCACGGGGCGGCCCAGCGCGCGTTCCTGCGGCACGCCCCACAGCCGCGCGGCCGAGGCGTTCACGCGCGTGACCAGCCCCGCGCGGGTCAGCAGGACGGCCTGCGGCAGCGCGTCCATCCAGGCGTCACCGGACGCCTCGGCCGTCACGGGGTCGGCCTCCGGGGGCAGGGGCGGCGTCACGGGGCGTCCGTCCAGGGGCGCATGCGGTAGCCCTTGCCACGCACCGTCTCCAGGAAACCGGGCCGGCTGGGATCGTCCCCCAGGTGCGCGCGCAGCTGCGTGACGTGCTGGTCGACCGTGCGCTCGCCACCCAGGAAGTCCGCGCCCCACACCCGGTCGAGCAGTTCCGTGCGCGAGTACACGCGGCCCACGTGCTGCGTCAGGAACGCCAGCAGGTCGAACTCCCGGCGGGTCAGGTTCAGGCGCGCGCCGCTCACGCGGGCCTCGGCGGCGCCCACGTCCACGGTCAGCGGGCCGTTCGTCATGGTGGGCGGCACCTCCGGCTGCGTGCGCCGCAGCAGCGCCCGGACCCGCGCGACCAGTTCCGCCGCTGAAAACGGCTTGGTCAGGTAGTCGTCCGCGCCGGATTCCAGCCCCTCGACCCGCTCGGCCTCGGCGGCGCGGGCGGTCAGCATCAGCACCGGTAGGCGGCGCAGTTCCGCGTCGCCGCGCAGCCGGCGCAGGAACCCCAGCCCGCTCTCGCCCGGCAGCATCCAGTCCAGCACCAGCGCGTCCGCGCCGTTCAGGGCGTCCAGCGCGCCCGCCGTGGACTCCAGGGCCGTGACCCGCAACCCCGCCCGCTCCAGGTGAAAGCGCAGGACGTCCCGCACCGTCCCCTCATCCTCGATGACAACGACGTGGCTCATTGACCTCATTCTGAGCCCTCCGGTCAGGCCCGTGTCAGCTTCGGGACGCTCCCGTTCCCGCCCCGCGCCCCGGCCGGTCCCGGACCCTGCCTTTTCGTCCTTTTCAGCCCTGGCGCGGTGCGGTACGCTGCGGCACGACACGGCCCTTCCCGCGTCCGGTCGGTCCGGCACGGGAAACGGCCGCGCCGTGCGGGGACCGCAGCGACATCCCTCTCCAGGCGGTTCTGTGAGACGCCCCCCCGCACGCAAGGAGCCAGTATGCGGAAGTCCAGTATGCGGAAATACTACACCTCGGAATCGGTGTCCGAAGGGCACCCTGACAAGCTCGCCGACTTCATCTCGGACAGCATCCTCGACGAGTTCCTGCGCCAGGAACCCACCAGCCGCGTGGCTGTCGAGACCCTCCTGACCACCGGCATGGCCGTCGTGGCCGGCGAGGTCCGCGCCGAGACCGCCCACGTGGACGTGCAGAAGACCGTCCGCGAGGCCGTCAAGCAGGTCGGCTACACCCGCGCCAACTACGGCTTCGACGCCGAGTACAGCGCCGTGCTGGTCAGCATCCACGAGCAGAGCCCCGAGATCGCGACCGGTGTGGACACCAGCGAGGAGTGGCGCGCCATGACCCCCGAGCAGCGCGCCGACCCGGCCAACGCCCACTCCATGGTTGGCGCGGGCGACCAGGGCCTGATGTTCGGCTACGCCACCGACGAGACCCCGGAACTCATGCCGCTGCCCATCAGCCTCGCGCACAAGCTGACGCGCCGGCTGGCCGAACTGCGCAAGGACGGCACTCTGCCGTACCTGCGCCCCGACGCCAAGGCGCAGGTCACGGTCGTCCGCGACGGCGAACCCCACGAGGCCACGCAGACCCTGGTGGACACGGTCGTGATCAGCACCCAGCACAGCGACGACGTCACGCAGGAAACCATCCGCGCCGACATGCTCGAGCACGTCATCCGCGCCGTGATCCCCGCCGAGTACCTGACCGACGACACCAAGTACTTCATCAACCCGTCGGGCCGCTTCGTCATCGGCGGCCCGCACGGTGACACCGGCCTGACCGGCCGCAAGATCATCGTAGACACCTACGGCGGGGCCGTCCCGCACGGCGGCGGCGCCTTCAGCGGCAAGGACCCCACCAAGGTCGACCGCAGCGCGGCGTACTACGCCCGCTTCATCGCCAAGAACGTCGTGGCCGCCGGACTGGCCCGCCGCGCCCTGGTCGAGATCGCGTACGCCATCGGCCGTGCCAGCCCCGTCAGCCTGCGCGTGGACACCTACGGCACCGGCACCGTCAGCGACGAGCAGCTGGCCGCCCTGATCGCCACGCACTTCGACGCCCGCCCGCAGTCGATCATCGCGGAACTGGACCTGCAACGCCCCATCTACGCGCAGACTGCCGCGTACGGCCACTTCGGCCGCCCCGAATTCCCCTGGGAGCAGACGCCCAAGGCAGAGGCCCTGAAGACTGGCGCCGGACAGTAAGGGCGCACTGAAGGAGGAGGGGGCCGGACACGCCAGTGGTGTCCGGCCCCCTCCTGCTGTGGGCTCAGCGGCCCAGCAGCGCCGGGTTCTGCTTCTCGGCCTCGCGTTCGGCGTACACGTCCGCGTGTTTGCGGCGCAGGGCGCTGGCGCTGGCGCGGGGGACCATCTCGCTCACGTCGCCGCCGTAGCTGGCGATCTCGCGGACCATGGAACTGCTCACGAAACTCCAGCGGGTGGCGGCCATGATGAAGACCGTCTCGGCGTCCCCGATCTGGCGGTTCAGGTGCGCGATCTGCAACTCGTACTCGTAGTCGCTGACGGCCCGCAGGCCGCGCACGATCACGCTGCCGGTCTCCTGGCGGGCCATGTAGTCCACGAGCAGGCCCCCGAAGGTGTCCACGCGGACGTTCGGGAAGTGCGCGGTTGCCTCGCGCAGGATGTCCATGCGTTCCTCCAGGGTGAACAGGTGACGGCCCTGCTTGCGGGCGTTGTGCATGACCGTGACCGTCACCTGGTCGAAGATCTTCGCGGCGCGCGTCAGGACGTCCATGTGCCCGCTGGTGATGGGGTCGAACGATCCGGGAAAGACAGCGTTCATAGCCCCGTCACCTTACCCTACTTCCGCCGCGCCTTCATGGGCGCCCGCCGGTTCCCTGGCCGGGTCCTCGGTGGGTTCGTCGCGTTCGTAGATGGTCAGGCTGTTGCTGCCGTACTCGCGGACCTCGCGGGTGTACCCGGCCCGTTCGGGCAGGCGGGCGCGGTCCGGATGCTGGCAGATCAGCAGTCCGCCGGGCCGCACCACGTTCCGCGCGAGCAGGTTCGCGGTCAGTGCGGGGATGTCCACGTCGTAGGGCGGGTCGCTGAACACGATGTCGAACGGCCCCAGCGCCGGCATGAGGCTCTGCGCGTCGCCCTTCAGGATGCGGGCGCGCAGGCCCAGCGCGCGGGCGTTCGCCTCCAGGGCCTTCACGGCGCGGCCGTCCATCTCGATCAGCGTCACCCCGTACCCACGGCTGGCGGCCTCCAGGCCGATGGCGCCGCTGCCGCCGTGCATGTCGAGGAACGTGCCGCGCGGCAGCCGCGCCGCCAGCAGGTCGAACAGGCTCTTGCGGATGCGTGCGCCGCTGGGCCGGGCGCTGTCCGGCACTTCCAGCGAGCGGCCCTTGGCACTGCCGCCCAGGATGCGCAGGCTCATACGGACTCCGGGCGGGCGGGGCAGGGAAGAGGGGAGGCAGTCATCCCCACAGGATACGGGCTGCCCCTCAGTCCAGGAACGCCTGCGCCGCCCCGAAGCCGGCCAGGGCGTCCGGGCTCAGGTGCCAGTCCTCGCCGTCGCGGGTCGCCTGCCCGGCCTGCACCAGCCGGTTCAGTTCGGCCTCCACGCGCTGCTGCACGCGCCGCAGCGGCATGCCTTCTGCGCCCTCCACGCCGCGCCAGGTCAGGAACGCCCGGTGGAAGGCCGGCAGCTGGTCCAGGCCCACGCGGGTTTCCAGGGCGCGCCAGCGGAGACCGGCAGCGGGATCGGCGTTGATGTCTGTCATGTTTCCTGTTCTACCCGCCCCGGCCCGCCGCGTACAATGCCCGCATGAATGCCGACCTTCCCAGTGACCTGCCCGGCGACCCGGACGCGGGCGGCCGCCCGCCGGTCACGCCGGACCTGCTGCGCCAGCTGGAGGCGCTGGGCGGACAGCTGGTCTGGCGGATCGGGAAGGACGAGGCCAGCGACGACGTGATCGTCCGGCTGGGCTTCGCGTCGGCCACGCCCCGTTTCGCGCACCTGTCGCGCCTGCGCAGCGCCGGGGACGCCGAGTTGCAGGCCGCGCTGGCCGAGAACCGCGTCGTGATCGAATGGGTGGACTGACCCCACCCCCGGCCCTGGCCGCCCGCCGGAGCGCCGCGTGATCCTGGACGCCGAGCAGACCTTCACGCTGCCGTACCCAGGTCCGCCCGCCGACGCGGTGGCGTTCGTGCGCGACCCGGCCCGCGCGCTGGGCCGCCTGCGCTTCCTGCGGGACCTGCGCGCCGACCAGGAGAGCGTGCGCGGCGAACTGGTCGTGCCGCTGCCCGGCCTGGGCGACGCCGACCTGCCATTCCACAGCCTCCTGAGCGTCACGCCGGACGGCGCGGACCTGCTCCCACAGTCCCTGAGCGGCGAGCGCGCCTGGGTGGAGGTCGCCGGGCAGGCCCGCGCGGAGGGCACGGACCTGCATTTCGCCTTCCAGTTCCGCGCGCACCTCGCCACGCCCGACGCGCAGGGCTGGGGCGGCGCGGCCTTCGAGAAGATGATCCGCGCCGCCGCCACCCGCACCCTGGACCGCGTGGCCCGCGAACTGCCCGGCAGCATCAGCCGCGCAATCGATGGAAACCTGAGTTGACGTGGCGTGTTAGGGCAGTAGATGTGACCATGAGGTGTACGGTCATCGAGCTTGAGCGGGACGGTGACTCACTCATAGGGCTGTGGATGGGCTCTTACTTTCCGCAGAAGGGGGACAACTTTTACATTGAGCTGAATGTGGACGCTGTGCTGCCGGGATGGCTTTGCGAAGAGAATGCTGATATATCTCTTGGCGCTAAGGTTGCGGCTGACTATAACGAAATAAAAGTTCTAGTCGAATCGGTTGAGGAAGATGGCGTGCATTTTATGAGACTATCGCCCGATTTAATTATTATGATTGAGATTCAGGGTCGCTTATTGGAGGTCGGCAATTTCTATAAAATTTCGATTCCCTGTACGCAGACTTTGATATATGCATGTTGATCTGAAATATCCAGATAAGCATGGAAGTCCAATTGGAGCGGCCTCGGAAGACTATTTCCGAGGCCGCTCTATTTCATGGCGTTATCAGACCTTGACTTCGGGTTCCGGGAAGTCCATGGCGCGCGCGTCGCTCCAGAGGCCTTCGAGGTCGTAGTACTCGCGGGCGTCCTTGGTCATGATGTGCACGATCACGCTGCCGCCGAAGGCGAGCAGCAGCCAGCGTTCGCTGGGGCCTTCCACGCTGGGGCGGGGCAGGCCGGCGGCCATGGCCTTCTCGCGGATGTTCTCCTGCACGGCGTTCAGCTGCAACCCGGCGGTGGCGGTGCAGATCACGAAGTATTCCAGGGTGGAGCTGACGTCGGTCAGGTCGAGCACCGTGACGTCCTCGGCGCGGCGTTCACGGGCGGCGTCCACGATGGCTTGCAGTTGGGTCAGGGTCTGGGCGTCTGGGGTCATGGGTACTCCGGGGGTGGTGGGGGTGGGGGCGGCGCGGCGGGCGCTGCCGGGGCGGGCTGAGGCGGCGGTCGCAGGGACTCTGGTCGCGGCGCGGTGAGCGCGGCCCCGGCCTCGTTGCGGCCGGTCTGGACCGGCAGTGAACGGGCGGCGGGCGGCGCAGCAACAGGTCAGTGTACAGGTCCGCGCGCCGCACAAGGCGACGCCGCTCACCAGCCAAGCCGATTCTGCTGACTGGGACGCCTTCTGCGGGTTCCGTCTGTTTCGCCGGCGATCCGTAACTTCACCGGATAGCCCGCTTCACGTCCGGCAGCCCGCTTTATCGGAGGCCGAATCAATTCCCGGCGGGTGGGGGGGCGGGGGTCATGCCGGGCGTCGTGGGCGCAGCCGCGTCGGCGGCGGGGATCGGGGTGCCGGCCAGCGCCGCGAGCTGTGACAGGGTGTCCTGCGCGTCGCGGCCCAGCAGCACGCCCACCTCGCCCGGCGCGACCGGGAAGCGTTCGCCCTGCAGGCGCGGCAGCTTCAGCAGGTCCGCCAGGGCGCCCGCCTGGGCCACGTCCTGCTGCGTGAACACCTGACTGGCCTCCTGGCTGGGCGGGGCGACCGTGACCTGCACGTCCGCGTACCCGAGTGCGCCCAGCGCGCGGCTCAGGCCGGCGCCCAGGCCCGCGCCGCTGGCGTCCACGACGCTCACCTTCACGTCGGGCGTGGCCGTCACCGGGGCGGGCGCGTCGCCCCACAGCGTGGCGAGCCGCTCGCGGTTCACGGCGAGGTTGAAGGTGCCGGGAATCTCGTCGGTGGGCAGCGTGGCGAAACTCAGTTTCAGCTGCCCCAGGAAGGGCCGCAGGGCCACCAGCGTGTTCGGGTCGGCGTTCGTCTCCACGCCGTTCCCGATGCCGCCCAGGATGGTGGGCAGCGCCGCGAGGCCCTGCGCGGACTTCAGGCGCCCCGCGAGCTGCGTCAGCGCCTGCTTCTGGTGGTCGATGCGGCCGTAGTCGTCCCCGAAGCCCTTGCGGACCCGCAGGAACAGCACCGCCTCCTGGCCTTTCAGGTGGTGCGCGCCGGCCGGCAGTTGCAGGTTCACGCCGGCGGCGTTGTCGATCCATTCGATGCCGCCCTCGGGAACCGTGACGTTCAGGCCGCCCAGCGCGTCGATGACCCGCTCGACGTAATCGGTGCGGACGATCACGTACGAGTCCACCCGCTCGCCCGTGATGGTCTCCACGGCCCGCGCGAGGGCCTCCGGGCCGCCCGAGTGGTACTGGCTGTTCACCTTCTGCGCCGCGATGGAACTGAAGCGGTCGAACGGCCCCACGTTCGTGTCACGCGGAATGTTCAGCACCCGCACGCTCGACCCGTCCACCTTGACGAGCATGACCGTGTCGGTGTTCGGCGGTTGCACCAGCCCGGTCCGCTGATCCTGGTCCTTGCAGGGCTGCCGGTAATAGCAGTACACGATGTCCCGCCCGGCGATCAGCACCGTGAACTGCGGCGCGGCGCCCGGCGTGACCGTCGACGCGACCGTGCGGCCCGCCCCGCTGAGCAGCGCGAAGCCCCCCAGCGACAGGCACGACAGGGTCAGGCCGAACGCCTGCAGGGCCCGCAGGCCGGCGATGCGGGGCCCGCCCCCCGCCCCGGAAGTCCTTCTGGTCATGGCTGCCGGGCCGTCAGAGGAGAAGCGGACCCGCCCTGGTCCTGCCGGGCCACGCACGGCAGCGCGTGATAGGAGCGCAGGGTGCGCGGATGCACCTGAATGCCGCGACCCTGCAGGTACGTGACCTTCGAGACGATGGCGCGTTCCAGCGCCGCGTTCAGGTCCCGCAGCGCCAGTTCGCGGATGTCGGCGTTCACGCCCCGCCCCGGCTCGGACACGTCCGCGATGTACACGCAGTCCGCCACCGGATTCCCGCCGCGCGGGCCGGTCGTGTGGTCCTCCACGGCCTCCAGCACCACCCGGTCCTGGTAGCCCCAGCGTTCCAGCAGCACCCGCGCGGCCCGCCCGTGCAGCGCCAGCGGATGCCCGGCGTCAATGTCGCACTCGGGCGGCGCGAGCCGCAGCAGTTCGGCGTCCGGCAGGTCACGGGCGATGTCGTGCAGAATGCCGGCCGCGTAGGCGCGCATGTCGTCCAGACCGTTCGCCAGGGCAATCTGCGCGGCCAGTTCCGCCACGCGCAACACGTGTTCGTACCGCCTGGGCCGGACCATCAGCCGCACGCGTTCCTCCCAGCCAGTCCACTCGGCCACCGGGTGCCGGGGTACGAGGAGCTGGGCAATCACAGGGTCATGTGGCCGCTTCCCCACATCATGCTTCCGACTATACGCCGCCGCCCCCCACCCGCGATGACACTCCGGTCACTTTCGGCCGTGCCCGGCGCGGTGACAGCCTGCCCTACGGCCTCCGGTGGAACGGTTTGCAGAAGCCACCCGATCCGGGCCGACCCGTAGAGCTGCGCGGCAGAGCGGGTGGGAGCGGCACGCCCCTCCAGACACGCCGCCGGCAGTCCGGATCAGGGGGCCGGCGGCGTGTCCTGCGCCCGCTCGACCGTCAGGCGCACGCTGACCGTCTCCAGCGTCTGCGCGCCCGCCGGGATCGACAGTCGGACCGGCGCGGTGTACGTCCCGACCCGGTACGTGACCGCGCCGCTCACCTCTCGCAGCCGCCCCAGCAGCTCCGGGGCCGCCACGACCCGCACCGTGCTGGGCTGCACGCTGACCGACGTGACCCGCAGCGTCGCCGGCGGATCGTTCAGCACCACCCGCACCGTCTTCACCGGCAACTCCCCGGTATCCAGGCGGCGCACCGTCACTGTCGAGGGATTGGCCTTCACGCCCTCGACCGGCAGGCCCGCCTCGTCGAGCGCCACGAGCGGCACCTCCCGCTCGGCCCCGGCCGCCAGCGCCGCCGGACTGGTCACCAGCCGCGCCACCGTGGACACCACCTGCCCCGGCCCGGACACGCCCGCCTCGGCCGGCAGCACCACGTAACGCGGCACGCTCGCCTCGGGCGGCGACGCCACGCTCAGCGTGACCGGCAGCGTGCGCGTCACCTGCGTATCCACGAAACCCTGCACCCGCGCCGGCGACTGCCGCTGCACCTCGGTGCCAGTGGGCGCCGTCACCGTGACCGGCTGCGTGAAACTGCCCTCCGGCACGCCCGTCACGTCCACGACCGCCTCGATGTTCTCGGGTTGCAGTTCCCGCAGCCGCTCCGGACGGCCCCGCAACGTCACCCGCACCGACGACGGACTGAGGTTGCTCGTCGCGCGTTTCTCCTGCCCGTTCCCGGTCGTGTCCCTCACCGTCACCGGCACGTCGAAGCCCTGCTCGACATTCGCGCGCCGGTCCCCGGTCGCCACGAACCACAGCGTCACCGACACGCCCAGCGCCAGCAGCTTCAGCCCCAGGTTATGCGTCCCCCGCGCCCAGG
Source organism: Deinococcus indicus (assembly GCF_002198095.1). Lineage (GTDB taxonomy): Bacteria > Deinococcota > Deinococci > Deinococcales > Deinococcaceae > Deinococcus > Deinococcus caeni. The sequence goes on along the minus strand of NZ_NHMK01000014.1, from coordinate 220,147 downwards.
CGTAACGCGGGTCCAGCCAGCGCCGCCACCCCTCCAGTGGCCCGCCGGCCTTCACCGCACCCTCCCGGCCGGCACGTCCGCCTCGGCGTCCCGGCCCGCCTCCGGATCCGGTTCGGACGGACCCGGCTCGGGTGGCAGGAAGGCCGCCCGGTCGTACACCAGCGCCCGCAACTGCTCACGGAGTTCCGTGCCGTTCAGGTCCGGCCCCAGCCGCCCACCCAGCGCGATCCGCATGCTGCCCCGCTCCTCGCTGACCACCAGCACCACCGCGTCCGTCAACTCCGACAGCCCGATCGCCGCGCGGTGCCGCGTCCCGTACCGCCGGTACGTGCCGTCACTCGACTGCAACGGAAACAGACACCCGGCCGCAATGACCCGCGAACCCTGAATGATCACGCCCCCATCATGCAGCGGCGCGTTCCGCGCGAACAACGCCTCCAGGAACGGCACGCTGACCAGCGCGTCCAGCGACACCCCGGTCCCCGCGTACTCGCCCAGTGGCGTGCGCCGCTCGATGGCGATCAACGCGCCCGTCTTGCGCTCCGCGAGCCGCTCCATCGCCCGCGCCAGGTCCTGCAGCGCCGCGCCGCTCGCCCCCACGTCCCGCGCGCGCGGCCGCCCCACCCGCTCCAGCGCCGCGCGCAACTCCGGCTGGAACAGCACCACCAGCGCGAAGATCCCCACCGTTCCCGCCCGGCCCAGCAGGTAACTCAGGGTCGGCAGGTTCAGCACCTGCGCGGCCACCCACACGCCCGCGAACACCAGAATGCCGCGCACCACGTTCACCGCCCGCGTCCCCGCCACCAGCAGGTACCCCTGGTACACCAGGAACGTGACCAGCAGGATGTCCAGAACGTCCCGGACATTCACCTGACCGAAGGGCGTGGGCATGACGTGAACGGCACTCCTTTCAACAGACTCGCGGAAACGACAGCAGGCAACGGGGCGGAGAACGGGCAACGGTGCGCGCCCACTATACGGCCTTCCCGCCCCCCCTCACCGTCCGCCCGCCCCCAGACTTCCCCACCGGAACCCTGGCAGGATGAAAGGAGGCCCCCACCCCACCCGCCCACCCGCCCCCCAGGAGACCCCATGGACATTCACTTCATCGGCCACAGCACCTTCATGCTCGAACACGGCCAGACCCGCCTGCTGATCGACCCGTTCATCCAGGGCAACCCACAGGCGACCGTCACCCTGCAAGACGCCCTGAACTGGAACGTCACGGCCATCCTGATCACCCACGCGCACGGCGACCACTGGGGCGACACCCTGGAATTCACGCGCGCCGGCACCCCCGTCATCGCCACCGCCGAGATCGCCGCCTACGCCCAGCAGCGCGGCGCGACCCACGCGACCGGCATGAACATCGGCGGCACCTACCGCGCCGACTGGGGCAACGTCACCTTGACCCCCGCCTGGCACAGCAGCTCCTTCCCGGACGGCACGTACGGCGGCATGCCCACCGGCCTGATCGTCGAACTCGGCGGGCAACGCCTGTACCACGCCGGCGACACCAACCTCTTCGGCGACATGACCCTCATCGGCGACCGGGGCCTGGACGCCGCCCTACTGCCCATCGGCGACCACTACACCATGGGTCCCGAGGAAGCCGCCCGCACCCTGGACCTGCTGCGCCCCCGCGTGGCCATCCCCATGCACTACGGCACCTTCCCGCCCCTGACCGGCGACCCCGCCGTGTTCCAGCGCGAAGGACAGGCGCGCGGCGTGGACGTCCGCATCCTGGCACCGGGCGAACACACCACCCTGTAAACACCGCCAGAGCGCGGGCCGCCGGCACTCCTGACCGGCGGCCCCCGCCGTTCATGCCTCTCCGCTCAGCGTTCCCCGGTCACCATGCGGCGGCCCGCTCCCTCATCCTCCGAGGCCACCCGCGTCTGGTTCGGCGTGGGCTCCGGAAACTCCGGGTTCGCCTTCCGGTCCGGCGCACGCACGAACGACCGCGAATCCACCAGCACCTCCTGCGGCTCCCGCACCTTGAAGCGCGTCGTGCGCGCCGGCACGCCCATCGCGATCCCATGCGGCGGAATGTCACTGCGCAGCAACGCGTGCGTCGCCAGCATCGCGTCGTCACTCACCACGCTGCCCGCCAGGACCGTCGAATGGTACGTGATGCGCGCCCCACGCCCGATCACCGTGCGCCGCAACGTCACATCCGGACCATCCAGCACGCTGTGCGTATGGCTGTACACGTTCACGTAATCACTGATGCTGGCATTGTCGTGCAACTCGATCCCACCGATGTCATCCAGCAGCACATGCCGGTGAACGACCACGTCGTCCCCCACCTCCATGTTGTACCCCACGCTGAACTCGACGTTCTGCCAGCACTTGAAATCCCGCCCCACCCGCCGGAAAATCCGCTCCGCCAGCACCCGCCGCACCGGAATCCCCAGCACCGGATTCTGCCCGACCGGCGTCAGATCCAGGTTCTTCCACAGCCACAGCAGCGGCTTGACCCGCCCGAACAACTCCGTGTCCGTCGCCATGTAGTACTCCGCCTCGAACGTCACGTTCCGCGCGTCCAGATTCAGGGCCGCCAGCGGCGCGTCCGCCAGCAACGCCGCGTAGGGCCGGCCGTACATCGCCTCGGCCAGCACCTCACGCGCCAGCACGAACCGGTCCGTTCCCGGATCCGCCAGCCGCGCCTCCAGATCCCGCAAGAACTCACCGTACGCCGACTGCGCGTCACGACCCACATCCACCGGCTTCAGCCAAGTCACCCCCACACTCTAGCGCCCGCAGTGAAAAACAAAGTGGGGTGGTCTGCAAGGGGCTCCTGCACGTTGATCGGCTCACAGCGCGCGGCCCTCCGGAATGCTGATCGGAGGGCCGCGCGCGGTTGAAAGTGAAGCGGGTTCGCTGCCCGCAGCCGGCGGGTCAGCGGATGTTACGCCCGACGATGGCGGCCCGGATCGGATTCTGGGACAGCACGGGCAACACGGTGACCGAACTGCCGGACGCCTTCTGGAAGCGCAGGCGGTACGTGACCGCCTGATCCGACTCGGACCTGAACAGGGGTTCGGCGGTCGTCGGGGTGCGCACGTATTCGGCCAGCAGCAGCGCCTGTGCGTTCGCTGCCGGTGCCAGGGCGACCGTCAAAGGAGACGTGCAGGCCGCTGCGGTAACGGGCGCCCTGAATTCCATCAGCACCTGGGATGTTTCGGCGCTGTTGACCGGGATGTCCTGCGCGGCATCCATCTGCTCGTTGTACTGGGCGCGGCTCAGCAGGTAATAGGCGTACATCATGGGAGTGCTGCCCGACACGGCCGTACTGGCCGGCACGACGAACGCGATGAAGGGATCGGTGCCCACCCGCCAGATGGTCGTACCGGCGGCATTCTTGGTGCCCTTGACACCGGCGGGCAGCGTGACCGCCGTGGTCTGCGGTAACACGGCGCAGGCTTCACGCAGGCGGGCGCTCAGCAGGCTGCTGGACACCGTCGCCTCATTGGTCAGCTGGGACCGCGTGGTCAGCACTGCGTTGGCCTGCGCCGTGTTGGTCGTCAGGGCATACGCAGCCCCCAGCACCAGCAGCGAGAGGGCCAGCGCGATCAGAATTTCAACAAGGGTCAGTCCGGCCGTAGAGTTCACATCAGCCTCCATACATCTCAAAGGTCAGTTCTGCGGCCGGGCCATCCGTGCTGCTCGACTGCACCCGCACACGCCGCACGCTGTTCGCCGGGCGTTCCGTAGCGCTCCCACAGTTGGTATTCAGGGAATAACTGCTGCTTACCGTGAACGTCCCGTCCGTATTGGGTGTCACGTCCCAGACCGTCACAGTCATGCCGGTCGGCACCGTGAAACTCTCGGTGCAGGCGCGGGCCAGCCGGTAATCCCCCCGGGTTCCGGCGGGCGAAGTCATGGTGGTGGGGTCCAGCCAGTGACGTCGCAGGTCCTCGGCCAGCTCCTGCACACGAACCGTGTTGTTCTGCCGCTGCTCGCTCTGCCGGTTGGACCGGAACAGGCCGGTCAGTGAGGCGCTGACCATGGCCAGCACGACGGCAAGGAGGGCAATGGAAACCAGAACCTCCAGCAGCGTGAATCCCTGTGTCTTACGATCCATCCTGAACCACCTTGCCTGTCACACCGACCGTACGCAGGGTCGTCTGTTTTGTGCTGCCAGTCCGTTTCACGACGATGGTGGCCTGTGCGCTGCTCAGTTCGCTGTAGGGAGCGCTGTAGGTGAGGGTGGCGTTCGCGGGCGTGCTTGTGATCTGCGCCGAGTCGGGCAAAGTGACTGTTTCAGAGGCGCCGTTGACCGTCATCCGGTACGAGGTGGAGCTGATGATCTCGAAGGTGGCGTCTCGGTTGTACCGCATGGCGCCGCTGCGCACCCTTTCGAGATCCCCGGCTACCTGCCGCGCGGCCTCCCGCATCTGCTGGGACTGAAGGTAACCCAGCAGGCTGTTCCCGGCGATGGCCAGCACGATCCCCAGGACAGCCATCACGATCAGGACCTCGATCAACGTGAACCCCTGCGCCGGTCGGTGGGTGGCGGGCGGGTTCATTGGCTCTTCTCGGCGCGGAAGTTTTGCGGGTCGCTGAGTCTGGCGAAGTTGGGCGTCGCCTCGTACTGACCCTGGGTGGGGAAGAAGGGCGGCGTGAGGCCCTTGGCCAGCCGCTCGTCCCACTTGAAGTTACGGGAGTAGCCCTTACCCGGCGTGCCGACCTGACCCACACCCTGCGACTGCTCCTCGATGATGCCGCCGGTCAGGTTGATCTTGGGGGTGGTGCTGCCGTTGGTACGCAGGGTGGTGTAATCCACCGTCCCGAAGCCCTTGCCGGTGGCGCTGGCCATCAGCGTGCCGTCGATGGTGATGTCCCGGTTCGCGGGGCCGTTCACCTTGATGTTGCCCCCCTCAGAGTACACGCCGAGCACGTTGCTGGAATCCGGTTTGTCCTTGGCGTTGTCGGTGTACGTCAGGTTGTCCTTGATGAAGATGTCGCCCGCGGCGGCCACAGTCAGCTGGGATTCCGCGGCGACGTCCGGGGTGTCCGTGCCGTCACCGCGCAGGCCCTTGCTGCCCTTGGTGCTCTGGTCACCGATGGCCCCGTCCACGAAGACCATCCCGTTGAACGTGCTGTTGGTCATGGTCTTCTTGACCACGCCGTTTTCCCTGACGGTCCAGGCCGTGGAGCTGGTCTGCTCGAACACCGTGGTTTTGCTGCCCTGAACGATCTCGATCCGCTGGAAGTTGCCGTTCTTCGAGAGCTTCAGGTCATCCACGTTGCCCTTCACGTAGATGCCGCCCGTGCCGTTGCTGCCGAAGCCACTGCCCGTATTGCTGGCAGTGGCTGTGCCGGAACTGAAGTACACGCCGTTCGTGGTGGCGCTGGCCGCGCCGAACTTGGCTGCCAGGCACAGCGCGGTCGTGGTCGTGCACTCGCCGGCCTGCACCCCGGCGGCCGCGAGGCGCTGGTCGTTCGCGTTGGAGGGCAGGGCGACGGGGGGCACTCCCATCTGATGTCCGCCCTTGAACATGGTGCTGGCAGACGGACGGGCGGTCGTGGAGTACTCCAGACTGGTGGCGGTGGTCGTGTACTTCCCGAGGAAACGAGGGCCTTTATCTGCTGCGGTCGCATAGAAGACCGGCGCGCTGACGCCCTGGGTCCCGTTGGTGTGCACGCGGCCCTCGAAGGTGTCCTCGTCCCAGAAGACGAGGCGGCCACCGTTTCCCGTCGCGGTGGTGCCGGGCAGGGTGCGGCGGTTGACGAAGTACTGGTACTCGGAGAAAGGCGGCTGCGACACTTTGACCTCACGTTCCTGCACGCTGCCGGCCGAGTAGGTCCGCTGGGCAATCACCTTGCCACCGCTTTCCAGAGTGGTGCCCGAGACGACGGGATACGATTTGAGAAGCACGCGCAGGGTGTTGTCGGGGTAGACGCGGACCTCGGTCATGGTCAGGCCGCCGCCCTTCACCTCGGTCTTGAGGGTGCCGGTATCGGTGCTGGGTGCTGCCGTCGTCTTGGCCAGCAGCACGGTGTCCTTGCCTCCGAACATGTTGCGCCAGTAGGTCTTCCAGGCGTCGTCGCTCATGCCCGCCGGCTTGGCGACGTTGTTGCGGAAGAAGGCCAGCTGGTTGTCCAGGGCGTTGCCCGTCAGGACCGGGACGTCGCACAGTTTCTGCCCAGCGACCGGCAGGTTGAAGATGTTCAGGGGCAGCGTAACTGCGCTGGCCAGGCCGCACACCGCTCCCAGCTGGTTCAGGATGCTGCTCTGCTGGGTGCCCTGCGGAATGACGATACTGTTCAGCGAGCTGGCGTACAGGTCCGCCTGCGACTGAGCGCGGGCCAGTGCGGATTCGGCAGCGTACTGCGCTTCCAGGCCCAGGCGGTTGTCGGTGGTGTTGCGCTGGCTGTTCAGCGTGACGGTGGCGGTCATGGACAGCACCACCGCGATCACGAGGCAGCCGCCCAGAACGGTGACGATGGTCGTCATGCCGCTTTCATGGCCGGCCGGGCGCCGCAGGCGGAGGGACCGGTCGAGACTTCTGGTGGCGGGTGACGGGTGGTCAGTCATGCCCTCAGGGTGCCATTTCTGTCCTTACAGACGATGCACAAATTCCCACACGGACGGGCTTTTCCGCCTGTTGTGGGGCACCTGTTCGGGTGTGTTGCCCCTGTTCGGGGGTGTGGGGCGGTGGGGGTTTGCTGAAGGTGCGGTCAGGTGGGGGCGGGTAGGCTGTCTGGCATGTTGGTGTCGAGTCGGGTGCAGGATCTGCTGGGGCGGGAGCGGGCGCTGCTGGGTGACGTGCTGGGGTTGCTGGTGGGGCAGGGCGCGCCGCCGGAGGTGGTGGAGGGCGCGCGAGTGGCGGTGCGGGCGCTGGATGAGGCGTTCCTGCTGGTGGTGGTCGGGGAGTTCAACGCGGGGAAGAGTTCGTTCGTGAATGCGCTGCTGGGGGCGTCGGTGCTGCCGGAGGGGGTGACGCCGACCACGGACCGGATCTATGTGCTGGTGAACGGGGAGGTGCCGGGGCAGATGGAGGCGACCCGTGATCCGTTCGTGAGTCGCCTGACGTACCCGTTGCCGTCGCTGGAGGGGGTGGCGTTGGTGGATACGCCGGGCACGAACGCGATTGTCCGGCAGCATCAGGCGCTGACGGAGGGGTTCCTGCCGCGTGCGGATCTGGTGTTGTTCCTGACGTCGGCGGACCGGCCGTTCACGGAGTCCGAGCGGCAGTTCCTGTCGCTGGCGGCGCGCTGGGGTCGCAGTGTGATCATGGTGGTGAACAAGGCGGACCTGCTGGAGACGCCGGAGCAGCGGGCGCAGGTGCGGGAGTTCGTGGAGGCGGGCGCGCGGGGCGTGCTGGGCCTGACGCCGCCGGTGCTGCTGATCAGCGCGCGGGCCGAGCAGCGCGGTGGGGACGTGGGCTTTCATGCGCTGCGGGAGGTGCTGCGCCTGCGGCTGTCCGAGGTGGAACGCACGCGCCTGAAGTTGCTGAGTCCGCTGGGCACGGTCGCGGAGTTGCTGGCGGGCGAGGAGGCGCGGGGCGCGGCGGCCCGGCAGACGCTCGCGGAGGACCTGGGGGTGCTGCGTGAGCTGGAGGAGCGGCAGCGGGCGCATCAGGAGAGCACGCTGGGGGAGCTGGACGGGCAGCTCAACCGCGTGAACCGCCTGCTGAGCGAGTTCGAGGTGCGCGCCGACCGGTTTATTGACGAGAAGTTGCGGTTCGGGAACCTGCGGGGCCTGCTGAACGGCCGGGAGCTGGAGGAGGCGTTCCGGCGCGAGGCGGTGGCGGAGTTGCCGGACGCGATCGACCGGCAGTTCGGGTCGATGATCGACCGGTTCGTGGAGGTGAACCTGGGCTTCTGGGAGGACGTGCAGGTGTTCCTGGCGCGGCGGCAGCCGGAGTCGGCGGTGGCCCGCACGCGCTTCAGTTACGACCGGGCGGCGCTGCTGGAAGGCATCGCGGGCAGCGCGCAGCAGCATCTGGAGGCGACCACGCAGACGGAACTGGCGCGGCAGCTGTCGCGGGACGCCGAGGACGCCATGAAGGGCGCCGTGGGTGGCCTGGCGGGCGGGCTGGGGATCGGGGCGGGGCTGGGCGCGCTGATCGGGGCGTCCGCGCTGGATTTCACGGGCGGGATCCTGGCGGGCCTGACGCTGGGCAGCCTGGGTCTGTTCGTGCTGCCGAACAAGCGCATTCAGGCGCACCGGCAGTTGCGCGAGAAGGTCGCGGCGCTGCGTGAGGTGCTGGAACGGATCGTGCGCAGCGAGTACGGCCGCGAGCAGGAACGCGCCGATACGCGCCTGCGGGACGCGGTGCGGCCGTTCACGCAGTTCACGGCGCAGGAGCAGACGCGTCTGAACGACGCCGAGCAGAAACTGGCGGCCCTGCAACTGGAACTGCAGGCCCTGCGTACCGAGGTGCAGGCGCTGGCGGCGCCCCAGTCGGCCGCCCCGTCGTCCCCGCCGACTGGGGGCGCGGCCGACTGAGGGCTGGTCGGCCGCGCGGGAGGGGCCGTCAGGGCAGCGTTTCAGCCTCGCGGACGATCTGCAGGACGCGTTCGCGGATGCTGCGTTCCTCGCGCAGGTAGCGGCCGGCGCTCATCTGCACGCCGATGGCCGCCACGACCGTGTCGCCGGTGTGCGGGTCGGGCAGGCCGCTGTGCAGCGCGTGGTACGGCACGCCCAGGGTGCACTGGCCGGGAATCCATTCCTCGATGGAGTACGCGTAGCCCAGGCGGCGGACCTTGGCGACCTCGGTCTTCCATTCGTCCAGCGAGGTGATGGAGCTGGGCGTGCAGGCCTCGAAGCTGCGGGGCGTGATCTCGGCGTGCGCGTACAGGATCTTGCCGCTGGCGGTGGCGGTGGCGGGCAGGTACACGTCGAGCGGCAGGTCGATGTCGGCGTCCGGGTGGCGTTCGCGGATGGTGGCGACGACTTCCTCGCCTTCCAGGATGCACAGGAACGCCACGGCGCGGACTTCCAGGGCCAGCCGGGTGATCAGCGCGCGGGCCTCCGGGAACCACGGGAGCGAGGCGGTCAGTTGCGCGCCCATCTCGGCGAGGTGCCAGGACAGGCGGTACTTGCCGGCGGGGGTGCGGCGCAGGAAGCCCGCCTCGGTCAGGCCGGCGAGGTAGGCGTGCGCGGTGGCGCGGGGCACGCCGAGATGGGAGGCCAGCGCCCGGACGCCCCACTCGGGTTGTTCGGCGCTGAACGCTCCCAGGATGGTGGCCGCTTTCTGGAGTGAGAGCACACGTCCAGCCTACAGGGACAAGCGCGGATTGTATACATCTTTTGGGTCCCTTTGACCCGGTGCAACGACCCGGCCCGGCCGCGCACCGCCGGGTCCGGATCAGTCGCGGCGCAGGTAGGCCAGCATCAGGTCGCCCGTGGCGCGCAGGGCGTCGGTGTGGGTGCGCTCGTAGGCGTGACTGGCGTCCACGCCCGGCCCGATCAGCGCGACCGGGTAATCCCCACCGGCCCGCCACGCCGCCGTGCCGTCCGAGGCGTAGTAGGGGTAGATGTCCACCCGCAGGTCCAGCCCGGCCGTGCGCGCGGCCGCCCGCAGCCGGTTCCCGAGCGCGTGATCGTACGGCCCGCCCCCGTCCGCCACGCACAGCGTCACGTGATGCTCGCTGCTCGTCTGCCCCTCACCGACCGCCGCCATGTCCACCGCGATCAGCTCGTCGGTGTGCGCGGGAATCCCGGTGGCCGCGCCGTGCCCGACCTCCTCGTACGTCGTGATGTGAAAGGCCGCCGTGACGCCCGCCGGGCGGGCCAGCAGCTCGCGCGTGACCGCCAGGAACACCGCGACCGCTGCCTTGTTGTCCAGGTGGCGGGCCTTCACGTACCCGCTGCCGGTCACGCGGGGCCGCGCGTCGAAACTCACGAAATCGCCCACGCCCACGCCCAGCGCCTGCACGTCCCGCACCCCGGACACCGGTTCGTCCAGCCGGACCTCCATGACGGCCGCCTCGCGCTTCAGGTCCCGCAGGGCCGCGCCGTGAACGTGCGTGCTCTGGCGGACGTTCACGACCGTTCCCGTCAGTTCCCGGCCCGACTGGGTGTGCACCAAGACGTCCTCGCCCTCCACGGTCGCCCAGTCGTACCCGCCCAGCCCCCACAGCCGCAGCCGCCCGCTGTCCTTGACGCCCTTGACCATCGCGCCCAGCGTGTCCACGTGCCCGCTGAACGTCACGTGCCCCGCACCGGTGCCCGGCACCTCCCAGGTCAGCGCGCCCTTACGGGTCCGCTGGCCCGGCACGCCCAGCGCCCGCAACTCGGATTCGATCAGGGTCACGGCCCGGTCCGTGAAGCCCGTCGGGCTGGGCGTATCCAGCAGACGCACCAGCACGTCCAGGGTGTACTCCAGGTTCAGGTCGCTCACGCCGGCACCGTCCGGTCCGTCACCGTGAACCCCTGTGCCTGCGCGGACGCCAGGGTCGCCGCGAGTTCCGGCGTGCCCGGCAGCGCCAGCACCTGCAGCGACTGCACGGCCCGCCCGTGCAGCTGCGCGCCCAGCTCCGACCCCTCGAAGGCGTCCGGGCGGGAGGCGCGGACCAGCACGTCGCCCTGCTCGGCCCGGAAGTCCGGATGCAGCGTCCACGCCTTCGAGAAGGTCTCCCAGTCCGCGCCGCGCGGCGCGTCCCACTGCACGAACGCCACCAGCCACCCGGCCGCGCGGGCCTCGTCCACGTGATGCGCCCAGTCGCGCGCCAGCGCCCGCTCGTCGCGGCGGTCCTCCAGATCGTGACGCTGCGCGTTCAGCAGCAGCAGGGCGTGCGGGGTGAGGGTCATGCCGCCCAGAATAAGGCAGCCTTGCCGTGCGGAGCGGGTCAGGGGCGCAGCACGAGCTTGCCGACCGTGCGGCCGGTCTGCTGGGCGCGGTGAGCGTCCGCCACCTGTGCCAGCGGGAACACCCGGCTGACGTGCGAGCGCAGTTGTCCGGCCGCGACCAGTCGCACCAGTTCGTTCAGGTGAGCGCGTGACGGGTACACCAGAATCCGGGTGGCGTGCACGCCCCGCTCCTGCGCCAGTGCCGCGGACGGCACGGCCGTGATGGACACCAGCCAGCCGCCGGGGCGGATCACGGCGAACGAGCGGTCCGTGGTGTCGCCGCCGACCGTGTCGAACACGGCGTCCACGTCCTGCACCTGCTCCTCGAAGGGCCGGGCGCGGTAATCCACGACCTCGTTCGCCCCCAGCTCCCGCACGAAGTCCACGTTCCCGGCCGAGGCGGTGGCGATCACGTACGCGCCGCGCGCGCGGGCCAGCTGCACCGCGTAGTGCCCGACCCCCCCGGCGCCCGCGTGGATCAGGACGCGCTGACCGGCGCGCAGGTCCATCCTGTCGAGCGCCTGATGCGCGGTCAGGGCCGCCAGGGTCATCGCGGCGGCGTCCTCGTGGCCCAGCGCGGCGGGTTTCAGGGTGATGTCGGCCGTGCGGGCCAGGACGTACTCGGCGTAGGCGCCGGGCAGCTGCGGGAAGGCCAGCATGCCGAACACCTCGTCACCCGCCGCGAACTCCATCACGTAGGGCCCGACCGCCTCGATCACGCCGGACACGTCCCAGCCCAGCACGACCGGAAATTCCTTGAGGGGGCCACCGGCGCGCCACTTGGTGTCCACGGGGTTGATACTGACTGCCTTCACGCGCACGAGCACCTCGCCCAGGCCGGGCGTGGGGACGGGGCGGGTGGCGGGTTGCAGGACTTCGGGGCCGCCGGGCTGCTGGAGTTCCATCACGGTCATGGTCTGCGGAAGGGACATGGGGGACTCCTGCGGCGGGCCGGTCCGGAGGCGCCCGCCGTTCTGAACGGGGAGGAGGGGAGGCAGGCGGGCGGGTTCCCCCTGCGGTGCCCCCAGTCTGCCAGCGTACCCATGTATTGCCAAGTACGTACACTTCTGGTAGGTACGCACATTCTGGGAACCATGGACTGTTACCCTGCGGGCATGACCGCGCCCGCCAGCCCGTCCCTGCCCACCAGCCCGCCGCACTCCTGTCCCGTCACGACCACCGTGGCTGTCATCGGCGGGAAATGGAAGGCCGTGGCGATCTACCACCTGCTGGGCGGGCCGCGCCGCTTCTCGGACCTGCAGCGGCGCATGCCGGGCGTCACGCAGCGCATGCTGACCTTGCAACTGCGCGAACTGGAAGCCGACGGACTGGTTCACCGCGAGGTCTACCCGCAGGTGCCGCCCAAAGTCGAGTACTCGCTGACGCCGCTGGGCCTGACGCTGGAACCCATCGTGCGCGCCATGCTGGCCTGGGGAGCCGCGTACCGCGAACGCGACACCCAGTCCGGCCAGTCTGACCCGGATGCATGAAGGGCGCGGCCGGGCCTCCTGGCTCGCCGCGCCCCGTATGCCTCCGTCCTTAGTTCTCGATCTTCATGGCCATGATGCTGGAGCCTGCGTCCACGTACACGGTCTGGCCGGTCAGGCCGCTGCCCAGGTCGCTGAGCAGGAACAGGGCGAGCTTGCCGACCTCGTCGGGCGTGGCGTTGCGGCCCAGCGGGGCGGCCTCGGCGGCCTTCTCGTACATGGTCCCGAAGCCGGGGATGGATCGGGCCGCGATGGTCCGCATGGGGCCGGCGCTGATGGTGTTCACGCGCACGCCGGCGGCGCCCATCTCGCTGGCGAGGTAGCGGGTGGTGGCTTCCAGCGCGGCCTTGGCGACGCCCATCACGTTGTACTTGGGCACGACCTTCTGCGAGGCGTGGTAGGTGAGGCTGATCACGCTGCCGCCGGGGCGCAGCAGACTCTCGGCGTGCCGGCAGGTGGAGACCAGCGTGTACGCGCTGACGTTCAGGGCGGTGTTCCAGTCGGCTTCGGTGGTGTCCAGAAAGCGGCCGTCCATGGCGGCGCGCGGCGCGAACGCGATGGAATGCACGAGGTAGTCCAGCCCGCCGAATTCGTCCTTCACGCGGGCGAACAGGGCGCTCAGGTCGTCCTCGCTGGTGGCGTCGGCCTGCTGGGTCCAGACGTTCTCGTGTCCGGCCAGCAGTTTGTCCAGTTCGCCCTTCAGGCGTTCGCCCTGGTACGAGAAACCCACCCGGCATCCGGCCGCCAGAAGCTGCTGCGCGATGGCCCAGCCGAGGCTGCGTGCGTTCGCCACGCCCATCACCAGGGCCGTCTTGCCGCTCAAGTCAATGCTGACACTCATGGGGGGGACTCTAGCAACCCGCGCGGCTGCCCGCTGAAGCGGGTGCAAAACGCGCTCCGTCGCGGCCCGCCCCGGCCGGGGGCACGCCGTACATGAAGACCGCCTCCCCCGGTGTGGGACTTGACGCGTCAGAATCCGGTGAGAGATGACCCTGCATACTGAACGCCTGATGCTGATCCGCGCGCCGCACCTCACTGCGCCGCACGCCTTCACGACGCGTGCTGGTGGCGTGTCCACCGGCCCGTACGGTGGCCTGAACCTCGACGACCGTGAAGACGACCCCGCGCTCGTGCAGGAAAACCGCCAGCGGCTGTGCGCCGCGCTGGGCTTCACGCCCGCGCAGGTGGCCCGCCTGACCCAGGTGCACGGCACCGACGTCGTCCACGCCCGCAGCGGCGGCCACTGGACCGGGGACGCCCTGGTCAGCGCCGACGCCGGGGTGCTGCTGGCCATCGGGACCGCCGACTGCTACCCGCTGCTGCTGCACGACCCGCAGGCCGGCGTGATCGGCGCCGCGCACGCCGGCTGGAAGGGCACGCTGGGCCGCGTGGCCGCCCGCACCGTGGAGGCCATGACCGAACTGGGCGCCGACCCGGCGCGGATCCTGGCGGCGGTCGGCCCCGGCATCCGCGCGGCCGCGTACCCGGTCGGCGAGGAGGTCGCGCTGGCCTTCGCGCAGGAGGGCCTGGGCGCGCACGTCGGCGCCGACGAGGACGAACTGCACGGCGATCCCACCTGGCACCTGGACCTTGCCGGAGCGAACCGCGCGGTGCTGCGCGGGGCGGGCGTGCCGGACGCGCAGGTGTGGGTGAGTGGCCGCTGCTCGACCGAGCCGGACTTCTACTCGTACCGCCGCGACGCGGGCCGGACCGGGCGCATGTGGGCCGTGATCGGCCAGCGCGCCCTGGGCGACACCCCGGCGCGGGGTCAGGCGTGAGCCTGCTGCGCCCCCGCGACGTGATCGACCACGTCACGCACCTCACGCCGGAATTCCTGGCCGACCGGGGCCTGCACGGCCTGCTGCTGGACCTCGACAACACCCTGGTCCCCTACGGCAGTTACGACCCGGTGGGCGTGGGCAGCACCCTGGCCTGGGTGCGGGACCTGAAGATCGCGGGCGTGGGCCTGTACCTGCTGAGCAACGCCACCGGGCGCCGCGCGGCGTTCTGGCTGGACAAACTGGAATTCCAGGGCGTCGGACTGGCCGGCAAACCCAACCCCCGCGCCTTCCGCCGCGCCCTGGATGAGCTGCGCCTCCCGCCACACCAGGTGGGCATGGTCGGCGATCAGCTGTTCACGGACGTGCTGGGCGGCAACCTGAGCGGCATGCACACCATCCTGGTACGCCCGCTGGTCACGAACGCCCTCCCGCACACCCGCGTGGCCCGCCGCCTGGAACGCGCCGTCCTGAAACGTTACGGGCACGACTGGAACCACTGACATGACCCTGAACACCGGCCCGCACGCGGCTCACGCCTCCTCTTCCCATCTTCGCTGCACCCTGCACGTTCCCTCACGCCGCGCGGCCCGGTCGGGCCTGAACAAGGAGACACAACATGGCACTCTCAATCGGTGACCGGCGCCTGGGCGCCATCCTGCTCGAACAGGGGTACGTGAACGACACGGACCTGCAAAAAGCCCTGGTCCGCCACGCCGAGGTCGGCGGCCGCCTCGCGGAGATCCTGATCGACTCCGGACTGGTCGGCGAGAAACGCATCGCGCGGGCCATCGAGGAGGCGCTCGGCATTCCGCTCGTGAACCTGCTGGTCGTGACGCCCGAACCGCAGGCGCTGGCGGCCGTCCGCTCGCAGACCGCCCTGAGCGTGCAGGCCTTCCCGTTCGCGGTGGACGGCGGCACCCTGCGCGTGGCGATCGTGGACCCGCTGTCGAGCATGAGCATCGAGGCGCTCGAGGACGACAGCGGCCTGAACATCGAACCGTACCAGGCGCTGCGTGACCAGATCATGTGGGCCATCGCCACGAACTACCCGGACCTGAACCTGCAGGCCGAACTGCCCGCCGACGCCGAGGGCAACAGCGGCGGCGGCATGATGGGCCAGCGCCTGATCTCGCGCGGCCTGATCACGGACGCGCAACTTCAGATCGCGCTCGACTCGCAGCAGCAGACCGGCGAGCCGCTGGGCGCCACCCTGATCGCTCAGAAGGCCATCACGGAAGATCAGCTGTACGAGATCCTGGCCGAACAGGTCGGCGCGGTGTACCTGCGCAACCCCCGCGACTTCCAGCCCAGCGAGGATGTGCTGGGCAGCATGCTGCGCGCCGACGCGCTGCGCCTGAACGCCGTACCCGTCGATGAGACCGACAGCGGCGTGACCGTGGTCGCCAGCGACCCCCGCAAACGCGAGGACATTGAGGCGCTCGTGGGCCGCCCCGTGCAGCTGATCCTCGCCAAGCCCCGCGACGTGGAACTGCTGATCGAACGCTTCTACCCGCAGCGCGGCCGCCTGGGTGAACAGATGGTGCAGCAGGGCACCCTGTCGCGCGCGCAGCTGCGCGAGGCGCTGCAGGTGCAGGCCCGCGAGGGCCGCGTCAAGCCGCTGGGCGAGGTGATCGTGGAACTCGGTTTCGCCGGAGCCGACGAGATCGACAACGCCCTGCAGAAACAGAACGCGGGCGGCGGCCGCCTGGAAGACACGCTGGTGCAGTCCGGGAAGCTCAGCCCGGAGATGCTGGCCCGCTCGCTGGCCGCCCAGCTCGGGTACGAGTTCCTCGATCCGGTCCAGAACCCGCCGGACAGCAAGGTCGCGCTGCTGATCCCGGAAAGCACCGCCCGCCGTTACGGCGTGGTGCCCGTGAGGTTGCAGGGCGAGTCGCTGGTCATCGCCATGAAGGACCCGCGCAACGTGTTCGCGCTCGACGACCTGAAACTCATCACGGGCCGCGAGGTCATCCCGGCCGTCATGGCGGAAAAGGACATCGTCCGCCTGATCGAACGGTACTTCGGCAGCAAGGACATGGCCGACCTGAACCAGCGGCTGGTGCAGGAGAGCAAGCAGCGCGACAAGGACAGCAAACGCCAGGAAGAAACCGACGTCACCGCCGGACTGGACGACAACGCCGTGGTGCGCGTCGTGGACAACATCATCCGCGAGGCGGCGCTGCAGGAAGCCAGCGACATCCACATCGAGCCCACCGAGACGTCCCTGCGCGTCCGCTACCGCGTGGACGGCGTGCTGCGCGAACAGAACGAGCTGCCCAGGGGCAGTTCGCAGAGCATCCTGGCGCGCATCAAGATCATGGGCCACCTCGACATCAGCGAGCGGCGCGTCCCGCAGGACGGCCGCATCCGCTTCAAGAAGGGCAGCATCGACCTCGACCTGCGACTGTCCACGCTGCCGACCGTGTACGGCGAGAAGGCCGTCATGCGACTGCTGCAGAAGGCCAGCAACATCCCGGAAGTCGAGCAGCTGGGCTTTTCCGAACACAACTACCAGCGCTACCTGGACACCATCCACAAGCCCAACGGCATCTTCCTGGTGACCGGCCCCACCGGCTCGGGGAAATCCTTCACGTCGTTCTCGACCCTCAAGCGCATCGCGGTGCCCGAGAAGAACACCACGACCATCGAGGACCCGGTCGAGTACGAGATTCCGGGCATCATCCAGTCGCAGGTGAACAACACGGCGGGCATGACCTTCGCCCGCGCGCTGCGCGCCTTCCTGCGACAGGACCCCGACATCATCTTCGTGGGCGAGATCCGCGACACCGAGACCGCCAAGATCGCCGTGGAGGCCGCCCTGACCGGCCACCTCGTGCTGGCCACGCTGCACACCAACGACGCGCCGGGCGCCATCGTGCGACTCGAGGAGATGGGCGTCGAGCACTTCAACATCGGCGCGGCCGTCGTGGGCGTCGTCGCCCAGCGCCTCGTGCGCAAGGTCTGCCCGGACTGCAAGGCCCCCACGAACGCCGACCCGGATGTCCTGCGCCGCCTCGGCATCACGGAACGCGACCTGCGCGGCGCGCAGCTCATGCGCGGGGCCGGCTGTAACCGCTGCGGCGGCACCGGCTACAAGGGCCGCATGGGCATCCACGAACTGATGGTCATCGACGAACCGCTGCGCGTCGCCATCGGTTCGGGCAAGAACGCCACCGAGATCACTGAGGTCGCCATCAACCAGAGCGGCATGAAGACCCTGCGCCAGGACGGCATCGAGAAGGCGCTGGCCGGCATCACCACCCTGGAGGAGGTGCTGGCCGTCACCAGCAAGTAACCCGCGCCCTGCCCCCCCGCCCCTGCCACCCGCCCTCCCGCACCCCCGAGGTACTCCCATGACCCAGCCCGCCGCCGACATCACCGACATCCTGCGTTTCGCCGCCGAGAAGGGCGCGTCCGACGTGATCCTGACCGTGGGCCTCGCCCCGCAGTTCAAGTTGCAGGGCGTGTACGACTCGCAGGGCTTCACGGAACTGGCCGCCACCGAGACCCGCAAACTGATGTACTCCATGATGAACGAGAAGCAGCAGCGCACCTTCGAGGAACGCCGCGAACTGGACTTCTCGTTCGCGCTCGGCGAGAAGGCCCGCTTCCGCGTAAACGCCTTCATGCAACGCGGCAACGTGGGCGGCGTGCTGCGACTGATTCCCACCAAGATCAAGAGCGCCCAGGAGATGGGCCTCCCGCAGAACGTCATCGACATCGCCAACGCGCCGCGCGGACTGGTGCTCGTGACCGGCCCGACCGGCTCGGGGAAATCCACCACGCTGGCCGCCATGATCGACTACATCAACACCACCAAGCGCCTGCACATCATGACCATCGAGGACCCCATCGAGTTCATGCACACGCACAAGCAGTCGATCATCAACCAGCGTGAGGTCGGGGCGGACACCATGAGCTTCAACGACGCGCTGCGCGCCGTGCTGCGTCAGGCACCCGACGTGATCCTGGTCGGCGAAATGCGTGACTACGAGACCATCAAGGCCGCCGTGACCGCCGCCGAGACCGGACACCTCGTGATGGGCACCCTGCACACCAACTCCGCGCCGGAATCCATCGACCGTATCGTGGACGTGTTCCCCGAAGAGCAGCAGGAACAGATCCGCGTGCAGCTCGCCAACAACCTCGTGGCCGTCATGACCCAGCAGCTGCTGCCCCGCCTGGACGGGCAGGGCCGCATCCTGGCGTACGAACTGCTGATCGCCAACCCCGCCGTGCGCGCCCTGATCCGCGAGGGCAAGACGTACCAGATCACCTCCGTCATGCAGACCGGCGCGCGCGAGGGCATGGTCACCATGGACGCCTTCCTGGCGAACCTGTACCGCCGCCGCGTGATCTCCTTCGACGTGGGCGTGGAACGCGCCGTGGACAGCAAGGAATTCGCCCGTCTCGCCAACGACCCCACGGTCGGCTCGGCCGGAGGCAGTGCCGCCGCGCCCGCCGGATACGGCAGCGCCCCCGTCGCCGGCTTCGCGCCCGCAGCGGCGCCGGCCGCCGGCGGCTACGCGGGCCGCGCCGACGCCGGCCTGGGCCGGGGCGCCGCCACCACCAGCACCCCCGAAACCGGCAGCGGCGGAGGCTACGGCCGCCGCTGACCCGCTCGACAGTGAAGCGTCCCCCCAGCTGGTCTGGGGGGACGCTTCACTGTCGAGCGGCTTACGCGCCGGGCTGGGCGGACGTCTTGCCCAGCGGAACGGGCATCGTGCCGTCCGACTCGGGTTTGGGAAGCAGCAGCAGGTCCAGCACCTCGCCGACCCGTTCGGCGGCGTGGACGCGCAGGTCGCTGCGGATGCTGTCCGGGACTTCCTGCAGGTGCGGTTCGTTGTCGCGGGGAATGATGACCTCGCGGATGCCGCCCTGGTGCGCGGCCAGCAGTTTCTCCTTGACGCCGCCGATGGGCAGCACCCGGCCGCGCAGGCTGATCTCGCCGGTCATGGCGACATCCATACGGACGGGGCGGCCGGTCACGGCGCTGATGACGGCCGTGGCGATGGTGATGCCGGCGCTGGGGCCGTCCTTGGGCGTGGCGCCATCCGGGAAGTGAACGTGCAGGTCCATGGTCTTGTGGAAGTCCGGGTCGGCGCCGTAGCGGGCGGCGTTGGCGCGCAGGTACGCGATGGCCGCGCTGACGCTCTCCTTCATCACGTCGCCCAGGCTGCCGGTCATGACGATCTTGCCGGTGCCGGGCGTGGCGAGCGCCTCCACGAGCAGCATGGTGCCGCCCACGCTGGTCCACGCGAGGCCCTGCGCCACGCCGACCTGCGGTTCCTTCTCCATGCGGTCCGGGCGGTGCACGGGCACGCCCAGGTAGTCGGGCACCTGCGCCGCGTCGATGACCTTCACGCCGTCCCAGGCTTTCTCGAGCAGTTCACGGGCGGCCTTGCGGGCCAGTTTGCTCACCTGCCGGTCCAGGTTGCGCACGCCGCTCTCGGCGGTGTACTCCTCGACCACGCGGTTGAGCGCGGCGTCCGTGATGTCCAGCTTGCCGGTCAGGCCGTGGCTCTTGATCTGACGGGGCACGCGGTAGCGCCGCGCGATCTCGACCTTCTCGACCTGGGTGTAGCCGGGAATGTTGATGATCTCCATGCGGTCCAGCAGCGGGCGCGGGATGGTCTGCAGGCTGTTGGCGGTCGTGATGAACATGACCTGCGACAGGTCGTACGGCACTTCCAGGTAGTGGTCCTGGAAGGTGTGGTTCTGCTCGGGGTCGAGGACTTCCAGCATGGCGCTGCTGGGGTCGCCGCGCCAGTCGCTGCTCATCTTGTCGATCTCGTCGAGCAGGATCACGGGGTTCGTGACGCCCGCGTTCTTCATCGCCTGTATGATCCGGCCCGGCATGGACCCGATGTACGTGCGGCGGTGACCGCGGATCTCGGCCTCGTCCCGCACGCCGCCCAGCGCCATGCGCACGAACTTGCGGTTCAGGCTGCGCGCGATGCTCTTACCCAGGCTGGTCTTGCCGACGCCGGGAGGGCCGACGAGCACCAGGATCGGGGCGCGCAGTTCGGCGTCGTCCGTGCGTTCCTCGGCGCTGCGTTCCTTGCGGGCCTCCTCGGTCTCGCCGGGACGGTGGGTCAGCTGACGCACCGCCAGGAATTCCAGGATGCGGTCCTTCACGTCGCCCAGGGCGTAGTGGTCGGCGTCGAGGATCTCGCGGGTGCGCGCGATGTCCAGGATCTCCTCGTCGCGTTTGCTCCAGGGCACGTCGATCAGCCAGTCGATGTAGTTGCGCACGACGGTGCTCTCGGGGCTGCCGCCGGGCGTGCGTTCCAGGCGGTTGAGTTCCTTCAGCGCCTTTTCCTTGACGCTGTCGGGCATGCCGGCCGCCTCGATCTTCTCGCGCAGCGCCTCGACCTCGGCCGGGCCGTCCTCGCCGCCGCCGAGTTCCTTGCCGATGGCCTTCATCTGCTCGCGCAGGTAGTACTCGCGCTGGTTGGCGTCCATCTGTTCCTTGACGCGCCCCGCGATCTTCTTGTCCATGTTGAAGCGTTCGGTGTCGCGGCCCAGGAACTTCAGCACTCCTTCCAGGCGGGCGCGCAGCGCGACGGCCTGCAGGATCTCCTGCTTCTCCTCGGGCGTCCAGGTGGCGTGGTGCGTGACCTGATCGGCCAGCGCGCCCGCGTCGGTCAGGGCCTTGAGGCCCTCGAGCTGGTAGTTGTCCAGGCGCAGGTTCTTGTTCTGACGCTGGTACTCCTCAAAGGCGCTCTTGACCTCCTGCGCCAGCACGACGACCTCGCGGCTGTCGTCGGCGGGGGTGGGCTGCGTCTCGGCGCGCACGCGCATGTACGCCGAGGGCACCTCGTCCTGCACGGCGGCGCGCTCCTGGGCTTCCACGAGAACTTGGTAGGTGTTGTCGGGCATCCGCACGACCTGCTTGATGACGGCCAGTACGCCCATGTCGAACAGTTCGGCGCGGGTGGGGTCGTCGGTGCGGGCGTCACGCTGGGTGAGCAGCAGCACGCGGCGGTCGCTGGCCTGGGCCTCGTCGACGGCGCGTTTGCTCTTGGGGCGGCCCACGTCCACGTTCATGGTGACGCCGGGCAGGATCACGATGTTTCTTAAGGCGACTACGGGCAGTTCCCAGATCATGCTTGCTCCTTGCGGCCGCGCCGGGATGGGCGCGGGAATACTTGAGTGTAACGCGGGTCTGCCGAAAGCCGACACCCCCGCACGGTGTCCCAGAAGTGTAGGGACGCGGGCGGGGGCTTGCTGTAATGCCTGTTGCGTTTAGGCAGACTTCTTGAGTCCCTTAGACTCAAGCAGGCCCATCGGCGCATCGATGTGATCCGCGTCGAACCGCAGCTCCTTCAGGTCCTCGACCGGCAGTTCGAACAGCAGGTCCGTCATGGCCTTCTCCAGCACCGCCCGCAGCCCGCGCGCCCCGGTCTTGCGTTCACGGGCGCGGCGCGCCACCTCACGCAGCGCCTCGTCCGTGAAGCTCAGGTCCACGTTCTGGAAGCCGAACAGCGCCTGATACTGCGACACGATCGCGCCCTGCGGCTCGGTCAGGATGCGCACCAGCGCCTCCTCGTCCAGATCCTGAAGCTGCACCACCAGCGGCAGACGCCCCACGAACTCCGGGATCAGACCGAACTTCACGAGGTCCTCGGGCAGGAAGCGCAGTTCCTCCTTCTCGTCGCCCTTGTGCTCGGCGCCGAAGCCCACCGCGCGCACGTTCGTGCGGCTGCGGCCGATGTCCGCGATCCCGTCGAAGGCGCCGCCCACGATGAACAGGATGTTCTTCGTGTTCACCTGCACGAGTTCCTGCTGCGGGTGCTTGCGTCCCCCCTGCGGCGGCACCTGCGCGACCGTGCCCTCGATGATCTTCAGCAGCGCCTGCTGCACGCCCTCACCGGACACGTCACGCGTGATGCTGGTCCCCTCGGACTTGCGGGCGATCTTGTCGATCTCGTCGATGTAGATGATCCCGCGCTCGGCCGCCGCCACGTCGTACTCGGCCGCCTGAAGCAGACGCACGATCACGTTCTCCACGTCGTCGCCCACGTACCCGGCCTCGGTCAGGGTGGTCGCGTCGGCAATCGCGAACGGCACTTCCAGCATCTCGGCCAGACTGGCCGCCAGCAGCGTCTTGCCGGTCCCGGTCGGCCCGATCAGCAGGATGTTGCTCTTCTGCAGGTTCACGTCCGGGTGCGCCAGCCGCTGGTAGTGACTGACGACCGCCACCGCCAGCGCCTTCTTCGCCTCGTCCTGCCCGATCACGAACTCGTCGAGGTACGCCTTGATCTCACGGGGCGTCGGCAGTTCCTCCAGGCTGAACTCCGCGCCCGCCTTGCGGTTCTGCTTGACCAGCTCGTGCGCCCGCTCGGTGCACTCGTTGCAGATGAACGCCGCGCGGCCCGGCGCCTCGATCAGCTGCGCGATCTGCGGATGCTGACGCCCGCAGAACGAGCAGCGGTCCCCACCGTTCTTCGTCATTGTTCCTTCGCCTCCCCGGACCGCACCCGGTCCACCACGCTGTCGATCAGGCCGTACCCCATGGCCTCCTCGGGCGACATGAAGTAATCACGTTCCATGTCCCGCAGCAGCTTGTCGTGCGGAATGCTGGTGTGCTCGTGGTAGATGCCCACCAGCTTGTCACGCAGGTGCAGCACCTCCTTGGCCTGCACTTCCAGGTCCGGGGTGTTCCCACGGAACCCCGCCGACCCCTGGTGAATCATGATCCGGCTGTTCGGCAGCGCCATGCGCTTGCCCTTGTCGCCGGCCATCAGCAGCACGCTGCCCATGCTCATGGCGATTCCCACGCAGATCGTGCTGACCGGCGCCTTGATGTACCGCATCGTGTCGTAGATCGCCAGTCCCGCGTACACCTCGCCGCCGGGGCAGTTGATGTACATCTGGATCTCCTGCTCGGGATTCTGGGAATCCAGCAGCAGCAGCTGCGCCACGATGGTGTTCGCCATCTGCGACTCGATGGGCGTGCCCACGAAGATAATCCGGTCCTTCAGAAGGCGCGAGTAGATGTCGTACATCCGCTCGCCACGCCCGGTCTGCTCGATCACGTAGGGAATCACGCTCATGGAGCAATTATCGCACGGCGGGGGAAAGGGAACGTAGGCGAACCCCGACTTGCACCCGGACCACTTCCGCGCGCCCGCAACCAGACGGCCCCCGCCGACTGATACGCACTCCGATTGAATGGCTTATAAAGCCGTTCAATCCGAGCGGAGCGAGTGGGATAGGGGCGGATTCCGGACGTGGAGTTGGCAGATCGGTGGTCTTCCGATCTGTCAACGAAATAAACGGAATCCGTATGACAGGGGCCGCCGGGGACCGGTCGTTCAGTCCACGATCAGGGGAATCAGGACGGGGTTGCGGCCCGTCGCCTTGCGCACGAAGCGCCGCACGGCGCCGTACATGTCGTCGCGGACGTCTTCGAGGCGTTTCTTCTCGCGCAGGCTCCCATTCCGCATAATGGCAGCATGCCCCGGTCCGCCCCTTCACCGGATGATCTGACTCTCGCGCAACTGCGGGCTGCATTCGAGGCCGGAGTGACAAGGGCCGGGTATCAGCTGACCTCTTCAGAGGTCCTTGAATTGTCCCGTGCAACCTCACATGGTCATCAGAGACTTGGTGTGCGGGCAGAATGGCGTAGGCGCAGCTGGCGGCTCTCCACGTGGGCCACGACCGTCTTTCAAGTGGACCTTTCCGGTAGGCCACAAGGCCTCACGTTCCGGACGACCTACGCCCGATTGACGGGGCAGGACACCCCCTGGGTCCAGCTGCTGCCCGGAGCATTGGAACACGAGATGGTGCAGCAGATGGAACGCCTGCGGGCGCAGTGCGACGAAGCCCTGTTCCCCTGGCTTGATCAGGTGCAGACTCCTGCCGGTCTGGTGGCGTTCATGTCCGTGCCGCGTAACAGCCGACGACTGATCTGGGGGCATTCGGTGGGTCCCTTCCGCCCGGCTCAGCTGGTGGCGGCGCGTCTGCCCGCGTCAGAAGCGGCAGACGCTCAGGCCAGGTTGCAGGAAGCGGAACGCCTGACGCGGCTCTACCTCAACGAGCGTGAGCAGTTCAGCGCAAACGACACGGCCCCCGCCGACTGACAGGGGCCGTCCGGGGACCGGTCGTTCAGTCCACGATCAGGGGAATCAGGACGGGGTTGCGGCCCGTGGCCTTGCGCACGAAGCGCCGTACGGCGCCGTACATGTCGTCGCGGACGTCTTCGAGGCGTTTCTTCTCGCGCAGGCCCTGCTCGACGGCTTCCAGCGCGACCTTGCGGATCTGGCCGTCGAGTTCGCGGTTGGCGCGCACGAAGCCGCGCGACACGACTTCCACGTGCGGGGTGGGGTGCAGCACGGCCGTCATGATCAGCACGCCTTCCTGGCTCATGTTCACGCGGTCGAGCAGCACGTCGTCGCCGATGTCCCCGACGCCCAGGCCGTCCACGTACACGGCGCCGGCGGGCACGGTGCCCGTGACCTTGAACTCGTCCTGGCTGAGGCGGATCACGTCGCCGTTCTTGGCGATCAGGGTGCGTTTGGGCGGGCGGGGGAGGGTCTGGGCGAGGCGGGCGTGGTTGATCTGGTGGCGGGGTTCGCCGTGCCAGGGCAGGAAGTACTTGGGCCGCGCGAGGTTCAGGACCGTGGCGAGTTCCTCCTGGCTGCCGTGTCCGGAGGCGTGCACGCGGTAGGTGGGCGGGTAGTACACGTCCACGCCGATCTCGTACAGGCGGTTGATGACGAGGTTCACGGCTTCCTCGTTGCCGGGGATGGGGTTGCTGCTCAGGATGACGCTGTCGCCGCGCCTGAGGGCGATCTTGGCGTGGTTTCCGAACGCCAGGCGTGACAGGACGCTCATGGGCTGGCCCTGGCTGCCGGTGCAGACGTACAGCACCTGCTGGTCCTGAAGTCCGCCGACCTCGTCGCTGGCCAGGAACGGTTCGGGCAGTTCCATGTACCCGAGTTGCTGCGAGACCTGCGCGTACTTCAGCATGGAGCGGCCTTCCATGACCACGCGGCGGCTCTGGCGGTGCGCGATGTTGATGACGTTCTGGATGCGGTGCACGTTCGACGCGAAGGTCGTCATGAACACGCGGCCCTTGATGCCGGCGATCAGCGTTTCCAGGTTCCGGGCGACCTCGGCCTCGCTGACCGTGCGGCCCGGACGCTCGGCGTTCGTGGAGTCGCTGAGCAGCAGCAGCACGCCGTCCTTGCCGGCCTGCTCGATGCGGGCGAGGTCGCTGGTCTTGCCGTCGCTGGGTTCCTCGTCGAGCTTGAAGTCCCCGGTGTGCAGCACCACCCCGGCCGGCGTGGTCAGGATGTACCCGGCGTTGTCGGGAATGGAGTGGGTCATGCGGATGAACTCCACCTGGAAGTGCGTGCCGATGCGGACGCGGTCGGTGAGCTGCACCTCGCGCAGGTCCACCTCGCCGTCCTTGATGCCGAACTCGGACAGTTTCTCGCGCACCAGTCCCAGCGTGAGGCTCGCGCCGTACACCGGGATGCGCGGCAGGCGCGGCAGGATGTAGGGCAGGCCGCCGATGTGGTCCTCGTGCCCGTGCGTGAGGATCATGCCCTTGATCAGCCCGGCGTTCTGCTGCAGGTAATCGATGCGGGGGATGATCAGGTCGATGCCCATCTGGTGGCTCTCGGGGAACGCCAGTCCGGCGTCCACGATCATGATCTCGTCTTCATAACGGTAGGCGGTGATGTTCTTGCCGATCTCGCCCATCCCGCCGAGCGGGATGACTTCGAGGTGGGGGGCGGCGCCCGTGTCGTTCGGGGCGGCTTTGCTGGGTTGTGTCATGGGAACTCCGGGTGCCTGTCGCGGTGGCGCGGGCGGGTTGTGTGAGACGGCGGGGCCTGGAATGCGGCCTGAGTGCGGTTCATGCGGTTGTGTCGCTCGGTCCCCCTCGTCAGGGCAGGGTCAGAGCGCGGTAGCTTCACCGTACCACACTGTCTGCGCGGCCCCCCCACCGGGGCCGGGGGCGCCCGGCGGGCGCGGCAGCGTGAAGGGAGGCTCAGCACGGCCGGTCTTCATGAAGGGGTATCATCCTGTGCGTGAGCTCTCAACGCATTCTTGTCATCGAGGACGACCTGGATATCGCCAACGTCCTGCGCATGGACCTGACGGACGCCGGTTTTGAAGTGGAACACGCGGATTCGGCCATGAACGGCCTGATCAAGGCGCGCGAGGAGCAACCCACCCTGATCCTGCTGGACCTGGGCCTGCCGGACTTCGACGGCGGGGACGTCGTGCAGCGCCTGCGCAAGAACAGCGCCGTGCCGATCATCGTGCTGACCGCCCGCGACACCGTCGAGGAGAAGGTCCGCCTGCTGGGCCTGGGCGCCGACGACTACCTGATCAAGCCCTTCCACCCGGACGAACTGCTGGCCCGCGTGAAGGTGCAGCTGCGCCAGCGCACCACCGAGAGCCTGACCATGGGCGACCTGACCCTGGACCCCCAGAAGCGCCTCGTGACCTACAAGGGCGACGAGCTGCGCCTGTCGCCCAAGGAGTTCGACATCCTGGCGCTGCTGATCCGCCAGCCGGGCCGCGTGTACTCCCGCCAGGAGATCGGCCAGGACATCTGGCAGGGCCGCCTGCCCGAGGGCAGCAACGTCGTGGACGTCCACATGGCCAACCTGCGCGCCAAACTGCGGGACCTGGACGGCTACGGGCTGCTGCGCACCGTGCGTGGCGTCGGGTACGCCCTGCGCGGCTGACCGGCCGCATGAACGACCTTTCCGCCGCGGCCGGAGCGGACGCCGGGGCGCTGCTCGCGGCGCTGCCGGACCCGGTCGCGTGGCTCGGCCCGGACGGCGCCTGGACCGTGAACGGCGCCGCCGCCGCCCGACTGGACCTGCTGGACGCCGGGCAGGACTGGCAGGCGCTGTTCAGTGACGACAGCGCGGCCCGGCTGCGCCGCGCCGTGCAGGACGCGCAGGCGGGGCAGACCACGCGCGTCACGGTCAAGATCGTGGATACGGCCGCGCCGGGACTGGTGACGGTCGCCCCGTCGGGCGGCGGGGTGCTGCTGCACCTGCACGTCGCCCGTGACCCGCTGGAGGTCGCGCTGGAACTCATGGACGGCCTGCACCTGGGTCTGACCGTGCAGTCCCCGGACAGCCGCATCCTGATGGTGAACGGCGCCGCCCCGGACATCCTGGGCCTGAGTGCCGGGCAGCTGACCGGACGGGACTCGCTGGACCCGCGCTGGCAGGCCATCCACCCGGACGGCCGGCCCTTTCCCGGCGACACCCACCCGTCGCGCGTGGCGTTGCGGACCGGGCAGGTCGTCCGGGACGTTCCCATGGGCATCTTCCACCCGCCCAGCGAGACGTGGCGGTGGTTGCAGGTGACGGCCATCCCGAGGCTGGTGGCCGGCACGAACGAGGCCAAGCAGGTCACGACCGTCTTCGCGGACGTCACGGACCGGTACGTGCTGCAACGCGAGATGCAGCGCAGCGAGCAGCGCTTCCGGTCGCTGGTCGAGGCGACCTCGCAGATCGTGTGGGACGCCCACCCGGACGGGCACTTCCCGCCCCCGCAGCCCGGCTGGGAGGCCTTCACCGGACAGACGCCGGGCGAGTACGGCGGGGCCGGCTGGCTGGACGCCGTCCACCCGGACGACCGCCCCAGCACCCTGCGCGACTGGCGGCGGGCCGTGCAGACCGAACAGCACTACCTGACCGAACACCGCCTGCGCCGCGCCGACGGCACCTACGTCCCCATGCAGGCCCGCGCCGTGGCCGTCCGTGACGAGAACGGCGCGATCCGCGAGTGGGTGGGCATCCACACCGACATGAGCGCCGTGCGTGACGCGCAGCAGGCGCTGATCGACCTGAACGCCGACCTGGAACGCCGCGTGCAGGAACGCACCCTGGCGCTGGCCGACCTGACCCGCTTCAGCACCCTGCTGCTGACCGCCGCCGGCGAGGGCATCTTCGGCCTGAACCCGGACGGCATGACGACCTTCGCGAACCCGGCCGCCGCGCGGATGCTGGGCTACAGCGTGGAACGCATGATCGGCGCGTCCCAGCACGACCTCGTCCACCACCACCACGCCGACGGGCGCCCGTACGAGCTGCGCGAATGCCCCATCCACCAGACCCTGCAGGACGGGCAGACCCGCCGCGTGGAACAGGACGTCATGTGGCATGCGCAGGGGCACGCCGTGCCCGTCGCGTACGTCGTCACGCCCACCCACGACGAGAACGGGCAGCCCAGCGGCGCGGTCGTCATGGTGCAGGACATCACGGAACGCGAACGCGCCCAGGAGCAGCTGCGCGAACTGATCGAGAACCTCGAACGCAGCAACCAGGACCTCGAACAGTTCGCGTACGTCGCCAGCCACGACCTGCAGGAACCCCTGCGGACCATCGGCAGCTACACCGAACTGCTCGCCCGTCGTTACCAGGGCCAGCTGGACCCGCGCGCCGACCAGTACCTGCACTACATGCAGGACGCCGTGATGCGGATGCGCAGCCTGATCCAGGACCTGCTGGGCTTCGCCCGCGTGGGCCGGCACGACACCCTGCTCGAACGCGTCCCGCTGGACGACCTGCTGCGCGCCGCCGCGCAGAACGTGCGCGGCACGCTGGACGACGGGGGCGGCACCCTGGACTGGCGCACGCCGCACGCCGTGCTGGGCCAGCCGTCCCTGCTGATCCAGCTGATCACGAACCTGATCAGCAACGGCCTGAAGTTCCGCGCCCAGGACCGCCCGGCGCACGTCCAGGTGACCTCACACCTGGAAGGTGAATTCGTGCGCGTGACCGTGCAGGACAACGGAATCGGGATCGCGCCCGAGTACCACGCGCGGGTGTTCGACATCTTCCAGCGGTTGCACCGCCGCGAGCAGTACGCCGGCAACGGCATGGGGCTCGCCATCTGCCGTAAAATAGTCGAGTTCCACGGCGGCCGCATCTGGCTCGAATCTGCCCCGGCACAGGGCAGCACCTTCCACCTGACGCTCCCCGTGGCTCCCTCCCAATGACCCCAACACCCATCACCGATCCCATTGAAATTCTGCTGGTCGAGGACAACGAGCCGGACGTCCTGCTGACCCTCGAAGCCTTCGAGGACGCCCGCGTTCCCAACCGCCTGCACGTCACCCGTGACGGCGTGGAAGCCATGCGCTTCCTGCGCGGCGAGGGAGAGCACGGCGGCGCGCCCCGCCCCGACGTGATCCTGATGGACATCAACATGCCCCGCAAGACCGGCCTGGAAGTCCTGGAAGAGATCAAGGCCGACCCGGACCTGCGCAGCATCCCGGTC
The DNA here is from genome assembly GCF_002198095.1 of Deinococcus indicus. Classification (GTDB taxonomy): domain Bacteria; phylum Deinococcota; class Deinococci; order Deinococcales; family Deinococcaceae; genus Deinococcus; species Deinococcus caeni. The sequence goes on along the minus strand of NZ_NHMK01000014.1, from coordinate 190,808 downwards.
GTGATGCTCACCACCAGTCAGGCCGACGACGACGTGCGCGCCTCGTACGAACGCCACGCCAGTGGGTACGTCGTCAAGCCCGTGGGCTTCGAGAACTTCCTGGGTGCCATGCGCGCCTTCGAGGCCTTCTGGATGACCTTCGTGCGCTTCCCGCCGCGCGGCCCCTGAGCGCCGGCACGCGCCCCGCAGCGTGTGGGACAGAGGGGACCGGAGTACACGCCCCGGTCCCTCTGCCCATGTGGTTCGGTCCGTGCCGTTCAGGCGAGGGCCGGTTCGGGGGTGGCGTCCTGAAGGGCGCGCAGCACCCGCTCCATGTGCTCGTCGAGCGGCACGCCCAGTTCGCGGGCGCCCTGCTCGACCTCGTCGCGGTTCACGCCCGCCGCGAACGCCCGGTTTTTAAAGCGCTTCTTCAGGCTGGACAGTTCCACCTGCCGCACGTCCCGGTCCGGGCGGACCAGCGCGGCCGCCTGCACCAGTCCGGTCAGTTCGTCCACCGCGAACAGCGTCCGCGAGAGCCGCGACTCGCGGGGCGTGCCCGTGAACGCCGCGTGTCCCATGATCGCGTCCAGCACCTCCGGCGGCGTGTCCGTGTGCTCACGCAGGAAGGCCACGCCCCAGACGGGGTGCTCGTCCGGGTGGGCCTCGTAGTCGAAGTCGTGCAGCAGGCCCGCCACGGCGTACAGTTCCTCGTCCTCGCCCCAGTGACGGGCGTAGGCGCGCATGGCGGCCTCGACGTTCAGCATGTGCCGCCGCAGCGACCCGGACGGAGTGTGTTCCAGCATCAACGCGTACGCCTGATCACGGTTCATACGGCAGTCTAGCGGCCAGCCAGCCACACGGGTGCCGGGGTCAGCCGCCCAGGTAGCGGCTCCACTGCGGCTGCCAGTGCGCGAACTGCCCGTGGGCGTACACCCCGAAGGTCGGCGCGCGCGGCCGGGTCCGCAGCGGCATGGCGGCCTCCTCGGGCGTGCGGTTGCCCTTGCGCTGGTTGCAGGCGCGGCAGGCGGTCGTGACGTTGTCCCAGGTGTGCCGCCCACCGCGCGAGCGGGGCAGGACGTGATCGAGCGTGAGTTCCTCGGCCGAACCGCAGTACTGGCAGGTGAAGGTGTCGCGGCGCAGCACGTTGCGGCGGTTGAACGGCACCGGGTGCACGCGCGGGCGGCGCACGTAACGGCGCAGGCGGATCACGCTGGGCACGTTCAGGACGGTGCTGGGCGACCGGACCACGTCCGCGCTGTCCTCCAGAATCTCGGCCACGCCGTACTGCACCAGCGTGATGGCCCGCTTGGCGCTCGTGACGTGCAGCGGCTCGTACGATGCGTTCAGCACCAGCACGCGCGGCGCGTTCAGGTCGGCCGCGATCCGGGGTATTCGGGTGTCTTCCTGCACGTCCTTTCTGGAGGTCATGCACGGCATTCTAAGGCGCGGCCGTCAGGCGAATGTTGCGCTGGGACGCTTAGTGATTCCTGTCACACCCTGCGGCGAATGGCCTACGCCGCCCGCCGGGTCAGCGCACGCCGCGTCAGCCCAGCCAGGGCAGCGTGCCGGGCACCCAGCCGGTCTTCAGGCCGCCCCGGATCAGTTCCAGCGTGCCGTCCGCCACGTACTGCACCGCCAGCGCCCCCAGCAGCACGCCCAGCACCCGCGTGACCACATGCACGCCGGTCAGGCCGATCACCCGCGCGATCTGCCCCGACAGGCGCAGCGCCAGGTAACACAGCAGCAGCACGGCGGCCGTCACCAGGAACACCGCCGAGAGCAGCAGCGGCGACCCGTGCGCGTCCGCTGCGAGAATCATGATGCTGGCCAGCGTGCCCGGCCCCGCGATCAGCGGAATGGCGAGCGGGAACACGCTGATGTCCTCGCGCTGCTGCGCCTCCTGCTCCTCCTCGGCGGTCTCCTTGCTGCCGCTGGGCCGCGCGAACACCATGTCCAGCGCGATCAGGAACAGCAGGATGCCGCCCGCGATCCGGAACGAACTGAGGCTGATGCCCAGATGCCCCAGCAGTTCCCGGCCGAACAGACCGAACAGCAGGATGATGATGCCCGCCACCACGCAGGCCTTCAGCGCCACGCGCCGCCGCTCGAAGCTCGGGCGGTTCCCGGCCAGCCCGATGAAGATCGGCGCCAGCCCGATAGGGTCCATCACGACCAGCATCGTCAGGAACGTCTGAAGGGCAATGCTGGAAAGTTCCGTCACATCCACCGACCGAGCGTACCATCCCGCCCGCGCCCGCCCCTCACCCCACGGTCGGGGGCCGGGCGGTCAGGGTTGCGTGGCGTCGGCCGGAGCCGGAACGCCCGTGCCCGGCGCGGGCCGCACGTTCAGTTCCAGCGTCCCGGCCGCCTCGGCCGGACGGTCCCCCGCAGCCTCGCGCGCCCCGATCCCGACGGTGTAGGTGTTCACGGGCGTCTGCGCCGACACCATCACCGTCACCGGGAAGTCCTCGCCCACCCGCACCCGCGTGCGGCCCGGCGTGACCGTCACGCCCGGCGCGGCCGTCTGCGCCTGCACTGTGAACACCCCTGGATGCGTCTGCGGGGTGTAGCCGCCCACCCGCGCCGTGACCGTCACGGACGACCCGGCCTCCAGCCGCAGGCTGCTGATGCTGCCGCCCGGCCCGCCATCAGCGGCCGCGCGGGACACGACCACGTACCCGCCGGCACACCCGGTGCGGCGCAACTCCCCGATGTCCTGCGCGCCCACGTACAGCGCCGGCATCAGCGACGCCGCCACCAATCCCAGGCCCAGCGCCGCCCGGCGGGGCCGCCGCCAGTTGGCGGCCGTCAGCGCCAGTCCGCCCGGCCCCAGCAGCAGCGGCAGCAGCAGCGCCAGGAGCGTGCGGCCTTCGCAGGGATCACCCAGCAGCGCCCCGCCGACCGCGCGCACCGTGAACGTCAGGGCGGCCCCCACCCCCCAGCCCAGCAGGAACGGCGGCAGGAAGGTCGGCAGGCGGTAGGTGGGGAACTCCTGCACTTCAGGAGCTGGGGGCGGCGCGGGCGTCATACCCGGCAGAGTACCGCCCGCCTGCCGGGACGAACCGCCCGCAGCCGGCGCCGGACGGGTTCAGTCCCCGGTGGCTTCGGCGGCCTGCGCCTGACAGCCGGGGCACACGCCCATGAATTCCAGGCGCACGTCCGTCACCTGGAATCCGGCCGGGAAGGCCGAGGCGGGCACGGTGGGCACCACGGCGGCGTCCACGTCGAAGATCGCACCGCAACTGCGGCACACCGCGTGGTGGTGCGTGTCGCCCTCGTGCTTGTAGTCGTAGCGGGTGGCCTGCCCGGCGCGTTCGAGCGTGACCACCACGCCGTCACGCACGAGCGCGTCCAGCGTGCGGTACACGGTCCCCAGGCTCACGCTGGGCAACTGCCCGCGCACCTGCGCGTGAATCCACGCGGCGTCCGGGTGGGACCGCGCGGTCCGCAGGACCTCGATCACCGCCGCCCGCTGCTTGGTCTGCCGCACCATCGTCATGCGCGCAGTCTAGCAAATGCACCTGACGCGCCCGTGACCTGCGCGACACACTCACCCGCAGGCCCCCGCCCCGCCCCCGGCCCGCCCCCGGCCCGGCGCCCGCGACCGCTGTCTGAACCCGGTTCATTGCCTTCGTTCACCCGAGCGGGTAAAACACTGAACGAATGCCCGACCGCCTCCTCCCGCTGCTGACCGACCACCCCCAGACCGGGGACACGCTCGGGCAGGCCCTCGGCGTGAACCGCGTCACCGTGAACACCCTGGCCCGCCAGCTGATCGACGCTGGCGTGCCCGTGCAGGTCACCCGCGCCGGGTACGCCCTGCCCCCCGGCACGCCCACCCCACCCCTGACCCCCCGCAGCGGCACCCTCGGACAGGCCATGCGCTACCACGGCACCGTCACCAGCACCCAGGACGCCCTGCGCGCCTGGGCCGACCACCCCGACCAGCCCGCCCCGCACGGCGCGGTCATGGTCGCCGAACGCCAGACCGCCGGACGTGGCCGCCGTGGCCGGAGCTGGGACACCACCCACGGCACCCTGGTCTTCAGCGTCCTGCTGACCCGCAACCTGCGCGGCGGCCCCCTGACCCTCGCGGACCTGCCCCTCATGCCACTGGCCGCCGGCGTCGCCGTGCAACGCGCCGCCGGCGTGGGCGGCCTGAAATGGCCGAACGACCTGCTCGCCCCCGACGGCCGCAAACTGGCCGGCATCCTGCTCGAAGCGGACCTGCGCGGCGAGGAAGCCCGCCGCGCTGTCCTGGGCATCGGCATCAACGTCACTGCCGCCCCACGCGACGCCGCGCACCTGAGCGCCCTGCGGGCCCCCGGCACCCCCGAACCCACCCGCGCCGCCCTGCTGGGCACCCTCCTGAACGAACTGGAACGCGCGTTGGCCGCCCCGCCCGCCCAGACCCTGCGCGACTGGCGGACCGCGAACGTCACCCTGGGCCGCCCGGTCCTGATCCACACGCACGAAGGTCCGCTGGAAGGCGTCGCCACCGATCTCGACGCGCAGGGCAGCCTGATCGTCACGACCGCCGGCGGCCCCCGCACCGTCAGCGCCGGCGACGTGCAACTCGTCGGCACCCTTGCCCCGGACGCCGCCCGGAGCGGCCCCGCTCCCTGAGCGACCCGCCGCGTTGCCTGCTGTTCTGCCCGCCCCTCACCCCCGCAAAGGAGGACTCACCATGACCCTGACCCACCCCACCCTGGCCCGCCAGCTTGCCCCCACTCCCAGCCTCGCCCGTGACCTGCTGCTCGTCGGCGGCGGCGCGGCCCTGATCGCGCTGCTCGCGCAGGCCGAGGTGCCGCTGCAACCCGTCCCCATGACCCTCCAGACGCTGGGCGTGCTGCTGGTCGGCGCGGCCCTCGGCTGGAAACGCGCCTTCGCCGCCGTGCTGCTGTACGCCCTGGCCGGCGCCGCCGGACTGCCCGTGTACGCCGGGGGCGCCAGCGGCGTCATGAACTCCACGGGCACCGGCCTGCGCGCCAGCATCGGGTACGTCATCAGCTGGCCGTTCGCGGCCGCGCTCGTCGGCTTCCTGGTCGAACGCTTCGGGCTGGACCGCCGCTTCCTGGGCACCTGCCTCGCCATGCTGGTCGGCAGCGTCCTCATCTACGCCATCGGCCTGCCCGTCCTGGGCGCCATCACCGGCCTGAAGGGCGCCGCCCTCATGACCGCCGGCCTGACCCCCTTCATCATCGGCGACAGCATCAAGCTGCTGCTGGCCGCGCTGCTGCTGCCCGCCGCCTGGAAGTTCGCCCGCCGGTAAATCCCGGCAGGCAACGAAGCAGCCCCCCACCTTCACTCGGGTGGGGGGCTTTGACTTTGGGCGTGGGTTGTCGATGTCTCCCACGCGGAAACCCCACCCCGAAGCCTGCGCCCAGTCTGCGCCGCCCGCGCCGGACGCGGCATCCGCCGAAAGAGGGACGGCCGGGTAGGCACAGCGGCCTACGCGGAGCCACCGACGCGGGGCTATCGACACAGGGCTATCGACGCGGGGCCATCTACACTGAGCCATGCGATGGAGAACGTTGGCCGTGTGCGTGGCCCTGCTGGGCGGTTCAGTGTGGGCGCAGTCGGACGCGCCCGTGTTGCGCGGCACGGTGGGCGGCTGGACCGGCCAGCCGGCCTCGGTGGGCCTGCTGCTGGAATTTCCGGGCGGGGACGACCGCCTGATGCAGGCGGCGCGCGGCACGGTCAGCGCCGCCGGTGAATGGACGCTGCCGCTGCCCGCCCCCGAGCGGCTCACGGGGTCGCTGGTGTCCCTCGCAGACTGGCTGATCCTGGAACCGCTGGGCTGCGTGACCCGCACCGGCAAGGTGACGTTCAGCGATCCGGCCGCTGCCGTCTTTCCCCTGGGTCAACTGCACGTCGCGCCCGGCGGGCGGTCGTTCCCCAGCGTGGGCAGCATCGTGGGAGTGGACCTGTGGAACGCCGCAGCGATCCTGAAGCCGGAAACGAACCTGCTCAGGGGCCAGCCGGACGCAGCGAACCGCGTGCGCACCCAGCAGCTGGTGTTCAGCCCGTCGGACGTGACGGTCAGCGGCGCGGCGCGCTGCGTCCCGGAGCGGGGCATGCCGGAGTCCGTCACCGTGGACCTGCCCCTGAAGGCCGGCTGGAACGTCGTACAGGACGAATCCAACTACGGCAGTGAGGAGGCCACCCGCACCCTGACCCTCGCCGCGCCGGACACCGTGACCGTCTGGAAGTGATCCGGACTCCGCCGGAGTCCGCATGACTGCCTGCATGACAGAGGGGGAGAGGCCCGCTGACCCCTCCCCCTCACCTTTCAACCATCAACCTTCGCCCATCAACGTCACTCGGAGATGGGTTTGGTGGGCAGTTCCGGGGCGTTGCCGGTGCGGATGGCGTTCAGGACGCGTTCGCGGATCTCGGCTTCCATCTCGGGGCGTTCGGCGATGTAGGCGATGGCTTTCTCCTTGCCCTGGCCGATGCGTTCGTCGCCGTACGAGTAGAAGCTGCCGGCCTTCTTGATGATGTCCATGTCGCTGGCGAGCGTGACGAGGTCGCTGAGCTGGTCGAAGCCCTTGCCGTACACGAGGGCCAGTTCGACTTCCTTGAAGGGCGCGGCGACCTTGTTCTTCACGGTCTTGACCTTGACGGTGTTGGCGACGGCGTCGTTGCCGACCTTGATGGGCTGCCCGATCTTGCGGACGTCCAGGCGCACGGAGGCGTAGAACTTCAGGGCGCGGCCGCCGGTGGTGGTTTCCGGGTTGCCGTACATGACGCCGATCTTCTCGCGGACCTGGTTGATGAAGATGGCGGCGGTGTTCGTCTTGCTGAGGATGCCGGTGAGTTTGCGCAGCGCCTGGCTCATGAGGCGGGCCTGGAGGCCGGGGAGGCTGTCGCCCATCTCGCCCTCGATTTCGGCGCGGGGGGTCAGGGCGGCGACCGAGTCGACGACGACGATGTCGATGGCGCCGCTGCGGACGAGCAGTTCCATGATTTCCAGCGCCTGTTCGCCGTTGTCGGGCTGCGCGACGAGCAGTTCGTCGGTGTTCACGCCGAGCGCGCGGGCGTACACGGGGTCAAGGGCGTGTTCGGCGTCGATGAACGCGGCGGTGCCGCCGGCCTTCTGGGACTGCGCGATGATGCTGAGGGCCAGGGTGGTCTTGCCGCCGGATTCCGGGCCGTAGATCTCGGTGACGCGGCCCTTGGGCACGCCGCCCACGCCGAGCGCGAGGTCCAGGCTGAGGCTGCCGGTGCTGATGGTCTGCACGTCGAGTTTGCTCTCGGCGCCGAGTTTCATGATGCTGCCCTTGCCGAACGCCTTCTCGATCTGGCTCATGGCGGTGTCGATGGCCTTGGCGCGTTCCTTGGCGTCGGTGGGGGCGGCGGTGATCTCTTTTTCCTTGCTCATGGGGTCTCCTTGCCCGCTGGCCTTCCGGTGCGGGGCGGGGGTTGCGGCGTGGGTGGGGTTACTGCGGGTCGGTGACGGCCGGTTCGGCCGGTGGGGTGTCGTGGGCAGAGTCCGGTGCCAGGAGGTCCGGGGCCAGGGGGTCCGGTGTGGTGGGCAGCGGCGCGCGGAAGCGGAAGCTGCTGGCGGTCTCGTGGATGGGGCCGGTCTTACGCAGGATGCTGCGGTACAGGACCGCGCCGCCGGCCTGCCATCCGTGGGTGAAGGTCAGGGGCGGCACGCGCGGCGCCGGTCCCTTCTTGCGGGCCAGGGTGATGTGCCCCTTGAACGGTTGCTCGTCGGTTTCCAGGCCCAGCGCGTGAATGCCGTCGCGCAGCGCCTGCGCCAGTTCCGGCAGGCCCTCGGCTTCCACCTTCACGAACCACACGCGGGGGCTGCCCTCGTTGGGGTAGTAGCCGGTGCCGCGCAGGCTGACCTGCATGGGCGGCAGGTCCTGCATGAGCGTGACGCCCAGGCGCTTGAGGTCGTCCACGCGGTCGGCGGGCACGGCCGGCAGGTACGCCAGGGTGACGTGCAGCTGGTCGGCGTCCACGCGGCGCCAGTTGCCGCGCAGTTTGCGTTGCGCTTCCCGCAGCGGCCCGACGAGGTTCGCGGGGACCTTCAGCGCGAAGAACAGGCGCTGCGTGCCGGCCGGCTGGGGACCGGACCCGGACTCCGGGCGGCCGGTCTGCCGGGGGTCGGTCTGCCTGGCGCCGGTTGGCCTGGCGCCGGTCTGCTGGGAGCCGGTCGCGCGGGGGGCGGCGTCGTGGGTGGGCCGGCGGCCCCCTTCCTTCGCGGGCCGGGTGGGTTTCGCGCCGCGGTTGCCCGCTCCCTGGCCGGCCGGGCGGTCGCGGCGTGGCGCGTCGGCCTGCGCCTCGGTGACGGCGCGGCGCAGCGCACCGGGCTCGCTGGCCGGGGCGGGGGTGGAGGCGGTGCGGGCTGGGCGGTGGGTCTTCTTGATCTTCATGCGGTCCTTCCTTCGGGCCGCTGTACGGGGGCCGGGGCAGTGCGGGTGTGGGGGTCGGGCGTGGAGGAGAGGCTGGCGCGCAGCAGGGACAGGGCGCTCACGGCGGCGCGTTCCCGCACCTGCGCGGCGTCGCCGGGCCAGTTGACGTGCAGCGTGCGTTCCAGCGGCTCCTGGCCGGGCCGGGGGACGTTCACGGCCACGAAGGCCTGCCCGGCCCGCTCGCCGGTCGTGGCGACGACCACCGCGAGGCCCACGTCGGCGCCCAGGTGTTCGCGCGCCCCGGCGGCCAGTTCGCGGGCGGCGGCCTCGCTGACCAGTCCGGCGCCGCGCAGCGTGACGGGCGTCAGACCCAGCGTGATCAGGCGCGCGTGGTCCTGCGTGACGGCGGCGTCCAGGAAGCCCGGCTGGTCGGCCAGCAGCGTGCAGAGCATTCCCGCGCTGCCGGCCTCGATGACGCCCAGCCGGAGGCTGCCGAGCGCGCCCTGCGCGGCCCCGGCAAGCGTCTGGTCGTCCTCGCCCCAGGTCCAGCGGGCCAGCAGTTCGCGGACGCGCTGCCGGACCGGGTGCAGCAGCGCGGCGGCCTGATCGCGGTCCGGGGCGCTGGCGGCCACGCGCACGTCCACGCCGGTCGCGCGGGCGTACGTGGCGACGCTGGGATTCGCCTGCCGGGTCAGGTCGCCGAGCAGTTCGGCGACCGCGCTCTCGCCGACGCCCTGGGTGTGGATGGTGGTGTGTTCCAGCGCCGCTGCGGGCATCGGCAGGCGCGGCAGCACCTGCTCGCGCCACATGCGCTGCATCTCGCGGGGCGGGCCGGGCAGCGCGACCAGCAGTTTCGGCGTGCCGCCGCGCGTGGTCCGCACGAACCAGCCGGGCGCGGTGCCGACCGGGTTGGGCAGGGCCTCGGCGCTGGGGATCAGCCACGCCTGCTTGCGGTTGATCTCGGGCATGGCGCGCCCGCGGGATTCGAACAGGCCGCGCAGGTGCGCGAGCTGCGCGGCGTCCTCTGTGGGGGTTTCGTTCAGGGCGGCGGCGATGGCCTCGCGGGTCAGGTCGTCGTCGGTGGGGCCGAGGCCGCCGCCCAGGATGATCAGGTCGGCGCGGCCGAGTGCGGTCTGCACGGCGTCCGTCAGGCGCAGGAGGTTGTCTCCCAGCACGGTCTTGCGGTGCAGGGTGACGCCGCGCGCCCCGAGTTCACGGGCGAGGAACGCGGCGTTGCTGTCGACGATCTCGCCGAACAGCAGTTCCGTGCCTACGCTGATAATTTCTGCTAGAAGCATAACAACCTCGGCGCAGTATAGGCCAAAGCGAAACGTACGTCCAGTGAATCACCGGACGTACGCAGGGGCAGAGGGAGCGTCATCCGTCCAGTCTACCCCCACCCCCAGGCCGGTCCCGGACCCCTAGGCGGGCACCCGCACCCGCACCGCAACCCCGTTCAGGCCGCCAGTTTCCGGCACGCTTCCTCGCAACGGCGGCAGGCCTCGGCGCAGCGCTGACAGTGGTCATGGTGGTGCTGGCCGCACTCGGCCGCGCAGGCCTCGCACGCTGAAGCGCACAGCGCGCACGCCTGCGCATGCAGGTCACTGCCGCGCATCAGCAGCCGCGCCGTCAGGGCGCACACGTCCGCGCAGTCCCGGTCCAGGCGGATGCAGCCGCGCATCATGTCGATCTCTGGCTCCGACAGGCACGCCGCCGCGCACTCCTCGCACGCCGCCACGCACGCCAGACAGGCCTCGATGCACTCCCGGATCATGGCTTCAGTCATGCCCCACCGTCCCACGCCGCGCCGGGAGGGGGGTGGGAGTTCACTTCAGGCCCACTTGACCCCCCGTGAAGCGCGCGTTCATCCGCCCAGCGGCAACTCGAAACACAGGCTGTTCTCCACGCCCTCGCAGTACCCGAAGTTCGGAATGCGCCGGAACCCCGTCCGCGTGTGCAGCGCCAGCGCCGTCGCCTGCTGATCCCCCGTCTCCAGCACCAGCCGCGCGTACCCCTCGCGATCAGAAGGCAGAAGGCCAACCCCCGCGCCACGCAGGATCAGGGGCCACGCCCGATCAGGTCAGGAACAACCGGTACGCCGGGTTCGCCGTCATGTCCACCGCCGGGTACCCCACCCCCGCCAGGAACGCCGCGAACGCCGCCCCGTCGCCGGGTGGCACCTGAAAGCCCGCCAGCACCCGCCCATGCGCCGACCCGTGATTCCGGTAGTGGAACAGGCTGATGTTCCAGCGCCCGTGCAGGTGCGTCAGGAACTCCAGCAGCGCCCCCGGCCGCTCCGGGAACGTGAACGAGTACACCCGCTCATCCGTCGCCTCGGGCGCGCGCCCGCCCACCATGTGCCGCACGTGGACCTTCGCCAGCTCGTCCTCGGTCAGGTCCGCCACCGCGTACCCCAACCCCACCAGCTCCGCCACCAGTTCCGCCCGCTGCCCCGCGCGGGCCAGCTGCACCCCCACGAAAATCTGCGCCTGCGACCGGGGCGCGAACCGGTAGTTGAACTCCGTGATCGCCCGCGCCCCCACCACCTCGATGAACTCCCGGAACGCGCCGGGCCGCTCCGGGATCGTCACCGCCAGAATCGCCTCGCGCTGCTCACCCACCTCGGCCCGCTCGGCGACGTGCCGCAACCGGTCGAAATTCACGTTCGCGCCGCACGTCAGGGCCACCAGCGTCTCGCCCTGCACGCCCAGCTCGGCCACGTACTTCTTCAGGCCCGCCACCGCCAGCGCCCCCGCCGGTTCCATCACGGCCCGCGTATCGTCGAACACGTCCTTGATCGCCGCGCACACCTCGTCCGTGTTCACCCGCACCCAGTCGTCCACGTACCGGCGCGTCAGGTCGAACGTGAACGCCCCCACCTGCTTGACCGCCACGCCATCCACGAAGATTCCCACCGTGTCCAGCCGCACCCGCTCACCGGCCTGCACCGACTGGAACATCGCGTCACTGTCCTCTGGCTCCACGCCCACCACCCGCACGTCCGGCCGCAGCGCCTTCAGCACCCCCGCCACGCCCGCGATCAGCCCGCCACCCCCCACCGGCACGAACACCGTCAGCGGCCCGTCCACCTCCACCTGCCGCAGCACCTCCAGCGCCACCGTTCCCTGACCCGCCAGCACCAGCGGATCATCGTAAGGATGCACGAACGTCAACCCCCGCTCGCGCTGCAACGCGAACGCATGGGCCTCCGCGTCACTGAAACTATCCCCGAACAGCACCACCTCCGCCCCACGCGCCCGGCACGCCCCCACCTTGATCTCCGGCGTCGTCGCCGGCATCACGATCACCGACCGCACCCCCAACCGCTGCGCCGCGAACGCCACTCCCTGCGCGTGATTCCCCGCCGACGCACAGATCACCCCACGCGCACGCTCCTCCGGCGTGAGCTGAGCCATCTTGTTGTACGCGCCCCGCAACTTGAACGAGAAGATCGGCTGCAGATCCTCCCGCTTCAGCAGCACCCGGTTCCCCAACCGCGCGCTCAACGACGGCGTCTCACTCACCGGCGTCTCGATCGCCGCGCCGTACACCTTGCTCGTCAGCGCCAGCCGCAGCACGTCCATCGCGTCCATCTCACCCGGTTTGAACTCCCTGACCTGCATCACCACGCATCACCCCTTGATTCCTACGAAAGAAAAAACCCCCACCGGCAGCGGGTGGGGGACGATTGGCAGCGCGCAGGCCGTCAGGCGTTCACCCCTGACCAGCCCGTAATTCGCGCCGCGCTCATGGGCGACAGCTTAGGCGCCAGGGGTGATGGGCGGGGTGGGAAGGGGTAGACAACAGGAGGGGCGGCTTTGCGAGTGCTTCCCCACCCCCCAGCCCTCTCCGCAAACGGCTCACACGCCATCCTCTGCTGCGCAGCTCTGCGAGTCCGATTTCGCCGCGTGCGCCCCGCGCGCTACGCGAACGACGGGCGCGGTTGCCGTGCCAGCCGCGTCAGCATGCTTTTTAGGCTCCCCTTGAGGGGAGCTGTCAGCGAAGCTGACTGAGGGGTCCTGCGAAGCAGTTGGGTCATGCGAAGCAGCCGCGCTTCCCCCCTCTTTACGTCTCTGCGAGGTGCTGTGCCAGTTGGTGCGCGAGTGCCTGGGCGGTGTGGGGGCCGAGGGTGTCTGCGTGTGGGCCGCCGAGGAGGAGGGTGGTGTGGTTGTCGAGGGGTTCGTGGGTGGGTGGGTGGTGGGGGTGGCCGTGGGGGAGGGCGATCCAGCTGCCGGGGATGTCGCTGAGGCTGCGGCCGAGGTGGAGGGCAGGGGTGGCGAGGATGGGCAGGGCGTCCATGAGTCCGACGAGGTCTTCGAGTGTTTCGCGGCGCAGGCCGGTGGGGACGCCGGTCAGGTGGCCGCCGGTGGGGGTGTAGCCGTGCGGGTCGCGGTGGTGGGTGGCGGGGTGCAGGGTGTACGCGCCGTGCTGGGGGGTGAGGGTCAGTCCGGCGACGTGCAGGGTGGGGCTGGTGGGGGTGCTGGGGGCGTTCAGGTGCGGGGTCTGCCGGTAGGCGCGGGCGTGGCGGGTGTGGATGCCGAGGTGCTGTTCGGCGTGGGTGGGGGCGTCGGCGCCGGTGGCGAGGATGACGTGCCGGGCGCGCAGGGTGTGGGTTTCGTGCGTGACGATCTGGTGGGTGTTGGTGACGGTCAGGCGTTCGGCGGTGACCACGCCGCCGGGGTGGGGGGCGGCGCGGGTGTTGAGCATCAGGTGCGCGCCGGCGCGGATGGCGGTCTGGGCGGCGTTCAGGGCGAGCGTGCCGGGGCGGTAGGCCAGGGCGTGCGGGTCGGTCGTGGCGTGCGTGAGGACGTCCGGGTCGAGCAGGGCGAGGCTGTCCGGGTGGGCGGCCAGGGCGTCGGTGGTGGGCAGGCTGCCGGGGGCGGCGTGGGTGTGCAGCGTGACGTGGTGGCGGTGGGTGGGCTGGGCGAGTTCCTCGATCAGGGTGCGGCTGGCGTGCGCGGCGGGGTGCTGGTCGGGGGGCAGGTGGGCGGTGGTCCACACGCCGGGCGCGAGGATGGTGTGACCTTCCTCGTTGGGCAGGCCGCCCTGTTCGATCAGCAGCAGGTGGGCTTGCGGGGCGGCGCGGGTCAGGGCGAGGGTCAGGAGGCTGCCCATGCGGCCCGCGCCGATCACGATGAAGTCGTAGTGGGTGCCGTCCGGGCGGGGGGTGGGGGGCGTGAACGGCTGGCCGACGTGCGCCCAGACGTGACCGGGGGTGGGGGTGGGGGGCATGGGTGGCATGATGGCGCGCTTCTCACGCGGCTGTCAGTCGCGTGCGGGGGGGCGCGCGTATACTCGGCGTTGATCATGCGTTCATGTCTGCGTTCCGGCGTTTCCCTGCTTGCCGCGCTGCTGCTGGGGGCGGGCGGCGCGTCCGCCCTGAATGTGCGGGTGCTGGTGGCGTCCGCGCCGCAGTTGACGGTGCGGGTGCCGACCGCGCCGGCCGCCGTGACGGGCGCGCCGGGGTCGGTGGGGGCGGCGTTGCCGGCGGCGGCGCTGCCCCCGCAGGCGTGGACGGTGGGGGTCGTGGGGGCGGGCGCGGCGGCGCAGTTGACCCTGAACGGTCAGCCGACCGGGAGCGCCACGCTGTACCTGCCGCCCGGCGCGGGCCGCACGGTGGAGATCGCGGGCCGCGCGTACCGGGGCGGGGTGCATCTGCGGGCCGAGAAGGGCGCGGTGCAGGGCGTGAACGTCGTGGACATCGAGGAGTATCTGCGGGGCGTGGTGCCGGCCGAGATGCCGGCGTCGTGGCCGGCGGCGGCGTTGCAGGCGCAGGCGGTGATCGCGCGGACGTACGTGGCGGCGCGGGTGAATCCGGCGGCGCCGTACGACACCTGCGCCACGCAGAGCTGTCAGGTGTACGGGGGCGTCCCGGCCGAGAAGCCCGCCACGGACGCGGCGGTGACGGCCACGCGCGCGCAGGTGGTGGCGTTCGGTTCGAAGGCGGCCAGCACGTACTTCAGCAGTGATTCGGGCGGGTTCACGGCGTCCAGCGCCGAGGTGTGGGGCAGCGAGGTGCCGTACCTGACGGCCCGCCCGGACCCGTTCTCGACGGGGGGGCCGCGCGCCCGCTGGCGGCTGGAGGTGCCGCTGTCGCAGGTGCAGGCGGTGGCGGCGCAGTACGGCGTGCAGGTCGGGCCGCTGAGTAGCGTGACCGTCACGCGCCTGAGCGCCTCGGGCCGCCCGGCCGAGATCCTGCTGGTCGGGGCGTCCGGCGCCTCGCGGCTGGGCGGCGCGAAGGCCGGGGGGTTCATCCGGTCGCTGGGCGCGTCGGGGACCCGCGTGACGCTGGCGGGCCTGAACCCGCTGGTGATCGAGGGCAGCGGCGCCGGGCACGGCGTGGGCCTGTCGCAGTACGGGGCGCTGGGGCTGGCGCGCGCCGGGTACGATCACCTGCACGTGCTGGGCTTCTACTATCCGGGGACGGTGCTGGGCACCCTGAGCGCCCCGGCCGCGCAGCTTCCGGCGACGCGGGGGCTGGCGCTGTCCCCGGCGCTGGCCTCGCCGGTCCTGGCGTCCGGCCCGGCCCTCCCCACTCCCGAGCTGCCAGCGGTTCCCGACGCGCTGACCGCCCCGCTGGCCCACGCCGGAACGCCCGCCGAATGATACGGATTCCGTTTGTTTCGCCGACAATCCGGAACTTCACCGGATTGCCGGCTCCACGTCCGGAACCCGTTTTTCTCTCACTCGCATCCGCTCGGACCCAGCGGGCTTTGCAGCCCATTCAATCGGAGTCCGTATGAGCCGCGTCCGGGGTGGCCGGCGGGGGCGTCGCGTGCGGGCGGCGCTGCTGGGCCTGGGCCTGCTGGGCCTGGGGCTGCTGGACACCGCCGGGGCGCGCACGGTGCGGATCATCTCGGCCGACACGCTGGAACTGCGGCAGGTGGACGGCCAGGAACTGGTGATCATCTCGGGCGAGGCGGTCGAACTGCGCGTGGACGACGACGTGGTGCGGGCCCGGCGCGTGGAGTTCAACCGCACGCGCCGCGTCCTGACGCTGGTCGGCGCGGCCAGTTACCGCAGCGCCCGCGACAGCCAGGACCTGCGTGGCGAGAACCTGGTCGTGGAACTCGGGCAGGAGCAGGTGACGGGCGAGGACGTCCTGATCAGCGACAGCCAGCTGGAAATCCGGGGCCAGGAGGTCGAACGCATTCCGGGGCAGCTGCGCGCCGCGGGCGGGTACTTCACGACCTGCGCCCGCTGCGGCCGCACCCCGAACGATTTCGCGTTCCGCGCCGAGCGGCTGATCGTGTACCCCGGCGACCGGCTGGTCGCGTACCGGGCGCAGCTGCTGCTGGCCGACGTGCCGGTGCTGTTCCTGCCGGTGCTGGTGTTGCCCCTGAACGACCGCGAGCGTCAGCCGCGCCTGGAAATCGGGCAGGACGCCGTGGACGGCTACACCGTGCAGGCCGACCTGCCGTTCAGCGTGGGCAGCAGCACCCTGGGCACCACGCTGCTGCGCTACTACCAGAACCGCGATCCCAGCGTGGGCCTGGGCGTGAGCCTGCGGTCGTTCGCGCCGCTGCCGCTCGTGGACCGCCTGAACCTGTACGCCCTGGCGAACCCCCGCCCGGTGGGCAGCAGCGGGTACGACCTGGACCTGGAGTTCGGCGTGCGGGGCCGCCTGCCGCTGGACCTGGCGCTGCGCGACCTGGACTACACCCTGAACGTCAGCCGCAGCGAGGTCGGGCGGAGCGACACCGACCCGCAGCGCGGCGTGACGAACGTCACCTTCGGCGCGAAGGCCGACTACCCGCTGTTCACGGCGGACTTCAACTACATCAACCGCTTCGGGCCGGAACCCACCACGCCCCTGTCCACGCCCCTGAAACTCCCGGAAGTCACGGTGGACCCCAAGGTGTACACGAGCGGGAACCTCAGCGCGGACGTTCGCGTGACGGCCGGGCGCTACACCGGGGCCAGCAACCCGCTGTCGCGCAGCGCGTCGGCGCAGGGGCCGAACGTCACCACCGAACGCCTCGAGGAGCAGCACGCCCTGTCGTACACCGCCCGCCCCTGGCAGGACGCGGACCTGAGCCTGAAGAACACCTTCACCGGCCGGTACTACGGCACGGGCGCCCGCACGGTGCAGCTGACACTGGGCGCGACCCTCACGCAGCGGTTCAACACCACGAACACCCTGAGCGTCAGCGGCGCGTACAACCGCACCGAGGGCACCAGTCCCTTCGCCTTCGACGCGCTGGGCGGCCGCCTGCTGAGCGCCCCGCTGGGCGTGACGTTGTCGGCCGTCCCGGCCCGCGACGTGACCTTCGGTGCGTCGTACAGCCGCGACCTGTTCCTGAGTCCCGAGCAGCAGGGGCCGCTGAACTTCACGCTGCGTGTCAACCGCCGCCCCCTGACCCTGGACGCCAGCAGCAGCGTGAACCTGTACACGCGGCAGCTGGACAGCGCGTCGTTCACGGCGACCCTCAGCGACCCGGATGCCGGGCAGGTCACGGCCGGCACAGCGGTGTCCGGCGCGGTGGCGTCCGGTACGGTGGCGTCCGCCCGGCCGCGCAGCAGCGCCTGGCCCGCCCCGAACCTCGCCCTGAGCGCCTCGGGCAGCTACGCCCGGCAGACCGGTCCGGGGCCGCTCACGCTGCGCGCCACCGTGACCGGCGACGTCCGCACGAACACCTTCAGCGCGTACCTGATCCACAACGTCCGCACGCCCGACGTGAACGAGATCGGCGTGTCTTACACCCTGGCCCGCACGCGCGACACCGTCCTGAACGCCCTGACCCTGAGCGGCAGCGAACGCCTGCTGCCCCGCACCACCGACCAGGGCAGCGGCGCGCAGCTGATCGGGGACGCCAGCCTCACCTGGCGCGGCGCGTACCGCCTGAGCACCGCGCACAGCCTGCTGCTCAACCGCCCCGCCAGCGCGCCGGACAGCGGCACCCTCACCTTCAGCGTCGGCACGGTGCAGGGCAGCGCCACGAACTGGAACGTCACGTACGGCGGCCCGTACGACCTCGTGCGCGGCGGGTTCACGCGCCCCGCCCTGAGCGGCAGCGTGAACGCCACTCGCCCCGGCCAGAACCTCGCCCTGAGCGCCGCCCTGAACACGCCGGGCCTGGACCAGCCGCGCACCGAACTGAGCCGCGCCAGCCTGGACGCCTCCTGGCTGTTCGGCACGCGCGCCGCGCTGGCCGGCCGCGCCGCGTACACCCGCACCCGCAGCGGCACCTTCCCGAACGACCGCGCCACCGACACGCTGACCCTGGACCCCGTGCGGCTCAGCGTGGGCATCGGCCGCAGCGGGCAGGCGCCCGGCGCGTACCTGAGCGGCAGCCTGCGCCAGACCTTCACCTGGCTCGACGGCGTGCGGCAGAACCCGGCGCCGCTCTCCCCGGTGATCGGCCTGACCATCGACCGCTGCTGCTGGGCGCTGCAGGCCGAGGCGGACCTGGGCCTGCGCCGCTACCGCCTCGCGGTGGGCCTGCCCGGACAGACCTTCTACCCGCTGTTCGACCTGACCGATGGCAACGTCCGCGTGCCGCTGGTCAGTCCCTGACCCCCCTGCCCGAGGTGCCCCCCATGCTCCAGCGTTCCCGCCGCCCTGCCCTGATCCACCCCCACCACCCGGCCCACCCCCGACACCCGGCCCGCTCCCCACTTCCGGCCCGGCTGCTGGGCGCCGCGCTGCTGACCGCCCTGCTGGGCGCCTGCACCGGCACCGAGGAGGCCGCCGTCCCCCTGACCCTGGCGGTCCTGAGCGACGGTGGAACCATTCTGCGCGCCGTCACGCCCACCGACACCGGCGGCGTGGTGAGTGCCCCGGAAGGAGCGCGCGTGACCGTCACGGGCGGCGTGAAGCTGTTCACGCCCGCCGGCGGCCAGCGCCTGCTGCTGACCCGCCAGGACGGCGTGGAGAGCCGCGCCCCCGACCTGAGCGACCCGCGCCCCTACCCGGACCCCGCGTTCACGCCCCGCTGCAACCTGCGGTCCGCGCAGAACGCCGCCCGTGACCGCCTGCTGATCCTCAGCGACTGCGGCGGCGTGCAGAACCTCGCGCTGTACCAGACGGGCGTGCTCGTCTGGACGGCCGCGCTGCCCGGCGCGCTCGTCACCGCCCCCGGCCCGGACACGCCCCCCACCCGTCTGGCCGTGCAGGGCGACGTGGGCATCGTCGCGCGCGCCCGCCTGGGCGGCGGCAGCGAGGTCCTGCGCGCCGCGCCCGTCACGCCCGGCGACGCGACCGCGCAGGTCAGCCTTCCGCAGGCGGCGCCCGCCATCCGCGACCTCGCCAACCTGGGCGGCACCCTGATCGCCGCCACCGACACGGGCGTCCAGAGCCTCACGCCGGCCGGCCTGCCGGACCCCGCCACGACCCGCGCGGCCCTCGGCGCGACCCGCTTCGACCGCCTGTGGACCGGCGGCCCCCAGAACCTGCTCGCCGCGTGGCGCGACCCCGCCCTGGCCGGCACCGGCAGCGAACCGCTGCGCGTGTGGGACGGCCGCGCCGCGACCGCCGCCACCGTCGAGAACGTCACGGACCTGCGGGACCTGACCGTCACCCCGGACGGGTTCCTGTACACCCTGACCGGCAGCGCCCTGCGCCGCCACGACACCCTGCTGGGCCTCCAGAACGGTAACTGGCGCAGCGTCACCCTGCCCGTCGCCCTTCAGGACGCCCGCAGCGTCACCTGGGTCGTGCCCACGCCCTGACCCCAGCTCCGCAGGCAGGGCGGGGTCATTCCAGCAGGCGCAGCAGCAGGGCGGACAGCGCCGCGCGGCGGCCCAGCAGCGGCTCGCCCCCGCGTGCCAGGATCGCCGCGACGGCGCCCGTCCCGGCGTGAAAGGCCAGTCCGGCGCGGGCGTGCCGGGCCACGCCGTCATGCCAGCGCAGCGGCCCGCGCGCCAGCCACCCGGCCGTGACCTCCAGCCCGGCCGGCAGGCCCGGCGGACGCTGCGCCGCGACCCAGTGATCGCCCAGCGGCCCGTGCAGGTGCGCCCGCCCGAACGCCAGCAGGTCGCCGGGCGAGGCGAACAGGCCGCCCGCGCCCGCCAGCGGCCCGAACCCCGTGGGCGGCCCGGCCGGCCCGGACAGGCGCGGTGGGTCCAGCGTGACGTGCAGATTCAGCGGGCCGGTCACGAAGCGCCGCAGCGCCCGCCCGTACCCGGCGGCGCTGCACGGCTCGCCCGCCGCGACCGCCCCAGCCAGCGCCAGCGTGCCCGCGCCCAGGTTCGAGTACCGGAACCGGCCGGGCGGCCCGGCCCAGCGGCGCACGCTGTCCAGAACGGCGCGGGCGTCCATGCCGCCGTAGGGATCGTGGTAGCGGGTCAGGACCGTCACGGCCGCCCGCGCCGGGTGGGTCGGCAGGCCCGCCGTGTGCGTCGTCAGCCGCCACGCGGTCACGGAACGCGGCAGGCCCCGCAGCGGCCCGCCCAGCGCCGACAGCGGCGCGTCCCAGTCCAGCTGACCGGCGCGGACCAGTTCGGCCGCCAGCGCCGCCGTGAACGGCTTGCTGACACTCGCCAGTTCGAACGGCCCGTCCGCCGCTCCCGGCAGGCGCAGCGGCGCGCTCAGCTGCCGTCCGCCGCGCGCCACGGCGATCACGCCGCCGCCCGGCAGCGCGGCGCGCAGCAGCGGCCGCAGGTGCGTCAGGTCGCGGCCCAGCACGCCGCCCAGGTCGGTCAGGGCGGCGCGGGCCGGGTCGCGGCGGAACATGCCGGTCAGCGTACCCCGGCCGCGGGCGCCCTTCACACGGGCCGGGCGCCGCCGCCTGTCAGAGTCGTGGGAGGCGCCGCTTCCTATCCTGCGGTCAGCTGATACGGAATCCGTATTGAGGAGTGCTGCCGTATGTCCATTGCCGTCACCTTCACGTCCACAGGGGTCCGCCCGTCCTCACGCGCCGCCGGGTGCGGGGGGCGGCCGTGAATCCCGGCGCGCGGCCGGACCGGCCCGACACCCCGTACAGCCTGCCGGAACGGATCGGGCGGCTGTACTTCCGGGTGGCGCTGCCGATGGTCGCGGCGTCCCTGCTCGTCGGGACGGTCGGGGCGTCCCCGGCGGCGCAGGGGGTGATCGGGGCGCTCGCGGCCCTCGCGCTGCTGACGTCGGCGCTGCACGTCCTGCTGCCCACGCCGCTGCACGACCCGCTGCGGCGGCTGTTTCCGCCCGTGACCATCGCCTTCGTGGCGGTCGTGGCGGCGCTGTCCGGACCCGGCGGGTTGCGCGGCGACCCGCTGCTGCTGTCGGTCGTGCTGCTGCTCGGGCCGGGCACCGTGCTCGCCTGGACGCTGCTGTTCCTGGACGACGCCCGCATGGGCCGCCTGACCGGGCTGGGCCTGACCGCCAGCGCCACGCTGCTGCTGTGGCGCTGGCAGCAGGCCGGGCTGCAACCCACCCTGACCGGCAACACGCCGCTGCTGATGCTGGTGGTGTGCCTGACGGTCGTGCTGTACGGCGCGGCCTTCACGGACATCAACCGTCGGTTCGTCGCCGGGGAACGCGAGCGGCGGCGCGACCCGCTGACCGGCCTGCTGAACCGCCGCGCCTTCGACGAGGACAGCCGCGCGCCCCGCCCGGACGGTCAGGCGCTGGCCGTGCTGGACATCGACCACTTCAAGCGCGTGAACGACACGCACGGCCACACCGCCGGGGACCGCGTGCTGCGCGGCGTGGCCGACGTGATCATGGACGTGCTGGCCGGGCGCGGGCAGGCGTACCGCTGGGGCGGCGAGGAATTCGTGGTGCTGCTGCCGCCCGGCCCGGACCCGACCGACCTGACCGTGCAGGCCGCCGAACTGATCGAGAGCGTCCGGGCGGAGGTCGCGCGCCGCGCCTTCACCGGCGGGCAGCACGTGACCCTCAGCGCCGGCCTGGGCTTCAGTCCGGCGGGCGAGCCGCTCCAAGCGGCCTTCGACCGGGCCGACGGCGCCCTGCGCCGCGCCAAGGCGGACGGCCGCGACCGCGTGGTGCTGGCCTGAGCGCCGCCCCCCCCTTGACTTCTGCGGCTGCGGCCCGTAATCTCTGTTCCGCTGGTCCGGTAGTGTAGCGGTTAGCATATCTGCCTGTCACGCAGAAGGTCGCGGGTTCAAATCCCGTCCGGACCGCCAGCCAGAAGGGAGCGAGGTGAATGCCTCGCTCCCTTCGACTTTGTCCCGCCCGGCGCGGCGTATTCGGTCCTGCGGGGCGGCTGGGCCGCGCATGAAGGGTGAATGCGGGAGCAGATGACATCCGGACCGCCGGCTTTGCCGTATCATGCGCCCGGTTTCGCACGGCGTCCGTGAGTGCCTTTCCCGTCAGTGCCCGCCGCGGCGGGTTCCGGGCAGCGCAACTCCGAACCCCGCGCACGGCGAGCCTATCCCCACGGAGGAGGACGCCCTTCATGACGACACCCAGCAGTTTTTCCACCACCGACGCCGCCGAGCTGTACCAGGTTCCCAACTGGTCCGGCGGCTGGTTCCGCGTGTCCGACAAGGGACAGGTCGAGGTCACGCCCAGTCCGGGCCTGCACGTCCCGCTGCGCTCGATCGTGGACGAGATCGTGGACCGCGGCGAGAGTCTGCCGGTCATCCTGCGCTTCCCGCAGGTCATCACGGGCCGCGTCAAGCACCTGAACGAATCCTTCCAGACCGCCATTCAGGAGTACGGCTACACCGGCCACTACCAGGGCGTGTTCCCGATCAAGGTCAACCAGCGCCGCGCGGTCGTCGAGGCCGTCGCGTCGGCCGGCTACGACTTCGCGCACGGCCTGGAGGCCGGGTCCAAGGCGGAACTGGCGCTGTGCCTCGCGCAGAAGATGCACCCGGACGCGCTGCTGTGCTGCAACGGCTTCAAGGACGACGGTTTCATCAAGCTGGCGCTGTGGGGCCGCACGCTCGGCAAGAACGTGGTCATCACCATCGAGAAGTACAGCGAACTCGACCGGATCCTCAAGCAGGCCAAGGCGCTCGGCGTGCGCCCCGCCATGGGCGTGCGCTTCAAGCTGCACGCGCGCGGCAGTGGCCAGTGGGAGGAGAGCGGCGGTGATCAGGCGAAGTTCGGCCTGAACGCCTACGAACTGCTGCGCGTCGTCGAACGCCTGCGTGAAGAGGACATGCTGGACACCCTGGTCATGCTGCACACCCACATCGGGTCGCAGATCACCGACATCCGCCGCGTGAAGGTCGCCGTGCGCGAGGCCACCCAGACGTACGCCGGCCTGATCGCCGCCGGCGCGCAACTGAAGTACCTGAACGTGGGCGGCGGCCTGGGCGTCGACTACGACGGCTCCAAGACCACCTTCTACGCCAGCATGAACTACACCGTCCGCGAGTACGCCGCCGACATCGTGTACACCGTGCAGGAGGTCTGCAAGGCCAGAAGCGTGCCGGAACCCGTGATCGTCTCCGAGTCCGGCCGGGCCCTGACCGCACACCACGCCGTGCTGATCCTGCCGGTCGTGGACGTGACCGGCCCCACCCGCGACCTCGAGGACCTCGCCCCCGCAGACGAGAACAGCCACCAGATCGTCAAGGACATGGAAGAGATCCTGGCGAACATCACAGCCCGCAACTACCGCGAGTCGTACAACGACGCGGTCGGCGACAAGCAGACGCTGCACAATCTGTTCGACCTGGGCTACGTGACCCTGCCGGACCGGGCGCGCGGCGAGGCGCTGTTCAACGCCATCCTGCGCCGCATCGCCAAACTCATCCAGAACGAGAAGTACGTCCCGGACGAACTCGAAGACCTGCAGAAAGTGCTGGCCGACAAGTACATCTGCAACTTCTCGCTGTTCCAGAGCCTCCCGGACAACTGGGCGATCCAGGCGCTGTTCCCCATCGTGCCGCTCGACCGCCTGAACGAGAAGCCCACGCGGCAGGCGACCATCGTGGACATCACCTGCGACAGCGACGGCAAGATCGAGAAGTTCATCGACCTGCGCGACGTGAAAGCCACCCTGCCGCTGCACGAGCCCGGCGACCGCCCCTACTACCTGGGCGTGTTCCTGATGGGCGCGTACCAGGACGTGCTGGGCAGCGCCCACAACCTGTTCGGCAAGGTCAGCGAGGCCCACGTCACCGTGCGCCCCGGCGGGAAGTACCACATCGACCTGTTCGTGCGCGGCCAGAAGGCGCGGCGCATGATCGAATCCATGGGCTACGAGGAACCCATGCTGCGCGACGCCATCGAGGATCAGGCCGACGCCGCCATCAAACTCGGCACCCTGACCGGCGAGCAGGAACACGAACTGCTCGAGGACTACGGTGAGGAACTGCTGGGCTACACGTACCTCGAATACGAGAACTGAGCTGATACCCACTCCGATTGAATGGGCTTCACAGCCCGTTCAATCCGAGCGGATGCGAGTAGGAGAGAAACGGGTTCCGGACGTGGAGCCGGCAATTCGGTGAAGTTCCGGATTGTCGGCGAAACAAACGGAATCCGTATGAGCTGGACACCGGTTCTGTCCGGCGCGGCGGCCTCCGGGGGATTCCCCTGGGGCCGCCGCGGCACGTCGGCGGGGGCGGCGCGGGGCGCAACGTGAGCTGGGGGCAGCGGCGCGGGCGCCGGACGCGCTACCCTGTCCTTTATGTCGGACGCTTTACTTACGCTGGAAATCGAGAAACTTGTTGCGGGGGGGCTGGGGCTCGCCCGGGACGAGTCCGGCGTGGTGCTGGTCCGTGGGGCGCTGCCCGGCGAGCAGGTCACGGCCCGCGTGCGCGCCGGGAAGGGCGTGCGCCAGGGCCAGACGGTCGAGGTGCTGCGCCGCAGCCCCCAGCGCGTGGACGGCCCGGACCTGCCCACCGCCGACCTGGCGCACGCCACGTACGAGGCGCAACTGGACTTCAAACGGGCCTTCGTGCAGGAGGCCCTGAGCCGCATCGCGAAGGTGCAGCACGGCGTGGCCGCCACCGTGCCCAGCCCCGAGGCGTGGGGGTACCGCAACACCGCGCAGTACCTCGTGACGCCCGGCGGACTGGCGTACCGTGAGCGGCGCGGCAGCGACCCGCTGGTCGTGCAGAAGGACCCGCTGGTCATGCCGCAGATCCAGGCGGTCATGGACCGCATCGATCCCACGCTGCTGGACCCCGCCACCGAGGTCGCCTTCCGCGCCAGCCGCCTGACCGGCGAGGTCGTCGCCGCCGTGATCGGCGCGGGCGAGACCCGCCAGTACCTGCGCGCCAGCGACCACCTGATGGAAGCCGGCGTGGTCGGCGTGTCGCTGGCGCAGCCTGCCGGGAAACGCTTCAGCGCCGGCGTGCGCCTGATCGCCGGGGAGAGCGAGATCCGCGAGCAGTTCGGGCGGGTGCAGGTCAGCGTGTCCGCCACAGGCTTCGCGCAGGTGAACCCGCAGGCCGCCGGACTGGCCTACGAGCGGGCCGCCGAACTGGCCGGCAGCGGCGAGCACGCCGTGGACCTGTACGGCGGGGCCGGCGCGATCGGCCGTCACCTCGCGCCGAACTTCCGCCGCGTGACCGTGCTGGACGCCGCCCCCGAGGCGCTCGCGCGGGGCCGTCAGGACGTGGCGGTCAGCGGCGAGAGCAACGTCACCTTCCGCAGCGGCGACGCCGCCCGCTTCAGCGAACTGGGCACCGACGTGATCGTCGTGGACCCGCCCCGCGCCGGTCTGGAGGAGGGCGCGCGCGAGCACATCAACTCCAGCACCGCCGACCGCCTCGTGTACGTGTCCTGCGACCCGGCCACCTGGGCGCGCGACGTGGGTGACCTCGTGCGGCGCGGCTGGAAACTCGCGGAGGTCATTCCGCACGACTTCTACCCGCAGACCAGTCACGTGGAGATCGTCAGCGTCCTGAACCGCTGACCCGGAGTGCTGTGCCCGGAACCGGCGGCAGCCGGGGAGGGCCGTCCCTGCGGGGCGCGCACCTTCATGAAGCCCTTCATGAGCGCCGGTCCCTGGGAGGCGCGGCGCGCGGTGCGCTAACCTGCCCCGCGTGATTCGCCGTGCCTGCGCCCTTGTTCTGCTGGTTCCGCTGCTGGTCGGCTGCCAGGACCGTGAGGCCCGCGCGCAGAACGCCGAACTGACCCGCCGGGTCGAGGCGCTGGAGCGGCAGCTGAGCGCCGCGCAGGCCGACCGGCCCGCCGGCATCACGGCCGACGCGGACCGCGTGGTCAGCGAGGCCGCCGCGCAGAACTGCGCAAACAACCTGACCCGCGAACTGGAAATCTTCCGGCAGAACAGCAGCGACCGGATCTACCCCCGGCCCGCTCAGCTGGCCCTGCCGGACGCCTGCATCGACCACCGCGTGAACTGGATCACCCGCACCGATCAGGCGTACACCTTCAGCGTCACGGACACGGCCGGCCGCGAACTGGTCCGTCAGAGCAGCCAGACCGGCTCCTGACCGTCAGGGACGCCGGGCGACCGGCGCGTCGCTGCGGTCCTCCTCCAGCGCGATCCCGAAGGTCGTGACCTGCGGCCCCGTGAAGCCCAGCACGACGGCCCACACCAGCTCCGGCGCGTTCTCGAAGGCGGCGCTGCGGACGTAGAACACCTCACGGCCACGCGTGAAGGTGCGTTCCTGCACGACCTGCCGTTCCGGCCCGTACTGCGCCAGCCCGCCGCGCCGGAACGCCCGGAAGGCGGTCAGGGTGCCCCACTGCGCCCGCACGCCCGGCGAGAACGCCCCCCACAGCCCGTCGAGTTTCACGGCGTAGAAGTCCCCCACCAGCGTCCGGCCGCGCGTCAGGGCGACCTGCTCGGCGGCGCTGGTCTGCGCGGCCGGGGGCAGTCGGGGCGGGGCGGCCTGCGCGCCGTGACCGGCCAGCAGGGCGGCGCCCAGCAGCAGGGCCAGCGGTGCCAGCCGGACGGAAGACGCGTGCCTGGGTGCGGGGTTCATGCTCCAGCGTAGGCCCGCGCCCGCCCGGCCGGGTGTCAGCGGGGCGACGATTGTGGGGGGGGAGGCCCGCTCCCTTCAGGAACGCTCAAGTCCGTGGCGGGAGCCGGTCCCTCCAGGATCACCACGGCCGACGCGTGCTCGCGGGTGTGCGTGAGGGTAAGGTGCGCCGTCCAGCCCTGCTCGCGCATGAGCTGCGCGATGTGCGGCGCGAATTCCAGGTGCGGGCGCGCGAACGGGAACGGCCCGCCGGGCGTGGCGGTGCGCTCCACCCACACGTCCCGCCAGCCGTGCGGGCGCGGCCAGACCTTCTGGAAGGCCTCCTTGGCCGCGAACCTCGCCGCGAGGCTGGGCGCCGGGTCGCTCAGGCGCGCGCAGTACGCCAGTTCCGTGGGCGTGAACAGCTTCTCGGCCCGCCGGCCCTCGCGTTCCAGCATGCGCCGGATACGGTCGATCTCGATCAGGTCGTGGCCCACGGCGATAATCACCCGTTCAGGATACGGTCCCCGCGCGCGGGCACGCCGTATCCTGGGCGGCATGAACGCTGCCCAGCCGCTGTTTCCGGACGTCCGCCTCGACACGGTCGCCGGGCGCCTGCGGGCCGCGCAGCCGCAGTGGGAGGAGGCCGGCGTGACCCGCGTGCGGGTGTTCGGGTCGGTCGCGCGCGGCGAGGCGGGCGAGGCCAGCGACATCGACCTGCTGGTCGACTTCGCGCCTGCACAGGCGCGCGGCCTGCTGGACCTGATGCGCGCGCGGGCCGTGTTCGAGCGGGCGCTGGGCCGCCGGGTGGACGTGGTGACGGAAGCGGCCCTGCGGCCCCCGCTGCGCGGCGAGATCCTGGCCGACGCGGTGGACGTGCAGCGCGTCCCGGAGCGCCTGCCCCGCTCGCACCGCGAGAAACGCTGGCGCTGGCGGGTGTTCGACCTGCTGCGCGCCATCGACCGCGTGACGGCCTTCACGGACGGCCACACCCTGGCGACCTTCGAACGCGACGAACGGACGCAGGACGCCGTGCTGCACGGACTGGCCCGCCTGGGCGAGACGACCAAGTTCATTCCGCAGTCCGTGCAGGACACCCACCCGCACCTGCCGTGGGCGCTGCTGCGCGACGTGCGCAACCTCGTGTCGCACGACTACTTCGGGATCGAGGTGGCGCTGATCTGGCACACCGCCCGCGTGGAACTCCCCGCCCTGCGCCCCGACCTGCAGGCCCTCGCAGACGGTGAAGCGGTGGCCGCGCCGTAGCGCAACGGCCACGCACGGAGGCGGCTCTCCTGTTGAAAACTTCACACCCCGGTGGGAGCCCCTGATGGGGGAAATTTCACATTTCGGCCCGGCCGGGTTCTACCATCGGGTATGAAGAGCATCGTCCTGACCGACTCCACCAGTGACCTAGAATCCGGCCAGGCCGACGCCATCGGCCTGCGGGTCATTCCCCTCACCGTCCGTTTCGACGGACGCGACTGGCTCGACCACCACGAACTCGGCAGCGACGAACTGTTTCGCCGCGTGGAAGCCGGCGCCGACATGCCCGTCACCGCGCCCCCCACCGTGCAGACCTACCGCGACACCCTGGACGACCTGCTGCAACGCCACGACCACGTATTCGCCGTGCACCTCAGCAGCCGCCTGAGCGACACGCACGCCCACGCCACCGAGGCCGCCCTGGCCTTCCCCGGCCGCGTCACGGTCCACGACTCCTGGCAGTCCGCCGCCGGACTGGCCCTGCAGGCCGAACGGGCCGCGCGCCTGCTGCGTGACGGCGTGCCCGCCACGCAGGTCGCCGCCGCCCTGACCACCCTGCGCCCCCAGGCCACCACCCGCATGTGCCTGAACACCCTGCGTTACCTGCAACGGGGCGGCCGCATCGGCGGCGCGGCGGCCCTGCTGGGCGGCCTGCTGAACCTGAAACCCATCCTGGGCCTGCGCGAAGGCCGCGTGGAAGCCTGCGCCCGTACCGTCGGAGCGGGCCGCGCCCTGAACCACATGACCGAGCAGCTGCGCACCTGCGCCGCCAGCCTCCCGCAGGGCCGCGTGGCGTTCTTCCACAACGGCGCGCCCGACAACGTGGACGCCCTGCGCTTCGAGGCCCGCCGCCTGGGCGTGCAGGAAAGCATGACCCTGAGCCTCGGCACGGTCCTGTCCGCCCACAGCGGTCCCGGCGTGTTCGGCTTCAGCTTCGAACCCGCGCACGTCTGGCAGAACTTCCGCGCGTACTGATACGGACTGCGGGTCAGTTCCAGGGCAGCGCGGCCCGCTCCTGCCAGTACGTGCGGGCGTCAAGCGTCAGTTCCGGCAGGGTGTCCGCCGGGACCTGCACGCGCAGCGCCGCCAGATTCTGCGCCAGCTGATCGGTGTTGCTCGCGCCGCTCAGGACCATGTCCGCCCAGGGTTGCGCCAGCACCGCCGCCAGGGCCGCCGCGTCCGGCGTGACCCCCAGCTCGGCCGCCAACGCCGCCAGCGGGGCGGGCACGTCCCCGCGCCCGCTCAGGCCCCGCGCACTCAGGCGGCCGTTCGCCACGCCCTCCTTCACCACGGTCACCCACCCGGCCGCGTGCGCGTCGGCCAGGGCCGCGCCCGCCGAGCGGTCCAGCAGGTTCCAGGTGGCCTGCACCGCACTCAGGGGATTCACGCCGTCCACCTGCATCTCCAGCGCCCGCCGGATCGTGTCCGCCTGCGCGGGGCCGCTCGTACTCAGGCCCACCCGCACGCCCTCCGCCGCCAGTTCCGCCAGCCGGGACAGCACCGCCGGGTCGTCCAGCACGCCCGACTCCAGCGTGGCCGAATGGATCAGGTACAGGTCCGGGGCCATGCCCAGCGCCGCGAGCGTCTGCGGCCACTGCCGGTCCAGCGTGGCCCGGTCGTGCGTCTTGACCTCATGCACGGCCGCGTCCGGCTGCCAGTCCGCCACGTACGTGTACCCCCACTTGCTGCCCAGCACGGCGTCCCGGTGCCCGCGCGCCTGCACCCACGCGCCCAGGAACTCCTCGGCGCGCCCGTAACTGCGCGCCGCGTCGAAATACCGCACGCCCGCCGCGTACGCCGCGTCCAGCACCGCCCACGCCTGCGCCTGCATGCCCGCCACCGACCGGTCCGGCAGGTCGCCCGCGTGCCCCAGGTTGATGTACCCCGGACGGCCCAGCGCCGCCAGCCCCACCCCCAGGCGCGGTGACGCCGGATCGAACGGACGGCCAAGACCGGACAGGGAAGAAGTCATACTCCCCAGTCTGCCGCAGGGGCGGGGGTCACCCGCCGATGACGGCTTCGGCCTCAATCTCCACGAGGTGCAGCGGGTCGATCAGCGCGGCGACCTGCACCAGGGTCGTGGCGGGGCGGATGTCGCGGAACACCTCGCCGTGCGCGCGGGCCACTTCTTCCCAGCGGCTGATGTCGGTCACGTAGATGCGGGTGCGGACCACGTCGGACAGCTGCGCGCCGGCCGTTTCCAGGGCGGTGCGGATGATGCCCAGCGCCGCGCGGGTCTGTTCGGCCGGGTCGCCCTCGCCGACGACCTCGCCGTTCACGGTGGCGGTCGTGCCGCTGACCTGCACGGTGTTCCCGACCTTCACGGCGCGCGAGTACCCGATCTGCGCTTCCCAGGGGCTGCCACTGCTGATGTTCTGACGCATGACCCAGCGTAAACAGCCCGGCCGGCTGCGCGCCGCGCCGTCGTCTGACCCGCCCTGTGCCGCGCCGCGTGACAGGCCCTCCGCCACCGCCCATCAGCTGCCGACCGTTCAGTCCTCGTACAGTTCGCCGCTGCGGGGCGTGAAGGTCCAGTCCGTGACCTGCCAGCCCTGCGCGGCGCGGCCCAGGTTGACGGTCAGGGTGTGGCGTTCGCCGCTGACGTACTCGCTGTCGGTGCGGTCGTCGGTGAAGCCGACGGTGGTCGTGATGACCGCCTGCGCCTGCGTGGCGCTGTCCCGCGCGAGGGTGACGCTGCCGAACGTGAAGTTCCCCAGCCGCGCCAGCGGGAAATCGGCCGGGCCGCGCCGGGCGTCCAGCCAGGGCCGGGCGCGGGTGACGGCCGCGTCGATGCGGCGCTGCACCTCGGCGGTCTGCGCGGCGGTGCGGGGTGCGCTGCGGTACTGCGAGGCGACGTGCCCGGCGACGCTGCTCAGGTCGCTCAGCAGCGCGGTCGTGACGGCCAGCGGGTCGTCCCGCAGTTCGGTCAGGGCGGCGCTGCCCACGCGGTACGCGGCGTAGCGGACGCTGCCGCTGCGGGCGTCGCGCAGCAGGACGTCGTCGCGGCCGTTCGCGCGGCGGACCGTGACGGCCGGCCAGACGGTCAGGCGCGGCTCGCCGTAGCTGTCGCGGGTGACGGGGACGGTCAGCAGGGCGGGACTGGCCGTGATGTCCGTGCCGCTCGGCTGGAACAGGCGCAGCGTGGCGACCGGGTCCCGTCCCGCGCCGACGATGACGGCAAGGTACGCGCGCGTGCCGGGCGCCGTGAACGCCCCGCCCACGCCGCTGCGCACGGCGTCCGCGTTCAGGCCGGCGCGGGTCGGCCAGTCCCGCAGTCCGAAGTCCGAGAGGTCCTGCCGCACGTCCGGCCCGTAGTTCGCCAGCCACGCCCGGAAGGGTGCCGGTTGCGTCGCCGCCCAGGTGTCGGCGCTGGCGTCCCCCTGCGTGACGGCGCGCGTGGCGTACTCGACCAGCACGCCCCCGCTGAACGGGTCGGCGTTCATGTGGCGCGCCTCCGCCTGCAGGAAGCCGGGGAAGGCGCGGGTGTTCTCCACGTACCGGCCGTTCAGGAAGGAGTACACGGCGGGCAGCGGGGCGCTCTCGGCGAAGCTCATGCCGTACCCGTACGCGAAGCGCCAGTCCGCGCCGACCAGTTCCAGCGGGCCGCGTCCGTCCAGCTGCCGGGCCTCCAGGGTTTCGCTGTGCGCGCTGAACGCCGTGAGCAGCCGCCGGGGCGGGCTGGTCAGCGAGTACAGCGTGTGCGTGAAGCAGCAGTGCGCGCCGCCGGAAAAGCCGGCCAGCAGCACTTCCGGGACGCCGTCGCCGGTCACGTCGCGGCACCAGTCCACGCCGACCATGGTGTCCTCGACCGTGGCGTGCGTCACGCCGCCGCGCGAGAGGGTCACGCGGTCAAGTGGATCGCCGAAGCCGTTCTCGCGCAGGGTCAGGGTGTACGCCCCGCAGGTCTGCGAGGAGGCCTTCACGGGCGCGGGCGTGGTCTGCGCGTCGGCGGGCGCGGCCAGCAGCAGGCACAGCAGCGGGCTCAGGGCGGAGGCCAGCAGGAGCGGCGTGCGGGGTCGGGTCATCAGGAACCTCCGTGAGAGGGGAGCGGGGATGTGGACTCGCCTCACAGCATGCCCCATGTGGGCGTCCGGGTGAACGGGCCGCGCGGATGCAACCCACCCCACACCCGACCTAACGCTCGTTAGGTACACTGGGGGCAAGTCCCCATCAGGAGGTTGCCCCCATGACCCACCCCACCCCCGCCCAGACCGGTATCACACCCGGCGAAACCGCCGAGCAGCACGCGCACTTCGAGGCCCGCATCGCGCGCGGCGAGAAGATCGAGGCCGGCGACTGGATGCCTGCCGAGTACCGCCGCCAGCTCATCCGCATGATCAGCCAGCACGCCCACAGCGAGGTCGTCGGGATGCTCCCCGAAGGCGAATGGATCACCCGTGCGCCCAGCCTGAGGCGCAAGACCATCCTCATGGCCAAGGTGCAGGACGAGGCCGGGCACGGCCAGTACCTCTACCACGCCGCCGAAACGCTGGGCGCCACCCGCGAGGACATGCTCCAGGCCCTCCTGAGCGGCAAGGCCAAATACAGCAGCATCTTCAACTACCCCACCCACAGCTGGGCGGACGTCGGCATGATCGGCTGGCTTGTGGACGGCGCCGCCATCAAGAACCAGACCATGCTCGCCGGCTGCTCCTACGGCCCGTACAGCCGCGCCATGGTCCGCATCTGCAGCGAGGAAACCTTCCACCACAAACAGGGCAAGGAAATGATCGTCGCCTACGCCCAGGGCACCCCGCAGCAGCGCGCCATGGCACAGGACGCCCTGAACCGCTGGTGGTGGCCCGCCATGATGATGCTCGGCCCGCACGACGCCGACAGCCCCAACAGCGGCGTCCTCACGCGGTGGGGCATCAAACTCAAGAGCAACGACGAAGTCCGGCAGGAATTCATCAACGAACACGTCCCCGAACTGCTCGAAGCGGGCCTCACCATCCCCGACCCCGACCTCCACCAGGACGAGCACGGCAACTGGCGCCACGGCCCCATCCACTGGGACGAATTCTGGGCCGTCATCCGCGGCGAACAGGGCCTCAACAAAGAACGCCTCGGCGCCCGACAGGCCGCCCACGACGACGGCGCCTGGGTCCGCGACGCCCTCCAGGCGTACACGGACCGGCAACGTGCCGTCGCGGCCGACTGAACCCCTCTGCTTCGCAGCTCTGCGAGTCCGCCCCTTCGGGGCACCTCCCCTCAAAGGGGAGGCAAAGCATGTCCCTGGCTCCCCTTGAGGGGAGCTGGCCGCGCAGCGGACTGAGGGGTCACCCCCCAGCCCAGAAAGGAATCACCCATGACTCAACCTCAATACCCGTCCTCCGATACGCAGTGGCCGCGCTGGGAGGTGTTCAAGCAGGACGCCCCGAACCGGCCGCATCAGGCAGTGGGGAGCGTGCACGCCGGTGATCCGCAGCATGCGCTCCTGACGGCGCGGAACGTGTTCGTGCGCCGCCCGGCGGCCGTGAGCCTGTGGTGCGTACGCGAGGATGACATTCTGACCGCCACGCCCGAGGAACTGACCACGAATTTCGCGCTGCTGGACACGCCCGGCGAGGCCGGGACGTACCACGTGGGCGTGAAACGCACCAACAAGCGCTCCATGACGTTCGTGGATCTCAGCGGCACCGTGCAGGCCAGCGGGAGTGGCGACGCGCTGCGGCAGGCGCAGGTCATGCACCCGGACGTGCTGGCCTGGATGGTCTTCCCGGAAACGGCAGTCGTCCGCACGGACGAGGACCCTGGCACCGTCGAGAGCTGGTTCGCGCCCGCGAAAGACAAGACGTACAAGCAGCAGCAGCACTACGGCGTGATCGGCCGTCACGTCGGCGAACTGAAACGCGCCGGGCTGATGCCGGGCCGCGCCGCCAGCGAGGAAGGCGCATGACCACCACCCCCACCGAACTGACCGACACGCAGACGCAGGCGCTCCTCCTGAAACTCACGGTCCTCGCCGACGACGAGATCATCCTCGCCCACCGGAACGGCGAGTGGACCGGGCACGCCCCCATCCTGGAAGAGGACATCGCACTGGCGAACATCGCGCAGGACGAACTCGGGCACGCCGGACTGTACCTGAGCCTCGCGCAGACCCTCGGCGGCAGCGACCCCGACCGGGTGGCATTCTGGCGCGGCCCGGACGACTACCTGAACACCCGCCTCGTGGAACTCCCGAAAGGCGACTGGGCGTTCACGATGGTCCGGCAGTTCCTGTACGACACCTCCGAAGCGCTGTGGCTGGAGGCCGCCACCCGCAGCACCTACGCGCCCCTGGCAGAAATTGCCGCGAAGGCCGTGCGCGAGGAGAAATTCCACGTGCAGCACACCGCCCTGTGGGTGGAACGCCTCGCCCTGGGCACGCCGGAGAGCGAACGCCGCACCCAGGCCGCCCTGACCGAACTGTGGCCGCACGCCGCGCAACTCTTCCAGCCCGTCGAGGGCGAGGCCGAGCTGACCGCCTCTGGCATCCTGCCTGATTTGAACGCCGTTCACGCCCGCTGGAGCGACCTCGTCACCCGGCACCTCGTGGACAGGTGCGGCCTCACCCTCCCCGACGCGCCCGCTACCCAGCCCGGCCGCGACACGCACACCGAACACCTCGCCCCCCTGCTGGAAGAGATGCAGCGCGTCGCCCGGCAACACCCCGACGCCGAGGTCTGGTGAACAGGTTGAAGGTTGATGGTCAAAAGTTGATGGAAGACTCCACCCCATCACCTATCAGCCATCAACTATCAACCATCTGGGACGCGCTGGCCAGCGTCCCAGACCCTGAGATTCCGGTCGTGAGCATCACGGACATGGGCATGGTGCGGGACGTGACTGTGGGCGACGCCGGGCGCGTGACGGTGACGTTCACGCCCACCTTCAGCGGCTGCCCCGCGCTGCACGTCATCCGGGACAGCATCGAGCAGGCGGTGCGCGACCTGGGTGTGACCGACGTCGAGGTCCGCAGCACCCTCACGCCCCCCTGGACGACCGACTGGATAGGCGACGACGCCCGCGAGCGGCTGCGGCAGTACGGCATCGCGCCCCCCGCCCCCACCGGGGAAGGGCAGCTGATTCAGCTGGACGCGGAACCCACCCGCTGCCCCCGCTGCGGCAGCCTGAACGTCCGCATGACCGCGTCTTTCGGCCCGACCCTCTGCAAACGCATGTACGTCTGCGACGCCTGTAAGGAACCGTTCGAGGGCTTCAAGAGCGTATGAGCATGACGTCGTGACCGCACAGCACACCATCCGACTGCCTGCTGGTGACTTCGTGTACCGCGAAACGGGCATGCCTGACAGGCCGACCGTGCTGGCGCTGCACGGCATGGGTCGGGACGGCTCCGACTGGGACGCGACCGCTCAGGCAATCGCCCCGCAGTTCCGTCTGGTGGCCCTCGATCTGCGCGGGCATGGGCAGAGTGTCCGGACGGGGCAGTACAGCCTGGAGGCCATGCGGGACGACGTGGCGGCGTTCGTGGACGCCCTTCAGCTGAGTGACTTCGTGTTGCTGGGGTTCTCGCTGGGGGGTGTGGTCGCGTATCTGTACGCGCAGTCGCACCCCGCGCGGGTCCGTCAGCTCGTGACGGTGGATACGCCCCTGCCGACCACCTGGGAGCAGCCCGCGCCGCCCGCCCAGGCTCCCGAGGGCGTTCGGCACGACTGGAACGCCACCACGCAGCTGTTCCCGGAGCTGCACACCACGAATGACCGGTGGTGGCATGACCTCGCGCGGATCACCTGCCCGGCACTTCTCCTGCGAGGTGGGGAGACCAGCTGGATGCCGCAGGAACGCATCGAGGACACCGCCCGCCAGCTGCCGGACGCCCGCGTGATCGAGATTCCAGGCGGCGGCCACCCCCTGCACCGTACCCAGTTTGCGGCGTTTACCAGCCACCTCACCCGCTTTCTTCGGGGAGCGGAATGACCCTCACGTCACGCCGTCAATATCACCGGTTTCCCTTTGGTGATCATGATGGTGTGTTCGACGTGGGCGGCGATTCCTCCGTCGGTGGTGGCGAGCGTCCAGCCGTCGCGGCGGGTGCGGACGCGGGGGCTCTTGCCGGTGCTGATCATGGGTTCCACGGCGATCACGAGCCCCTCGTGCAGCGGTTTGCGGAGTGCGGGGCGGTAGTAGTTGGGGACGTCGGGTTTCTCGTGGATGGCGCGGCCCACGCCGTGCCCCTGAAGTTCCGGCAGGAGCGTGAAGCCCCGGCGCTCTACCTCGGTCTGGATGGCGCGCCCGATGCCGTTCAGGGGTTGCCCGGCGCGGGCGGCGTTCAGGCCACGGGCCAGGGCCGCCTCGGCAGCCTCGATGAGGCGGGTGGCGGTGGGGGAGACGGGCGGCACGGCGACCGTGATGGCGGCGTCCGCGACGAACCCGCCGACGTTCGGCGTGACGTCGATGCACACCACGTCACCCGCCTGAAGCGGTCGGTGGGTGGGCAGGCCGTGGACGATGTCGTCGTTGACGCTGATGAACACGTTCACGGGCGCGCCGTACTCGGCACGCGGCGCGGAGAATGCGCCGAACCCCGCGAACACCTGCCCGGCCAGCGCGTCCAGCTCGGCAGGCGTGATGCCCGGTTCGACGGCGGCGCGCAGGGCGTCGAGGGTGCGGGCGACGACCTTCCCGGCGAGGGTCATGCCGTCCAGTTCATGCTGCGTGGTGATCGTCATGCGGCAGTGTAAGCGCCCGGTCGTGGGCGGGAGTGTGACGATCCGGTGACCCGTTGCTTTTCTCCTCCCCCTTGCCTTGCAAAGCTGCGCAGCAGAGGGGGGAGGCCGGGTGGGGGTGAACTGGGCTGATCTCCAAGTACGCCTGAACGAAATGCCCTGTTCCTGCCCTCAGATCGATTCTTCTTTCTCTCTTCAAGGAGCGTTTTCTGTGACTCAATCAATCACTTCTGATCTTCTTCGTCCGGCGTCTTACGTGTCGGGTTCATGGCATGCGAATGCGGATGGGCAGGTGCTCCTGGACGCGGTGTACGGGCGTCCGGTGGCGGTGATCTCGTCGGAGGGTGTGGATTTCGGTGGGGCGCTGGCATACGGCCGGAAGGCGGGCGGATTGCTGCGCCGCATGACGTTCCATGAGCGGGCGCGGGCGTTGAAGGCGCTGGGGGCGTTCCTGATGGAGCGCAAGGAGGCGTATTACGCGCTGAGTGCGTTGACGGGGGCGACGCGGCGGGATTCGTGGGTGGATATCGAGGGTGGGATCGGCACGCTGTTCAGTTACGCGAGTGCGGCGCGGCGGGAACTGCCGGACGAGCGCTTCTGGCCGGACGGGCGCGTGGAGCGGCTGGGGCGCGAGGGGACGTTCGTGGGCCGTCACCTGCTGGTGCCGCGTGAGGGCGTGGCGGTGCAGATCAATGCGTTCAACTTCCCGGTGTGGGGGATGCTGGAGAAGTTCGCGCCCGCCTTCATCGGGGGGATGCCGAGTCTGGTGAAGCCCGCGCCGCAGACGGCGTACCTGACGGAGCGGGTGGTGCGGGACATCGTGGCGTCGGGCCTGATTCCGGAGGGGTCGCTGCAACTCGTGACGGGGGAGCCGGGGTCGCTGCTCGATCACGTGGAGGAGCAGGACGTGGTGGCGTTCACGGGGTCGGCGGCGACGGCGGCGAAACTGCGGGTGCATCCGGCGATCGTGGGGCGGTCGGTGCCGTTCAATGCGGAGGCGGACAGCCTGAACGCGTCGGTGCTGGGCCTGTCGGTGAAGCCGGAGGACCCGGAGTTCGCGCTGTTCGTGCGCGAGGTGGCGCGCGAGATGACCGGGAAGGCCGGGCAGAAGTGCACCGCGATCCGCCGGGCGCTGGTGCCCTCCCATCTGGTCGAGGCCGTGACGGAGGGTCTGCGCCGCGAACTGGCGAAGGTGACGCTGGGCGATCCGGCGCGGGATGACGTGCGGATGGGCGCGCTCGTCAGCGTGGAGCAGCGCGAGCGGGTGCGTGAGACGCTGGAGAAATTGCAGCAGGAGGCGCGCGTGGTGATCAGCGGCGAGGCGCAGCTGCTGGGCGGTGACCGCGAGAAGGGCGCGTTCCTCGACCCGACGGTGCTGCTGTGCGAGAACCCCCTGACGGCGCGCGGGCCGCACGAGCTGGAGGCGTTCGGGCCGGTCGCGACGCTGCTGCCGTACGACTCGCTGGAGGACGCGATTCACCTCACAAAGCTGGGTCGGGGCTCGCTGGCCGGGAGCATCGTGTCCCGCGACCGCGCCGAGGCGACGGAACTGGTGCTGGGCATGGCGAGTTCGCACGGCCGCCTGCTGGTCCTGAACCGCGATAACGCCAGGGAGAACACCGGGCACGGGTCGCCGCTGCCGCAGCTTAACCACGGCGGGCCGGGCCGCGCGGGGGGCGGCTCGGAACTGGGGGGCCTCAGCGCAGTGCGGCATCACATGAACCGCGTGGCGGTGCAGGCCGACCCGACCACCCTCACGGCGATCACGCGGGAGTTCGTGCCCGGCGCCGAAGTGCAGGAGGACGTGGTGCACCCCTTCCGCAAGTCCTTCGACCAGATTCAGGTGGGCGACAGTCTCCTCACGCACCGCCGCACCGTCACCGAGGCCGACATCGTGAACTTCGCGGGCCTGACCGGCGACCACTTCTACGCGCACGTCGACGAGATCGGCGCGCGGGAGGGCATCTTCGGCAAGCGCGTGGCGCACGGGTACTTCCTGATCTCGGCGGCGGCCGGGCAGTTCGTGTCGCCCGCGCCAGGGCCGGTGCTGGCGAACTACGGCCTGGAGAACCTGCGCTTCATCGAGCCTGTGGGTATCGGGGACACCATCCGCACGCGCCTGACCTGCAAACGCAAGATCCGCAAGGACCTGCGCCCCGGCGAGACCCGCCCCACCGGCGTGGTCGAGTGGCGCAGCGAGATCACCAACCAGGACGGCGCGCTCGTCGCCACGTACGACATCCTCACGCTGGCCGAGCGGGCGCGCGACGGGTTCGACCCGCCCGAGGAGATGCTGTCGGAGGAGGGCGGATCGGCGCAGGCCTGATGCGGCCTCCGGCTGCCGGGGAGCGGCCACTCACACCTGCGGGGCATTGTGCTGAGTGTCTCTTTATGCGGGCTTCACCTGACGGCCGGCGGATGCTTTATCCGATAAAGTGTGCCGCATGGAATACCGGAACCTCGGCAAGAGCGGTCTGAAAGTCAGCGAAGTCGCCCTGGGCGGCTGGGAAACGTACGGCGTCGGCGTGAACGAGCAGCAGATGGTGCGTGACATCGTCACCGCCGCGTACGACGGCGGCGTGAACTTCTTCGATCAGGCCGACATCTACGCCAAGGGTCGCAGCGAGGAACTGATGGGCAACGTGCTGCGCGAACTGCCGCGCCACACTCTGGTCATCAGTTCCAAGGTGTACTGGCCCATGAGTGACGACGTGAACGACCGTGGCCTGAGCCGCAAGCACGTCCTGCACAGCATCGACGGCAGCCTCAAGCGCCTGGGGACCGACTACCTCGACGTGTACTTCGCGCACCGCTACGACCCCGACGTGCCCATGGAAGAGATCGTGATGGCCTTCGATCAGGTCATCCGCGACGGCAAGGCCCTGTACTGGGGCACCAGCATGTGGCCCGCCGCTCGCATCGCCCAGGCGGTCGAGTTCGCCCGCGCCCATGGCCTGCACGCACCCATCACCGAGCAGCCCGAGTACTCCATGATCCGCCGCGACCGCGTCGAGAAGGAAATCCTGCCGTACACCGAGACGGCCGGCGTGGGCCTCGTCGTCTGGAGCCCGCTCGCCATGGGCCTGCTGACCGGCAAGTACGACGACGGCAAACCCGAGGGCGCCCGCCTGACCGAGAAGGAAAACTGGGGCAAGAACTTCCTGACCGACGAGAACATCCAGAAGGTCCGCGACCTGAAAGCCATCGCCGACAGCCTGAACATCACCCGCGCGCAACTGGCCCTCGCGTGGATCCTGCGGCAGAAGGGCGTGAGCAGCGTCATCACGGGCGCCACGAAAGTCCAGCAGATCGAGGACACCGTCAAGGCCGCCGGCGTGCGCCTGAGCAGCGACGTGATCGAGCAGATCGAAACCATCCTGACCCGCTGAACGCGGGCGTCTGTCCGCGCGGCCCCCTCCATCCCGGAGGCGGGCCGCTGCTGTTACCGCCCCTTGCCGCTGGCGGTTCAGTCTCTGGGGGGGTGCACGCGGTTGCGGCCGGCGCGTTTGGCGCGGTACAGGTGCTCGTCGGCCTGCGTGAGCGCGGCGGGCAGGCGGTGGCCGGGTTCCACGGCGTACCCGACGCTGGCGGTCAGGTCCGTGCCGGGCAGCAGTGCGGACCAGTCGTGACCGGCCACGGCGTGGCGGCAGCTTTCGGCCAGGGCGTGGGCCTGCGCGGCGTCCCTGACGGGCGCGATCAGCACGAATTCCTCGCCGCCGTAGCGGGCCAGGAGCGCCTGGGGCCAGCGGGCCAGCTGGCCGCGCAGGACGTCCGCCACGCCCCGCAGCGCGCGGTCCCCGCCCGCGTGGGAGTGCCGGTCGTTCACGCGTTTGAAGTGGTCGATGTCCACGAACAGCGCCGCGAACGGCCCGTCGGGTGACTCCTGCAGGCGCAGCAGGCCCTCTTCCAGTCCGCGGCGGTTGAGCAGTCCGGTCAGCGGGTCCTGCCGCGCCTGGGCTTCGGCCAGCCGCAGGCGGTCCTGCCAGGAGCTGGCGTCCTGCCGCGCCTGCTGCTGCGTGGTGACGTTCACGCGGCTCAGGGCGTCCCGCGCGTCCGCGAGGGCCTCGCGCGCGGCGCGCAGGGCCTGCGGGTACTGCCCGGCCCGTTCGTGCAGCGCCGAGATGTCCCCCAGGATGCGTTGCGTGTCCCGGTGGCGGTGCTGACTGCGCACGAGGGCCAGCGCGACGTGGTACTCGTCGAGGGCGGCGGCGTGGTTGCCGCGCGCTCCGGCCAGTTCCGCGAGGCACAGGTTGACCTCTATGTACAGCTGCTGGTCGAGGCCGCTGTGCAGTTCGGCAGCCCGGTCGGCGGCCCGCTGCGCGGCCGTCAGGTCGCCGCTCAGCAGGTGCAGGGTGCTCTCGTGTGCGTGGCACAGGACTTCGGTGGTGCGGCTGGGCAGGACTTTCAGGGCGGCGTGCGCGGCGCGCAGCACCATCAGGCCCTGCTGGGCGGCGTGCTGAACCGCTTCCGTTCTGCCCAGGTCGCGGGCGTGCCGGGCCAGCAGCGCGTACGAGTGCGCGCGGTTCTCGTGCAGGTAGTTGTTCAGGTCGTCCCGTAACTGGGGGTCGTGCAGCGAGTGGATGTGCTCCTCGAGCAGGTTCAGCTGGTGCAGCGCCTCGCCCGGTTCGTCCCGGTTGTTCGCCAGCCACGCGAGGTTCACCAGGGCGTTCCCGGTGTCCAGCGGGTCGTCCTGCTGCCGCGCGAGGCCCAGCGAGTCCTGCAGGTCCTGCTGCGCGCCGTTCAGGTCGCCGATCAGCATGTGCGTCAGCGCGCGGACGTTCAGCAGCGAGGCCTGCAGGTGGCGCAGGTCGTGTTCGCGGATGAGTTCCTGGGCGCGCGTGACGGCGTCCCTGGAGCGTTCCAGCTGGTTCAGGTGCGCCGCGACGAAACTCAGGCCGATCAGGGCCAGGGTCGCCTCGGCCGGGGCGTCGGCGAGCAGCGCGAGTTCCAGGGCCGCCTCGCCGACCTGCTGCGCGCCGTGCATGCTGGTGTCGCGCAGGTACCGCGCCAGGCTGGTCAGCGCCTGCGCCCGCTCGCGGTCGTTCGTGGCCGCCCGGAATTCCATGACCAGCGGTCCCGGCAGGTTCGCGGGCAGCTGGAGGCTCCCGAGATCGAACGGGACGGGCGGGGACATGACGGTCATTGTCGCGGATTGTGCGGTGAACGCGGCGCGCATGTCCGTGAAATCCGGGCCATTCCACCCGACCACCCCCCCCAGCGCCGCCCCGCACCCGCCACGCCGCGCCCGCCGCGCCCGCGTGAGGCGCAGGCACTCCGCAGAAAGACTGACGATTGCGCCCGCACCCCGCCCCTATGCTGGAAGGCGTGAACGCCATCGAAACGCACGAGTTGCGCAAGGAGTACCGGGGCCGCGCCGTCGTGGACAGCCTGACCCTGACCGTCCCGCCGGGCGAGGTGTTCGGTTTCCTCGGCCCGAATGGCGCCGGGAAAAGCACCACCGTGAAGATGCTGCTGGGCCTCGTGCATCCCACGGCCGGGCGCGCGCAGGTGCTGGGCGGCAGTCCGCACGACCCGGCCGTGCGCGCCCGCCTGGGTTTCCTGCCCGAACAGTTCCGCTTTCAGACCTGGATGACCGCCGAGGAATTCCTGCGGTTCCACGGCCGCCTGGCGGGCCTGAAGGCCGCCGAACTGGGCGCCCGCATCCCGCAGGTGCTGGAGACGGTGGGGCTGGGCGGCCGGGGCGGCGAGACGCTCGGCGGGTACTCCAAGGGCATGTTGCAGCGGGCCGGGCTGGCCGGCGCGATCCTGGCCCGCCCGGCGCTGGTGTTCCTGGATGAACCGACGAGCGCCCTGGATCCCATCGGGCGGGTCGAGGTGCGCGAGATCATCGAGCGGCTGCGCGGCGAGGGTACGGCCGTGTTCCTGAACTCTCACCTGCTGTCGGAAGTCGAGCAGGTGTGCGACCGCGTGGCGTTCGTGAAACGCGGCCGGGTGCTGCAACAGGGCAGCATGCGGGAACTGATGGGCGGCGTCCTGCCGCTGGACGTGCGCGTGGACCACCTGCCGCCAGGCCTGCTGGACACCCTCTCGGGCCTGGGTGAACTGCGCCACACCGACACGAACACGCCGGGCCGCGCCGACGTGGAACTGTGGCTGGACCACGAGGACGCCATCCCCGCCGTCGCCAGCGCCATTCACGCGGCCGGGGCGCGCCTGTACGCCCTGAACCCGCGCCGCCCGGACCTGGAGACCATGTTCCTGGACCTGATCGAGGACACCCCGGACAGCAGCGCCCGCGCCGCCCGCCTGGGCCAGGGGGCCGCCCGTGCGTAACGCCCTGCTGATCGCGGAACTCTCGCTGCGCGAGGCGGTCCGCAAACGCCTCGTGAGCGTGCTGCTGCTGCTGACCGCGCTGTTCCTGGGCTTCTACCTGTACGGCATCGTGCGGCTGGAAGGCACCCTGGACCAGCGTTCACTGGAGGCCGGACTGGACGGGCGCAGCCTGAACGGCGCGTCGAACCTGCCCGTCATCTACTCGGCCATGTTCGGCATGTACCTCGTGTACTTCCTGGGGTCCCTGATGGCCGTGCTGTCCACCGTGGGCGCCGTCAGCGGCGACATCGAGAACGGCGTCATGCAGAGCGTCATCGCGCGGCCCATCAGCCGCGCGCAACTGGTACTGGGCCGCTGGCTGGGCTTCGGCGCCGTGAACCTCGGGTACGTGGCCCTGCTGAGCGCCGGTCTGCTCGGCGGCGTGTACGCCATCACCGGTTACCTGCCGCCCGAGCCGCTCGCCGCGACCGGCCTGATCCTGCTGGCCACGCTGCTGCTGACCGCCCTGACCGTGCTGGGCAGCACGCTGTTCACCACGCTCGCCAACGGCATCGGCGTGTTCGTGCTGTACGGCGTGGGCTTCACGGGCGGCATCCTGGGGTCCATCGGCACCTTCGCGGACACGCCCACCCTGACCACCCTGGGCCGCGCCGCGAACGCCCTGATGCCCACCAACGCCCTGTGGCTGGGCGCCAGTTACCACCTGCAACCCGAGGTGGCCCTGCAGGTCAGCGAGGCGGCGCGCGGCGCGAACCCCTTCTTCGCCGACGCACCCATCGCCGCCGGTCTGGTCGTCTGGGCCGTCGCCCTGACCGTCCTGGCCGTCCTGGGCGCCACGCAGCGCTTCAGCCGCCGCGATCTGTAGGGTCATGCGGACTCCGATTGAATGGGCTGCAAAGCCTGTTCAATCCGAGCGGACGCGAGTGGGAGAGAAGAGGGTTCCGGACGTGGAGCCGGCAATCCGGTGAAGTTCCGGATTGTTGGCGAAACAAACGGAATCCGTATCGGTGGTCGATGGTCGAAAGTGGATGGAGAGCTCCTTCAACCATCGACCTTCGACCATCTGCTTACCTCAGTTGTCCGAGGGCGCCGCCCGTCTCGAACCACACCTG
This sequence comes from Deinococcus indicus, assembly GCF_002198095.1. Classification (GTDB taxonomy): domain Bacteria; phylum Deinococcota; class Deinococci; order Deinococcales; family Deinococcaceae; genus Deinococcus; species Deinococcus caeni. The sequence continues at coordinate 147,347 of NZ_NHMK01000014.1, read as the reverse complement.
ACCGTCCGGCGCGACGTGCAGGGCGCGCGGCCCGGCGGACGGGGCGTTCGCGGGACTGTCCGGCAGGGGCACGGTGGCCGCCGCTGTCTCTCCGGGCAGGACGCGCAGCAGGGCCGGGTGGGCGGTGTCGGTGGCCCACACGGTGCCGTCCGGCGCGACGGCGATCTCGCCGGGGCGGGCCTCGTCGCCGGGACCGCTGCCGGCCGGCAGGGAGATCTCGCGCTGCTGTCCCGTGACCGGGTTGAGGGCGCGCAGCGTGCCGGTGCGGGTTTCCGTGAACCACAGCTGACCGTCCGGCGCGGCGCTCAGGCTGGCGGGAACGCTCACGCCGGGCGTCCCGACCGGGTACGTGCGCCCCGCGCCGCCCGTGAGGCTCACGGACACGATGGCGGGACTGGCGCCGCGCCGCGTGAAGAACAGCGTGCCGTCCGCGCCCAGCGTCAGGCTTTCCGGCGCGCCGGCCGTGGCGACCGACCCCACCGCGCCGCTGGCCGGATCGAGCAGCAGCACCCGCTCCTGCCCGTACGCCGTGAACGCCACCCGCCCGTCCGCGAGCGGCGTGACGTTGTTCAGCGTCTCGACGGTTCCCGCCAGGAAGCGTCGGGCGGTCCCGTCCGCGCCGCGCCTCAGCAGGAAACTCCCGTCGGCCGTCACGCCGCGCACCGCCACCCACACGTCCGGGCCGTTCACGGCGTGACTGGTGATCGTCTCGAAACCCGACACCGGGAAGGTCACGGACGTGAACGTGGCGGCCCCCGCATCGAACCGCAGCAGGCTGCGGCGGAACGCGGCGTCGGCGCTGACCGTGGCGCGCAGCAGCACCTGGGCGCCCTGCGAGCGGGTCGCGCCCGCCAGGTACGGGGTGGGCGGCGCGTACCGCCCGCTGCCCAGGACCCGCACCGTCACGTCCTGCGAGCGGCTGCCCGCGCGGACACTCAGGGTGACCGGCCCGCTGCCCTGACCGCTCACGGCGAGCGGCAGCAGGGTGTCGCTGCCACTGGCGACCGGCGTCAGCGGCGTGACAGTCAGGCCGGTCGGCGCGTCCCGCACGGTCACGCTGACCCCGGCCGGCGCCGCGCCCCGCACCCGCAGCGTGCCGGACTGCGCCAGCGCCCCGCTGACCGGCACCCGCTCCAGGCGGGTGGACAGCGCCCCCGGAGGGGTGGCGCCCGGAGTGCCGCCCGTCACGGCGGACGGACCGGACCCGCACGCGGCCAGCAGCAGCGGCCCCAGCAGCGCGGCCAGGACCGCCCGCGCGCCGGGTGGCCGGGTCGGGAGGCGCCGGCCGCCCGGACCCGCAGACGGAGTGACTGCCGTGAGGGAGCGTGTCATGCCATCAGTTCACCGCACCGGCCCTTGCACTCTCCTTACGGCAGGTCCGTCAGCTGGGGGCCGGGTTGCCGGCGCCACGCCCGGAATCCGGGTTGCTTCCACTCACTTCGCTCGGATTGAACGGTCTTTGCGGCCCATTCAGGTCCGAGTCCGTATCAGGCGCGGCGGGCGGCGCGCAGGCGGCGCGGCAGGGCGTGCAGGTCGTCCACGCCGGCCACCGGCAGCAGCGCGTCCAGGAACGGCAGGGCCGCCGCGACGGCCCGCTGCACCGGCCGGTAGTTCGGGCTGGCCGCCAGCGGCGAGAGCCACACCACGCCGCCCGCGCGGCGCTCCAGGTCCCGCAGCGCCCGGCCGACCAGCGCGGGGTCGCCGGTGTCCAGGCCGTCACTGAGAATCAGGATCAGCGTGTCGCGGTTCACGGGCGCGCGTTCCTCGCGGGCGACGCGCAGCAGGTTCTCGCCGATGCGGGTGCCGCCGCCCCAGGCGTCCCCCAGGTCCGGGAGGGTCAGCGGCACGCCGGGCGGCGCGCGGCGCAGCAGCGGCGTCAGGCGGGTCAGGCCGGTACTGAACGCGTAGACCTCGACCCGCCGGGAGCGCAGGTGCAGCGCCTGCGCGAAGCGCAGCAGCAGCGTGGCGTCCGCGCCCATCGAGCGGCTCCCGTCGATCAGCAGCAGGAAGTGCGGCGCGCGGCGCGGGCGGCCCAGCCAGCGCAGCAGCGTGGCGTCCCCGGCGGTGCGGGCGGCGGCGCGCAGGGTGCGCCGGGCGTCCAGTTTCGGCCCCCGGTTGGCCTGCGGTTTCAGCCGGCGTGCGCGGCCCAGTTGCAGGGACCGCACCAGCGCCGACGCGGCCCGCAGCAGTTCCGGCAGGTCGTCCCCGCCGGCCTGCACGGCCTGTCCCGGCGCGGCGTTCGGGCTGAGGCGGGCGCGCAGGCTGGGCACGGCGGCGTCGTCCGGGGGGGCCGTCTCCTCGCCGGGCAGCGGCTGGCCCGGCGCCTGACTGTCCGGCGCGTCCTCGTCCGGGTCCGGCGCGTCGTCCGGGGCGGGGGCCGGGGTGGGTTTCGGCGCGGGCGGCTGACCGGGGCCGGGCGGGGGAGACTGGCCGGCGTCGGTCTGTTCCTCGCGGCCCGGCGTTTTCGTTTCCGGCAGCAGCGGCGGCAGCTTTGGCTGCGCGGCGCCCTCCACCCGGAAGAAGGCGTTGAATTCCAAGTCGAACAGCCGCAGCTGCTCGGGGCTGGCGCTCAGGACCGCCCGCAGCGCCCCTCGCACCTCGCGCCGCGCGAGGACGTCCACGGCCCCCAGCGCCCGCAGCGCGTCGGCCGTCTCGCCCGGCCCGATCAGGAAGCCGTGCCGGTCACGTAGCCGCGCCGTGAACGCCGACACCTGCGCCGCGAGGTCCGGCGGGACGGCCCCCAACCCGCTCACGCGCCGGGCGGGCGGCCCGCCGCCGCCTGCGCCGCCAGTCCCTGCAGGGTCGGCGCGGCCAGCAGCTGATCCTCGCGCAGTTTCAGGACGGCGCCCAGCGTCGCGCGGATGCCGGGGGCGTCCAGGTGGTCGGCGTGCAGGCTGACCAGCGCTGCCGCCCAGTCCAGCGTCTCCGCCACGCCCGGCGGTTTGCCCAGCGGCAGGGCGCGCAGGGCGTGCACGGCGTTCGTGACCTGCTGCGCCAGCGTCTCGTTCACGCCGGGCAGCCGCGCGTGGACGATGGCCAGTTCCTGCGCGCGGCTGGGGTACTCGGTCCAGTGGTACAGGCAGCGGCGGCGCAGCGCGTCACTCAGTTCCCGCGAGCGGTTGCTCGTCAGGATCACGTGCGGGCGCGTGCGCGCCTCGATGGTTCCCAGTTCCGGCACGGTGATCTGCCACTCGGCCAGCAGTTCCAGCAGGAAGGCCTCGAAGGCGTCGTCGGCGCGGTCCACCTCGTCGATCAGTAGCACGGGGGCCTGCTCCTCGCGGATCGCCTGCAGCAGCGGGCGGGCCATCAGGAAGCGTTCGCTGTACAGGTCCTCGTCGGTCACGCCGCCCAGCCCGCCCAGCTCGGCGGCCCGCAGGTGCAGCAGCTGCCGCGCGTAGTTCCACTCGTACAGCGCCGACTGCGCGTCCAGGCCCTCGTAGCATTGCAGGCGGATCAGGCGCGTGCCCAGGGTCGCGGCCAGCGTCTTGGCGGCCTCGGTCTTGCCGACCCCGGCGGGACCTTCCAGCAGCAGCGGCTTGCCGAGCGCCACGACCAGCCGCAGCGCGGTCGCCAGGGCGTCGTCGGCCACGTAGCCGCGCGCCAGGAAGGCCGCCTGCAACTCGGCCGGACCGGGCGGCGCGGCGTTCATGCGGCCCTCAGGTCGGTGGGGGGGGTGAGGGGCGGCGTGGGCGTCTGACAGCAATTCTTACAAGACATGTTTCTCTCTCCTGGCGCGGCTCCAGCCACTTCAGACCGCGATCTTAATGTTCGGGCCGGGCGGGGCCGGTGACGGGACCGTGAGAGGCCGCCCGCTACGGTGACCGCATGACCCTGCCCCTGCTCCTGTGCGCCCTGATCGCCCTGACCTCCGGACTGCACTTCGGTCGCCGGTTCGCGCAGGCCCACGCGGCCGGCGGGAACGTGGCCCTGCCGGCCCTCGCGCACGGCGTGATCGTCACGCCGCTGATGATCCTGACCGTCGTGCTGGACCCCACCGCCGCCGGCCTGCTGTGGATGGCCGTGGCGACCGCCGCGCTCGTCGGACTGGCCGTCGGCGCGCTGCGTCCCGTCCGCGAGGTCACCCCGGCCGTCACGCTGGCCCCGCAGCGCCTCGCGGACACCCCGCTCCCCGCCCAGCCCGGCGCGCAGCACGCCGCCCAGCACAGCGCCGCCTGAACCCCCCGCCCGGCAGGTCATCCGCGCCGCCCCCACTCCGCACCGGAGGGGGCGGCGCGCGCGCGTCTCGGGCCGCGCGGCAGGTGAAGGAACTCCACCGGACGGAGGATGCAACCCGCCCCCCGCTGAGGCACACTGAACCCGGACGGCCCGGCCGGGCAGCGCCCGCCGGCACCCGCTTCCCCGGAGGACCCATGAGCCGCAGCAGCAAGACCGGCCGCACCCTGAACACCCTGATCCGCCTGGGCCGCGCCCTGACCGACACCGACATGCCCGCCGATCCCGTGAGGGCCGCGCAGCAGGCCGCCACGCAGGCATTGCGTGGGCCGGTCGGCGGCGCCGCCGAGAGCCTGCGCCGGCGCGGCTCGCAGGTCCGCGACCAGCTGAGTGAACGCGCCGACGCCCGCCTGGAACGCCTGATCACCGAACGCCGCGCCGCTCAGGCCACCCCGCCCGACCCGCAGGCCCTGGCGGTCCTGGCCCGGCGCCGCGCCGAACGCGAGGCCCGCGCCGCCCGCCTGCGCGCCCGCCAGACCCTGCTGGCCCAGGCGCAGACGCCCGCCGAGCGGCAGGTCATGCAGGCCGTCGTGAATGTGACCGGCTGGGCCGGCGGGCAGGACGCGCCGCTGCGCTACACCGCGCTGCTCGACCAGCTCGCGCCGCGCGGGGACGCCGCGAGCGAGATGGCCGCGCACCGCGCCCTGTGGACCCTGGCCGAACGGCAGGTCCTGAGCGTCTCGCCGCACGGCCTGATCCGCGCCGAACCGCTGCGCGCGCCGCTGGCGCTGCCGCCCGCCCGGCCTGACCTGCCGGAATCCTGACGCGCCCGCCCGCCACGAGGGCCGGTGCGCGGGCGGCGTCCGGACGGTCATTCAGGCCGTCGCGGCGCTGGCCGCGCCGACGTGCGCGCTCATGTTCTCGAAGGTCTTGGAGATCAGTTTCTGCGCCTGGGCGTCCAGCAGGCGCCCGCCGACCGTCGCGACCGGGCCGCGCATGGTGGCGTCCCCGGTCCAGTCCAGGGTGGTGGTGCCGTCCGCGTTGTCCACGACGTTCGCGCCGGCCGTCAGGTCCACGACGCTGCCCAGCCCGCCGCCCTGCACCTTCACGTTCACGCGGCCCTGCGCCTCGTCGGGCAGCACCTCGATCTTGAACTTGAACTTGCCACGCACCATGCCCACGCCCACCTGCACGGTGGCGTCCATGTGCGTCTGGTCGTGCACGACGACCTCCTGCACGTCCGGCAGGCAGCGCGCCACCCGTTCGGGGTCCTGCACGAACGCCCACACGGCGGCGGGCGGCGCCTGCACTTTTTCCTGACCTGAGTAACTGAGTTTCATAGCGGTCCTCCCGGCGGCGCGCGCGCCACACCCGAATTGAAGTGAACGCCGCCATTGTAAGGCGCGGCGGGTTGAAGAAAGATTGGCCTGCACTACCATGCCGGCATGACCCTGCCTTCCCACGCGCCGGTCGCGGGCGTGCTGCTCGCCGCCGGACGCAGCGCCCGCATGGGCCGCCCCAAGCAGCTGCTGCCGGTCGCGGGCGTGCCGCTGGTCCGCCGCGCCGCGCAGGCCCTGGCGGGCGGCGGGCACGACGCGCTGCTGTGCGTCGTGCCGCCCGGCGAGGTCGGCGAGGGCATCCGCGCGGCGCTGGCGGGATTGCCGTTCTCGTTCGTGGTGAATCCGGACCCGGCGCGCGGACTGGCGAGTTCCTTCCGGGTGGCCGTGGCGGCCCTCCCGGCCGGGCTGGCCGGCGTGAACTTCGCGCTGGCCGACATGCCGCTGCTGGGGGCCGCGCAGCACGCCGCCCTGATCGCCGCCTTCCGTGAGACGGGCGCGCCCGTCGTGCTGGCCGAGTACGGCGACCCGGACGCCGGTCCCGACGCCGGGCCGGTACGCGCCCCGCCGCACCTGTTCCGCGCGGACCTGCTCGCGGCCGTGCGCGACGCCCCGGACGCCGACCACGGCCCCCGCCACCTGATCCGCGAGCACGCCGCGCAGGCGCTCACGCTGACCTTCCCGGCCGGACTGCTGCTGGACGTGGACACCCCGGAGGCGCTGGCGCAGGCACAGGCCCTGCTCCGGCAACAGGCGCCGTAGCGGCGGTTGCGGGTGCGGCGTATGCTGCCGTATGGCCCCCAACACGGCAGCGAACGCGCTTCAGGACGGCAAGCGGCGGCAGGCGCAGGCCCTGCTCGGTGAGGGCGAGGTGTGGCTGATCGCCGCGCGCGAGTCCGGCGTGCGCCCGGAACCGGCCCTGACGCTCGTGGCGGGCATGGACGTCACCTGGGACAGCCTGTTCCTGCTGACCCGCACGGAGGCGGTGGCGATCGTGGGCCGCTTCGACGCGGACGCCGTGCCGCCCGGCTGGACCGTGCACGGCTACGACGCCGACCTGCGCGTCCTGCTGCGCGCCGAGGTGACGCGGCTGGGTGCGCGGCGCGTGCTGCTGAACATCAGCGAGGACGACCCGCTGTGCGACGGCCTGACCTCCGGTCTGGAACGCCGGGTGCGCGGCTGGCTGGAACCCGGACCGGACCTGAATCTGGAGTGGGACAGCGCCGCGCCGCTGCTGGGCCAGCTGCGGTCGGTCAAGACCCCAGGGGAACAGGCCGCGATCCGGGAGGCGGTGGACCTGGCCGAGGCGCATCTGCGCGAGATGGCGGCCGCCGCCCGCCCCGGCTGGACGGAACGGGACGTGGCAGCCTTCCTGCACGGCCTGTGCCGCCGCGACGGCGCCGAGCCCTCGTGGGGCTGGAACGCCTGCCCGAACGTGCACATCGGCCCGGACAGCCCCCCGTCGCACGCGCCGCCCGGCGACCACGCCCTGATCCCCGGCGCGCTGCTGCACATCGACTACGGCGTGCGGCTGGCCCACGGGTACTGCTCGGACATCCAGCGGGTGTACCGCCTGCCCGACGGGAACCCGGTGCCGGACGCCGTGCAGGCCGCCTTCCGCGCCTGCTGGCAGGCCATCCAGGCGGGCGCGGACGCCCTGCGCCCCGGCACGCCCGGCCACGCCGTGGACGCCGCCGCCCGCGCCGCGCTGGTCGCCGCCGGGTACCCCGAGTACCAGCACGCGCTGGGCCACGGCCTGGGCCGCGCCACGCACGACGGCGGCACCCTCCTTGGCCCGCGCTGGCCCCGCTACGGGCAGACCGTCGAGGGCGGGGTCCGCGAGAACGAGGTGTACACCCTGGAACTCGGCGTGATGGTGCCCGGCCACGGCTTCATCGGGCTGGAGGAGGACGTCGTGGTGCGCGCCGGGCCGCCGCAGTGGCTGTCGGACCGGCAGGACGACCTCAAACGCCTGGGGTAAGGCCCGGTTGGGGGGCGCTTACCGGGGGGGCGCGCCGGGCAGGTCGACCGGCGTGACCGGAATGGGCTCCCCGAAGCGGGCGTACTTGCGGGCGCGCGCCGGGTCGCCCCGCCCGCAGAACACCGTCACCTGCGGCAGCCCGTGGACGTTCACCTCGGCGACCGCCAGCCGGCCCGTGTCGTACGCGCCGAGATCCAGGTACAGGTGGCGGCCCAGCCGGGACGGCGTGGGGACCGGCGTGTGCCCGTGCACGGAGTACATCACGCCGTCCGGCAGCGGGAACGGTCCCTCGAAGGGCCGCAGCCACAGCGCCGCCGACAGCGGGTTGGGGTGCTGCGGGTGCCGCACAGGCGGCGAGGCGTGCGCGATCAGCACGCTGGGGTGCGGGGGCGGCTCGTCGTGGATGTCCCCGTCGGCCGTCACGTACACCACGCGCCGCAGGACCTTCAGGTACGCCTCCAGCAGCGGCGGGAACTTCTCCAGGGTCAGGCCGCCCAGCTCGGTGCGGACCGTCTCGCCGCCCGCGCGCATCCACCACTGGTAGCCTTCCATGGCGCGGCGGTAGTCGCCCAGGTCGTGCGTGCCCAGGTACTGCCGGTACCACCGGACGCCCTCTTCCATCATGCGTTCGTGGTTGCCCATCAGCAGCGTGGCGCGCCCGGCGGCGTGCAGGTCCATCAGGGCCTCCACGACCGGCATGGAGCGCGGGCCACGGTCGATGGCGTCGCCCAGCGACACGTAATGCGCGTCCGGGAAGCGGTCGAGCGCGGCGCGCAGCAGGTCGGGCCGGCCGTGCAGGTCCGGGATGATCAGGATCTGGCGGCTCACGCGCCGTCTCCGGCGTCGTGCTCGTCACTGAAGTCCAGCAACGTCTGCTTGCTGCGCTCACGCAGGCGGGCCGCGCCGTGCGGGTCGGGCGTGAACGTCACCTGCCCGCCGCTGAGCGTCACGCGGTACGCCGCGCCGTCCGCCGCGCCGGGCAGCCACTCGGCCGGCAGCTGAAAGGTGCGGCCGCGCAGGTCCTCCACGTCGGCCAGTCCGGCGTCGTCGTCCAGTACGTCTATGACCAGCAGATTCTCGGGCTCGGCGTGCATCCCGGCAGTCTACCGCGCCGCCCGCGTGCACCTTCCGGTGGACGCCCCCCGACCGGCCCGGACGCTAGGGTAAGGGCATGACCGTGACCCGCCGCCACGTCCTGCGCGCCCTGGGAGGCGGAGGTCTGGCGGCCCTGGCGGCCGGAGGGGCGGGCGCGGCGCAGGCCTACCGGTTCGGCGTGACCCGACACGCCCGCGCCCTGCCGGGCCTGCGCGCCCCGCTGCGCGTGGCGTTCCTGACGGACCTGCACTACGGGCTGTTCATCGGTGCGGGCAGCGTGGCTGCCTGGGTGGACGCCACGAACGACCTGCGGCCCGACGTGGTCCTGCTGGGGGGCGATCAGCTGGACGCCCGCATGGACGCCCCGCCGGAACCGCTGCTGCGCGAACTGCGCCGGCTGCGGGCGCCGCTGGGTACCTTCGCAGTGTGGGGCAACCACGACTACGGCAGTTTCGGGCGGTACGGGGGCCGGCAGTACGGCGCGCCCCGCGCGGACTGGACCGCGAAACGCGCCGAACTGGAAGCCGAGTTCGCGCGGGCCGGCGTGACGGTCCTGCGCGACACGGGCCGCGCGCTGCGCGAAGACACCTGGGTGGGCGGCACGGACGACCTGTGGTTCGGCACGCCGGACGTGACGGGCGCACTGGCCGGGGCGGGGGGGCGGGCCACGCTGCTCGTCACGCACAACCCGGACCTGCTGCCCGACCTGCCGCGCCCGGCGGGACTGACGCTGTGCGGGCACACGCACGGCGGGCAGGTGCGGCTGCCGGGCCTGGGCGCCCCGGTGGTGCCCAGCCGCTACGGGCAGCGGTACGCGATGGGCTGGGTGCAGGGCGCGCACGGCACGCCCGCCTACGTCAGCCGGGGCCTGGGCCTGAGCGGCCTGCCGCTGCGGAACCTGTGCGAACCGGAACTGGCGCTGTTTCAGCTGACCCCCGCCTGAGACGGACTCCGATTGAATGGGCTGCAAAGCCCGCCCGGTCCGAGCGGATGCGACTCGGAGAGCTGCTCCGCAGAGTGGGAGTAACAGCGGGCTGCCGGACGTGGAGCCGGCAGGGGCGGTGAAGTTCCGGATTGCCAGCGAAACAAACGGCAGTCCGTGTGATCAATGGTGCGGACAGGTTCATCCCTTCAGGTCAGACCAGCGATGACCACGCCGTGTTGTTTGCCCCTCCCCCTTGAGGGGGGAGGCTGGGAGGGGGTGAGCAGGAATGGCGTGACAGAAGATGTTGTCCATGCCGGTCACATCTGGCGCTTGAACAGTGTCCGCATCATTGATGAGACGGACTCCGATGGACTGGGCTGCCCACCCCGGCGGCGCGCGCAGGAAGGCGCTGGCTTCCGGGCGGGGCGGTCACCCGCTGCATGAAGGTGGGCGCGCTGGGCGGCGGGTGCCGGGGCGTGCGCGGCGATCCTTGCGCCCGGAGTGTCCGGATGGGCAACCTTCGGGAAGCAAAGTGCTCGGTGGGGGACGGGTATTGCGCCGGGTGGCGGAAAAAGTGGCTGGATGTGCAGAAAAGTGTGCACAGAACATTGGACCCGTTATAAACAACGGCCCTGCATAGACATGCATCTCTCTGTATGGTGATTCTAGCAGCCTGCACCCTGCGGGCCAGCGAGTCACGAGCGAGATGGGAGCGTCAACATGAACAGAACAGACAACCGGGTGACGCCGGCTGAGGCGCCGCACACCCCCGTAACCCCCGCGAGCGGCGCGGAACTGAACCTCGCCCGTGAGCAGGGCCTGTACAGCGGCGCCGAGCACGACGCCTGCGGCGTGGGATTCGTCGCGCACATCAAGGGGCACAAGAACCACGCCATCGTGCAGCAGGGCCTGAAGATCCTCGAGAACCTCGACCACCGCGGCGCGGTCGGCGCCGACCCCCTGATGGGCGACGGGGCGGGCATCCTGATCCAGATTCCCGACGAGTTCTACCGCGCCGAGTTCGCCGCGCAGGGCGTGACCCTGCCGCCGCTGGGCGACTACGGCGTCGGCATGATCTTCCTGCCCAAGGAGATCGCCTCGCGCCGCGCCTGCGAGCAGGAACTCGAACGTGCCATCGTCGCCGAGGGTCAGGTCGTGCTGGGCTGGCGCGACGTGCCCGTCAACCGCGAGATGCCCATGAGCCCCGCCGTGCGCGAGAAGGAACCCGTCATCCGGCAGGTGTTCATCGGCGCGGGGCCCGACACGCTGGTCCCGGACGCGCTGGAGCGCAAGCTGTACGTCATCCGCCGCCGGGCCAGCAACGCCATCCGCGCGCTGAACTTCACGCACGGCGCCGAGTACTACGTGCCGAGCATGTCGTGCCGCACGGTCATCTACAAGGGCCTGCTGCTCGCCACGCAGGTCGGCGAGTACTACCTCGACCTTCAGGACCCGCGCGTGACCTCCGCGCTGGCCCTGGTCCACCAGCGATTCAGCACGAACACCTTCCCCGAGTGGCCGCTGGCGCACCCGTACCGCATGGTCGCGCACAACGGCGAGATCAACACCGTCAAGGGGAACTTCAACTGGATGCGCGCCCGCGAGGGCATCATGCAGAGCCCCGTACTGGGCGACGACCTGAAGAAGCTCTACCCGATCTCCTTCGAGGGCGAGAGCGACACCGCCACCTTCGACAACGCCCTGGAACTGCTGACGCTGGCCGGGTACCCCATGGCGCACGCCGCCATGATGATGATCCCCGAGGCCTGGGAGCAGAACGCCAACCTCGACCCGCGCCGCCGCGCGTTCTACGAGTACCACGCCAGCATGATGGAGCCCTGGGACGGCCCGGCCGCGATGGTCTTCACCGACGGCCGACAGGTCGGCGCGACGCTGGACCGCAACGGCCTGCGCCCCGCCCGCTACGTGCAGACCCGCGACGATCTGGTCATCCTGGCCAGCGAATCCGGCGTGCTGCCCGTCCCCGAGAGCAAGATCGTCAAGAAGTGGCGCCTGCAACCGGGCCGCATGTTCCTGATCGACTTCGAGCAGGGCCGCATCATCGAGGACGACGAACTGAAGAACCAGTTCGCGTCCGCCAAGCCCTACGCGCAGTGGGTGGAGAACACCCGCTTCCGCCTGGACGACAGCGAGGAGACCGGCACGGTCGGGCAGTTCCGCGAGTCGCTGCTGGACCGCCAGCAGGCCTTCGGGTACACCCAGGAGGACCTGAAGTTCCTGATGGGCCCCATGGCCCTGACCGGCGAGGAAGGCATCGGCAGCATGGGCAACGACAGCCCGCTGGCCGTGCTGTCCGGCAAGAACAAGCCGCTGTTCAACTACTTCCGGCAGCTGTTCGCGCAGGTCACGAACCCGCCCATCGACCCGATCCGCGAGTCGGTCGTCATGAGCCTCGTGTCGTTCGTGGGGCCGCGCCCGAACCTGCTCGACATCAATGCGGTCAACCCGCAGCTGCGCCTGGAAGTCGAGCAGCCCATCCTGGACTTCGACGACATGGCCCGCGTGCGCAACATCGAGGAACACACCCGCGGGAAGTTCAAGGCGTACGACCTCGACATCACCTACCCCGCCGAGTGGGGCGCGCGCGGCGTGGAAGCCAAACTGGCGACCATCAACGCCTGGGCGGTGGACGCCATCGAGAGCGGCCACAACATCATCGTCATCAGTGACCGCCGCGTGGACCGCGAACGCGTCGCGATTCCCAGCCTGCTGGCCCTCAGCAGCATCCACCACCACCTCGTCAAGGCGGGGCTGCGCATGAAGGTCGGTCTGGTCGTCGAGACCGGTGACGCCCGCGAGGTCCACCACTTCGCCGCGCTCGCCGGGTACGGCGCTGAAGCCATCCACCCGTACCTCGCGCTGGAAACCCTGATCAACCTGCACACCGACGTGCCCGGCATGCCCGCCCTGAACGGCATCGACGCGCACAAGGCCATCTCCAACTACATCAAGGCCATCGGCAAGGGCCTGAGCAAGATCATGTCGAAGATGGGCGTCAGCACGTACATGAGCTACTGCGGCGCGCAGCTGTTCGAGGCGGTCGGCCTGAAGACCGACTTCGTGCAGAAGTACTTCTACGGCACGCCCACCCAGGTCGGCGGGATCGGCATCTTCGAGGTGGCCGAAGAAGCCCTGCGCAACCACCGCGGCGCGTTCAGCGACGACCCCGTGCTGGCGCAGAACCTCGACGCGGGTGGCGAGTACGCGTGGCGCGTGCGCGGCGAGGAGCACATGTGGACGCCGGACTCGATCGCCAAGCTGCAGCACTCGGTGCGCAGCGGCAACTACGCCACGTTCGAGGAGTACGCCCGGATCATCAACGACCAGAGCAAGCGGCACATGACCCTGCGCGGCCTGTTCGAATTCCGCACCGACGGCGTGACGCCCGTCCCGCTGGAAGAAGTGGAGAGCGCCAGCGAGATCGTCAAACGCTTCGCCACGGGCGCCATGAGCCTCGGCTCGATCAGCACCGAGGCGCACACCACCCTGGCCGTCGCCATGAACCGCATCGGCGGCAAGAGCAACACCGGCGAGGGCGGCGAGGACCCCGCCCGCTACGAACGCGAGATGCGCGGCGAGACCATCGGTGAGGGCCACACCCTCGCCAGCATCCTCGGCGAGAGCAGGGTTGAAGTGGACTACCCGCTGGAACCCGGCGACTCCCTGCGCTCCAAGATCAAGCAGGTCGCCTCGGGCCGTTTCGGCGTCACCACGAACTACCTGACGAGCGCCGACCAGATCCAGATCAAGATGGCGCAGGGCGCCAAGCCCGGCGAGGGCGGCCAGCTGCCCGGCGGGAAGGTCAGCGAGTACATCGGCTTCCTGCGCCACTCCGTGCCCGGCGTGGGCCTGATCAGCCCGCCCCCGCACCACGACATCTACTCCATCGAGGACCTCGCGCAGCTCATCCACGACCTGAAGAACGTGAACCCCCGCGCGGACATCAGCGTGAAACTCGTCTCCGAGGTCGGCGTGGGCACCATCGCCGCCGGGGTCGCCAAGGCCAAGGCCGACCACATCGTGATCGCCGGGCACGACGGCGGCACGGGTGCCAGCCCCTGGAGCTCCATCAAGCACGCCGGCTCCCCCTGGGAACTGGGCCTCGCGGAGACGCAGCAGACCCTCGTCCTGAACCGCCTGCGCGACCGCGTGCGCGTGCAGACCGACGGGCAGCTGAAGACCGGCCGCGACGTTGTGATCGCCGCGCTGCTCGGCGCCGACGAGTTCGGTTTCGCCACCGCGCCGCTCGTCGCGCAGGGCTGCATCATGATGCGCAAGTGCCACCTGAACACCTGCCCCGTCGGTGTGGCCACGCAGGACCCGGTGCTGCGCGCCCGCTTCCAGGGCAAACCCGAGCACGTCATCAACTTCTTCTTCTTCATCGCCGAGGAAGTCCGCGCCATCATGGCCAGCCTGGGCATCCGCTCCTTCGACGACCTGATCGGCCGCGCCGACCTGCTCGACACGAAGAAAGGCATCGAGCACTGGAAGGCGCAGGGCCTGGACTTCAGCCGCGTCTTCTACCGCCCCGAGGTGCCCGGGGAGGTCGGAGTGCGCCACCTCCACACCCAGGACCACGGCCTGAGCGGCGCGCTCGACCTGCACCTGATCGAGAAGTGCCGCCCCGCCTTCGAGAAGGGCGAGAAGGTGCACTTCCTGCAGGACGTCCGCAACGTGAACCGCACCGTCGGCGCGATGCTGTCGGGCGAACTGACCCGCGTGCGCCCCGAAGGGCTGCCGGACAACACCGTGTTCATCCAGATGGAAGGTACCGGCGGCCAGAGCTTCGGTGCGTTCCTCGCCCCCGGCCTGACCCTGTACCTGATCGGCGACGCGAACGACTACACCGGCAAGGGCCTGTCCGGCGGCCGCGTGGTCGTGCGCCCCAGCATCGAATTCCGCGGGAAGGCCGAGCAGAACATCATCGTCGGGAATACCGTCCTGTACGGCGCGACCTCGGGTGAGGCCTTCTTCCGGGGCGTGGCAGGCGAACGCTTCGCCGTGCGCCTCAGCGGCGCTGAGGCCGTCGTGGAAGGCACCGGCGACCACGGCTGCGAGTACATGACTGGCGGCACCGTCGTCGTGCTCGGCCAGACCGGCCGCAACTTCGCGGCCGGCATGAGCGGCGGCGTCGCCTACGTGTACGACGTGGACGGCAGCTTCGCCAAGCGCTGCAACACCAGCATGGTCGACCTGCACCCCCTGCTGCCCGAGGACCAGCAACTCGCCCAGACGGGCGGCGCCCTGCACCTGGGCCAGAGCGACGAGGCGCACCTGCGCCGCCTGCTCGAAAGCCACCACAAGTGGACCGGCTCGCAGCGCGCCTCCGAACTGCTGGACGACTGGGAGAACAGCCTGAAGCGCTTCGTCAAGGTCTTCCCCAAGGAATACCAGCGCGCCCTGCGCGAACGCGCCCAGGCCGGCACCGTCCAGGCCGCCGACACGACCAGCATGCAGACCGCGCAGCCCGGCAACCCCGTGGCGGCGCAGGGCACGCTCACCAAGTAACACTCCGCTCCGTTCAGTGCCGTGCTGAACGGAGCCGAGCGGATGCGAGTACGAGTCTGGACGGGACTCAGGAGATGGAACAGCATGGCAGCGCCCTTCTGACATGGTGTGGAATCGGATGAGTCCCGTCGAAGCCCCTCCCAGTGCCCGCCCAGTTCAGGCGGCGGGCGCTGCCCCCCCACCGGAGCACGCATGAGCAAGATCACCGGCTTCCTCGACCAGCCGCGCATCAAGGACCAGTACGCCCCGGTCGACGCGCGCCTCAAGCACTACCACGAGTTCCTGCTGCCCCTCGCCCCGGACGCCGCCCGCCTCCAGGCGACGCGCTGTATGGACTGCGGCATTCCGTTCTGCAACAACGGCTGCCCCGTCGGGAATATCATCCCGGACTTCAACAACCTCGTGTACCAGGACGACTGGCGCAGCGCGCTGGACACCCTGCACTCCACGAACAACTTCCCCGAGTTCACGGGTCGCATCTGCCCCGCCCCCTGCGAGGCCGCCTGCACCCTGAACATCAACGGCGACGCGGTCGGCATCAAGAGCATCGAGCTGAGCATCATCGAACGCGGCTGGCAGGAAGGCTGGGTCACGCCGCAACCCCCCGCCGTGAAGACCGGCAAGAAGGTCGCCGTGATCGGTTCGGGTCCCGCCGGGCTGGCCGCCGCGCAGCAACTCGCGCGTGCCGGGCACGACGTGACCGTGTTCGAGAAGAACGACCGCGTGGGCGGCCTGATGCGTTACGGCATTCCCGACTTCAAGATGGACAAGCACCACATCGACCGCCGCGTCGAACAGATGCAGGCCGAGGGCGTGACCTTCCGCACCGGCGTGCTGGTAGGCGCGTGGCCCGAGGGCAGCCGGATCACGAACCTCAGCAAGCAGACCGTCACGCCCGACGAACTGAAAGCAGAGTTCGACGCCGTCCTTCTGGCGGGCGGAGCCGAGCAGCCCCGCGACCTGCCCGCCCCCGGCCGCGAGCTGGACGGCATTCACTTCGCCATGGAGTTCCTGCCGCAGCAGAACCGCGTGAACGCGGGCGACAAGCTGAAAAAGCAGCTGCGCGCCGACGGCAAGCACGTCATCGTGATCGGCGGCGGCGACACCGGCAGTGACTGCGTGGGCACCAGCAACCGCCACGGCGCCGCCAGCGTCACCCAGTTCGAGGTGATGCCCCAGCCGCCCGAACAGGAGAACAAACCCCTCGTGTGGCCCTACTGGCCCATGAAACTCCGCACCAGCACCAGCCACGAGGAAGGCGCCGTGCGTGAATTCGCCATCGCCACCAAGGAATTCATCGGCAAGGGCGGCAAGGTCACGGGCGTCAAGACCGTCCGCATGGAACTGAGGGACGGCCAGCTGACCGAAATCCCCGGCAGCGAGGAGGTCCACAAGGCCGACCTCGTCCTGCTCGCCATGGGCTTCGTCAGCCCCGTCGGCAGCGTTATCGACGCCTTCGGCATCCAGAAGGACGCCCGCGGCAACGCCCACGCCCACACCGACGAGGGCGGTTACCACACCAACGTCGAAGGTGTCTTCGCCGCCGGGGACATGCGCCGCGGCCAGAGCCTCGTCGTGTGGGCCATCCGCGAGGGCCGTCAGGCCGCCCGCGCCATCGACCAGCACCTCATGGGCACCAGCGTCCTGCCCCGCTGAGCGTAGGCAGGGAAGAGGAGGCGGGCGTGAAGGCCCGCCTTTTCGGTTTCGGCGATGTAAAGATCACTTGACAGCGCGGGGGACGGCCGGTTAGGGTGAGTCAAGCAAACTTGACATGCTGGAGGCTCCCATGAAATCGGAACGAATGCCCACCCGCCGCGACCGCCAGTTCAGCCAGATGCGCCGCCTGGAACTGCTGTTCATCATCGTCTGCATCGCCCTGTTCCTGCTGGCTGCCCGCTACCCCACCAACTTCGGCGCCCACTGGACCCTGATGACCGCCTCCCTGATCGGCGGCCAGTTCATCTGGTTCCGGCAGTACCGCGTCCTCGACGAACGCGCCCGACTGCGTTTCCTGAAAGCCTGGATGGTCACCGGCATGTTCCTGTCGAACGCCGTCGCCCTGCTGCTCCTCTGGAGCTTCCTGTCCACGATGAACACCGCGGGCGCCCCGCTGACCACCCCGCCGCCCCTGCCGTTCTGGCCGGTGTACCTCGCCCTGGTCGGGTCCATGCTGATCATGTGGGCCACCAACCGCTACCTGCGCTGGAAGGACGGCGAATGAACAACCGCCTGCGCGAACTCCGCACCGCGCGCGGCTGGACGCAGGCCGATCTCGCCGATCAGCTCGACGTGTCCCGCCAGACCGTCAACGCCCTGGAAACCGGCCGGTACGACCCCAGCCTGCCGCTGGCCTTCAAACTAGCCCGCCTGTTCGGGCAGCGCATCGAGGACATCTTCCAGGACGACCACCAGCCGTGACGAAACGGAAAGGCCGCGCCGCCCCAGTCAGGGGAGAGGTGCGGCCTTCTGCTGGGCGAGTCTACGCTGGTCGGTGGAGGTTGACCTTGCCGCTGCTGAAGTCGGCGGGGGCGCTGCTGTGTTCGTGGAGGATCAACCAGCCGTCGCCGCTGCGGGTGAGGGTGAGGCTCAATCGGTTGTTCATGGCGTGCAGGCGTTCGCCGCTGGCATTCAGGCCCGCGTAGGTGGCGAAGGCGTGCACGAGGGCCATCTCCGGCGTGACGGTGCTGCGGACATCGTCGAAGGTGACCTGCACCCGCTCGTCGCCGAGGCTGGCGAACCAGCCCTCGACCATGCCGCGCCATGCCGCGCCATGCCGGCTGGCCGTCGTAGAGCCAGTGTTCCCACATGTCGTACACGGTGACGTGCGGGTGGTACAGGGCGAGCAGGGCTTCAGCGTCGCGGGCGTGGACGGCGTCGGCGTAGGCCTGGAGGAGTTGTTCGGGGTGCATGGGCTACCGTAGCACCTGATTGTCTTCAGGCAGAATAAGCTATTCTTACTATGCTGTCTGCTTACGCTGCGTGGTGCCCGAGAACCTTCACGAGGGCCTGCACGACCTGCGGGTCGAAGTGCGTGCCGCTGGCGGACTGCACGAAGGCCAGCGCCTCGTCGGTACTCCAGGCGTGCTTGTAGGGACGGTTGCTGGTCAGGGCGTCGAACACGTCGCACACGGCGAAGATGCGGGCCGGGAGGGGAATGTTCTGGCCGCGCTGGCCCAGCGGGTAGCCGCTGCCGTCCCAGCGTTCGTGGTGGGCGGCGATGACGTCCAGGGCGGGTTGCGGCAGGAACGTCAGCTGCTGCGCCAGCGACACGCCCTCCTCGACGTGGACGCGCATCCGTTCGCGTTGCGCGGGGCTGAACGGGCCGGGCCAGCGCAGCACGTCGTCGGGCAGGGTGATCTTGCCGATGTCGTGCAGGTACGCGCCCCAGCGCAGGGCGCACAGGCTGGGTTCGTCGAGGTTCAGGGCGCGGCCCAGCCGCACGGCGAGCTGCGTGACCCGGTCGGTGTGGCCGTGCGTTTCGGCGTCCCGCGCTTCTAGGAACAGGCCCAGGGTTCGCAGGGCGCTCTCGTGCGCCTCGCGTTCGCGTTCCTCGGCGTCCAGGCGGGCGGCGAGCAGTGCCAGCAGGCCGGTGACGCTGCCGGTCAGGGCGCATTCGATGTCCGTCCAGACGTGCGGGATGTGCGCGTGGGCGAGCAGCGCGCCGATCAGGTGGCCCTGGCGGTCGTGGACGGGCGCGGCGATCAGGGCGTGCATGCCCAGCGCCGGGAAACCGGTCGCGGCGGGGTGGGTCAGGGTGTCGGTGTAGAAGCTGACGCTGTCAGCGGCCCGCAGCGCCTGGATCAGCGGCAGCGTGGCGGGCAGGCCGGACGTGGCGTGCCAGGGGTGGCGGCCGCTGACGGCGCGGATGCGGAAGGTCTGTTCGGATTCCCACCACTGGAAGTACCCGGCCCCGTCGGCGGCGGTGTGGGTGACCAGGGCGTCCAGGACGGGCTGCATGGCGCTGCCGAGGTCCGGGGCGTTCAGGCCCAGCCGGGTGAGTTGCAGGGTCAGTTCAGCGTAGCTGACCTGTGGGGTGGGCGGTTCGGTCATGGATGTTCCCACTATGCCACGCGAATTGACGGAATTCTCACAGGCGGCGGGTGCGTCGCGCTGGGGGGGGAGGGTCGGATGTCGGTGCCTGCGGGCCGGGCAGGACAGACAGAGCAGAGGCGGATAGGGCAGAGGCAGTGAGGGAATCCCCCCACTGCCTCTGCCCTGCCGGGTGGCGCGCCGGGTTCAGGGAATCCGGAAGCCGCCCGCGAAGGCATGTACTTCGGCCTTGACGTCCTCGCCTTTCAGGGCGCGGTCGATCAGGTCTGCGACGGTCTGCATGTCGCTTTCCACCATGCCGCGCGTGGTGACGGCGGGCGTGCCGATGCGGATGCCGCCGCCGTGCAGGATCTTCTCGGTGTCGTACGGCAGGGTGCTCTTGCTGATCGTGATGTGGTTCGCGTCGAGCAGGCGCGTGGCCTTGGTGCCGTTCAGGCCCTGGGGGCGCAGGTCGAGCACGAACAGGTGGTTGTCGGTCCCGCCGGACACCACGCGGTACCCTTTGTCCTGGAAGGCCTTTGCGAGCGCCTGCGCGTTGCGGATGATCTGCGCGGCGTACGCCTTGAACTCGTCGGTCAGGCACTCGCCGAACGCGACGGCCTTCGCGGCGATCACGTGCTCCAGCGGCCCGCCCTGGTAGCCGGGGAACACGGCCCGGTCGATCTTGGCGCCCAGTTCCGGGTCGTTGCTCAGGATGATCCCGCCGCGCGGCCCGCGCAGGGTCTTGTGGGTGGTGCTGGCGACCACGTGCGCGTGCGGCAGCGCATTCGGATGCACGCCGCCCGCGATCAGGCCCGCGATGTGCGCGACGTCCGCGAACAGGATCGCGCCCACCTCGTCGGCGATCTCGCGGAACGCCTTGAAGTCGATGGTGCGGCTGTAGGCGCTGGCCCCCGCGATGATCATCTTCGGCTGGTGCTCATGCGCCAGCCGGCGGACTTCCTCCATGTCGATCAGTTCGGTGTCGGGGTTCACCTTGTAACTGACGATCCGGTAGCGCAGGCCCGAGAAGTTCACGGGGTTGCCGTGCGTCAGGTGCCCGCCGTGGCTGAGGTCCATGCCCAGGACCGTGTCGCCCGGCTGGATCAGCGCGTTGTACACCGCGAGGTTCGCGCTGCTGCCCGAGTGAGGCTGCACGTTCGCCCACGCCGCGCCGAACAGTTCCTTCAGGCGGTCGATGGCCAGCTGCTCGATGCGGTCCACGACCTCGCACCCGCCGTACCAGCGCTTGCCGGGGTAGCCCTCGGCGTACTTGTTCGTCACGATGCTGCCCTGCGCTTCCCGCACCGCCGCCGATGTGAAGTTCTCGGAAGCGATCAGCTCCAGCCCGAGACGCTGCCGCTCGGCCTCCTGGGCGATCAGGTCGAAGAGTGCCGTGTCACGGGCGGCAGATTTCTCGGCGGTGGTCGTCATGACCCCACGGTAACACCGCCGCCGCAGCCCGGTGTCCCCCGTGTCTTTGCAGGTCAGACAACGCCGGGCGCCGGCCACGCCGCGCCGCCGGGCGCTGCGGTCAGCAGTTCCGGCGGCGCGGCCCGCCCGATCCAGTAGCCCTGCAGGGCGTCCACGCCCAGTTCCCACAGCAGCTGCGCCTGCTCCGGCGTTTCCACCCCCTCGGCCACCACCCGCAGGTTCAGCGCGCGGCCCAGCCCCACGACCGCCTGCACCACCTTGAACGCCGCCTGCCCGTCCGCGCGGTCCCCCGTGAGTTCCGTCACGAACGCCCGGTCCACCTTCAGCACGCTGATCGGCAGGCGCAGCAACGACGACAGCGACGACTGTCCCACCCCGAAATCATCGACCGCCACCTCGATTCCCAGGTCCAGCAGGGCCTGAAGGGTCTGCGCGGCCTGCGCCTCGTTCTCGATCAGCAGGCGCTCCGTGACCTCCAGGCTCAGCGCGGCGGGCGGCAGGTCATGCTCGCGCAGCGTCCGCAGCAGGAACGGCAGGAAATCCGGCCGCACCAGGTTCGGCGGGCTGATGTTCACCGCCACCTGCCACTCCCGCCCGGCCGCCCGCCACGCGGCCAGCTGCCGGCACGCCTGCGCGATCACCCAGCGGTCCAGGCTGACCATCAGGCCCGCGCCCTCCGCGACCGGCACGAACTCGGCCGGGGAGACGGCGCCCAGCTGCGCGTCCTGCCAGCGCAGCAGCGCCTCGAAATGCACGCGCTGCCCGCCGCGCTCCAGTTGCGGCTGGTAGTGCAGTTGCAGTTCCCCGCGTTCGGCGGCGCCGCGCAGCCGCGTCTCGATCGTCACGCGCCGCGCGGCGGCCTCGTCGTCGCGCAGCGGATCGAACAGCCGCACGGCGTTCCCGCCGCTGCGTTTGACCTCCTTCATGGCGAGGTCCGCGCGCCGCAGCAGGGCCGCGCCGCTCCATCCTCCGTCCGCCGGCCGCAGCGCCGCCCCCACCGACGCCGTGATGTTCAGCACCTGCCCCTCGAGCGTGACGGGTTCCCGCAGGGCCGCCCGCAGCGTCTCGCCCGCCGCCCGCAGCGTCTCCTCGTGCGTGGCCGGGACGATCACCACGAACTCGTCGGCGCTCAGGTGAAAGCACTCGCCGTTCAGCGCGGCCGCCTGATCCCGCAGCGTGGCGGCCGTCCGTTGCAGGAACGCGTCCCCGGCCCGGTGCCCGAGCGCCTCGTTCACGAACCGGAAGTCGTCCAGGTCCACGATCAGGACGCCCGTTCCCTGCGCGTGGCCCGCGCAGGCCTCCAGGGACAGGTGCAGCTGCCGGCGGTTGCCCAGCCCGGTCAGTGCGTCGTGCCGGGACTGGAATTCCAGCCGCGCGCGGCTGTCCTCCAGTTGCCGCAGCGTCAGCGTCTGCCGGGCCGCGACGAACACGGCCGCGAAGAACGTCGCGTACAGCGCCCCCCGCGCCTCCAGCGACAACCCCACCCCGCCCAGCAGCGTGAATCCCGCCAGCAGCGCCGAGTATGGCGCGAGCGGCCCGTACCACAACGAACGCGGCCGGCGCGGCGCGCCGCTCCTCAGCGGGCGCGGCCGCCCCGCCTGCCACGCCCCCGCCGCGAACAGCAGCGCCGCCAGCGGCCACAGCGCGTCCGGCCACATGCTGCCCAGGTACTCGCCCCGCAACGCCAGGAAGATGTACGCGGTGTCCGCCACCACGAACAGCACCATGCCCGCCGCGAGGAACCCCATGCCGCGCGGCGCGCCGTCCGGGCCGCGCCACGTCTGCGCCAGCAGCAGCGTCAGCAGCACCAGATCCGACAGCGGGTACAGCGCCGACACCAGATTCGACAGCAGCGACGGCCCGGCGCGCTGCATCTGCTCGGCCAGCACGAAAAACCACAGGTACGCCCCGGTCGCCATGACCTGCGCCGCCACGTCCAGCTGCCCCTCCCGCGACGGCAGCGACGGCCAGCGCCGCTCGAACAGCCGGAAGGCCAGCAGCATGCAGACCGGCAACGCCAGGAACCACGGGTCCGTGAAACCCAGCACGCCCGCCTGCACGTCCCCCAGCGTGTACAGGGCGTTCCCGATCCCCCAGCTGAACGTGCCGGTCGCCACCCACCGCCACGCACCCGGCGCTTCCGTGCGGGCCGCCAGCGACCAGATCAGCGCCGCCGACCCCAGACACACCAGCAGGTACGGCCCCATCTCCCACTCCAGCGACCCGGACGTCCAGCCGAGCAGGTACGTCAGGTGCAGCAGGTACGCGGTCCCCAGCCCCAGCGCCGCCAGACCGGTGCCTCTGGCAACAGAGCGGGGCGCAGGCAGGATCATGCTCCCCAGCCTGCGCCCCACCCCCTCGCCAAAGTCTTACCGCTGCGCCCGTAAACCCCGGCGTTCCACGCCCCGGCGGGACGCTCAGCGGTGCAGTTTGCCTTCCACCTCGCGCAGTTCCGTCTCGCCGGCCAGCACCAGCAGGCTGTCCCCGGCGATCAGTTCGGTCGCGCCTTTCGGAATCAGGAACTCCCCGGCCCGGTGGACCAGGATCACGAGCGCCTCGGGCGGCAGTTTCAGGTCCATGATGCGCTGCCCGTCGGCGGCGCTGCCCGCCCGGACCTCCACCTCGACCATCTCGTTCTTGTTGTGCCCGGTCGGCGTGTACGTGATCGGGTACTGCGTCACCTCGGGCAGCGCCTCGCGCACGTGCAGGAACCGCGCCACCAGCGTCAGGGTGGTCCCCTGGAGCAGCACGCTGGTCAGCACGATGAAGAACACGATGTTGAACAGCGTCTGCGCCTGCTCCACCCCCGCCAGCAGCGGGAAGGTCGCCAGGACGATCGGCACCGCGCCGCGCAACCCCACCCACGCCACCATGCTCTTCTCGTTCAGCGGCATCTTCGCGCGCGCCAGACTCAGGTACACGCTCAGGGGCCGCGCCACGAACACCAGCACCAGCGCGCACGCCAGCGCCAGCCCCGCCGTGGGCAGCAGCTCGTGCGGGTTGACCAGCAGGCCCAGCGTCAGGAACATCGCCACCTGCATCAACCACGACAGCCCGTCGTGAAAGCCGATCAGGGACCGCTTGTGAATGAACTCGGCGTTCCCGATGATCACCCCGGCAATGTAGATCGCCAGGAACCCGCTGCCGCCCGCCACGGCCGTCCCCGCGAAGATCGTCAGGGCCAGCGCCAGACTGAGCACCGAGTACAGCCCCTCGAACTGCAGTTGCAGGCGGTTGAGGATCCACAACCCCGCGCGGCCCAGCACCACCCCGAACGCCGCCCCGATCAGCATCTGCTTCACGAACAGCGGCAGGATGCCCAGCACGCCCAGCTCGGGATTCGCCATGAGTTCCAGAATCCCGACCGTGAGGAACACCGCCATCGGGTCGTTCCCGCCGGACTCGAACTCCAGCAGCGGCGCCACGTCGCCCTTCAGGCCCAGCTGCCGCTCCTTGAGGACACTGAACACCGCGCTGGCGTCCGTGCTGCTGACGATCGCGCCCAGCAGCCACGCCGCCAGCCACGGAAAGCCGAACGCGTAGTGCGCGAACGCCGCCATCACGCCCGCCGTGACCAGCACCCCCACCGTCGCCAGACTCAGGCCCCGGCGCACCACCGGGCGCGTCTTGGCCCAGTTCGTGTCCAGTCCCCCCTGGAACAGGATGAAACACAGGGCCAGCGTACCCAGCGCCTGCGCTCCCTGGTAATCCTGAAACTGGATGCCCAGCCCGTCCGAGCCGGCCAGCATCCCCACGCCCAGGAACAGCAGCAGCCCCGGAATGCCCAGCCGCCCCCCCAGCCGGCTGAACAGCAGACTGACCAGCAGCATCACCCCGACAGCCAGCAGGAACACCTCGGTGTGAACCTCACCCATCCTGACCCTGCCTGTTCCGCGAGGGCCGCACCCTGAATCCATGTACCGTCATGCCGTCATGGTCGCATGCGTCCAGGCGCACAAAAAAGGACCGGGCACCCCCTGGGCGGCCCGGACCGGGAACATGAAGGCCTGGTGAAGCAGGTCCTCACGGCGCTGGCCCGGAGCCCGCAGGGACGCCGCACTCCCCGGACGAAAGGGACTTCGCAGCCCCTTCTACCGGAGTCCGTATTACAGGTCCTTGGCCAGCCAGCGCACGATGTTCTTACCCAGCGTGGCGTTGCTGAGGTTGGGCCAGTTGTTGTACGTGCCGGTGCTGCCGTCCGAGTAGGTGTTGTCCCCGAAGGTGCTGCTGTCGCCCCACATCGCCACGCGGCCCGCGCCGACGCTGTTCACCGCGAGGTACGTCTTGCCGCCCGTGCCCATCAGCGCCGTGCCGGACAGCACGTCCACGCTGGTGCCCACGTACACCCCGGCGCTGCTCACGCCATTCAGGATCGGGTGGGTGGTCACGGGGGTCGCCGTGTACACCGGGTCGCTGAAGCTGGAATTGAACGACGCCCCCAGACCGAAGATCACGTCGCTGTTCAGGCTGGCCTGCAGGGTGCTGCCCACGCTGGCCGGCGTGCCCCCGTCCCAGCCGTTGAAGACCTCCGGGCTGTCCCAGCCGTTGTTGTTGCGGTCACTGACGCGGTGGTCCGTGATCATGAACACCCCACCGCCGCTTTGCACGAAGCTCTGGATCGCGGCGCGCTCGGCGTCGCTGAACGGATTCTGCGGCTCGGGAATGACCAGCACCGACGCGCCCGACAGGCTGGTGGACGTGATGCTCGTGCCGGTCACGCTGCTGACCGTGTACCCCAGCCCGCGCAGCGCACTGGCGTAATCGCTGTACGCCCCGTCGATGCGCCAGTCGGCGTTCCCGGCGTCCTCGGCCTTCGTCAGGTCGAACAGGACCTTCTTCCCGGTCGTGCCGCCCCCGCCGCCCGTCCCGCCCCCGTTCGCCGCGCCGGGCGTGGCGGCCTGCACCCGGAAATCCACGCTGTTCGCGTCCGTGTCCGAGCCGTCCGGCACGCGGGCCAGGGCGCTGCCCGCCCCGGTCGTCGCGGCCGACGCGCCCTCGCCCCGGCTGCTGCTCGGCGAGCCGTACGCCACCGCGTCGATCACCGCGCCGCTTTTCAGCAGACGCAGGCTGCCCGCGCCGTTGTTCAGGTCCGCGCCCGCATTCACCAGATTCCGGCTCGCCACCGTCGTGTCCTGCGCCACCACGAAGTACCCGCCCGCCGGGATCGTCCCGGACAGCGTAATGGTGCGGTACTGCGTGCCGGCCGTGTCGAACGCCGCCAGCGTGTACCCGCTCAGGGACTTGCCCGCCGGCCCTTTCAGCTCAATGAAGGTCCCGGCGTCCGTGCCCGGCGAGTCGTAGTACAGCTCGTTGACCACCGGCTCACCCGCCGCCGCCAGCGACGACAGCCCCGCCTCCCCGGACAGCGGCACGTGACCGCACGAGGACAGGGCAAGAGAAACGGAGGCCAGTAGCATCAGGCCGCGCCGGAAGGTTGAGTTGGACATCGAGATACCATTCTTCGCGCACCTGTCAAGCAGATGTCAACACCACCCGGTCACCTGCCTCCCGCCGCGCCCGAACCTGCTACCCTGAACCCCATGACGCCCCGGACCGGTACACCTTCGCCGTTTACCCGCACCGGGGTCACGCTCGCCTGAACAGGTCGCAGCGCGTCACCCCGCCCGCACCCGCGAGGCGGGGCTTTTCATTGCCAGACTGTTCATTCCCCCCACCGGAGGACCCATGCAGCACGAAGCCATCCCCGAAATCCAGGCGGCCACCACCCTCGAAGCGCTCCAGACCGTCAAGACCAAGTACGTCGGCAAGAGCGGCCTCGTCACCCGCGAACTCGGCACGCTGGGCAAACTCCCCCCCGAGGAACGCAAGGCACGCGGCGCCGAGATCAACGCCGTCCGGCAGGCCATCCAGGACGCCCTCGACACCCGCGAAGCCACCCTCAGGCGCGAAGCCCTCGACGCCCAGCTGGCCAGCGAGGCCATCGACGTCACCCTCCCCGGCCTGCCCCTCCCGAGTGGCGGCCTGCACCCCATCAACCGCGTCTACGACGACCTGACCGGCATCTACGAACGCCTCGGCTACACCGTCGTCGAGGGACCCGAAGTCGAGGACGAACACCACAACTTCGAAGCCCTGAACGTCCCCTGGTACCACCCCGCCCGCGACCTCCAGGACACCTTCTGGCTCGAGGACGGCCGCCTGCTGCGCACCCACACCAGCCCCATGCAGATCCGCTACATGACGGAGCACGAACCCGACCTGAAGATCGTCGTGCGCGGCAAGGTCTACCGCTACGAAGCCACCGACGCCACCCACGAAAGCATGTTCCACCAGCTTGAGGGCCTCGTCGTGGGCGACCACATCAGCATGGCCGACCTGAAAGGCACCATCGCCGAAATGGCCCGCGGCCTCTACGGCCCCGGCGCCAAGGTCCGCTTCCAGCCCAGCTACTACCCCTTCGTGGAACCCGGCGCGGACTTCGCCGTGTACTGGGACAACCCGCGCGGCGAGAGCAAATGGCTCGAACTCGGCGGGTGCGGCATGGTCCACCCCAGCGTCTTCAAGGCCGTCGACGACCTCCGCGAAGCGCAGGGCAAGACGCGCGTGTACGAAGGCAAGACCGGCTTCGCGTTCGGCCTCGGCCCGGAACGCATCGCCATGCTCAAGTACAAGATCCCCGACATCCGCTACTTCTACGCCAACGATCCCCGCGTCATCGGACAGTTCCGGGGAGAGCTGGAGTGAGAGCACGCGCCGTCGCGATCATCCTCAACGACGCCACCACCGACAGCGTCGAGGTGCTGCTGATGCTGCGCCGCAAGCAGGGGCGCGCGTACGCCACGTTGCCCGGCGGCGGCATCGAGGACGGCGAGACGCCCGCCCAGGCCTGCGTGCGCGAGGTGCTGGAGGAAGTGAACCTGACCGTCACGGTCGGCCCGGAACTGCTCGTGCTGGAGAACATCGGCAACCTGGAGCACTACTTCCGGGCACACGTGCAGTCCGGCGAGATGCGCCTCGGCGACGGCCCCGAAGCGATCCGCAGCAGCGACGTGAACTGGTACTCGCCGCAGTGGGTGCCCCTCACGCAGCTCGACGCCGTGAACCTCGTGCCCGAGCGGGCGCGGGACCTGGTGCGCGAGGTGGCGCACGGACCCCTCACCCCAACCCCTCTCCCCACGGGAGAGGGACTGACAGAAGGCTGAAGCCAGAGCGTTTTTCTCCCTCTCCTCTTGCGGAGAGGGCCGGGGTGAGGGGTCACTGGACTTCCACCCGAACATCCGAGGTTACTCAATGAAAATTCCGTATTCGTGGTTGAAGGAACTGGTGCCGGGTCTGCCGGTGGTGTCGGAGTTGGAGCCGATCCTGGCGGGGCTGGGTCTGCCGCTGGAGGGCGTGGAGGAGGTCGCCGCGCCGCCGGCGGGGGTGCTGCTGGTGGCGGTGAAGGCGGCGGAGGCGATGCCCGGCACGCAGTTGACGCGCCTGACGCTGGATGCCGGTGAGCACGGCGAGCGGGTCATTGCGTCGGGCGCAGGGAACGCGGTGGGCCTCCCGGCGGGGACGATGCTGGCGCTGGTGTCGCCGGGCACGGAGCTGGGCGGCATGACGTACGGCGTGCGGGCGTTGCAGGGCGTGGAGTCGTGGGGCATGGCGGCGAGTGCGAAGGAGCTGGGTCTGGGCGAGAGCAGCGCGGGCCTGATGCTGTTCCCGGCCGGGACGGCAAAACCGGGGACGCCCATGCGCGAGCTGTGGGCGGCGGATCACGTGCTGGACGTGGAGGTCACTCCGAACCGCGCGGACGTGCTGAGTGCGCTGGGGCTGGCGCGGGATCTGGCGGCGTTCCTGAAATTGGAACTGGTGGAACCGGCGGCCGGGCCGCAGGCGGTGGGGGAGGGCGAGATCCGCGTGTCCCTGCCGCCCAAGGGCATCCGGATCGAGCGGGACCCGACGCAGAAGCTGCGCTTCGGCTGCGATCGCTTCGTGGCCCGCACGGTCAGTGGACTGCGGAACGGTCCGGCGCCGCTGTGGATGCAGCGCCGCGTGACCCTGTCCGGCATGCGCTCGATTGACCTGATCGTGGATACCAGCAATTACGTGATGCTGGAACTGGGCCAGCCGACGGCGCTGTACGACCGGCGGGACGTGCGCGGCGATCAGATTCTCGTGGCGTTCGGGCTGCGTCAGGGCGAGCGGGTGCGGGACCTGCTGGGCGGCGAGCACGAGGTCGGCCCGGAGGACCTGCTGATCCTCGACGGCGCGCAGCCCGAGGTGTCCACCGTCGCGGAGGCCTTCGAGACGGCCGGGCAGCCCAGGCCGGGCGACACGGTGCTGGGCATCGCGGGGATCATGGGCGGCGATCACGGGCACGTGCGCGCCGACACGACGGACGTGGTGATCGAGGTCGCGCACTTCGACCCGGTGCTGCTGCGCCGCACGAGCACCCGCCTGGGCCTGAAGACCGACGCCGTGTACCGCTACGAGCGTGGCGTGGACCCCCTGCTGCCCGAACGCGCGGCGGCCCGACTGGTCGGCCTGCTGGGCGACGCGGGCGGCCAGGTGCACCCCGGCGCGACCGTCGTGGGCGACCCCGAGATTCCGGGTCGGATCGAGGCGACGGGCGAGCAGATCCGCGCGCTGCTGGGCATGCCCGTGGACACCGGCGAGATGCGCGGCATCCTCACCCGCCTCGGGTGCGTCGTGGAGGGCGAGGGGGACACGCTGAGCGTCCTGCCGCCCTCGTGGCGGGTGGACATGGCGATCTGGCAGGACCTCGCGGAGGAGGTCGCGCGCCTGCACGGCTTCGCGCACCTCCCCGAGAGCCTCCCCACCCTGCGCGTGCATGAAAGCAACGTCGGCGCGGAGAAGCCCGGCGTGGCCCGCGCGACGCTGCGCCGCACCCTGGCCGGCATCGGCGCGCAGGAGGTCGTGACATACACCTTCACCAGCGACGAGGAGGCCGAGAAGGCCCGCACCGAGCGGCCCGGCGTGCGCCTGCGCAACCCCCTGACCGCCGACCGCACCGGGCTGCGCACCGCGCTGTACCCCAGCCTCGTGAAGGCCGCGCAGGCCCACGCGAAGGGCGACCGCGCGCTGATCTTCGAGATGGGCCGCATCTTCCCCGCCAGCGGCGAAACGGAACGCGTCGGCCTGCTGATGCGCGGCCCGTTGGCGCCCCGCACCGATCAGGCGGGCATTGCCGGGGACTTCCGGGCGTTCAAGGGCCTCGTGGAATCCCTGGCGGGCACCCTGGGCGCCAGCTTCGAACTGCGCCAGCTGCGTGGCGAGGCCGTCCCCAGTGCCCTGCACCCCGGCATCGCGGGCGAGGTCGTCTGGAACGGTCAGAGCGTCGGCTGGCTCGGCGCGCTGCACCCCGAGATCGCCCAGGCATTCGGCCTGAAGGGCGACACCTTCCTCATGGAGGCCGCGTTGCCCCTGCCGGGCCGCGAGTGGACGTTCCGCGACCCCAGCCGCACCCCCGCCGCGTGGCGTGACCTCGCCGTCATCACCCCCGCAGGCGTCAGCTACGGCGAGATCGCCGCGCTGCTGCGCGAACACGGCGGCACCCTGCTGGAAAGCGTGGAACCCTTCGACGTGTTCACCGGCGAGCAGATCGGCACGGGCAACCGCTCCGTCGCCGTGCGCCTCGTGTTCCGGGGCGACAGGACCCTCACCGACGCCGAGGTGGACCCCGTCATGGACGCCCTGATGGGCGCCGTCCGCGCGCAGGGCTGGAGTATCCGGGAGAAGTAAGCGGGCTGTGCACTCTGAGCCATGAGCTCTGAGCAGGCAGAAGGAGGCCAGGGCCGCGTGCTCTGGCCTCCTTCCCATGCATGTGCAGCAGCGGGACCGCGTGGGGGCGGGTAGGCTCGGGCATGACTTCCGAGACAGTGACGGCAGACGTGCGTGGCTTCCGGGGCGAGGCGCTGCCCTGCATGGTGAACCGACACCCGCCGGGCGAGGCCGTGGGGGCGGCGCTGCTGCTGCCGGGGCTGCGGTATGGGGCGCGCCAGCCGGGCCTGCTGTACCCGGCGCTTCTGCTGGATGAACTGGGCTTCGACACGCTGACGCTCGACACCCGCTGGAACGTCCCGGCGTTCATGGACGCCCCACAGGAGGAACAACTGGCGTGGCTGCGGGAGGACGTGCGGGCCGCCTGCCACGCGATCCTGCCGGGCGCGGGCGGCGCGTGCGTGGTGGCGAAATCCATCGGGACACAGGGCCTGACCCTGCTGCTGCAGGGGGGAGTGGTGCCGCCCGGCGCGCGGCTGGTGTGGCTCACGCCGCTGCTGGAACGCCCGGAGGTCCGCGCGGCCATCGCGGCGCACGCGGCGACCTCGCTGGTCGTGATCGGCACCCAGGACGGCCAGTACCGCCCCGAGTGGATCACGGAACTGACCGGCGCGGGCGTGCGGGTGCTCGTGCTGGACGGCGTGAATCACGGCCTTCAGGTCGAGGGGGACGTGGTCGGCACGCTGGGTGCGCTGCACGCTCTCATGCGGGAACTCCGCGCGTTCCTGACCGGGCAGGCGGGGTGAGTTGGAGGTCACGCTGGTGGGCGCGGCTCGCACTGGCGGCCATCCTGGGCGGGTCCGGTGTCGCGCAGGCGGCTTCCGCGCCCGTCTCGGTGCGGTTCGGGGCGCTGTACTGGATCGACGCGTAGGGGGGCGCGCCGGGGGTGGAGGCCGGACGGGTGCGGGTGCCGCTGGTGGCTGCGTGCGACCTGCTGGGCCTGACCTGCCCGGTCAATGGGCGGGCGGCGGTCGTCAATGGTGTGCGGGTGCCGGTCGTGGCGGGCCGGGTGGCGCTGCGTGACCTGATCGCGGCCCGGACGCCGTTCACCCTGACCTTCGACGCGCGTTCCCGGACGGCGGTGGTGAGCACCCCACCGACGGTCAACATGATCGCCGTGCCGTGGATGCGGGCCGAGCAGGACTGGGGCCTGTCCCTGAATCCACCCTACCGGGGGCCGCTGCGGGCCCAGCGGGGCGCACCGGAGCGCGCGCCGTCGCGGTTGCGGCGCTACGTGCTGACCTCCGGTGGTGAGGCGCTGGGCGGCGTGACCCTGCTGGGTCACCTCAGGGCAGGGGTCGTCGGGCCGGTCGGTGTGCTGAATGTCGTGGGAGCGCAGGCCCCGTCCCTGCCGGACACGCCGAACCGTGACCCGGGCTGCGGCGCCCGCCCCCGCTGCGAGGGATGCGCCGACGTCCGGGCGCCGTGGGTGCTCGCGGCGGTGGAGGCCGCCCGCTGAGTCGATTCATACGGGATCAAAACAACTTGCTTCCCATGTGATCGCGTTCCGTTTTCCCCTCTCCCCTTGTGGGAGAGGGAGGGAGGAGCGGAGCGACGGAAGGGTGAGGGGGCCACTGGGTGACTCGGAATGATGTGGAATCACTTGAGTCTCGGGTCAGCCGTGCGTGCGCCAC
Organism: Deinococcus indicus; assembly: GCF_002198095.1. GTDB lineage: Bacteria > Deinococcota > Deinococci > Deinococcales > Deinococcaceae > Deinococcus > Deinococcus caeni. Next base: position 115,463 of record NZ_NHMK01000014.1, on the reverse strand, counting down.
CAGCGGAGGTTCGCGCGGATCAGTTCGCCGCTCAGGTCCTCTTCGGGGGGGAGGTCGTCGGGGCTGAACCAGCCGACCTCCAGCACCTCGCCGGGCTGGGGGGTGAGGGTGCCGGTGACGCCGTGGGCGCGGTACAGGACGGAGACGTTGTCGATGATGTGCCCGTTGGGGTACGTGAAGCGGTACTCGGGTCCGGCGAACATGTGCAGCGGGTGCAGGTGGGTGGCGCGCAGCCCCGTCTCCTCGAACAGTTCCCGCGCGGCGGTCTGGGCGAAGGTCTCGCCGGGTTCCAGGCTGCCACCGGGCAGCGTCCACAGGCGGGTATGCCCGTGCCGCAGCAGCAGGAGGCGCCCCCCGTCGTCGGTGACGAGGACGTTCGAGCCGGGCGCGAACCAGGGGCGCGGGCCGATCACGCGCCGCAAGTCCATCAGGAAATTCCCGACCGGCGGTGCGGGTGGCGTGGGCGCCAGGGGCAGGGGTGGGAGGCCCGCGCGGGCACGCAGGACGTTCATGCTGGCGCGGTTGGCGTTGTTGCTCAGGTCCGGCAGGGCGTCCAGCGGGAACCACGCCAGTTCCAGCGTCTCGCCGCTGTCGTCCGGCGCGGCCCATTCCAGCGCGGCGGCGCTCAGCGTGCCGTGGGCGCGCATCCCGACGATGTAGATCTCGTGGCCGTTCGGGTAGCGGTGGAACAGCTCCGGGCCGTCCTGCAACCCCTCGGGCAGCGGCAGCACCGTCAGGTTGGGGCAGTCCAGGCCGGTCTCCTCCAGCAGTTCGCGGCGGGCGCTGGTCAGGAAGTCCTCGCCGGGTTCCAGCGCGCCGCCCGGTTCGCCCCACAGACCGTCGTCGCCGCGGCGTTGCAGCAGCACGCGGCCCGCCTCGTCCTGAATCAGGACGCCCACGGCGGCGGCCATCAGGGGGCGGTTGCCCCACACGGCCCGCAGTTGCATCAGGGTCACGCCCAGCCTCCCTGGAGCAGCGCGCGCGTCTCTGCGACGGCCTCCTGCCAGATGCGCTGCATCTCCCGGTCCGGGCGGCGGTGCAGCCCACCGTAATTCCCGTCGCCCAGCCGCTCCCGCACCAGCGCGGGCGGCAGTTGCCGCAGGGCCGCCACGTCCACCATGGGTTTGCGTTCCTCGGGGGCCGCCACGCCCTCCAGGCGCGTCCAGGGGAAGTTCTCCATCCAGCTCGCGTGACTCGCCAGTTCGTCGGTGGCCTGCACGGCCGCCCAGGTGCGCGGCGCGTTCCACCAGTTATGCCACTGCACCCGCGCGTCCGGATGCCGCGCCAGCCACTCGCCAAGCCACCCCTGCCCCGGCGAGTTCCCCCCATGCCCGTTCACGATCAGGATCCGCCGGAACCCCTGCCCGTGCAGGCCCGACAGCAGGTCGTCCAGCAACGCCAGGTACGTGCCCACCCGCAGGCTCACGGTGCCCGGATACGCCGTGAACGACGGCGTCACCCCGTACGGCAGCGCCGGGAACACCGGCACGCCCAGCCCGTCGGCCGCCTCGGCCGCCACCCGCGCGGCGAGGCGCGTGTCGGTCGCCAGACTCAGGGTCGCGTGCTGCTCGGTGCAGCCCAGCGGCAGCACGCAACGGTCCTCGGCGCGCAGCGTCTCGGCCACCATGGCCCAGTTCATGTCCTCGATCCGCATGAACCACGCTACCGCACCGCCCATGCTGGCGCCGCCGCAAACAGGACAGGCCGGAGCACCCGCCCCGGCCTGCGCCCTGTCCGCGTGCGCTCAGCGGCGCGGGTTGGCGAGTTCCTGCAGGTCCTTCTCGGCCGTGCGGAAGTCCGCTTCGACCAGTTTGCCGCTCTTGACGTAGCGGAACTTCACCTGATCGCCCGGCTGCAGGTCCATGTCCTTGCCGTCGGCCAGCGGGCCGAAGGCGGTCACGACGGCCTTGCCGTTGAAGCTCAGGGCGGCGTTCAGGGTGCCGCCGATCCGGTCCAGGGCGTTGGGGGCGCTCATGGCCTTCTCGCTGAATTCCAGGTTGCTCAGGTCGCGCAGGTACACGTTCAGTTCGGTCTTGTGGCTGGGGATGTCCAGCGTGCCGGTCAGGTCGGCGCGGGTGGGCGTGAACGTGAAGGCTGCGCCGCAGCGGTCGCGGGTGGTGCCGGTCACGTTCAGTTTCATGCTGGCAGCTGCCTTCTCTTTGGTCGTTGCGTACTGCGCCGAGCCGCTGAACAGCACGTCCTTCTCGGTCCAGGCGTACGCCAGGTCCAGTTTGGCGGGGGCGTTCGCCTCGCGGCCCGCCCAGCCGCTCAGGGTCAGCGCGGTGGGGCCGGCGGTGTTCAGGCAGTCGCCGGGCGTCATGCTGAATTTCAGGCCCGCCACGGTCTTCCCGGAGACGGTGACGCTGCCGGTCGCGTTGGTCGGCACTTCCTGCTGCACCATCACGCTCTGCCCGGTGCGGTAATCGTACCGGTACCCGCTGTTCACCCAGACGGTCGCGGCGCCGCCGACCTTCCACTTTGCCTCAATGCGCACGCCGGATTGCTCGTCGATCTCCACGTAGCCGTCTCTGGGCAGCTCGGAGTACTGGTAGCCGCCGTCGCGGGTGTACGTGCGCGTGCCGGTGGCCAGGGTGTCCTGCACGACCGTCATGGCCTGCGTGGTGACGCGCCCCTTCCCGCCGAGCCCCTGCACGAAGTTCTTCCCGAACGACGCGGCGCCGCTCAGGTCCAGGCCGTTCAGGCCGCCAGACATAGGGACGGGCGCGCTGCCCATGCCCAGCAGACCCAGCAGGGCTTTCAGATCCGGGTCCATGTTCGGGCTGTTCGGGTCGGTCATGGCGGCCATCTGCTTGGCGGCGCTCTGGGCGGTGCCCATCACGTTCTGCACTTCCAGGCTCTGGCCCACGACGGGCGCGGCGGGTTCGGTCTTGGCCGGGTCAACCGGGGCCGGATTGGTGGGTTGCGTGGGCGTGGTGGTACGGTCGCAGGAGGCGAGCAGCAGGGCGCCGACGGTCAGCAGGGCAAGGGAACGTTTCACATCTTCACTTTAGGGAACGTTCAGAAAGCTGTCGTGCGGATATGACGCACCCCTGTCGGCCGCGCGCCTAGGCCGGGAGCGGTGGCAGGTCCGGCAGGTCCTGCTCGCGGCGCAGCAGGTTCAGGCTGGCGACGTTGATGGCGCCGCTCAGGGGCGGCAGATCGGTCAGCGGGAACCACGCCAGGGCCAGCGTTTCGCCGCTGTCGTCGGGCGCGGCGAGGTCCAGCGAGGCGGCGCTGAGGGTGCCGCGCGTGCGCAGCCCCACCTGATAGCGGTCGCCGCGCGGCGTGCTGACGCGGAAGGCGGGACCGTCGATCAGGGCGTCCGGGAGGGGCATCAGGTGCAGGTCCGGGCAGATCAGGCCGGTCTCCTCGAACAGTTCGCGCTGCGCGGCCTGCAGGAAACTCTCGCCGGGGTTCAGGTGCCCGCCGGGCGTGCCCCAGCGGCCGTCGTCGCCGCGCCGTTGCAGCAGCACACGCCCCTGCTCGTCCTGAATCAGGACGCTGACGCCCACGGACAGCGTGGCGGCCGGGCGGGCCGGGAGGGTGGTGAAGGGGTCGGGTGGGCCGGACATGCCCGGCACCCTAGCGCGGCGCGCGGCGTAGCGTGAGGGCATGACCGACACGCCCCGCCCGGCCGCCCATCCCGCCGAAGACTGGAGTTACGAGACGACCGCCGTGCAGAGCAGCATTCCGCGCGGGCTGGGGCAGACCATCGGCTTTCCGATCCACGCGGCCGCCGCGTTCCAGTTCGACACGCTGGAAGAGGCGCAACTGGAATTCCAGCAGAACACCGGCCTGAGTTACGCCCGGCTGCAGAACCCGACCGTGCGGGCGCTGGAGGACCGCCTCACCACCCTGGAGGGCGGCGCGGCCACCGTCGCCGTGGCGAGCGGGCAGGCGGCCACCCTGACCGCCATTCTCAGCGTGTGTCGCGCGGGGGATCACGTGGTGTCGGCCAGCAGTCTGTTCGGCGGGACGACCGGGATGCTCAGTAACATCCTGCCGCTGATGGGCATCACGGCCACGCTGGTCGACAACACCCCCGAAGCCGTGCAGGCGGCGCTGCAACCCAACACGCGGCTCGTGTGGGCCGAGATGATCAGCAACCCGGCCGGGGACATCGCGGACATCCGCGCCTTCGCGGACATCGCGCACGCGCACGGGGCGCTGCTGGCCATCGACAACACCTGCGGCGGCGTGGGCTTCCTGTGCCGCCCGCTGGAACACGGCGCGGACATCGTCAGTCAGTCCCTGACCAAGTGGGCGGGCGGGCACGGCAGCGTGCTGGGTGGGGCTGTCACGGTCGGCAGTGGGCACGATCTGACCCGCAATCCCATCTTTGCGGACGGCGGCGAGCAGAGCATCCTCAGCGTGCGGGGCGACGCGGCGCTGGCGTGGCGGCAACGCTGGTTCGGCGCGCACCAGCTGGGCATGACCCTGGCCCCGCACAGCGCGTTCCTGATCGCGCAGGGCCTAGAAACCCTCGCCCTGCGCCTGGAGCGTGAGAGTGCGACCGCGCTGGGCCTCGCGCAGTGGCTGGAGGCGCACCCGCGCGTCGGGAAGGTCAGTTACCCCGGCCTGCCCAGCCACCCGCACCACCACCTCGCGCAGACGTACCTGCGGGTCGGGCAGGGCGCCGTCCTGACCTTCGAGGTGCCGGACCCCGCCGCGTTCCTGTCGCGCGTGCGGGTGCTGCGCATCGCCCCGAACTTGGGGGACGTGCGCACCCTGGTCGTGCACCCCTGGACGACCACGCACGCCCGCGTGCCCGAGGCGGCCCGCCACGCCGCCGGAGTCACGCCCCTGACCATCCGCATGAGCGTGGGCGTCGAGGCCCTGGCCGACCTGAAAGCGGACATCGAACAGGCGCTGTAACCCACGGGGCGCGGCACCCCCGGAACCCGGATCAGTCGAACAGGGTGGGGGTACGCTGCGGGACCTGCTGCGCCTTGCGGTCCCGTTTCATGCGGTACATGGCGTGATCCGCGCCGGACAGCAGGCCGCTGGTGGTCACGCCGGCCGTCAGGGCGCTGTGCATCTGTCCCAGCGACCCGGCCGTCGTGAGCGTCTGCCCGTCCGGCAGGGTGATCGGCCGCGCGATCAGCGCCGCGACCTGCCCGGCCAGCGCCTCGCCCCGCTCCGGGGTGCCCAGGAACACCAGCGCGAACTCGTCGCCGCTCAGCCGGGCGGGCAGCAGGTCGGGTTCCTGCGCGGCCAGCCCGCTCAGGCGCTGCCCGGTCACGCGCAGCACCTCGTCCCCGGCGGCGTGCCCGTACCCGTCGTTCACGTTCTTGAAGCCGTCCAGATCCAGGAACAGCACGCCCACGTCGGCCCTGGCGGGGTCCTGCGCCAGCCAGCCGTCCAGGCGGTCCAGGCACGCGCGGCGGTTGGGCAGGCCGGTCAGGTCGTCGGTGTGCAGTTGCCGCCACAGGTCCCGGCGGCTGCCCTGGAGTGCCTGTGCGGTGCTGCGCAGCCGGGTCGTCAGGCGGCGCTGCCGGGCTCCCAGCAGTTCCTGCCGGGCCAGCAGCAGCGCCGTGAGGGCCATGATGCCGGTGAAGGTCACGTTCTCGACCGCCTCCCCGTGCGAGATCAGCGCCCAGGTCAGGGTCGCGACCCCCAGCGCCACGTACGGCCCGGCCTGCACCAGCGCCGGCACCCACGCGGGCCGGTTCCATTCCGGGTCGGTGGTGGCCGTCAGGGCGCGCAGGGCCGACAGGCCGAACGCCCCCATGGCCGCCGTCCACAGCGCCGTGACGGGATGCAGGGGCGAGTACTGCCCGTGGGCGCTGAGAATCACGTACGCCACGTCTCCCACCACGATCAGCAGGACGCCCGTCACGAGCGGCAGGACGATCAGGGGCAAGCGGCGGCGCGTGAACAGCAGCGCCAGCAGCGTGCTGAGCACCCAGGCGTCCAGCGCCGGGTACAGCACGCCCGTCCACCACGCCAGCTGCCGCTGCTCCGGCGAGGCCTGCACCAGCACGACGTACAGCGGCAGCACGATGGTCAGGGTGGTCGCCAGGATGTTCAGGCGCGACATCAGCGGCAGCGGACGCCCGCCCCGCAGGGGCTGGAGGGCCCACAGGACCAGCGGGTAGAACGTCAGGTACAGCAGGTCCGGCAGGCCCGGATCACCCGTCGAGATGCTCAGGGAGGACGCCGTCAGCACGAAGGCCGCCTCGGCCAGCACGTACACCAGCGTCGCGCCCAGCAGGCGGTAGAACACGGGCCGCAGTGCTGCCGGGACGCGAACGGCTGCCAGTGCCAGCAGCAGCAGCGCCGCCGCCCGCACCACGCCCGACAGCAGAATCACCGGACCCGGCCGGTCCGTCAGGAGCAGCGCGGCGACCGTTCCGCACAGCCCGGCCGTCACGATCATGCCGGCCCACCACCAGGGGGCCGACAGGAACGGTGACGGGCGCGCAGTCATGGCTCAGTGTTTCACTCCGGACTTGACACGAACCAAACAGACCCATTCTGAACGGTTCATGAAGCGCCCGGCGCCGTCAGGAGCGGGGTCTGTTGGTGACACAAACGGCTGTCCGGATCAGGCCGTCACAGCCAGGCTTTCTGCCCCCGCACGTACTCGCGCTCGAAGTCCGCGTCGCTCTTGGTCAGGTAGATGATGCCCTCGACCAGTCCCAGCAGCCCCACGGCGCTGCTGACCAGCGCGGCCAGCGGCAACGTGATGACCAGCCCGAACCCCAGCGTCAGCAGGCCCAGCACGAACGCCACGATCCACACGCCCACGTTCACGCCCAGCATGATCGCGCCGGGCGTGGTGTTGCCCAGGTAGAACTTGTGCACCCCCAGGCTGCCCAGGAAGATGCCCAGCAGTCCCGCGATCAGTTTCTTCTGCGCCACGTCCGCGCCGCCCAGCGCTTGCGGGGCCTGTGGCCGGGCCGGCTCTCCGAAGCGGTCCAGGTTCGAGGCGGGCGGCGTGACGGGCAGCGACCCCAGGCCCGGCTGGGGTGCCGCCGGCTTCGTCAGGGACGGCGGCGCGGTCGGAACCGGGGCCGCCGGGGGAATCCGCAGGTCCTGGGGGCGTCCGTCGTCCGGGCCGCTCGTGCCGGCGCGGCCCAGCACTTCATCCACCCACGACGGCGCGTTCCCCGGCGTGCCCTTTCCATCGTCTTCCGGTCTGGTCATGCCCCACAGTACGCCCCGGAAGGCCAGCCGTTCATCCTCCGAAAGTCGCCGCGCCCCCGTGGGTCACCCTGGCCGGGTGGCGCGCGCCACGATCACCGGCAGCGGCACCGTCACCGGCCCGCCCGCGAACAGCGGCGCGAGGTCCGCGCGGTGCTCGGCTTCCACCTGCGCCCGCAGGTCCGGCGTGAAGCCCGCCAGCGGCAACCCCTCCAGACCCGACGCGATCTCGTTCCAGCGCCCGGTCACGTCCGCCAGGGTGTACGGCAGGTCCGTGCGGTCGGCCTGCACGTCCCGCAGGCCCGCGCCCAGCAGCAGCTCCCGCGCGGCGTCCGGCGTGGGAATCCGGCCCAGCGGCGCCGACCCCGGCGTGACCCCGTGCGCCTCCAGCCGCGCCCGCCACAACCCCGGCAACTCGCCCAGCAGGCCCCGCCCGAACGACGAGAACACCACCGACCCGCCCGGCCGCACCACCCGCCGCCACTCCCGCAACGCCGCGTCCATGTCCGGCACGAAGAACAGCCCGGACGCGCACACCACCACGTCGAACGACCCGTCGGGGAACGGCAGCCGCGCCGCGTCCCCCACCACGAACCGCGCGCCCGGCACGCGCCGCCGCGCCGCCTCCACCATGCCCGCCGACAGGTCCAGGCCCACCACGGACCCGCTCCTCGGTCCGGTCCCCGTCTGGCCGGCCCTCACCTGCCCGGTCAGGGCCAGCGCCACGCCGCCCGTCCCGGTCATCACGTCCAGCGCCGCCTGCCCCGGCCGCGCCCCCACACGGTCCGCCACGAACGCCGCCACCCGCGCCAGGAACCCCAGCCGGTCGTACCCGCCGGCCAGCGCGTCGAACTGCCGCCGGTTGCGGTCCTCCCAGCTTTCCTGAAGCGTCACGCCCGGCCTCCCGTTGCGCTCAGGGTAGCCTGCACCTGCGCGACCCGCTCGGGTACGCTGCCGCGCAGCACCGTGAACGGCACGCCCCGCGCCTCCAGATCCTGCCGGATGAACGCCTGCTGCACGGCCCGCACCTCGGTGTTCGCGCGCCAGCCGTCCTGCTCGTGCGGGAGGTCGGTGTCGCACAGGAAGGTGTGCGCGTAGCGGGCGCGGCAGTCGTCCGCGAGGGCGCGCAGGTCCGGGTGGGCCGCGCCGGTCAGCAGGTGCGACCACATCAGGGTCGTGGCGGCGTCGGTGTCGCTGAACACCCACTTGTGCGCGCCGGGTGACTGCGCGGCCTCGTCCTCCAGCGCCCGGTGGCCGCGCGCGATCTCCAGAAAATGCGTGGGGGTCAGGGCGCCGTCCTCGCGTTCGTACACGTCCCGGCCGTACTCGCGCACCCAGGTCGTGCCGAACGCCTCGCCCAGCGCCCGCGTCAGGGTGCTCTTGCCGGTGCTCTCGGCACCCAGGATCACCACGCGCCGCACGAAATGGGCGTACACCAGCGGATCGAGAAAGTGCCGCAGGGCATGCACGTCCGCCCGCAGCGCCGTCCCACTGACCGGCACCGCCGCCCGCACCCGGTCCACGCAGACGTGCGCCGCGCCCAGCGACGCCGCGAAGGCCGCGCCGTACTCCTCGGACGTGAACACCGCGTCCGGCCGCACGCCCCAGCCGTCCAGCACGCCGCGCACGTACTCGCGGTGCACGGCGTCCGGCGCGTCGTTCAGCGGGGGCTGCGGCGCGTCCGGCAGCAACTCCAGCCCCGGAAAGAGGCGCGCCGGGTACAGTGCCCGGATCCAGCCGCGCCGCAGCGGACCGGGCATCCCCGGGAAGTCCGGGCGCGAGTACACCCACACGCTCAGGCGCTCGCACTGCTCAAGCGCCGCGTCCAGCAGGAGCATGTGCCCCCGGTGCAGCGGCGCGAACTTGCCCACGATCAGGCCGTGCCGATAGGTTTTCGCCAACACACTTTTGCTGCTCACACGCCCCCTCACCCCGGCCCTCTCCCGCCACGGGGAGAGGGAAACACCATCAGGCAACCGCCACTTCACGCCGCTCGTCGCGCCGCCACGCCTGCCAGCCGACCACGCTCATGGCCGCCAGCACGAACTGCAACGCGAACAGCACCCAGTACTCGGCGTGCCAGAAGTACACCGCCTGCACGGCATTCACCGCGATCCACACCGGCCACGACCACGCCCAGCGGCGCGTCGTCCCGAAGTTGGCAATCAGGGCGAGTGTCACCGCCGCGAACTGCACCCAGTTCCACGCCGCGCTGAAATCCGTCACGGCCACCGTGTAAGCGAAGATCGCCAGACTCGCTGCCCACGTCACGCCGTACCACCCTGTCTCGTTGAAGCGGATCTCGCCCCGCGCCCGCCGCGCCTCCAGGTGCCACAGGTACAGCCCGTGAATGCCGAACAGCAGGTACGTGACCTGCAGGCCCGCCAGCATCCACTGCCCGCCCGACGCGAACAGCAGGAAGTACGGCAGCAGCGACAGGTTGCTCCAGTGCCAGTACGTGCTGCTCTTCGCCCACAGGAAATACAGGCTCACCAGCACGCAGAGGCCGCCCGTCAGGTCGAGAACCAGCGGCGGAATGCTCAGGCCGAGAATGTTCATACGGTCGCCCCACTCACGTGTCGATCCGCAGGGTCGCCACGCCCGCCCACGCGCCCAGCGGCAGGCGCGCCAGGTCGATCAGCAGCAGTGCCGCGCCACCCGCCGTGACCGTCACCAGCCGCCGCTCCGGGTGGGCCAGGAACAACGCCTGCGCCGCCCGGATGGTCTGCACTTCCTCCGGCGCGTAGAAGTCCTCCACATCCCCGTCCGCCTCATGCTCCGCCAGCTGCTCCGCCACGCGGAAGTCCGATCCGGTCACCTCCACCTCGACCTCACCGGTCGGGAGGGGCAGCAGGCCCAGCCAGTCCACACCCCCCAGTTCCTCCGGTGTGAACGCGCGCGGCAGCACGAACGGCACGTACGACGTGTCCGTGTCGCTCGACTCGGTCAGGGAAGACATGGCCCCCGCCAGCGCCGCCGCGAACGCCACGCCCTCCTGCACGGCCTCAGGACTCGCCGCTTCTCCCGGCTGCTCCGGCCAACCGAACACCCCGTCCGGCGACAGACGACCCGCCACCACCACCGGCGACACCGACCCATCCGCCCGGTACGCTACCAACCGCTCCAACTGTAGGGGCACGTTCAGATCACCGTTCATAAGTCTCCTTCCCAGTCATTCCCGCCCAGCCGCGTCAGCACGGCCACCTGCCGCGCCAGCGCCGTGAGGGTCCACGCGGCTTCCGGCTCGCTCCACTCGTCCCGGCGCACGTCCGCCCGATTCAGGAACCCCTGTTGCGCCAGCCCCAGCAGGGCCGACGCGAACTCCTGCCGGGACAGACCCGCCACCGTCGCCGTGCCGTTCACGGGCAGGCTGTCCCCGAACGGGTCGATCGGGTCGAGCAGGTCGAACAGACCCACGAACACCCGCAACTCCCGGTCGGACAGACCCTCGATCACGCGCATCGTCTGAAACCTGTCCGGCGCGGGCGGCGGGAAGCTCAGCACGCACCCCGCCAGCGCCCGCGCAATGAAGCGCAGTTTGTCCTCGGACTCCGCGATCTCCGCCGCCCGCACCGCCTGCACCACGTTCGCCTGGAACGCATCGGAACGCAGGTACGCGTGATCCACCGCCCCCGCGAAGGCCCGCAGCAGCGTGGCGAACTCGGCCTGCACATGCACGGCCAGCCGCGCCGCCTGCCGCTGATTCGCATAGGCGAACCACTCCGGCAGGGCAGAGGAGGGGAGGCCCAGCGGCTCCAGAGAACGCAGGGCCGGAAGGAGAGGGGTCAGGGCGTTCATATTGCGCGGCTCACCGTTCAACTCTTTGAGATTTAAGGTGAGATATAAATTCGCTTCTTAAGATGCTAAGACCTGTTTTAGTTAGTATATATTGAGTTATTGAGTCATGGCCTCCATGAATGCTTGGCCAATTTGAATTGATTTGTTGTGACTTGGAGATCGGTACGGTTTGATGCTCGATTATTCCATATGAGGCTAAGGTTGCGATAAACTCACTTGTATTCGCCTCGGATAGAGTTTTGCCTTTTGGAATGTTGAATTCTTTATTCAAGAAGCTTATGATAGAAGAAACTTCTCTGGATTTTATTACAAGGTATTTAGCGATACCTATTGCTAAATCTAGATATGTCCTTTTGGTGCCGTTTATCTCCAGGGTAATATTGCTGATCTCGCCGATCAAATCTTGTAAGTTGATGGAAGATTGACTTCGTAGCTCGGCATTTTCGCGGCTTAATCTGGCTATTTCCTCAGTAACTTCGGGACGTGCTTGTGGGTTTCTAATCCATCCAGGGCGCGGCGTATCAATTTGTCCCATAACTAGGGCGGTTGTGACTTGTGCTGTCAATTCATCGGCATTTTTCCAGAAATCTATCATGCGACTTTTTGAGACTTCTGAGCGAAGAGCATCTAACTTCTCCCGGTGAGCGTCTGATTCGCGATGCTCTGGCAGAATGGGCACATCTTTCGAGATAAACGTAAGACACGGAATTCCCTGCTCTAATGCGTAGCGATATTCCTTTTCGGTGTAGCTAATTCCAGTTTCAGAATCGATTGATCCGTAGCAATTTCCCAGGATCAAGACATAGTAATCACTAAGGTCGATGGTCTTTTTAATTATGTCCCATTGATTTTTTTCGGACGCAGTAAAGGCTTCCATGCCAAGCGGTATCAGATTCAAGCGCATCAAAGCTCTAGCGACGGCCCAGCGCGCATCTACTAAGTCCTTATACGTGCTGCTGACAAAAACGGTGTACCGCTTGTCCATATTCACGCCCGGCTCCGCACTTCCTCCAGCGTGTCCCGCACCAGCAGTTCGCCGTCGCGGTACACGGTGCGCAGCAGGCTGCCGGGGAAGTCCGTATCGAAGGTCCTGTACGCCCTGGTGACCATGCGGCCGCCTTCCTGTACGAGGTCGAGGACGCCGTCCTTGCTGCGTTTGCCGGGGTCGGTGACGGGGTCTTTGTAGATGCCGCGGTACGCGCCGTCGATCAGGCCGGCGCTGGCCTTGTACGCGAAGCGCTGGGTGTCGCGGTCGACTTTCTGGAGGAGGGCGCCGCCCATGCCGAAAGACACGTTCTCGGCGCTGTAGCCGTCCACGTCGAGGTTGTCGAGGATCTGGCGGATGGTCTGTTCGTCGATGCCGTCGCCCTGGATGACGCGGACGTGGTTCAGGACCTTGTAGCCCTTGCTGTTGGTGGTGGTGCCGTAGCGGGCGGCCAGGGCGTTCACGGCGAGGCGGACCATGGCGGGCGGTTCGCCGCTGTCGGGCCGGACGACCAGGGTGCCGCCGGACTCGATGACCTGCTGTCTCAGCGTGTCGCCCCACAGGTGGTTGATGGCGTTCTTGAGGTCGTAGGAGTCGCTGACGACGGCGTACACGCTGCCGGGGCGGCTGAAGCGGGTGATCATGTTGCGGTAGGCGTCGGCCTCGTGCGCCTTGCCCCAGGAGGTGATGGTGCTGTGTTCGGCGGCGGGGATGCTGAAGCCGGCAAGGTCGCTGTCGTAGTGGTTGCGTCCCACGCGCAGGGCTTCGAGGGTGTCGCTGCCCTGGAAGTTGATCAGGTGCGCGAGGCCGCCGATGCCGGCGCTCTCGCGGCTGGAGACACCGCGACTGCCGAAGTCGTGGAGTTTGAACGGGAGTTCCTCGGCGGCGCGGTCGCTGGTCTTCTCCAGGGCGGCGCGAATGATCTCGCGCAGGAAGTAGCTCTGCGTGGCGACGGTGGTGGGGTACCAGACGCGCATCAGCATGGTCTCGAACCAGCCGGGCAGCCAGGGCAGTTCGGGGTCGGTGTTCGTGCAGGTCATCAGGACGTTGTGGATGGGCACCAGCGTGCCTTCCGGAACGGCGCGAATCTCCAGGGGCAGGCGGCCCCCGTGGACGTTCACGACGCGCATCCAGCCCTCGTAGGGGAAGGGTTCGCCGTGCGCTTCGATCAGCGTGCGGGCTTCCTCGACCATCTCGGCGGTGATCTGGCGGGTCAGGTAGCGGTCGAGGATGTACTGCAACCCGAAGAAGCGGGTCTGGGGGTACTTGCCGCCGCGACTTTCCAGGTAGGAGAACAGGCGGGTGGTGCCGGCGGGGTACTGCAGGTAGTGGCTGCTCTTGTAGGAGTCGGTGTCGAGGATCAGGTTGTCGTCGTTGAGGGGGGTGCGGGTGGTCATGGGGTGCCTCCTATGGTGACGCCTTGTCTTGACTCATAATCTAGAAATTGATTATGAAAACTATGAGTCAGGCGAGCAGATCTCGATACCACGTTGCTTTCTCCAGGGAGAACCTGATCGCCCACACGCACTTTTCCCAGTCGGTCGAGCGGGACAATCATCTGACCGGACAGGCATTGAATGTTCCTTCATCCACCCCGCGCACAGTCCGGCCACCGCCGCAGGTCCCTACAGGTACACCTGACAGCCCCGCTCAATCAGCGTGTCGAAGGCGTCCGGCAACTGCTCGATGCGGTTCCAGCGCAGGTCGAGTTTCCGCAACCCCGGCAGGTGCGCCAGCCCCTCGGGGAGGCTGGTCAGTTCGTTGGCGCGCAGGTCGAGGGTGTGGAGTGCGTGCAGGTCGCCCAGCGTGTCTGGCAGGTGCGTCAGCGCATTGAAGCGCAGGTTCAGCGCGGTCAGGCGCGGCAACTGCCCCAGCGAGTCCGGTAGTTCGGTCAGCGCGTTGCCCTGAAGGTCCAGCACCTCCAGCGCCCCGCACCCGCCCAGACTGGCGGGCAGCGCTGTCAGGCGGGCGTTCATGACGTGTAGTTCCCGCAGGCTGCCCAGTGCCCCGAGGCTGTCCGGCAGGGCCTCCAGCGGGTTGCCGTACAGCCGCAGCTCGGTCAGGTCGCGCAGGTCGCCCAGCCAGTCTGGCAGCCGCGTCAGGGCGTTGTCCGTCACGTTCAGGTACGTCAGCAACCCCAGCCCGCGCATGGACTCCGGCAGCTCCGTCAGGCGGTTGTGGCTCAGGTACAGGAACGCCAACTGCCTCAGCCCGCCGAACACGTCCGGCAGGGCGTTCAGCTCGTTGCGCCCCAGATCCAGCATCCGCAACTCGCGCAGGTTGCCCAGCGGCTCCGGCAGCGCCGTGAACCGGTTCGCGGACAGGTTCAGCGTCCGGAGTTCCCGCCGCGTCCACACCCAGCCCGGCACGCCCGTCAGCGCGTTGTCGTACACGCTGAATGCGATCAGGTCCGGCGCGGCCTCCCGCTCTGGCAGCGCACCCAGGCCCAGCCCGTCCAGATTCACGCGTCGCACCCCCGACCAGTCCGGCAGATTCAGCAGCGCCGCCCCCCGCAGATCCGAGAGGTGCTGATGCGTGGGCAGCGTGACAGCAGACATGCCCGCAGCGTACCGGCGGCGGGCACGGCGCAGGCACGCACATGGGCTGCGGGTTCTGACAGCGGTTTTCAGGGGTGTTGAGGGGTTCCCTCAGCACTCCTGAAACGAGCGAAGCGAGAAGCCGTCCACAACAGCGGTTGGAAGTGGAATTGAAGGGCGTGCTGTTGGCCCTTCAATGGAACTGGAAACCGCTGTGAGCACACCTGCCCATTCCTCAGAGCCCACAGCTCATGGCCCCGGTCAGTCTTTCTTCGGCAGGGCGAGGCCCATCTGCTGGTACATCTGGTACTGGGGGGCGCCGCCGAGCATGTTCTGGCCGCCGTCGACGGGCAGGATGACGCCCGTGACGTAGCTGGCGGCGTCACTGACGAGGAACAGGGCGGCGTTGGCGATGTCCTGCGGGATGCCGAAGCGGCCCAGCGGGACGGTGCCCATGAACTGGCGGCGGGTCTTCTCGTCGGGGGCGAGGCGGGCCATGCCTTCGGTGCCGTCGATGGGGCCGGGGATGATGGCGTTCACGCGGATGCCGCGCAGGCCCCATTCGATGGCGAGGGTGCGGGTCAGGGCGTCCACGCCGGCCTTGGCGGCGACGACGTGCGCCTGCATGGGCACGGGAATGCCGTAGGCGCTGATGCTCAGGATGTTCCCGCCGGGGGTGGTCAGGTGGGGCGCGCAGGCCTTGATGGTGTGGTACGTGCCGAGCAGGTCGATGTCCACGACGGTCTTGAAGCCGTTGGGGCTGATGCCGTCCACCGGGGCGGGGAAGTTCCCGGCGGCGCCCGCGAGGACGATGTCGATGGGGCCGAAGGCTTCGACGGCCTGCGCGGCGGCGGCCTGCATGGCGGCGATGTCGCGCACGTCGGCGCTGACGCCGATGGCCTGCCCGCCGGCGTCGATGATGCCCTGCGCGGCCGTCTGGGCTTTTTCGAGGTTGCGGCCCAGGATGGTGACCCGGCAGCCGTGCGCGGCGAAGCTCTGCGCGATGCCGAGGTTGATGCCGCTGCCGCCGCCGGTGATCAGGGCGTGCTTGCCCTGCAGGAGGTCGGGGCGGAAGGTGCTGTCGGCGGCGCCGGGTTGCAGGGTGCCGAGGGTGGGGGTCTGGGTCATGTGGGGGCTCCTTGGGTGGGGAAGGGGGGCGGGGGGTTTACTTCAGGGCCTGCGCGAGGCCGTCGGCGGTCATGTGCTGGGCGTTCCAGCGCACGGCCTGTTCGAGACTCTGGGCGTGGGGGAGGTGCGCGTGCAGCGTGCGTTTGGTGCCTTCGACGGCGCGGGGCGGCAGGGCGGCCAGTCCGGCGGCGAGGGTGTTCGCCCGCTCGAACAGGGCGTCCGGGGTGGGCAGGAGTTCGGTGATCAGACCCCAGCGTTCGGCGGTGGGCGCGTCGATGGGGTCGCCGGTCAGGGCGAGGTGCGCGGTGCGCCCGGTGCCGATCAGGTGCGGGAGGCGTTGCAGGCCGCCCAGGTCGGCGGTGATGCCCAGCCGCACCTCGGGCAGGCTGAAGCGGGCGTCCGCGCTGGCGATGCGAATGTCGCAGGCGCTGACGAGTTCCAGGCCCGCACCGATGCACCAGCCGTGCACGGCGGCGATCACCGGGATGGGCAGCGCGGCGAACGCGTCGATGGCGGCGTGCATCTCGGCGACGACCTCCGCGAACGCCTCGGGGTCGCCCAGGGTGGGGGCGATGACGGGGGCGCTGGCCCGCACGTCCAGGCCGGCGCTGAACAGGTCCTGGCCGCGCAGGATCAGCGCGCGGGCGCCGCCCAGTTCGTTCAGGACGCGCGGGATCTCGGGCCAGAAGGTCGGGCCCATGCTGCCCTTCTTGCTCGTCAGGGTCAGCGTGGCGACCTCACCCGCGTGGGTGAGACTCACGTTCTGGAATGTCATGACGTCCACTGTACCGCGTTCAGGTGAACTCGGTTCAATTTATCCGGTCGGGCGTGCCGGGCCGCACCTGCCCCGGCGGGCCTGCCGGGCGCGCAGACCGGGCGGGAACGCCCGGAAGGGTCGGCTACAATGCCTGCGTCATGTCCGCGCCTGCCCCGACCACCGCCGAGTCTCCCGCCGCCGAAGGCGCGTCCCGGCCGGCTGCGCGGCGGAAAGTGACGCTGCGCGCCTTCCTGCTGCGGCCGTTCCTGCTGCCGTTCGCGCTGCTGGTGGGCGTGGGAACGGCGGTCACCGTGGGCGTCAACCGCAACGACGAGCAACTGCGACTGGTGTCGGACGCGCAGACGCGGATGCTGCTCCTGAACGACCTGAACACCCAGATCTCCGTCATGGAGAACGGCGAGCGCGGTTACGTCATCACCGGCGATCCCGCCTTCCTCGCGCCGTACCGCGAGGGCGAGGCGGCGTTCCGGGCCGCCGCGCTGGCCCTGCACGACCTGAGCGTCACGGACCTGCAACGCACGAACCTCGCGCGGGTGCGGCGCGCCGTGCAGCGCTGGCAGGAGACGGCCGCCCGGCCCGAGATCGCCGCCCGCAGCGACTCGCTGGCGCAGGCCGCCCAGCTCGTCCGGCAGGGTAAGGGGCGCGACCTGCTGAACGAGGCGCGCGACATCATGGCCGTCATGCGCACCAACGAGAGCGGCCGCCTGAGCGCCGCCACCGCCGCCAGTCAGGCCACCCTGACCACCGTGCGAACCCTGACGGTGGGCGGCCTGCTGCTCTCGCTGACGCTGCTGCTGCTCACCGCGTACCGCGTGACCCGCACCATCACCCGCAGCCTGAACGACCTGAACGCCGGGGCCGGCGCCATCGCTGCCGGGCAGTACCAGCGCCGCACGCCGGTCATGCCCGTGCAGGAACTCGCGCAGCTGGGCGGGCAGTTCGACCGCATGGCGGCCGCCGTGCAGGACCGTGAACAGGCCCTGCGCGAGAGCGCCGAGGCGCTGCGCGCCAGCAACACCCACCTGGAACGCAGCAACCGCGAACTCGAACAGTTCGCGTATGTCGCTAGCCACGACCTGCAAGAACCCCTGCGGACCATCGGCAGTTACACCGAACTGCTCGCCCGCCGCTACCAGGGGCAGCTGGACGAACGCGCCGACCAGTACATCGCGTTCACGACCTCGGCCACGCAACGCATGAAGACCCTGATCCAGGACCTGCTGGCGTACTCCCGCGTGCGCAACGCCCCGCGCGCCACGCAGCCGGTCGACACGGCCGCGCTCGTCCGCGAGATCACCGCCGACCTCGAACGGCAGATCCTGGACGCGCAGGCGCAGGTCACGGCCCGCGACCTGCCGGTCATCCCGTCCAACCCGGACCTGATGCGGCACATCCTGCAGAACCTGATCGGAAACGCCCTGAAGTTCCGCGACCCCACCCGCCCGGCCCGCGTGCAGATCAGCGCCGACCGCACCCGCCACGCCGGGCAGGACAGCTGGGTGTTCCACGTGCAGGACAACGGCATCGGCATCGCGCCCGAGTACCACGAACGAATCTTCGGGGTGTTCCAGCGACTGCACGGCATGGACGAGTATCCGGGCAGCGGCATCGGGCTGGCCGTCACGCGCAGCGCCGCCGAACAGCTCGGCGGTCAGCTGTGGCTGGACAGCGAACCCGGCCGAGGCAGCACCTTCCACCTCGCGCTGCCCGTCACGGCCCCGCCCGACCCCACCCCCCAGGAGAACCCCGCATGACCGAACCCGTCGAAATCCTGCTGGTCGAGGACAACCCCGCCGACGTGATGCTCACGCGCGAGGCCTTCGAGGACGCCCAGTTCCCGCACCGCCTGCACCACGCCCGCGACGGCCTGGACGCCCTGAACTTCCTGCGCCGCACCGAGACGCACACCCAGGCCCCGCGCCCCGACGTGATCCTGATGGACCTGAACATGCCCCGCATGACCGGCCTGGAACTGCTGGACATCCTGAAAGAGGACGCCATCCTGCGCAGCATCCCCGTGATCGTCCTGACCACCAGCCGCGCCGAGAGCGACATCTGGCGCAGCTACAACCTGCACGCCAACGCCTACATCCCCAAACCCGTCAGCCTGCTGGAATTCGAGGACGTGATCCGTACCCTGGGGAACTTCTGGTTCCGCAAGGTCGCCCTGCCCCACCCGCCCGAAGCGGATTGATCCGCGACGGCCCCCCGGTCAGGACGGACATCGGAAGAAGGGACCCCGGATTGCTCTGGGGTCCCTTCTTCTACTGGGGATTCAGTGGGGGAGAGGGTTACATCGTGCGGCGGCTGAGTTGCCCGCCGCTCACGTATTCGCCCCCGTGGCGGATGGCGGCCGCCTCGACCACGTCGGCCGGGACGCTGTCATGCACGGCGACCGTGCGCCCGCCGCTGGTGTGGGTGGTGTTCAGACGGTCGTAGTAGTCGTCGTCGGCGTCGTAGTAGTCGCCCGTCTCATCGACACCCATCGCGCCGCCGGTCGCGCCGACCGCGGCGCCCACGCCGGAACCCAGCGCCGCCATGCCCAGAATCACCGGGAGGGCCAGCCCGCCGGTCGCGACGGTCGCGCCGGTCGCGATCACTCCGGCCACCGCGCCGACCGCAGCGCCCACACCGGTGCCCTTCACGGCGCCCGCCCCGGCGTCCTCGGCCGTGCCGCCGCCGTCCGTGACGACCGGGTCGGCAGCGGTGCGGCGGGTGACGGTCGCGCGGCCCATGGTGGGGGCGATCACTCCCTGCGCCTGCAGGTCAGCGGTGAAGGCGTCGGCGGCGGCGGCGGTCGGGAAGATGATGTGTTTCATGCCCCCAGTCTTTCCCGCCCTTCCCGCCCACCCGTGAGAGCGGCGCCAAGCGATCTTGGGCGGACGCTGACGGGACCCTGAGACGCGCCTCATCTGACCAGCCCCGAACGGACTACCCGACCTGCTGGGCCTCGAACAGCCGCGCGGGCTTCACGAACTCGTCCTGCGCCGCCACCAGCTGAATCTCGCGGGTGCCGGCAGCGTGCGTGCGGCTCAGCAGGCCGAACAGGGCGCTCATGGACAGACTCAGCGCCTGCGCCGCCTGACCGGTCTTCAGGTACTGGCCCAGGAACAGCGCCGCGATGGCGTCCCCCGTGCCGTTGCGCGGCGGGTCCAGCGGCAGCAGCGGCGTGCGGCACAGCCACGCCCCGTCATCCGTGACGACCAGCGTCTCGATGCTGTTCTCGGGCGCGCCGCTGCGGACCAGACTGGTCAGCAGCACCACGCGCGGCCCGCCGGCACGCATCCGCTCCCGCAGGGCGCGCGCCGCTTCCAGCGCGTGCTCCAGCGTGTCCACCGCGCGCCCGGTCAGCAGTTCCAGCTCGAACTGATTGGGCGTGACGATATCCGCCTCCGGAATGGCCTGCGCCGCGATCAGGTCCGGCAGTTCCGGCCGCACGAACACCCCGCGCCCCACGTCCCCCATCACCGGGTCGCAGGCGTACAGCGCGCCGGGATTCGCGCCCCGCACGCGCCGCACGGCGTCCACGACCGCCGCGACCGTCCCCTCGCTGCCCATGTACCCGCTCAGGATCGCGCCGCAGCCCGGCAGCACCCCACGCGCCTCGATCCCGTCGATCAGCTCCGCGACCGCCTCGGGCGGGAACACCGCGCCCGTCCACGCGCCATACCCGGTGTGGTTACTGAACTGCACCGTGTGAATCGCCCAGACCTCGAACCCCAGGCGTTGC
Source organism: Deinococcus indicus (assembly GCF_002198095.1). Taxonomy (GTDB): domain Bacteria; phylum Deinococcota; class Deinococci; order Deinococcales; family Deinococcaceae; genus Deinococcus; species Deinococcus caeni. Next base: position 95,361 of record NZ_NHMK01000014.1, on the reverse strand, counting down.
AGCGGAAACACGGCAGCCGCGTTCCCCACATGCCCGAAACTGACCCACGACTGAATACTCAGGATGTTCTGCGGCGTGCCCGTCATGCCCGCCAGGATACCCGCCCGCGCCCCACCCGGCCCCTCATGCGGACTCCGGTTGAATGGGCTGTAAGGCCCCCCGGTCCGGGCGAAGCGACTCGGAGAGCCCCTCCGCAGAGCGGGAGCACAAACGGGCCGCCGTATCATACGGACTCCGATTGAATGGGCTGCAAAGCCCGTTCAATCCGAGCGAAGCGACTCGTAGAGCTGCCCCGCAGAGTGGGAGCAAAACGGGTTCCGGACGTGGAGCCGGCAATCCGGTGACATTCCGGATTGTCGGCGAAACAAACGGAATCCGTATCAGGGAGCGCGCAACGTCAGCGGTCCGAACACCCGCGCCCACAGGTCCGCCTTGTCCCGCGCGCCCGCCAGGTCCAGCGGCGTGACCCCCGACACGCTCAGCTCCCAGCTGCCGTCCGCCGCGCGGCGCAGGCCCTCCAGACGCGCCGCCCCCGCATGCGAACGGTCCAGGCCGTCCGCCACGCGCAGCACCGCCGCCAGCCGCGTCACCCGGTCCCGGTCCCCCGCCCCCAGCGCCATGAACTCCGCATGCGACGCTTTCGGCGGACTCTTGCGGTGGTAACGGGCCAGCAGGGCGATCAGCTCGATCTCACGCGGACTGAACCCACGCAACCCCGCATGCCGGATCAGGTACGCCGAATGCTTGTGGTGCGCGCTCTGCGCCACGATCTGCCCCACCTCATGCAGCGCGCCCGCCGCCGTCAGCAGACTGCGGTCCTCGTGATCCACCGGCTCGCCCGCCGCCTGCAGCGCGTCCAGCAGCCCACGCGACAGCGCCGCCACCTGCCGCGAATGAGACAGGTTCGCGCCGAACCGCTCGGCCGTGCCCAGCACGCTCCGCTGCCGCGCACTCAGCGCCGACCGGTACGCCTGGAACCGCGACAGTTCCTCGATCAGCATCCCCTCACGTAACGCACCCTCACTGACCGTGAACTCCTGCGCGCCCAGCGCCACCAGCGCCGCATGCAACGTCGCCAGCCCCGCCACGACCGTCTCGGAACGCCGCTCCAGACCCGGCACCCGCGCCCGCGCCGCCGCCTTCAACCCCCGCACCTGCTCCAGTAGCGCACCCAGCTCAGCCACCGTGACGCTCACACCGTTCACGCCTTCCGGACCGTCCGCCCCGCCCCCCGCACGGCCACCCCCACCGCGCCGCGCCACGACGGCCGCCGCCGCCCCCTCCGCCGTACCGCTCGACAGTACCACCCGCGTACCGGACCGCACCCGGAACCGCTCCACGTACGGCGCCAGCGCCCCACGCACCGCGTCAGCCAGCGCCTGCACCTCCCGCCGCCCCGCCGGTTCAGACCGGATGAACGCCCCCGTCATGCGGATCCCACCCAGCGGCAGACTCAACACGTCACGCGGCCCCTGCGCGTCCCCACGCACGAACTCCAGACTGCCGCCCCCCAGATCCAGCAGCACGTTATCCTCACCCAACTCCACCGCGTGCGCCGCACCCAGGTACGTCAGCTCCCCCTCACGCTCCCCCGAGATGATCGCCGGATACACCCCCGTCCGCGCCAGCATCCGCCCCGCCACCTCCGCCCCGTTCGGCGCCTCACGCAGCGCACTCGTGGCATACACATGCACCTCCGCCACCCCCGCCGCCGACGCCAACTCCCGGAACCGCGTCAGGGCCGACGCCAGCCGGTCCTCCCCCTCCGGCGTCAGGTTCCCCGCCCCATCCAGACACTCCCCCAACCGCGTACGGTCCTTCAGGGCGTCCAGCACCCGGAACCCACCCGCATCCCCCTGCGCCGCCTCGGCAATCAACAGGTGACTGGAATTGGTACCCACATCCGCAACGGCGACCCTCATGCGCCGCAGCGTACCGCAGATTCCCGCGCGTCCCCCAGCCACAACCGCCGGAAATCAATGCGGCCATACGCATCCGGACGCACATCCCGGATCAGCGGATGCACCGCGCGGCGCTTGACGCGGTGATGCGTCAGGTGCAGGTGATACCCGCCCAGCAGCCGCGCCTCCACGCGGGTCATCAGGGCCTCCAGGGCCGCCGCGTCGGGAGCCACGCGGTACCCGTCCAGCTGGGCCGCGCGTGAAATGGTTCGGCTGACGTTGTAGGTGGGCGCCTGGCGGCGGGCTGCCCCACCCCCCAGCCCCCTACCCCAAAGGGGCAGGGGGGGCAGCGTTGCACTGGGCAGGTACTCCGCTGGCTTTCTAGCCGGGTGTCGGGCGGGGACGACCACGCCTCACACGCCATCCTCCGATTTCGCGGCGTTCGCCCCGCGCGCTTCGCGCACGACGGGCTCGGTTGCCACGACGCCGGATGGGCCAGCCAACTGGGTGCGTGCCACAAGGTTCTACTCTTTCGCTTTGGCAATAGCGCGGTTTTCAAAGTCGATCAGCGGATCGCTTCATGCTGCCCTGCCAGCCGCCGCAGACCACCACCGGCCGTCGTGCGCGAAGCGCGCGGGCCTACGAGGGGGCGGCAGGATGGCGTCGAAGCCGGACACGTCAGCGCCCACAGCAACTCCGCCGCACCAGTAGAACCTCTTGCCCAGTGCAACGTTGCTCCCCCTGCCCCCCTGGGGTAGGGGGTTGGGGGGTGGGGAAGCCCGCCGCCAGGCGCCCCCCCACGACATCAACCTCAATCCGCCAACAACCTTACCGGAGTTTCAGCTGCCATTCGGTAAAGGTGCTGTACGGCGTGAAGCCGAGTGCCACGTTGATGCCGAGCATGGGGGCGTTCTCGTTGGCGTTGTTCGTCTGGACCCAGCGGGCGCCGGGGCACTCCTCCAGGATGCGCTCCAGCATGGCGGCTTTGACCCATTTGCCGAGGCCCTGTCCGCGTGCTTGGGGTCGGACGGCGGTCGCGCCCTGGTACACCAGCGCGGCGCGTTCCGGCATCCAGAAGACCTCGCTGTATGCGTCGAGCCTTCCGGTGCGGGTGTCTTCGATGGCGAGCATGTGGCGGGTTTCGTTGGCTTCCTCGATCATGGTTTCCCAGGAGCGGATCATGTCGGGGGTGACGGTCCAGTCGTGTTGTTCGAGGTCGCCTTTGGGGGCGGTGTTCATGACCATCATCATGTCGGCGACGCGCTCCAGGTACTCGTCGGGGACGCGTTGCCAGAGGTGCAGGTGGAAGGGGTCGCCGTGGGGGCGGGTCTGCCAGTGGGTGAGGAGGTCGTGGTCGAGGGTGGTGAGGTCGAGGCGGCTCTGGCGCATGGGCAGGGCGGGTTGCGCGCCGTAGGCGTGTGCGAAGGCTTCTCCGGCGGGGCTGCGGCTGCTGGTGCCGAAGGTGAGGGTGTGGCGGCCCAGTTCGTCGGCGCGGGCGAGGAGCTGGGTCATGACGGCGCGGCCCAGGCCGTGGCGGCGGGCGGTGGGGTGGACGGTGAGGCGCAGGTGGGCCATGTGGGTGTTCTGTTCGGTGTCGTATTCGACGCTGCCCCAGGCCAGCGCCTGGTCGCCGTTCCACACGACGAGGTGTTCCTTGCGTTCGGTGGGGAGGCTGTGCGTGAGGCCGAGCGCTTCGGTTTCGGGGAGGAGGGCCGGGTCGTCCGGGTGGGCGTGCGCGAAGGTGTCGGCGAGCAGTTGCCCGACGGCGAGGCGCTGCGCGGGGGTGGCCGCGTGCGGATTGAAGGGGGTGACGGTGGGCGAGGTGGGCCAGCCGGGGTCCGGTTTGGCCTGGGGCTCCGGGGTGGTGGTGGGCGCAGTGGAGGTCATGTCCGCAGTGTGCGCCCTGCCGGTCAGCGCGGCATGCGCCGGATGGCGGAGGGTGTCCATAGGCCAGATCGGTCCTTGCCGGACGCTACGCTGGGCGGGTGTTCGCGCATGCCATCGGGTTCGACGACGCTCCTTTCGCGCACGGCTGGCGGGGCGACGTGCCGGTCGTCGGGACGGTGTACGCCCGCACGACCCTGCATGGCGTGGTCAGTGGCCGGGTGCGGCGTGATGGGCGCAACAGCACCGCCGAACTGGCGCGGCTGGTGAACCGTTCGCCGGAGCACCTTCAGCTGATCCTGTTGCAGGGCATCGCGCTGGCGGGCTTCAACGTCGTGGACCTGCGCGCGCTGCACGCGCAGACGGGCCGGCCCGTGCTGGTCGTCGCGCGCCGCGCCCCGGACCTGGACCGTATCCGCGAGGCGCTGCTGACGTGCGTGCCCGGCGGCCGGCGCAAGTGGGCGCTGATCGAGGCGGCCGGTCCGATGGAACCGTGCGGGCCGGTGTTCGTGCAGCGCGCGGGCCTCACGCATCCGCAGGCGCAGGAGGCCCTGCGGACCTTCACGGTCACCGGGAACCTGCCGGAACCGTTGCGGGCCGCGCACCTGATCGCCGGGGGCGTCACGCGCGGGCACAGTGCCGGGCAGCGCGCCTGACCCTGCGGCGCCCGGCGCGCGGTACGGGCTTCTTCACGTTCCCCTGAATTCTGAACGCTTCCGTCAGGTGGCATCAGCCGGCCGTCACGCAGGCCGGGCAGACTTGGGCTCATGAAAAGCACCCTGACCGCCCTGCTCGCCCTCGGCACCGTCGCCCAGATCAGCACCGCCTCCGCCGCGCCCAAGATCAGCGCGCAGAGCATCATCGTGAACCCCGCGCAGCCGGACCTGAACGTCAGCGTCCGCGTGAACAAGGACACCACCGGCGCGCAGAACCCCGCCTACCGCATCGACGAGCGCATCTCGATCAGCACCACCGTGAACCGTGACGCGTACGTCTACCTGTTCAACGTGAACCCGGACGGCAGCGTTGACCAGGTCCTCCCCAACCGCCTGAGCGGCGAGAACTTCGTGAAGGCGAACACCACGACCACCTTCCCGGCGGCCGACGCGAACTTCACGTACACGGTGGGCGGCCCCATCGGGCAGAACAAGGTCCTGGCGCTCGCCAGCCTGACCCCGCTGAACCTCGACCAGATCAGCTCCTTCAAGACCGCCCAGGATCAGTTCGCCACCGTTACCGCCAAAGGTCAGGACGGTCTGGCGCAGGCGCTGAGCATCGTCGTCACGCCCCTGCCGCAGAACAGCTGGGTCAGTGACACGGCCTTCTACACGGTCGCCGCGCAGAACCCCGTCACGACCGGCAGCCTGTTCGTCGGCACGAACGTCTCGGGCGCCACCGTCACCCTGAACGGGCAGCGGCTGGGCGGCGCGAACGTCACGTACAGCAACCTGCGCGCCGGCACGTACCCCGTCCGCGTTCAGGCCCCCGGTTTCCGTGACTACACCACGACCGTCACCATCCGCGCGGGCAGCACCACCAACGTGAACGTCGAGTTCGCGCAGGCCGTCGCCCCGACCCCCGCGCCCGTCACGACCGGCAACAACGTCCTGGACTTCATCGGCACGCTGTTGGGCGCCATCACCAACAACCAGATGCAGGACCCCGCCCGCAGCGCCTACGACCGCAAGGTCAGCGACCTTCAGGCCCAGGGCTACGGTCTGCAGCAGACCCGCCAGACGAACACCGGCTTCGTGGGCACCCTCGTCAAGGGCGGCAGCACCGTCACCCTGACCGTGGACCGCGGTGCGAACCGCACCGTCCGCGTGAACGTCAACGAGACCACCACCTACCGCTACTGAGCAGCAGCGTTCAGAGGTATTGGGGAGGCCCTCCAGTACCTCTGATACGGGTTCCGTTTGTTTCGCCAACAATCCGGAACTTCACCGGATTGCCGGCTCCACGTCCGGAACCCGTGTTGCTCCCACTCGCATCCGCTCGAATTGAACGGGCTTTGCAGCCCATTCAATCGGAGTCCGTATGAATCGAGTGGACGCGTGGAGCTGCGCCGCAGGGCGGGCACCTGAGCAAGACAGCGGTTGGAAGTTGAGCCCAGGGGTGTGCGGTCTGCCCTTCAACCCGATAAGAGAGCGCCCCGGACCTTCACAGGGTCCGGGGCGCCGTCTTGCCGTATCAGCCGGGCAGTTGCGTCTCGATGAAGGCCATCAGGCTCCGGATGTGCTCGCGGTCGAAGCGGAATTCCACGCCGGCGGCGCGGTACAGGTCCGGCACGCTGACGGTGCTGCCCAGTTGCAGGCTGGCCCTGTAACGGGCGAGCGCCCCGGCCGGGTCGGTCTGCGCGCCGCGCCACACGCCGACCGCCGCGAGGTAGCACATGGCGTACTCGATGTAGTAGAAGGGCACCTGGAAGACGTGGTAGTACTGCCAGCCCTTGGCGCGGACGCTCTCGTCCAGGCCGTCCCAGTCCACGAACGGGTGGAAGGTCCGGTCGAGTTCCAGCCAGCGGGCGTCCAGGTCCGCGACGGTCACGTTCTCGGGGGCCTCTGCGTACAGCCAGTGCTGGAAGGCGTCCATCTGTGCCGCCCACGGCAGGAACGCCACGACGCCCTGAAGCTGCTTCTCGCGGTAGCGGCCCAGTTCTTCCGGCGTGAACACGTGGCCCAGGTGGTCCAGGGTCAGGAATTCCATGGCCATGCTGGGGATCTCCACGAACTCGATGGGACTCCAGCGGTTCCACGCGAGGGGTTGCGCGTCGCCGCTGTAGAAGCCGTGGAAGGCGTGCCCGACCTCGTGGAACAGCACGCGCACGTCCTCGGCGGTGCCGACCACGTTCATCAGCACGAACGGTTCGTTGCGGGTCGGGAAGTACTGGCAGTACGCGTGCGTCATCTTGCCGGGCCGGGATTCCAGGTCCAGCAGGCCGCCGCGCATCTGCCGGAAACGCGCGGCGAGGTCGGCGTCCAGGCTCTCGAAGGCCGCCTCGGCCAGCGTTTCCAGTTCCTCGCCGGTGCGGAACGGTTTCAGGGACTCGCGGCCCTGCGGGTCGAGGAGGTTGTTGCGGTTGTAATCCCAGGGGCGCACGCGGTCCAGGCCCAGCCCGTCGGCGATGCCGCGCACGATCTTCGCGGCGAGCGGCACGACCTCGTCCCGCACGGCCGCGTGGAAGGCCGCGCAGTCGGCCGGGGCGTAGTCCACGCGGTCCAGCGCCCGCCACTGGTAGTCGCGGTAGTTGGGCAGGTCGGCGTTGCGGGCCAGCTGCCAGCGCGTGGCGATCAGGTCCAGCATCACGCCGTCCAGTTCCCCGGCGACGCCCATGTTGCTGTCACTCAGGGCGCGCCACGCCGCCTCGCGCGCCGCGCGGTCCGGGCTGTCCAGGCGCTGCTTGGCCTGCGGGATGGTCAGCGTCTCGCCGTTCAGGGTGACGGTCTGGTTGCCGGTCGCGACCGAGTACCGGTTCTTCTGCGCCTCGTGCGTGACGCCCAGGGTCACGTTCGCCTCTCGGTACAGGGCGGCCGCGTCCCGCATCCGCCGGAAGTTCAGCGCGAAGTCCGGCGCCGGCACGAAGTCCGGCACGCCCAGCAGTTTCTCCTTCAGGGCCTGCTCGGCCCGCTCGACCTGCGGCAGCACCTGCGCCACGAACGTCTGGTAGCGCTCCTGCACGTCCGGGCGGTCCGTGTGCAGGTCCGCGTGCGTGGACAGCCGCGCGGCGACGTCCGTGACCTCGCTGCTCACGGCGTTCCAGTCGGTCAGCCAGTCGGGCACCCCGGCAGCGTCCAGCGGGGCGTCCAGCAGCGCCCGGTACCGCCCGGCGAAAGCTTCCCAGCGGGAGTCGTCGGCCGGAACGTGAAGTTTGGCCTCGACGGCACTCGGGCCGGATGGACGGTCAGTGGTGGTCATCCCCGCGAGTGTACGCGAGCCGCCGCCCGCCCGCAGGCCCGGTTACCGGTCGCGGGCCGGTTTACCCGGACGCCCGCCGCGCCCACCGTCCGGCAGGGCCTTGATCTCCGCGTCGGTCAGGCGGCGCAGCTCGGTGGCGGGCACGTCCGTCAGGACGCCCTGGTCGGTGAACACGTCCACCGTCCCGGCCAGCGGGTGCAGTTTCGTGACCTTCCCGCACGCGCCGCTCGCCTCGTGGCACACGCGGGCGTTCTTGCGGGGCAGGTCCTTGAGCAGGTCCAGGTACTGCGTGTGCTCGAACTGCAGGCAGCACAGCAGCCGCCCGCACGGCCCCGAGAGTTTCTCCGGGTTCAGCGGCAGCTGCTGGTCGCGGGCCATGCGGATACTGACCGGCGCGAAGTCCTGCAGGTGCGTCGAGGAGCAGTTCTCGCGGCCGCAGGCGCCCAGCGTGCCGATCATCTGCGCCTGCTCGCGCGGCCCGACCGCCGCGAAGTTCACGCGGGCGCGGGTGTGGGCGCGCACCTCGCCGATCAGGCCGGACAGTTCGATGCGTTCGTCGGCGCTGTAACTGACCGTCACGAGGCTCTCGTCAAGCGTGAACTCGACCGCCACGACCTTCACCGGCAGGTTCTTCTGGCGGGCGCGGGCGCGCAGCAGCCACTTGAGGTCCTCGCCGGACGCGTGCAGCGCCTCCCAGCGGCCCAGGTCGTCGGGCGTGGCGGCCCGCAGCACCGCCCCGTACCGCCCCTGCGGTTCGGGAGGGGCCGCCTCGCCGCGCACGGTGGCGACCTCCGGGCCGCGTTTGCCCTGCACCACGACCCGCGTACCGACCGCGTGAGCCTCCTCGCTCAGCATGGCGTGAAGGCGGGGACTGCGCTCGAAGCGGACCGGCAGGACAAACATTACGCGCAGGATGTCACGCCGCGCCCCGCAGCGTCGAGACCCGGTACACAAAGCGTCCCGGCGCAGGTGGCCGGGACGCGGGCAACAGACGGAGTCCGTCTCATCCGGATTCCGTCTGTTTCGCCGACAATCCGGAACTTCACCGGATTGCCGGCTCCACGTCCGGAGGGGCGTTTCTCTCCTGCTCTGCGGGGCAGCTCTACGAGTCGCATCCGCTCGGACCCAGCGGGCTTTGCAGCCCATTCAATCGGAGTCCGTCTCAGTGGCGTTCGGCGATCACCTCGATCTCCACGCGCACGTCGCGCGGCAGGCGGGCCACCTGCACGGTGCTGCGCGCCGGGTAGGGCGCGCGGAAGTGCGACTCGTACACGGCGTTCATGGCGGCGAATTCGTTCATGTCGGCCAGGAACACCGTCGTCTTCACCACGCGGTCCAGGTCGGTGCCGGCCGCTTCCAGCACGGCTTTCAGGTTCGCGATGACCTGTTCGGTCTGCTCGGTCACGCCCCCGGCCACCAGTTCCCCGGCGGGTGTCAGGGGAATCTGCCCGCTGGTGATGACCAGATTCCCGAAGGTGACGGCCTGGCTGTACGGGCCGATGGCGGCGGGGGCGTCCGGCGTCTGGATGATCTCTTTCATGCCCCGAGCATACCGGGCGGCGCTCAGCGCCGTGAGCTGCTGAGGGGACTGTCCGGCTGGGTCGGCGTGGTGGTCAGGGCGGCGCTTGGGCTCTTCAGGACGTCGTGGCTGCGCCGCGCCGCCTGGGTGCGCTGCCACACGAGCAGGCCCACCAGCGCCGCCGTGCCCAGCAAGCCGATCAGCGCCCGGCGTTCCGGGACGAGCATGATGCCCAGCAGCGTGAAGTACGCGACCATCAGCAGCAGGTACGTCAGGAGGCTGCTGCCGCGCTGCGTGCTGAGCAGCACGTCCACGTAGGTGGGGCCGTCCTCGCGCCGGGGGGGCAGGGCGTAGCGGGGCGCGGGGGTGTCGCGGTGAACGTCGATGATCAGCGCCGTGATGTTGTCGGGGCCGCCGCCGTCGTTGGCGGCGTTCACCAGCATCCGGACGGTCGCCTCGGGTTCCAGGGGGCGCGACAGCAGCAGCAGCAGTTCCTGATCGGTCACGACGCTGCTCAGGCCGTCGCTGCACAGCAGCAGGCGGTCCCCGGCGCGCAGCGGCAGGCCGAACAGTTCCAGCCGCACACGTTCCTCGCCGCCCAGCGCGTTGCTGACCACGCTGCGCCACTGGTGGTCGCGCGCCTCGGCCTCGGTCATGTGGCCCAGCCGGACCTGCTCGGCGACCCAGGAGTGATCCTCGGTCAGGCGGTGTAGTTCGCCGCCGCGCAGCAGGTACGCGCGCGAATCCCCGACGTGCGCGATCAGCGCCGCGCCCCGGTCGATCAGCGCGGCCAGCAGCGTGGTGCCCATCCCGACGTACTCGCCGACCGCGTGTCGCAGCACCGCGACGTTCGCGGACTGCACCGCCTCGGCCAGCCGCACCGGGGGCGCGCCCCGCCCGTCGAGGTACTGCTGGCTCAGCGCGTCGAGCGCCAGGTTCGCCGCGAGTTCCCCGGCCGCGTGGCCGCCCATGCCGTCCGCGACCGCGTACAGCCCGCCGGTCGGGAGGTCCAGCGCCAGCGCCGCGTCCTGGTTCACGCCGCCCTGACGCTGACGACCCACATCCGTCAGCAGACCGGAAGTGAGTGAGGGCGTCGCAGGGGCGCGCATGAGTTCAATATAAGCCACCGGGTCAGATTCGCCCGCTCGGAATTCCACACAGCCCGCCGGCCCGGACGTTCAGGCTTCTCATTCAGCGGCGTTCAGGCAGTCCGCCGCGCTCATGCAACGTCAGGAAGACCCTCACGATTGCCGGGTCGAACAGCGTCCCAGCGTGACTTTCCAGGTACGCCAGCGCCCGCTCGGGCGCCCAGCCCGGCTTGTAGGGCCGCTCGCTGACAAGCGCGTCGAAGGTATCGACCACCCGCACCACCCGCCCGCCCAGCGGAATGGCGGGTCCGGCCAGTCCAGACGGGTACCCGCTGCCGTCCCAGCACTCGTGATGCGTCAGGGCGATCTGCGCGGCCAGTTGCAGCAGCGGCCCGCCGTCCGCCGCGCCCGGCTGCGACAGCAGTTGCGCGCCCAGCGTCGTGTGGGCCGCCATGCGCGCCCACTCGTCGGGCAGCAGCGGCCCGTCCTTGAGCAGGATGGCGTCCGGAATGCCGATCTTGCCCACGTCATGCAGTTGCGCTGCCAGCCCCAGCTGCGCCGCGTCGGCCGGCGGGCTGCCCAGCGCCAGCGCCACCGCCTGCGCGGCGTCCCCCACCCAGCGGGTGTGCGGTCCCAGCGGCGCGTCCCGGAACTCGGCGCAGCTGGCCAGCAGGTCGATCACGGCCCGCTGGCTGCGCGCCAGTTGCGCCGTGCGGTCCTGCACCAGCCGGTCGAGTTCCTCGCTGCGCTGCCGGTGCAGCCGCGCCTCCTCCCGCGTGGCGTGCAGACCCACCCGCGCCTGCGCCGCCTGCGTCCGCTCGCGCGCCAGCCGGTCGCGGCGCCGGGCGTCCAGCGCGTGGTAGGCGCGGTGGTGGGCCAGCGCCCCGGCGTGATCGCCCAGCGCCTCGCAGGCGTCGCAGGCCGCGAGGTGCAGCGCCGCGTGCTCGTCCGGCAGCCGCGTATCGGGATTGAGCGTCAGGGCCGCCCGCACCTCCGCGAGCGCCTGCGCGGCCAGCCCCAGCGCCAGCTGCGCGCGCGCCAGATCCGGCAGGACCTGCAGCGCGCCGCGCGTATCGCCGCCCTGCCGCAGCAGCGCCAGCGCCCGCCACGCCGCGTCGTGCGCGCCGTCCGGGTCGTGCCGGCACAGCAGGAGCCGCGCCAGCGCCGCGTACCCCTCACCGGCCAGCCGGTCCTCCCGGCCGGAACGCACCTGCGCCAGCGCGTCCCGCAGGTGCGTCTCGGCGTCCGCGAGGGCCGCCGCGTAACGCGCCGGGTCGGCCGTGAAGGCCCGCAGGGTGACCTGCGCCAGCCGCACCACGGTGTGCAGCGCCCGCCCCGGCCGGTGGCGCGAGGCCAGACTGCCGCGCAGCGCCTGAAGGGCCGCCGCGTGATCCCCCTGCTCCGAGTGCGCCTGCGCCAGATCCTCGAGCAGCTGCACCTCCAGCGCCTCTGCACCCGCCTCCTGCGCCAGGTTCAGCGCCAGCGCCAGGAACTCCTGCGCCTCGCTGTCGCAGGCCAGATTCCACTGCGCGCCCGCCGCTTCCTGCCACGCGCGGGCCTGCGCTTCCCGGTCCTCCGGCGGCAGGAACGCCACCGCCTCCAGCAGGGCCGCGAGCGCCTCCTGCGAGCGGCCCAGGCGGTTCAGGGCCACGCCACTGAGGTACAGCGCCGCCCCGAGCGCCGCGTCATCCCCGGAACGGCGCGCCTGCGCCTCGGCCCGCGCGGCCTCCTCGAACGCCGCCTGCCACTCCGGGCCGGGCTGGAACGTCACGCCGTCCAGCCCGAAACACCCCTGCCCGAACCACGCCGTCACGCGCGCCCCCACAGCGGCCCGCCCGGCCGGGTCGCCCGGCGGGGCCGTCCGGCGGGTGTCGTGTGGGTTCCGTCTGTCTCGCCCGCTCTGCCGCGCCGCTCTACGGGTCCACCCGGATGGAATGGATTGGTCATCCGTTCCATCCGGGTCCGTATCAAAAAGGCCGGCCCGCGCATGCTCCCCCCATGAAACTCCAGTCCGGGCGCCGCTGACCAGCGCCCACCGGGAACCGCCACCGGGGGTGCCCACTGTATGAAGGTCGGGTGCAGGGAGCGCGCCGCACCTGCCCTTGACACCCCAACTGCCCTGACACCCCACCTGCCCTGGCACCCCGCCTGACCGGATCGCACGCGCACCCGGCCATCCGGTTAACGGGACAGGGCGGCCGTGCGGGTCAGGGCCGGATCTGTTCTCGCAGCCACAGCATCAGCGCCTCGGCACTCGCCGGGTTGGTCGCCAGCGGAATGTCGTGCACGTCGCACAGGCGCACCAGCGCCGACACGTCCGGCTCGTGCGGCTGCGCCGTCAGCGGATCCCGGAAGAAGAACACCGCCAGCAGCCGCTCCTCGGCCAGCCGCGCCCCGATCTGCTGATCGCCGCCCAGCGGCCCGGACAGCACCCGCTCGACCTGCAGTCCCGTCTGCTTGGCCAGAATCCCGCCGGTCGTGCCGGTCGCCACCAGATGAAAGTTCGCTAGGGTGTCGCGGTGACTCAGGGCGAACAGCGCCAGCTCCAGCTTCTTCTTGTCGTGCGCGATCAGCGCCACCTGCCGCCGGGTGTCGGGTCGCGCGGCCTCTGCGGGATCAGTCATGCCCGGCATTCTCCCACGCCCGGCAGGCCGTCTTCCGCTTCCACCCGCTCTGCGGCGAGGCTCCGCGAGTCGGTATCACCCGGCGTCCGTACCACCCGCCGCAGCTATCATACGGATTCCGTTTGTTTCGCCAACAATCCGGAACTTTACCGGATTGCCGGCTCCACGTCCGGAACCCGTTTTGCTCCCACTCGCTTCGCTCGGATTGAACGGGCTTTGCAGCCCATTCAATCGGAGTCCGTATCACCCGGCGTCCTCGATGCGGATGCGGCGGTAGCGGGCCTGCACGGCGCACCACACGCCGTAACACAGCGTTCCGACCGCCACGACCCCCAGCAGCACGTTCCCGGCCGGCTGGGACCCCAGCCACGTCAGCGCCTGCGAGATCCCGACCGTCTCGCTGGCCCGGCGGTTCCACGCGGCGACCAGCGCGAAGGCGCCGATGATCAGCATCAGCACCCCGCGCGACGCGATGCCCACCTGCCCGGTCTTCACCAGCAGGTCCCGGACGCGGCCGTCCACCCCGGAAAACTGCATGCGCTTCATGAACTTCGCGCCGTACGCCGTGTACAGCTGACTGGCCGCCAGCCCCAGCAGCGCCGCGCCTACCAGCCCCAGCAGCAGCTGCCCGCCCGGCAGGTTCAGGACCGTGCCCGCCGTCTGCGCCTGACCGTCCCCGCCCTGCGGCGCGCGGCCCGACGCGGCCAGCCGGGCCGTGAACACCGCCAGCGTCAGGTTCACGCCGGCACTCAGCAGGTACCCGGTCCGCTTGACCAGCCCCTTGGCGGCCACACCCTGCCGTTCGGGGTCCAGCGCGGCGCGGATCAGCTGCCACAGCGCGTACCCGACCAGCCCGACCGCCAGGACGGACAGCAGCGCCGCCCCGCCCGGCAGGTCCTGCAGTTTCAGCAGTGCGCCGCGCGTGTCCGTGGTGCGCCCCCCCTGCCCGAGTGCCACGCTCAGGGCCAGGAAGCCCACCGTGAAGTACACGACGCCCTTGCTGACGTACCCGACGCGCGCCAGGAGTTCCAGGCCCGGCGCGGCCTGCTGCGCGGCGTGCCCGGCGGCCTCGCGGGTGTCGTGCAGCCCGGCCTTCACCTGCTGCGCGCCGCGACTGACGCGGCTGTTCACGTTGTTCAGGTCTGCCATCAGACCCGCAGTGTGACCCGCCCGCCCCGCCCGGCGGAGCTGAACAGTCCACAGGCGCCTTGAACTGACGTCCGGTGTTTCTTCATGTAGGGCGCGTTCACAGCAGGGGGGCGGCGCGTGTGGTCACGGCGCCGCCCCCCTCTTCTGTCCGGGCCGGATCAGGGCAGTTCGAGTTCGAAGTCCTTCACGTCGCTCAGGTAATCGGTCATCCAGGCTTTCAGGGTCGCGCGGGTGTACCCGCCGCTGATCGGCATGCTGGAATCCAGGTAGTACGCGCCGTCGTAGGCGTACGCCTGCGTGTAGTAGTTGCCGTTCCAGTCGTTGACCAGCGCCGTGTCCAGTTCCTCCTCGCTGTCGCTGTAATCCCAGGAGGTGCTGGCCGTCACGCGCCCGCAGCTGCCCGCCTTGCAGTTGCTGAGCCACACGCTGACCTCGTAGTCGCCGGCCATGACGGTCATGCTCGGATCGCTGTCCGGGCTGACGGGGTCCATCGTCACGCGGTACCCGGCCTCCTTCAGGGCGGCCATCAGCGCGGCGGGCGTCGCGGCGACCACCTGACCGGCGCCAGCCATGGGAGCGGCCGCGCCGCCCGCCAGGGCCGGGGTGGACAGGGTGAGGACGAGCAGCGCAGCGGACACCAGATTTTTCTTCATGCCTCACAGTACGCCGCCGCCGCGGGCCGCGCACGCCACTCTGCACGCCCTGAACCCGGTTCAGACTTGACTATCCCGCCAGTCCTCATCAAGTTCATAGACAGATGGTGACATCGTGAGGATCATGGCCGTTCCCACCCCCACCCCCGCCCGCCGCAGACGCACCTTCGGCGTGTACATCGGCCGCTTCGAACCCCCCCACGCCGCCCACCTGCAGGTCATGCTCGAAGCGCTGCGCAGCGTCCAGAAACTCATCATCGTCATCGGCAGCGCCCGCGCCGCCCGCAACACCAAGAACCCCTTCACCGCCGACGAACGCCAGGACCTCATCACCGCCATGCTCCAGCAGGCCGGCGTTCCCCGCACCCGCCTGCTGTTCGTGCACGTCCGCGACTACTACTACAACGAAACCCTCTGGCTCAGCGAAGTCCAGGCCGGCGTCCAGGCCCACACGCGCGGCAGCACCGACATCGCCCTGATCGGCCACATCAAGGACGAAAGCAGCTACTACCTCCGCTCCTTCCCCGCCTGGGAATTCATCCCCACCCACGTCGTCAGCCCCCTCAGCGCCACCGACGTGCGCCGCGCCTACTTCGAAGGCCGCCTGAACGACGTGCAACCCATGGTCCCACCCGCCGTCCACGCCTTCCTCGACACCTTCAGCCGCACCCCCGACTACACCGAACTGAAAGCCGAGTACGACCACCTCCTCGCCTACCGCGCCGCCTGGAAAGACGCCCCCCACCCACCCATCTTCGTCACCACCGACGCCGTCATCACCCGCAGCGGCCACGTCCTGCTCGTCCGCCGCGCCGGCCGCCCCGGACGCGGCCGCCTCGCCATGCCCGGCGGGTTCCTCGAACCGCACGAAACACTCCTCGCCTGCGCCATCCGCGAAACGCACGAGGAGACCGGCCTGAGCCCCAGCATCGACCTCGCCGCCGCCCTGCGCGCCCAGGCCGTCTTCGACTACCCCGACCGCAGCCTGCGCGGCCGCACCGTCACCCACGCCTACCACTTCGACCTCGGCATCGGCCAGCTGCCCCGACTCAGCGGCGGCAGCGACGCCAGCGAAGCGCTCTGGATGCCCATCAGCGACGTCCTCGCCCGCCCCGAACTGTTCTTCGAGGACCACCACGCCATCATCGAACACTTCGTCATGCGCGGCTGAGGGGGCCGGGGGGAGGTTGCGGGACGCGGGGGAGAGGCGGGCCGCAGCTCAGCGAACGCGCGCGACGTGCTGATGGCCGGGCTTGCGTCGCTCGACTTTGCCCTCGCGCATCAGCAGGCCCAGCACCGAGTACGACAGGTAATCCTTCGCGCCGCCGCCGTAGTCGCTCCGCAGCCCCAGCAGGCTGGCCGTGTCCGAGTTGGTCACGCCGCCGGGGTTGGCCTGCGCGAACTCCAGCACGGCGTCCTTGAGCAGTTGCAGACCCACCTGCGCCTTCTCGGGCACGCCCGCCGGGACGACCTTGCCGGCACGCGCCTTGCCTCCCAGACCGCTGGGCAGCACCGTGTTCGTCAGCAGGCCGCCGCTGGCCTGCGTGCCGAAGGCGGCGATCAGTTCCGCCTCGATCTTCAGGGCCTGCGCCTCGGTCAGGCCCTCGACCAGCCGCACGACCAGGACCTCGGCGCCGGCGGCCAGAATCTCGCGGATGCGCTGACCCTTGGGCGTGCTGTCGGGCCGGTGCAGGTGATCGTGCGCGCGCGTGCCGATGCCCTTGCCCACGTAGAACGGCGCGGCGGGCGACGTGCGCGGGTCCTTCAGCGCGTACACGTAGTACGAGAGGTCGGTGGTCACGCGCGGCGTCCGGTCATGCTGCGCCCATCATGCCAGGTCGCTCCCGGACACACTTCCTCATACCCCGCACCCGGCCTGACCGTGACGCAACTTCCGTGCGGGTGCGCCGGGCGGGCCTAGACTGTGCGGGTGTTGCCTGCCCGTTCCCCCTACGCCCGCCTGGAGGGGTTCCTGCGGGACACGCTGGGCGGCGGGGCGACGCGCCTGCACGAGGAGGAACCCGCCCCGGCGCGGACGGTGGGCGTGCCGGAGCTGGGCTGGAGTGACGCGGTGGCGCGCGGGTTCGGGTTTCCGACGGTGTTCGCGCATCAGGCGCGCACGTTCGAGCTGATGCGCGCGGGCGAGAACGTGATCATCACGACGCCCACCGCGAGCGGGAAGACCGGGGCGTTCTTTCCGGGGGTGTTCGACCGTCTGGAGCGGGACCCGGCGGCGACGGCGCTGTTCGTGTACCCGCTCGTGGCGCTGGGGCAGGATCAGCGGGACAAGCTGCTGGAGTTCCGCGAGCGGGGCGGGTTTCCGTGGGAGGTGGCGGCGTTTCAGGGGTCGGCGCAGGGGTCGGCGGTGTTCCGGCCGGGCGTGCGGATGGTGACGGCCACGCCGGACAAGCTGCACTGGTCGCTGGTGCAGCCGGGCGTGCGGGACTTCCTGCGGAACCTGTCGTTTCTGGTGCTGGACGAGGCGCACACGTACCGGGGCGGGTTCGGGAGCGAGGTGGCGGGGATGCTGCGGCGCCTGCTGGGGCTGGCGCGGGCGCTGGGCGCGAACCCGCAGGTGGTCCTGAGTACGGCGACCATCGGGAACCCGGCGGAGTTCGCGCGGGAACTGACGGGCGTGGACGCCACCGAGGTCAGCGAGTCCGGCGCGCAGCGGCACGGGAAACGCTACTACCTCGCGGACCACCGGGGCCAGCCCCGGCGCTTCTGGAACGCCGTGATGGACGCCAGCGCCCGGTACGACCTGAAGGTCCTGGCGTTCTTCCGGGGGCGGTCGCGGGCGGCGCGGCTGTACTCCACGTACCGGGCGCAGCCGGGGTACGCGGGGCGCGCGCACCTGTACATGGCGGGCACCAGCGACCGCGAGGGCCGCCTGTCCGAGTTCCGCCGCACGCGCAGCGGCGTGATGTTCGCCACGAACGCCCTGGAAGCCGGGGTGGACATCGGGGATCTGGAGGTCGTGATCATCGACGGGTACCCGGGCTCGCGCATGGCGTTCCGGCAGATGGCGGGCCGCGCCGGGCGGATCGCGCCGGGACTGGTGCTGTACCTGCCGTCCCTGAACGAGCAGGGCGTCCCGCAGCCCGCCGACGCCTTCTACAGCAACGCCGGGAATTTTCTGGACCTGCTGACTGGCCCGATCGAGAAGGCGGTCGTGGAGGCGAACAACCCGTACCTCGCCCCCCGGCATCAGGCGCGCGCGAACGAGGAATTCCACGCGGCGGGCCTGCCGGAACCGCACGCGGCGTCCCTCACGGCGCCCCGCTACTGGAACCTGCGCGGCGAGGGCAGCCTGAAGTACGTGGTGGTCGAGGCGGCCGACTGGGAGCGGCACGGCGCGCGGGCGCTGGACAACCCGCTGGAAAGCCCCAGTCAGCACTACGCCCTGACCGAGAAGCACGAGGGCGCCGTGTTCACCCTGGATGGTCAGGGGTACAAGGTCGTGCGCTGGGAGAAACACGAGGGCGGCACCGTCATCCTGGTCGAGCGGCACGACACCGCCAACCTGTTCACGCGCGGCCTGTACACCATCGAGGTCACGCCCCGCGAGATGGGCAAGTGGGTGCAGCGCGGGCCGCTGGCGTACCGGCACGGCGAGGTCGTCATCCGCCGCCGCTACACCGGCTACCAGATGCTCCGGCAGGTGTTCGAGCGCGTCTGCGTGGGCTGCGACCGCGAACCCGGCCCCACCGAGCGCAGCTGCGTGAAATGCGGCGGCCGCATCCAGGACCGCATGCAGGACCACAAGCTCTCCGAGCACCTGTACGACACGCCCACCGAACTGCCGCCCTTCCGCACCAGCGCCCTGGAGGTCGGCGTGGACGCCCGCGCCACCGACTACCCCACCGCCGTCGCGCACACCCTGAAGCACCTGCTGCAGAAGGTCACGCCCGAACGGGTCGCCTGCGACGAGAACGACCTGTCCGGCGCGTTCCGCGAGGGCCGCGACACGTACTTCTTCCTGTACGACGACTGGCTGGGCGGCCTGGGCGTGGCCCGCCGCGCCTCGCTGCACATGGACGACCTGCTGCGCCGCGCACTGGACCTGACCGCCAAGACCTGCTGCCAGAACCCGCACGGCTGTTTCGAGTGCATCGCCGTGAGCCGCTGCTACTCGCCCACCCTGCCCAGCGGGGAACGCCGCCCCACCGACAAGCACGCCACCCGCGCGTTCCTCCAGGCGGTGCTGGGCGTCACCGACGAGCAGCTGCACCAGCCCGTCCCCGCGCACCTGCGCCCTGATCACGCCCCCGCCGCCCCGCACGCGCCGCTGCCCGACCAGCCCGCCCCGCCCACCGACTGGCCCCTCCAGGCGCGCGAGCTGCTGGACCTGCACGGCCTGAGCCTCCCGGAAGTCAGCGCCCGCCTAGGCATTCCCAGCCGCGAACTGCAACGCGCGGTCAGCACCACCCAGCCGCTGCGCCTGCGCCACGCCAAGTTCGGGGACGGCGTGTTCATGCAGGGCTTCCACCAGGGCGACCGCCGCGAGGTCCTCGTGTACTTTCCCGGCGTGGGCCAGAAACGCCTCCTGCTGAAATTCGCCGGGCTGACCGTCATCGAGGCCGCCCCCGCACCCGCCCGCTGAGCGTCCCCCCGCCCGCGCTGTCTTGACCCTGCCCGGCCACCCCCGGTATACTCATGCCCGCCTGAAAAGGCACTGCAGGCACACCCTAGGGATATGGTGTAATGGCAGCACAGCAGATTTTGGATCTGCTTGTCTAGGTTCGAATCCTAGTATCCCTGCCAGAACCCAGCGGCTCACCGACCACCATCGGGGAGCCGCTTCTGCATACCCCCAGATCAGGCGACGCTCCTTTTCTGACGAGATCATCATGAGCCGAAACGTGACGCAGCTCATGTTCAGTCAGCCTCCCTTCACCGCCCGTCAGGTGCCGGCGCCTACGCTTGAGGAGAACAGAAGCCGCTCCCACACGCCCACCAGCGCCCGCCACCCCGGCCGCGCCTAGGGCCGAGCGGCCCCGGAGACCCCCATGAACAAAGCTGCCCTGCTCCTCGCCGCCCTCGCCACCGTCACCCTGGGCACGCCCGCCACCGCCGCGCCCAAGCTCAGCGCGCAGAGCATCATCGTCAACCCCGTCCCCACCGACCTCAGCGTCCGCGTGTGGGTGGACCGCGACCCCGGCGGCAACGGCACGCCCACCTACCGCGTCGGCGACGCCATCCGCATCGCCACCACCGTCAACGAGGACGCGTACGTGTACCTGTTCAACGTCAACCCGGACGGCACCACCGACCAGATCCTCCCCAACCACCTCAGCGGCACCCACTACGTCCGCGCCGGACAGACCCGCACCTTCCCCGCGCCCGGCGACAACTTCGTGTTCAACGTCAGCGGCCCGCGCGGCCTGAACAAGGTTCTGGTCATCGCCAGCCGCACCGAACTGAACCTCAGCCAGCTCAGCTCCTACCGCAGCGGCGAGGCGTTCGCCACCGTGAAACCCACCACCACCCCCGGCTTCGCGCAGGCCCTGAGCATCGTCGTGAACCCCGTCACGCAACCCATCCCGCAGCAGAACTGGACCAGCGACACCGTCCGCTACACCGTCGGCCGCTGAAGCCCCGCACCCAACGCGCCGCCCCCGGATCACTCGGGGGCGGCGATTTCTGCGCGCCGTACACCACTCCCGCTGTTATGCTGCCCGCACATGCCCAGCGCGCCAGACCGCATCCGGGAAGCCGTGACCCACATCCAGGACTGGCTGACCCACACCCCCAACCCCGGCGAGGCCGTCGTCCGGCAGGCCATCGTGCTGCGCCTCCTGCACGCCGCCGGATTCGACATCTGGAACCCCAGCGAGGTCGTCCCCGAAGAAACGAACGCCACGGGCAACCGCGCCGACTTCCTGATCCGCACCGGGCACGGCGCGTTCGCGCTGGAACTCAAGGGCATGAACGTCACCCTGGGCGCCGCCCACTACCAGCAGGCCGCCACGTACGCCGTCAACGAGGGCACCCGCTGGGCCATCGTCACGAACGGCCGCGTCTGGGTCATCCTCGACGAACACCTGCCGGGCCGCTGGGAGGACCGCGTGGCCCTGAAACTCGAACTCGGGCAGGAAGGCCACACCTTCGCAGGAGACCTCGCCGCGCTGCTCGACGTGGACACCTGGCGGGCCGGGCGATTCCCGGACGCCCTGCACGGCATCCGCCAGCGGCAGCAGCAGCGGCTCGACGAGGCGCGCATCCGCCGCGAGAAGACCCCGGTGGTCGAACAGGTCCGGCAGCACTTCGGAATTGCCACCTTCGAACTTGCCGCGCAGGCCGCCGCCGAGATGAACCGCATCACCGAAACGGAGCGCGACGTGCTGATCGGGCACGCTGCCGCACCGAGCGTGACGGGCGGGATTCCGATGACCTTCACGGCGCTGGGCTGCACAGCCCGCGTCCTCTATTTTCCTGAGCCGGGCACCAAGGGGCTCTGGCGCCTGCTGGCAGGCAGTCAGGTTTCCACGCGACTGCGAGAAGATCCGGGATGGAAGAACTTCAATACGCGGCGAGCAGCGTGGGTGCAGGACGGCACCCTGAAACAGATCAGTGACACCCAGTACGAGCTGACCCGCGACTGTGAGTTCACCTCGCCGTCCGACGCGGCGTGCATGGTCTGCGTCCGGCCTGTCAGTGGATGGGACGCCTGGAAGGATGACCAGGGCCGCACGGCCCAGCACTACCGCGCCGCCCCAACACCCTGACCCTGTGCCCTGAACGATGAGGCGCACCTGACGTCGGGCGGGTAGCCTGCGGGGTATGAAGCCGCTTCTGCTGGGTCACCGTGGCACGCCCCGACTGCATACCGAGAACACCCTGGCCGGGTTTCAGGCGGCGATGGACGCCGGGTTGGACGGCGTGGAGCTGGATGTGCGCCGCCTGCTGGACGGCACGCTGGTGGTGCATCACGATCCGGCGTTGAAGGAGGGCGGGGCGCTGCCCGAGATGACGGCCGCCGGTCTGCCCGCGCACGTGCCGACGCTGGACGCCACGCTGGCGTGGGCGGCGGATGCGGGGGCGTTCGTGAACGTGGAGATCAAGTTTGAGGGGGCCCGTCCGGATGACCGCGTTCACCGGACGTTGGACACCATCCGCGCGCACGGCCTGTCGCGCCGCGTGATCGTCAGTTCGTTCAGTCCGCTGGTGCTGGACGCCGCGCGGCACCACGCGCCGGACATCGAGCGGGGGTTCCTGTTCCACCGGGCGTACCGGGCCGGGCCGCTGGACCTCGTGCCGCTGGTGATGCGGCGCGTGAAGGCGGCGGCGCTGCACCCCATGCATCCCCTGATCGACGACAGCCTGATGGCCCAGGCCCGCGCGCACGGCTGGCGCGTGAACACCTGGACCGTCAACGACGCTGCGCAGGTCGCCCGCCTGAAAGCACTCGGCGTGGACGCCCTGATCGGCGACCTGCCGGACGTGCTCCTGACCGCCCGCTGAAGAGGGGAGTGGAAAGCAACGTGTCGGCAATGGGTAGGCCTTGACGTGCGCAGCCATGTCGCGCACACGCTGTTGACCATCAGCCATCAGCCATCAGCCATCAGCCATCAGCCATCAGCCAGTCATTCCAGCCAGTCCTGCCGGTAGTGCTGCGCGAAGGCCTCGATGGTGTGGCCGGCGCTGCCGGTCAGGGTGTGCAGGTCGGGGGTGGTGGGGGCGGTGTCGCCGGCGCGGATGGGCGGGTAGATGGAGGCGATGGCGCGCGCTTCTTCCTCGTCGCTCTCGCCGGTGGAGATCAGGAAGTCGACGAAGCCGTCGTCGTCGACGGGGCGGTACGTGATGGGGTGGCCCAGGGCGCTGCTGAGGGCGGCGGCGACGGCGTGCCGGTCGATGGAGTGCGGGCCGGTCAGGTCGTATTCGCGGCCGTCGTGGCCGGGCTGGGTGAGGACGACCACGGCGGCGGCGGCGATGTCGCGCGTGTCGATGAAGCTGGTGCGCTGTTCCCCGGCGGGTTCCGCGAACTCGTGGCGGTCGCGGATGCCGCGCCGGAACATCTGGTTGTAGTTCTGCATGAACCAGTTGGGCCGGAGGACCGTCCAGTTCAGGCCACTGGCGCGCACGCTGTCCTCGGCCTCGCCCAGCGGGTTGTCGCCCTTCTCGGCGCCGAATCCGGATTGCAGCACGACGCGTTCCACGCCCGCCTGCTTCATGACGTTCAGGGCACGTTTCAGGGTCTCTGTGTCCACGGTTTCCGGGACGATCAGGTACACGCCCTGCACTCCGGTCGCGGCTGCGCGGATGCTGGCCTCGTCGCCGAAGTCGAAGTGCACGGCGTGCGCGCCGGACGGGAATGATGCCCCCTGCGGGTGGCGGGTGCCCGCGCGGACCTGTTGCCCGGCGGCCAGCAGTTGCGGCACGAGTTCGCGCCCGACGTTCCCGGTGGCGGCAGTGACGAGAATCATGCCCTGACTGTAGGCCGGCCGGGTCTGGCGGTCGCGTTCCCTGAAGGCCTGCTCAAGCGGGGCGCGGAGGGGGAGGGGAGAGCGGGCAGGTCCTGCCATGACAGCCTTCTGGGGCACCTGACAGGCCCATCACACGCCGATGATGAGAAGCTGATGACGGGAGCCTAGGCTCGCGGGCGTGAACAAATTCATGCTGACCCTGGCCCTGCTGGGCACCGTCGCCACGCCGCTCGCCTCCGCGCAGACCACCGTGGAATTCTGGCATTCCTTCGGGGACGCCAAGCGCAGCGGCTGGATTCAGGCCCGCGCGGACGAGTACAACAAGTCCCAGAACGCCGTGAAGGTCATGCCCAGCTACAAGGGCAGCTACAACGACAGCCTGCAGGCGACCATCCTCGCCGCGCGGCAGGGCAAGGCCCCGGCCCTCGTGCAGGTCTTCGAGGTCGGCAGTCAACTGGCGCTGGACAGCGGCGCGTTCCAGCCGGTCAGCAGCGTCAGGAACGTCGATTTCGGCGATTACATCAAGCCGGTCATCAACTACTACACGATCGGCGGGAAGGTGAACAGCCTGCCGTTCAACTCCAGCAGCCCGGTCCTGTACTTCAACCAGGACCTGATGAAGAAGGCGGGCCTGAACCCCAAGCAGCCGCCCACCACCTTCGGCGGTCTGCTGAGCGCCTGCCAGAAGATCGAGGCGGCGAAACTGAACGCCAAGTGCTTCGGCATGAGCCTGAACGGCTGGTTCATCGAGCAGTGGATGGCGCAGCAGGGCGCGCCCCTCCTGAACAACGCCAACGGCCGCCAGGGGCGCGCGACCGCCACGAACCTCGACAGCCGGGCCGCGAAGAACATCTTCACGTTCTTCAAGACCATGCAGGACCGCGGGTACTACACGTACACCGGCAAACTGCAGGACTGGGACGGCAGCGACGCCATCTTCACGAACCAGAAGGCGGTGTTCCACATCACGTCCACCGCCGACATCGGCAACATCCGCGACGCCGCGAAGAAGGCCGGGTTCGGGGTGGGCGTGGGCGTGCTGCCCATCGCGGACGGCACCAAACGCAACGGCGTCGTGATCGGCGGGGCCAGCCTGTGGATCAGCAAGGGCGTCAGCAAGGCGCAGGCCGAGGGCGCGCTGGACTTCGCGCTGTACATGACCAACACCCAGAACATGGCCGACTGGCACAAACTGACCGGCTACTACCCGGTGCGCCAGAGTTCCATCGAGCTGCTGCGCAAGCAGGGCTGGTTCACGCAGACGCCGCTGCAACTCGTGGCGTTCAACCAGCTGACCCGCACCGTGCCCGGCGCCGCCACCGCCGGCGGCCTGAACGGCGCGGCCATCCAGACCCGCAAGATCATGGAAGAAGGCGTGCAGAAGGTCCTGGCCGGGCAGAACGTGGACGCCGCGCTGAAGGAAACCAAAACCCGCGCCGACGCCGCGCTGGCCGAGTACAACGCGAACTTCAAGTAAGCACTCTGCCTGACCCCCTGACCCGTCCCACCGTTTCGCCCTGCCCGCCGCGCGGCCCGGTCCCTCCCTGACGGAGGGTGGGCCGCCCGCGCCGTTCACCGGAGGCCCGCATGACCCGTCCACCCGCCCCGCTCCCCGCCCGCCCATGCTGAGTCCCGCCCGTTCCCGCCCCGCCCCGGACGACGCCGGAAGCGCCGTGTTCCGGGGCCGCGCGCTGCCGTGGGCGTTCCTGCTGCCCAGCCTGCTGATCCTGGCGGTGTTCATCTACCTTCCGGCGTTGCAGACGCTGCGGCTGGCCGCGTACCGCGCCAACGTGATCCTGGGCACCGAGCAGTTCGTGGGTCTCGCCAACTTCGCCGAGTTGCTGTCCAGTCCCGCGTACCGGCAGGTGGCGTTGCAGACGCTGGTGTTCACGGTCCTGACCGTCACGTTCGGGCTGCTGCTGTCGCTGGGACTGGCGTGGCTCGCCAGACGTCCCGTGCGCGGCGCGAGCACGTACCGCCTGCTGCTGATCTACCCCTACGCCCTGAGCCCCGCCATTGCCGGGACGCTGTGGCTGTTCCTGTTCAACCCCGAGATCGGGCTGGTCAACCAGCTGCTGGGCGAACTGTTCGGCGTGCGCCCCCGCTGGCTGGACACGCCGGCCCTGGCGTTCGGGCTGGTCACGCTGGCCGCCATCTGGAAGGGACTGGCGTACAACATCGTGTTCTACCTGGCCAGCATCCAGAACCTGCCGCGCGACGTGATGGAAGCCGCCGAGATCGACGGCGCCACGCCCGCGCAGGTGTTCTGGCGCGTGGCGTTCCCGCTGCTGAGCCCCATCACGTTCTTCCTGGTGTTCACGAACATCATCGCGGCGCTGTTCGACTCGTTCGCGCTGACCGATATCCTCACGCGCGGCGGGCCTTACACCGGGAACGCTGGCGTGACCACCTTCCTGGTGTATCAGCTGTACCAGGACGGCTTCGTGAACTTCAGGACCGGCGCGGCCGCCGCGCAGGCCGTCATGATGCTGGCGCTGGTGGCCTTCGTCACCTGGATGCAGTTCCGGGTGGGCGAGCGGCGGGTGCACTATGGCAGTTAAGCACCCCGCCGCGCCCGCCGCCCGCGCCGACCGGACCGCCCCCCGTTCCCGCCGCGCGCGGGGCGAGTGGGTCACGCACGCCGCGCTGATCCTGTCGGTCCTGATCATCGGCGCGCCCCTGATCCTGGCGGTCATCAAGAGCACCCAGACGTCCAGCGTCGTCCTGAGCCCCAGCCTGCTGCCGGGCGGCGCGTTCTTCCAGAACCTGTCCGGCGTGTGGCAGGACGCGAACCTGGGCCGCTACATGCTGAACAGCCTCGTGGTGGCCGTGTGCGTCACGGCCGGAAAGACCACCCTGGCGCTGCTGGCTGCGCTGGCGTTCGTGTACTTCCGCTTTCCGCTGAAGGGCGCGGCGTTCACGCTGGTCCTGCTGTCCCTGATGCTGCCCACCGAGGTGCTGATCATCGCGCTGTTCGATCTGGTCAGCCGCGACCTGAACTGGGCGAACACGTACGCCGCGATCATCGTGCCGTTCCTGGCGAGCGCAACCGGCACGTTCCTGTTCCGGCAGCACTTCCTGAGCATTCCCGGCAGCCTCGCCGACGCCGCCCGCATCGACGGCTGCGGCCCGCTGCTGTACCTGACGCGCATCCTGATTCCCATGAGCACGAACACCATCGGCGCGCTGGCCGTCATTCAGTTCGTGTACGCCTGGGATCAGTACATCTGGCCGCTGGTGATCATGCAGCAGGACGACCGGCAGGTCGTGCAGGTGGGCCTGCGCCGCCTGATCGAGGTGGGCGGCCAGACCGACTGGGGCGCCGTGATGGCCGGCGCCGTCATCACGGCCCTGCCGCCCCTGATCGTGTTCACGGCCCTGCAACGGCAGTTCAGCCGGGGCTTCGCGCTCAGCGAGGACAAGTAGGCACTCCGACTGAATGGTTTGCAAAAACCGTTCAGTCCGAGCGAAGCGAGAAGGAGCAAAACGGGTTCCGGACGTGGAGTCGGCAATCCGGTGAAGTTCCGGATTGTCCGCGAAACAGACGGAATCCGTATCGGGAGCCACGCACTTCCCTGACGCCGGGCTGACCCGCCGCGCACGTTGCTCTGACGTGCGCGGCTTCAACTGACGGGTGTGAATTCCTCATCTGCTGTCCGCATGTCCGTGAAAGCCCTCATGATCCGCCTGTCGGCCGCGCTGCTGCTGGGTGTGGGGGGCGCGCAGGCCGTCACGCTGGCCGGGTACGCCGAGTTGCCTGCCGATACCTTCGCGCCCGGCCCGGCCAGCGGCGCGTGGAGGGACGGACTGCGCGGTCAGGCGCGTTTTCAGGGGCAGCCGGTGCAGGGGTTCAGCGGCGTGCAGTTCGCGCCGGACGGCACGTACCTGTTCCTCAGTGACAACGGGTACGGCGCGAAGAACAACAGCGCCGATTACCTGCTGCGCCTGTACCGCCTGACCCTCACCCCGAAGACTGCGCCCACGGGAACCGGGAAGGTCGAGGTGGGCGCGTTCATTCAGTTACGTGACCCGGAGCGGCGCGTACCGTGGGCGATCGTGAACGAGGCCAGCCCGGAGCGTCTGCTGACCGGCGCGGATTTCGACCCGGAAGGCTTCGTGGTCGCGCCCGACGGGACGCTGTGGGTGGGCGACGAGTTCGGCCCGTACCTGCTGCACTTCAGCGCGGACGGCGTGCTGCTGGACGCCCCCATGCCCACGCCGAACCTGCCGGGCCTGCCCACCCTGACCGGCCGGCCGCCCCTCGTGATCGCGCACCGGGGCAGCAGCGGCACCCGCCCGGAACACACCCTCGAAGCGTACCGGGTGGCGATCGAGGCGGGCGCGGACTTCATCGAACCGGATCTGGTCGTCACGAAGGACGGCGTGCTGGTCGCCCGGCACGAACCCGTCATGGCGGTCCTGGACGGGAGCGGCAAGGTCACGGAGGCCACCACCGACGTCGCGACCCGCCCCGAGTTCGCCGGGCGCGTGAAGACCAAGAACCTTGACGGGCAGGACGTCACGGGCTACTGGATCGAGGATTTCACGCTGGCGGAACTCAAGACCCTGCGCGCCGTGGAACGCCTGCCGGCCCTGCGTGGCCGCACCTTCGACGGGCAGTTCGAGGTGCCCACCCTGAGCGAGATCATCGCCCTGATCCGCGACACCGAGACCCGCACCGGCCGCCGGGTCGGGATCTACCCCGAAACGAAGCACCCCACCTTCATGACCGCGCAGGCCGGCGTGAACACCTCGCAACTGGTGATCGACACCCTGAAGAAGGAGGGGTTCACGGACCCGGCGCGCGTGTTCATCCAGTCCTTCGAGACGGGCAACCTGCGCGACCTGCACGCCACCATCATGCCGGCCGCCGGCGTAAAACTGCCGCTGGTGCAACTGCTGGGCGGCCAGACCGGCGCGCCCTACGACCTGACCGCCCGCAAGGACCCCCGCCGGAACACCGACCTGACCACCCCCGAGGGCCTGCGCGACATCGCCACGTACGCCAGCGGCATCGGCCCCAGCAAGGGCTGGATCATCGACGGCAAGGGGCAGACCACCGACTTCGTGACCCGCGCGCACGCCGCCGGGCTGCTCGTGCACCCGTACACCTTCCGGAACGAACCCACCTTCCTGCCGGCCCAGTACGCCAACAACCCCGAAGCCGAGATGCGGCAGGCCATCCTGGCGGGCGTGGACGGCCTGTTCACCGACTTCCCCGCCACCGGCGCGAAGGTGGTCGCCGAGTACGCCGCGCCCGAAGTCCG
This sequence comes from Deinococcus indicus, assembly GCF_002198095.1. Lineage (GTDB taxonomy): Bacteria > Deinococcota > Deinococci > Deinococcales > Deinococcaceae > Deinococcus > Deinococcus caeni. The sequence goes on along the minus strand of NZ_NHMK01000014.1, from coordinate 66,935 downwards.
CAGCCCCCAGCATCCCGCCTTCACGCAGGGCGCCAGCAGCGGCGCCGCCACGCTGGGCAGCAGCGGCGGCTTTGAGGGCCTGACCCTCAGCCCCGACGGCAAGACGCTGCACGCCCTGCTGGAAAAAACCGTGGCCGGAGACGCGCCCGGCCAGCTGCGCCTGCACGCCATCGACCTCGCCACGCGCCGGTGGACCCTGACCGGCCGCTACCCGCTCGACGCGCCCGGCAACGCCATCGGGGACATCACGCCCGTGAACGCCTCGGAACTGATCGTCATCGAACGCGACGGCGGCAGCGGCGACGCCGCCCGCACCAAACGCCTCTACCGCCTCAGCCTGACCGACCGCAACGCCGACGGCACCCTGAAAAAGACCCTGTTGGCCGACCTGCTGAACATCGCCGACCCGCAGGGACTGGCGCCCAGTACGACCGGCGGCGTGTTCCGCTTCCCGTACGTGACCATCGAGAACGTGATCGTGCTCGACGCCACCACCGTCCTGGTCGCCAACGACAACAACTACCCCGGCACCGGCGGGCGCGGCGCGGCCGTCAAGGACACCAACGAGTTCATCTGGCTGAAACTCGACGCGCCCCTGACCCTCGCGCCCGGCGTCGGCCGCCGCTGAGCATCACAGGCGACCCACCGCCGCTGTCAGAATCACGAAATACCACGCGTGGCACACTGAAATCCGGACCGGCAGACCCTGCGCGGTGATCCCCCGCGCCCTGCCCCGCCCCCACACCCCCAACCCAGGGCCGCCCGCCGATGTTCCCCCGGTCGGGCGGCCTTTTTCGTGGGGCGCTCAGCTCAGGCTGTACAGCCCTGCGTACTTCCCACGCAGGTACGTGAGGTACGGCGCGGCGGTCATGCCCTGCCCGGTTGCGCGCTGAACCAGTTCGTTCGGCGTGAACGTCCGGCCCGGCGCGTACACGTGTTCACGCAGCCAGCCGTGCAGGCGCCCGAACTCGCCCCGCGCGATGTCCCCGTCCAGGTCCGGGTTCGCCGCCTGCGCCGCCGCGTAGAACTGCGCGCTCAGCACGTTCCCCAGCGTGTACCCCTGGAACACCCCGCCGATCCCGCCACTGAACCAGTGCACGTCCTGCAACACGCCGTCCACGTGACTGGGGGCGCGCAGGCCCAGGTTCGCCTCGTACGCCGCGTGCCACGCGTCCGCCAGATCAGAAATGGCCAGCGAGCCGCCCAGCAGCTGCCGCTCCAGCTCGTAGCGCGTGATCACGTGCAGGTTGTACGTCAGCTCGTCCGCGTCCGTGCGGATCAGGCTGCGGCGCACCACGTTCACCGCGCGGAACATCTCCTCCTCGGTCACGTCGTTCAGCTGCTCCGGGAAGGCGTCCCGGAAGCGCCCGAACTGCCCCGCCCAGAACGCCCGCGAGCGCCCCACCAGGTTCTCCCACAGCCGCGACTGGCTCTCGTGCACCCCGGCACTCACCCCGCCGCCCAGCGGCGTGTCCAGCAGGTCGTCGGCCACGCCCTGCTCGTACAGCGCGTGCCCCACCTCGTGCAGCGTGGAGTACAGCGCGTCCGTGGGGTCCGCCAGTTGCGCCCGCGTCGTGATCCGCACGTCCCGCGCGCCCAGCCGCGTCATGAACGGATGCGCCGTCAGGTCCTGCCGCCCCCGCGCGAAATCGTACCCGTACAGCGCCCCGACCTCCTCGCCCAGCCGCAGCTGGGTGGCAATCGGGTACTCGCGCGCCAGGAAGTCCATGCGGGGCGCCGGGGCCGCGGCGACCGCGTCCACCAGCGGCACCAGCGCCGCGCGCAACTCCGCGAACACCGCGTCTACCTGCGTGGCCGTCATGCCCTCGTCCGAGGCGTCCACGAAGAAATCCATCGGGTCCGAGAATTCCGGGAAGAAGCCAGCCCGCTGCACGCTCAGGTCCAGCGTCCGCTCCAGCAGCGGCACCATCCGCGCCCAGTCGTTCGCGGGCCGCGCCTCCACCCACGCCGCGTAACTCTCCCCGGCATGCTGCGCCGACGCCCGCACGAACTCGCCCGGCAGGCGCGTCGCCCGCTCGAAGTCCCGCCGCGCCACCGCCAGCATCCGCGCCTCCACTGGCCCCAGGTCCAGCGCGCCCGCCGCATCCAGCAGCCGCCCGTACCCCGCGTCCGTCGCCCGCGCGTGCCGCAGACCCGACAGTAGCGCCCGCTGGCGCGCCCGCCCCGCCGAACCCCCACGCGGCAGGTACGTACTCTGATCCCACCCCAGCAGAGCCCCGATCCCACCCAGGTCCGAAAGCTCCTGCCAGTGCGCCCGCAGCGCTGCCCACGTCTCATGCTGTGTCATGACCCGCAGCGTACCGCGCCCCCAGCCGGATGGCCTGCGTCAACTGGCTGATGCCCCACCCGCCTCACCCCGCGCAGACTGGGTGCATGACCGACCACGCCCTCTCCAGACGCCTCTCGTACCTGCTGCGTCACGCCCCGCACGAGGCCGGGCTGACCCTCGCGCCCGGCGGGTGGGTGCCCCTCACACCTCTTCTGGCGCACCTGAACGTCACCCGCGCGCAGGTCGAGGCCGTCGTCTCGGGAAGCGATAAGCAACGCTTCGCCCTGCGCGGCGACCACATCCGCGCCAACCAGGGGCACAGCGTGCCCGTCGACCTGCAACTCGAACCTGCCATCCCACCCGCGCGGCTGTATCACGGCACGCACACGGGTGCCCTCTCCGCCATCCGCGAGGGGGGACTGCGCCCCATGAACCGCCACCACGTCCACCTCTCGCCTGACCCCGACACCGCCCGGCGCGTCGGTGCGCGGCGCGGGCCACCCGTCATCCTCACCGTCCGGGCAGGGGAGATGCACGCCGCGGGGCACCTGTTCCTCGTCAGCGAGAACGGCGTGTGGCTGGCGGACACGGTGCCGCCTGCGTACATCGACGGTGCATAGGTCCTGAAAGCGCCGTTCAGTGATTGGCGTGCTGGACGGCAGAAATCAGGCCGCCCGGCGGGGGGTTGACGCAGCCTGCATACCGGGGTATCTTGTTTCTATCACCGCCGAAGAAGGCGGGTTTTTTATTTTGAGCCTGAACAGCACAGGCAGCCCAGCACGACTCTTCGCCTTCCCGCCGCTGTCGAGACTGCGTTTCCGTCTTCCGTCCATCTGTTCAGCCCACCCGGCCCCGATCCGGAGGTGTTCCTGTGTCCAGTGAACGAATGACCATCACCAAGGCCCTGAGCGAACTCAAACTGCTGGAAAAACGCGCCAACAAACTGATCGACGAGACGACCTTCGTAACCTTCACGGTCGGCGGGGAGCCGCCCCGCGACGCCCGCAGCGCCGCCGAATTCAACGACCGCGTCCGGGCGCGCCGGCAGAGCGTCACGGACCTGCTGCGCCGCCGCTCGGCGATCAAGGCGGCCGTGGTCGCCAGCAACGCCCGCACCACCGTGGACATCGCCGGGCAGACGTACACGGTCGCCGCCGCGATCGAACGCAAGGCCAGCGTGGCCTTCGAGCAGCGGCTGATCGCGCGGCTGCGCAGCGACCTCGCCCGCGTGCAGCGGGAGGTCGAACTGCACAACGAACGGGCCGGGGAACGCCTCGACCAGCAGGCGCAGGCGCTGCTGGGTAAGGAAGGCTCACGCGGCGCGGAGTACGAGGCGCTGCACCGCTCCTTCATGGACCGCAACGCCGCGCGGCTCCTCGACCCTCTCGACGCGCAGGCGGACATGGACCGCCTGTCGGATCAGGTGGAGGCGTTCCTCGCGGAGGTGGATCAGGCCCTGAGCGTCAGCAACGCCCTGACGGTGATCGACGTGCCGTGAGGCGCGGGGCTGGCCGTTCGAACGGCGCGCGACGTGACCGCCCCGACCACAGGGCCTTGTGGTCAACTTCCTGACTTCCGGACGCCGGATGTCGATGGCACCAACCCCCACGGGGGACCGCTGAACACTCAGAGTTGACGGTTCAGGTGACAGCCTTCACGGTTCTCAACCCTCTTTCCATGAACGCTCAGCGCTCAAGCTTGCAAGGCTCGATCAAATCCTGGACGCAGGGCACCCACGGACCCGGTCACTCCGGCGCGCGGCCCCCAGGCTGAACGGTCAGCCCCACCCACCTCAGGGTTCCCTGGCACCACCGGGGAGCCCTGAACCACTTTGACCCCTGCTGGAGTTGAGGCAGCGGACCTGTCCGGCGCCGGGCTACCCTGCCCTCATGGATCTCGTTGCTGCCCGCGCCGCCCTGCAAGCCGCCACCCGCGTCGCCGTGCTGACCGGCGCGGGCGTCAGTGCCGAGAGCGGCATTCCCACCTTCCGGGACGCGCAGACCGGGCACTGGGCGCGCTTCCGGCCCGAGGACCTCGCCAGTCCGCCCGCGTACCGCCGCGACCCGGCGATGGTCTGGGAGTGGTACGCGGGCCGTTACCGTGACGTGCTGGCCGCGCAGCCCAACGGCGCGCACGACCTGCTCGCGCGACTGGAAGCGCAGAAGGGGCCGGGCTTCTTCCTCGCCACGCAGAACGTGGATGGCCTGCATCACCGCGCGGGCAGCGGCACGCACGGCGGGCGGGTCGTGGAACTGCACGGCAACCTCCTCAGCGGCCGGGACGAGGTGACGGGGCAGACGTTCCCCCTCGCCGCGCCCACTGAACTGGTCACGCCGCCCACCTCGCCGCTCGGGAACCGCATGCGGCCCAACGTCGTCTGGTTCGGCGAACTGCTCCCCGAGGACGCCCTGGAGGCCGCGCAGGACGCCTTCGCCGCCGCCGAGGTCGCGCTGGTCATCGGCACGAGCGGCGCCGTGTACCCCGCCGCCGGACTGGCCGCCGAGACCCTCCGGCGCGGTGGGATCGCCATCGAGATCAACCCCACCGAGACGGAGATCTCGCACCAGATGACCTGCGTTATCCGGGACGTCGCGTCACGCGGACTGGCGAGCCTGCTTCAGCCTGCGTAGGGGTTGGGGCGCGCGGCCTCCTGCACGAGCCACTGCGCCCAGGTGCGGCCCACGCCGCTCAGGTCCGGGCGGGTGAGGGGCGTGAAGCGCCGCGCGGCGGGGACGGGCAGGACGCGGGTGCGGGCGCCGGTCGCGTCGGCCCAGCTGCGGGCCAGTTCCGGCAGTGCGATGACCTGCGGGCCGACGAGGTCCGGCGCGCGGCCCTGCGGGTCGCCCAGCGCCACCTGAGCGATCTGTGCGGCGGCGGCGTGGACGTCCACCGGCTGCAGAGGCAGGCCCGGCAGGGGCAGCAGCGGCGCGCGGGTCAGGCGCGACAGCACGAATGCCACGAACTCGTGGAACTGCGCAGCGCGCACCACCGTGAACGGCACGCCGCCCGCCGCGACCAGCGCCTCGGCCTGGGTCTTGGCGCGGTAGTACGGGAACGCCCGCACCCGGTCACAGCCCACGATGCTGACGTACACGACGTGCCGCACGCCCGCCTCGCGCGCCGCCGCGAGGAGCACGCCGGTCATCTCGAGGTCCGCCTGGGGCCGCGACGGCTGGCTGGCCGCGTGGATGACGGTGTCCACGCCGCGCAGCGCCTCCGCGAGGCCCGCGCCGGTCTGCAGGTCACCCTGCCGGAAGGTGGGTTGGGGGTCGGCGTGGCGGGACAGGACGCGCACGTCCGCGCGGCCCTCCAGGGCGGGCGTCAGGGCGCGGCCCAGCACGCCGCTGCCTCCGGTCACGAGGATCGTCTTCATGGGTGGGGTGCCTCCGGACCCGCCCGCGCCCCTGTGCTGCCGGCGCGTGGGGCCTGTGCAGAGCATACGCGCCGGTCCGGGCGTTGCCGGGCGGGTGGTACAGTGACGGGTTATGAATGCGCTGAACGCAACAATTGACGCGGGGAACAACCTGCTGTGGGGCTGGCTGCTGATCTACCTGCTGATCGGCACGGGCCTGTACTTCACGGTCCGGACGGGCGCGGCGCAGTTCCGGTACTTCGGGCAGGCGTGGCGCACGATCCTGGGCAGCCGTTCCGGCGGGTCCGGGGGGGGCATCACGTCCTTCCAGGCGTTCGCGACCGGACTGGCCAGCCGCGTGGGCACCGGGAACATCGCGGGCGTGGCGATCGCCATCTCGCTGGGCGGGCCGGGCGCCGTGTTCTGGATGTGGGTCACGGCGCTGGTGGGCATGAGCAGCGCCCTGATCGAGGCGACGCTGGCGCAGGCCTTCAAGGTCCGGGACGGCGAGCGCGGGTTCCGGGGCGGCCCGGCGTACTACATCCGCCAGGGACTCGGGCAGGGCTGGATGGGGCAGCTGTTCGCGGTGTTCCTGATCCTGGCGTTCGGGCTGGTGTTCAACGCCGTGCAGAGCAACAGCATCGCGGCGTCCATGCAGCAGGCCTTCGGGCTGTCGCCCGCTGCGGTGGGGGCGGCGCTGGTGCTGCTGACCGCGCCGATCATCTTCGGCGGGATCCGCCGGGTGGCGCGCGTGGCCGAACTGGTCGTGCCGTTCATGGCGCTCGCGTACCTGCTGATCGCGCTGTACGTGGTGTTCACGCACCTGGGTCAGGTGCCGGACATGCTGCTGGGCATCGTCCGCAGCGCCTTCGGTCTGGAGAGCGCGGTGGGCGGCGCGGCCGGGTTCGCGGTGCAGCAGGCGCTGATGATGGGCGTCAAACGCGGCCTGTTCAGCAACGAGGCCGGGATGGGCAGCGCCCCGAACGCCGCCGCGGCCGCCAGCGTCAACCACCCGGTGCAGCAGGGGCTGGTGCAGATGGTGGGCGTGTTCGTGGACACCATCATCGTGTGTACCTGCACGGCCGCGATCATCCTGCTCAGCCCGCTGCCGCGCGACGCGGACCTGTCCGGCGTGCAGCTCACGCAGGCGGCGCTGGAATCGCACGTGGGCGGCTGGGGCGGCGCGTTCCTGGCGGGCGCGATCTTCCTGTTCGCGTTCACCAGCATCATCGGGAACTACGCGTACGCCGAGGGGAACGTGCAGTTCCTGACCCGTCACCGCTGGGTGCTGAACGCCTTCCGGGCGCTGCTGCTGGGCATGGTGCTGTTCGGCGCGCTGGCCGAGGTGCCGACCGTGTGGAACATGGCGGACCTCAGCATGGGCCTGATGGCCGTCACGAACATCGTGGCGCTGCTGCTGCTCTCGCCGCTGGCCCTGCGGCTGCTGCGCGACTACGACCGCGCCCGCCGCGCCGGTCAGGCCGACCCGCTCTTCGACCGCCGCGCCGACCCGGAACTCGATCGCCGCCTCCCGCGCGAGGTCTGGGGCGCCGGCGAGGGAGTCAGCGCCACGGATTGACCACGCCGCGAATGGTCCTGTGGGGGGTGCGCCAGACCGGCGTGCCCCCCACAGCCTGTTGTGCGGGGGTGTCCCCCGTCAGGTGTCTGATCTCTCCCACAGTTGGGTGGTGGCCGGGTGCTAGGTTCAGGGTGGCCCGCTCCCGGGTGGGCCGACTTCCTTCGGGGTGGGGTGGAATTCCCTACCGGCGGTGATGGCGTGAGCCTCAGCCCGCGAAGCCCGCGCAGACTGCACCACGCGCAGGCCCGATCCGGTGAGATTCCGGGGCCGACGGTCAGAGTCCGGATGAGAGAAGGAGGAACGCTGCCTGCCACCCCGGCGGGCGGCGACAGACCATGTATGAAGTGAATGCTCCACCCCCTGGGGTGGCGGCGGCACTGCCAGTAGACGAGCGGTTCATGACGCTTGCGCTGGCGGAGGCTGCCAGAGGACTGGGCCGCACGGCGCCGAATCCCCCCGTGGGCTGCGTGATCGTGCAAGGCGATGAACTGGTGGGGCGAGGCTTCCACCCCAGAGCCGGTGAGCCGCACGCGGAGGTGTTCGCCCTGCGGGACGCGGGTGAGCGGGCGCGTGGCGCCACCGCCTACGTGACGCTGGAACCGTGCAGTCACCACGGGCGCACGCCGCCCTGCGCGGACGCGTTGATCGCGGCGGGCGTGCGGCGGGTGGTCGTTGCGGCGCTGGACCCGAACCCGCTGGTGGCGGGAAGCGGCGTGCAGAAACTCCGCGATGCTGGGATCGAGGTCACGGTGGGCGTGCTGGAAGCCGGGGCCGTGAGGCAGCAGGCGGGCTTCCGCAGCGCGGTGGTGCGGGGCCGCCCGTGGGTGGTGGCGAAGTACGCCATGACCCTGGACGGCAAGGTGGCCGCGCTGAACGAGAGCAACGGCGCGGTCAGCGGCCCGCAGGCCCGCGAGCGCACCATGCGCTGGCGTGACGAACTGGACGCCATCGCGGTCGGCAGCGGCACGCTGGGGCTGGACGACCCGGCCCTCACGACGCGCGGCGTGCCGGGCGGACGTGACCCGCGCCCGGTGGTGTTCGACCGCCGCGCGGCGAGCGATCCGCAGGCCCGCGCGTGGCGCGACGGCGCCGTGCTCGTGACCGCTCCAGACGCCGACGCGACCGCGCACGAGGCTGTCGGGATCACCGTGCAGCGCGCCGACTCGCTGCCGGACGCCCTGAGCGGACTGGCGGGCCTGGGCATCGGCAGCGTGCTGCTGGAGGGCGGCCCGACTCTCCTGAGCGCCTTCTTCGCGCAGGGACTGGTGGACGAGGTCAGGGTGTTCGTGTCCCCGAAACTCCTGGGCGCGGGCCTGAGTCCCCTGACCGGCCCCACGCGCCCCATGCACGAGGCGCAGGCCTTGCGGGACGTGACGGTCGAGACCCTCGGCCCGGACGTCCTGATCACCGGCCTGCTGCACGACATCCCGCGCGTCTGAGCCTTCCTTCCCCGTGGAGGGGGGCGAGTGCGCTCCTGCCTCCACCCGAGGTCAACACATGTTTACTGGAATTATCGAACAGGTCGGGCACATCGCCCGCACCACCGACAACGAGGGGAACCTGACCGTCACCATCCAGCCCGCGCGCATGTGGGCGGACGTGGAACTGGGCGAGAGCATCGCCGTGAACGGCACCTGCCTGACCGTGACCACCTGGGACGCGGCGGGCTTCACCGTGGACCTCAGCCGCGAGACGCTGGCCAAGACCGCCCCGCACTGGCGGGAGGGCACGAAGGTGAATCTGGAGCGCGCCATGACCGCCCAGGCGCGCTTCGGCGGGCATGTGGTGAGCGGGCACGTGGACGGCGTGGGCGAGATCCTGCGCGTGGACGCCCAGCCCGGCGCTTACACCATGACCGTGCGCGCCGCGCCGCACCTCGCGCGCTACCTCGTGCCGAAGGGGAGCGTCACGGTGGACGGCGTGAGCCTGACCGTCGTCGACGCCGGTGGCCCGGCGGGCAGCCGCGCGGACCTGCGCCCGGACGAGTTCACGCTGTGGCTCGTGCCGCACACGCTGGAGGTCACCACCCTGCACACCTGGGCGGCGGGCACGCAGGTGAACCTGGAGGCGGATCAGATGGCGAAATACGTGGAACGACTGATCCTGATGCGCGACTGGACGCCCGAACAGGAGGTGACGGCATGACCCTGGCCTCTATCCCTGAGCTGCTGGCGGAACTGCGCGCCGGGCGGCCCGTGATCCTCGTGGACGACGAGAACCGCGAGAACGAGGGCGACCTGCTGATGCCCGCCGCCACCGCCACGCCCGAGTGGGTGAACTTCATGGCGCGCGAGGGGCGTGGCCTGATCTGCGTGACCCTCACGCCCGACCGCGCGCGGATGCTGGACCTGACGCCCATGGTGGGCAGCAGCACCGACCCGAACGGCACGGCGTTCACCGTCAGCGTGGATCACGTCAGCAACTCCACCGGCATCAGCGCCTTCGACCGCGCCGCCACCATCGCCGCGCTGATGGACGACGCGGCGAAACCCACGGACTTCCGCCGCCCCGGCCACATCTTCCCGCTCGTCGCGCGGCCCGGCGGGGTGCTGCGCCGCGCCGGACACACCGAGGCCGGCTGCGACCTCGCCCGACTGGCAGGCTTCCCGCCCGTCGGCGTGATCTGCGAGATCATGGGCGACGACGGCGAGATGAGCCGCCTCCCGGACCTCCTCGCGTTCGGCGAGCGGCACGCCCTGAAGGTCGGCAGCATCGAGGCCCTCATCGCGTACCGCATGGAACACGACCCCTTCATGCAGCTGGTGGCCGAGGCGAAGTTGCCCACCGAGTACGGCGAGTTCCGCATCATCGGTTTCGAGGACGCCCTGACCGGCGCGGAACACGTCGCGCTCGTCATGGGCGACGTCACGCCCGACCCCCTGCTGGTGCGCGTGCACAGCGAGTGCCTCACCGGGGACGGCTTCCACAGCCTGCGCTGCGACTGCGGCCCGCAACGCGACGCCGCCATGCAGGCCATCGCCGCCGAGGGCCGCGGCGTCCTCGTGTACCTCCGGCAGGAGGGGCGCGGCATCGGCCTGCTGAACAAGATCCGCGCGTACCACCTTCAGGACGGGGGCGCGGACACCGTCGAGGCGAACCTGCAACTCGGCTTCCCCGCTGACGCCCGCGACTTCGGCATCGGCGCGCAGATGCTCCACCTGCTCGGCGCGCGGCAACTGCGCGTCCTGACGAACAACCCCCGCAAACTCCACTCCCTGGGCGGCTTCGGCCTGGAAGTCGTCGAACGCGTGCCCCTGCACGCCGGCCACAACGAACACAACACCGCCTACCTCAACACCAAGGCCGCGAAACTCGGCCACATCGGCACGGACGGCAGCGGGGACTGAGAACCCCTCAGTCCGCTGCGCGGCCAGCTCCCCTCAAGGGGAGCCAAGGACTAAGCCATGCCTCCCCTTGAGGGGAGGTGCCCGAAGGGCGGAGGGGTTGCCCTCCGAAGGAGACCCACCATGAACCGAATTGAAGCCAATCTGCTCGCCACCGACCTGAAGTTTGCTGTTGTCAGTACCCGCTGGAATCACCTGATCGTGGACCGTCTGGTGGAGGGGGCGGAGCTGGCGTTCGTGCAGCACGGCGGGAAGACGGAGAATCTGGATCATTTCCTGGCGCCGGGCAGTTACGAGGTGCCGCTGATCGCCCGCAAGCTAGCGGAGAGCGGGAAGTATGACGCGGTGGTGTGCCTGGGGGCGGTTATCAAGGGTGATACGGACCACTACGATTTCGTGGCGGGCGGCGCGGCGAACGGCATCCTGAACACCAGCCTGCACACGGGGGTGCCGGTGGCGTTCGGGGTGCTGACGACGGATACGGTCGAGCAGGCCCTGAACCGCGCCGGGATCAAGGCCGGGAACAAGGGCGCGGAGGCGGTGTTGGCGATGATCGAGACCGTGAACCTGCTGCGGCAGATCGGGTAAGCGGGGTGCGGTGGGGGCAGTCATGGCCCCCGCCAATCCCGCCTTGACTCACACCCGGCCCTGTGCGGGGTTGTTATGCTGTTGTGCTTGATGCGGGGCCGCCACTGGAGTCCCGAAAAGGGGTGATGTGTTGTGACGGCAGCTGAGAACATGCAGGATCAGGTTTTTCCCGCACCGATCAAGTCGGTGGAGGGTGGCAGCGCCGCCGAGCGGGCCGGGGTGCAGCCGGGTGACGTGCTGCTGCGCGTGAACGGCGAGCCCGTGACGGACGTGCTGGCGTACCGGCACGCGCTGTCGCAGGGCCGCGCGACGCTGGAGATCGCCCGTCCGAAGGAGGCGCCGCGTGTCATGACGGGCGTGGCGGGGACCGCGCAGGATCACCACCGGCTGTTCCTGCCGTCCCCGCCCAGCCTGGAGGACACCTTCACGTTCGACGTGGAGTGGGAGGATCCGGGCCTGGAGTTCGAGGAGGTGCTGTTCGACGGCATCAAGAAGTGCGCGAACAAGTGCGATTTCTGTTACGTGCATCAGATGCCGCGTGGCTTCCGCAAGAGCCTGTACATCATGGACGACGACTACCGCCTGTCGTTCCTGTACGGGTCGTTCGTGACCCTGACGAACCTCTCGGAGGGCGACATTCAGCGGATCGAGAACGAGAACCTCTCGCCGCTGTACGTGTCGGTCCACACGGCGAACCAGGACCTGCGGCAGGACATGATGAAGTGGTGGCGTCTGAAGGTCAAGGACCAGCAGGCGGTGCAGATCCGTTCCATGATCGAGCGGCTGGAGCAGATCGACCTGTACACGCAGATCGTGCTGGTGCCGGAACGCAACGACCGCGAGAACCTCGACGAGACCGTGGAGTACCTCGCGAGCCGGCCGAACGTGATCAGCGCGGCGGTCGTGCCGATCGGGCTGACCTCCCACCGCACGAACCTGCCGGACGTGCGGACCTTCACGCGCGAGGAAGCGCAGGACACCCTGCGGCGCCTGAACGTGTGGCGTAAGCAGTTCCTCGCGGAGCGCGGCACCCGGTTCGTGTTCCCGTCGGACGAACTGTACCTGCTGGCGGGCGAGCCGCTGCCGCCCGAGGAGGAGTACGAGGGCTTCCCGATGCTGGAAAACGGCGTGGGCATGATCCGCGACTTCCTGACCGAGGCCCTGCCGGAACTCCCGGCGGCGCTGCCCGAGCCGCGGCGCGTGATCCTGGGCACGGGGTCGCTGTTCGCCGAGTCGCTGGACCGCGCCGTCGAGCCGCTGCGGGCCATCGAAGGCCTGACCGTGGAGGTCCGGTCCATCGAGAACAAGACCTTCGGGAAGGTCACGACCGTGGCGGGCCTGCTGACGGGCCGCTGCTTCCGGCACGCGATCAAGCCGGGCGAGGCGGACCTGCTGATCGTGCCGCCCACCACCCTGCGCTACGGCACGGAGCTGATGCTGGACGACGTGAGCCTGGACGAACTGCGCGCCGAACTGCGCATGGACATCCGGCCGGGCGGCGCGACGCTGGGCGAACTGGCCCGCGTGATCCTCCAGGGCGCGCAGAGCAGCGGTCACCAGTGGGGCATGAGCGCCCACGCCGTGAAGGACGGCGGCCGCGACGAACCGGTGTCCGTGCAGGTCGCCGAGCAGAACATGCGCGGTCAGGCCTGAACGATTAGGAGGCAACCTCCGAACGGTTGCAGTCGGGGCGGGCACCGGGTCGTGGACCGGGTGCCCGTTTCCCATGTCGTACTGCGCGTAGAAAATACCCTCCGGGCGGGGACTCGGCACCCCGGCATTCTTGCGGTCGGGTACTGGAACAGACGGAGTCGGCCGCAGCGTGATGCCCGCTGAAGTGGTATAGCCCGCTGGGGGGGGTTGTCTGGGATTGCTAGCATAAATTTCTGTTTTTCAATCAGAAATACCCCACATCCCCCCAGAGAAGTCTAGACAATCTTATGTGAATTGCATTGTCAAGCGATGAATCGAGTGTAAAACTTCACGCATGATCAGCGGATTCAAGGACTTCATCATGCGCGGCAACATCGTCGACCTCGCCATCGCCGTCGTGACCGGCGCGGCCTTCGCGGCCCTCGTCACGGCCTTCTCGAACGCCTTCATCAACCCGCTGATCAAACTCGTCACGGGCGGCGGCGCCGTCGGCGGCAAGTTCACCATCAACGGCGTGGACTTCGACTACGGGCTGTTCATCACCGCCCTGATCACCTTCCTGCTCACCATGGCCGTCATCTACTCCGTGGTCGTCGTGCCCTACAACAAGTTCCGCGAACGCATGGCCAAGCCCGTCGAGGCCGCCCCCGCCGGACCCACCAACGAGGAAAAACTCCTGATGGAAATCCGCGACGCCCTGCGCGCCCGCTGAACCCCCAGCATCAGACTGAACCCCAGACTGAAGCGCGGCCCTCACACAGGTGGGGGCCGCGCCCTTATGCTGCCATGCATGACCCGATCCGCGAACTACGCCCGCTCCTTCCAGATGCACCGCGCCGCCCTGATGGACCTCTACGAGCAGCTGCCCGAGGACCAGGGCGGCTTCAGCGCCTGGGAAGGCGGCATGAACTTCATGGCGCAGGCCGACCACCTGTCCGTCAGTGCCACCCGTTTCCTCAGCATGATCCAGGGCCAGACGCCCGCGCCCGCCCCGGAACCCAGCCAGACCCTCACCGAGGCGCGCGGCCGCCTGTGGGACACCAACGAGCAGACCCTGGCCGCCATCAGCGCCCTGACCGACGAGGACCTCGCCCGCCGGGTGCCCGCATTCGGGGGCCGCGAGATGCCCGTCACCGCCCTGCTCGACATGATCATCACGCACGAGGCGCACCACAAGGGCCAGGTGTGGGTCATGGCGCGCATGATCGGGGTCAAGCCGCCCATGTTCGTCAAGATGGGCTGAGCCACCCCGCAGCCACCGAATAGCACGTCAGGACATCAGAAAAAGCCGCTGGCAGCGTGAATGCGCCAGCGGCTTTCGGTGCGCCCTGTCGTTCAGTTCACCAGTTTGGTCTTGTTCGTCACGAAGTCCATCAGCACGTACTGGCCGATGTTCTGCGGCGTCGTGAAGTACGCCTTGCCGCGCGTCATCTCGCTGACGCGGCGCACGAAGCCCACCAGTTCCGGGTCGCGGGCCAGCATGAAGGTGTTCACCTGAATGCCGCTGCGGCGGCAGCTGGCGACCTCGCGCAGCGTCGCGCCCAGCACGTAGGGGTCCAGGCCGTACGCGTTCTTGTAGATGCGGCCGTCCGGGAGGGTCAGGGCGCTGGGTTTGCCGTCCGTGATCATCACGATCTGCTTCATGTCCTTGTTCTCGCGCTTCAGCAGCTGCTGCGCCAGCCGCAGGCCGCCCGCCGTGTTCGTGTGGTACGGCCCGATCTGCGCCTGCGCGAGCTTGGAAACCGGGACTTCCTCGGCGCTGTCGTGGAACAGCACGAACTTCACGGTGTCGCCGGGGTACTGCGTGCGGATCAGGTGCGCCAGCGCCAGCGCCACCTGCTTGGCCGGCGTGAAGCGGTCCTCGCCGTACAGGATCATGGAGTGAGAGCAGTCCAGCAGCACCACCGTCGCCGCCGACGAGTTGTACTCGGCCTGCCGGATCACCAGATCGCTCTCCTCAAGGTTGTCGAAGCCCTTGCCCATCACGTTGCCCAGCGTGGCGGTCGTGTCGAGGTTCATGGTGTCCCCGAACTCGTAGGCTTTCAGTTCGCCGCTCATCTCGACGCCGCTGGCGTACTCGCGGGTGTCGTGCGCGCCCGCGCTGCTGCGGCCCAGGCCGCCCATCAGGTCGCGCAGGCTCTTGTACCCCAGGAAATCGATGCTCTTGTCGGTCAGCTGGAATTTCGCGTCGCCGGGGTCGCCCGCGCCGCCGCCCTCTCCGTCCTCGAATTCCTTGCGGATGAACCCGTCCTGTTGCAGGCGGTCCATCAGCTGCTGAATCTGCTGCCCCAGGCCCGTCTCGCGGATGTCGTCGGCCTGCATGGCTTCGAGCAGCTGCTCCTCGGGAATCATGCCGCGCTCGGCCAGCGCCTCCAGGATCGCGTCGAACAGGTCGTCCATGCTGGGCCGGGCGTCCGGGTCCGGGTCGTACGGGTCGTTCATGCCCTGCCCCAGCAGCGCCTCCTGAATCATCTGCATCAGTTCACTGGAATCCAGCTGGTCCAGTTCCCCCTCGAACTTGCTGTACCGGGTAATGCGCGCCATGAAGACCTCCGTTCCCTTCCAGCATGGCGCGTTTGGCCGCCGCACTTTGTAAGGGTCTGGGCGTTTGCGCGTGAACGCCGCCGCGCCGGGACGCTATTCCCCCCGCTGCGCCGGGTGCGTCACAATGGCGGGTATGACTGATGCTCCTGCCTCCCTGCGTCCTGACGCCCGCCTCGTGCGCCTGCACGCCGAACGCGGTGATCCGCAGGCGCGGCTGTCCGGCGCGCTGGCCGCGCTCGAGGGCGCCGACTGGGGCCTGCTGCTGCGCGACCACGCCGCCCTGGCCCACCAGCTCGCCGCGCAGCTGGGCCGCGGCACCCTGCGCGTAGACCCGCGCCTGCGCGTGAACCGCGACGCCCTCGCCGACGCCGGACTGGCCGCCGCGCCCCTGGACGCCGACTGGCGCGGCGCACGCGCCGTGTGGTTGATGGAACCCAGCGCCGACGACCTGGACCGCGCCCGCCGCGCCGGGGTGCCGGTCATCGCGGACGCCACCCTGGCCCCCGGCGGCGACTGGCTGCGGCGCGGCGCGACACTCGCCGTGTACCGCGACAGCGTCACCCTGACCGGCCACGGGGACGCGCCGCTGGCCGCGCTGTTCGGCACGGGCCGCACCCCGGACGCCGCCGGCGCGCCCCCCAGCGACCTGAGCGTGTCCCTGGCCCTGCGGGACGCCGCGACCCTGCCGCTGCGACTGGCCCGCTCGGCCCGCACGGCGGCGCAGCTGGCCGAGCGGCTGGGCGGCGCGGCGCAACCCGCCGGCCCGACCGCGCTGCTGCTGTCGCCGGACGCGGCGGCCGACACGACCGCGCCGTCCGGTGGGGTGCTCGCGGCGGCCCGCAGCGTGGGCGGGGGCGTGCTGCTCACGCCGGGCCTGGAGGACCTGAGCGTCAGCCTGGGCCTGCTGCGCGCCGGAGCGGCCCGGCCCGAGCAGTCCGGGTCGTTCCAGCCGGAACGCGCGCCGGCCGACGCGAACCGGCCCGGCCGGGACCGCGACGGCTCGCCCGAGGGCCGGGGAGAGGAGCGCCGCGAGTTCCGCCGGGGCGGCCGTGACCGCGCCGCGTTCGACCGGAGCGGCCGTCCCCGCCGGGACGAGGGGCGCCGGGATGATGGACGCCGCGACGAGCCGCGCCGTGAGGACCGCCCGCGCCGCGACGCCGGCCCCGACCGCGTGACCTTCGAGGCGGCGCCCACGCCTGCGCCCGCCCCGATTCCCGCGCCGGCCGAGGAGATCTGGGAACCGGAGATCGTGTTCAGCGACACGCCCGCCCCGGCGCACCTGCCGCTGCCGACGCCTGTCAGCTCCGGCCCGGATGCCCCGAACCAGCCGGCGGGCCTGCCGGACGTGCGGCATCTGGACCCGCTGCCCGCCGACGCGCTGTCTGGAACGCCGGACACCCTGACGGCGCCGGACGACGCGGAGGAGCGCCCGGAAGCGACCGACCCGAGCACCCCCGACCTGACCACCCCCGACGCGAGCGCTGCCGCACCACAGCCGGAGGAGACGCCCGCCGCGCGCCGCGACCGGCCGTCCCCGGAGCGGGCCGCCCGTGGCGAGCGTCCGGCCCGTGGGGAACGCCCGGCCCGCCATGAGCGCCAGGGCCGCCCGCTGCCGCGCGGCGCGGCGCCCGTGACGGCCGACCCCACCCCGGTCACGCTGGTGCCGGACCTGCCCGGCGGCCGCGAGGACCCGGCAGCCGACCTGACGGACGAGCAGGCCGCCGTGTACGCCCGCCTGCGCGACTGGCGCAACAGCGAGGCCAAACGCCAGGAGATCAGCCGGTTCATCGTGGCGAGCAACGCCACCCTCGCCGAGATCGCCCGCCGCATTCCCTACACCGAGGCGGACCTGCAGGAGGTGCGCGGCATGGGCCCCGAGCGCCTGCGCAAGTACGGCCAGACGATTCTGGAAGTCGTGCGCGGCTGACCTGCACCCGCCGCTCCTGCGTTACCGCTGCGTGCCGTCCCCGGGGCCGTAGCGGTGCTCGGCGGGGAGGGGCGCGCCGTCATGCACCGCCTGCGCCACGCGGGCCGCCAGCGGGAAGTCCACGGCGGCGTACCACGCTTCCTCCAGGCCTGCCCCGGCCGGGTCGGCGCGGTACACGCACAGGGCCGGGCCGTAACTGCACGCGCCCAGGCAGCCGCTCTCGGTCAGGCGCAGCGTGCCGCCGCGTTTGTAGTACGCCAGCGAGGCGCGTTCCAGGTGGTTCCACAGGGCGCGGTGCAGCAGCGCCGACCCGCGCGCCTGACAGTTGGGCCCCTGGCAGACGAGCAGGTGGCCGTTCGTTCGGAAGTACTTGGCTGGCATCGCCCTAATCCTCGGGGATGACCAGCAGGCGGTCTGCGTCCTGCACCACCCTGACCCGCACCCCGTACGCCGCGTGCAGGTGCGCGGGCGTCAGGACGTCGGCGGGCCGCCCGCTGGCAAGCACCTGCCCGGCGTGCAGCAGCACCAGCCGGTCCGCGCGGGCCGCGAGGTTCAGGTCGTGCAGGACTGCCACGACACCCAGCCCCCCGGCGACCTCGCAGCGCAGGTAGCGCACGACTTCCAGCGCGTACGCGAGGTCCAGGTGGTTGGTGGGTTCGTCCAGCAGCAGGAAGCGGGGCTGCGCGGCCAGCGCGCGGGCCAGGGCGGCGCGCTGCGCCTCGCCGCCCGACAGTTCCGACACGCGCCGGTCCTCGAAACGGCGGGTGTCCGTGCGGTCCAGCGCGGCGTCCACGGCGGCCTCGTCCTCGGCGGTCCAGGGGGAACGGGGCAGCAGCCCGAAGCGCCAGTCGCCCGCGCCGCGCCCCAGGGCGACCACGTCCCGCACGCGCGCGGCGGCCGGCAGGCCCTCGCTCTGCGCCAGGAACGCCAGCGCCCGCGACCGCTCGGCGCGGCTCCAGTCCCGCAGGGGCCTTCCGGCCAGTCGCACCTCGCCGCGCGTGACCGGGGTCAGGCCGACCAGGGCGCGCAGCAGCGTGCTCTTGCCCGCGCCGTTCGGGCCGATCACGGCCGTGAACTCGCCCGGCGCGAACGCCGCACTCACGCCCCGCACCGCCGGGAACGACCCGGCCTGCACGTGCACGTCGTGCGCCTCCAGCCGGTCCGGGCTACTGGTGGGACTGCTGGCCGGACTACTCACTGGACTGCCGCCTCAGCAGCCACAGGAAGAACGGCCCGCCCAGCAGCGTGGTCACGATCCCCACCTGCGACAGCGGCGTGGTGCGGGCCAGCAGGTCCGCGTACACCAGCAGCGCCCCGCCCAGCAGCGCCGAGAGCGGCAGCAGCGTCCGGTGGCCGGGACCGAACAGCAGCCGCACCACATGCGGCACGATCAGGCCCACGAACCCGATCACGCCCACGTACGCCACCGCGCCCGCCGTGGCGACGCTGGCCGCCACGACCGTGATCAGCCGCAGCCGCTCAACCGGCACGCCCAGACTGCGGGCCGTCAGTTCCCCCAGTTGCAGGGTGTCCAGCGCGCGGGCCAGCAGCAGCAGCACCCCGCCGCCCAGCGCCGCGTACGGCAGGACCGTCAGCACGTCCAGCCAGCCGCTGAAGCCCAGGTCGCCCAGCGTGTACGCCAGCACCTGCCGCGCGCGGTCCTCGCCCCGCAGGATCAGTGCCGTGGTGGCCGCGCTCAGGACGCTGCCCACCACCACGCCCGCCAGGATCAGGCGGTTCGGCGGAAAGCGGCGGCCCTCGCGCGCCAGGATCAACGTGCAGGTCACGGCCGCGAGCGCCAGCAGCAGCGCCGTCACGGGAATCAGGGTGCGCGGCCAGCCCGCCACGATGGCGATGGTCGCGCCCAGCGCGCTGCCGCTCGCCACGCCCAGCAGGTACGGGTCCGCCAGCGGGTTACGGAACACGCCCTGAAACGCGCCGCCACACACGCTGAGGCTCGCCCCCACCAGCACGCCCATCACCACGCGCGGCAGGCGGATCTGCCACACGATCACGTCGTTCCCGGCCAGCTCCTGACCGGTCACGCCGCGCCACAGCGCCCCCAGCACCTCGCCCGGCGGCACGGTCACGCTGCCCAGGCCGGTGCCCAGCACCACCGCCGAGAGCAGCAGCAGCACCAGTCCGGCCGTCTTCAGGGGCAGCGCCAGGGCGCCGGCCGCTCCCCGGCGGTCACTCGCGGCGGCCTCCACGGGCTTACTTGAACAGTTCCGGGTGAACGATCTTCGCCAGACCGCGCAGCGCCTGCGGCAGACGCGGACCGGGGCGGCCCAGCATGGTGTTCAGCTCGGTGGGGATGGTCACGACCCGCCCGGTCTTCAGCGCGCCGATGCTGTTCCAGCCGGGCCGCGCGCCCGCCGTCTTCGCGTCCACGCCCAGGATCAGCTGCGGGTTGGCCTTCACGATGAATTCCGGGTCCACCTTCGGAAAGTCGCCCATGCTGGCGGGAATGATGTTCCGCGCGCCCGCCTTGGTCAGCAGCACGCCCATGAACGAGTTCGGGCCGACCGAGTACGGCGTCGGGTCGATCTCCAGGTAAGCGGTGGGTTTACGCACCACGTTCCTCGTCAGGATCTCCACGCGGGCGATGTCGCTCTTCATGCGCGTCACGAGCGCCCGCGCCTGCGCCTCGCGGTTCACGACGCGGCCCAGCGTCAGGGTCTTGCTGAACACCTCGTCGTACGTCTCGGGGTTCACGGCCACCACCGTGATGCCCGCCTGCGTCAGCGGTCCCTCCAGCTTGCCGTACTTGCTGACAAGCACCAGATCCGGCTTCTGCGCGATGATCGCCTCGATGTTCGGGTCGTACAGGCCGCCCATCTTCGGCAGTTTCGTCACCTGCTGCGGGTAGTCGCTGTACGTGTCCACGCCCACCAGCTTCTCGCAGGCGGCAATGGCGCACAGCGTCTCGCTGGTGCTGGGCAGCATGCTCACGATCCGCCTGGGCTCGGCCTTCACCGTCACGGTGCGGCCCAGGTCGTCCTTCAGGGTCAGCGGGTAGGAGGTCGCGGAGGCCGCGCCGCTCAGGGCGGCACTCAGGGTGATCAGGGTCAGGACCGGAAACTTCATGGGAACTCCTTCCCCCCGGTAACGCAGCGCGCCGCCCGGAGTGGGCGGCGGCGGGGAAACACAGTGTCCGTGGCAGGCCCCCGGCAGCGGAAGCGCTCACGGCGTGCCCCCAGTCCGCGAGGGGTCAAGCCACGCCCGCCCACTCCGGGCGGCGCGAACGGCGGGGGTGCTCGGCCTTCACCGCCGCCTGTCACATCAGGGGGCCGGGGTTACCGTTGCGCGACAGGACCGGACTCTCACCGGATTTCCCCCCGCAGCCGTCACCGCCCAGCATAGCGCACGCCGCCCCCGACGGATTCCGTCCGTCCCGCTGGGCTGTCTCCGGCTGAAGGACCTGCCGGGTCCGGGCGGCGCGACTCAGCAATGGTGGGGACACTGTTCAAGCGGCAGAGGGGACAAGTATGGAACACGTCTTCTGTCACGCCATGCCTGCTCACCCCCTCAAGGGGGAGGAGCAAACACGGCGTGTTCACCGCTGGTCTGCCCGGAAGTGATGAACCTGTCCGCACCACTGCTCGTACCGACTCCGATTGAATGGGCTGTCAAGCCCGCTGGCTCCACGTCCGGAACCCGTGTCAGTACGTCCGGCCGACCGGTACGGCCAGTTCCCGCAGTGCCCCGGCCAGTTCCGCCGTGACGTTCCTGATTCCGCCGCGCGGCGAGATCGGCGCGCCGAAACGCACGATCCAGCGTTTCCCCTCGCGGCTGATGCCGGCCGGCAGGATCGGCGCGCGGCCCTTCGCGGCGATCAGGGCCGCCCCGCCGTGCAGTTCGCCGCCGCCGCGCGTGCCCTGCGGGAAGATGCCGACCGTGCCGTCCGCCTTCAGGATCCGCAGGGACGTGCGGACCGCGCCCAGGTCGTTGCCGCTGCGGTCCACCGGGAACGACCCCCCGGCGCGGATCACGTCCCCGACGAGTGGCACGAACAGTTCCTTTTTCGCCATGAACTGCAGGAACCGCCCCGGCGGCAACGCCCGCGCCACCAGGAACGGGTCCAGAGCGCTGACATGGTTCGCCGCGACGACCAGCGGCGTGCCCGGCGCGGGAACGTGCTCGCGGCCATGCACTTCCAGATGCATCCCGCTCGCCAGGACCGGCAGGTACGTCACGTTCACCACGAAGCGGTACACGGCCGGAATGACGGCGGGCGGGCCGGGTTCCGGGCGGGCCGGGCGCGGGTCATGCACCGACTCGGGAGAGCCGGAGCCGTTCAGGTCGGGGCGGGCAACGTCACTCATCAAGTTCAGAGGATACGCCCGCCGCGCGCCCGTGCAGGCCCGGTCTGCCCGGCCGCCACGTCCGCAACGCTAAGGGCCGCGTGAAGACTGCCCGTGGCGCACCGTGAGCGGCCCGACAGTGACCGGCGGGGGCGGCGCTCAGGCTGGGCGGCATGAAGATCACTGTCATCGGAGCAGCCGGAGGCGTCGGCCGCCGCGTCGTTCATCAGGCCGCGCAGGCCGGCCACGCGGTCACGGCCCTCGTCCGCACGCAGGAGCAGGCGGACATGGTCACCCTGCACGGCGCAGCCCCCGTCCTGGGCGACCTGACCGGCGACTGGCAGCACGCCCTGGACGGCGCCGAGGCGGTCGTGTGGGCGGCCGGGGCGGGCGTCAGCGGCCACCCCCAGGCCATCGACGGAGACGCCCTGATCGCCCTGACCGACGAACTCGTGCGCCGCGCCCCGCAGGGAGGACCGCGCCGGCTGGTGGTCGTCAGTTCCATGGGCGTGGACCGCCCGGACCAGATGCCGCCCTTCCTGAACGCCGTGCTGCGCGTCAAGGTTGCCTCGGACGCGCACGTGCAGGCCAGCGGCCTCGACTGGACCGTCCTGCGGCCCGGCGGCCTGACCGACACGCCCGGCACCGGTCAGGTCAGCGCCGGACTGCCCGCCCCGCGCGGCATGATTCCCCGCGACGACGTGGCCGCCGCCGTCGTGGCTGCCCTGCACGAACCCGGCAGCGTCGGCCTGACCACCGAACTCGTCAGCGGAACCACGCCCGTCCGCGAGGCCATCGCGGGATAACGGCAGGGGGAGTGGACCGCAGGGCGGCCGCGACCCACTCCGCACCCGCCAGGGTCTACTCCGCGCCGGAGTCGTCTTCCGGGTCGGTGTCGGCCCCGTCGCTGGCCCCGTCGCCGGCCCAGTCGCCAGTCAGGACGCCGCGCACCGCCTCGATGCGCGCGCGGCACTGGGCGTAGGCCTCGCGGGCTTCCTCCAGCAGGGGCAGCACGCGGTCCAGGTCGGCCTCGCCGGACTCCAGTTCCGCCGCGATGCGCGACAGGCGCGCGTACGCCTCGCGGTACGGGACGGGGCCGGTCGGGGTGGGCTGAGGCTCAGTCATGACCGGCATGCTACCGCTACGCTGCCCGCATGACCCAGGCCCCCACCACCCCGCCGGACGCGCAGCACTTCGACCTGACCGCGCTGCCCGCCGCCGCGCGTTACAAACTGCTGACCGCCACCGTCGTGCCGCGACCCATCGCGTGGGTCGGGACGCTCGGCGCGGACGGGCACGTGAACCTCGCGCCGTACTCGTTCTTCGGGCTGATGGGCAGCGACCCGCCCGTCGTGGCGTTCGCGCCCGGCGACCGCGCCGACGGCACCCCCAAGGACACCGCGCTGAACATCCCGCCCGGCGGCGAGTTCACCGTGAACATGGTCAGTGCCGCCCTGGCCGACGCCATGAACGCCACCGCCACCGACTTCCCGCACGGGCACGCCGAACCCGACGCGCTGGGCATTGCCCTCACGCCCGGCGTGAAGGTGCGTGTGCCGCGCGTGGCCGCCGCGCCCGCCGCGCTGGAATGCCGCGAGGTGCAGACCCTGACCATCGGCCGCACCCGCATCATCCTGGGCGAGGTGCTGGGCCTGACCCTGCGCGCTGACGCCGTGCAGGACGCCGAAAGGCACCACGTGGACACTGCCGCCCTGGACCTGATCGGCCGCCTGGGCGGGCGCGGCACGTACGCCCACACCCGCGACACCTTCACCATCGACCGCATTCCCTTCGAGGAGTGGCAGAAGGGACAGTAGGGGTAGGCCTTGACGTGCGCGCAGGCGCCGTGCAGACGCTGTTGACCATCAACCATCAACCACTCACACCGGTTCCCCACCGCCCTTCACGCGGGCGTTGTCGGCCCAGACGTAGCGGGCGGCGAGGGTGCGGTACGGCGCCCAGCGGGCCAGTACGTCGGCGCTCGGGGTGTCCGGGTGCAGCCGCGCGAGGCCCTGGCGCAGCGCGAGGTCCCCGAGGCTGAACACGTCGGGGCGGGCCAGGGCGAACATCAGGAACATCTCGGCGGTCCAGCGGCCGATGCCGGGAAGGGGCAGCAGTTCGCGGATCACGGCCTCGTCGTCCTGCTCGCTCAGGTGCGTGAAGTTCACCGCGCCGGTCTTCGCGGCCTGCGCGATGGCCTGCACGGTCCGCACCTTCGCCCAGGACAGGCCCGCGCCGCGCAGGGTGTCGCCGCTGGCAGCGAGCAGGGTGTCGGCGCTCACCTCGCCCAGCGTGGCGGTCAGGCGGGCGTGGATGCTGGCGGCGGCCTTCACGCTCAGCTGCTGTCCGGTCACGTTGCGGATCAGCGTTCCGAACGGGTCGGGGGTGGGCGTCAGGACCGGCAGGTCGCCCACGCGGGCGATCACGGCGGCCAGGACGGGATCGAGGGACAGGTGCGTGGTCGCCGGGGCGTGGCTGGTCAGCGGAGCGGAGGGAGGCACGCGCCCATTCTCGCGGATGGGGTGGGGCCGGACAGGGAAAGGCGAACCGGGCGGGGGGACGCCCTGGTTCGCCTGTGGGTGGAGGCGGTTACTGCGCGGCGATGCCGGTGTTCTGCGCGATCCAGTTGATGAAGCCGTTCACGCGGGTGTACACGCCGTAGCCGCGGCACTCGGCCGGGCCGTAGCTGACGGCGCCCAGGACGTAGAACTTGCCGTTGTACGGCGCGGCGAGCGGGCCGCCGCTGTCGCCGTTGCAGGAGTCCTTGCCGCTGGAGTACTTCCCGCAGATGGTGTTGGCGGGGCGGGTGCCGCAGTCGCTGCCGGTGGGCGTGATCGGTATGGTGACTTCACGCAGCGCGGTGGGGCTGGACGCGCCGGTCTCGGTCTTGCCCCAGCCGCTGACGGTGGCGCTCTTGCCGTTCACGTCCAGGATGGCCTCGACGGCGTTGCCGGGGAGCGCGGCGGTCTGCACGGTGCTGCCCAGCGTGAAGGCGCTCACGCGGATCAGGGCGATGTCGTTGGCGTAGGTGCTGGGGTTGTAGCTGGGGTGCTTGATGATCTGCGCGGCGGTGCGCAGCTGCCCGGTGCTGGTGGTCAGGTTGTTGATGCCGGCGCGCACCCGCATGGAGCTGGCGCTGTAGCCGTCCACGCAGTGCGCGGCGGTCAGAACCCAGGTGGAGCTGATCAGGGTGCCACCGCACCAGCCACCCGCGAGTTCGGTGCTGGGCGTCACGCTGACCTGATAGGGCCGGTTGGTGACGTTGGTGACCGTGCCGTACACGATCTGGCTGCTCAGGTCCCCGAAGGCGGGGGCAGTGCCGGTGACGGTCAGCGACTCGGCGGGCAGAGCGGCGGCGGGCAGGGCGGCTTCCGGGGTGGGGGTGCTCTGGGTGGAGCAGGCGGACAGGGCCAGGATGCCCAGGGCGGTCAGAGCGGCGTGCAGGGGCTTGAACATGGTGGAACCTCGTGAGGGGAGAGGAGGGGGCGGGCGAAGGAAACGGACCGCCCCGTGGGGAGGACGGCCCGTGGTAGACGCGCTTTAGCGGGTTTCGGTGAGGGTGTAGCTGCCGCTGCCGGAGTAGGCGTACACGCGCCAGCGGTACGTGCCGCTCGTGCCGGTGTAGGTGATGGCCTCGGTGCTGGTGCTGCCCTCGGCGCTCGCGACGGTGGTCCAGGTGCTGCCCGAGAGTTTCTGCAGGTACAGGTCGAAGTCGGTGCCCGAGGGGCCGCTCAGGTTGCCCTTCAGGGTGCCGCCCGCGTAGCTGAAGCCGGCGGTGCCGGGCTGGTAGGAGTTGCCCCGGCTGGCGACCGTGCCGGTGTAGGTGGTGCCGGTGGGGGGCGGGGTGACGGTGCCGGTGCCGGTGTACAGCAGGCGGTTGGGGCTGCCGGTGCCGGCGCTCGTGACCTTGCCGGTGGTGGCGTTGTTGATGAGGGTGCTGGTTACACCGCTGCTGGTGCTGCCGCCGTTCGCCAGTGCCAGCGCGGCGGCGCCCGCCACGTGCGGCGAGGCCATTGAGGTGCCGCTGATGGTGTTCGTGGCGGTCGTCGAGCCGATCCAGGTGCTGGTGATGTTGCTGCCCGGCGCGAAGATGTCCACGCAGGTGCCGAAGTTGCTGAACGAGCTGCGGGCGTCCGTGTTGGTGGTGCTGCCGACCGTGATGGCGCTGGCAGCGCTGGCGGGCGAGACGTTGCAGGCGTTCTGGTTCTCGTTGCCGGCCGCGACGACCATCACGAGGTTCTGGCTGGCGGCGCTGTTCACGGCGTCGTTCACGGCCTGGCTGAAGCCGCCGCCCAGGCTCATGTTCGCCACGGCCTTGCTGGTGCCCTTGTTGCTCACGGCCCAGTTCACGCCGGCGATCACGCCGGAGTTCGTGCCGCTGCCCGAGCAGTCCAGCACCTTCACGGCGACCAGACTGACGCCCTTGGCGACGCCCCAGGTGCTGCCGCCGACCGTGCCGGCGACGTGCGTGCCGTGGCCCTGGCAGTCGGTGTTGTTGCCGTCGCCGGTGGTGTTGGTGCCCCACACGGCGCGCCCGCCGAAGTTGGTGTGGGCGGTGTTGATGCCGGTGTCGATGATGTACGCCTTGATGCCGCTGGCGGTGGTGTCGTAGGTGTAGTTCCCGTCCAGTGGGAGGTTGCGCTGGTCGATGCGGTCCAGGCCCCAGGTGGCGCCGGTCTGGGTGGCGCTCATGCGCATGACGGCGTCCTGCTCGATGTACTTGACGCGGGGGTCGGCCTGCAGGCGGCTCAGGTTCTGGGCGTCGAGTTTCGCGGCGAAGCCCTGGATGGTCTGGGTGTACAGCTGCTGGACCTGCACGCCCTGCGGGTCGAGGCCCAGCGAGCTGATCAGGGCGTCGGCGCTCTGGAGTTTGATGCTGCCGGCGTTCTCGCCGCCGCTCAGGACGACGATGTACTGGCCGGGGATGGCGTCGGGGTTGCTGGTGCCCAGGAGGGGAGCCTGCGTGCGCGTGACGGCCGCGTCGGTGGCGGTGTCGGCGCTGGGGGCGGCCGCGTTCTGCGTGCCGCACGAGGCGAGGGCCAGGGTAAGGGCAAGTGTTCCAAGAGCGATACGTGCGTTCATGGTGGACCTCCTGGGGTGTTCCTGGGGTGTCATGCGGGAATGACGGCAGGAGAACCGCTGCGCTGGGCGCGGTTTTCTGCGGTGCTTCTCGTATGAGGGTGGGAACTTGGCCGATGATACCCACAGCGGGGGCGGCGCTGCATGAATCGCTGTGGAATTGGTCACATTTGTCTTTTCACGGATCGGAATGGAAGAAAAAACCCGACACCCACACCGAAAACGCTGTCCCGTATATCCGAACGCTTCTGGCTGGACCGATCTTCTATGAGGCGTCTCTCATTTTACTCATTATATTTTGATGGTGCGCTCGCCGAACGAATGGCTCTGGAACGTCAAAAAAGGGCGGCCTTCCGCGCCGACCTCTGCCGGAAGGCCGTTCGAAAGCACGACCGGTCACTTCTGGCTCATAAAACGGGAACGGCGGAAATGCGGCAACCTCGCTTGACGGCCCGCCCGGACCGCCTTCCAGGCAGGCAAACAGGCAGTTGCGGGCCTCTTGCAACGCCACGCGGCACGGGGCACCATGAAGATATGAACTTTTTCACACTCGATTCCCGGTCGCTGCCGCGCCTGCTGCTCGCGTGCGCCCTGCACGCCGCGCCCGCCGGCGCCCAGATCGTCCTCACGCCGGTCACGCCGCCCACCGCTGCGCCGCCCGCCACTCCGCAGCCCATCAGCCCGCGCTCCACCACGTCCGAACCGGCCCCCAGGGCGGACCTGCCGGCCGGCTGGCGCGAGGTGCGCGGCACCCTGCGACCCGACCCGGCCCGCCCGTTGTCCGCCCTGCCGCCCGGCACGCAGGCCACCCTGACCATCCGCGACAGCGCCCGGCCGGACACCCCGCTGGTCCGCGTGAGTTTCCCGGTCCGGCGCCTGCCCACCCCGTACTGGCTGAACTTCAACCCCGCCCGCCTCCAGAGCGGACACCGCTACACCGTGCAGGCTGTCCTGACCGACCCGTCCGGCGTGACCCTGTGGCGCGCCCAGGCGCCGCTGCCCACCACGACGCGCGCCCTGCTGCCCCTCACGCCCCAGCCGAGCGCGTCCCAGCCGGGCACCTCACGCTGAGCAGGGCGGCGCGGTTCCGGACTACAGGTTCCAGCCGCCCGCCACTTCCAGTTCCTGTCCGGTCAGGTAATCGCTGGCCCGCACGAACGACAGCGCCGCCCCGACCAGTTCCGGCACCGTCCCGCAGCGCCCGGCCGGAATCTGCGCGACCGGCTGGCTGACGCTCGTCTCGATCACGCCGGGGCTGACCACGTTCACGCTGACCCCACTGCCGGCCAGCACCACCGCCAGCGACCGGCTCAGTTGCAGCACCCCGGCCTTGGCGATCACGTACGGCACGATGCCGGGCCGCGCCACGTTCAAGGAGGCCCCCGCGTACCCCAGGTTCACGATGCGCCCCCAGCCGCGCGCGCGCAGCAGCGGCGCCGCCTCCTGACAGGTGGCGAAGGTGGCGGTCAGGTTGCTGCCCAGCATGTCGGCCCACTCGGCGTCCGTGGTGTCCAGCAGCGGGCGGTTCACGTAGTTGCCCACGTTGTTCACCAGCACCGCCAGTCCCGAGTCCGGAAAGGCCGCGTGGGCGGCGCGGACCAGCGCCCGCGCCTGCGCCGGGTCGGTCAGGTCGGCCTGCAACGCGGCGGCCCGCACCCCGCGCTCCCGGCACAGCTGCGCCGTTTCCTGCGCGTCGGCCTCGCTGCCCCGGTAATGCACGGCCACGTCGAAGCCCTCGGCGGCCAGCGCGACCGCCAGCGCCCGCCCGATGCCCCGCGACGCGCCGGTCACGAGCGCCGTTCCCCGACCCTGGGGCGCGGCCTGAACCGGCGCGCTGTCGGTGCTGTCCGTCACTGCTCGCCCCGCCGCAGCGCCAGTTCCACCAGCGTGCGCGTCACGCCGTTCAGCGGGTAGTCCAGCGCCCCGGACAGAGGCACCCAGGCCCACTCCTCGATCTCCTCGTTCGGGGTGACCTCGTGCCCGTCGGTGCTGGCGAAGAAATCCACCAGCAGCATGTGCGCGGGCCTGTGGAACTCCGGGCTCAGGACCGATTCCTGCGTCTGCGCGTACAGCACGTCCCGCAACTCCAGGCCCACCTCCTCGCGGAACTCGCGGGTCACGGCGTCCAGCAGCGTCTCGCCCCACTCGACCTTGCCTCCGGGCACCCCCCACAGGCCGCGCCATTTCGTGGTGCGCACCAGCAGCACCCGGCCGCCTTTGTCCCACACGAGCGCCCCCACACACACCAGCGGTCTGTCCATGCGGCCCAGCGTACCGTCCGCCGCGCCCGGCCGTCCGGGTGAACGCCTACCGACCCCGCCGCCGCATCACGCGGCGTTCCAGGCCCGTGATCACCGCGTACACCAGCACCCCGTACCCGACCAGCAGCGCGATCGCCGCGAACTGCGCCGCCTTGTTCTGGTACACGCCCGCCACCTGCACGGCCAGTCCCAGTCCCTTCTGGTTGGGGTCCACGAACTCCCACACGACCGCCCCGATCAGCGCCAGACTGGCCGCCAGCCGCAGCCCGCCCAGCAGGACCGGCAGCGCGCCCGGCAGTTCCAGCCGCGTGAGCCGCTGCCACCACGACGCGCGCAGCGTGCTGAACAGCTCATGGAAGGTCGCCTCCAGCTCACGCACGCCCACCAGGGTCGCCACCAGGATCGGGTACAGGGCGCTCAGGGCCGACACGACCACCGCCGGCAGGAACCCGAACCCCAGCCACGACACCAGCAGCGGCGCGAGCACCACGATCGGCGTGCTCTGCGACGCCACCAGGAACGGACTGAGGAAACGTTCCAGCGCCCGCCACTTCGCCAGCGGGTACCCGATCAGCACGCCACCCAGCGCGCCCAGCAGCGTGCCCAGCAGCGCCGTGCGGACCGTCACCCCGAACGCCTCGGCCAGCGCCGGCGCGGTCCGGGTCGCCTCCTGCCACACCGCGCCGGGCGTGGGCAGCAGGAACGGCTGGTTCAGGGCCGCCGCGCCCAGCTGCCAGCCCAGCAGCGCCAGTCCCACCGCCAGCAGCGGCAGCAGCCACCCGGCGCTGCGCGCAGCCGGCACGCCCGAGCGCACGCGGGTGCTGTCCCCGGTGCCCAGCACCGCGCGCAGGTGCGCCTCCAGCCCGTCGGTGTACGCGCTCACGCGGCCCTCGCCGCGCGTGTCGAGCACCTCGACGATCCGCCCGCCGCGCAGGACCGCCACCCGGTCGGCCAGCCACACCGCCTCGCGGATCGAGTGCGTGACGAGCACCGTCGTGCGGCCCGTCTTCTCGTGCAGGTGCCGCAACTCGGCGTTGAACCGCTCGCGGACCAGCGCGTCGAGCGCCGCGAACGGCTCGTCCAGCAGCAGCACGTCCCCGCTCTGCGCCAGCGCGCGGGCCAGCGCCACCCGCGCCCGCATCCCGCCCGACAGCTGCGCCGGGAAGTACGAGCCGTACTCCTCCATGCCCACCAGTTTCAGCGCCTCGGCGGGCGGCAGGCCCCCCCCGGCCCCCAGGTCGGCGGGCAGCGCCACGTTCCGCAGGGCGCTGCGCCACGGCAGCAGCCGGTAATCCTGAAACACCAGCGCCGGGGGCGTCCCGATCCGCACCGACCCGGACGCGGGCTTCAGCAGGCCCGCCAGCACGCGCAGCAGCGTGCTCTTGCCGCCGCCGGACGGGCCGATCAGCGCCAGGAACTCGCCGCGCTGCACGTCCAGCGTCACGCCGCTCAGGATCACCTCGCCGCCCAGCCGCACCGTCACGTCCTGCACGCCCAGCGGTCCCGCGCCGCTCACGCGCGGCCCCCACCCAGCGGACCGGGCCGCCCGCGCGTGTTCACCAGCACCACGCCCGCCACCGCCACCACTCCGCCCAGCAGCGTCACCAGGGTCGGGACTTCACCCAGCCACGCCCAGGCGATCAGCACCGCGAACACCGGCGACACGTACAGGAACGAGGTCGTCACGCCCGCCCCCACCCGCGCGAGCGCGAACGTCCAGGTCAGGTACGCCAGCGCCGCCGGGAACAGCCCGATGTACACCATCGCCAGGTGCGCGTCCAGCGGCGCCGCGCGCAGTTCCGCGCCGAACCCCGGCAGGAACACCAGCATCGGCACCGTCCCCGCGATCAGCGACCACACCGTGAAATGCAGCGGATTCATGCGCCGCAGCAGCGGTTTCTGAAACACGAAGTACACGCTCGTGAACACCGCCGCCGCCAGGATCAGCAGCGCCCCGCGCGTGAACTCCAGTCCCTGCCCGCCCCCCAGCACGATCAGCACCACGCCCCCCAGACTGACCAGCGTGCCCGCCCAGCCCGGCGCGTTCAGCCGCTCCCCGCCGAAGCGCGTGGCGAGCAGCGCCGTGATGACCGGCCCCGCCGCGATGATCAGGCTGGCCGTGCCCGCCGGGACGCTCACCTCGCCGTAGTTCAGGCACACGTGGTACAGCGTGATGCCCGAGAAACTCAGCGCCGCGATCCGCGCCAGGTCCGCCAGTGGCGGCACCGGAATCCGCGCGACCAGCGCATACACGCCCAGCGCGAGGCTGGCCACCAGAAAGCGGTACAGCGTCACGTGCCCCGGCGTGAAGGCCTCCAGCCCCGCGCGGATTCCCGCGAAGGCCGACGCCCAGAACACGATCGTGACCAGGATCGCCCCCAGCGAGAGGGCGTCCAGGCGGGCGGGGGCAGCGGCACTCATATGCGCGCAGGGTAGCGCAGGGCGGCGCGGGCCACGCCCGACCGCACCACGCGACCGTGGGCGGCACTTGGGCGAATCCACATCCGCGCGCCGCCCGGCAGGGGAGAGGATGCAGGCCAGCTCCCCCGCCCCTCTTTCCCCTCGCAGGAGGCCCCGATGACCACCCCCGACCAACCCTCCCACCCCGGCCCCTCCCACCCCGGCAGCGACCGCCCGGACAGCACCGCCGGGAACGGCACCGGCACGGCGACCAGCACCCCGGAAACCGCGCAGGACCACACGGGCAGCGACCACGCCACGCACGGCGCGAACACCAACCTCGACCCCGACCTGCAGGGCGGCCCCGTCACGCCCGCCGACCGCGCCGCCACCCAGGAGATCGAGAACCAGAGCGCCGCGCCGGACGCTCCGAACATCAAGGGCTCTTAATCTGCCCGGAGCAAGCCTTCACCCCCACCCCCGCACACCCCACTAGACTGACTCTCACGGAGGACGACTTATGACCAACAACGAAAGTGGAATGGATCAGACCCGCATGATCAGCGGCGCCGCCGGCGGCGCCCTGCTGCTGATGGGACTGCGCAAAAGAGGCGTGCTGGGCCTGGGCATGGCCGCTGTGGGCGGGTACCTCGCGTACCGCGCCGCGACCGGCAACGACCCCGTCATGGCCGCCGCCGGCCTGAGCGGGAACGCTGCGGCCGCCAAGCCGATCTTCGTGGAGCACAGCGTCGTCATCGACCGCCCCGCGCAGGACGTGTACGACTTCTGGCGCAAACTGGACAACCTGCCCCAGATCATGAGCCACCTCGAGAGCGTCACCGCGCTCGACGAGAAACGCAGCCGCTGGGTCGCCAAGGCCCCGCTGGGCACGCACGTCGAGTGGGAAGCCGAGATTGTGAACGACAAGCCCGGCCAGCGCATCGGCTGGCACTCCCTGCCCGGCGCGACCGTCGACAACGCCGGCAGCGTGCAGTTCGAGAGCCTCCCCAACGGCGGGACCCGCGTGCACGTGGCCCTCTCGTACCGCCCCCCGGCCGGCCCGCTCGGCGCGGCCGTGGCGAAACTGTTCGGCGAGGAACCCAGCCAGCAGATCGCCGAGGACCTCCAGAAGTTCAAGGCCGCCTTCGAAGGCAACGCCAAGAACTGAACGGCCCTGCCCGGTGTCCTACCGGCAGAACAGAGAGAAGTGGGAGTGTCAGCTGAACATCTGCCGACACTCCCACTTTCTCCTGGGTGCGTGGCAGACCGGTGTTCGCCCAGCGCACGGACTGCCGTGCAGGTGCCTGGAACTCCGATTGATCCGGGCAGTCCCCTCTGAAGGGAGTGGAGACTCTGATGCGAATGGTGTTGATCTGTGCGGCGCTGGTCGTTCTCTATCTGGCGTGCTTCTATCTGGTGCAACTGCGTTTCGGCGAGGTCGGTGTCGGCGTGGCCATGCTGGCCATTCCGGTGACGAGCCTGCTGGTGGGAAGACTGTTCCGGGGCAGGTCAGCCTGATTGACTGATCGGACCCCGTCTGGCCGGAGCTGCCCTTACAGCGTGCCGTCGTCCGCTTCGGCGGGACCGCTTTCGGGGAGGTTCTGGGCGCCCTCCTCGATGACGGTCAGGGAGCGCAGTGTGGCGCCCTGATGCCAGCCGTAGGCGGGGTT
This sequence comes from Deinococcus indicus, assembly GCF_002198095.1. Classification (GTDB taxonomy): domain Bacteria; phylum Deinococcota; class Deinococci; order Deinococcales; family Deinococcaceae; genus Deinococcus; species Deinococcus caeni. The sequence goes on along the minus strand of NZ_NHMK01000014.1, from coordinate 33,944 downwards.
TTTCAGGCCCAGGGCGGCGGCGATGGCCTCGGCGGTGTTGCGGGCCGGTTCGCCGTCCAGGCAGAACAGCAGGAATTTGCGGCCGCCGGGGCCGATGCGGATGAACAGGTCCTCGCCGATCTCGAGTTGCTGGGTGCGGCCCAGGCGTTCGGCGCGGCCCTGCGCGTAGCGGATCGCCTCGCGGATGGGCACGGTGACGGTGGGGTTGCTCACGGCTGCGCTCCGGTGGGGGCGCGCAGGCCGCCCAGCAGCATGTCCGCGAACTGTTCGGCCACGTCGCGCGGCGCGAGGCTGCCGCCGGGGCGGTACCAGGTGTACGCCCAGTTCACGGCGGACAGCACGAGGTACGCGGTCATCTTGATGTCCAGGTCGGCGCGCAGGGTGCCTTCCTGCACGCCCTGCGTGATCAGTTCGCGGTAGAAGGCGTCGATGGTGTCGCGCCAGCCGGTCACGCGGGCGTACGCCTCGGGGGACAGGTGTTTCCACTCGTGGAAGAACACGGTGGCGCTGTCCATGTTGTCCGCGACCACGCGGATGTGGCGGTACATGGCCTCGCGGAGTTTCTGGTCGGCGGGCATGGCCTCGGCGCGCAGCGTGAACAGCGCCTCGTCGAACTGCCGGGACGCCTGGTTGACGATCTCGATCAGCAGTTCTTCCTTGGAGGAGATGTGCGCGTACAGGCTGCCGCCCTGCATGCCCAGGTCCCCGGCGAGGTCGCGCATGCTGGTCGCGTGGTAGCCGCGCTCGGAGAAGAGGCGGCTGGCCGAGTCGAGAATCTGCTCGCGGCGGGGTTTGGCAGTGTCTGTCATGGTCGTGGGGTGGGCGCGTGGGATGCCGGGCGCTCCTGAGGGGCAGGGTAGCACGCTGCCAAACGGGCGTTTGGTGCGGCGTCTGTACCAATCCCAGTCCGGTGGGGTGGCGGGTCTGGCCTGCTGGGTCTGGGCCGCCGGGTCTGGGCTGGGTGGACGCCCGGCGGGGGGCGGGTGATACAACGAACCCCATGACCTCCACGCCCTCCGCCGACACCGGAACCACTCCGGCCGGGGTGCGCGCCGCCGTGCGCGACGTGCCCGCCTACCCGTTCACGCCGCTGGACGTGCCCATCAAACTCGACCAGAACGAGAACCCCTACGATTTCCCGGCGGACCTGAAGGCCGAGGCCCTGGCGCGCATGGCCGCCCGCCCCTGGAACCGTTACCCGGACCTGCACGCCGACACCCTGCGCGAACGCATCGCCGCCTTCGAGGACTGGGACGCGGCCGGGGTGGTCGTCACGCCCGGCAGCAACGTGCTGATCAAACTGCTGACCGAACTGGGCGGGATCGGGCAGACGGTCCTGACCGTGAACCCCACCTTCAGCGTGTACACCCTGGAGGCGCAGCTGCTGGGCGCCGAACTGGTGCAGGTGCCGCTGAACGCGGACTTCAGCCTGCCGGTCGAGGCGCTGAAGGCCGAACTGGCCGCGCGGGCGCCCGGCGTGCTGTACATCACGCAGCCGCACGCCCCGACCGGGCACGTGGACGCCGAACGCGATGTCCGCGCCCTGATCGACGCCGCGCAGGGCTGGATCGTGGTGCTCGACGAGGCGTACTACCAGTACGGCGGTCAGGACCACCGCGACCTGATCCGCGCCAACCCCCACTGCCTGAGCCTGCGGACCTTCAGCAAGGCCTGGGGACTGGCGGGCCTGCGCCTGGGCTACGCGCTGGCGCACCCGGAACTGGCCGGGCAGCTTCAGAAACTCGTGCCGGCCTTCAACGTCAGCCTGCTGGCCCAGACGGCGCTGGAAGTCGCGCTGGAGAACCCCGCCTACGTGCAGCAGCGCGTCGCCGAGGGCCTGCGCGAGCGGGCGCGGGTGCTGGACGCCCTGGCCGCGCACCCGACCCTGGAGGCGCTGCCCAGCGGCTCGAACTTCTTCCTGCTGCGCTCCCCGGACGCCAGCGCCACCTACACGCACCTGCTGTCACGCGGAATCGTCGTGCGCCGCCAGGACCGCCTGCACCTGCTCGAAGGCTGCCTGCGCGTGGCGGTCGGCACGCCCGCCGAGAACGACGCGCTGCTGGCCGCGCTGGCCGAACTGGCTTGACCAGGGTCGCCGGGCCGCTGCACCTGACGGCACAGGAAACGGCCCGGTTCACCCCGCCCGCCGGTGTGGCCCCGCGCAGTCCGCTCACGCGCGACTGCACCGCCTGCGGGGCCTGCTGCGCCGCGCCGGACATCCACGCGCTGGGCAAACCGCTGGGCGTGCCGTGCGTGAACCTCGGACCCGACCAGGGGTGCGGGCACCTGTGCGCCGTGTACGACACGCGCCCCGGCGTGTGCCGCGCCTACCAGCCGGACTGGGTGTGCGGCGAGGTGGCACCCCTGCCCACCCTGGAGGCCCGCGTGCGGCGGTTCCTGACCATCTACGGCCTGCAGGACGAGGCCGGTCTGTAGACCGTGCCTACAGCGCCGCCCACCCGACGCCCGCGCAGGCCAGCACCACGGCCCAGGCGGGCCACCGCAGGACGGTCAGGGCGGCGTAGGCCAGCACGGCCAGTGCGAGGTCACGCGGGCCGCGCACGGCGCTGGTGAAGACCGGGTCGTACAGCGCCGCCAGCAGCAGGCCCACCACGCCGGCGTTCAGTCCGGCCAGCGCGGCGCGCGCGGCAGGCCGGGCCGCCAGCGCCGCCCAGTGCGGCAGCGCGCCGACCATCAGCAGCGCGCCGGGCAGGAAGATGCCCAGCGTGGCGAGCAGCGCCCCGGCCGGGCCGTGCGCGGCGCCCCCCAGGAACGTGGCGAACGTGAACAGCGGTCCCGGCATGGCGTTCGCCGCGCCGTACCCGGCCGTGAACGTGGTGGCCGGCAGCCCCGCGAAACTGCCCTCCAGCAGCGGCAGGACCACGTGCCCACCCCCGAACACCAGCGCCCCGGCGCGGTACGTGGCGTCCAGCGTGGCCCAGCCCGGCCCCAGCGGCGCCAGCAGCGGCAGCGTCAGCAGCAGCGCCCCGGCCAGCAGCAGCAGCCCGGTCCCGGCGCGGCGCGACACCGGCACGGCGGGCAGGGCCGCGCCCCCCGCCCCGACTGGCCCGGACAGCCAGCGCCACCCGACGCCCGCACACACCAGCAGCGCCAGCAGCTGCGCGCCCGCGCCGGGCAGCAGCAGCAACGCCGCCGCCGTACCCAGCGCCAGCCCCGCCCGCACCCGGTCCGTGACCAGCGACGCCCACAGGCCCGCCACGGCCTGCGCGACCACCGCGACCGCCGCGAGCTTCAGGCCGGTCAGCCACCCGGACTGCCCCGGATCGCCCAGGCGGGTCAGGCCCAGCGCCAGCGCGGTCATCAGGGCGGCGCTGGGCAGCGTGAACCCCGCCCAGGCGGCCAGCAGGCCCGGCCAGCCGGCGCGCAGCAGGCCCACGCTCAGGCCCACCTGAGAACTGGCCGGGCCGGGCAGGAACCCCGCCAGCGCCACCAGATCCGCGTACGCCGCCTCGCCCAGCCACGCGCGGCGCGTCACGAACTCCGCGCGGAAGAACCCCAGGTGCGCGACCGGCCCCCCGAAACTCGTCAGGCCCAGCCGTAGGAACACCAGAAACACTTCCAGGACACGCATCCCCCGGATCGTACAGGCCGGAGGTCAGGACGTGGTGGGCCGGGCTCGGGCGCGGCGCACTCCTCACCTGCGGATGAGAGAATGCGCCCCATGAGTCAAGCGGCCCCCACCCCCCCCGAACCCACTCCCGCCCCGAAAGGCCGCGTGCCGAAAACCGTGTGGGATCTGGTGTTCACGCTGGTCATCCCGATCCTGATTCTCAGCCCGAACATCCTGGGCAGCGGCATCAGCGTCGCCGAGCAGGTGTTCGGCGGCGGCACGGCCGGGAACGTCCGCGCGTACCTGCTGGCCGCGCTGATTCCCGTGGCGTACGTGCTGTGGGACCTCGCCGTGAACCGCAACGTCAGCCCGGTCGCGCTGATCGGCGGGGCGGGCGCGATCTTCAGCGGCGCGCTGGCCTTCTGGTACGTGGACGGCTTCTGGTACGCCATCAAGGACTCGGCCCGCTCGTACCTGACGGGGCTGCTGTTCCTGATCAGCGCGGCGACCAGCGTGCCGCTGTTCCGGGTGTTCCTGGACGCCAGTTCTATCGGCGAGAGCCCCGAGCACCGCGCCGCCACGCAGCGGGCCATGCGCGACCCGGCCGTGCACCGGGGACTGGTGCTGGGCACGGTCGTGTTCGCGGTGGTGGACCTGATCGGCGGGGTGGTGAACAGCGTCGTGAACTACCAGCGCGTGACCGCGAAATTCGGCACGGACGACTTCAACGCCCAGGTGGCCGCCGTGAACGCCTTGATGCGCGTGCCGGGGCTGATCATCAGTCTGGTCGGCGTGTTCGGCGCGATCTGGCTGGTCAACCGCGCCGTGACCGCCCGCTACGGCGCGGGCGCCAGCCTGTTCGAGCCCGGCAAGCTGGCCGAACGCATGCGCGAACGCGGCGAACCCGTCGCCTGAACGCCGCCCGCCCCCGCCCTGGAAAGGCGGGGGTTGACAGTTTCGGCACTCGCCTATAAAGTAAGCGAGCCCTGAAACGCGCCCGAGCGCGGGCGAGATTACCAAAGGTGTGCCGAGGTGGCGGAATTGGTAGACGCACTAGTTTCAGGGACTAGCGCCGCGAGGCGTGTGGGTTCAAGTCCCATCTTCGGCACCACAAGGAAAGCCCCGGCATTGCTGCTGGGGCTTTCTTGTTGCATACCTCTTCCCGCCGACCCAGCCCCCGGCTGTCCGGTGCGGTACGCTCGGATATGGGCGTTCCTGCCAGACTGCTGCTCTCGCTCCTGATCGCCGCGTGCGCGCTGCTGGGCCTGTACATGAGCGCCTACGCGTTCAGCGTGCCCCGGCCCACGCTGCTGGCCGCGCAGGTCGGCGGCCTGACCGGCGCGGCCGCCCTGATCGCCGCCGTGTGGCGTCGGCCCGGCCGCTGGCTGTGGCTGGCACTGCCCGTGGTGGCCGGACTGGCGACCCTGCTGCTCTGGCAGGGCGGAGGCCTCTGATGGCCTCCGGATGAGGCAGTGCTGTCGGGGAAGCCGGCGCAGCGGCCGGGCGGGGGTGGGGAAGGGTCAGCGGCGGCGGCGTTCCTGCCGGGCGCGTTCGTACACGGCGGCCAGCGCGGCGGCCCGCACCGGCAGGTCGTACCGGGCGGCACTGAGGCGCGCGCCCTCCTGCAAGGCGGGCAGGCGGTCGGGGTGCAGGGTGTCCAGCAGGCCGTCGGCCAGGGCTTCGGGCGTGGCGGGGCGGACCGTGCCGTTCACGCCCTCCTCGATCAGGTCCAGCGCGGCGGGACTCTGCGCGGCGACCAGGGGCGTGCCCGCCGCGAGCGCCTCGATCATGCTCATGGGCAGCACCTCGCTGGTACTGGCGGTGATGAAGGCGTCGGCGGCCGCCAGCGCCTCGGGCACGCGGGCGTAGGGGACGGGGCCGGTGAAGGTCACGCCCTCGGGCGCCTGCGCCTGCAGGGGCGCGCGGCTGGGGCCGTCGCCGACCACCAGCAGGCGCAGGTCCGGGCGGCTGGCCCGCGCGCGCGTGAAGGCGCGCAGCATCACGTCCAGGTTCTTCTCGGGGGCGAGGCGGCCCAGGGACATGACCAGCGGTGTGTCCGGCCCCACGTGAAACTCGGCGCGGAAGGCGGCGCCGGTCGCCGCGCGGAACGACGCGAGGTCCACCGGGTTCGGCAGCAGGTCCACGCGGCCCGCGAAGCCGTACTCGCGCAGCATGTCCACCATCGCGCGGCCCGGCGCGAGCACGGCGTCCACCCGGCGCGCGAACGCACTCACGTGTGGGCGCAGCACGGCGCGGCCCACCCGTCCCGGCATGGGCGCGTAGTGCAGGTACTGGTCGTACTGCGTGTGCGCCGTGTACACCACGGGCGCGCCCGACAGCCGCGACCAGCGCAGCGCCAGTTGCCCCGCCAGGAACGGGTGCATGGTGTGCAGCACGTCCAGGTCCCGCAGCGGCAGGCGCGAGGTCAGCAGCGGTCCCGGCGCCAGCATCACGGGGTAGTCGGCCGGGGCGCCCAGCGCCCGCGCGCCCGCGAACGACGAGTTCAGGCGGTACACGCCGTCCTCGCGGGGCGGCATCTGCGGGTGGCGGGGCGCGAAGATCCGCACCTCGTGCCCGAGGTCGCGCAGGCCCCGCGCGAACAGGGCCGTGCTGGTCGCCACCCCGTTGCGGGACGGCAGGTAGGTAGCAGTGACAATCCCGACGCGCACGGGGGCAGTGTACCCCCCACGTTTTCCCGGCGCGACCCGGCGGCCCCGCGCGGCCCGTATCCTGTGGCGCATGAGTTTGCCGCTGATCATTCCCTGCGTGGACATCCAGTCCGGCCGCGCCGTGCGCCTGTTCGAGGGCGACCCGGACCGCGAGACCGTGTACTTCGACTCGCCCCTGGACGCCGCCCGCCACTGGGTGGGCCTGGGCGCCTCCCTGGTGCATCTGGTGGACCTGGACGCCGCCACCGGACGCGGCGAGAACCGCGCCGTGATCGCGCAGATCACCGCCGAACTGGGCGTGCCGGTCGAGGTGGGCGGCGGCATCCGCAGCCGCGAGGCCGCCGGGGAACTGCTGCGCCTGGGCGTGCAGCGCGTCGTGATCGGCACGGCCGCCGTGAAGGACCCCGCCATGGTGACCGACCTGATCGCCGAGCACGGCCCCCAGCGCGTGGTCGTCAGCCTGGACGCGCGCGGCCTGGAGGTCGCCACGCACGGCTGGGCGCAGGGCAGCGGCGTGATGGTCGGCGACCTGACCCCCGCCCTGGCCGACGCGGGCCTGGACACCCTGATCTTCACCGACGTGACCCGCGACGGCACCCTGCGTGGCCTGGACCGCGACCTGATGGCCCAGGTCCGGCAGCTGTGGCCGCACACCCTGATCGTGGGGGGCGGCGTGGCGAACACCGACGACGTGCGCCTGCTTCAGGACGAGGGTATCGAGGGGGCCATCGTGGGCCGCGCCATCTACGAGGGCACCCTGCCGTACCCCGTCACGCTGGAGTGAAGGCGGGGGGCGGGCCGACTAAGTACGTCGAAGCTAACATTGCGAGATTCCGGGAAGGCGCCGGAATCTCTCCATTCCCGCTTCAACGTACTTCCTCTGCTACGCGCTCCGCGCGGTTTATCTACAAGATAAACGCAGTGTACTTATTTCCGCCGGCCGCCCGTGATGCCCAGCACCCGCAGGACGATCACGGCCGGGACGGCCAGCACGGCGGTCACGGCGTTCCAGAGGGCGGCGCGGACGGTGGGCAGTACGCGGCCCTCCTCGCGGCGCGGCACCCTGGGCAGCACGCGCGGTACCGGCACGCCCAGCACCCGGCCCCGGCTGTCGCGGACCGGGCTGTCCGCCTGCTGTTTCGCGGCGCGTTCCTGATCGCTCTCGGTCGGGTCGATCTCGGCGCCCTGAGCGGCCAGCGCCTGCTTCTTGGCGGTGTTCGCCGCGCCGCCCGCGTGCGTGCCGAAGCGCTGCGAGTACACCCAGGTGACCTCGGCCCCGAAGAAGAAGATCATGGCCGAGTAGTAGATCCACAGCAGCAGCACGATCAGCGTGGCGGCCGCCCCGAAGGCGCTGCCCGGCGCGGCCTGCCCCAGGTACAGGCCGATGCCCAGTTGCCCCAGCGTGAACAGCGTGGACGTGAAGAACCCCCCCACCCACACCTCGCGCCATTCCAGTTTCACGTCGGGCAGCACCTTGTAGATCCCGGCGAACACCGGCGCCAGGAACAGCACCGACAGCAGCGCCGTCCCGGCCCGCACGAAGAACGCCCCGGCGCCGATGGTGTCTCCCAGCCGCTGCGCGATGGCCGACAGGTACGTGTTCACGCCCAGGAACGCGATCAGCAGCAGCCCGATGGCCAGGATCATCAGGAACGACTTCACGCGGGTCCACAGGACGTTCACGATGCCCTGCGGCGGGCCGGGGTCGGCGCCCCACATGGAGTTCAGGGCGTCCTGAAGCTGCACGAACAGGCCGGTGGCGCCCATGAACAGCGTCACGAACGCGGCGATGCTGGCGATCACGCTGCCCTTCTGCAGGGCGTCCGTGTCGATCAGGCCGCGCAGGAAGTCGGCCGCCTCCAGGCCCAGGTTCTGCGCGACGATCCCGGCCGGGCCGAACAGGTCGTCCAGGACCGTGCCGCTGCTCAGGAACTGCCCGGCGACCAGCACCGCCAGCAGCAGCAGCGGCGCCAGACTGAACATCGCGTAGTACGCGATGGCCGCCGCCAGTCGGGGGGCCTTGTCCTGCCCGAACGCCAGGAACGCGTCGCGCAGGAGCGTGAAGATATCGGCCGGTTTGAGGGTCACGCGCGGTCCTTCATGACCGGCAGTGTACGTGCCGGCCCCGTGAGGGTGCGCCAGAGCGGCTTAAGGGACCGTTGAGCGCTCCCCGGCCCCCCCGGCCGGACGGTGGGGTGTCCAGGCGGCCCCGGCGCGCACTAGCCTGCGGGGCATGCAAGCCATTCCAGAGGGGTTCACGCAGACGCTGAGCGTGACCGTGACCGACGACATGACCGTGAACTTCGGCGAACTGGGCCGACTGCACCCGGTGTACGCCACGTACTGGATGGCCCGGCACTTCGAGGAGGCAGGCCGCAAGATCATCCTGCCGTTCCTGGAAGACGGCGAGGGCGGTATCGGCACGCAGGTGGACGTGACGCACACCGCCAGCGCCCTGCCCGGCATGCGCGTGACTGTGACCGCCACCTTCGAGCGGCAGGAGGGACGCCGCGTGATCGCCCGCATGGTCGCCGTGAACGAACTCGGCGACGAGATCGGGCACGGCGCGACCACGCAGATGGTGCTGCCGCAGGCGCGCATCGACGCGAACTTCGACACCCTCCGGCGACGCTGGGCAGAGCAGACCGGAACCCTGTGACCCACCCCCTTTCTGTTCACGGCCTGAACAGAGCGGGGGGCCTGTCTGGGCGGCTGCGTGCATTGTGTGCGTGGCGTGCCTGAACCGGGTACAGCGACCTGCCGCTATGCTGGAGCGTCATGCCGAAAAATCTTCCTGTCTCCCGTTACTACGACGTGAAACGCGACCCCCAGGGACAGCGGTACATCGACGTTCACGTGACGGGACTGGCGCTGCTGCAGAACCCGCTGCTGAACAAGACCACCGCCTTCACGCCCGAGGAACGCCGGGAACTGGGCCTGGAAGGCCTCGTGCCGCCCCACACCAGCACCTTCGAGGAGCAGAAGGAACGCACGTACCTGCGGTACCTCAAGTGCGGCTCAGACCTCGAAAAACACGAGTACCTGCGCGCCCTGCAGGACCGCAACGAGGTGCTGTTCTACGCGATCCTCGAAGACCACCTCGAGGAGATGCTGCCCATCATCTACACCCCCACGGTCGGCGAGGCCGTGCGGAACTACTCCAGCAACTACCGCTACCCGCGCGGCTTCACGGTCAGCACCGGCGACATCGACCGGGTGGACGACATGCTGGAGAACGTCACCGTGAACGACGTCCGCATGATCGTCGCCACCGACTCCAGCGCCATCCTCGGCATCGGGGATCAGGGCTTCGGGGGCATGGCGATCTCCATCGGGAAACTGTCGCTGTACACCGCCGCCGGGGGCGTCGGGCCGGACAAGACCCTCCCGGTCGAGCTGGACGTCGGCACCAACCGCCAGGACCTGATCGACGACCCGCTGTACCTGGGCGTCCACCACCGCCGCCTGACCGGCGCCGCGTACGACGAGTTCCTGGACGCCTTCGTGGAGGCCGTGTCGCACCGCTACCCGAAGGCGATCATCCAGTGGGAGGACTTCAGCCGCGGCACCGCGTTCCGCGTGCTGGAACGCTACCGCCGCGTCGTGCCCAGCTTCAACGACGACATTCAGGGCACGGGCGCCATGGCGCTCGCCGGGCTGATCAGCGCCGCGCGCCTCAAGGGCGAACGCCTGAGCGAACAGGTGTTCGTGGTGGTCGGCGCCGGCGCCGCCGGCATCGGCGTGGCCATGGCCATCCGCCACGGCCTGCAGGCCGACGGGCTGACCCCCGAGGAAGCGAACGCCCGCGTGTTCGTCGTGGACCGCCACGGCCTGCTGATGCACGGCCAGCCGGACCTCGAAGACCAGCAGCTGAGCTTCGCACGCCGCCCCGAGGACCTGAACGGCTGGGCATTCGACGGCGAGTACCCCAGCATGCACGACGTCATCGTGAACGCCCGCGCCACCGCGCTGCTCGGCTTCACGGGCGTGCCCGGCCTGTTCCGCCAGGAGAGCATCCAGGCGATGCTGCTGAACACCCCCCGCCCCATCGTGTTCCCGCTCAGCAACCCCAGCAGCCACGTCGAGGCCCGCCCCGCCGACCTGATCCACTGGACGCGCGGCGGCGCCATCATCGCGTCCGGCAGCCCCTTCCCAGACGTGGAATACGAAGGGAAACGCTACCCGGTCGGGCAGGGCAACAACGCCTTCATCTTCCCCGGACTGGGCTTCGGAGCCGTCGCCAGCCGCGCCCGCGAGATCACCGACAACATGGTCATGGAAGCCGCCCGCACCCTGGCCGAATTCACCACCCAGTACGGCGAACGTGTCTACCCGCCCATCAGCGACCTGCGCGAACTGAGCATCCAGGTCGCCGTGAACGTCGCCCTGCAATCCATCCGCGACGGCGTGTGCGCCGAACGCCGCATCCGCAACATGACCCGCGACGAACTGGAAACCGTGATCCGCGACCGCGCGTGGCAACCCCGCTACCTGCCGCTGCGCAAGGGTTGATGGTTGATGGTCGAAGGTTGATGGAGGAGGGTCATTCCTGTCACCTCCCATCACCCATCAACCTCCGACTTTCAACCCTTCCCCCCGTCACTGCGCCCCGTTGCCCCTGGGCTCTAGAATGCTGAGGTGAAGCGGCGTGTGTGTGGTGGTGGGGTCGGGTTGAGCGGCGGCAGGCCGTGTGGTTCAGCGTTCGGGCCTCGCCTCCGCGCCGCCGGGGGGTGCCTGTGAGCGCCATCTATCAGCGGGCCCGGCCGGTCCGCTGGGAGGACGTGGTCGGTCAGGAGCACGTCAAGGACGTCCTGAAGGCGGCGCTCGCGCAGGGGCGGGTGGGGCACGCGTACCTGTTCAGCGGGCCGCGCGGGGTGGGGAAGACCACCACCGCCCGCCTGATCGCCATGACCGCCAACTGCACCGGTCCCATGCCGAAACCCTGCGGTGAGTGCGAATCCTGCCTGAGCGTGCGGGCCGGATCGCACCCGGACGTCATGGAGATCGACGCGGCCAGTAACAACTCCGTGGACGACGTGCGCGACCTGCGCGAGAAGGTCAGTCTGGCCGCCATGCACGGCGGCAAGAAGATTTACATCCTCGACGAGGCGCACATGATGAGCCGCGCGGCCTTCAACGCCCTCCTGAAGACGCTGGAGGAGCCGCCCAGCCACGTGATCTTCATCCTGGCGACCACCGAACCCGAGAAGATCATCCCGACCATCCTCTCGCGCTGCCAGCACTACCGCTTCCGCCGCCTGACGCCCGAGGAGATCGCCGGGAAGCTCGCCGGGCTCGCGCAGCGCGAGGGGGCGCGCGCCGATGAGGACGCCCTGCACCTGATCGGCCGGCTGGCTGACGGCGCCATGCGTGACGGCGAGAGCCTGCTGGAGCGCATGCTGGCCGCCGGGACCGCCATTACCCGCGCAGGCGTGGAGGACGCGCTGGGCCTCCCGCCGGGCGAACGGGTGCGCGGGATCGCCGCCGCACTCGTCGCCGGGGACGCGGGGGCAGCCATCAGCGGCGCGGCCGCCCTGTACCGCGACGGGTTCGCGGCCCGCACGGTCGTCGAGGGTCTCGTCGCGGCGCTCGGCGCGGCCCTGCACGCCGAACTGGGCCTGAGCGGCGAGGGCCGCCTGGACGGCGCGGACGTCCCCAGGCTCCTGAAACTCCAGGCGGCGCTGGACGAGCAGGAATCCCGCTTCGCCCGCGCCGCCGACCAGCAGAGCCTGGAACTGGCCCTGACGCACGCCCTGCTGGCCGCCGACACCGGGGGAAGCGGGGGCGCCCCGGCCGGCGCTAGCGCGGCCGTCCCGGCGGACCTGACGCAACGCCTGAACCGCCTGGAAAAGGAACTCGCCAGCCTGCGCGCCCGCCCCGCCGCCGGGGGACCGGTGGTGAGCGCCCCGGTCGCGGACTTCGACCCTGGCGCGCGCCGCGCCCCTGCCGCCCCGACCCGCACGCCCGTTCCCGACGCGCCGCCGCCCGCCCCGACCGGCGGCAGCTGGCCGGACGTGGTGCGGCAGGCCAGCATCCAGCTGCGCGCCTTCCTGAAACCCGCCCGGCAGCACGCCGAACCCGGTTACGTGAGCCTGTCGTACGACGAACGTAGCGCCTTCCACGCCAAGCAGGTCGCCGCGAAATTCGACGATATCGGCCGCATCGTCCTGAAGGTGTTCGGGCCGGTCACGTTCGAACTGATCGCCCCGGAAGGGGGCCGCCGCGTGAACCTCGGCGGGCCGGGCGGCGGCGGCAACGGCGGCGGAGCGCCCGCACCCACGCCGGCCACCGCGCCCCAGCCGGCAGTTTCCCAGCCGACCCCCCAGCCGGCGGTGGCGCAGGCCGCGCCCGTGTCGCCCACCCCGGCGTCATCCACCCCGGCAGCCCCGGCCCCCGAGGTCGCGCCGTTCGATCCGGGCCGGGCCGGGCCGCGCCGCGCCGCACGCGGGCCGGACTTCGATCCGCTGCCGTCCGGCGCGGGGGGCGGCGCGGTCGCCACGCTGCCGCCCCGCCCGGAACGCCGCGTGCCGCCCCGCAGTCCCGACGACGTGGCCCCGGCCCCGCTGCCCGACGATCCCTTCGCCGGCGAGCACCTGACAGGCGCGCCGCCCGCCCCGGCCGACGCGACCGGCGGCGACCGCCCGCCCCCACCGGCCCGCGAGCGGGAACTGTACATCGTGGAACCCATCACCGAGGAACCCGACTGGAACGCTTTCGGTGGCCCCGACCTGCTGGGAGGCCTGCCGCCCGAGGAGGACATGCCGTTCGGGAACGTGACCCTGCCCGCCCCGGCTGCCCGCGCCGTCCCGGCCAGTCAGGTGCCGCCGCCCCCGCCCCGGTCCGCTCCGGCTCCCGCCGCGCCGGAAGTGCCGACCCCCACCGCGCCGGTCACGGCGGCCCCGTCCCGTCCGGGGGACATCCGGGCGCACGCGAACTACGAACTGATCCGCAGCCGGTTCAGCGGCCGGGTCCGTGAGATCGGCAAGAACCGCAACGTCCCCGTCGCACCCGCCGCCGAGGACGACAGCGACGACACCGACGACTCCGAAACCTGAGACGGACTCCGATTGAACAGGCTGCAAAGCCCGCTGGGTCCGAGCGGATGCGATTCGGAGAGCTGCCCCGCAGAGAACGAGAGAGACGCCCCTCCGGACGTGGAGCTGGCAGGGGCGGTGAAGTTCCGGATTGTTGGCGAAACAAACGGCAGGCCGTATGAGACGGACTCCGATTGACTGGCTGGTCAGGCCGCTCAACCGGAGTCCGTATCAGGTGAAGAGGATCAGAGGGGGGCGCAGACCGGCACATTGGCCAGAGCGTTGGCCTCGTGGACGTTGATGTACTTCGCGTCCTTCAGGTCGGCGGTCATCTGGAAGCCCTTGATGGTCAGGTCGCCGCTGGCGTTGCTCTTGGTCGTCATGCCGATCATGCCGCCCACGACGTCGCCGTTGGATTTGCAGGCGTCGGTGGTGCTGGCCGTGCCCATCTTGTGGTAGTGCGCGAGGTAATCGGTGTTGGGTTTCAGGCCCTTGACGGTCAGGGTGGTGCGGCGGTCCCCGCCGGTCAGATCCACGAACACGGCCGTACCGGAGGGCGCGGTGTACCCGGTGAGCTTCTGATCCGTGAAGTTCTTGGTGACGCTCTTCCCGGAGACATCCGGGGCCTGGTTGCAGGCGGCGAGGGCGACGGTACCGACGAGGGCCAGCAGTGCACGTTTCTTCATGTGAAACCTCCGGGTTGTGGGTGTACGGCACGAGCCTAACATGACGGCCCGGCCGGGTGGGAGGGATTTGTGGCGTTCATGTCCTGGCGGGCCGGGTGCGGTAGCCTGCCGCTCACGATCATGACGTTCCCCCTGTCGCGCCGCGCCGCTCCGTTTCTGCTGTCCTCCGCTCTTGTCCTGTCTGCCGGTGTGGGGAGGGGGGCCGCGCAGGACGTGCGTGCGCCGCAACCGGCCGCGCCCGCGACGGCCGGGGCACCCACTGCTCCGGCCTCCACCACGCCGGCGTCCACCACTCCAGCACCGGCCGTCCCGGTGGCGGGGACGCAGCCGGGCGCGAACCTGCGCGGTCTGTGGATCGACGCGTTCGGGCCGGGCCTCAAGACGCGGGCGCAGGTCGCGCAGACCGTCGCGGACGCCGAGCGCATGGGCGTGAACACCCTGTTCGTGCAGGCGATCCGCCGCGCCGACTGCCTGTGCCTGAAGGCCAGCGTGCCCACCGTGACGGACGCCGACCTGGAGAAGAACTTCGATCCGCTGCGGGTGATCACCACGCTGGCGCACGCACGCGGCATGCGCGTGATCGCCTGGGCGAGCGTGACGGGCGTGGGCAACACGGCCGCACCGAACACCGATCCGGCGCACGTGCTGCGCCGACATGGCGCGGGGGCCGGCGTGAACTCCTGGCTGGCCCGCCGGCCCGACGGCAGCTGGCAGGAGGGCCGGGACACGTGGCTGGACGCCGGGATTCCCGCGGCCGCCGAGTACATGACGCAGGCGGTCCTGAGCATCGTGCGGAACTACCCGGTAGACGGCGTGCAGCTCGACCGGATCCGCTACCCGGACGGGGACGTGTGGGGTTACGATCCCAAGACCCTGGCCCGCTACCGCGCCGAGACGGGCCGCGCCGGGACGCCCGCGCCGAGCGATCCCGTCTGGGCGGCCTGGAAACGGCAGCAGGTCACGAACCTGGTGCGGCGGATCACGCTGGAAAGCAAGGCGCTGCGCCCGGAGCTGTGGGTCAGTGCGGCGACCATCACGTACCAGACCGCGCCGCGCGCCGGGGACCTCACGGGGTTCCGCCGGACCCGCACGTACGGTGACGTGTTGCAGGACTGGCCCGAATGGATGCGGGCCGGTCTGATCGACCTGAACGTCCTGATGAACTACAAACGCGACGGGCTGCCGGATCAGGCGCAGTGGTTCGACGGCTGGAACGCGTTCGCGCTGTCGGTGCGGGACCGGCCGGACGGCGCGCGGGCCGCCGTGGCCGCCGGGACGGCCATGTACCTGAACGATCCGGCCGTGACGGCCGCGCAGGCGCGCCGTTCGGTGCAGACCGGGATGGGCTGGGTGGGGTACTCGTACCGCACGCCGACCGCCGGGGTGTACGGGCAGCGCGAGTCGGCGGCGCAGGGCCTGAAGGCCGTGCAGGCCGTCCTGAGCGCGCCGGGGATGCCGCTGGAACGCCCGCTGCGCTGGACGGACGAGGCGCCCACCGTGCGCGGGTTGCTGGGGCGCGTGACGGGCGCCGCCACGCCCGGTCACCGCACGGTGCAGGCGGTGCAGGGCGGTCAGGTGGTGGCCGAGGCCCTCACGGACGCGCTGGGGTATTACGGGTTCGCGGCGCTGCCCGCCGGGAAGACCGAGGTGCGGGTCAGCGGTCAGCGCTGGACCGACACCATTCCCGAGCGGGGCGTGGTGCGCCTGCCGGACCTGCTGATCCGCGACGCGCCGCCCGTCCCGGCCCTCCCTCCGCGCCCCTGACACGGCCGTCCGTGTGGGGTGGGGGGCGGCCCTGTCCCGACCGGGGCGTCCACCCGATCGATCCGCCGACCCGGTACACTCGCCGCATGAGTGAACCGCAGCAGGACCGGGCGCCGCACGAGCAGGGGCCGCAGGGTGGACTGAACGCCACGGAATTCCGTCAGACGCTGGGCCGTTTCACGAGCGGCGTGACGGTCGTCACGGCCACGGACGGCCAGACGCGCCGGGGCATGACGGCCAGCGCCTTCGTGTCGGTCAGTCTCGCGCCGCCGCTGATCCTGGTCAGCGTGGACCGCCGCGCGCAGATGCACGCCCTGCTGAGCAGCGAGCACGTCACGCACTTCGGGGTGAACGTCCTGTCGGCCGCGCAGCGGCACCTGAGTGACCATTTCGCCGGGAAGCCCGGCCCCGAGGAGAGCGTCCCGTGGTTCGAGCACGAGGGCCTGCCCCTGATCGGCGGCAGCGTCGCGCAGCTCGTCTGCCGCCGCCACGAGGTCATTCCGGCCGGGGATCACACGCTGTTCGTGGGGTTCGTGGAGTACAGCCGCTACACCGACGACGACCCGCTGGTGTACTTCCGCGGGCAGTACCACGAACTGGGCTGACCGCCGGGCGCCCGGCCTGCGTCCTGGGAGCGTGGGGGGCTGGGCTACACTCCGGGCATGATTCGCCTCGCCATTCTCGCGGACCTGCACGCCAACCTGGCGGCCACGCTCGCGGTTCATGCAGACGTGCAGCGGCGCGGCCTGACCGACATCTGGGTGCTGGGGGACCTGGTGGGCAAGGGCCCCCGCCCCCGTGAAGTGCTCGACTGGACGCAGGCGCACGCCACGCGCGTCATTCAGGGCAACTGGGACGCCCGCGTGGCCGGCGCCACGCACCGCCCGCAGGACCTGTGGCCGCGCAGTCGCCTCACGCCGGCCGGCCTGACGTACCTCGGCGAGTTGCCGTACGGCATCGAGGAACAGTTCGGGGGCGCGTGGTGGCGCTTCGTGCATGCCAGCAGCCGGGGGCTGTTCCACCGTCTGTACCCGCACAGCAGCCTGCACGACCAGCTGGAATCCTTCGCGCCCAACCCGACCTTCGGGCTGACGCAGCACGCCGACGCGCTGGTGTACGCCGACATGCACGAGGCGCTTCTGCTGGACGTGGAGGGCCGGCCGCTGATCAACTGCGGCAGCGTGGGTAACCCGCTGGATTCCACGCTGCCCTGCTACCTGATCCTGGAGTTCGATCCGCACTCGCCGGCGCACAGCGCGACGTTCGTGCGCCTGACCTACGACCGCGACGACGAGATCCGCGCCGCCGAGGAGAGCGGCATGCCGTTCACGCGCGAGTACATCGCGGAATTGCTGACCGGCGCGTACCAGAAACGCCGCGCCCGGACCGGCGAGTAGCGGCCCGCACTCCTTCCCGCAGGCCCGGTGAAGGCGGCGCTCACGTTCCGGGCGGCCGCCTTGCGTAGCGTGGATGGGTCTCACGATCCGTCACCACTGGAGCCGCCGCTGGCTCCGCCGCATTCCCCAGGAGGTCAGGTATGTTCTTCCAGCAGAAAGACCGGCACGAACAGATGGCGAAACTCGATCCGCGCGACACGAACGGCGACGGGGTCGTCAGCCCCCAGGAGGCCGCTGCGTACATCCGCGAGTACCTGGAAAGCGCCTCGCCCGAGGAGCGGCAGGCCATCCTGAAAGAGTACGTGGGCGGCATGAGCCCCGACCAGCGCCGCGAGATGGGCGACGCCATCGTGCGCAGCCCCGCCAACCCCGTGCAGGCCGTGCGTCACGACGACGACGACGACCTGATCGACGCCTACACGAAGACCGCTCAGGCGCCCGCCCAGAACGGCCGCAGCCCGTTGGAGGAGGCGTTCGCGCCCGGCGGGATGCTCAGCAACCCCATGGTGAAGGCCGGACTGGTCGGGCTGGCCGGCATGATCGGCAGCCGCATGCTGCGCCGCTGACGACCCGCCGCGGTGAAGGCGTCTGTTCCGGTGACGGAGCGGGCGCCTTCACACTTTGTTCCCGATCAGCCCCCCGGCCTGTCCCGGCGCGTCTACAATGGCCCGCAATGCCTCTTTCGTACCTCACGCGCATCGCGCAGACCCCGGCTCCGACGTTCGCGGAGGGCCGGCGCGCGGACCTGATCGCGGACCTGTGGACCGAACTGGGCTACGCGACCGAACGTGACGGGGTCGGGAACGTCCTGACCCGCCTGACCCCCCCCGGCACCGAGGGCCGCCCCGCCCTGTTGCTGGCCGCGCACCTGGACACGGTCTTCGACGCCGCCACCGACGTGACCGTCCGCGAGGAGGCCGGCCGGCTGATCGGGCCGGGCGTGGGCGATAACAGCGCCAGCCTCGCGGTCGTCACGGCCCTGTTGCGGGACCTGCGCGGGCAGGCGGGCGCGCTGCGCCGACCGCTGTGGATCGCCGCGAACGTCGGCGAGGAGGGCCTGGGCGACCTGCGCGGCGCGAAGTACCTGCTGGCCCGGCACCGCCCGCAGCTGGGGGCGTTCATCGCGGTGGACGGTTACCTGGGCGTGGCGGTCACGCGGGCCGTCGGCGTGCGCCGCTACCGCGCCGTGTTCGTCGGGCCGGGCGGTCACTCGTGGGGCGATCAGGCGCCCAGCGCCCTGCACGCGCTCGGTCGGGCCATCAGCGCCCTGTACGCCCTGCACCTGCCCGCCTCGCCGCGCACCACCCTGAACGTGGGCGTGGCGTCCGGCGGGACCAGCGTGAACTCCATTGCCGGAACGGCCGAACTGCTGCTGGACCTGCGGTCCCTGGACGCCCGCGTGCTGGCGGACCTCGACACGCGCGCCGTGGCGATCCTGCACGCCGCCGCGCGCGACGCCGGCGTGCAGCTGCGACTGGAACGGGTGGGGGACCGCCCCGGCGGGGACCTGCAGAGCGGCCCGCTGCTCGGCGCTGTCCGGGACGCTGCCCGCGAGATCCGCACGGACATCCGGCTGGCGTCCAGCAGCACCGACGCGAACGCCGCCGTGCCGCACGACCTGCCGGCCGTCGCGGTGGGCGTGTACCGCGGCGGGAACGCCCACCGCACCGACGAGTGGGTGCAGACGTCCAGTCTCGCGCCGGGCCTGAAGTTCCTGCGGCGCCTCGTGGACCTGTACCAGCGTTCCCCGGCTGCCTGAACGGCCTGCCGTTCCCCCGCCGGGGGCCACGGTGGGCGGGGCGCCGCCCCCGCAGGCCGAAAAAGGCGTGCTGGCGCGGCAATCCTGTAACGTCCGTCGCAATCGCCGCCCACCAAATTCCCATCTGTTCAGAGCAGAATGGCCCTACCCATGAACGCCTTCCTGCGCCGCTCGCTCCCGCGCCGTGACCGCCAGGCCCGGCCCCGCCCGCTGCTGAGCGCCGCCCGCACCGCCAGTCTCACGGCGCTGCTGGCCTGCGTGGGCGTCCCGCCCGGCGCCGCCGCGCAGGGCAACGTCTCGCCGGCGCAGGCGATCTTCAATCAGGTGAACGACCTGCTGCGACTCGAGTACGGCGGGCTGTCCGGCGTGGACCGCGCCGCCCTGACCCGCGAGTACCAGCAGCGCCTGGACAACGTCTGCGCGCCCACCCCCGACACCTGCCCGGAAACGCGCGCCTACCCGGTCCTGGAAGCCCAGCTGACCGCGCTGGGCGACGAGCACAGCTTCTTCCAGACCCCCGAGGACTACCGCGAATTCGTGACCAGCGCCACCGGCGGCAACCGCCTTCAGTTCGGCGTGAAGCTCGCCCTGCTGGACGGCCAGAACCGCGTGGTCAGCGAGGTCGTGCCCGGCAGCGCCGCCGAGGAGGCCGGACTGCGGCGCGGCGACGTCCTGCTGCGCCTGAACGGCCGCCCGTACCTGTACGCCGACCTGCGCGACGCCCGCGAGAAAGGGCAGACCATCCGCCTGGACGTGCAGCGGCAGACCGACCGCCTGGAAGTGACCCTGACCGCCCGCGAGAGCAGCACCCTGGACCTGCCGCGCCTGAGTTCCGTGCCGGCCAGCGACCTGCCGGGCGACGCCGCGCCGGTCGCCGTGATCCGCATCCCCACCTTCCTGTCCGGCGGGCGGGTCGCGCAGACCGTTCACGATCAGGTCCGGCAGGCCCAGCGCAGCGGCGCGGCCGGACTGATCGTGGACCTGCGCGGCAACCCCGGCGGCAGCCTCACGGAATGCGACCGGGCCGTCAGCGCCTTCCTGCCCAGCCTGACCCGCGTGGCCCGCAGCGCCGACGCCAGCAGCCGCACGGTCGTCAGTCGCGGCACCCGCCTCGAGGACGGCCGCCTGACCGGCAGTGTCAGCAACCCGGCCCTCTGGACCGGCCCGCTGGCCGTGCTGGTCGACGAGGGCAGCGCCTCATGCAGCGAGTTCTTCGCCTACGAGATCCAGTACGCCGCGCGCGGCCCCGTCATCGGCGAGGTCACGGCCGGCGTCGGCAACACCGCCACCCGCGTCTTTCCCGTGGGATCGCAGGCGGCCGTGCAACTCACGATCCTCAACTACGCCAAACCCGACGGCACGCCCTACCCCGAACGCATCACCCCCGACCAGATCCGAGCGCAGGGAGAGGCCGAAACCCGGCAGCTCACGCAGGGCCGCGACACGCTGCTGCAACTGGGCGTGCAGGCCCTCCAGACCGCGCCGGTCCTGACGCTCGACCCCTTCCGCCAGCAGCCCTGAACCGGGGGGCCGCGCCAGCGGATCATCCGGACTGTCGTCTGTTTCGCTGGCCATCCGGAACTTCACCGGATTGCCGAGTCCGTATCAGGCCGCCGCCCCGTCCCGCGCTGGCAGGCCCCGCAGCGCCCAGCGTAGCCCGAGCGCCGTGACCACGCCGATCAGTGCCAGCGTCACCCACGGCAGCGCCGGGAACCCCAGGGCCGCGCCGCCGTCCACGAGTGCGCCGCCCAGCACGCTGCCCACCGCGCCTCCCACCCCCAGGCTGATCGCCGAGAACCCGAAGTAACTGCCGACCCGCTCGGGCGGCGCGAACCGGGCCGTCAGGGTCTGCTGCGTGGGGTACACGATCATGGTCCCCAGGCTGTACAGCGCCACGCACGCCAGCAGCTGCCCGAACGTCGCCGCCACCGACATCAGCCCCAGCGCCGCGCCGACCAGCAGCACCGCCGCCACCAGCGCCGACCGCACCGGCACGAAACGCTCGACCAGCCGTAGCAGCGGGTACTGCAGCAGCACCGCCAGTCCCGCCGACAGCCCGTACAGCGGCCCGGTCGCGCCGTTCCCGGCCAGCGCGATGGCTTTCAGCGTGACTGCCACGTTGATCTGCGTACTCAGGATGAAGTACCCGATCAGCACCAGCGTGAACCGCCGGAACCGCGTGTCCGTCGCCGCCAGCCGCAGGCCGTCCAGACTGCTCGCCGCGAGCCGTTGCGGGCGCAGGTGCGGCAACGTGACCGCCATGACCGCGCCCGCCAGCAGGTACACGGCCGCCGCCGACAGCGCCGCCGTCCGGAACCCCAGGCCCAGCAGCGCCGCCCCGATCAGCGGCCCCATCACCATGCCCGCGTTCCCGGACATGCTGGTCAGACTGAACATCCGCGTGCGGTGCTCGGGCGGGGTCACCTGAGTGATCGCCGCACTCTTCGGCGCGTCGAACAGGCCGCCGCCCACGCCCGCCAGCACCGCCGCCGCCAGCAGCTCCGCCCACGAGTCACTGAAGCCCATCCACGCGAACCCCAGCGTCCGCAGCGCGCAGCCCAGCAGGATCAGCGGTTTCGGCCCCCAGCGGTCCGCCCACGCCCCCCCGAACACTGTCAGGCCCTGCTGCGTCAACTGCCGCAGGCCCAGCACTGCCCCCACACTGGCCGCCGACCAGCCCAGCCCACCCCCGGCCACCGACCCGCTGAAATGCACCGTCACGAGCGGAATCACCGCGAAGAACCCGCCCCACATCAGGAAATTCGACGCGATCAGGCCCAGTTGCGCCGCCGACAACCGGAACGGCGCAGGAGTCGGGGCGGACGGGGGCGGAACAGGGGCGGGCGCACTCACGCCGCGCAGGCTACACCCGCACGCGCCCGTCGCAGCAACCGCCGGCTCCCGCTGCTCTGCACTGCGGGACAGGTGCGCCCGCGCGCCGCTGCCGCACCTGAGCGGGTACGCTGCCGGGCATGGATTCTCTTGTCTCGTTGGCTCCGGGGGTGCAGTACCTGCCGGGCGCGGTGAACAGTCTGGTGGTCGAGGACGGCCGGGGCGGGGCGCTGCTGGTGGATACCGGCCTGGACGACGGGCACGCCCGGAAGCTGCTGCGCGGCCTGACGGAACGGAACCTGACGCCGACCGGGATCCTGAACACGCACAGTCACGCCGATCACCACGGGGGGAATTCGTTCATCCTGCGGCGGTTCCCGGAGCTGAAGGTGTTCGCGCCGCCGCTGGAGGACGCGGTGATCACGCACCCGATCCTGGAACCCATCACGCTGTTCGGGGCGCGGCCGCCCAGGGAGTTGCAGAACAAGTTCCTGCTCGCGCCGCCCAGCCCGGCGCGGCTGGCTCCGGAACCGGGCCTGACGCGGATCGGGGGCGCGGTCGTGGAACTGCTGGAGGTGGCCGGGCACGCCAGCATGATGTACGCGGTGCGGGTGGGAGAGGTGCTGTACGCCGCCGACGCGCTGTTCGGCGGGGCGGCCCTGGCGAAGCACCCGCTGACGTTCTGCGCGGACTCGGCGTTGCAGAAGGAGGCGGCGGCCCGCCTGGGTGAACTGGAGGGCGTGCGCGTCACGCTGCCCGGCCACGGGGACCCCACCCCGGACCTGCGGGGGCTGGTCGAGGTGAACCTCGCGGCGTACGCCCGCACGACGGCGGCGGTGCTGGAGGCCGTGCAGGTGGGCGCGGCGGGCGTGGACGACCTGCTGGCGCGCGTGTGCGGCGCGCTGGGCGTGCAGATGACGAACGCCGGTGCGGTGCTGCTGAACCGCGCGGTCGTCAGCGCGCACCTGACCGAGCTGCTGGAAGCCGGGCAGGTCAGCATGAAGGTCCACGGGAACCGCCTGCTGTTTGTGGCGGGAGCCTAAAGGAAAACCGTATGGGCGGCCCGGCGGGCGCGGGGGTACGGTGAACGCATGACCAGTAAATCCAAGTCTGCCGCCAAGAAACCCGCCAGCAAGGCCACCAGCGACGGCAAGGCCGTCTCTGCGAAAGCCAGCGGGAAGGGCAGCGCGGACGCCGCGCACCTGAACGCCACCAACAACGCCCTGGTGGACCACAACTACCTGACGGAAGCCGAGTTCGGCACGGTCGCCGAGACGCTGCAACGCAACCTCGCCACGACCATCAGCCTGTACCTGAAGTTCAAGAAGTACCACTGGGACATCCGGGGCCGCTTCTTCCGGGACCTGCACCTCGCGTACGACGAGTTCATCGAGGAGATCTTCCCGGCCATCGACGAGCAGGCCGAGCGGCTGGTCGCGCTGGGCGGCAGCCCCATCGCCGCGCCCGCCGACATCGAACGCTTCAGCGTCGTGAAGGTCCCCACCGAGACCGTCCGTGACGCCCGCACGCAGGTCGCGGACCTCGTGGACGACCTGAGCCGCGTGGGCCGCGGTTTCCGCGACGACAGCCAGACCGTCGACGACGCCAACGATCCCGCCACCGCCGACATGTACAACGGCTACGCCGCCACCATCGACAAGATCCGCTGGATGCTTCAGGCGATGATGGACGACGACCGGATGAACTGAGTTCCCGGCAGATGGCCGATGGCATAAAGCGAAGGGCCACTGCCATCCGCCATCTGCTATATGCCATCTGCACTCCTATGCCGAAATTCGATTACTCCCTCCACTACGCCGAACTTGACCTGCGCGCGCACCCGGAACTGTACCGGGTGGGGGTGGGCGAGCAGGGTGTTCTGCTGGTCCAGCCGTACAAATCGGAGTTGCTGCCGCACTGGCGGTTCGCGACGCCGGAACTGGCGCGCCAGAGCAGCGAGGCGATCTATGCGATGTTCCTGGCGTACCTGCAGGCCGGGGATTTCGTGGGGGCGGACATGGCCCGCAAGTTCCTGCAGATGGGCTTCACGCGCGCCCGCCGGTACGCGAATCACCGGGGCGGCAAGAAGTACGACGGTCCAGTCCCGGAGGACAAGAAAGGGCAGAGCGGCGCGCACGGCCGCGCGGAACTGCCCCGCAGTCCGGAAGACCCGGTGAAGGCCGAGTCGGCCCGCATCTTCAAGGCGAAATGGGACGAGGCCGAGGCGAACGACCAGTACGCCGCGCTGAAGAAAGCCCACAAGGCGCAGTACGGCTGAAGACAGGAGTGTCGATGGTTGATGGGGTGCTGTTTCCATCGACTTTCAACCGTCAACCATCAACCCCTCCGGCGTGTTGACGTTCAGGAATGTCCGGGCCGTGAAGCCGCCCACCAGCGCCGTGTGTTCGGGCGGCGCGGCGCGTCTGAGGCGGCGTTCGCCACTGTCCAGCAGGGCGATGACGTGCGGCAGGAGGTCCGTGTGGTACAGCGCACCCAGCGGTTGCGGGCGGCCCTGCCCGTCCGTGGCCTGCACGCTGAGGCGGCCGGGCGTGACGGCGGCGCTCAGGGCGTGCCAGTAGTCGGGGGTCAGCCAGGGCAGGTCCACCCCGGTGAACGCCACCCAGCCGGGCGGGGCGTGCGTCAGGGCGCTTTCCAGTCCGGCCAGCGGGCCCTCGCCGGGGCGCCGGTCGGGGTGCGTGTCCCAGCGGCCCAGGTGGGCGGGCAGGGCGTACCGGCCGGGCGGGGCGATCAGCAGGCGCGTGGGGCAGTCCTGCAGGCTGGCGCAGGCGCGTTCCAGCAGCGTCCGGCCGTCCAGCGGGGCCAGGGCCTTGTCACTCCCGAAGCGGCTGGACCGGCCGCCTGCCGTGACGGCCCCGGTCAGCCACAGCCCCGGCGGGGAGTGCGTCACTCGCGCGGGCCGCTCTGGCGTTCCAGTTGCCGCAGGCCCCACGCGACCAGCCGGGGCACCGGGCGGCCGTAGGGGGGGTACAGGAAGCGCACGGGGCTGGGCGTCGGCTCACGCAGCACGGCCCGCTCATGACTGAAGGTCCGGAACCCGTGCTCGCCGTGGTAGTTGCCCATGCCGCTGGGACCGACCCCACCGAACGGCAGGTTGGGGTTGGTCAGGTGCACGACCGCGCCGTTCACGACCATGCCGCCGCTCGTCGTCTCGCACTGCACGCGGCGGATCATGTCCTCGTCGGTGGTGAACAGGTACAGCGCCAGCGGCGCGTCCAGACGGCGGATCAGGCCCAGGGCCTCCTCGGGCGTGTCGTACGTCAGGATTGGCAGGACCGGCCCGAACAGTTCCTCCTGCATCAGGGGCATGTCGGGGGTCACGCCACTCACGACGGTCGGCGAGATGAACCGGCCCGGCGCGTCGAACTCGCCACCCACCACGATCCGCGCGCCCTGCGCCACGCTGCCCTGCGTGAGGCGTTCCAGGCGCTGCACGCCCGCGCTGTCCACCATGCGCCCGTAGTCCGGCCCGGCCCGCAGCCACGCGCCCGTCCCGAACCGCCGCGCGATCACGGCCTCCAGGCGGCGCAGCAGCGGCCCTTCCAGGTGCCGGGGCACCAGCGCGTAGTCCGGCGCCACGCAGGTCTGCCCGGCGTTCAGCAGTTTCCCCCACGCCAGCCGCTCGGCGGTCACGTCCAGGTCGGCGCTCGCGTCGATCAGGGCGGGGCTCTTGCCACCCAGTTCCAGCGTCACGCCCGTCAGGTTGTTCGCGGCGGCCCGCATGACGTGCCGCCCGACCGCGCCGCTCCCCGTGAAGAAGATGTGCCCGAACGGCAGTTCCGTCAGGGCGCGGGCCACCTCGCCGTCCCCCTCCACGACCGCCACGAGCCGCGGTTCGAACACGCTGCCGATCAGGTCGCCCAGCGCGCGGGCCACGTTCGGGGCCTTCTCGCTGGGCTTGAGGATCACGGTGTTCCCGGCGGCCAGACTGGCGACCAGCGGCACCAGCGCCAGGTTCACGGGGTAATTCCAGGGGCTCAGGATCAGGGTCACGCCGCGCGCCTGCATCTGCACCTCGCTGCGCGCCCCCAGCAGCATGGTGGGCGTGTCCACGCGCCGGGGCGCCATCCAGCGCGGCAGGCGGCGGATGGCGTGCTGGATCTCCTCGAGCACCGGGTGCAGTTCCGTGATCTCGGCCTCGGCGCGGCTCTTGCCCAGGTCGGCTTTCAGGGCGTCCGCCAGCGCCACCCGTTGCGCGCGGATCGCGTCGTGCAGACGCCGCAGGATCGCCTGACGCTGCGCGGCGGTCGTCTGCGCCGCCTGCCAGCGCTGCGCCTGCTGCGCGGCGAACAGGGCGTGAAGGTCAGGAGTCGGCAGGCTGGAATCGGACATGGGCACCTCCGGAAAGTGGGAGACGGGCCGGGCACGCCCGGACACGGCAGAGCGGAACAGCGCAGAATTGAACCGAGTATAGAGCGGCCCCCACCCACCCGTGCAGGCCGCGCTGGCGTCGGGGGGGTGGGGGAGAGCCGATGGCAGAAGGCAGAAGGTCAATGGCAGAAGGCATATGGCAGAAGGCAAATGGCAGAGGTTCCGTGACCGGGCCTCTGCCATCTGCTATTCGCCATCTGCCTTCGGCCTCTCTTACAGCCCCAGCCCGTCGCGGTAGCCCTGGATGATCTGCGCGCCCCAGATCATCGCCACGAGCGCACCGACGGCCAGGAACGGCCCGAACTTGACGCGGTTCTCGCGTTTCATGGCCAGTTGCGCCACGCCGAACAGCGCCCCGGCGAACACCGCGACCACCAGGGTCAGCAGCAGCCGCTCCCAGCCCAGGAACGCGCCGATCACGGCGGCCAGTTTCACGTCCCCGAAGCCCATGGCGCTCGCGTCGGCCGGTTCGTCCGCGCCCTCGTCCGCGCTGTGCCCACGGTACTTCAGCCACCAGTACACCCCGGCCACCAGCGACGTGGCGCCCGCTGCGGCCAGCGCGCCCTGCACCATCAGGATCATGCCGGGGCCGTAGCCGGCGCTGCCCAGCACCACGCTGACCAGCAGGCCGCCCAGCGTCAGCAGTTCCGGCACGCGCACCACCCGGCGGGCCGCGCCGTTCACGGCGGCCGACAGCAGCGCCGCGCCCAGCCCCCACCACGGCCCCAGCCACGCGCCGGCCAGCAGCGCCAGACTGATCTGCTGGTACCCGATGGGCGCTTCCGGGAAGGAGCGCTCCCGGAAGCGGCGCAGCACCCACGACCCGAACTGGTTGATCGCCACGACCAGACCCGCGCCCAGCAGCGCGCCCTGCACCGCGCCCGCGAGGTCCGGGAGGCCCTCGGCGCCCGCCCGGCCGTTCAGGAACCCGAACAGGATGCCCAGCGCCGTGCCCGGCAGCGTCAGTTCGTCCGGGATGGTGTACGTGTCCAGGTCGATGGCACTCCCGACCAGCAGGATCGTGAACAGCACCATCAAGCCCAGCGCGCCCCAGCCGACCACCAGCGGCGGGAACAATGCGGCGATCACGCCGTACCCCAGCCCGGTCAGCAGTTCCACGACCGGGTACCGCGCCTTGATGGGCGCCCGGCAGTAGCGGCACTTCCCGCCCAGGCTCACCCACGACAGCACGGGCACCAGATCGGTGACGCCCAGCCGGTGATCGCAGTTCGGGCAGTGGCTCGGCGGGAAGGCGATACTCTCGCCGCGCGGCAGCCGCCAGATCAGCACGTTCGAGAACGACCCGACCAGCAGGCCGAGCAGGGCAGCGAAGATCACCAGGAGGACGTCAGGGGTCACCCCGGCAGTGTAGGCAACAATTCTCACAGACGTCTTGCCTTCACCGGCCCGGCCCCTACCCGGCCGGGGGGCCGTCCAGCGTGAACAGCGCGTCCAGCCACGCCCGCAGCGGCTCCGGCACCCAGGACACTCCCTCGGGCAGCGGCGCCGGGACGGGCGGAAGGTCCAGGCGGGCCACCTCACCCTGCACCGCCGCCAGCGCCGCCTCAAACTCCACGTAGCCCTTCTCGCCCGGCGGGATCAGGTCGGTGCGGGTCAGCGCCCCGGCGCGCATCAGGTCCGACCAGTTCAGGCGGTACACGTCCTCGAACACGAACGACCGCGCGGGCTTCCCCGGCACGTCCGCCACGAACCGCACCGGGGGGCGGCAGTCACCGTCCAGAATCGTCACGCGCGCCCCGCACCGCCCGCAGGTGAAGCCGCCCACATGCCCGTACCGGCTGCCCACGTACCGCCACGCCTCGTGCGGCACGAACCCGCACGCCGGGCAGACCGTGAAGATCGGCACGTCCAGCAGCTGCGCCGAGGGCCGCCGCCCCGAGCGGTTGAAGTACAGGCGAACCATGCCGCCCAGTCTGGCACGCACGCGCTGATCGAACAGAGAGGGTGGCGGGCGCCCCATTCCCAGGACCCCCGCCACCCGTCATACGGACTGCCGTTTGTTTCGCCGACAATTCGGAACTTCACCGCCCCTGCCGGCTCCACGTCCGGAACCCTTGTTGCTCCTTCTCTGCGGGGCAGCTCTACCTCTGCGGGGCAGCTCTACGAGTCGCATCTGCTCGGACCCAGCGGGCTTTGCAGACCATTCAATCGGAGTCGGTATCAGTACCCGTTGCGCTCAGTGCTTCCCGAAGTGCCCCAGCTGCGGCACGTTGGGTTTCCAGGCGGGCGTCTCCACGACCTCGCCGTACAGGTCGTACTCGTCGCTGTCCTCGATGCGTACGCGCACGATGTCCCCGATCTTCACGGTTCCGGCGAACTCACCGGCGAACAGGTACACCTGCCCGTCGATGCCCGGCGCGTCCCCCTTGGTGCGGCCGATCAGTTTCGTGCCCGGCGCGTCGTCCTCGTCGTCGTTGAACTCGTCCACGATCACGTCCATGACGGTGCCGACCTTCTCGGCCAGCCGCTCGGCACTGATGCGCTGCGCGACTTCCATGAACCGGCTCAGGCGTTCCTCCTTCACGTCCTGCGGCACGGCGCCCTCCAGCTTGTTCGCGTCGGCCTCGTCCACGTCGCTGTACGTGAACGCTCCCACGCGGTCCAGGCGGGCGTCCTCCAGGAACTGCAGCAATTCCTGGAAGTCCGCCTCCGTCTCGCCGGGGAAGCCCACGATGAACGTGGACCGGATCACCAGTTCCGGGCAGATCTCCCGCCAGCGGCGGATGGTGTCCAGCTGCTTGCCCGCGCCGGGGCGGCGCATGGCGCGCAGGACCTTCGGACTGGCGTGCTGCAGCGGCACATCCAGATACGGGAGGATCTTGCCCTGGGCCATCAGTTCCACGATCTTCTCGACATGCGGGTACGGGTACACGTAATGCATCCGCACCCACGCGCCCATCTCGCCCAGTTTCACGGCCAGGTCCGTCAGGTGCGCGCGGACCTGCTCACCCTGGAATTCGCTCTCGCGGTAGCGGACGTCCACGCCGTACGCACTGGTGTCCTGGCTGATGATCATCAGTTCCTTCGTGCCGCCCGCGATCAGGCGGTACGCCTCGTACAGCACCGACCCGGCGTCACGGGACACCTGCAACCCCCGCAACTTCGGAATGATGCAGAACGAACACGTGTGATTGCAGCCCTCCGCGATCTTCACGTACGCGTAGTGCTTCGGCGTCAGCTTCACGCTCGGCGCGAACACGTCCCCGTGCCGGGTGTCCTCCCGCTGCGGCTGCGCCGCGTCCGCCCGCGTGCCCGGCGCCGCCACTGGCAGCAGCCCCGTGAAGGCGTCCGTCTCGATGGGCAGCAGGGTGCGCACGTGACCCATCACGTCGTCCACCGCCTCGCTGCCCGTGATCGCCGCGACCTTCGGGTGCCGCTCCATGATCTTCTCCGGCCGCTCGCCCAGGCACCCGGTCACGATGACCTTCCCGGTCGCCTCCAGCGCCTCACCGATCGCACTCAGGGACTCCTCGACCGCCGGCGTGATGAACCCGCACGTGTTCACGATCACCGCGTCCGCGTTCTCGTAACTGGCCGCCACCTCGTAGCCCTCGAACCGCAGTTGCGTCAGGATCCGCTCGCTGTCCACCAGCGCCTTGGGGCACCCCAGACTGATGAACCCCACCCGTTTCGCGCCCGCCACAGCGGGACTGTTGCCTTCCGTCATCATCTACTCCTTCCCTTGCGCCGCACCCAGCACCCCGGGGGCACAGAGGTTCAGCCCGCCACTCTACAGGGACGGGCTGCGCCGGGCGACGCACTGGATTACAGGATGCGGGTGCCGGTGGGGGGGGCGTGGCCGGGCGGGCACTCGTGGGCGCGTCTCTCAGGGTTGGGCTGTACACTGCCTGAAGATGAATGCCAAGGTTATTGTGGTCACGTCCGGCAAGGGGGGCGTGGGTAAAACCACGACCACCGCGAACATAGGAGCGGCGCTCGCGAAACTGGGCGAGAAGGTCGCGGTCATCGACGTGGACGTGGGCCTGCGGAACCTGGATGTGGTCATGGGGCTGGAGTCGCGGGTGGTGTTCGATCTGGTGGACGTGCTGGAAGGCAAGTGCCGCATGAATCAGGCCCTGATCCGCGACAAGCGCGTGGAGAACCTGTTCCTGCTGCCGGCCAGTCAGACGCGTGACAAGGACGCGCTGGACCCCGAGGTGTTCCGTGGGGTGGTGCGTGACCTGATCGAGACCGAGGGCTTCGACCGGATCCTGATCGATTCCCCGGCGGGCATCGAGTCGGGGTTCCGCACGGCGGCCGCGCCGGCCGAGGGGGCGCTGGTGGTCGTGAACCCCGAGGTGTCCAGCGTGCGTGACGCCGACCGCATCATCGGGCTGCTGGAGGCGCAGCAGGTGAACGAGATCCGGCTGGTCATCAACCGCCTGCGGCCCAAGATGGTCGCGAGCGGGAACATGCTCTCGGAGGCCGACATCCTGGACATCCTGGGGGTCAAGCCGATCGGGATCGTGCCGGAGGACGAGGGGATCATCGTGTCCACGAACGTGGGTGAACCGGCTGTTCTCGGCAAGACGAAGGCGGGCGAGGCGTTCATGGCGACGGCCCGCCGCCTGAAGGGCGAGGACGTGCCGTACCCGAAGTTCGAGGAGGACAAGGGATTCCTGGCGGCGCTGCGCCGACTGTTCGGGGGGGCCTGACGTGTTCTCCTGGATGAAACGTGGCCGCAGCAAGGAGACGCTCAAGGACCGGCTGGAGCTGGTGCTGGCGTACGACCGCGCGCAGATTCCGCCCGGCAAGGTCGATGCGCTGCGTCAGGATCTGCTGGAGGTCGTGCGGCGGTACTTCCCGACCGGGAACAGTTCCGTGGAGATCGAGCAGCGCGGCGACATGGTGGTCCTGATGGCGAACATCCCGCTGGACGAGGACCGGCCGTCCCCGTCCGACCGGAGCCGCTGAGGGCTTCCGTGTGGCCCGCGCCCCCGCTCCGGCGGGGGTTTTTGCTGTGGCGGCGGGCAGGGCATGGCGTATCCTGGGGGGGTGATCGTACTTGGCATCGACCCCGGACTCGCGAACCTCGGCCTCGGGCTGGTGGAGGGGGACGTGCGCAAGGCCCGTCACCTGTACCACGTGTGCCTGACCACCGAGAGCGCCTGGATCATGCCGCGCCGCCTCCAGTACCTGCACGAGGAGGTCAGTCGCCTGATCGCCGAGTACCGCCCGGATGCCGTGGCGATCGAGGATCAGATTCTGCGCAAGCAGGCGGACGTGGCCTTCAAGGTCGGGCAGGCGTTCGGGGTGGTGCAACTGGCGTGCGCGCAGGCGGGCGTCCCGGTCCACACCTACGGGCCGATGCAGGTGAAACGGTCGCTGGTCGGGACCGGCCGCGCCGAGAAGGAACAGGTGATCTACATGGTCAAGGCCAGCCTGGGGATCCGGGAACTGTTCAACAACCACGCGGCCGACGCGCTGGCCCTGGCCCTGACGCACCTGGCGAGCGCGCCCATGCAGTCGCGGGTCGCGGCGGGCCTCGCGGTCCGGTAGAGCCCGTGACCGTGCCGCTGCTGCTGTCGCTGCTGTCGTCGGTGGCGATCACGCTGGCGTGGCTGTGGTTCTTCGTGCGGCGGGACCGGCACCCGGAGCCGCTGTGGCTGCTGGCCCGCACCTTCGCCTGGGGCATGCTGGCCTGGGTGATCGCGGCGGCGCTGGGCGCGGCCCTGGACCGGGTGCTGCCCGCGTCGCTGGTGGCGGCCGTGGTGGGGGTGCTGTTCACGGCCGTCGTCGAGGAGGGGTTCAAGTTCGTGGCGGCCACGACGGCCATCACGGAACTGGATTTCGACGAGCCGATGGACGGCCTGGTGTACGCCGTGACGGCCGCGCTGGGGTTCGCGCTGATGGAGAACCTGACGTACACCCTGGGGTTCGGCAGCGGGGCGGGCGCGTGGCACGCGCTGGTCGCCACCCTGGCGCACGCCCTGTTCAGTGCGCCGCAGGGGTACGCGCTGGGCGGCCTGCACTGGCGGCGCGGGCGGCGGTGGGTGGCGCAGGGACTGATTCTCAGCGTGGCGCTGCACGCGGTGTTCAACAGTCTGCTCGGTCCGGGCGGCTGGGTGGAACTGGCGGCGCTGGCCAGCGTGGTGCTGGTGATGGTGCTGCTGGCCCGCCGCTACTACCTGACGTTCGAGGCGCACGCGCGTGAGTACGGTCCGTCCGAGCATTTCCTGCGCCGGCAGGCGAGCCGCTCACCCGACCGGAAGCTGGGATAGGACGGACGACGACTCGGAAGACAGGAGTTGAAGACAGCGCAGAGGGAGAGGGCCGGCGTTCAGAGGGTGTCGTGGGCGGTCTGTCCGTCGACCCAGTGGGCGCCGTCCTCATCCACCTCGTGCTTCCAGACCGGAACGTGGACTTTCAGGTGCTCGATGATGAAGTCGCAGGCTTCGAGGGCCGCGCGGCGGTGCGGGCTGGCCACGCCGATCAGGATGCTGGCCTCGCCCGGATGCAGGCGACCCACGCGGTGCTGCACGAAGACGCGCAGTTCGCCGTGGCGTTCGCGCGCGGCGTCGGCGGCGCCCTGCATGACCCGGCGCGCCATGGGTTCGTAGCCTTCGTACTCTATGTACTGCACGGCCTTGCCCTGGTTGGGACTGCGGACGGTGCCCACGAAGTAGGCCTGCGCGCCGTACTGCGGGCGCACCAGGAAGGCGTCGGCGGCGTCCAACCGGAGCGGTTCGGACGTGACCTCGCAGTGGGTGGTGTCGTCCGTGTCGTCCGGGTCGTCCGAGCCGCCGGCGACGGGCGGTAGGAACGCCACTTCCGCGCCGGGCGTCAGGACCGTGTCCGGCGTGGCGTAGTTCTCGTTCACGGCGACCATGCAGCCTTTCAGGCTCAGGCCGTAGCGCGCCTCGATCAGGGTGGCCACGGCGCGCACGTCACTGCCGTCCGCCACGTCGAGCGTCAGGTGTTCGACGCCTGTTTCCCGCTTCAGACGGGCAAAAAACACCACATTCAGCTGCATATGCCCAGAGGCTAGCACGGCCTCACACGGCCTTTTTCTGTCTGTCGTTTCATGGTTGCCCATCAGGAACACCACGTCCCGCCCGTTCACCGTGAGGGCGCAGTGGCGTGCAGCACGCGTTTTTCTGGCGTCGCGCCTGGAGATGAAGCCTGTGGTGTGTGGGGGGTGTTGACAGATTCGCGCGGCGCCTGTATCTTTTCTGAGCCTCAAGCGAGGCGCGATGCATGACAAGCGAGCGTGAAAGAGCGAGAGAAACGCGAAATAACCGCGCTCCTCCAGCCGAACCCCCCAGCACCCAACAGTGCCGCGGGCCAAGCGACGAGGAGACGCATAGGAAAGATGGGTCAAGATACTAAGGGTCCACGGTGGATGCCCTGGCACTGGAGCCGATGAAGGACGCGATTACCTGCGAAAAGCCCGGGCGAGCTGGAGATACGCTTTGACCCCGGGATGTCCGAATGGGGAAACCCACCCGCTTGCGGGTACCCACTTAGGTGGGAGGGAACTCAGGGAACTGAAACATCTCAGTACCTGAAGGAGAAGAAAGAGACATCGATTCCCCTAGTAGCGGCGAGCGAACCGGGACGAGCCCAAACCAGCGGGTTTACCCGCTGGGGTTGTAGGACCACTGTTTACGATTCAGCCACTCAAGTCGAACCCGCTGGAAAGCGGGACCAGAGAAGGTGACAGTCCTGTAGATGAACGACTGGCTGACGGATGTGGCACCTGAGTAGGTCGTTGTTCGTGAAACGATGACTGAATCCGCGCGGACCACCGCGCAAGGCTAAATACTCCCAGTGACCGATAGCGCATAGTACCGTGAGGGAAAGGTGAAAAGAACCCCGGGAG
>NZ_NHMK01000026.1:0-37500 GCF_002198095.1 Deinococcus indicus | reverse complement strand
ACGACGGGCCCGCCGGGAAGGTGCTGACCGTGCGCGTGTCGGGCGGCGCGCCCGGCGTGAAGTACAGCCTGCGGCCCGGCACGCCCGTCCCGGACGACCACCCGGTCGCCGTGGCGCTCGATACGCGGCTGCCCATCGTGCAGGACAGTTACGTGCCGTTCCGGTCCGGGCGGCGCATGCCGGCCCAGGTGGACGCCTTCCCGGACCGGCAACGCGTGCTGGTCAGTTTCCGCCTGCCGGACCGGCCCGCCGCGCGGGACGAGGCGTGACGCACCGCCTGACCTTCGGGCGCCCCGCCCCCGGCGCGCAGCGCACCCCGCGCGGCTGGGAGTGGCGCTGGACCGGCGCGGCCGTCATGGGCATCCTGAACGTCACGCCGGACAGTTTCAGCGACGGCGGGCGCCACGCGGCCCTGCAAGACGCCCTGGCCGCCGCGCAGGCCATGCGGGAGGCCGGGGTGGTCATCCTGGACATCGGCGGCGAGAGCACGCGGCCCGGCGCGGCCCCGGTGCCCGCCCACGAGGAACTCGACCGGGTGCTGCCGGTCATCCGCGCCCTGAGGAGCGCGGACGTGCTGCTCAGCGTGGATACCATGAAGCCCGAGGTGGCCGCCGAGGCGCTGCGGGCCGGAGCGCACCTGATCAACGACGTGACCGGCCTGCGCGACCCCCAGATGCGCCGCGTGTGCGCCGAGGCCGGCGCGCCCGCCTGCGTGATGCACATGCAGGGCGACCCGCAGACCATGCAGGCCGCGCCGCACTACGCCGACGTGGTCGCGGAAGTCCACGGTTACCTGCGGGCGCAGGCGCGCGAGGCGCTGGACGCCGGCGTGCCGGACGTGCTGCTCGACCCCGGCATCGGCTTCGGAAAGACGCTGGAACACAACCTGAGCCTGCTGCGCGCCCTGCCGGACCTGACGGCCGGTCCGCACCCCGTCCTGATCGGCGCGAGCCGCAAGCGCCTGATCGACTTCATGGCCAGCGTGCCGCACGCCGCCGACCGCGACCCCGGCACGCTGGCCCTGCACCTGCACGCCGCCCGCTGCGGGGCCGCCGTGGTCCGCGCGCACGCCGCCGCCGCGCACGTCCAGGCGCTGCGAGTCCAGGCTGCCCTGGGCGGCGGGGACCGGACGCGGCCGCCCGGGCCGCGGCGGACGCTAGACTCGGGTGTGATGCACCACACCGACACGGAGCGCGCGTGAGCCGCGTCGTCCTCCAGGGACTGGAATTCCACGCCCGGCACGGCGTGTACGACACCGAGGCGGTCCTGGGCGCCCGCTTCGTCGTGGACGCCGAACTGCACTACGCCTTCGCGGACCTGAACGACGACCTGAACGAGGCCGTCAACTACGCCAGCGTCTACGCCGCCATCCAGGAGGAGGTCACGGGCACCCGCCACCAGCTGATCGAGGTGCTGACCGCCCGCATCGGCCGCCGCCTGCTGCGCGACCACCCGGCCCTGACCGCCGTGACGGTCCGCGTCCACAAGCCCTTCGCGCCGCTGCCCGGCGTGTTCCGGGACGTGTTCACGGAACTGACCCTCAGCCGCGCCGGAAGCTGACCCATGACCGCGCCCGACCCGCCGCACGCCGACGCCTTCATCGCGCTGGGCGCGAACCTGGGCGACCCGCTGCGCACGCTGCGCTGGGCCGTCACGCAACTGGGCGCGCTGGGCCGCGTGCAGGGCGTGTCGGCGCTGTACCGGACCGCGCCCGTCGGCGGCCCACCCGGCCAGCCCGACTACCTGAACGCCGTCGCGCAACTGCGGACCACCCTGCCCCCCGCCGCGCTGCTCGGCGCGCTGCACGCCCTGGAAGCCCAGGCAGGCCGGGAACGCCACGAACGCTGGGCGGCCCGCACCCTGGACCTGGACCTGATCACGTACGCGGACCTGACGTGCCATGATCCCGCCCTGACCCTCCCGCACCCGCGCGCCTGGGAGCGGCCCTTCGTGCTCGGCCCCCTGCGGGACCTGAACCCGGACCTGCGCTGCCCCGTCAGCGGCGAGAGCGTGCGGGACGCCCTGCGCCGGCTCGGCACCGCCGAACTGGGCCGGCGGGACCCCGGCTGGCTGCGCCCCCGCCCTGCCCCGCCGCCCAGCTGACCGTCACCCCCCACGCCGTTCCCGTGACGCCGGGACGCTATGCTGAGAGGCGACATGAGTGAGCACACCAAAACCACCGGCCACGGAGGCGCAGGCCGCGCGCTGCTGTGGGTTGCCATCCTCCTGAGCGTGACCCTCCTGGGCTTCGTCACCGCCACCGCCGTGCGCAACAACCCGATCTACAGCGACCGGGACGCCAACGGCATCAGCAAGTACAAGTTCATCGAGGCCTGCAAGGAACTCACGCACGACACCGACGAACTGACGGTCGGCGCTGCCGGCCAGAGCATCCCCCTGAAGACCCTGATCGAACAGAGCGCCCCCCTGAAAGCCGGCGACAGCATCCACGCCGACCTGGAAGCCGAACCGGTCGAGATCGTCCGCGCCACCCAGACCATCGACGGCGGCGGCTGGAGCCTGACCGCCCCCGCGACCGTCTCCGTCCACAGCGGCGGGCGCGTCAACACGCTGGGTCAGCTGCCCCTGCAGTGCACCCACGACCGCGAGACCGGCAAGACCACCGCGCAGCTCAGCCTGCCCGGCCAGTAACCAGCCTCCTCCCGCACCGCAGGCCGCGCCCACACAGGACGCGGCCTGCTCACGTTCCGGCTCGTCGGGCCAATCGGTTGTCACCCGCCCCCATCCCCCCACGACCGGGTGAGGCGTGCTACATCACCACTTCCAGGCCGCTGAGGCATTCCTCGGCAATCGCGCGGGCCAGGGGATCGCGGGTGCTGCGGGCGTAACTGACGCCCAGTTGCAGGTGCCGCTGACTGCCGGGCGCCCCCACCAGTTCCAGCGTCTGGTAGAACGCCAGGTGCGTGTGCGCCAGCAGCACGTCCCGCGTGCGTTCCGGCGGCAGCAGCGTCAGCAGGTCCAGCGCCTCGGCGTACGACGACAGGGCGCGGCGCTGATCCCCCTCGACCGCCCATTCACGCCCCAGTTGCAGGGCGCGGGCAGCAGTCAGGTACGCGCTTCTCATGACAGCGATTCTAGAGCATGACCGCCGGCACCCGCCCGCTGCCGTCCTGCTCCCACACTGCGGGGCAGCTCCACGAATCGCTCCGCTCGAATTGAACGACTCTGCACGCCCTGCAATCGGAATCCGTATCAGTCCAGGGGAATGACGCGCAGCGTGCCGGTCGCCGCCGGGCCGTCGATGGTCAGCACCTCCAGGCGGCAGGGGAGGTCGTCGCGGCCCAGTTCGCGCGTCAGGTACGTCAGGGCGGCGCGGTGCATCAGGGCCAGTTTGCGCGGCGTGACGCTCTCGGCGGCGCTGCCGAAGCGGGACGCGC
This sequence comes from Deinococcus indicus, assembly GCF_002198095.1. Lineage (GTDB taxonomy): Bacteria > Deinococcota > Deinococci > Deinococcales > Deinococcaceae > Deinococcus > Deinococcus caeni. The sequence goes on along the minus strand of NZ_NHMK01000026.1, from coordinate 34,102 downwards.
CCCGCTGCCGGACCTCCGTGAACACCAGCACGCCCTCCGGGGTGCGCGAGATCACGTCGATCTCACCGCCCGGAATGCGGTAGTTGCGGGCCAGGACCTCGCGGCCCAGGCCGGTCAGGAACGCGGCGGCGCGGTCCTCGGCGGGTGCGCCCTTCACCCCGGACCTCCGACCGCGACCCGCGCCCCGCGTCCCATCAGGCCAGCCAGCCCGCCCAGCCCGTGAAGTCCGGCGCCGTGCGTTCCGCGCCCGCCTCGCGCAGGGCCGCGCCGGGCACGGTGGTGGTCAGGGCGACCACGCGGCACCCGGCGCCCGCCGCGCTGCGCACCCCGTTCACGGCGTCCTCGTGCGCCAGGCAGGCGGCCGGGTCCAGGCCCAGCCGCGCGGCGCCCAGCAGGAACGGCTCCGGGTGCGGTTTGCCGCGCGTGACGTCCTCGCCCAGTACGCGCGGCCCGAAGCGGCCACCCAGACCCAGCGCCTGCATGCCGAACTCCACGTTCACGCGGTCGGCGCTCGTGACCAGCGCGAACGGAATGCCGCGCGCGTCCAGGGCGTCCAGGTACGCGCTCAGGCCCGCCACCTCCCGCAGCGCGCCCGCCGCGAGTTCCCGGTAGCGGCCCTCCTTGGCCTCATGGAAGCGTGCGGCCAGCGCCCCGTCCGGGTAGGTGCCGGTCAGGCGTTCGATGATCTCCGGGTTGCGACCCCCGTCCACCTTGGTATCCAGGTCGTACTCGGACAGGGTCAGACCCAGCACGCTGGCCGCCACCTCCTGCCACGCCTGCCGGTGAAAGAGGTTGTTGTCGGTCAGGACGCCGTCCATGTCGAACAGCACGCCCGCCGGACGCCACGGCCAGCCGCTCACAGCGCCTCTCCGGGGCTGTCCAGTTCGTCCGGGCCGTGCCCCAGGTCACGCAGCAGGTCGCGGTACATTCGTGCGGCCCGGACGCGCACGTCGTCCAGCGTGGCGTCCTCGGGCGCGAACTCCAGCGCGGCGTCCAGCGCGCCGGCCAGGACCGCCCCGTAGATCGGCCAGCGTTCCTGGGTGGGGGGCGCGCCGTGCGGGATGGTGGGCGCGGTCCCGTCCAGGGCCTGGAGGGCCGATTCGGACGCCACGCGTTCCGCGTCGCGTTTGCTGCGGCCCTCGCCGCCCCCGCCGAGCACCTGCCCGCCCACCCGGACCGTCACCCGGAAGCGGCGGTCGTGCGGGGGGCCGTGCGTCTCGGCCTCGAAGGTGGGCGCGCCCAGCCCCAGCGTCAGCGCCCGCGCGATCAGATCACCCTTGGCATTCATGCCGCCCAGCGTAGCGTCCCGCCGCCGCGCCACGCCACACCCGCCGCCCCACAACCCACCGCCCCACACGCCGCGCCCGTGCGCTAGGCTGAGCGCCCGGAGCAACCCACCGCGGACACCCCCTGCCCGCACCCACCCCACCCCGCCCAGCATGGCGCGGGGGCCGCCGCCCTGCCTCCGGAGGTTTTCCACCTTGACCACACCCACCGTCCAAGATCCCGCCCGCCGCGTCGTACTGGGCCTGCAACACTCGGTCGCCATGTTCGGCGCGACCGTCCTCGTGCCCATCCTGGTGGGCCTGTCCCCCAGCGTCGCGCTGTTTGGCGCGGGCGTCGCCACGCTGCTGTTCCACCTGCTCACGCGCGGGCAGGTGCCGATCTTCCTGGGCAGCTCGTTCGCGTTCATCGCGCCCACCGCGCTGGTCGTCAAGGAATTCGGCCCCGCCGCCGCCGGGGGTGGCCTGATCGCCGCCGGGGCCATGTACCTGCTGTTCAGCGGCCTCGTGAAACTCCTGGGGACGGACCGGCTGCTGCGGGTGTTCCCGCCCGTCGTGACCGGCCCCGTCATCATCGTGATTGGCCTGGGCCTCAGCAGCGTCGCCGTGAACCAGGCCAAGACGAACTGGTGGCTGGCCCTCGTCACGCTGGCCGCCGCCGTGATCGCCAGCCTGTGGGGACGCGGCCTGTTCCGCATGCTGCCCATCCTGATCGGCGTCGTCACCGGGTACGCCGTGTCCCTGCTCACCGGGCAGGTCAGCCGGGAGGGCCTGGACGCCATCGCCGCCGCGCCCCTGCTGGGCCTCCCGGACTTCCACGCGCCCACCCTGGACTGGCGGGCCGTGGCGATCATCGCGCCCGTCGCGGTCGTCACGTTCATCGAACATGTCGGGGACGTCATCGTGAACGGCCGCGTCGTCGGCAAGAACTTCCTGGAGAAACCCGGCCTGAGCCGCACCCTGTTCGCCGACGGCATCGCCAACATGAGCAGCGCCGCCCTCGGCGGACCCGCCGCCACCACCTACGCCGAGAACACCGGCGTCCTGGCCCTGACCCGCGTGTACGACCCGCGCGTCCTGCAGATCGGGGCGGCGTTCGCGGTGCTGTTCGGCTGCTCCCCGAAACTCGCCGCTGTTCTGAAAAGCCTCCCGCAGGGCGTGCTGGGCGGCGTGAGCATCCTGCTGTTCGGCATGATCGCGTCGGTCGGCATCCGCACCCTCAGCGAGGCCCGCATTGACTTCGCGCACAGCCGCAACCTGATCATCGTGTCCCTGATCCTGGTCCTCGGGCTGGGTGGCGCGGCGTTCCCCGTCACGGTGGGCGGCACCAGCCTCAGCCTGTCCGGCATGGCGCTCGCCGCCCTGACCGGCATCGTCGCCAACCTGATCCTGCCCCGCCAGCGCGACGAGGCCGACGGCCCACCGGAACGTACCCTGCACTGATACGGACTCCGGTTGAATGGGCTGCAAAGCCCGCTGGGTCCGAGCGGATGCGACTCGGAGAGCTGCTCCGCAGAGTGGGAGAGAAACGCCCCTCCGGACGTGGAGCTGGCAGGGGCGGTGACGTTCCGGATTGTTGGCGAAACAGACGGCAGTCCGTATGAAGGTGTCCCGCGCCCCGGCCCGGTCTGTCAAATGAGGCAGCGGGCCGGGGCGCGCGTTGCTAGGCTCGGGGTCATGAAACGACATCTCGTTCTGGCCGCCCTGCTGACCCTCACGCCCCTCGCCCACGCCGGCAGCGGTAACGCCGCCCCGCGCGCCGTGACGCCCTTCGGCACGCCGAAAGCCCTGCCCGCCAACGCCCTGGTCCGCCCCGGCCAGACCTGGGTCATGACCGGCACCGCCGCTGGTGGCGAACGCATCAGCCGCGAACTGAAACTGAGCGCCCAGGCCCCCGAGTGGGACGACGGCTGGGACTTCGAGGCGGACAAGGGCCTCTTCAGCTGGCAACCCGAGGACCGCTTGATTATCGCTACGGACGTCCTGACCGGCATGACCGACGACACCGACATCCACATGTGCCTGGGCATGGTCGAGGGCAGCGGCGCGCGCGGCGTGTTGCTCAGCGGCGACCTGGACACGCTCCAGTCGTACATCCCGAAGCTCGACGCGGCCACCGACGAGCCCCGCAACGCCGACGAATTCGTGCAGGCCGTCCGCAAGGCCGGCGTGGCCGCCGGAACCTGCACCCTGACCCTGAAACGCTGAATCCAGGCTGCATCCACCAAGAGGCGGGCCGCCCACGTTTCCGGGGCGGCCCGCCTGTGTTCCGCGGCGCTCAGCGCCGCCCGCGTGACCGGACTTTCTGCCCCGGCACGGTCGCCTGCTTGAACTCCTTGCCCTGCAACCTGGCCTCGATGGCGCGGATCTGGTCGCGCAGGCTGGCGGCCCGCTCGAAGTCCAGGTCCTCGGACGCCTGCCACATGTCCAGCTCCAGGTCGGTGAGCTGGGCGGTCAGGGCGTCGCGGTCGGTGCCGACGTTCTCGGAGGTGACCTCGTCGGGCTGTTCCTCGCCGCGGATGACGTCGCGCACGCCCTTGATGACGGTGGTGGGCGTGATGCCGTGCTCCTCGTTGAACGCGGTCTGCTTCTCGCGGCGGCGCTGCGTCTCGTCCATCGCGAATTGCATGGCGGGCGTGACCGAGTCGCCATACAGGATGACCTCGCCGTTCACGTTGCGGGCCGCGCGGCCGATCGTCTGGATCAGCGCGCGTTCGGAGCGCAGGAAGCCGGGCTTGTCGGCGTCGAGAATGGCGACCAGCGAGACTTCCGGCAGGTCCAGGCCCTCGCGCAGCAGGTTGATGCCGACCAGCACGTCGTAGTGCCCCAGCCGCAGGTCGCGGATGATGACCTGACGCTCCACGCTGTCGATGTCGCTGTGCATGTAGCGCGCCTTGACGCCCTTTTCCAGCAGGTACTCGGTCAGGTCCTCGGACATGCGCTTGGTCAGCGTGGTGACCAGGGTGCGTTCGCCTTTCGCGGCGCGTTCGCGCACGCGGCCCAGCAGGTCCTCGATCTGCCCGTTGATGGGCCGCACCGTCACGGGCGGGTCCACCAGCCCGGTCGGGCGGATGATCTGATCCGCCACCGAGTCGCTGTGCTCGCGCTCGTACGGGCCGGGCGTGGCCGACACGAACACCAGTTGCCCGGTCTTGCTCATGAACTCGTCGAAGTTCAGCGGGCGGTTGTCCATCGCGCTTGGCAGGCGGAAGCCGTAATCCACCAGCGTCTGCTTGCGGGCGCGGTCGCCGTTCGCCATCCCGCCGATCTGCGGGACCGTCACGTGCGACTCGTCGATGAACGTCACGAAGTCGTCCGGGAAGTAATCCAGCATGGTGTACGGCGTGTGCCCCGCCGCGCGCCCGTCGATATGCCGCGAGTAGTTCTCGATGCCCGAGCAGTACCCCAGCACCTTCAGCATCTCCAGGTCGTACAGGGTGCGCTCTTTCAGGCGCTGCGCCTCCAGCAGCTTCCCGGTCGACCGGAAGTACTCCAGCCGCTCGTCCAGTTCCTGCTGGATGGTCACGATGGCCCGCTCGATGTTCCCCGCGCTGCTCACGTAATGCTTGGCCGGGTACACCACCGTCGCGTCCAGCTCCGCCAGCCGGTCCCCCGTCAGCGGATGCACCACCGTGATCCGCTCCACGTCGTCGCCCCACAGCTCGATCCGCAGCGGCTGCTCGTCGTACGCGGGCCACACCTCGATCATCTCGCCCTTCGCACGGAACCGGCCCGGCATCATCTCGATGTCGTTGCGCTCGTACTGCATGTTCACCAGCCGCCCCAGAATCTCGTCCCGGCTGACCTGCCCGCCCTTCTTCAGGATCAGGTTCAGCGCCGTGTACTCCTTCGGGTCGCCCAGGCCGTAGATGCAGCTCACCGACGCCACCACGATCGTGTCGCGCCGCGTCAGCAGACTGCGCGTCGTGGAGTGCCGCAGCCGCTCGATCTCCTGGTTCACGCTGGCGTCCTTCTCGATGAACAGGTCCTTGCCCGGCACGTACGCCTCGGGCTGGTAGTAGTCGTAGTAACTGATGAAGAACTCCACCGCCGCGTCCGGGAAGAACTCCCGGAACTCGGACGCCAGCTGCGCGGTGAGGATCTTGTTCGGCGCCATGATCAACGCCGGGCGCCCCGTTTCCTCGATGACTTTCGCCACGGAGTAGGTCTTGCCGGTGCCGGTCGCCCCGAGCAGGGTCTGGAACCGGAGGCCGGAGTCCAGGCCGTCGACCAGTGAGCGGATGGCGGTGGGTTGATCGCCGGACGGCGTGAAGTTCGACTGGACCTTGAGCATGGGACCTCCGGGGGTGGGGGAGAGGGCAGGGGGCGGGCGCAGCCCGAACGAATCTCCGTATTTTACGCCCCGGACGTAAGTGGATGGTAAGCGAGATGGCTGAAGGGAACCTTGACCTGCGCGCCGTACACTGCCCGTCATGCGCGCCCGTCCTGCTGCCCTGATCTTCATTCTGCTGACCGCCCTGATCGACATCATCGGGATCGGGCTGATCATTCCGGTGTTGCCGGGGCTGGTGAAGGAACTGGCGGGGTCGGAGGTGGCGGGTGCGCGGACGATCGGGCTGCTGACGGCGGCGTACGCGGTGATGCAGTTCATCTTCGCGCCGATCCTGGGGGTGCTGAGTGACCGTTTCGGGCGGCGGCCGGTGCTGCTGTTCGCCCTGAGTGGCATGGCTCTGGATTACCTGCTGCTGGCGTTCGCGCCGAATCTGGCGTGGCTCTTCGTGGGCCGCATCCTGGCGGGGATCACCGGGGCGAGCCTGACGGTCGCGAACGCCTACATCGCGGACGTGTCGCCGCCCGAGGACCGCGCGAAGAACTTCGGGCTGCTGGGCGCGACGTTCGGGGTGGGCTTCATCCTGGGGCCGGCGCTGGGCGGCCTGCTGGGCGAGTACGGGCTGCGGGTGCCGTTCATGGTCGCGGCAGCCCTGACGGGCCTGAACGTGCTGTACGGCCTGTTCGTGCTGCCCGAGTCGCTGCCGGTCAGTGCGCGTGGCAAGGCCATGCGGCGCGCGGACCTGAACCCGCTGCTGCCGCTGAAGGCGCTCGGGGAGTATCCGATCCTGCGGTCCCTGGCGCTGACGTTCGTGCTGCTGGGCCTGGCGGGGCAGGTGATCTTCAGTACCTGGGTGCTGTACACCGAACGGGTCCTCACCTGGACGCCGGGGCAGAACGGGGTGGCGCTGGCGTTCTTCGGGCTGCTCACGGCCGCCGTGCAGGGCGGCCTGATCGGGCCGTTCATCGCGCGCTTCGGGGACCGGCGGACCATCATGACCGGACTGGTCGCCAGCATCCTGGAATTCCTGGTGCTCAGCGTGGCCCGCAGCGGCGCGCTGCTGTACGCCTCACTGGTCGTGGGCGCCCTGGGGGGCCTCGCCAACCCGGCCATTCAGGGCCTGATTTCCCGGCAGGTGAGCGAATCCGAGCAGGGCCGCGTGCAGGGTGCGATCACCAGCCTGAACTCCCTGGTCGCCGTGGTCGGGCCGGTCCTGGCGACGGCCGTGTACGCCTACGGCCTCACGCACGGTTTCCCCGGCGCGGCGTTCCTGATGGGCGCGCTGCTGTCCGTGGCGGGCACGCTGCTGATCCTGGGCGTGCTGCGCGGCATGCCGGACACGGGGCGGCCGACGCAGGGTTGATGGTTGATGGAGGATGGTTGATGGTGAACGGCAAGCCCACAACTGACTGCCTGCTGCCTATTTCCCACTGCCCTCCCGCAGCACCTCCTCGGCGACGGTCAGGAAGGCGCGCACGACCGGGCTGGCGCCATCGCCGCGCCGCCACACGGCGACGATCTCGACGGTGGGGGCGTCCTCGACGGGGCGGTACACTACGCCGGGCAGGCTCAGGCGGCTGAAGAACTCGATGGGCAGGAACACGCCGACGCCCGCCGCGACCAGGGACAGCAGGGTGGGGATCTCGATGGCTTCCTGCACGACGTGCGGCGTGAAGCCGGACGCGGCGCACCAGCGCATGACCTGATCGAAGTACGTGGCGCGCAGCTGCCGGGGGAAGAACACGAAGTTCTCGCCGCTCAGGTCGCTGATCTTCAGGCGGCGTTTGCGGGCCAGGGGGTGTTCGGCGGGCAGGGCCGCGACGAGGGGCTGGCGCCACAGGGGCCGCGAGTCCAGGGTGGGGTCGCGGACCGGGAGCAGCATCAGGCCGATGTCGATCTGCCCCCCGCGCAGCCCGGCTTCCTGTTCCTGGGCTGTGAGTTCGCGCAGGTCCACGCTGACGTTCGGGTACAGTTCGCGGAAGCGGCGCACGATTTCCGGCAGGCCCCCGAACGCCAGACCGCTGACGAACCCGACGGTCAGGCGGCCCACCTCGCCCCGCGCGGCGCGGCGGGCGCGTTCCACGGTCTGCCCGGCCAGCAGCAGCGTCTCGCGCGCCCCGACCAGGAATTCCTGCCCGGCGGGCGTGAGTTGCACGCGGCGGGTGGTGCGCAGCACGAGCGGCACCCCGACCTCCTCCTCCAGGTTGCGGATGGAGTTGCTCAGGGCCTGCTGCACCACGAACACCCGTTCGGCGGCCCGCCCGAAGTGTTCCTCCTCGGCCAGGGCGACGAAGTGCCGCAGGTGGCGCAGTTCGATCATGTGGCGGCCGGGGCGGACGGGCTGGGGGTGGGCGGCGTGGGCATTGCCCTCCAGCGTAACTCCGGAAACCCACCAGTACCAGTGGTGAATCCTGTGAGAATCCCCTGTTGGAAGTGTGGAACAGGGGGGCCTAGACTGCTGGCATGACCTCATCTCCTCCGAACAGACCGCCCCGCACCGGCATGAGCGCGCAGGAGCGCGAGAAGCTGAACTCCGTGGAGACGCAGGAGTGGCTCGACTCGCTGGCGTACGTGTTCGCGAACGCCGGTGACAACCGCGCGGCGGAACTGCTCGAGGAACTCGACCACTACGCGTACTTCCACGGCGCGCCCATCACGTTCAAGCAGAACACGCCGTACATCAACACCATCGACGCCGACGCGCAGCCCGAGTACCCCGGCGACCCCGAGATTGAACGCCGGATCCGCAACATCATCCGCTGGAACGCCGTCGTCATGGTCATCAAGGCCAACAAGAAGAGCGACGGCATCGGCGGCCACCTGAGCACGTACGCCAGCGCCGCCGAGCTGCTGGAGGTGGGCTTCAACCACTTCTTCCGCGGCCACGGCGCCGGGCAGGACCGCGACCTGATCTTCTACCAGGGCCACGCCAGCCCCGGCGTGTACGCCCGCTCCTTCCTGGAGGGCCGTTTCGACGAGGCGCGCATGAACCGCTTCCGCCGCGAACTGCAACCCGACGGCGAGGGCCTCAGCTCCTACCCGCACCCGTGGCTGATGCCCGACTACTGGGAATTCCCGACCGTCAGCATGGGCCTGGGCCCCATCCAGGCGATCTACCAGGCGCGCTTCATCAAGTACCTCGAGAACCGCGAACTGAAACCCAAGGGCGACGCGAAGGTCTGGGCGTTCCTGGGTGACGGCGAGATGGACGAGCCGCAGAGCATCGGCGCGATCCGATTTGCCGCGTACGAGAACCTCGACAACCTGATCTTCGTGCTGAACGCCAACCTCCAGCGCCTCGACGGCCCGGTGCGCGCGAACTCCAAGGTCATCCAGGAGTTCGAGGCGCTGTTCCGTGGCGCCGGCTGGAACGTCATCAAGGTCATCTGGGATTCCAAGTGGGACGAACTGCTGCAGAAGGACTACAACGGCACCATCGTCAAACGCTTCGAACTGCTGGTGGACGGCGAGTCGCAGCGCTACGCGGCCTTCGGCGGCAAGGAGCTGCGCGAGAAGTTCTTCAACACCCCGGAACTCAAGGCCCTGATCGACGGCTGGAGCGACGCCGACCTGGAACTCCTGAACCGCGGCGGGCACGACATCCACAAGATCTACGCCGCGTACAAGGCCGCCACCGAGCACAAGGGCAGCCCCACCATCATCATCCCGCGCACCATCAAGGGCTACGGCCTCGGCGAGAGCGCCCAGGCCCGCAACGTCGCCCACCAGGTGAAGAAACTCGACTTCCACACCCTCAAGTCGCTGCGTGACACGCTGGAACTCCCGCTGACCGACGAGCAGGTCGAGCACATGGAGTACTACCACCCCGGCCCGGACAGCGCGGAAGTGAAGTACGCCCTCGAACGCCGCGCCGCGCTCGGCGGTCCGATCCCCGCCCGCCGGGTCGAGTACCCGCACCCCACCATCCCCAACGGCGAGTTCTACGAGGAGTTCGCCAAGGGCAGCGGCGACCGTCAGGTGAGCACCACCATGGCCGCCGTGCAGATCATCAGCAAACTGCTGCGCGACAAGGAGATCGGCAAACTGGTCGTGCCCATCGTGCCCGACGAGGCCCGCACCTTCGGCATGGACGCCCTGGTGCCCCGCATCGGCATCTACTCCCCGCGCGGGCAGACGTACACCCCGGTCGATTCCGGCAGCCTGATGGCCTACAAGGAAAGCGTGAACGGCCAGATGCTCGAAGAGGGCATCACCGAGGACGGCGCGATGGCCTCCTGGATCGCCGCCGGCACCGCGTACGCCAACCACGGCGTGCCGACCATCCCGTTCTTCGTGCTGTACTCCATGTTCGGCATGCAGCGCGTCGGTGACCTCGTGTGGGCCGCCGCCGACCAGCGCGCTCGCGGCTTCATCCTGGGCGCCACCGCCGGCCGCACCACCCTGGCCGGCGAGGGCCTGCAACACCAGGACGGCAACAGCCACCTCCAGGCGTACGTCGTGCCCAACCTGAAAACCTACGACCCGGCCTTCGCGTACGAACTGGCCGTGATCATCGAGAGCGGCATCCAGCGCATGTACGTGGACGGCATCGACGAGTTCTACTACGTCACCATCGACAACGAGAACGAGGTGCAGCCCGCCATGCCCACGGACGGCCGCAGCCACGAGGAGATCCGCGAGGGCATCGTGCGCGGCCTGTACCGCCTGCAGAAGAGCGCGCACAAGGGCAAACTCCGGGCGCAGATCCTCGCGGGTGGCCCCGCCATGGGCGCCGCGCAGGAAGCCGTCAAGGCCCTCGAGGCGTACGGCGTGGCCGCCGACCTGTGGAGCGTGACCAGTTACAAGGAACTCCACCAGGACGCCCTGCTCGCCCAGCGTCACAACATGCTGCACCCCACCGAGGAACCCCGCGTGCCGTACGTGGCGCAGCAGCTGAGCAAGGAGAACGCCCCCGGCGTCCTGATCAGCGTCAGCGACTACATCAAGCTCGGCGCGGACGGCCTGAACGGCCACCTGGACCGCAAACTCTGGACACTCGGCACCGATGGCTTCGGCCGCAGCGAGGCCCGCGAGGAACTCCGCGACTTCTTCGAGGTCGACACCAAGCACGTCGTCCTGGCCACCCTGTACGCCCTGCAACGCGACGGCAAGATCAAGGGCGACGTCGTGGCGAAAGCGATTGCCGACCTCGGCATCGACCCGGAACGCGACGCTCCCGTCCTGCGTTAAAGGGTGACAGTTGATGGTTGATGGAACACCCGTCGACCATCAACCTTCTCCTATCAACCATCACCACCTCTCCGAAGGAGAACCATCATGGCGACTGAACTGAAACTCCCCGACGTGGGCGACAACATCGAGCAGGGCACGGTCGTGACCGTGCTCGTCAAACCGGGCGACACCGTCACCGAGGGCCAGCCCATCATCGAGATCGAGACCGACAAGGCCGTCGTCGAGGTGCCCGCCGAGGCCGCCGGCACTGTGGAAGCCGTGAACGTGACCGTGGGCGACACCGTGAAGGTCGGCGGCGTGATCGCCACCCTGGGCGGCGCAGGTGCCTCCCCGGCCACCTCCAGCCAGGGCGGCGGAAACGAGGCCGCGCAGGCCGAGAGCACCGGCACGTCCAGCGACGCCGATCAGGCCAACCGGGTCGCGCAGGCGCAGCAGGCCGCGCAGAAAGAACAGGCCGGCACGACCGCCCCGGCCCAGGACAGCGCCGCCCAGGACAATGCCGCCCAGACCGGCGCGGCCCCGGCCAGCGGCGGCGCGCAGATCACCCTGCCGGACGTGGGTGACAACATCGAGCAGGGCACGGTCGTGACCGTGCTCGTCAAGGCCGGCGACACCGTCACCGAGGGCCAGCCTGTCATCGAGATTGAAACCGACAAGGCCGTCGTCGAGGTGCCCGCCAACGCAGGCGGCACCGTGCAGAGCGTCAGCGTGACCGTGGGTGACACCGTGAAGGTCGGCGGCGTGATCGCCACGCTGGGCGGCGGCAACGCCGCGGCCGCGCCCGCCGCTGCACCTGCCCCCGCCCCGGCTGCACCGGCCGCCCCTGCACCCGCACCGGCCCAGCCCGCCGGAGCGCCCGCCGCGCAGGCCGCCGCCCCCAGGCAGTCCGGCACGCAGAACCCCCAGACCTTCGACGGCCGCAACGTCGTTCCCGCCGCGCCCAGCGTCCGCCGCCTCGCCCGCGAACTCGGCGTGGACATTCACGCCGTGCAGGGCACCGGCATCGCCGGCCGCATCAGCGAGGAGGACGTACGCCGCACCGGCGGCACCCCCACTGTCACCGCGCCCGCCACCGCGCAGGCCAGCGCCCCTGCCGCCGCGCCTGCCGTGGCCGCCGCGCCCCTCCCCAACTTCGAGAAGTGGGGCCGCGTGACTCGCGAGGACATGAGTGGCATCCGCAAGGCCACCGTGCGCTCCATGACCGCCAGCACCGCGATCCCCATGGTCACGCACTTCGACAAGGCCGACGTGACCCTGATGGAAGAGACCCGCAAACGCTTCGGCGCGCGCGTCGAGAAGGCCGGCGGCAAACTCACCATGACCCACATCCTGATGAAGGTCGTCGCGAACGCCCTGCGTCAGTTCCCCAAATTCGGCGCCAGCCTCGACCTCGACGCCCAGCAGGTCATCTACAAGGACTTCGTGAACATCGGCGTCGCCGTGGACACGCCCGTCGGCCTGCTCGTCCCCGTCGTCAAGGACGCCGACCGCAAGAGCATCACCGAACTCGTCCTCGAACTGAGCGAACTGGCCGGCCGGGCCCGCGACCGCAAACTCAAACCCGACGAGATGCAGGGCGCCACCTTCACGATTTCCAACCTCGGCGGGATCGGCGGGCACGCCTTCACGCCCATCGTGAACAGCCCCGAAGTCGCCATCCTCGGCGTGAGCCGTGGCGGCATGGAACCCGTCTGGAACAAAGAAACCGGCGCGTTCGAACCCCGCAACATGCTCCCCCTCAGCCTCACCTACGACCACCGCCTGATCGACGGCGCCGACGCCGCCCGCTTCGTGCGCTTCATCTGCGAGAGCCTCGAAGACCCCTTCCTGATCTCGCTGTAACGCAGGCCGATGGCAGAAGGCTGAAGGCAAGAGAGAAGACCCCCGTCCGCGCGGCGGGGGTTTGCCGTGGCGGGAATTGCGGTGGAGGATTCCGGTAGAGGGCCGCCCCCTGCACCCGTGACAATGCGGGCATGACGGTCACGTTCACGCGGGAATTCATGCTGGAGCGGATGTTCGCGGGTGACGCGGCGTTCGACGGGCTGTTCTACACGGGCGTGACGAGTACCGGGATCTATTGCCTGCCGTCCTGCCGGGCGCGCAAACCGCTGGCGGGGAACGTGGTGTTCCACCCGTGCGCGGCGTCAGCGCGGGCGGCGGGGTTGCGGGCGTGTCGTCGCTGCCAGCCGGACGCGTTCCAGTCGGGCGTGCCGGTCGAGGAGGCGACCTTTACGGCGGCGCTGGCGCGGGTGGACGTGCCGGGTGTGGGGTCCGTGCAGGCGCTGGCCCGAGCGTTGAACCTGAGCGGCAGCGCGCTGCACCGCCTGTTCCGTGAGCAGTTCCAGTGCCGGCCGGCCGACTGGCTGACGCGGCGGCGGGTGGAACTGGCGGCCGCGCGCCTGCTGACCTCGGCGGACACGGCGGCGCAGGTGGCGTTCGCGGTGGGATTCGGGAGCCTGTCGGCGTTCGGCGCGCAGTTCCGGCGGGTGATGCACCTGACCCCGCAGGCGCTGCGCGCGGCGGCGCGGGCCGGCACGCTGCGGCTGACGCTGCCCGCCACGTACCCGCTGGAACTGGTGCGCCGCGACCTGGGCCGCGATCCGCTCGGCGTGACGGGACTGGTGGGCGAGGACGGGGTGTCGTTCGCGTGGACCCTGCCGGGTGGGCCGCAGGTCGTGACCGTGCAGTTCGAGGGCCGGGAAGTCCGGGTGCAGCCGGCCCGTCCGGAGGCCCTGAGCGGTCCGGACTGGCTGACCCTGCACGCCCTGACGGAGCGGGCGCTGGGCCTGCGCGGCCTGTCGCGGCCTGTTCCGCTGGTGCCGGAGTTCTTCGACGGGCTGGTGTGGGCTGTGGTGGGTCAGCAGGTCACGTTCCGGCAGGCCTGCACGCTGCGGCGCCGACTGGTGGACCGCTGTGGCCTGCCCGCCGGGGACGGCCTGCGCGCACCCTCCACCGCGCAGGCCGTGGCAGCCCTGACGCCCGCCGAACTGGGCAGCCTGGGCCTGACCGGCGCGCGGGCCGCGCTGCTGCGCCGGCTGGCGGGGCGGGTGTCACGCGGGGAACTGGACCTCGCGGCGCTGGCACGCGGCACGGTGGGCGCCGCGCGCCGCACCCTGCTGGCCGTGCCCGGCATCGGCCCGTGGACCGCCGAGTACGTGCTGCTGCGCGTGCTGGGCTTCCCGGACATCGTGCCCGGCACGGACGCCGCCCTGGCCGCCGCGCTGCGCCGCGCGCACAGCTTGCCCGCACGCCCCACGCCCGCCGAGGTGCAGCGCCTCCTTGAACCCTTCGCCCCTCACCGCAGCCACGCGGTCCTGCGCCTGTGGCACGCCCGGCCGCCCATCCCTGACCCTCCCGGAGACACCCCATGACCCAAGCCCGAATCCAGCCCCAGCACGCCCACCGCCTGCGCGCCCTGCACGAACGCGGCCTGATCCTGCCCTGCGCCTGGGACGCCGTCAGCGCCCGCGCGCTCCAGCAGGCGGGCAGTCCGGCCATCGGCACGAGCAGCGCCGCCGTGGCCTTCGCCCTGGGCTTCCCGGACGGACAGGTCGCCCCGCGCGACACCCTGCTGGCCGCGCTGGAACGCCTCCTGAACGCCGTGACCGTGCCCGTCACCGCCGACCTGGAAGGCGGGTACGCCGACACGCCGCAGGGCGTGGCCGACACGGTCCGCGCCGCCCTGAACCTGGGTGCGGCGGGCCTGAACCTCGAGGACGCCAGCGGGCAGCCCGACCGGCCCCTCCTGCCCGCCGACGAGCAGGTGGACCGCCTGCGCGCCGCACGCGCCGCTGCCGACGTACTGGGCGTTCCCGCGTACCTGAACGCCCGCACGGATACGTACCTCAGCGGGTACGGCGACACCGACGCCGACAGACTGGACGAGACGGTCCGCCGGGGCCGCGCCTACCTGCGCGCCGGGGCGGACAGCGTGTTCGTGCCCGGCCTGACCGACCCGCCTACCCTCCGCACGCTGCGTGACCGCCTGGGCGGCCCGCTGGCCGTCATGCACGTCCCCGGCGGGCCGGACGCCCACACCCTGCTGCGCGCCGGGGCCAGTCGCGTCAGCACCGGCCCCTCGCTGTTCCTGGCGGCCGTGGGGCACGCCGCCGCCCTGAGCGCAGGCCTCCGCGAACAGGGCACCCTCGACCCGGCCGGCGCGTTGACCTTCGGGACGGTTCAGGACTGGTTCAGCCGCTCACCCGCCTGAGCGCAGCAGGCGTGGATTCCACTGCTGCGGGCCGTCCTGGTGTTCCTGTGCGCAGGGCGCTGTGGCGACGCCGGGCACCGTCAGGGGCCACATGCTGGCTAAGGCGCGTCCGGCGATGTCGGCGGTGCCGACCGGGCCGAACACGCGGCTGTCGAGACTGCCGCCGGGGCTGCGGTTGTCGCCCATCACGAAGTACGTTCCGGCCGGGACGGTGACGGGCGGCGTGTTCGCCAGGGGGCTGGTCGTGTCGAGGCACGCCCCACTCCAGTACGCGGTGTTGCGGGGTTCGTTCAGCGGTCGGCCGTTCACGAGGACGGTGCCCGCCTGGACCTGCACGGTGTCGCCGGGCAGGCCGATCACGCGTTTGACGAGGTACGGGCGGTACGCCCAGGGAAGCGTGACGCCCCGGTACGTGCGCGTCCATTCCTGCGTGGCGCTGCGGGGTGGTTTGAACACCACGGTGTCGCCCCGCGCGTAGGTGCCGGCGCCCAGGGTGTGCGCCCAGCCTTCGATTTTCGGGATGAGCAGCGTCTCGCCGTGGCGCAGGCCGGGGAGCATGCTCACGCCGTCCACGCGCACGGCGGTCGCGCCGAACTGCGTCATCAGCAGCGCGAACGCCAGCGGGGACAGCCAGTCGCGCCACAGGCGGTTCAGGCGGCTGTTCTGGCGGGCGGGGGTCACGGCTGCGCCTGCGTGGTCGCGGGGGTGATCGCGGCCGGGTGGGTGCCCTGCATGGCGTACGCGGCCCCGCCGAGCAGGCCGGCGGCCAGCAGCCAGCGCAAGGCCAGGCCCAGCGTGTGCGTGCGGGCTAGGTGAAGGGCGGCGGGCAGGGCCGGGCCAGCCTCAGTCAGGGCGGCCGCCCAGGCGTCTGGTTCGTTCAGGCCGCGCAGGCGGGCGTCCAGCATGCTCTGGTGCAGGTTCCCGTGCAGTTCCGCCCGGACCCGGCGGGCGGCGGTAGGTGGCAGCAGCCGCGTGGCGCGGCGCAGGTACGCCTGAACGGCGGGGGGCGTCACCACAGGCTCCGCAGGGCCGCGTCGAAGGAACGGTACGAGTCGCGGCGGCGGCGCAGTTCGGCGTGGCCCGCGTCGGTCAGGGTGTACGTGCGGACCGGGGGGCCGCCACGCGCGGGGGTCGTCTCGGCGGCGCTCAGGAACCCGGCCTTCTCCAGCCGGTGCAGGGCCGGGTACAGGCTGCCGGCGTTCAGGGTGATGTGGCCCTCCGTGACGGCACTGACGCGTTTGGCGATGTCCTGCCCGTAGCCGCCCTCGCTTTCCAGGACGCTCAGGAGGATCAGGTCCAGGTTGCCCTTGAACAGATTCCTATCCATGAATATCAGCATCTGATATCAGTATGTGAGAATGGTGGACTCCGTCCCCCTTCCTCGGCTGTGCCGCTGCGTACGGTGTGGCCGGGTAGGGCCGGGCATCCTGACCGCATGAGCGACCCCGTCCGCCTGCCGCCCGACCTGCCGGACGACCGGCTGCCCCGCGTGCTGGGCGAGGCCCTGGCCGGCCTGTACACGGGCGAACCGCGCCTTCCGGCCCGCGCGGGGGGCCGCACGGCGGGACTGGCGGCCCTGCAGGCCTGGACGGGGCAGGGGTACGCGGGCCGGAATTTCCTGGGTGGGAACGTGTCGCGCCTGAGCATGTACCTGCGTCACGGCATGCTGGGCCTGCGTGAGGTGGCCGCGCACGCCCGCGCCGTCATGCGGGGCCGCGAGCGGGATGAGTTCCTGCGGCAGTTGACCTGGGCGGAATTCTACCGGCTGGTGCTGCGTCAGGAGGGTGCGCGGGTCCTGGGAAATCTGGAGGACCCCAAGTACCCGGCCCGCTGGGTAGGCACCCTGCCGGACGACGTGCGCGAGGCCCGCACCGGGCTGCCCTGCGCGGACGCCTGGGTCACGCACCTCGTCCGGGACGGGTGGATGCACAACCACGAGCGGCTGTGGTTCGCGGCGTATCTGGTTCACTGGCGCGGCGTGGACTGGCGGGCCGGGTACGCCCTGTTCCGCGAGCACCTGCTCGATGGGGACATTGCCAACAACGCCCTGTCGTGGCAGTGGGTGGCGAGCACCTTCAGCAACAAGCCGTACTTCATGAACCAGGAGAACATCGATCGGTACAGCGGCGGCCGCTGGTGCCGTACGTGCCGGGCCGAGTGTCCGTTCCGCGCTTCTTACGGGGAACTCGAAACGCAGCTGTTCGGGACGCAGCCATGACCGCCCCCCAGGTCCGCCGGGTCGTGTGGATTCACGGCGACAGCCTGTCCGTCACGGACCCCGCCCTGAGCGCCTGCCCGGACGCCCCGGCGCTGTTCGTGTTCGACCGCCCGTTCCTTCAGGCGGTCCCGGTCGCGTTCCCGCGTCTGGCGTTCATGTACCAGGGCGTGCGGGACCTCGCCGCACACCGCGCCGGCCCGACCGAGATCCGCGTGGGGTCCGTGCCGGACGAACTCGCCGCCTTCGCCGGGGCGCACCACGCCGCCGAGCTGCACGTCACCCGGAACTTCACGCCGGACTTTGCCCGCATCGTGGACGGCCTGCGCGCCGCCCGCCCGGACCTGCGGATCATTATTCACGAACCGGAACGCCTGACCAGTTTCGACGGCCCCCTGCGGCGCTTCTTCGGCTTCTGGAAGAAGGTGGAACGCGAGGTCCTGCATGGCGAACCCGCCCCGGACTTCCCCCGGCGCGGCCACCGCCAGGAACGCCGCTAATACGGGTTCCGTTTGTTTCGCCGGCAATCCGGTGAACTTCCGGATTGGCGGCCCCACGCTCGGAGGGGTATTTTTCTCCTGCTCTGCGAGGCAGCGCTACGAGGCGTTTCGCTCTGATTGAACGGGCTTTGCGGCCCCCTCGATCAGAGTCCGTATGAGGTCCGGTCCCGGTCGCGTTACTTGCCCTGCCGGGTCAGGCGCCAGAGGGTGACGCCGTTGTTGATCATCAGGGCGGCGCACAGGGCAGTCATCAGCCATTCCTGCCGGGAGGCGAACACAATGGTCAGGATGCCCCAGCCGCACACCAGCGCCACGACCAGCCAGATGCGCCATGCGGGCGCGTTCACTGTTTGAACCTCATGCCTTCAGGGTAGCGGGTGGGGTGGGGGCCGCGCGTCCCGCCGCTCCCGGACGGTTACTTGCCCAGGCTGCTGGACAGCGCCGCTTTCAGGGCGGCCTCGGCGTTCAGGGTGCCGGCGCCGCAGCTGTGGGCGGGTTGCGGGTCGCAGCGGCTGCTGGGGAAGGGTGTGGCGCTGGCTGTCAGCAGGCGGCGCAGCGAGGCGGGTGTCAGGTTGGGGCGCACGTTCAGCAGCAGGCTGGCGACACCCGTCACGTGCGGCGCGGCGAGACTGGTGCCGTGCGGGTCGCGCAGGCCGCCCGCGCCGCTGACGCTGCTGACCGGCACGCCCGCCCCCGGTTCCCCGCCGGGCGCGGCGAGGGCCACGCTGCGGCCCCAGTTGGCGTACTCGGGCCGCTGGCCCTGCCCGTCGATGCTGGTGACGGTCAGGACGTTGCGGCACCCGGCGGGCGAGTACCCGCCCGCGTCCGCGCCGTCGTTGGCGGCCCCGGCGATCACCAGCGCGCCGCGCGCCGTCACGGCGTCCACGGCGGCCTGCACGCGCGGGTCGCAGCCGGTCAGCGGAATGAAATCCGCGAACAGGCTGAGGTTCAGCAGCCGCGCCGGGTTCGGATTGGCCGGTACGCCCGGCACGGGCAGGCCCGCCGCCCATTTCAGGCCGTCCACGAGGTCCGGCACGCTGATCTGTCCGTCCGTGCCGGCCACGCGCACCTGCACGACGCGCACGCGGGGGTTCAGGCCCGCCATGCCGCGCCCGTCGTGCGCCGCGCCGATGATGTTCGCCACGACCTCGCCGTGGTACGCGTACGGGCCGACGCCGCTGCCGTCGGCGTCCCGGCCGTCCCCGTCGCCGGCGCGGGCGGGATCGCTCACGAAGTCGAAGCCGTTCACGGCGCGGCCCGCGAGTTCCGGGCTATTTACGAAGCCCGTGTCCAGCACCGCGACCGTCACGGGCCGCGCCGGGGCAGCTGCCAGCACGCCGGGCAGCGCCCAGGCCTGCGGGGCGCGCACGACCGGCAGGGTCCACTGCCGCGCGAACAGCGGGTCGGCGGGCACCCGGCCTGACGGACTGGCCGTGGCCGGACTGGGGGTGGTCGGACTGGCTGTGGCTGGGCTGGTGGGGGCCGGACTGGTGATCAGCGGGGGCGCGGGCCTGGGCGCGGGCGTGCCGACCGGCAGGAGTTCCGGCAGTGTGCCCAGTTGCGGGGTGGGCTGTGTATCTGGCGGCAGCGCCGGGACGGTCAGGCCCGAGGCGGGCAGGCTGCCCAGCAGCAGCGTGAGACCCAGGCGGGTCAGGGCGGACGGAACGGCGCGCATCCGCCCAGTGTCGGCCGCGTGCCTGACGCGCAGCTGAGCGCCCGCTAGGGATACCATCACGTATGTCACAACCCAGCCTCCAGGCAGCGTCATGACGGCCCCCACCCCCCCGTGGACCCCCGCCCGCCCGGTCGTGGTCCTGACCGGCGCGTCCAGCGGGATCGGTCTGGCGACCGCCACGGAACTCGCCGCGCTGGGGTACGCCCTGGTGCTCGCGGCGCGGCGCGCGGACGACCTGCACACCCTGGCCCGCCGCCTCGACCCGTCCGGGCACCGCGTGATCGCCGTGCCGACCGA
The DNA here is from genome assembly GCF_002198095.1 of Deinococcus indicus. Lineage (GTDB taxonomy): Bacteria > Deinococcota > Deinococci > Deinococcales > Deinococcaceae > Deinococcus > Deinococcus caeni. Next base: position 14,438 of record NZ_NHMK01000026.1, on the reverse strand, counting down.
CGTGACCAGCCCCGAGTCGCGCCGCGCGCTGATCGCCGCCGCGCAGGCCCACTTCGGGCGGATCGACGTGCTGATCAACAACGCGGGCGTCACCATCGAACGCGGCTGGTGGTGGGACGACCCGGACCCGCTGCGGGTCCTGCGCGTGAACCTCGACGCGCCCATCGAACTGACCCGGCTGGTCCTGCCCGCCATGCAGGCGCGCGGCAGCGGGCACGTCGTGAACATCGGCTCCGTGGCCGGGCAGGCTGCCACGAACGGCATGTACTCGGCCAGCAAGTACGGCGTCCGGGGGTTCAGTCACGGGCTGCGCCGCGAACTGCTCGGCAGCGGCGTTCACGTCAGCCTCGTCTCGCCGGGCTTCGTGAAGAGCGAGATGACCGCCAGCGCCCGCCTTCCGATGCCCGGCCCCGAGGTCGTGGCGCGGGCCGTCGCCTCCGTCCTGCTGCGCCCCCGCCGTGAGGTCGTCGTGCCGCGCGCGTACCACCTGTTCGCGTGGCTCGACCGCCGCTTCCCGGCCCTCGGGGACCGGGTGGTCCGCAAACTGATCCTGCGCCGCTACGACCACACCGGCCAGTAGGAGGAGGCGGGTTGCAGGGCGGACTCACGGCGCCACACCCCAGCTCCACCATCGGCCATCCGCCTCCCGCCATCTGCCATCCGCCATGAAGGCCCCCCTCACGCCGGGTCAAGTGAACTTCACGGGGCGATCATGCGGCGGGCAGGTGGGCGGGGCAGCCTGGGGGCATGAGCGAACAGGATGCCCGTCAGAGCCAGCCGCAGTTCGAGAAGCAGGACCCCCGCGCGCAGTACCCGGCCCCGCCGTTCCCGCGTCAGCCGCAGGAGGCGCCGGGACTGGCCGCTTCCATGCAGCCGCTGCCCGATCACGGTGAGGACAGTTACGTGGGCCTGGGCCGCCTGAAGGGCCGCCGGGCGCTGATCACGGGCGCGGATTCCGGGATCGGGCGGGCCGTGGCGATCGCCTTTGCCCGCGAGGGCGCGGACGTCGCCCTGAACTACCTGCCGGAAGAGGAGCAGGACGCGCGGGAGGTCGTGGCGCTGATCGAGGCGGCGGGCCGCCGGGCCGTGGCGTTGCCGGGCGACATCACCGACGAGGCGTTCAGCCGTGAACTCGTCACGCGGGCCGTGCAGGAACTGGGCGGGCTGGACATCCTGGTGAACAACGCCGGGAAGCAGGTCACGCAGCCGTCCCTGGCGGACATCACGACCGAGCAGCTGGACCTGACGTTCCGCACGAACGTGTACGCCATGTTCTGGATCACCCAGGAGGCCCTCAAGCACCTGGGGGCCGGGGCGAGCATCATCAACACGACCAGCATCCAGGCGTACCGGCCCAGCCCGAACCTGCTGGACTACGCGAGCACCAAGGCGGCCATCGTGGCGTTCACGCAGGCGCTCGCGCAGCAGCTGGGCGAGAAGGGCATCCGCGTGAACGCCGTGGCGCCCGGCCCGTTCTGGACGCCCCTGCAACCCAGTGGCGGGCAGACGCAGGAGAAGGTCATGGAGTTCGGCAAGGACACCCCGCTGGGCCGCCCCGGTCAGCCGGCCGAGCTGGCCGCCATGTACGTGTTCCTGGCGTCGCAGGAGAGCAGCTACACGAGCGGCAGCACGCTCGGCGCGACCGGAGGCATGGTCCTGTTCTGACCGTCACGTTCCGCCTCTCGTTTCTTCATACTCCCGCCCGACGGATGCCGGGCGGGAGTGGTCGTTTCCGGCGTCCAGCACGCGGCGCGGCAGACGGCCCGGCCTGCCGGTCGCCTCTCATGCTCTGCCGACAGGAGCCGGCCGGGCCGCCGCAGGGAACGCCGCGCCCGCTACACTGGGCGGGTGAATCCAGTAACGACTGCGTTCAAGACCGTGCAGCCCACGCTGGAGAGGGCGCTCCTGGCCGCCGATCAGGCCTTCTCGGCGTTCGTGCAGCCCCGCCGCGCCCGTGGCCGGCTGCTGCTGCAACCCTACGTCGGGTGGGGCACGCCCGCCCAGGTGGAACTGACGGGGCGCGTGCTGCTGCCCCGCACCATGCAGCCCGCCCGCAAGGGGGACCGCCGCCTGCGCAACGCGCAGAACATCCTGCGCCGCCTGCTGTCGCGCGAGGTGGGCGGCGTGCGCGTCACCGGCACCCTGGACGGCCAGGAGGTCAGCGCCGTCAGCGACGCCGACGGGTACTTCACGCTGACCTTCACGCCGCAGCAGGTGCTGAGCGGCGGCTGGCACCAGGCGACCCTGGCCCTCGAGGGCCGCGACGTGACCGCCACCGCCCGCGTGCAGGTCGTCGCGGACGCCCGCTTCGGCGTGATCAGCGACCTGGACGACACCGTCATCCAGTCCGACGTGACCAGCCTGCCGCGCATGCTCGCCACCGTCCTGACCGGCAACGCCCGCACAAGGTTGCCGTTCCCCGGCGTGGGCGCCCTGTACCGCGCCCTGACCCGCGACGGCGAGGCCCGCAACCCGATCTTCTACGTGTCCAGCAGCCCCTGGAATTTCTTCGACCTGCTGTGGCAGTTCCTGGATTACCGCCGCATTCCGCTGGGGCCGATGTTCCTGCGCAACTGGGGCGTGGACCTGCTCGGCGGGCACGGTGGGTACAAGCACGGCGTGATCGAACGGATCTTCACGCGCTTCCCGGACCTGAAATTCGTGCTGGTCGGCGACAGCGGCGAGAAGGACCCGGAAATCTACGCCGAGATCGTGCGCCGCCACCCCGGCCGGGTGCTGGCCGTGTACATCCGCGACGTGACCGAGGGCGCCCGTGACAGCGGCGTCCTGAAACTCCGCGAGGAAGTCCGCAAGACCGGCGTGGACCTCGTCCTGGCCGCCGACAGCCTGAACGCCGCCAGCCACGCCATGGCCATGGGCCTGATCACGCCCGGCGAGTACCGCAGCGTCCTGACCAGCGTGGCCCGCACCTACGAAACCTGAAGAGGGGAGTAGGCCAGAGCAAGCAGGCGCACAGCAGGAACAGAGGAGAGGCGGCCCCAGTGTGCGGGCCGCCTCTCTCGTGCTTCCTGGGTTACTGGCGGGGGCAGCGGTACAGTTTGACGCTGCGGGCCTGGAGGTTGGTTTCCTCGCCGGCCGCCGGGTTCTCGCTGGCGTGGTCGTCGCCGGTGTCCAGCAGCAGTTCCCAGTGTTGGCAGCCCGCGAGGTCCGGCAGCGTGAACGGCAGGTCCACGTGCGAGGCGTTCAGCAGCAGCAGCAGGTGGTCGTCCAGCAGCGGCTGGCCGTGGCTGTCCACGTCGTCCAGGCCGTTGCCGTCCAGGAAGATACCCATGCTCTGCGTCTGCGGGTTGTTCCAGTCCTCGTCGCTCATCTCGGCGCCGTCGAAGCGCAGCCACACGATGTCGCGCACGTCCTCGCCGCGGATGGTGCGGCCGCTGAAGAACTTGCGGCGGTGCAGCGCCGGGTGCTCCTTGCGCAGCCGGATGACCTTCTTCGTGAAGGCCAGCAGGTCCTCGTCGAGGTTCGCCCAGTCGTACCAGCTGATCTCGTTGTCCTGGCAGTAGGCGTTGTTGTTGCCGCCCTGCGTGCGGCCGATCTCGTCGCCGCCCAGCAGCATCGGCGTGCCCTGCCCGAGCAGCAGCGTCGCCAGGAAGTTGCGCTGCTGGCGGGCGCGCAGCGCGTTGATCTCGGCGTCGTCGGTTTCGCCCTCCACGCCGCAGTTCCAGGTGATGTTGTGGTTGTGGCCGTCGTTGCCGCCTTCCTGGTTGGCGTCGTTGTGTTTCTGTTCGTACGTGACGGTGTCGCGCAGCGTGAAGCCGTCGTGCGCGGTCACGAAGTTGATGCTCGCGTACGGTTTGCGGCCGTCGTTCTGGTACAGGTCAGAGGAGCCGGTCAGGCGGTAGCCGATCTCGGAGGCGAGGCCGCCGTCGCCCTTCCAGAAGGCGCGCATGTCGTCGCGGTAGATGCCGTTCCACTCGGCCCAGTTGACCGGGAAGTTCCCGACCTGATAGCCGCCCTCGCCGACGTCCCACGGTTCGGCGATCAGCTTGACCTGACTGATGACCGGGTCCTGGTGGATGATCGTGAAGAAGCCCGACAGCTGATCGACCTCGTGTAGGCCGCGCGCCAGGGTGCTGGCAAGGTCGAAGCGGAACCCGTCGACCTGCATCTCGGTGACCCAGTACCGCAGGCTGTCCATGATCAGTTGCAGCGTCTGCGGGTGGCGCACGTTCAGGCTGTTGCCGGTGCCGGTGTAATCGAAGTAGAAGCGGGGGTCCTCGGCGACCAGCCGGTAGTACGTGGGGTTGTCGATGCCCTTGAAGGACATGGTCGGCCCCATGTGGTTGCCTTCGGCGGTGTGGTTGTACACCACGTCCAGAATGACCTCGATCCCGGACTCGTGCAGCGCCTTGACCATGTGCTTGAACTCGTCCACGGCCCCGGCGGGGTTGCCGCGGCGCGCCTCGGCGCTGTAGCGCACGTCCGGCGCGAAGAACGACAGGGTGCTGTAGCCCCAGTAGTTCGTCAGGCCCTTGTCGAGCAGGAAGGGGTCGTCCACGTGCTGGTGGACGGGCATCAGTTCAATGCTGGTGATACCCAGTTCCCGCAGGTAGAACAGGATGGGTTCGCAGGCGATCCCGGCGTACGTGCCGCGCAGTTCGTCCGGCACGTCCGGGTGGGTCATGGTCAGGCCCTTGACGTGCGCCTCGTAGATCACGGCCTGATGGAACGGGACCTCCGGGCGGCGGCTACCGCCCCAGTCGAAGTTGGAGTCCACGACGATGCCCAGGGGCGCGCCGCGCTGCTCCTCTTCCTGCATGACGCTGTCCTCGCCGCCCGGCACGTAGCCGAACACGCCCTCGTCGAAACGTTCGGTGCCGTCCAGCGCCTTGGCGTAGGGGTCGAGCAGGACCACGTTCGGGTTGAAGCGCAGGCCGCGTTCCGGGGCGTACTCGCCGTGCACGCGGTAGCCGTAGCGCTGGCCCGGTTTCACGCCGGGCAGGTAGGCGTGCCACACGAAAGCGGTCTGCTCCCGCAGCGGCAGGCGGGTCTCGGCGCCGTGCTCGTCGAACAGGCACAGTTCCACGCCGGTGGCGTTCTCGGAGTACAGGGCGAAGTTGGTGCCTTGGCCGTCCCAGGTGGCGCCCAGGGGATAGGGGCGGCCGGGTCGGAGGATGGGGGTGGTGGTCATCAGGCTGCGCTCTCCTTTCGTGGCGGGGGAGGCGCGATCGGCGCCGCCCGTAACGTGGAAACGGTACCAGACCGCCCGGCGCGCACCACGGTCACGGGCACAAACCCAAGCGAACCCCAAGGGGGCTCTCATGCGGCTCACGCGGCGCCGGACGCCTCTCAGACGCTCAAGCCGTCACGAACAGACCTCCGGGCAGTCGCCGGAGGCCGTCGGTTGAGAGGATCTTGAGCGGGGCGTCAACCCCGGCTCATGCGCACGGCTTTCAGATGCGGCGACGGACTGGAGGAGGACCGTTCCGCCAGCCCCACGCCCGGAGGGTCGTTTCTCTCACGCTGCGCGGTCTCGACGAGTCGCTTTGCCCCAACTGAAGGGGCTTTGCAGCCCATTCAATCCGGGGCTGTCTCAGAACTCCAGGCGGCCGCGTGGGCCGCTCAGGCGGGCCAGTTTCTCCGGCGTCCACAGTTCGTAGGTGTACATCGGGTACTGCCGCTTGAAACGACCCACCCGGTCCCAGACTTCACGGGACTCGAAGGGAATCACCAGGATCAGGCGGATCACGCTGTCCTCGGCGTCGTAGATGTAGAAGTCGAAGTGGAAGGACTGCTCGCCTCCCCGGTCCGTGAACAGCGGGAACGCGAACGGGCGGTAACGCCACGCCTTCTTCTTCTCGGTCAGGATCTTCGCCGCCACGCGCTTGAGGTTGCTGTCCGGGAAGGTCAGCGTCTCGCCGTCCCGGTCCCGGAAGGCCGTGTCGGGCGCGGGGGCGTCGAGCTGCACGCGCTTGAGTTCCGGCAGGGCCTTCTTGCCGGGTTTTGGTGGGCTGCGCCGCGCCGGGCCGCCCGGCGTGAAGCGGGCCTCGCCGCGGCCCTCACCTCGTCCTTCGCTGCGGCCTTCCTCGCGGCGGCCGCTGCCCTCGCCGGGCTTGCGGCGCGCCGGGTTCTCACCGCTGCGGCTGCCGCTCACGCCCCCACGGCTGCCCGCGCCGCTGCGGGCGCTGCCGGGGCGGGTGTCGCGGGCGCCTGGGGTGTCGCCCCGCCCGGTGCGGGTGTCCCGGCGGGCGCCGTCCCGGCTGGGGGCGTCGCCGCCCTCGCGCGTGGGGCGGGCCGGTCGGATGGTGTCGCGCGTGATGCCACCGCGACCCTGAGCTGTATTGCGTTGTGGGGCTCGGCCCCGTGAACCTTTCTTTGGCCCCGTCATCCCTCCAGTCTAGAGCATCCGCTCGCCGGTCTTTACTTGGCGAGGCTGCGGATCAGGTCGAGGTTCACGAAGCGGTTCAGGTCCGGCACGTCCCGCGCGAAGCCCGCCTCGCGGTTCAGTTCGGCGTACTCGGCCAGCGTCTTGAGGTTGATGTCCCAGGTGACCCTGGTGCGGGACAGCGCCTTGAACAGCTCGGCGGTGTTGGGGCGCTTGCCGGTGAAGGCGTAGATCTGTTCCGCAACCGATTTCTGCGTGCCGGCGCTGCTGCCCCGGACGAAGTCGATGGCGGCGAGGTGGCCGCGCAGCAGGCCGCGCAGGCTGTCGGGGTTCGCGGCGGCGTAGCGGGTGTTCACGGTCAGGACGGTGGTGGTGTAGTTCCCGCCGGCCCAGATGGCCTTCTCGTTGGCGATCAGGCGGGCGCCCTGCGTTTCCATGATCGCGCCCCAGGGTTCCTGCACGAGCGCGGCGTCCACCTGTTTGGCGGCGAAGATGGCGGGCATGTTCGCCGGGTCGATCGGCACGATGGTGACGTTGCCGCCCTCGTCGGTGGCTTTCAGGCCGTTCTCGTGCAGCAGGTGGCGCAGGCTGATGTCCTGGGTGCTGCCGCGCGTGGGCACCGCGACCTTCTTCCCGGCCAGGCCCTTGACGTTGCGCACGCCGCTGTCCTTGCGGGCCACGAGGACAGCTCCGGCGTTCGCGGCGCCGGCGTACACCTGGATGGGCACGCCGCGCATGAAGGCGTTCATGGCGGGTCCGGGGCCGACGTAGGCGGCGTCGATGGCGCCGGCGGCGAAGGCCTCATTGACCTGGCTGCCGTTGGCGAATTCCTTGACGACCAGTTTCACGCCGGCCGGGAGGTTCTTCTGGATCAGGCCGCGCTGGATGCCGACCAGTCCGGCGGTGTGGGTGACGTTCGGGAACACGCCCAGGCGCAGTTCTTTCGCCTGCTGCGCGCCGGCGCTGGCGATCAGGGAGAGGGTCAGGAGGGGGAGGAGGGCACGCTTCATATCCTCACAGGATACCAGACCAGTTGAGTAAACTTGTCAACTGGATGACAGAGTCCCAGCCTCACCCGCGCCCGTGACCACCCCACGACAGAGGAGAGGAGGGCCGCCGCACGGCTCCCTCCTCATACGGATTCCGTTTGTTTCGCCGACAATCCGGAACTTCACCGGATTGCCGGCTCCACGTCCGGAACCCGCCCCTCTCCCACTCTGCGGAGCAGCTCTACGAGTCGCTTCGCTCGGACCCAGCGGGCTTTGCAGCCCATTCAATCGGAGTCCGTATCACACCCCGCCCCCGTGTGTTCAGCGGCGGGTGCTCTGCTCCACGAACGCCGCCACCCACGCCAGCGGCGCGTTCCAGTTGATAGTCACCTCGTTCATGGTGTACGCGCCGATGTCGTCGGTGTAGCAGCGCAGGCCCACGCAGCGGCCCTTGAGTTTCGCCGCGACCGGATCACTGAAGTTCACGTTGTTCGGGCCGCCCGACACTGCTCCGCGCGGCGGGCCGGGCAGCGACGCGTCCAGCGACCGCGCCCAGAAGCGGTGGTGCGGGTTCAGCAGCGGCCGCTCGCCGTACCCGGACACGTACGACTTGTCCATCGGGTTGCGGCCCAGCAGGTAATTCAGGCCCTCCAGCACGACATTCACGAACGAATCGTCACCCGTAAGGTCCCACGCGGCGCCCATCACGACCGAGCGGTTCAGCACGCCACTGTTCGACCCCCAGGTGGCGGTCGCGCCGGTCATCGGCAGGCGGTAGCCCTGCGTGCCCGCCGCGTCCCGGAACGCCCGCGCCGCCGCCACGACGTTCGCGCGGGCCTGCTGCACGTCCGCGCCGGGCAGCGACGTGGGCACGCTGGCCAGGGTCAGGGTGCCCGCCGCCGTCAGGTCGCTCCAGCCCAGTTCACGCCCCTCGGGCATCTGCAGGAACAGCGGACTGGCCCGCAGCGCCTCCAGGAACGCCGCCTCGCCGGTCGTGGCGTACAGTTCCGCCGCCGCCCAGTAGAACTCGTCGCTGACGTCCGTGTCGTCGTACGGGCCGCCACCCACGAACAGGTCGTACGCGTACACGTCCGGCGCGGCCTTTGCCGCCTGCCACGCGCGGCGCGCGGCGCTCAGGCAGCGGTCCGCGAAGGCCGGGTCCGAGGCGCGGTACACGCGGGCGCACTGCGCGGCCACGCCCGCGAGGTTCAGGGTCGCGGCGGTCGTGGGGTAGTACAGCGCGCGCGGCTGCGGGTCCTGATCGGGGCGCAGCGGCAGGCCGGTCCAGGCGACGTCCGTGAGTTTCTGGTGCACCAGTCCGCCCGCCGGGGTGGGCGTCAGGGTCAGCGGGACGCCGCGCTGGTCGCCGCGCGGCAGCGGCAGCGTCTGCCCGTCCGGGACCTGCATGCGCAGCATGAAGTCCAGCTCCCAGCGGACCTCGTCCAGCAGGTCGCTGCGGCCGTTCCCGCTTTCCGGGATGCTCAGGCTGCCGTCCGCGTCCGGGAGGTTCAGGCGCGCGCCCCGCTCGGCGAGGTTCAGCAGCGTCCAGACGCTCACGCCTCCGTTCACCACGTACTTCCCGTGATCCCCGGCGTCGTACCAGCCGCCGCTGGCATCCAGTTCGTACGCGCAGCCGGGCCAGACGTTCCCCGCCTGATCGGTGCCCCGGAAGCAGCTGACGCGCGTGTCCCCCTGGTTCGGGCTGCTGCCCGCGTGACCGGCCGGGCGGGCCCAGGCGTCCCCGACGTACTTCGCCTCGATGGGCGTGCCACTGCGGTTGTGGTAGAAGTACGCCAGCGCGTCGCGTTTCAGGCCGTCATACACGCGCCCGATCCGGAACGGGTGGCTGCGGAAGCCCGCGACGTCCAGTACCAGCCCGTCGGCCGGGGCGGTCACGGCACTGAAATCCACCTGATGCAGATGCTCGCCGGACGCGGCGTCCGCGCCGAACACCCGGGTCACGCCGCTGGCGACCGTGCGCGTGCCGTCCAGCAGCGTCCACGGCAGCGGGCGGTCCGAGTCGAACGGCAGGGCCGCCAGTTTCGGCCGGTCCGGCAGGTACCCGGTCTGGTTGAGCCGCACCAGATTCAGGTCGTCCGCGCCAGCGGCAGGCACGGCGCTGCCGAAGGCCGGGCCGGTCAGTGAGATGCGGCTGAAGCACACGGTCGTGGCGGCCTTCGCGCCCAGCTGGAACTGGAACGCGGCCTTCGCGTCGCCCGGCTGCGCCATCGTGAACGTGGACGTGAAGGTCTTCGGCTGGCTGGTCACGTCCACCTCCTGCACGAAGTAGTTCGTGTACGGCGCGCCGTCGAACTGCAGCAGCGTCCGGAACGACGTGGGCTGCGCGGCGCGCGCCGTGAAGCTCAGGGTGTACGTGCCGCCCTCGTTCAGGCCCACGCCGCCCTGCCCGAACAGCACGTCCCAGGGATTGCTGCCCGGCTGTGTGATGTTCAGGCAGGCCTCGCCGCCGGTCGTGGTGGCGGCCGTTCCGGCGGTCCACCAGGGGTTCAGGCCCTGACTGAAATCCCCGTTGTTCAGCAGTTCGGTGGTGCGGGTGTCCGCGATGCGGATCTGCACGCTGACCGGCGCGGAGATCCCCGCCACGTCCCCCGCCACGGCCTGTGCGGAGTAGGCGTGCGTGCCGTTCAGGGCGGGGTCGGCGTTCACCGTGAACTCGTACGGGGCGGTCGTGTCCTCGCCGAGTTTCACGCCCCGGTCGTAGAAGATCACGCGGCTGGCGCTGCCCGTCACGGCCGCGCTCAGGCGCAGCGGACCGCTGGCGTCCAGGCTGGCGGCGCTGCTGCTCAGGGTGACGGTGGGCGGCGGGGTGGCGGGGGTGACGGCGGCGCAGGCGCTGAGGATCAGCGCGCAGGACAGCGCGGTCAGGTGGAGCGGACGGGCGTGCGGCGGGCGGGAGTGCGGCATACGGGGGCCTCCTGGGCAGGGCGGGGGGCACTCCGGCGCGGGTCGACCGGGCCAGAGCGGACGCGGACGTCCGGACAGGGGTGAGGATGTGAGTGAACCGTAGCAGGCGAACGCCCGACCGTCAAGAAAACGGTTTCACGAGGTTGGCCTCTGTCGAAAATGACCCGTGTGTGACGGCTGGCGTGTGCCAAAGCAGCCTGATTTCGGCGGGGTGGGAACATCGACCGGATGGCAGTTGCGCGGATGGTCGGCCGAGGACAGGAGGTAGCCCTGTCCCGCTGAAAGCCGCCCTGCTCAGGCGATTTCGCCTCCCTGCGAGGGGTGGCGCCCCTCCCTCTTGCTGAAAGCCTTTTCATGACGTACGCTCCGCATGGATCGCCCACAACCCGCCCCCTGTCCACTGACGGACAGTCCCCTGACCGGCCCGCACCGCGTGTCGGCAGGCGCAGTGCGGCGCGCCGATCCGCCCGGCGCGGGCCACGCGCCCCTTCCAGCCGCTGCCCCGCAGCCCAGGAGACCCCCATGCCCACCCCCATCCGGACCGCCACGCTGCTCCTGACCGCCCTGACCCTCGGCGCGTGCAGCCAGACCCCCACCCCCGGCGCGGCCCCCACCCCCACCAGCGGCCTGGGCGCGCAGGCCGTCAGCGGCGACTTCAGCCGCTGGGGCATGAACTGGAGCCCCTCCACCTGGAAGAACGGCGACCCACTGTTCGGCTGCACCTTCTCGAAGAACAACCTCACCCTGGGGAGCGGCAGCGACGCCGCCGTGTACGGCTGGCTGGACAGCAGCACCTGCAGCGAGATCAAATCCAACCGCTGGAAGACCCAGGGCACCCGCTTCGGCGGGGACATCTACGTCCCGAACGTGGCGGGCACCACCACCACCCTGTTCACTTACTTCAACGACGGCACCGTCTGGAACGAGATCGACGTGGAATTCGTGCCCAGCCGCGGCAGCCTGCACCCCGCCCTGATCTACCGCAACGGCGGCAGCCGCTACGTGTACGAGGCGTGGATTCCCGCCGCCAGCAACGCCTGGCACCGCGTGGACGTCAACTGGACCGCCAGCAGCATCGTCTGGACCCTGAACGGCCGGGTCGTGTTCACCATGTACCGCAACGCGTCCCTGCCGCTCGGCGCGACCGTCGTGACCGGCAGCGGCAGCAGCATGCAGATCCCGGCCGCCGCGTGGCCCACCCGCAGCCAGCAGCTCATCGCGAACTTCTGGCGGGGCAGCAACACCGCCGACTCCCGCGGCTTCCTCGGCACGTACGGGGGCGGCACCGGGCAGGCCATCTGGAACAACCTCTACTGACGCCTGCCACCCGCTAGAGTGACGCGGTGGCGGGCCATGGCAAACGCGTGAAGAAGCAGGGCGGTACCATCAACGAGGTCGCCCGCGAGGCCGGGGTGTCCGTCAGCACCGTCTCGCGCATCATCAACGGCACGGCGTTCGTCGCGGAAGACAAGCGCCGCGCCGTCGAGGCCGCCATGCAACGCCTGGAGTTCAGACCGAACTACCTCGCCCGGACGCTCATCACCGGGCGAAGCATGACCGTCGGCGTGATCGCCGAGGACATCGTCAGTCCCTTCTACGCCGACGTGATCCGCGGCGTCGAACAGGCCCTGCTGGACACGCCCTACCAGCCCGTCCTGAACAGCGGCCACTGGTCCACTCAGTACGAGACGCGCGCCATCGACACCCTGATCTACCGCAAGGTAGATGCCCTGCTGCTGCTGGGCAGCACCCTGAGCGACGACACCCTGCGGGACGTGGCCGGGCGCGTCCCGCTGATCCTGTTCGGCCGCCGCGTCCCCGGCCTGGAAGACCACTGCCTGACCCTCGACCAGCGCGGCGCCGCCCTGAACGCCACCCGCCACCTGATCGAACTCGGGCACCGCCGCATCGTCCACCTGCACGGCCCGCCCGGCCAGCAGGACGCGCAGGAACGCCGCGCCGGATACCGCGACGCCCTGACCGGTTGCGGCCTGCCCCTGCACCCCGAACTGGAACTCCAGGGCGACTTCCTGGAACAGTCCGCCGCGCAGGCCCTGACGCACCTGCTGGACGCGCGCGTGCCCTTCACGGCCGTGTTCGCCGGGAACGACCAGATGGCCGCCGGCGCCCGGCTGGCCCTGTACCGCCGCGGCCTGCGCGTCCCGGACGACGTGTCCCTGATCGGCTTCGACGACCTGCCCGCCAGCGCATTCACCATCCCGCCCCTGACGACCGTCCGGCAGCCCACCTACCAGATCGGGCAGGCCCTCGCCCGGCACGTCCTGAACGTCCTGGCCGGGCAACCGTCCACCCTGCCGGACTTCGACCTGACCCTGATCCTGCGCGAATCCACCCGACCACTGCGCTGACACGCGCGGTCCCGGCGGGAAGGACGACACGCCGGGCCTGTGGCTGCGCCTGGGGGAGCCCCTGAACCTTGCCCAGAACCTCGGCGGACGCTGCACCTACAGAGGAGGAGGCCACCCGGTCAATCTGGGTGGCCTCCTCCTGAGCTGCGAGTGGATCAGTACTGGCGGCCGAAGATCACGCGTTTGCCGTACGCGGCGGGGCGGCCGGTGTGCACGCAGACGCCCTCCTCGGCCTCGTTGAAGAATTCCGCGTCGTCCAGGGGGACGTTGCGGGCGGTGGCCTTGGTGTCCTCCTTGATCTGCCGTTCGCTCTCGGGGTCGCCGCAGTGGAAGGCGCGCACCCACTTGCCCGCCTCGATGGCGGCCTTGAACTCCTCGTAGGTGTCCACCGTGACGGTGTTTTCCAGCATGAAGGTCGTGGCGCGTTCCAGCAGCCAGTCGTGGATGCCGTCCAGGCGGGCGGTCATGCCGGTCACGGCCTCGGCGCGGGGGAGGGTTTCCTTCTCGTCGCCGTTGCGGTTCTTCACGACGACCACGCCGCTCTCCAGGTCGCGGGGGCCGAGTTCGATGCGGACGGGCACGCCCTTGAGTTCCCAGTCGTTGTACTTGAAGCCGTTCGTCACGCCGTCACGTTTGTCGACCTTGACCTTCAGGCCCTGGGCGCGCAGTTCGGCGGCCAGTTTCTCGCCCTCGGCGACCATCTCGTCGAAGTTGTCCTTGCGGCCCACGGGAATCACGACCACCTGAATGGGCGCGATGCGGGGCGGCATGATCAGCCCGAAGTCGTCGCCGTGCGTCATGATGATCGCCCCGATGATGCGGCTTGAGATCGCCCAGGAGGTCGTGTGCGCGAACTCCTCGCGCTGCTCGCGCGTCTGGAACTTCACGTCGAACGCTTTGCTGAAGTTCTGGCCCAGGTAGTGGGAAGTGCCGCTCTGGAGGGCCTTGCCGTCGCGCATCATGCCCTCGATGGAGTACGTGGCGACCGCCCCGGCAAAGCGTTCGCTGGCGGTCTTCTCGCCGCGCACCACGGGCAGGGCCAGCACGTCGCGGCAGAACTCGTGGTAGATGTCCAGCATCTGCCGCACCTCGCCGCGCGCCTCGTTCTCGTCGGCGTGCGCGGTGTGGCCCTCGTGCCAGTAGAACTCGCTCGTGCGCAGGAACGCCTTCGTGCGCAGTTCCGCGCGGAACACGCTGCCCCACTGGTAGTGCAGGAACGGCAGGTCACGGTAGGAGTTCAGCCAGCCGCTCCACATGTGCCCGATGATCGTCTCGCTGGTGGGGCGCATCACGTACGGCTCGGCGAGTTCCTCGGTGCCGATCTTGTTCACCGTGAACAGCTCCGGCGCGAAGCCCTCCACGTGATCCGCTTCCTTGGTAATAAAGCCCATGGGGATCAGCGTGGGGAAGATCAGCGACTCGTGCCCGGTCGCCTTGAACTTGTCGTCCAGCCAGCGCTGGATGTTCTCCCACAGCGCGCTGCCGTAGGGCCGCACGACCATCGCGCCCGCCACCGGGCTGTTGTCGGCCAGGTCGGCTTTCTTCACGACCTCGTTGTACCAGTCGTTGAAATCCACGCTCTGGGGCGTCACGCCGTACTGCTGCGCCTTCTTATCCTGTTTGCCGCCGTCCTTAGTCATCGCCCCGCATGATACCGGGCCGGGACAGAGGCCCGCGTCGGCCATCCGCGCACGCGCCCGCTGCGCCGCTCTGCCTATGTCGGATCGGGGTGGGCAGGGGAGACTGGGCGGTATGATACGGACTCCGATTGAATGGGCTGCAAAGCCCGTTCAATCCGAGCGGATGCGA
>NZ_NHMK01000017.1 GCF_002198095.1 Deinococcus indicus | reverse complement strand
TGGCGGCGATGAGGCCGCACAGGAAGCGTTCAAAACAAAGTCCTGACCGAGACGCTCCGCCAGGCGGAGCGTCTCGTACCGCGTGTCTCGCTGTGGTGCATGGACGAACATCGAATCGGGCTCAAACCGATCCGGCGTTCCATGTGGGCGCCGACGGGGCAGCCGTTGACCTGCCCAGTTGAGCCTGGATACGAGTGGTTGTATGTGTACGCGTTTGTCAATCCGGAGAGTGGCGAGAGCTTGTTCTGGTTGATCCCGGTGGTGAACAAGCAGGCGTATGCGGCCGTCATGGCGGCGTTTGCGCAGAAGGTCGGCGCGGGCGCCGACCATCGGGTGTTGGTCGTTCAGGATGGGGCTGGTTTTCATGTGCCACCGGATGTCGGGCATCCTGAGGGGATTCAGACGGTGACATTGCCGCCGTACTCGCCGGAATTGCAGCCGGCGGAACGGCTCTGGGAGTTGACGGATGTGCCGATTGCGAATAGAGCGTTCAAGAGCATCAAGGAGGTGGAGGCAGCCCTCTCGGATCGCTGCGTCTGGTTGGAAGGTCAACCTGATCTGGTCACTCGGCACACGCTCTTCCACTGGTGGCCTTTATTGGCTAATTAATCGGAGTCCGTATCACTCGTCACACGCTCTTTCACTGGTGGCCTCTGTTGGCTAATTAATCGGAGTCCGTATCAGTCAGCTTCGCTGACAGCTCCCCTTAAGGGGAGCCTTTTTCTTTCTGCCTCCCCTTGAGGGGAGGTGCCCCCGGAGGGGGCGGAGGGGTTAGCCTTGCGCCATGCGGGACACGTACACCAGAACACTTGTGCCCCGTGCGCGTGAGCTGAGGCGCGCCATGACGCCTGCGGAGCGGCGATTGTGGTTCGATCTGCTGCGGTCGCATCCTGTGCGGTTTCGTCGGCAGGTGCCGTTGCTGGGCTTCATTCTGGATTTCTACGCGCCGTCCGCGCGGTTGTGCGTGGAGGTGGATGGCCGCAGTCATGACCGCCCGGAGGCCCAGGCGTACGATGTCGAGCGCTCGCGGGTGCTGGGTGGGGCGGGGATTCGTGTGCTGCGCGTGCAGAACGCGGAGGCCATGCGGAACCTGCCGGGCGTGGCTGCCCTGATCGAATCGGCACTCCAGCGATAAAAAAGGCTCCCCTTGAGGGGAGCTGTCAGCGAAGCTGACTGAGGGGTTTTTCCCTGCTCAGGCGTACTGGGCGCGCATCATCATGATCTTGAGTTCGTGGGGGCTGGTGGCGCTGGCCATGGCGTCTTCTTCGGTCATGAGGCCGCTGGCGACGAGGCTGGCGAGGTGCTGGTCGAAGGTGTGCATGCCGCGCGCGCCGCCTTCGAGGAGCGCCTGTTTGATTTCTTCGGTGCGTTCGGGGTCCTTGATGCATTCGCGGACGGTGGGGGTGCCGAGCAGGATTTCGAGGCCGAGGACGCGGCCGCCGGTGGCTTTGGGGAGCAGGCGCTGGCTGACGATGCCGACGATGCTTTCCGAGAGGCCCTGGCGGATCTGGTCGCGTTCGTGGGGGGCGAAGAAGTCGATGATGCGGTTGACGGTGCGGACGGCGTCCTGGGTGTGCAGGGTGGAAAAGACGAGGTGGCCGGTCTGGGCGGCGCTCAGGGCGGCTTCGACGGTTTCCTTGTCGCGCATCTCGCCGATGAGGATGACGTCGGGGTCCTGGCGCATGCTGGCGCGCAGGCCGTTGGCGAAGCTCATGGTGTCCATGCCGAGTTCGCGTTGGCTGATCATGGCCATCTGGTCTTTGTGCAGGACTTCGATGGGGTCTTCGAGGGTGACGATGTTGACGGGTTGGGTGGCGTTGATGTGGTTCAGGAGGCTGGCAAGGGTGGTGGTCTTGCCGCTGCCGGTGGGGCCGGTGACGAGGACGAGGCCGCGTTCGTGCTGGGCGAGCGCTTCGAAGGTGTCGATGGGCAGGCCGAGTTGCGCGAAGGTGGGGATGGCCTTGTCTTCGATGACGCGCATGATCAGGCCGATGGTGCCGCGCTGGTAGTAGGCGTTGACGCGGAAGCGGGCGAGGTTGGGGATGCCGTAGGCGAAGTCGGCTTCGCGTTTCTCGGTGAAGGCGTCCCACATGGCGGGGCTCATCATTTCGCGGGTGAAGGCTTCGACGTGTTCGGGGGCGAGGCGGGTGTCGCCGTAGCGTCTGATCACGCCGTTGACGCGCCCGGCGGGGGCGCTGCCGGTGCGCAGGTGGATGTCGCTGGCTCCTTCCTTGACGATGGCGGTCAGTACGCTGTTCAGGACACTCATGGTGTCCTCAGGGTAGGAGGGCGGGTCTTACAGTTTTAATGCAGGGCGCTGGTGTGGGTGGGGGGTGCGGTGGGGGGGATGGGCGGGCGGCGCCCTGTACCGGCCCTGGCCTGCCGGGCGGTCTACTCGCCGCGCAGTTTGCGGCTTTCGAGGTCGGCGTGCTGGGTCAGGTAGCGCAGCCACGCCTTGGGGGTCATGGGGCCGAGGCTGTTGTGGTTGATGGTCAGGGTGTCGTCCGGGGGGGTGTGGCCCAGGCGGCGGGTCAGGTCGACGGTGGCGGCGCGGGTGGTGGTGATCAGCGCCTGCAGGTCTTTCAGGGTGGTGTCCTGCGGGGGGCGGTAGGGGTGGTACGTGTCGGTCTGGTCGGGGGCCGCGCCGAGGGCGGCACTGAGGCGCTGCTGGCCCCAGCGTTCGATGCCGATGATGTGCGCGAGCAGCTCGCGGTTGGCGTGCGTGTCGGCGGCGCGGGCGGCGCGGCCGGTCAGGAGCGTCCCGGCCCGTTCGAGGCTCTGCCCGAGGTCGCGGTAGCTGCTGCGTCCGGCGGGGCGTTCCAGCACGCGGTTCACGACGAGTTCCGTGACTTCTTTCTTGCGGGTGCGGGCCACGTAGGCGGCCCCGGCGGCCACGCCGACCGTGGCGACCGTGACGAGGGCGGGCACGTAGGTGGGGGTGGTCTTCTTGCTCATGCCGCATGGTACGCGGTTCAGGGGGCGTCGGTTCCGCCAGGCGGGCGGGGCGTGAGGACCCGGTCGGGCGTGCCGATCAGGGCGACGTGCGAGTCGGCGGGGCAGGGGAGGGTGGGCCGCAGCATCAGCGGGTGCGCCAGCGTGAACTCGGGCAGACCCAGGTGCAGGCCGCGCGCACCCCACCCGAAGCCCTTCCCGAGCCGCGCGCCGTGATGGTCGGCGGCGACGCAGGCGATCACGGCGGCCTGCGCGCCCGCCGGGGTGGGGGTCGCCTCGCCGTGCGCGCTCAGGGCGCTGAGTTTCGCGCCGGCCGGGTCGGTCACGCGCCAGTACCAGCCTTCCTTCTTCTGGTGCGGCACGAACAGCGTCTTTCCGGCCTTCAGCGCCTGCTGTCGCAGGGGCAGCAGCGCCCGTTCCGGCCCGACGATCAGGGTGTGCAGCGCCGCCACGTCCGGGTGCGCCAGAAGCTGCGCGGCCGCCTTCCTCGCGTGCGTGAAGTTCGGGCAGTGCCCGTGCGGCGGCAGCGGGTACGCGCAGGCGCGGCGGGCCAGCAGGTCGTCCCACACCTGTTCGCGCAGCGCCCCGGCGGTGGTCATGCCTGCACGCTAGCAGAGGGGGAGGGCGGAGAGCAGATGGCAGATGGCGGATGGCGTGTGGCACCCGCGCAGATAGGTCATCTGGCGGCGGTGCGCGTGCAGCGGGGCGGGTACACTCGGGCGCATGACAGGGCATGAGGGCAGCGTGGAACGGGTGCGGGTGGCGGCGGCGGCGTACCCGGTGGACTTCCTGGCGGACTGGGCGGCCTTCGAGGCCAAGCTGACGCGCTGGGTGGCAGACGCGGCGGGCCAGGGCGCGGAGTTGCTGGTGTTCCCGGAGTACGCGCCGCTGGAACTCGTCAGTCTGCTCCCCACGGACCTGCACCATGACGTGATCGGGATGCGCCCGGCATTGCAGGCCTTCGTGCCGGAGTTCGTGGCGCTGCACGCCCGGCTGGCCCGCGAGTACGGCGTGGGCATCGTGGCCGGCAGTTACCCGGTCGCGCACGCGGGGGCGTTCGTGAACCGGGCGTTCGTGTTCGGCCCGGACGGCACGCAGGGCCATCAGGACAAGCTGCTGATGACCCGCTTCGAGGCCGAGGAGTGGCACGTCGCGCCGGGCGAGGGCGCGGCGGTGTTCGACCTGCCACTGCCCGGCGGCACGCTGCGTTTTGGCGTGGCGATCTGCTACGACAGCGAGTTTCCGGGACTGGCGCGCTCGCAGGCCGAGGCAGGCGCGGAACTGCTGGTCGTGCCGTCCTTCACGGGCAGCCGCGCCGGGTTCACGCGCGTGCGGGTGGGCAGTATGGCCCGCGCGCTCGAAAACCAGTGCTACGCCCTGCACGCCCCGCTGATCGCGGACGCCCCCTGGACGTACGCCGTCGAGGACGCGCACGGCGCCGCCAGCATCTACGCCCCGTCCGACAACGGACTGCCCGAGGACGGGATCGTGGCGCAGCTCGGCTGGAACGAGCCGGGCTGGCTGGTCACGGATCTGGACCTGACCCTGACCCGCCACGTCCGCGCGGACGGGCACGTCCTGAACTGGCGGGACCGGCACATCGGCGTGAGCCGCGCCGTGCCCGCCGGGATCGTCACGCTGGGCGGCGCGCCGGAACCCGCGTGACCGTCATGGTCCGCCGCCTGACGCCCGCCGACGCGCCCGCGTACCGGGCCGCGCGACTGGCGGCGCTGCACGCCGACCCGGCCGCCTTCCTGGCCAGCGCCGCCGAGTTCACCGCGCTGGACGACGCTGCCCTGGCCGCCCGCCTCGCGCCGGACGCGCCGGGCGTCACGCTGGGCGCCTTCCTGGACACTGACCTCGTGGGCCTGCTGACCCTGGTGCGTGAGGCGGCCCCACCCCTGGCGCACCGCGTGAACGTGTACGGCGTGTCCGTCGCCCTGACCGCGCGTGGGCAGGGTGTCGGCGCGGCGCTCGTGCAGGCCGGGGTGGAGCTGGCCCGCTCGTGGGCGGGCGTGACCTCGCTGCACCTCGCGGTGATGGACTCGCAGGCCGCCGCGCTCCGCCTGTACGAACGCGCCGGGTTCCGCGTGTGGGGCACCCAGCCGGACGCCGTGCGCCGCGACGGACGCGTGTACGCCGAGCACTGGCTGAGCCTCGACCTGACGGTCCCCTGAGCTTTTCAACAGCGGCCGGTACGCCAGTCGGCGCAGGCGGCCCGCACGCCCCGGCGGTAGGCTGCCCGGCATGACCGTTCCCGATCCGGCGTCCCTGGTGCTTCCCTCCGTGCAGCGCGGGTTCGTGCGTCCGCCGCGCCTGGGGCCGGGGTCGCGGGTGGCGGCGCTGAGCCTCTCGAGCGGGTTCGTCACCGAGGTCATGAACCGCTACCGCGCCGGGGTGCGGCAGGTCGCGCAGGAGTTCGGGTGGGAGGTCGTGCCCGCCCCGAACGCGCTGCGCGGCCCGGACTTCCTGGCGGCGAACCCGCAGGCCCGCGCGGACGACCTGCACTGGGCACTCCAGTCGCCGGACATAGACGGCATGGTCAGCATCATCGGCGGGGACGACAGCGTGCGCCTGCTGCCGCACCTGCGCCCGGACCTGATCCGCGCGCACCCGAAGGTCTTCCTGGGCTTCAGCGACTCCACCGTGACCCTCACGCAGTTCCTGCGGGCGGGCGTCATGGCGTACCACGGCCCGGCCCTCCTGACCGACCTCGCCGAGAACGGCGGGATGCATCCCTTCACGGTGCGGGGGCTGCGGCGCGCGCTGGTGGACCCGCCCACGCCCTTCGATCTGGAGGCCGCCCCGGAATGGACGCAGGGTGGCCCCGACTGGGCCGACGAGGCCGCGCAGGAAGTTCCGCGCACCTTCCGCCCCGGCGACGGCTGGGTGTGGCTCCAGGGTGACGCGCCCGCGCAGGGGCACCTGCTGGGCGGCTGCCTGGACGTGCTGGACATGCTGAACGGCACGCCCGGCTGGCCGGAACCGGCCCTGTGGCGCGGGGCGGTCCTGGCGCTGGAAACCAGTAACGACGTGCCGCCCCCGCATCAGGTGGGGTACTGGCTGCGCAACTACGCCGCGCAGGGCGTCCTGGCGGGCGCGGCCGGACTGATCCTGGCCCGCCCCCGCACCTACACGCCCGCAATGGTCGAGGACCTGCACGGCTGGGTGCGCCGCGTCCTGAACGAGGCGGGCCGCGCGGACCTGCCGGTCGTGGCAAACGTGGACTTCGGGCACACCAGCCCGCAACTCACGCTGCCGCTGGGCGCGCCCGCCCGCCTGGACCCCCGCGCGGGCCGCGTGACCGTCTGGCCCTGACGGGGGCGCCCGCCGGGTGCTGCCTTCCGGGTTTCACACGTTCGGATGAGGGGGCGCGCGCTATCATCGGCGGTGTGCGGCTCCTGCTGCTGTCTGACATTCACGCGAACCACACCGCCCTCCAGGCGGTCCTGAACGACGCCGAGAAACGCCGGTACGATCAGGTCATCCACCTTGGCGACGCGCTCGGCTACGGCCCGCACCCCCGCGAGGTCCTCGACGCGCTGCGCGACCTGGACGCCGTGTGCGTCCTGGGCAACCACGACGACATGCTGCTCCAGTACGCCGACGGCCGCCGCGAGACGAAAGACTCGATCGTCTCGATGGCGCTCATGTGGCAGCTGTCGCGCCTGTCCGACCGGGACGTGGCCTGGGTCCGCCTGTGGCGCGACGGGATCGACGATCCGCACGTCGGGGCGCGCTACCGGCACGGCACGCCCGTCAGCCTGGACGACTACACGGATTCCGTGCCTGCCGCCCGCGAGGCCTTCGGGCACTGGCAGGGCCGCCTGGGCTTCGTGGGGCACACGCACGTCCCGGCGGTGTACGCCACGCTGAACTCTCCGGTGGGCGACTGGATCAAGGCGCAGCACTTCACGGACGGCGGCAGTTACATGGTGCCGCCCAGCACCCGCGTGATCCTGAATCCGGGCAGCGTGGGGCAGCCGCGCGACGGGAACCCGCAGGCCAGTTACGCGGTGTTCGACACGGCCCGCGCGCACTTCGAGGTCTTCCGCGTGACCTACGACATCGAACGCGCGCAGGAGGCGGCGCTGGAGGCGGGGCTGCCGCAGGTGCTCGCCGCGCGCCTCGCCATCGGCAAGTGACGGCCTCCCCGCTGCCGGCCGACCTGCACGGGCCGCTGCTGGAGCAGACCGGCGCCTTCCAGGGCAACGCGCTGCTGCTGACCGGCCCGGCCCGCGTGGGCAAACTGGATGTCGCCCGCGCGGTCGCGGCGCAGCACAACTGCTCGGGCGCCCGCAGACCCTACGGCGAGGCCTGCGGCACCTGCCCGTCCTGCCGGGCGCTGGCGGCCGGGGGGCACCCGGACGTGCTGCTGGTCGAGCCGCGCGCCACGACCACGACCGGCAAGGCCGCGCGGCGCCGGCTGATTCCCATCGGGGCGGTCCTGTCGGCGCGTGACAAGGCCCGCGAGTACGAGACGCACGTCTTCGAATTCCTGGAGGTGCGGCCCACCTTCGCGCGGCGCGTGGTGATCGTCAGCGGCGCCGAGTACCTGGGACCGGAGGCCGCGAACGCCCTGCTGAAACTGGTCGAGGAACCCCCGCACCGGGCGCTGTTCGTGTTCCTGGCCGAGGACCGCCGCTCGGTCCTGCCGACCATCGTGAGCCGCAGCGCCCGCCTGAGCGTCACGCCCGCCCCGGACCGCGCGCTCCAGCGGGCGCTGGAACGCGCCGGTCACCCCCCGGACCCGGACCTGATCGCGTTCGCCGCCGGGCGCGCCGGGGTGCTGGGCGACCCCGCGAAGGTCAGCGCCGCGCTGGGCGACGCCCGCGACCTGACGGACGCGCTGGGCGACGGCCTGCTCGCCGCGTTGCAGGCGGCCGAGGCGCTCGAGAAACGCTTCGATCCCGGCTGGCACCCGGAGGCGCTGCGTTTCGTGTGGCGCACCCTGCCCCCCCACCAGCGCGCCCGCGCCGACAGCGCCCTGAACGCCCTGCAGGAGGCGCTTGAGGCCTACGCCAGCCCCAGCCTGAGCTTTCAGGTGTTCGCGCTGGCGCTGCGCGACGCCCTCGGGCACGCCTGACGGCCGCCCCGGCCGGGCGGTAGACTCCGGGGCATGACTGCTCCCTTCACGCACGGCCCGCTGCGCGTCTGGTCGCTGCCCACCGGTCCCATTCAGGAGAACGCCGTGCTGATCGCGGGCGAGCAGGGGCAGGGCTTCCTGATCGATCCGGGCGACGACGCCGGGCGCATCGCCGCGCTCGTCGCCGGGAGCGGCGTGACCGTCACGGGCATCCTGCTCACGCACGCGCACTTCGATCACATCGGGGCGGTGCAGCCGCTGCGCGAGCAGCTGGGCGTGCCCGTGTGGCTGCACCCCGCCGACCGGGACCTGTACGCGCTGGGCGCGCAGAGTGCCGCCCGCTGGAACCTGCCGTTCACGCAGCCCGCCCCGCCCGACCACGACATCACGGATGGGCAGACCTTCACGGCGGGCGACCTGACCCTGACGGCGCGGCACCTGCCGGGGCACGCGCCGGGGCACGTGGTGTTCGTGGCGCCCGGCGTGGTGATCGCCGGGGACACCCTGTTCCAGGGCGGGATCGGCCGCACTGATCTGCCCGGCGGGAACCACCCGCAGCTGCTGGCGGGCATCCGCGCGCAGCTGCTGACCCTCCCGGACGACACGGCCGTGTACCCCGGTCACGGCCCCCGCACCAGCGTCGGGCACGAGCGGCGCAGCAACCCCTTCCTGTGAGGGCCGCCCGCCCCGCCCCGGAGGGCCGCTGATGCCCGGCGTGGGCGGCGGTCCCGGCGCGGCCGTCACGCCGGGCCTGACCGACGTGAGTTACAGCACGAACACCGCGAACGCCCTGATTCACCTGTACCGCGCCGAGGTCGGCAAGATGACCGCCTACCGCCAGCGGCTGGACATGACCACCAACTGGTCGGTCGTCACGACCGCCGGTCTGGCGTCCTTCGCGCTGGGGGACGCCACGAACAGCCACGCGACGTTCCTGTTCGCCATGTTCATGAACTACTTCTTCCTGCGCCTGGAGGCGCGGCGGTTCCGGACCTTCGAGATCGCCCACCACCGCGTGCGGATCATGGAGCGTTTCTTCTACCCGGCCATGCTGGGCGACCGCGTGGACCCCGGCTGGCACCAGCTGCTGCTGGCCGAACTGGGCAAACCGCGCAGCCCCATGACCCGCGCCGACGCGCTCGGCTGGCGCCTGAACCGCAACTACCTGTGGATCTACACGGCCGTGCTGGTGGCGTGGCTGGCGAAACTGGACCTCGCGCAGCCCAAGGGCTGGGTGCTGGAATTCCCGGAGGCCTTCGCCCTGGCCGACATCGGGAACTTTCCCGGCTGGCTGGTCTTCCTGATGGTGGGCGGCTTCTACGCCTACCTGATCTGGCTGGCCGCCCGCGCCGCCCGCACCTACCCGCTGGAGGAAGGCTGAGCGGCGCCCCCGCCTGACCCGGTGCCGCCCGGCCCGGCCGCCCGTGACCGGCGCACGCGGTCCTCACGCCACAGCTGCACGCCCGCCAGCAGCAGCGCCTGCACCGGCAGGCTGCGGGTATACAGGCGCGGCCGGCCGGCCAGCACGCACGCGCCCAGCAGCAGCAGCTGCGTGGACAGCCCCAGGTTGGCAGTCACGACGTTCGCGGCGCGCGGCGTGTACGCCACCCGGTCGTCGGCCGTGGGCGCCCCGCCCGTCAGGCGCGCGAGGCGCCGCTCGAACAGCGCCCCCAGCGTCCGCTCCTGCGGCGTGAAGTAGGCGGCGTACACCGCCTTCAGGGCCGCCAGCACGCGGGGATTGTCCCCGGCCTGCGCGGGCGGGTCGCGGAACACCTCGCCGCGCGCCTCACGGAACTCGCGTTCCCACAGGAACTCCACGGTCATGATCAGGCTCTGGAGCAGCGTGGCCGGCACGCCCGCCGCGCCGCTGACCGCCACGTTCAGCGCCAGATCCACGACCAGGTCCATCTCGGTATCCAGGTAGCGGCCGGTCTCGGTGGTGCGGCCGGTCGCGCGGGCCAGTTGCCCGTCCAGGTTGTCCAGCACCGTCTTGACCTGCAGCAGCGCGGCGGGACGCAGGCGCTCGCCCCGGTGGATCAGCAGCGCGGCGTACAGACCCAGCGCCGTGTGCAGCAGCACCACATGTGCCGGGTTCACGTTGAGACGCGCCAGCGGGTCCACCAGTCGCTGCGCGGCCGGCCGGAAGAAGACGCTGCTGCTCCACTCCTGGGCCGGGCGTCGTTTCCCCGTCAGCGCGGGGTCGGTGCCTACCGGCGGCCCCCGTACTTGGGCGCGCCCTTGCGGACCCCGGCGTAGCGGTTACGTTCCTTGCGGCGCTGCGCGCTGCTCGCCGACCGCTGACCGGTCGCACTGCGCCCACGGGCGGCGTCCGCGCGGGCCTGCAGGCGGCGCGGCACGAAGGTATCCACCGACATGAAACGCGCCAGCGGAATGTACAGCGCCAGCACGAACAGCAGGCTGCCCCACCAGGTGTTCAGGTACGGTCCCAGCGGCGTGAGTTGCAGCAGCGTGCTCAGCAGCGTCGCCACGAGCGCGAACAGCATCACGCGGACCATCAGTTTCAGCAGTTTGGGCACCGTGAACCCCGGATCGGGGTCCGGGGTGGTCAGCCAGCCCCACCACTTCATGCGTCGCGCTCCCCGGCGGCCAGTTCGGCGGCGCTGACCGGCAGGTCCGGCGTGGCCGGCCGGGCCGTGGCCGTGGCGTCCAGGCGGCCCGCCAGCAGCGCGAGTTCCGGGAAGTCCGTCTGCACGCCGTCCACGGTCAGGACCGTGAAGGGCTTGTGCAGCCGCGCCGAGAGTCGCGTCGCGGCGGCCCCGGCGCTGCCGTCACCGGCCGGCACGACGAACACGAAGCCCCGCACGGCGGCCTTGCCGCTCAGCAGCGACAGCGCGCCGAACAGTTCCAGGTCGCCCGGCGCCGCCCGGTCCGGCTGCTCGATCCGCTCGGCGCGTTTCAGGACGTCCGGGACCGGCAGTTCATGGCTGAACACCGGGTACAGCCCCAGGTCGTCCAGCGCGGCGCGCAGCGGGCCGACCAGCGCCTCCTCGCCCAGCAGGGCGCGCGGGCCGATCACGGCGACCGTGCGGCGGGAAGCGCGGCTCAGGGGCGGCATCTCGGCGCGCGGGTCGGTACCCAGCGGACGGACCTTCTCGATGGCCAGCCGGACCCGGCCGGCACTCTGCGACACGCGCATGCCCACCTCGGCCGCCGCGCCTTCCATCAGGTCCGGGCGGTCCGGCACGCCCAGCAGCGCCGGCAGGCCACTGATGCGCCGCGCGAGCAGTTCCGGCAGCGCCTCGCTCCAGGCGTCGCCGCTCACGGCGGCCCACTGCGGCAGCAGCACCAGATCCACGCGGCCCAGCGACAGGATGCGGCCCAGCGCCAGTTGCACCGGGGCCGGTTCGCCCGGCAGGCTCTCGCGGCCCAGGGCCAGGGACTCGGCGTCACTCAGGGAGGGCACGACGACCTCGGCCCCCAGTTCTTTCAGGTACGCCGACCAGTACGTGGGGAGCCTCGCGGCGCGGGATTCAAGCAGACCAACCCTCATTCTGCACAGTGTACCCGCGCCGGGGCGGGGGGGTGGCCGCGCCGCTCACGTTCCGCCCCCCCCACCCTGGCGCGCCGGGTCAGCCGCTGCCCTCGGCGGCGTCCACCTTGCCGGACTGCTTGGCCAGGGTGGCCTGCTCGGCGAGCGCCACGTCGTGGTCGTCGATGTGCCGCTGCTCGGTGTCGTTCTCGAACAGTTCCTGCCGGGCGCGCAGTTTCGCCTGCGGCTGCCCCAGGTCCCCGCCGCTGCCCCGGTGGACCCGCTGGAAGAACACCAGCGCCCCGCCCGCCAGCGCCAGCGCGCCCGCGAAGTACAGGGTGTCCAGGGGCTTTTCCCAGCGCACGAAATGCTCCAGGAACGTGACGCCCAGAATCACGATGATCACCGACACGACCTTCTGCTCCAGGTCCGCGAGGCTCTCCACGCCCAGCGCCGAGGTCAGGTTCAGGGGCGTGATGAACAGCGAGTACAGCCCCACCCCGATCAGGTAGAACACCACCGCCTTGAGCATGGTGCTCACGATCTCCAGGAATTCCACCGCCAGCTCTCCTTTCTGGCTGGCGACGCCCTGCGTCAGCGTGTCCCGCCACGAATCCCAGATGGTGTGCAGCGCCAGCAGCGTGCCCTGCAGGAACAGACTGAACGACACCAGCAGCACCGCGATCACCGCGATCAGCACCACGAAGCGCGTGCGGCCGATCAGTTCACTGAACCACTCACGCCTGGACGGCTCGGCGGTGGAGGTCCGGGCGGCAGATGGGGGCCGGGCAGGGGGGGAAGGAGTCACGCCCTCATGATGGCCGCCGCCGGGGCGCGGGCGGACGCGGTCGGACTTCACACTTGCCTGAACGTCCGCGCCGCTGCCACACTGCGGGACGTGAGTGCGCCCGACCGCCCGACCCTGCCCGACGCCCTGAAACGCGCGCTGCCCGCCGCCCGCTGGGAACGCGTGAGCGGCGGCCAGAGCGGCGCGCAGGTCTGGCGATCCACCCGCCACGTCCTGAAGGTGCAGGCCCGCACCCCGCACGCTGCCGGCACCCTGCAACAGGAACGCGAGCGGCTGCGCTGGCTGGCCGGGCGCATCCCCGCCCCGCAGCTCGTGGCCTTCGAGGTCGAAGGGGACCGGGAATTCCTGGCCATGACCCGCCTGAGCGGCATTCCCATGAGCCACCCCGACGCGCGGCTGCACCCCGAGCGGGTCGTGAACCTGCTCGCCCGCGCCCTGCGGGAACTGCACGCCCTGCCCATCCGGGACTGCCCGTTCCGGCAGACGCTGGACGTGACCCTGCCCCTGGCCCGCGAACGCGTGCAGGCCGGACTGATCGACGCCCACGACTTCGACGACGACCACGCCGGACGCAGCGCCACCAGCGTCTTCAACGAACTGGCCCGCACCCGCCCGCCCCAGGACGATCTGGTCGTGGCGCACGGGGACGCCACGCTGGACAACATCATCCTGAACGGCGAGTACGTGGAAGGCCTGATCGATGTGGGCCGCCTCGGCATCGCCGACCGGCACGCCGACCTCGCCCTCGCCCATCGCAGCGTCCGCAGCGAACTGGGCGAACGCTATGCCGGGATGTTCCTCGACCTGTACGGCCGCGCCCTGGTGGACGACACGAAACTCGCGTACTACCGCCTGCACGACGAACTGTTCTGAAACGGACAGCAGGAAGCGGGAAGTGGTGAGTGGACGGTGGAACCCCCACCCCGCTCACCACTTCCCGCTGCCTGCCGTTACGCCTTCGACCAGGTGCGGAGGTAGTCGGCGACGAGTTCGCTGACGTTCACGCCGTCGCGGGTGGCCTTCTCGATCTGGGCGGCCTTCTCCTCGCGGGTGATGGGGAGCCAGAGGGCCACGTATTCCTGGCCGCCTTCCTGCTTGAATTCCCCGCCCAGTTCATCGCGCTGCACGAATCCAGTCTTCTCCATGTCTTCCTCCGTTCCGGCCTGCATCAGCCAGTGGGTCACGCGGGCTTTCAGGAAACGCCACTCCCGGCCGACCTTGCGGCCCGGGATCTCACCACTCCGCACCAGGGTGTAGGCGGTGGTTTCGCTGACCTTCAGGTAGGCGGCCAGTTCCTCCAGGGTCAGGACCTCGTCCGTGGGGATGTTCGTCTCGTTCATTCCGGCACCTCCTCTCAGGTGATGTTATCTTGCGGCATCTGATACCTATTGTCAATAGATGGTGCAAGATGGTGCAGGCTGGTACCTGATGCGCTTGGTCGCCCCGCCCCCGGTCTGAGGAAGCCGCGCATGGTCTACTCGGACCCATGCGGACCCTCGGCCGACTCGTCTCCCACCACCCCTGGGCCGTCCTGATCGCGTGGCTGATCGCCGCCGCGCTCAGCGTGCCCTTCGCCGCCCGCGCCCCCGCCGCCCTGAACGCCGACCCGGCCAGCGGCCTGACCACCTCCGAATCCACCCTCGTCACCGACGCCCTGCGCGACCGCTTCGGCGAGACCGACACCAACACCGTCATCCTGGTCACCCGCAGCACCCCACCCCTGGGCACCCCCGCCGGGGACGCCGCCTACCAGCGTTTCCTGGACGGCCTGGACGACGTGCCCGGCGTCACCCGCGTCACCGCCGCGCAGGGCAGCGGCCCCTACCGCACCCGCTCCGGGGACGGCACCCTGGCCCTGACCCTCGCGCAGATCCCGCTGCTCGACGGCGCCAGCGACGCCCTGCGCCGCGTCCGCGAGTACGCCGCCACGCAGGACAGCCCCGCCCTGGACATCCGCGTGACCGGCGGACAGGCCATCGCCGACGACTTCACCTACTACGCCGAGTACGACACCAAACGCAGCGAACTTGTCGCCCTGCCCCTGATCGGCGCGCTGCTGCTCGTGGTGTTCGGCGCGCTCGTCGCCACCGGCCTGCCGCTCGCCGTGGGCGTCCTCAGCATCAGCGTCGCCATGGCCGCCCTGTACGGCCTGACCCACCTGATGCCCGTCAGCACCTTCGCGCAGAGCGTCATCACCATGCTCGGCCTGGGTGCCGGCATCGACTACGCCCTGCTGATGGTCAACCGCTTCCGCGAGGAATTGAATAAAGATGGCGGTGAGTCGCAGACGAACCCGACCGGAGGGAGCAGCCACAACGACCGGACTTCAGGAGATGGACGGGCCACTGGTGCCGTTCCAGTGGGCCGGAAATCGGAGGAATCCGGTCGCCCCCGAACCCCCGACCCGCGCCGCGCCGCCGACCGCACCGTCCAGACCGCCGGGCGCAGCGTCGCCTTCAGCGGCCTGACCGTCGCCATCGCTATGGCCGGCCTGATCCTCCCACCCATCGCCTTCGTCCGGTCCATCGGCATCGGCGGCGTCCTGGCCGTCCTGCTCACCGTGCTCGCCAGCCTCACCGCGCTGCCCGCCATGCTGGCCCTGCTCGGCGACCGCGTGAACAGCCCCCGCCTGCTGAACTTCACCTGGGCGCAGAGCGGCGCCGCCTCGGCTGGCTGGACCGCCTTCGCGCGGCGCGTCACCGCCCGCCCCTGGACCGCCGTGCTCGGCAGCGCCGCCCTGCTGCTGCTGCTCGCCTCACCCGCCCTGAACATCCGCACCGGGTACGCCGGCGCCTGGGGCCTGACCCCCGGCGTGGAAAGCCGCGACGCCCTGAAAGACGTCGAGACGCTCGGCGCCGGCGGCCTGCTCAGCCAGTTCGAGGTCATCCTCGACCTGAAAGGAGAGCGCTACGGCCCCGACGACCGCGCCCGGTTCCAGGCCCTCGTGACCGACCTGCGCGCCCTGCCCGGCGTTCAGGGCGTCCTGAGCCCCTTCCTGACCCCGCAGGACCTCCAGGCGGCCGGCGGCAACAACGCCGACCAGCTGGCCGCCGTCAGCGCCCTGACCACCCGCTCGTTCAGCCGCGACCGCACCCTGCTGCGCGTCACCGTCGTCCCCGACCGCAACCTCCCCGCCCGCGACATCCCCACCTTCGAGCGGCAGATCCGCGACACCGTCCAGGCCAGCGGTTACACCTACCTGCTCGGCGGCGCCCCCGTCGGCGGCGAGGAATTCAGCCGAGCCATCACCGGCTCCCTGCCCACCGTCATCCTGGCCGTGTTCACCGGCACCTTCCTGCTGCTGATGGTCGCCTTCCGCAGTCTCCTGATCCCCCTGAAAAGCATCCTGATGAACGCCCTGACCGTCGGCGCGGCCGTCGGCGTCGT
The DNA here is from genome assembly GCF_002198095.1 of Deinococcus indicus. Lineage (GTDB taxonomy): Bacteria > Deinococcota > Deinococci > Deinococcales > Deinococcaceae > Deinococcus > Deinococcus caeni. The sequence continues at coordinate 28,500 of NZ_NHMK01000017.1, read as the reverse complement.
CACCCTGATCGTCCAGGACGGCTTCCTCGCCGGCCCGCTCGGCATCCCCGCCGACGTCGGCGTGCTCGACGCCAGCCTCCCGGTGCTGCTGTTCGCCATCATGTTCGGCCTCAGCATGGACTACGAGATCTTCCTGCTCTCCCGCGTCCAGGAGGAATACCTCGCCGGACACACCAACGACGAAGCCGTCGTCCGCGCCGTCGGCCACACCGCCCGCATCATCACCTCGGCCGCCATCATCATGTTCATCGTCTTCGCCGCCTTCACCTTCGGCCGCGTCGTCGCCAGCAAGAGCATCGGCCTGGGCCTCGCCGTCGCCGTCGCCCTCGACGCCACCCTCGTCCGCCTCGTCCTCGTCCCCGCCTTCCTCAAACTCGCCGGACAGTGGAACTGGTGGCTCCCCGCCTGGCTCGACAAACGTCTGCCCCGCATCCGCCTCGAACACTGAACGGACCGCAGGCAACGGAAACAGCAGAAGAGGAGGGGCGACCGCCTGTGCGCGCCGCCCCTCCTCTTCTACTGCCGTTACACCTCAGCGTGCTCCTGCTCCCGCTTACGACGGATGAACCACGCCACCGCCGCCACCGCCAGCAGACCCAGAATAATCTTGCTCGCCGGACCCACATACTGCTCCACCCGGTCGTAATTCTCACCCAGCGCGAACCCCGCCCCCGCCAGCAACGCCGACCACAACGCCGAACCGATCGCACTGAACACCAGGAACGTCCCCATCGGCATCTCACTCATGCCCGCCGGCAGACTCAGCAGACTCCGGATCCCCGGCACCATCCGCCCGAACAGCACCGCCTTCGGCCCATGCCGATCGAACCAGTCATCCGCCTTCCGGATGTCCTTCCCACGCAACGTCAACCACTTCCCATACCGGTCCGCCCACACCACCAGACGCTCCTCACCGAACGCCCGCCCCACGTAATACAACGGCAACGTCCCGATCACACTCCCCAACGTGCCCATCAGGATCACCACCACCAGATTCATGTCCCCACGCGCCGCCGCGAACCCCGCCGACGGCATGATCAACTCACTCGGAATCGGCGGAAACACATTCTCCAGGATCATCAACAACAAGATCCCCACGTACCCCATGCTATCCATCAACCCCTGCACCCACTCAGCCATACCCCCACCCTACCCGCTCCCGCCCCCACCCGCCTCCACCAAAAGTAGAGTTCACCCCACCAACCCCACCCCATACACTGACCCCATGCACCCCATCAAAGCCGTGATCTTCGACTTCGACGGCACCATCCTCGACACCGAAACCCCCGAATTCACCCACTGGCAGGCCCTCTACCACCAACACGACCGCCAACTGAACCTTCAAGACTGGCAACGCGGCATCGGCACCTGGGACGCCTTCGACCCCTGGCTCGGCCTCCCCGACCACATCCAACAGGACCGCCACGCCACCCACGAACGCCTCCGCACCGACATCCACCACACCATCGAACGCAGCGACCTCCGCCCCGGCGTCCGCCACGTCCTCGACGCCATCCGACCCGCCGGACTGCGCCTCGCCCTCGCCACCAGCAGCGACCGCGCCTGGGTTACCCGCTGGCTCCAACAACACCACCTCTACGACCACTTCGAAACGCTCGCCACCCGCGACGACGTCACCCGCGTCAAACCCGACCCCGAGCTCTACACCCTCGCCGTCCACCGACTCGGCCTGCACCCCCACGAATGCCTCGCCGTCGAAGACAGCCTCAACGGCGCCACCGCCGCCGCCGCCGCCGGACTGCACGTCGTCGTCGTGCCCAACGACGTCACCCGCACCCAGGCCTTCCTGCCCGAATGGGGGCGCGTCGAAGGGTACGAGGGGGGGCTTGAATCGCTGCTGGCCACCGTTCGGGGCTGACGTATTGGGGGGGCGTTGGAAGGTGGGCGCCTGCGGCGGGCTTCCCCACCCCCCAACCCCCTACCCCAGAGGGGCAGGGGGGGCTTACGTTGGCACTGGGCAAGAGTTTCTACTTTTGCGGCGTGTTTGTGTTGGGCGGTGACGTGTCTGGCTTCGACGCCATCCTTCGCCCCCCTCGTAGGCCCGCGCGCTTCGCGCACGACGGCCGGTGGCAGTCTGCGGTAGCTGGCAGGGCAACTGGATGACAACCGCTGATCGACTTTGAACACCACGCTTTTGCCAAAGCGAGAAAAAGTAGAACCTTCCGGCACGCACCCAGTTGGCTGGCCCCATTGGCGTCGTGGCAGACGAGCCCGTCGTGCGCGCAGCGCGCGGGGCGCCCGCAGCGAACCCGGAGGCATGCAGACCCATCAGTGGCCGAACCCGCCAGTTACCTGCCTAAAAAGCCAGAGAAATACCTGCCCAGTGCCAACGTAAGCTCCCCCTGCCCCCCTGGGGTAGGGGGCTGGGGGGTGGGGAGGCCCGCCGCAGGCGCAACCAATCCAACTGCTAGATGTCCTCACTCCCGGTGTCCATGCGGACCACGCGAGGCTGGAAACTGGCGATGACGTCTACGAGGTCTTCTTGCCGGGCGATGACGTCCTCGATGCGTTTGTACGCTTGTGGCGCTTCGTCGATGCCGCCGCCGATGAGGGTGACGCCGCGCGTGGTGAGGTACGCCTGGACGTCTTTTTTGTTGAGGGTGCTGGTGGCGGCTTTGCGGCCGAGTTGGCGGCCGGCGCCGTGGCTGGCGCTGTGCAGGGCGCCGTCGTGGCCGAGGCCGCGGATGACGTAGCCGGGGTCGGCCATGCTGCCGGGGATGAGGCCGAGTTGTCCGGGGGCGGCGGGGGTGGCGCCTTTGCGGTGGACGATGAGGTCCTGGCCGTTGACGGTCTGTTTCCAGGCGAGGTTGTGGCTGTTGCTGACCTGCGCGAGGGGCGTGACGTTCAGGGCGCGGGCGAGGCGGGTGTGGATGAGGTGGTGGTTGGCGAGGGCGTAGCGGCCGGCGAGGCTCATGGCCTGCCAGTACGCCTGTCCGTCCTCGTGGTCGAGGGGGAGCCACGCGAGTTTCTTCGCTTCGGGCGCGAGGGTCGGGTGGTGGCGTTCGGCGAGGGCGGTGAAGTGTCCGGCGACCTGCGCGCCGAAGCCGCGGCTGCCGCTGTGGGAGAGGACGGCGAGGTACTCGCCGGGGTCCAGGCCGAGGTCGGCGGTGGGGAGGGTGAGGGTGCCGAATTCGACGAAGTGGTTGCCGCTGCCGCTGGTGCCGATCTGCGTGGCGGCCTTGTCGTACAGGTGCCGGAGGATGGGCTGGTCGTCCCAGGTGCTTTCGTGCAGGACTTCGTGGTCCTGGCGGTCGCGTTTGTCGAAGGCGACGCCCGCGCCGAAGCGGGTGTGCTTGAGCAGGAGGGTGGTGGCGTCGTCGGTGCGCAGCGCGCCGGGCTGGATGGGGAGGACGGAGAGCATCATGGAGCAGCCGATGTCCACGCCGACGCCGTAGGGGATGACGGCGTTCTCGGTGGCGAGCACCCCGCCGATGGGGAGGCCGTAGCCGACGTGCGCGTCGGGCATCAGGGCGCCGGCGCGGCTGATGGGGAGGCGCATGGCGACGTCCATCTGACGGTGCGCGCCGGGGTCGATCAGGTCCGCGCCCCAGGTGGGGTAGGGGAGGGGCTGGGCGCGCAGGTCGCTGCCCCGGCGGGCGTCGAGGATGGCCTGCTGCGCGAGGAGTTCGGCGGCCAGCGGGGCGTACACGCCGCCCGTGGCGTACGCGGCGGGGTTCTGCTGCACGGCGCGCAGTTCGCTCAGGATGTCGTCGCGGGTCAGGCCGGCGGTTTCGCGGGTGGTGGCGGCGGTCTGGGCGAGGGCGATGGCTTTCTTTTCCAGGCCGAGTTTCACGAGGTGTTTGCCGTTCATGGGTGTCTCTCTTTCAGGTGGATGGGGAGGCGACTGCGCCTCGGGTGGTGGGGCCTCCGAAGTTGCGGGATGTCCGGTCGCCGGGATCGCCGTCCGGGGCGTCGGGTGTGGTGCTGTCAGGTGTACCTGCGGGCATGGTCGCCTCCTTTCCCTGAATCGGGTCGTCGTGAGTGTGGCGCGCGGGTGTGGTGGCAGGCATCCGCGCAGTGGCGTAGGCCAGTTAGTCCAATGGAGTGGGGTCGAAGTGGACCCGGTCGGGGATCAGCCGCCCGCCCTGCGCGCGGTACGTCAGGACGAGGCGGCCCGTGAACGCCCAGCCGCGCTGCACCTCAATCAGCGCGGTCAACTGGCCCCGCTGCACGGTCCAGCGGACCTGATCGCCGATACGGGCGGACTCGCCCCGCAGGCCGGGCAGCGGGGGAAGTTTCACGCTGCGGCCGGGCAGGGTCAGGGTGTTCGCCCCGAAGCGCACCTGCTGCCGCAGGTACGGGACAGGCGGCGTGACCGGCCACTCGCGCAGGTCCGGCAGGCCCAGCACGCGGGCGTCATACACGGCCACGCCGGTCCCCTCGTCGGTCATCAGGGTCACGAGGACCTCGGGCTGGGCGTCGCCGTTCAGGTCCGTGACGCTCAGGCCAGGCCAGAAGGTGGGGTTGCTGATCGTCCGCCACGCCGGGAAGATGCGCGTGGTGCCCCCGGCAGTGACGCGCAGACCGGTCAGCCAGCCCTGACGGGCGGGCGCGGTCGTCTGCACGGTCACGGCCGGCCCCTCGTGCCGGGCGACCGTCGCCCCGGCGGGAATGCCGCCCGTGGGCGTGGGAACGGGCACCTGCGCGGCGTGCGCGGTCAGGAGCGAGGCGGCCAGCAGCAGGTACAGGGGTCGCATGCCCCATCATGTCGCTCCTGGCCGGTCAGCGGACGGCGGGGCGGCCCTGCGCGTCGGGCTGCACCTCGCGGGCCAGGGTGGGGACGCGGCGGTCCAGGCGGAAGCCGAAGCCCGTCCAGTGCCACAGGCTCAGCGCGTGGGCGGGCGCGCCAGGCGCGGCGTAGGTGGTTTCCAGCGTGGCGAGCGTCCCGCCGGGCAGCACGGTCAGCGTCGCGACCGGCTGGAACAGGGCGCTGCCCACCCAGACCTCCCGGTACCGGCCGCCGCCGAGGGGGCGCAGCACGGCCACGTGACTGCTCCGGCCGCGGGCGTCGCGGTTGCCCTGGATGGGCGTGGGGCGCGGGTTCCACCGGGCGGTGTGCCAGTCCCGCCAGGGGCGCCAGACGGCCAGCACGCATTCGGGGGTGCCGTCACCGGTCACGTCGGCCAGGACGCTGGCCCGCACCTCCCAGTCCGGGGGGAGGGTCAGGGCGGGGCAGGGCGGCGCGGGCTGCATGGCCGCGCCAGTCGTCCAGTCGCCTGCCGAGTTCAGACTGCGCCAGGGCAGACTGCCGCCGCCCGCGAGCGCGCTGCCCAGCAACAGGAGGAACAGCACCGGGCCTCTCACCGGGCCTCCGGGCAGGCGGGGAGGCCCAGCCGGGCTAGGGCCTGCGTGCGCTGCGCGCCCACGGCGGGGGTCACGCGGCCCGCGCGGGTGCGGGTGGGAGTCGCGCAGGCGCCCGTCACGTCCCGCAGCGGTACGCGCACCACCGCGCCGAGTTGCGCCGACGGGAATGGCTGGTCGAACAGCAGGTTCCCCAGGCTGTACAGCACCAGCGCCGCGCCGCGCGGGCCGGTCAGGACCTCGTGCCCCTGGAGGACGTGCGGGCCGCTCCCGGCGATCACGGTCGCCCCGGCTGCCACGAGCGCGCGGGCCTGCGTCCTCTGCCGATTGGTGGTCAGGCCGTACTCCTCGCCCCAGTGGGCCAGGACGATCACGGCGTCCGCCTGCCGGGCCGCCGCGCGCACTGCCGCCAGCGGCAGGGGAGCCGCGCCGTCGTCCAGCCACGCCAGCAGCGCGACCCGCTGCCCCCGCACCACGCGGACGGTCGGGACAGCGGTCACGGGAGTCAGCCCGGCGCGGCGCAGCGTGCCCGGCGACTGCGCCTCCCCGGTCGGTCCGGCGTCCCGGCTGTGGTTGTTCACCACGCCCAGGTGCGTCAGGGGCCACAGGGCGGCCGCCGCGCCGGTCGGGGCGCGCAGGTCGATGCCCGGCGTGACGCGCGGCGCGTCGGTCAGGGGGGATTCCAGGTTCGCGGCGACCAGATCGGCGTGCAGCAGCGGCGCCACCGCCCGCAGTGTGGCGGGCCAGTCGGCGGCGTTCGCCTGCGCCACGCCCCGCGCGAGGCTCAGGTCGCCGGCCAGGGCCAGCGTGACCGCGCCTGCGGGGGCCTCCCGCCCACCCGAGGTGAACAGCAGGCCCGCCAGCAGGGCGCAGAGGAAACGCCTCATACGGACTCCGATTGAAAGGGCTGTAAAGTCCTTTCAATCCGAGCGGATGCGACTCGGAGAGCTGCCCCGCAGAGAAGGAGAGAAACGGGTTCCGGACGTGGAGCTGGCAATCCGGTGAACTTCCGGATTGTCGGCGAAACAAACGGAATCCGTTTCACTTCACCAGCACGCCGTCCAGCCAGGGGTGCGTGGGCGGCACCCTGCCCTGGCGGAGCTGCGCGCGCCACGCCTCGTCGGTCAGGCGGCCCGAGACGGGTACCGTGAACTCGTACTGCGAGTACACGCCGCCCCGCGCGACCTGCAACCCGCCGCGTCCGTCGGGCACGACGGCGTACAGCTCGTGGATGAAGCCGGTCCCTTCCTCCAGCGCGCTGTCCCCGCCGGTGGCGACGTCCGCTACGACGGCGGCCATGGCGTCCTCGTCGAACTCGCTGGCGTTCTCGCCGTCCTCGGGGTCGGCGCTGGCCATCTTCATCTCCTCCAGCCACCCGCCGAAGTAGTGGATGCGGTCGTACTCGTCGCGGGTCAGGGGCGTGCCCGCCAGCTGCTTGGTCGTCGCGGCGCCCAGGAAGGCCAGCATGTCGCGCAGCGAATCCAGGTTCTGCGCGGTGCGCTCCGACAGGACGCCCTGGTCTTTCAGGACGCGCCGCGTCAGGACCTCCAGGGTCTGGAGGCGGGCCCAGAGGGCCGGGTTGGGTTCCACGTACCCGCGCGGGGGCTGCGGGGGCTGCCCGCCGCCGCCCAGTTCGGCCATGGTCTGCTTGGCGTACAGGATCGTGTCGTGGCGCAGTTCCGTCCAGGAGCCCAGCGCGGTCAGCATCTCCTTGCGGGTCCAGGCGGGCGTGCGCATGAACGCCGGGTAGCGCGCGTCGCGCGGGTCGGGTTTCGCGAGGGCCTGCAGGGTGTACAGCCAGCCGGAGTACACGTTCGCGGTCCAGTCGCTCTGGTTCAGCGCGGCGAAGTTCGCGCGGAGCCTCGCCATGTTCGTCTCGTAGTTCGCGTACTGCGTCTGCCCGGTGCGGCGCAGTTCGTTCAGGGCGGCGTCGCTGCCCAGCACGGCCAGCAGGTCCAGGCCGCTGGGCAGCAGGCGCGGCTGCTCGTCCGTGCCGACCTCGCGGTACACGAGGCGCTGGAAGGCCGCGCCGTCCAGCGTGAAGCGCTGCCCCATCAGCCGGAAGCCCAGCGTCTGCGTGTCGCGCACCTCGCGGCCCTCGCCGGGCTTGGCGACGACCACGGCGCTGTTCACCTGCGGGGGCGGCAGTTTCCGCAACTCGGCCTGGAAGGCGGCCAGGACGGCAGGGTCCGCCAGTCGGCGCACCTGCCCGCCCGCCGCTGCCCGGAGGGCCTGCGCGTACTGGCGGTAGTTCAGGTCGTCGCTGCGGCCCACGAGCAGCGCGGTCGGGTCGTAGATGCGTGCCCAGAGTTTCTGCGCCTCGGCGTTCGCGCCCATCAGCGACGTCAGCAGGCCCGCCACGCGCGTCTCGCTGGCCTTCTCCACCCGCAGGTTCATGCGGCCCAGCCACATCATGGTCCGGAAGTACCGTTTCAGCGCCTCGCTCTTGGTGTAGTGCCCGCGCGGCACGTACTGCGAGTAGTCCTCCCGCAGCCCGCTGCCGCTGAAGATGGGGGAACTGGCGATGCCCTGATGCGCGTCGATCAGTTTCAGTTCCGCCGCCACCAGGGCCGCGACCTCGGCGGGCGGGGTCACGGCAGGGTCCGCGAGTTTCTGCGCGACCGCCAGGTACGCCAGCGTCAGCCGGGCGTCGGCCTCCAGCGGCGTGCCCTTCAGGGCGGCCAGCTGCCGCCGCGAGTCGGCGACGAGCAGCGTGGTCAGGCGGCGCGCGGCGGGCGCCAGGGACTCGCGTTCCAGGTCGCGCAGCAGCTTGGCGAAGATCAGGTGGTACACGTGCAGCGTCGCGTCGGCTGTGACGAATACCGGCTGCTCCGCGTATCGGGTGCTCTCGTACACGGCGTCGAACTGCCGCCACTGGGCGGGCGTGATCACGAAACCGTTCCGGGACAGTGCCGAGCGCTGCGCGGCGTTCAGTGGGTCCAGGCCCAGGTCGGCGTTCCCGCTGACCAGCGGTGACTTCAGGAGACCCAGGTTCACGGGCAGCGAGTACGGCGTGGGGGCGGCCAGGGCGCTGCCCAGCAGACTGACGGTCAGGACGCATGCAAGAGGACGCATGCGGTCGTCATACCACGCCGCTGGGCGCCCGGTCAGCTCAGGTGCAGGGCGTCCAGCGCTTCCTGCGTCTCGTTCCATGGGAGGGTCTCGTGGGCGCGTTCCAGCGTGTCCTCGGGGCCCTTGCCGGCCAGCAGGACCGTGTCGCCGGGCTGCGCGAGCCGGATGGCAGCGCGGATGGCGTCGCGGCGGTCGGGAATGGACTGGAAGTTGCTGCGTCCGGCTTCCTGCGCGCCGCGTTCCATCTCGCGCAGGATGTCGGCCAGGGGGGTGTCGCGGCAGTCCTCCTCGGTGAAGATCGCGTGGTCCGCGAGGCGGGTGGCGACTTCGCCCAGCGGGGCGCGCTTGCCGGGGTCGCGCGGGCCGCCGGCCGAGCCGAGCACCACGATCAGCCGGCCCGTAGTGGTGGTCCGCAGGGTGCCCAGCGCTTTTTCGAGGCTGGGGGGCGTGTGCGCGAAGTCCACGACCACGCGCCGCCCGCGCGCATCCGGCACGAGTTCCATGCGGCCCGGCACACCCCGGAACGACGCGAGGCCCGCCACCAGCGCCTCCCAGCCTGCGCCGAGGTGCGCGGCGGCGGCCATGGCAGCCAGGGCGTTCGCGACGTTGAAGCGCCCGATCATCGGCAGGTGCGCGTCGAACTCGCCTAGGGGGCTGATCACGTGGAAGTGCAGCCCGGTGCTGCGTTCCTCGATGTCGGTGGCGCGCCAGTCGGCGTGCTGGCCCTCGGCGGAGTAGGTCGTCTCGGCGGGGGCGACGCCACGCAGCTGCGCGGTCCAGGGGTCGTCCACGTTCAACACCGCGAACGGCGCGGCCTCGACCAGTCGGCGTTTGTCGGCGAAGTAGTTCTCCAGCGTGCCGTGGAAGTCCAGGTGTTCGCTGCTCAGGTGCGTCCAGACCGCCACGTCCCACGCGACGCTCCGCACGCGATCCAGCGCGAGGGCGTGACTGCTGGCCTCCAGCACCGCCGCGTCCGCGCCTGAACGCACCATCTCGGCCAGGGTGGCCTGCACCTGCGGGGCCTCGGGGGTCGTGAAGTGCGCCGGGAAGTGCCGCAGCTCCCCGTCCGGCAGTTCGTACCCGACGGTGCTCAGCAGGCCGGTGCGCTGTCCGGCGGCGCGCAGCAGGTGCCGGGCCAGCCAGCTGGTGGTGGTCTTGCCGTCCGTGCCGGTCACGCCTACCACCCGCAGCCCCCGGCTGGGGTGCCCGGCCAGCGCGGCGGCGGCGTCCGCCAGGGCCGCGCGGGCACCCGGCACGCGCAGATACGGCAGCGGACTGGTCACGCCGTCCGGCAGGCCCTCGCCGATCACGGCCACCGCGCCCGCCTGCGCCACCCGGTCCAGGAAGCTGTGCCCGTCGAAGCGCGCCCCGCGGATCGCCACGAACGCCGAGCCGGGCTGCACCCATTCGGCGTTGTGCGTCACGCCCGTCACCTCCGGATTCTCGGTGGGGGCGGGAACGTTCAGGTGGGCGGCCAGCTCGGAAAGACGCATGGGGGGATGATACGGGCTGCCCCGCCCCCGCCCTCAGCGGACGTGGTGGTACAGGCCGCCGAACGTCACGTCCGGCGCGGCGCAGCGTCCGTTGTCGGCGGCGACCACCCACTGCCCCACGACGTGCAGCTGCGCCTCGCAGCGCCCGTCACGGTAGGTCCAGTGGCCCCCGTCGGGCCGCAGCGGGCCGTTCAGGTTCGCGCTGCCGACCGAGCCGTCCGGCAGCGCCGCCGTCAGCGACCCGGTCAGGGTCCAGGGGCCGCCGTCGGTGCGGGTCAGGGTCAGGCCGGTGTTCGCGTCCCGCACCCAGGTGCCCGTGAGGTCCGTGGTGGGCGGCACGGCGCGCACCTGCGTGTCCAGCACGAACCCGCGCGTCACGCGGTCCGGCATGCCGCTGGTCGGCACGAAGTAACTGCAGCGCCGCCCGCCGGTCGCGGGACCCTGGAGCAGCAGCGCGCCGCGCGGGGCGGTGGCGCGCTGGTCAGTGCCGCGCGCGTCCGTGAAGGTCAGGCGGGGAACGCTGACCTGCGCGGCCCGCAGGTCCAGCGGGTCCAGGTCGCGCCAGTCGGCCGGGCAGGTCGGGGCGGTGGGCGCGGTCGCCGGCGTGCCGGCCGCGTGCGCGGCGCCGCTCAGGAGCAGCGCGGCCAGCCCGGCCGCCCAGGTGCGCCGGCGTGGGCCGGGGGGCAGCGGGCGGGCGGGGGGCGCGGCGGGACGGGGGGCGGTCATCCCCGCAGCGTACCGCATCGGCCTGAAGGCGCGGGTGCCTGCGGGGTGAGCGGCGGTGGGTGGCCGCGCCCGCCGCTCCCGGTCCGCTCCTGCGGCCCGCTTCAGCGCAGCAGGGGCAGGCCGAAGCCGTTGGCCTGCACGCGCTGGCAGACCCACTCGAAGGCCTGCGGGTCCGCCACGAAGTCCAGCTGGTCGCCGGGTACCCGCACGACCGGGCAGGCGCCGAAGCCCGCCACCCAGCTGTCGTACAGGCGGTTCAGGCCGCCCAGGTACGCCTCGGGGATGTCCTGCTCGTAGGCGCGGCCACGCTGCGCGATGCGCCGTTTCAGGGTCGGGAGGCTCGCGTCGATGTGGATCAGCAGGTCCGGGACGCGCAGGGCACTCAGGACGCCCTCGTACAGGCTCAGGTAGGTGTCCCAGTCGCGCTGCGCCATCTGCCCGCTCTCGAACAGGTTCCGGGCGAAGATGTTGGCGTCCTCGAACACCGTGCGGTCCTGAATGACGTAACGGGCGCCGGTCACGAGGTTCAGGTGCTGCTCCAGGCGGCGGGACAGGAAGTACACCTGCGAGTGGAACGAGTACTGCCGCATGTCGCGGTAGAAGTCTTCCAGGTAGGGGTTGTCGGCGTACGGTTCGTACACGGGGCGCAACCCGTACCGACTGGCGAGCATGCGGGTCAGGGTGCTCTTGCCGCTGCCGATGTTCCCGGAAACCGCGAGGTACATCAGTCGGCCGCCTGCGTGTCGCGCAGGGCGCCGTCAATGCGGGTCAGCAGGTCCTGTTCATGCTCGGGGTTGTTCACGAAGTCGATTCCGGCCGCGTCGATGATCAGGTGCGGGTGCGGGTACGTGCGGAAGTACTCGTCGTACCGGCCGGTCAGGTCCGCGAGGTACGCGGCCTGCATGTCCTGCTCGAAGGGACGGCCGCGCAGCGCGATGCGGCGCAGCAGTTCGTCGGTGTCGGCGCGCAGGTACACCACGAGGTCCGGGGTGGGCAGGCGCGGCGACAGGTGCGAGTACAGGTCCTCGTACAGCGCGAACTCGGCGTCGCGCAGGTTCATGGACGCGAAGATGAAGTCCTTGTCGAACAGGTAGTCGCTGACCACGCTGCCCTTGTACAGGCCCGGCTGCCACAGCGCCGAGAGCTGCTTGAAACGTGAGAGCAGAAAGAACGCCTGCACCTGAAACGAGAACGCTTCGGGCTGCTCGTAGAATTTCGCCAGGAAGGGGTTCTCCTCGACGATCTCCAGGTTCAGTTCGGCGCCGTGACGCGCGGCGAGGCGCCCGGCGAGGCTTGTTTTCCCGACCCCGATGGGCCCTTCGACGACAACGTACATGACAGTTCAGAGCATAGCGCCCCCCGCGAGTCTCAAGGGTGGATGAACGCCTTGACACGCGCGGGGGGACGGGGGGGGAGAGGCGGCGGACCGCTAAGGTGTATCGACTAAAGTCGGGAACATACCCTCCTGGGAGGACAGGCGTCCTTGCCCAACCTTCGCTGTAGGGCGGAGAACAGGGTATGGACGGAGGCGGGATGGCGTTTCTCTCCTGGCTGATCTTCTGGCTGATCCCATGCTCAGGCGTGGTACTCACCGGGCTCTCGCTGTTCCTGCTGCCCTCAGCGTGGCAGGACATCCAACACTTCAGCCCCAGGCAGCGACGCCCCGCCCGGGTTCTGTTCGGTGCTTATGGGCTGCTCGCAGTCTCCCCATTCCTGCCGACCCTGTTGTTCGCCGTGTGGGGCACCCCGCTCTCCTGGAGTGTTGTCCTGGAAGGGATGATCTTCGCCTGCCCACTCATGATGGCGGTATTTGCCGTCGTGCTCGGTGCCAACGCCAGTGTGGACAGTCGGCCGCGTCCGCCGGGCGCTTCCACCACCTGGCCAGGGCGCGGTCAGACCCTGCTGTTGCTCACGCCCCTCTGGACCATCCTGCTGAGCGTCGGCCCCGCCTTCGCGGTGGACGCCTGGCCGGTTCCGTCGCGTGCCGTGGTGGGCGCCTGGGAAACCGGCGGCTATGACACAACGACGACGCAGAGTGAGTTCGTGGCGCAGCAGGTGATTCTCCACGCCGACGGTACGGTCACCGGAGAGGAGCGTGGCGGTCAGCGTGCCCCCAGGCCCTTGCAGGGCCGCTACAGCTATGACCCAGCCACTCGTGAGCTCTCGCTCGACGTACCGGGTCTGAACGCGGGGTCCTCGGAAGTGACGCGTGACCCGTTTCAAGAGTTCCACCTGAAGGTGGCTCTGTATGATGACCGCACCCTGTATCAACAATCGCACTGAACCACCGGTCACGGCCCCTGACACACCAGCTTGGCCGACGCGCCCTATTCGTCCTCTTTCTTCCTGTCTTTCAGGCGGCCGGCGTCCCTCGCGGCGCGGGTCAGGAGGTACTCGATCTGGGCGTTGACGCTGCGCAGGTCGTCCGCGGCCCAGCGTTCCAGCGCGGCGTACAGCTCCGGGCTGATGCGCAGGGGGAAGTTCTTGCGCGGCGGCATGGCTAGTACAGGCTACCGGCGTTCACGACGGGTTGTGTCCCGCGCTCGCTGGTGAGGACCACGAGCAGGTTGCTGACCATCTGCGCCTTGCGTTCCTCGTCCAGGTGAACGATGTCCTGGTCGCTGAGTTCCTTCAGGGCCATCTGGACCATGCCGACCGCGCCCTGCACGATCTGCTGCCGGGCCGCGATGATCGCGCTGGCCTGCTGGCGTTGCAGCATCGCCCCGGCGATCTCCGGGGAGTACGCGAGGTGAGACAGGCGCGCCTCGAGGACTTCCACCCCGGCGTGGCGCAGGCGGGCGGCGAGTTCGGCGGCCAGCGCCTCGGCGATCTCGTCGGCGTTGCCGCGCAGGCTCATGCCGGTGTCGCTGTACTCGTCGTAGGGGTACTGGCTGGCAAGGTGCCGCAGGGCCGTCTCGCTCTGGATGGCGACGAACTCGCCGTAGTCCTCGACGTCGAACACGGCGCGGGCGGTGTCCACGACCCGCCAGACGATCACGGCGGCGATCTCGATGGGGTTGCCCGCGAGGTCGTTGACCTTCAGCCGCTCGGAGTTGAAGTTCCGGATCCGCAGGCTGACGCTCTTGCGCACCGTCAGGGGATTGGTCCAGTACAGGCCGTTGCGGCGTTCGGTGCCCACGTAGCGGCCGAACAGGGTGAGGTTGGTGGCCTGGTTGGGCTGCACGATGAAGAAGCCGATCAGGGTGAACAGCAGGATCAGCCCCAGCCCGAAGGCGAGGGCCACCTGACCGTTCAGGAGCAGCGCCCCGGTGCCCAGTGCGGCCAGCAGCCAGATCAGGAAGACCGGGACGCCGGGCAGGCCGAAGGCGGCGCGTTCGACGCTGGCGACGCCGCTGCGGGTGGAGACGCCGCCCTGGGGGGCGGGGACGGGAGCCTGTTGCAGTTCGTTCATGGTGGAACCTCCGGGCCGATCTCGTTTGACTATCAAAGTGATATCACTTTAGACCTGAGTTCACCAGGGGGGTGGCCCGCGAGGAAGGACGGGAATGATACGGACTCCGATTGAATGGGCTGCAAAGTCCGTTCAATCCGAGCGGATGCGAGGAGGAGAAAAATGGGTTCCGGGCGTGGAGCTGGCAGATCGGTGGTGTTCCGATCTGTCAGCGAAACAAACGGAATCCGTATGAACGGTCAAAGGTTGATGGTTGATGGCGGGGCGCTGCCCGACTGTCAACCATCGACCTCTCTCCATCGACGCTTACTGCAGGGTGCGTTTGAGCAGCGTGACCTTCACGGTCACTTCCTGGCGGTTGCGCCAGACCTTCAGCGTGACGGTCTGACCGGGGCGTTTGGTGGCGACCAGTCGGATCACGTCGAACGAGTCCTGCACGCGCTGCCCGTCCACGCGGACGATGATGTCGCCCAGCGGCGCGAGCAGCTGGTCCTTGCTGTTGCGCAGGCTGCCGCGCAGGCCCGCGCGCGCGGCGGCCGTCCCGGCCGGCACCTGATCCACCAGCGCGCCCTCGGAACTGCTCAGGCCCGCCAGCTGCCGCAGCGCCGGGTCCAGGTTCTCCAGGTCGACCATGGTGATGCCCAGCGTCCCGCGCTGCGGCACCCCGATCTTCTCCAGGTCGTCCAGGCTCTGCTTGACCAGATCGCCCGGAATGGCGATCCCGACCGTGCCGGGCACCAGGGCGTTCGGCGCGGCGTTCAGGTCCGCGACCCCCACGACCGCCCCGCGCGAGTCCAGCACCGGGCCGCCGCTGTTGCCCTGCTGCACGCTGGCGGTGGTCGTCAGGTACTGGCTGATCTCGGCGCCCAGCTGGTCGTTGCGGGGCACGTCGCGGGCGCTGGCGGCCACGCTGAACACGCCGCTCGCCACGAAGTTCTGAATGCGGAACGGCGTGCCCAGCGTGATCAGCTTCTGTCCCGGCAGCAGCCGCGCGCTCGACCCGAAACTCAGGGTGGCGGGCGCCGTGACTCCGGTCACGCGCAGCAGCGCGATGTCGATGCCCGGATCGACCCCCTCCAGCCGCGCCGTGACGCGCCGGCCGTTGTACAGCGTGACGCTCAGGGACTCCTGGTACTGCACGACGTGGTAGTTCGTGACGATCAGGTCCTTCTTGTAGAAGAAGCCGGTGCCGGTCTCGATGGGATCGTCGCCGGTCTGGAGCTGCTCACGCTGCAGGCGGTTGTCGATCCGCACCACGGCCCGCAGCGCCTTCTGCGCCACCTCGACCGTGTTGATCTCGTCCGGCGTGACCAGCGCCCGCTCGGCACTGACGCGCCCCGTGACGTACGCGCCCGTGACCGCGCCGCCCAGCAGCAGCGCTACCCCCAGCACCTGCAGGGCCCGGTTCCGGAGGGTGGACGGCCGCAGACCCGCCGCAGTGTCCGGGGCGCGTTCGGGGGTCACTCGCCGCCGCCGCCCTCGCCGCCCTTGGGACGGGAATCGGTCACGTAGAACCCGCTGCCCTTGAAGGCAATGCCGGGCCGCGCCAGGACGCGTTTGACCGGCGCGCCCGTCTCGGGGTGCGCGGTGTACGCCTCGTCACGCATGCTCTGCTGCAGCTCGTAGATCTCGCCGGTTTCGATGTTCTTGTACAGGTAGGTGGGCATGATGGTTTTTCCGTGTCCTTCTGGTCTGGTGCGTCGCTGTGGGTCCGTCGATCGCTCGGGGTGGCGCCGTGGGGCCGCGGTGCGCCCGGTGGCGGTCCTGCGGGCCGAACACCCTGCTTCTGGACGCCGGGCACGTCCGCGCCCATCCTAGCAAGGACCGCCGGGCGGCATGTCCGGCCGTCTGGGCGGCGCGTTGAGCGTTCCTTCCGGTTGCGCCGCCCGGAGTCCGGATGAGTCACGTACTCAGGTGACGCACGGCCGGTCCCGACGCGCTATGCTGCGGAGCGAACCGATGGTGTCCGGTTCACGCAAACAGGGCAGCGCAAGGCCCCCGCACGCGGGGGAGACGAGGTGGAGGTCAGCGAGCAATCTGCGGATGCCTCCAGAGCGCGCGTCGGCGCCTACCCGCCGCCCCCACGCCGGGGCGGGAAGCGCGGCGATAACCCCCACGGCAACGTGGGCATAAGGCCGCGCACGACGCACCACAAAACCAGAAGACAGACACCCCCGCCCGGCCTCCGCGCCGCCGGCGGGATGGAGTGACCATGTGTGGAATCGTTGGATACATCGGCCCGCGTCAGGCCCAGGAAGTGCTGATCTCCGGCCTCGCCAAACTCGAGTACCGCGGCTACGACAGCGCGGGCATCGCCGTGCATGACGGCGCGCAGATCGAGGTGAAGAAGAAGGCCGGGAAACTCGCCAACCTCAGCACGCTGCTCGAGGGCCAGCCCATGGGCGGCTCGCTGGGCATCGGGCACACCCGCTGGGCCACGCACGGCCTGCCGAACGACACGAACGCGCACCCGCACGCCACCGAGGACGGCCGCATCGTGATCATCCACAACGGCATCATCGAGAACTACCTGCCCCTGAAAGAGGGCCTGATGAGCCGCGGGCACGAGTTCAAGAGCGAGACCGACAGCGAGGTGCTGGCCCACCTGATCGAGGAAGCCTACGCGGGCAACCTGGAAGAAGCGGTCCGGGCCGCGCTGGCGCAGGTGCGCGGCGCGTACGGGATCGTGGTCACGCACGTCGACCACCGCGAGATCGTCGCGGCCCGCACCGTCAGCCCGCTCGTGATGGGCGTCGGCGAGGGCGAGATGTTCCTGGCGTCCGACGTGCCCGCCCTGCTGGCCTACACCCGCAACATGGTGTTCCTGCACGACGGCGACATGGTCGTCCTGAACGACGACGGCTTCCGCGTCATGGACCTTCAGGGCAACCCCCAGGAACGCACCATCGAGCACATCGAATGGGACGCCGAGGCCGCCGAGAAGGGCGGGTACGACACGTACATGCTCAAGGAGATCTACGAGCAGCCCCAGGCGCTGACCAACACCCTGATCGGCCGCCTGCACGACGAGACCGGCGAGGTGAACCTCGACATCGACCTCGACCCCGGCTCGTTCAAGCGCATCTCCATCATCGCGTGCGGCACCGCCTTCTACGCCGGACTGGTCGGCGAGTACCTCATCGAGCAGCTCGCCCGCATTCCCGTCGAGGTGGACGTCGCCAGCGAGTACCGCTACCGCGACCCCCTGGTCAGCGAGAACACCCTGGCCATCGTCGTGTCCCAGAGCGGCGAGACCATCGACACCCTGGAGGCGCTGCGCGAGGCGAAGAAGTTCGGCGCGAAGACCCTCGGCGTGATCAACGCCAAGGGCTCCTCCATGACCCGCGAACTGGACGACACGCTGTACATCCACGCGGGCCCCGAGATCGGCGTCGCCAGCACCAAGGCGTACACCAGCATGGTCAGCGCGTTCCTGATGCTGGCCCTGTGGCTGGGCCGCGCCCGTGGCACCCTCAGCGCCGAGCAGGGCGCCGAACTCCTGAAGGCCGCCCGCGAACTGCCCCGCCTCGTCGAGGACGCCCTGGCCCCCGAACGCGTGGCGCGCATCAAGGAAGTCGCCGAGAAGTACGCCCTGGCCCGCGACTACCTGTTCCTCGGGCGCGGCGTGAACAGCCCCACCGCCTACGAGGGCGCCCTGAAACTCAAGGAGATCAGCTACATCCACGCCGAGGCGTACGCGGCCGGCGAGATGAAGCACGGCCCCATCGCCCTGATCGACGAGAAACTGCCGGTCGCGGTGATCGCCACCGAGAGCCGCCTGCTGGAAAAGACCATCAGCAACGTGCAGGAAGTCCGCGCCCGCGCCGGGAAGGTCATCCTGTTCCTCAGTGACGGCGACACCGAGAACGCCCGCCACGGCGACGACGTCATCTACGTCCCCCGCGCCCACGAGATGGTCAGCCCCGTCGTGAACGCCGTCGCCATGCAGCTCCTGGCGTACTTCACCGCCACCGCGCTGGGCAAGGACGTGGACAAACCCCGCAACCTCGCCAAGAGCGTCACGGTCGAGTAACGACCCACCAGCAGCAGGGGGCCGCAGCGCGACTGGCTGCGGCCCCCTGCTTCTACCCTGCGTTCAGAATCCGGCCATGTCGCTGGCGACGGCTCCGGCGCGCAGGTTGTACACGCCGTTCGTCTCGCGGTCCATGAAGGTGTCGGGCAGGTAGGCGTACCCGCCGTCCCCGAAGCCGCAACTCCAGGAGTTCTTGATCACGAAGTACCCGGTGGGGAGCGTCATCTTCACGTTGACCAGTCCGGCGATCTTCGTGTCGAAGGTCTGCGTGCCGGTGTTCACGTACCCGACGATGTGAACGGCGTGCCCGCCGCGTACGTTCTGGCCCATGCGGGTGGTGTCGGGCAGGCCGCTGGCGCCGACACTGTCGAACGCGCCGTCCACCGTGAAGCCCAGGATCAGCTGGTCGCCCCGGTCGATCATCTGCCTCAGCATGGCGCGGCGGTAGGCGCGGGTGGCGTCGGCATTCCCGAGGTTCAGGTTGCCCAGCGCCACCCAGACCTCGTTGCCCTGGGTGGGCCGGAAGTTGAACGCGGCGTTCGGGGCGATGTCCCACTCGGGTTTCCATGCGCAGTTGTTCGTGCCGCTCTGGCAGACCAGTTGCGCCTGCGCGGTGGTGTCGCTGCACGCCTGATCGGCGTAATTCACGCAGGAGTTCTTGAAGGCCGTGATGGGCTGCTGGGGGTTGGCGGGCACGCGCACGCGGCTGCGGGACGGGTTGTACTTCCAGCGGACCTCGGTGGGCAGCATGCGCTGGCGGGCGATGGCGTCGTTGAAATCGCCCCAGCCGGCGCCGTCGCCCAGCACGCCGTCGTCGCCGCGCAGCCAGTAGTACGCGTACTGCTCGGACAGGTTGAAGGTGATCTTCTTGCGCCGCGCGATCAGGCTTTCCAGCGCGGAGGTGTACGCGAAGGCCATGCAGGTGCCCCGGCGCCCCTGGTCCTTGATGGTGGTGATCTGGTCGATGGCGTTGCCGCGCATCTGGCCGAACAGGGCGCTGGTGGGCGTGAACCGGCACGCGCCGTCACTGGGGTTGCTGACGAACCCGTCCCCGAGTTCCCCGCCCGGCTGCGAAGGCTTGGGCGGCGCGAGGCGCGTCTGCAGGCGGTTCAGGGCGGCGGTGTTCAGGGCAGCGACGTTGATGCGGCTGTTCGCGGCGAGCGTCACGCCGCTCAGGGAGTCCTGGGACAGGAACTCGCGCGGGACGGGATTCTGGTCGTTCAGACCGAAGGACCCGAGGATCTCGGCGCGGTTGCGGTCGGCGCCCGCCTCGGCCTGCGCCACACTGACGGCCACGGTGTCCTGCCCGAACAGCAGCACCTCGCGGTTCTCACCGCCGCGCAGGGTGACGGTGGCGGGCACGGTCAGGCCGCGCGGGAGGCTCAGCGTGGTGCGGGCGATGTCGGCGCGCAGTTCGGTCGAGCGGGCCAGGGTGCCCACGACGTCCAGGCTGCGGCGCACCTCGGCGTCACGGGCTTGGATGCGGGCGGGCAGGTCGGTCAGGTTCAGTTGCAGGGCGTTCGGGGCTTTCAGGGTCTGCTGGAACACCTGCGGGTCCACGCGCAGCACGTTCAGGTCCAGGTTCGCGATCTGTACCGGTTGCAGCGTCAGATTCTTGAAGTTCAGGTTGACGGTGTTCTGCGCGTGCGCGCCTCCCAGCGCGGCGCACAGGGTCAGCAGGGTCAGGCGGCGGGCAGCGTGGTGGGCAGGGCGGGCAGGGCGGTGCTTATTCATGCTGGTCTCCCTGAAAACCGTTGCCGCTGATCCGTCTGCGCGGGGGCGGCGGGTTCTCGTGGGTGTAGTTCACCACCGGCCCCATGATCGGCCCGTGATCGCCCGGCCCGCCCGGCGTGACCGATCACGGCTCCGCCCCGAATCAGCGTGCCGGGGTGAGGGGCCGGTCCTGCGCCAGCCACAGCCGCAGCGCGCACACGCTCAGCAGGGCGCCCAGCGGGAAAGGCACGCCGTTCAGGTCCATGCGGACATCCACGCCGCGCGTGAACGACCCCAGCCGTCCGCGCACCTCGCCGTCGTAGTGGCGCAGCGTCACGTCATGCCCCTCCGTGAAACTCCCGTACCGGCCGGCCGCGCCGTCCGCCGTGAAGTTCAGGGCGACGTCCACGCCGTCCGTCACGCCGCCCAGCCGCACGCGCATCACGCCCGCCTCGATCGCGGCGCGCAGGTCGAAACCCTGCGTGAAACTGCCCACGCGGCCCGCCAGTCCCGGCGCCTCCAGCCACACCTGCACGTCCGTGCCCGCCGTGAAGCTCCCCACCCGCGCCGTCAGCCGCGTTCCGTCCCACTGGCCCTGCACGGTCAATGCGTTCGTCAATCCGCCCAGGCGGCCCTCTAGACTCATGCGCCACAGGGTACCCCACGCCCTCTGGCAGAAGCCTCACTGTGGGGAGGCGTGAACAGTGAACAGTTGATGGTTGATAGAGGGGGTGTCCCTTCCATCAACCATCAACTGTCAACCATCGACGCTGCTTACAGTTCCAGCAGCATCCGCGCCGGGTCTTCCAGCAGGTTCTTGATGGTCACGAGGAACTGCACGGCTTCCTTGCCGTCGATGATGCGGTGGTCGTAGCTCAGGGCGATGTACATCATGGGGGCGATCACGACCTGCCCGTTCTGCGCGATGGGCCGCTCGATGATGTTGTGCATACCCAGGATGGCGCTCTGCGGGGCGTTGATGATCGGGGTGCTCATCATGGAGCCGAAGGTGCCGCCGTTCGTGATGCTGAACGTGCCGCCGCTCATGTCTTCCAGGGTCAGTTTGCCGGCCTTGGCTTTCTGCGCGAAGCCGCCGATGGCCTTCTCGATCCCGGCGAGGCTCATCTGGTCGGTGTCACGCAGGATCGGCACGACCAGCCCACGGTCAGACGCGACCGCGATGCCGATGTCGTAGAAGCCGTGGTAGATGATGTCCTTGCCGTCCACGCTGGCGTTCACGACCGGGAAGGCCTTCAGCGCCTCGGTGGCGGCGCGCACGAACAGGCTCATGAAGCCCAGTTTCACGCCGTGCTTGGTCACGAACTGATCCTGGTACTTCTTGCGCAGGTCCATGGCGGGCTGCATGTTCACCTCGTTGAAGGTGGTCAGCAGGGCCGCCGTGTTCTGCACTTCCTTCAGGCGCTCGCTGATGCGCTGACGGATGCGGGTCATGGGCACGCGCTGCTCGGGGCGCGCGCCGGCCGGGACCGCCACGGCCGCCTGGGCAGCGGGCTGGCTCGCCTGCTGGCCCACGGCGCCCAGCGCGTCGGCCTTGGTGATGTTGCCCTTCGGGCCGGTCGCGGGAATCTGCGCGGGGTTCAGGCCGTTCTCGACGACCACCTTGCGCACGGCGGGCGACAGGTCGTCGCGGCGGGTCGCCTCGTGGCCCAGCCCGGCGCTGTCGGGCTGCGCGGCGGTGCCGCCCGCGCTGGCCTCGTTGGCGATGGGACCGCTGACCGTCTCCTGCGCGGCCGGGGCGGGCGCGCTGCCCGCATCCCCGACCACGCCGAGCGTCTCCTCGCTGAGGACCGTGTCGCCCTCCTGCTTGGCGATGCTGACCAGCACGCCGTCCTGCAACGCCGTGACCTCCAGCACCACCTTGTCAGTCTCGATCTCGGCCAGCACCTCGCCGCGCTTCACGGTGTCGCCGGGCTTCTTGTGCCACGTCAGCAGCGTACCCTCGCTGACCGACTCGGAAAAAACAGGAACTTTGATGTCCGCCATAACGCCCTCAGTTATACCCCCTCGGGGGCTGTGACTGGGCTGGGGACGCACCCCGCACCCCCGCCGGCCACCCGGACATGAACGCCCCCCGGCACCTGCGTGGGCACCGGGGGGCGTGACGTTCCGTGACGGGGGGCGGCGTTCAGCCCTGCTGCTCGGCCGTCTCGGCGAGTTCCTTCTGGTCCTCGACCACGGCGCGGTCCAGTTTCTCGCCCAGCGCGTCCGCGATGACCTTCGCCTGCTCGCGTGCGTGCACGCTGGCGTACCCGGCGGCGGTGCTGGCGCTGCGCGGACGGGTGGCGCTGCTCAGGGTCTGACCCGGCGCCAGGACCTTCTCCAGGTCCTCCCAGATCATCAGCCACGCCCCCTGGTTCTCGGGTTCTTCCTGCGCCCACACGACCTGCGCGCCGGGGTGGCGGGCCAGTTCGGCGGCCAGCGCCTCGGCGGGGAAGGGGTACAGTTGCTCCAGGCGGACCAGGGCCGTCCCGGCATACCCTTCGGCGTCGGCGTTGCGGGCGTCCACCAGTTCCCAGTGCAGTTTGCCGCTGCTGATGACCACGCGGCGGGCGCCCGTCACCTCGGCGTCCCCGATGACCTCGCAGAAGCGGCCGTCCGTCAGGTCGGACAGGGGGCTCATGGCGGCCTTGTTGCGCAGCAGGCTCTTGGGCGTCATGACGATCAGCGGCTTGCGGTACGGGCGCAGCACCTGACGGCGCAGCAGGTGGAAGATCTGCGCGGCGCTTGAAGGCACCACGACCTGCATGTTCTTCTGCGCGCACAGCTGCAAGTAGCGTTCCAGGCGGGCGCTGGAGTGCTCGGGACCGGCGCCCTCGTACCCGTGCGGGAGCAGCAGCGTCAGGCCGCTCAGGCGCTGCCACTTGCTCTCACCGGCCGACAGGAACTGGTCGATGACCGCCTGCGCGCCGTTCGCGAAGTCCCCGAACTGCGCTTCCCAGGCGATCAGCGCGTTCGGTTCGCTCGTCGAGTACCCGTACTCGAAGGCCATGACGGCCTCCTCGGACAGCGTGGAGTCGATGACCTCGACCTTGCCCTGCCCGTCCCGCAGGTGCGCCAGCGCCATGTACTCCTCGTTCATGGGGTCCTGGCCGTCCTGGTCGTGCAGGACCGCGTGACGGTGCACGAACGTGCCGCGCCCGCTGTCCTGACCGACCAGCCGCACGCCGTACCCCTCGTCCAGCAGGGTCGCGTAGGCCAGCATCTCGCCCATGCCCCAGTCGAGCGGCTGCTCGCCCCGGGCCATCGCCTGACGCGGCTTGATCACGGTCCGTTCGATGGTCCGGTGAACCCGGAAGCCCTCCGGCACCGACGCCAGCTTCGCGCCCAGCTCGCCCAGCTTCTCGGCACTGACGGCCGTGGATACCTCGTCCTGCCAGCGGGTGTTCGTGTAGGCGGACCAGTCCACCGCCAGCTTGCTCTGCGCGAGGTTCTCCATCTCGGTCACGACCGGCTCGGCGCGGTCCAGGCGGTCACGGTACTCCTCGACCAGCCGGTCCCCCTCGCCGGGTTGCAGGACGCCCGCCTGCTCCAGACGCGCCGCGTACAGCGACCGCGTGCCCGGATGCTTGTCGATCTCGCGGTACATGATCGGCTGCGTCATGCGCGGCTCGTCGCCCTCGTTGTGCCCATTGCGGCGGAAGCAGATCAGGTCCACGAACACGTCCTTGCCGAACTCCTGACGGTACGCGAGCGCCAGATCCCCCGCGAACGCCACCGCCTCGGGATCGTCGCCGTTCACGTGCAGCACGGGCGCGTTCGCGATCTTCGCCACGTCCGTGCAGTAACGGCTGCTGCGCGTGTCGCGCGGGTCGCTGATCGTGAAGCCCACCTGGTTGTTGATCACGATCCGCACCGCGCCGCCCGTCGCGAAGCCACGCAGGCGCGACAGGTTCAGGGTCTCCATGACCACGCCCTGCCCGCTGACGGCCGCGTCGCCGTGAACGGTGATGGGCAGCACGCTGCGGCGCGACTCGTCACCCCGGCGGTCCTGGCGGGCGCGGACGCTGCCGTGCACGACCGGCGCGACGATCTCCAGGTGGCTGGGGTTGAACGCCAGCGCCAGGTGCATCGGGCCGCCCGGCGTGCGCACGTCGCTGGAGTACCCCATGTGGTACTTCACGTCGCCCGCCACGTCCGGATCGTCGCTGATCTTCTTCTTGCCGTCGAACTCGTCGAACAGCACGCTCGCGGGCTTCCCGAAGATGTTCACCAGGGTGTTCAGGCGGCCGCGGTGCGCCATGCCGATCACGACTTCCTTCACGCCCTGCGCCCCGGCCTGCTGGATCACGCGGTCGAGCAGCGTGATGAAGCTCTCGCCGCCCTCCAGCCCGAACCGCTTGACGCCCGGATACTTGTTCTTCAGGTACAGTTCCAGGCCCTCGGCGGCGTTCAGCTTGGACATGAACCGGCGGCGTTCCTCCGCCGAGTACGCCCCGCGCCCCCGGTTGGCCTCCACCCGCGCCTGGAACCACGCGCGCTCGTTAGCGGGCAGGTAGTTGAACTCGAACCCGATCGGACCGCAGTACGTGTCGTGCAGCTGCGCGATCACGTCCCGCAGCGGCCCGCTGAACGGCCCGTCCTGAACGTGCTCGCTCAGGTCCGCGCCCGACAGCCCGTAGTACTCGGGCGTCAGTTCCGGCACGACCGGCAGACCACGGATGGACAGCGGGTTCGTCCGGGCGCTGATGTGCCCGTACACCCGGTACGCCGTGATGAGCGCCCCGGCCGCCTGCTGCGCCCCGCTGACCCCCTGCGGGGCCGGCACCACCGCGCCGCCCCGGCGCTGCGTGCCCAGCTCGTAGAACGCCTGCTGAATGGCGGAATGAGGTGTCTCCTGCGCTCCACCCCGAAGTTCATCGAAGTAGGAACGCCACTCGGGATCCACACTCTGCGGGTCAGCCAGGTACGCCTCGTACAGGCCCTCGATAAAGGCCGCGTTCCCACCCGACATGATCGTCTGCGACTGCGTCATAACGCCTCAGCATACCGCCCCCCGCGCGGCGCATTGGCATCCGCACCCACCGGAATTTGTTCCCGCGTGCGTAACCGCCCGCCCCGCCCGCCTGGACGGCCGACATGGGCAGCTGACATGGGCACCCGTTCACACGACCCCCACCCACCCCGGCCCGCCACACGCCACCATGAACGCATGACCCTGCACCCCGCCCTTCAGGCCACCCACCCGGACTTTCACACGCTGTTCCCCGGCGACGCCGCCCCCGAACAGCTCGGCAGCGGCCACACCTGGACCGAGGGCCCCACCTACGTCCCCGCCCGGCAACGCGTGATCTACAGCGACGTCCGCCAGAACCGCACCTGGGCATACACCGACGCCGGAGATCTGCTGGAGGAACTGAACCCCAGCGACTACCAGAACGGCCACACCCTGGACGCCCTGGGCCGCCTGATCGCCTGTTCACACGGCCAGCGCGCCCTGCTGCGCCAGGAACACGACGGCAGCTGGACCACCCTGGCCACCCACTTCGAGGGCGGGCGCTTCAACTCCCCGAACGACGTCGTGCAGCACCCCGACGGCAGCCTGTGGTTCACCGACCCCACCTACGGCCTGGACAAACCCGAGGAGGGCGGACGCGGCGAACCCATGGAAATCCCCGGCCGCTGGGTGTTCCGCCTGGCCCCCGACGGCACCCTGACCGCCCCCATCCGCGACCGGCACAAACCCAACGGACTGGCCTTCGCCAGCGCCGACACGCTGCTGCTGGCCGATACCGGAGAGAACCCCGGCACGTACCGCTACCGCGTCACCCCCCACGGCGAGGCCACCCTGGAAGGCCTGCACTTCACGGTCAGCCCCGGCAAGACCGACGGCCTGCGCCTGGACGAACAGGGCCGCATCTGGAGCAGCGCCGCCGACGGCGTGCACGTCCTCACCCCGGACGGACAGCTGCTGGGCCGTATCCTGTTCCCCGAGACGGTCAGCAACGTCGCCTTCGGCGGCCCCGACGGCACGACCCTGTTCGTCACCGCCAGCAGCGGCTTCTGGCGCGTCCCCACCACCACCCGCGCCCTGACGCTGTAATACGGACTCGGAGAGCTGCTCCGCAGAGTGGGAGAGAAACGCCCCTCCGGACGTGGAGCCGGCAGGGGCGGTGAAGTTCCGGATTGTTGGCGAAACAAACGGCAGTCCGTATAAGCCCGCTACCCCCGCCCCACGACGGACCCGCGCCGCACCGCATACACTGGGTCATGCAACTCCTGTCCCGCCTCGCCCTGGCCGTAGGTCTGATCCTGCTCGTCGCCGCCGCCGTCCTGCTGGGCAAGGACGTGATCGATATCAACCAGCTGCACGCCGTGGCCAACGCCAACCGCAGCACCAACTTCCCCAGCCCCCTGAACAACGTCCTGATCACCGCCGCCCTCGCCGCGCTGGGCGGCCTGATCACCGGCCTGGGCCTTGGCCTGTCCCGCACCCGCCGCGCCCCCCGCACCCCCCACTGACCCGGCTCCCACCGGAGCCACTGGAGGGGCGGGCGCGTGCCATCATGCCCCCCCATGCCCACGCTGCCCCCCAGCCCGGCCCGCCGCCTGACTCCCCTGGCCCTGACCGTTCTGCTGCTGCTGGGCGGCGCCCACGCCGTCCCCGCCGTGCAGGGCGCGTGGCACGGCGGGTTCTACCGCCTGACCCTGACCGGCCTGGACGCCCGTGACGGCACGGTCCGCTGGATGCCCGGCGGGACCGGCGCGGACCTGAAGTTCAGCGCGGCGCTGCCCACCCTGACCCGCACGGTGCCCACCGCGCAGGACCAGATCCAGATCCGCGTGCAGGACAAAGACATTCAGATCCGCAGCGCACAGGGCCGCCCCCTGCGCGTGAACCTGACGCCCGTCCGCGCGGGCGTGGAAGGCCCCACGCGCTTCACCGCCATCGACGTGTACCCCGAGGACGCCTGGACGACCTACGAGCCCGTGCCCGTCACGCCCTGCCGCGCGCCCGCCCCGGCGCCGGAACTGCCGTACCAGCCGCCCGCCTTCGCCAGCGGCCCGGTCGGGTTCTACCTCGCGCAGATCGACCCGCGCACCGGCACGCCCCTGCGCGTCATCGCCAACGACCCGGATAGCCTGTACCCGCTGGCGAGCACCTTCAAACAGATCGTCCTGTGGGGCACCCTGCGCGACGTGACGGCCGGACGCCTGACCCTGAACACCCGCCTGAGCGTCACCGAGGCCAACCGCAGCATCGAGGCGTACCAGCCCGGCGCGCGCACCGTGCAGAACCTCGCCACGCAGGCCATCGTGCAGAGCGAGAACACCGCCAGCGACGTCCTGCACCTGCGCTACGGCCCCGACCGCCTCCAGACCCTCGTGACCGCGCAGGGCGCGTGCCACACCCGCGTGAACACCACCACCAAGGCGTGGTGGGCCGCGCAGGCCGGACTCCTCCAGGAGCTCTACGGCCCCGACGTGAACACCGGCGCGCAGCAGACCTTCACCCTCCCACCCGCCGAGGAAGCCCAGACCCGCGCCCGCGCCGTGCAGCAGACGCAGACCCTGAACGCCGACCGTCTCCTCGATGACCTCGACCGCGCGTTCTTCAGTCCCACCTACCACCCGCAGACCGAGGTGTACCTGCAGAACCGCAGCACCCCCCGCGAATGGGCCACGCTGCTCACCCGCATGTACCTCGACCCCAGCCTCAATGCCACCAACCGAGCGTTCCTGCGCGACACCCTCGCCAGAGGATGCTGCCGCGCCAAGGACCCCGGCGTCGCCTACTGGGGCAGCAAGGCGGGCAGCGGCTGGCGGAACGTCACCATGAGCGGCCTGCTCAGCCTGACCGGCGGGCAGACCTTCGTGTACGCCTACTTCAACCCCGGCTCGGACGTCATGGACAGCCTGCTGATCGAAGAGCAACTGCCGGACATTGCCCGGTACGTCCTGGAGAACGCCAAACGACTCGCCCGCAGCACCCCCTGAACCCAACCGGGGGAACGGTGTCGCGGGTGGACCCCTCATACGGGTTCCGTTTATTTCGCCGACAGTCTGTGATTAGCGGTCGGCCGAAAGGTCAAGCGCCCAGTCAGCGCATCAGGCTGGTCAGGACCGCGATGGGGTCCTGACCGCGCAACCGCGCGGTCTCCACGGTGGACTTGATCCGCATGTACGTCTGCGCACCCACCGCGTTCTTGCTGCACTGCGAGACCTTCCTCGCCATCACCACCGTCCGCAGGCTCCGTTCCGCTGCGTTGTTCGTCGGTGGAATGTCCGGGTCCTTCAGGAACCGCCACAACCGGTCCAGCACGCTCTGCTTCAGGATTCCCAGTCGGAGTCGCTCGTTTGCCTTCGACTTCAGTGGTGCCCGGTTCAGCAGGGCGTCCAGACGCAGGGTGAGTTCCTCACCCTGCTGCGCATACTCCTCTCGCGTACAGACCCCGGTCGTCACCTCCCGGTGCAGTCGGATGCCGTCCCGGAACACCTGCGCAACCCGTTGCCCGTACAGCTCTCCCCGCCCGGGTTGCCGCTGGAGAACAGCGGCGACCTCATCCGCGTTGCGGATCAGGTGCGCCAGGCACTTCTGCTGCCGGACGTCCTGCAGGAAGCGGCTGTCGTACGAGGAGAAGCGGTCACTGATCAGCACGCCGGCGAAGTTGTGCCCCAGGCCTTCCCGGACTTCCACGTTCGTATGCCGCAGGTTCGCGCGGAACAACACGGTGTCCGCGCTACGGAACGTCCCCACCCAGGCGTTCTGA
>NZ_NHMK01000010.1 GCF_002198095.1 Deinococcus indicus | reverse complement strand
CATGACGCTGACACCTTCTGGCATCTCTACCGGGCCAGCACCTGTGCCGTCGAACGCCGCAGAGCCCAACTCTTCGCCCTCCTCGCAGAAGGACGCCCCGTACCTGAGATCCTTCAGGTGACCCGGTACAACCGGGTCACCGTCTACGGACTGGTCAAGCGCTACCGCGAACAGGGGCTCGCTGGCCTCCGTGACGCGCGTCACGTCAACCAGGGCGCTCCCCGCCTCCTGACCGCCGAGCAACAACAGACCCTGGCCGCCCGACTGCACGCTGACTTCGAGCAGGGCATCGTCTGGTCCGGTAAAGACGTTCAAGACTGGCTTCAGCAGCAGTACGGAATGTCCGTCCATCTCGGGCGCACCTATGAATTCCTACGGGCGGCGGGCTTCACGCCTCAACGCCCTTGACCCCGGCACGTTGGCGGCGATGAGGCCGCAAAGGAAGCGTTCAAAACAAAGTCCTGACCGAGACGCTCCGCCTGGCGGAGCGTCTCGTACCGCGTGTTTCTCTGTGGTGCATGGACGAACATCGAATCGGGCTCAAACCGATCCGGCGTTCCATGTGGGCGCCGACGGGGCAGCCGTTGACCTGCCCAGTTGCGCCTGGATACGAGTGGTTGTATGTGTACGCGTTTGTCAATCCGGAGAGTGGGGAGAGCTTGTTCTGGTTGATCCCGGTGGTGAACAAGCAGGCGTATGCGGCCGTCATGGCGGCGTTTGCGCAGAAGGTCGGCGCGGGCGCCGACCATCGGGTGTTGGTCGTTCAGGATGGGGCTGGTTTTCATGTGCCACCGGATGACGGGCATCCTGAGGGGATTCAGACGGTGACATTGCCGCCGTACTCGCCGGAATTGCAGCCGGCGGAACGGCTCTGGGAGTTGACGGATGTGCCGATTGCGAATAGAGCGTTCAAGAGCATCAAGGAGGTGGAGGCAGCCCTCTCGGATCGCTGCGTCTGGTTGGAAGGTCAACCTGATCTGGTCACTCGGCACACGCTCTTCCACTGGTGGCCTCTGTTGGCTAATTAATCGGAGTCTGTATGATACGGACTGCCGTTTGTTTCGCCAACAATCCGGAACTTCACCGGATTGCCGGCCCTACGTCCGGAACCCGTGTCTCTCCTTCTCGCATCCGCTCGGATGGAACGGGCTTTGCAGCCCATTCAATGAGTCCGTATGATCCGGACTCGGGGCGAATGGTTTATCCCATCCATTCGCCCCGAGTCCTTAAACGTTCCGGCTGTTGCGCGCGAGCGGCCGGGCGACCGGGGCGAGGGTCAGGCCGTGCGGTCCGGCGCTGAGGCCAGTCGCCGGGACCGGTCGGCTCACCTGATACCCCTGCACGAACTGAACGCCGAGGGTATCGAGCACCTGCCGTTCGACGGCCGTCTCGACGCCCTCGACGATCACCTGCACGCCCAGTTCCTCACCCATGCGCAGCATGGCGCTCAGCAGGGAGCGGCGGCGCGGGGTCGCGTCAACGTTCTGCACGAACGACCGGTCGATCTTCACCGAGTCGACCGGCAGCTGCTCGAGCATGCTGAGGCTGGAGTGGCCGGTCCCGAAATCGTCGAGCGCAATCCGGACGCCCAGTGCCTGCAGGGCGTTCAGCTGCCGCAACACAGGTTGCACGTCCCCCACCGCTTCGGATTCGGTGAGTTCCGTGATCAGCTGCGCCGGCTCGCAGCCGGTCTCCCGCAGAATCCGCGAGACGCGCCGGGCGAAGTCCGGGTTTTTCATCTCGCCGCCGCTGACGTTCACGTGTACGCGGACCGGGTGCCCGGTGACCTGACTCCAGTCGTGCACCTGGGTGAGCGCGGCGCGCAGGACCTGTTCGCCCAGCAGGGTCATCAGGCCGGCCTCCTCGGCAACGGGAATGAATTCGGTCGGTGAGACGCAGCCCAGTTCGGCGTCCTCCCAGCGGGCGAGCGCCTCGACGTCCAGCCAGCCCGGTTGTCCCTGGCGTTCGATGGGTTGGTACTCCACGGTCAGTCCACCCGACTGAAGGGTGAGCCGCAA
Organism: Deinococcus indicus; assembly: GCF_002198095.1. GTDB lineage: Bacteria > Deinococcota > Deinococci > Deinococcales > Deinococcaceae > Deinococcus > Deinococcus caeni. The sequence goes on along the minus strand of NZ_NHMK01000010.1, from coordinate 249,757 downwards.
TCGTTCCTCGATCGCCACGCGCCGCGCGTGCTGCCGCTCAAGGACGTCCGTGTACTCGCTCCAGCGGCTGCGGCCCTGCTGCTTGGCGTCGTGCAGGGCCAGGTCGGCCCCCTTGAACCACGCGTCGGCCTCCCAGTCGGGGTCGGTGGTGGCGCACAGGCCGATGGAGACCTGCGGGTGCAGGGTCACGCCGCGCAGTGAGACCGGCTGTTCGAGCAGCGGCAGCAGGTGGGAAACGAGTTCACGCGCGGCCTGCGCCGTCACGCCGGGCAGGACTACACCGAATTCGTCTCCGGCGAGGCGGCTGCACAGCCCGTCCTGAACCTGATGCTGGAGGCGGCGGGCGATGACCTGTAGCAGGGCGTCCCCGATGTGGTGGCCGTACGTGTCGTTGACCAGCTTGAAGCGGTCCAGATCCAGCAGGAGCACGGCGCCTCCCTCCCGGCGGGTGGTGAGTGCCTGCACCGCCTGATTGAACATCCGGCGGTTGGGCAGACCGGTCAGTTCGTCCTGCTGCGCCTGCAGTTCCAGTTGCTGGCGCAGCAGGTGCGGTTCGGTCACGTCCTTCACGGAGACAATCACGCCGCGCCGCCCGTCGTCGTGCTGCCAGGGCACGGCGTTCATGGACATCCATTGCACGCTGCCTGGCAGGTGCCGCCGGACCAGGACGTCCCGGACCGCCTGCCCGGTCTGCAGGGCTGTGAACGCCGGGTACTGCGAGGGTTCCAGCCGGCGGCCGTCCGGGTCGTGCAGGTGCCAGCCCGGATCGAAGATGTTGGGTAGATCCTCGACTTGCTCGAGTCCGGCGAGTTGCAGGGCCGGGCCGTTCGCCTGCCGGATGGTGCCGTCCTCGGTGCACAGGGCCAGCGCCTCATCCAGTGCGTTGATGATGTGGCGGCCCTGCTCTTCCCGCCGTTGCAGCGTCCAGGCCAGCAGCGCCCTCTGTGCACCTTGCCCCAGGGAAGGCTGAATCCACCGCAGGTGATCGCGGACCTCCGGGCACAGCGGAGCGGCCGCGCCGGCAATCAGCAGCAGCACGTGAAAGCCCGCGTCGGTGCGCAGCGGTAGCGCGAGAATGCTGCCAGGTGCCGGAAGTGCAGCCCCGTCCCTCTGTGCAAAGTGGTCCGGACAGAGGGTGCCGTCCGCCGCGATCCAGGTGGGCACGCCAGCCTCGAGCGCGTTCCACAGGGTTGCGGCGTCTCCAGGGAAGGAAGTGTCCCGCAGTTCGCCTGGGCGGTCCTGCGTCTGGTGCGCCAGCACATGAACCGTGTGATCGTGGCCTGCCAAGCGCACAACCTGCGCCGCCCGTCCCTGGCAGGCAGCGCGTGCGGCGTGCAGAACGGCATGCAGCAGTTCCTGAGGCTCCGCTGCTGATCCCAACTGTTGGAGTACCTGCTGGATGATGCTCTGACGGCGTTCCATCTGCCGGCGCGCCGTGACGTCCGCCAGGGTGCCTACCCAGGAAAGCAGGTTGCCTCGCGGCCCGTACACTGGTACCGCCTGAACCTGGCGGTACACGCGCTCGCCGTCCTCACTTGTGACTGGAAGGTCGAAGCTGAAAGGGCAGGCCTGTTGCTGCTCCGTCCCTTTCAGTTTCAGGTGCCGTGACCGCATCTCTGAGGCCAGATGACGCAGGAGTCCGGGGGCGTTCCGGTCATCCGGGAATGTTTCCATCGGGGTTTGCCTCTGAGCCAGAGGGCCGCATGATTGAAAATCGGCGTCGGCCTCCCAGACGAGTTCATGGGTGGTATTGAGCAGCAGGTGCGCACGCTCCCCGGCTGCACGCAACCGCTCAAACAGTCGTGCGCGTGTCAGGGCCACTGCGCCGGATGAGGCAAGCAGGTGCAGACCAGCCCAGCATGTCAGGTCGGTGATCAGTGCCGACGAGGTGAGGTCGAGCAGGAGGACGCCCAGCGCCTGCTTGCCGTCCCATATGGGCAGAGCGAGCAGCTCTCGTGTTGCTGGCAGCGCCTCCAGGAACGGGGGGAACTCGAGGGTCGACGGGCGCGACAGTCGCACGGCGTCTCCAGTGCGGAACGCGCCGGCCACGGGATGGTCGGCGTTCACCGCGACGGACGGGGCAGGGTTCTGCAGCGCCGCGGTGTCCACATTCATGTTCAAGGCGCCCCCCAGCGGATGGGGCAGGAACAACCGTGTGCGGGCAACACCGGCGGCGCTCAGGCCGGTCAACAGGGCGCTACTTACCTCATCCACGGTCGTGGCGGCGGCCAGGGCATGCTGCGCGGCGAGAAGTTGAGCTGGCAGGTTCACCGGTTCCGGACCGATCTCCCAGAGCCTCAGGTGTAGCGTTTCGCCCTGCGCCTCCAGGTGGCCTATGAACTGCGTTTCCGCCAGCGTGACCGGGCGGGGCGGCCGGTCGGGGAGTCGTCCGGCCGCACAATCCACGGGAATCCAGTGCCGGGCCGCCGGGAACAGCTCCGTGAAACTCTGACCGGTCACCAGGGACTGTCCTGCCAGCTGGGCTGCTGCAGGCTCGGTGCTCAGGATCACGCCGCCCGGGTCCAGCCTGAGCGTCAGGTCGGGCGACCGGGAGGCGGGAAGCGCCCAGGTGAGGGTGGTCAGGTCAGGGTGCATGGGCGTCGTGTCTCCAGAAGTTGATCCGTGAGGGGCGAGCATCTGAGGGGGTGCGGTCGACGGAGGGCGTGACGTGGGCGCGACGGGCGGCGGGTGTGAACTGTTCCGCGCGGTCCAGCCCGACCCTGAGCATGACAGGAATGGCCGGGGTAGTCGGTCGCCCGCCCCCTCAACGGTCCTCTTCAGCGGTGAGGGGTTCCGGCACAGGGCCGCCTGCCGGACCGGTCAGGAGGCGCAGGTCGTGCAGGTGGGTGACGCGCACCACCAGGGGCACTCCGCACGGCCGCATCAGTCTCGCCTTCATTCCCAGCCGATCCGGTTGACCGACGTGCTGCGCGGCCGAACGGTTCTGGTCGAGCGCCTGCCGCGCCCTGCGCTGCGCTTTGAGCCTCCGGCGCTGCCACGCCCTTCCTTCCCGTTCAGTCAAAAAAATGACCTCCGAGCCGCTCAGCAGCTGCGGCGACCCGACTAACCGGTAGTCCGCCCCGGCGCCCTCGCCGGGCGGCAGCCGGGTGGCATCTGGATTGCTGAAGGCGATGGGCATGCGTCATGCTAGGGCTCTGGGGGCCATGGGACGCTCCATCAACGCTTCATGCTCGGGGGCGGCCCTCCTGATCTGCACAGTTGCTCGTCACGTGACGAGCAGCTGTGATGGGGGCGTGGGAAGCGGCCCGGTGCCTTTGCGCCCTTCCCGCACTGCAACGACCCTGCCTCACCTGATCAGGATTGCTCGTCACGTGACGAGCAGATCCGCTTCCCCTGACGGTCGGCGCTGGCGACAGCAGAACCGGGCCACCACGTCACCTGTGGAGGCCCGGCCATGGGACAGGGTGTTCAGTCGCCAGCAGATAGTGACGGACCGGCGACCGGTGCCAGGGTCGGCTTCTGCCGGCGGCGCTCGAACTGCCAGAACACACTGGGCACCACGTAGAAGGTCAGCAGGGTCGAGGTGACCACGCCGCCCAGAATCACGATCCCGAGGCCCCGGCGGAACTCGGCGCCGTCCCCCTGGCCCAGGATCAGCGGGATGCTGATCACCAGAACGGTCAGGGTGGTCATCAGGATCGGCCGGAATCGCAGCTCGGCGGCCTCGACCAGCGCCTCGCGCAGCGGCAGGGTACGGGCACGCTCGGTCACGAACTCCAGATAGAGGATCGAGTTCTTGGTGGACAGACCCAGCAGGATCACCATGCCCAGCACCGTGATCACGTCCAGGTCCACGCCGAACAGGCTCAGGCTCCACAGTGCCCCGACGACCGCCAGCGGAATGGGCAGCAGCAGATAGATCGGGTAGCGGAACGAGTTGAACTGACTGCCCAGCACCAGATACGTCAGCAGGATCGCCACGACCATCAGCACCGGCCCGTAGAACACGAGGTCGCCCGTCAGTCCGGCGCTGCCGAAGGCACTGGCGTTCCCGAGGGTCACGCCGTCGCGCAGGATGCCGGCCTTCTCGGCGGCCTTGACGATCTCACCCTGGTACGCGAAGGCGTTCGGACCGCCCGGCACCAGGTTCAGGTCGATGGTCGCGGTGTACGCCTTGTTCAGGCGGCTGAGGGTGGCCGGGGCCTGCGCCACGCTGAACGATCCCAGTTGCGACAGAGGCACGTTGGCGTTCAGGCCCGGCGAGAACACGGTCTGCGACAGCAGGCTCTGCTCGTCCTGAATCAGGGCGGGGTCGAGACGCACGACGATATCCACGCTGCGGTCGCCGTCGCGGACGCTGCCGGCGGTGCTGCCGTCGTTGTAGGTGCGCAGCGCCTGGGCCACGTCGCTGGCGCTCAGGCCAGTGCCGGCCAGTTTGGTGGTGTCGGGCAGGAAGGTCCGCTCCTGGCGGGTGGCGTTCAGGCTGCTGTCCACGGTCCGCAGGTTCGGGTCCTGCGACAGCAGACGCACCAGTTCACGGTTGCGTTCCAGCAGCAGCGCCTGATTCGGCGCGGTGAGGGCCAGGGTGATGTCGGCGCTGCCGCCCGGTCCGTTCTGCTGCGTGGCGACACTGACGGTGCTGCCGGGCACACTGGCCGCGATGGGCTGCAACTCCTGACCGAACTCCTCGATGAGCGCGTCGATGCCCGGACGCTCCTCCTTGCTGACCAGGGTGACGGCCAGGGCGCTCTCGTTGGCGTTGTTCCCGCCCGTGGCGCGGCCGGCACCGACACTCGTCTCGACCAGACGCACCTCGGGCCGGGCGAGCAGCAGGTCCTCGACCTGCCGGGTGAGGCGGTTGGTGGTGTCCAGGTCCGTGCCGGTCGGCAGGGTCACGGACACGTTCAGGCTGCCGCTGTCGGTCTTGGGCGTGAAGGCGAACCCCACGCCGCGCAGGGCCAGCGGCGCGCTGATCAGGAACGCACCCGCGATCAGCATAACCAGCCAGGGACGGTTCAGGGTGCCGTTGAGGCTGCGGGCGTAGCGGCGGGCCACGCCCTGCACCGCGCCGTTCGTCAGGCTGTGCAGGGTGCCGGTGAGGGCCTCCAGCACCGCCAGCAGCGAGCTGATCAGGTAACGCACGGCGGCCAGCACGACCGGCGCGAGCAGCGCGGCGATTCCCACGGCGACCGGCAGGGCGAGTCCAGTACGGGACAGGGCGACGGAACCCAGCGCGCCGGCCAGGGCCAGCCACAGCAGGCCGCCGGGCGTCTTCACACCGCTCAGCGCGCCCAGCAGCAGGGCCGGGAAGCGTCCCAGCACGGCCGGCACCTGTCCCCACCCGATGGGTTCGGGGTCACGGGTGTAGGCCATGCGGACCGTCAGGAACAGCAGACTCTCCAGCCACGACAGCACGATGGCGGCCGCGATGCCCAGCCCGAACTGACTGAAGAACTGCCCCAGAATGCCCGGCATCAGGCTCAGGGGAATCAGCACCGCCAGCAGCGCGAGGCTCGCGGCGGTCACGGCCGAGAAGACCTCACTGCCGCCCAGCAGCACGCTGCGGATCGGGGAGTACCCCATGTCGCGGTAGCGCTGCACGTTCTCACCCACCACGATCGAGTCGTCCACGACGATGCCGATGGCGACGATGATCGCCAGCAGCGAGATGATGTTGAACGTGAAGCCCAGCAGTCCGAACAGCAGCGGCGCGGCGCTGATCGAGATCGGAATGGCCAGCACCACCGACAGCACGGTGTTCAGGCGGCCCAGGAACAGCAGGCAGATCACGCCCACCGCCAGGATCGCAATCAGGAACTCCTTGAAGGTGTCGCTGACCGTCGCGCGGGTCTCGCGGGTGGTGTCGCTCGCCAGACTCAGGCTGTAACCGGCGGGCAGCCGCTGGGCCTCCATCGCGGCGCGCACGCTGTCAGTCACGGCGACCGAGTTGGTGCCGCTGCCCTTACGGACGCTAAGCAGCACCGCCGGCTGACCGTTCACGCGCGCCAGGCTGGCCGCGCTGACCGCGCCGTCGCGGACGGTGGCGACGTCGGACACCTGCAGGCCGGTGCTGGCGTCCACCGTGATGCGCGCCACGTCCTGCGCGCTGCGGGGCGTGTTACGGGTCGAGAACTGCGTCTCCACGCCGCCGCGCTCGACCGTCCCGGCCGGGAGGTCCAGGGCGCTGGCGCTGATTGCCTGCGTCACGCGGGCCGGCGTGAGGTTGTACGACTGCAGCCGCGCCGGGTCGAGCAGCACCTGCACCTGCCGTTCCGGGCCGCCGCTGACCGTCACGTCCGCCACGCCCTCGACGCGTTCCAGGCGCGGAACGAGCACGTCCTCGGCGTAGGTGGTGACCTCGTCCGGGGGGTTGCTGCCGCCCAGCAGCGCGAGGCTGAGGATCGGCGTGGCGTTCGGATCGAACTTCTGCACGACCGGCGCCTCGCTGCCGTCGGGCAGGATGCCCCGGATCGCGGCGACCGCCTGCGACACCGAGTTCGCGGCCGAGTCGATGTTGGTGTCGTCACTGAAGGTGATGATGACCGCCGACTGGTTGCTGACCGAGGTGGTGTTGATGTCCACCACGCCGGCCAGGGTGCTGACGGCGTCCTCGACGCGGCGGCTGACCTCCCGGTCCACCTGATCGGGATTCGCGCCGGGGTAGGAGGTACTGACCGCCAGGATCGGCACCTCGAAGTTCGGTAGCAGTTCCACGCCCAGCCGCAGCGTGGTGACCAGTCCGGCCAGTACGATCATCACGAAGATGCCGATCGAGAACACGTAGTTCTTGACGCTGAAGCGCACCAGCGGATGTACCGGCGGTTCCGGCGTGCCGTCCGGCAGGGTCGCGCCGGGTTTCGAGAGGAAGTCTTCCGGGTCGTGCGTGCTCACTGGTCGCCGCCCTTGACGCGGATCTTCGCGCCGTCCTGCAGGCTGGCGGGGACCGGCACGATCACCTGCTGCCCGGCCGTGACGCCGTTCAGGGCGACCTGGCCGCCGCTCTCGGCGATCACCGTGACGGGCGTGCGCTCGGCCACGCCGCCGTTCGCGACGTACACCGCGTTCTGGCCGCCACCGACCTGCACGGCCGAACTGGGAATCAGGACGCCCTGCCCCAGCGTGTTGCGGTAGCGGGCCTGGGCGGTCGCGCCCACCGGGAGGTCACCGCCGCCCTGCACGCGAGCCGTGACCGGCACCAGCCGGTTGTCACCCGCGATGCCCGGCGTGCCGGTCACAGTGGCGACGTAGTTCACGCCGCCGTACGTGAGGTTCAGATCCGTACCGTCGCGCAGGGCGGCGGCGTCGGCGCTGGGCACGCTGAACTTCACGCGGATGCTGCCCGGATCGACGAGCCGCGCGACCGGACTGCCCTGCTGCACGAATTCTCCCACCTCGGCGTTCAGGCTGGCGACCGTGCCGCTGAATGGCGCGCGCACGGCGGTCCGGGCAAGATTCTCCTGCGCCTGCGCGACTCCCGCCTGGGCGCTTTCCAAGTTGGCCTGCTGGAGCGGCACGCTGCTGGCGGCGCTGCGGCCGTTCTGCGCGAGGTTGTTGCGGGCCTGTGCCAGCGCGCTCTGCGCCTGCGCCAGCTGCGCGCGGGCCGCCTGCAGGTCCGCGAGGCTCACGCCGCCCAGCCCGTACAGCGTCTCCGCACTCTGGGCGGCGCTCTGCGCCTGCGCCAGCGACGCCTGCGCGGACGTGACGGCGGCCTGCAGCGCGCCGGTGGCCTGCCCGGCCGACGTGCGGGTCTGGTCGAGGGTGATGCGGGCCTGCTGCACCTGCAACTGCGCGTTCTGAAGCGCCTGCCGCTGCGCCGTATCGTCGAGCTGCACGAGCACGTCGCCCCGCGCGACCCGGTCTCCCTCACGAACCAGGACGGTGCGGACGTTCCCGCCGCTCTGCGCGGCGACCTGACTGTCGCGCTGCGCTTCGATGGTCGCGGACGCGCTGCGCTGCACGCTGAGGGTGCCGGTGGTGGCCCGGACGGTCGCGACGTCCAGGATGGTGGTCTTGGCAGGCGCGGCGTCCAGGTTGTTCCCGGTGGCCTTCTCGCCCTCGGCGGCGCCCGGCGCGGCGCAGGCGGCCAGGGCGGCGCTGAGCAGCGCGGCGGCTCCCAGCTGCCGCAGGCGGAGGGACGGCCGGACGGTCATGGAACGGGTCACGGTCACTTCACCAGTCCCGTGACGTCCAGCCCGGCGGCGCTGCCGAGCGCGGCGAGGGCCTTCCAGACGTTGCCGCTCGCCTGCGTGACGTTCAGCGCTGCCTGCTGCGCCTGCACCTGCGCCTGCTGCACGTCCACGGCGGCGGCCGTGCCGGCCTTCAGGCGCGCCTGCGCCTGCGTCAGGCTGGTCTGGGTGTTCGCGAGGCTCTCACGGGCCAGCGCGACGCGCTCCTGGGCGTCCTGCACGGTGCGGTAGGCGTCGCGGACCTGCGTGGCGGCGCTGCGGGTGGCGTCGTCCAGGCTGCGCTGCGCGTTCTGCGCCGAGACGCGCGCGTCCTCCAGCGTGCGGGCGGGCGTGTAGTCGTTGTCCGCGAGTTTCACCTGCAACGCCGCGAAGACCGAGCCGTTCGCCGCCTGCACCAGCGCCGGGAGGCGTTTGTCCAGTCCGGCCTGCAACGCCGCGAGCGTCACGCTCAGCTTGGGCGGCGCGGGCGGGGCGCTCAGGGTCAGGTCCGTGCCGGCCGGCAGGTTCAGGCTGCGGGCCAGCTGCGCTTCCAGGACCGGCAGCTGCTCGCGGGCACTCTGGAGGTCCTGACGGTCGCCGTTCAGGGCGTTCTGGGCGCGGCTGACGTCCAGCGTCGTGGCGACCCGCGCGGCCAGGCGGGCCTGCGCGATCTTCAGCTGCCGTTCGCTCAGCGCGACCTGCGCGGCCGCCACGCTCAGGCGCTCCGCGGTATCGGAGGCGCCCAGGTACTGCGTGATCACGGTCTGCGCGGTGGCCAGCTTCGTGGCGGCCAGCGTGGCGGCCTGCCCGGCGACGTCCTGCTCGGCCTGCGTGAGGGTGGTGACGGGCGTGGTCGGGTCGGCCCGCACGGCGCGCAGGTTTGCCTGCGCCTTCTGCAGGTTCGCGCGGGCGGTCGTGACGTCCGCGCCGCTCTCGAGCGCGCGGGTCACGGCGCCCTGCAGGGTCAGGCGGCCGGTCTGGGCGGAGGCGAGGCCGGTCACGGCCAGCATCAGGGCGGTCAGGTGGATCAGGGTACGGTTCATCGGGGTCCTCCGGTGGCGAGCAGCGGGTCGAGGTCGGTGGTGGCCTGCGCGAGGGCCAGGGCGGCCAGCGCGGCGGCGTTCTGCTGCGCGGTCAGGTTCAGGGCGCTCTGCCGGACGGTCAGTTCCGCCTGTTGCAGGTCGAGGGTGGTGATCAGCCCGGCGTCCAGGCGGGCGCGGGCGCTGCCCAGCGCGGTGCGGGCCTGCTCGTCGTTCAGTCGGGCGGCGTTCAGGGCGGCCCGCTCGTCCGTCCAGGTGTCGAACCGGGAACGCACGTCGAGTTCCACGCTCTGCAGCGCGCTGTCCAGCGCCAGTTGCGCCTGCGCGGCGCCGAGTTCCGCCTGCGTGACGGCCAGCCCGCGCCCGCTGCCCAGCAGCGGCAGCGAGGCGCTCAGGGACAGCGCCACGCCGTTCGGAGCGGCCGAGGTGTCGCGCAGCGGCAGGCTGACCTGCGCGCCCAGCGTTCCAGCCTTCAGGTTCAGGCTGCCGCTCACGGTGCGCCCCGCGTTGCCCTGCGCGTCCACCAGCTGCCCGGCGCGGACACCGGCCGTCAGGTCCGGCAGGCGCGCGTCGAGCTGCGCGGCGCTCAGGCCGGCCTGGGCGTCCCCCAGGCCGGCGCGGGCGCGGGCCACCTCGGGCCGACGCTGCTGCGCGCGGGCGATCAGGATGCTCAGGTCGTCCGTGACCGTCACCTGCGGCGGCGGCGCGAACCCGGCGGCCTGCGCGGGCAGCGTGACCGGCTGGCCCAGCAGGCGGGTCAGGGCGCGGGTGGCCTGCGCGGCGGCGCGGCCCGCGCGTCCCTGCGCGGCCCGCGCATTTTCCAGCGCGGCCTGCTGGCCCAGGACCGCCTCGGCCGGCAGGAGGCCCTGGGTGCGCTGCGCCTGCGCCACTTCCAGTTGCCGGGTCGCGAGCGCCAGTTGCGCGTCGGCCAGTTCCTGGGCGGCGGCGGCGCTGCGGGCCGTCTCGTACGCCTGCGCGGCCTGGAGGGTCAGGGCGGCGCGGGTCGCGCGCAGTTCCACGGCGGCGCTGTCCAGGGCGCGCTGCGCGCCGCGCACACCCTCAAGCGCCGCCGACCAGGGCAGGACACTCAGGCCGGCCGTGACGGTCAGGGTGGTCGCGCCGGTCCAGCTGCCGCCCTCCCAGGGAAAGCGTGTCAGCGAGGCGTCCGCGCCGGCGGTCAGGTTCAGGCCCGCGCGGGTGCGGGCGCTGTCGAGCGTCAGCTGCGCAGAACGGAACTTCAGGTCGGCGGCCCGCCAGTCGGGCGAGCGGCGCAGCGCCGCCAGCAACTCCGCGAATTCCGGAGCGACCGTGACGGCGGACAGGGGAGAGGCGGCCGGCAGGGGAGAGGCAGGGGTCGCCAGTGGCGCGGGCGTGGTGGGAGTCTGCTGCGCCTGGGCCGCCGCGAGTAGGCTGAGGCCCAGCAGCAGCGTCCGGCGGCGCAGGCGACCGGCCGGCTGGGGCGGTGGAAACTTGGACTGGGGCATTGGGGGAACCTCGGGGAACTCGGGGGCGGAGGGGGACGGCGGGGAAGCCCGGCTACATGCGGGCGGGACAGGAGGGCGCATGATCACGGTAGGCGGGCGCGGTGATCGGTACGTCACCCATTCGTCGGACCCCGCACCCGGACCGGCAGATTAAAAAGTGAACACTTACTTACAAACCCGTCACCCGTCACTTCAGGGCTCCAGGCCGGGCCACATGACGTCCAGCAGGCCACGCACGAAGCGCGCCGGATCGACGACCTCCCGCCCCAGCGCGGGCAGCATCTGCTCCCGGTGGATGTAGTGAGTGACGGCGCCCATCAGGGCCAGCGAGGTCACGGCGGCGTCCATCGGACGCACCCGTCCCAGCTGCGCCTCGGCCTGGAGGTACCCGGCCAGCGTGTCCGCGTCCGAACGCACCGGGTCGTCCAGCCGCTGCAACAGCGGGTTGTGACTGGGGTCGTGCCCGCGCGAGAACATGACCATCAGCTTCGGCAGCAGCAGCGTGGCCTCCTGCAACAGGGACATCAGGGCGCGTTCCAGGTTGCGGTGAACCTCGCCCTGCCCGACGCTGGCCAGCAGCTGCGAGCGCCACTGGCCGTAGTTTCTGAGGCCGATGGCCGCGACGAACAGGTCTTCCTTGGACTGGAAACGGTTGAACAGCGTGCCTTCCGAGACCCCCGCCCGCCGCGCGACGGCAGCGGTGGTGGCCGAGAATCCCTGCTCCAGGAACACCTCGTGCGCGGCCTCGACAATCTGTTCATCGGTGATGGAACGGGGTCTGGCCATACCTGAGTGTTTACTCTAATAACGGTGGCAGACAGTGTAGGCTGTCTCACAACCCCCCCCGAACCCACCCTCGAAGGCGTGTCGAACCGTCCGTCTCAACGCTCTCCGAATCCTGCCGGGCCGGGCCACCACGCAGGTCGCCGATGTGCGCTTCCGGCATACCCCGCCCTGCCGTACAGTACGGTCATGCCGCAGGCCGCCCGTTCCGGAGACCATCACACCTGCCCGCTGTATAGCGGCTGGACCCCGCACGTCGGCGGGCCTGTCGCGGCCGGCAGTCCCAACGTCCTGATCGGCCGGCAACCCGCCGCCCGCGCCGGGGACACATGCGTGTGCCAGGGGCCGCCGGACTCCATCGTGCGCGGCAGCGCCACCGTATTCATCAACGGCCGCCCCGCCGCCCGCGTGGGCGACAGCACCGCGCACGGCGGGGTCATCAGCGCCGGGGCGCCCACCGTGAACATCGGCGGCTGACGTACGCGGCCCACTCCGGAGCGGGCCGCGTGCCGGGCAGATTCCCGGTCAGGCGCCGGGGGGCACGCGGGTCGCTGCCGCGCCGCCGACCTTCACGCCGCTCACGTCCACCGGGCCGGGGTAGTGGATCAGGGTGACGCTGAACGGCGCGAGGTCCACCTGCGTGCCGACCTCGTCACCTCCGGGCCGGGCGGGGAAGAAGTGGCCGCCGACCGGGACCTGCACCCGCTGCGTGACCTGCGGGTCGGCGCTGAGCAGGTGCAGGATCTGCGAACCGTCCGGCAGCTGCGAGACGCTCAGGTCCAGCGTGACCGGCAGGTCCGTGTGCGGCACGCCCGCACCGTCCAGCACGCCGCGCAGCACGTTCCGCAGGGTATCGGCGGGCAGTTCGGTGCCCACGTACCACGCCTGCCCCTGCCCGGTGGCGTGGCGGGTCACGGCGGCCTGACCGGCGTAGAAGCGTTCCCCGTACGTCGCGACGGCTTCGGCGCCATCCAGGTGCAGCACGTCGCACCAGTCGGTGACGGTCACGGTCTGATCGCCTATGGTGACGGTGTTCGTCTGCCCGTGCAGCAGCACGTCCCATTCCTCGACCCACAGGCCCAGTACGTCGCGCAGCGGCCCGCCGTACCCGCCCAGGTGAACGTGTTCCTGGCCGTCCACGACGCCCGTGAAGTACCCGGCGATCAGGTGCCCGCCGCGCTGCGTGAAGGCCCGCAGGTCCGCGCCGGTCGCCCCGTCCATCAGGTACAGGTTCGGCAGGACGACCACGTCGTACGCGCCGAGGTCGCCGCCCGGCGCGACGAAATCCACGTTCTGTCCAAGCGAGCGCAGCGCGGCGTACCAGCGGCCGAGCAGCGGCAGCAGCGGCAGCACGCCGGGTTTGCTGTCGATGTTCAGCGCCCACCAGTTATGCCAGTCGAACATCACCGCGACCCGCGCGGGCACGCGGGCGTCCAGCAGGGGCGTCAGCCCGCGCAGTTCCGCGCCGAAGTCCGTCACCTCCCGCCACACCCGCGACTGCTGCGGCCCGACGTGCTGCACGAGGCCGCTGTGGAACTTCTCCGCGCCCGCCTTCGACGCCCGCCACTGGAAGAACATGATCCCGCTCGCTCCCTTCGCCAGCGCGAGGTGGTTGAGCATCCGCATCTGCCCCGGCGCCTTGGGCGCGTTGCGGGTGCGCCAGTTCACGGCGCTCGTCGCCTGCTCCATCAGGATCCAGCGGTTCCCGCCGCCCAGCGAACGGGTCAGGTCGAACACCATGCCCGCCTCCAGGTGCGAGTCCGGCAGGCCGGGGTCCGGGTAGGCGTCCAGGGACACCACGTCCTCCTCCTGCGCCCAGCGGAAGTAATCCAGGCCCGGCAGGAATCCCAGGAAGTTCGTGGTGGCCGGCACGTCCGGCGTCACCTCGGTCAGGATGCCGCGCTCCAGGGTGTGCAGTTCCAGGATGTTGTCGCTGGAAAAGCGCCGCCAGTCGAGCTGCTGCGTGGGGTTGGCGTAGGTGGGCGCCCGGCGCGGCGGCTGGATCTCGGCCCAGTCCGTATATCGCTGACTCCAGAAGGCGGTGCCCCACGCTTCGTTCAGCGCCTCGACGGTCACGTACCGGGCTTCCAGCCACGCCCGGAAGCGGCGGGCGCAGTGCTCGCAGAAACACTGGTCGATGTGGCAGCCGTACTCGTTGTTGATGTGCCACAGCTTCAGCGCCGGGTGCCCGGCGTAGCGGGTCGCCACGGCGCGCGTCAGGCGGGCCACGCCCTCCCGCAGCGCCGGGTGGCTCGGGCAGTACCCCTGCCGCCCACCGACCTCCAGCCGCACGCCGTCCACCGTCACCGGGCGGGAGTCCGGGTACTTCAGCGAGAACCACGGGGGCGGCGAGGCCGTCGCGGTCGCCAGGTTCACGTCCACGCCGCCCGCGTGCAGCAGGTCCATCACCTCGTCCAGCCACCCGAAGTCGAAGTCGCCCTCGGCGCGTTCCAGCTGCGCCCACGAGAAGATGCCCAGCGACACCAGATTCACGCCAGCCTCGCTCATCAGGCGCACGTCCTCGGCCCAGACTTCACGCGGCCACTGCTCCGGGTTGTAATCCGCTCCGTAGATCACGCCGCCGAACCGACGAATATCGAACATTCCGTCCCTCCCCCTCACGGCCCTGGCGACGCTGCGCGGCAGGCCCCTGCTGTCACGCACCGGACTGTAGCGCGCCCCGTGCAGGAGAGGGCCACGTGCAGGAGAGAGCCGGACGGGGCGCGGGCTTCAGCGCCGCACCTGCACCGGCGGCGCGTTCCACAACTGCCGCCGCAGGGACTCACGCGCGCCCAGCAACGCCCGGTCCAGGTCCGGTCCCCTGGCCGCCACGCCACGCAGCCACACCGCGCCGCCCGCCGACACGCCGGAGGCCAGGACGCCCGGCGTTCCCGGCAGATCCACCGGGACCGGGCCGCCCACGAACACGCCGGACGCCTGATAGTCCTGCCCGCCCCACACGCCTGGCGCGCGGGTCAGCGGGCCCGGCACGAGGCGCTGCCGGTCGAGATACACCCGCCGCCCCGCGACACTGACCTGCACGCCACTCTCGTAAGACGCGAAGGCCAGCCGCTCGCCGGTCTGCACCCGGCCCGAGGCGAGCGTCTCGGTCAGTGCGAACTGCGCCCCGCTCTCCAACTCGGCGGTCAGGGTCTGTGCGAACGCGCTGCCGGCGAAGGGAATCGTGCGTTCCGGGTGGAATTCCAGCCGCGCGCCTGCCGCCACCTGAAACCGGATGTCCTGCGTGGCGGGCCGCCCGTCCGGCGACGGCTGAACGCGCGTGGCGGACTGCGTGAGGATCAGCACCCGCGCGCCGCCCTCCACCGTCACGCGGATCTCGGCGTGATCGCCGCCCAGCACGCCTCCGGTCGGGTTCACGATGAAGACCATCAGCGTCCCGCACGGCAGCTCGAAGGGCCGGATGACCATCAACGGCGCCTTCTGCGTGTCGCGCAGCAGCGCGGTGCGCCCGCCCCGCACGCCGAAGTGCAGGTGCAGGACACCGGTGCGGGTGCGGGCGAGCAGGCTCAGGGGGACGCTCCCTGCCAGCCCAGCCGGGGCGGCGGCACGTCCCGGAACAGCAGGTCATGCTCGATCCACGCGATCACGTCCGCCAGCCCCTCACCGCTTTTCAGGTTCGTGAACACGAAGGGCCGCACCTCGCCTCCCACCGTGCGCCCGGCCCGCGCGTCGGCGTCCATCACGCGCAGGTCCGCCCCGACCAGCGGCGCGAGGTCCGTCTTGTTGATCACCAGCAGGTCGCTCGCACGGACACCGGGCCCGCCCTTGCGCGGCACCTTCTCGCCGCCGGACACGTCCAGCACGAACATCCACGCGTCCACCAGCTCCGGCGAGAAGCTGGATGCGAGGTTGTCCCCGCCCGACTCGATGAACAGCAGCTCCAGGCCCGGGTACCCGGCGGTCAGCGCCTCGGCCGCCTCCTGATTCAGCGAGGTGTCCTCGCGGATTGCGGTGTGCGGGCAGCCGCCCGTCTGCACGCCCCGGATGCGGTCGGCGGGCAGCGCGGCCGCCGCCGTCAGGATCCGCTGGTCCTCGAAGGTGTAGATGTCGTTCGTGATGACGGCCAGCTCGTAGCGGTCCCGCAGCGCGCGGCACAGCGCCTCCAGTAGCGCCGTCTTGCCGCTGCCAACCGGGCCGCCCACGCCGATCCGCAGGGGAGAGGAAGGATTGGGATGGGTCATGGTGTCTCCTTGGATTCAGGTCTGGAACAGCCGCGCGTTCAGGCCGGGCTGCTCACTGGCGGCGACGTCCAGGTGCGGGGTAAAGGTGCAGAGGTCATCCGGCGTGGCGTGCAGGGCCGCGTGGACGCAGGCCTGCGCGGCGTGTCCGCAGTGGGCGGCGCAGCGCTGGGCGTCCAGCCCACCGAGTTTCATCAGGCGCGTGGCGGAGGTGGCGCGGCCCAGCAGCCAGCCGCTCACGAACGCCGTGACGGTGTCCGCGCGCGGGGCACCGAGCGCGTGCCCCAGCAGGGCGAAGGTGGTGGCGTGGTGCCGGGTGGCGGGCAGGTCGCCCACGACGTCCGGCCAGAGGTGCGTGGCGGCGCGGCGCAGGTTCGCCCCGACCCGCGTGCTCGCCGCGCGCGGCCCCGGCACGAGCTTCAGGTCGTCCAGTAGCTCGTCCAGTTCCGCCAGCGTGGCGGGATCGGCGCCCCATGCCAGCGCACAGGCAGGCGCGTCCTGGGCGCCCCACCCGTGCGTCAGCTGCCCCGCCAGGAACGCCGTCAGGTCGCCGGGCGTGTGGACCTCGCCGCGCGTCGTCAGCGTCTCCAGCCCGTCACTGAACGCATACGCCCCGGTGGGGAACGCCGAATCCGACAGTTGCAGCAGGCGCAGCAGTGTCACGACTCGTGCTCCCAGGACGGGCGACCATGAAACGCCCGCTCCTCGCGCGTGAACGGCACGCCCAGCCGCGTCAGCAGCAGCTCCAGCGGCGCGTCCCACAGTGCCAGGAACGCCCCCCCGTCCGGCACGAGGTCACGGTGCAGGTTGCCCACCGCGTGCCCCAGCGCCGCCGCCTCAGCCAGCGTGCGCGGCGTGACGACTGCCACGTCCTCTGGGGCGGCGGCCACGACGTAAGTCACGCCGCCCCGCACCTCCAGCGGCGTGCCCGGCGTGAGGACCGTCCCGGTCGGCAGCGCCAGCAGCAGCTCCACGCCGTCCGGGGCGCGCAGGCGGCGGCGCACCCGGCGGCGATCGGCGGCCGTCATGGGGACGCGGACCACATCGCCCGCCACCTCGCCTGCCGCCGTGACCGTGCCCAGGACCGGGCGGCGCAGCCCGGACAGACGGGTCACGCCCCTTCGCCCCGCACGAACGCGAACCACGTGTCCAGGCCCACACCGCTGCGGCTGCTCAGCTCGATGACCGGCACGCCGGGCCGCGCCCGATCAATGTTCTCCCGGCACAGGTCCCGGTCGAAGCCCACCGCGTCCGCGAGGTCCATCTTCGTGATCACCACGACGTCCGCCGTGTTGAACATCGTCGGGTACTTCAGCGGCTTGTCCTCGCCCTCGGTCGTGCTGATCAGCACCGCGCGGGCCGCCTCGCCCAGATCGTACGAACTGGGGCACACCAGATTCCCCACGTTCTCCAGGAACAGCACCTCCAGCCCCGCCAGATCGAAACGCGGCAGCACCGCCTGCACCATCGCCGCGTCCAGATGGCAGATGGTCCCCGTGACGATCTGCTCGGCCTGCGCGCCGTGCTGCCGCAGCCGCGCCGCGTCGTTCTCGGTCGCGAGGTCCCCCACCGCGACCGCCATGCTCACCTGCCCCGCCAGATCCCGCAGCGTGCGTTCCAGCAGCGCCGTCTTGCCCGCACCGGGACTGCTCGCCAGATTGATCGCCCGCACGCCCGCCGCCGCGAAGGTGGCGCGATTCTCGGCTGCCGTGTGGTCGTTCGCCTTCAGGATGTTCTGCCGCACCGTCACGATGCGCGGGTTCGTTGCCGTCATAGGTCCTCCAGATCAGGTTCAGCCAGTTCGATCTCGTCCAGCTCCAGTTCGTCACCCGCCAGCAGCGTGGGCGTCGGCGCGCCGCACTCAGGGCAGCGCAGGCCCTGTCTCACGTCCAGCGTCACCGGCCCGTGGGTCGGGCACTCGCCCACGCCCGGCACCGTCACGACGCTCAGGCGCGCGCCCTCCAAGGGCGTCCCCGCCGCGCAGGCCGGAAAAGCCGCCGTCAGCGCCTCCGGCACCACGCTCGACCACGCGCCCACCCGTACCGTCAGTGCCGACGCCCGCGCCGCGCCGTTCTCACGCAGCACCTCGGACGCCACGTCGATCAGCGACAGGGCAATGGACGCCTCATGCACTTGGGCTCACGGTCCTTTCTTCCCCTTCTCGCCCAAGCGGTGAACGCTCGTCACCTCACGTACCATGGGTGTCTGAGCCGCGCCCCACATGGCACGCAGGCGGAACACCTCCATGAAGCGCTCCTCCGGCGTGCGGGTCAGCCAGTACTCACGCTCACGGGGTTCCTCGCCCAGACGGTACTTTTGAACGGTCATCTTGCGGGTCATGTCGGCATCTCCTGAATAATTGTTTGGAAGTTCGTCAATTCTGCTCAGTAATGAGTTGGAGAAGTCGGGCGTAATCGTCTCTGGCCTCACTCAGAGCTGTATCTGGATTGACACGTCGGTACTCTTTCAGGAAGCCCAGCAGATCGCGCTGCCAGAGCCGCTCGATAAGTGGCCGGGTGGTGATCTTTGGCTGTGGAAGCTCCACGTAGATGAATTCCGGATGCCAACTGCCCCAATCCAGAGTCTTGAGAGGTCGTCCCCAGATCTCGGCATCCTCACCACACCTGAAACCATAGACACTCAGGTAGGTCAGAAAACGGCAGGTCGTGCATTTTTCCGGCACATCGACACGAGAGGTAATAAACTGATTCTCGTATCGCACTGGTTGTGTAGAGCCGTTAACCCGACATGGGCCATAGTCGAGCGACAGGAATCGGCCCAACTGCGACATGGCCCGCTGGCAACTGCCCTCGAACTCCAATTCACAGGTGCTGCACTTCTGCGGGATCGCCCCACCGATATATCCGTGAGGTACGGCGGGCAGGATCGGCCCATGAACAGGACAGGGAGGAAATGCATCGGTATGCATATCTCAGCCTCTCAGAACAGGAAGTACCGCTGGGCGAGCGGCAGTTCGTCGAGGGGTTCGCACGTCACGACCTCGCCGTTCACGCGCACCTCGTAGGTTTCGGGGTTGACGTGGATGTCGGGCGTCTCGGCATTCAGGATCATGTCCCGCTTGCCGATGTCGCGGGTGTGCTGCACGGCGCTGTAGCGGCGGCCGACGTCGGGCAGGTTGCCTTCTTCCAGGCTGGCCTGCGAGACGAAGTGCAGGCAGGTGGCGTCCGGCCCGCCCCCGTGCGCGGCGAACATGGGGCGCGGGTACACGGGTTGCGGCGTGGGGATACTGGCGTTCGCATCGCCCATCTGCGCGGCGACGACGAACCCGCCCTTGATAACAAGCGCGGTCTTCGCGCCGAAGAAGGCGGGTTTCCACAGCACCAGATCGGCGAGTTTGCCGACCTCAATGCTGCCGACCTCGTGCGCGATGCCGTGCGCGACGGCCGGGTTGATGGTGTACTTGGCGACGTACCGCCGGGCGCGCAGGTTGTCCGCGCGGTTGTCGGCGCCCAGGCCGGGAATGCCCAGCGGGCCGCGCTGGAGTTTCATCTTGTGTGCCGCCTGCCACGTGCGGGTGATGACCTCACCCACGCGGCCCATCGCCTGCGAGTCGCTGCTCATCATGCTGAACACGCCCAGGTCATGCAGGACGTCCTCGGCGGCGATCGTCTCGGGGCGGATGCGGCTCTCGGCGAAGGACACGTCCTCGGGAATGCGCGGGCTGAGGTGGTGGCAGACCATCAGCATGTCGAGGTGCTCGTGGATGGTGTTCACCGTGAACGGCATGGTCGGGTTGGTGGAGCTGGGCAGCACGTTCGGGAGGCCCGCCACCTTGATGATGTCCGGCGCGTGCCCGCCCCCGGCGCCCTCGGTGTGGAAGGTATGGATGGTGCGCCCCGCGAACGCCCGGATGGAGTCCTCGACGAATCCCGACTCGTTCAGCGTGTCGGTGTGAATTGCGACCTGGATGTCGAAGTCCTCGGCGACGCTCAGCGCGGCGTGGATGGCGGCGGGCGTGGTGCCCCAGTCCTCGTGCAGTTTCAGGCCCAGCGCCCCGGCGCGGATCTGCTCCGCCAGCGGCGACTGCGTGCTGGCGTTGCCCTTGCCGAGCAGCCCGAAGTTCAGCGGCAGGTCCGCCAGGGATTCCAGCATGCGGTGAATGTGCCACTCGCCCGGCGTGCAGGTCGTCGCCGACGTGCCGGCCGTGGGGCCGGTGCCGCCGCCGATCATGGTCGTCACGCCGGATTCCAGCGCCGTCCAGCACTGCTGCGGCGCGATGAAGTGAATGTGCGTGTCCACGCCGCCCGCCGTGAGGATGTGTCCCTCGCCCGCCACGATCTCGGTGCTCGCCCCGATGGTCAGGCCCCGCGTCACGCCGTCCTGCGTGCCGGGATTCCCGGCCTTCCCGATGGCCGTGATCCGTCCGTTCTTCACGCCCACATCTGCCTTCACGACGCCCCAGTGGTCGAGGATCAGCGCGTTCGTGATCACCAGATCCGGCACGTTCGCATCCTCGCGGGTGGCCGTGCTGCTCTGGCCCAGCCCGTCGCGGATGACCTTCCCGCCGCCGAACTTCACCTCCTCACCGTACGTCGTGAAGTCCTGTTCGACCTCGATCAACAGGCCCGTGTCGCCCAGACGCACGCGGTCCCCCACCGTCGGACCGTACAGGTCGGCGTACTGCCGGCGCGTGACTTTCATATGGCCTCCGTGATGGTGAAGGGGCTGCTCTTGCCCGCTGAAACCCTCCGCCCCTGCGGGGCACCTCCCCTCAAGGGGAGGCAAGTTCTCTTTGGCTCCCCTTGAGGGGAGGTGGCCGCGAAGCGGACTGAGGGGTTCGCACGCAGCCCCGACCTCATTCCGTCCCCCCGAATCCCTGTTCGCGCGCCCGTGTCAGCGCGGCGTCCTTCATTCCGGCGCTGTCCAGTTCGCCGCTGATCAGCGCGTTCATGCCGTGGACTTCGCGGGTGCCGCCGAGGGGCACGAGTTCCACGTCGCGTTCCTCGCCGGGTTCGAAGCGGACGGCGGTGCCGGCGGGAATGTTCAGGCGCTGGCCGTAGGCGGCCGCGCGGTCGAAGTGCAGTCCGGCGTTCACCTCGAAGAAGTGGAAGTGGCTGCCGATCTGGATGGGCCGGTCGGCGCGGTTGGCGACGGTGAGGGGCGTGACGGGTCGTCCGGCGTTCAGTTCGATGTGGCCGTCTTCCAGCAGGTACTCGCCGGGCACGACGCGGCTGGCGGCGCCGCGGATGGGGTCGTGGATGGTCACCAGTTTGGTCCCGTCGGGGAAGGTGCCCTCGATCTGGATGTCGTGGATGAGTTCGGGCACGCCGTCCATGACGTCGTCCGGGGTCAGGATGGTGGCGCCCCAGCCCATCAGGTCCTCAACGCGCCGGCCGTCGCGGATGCCTTCGAGGACGGCGGCGGTGATCAGGGCGACGGCTTCCGGGTGGTTGAGTTTCAGGCCGCGTGCGCGGCGATTCTGGGCGACCTGGGCGGCGGCGTGGATCAGGAGTTTGTCGCGTTCGCGTTCCGTGAGTTGCATCCCTGGCGGACCTCCTGGGTGGGTGTGAGCGGTGGTGACGGCCTGTCAGGGTTCAGCGTATCCGCCTCGCTGCCCCGAAACGCTCGTTTTTCTAAACAACCTGCATGCCGCGCTGCGGGTTGGCTTCTATAGTCCGCCCATCTGCGCAATCTGTTAACAAAAAATTGAACAAATCGCAGAAAAAGCTTAGGATTCACCTTAAGGCAGCGCCGGTGCGTGCAACGCGCACCCAAAAGGAGACCCTCATGAGCAAGCTCCGTTCCGTCTGCACCGCCACCCTCAGCCTCGTCCTCCTTGCCGCCAGCAGCGCCAGCGCCCAGGGCACCGTGAAAGTCGGCGTGCTGCACTCGCTGACCGGCACCATGGCCATCAGCGAGATCACGGTCGCCAACGCCGCGCAACTCGCCATCGACGAGATCAACGCGGCGGGCGGCGTCATGGGCCGCAAGATCGTGGTCGTCAAGGAGGACGGCGCCAGCGACTGGCCCACCTTTGCCACCAAGGCCGAGAAACTCCTGACCCAGGACAGGGTCGCCACTGTGTTCGGCGGATGGACGAGCGCCAGCCGTAAATCCATGCTCCCGGTATTCGAGAAAAATGGCGGGCTGCTGTTCTACCCCGTGCAGTTCGAGGGCAACGAGTGCTCCCCCAACATCATCTACACCGGCGCTCAACCCAATCAGCAGGCGCTGCCCGCCCTGGAATGGGCGCTGAGCAAGGGCTACAAGAAGATCTTCCTGCTCGGCAGCGACTACGTGTACCCCCGCACCGCTAACCTCATCCTGAAAAAGCACATCGCCGCGAAGAAAGCCACCCTGTCCGGCGAGGAGTACGTCGCGCTGGGCGGCACCGAATTCAGCTCCGTCATCAACAAGATCAAGGCCGCCAAACCCGACGTGATCATCAACACCCTGAACGGCGACTCCAACGTGTCGTTCTTCAAGCAGTACCAGGCCGCCGGGTACAAGGCCAGCACCCTGCCCGTGATCTCGTTCTCCATCGCCGAGCAGGAAGCGCAGGCCATCGGCACGGGGCTCCTGAACGGCCAGTACGCCACCTGGAATTACTTCCAGAGTCTCCCGAACCCCGCCAACAAAAAGTTCGTCGCCGCGTACCAGAAGAAATACGGCGCCGGCGCCGCCATCACCGACCCCATGGCGCACGCGTACATGGACGTGTACCTCTGGAAGGCCGCCGTCGAGAAGGCCAAGTCCTTCGAGCCCATGGCGGTACGCAAGGCCATCGTGGGCATCAGCATGGACAGCCCGCTCGGCAGGATCACCGTCGCCCCCAACGGCAGCCTCACGCAGGCCGTGTACACCGGCGTATCCGGCGCGGGCGGGCAGTTCAGGGTCGTCGCGCAGAGCAAGGGCGTGGTGAAGCCCGAACCGTACGACAAGCTCGCCTTCCCCGGCAAGACCTGCCCGTAAGCCGCCCCGGCTGAGTGGGACGCGGGAGGCAGCTTCACGCTCCTTCTGCGTCCCGCTCACCCTTTCGAGGAGGGAAGATGGACTTCACGTTTATTTCCGGGCAGCTGTTCACGGGCCTGTCGGTGGGCAGCATCCTGCTGCTGGCCGCGCTGGGCCTCGCGCTGAGCTTCGGGCTGATGCGCGTGATCAACATGGCGCACGGCGAATTCCTGATGGTCGGCGGGTACCTGACGTACCTCGCGGCGCAGTGGGCCGGGCCGACCCTGGGCGACGCGTACCTGTGGGTGGCCTTTCCGCTCGCGTTCCTGGGCGCCGCGCTGCTGGGCGCCGTCATGGAGTTCACGGTCATCCGCCGCCTGTACGGCCGGCCGCTGGACACGCTGCTCGCGACATTCGGGATCAGCCTGATCCTGCAACAGGCCGCGCGGCAACTGTTCGGCAGTACCGGCGTGCCCGTCACCGCCCCCGCTTGGCTGGGCGGCGCGCTGCAACTGGGCGACGTGACCCTGCCGTTCGTGCGGCTGTTCGTGATCGCGCTGGCGCTGATCGTGCTGGGCGGCATGTGGTGGCTGCTGAATCGCAGCCGCTTCGGCATGCACGTGCGCGCCGTGAACCAGAACCGCGAGATGGCCGCAGCACTCGGCGTGAACACCCGCTCGCTGGACCTGCTGGTGTTCGCGCTGGGCGCGGGCGTGGCGGGCGCGGCGGGCGTGGGCCTCGCCCTGATCGCCCCGGTGAACCCCACGGTGGGCGCGGCGTACATCGTGAACGCCTTCCTGGTGGTCGTGGTGGGCGGCGTGGGCAGCGTGCTGGGCGGCGCGGTCGCGGCCGTGCTGCTGGGCTTCGTGACCGCCCTGGCCGAGGGCTTCACGAGCGTCAGTCTCGCGCAGGCGATCCTGCTGGTCCTCGTCGTGGCGTTCCTGCAGTGGAAACCGCGCGGCCTGATCCCCACGAAATCGCGGGCCCTGGAGGAAGCGTGATGAAGCTGTCCACCTCCACCATGGCCGTGATCGCCGTGCTGATCGCCCTGGCGTTCGCGCCGCTGTACCTGGGCGCGTACCCGCTCACGCTGCTGGGGCGGGTGCTGGCGCTGTCCATCGCGGCGGTCGGCGTCATGGTCGTGTGGGGCCGCGCGGGCATCCTGAGCCTGGGGCAGGGACTGTTCTTCGGGCTGGGCGGGTACGCGCTCGCCATGCACCTGAAACTCGTGGCGACCCCCAGGGGCGAACTGCCGGACTTCATGCTGTACAACGGCGTGGAGGCGTTGCCGTGGTTCTGGGCGCCGTTCGCGAGCGCGCCGTTCGCGCTGGCGATGGTGCTGATCCTCCCGGCAGCGGCGGCCGGACTGGTCGCGTGGTTGATGTTCCGCCGCCGGATCACCGGTGTGTACGTGAGCATCATCACGCAGGCGCTGCTGCTGGCGTTCGTGACGTGGCTGAACGGCTCGCAGGGCCTGACGAGCGGCACGAACGGCGTCACGGACTTCCAGACGTTCCTGGGCGTGAACCTGCGCGGCCCGAACGTGGCGAACGGCCTGTACTGGGTGACACTGCTGTTCGTGGCGCTCGCGCTGTGCGGCACGGCCCTGCTGCTGCGCACGCCGTTCGGGGCGATTCTGACCGCCATCCGCGACAACGAGAACCGCACGCGCTTCCTGGGCTTCAACCCGGCGGCGTTCAAGATCGCGGCGTTCATGCTGGGCGGCCTGCTCGCGGGCGTGTCCGGCGCGCTGTACACGCTGCACCTGGGCACCATCTCTCCAGCCATGATCGGCACGGCGTTCAGCATCGAACTCGTCGTGTGGGTCGCGCTGGGCGGCCGCGCCAGTCTGATCGGCGCGGCGGCCGGGCTGGTACTGGGGCAACTCGTGAAAGACCGGATCTCCAGCGCCGCGCCGGACGCGTGGCTGTACGTCATGGGGTCGCTGTTTGTGCTGGTGGTGCTGGTGATGCCGCAGGGCGTGGCCGGGCTGCTCCAGGGCCGCCGCCGCCCTGCCCCCCTCCCCACGCCACCCAGTCCCCTGACCCGCGAGGTGAGCGATGCCGTCTGACACCCATGAAGCGCTGCTGGACGTGCGGGACATCACGGTGTCCTTCGACGGCTTCAAGGCCATCACAAACCTCAGCCTGTCCGTCCCGAAAGGCAGCCTGCGCGTCCTGATCGGGCCGAACGGCGCGGGCAAGAGCACCCTGCTCGACACGATCATCGGCAAGGTGCGGCCCGACACCGGCGAGGTGCGCTTCGACGGGCAGGTCATCTCGACGCTGCCGGAACACCGCATCGCGGGCCTGGGCATCTGCCGCAAATTCCAGGCGCCCGGCGTGCTGGAGGGCCTGAGCGTCCGCGAGAACCTGCTGCTCACCGCCCGCCGCGACAAGGGCGTGCTGGGCATCCTCAAATCCCCCACCCGCGCTGAGCAGGACCGCGCCGACGAACTGCTGCACCTGACCGGCCTGACCGGACGGGCCGACGTGCCCGCCGCCTTGCTAGCTCACGGCGAGAAGCAGTGGCTGGAGATCGGCATGGTCGTCGCCGCCGACCCGCAACTCCTGCTGCTCGACGAACCCACCGCCGGCATGACCGCGCAGGAGACCGCGCAGACCGCCGCCCTGATCCACACCCTGGCCGGGCGACACACCGTGCTCGTGATCGACCACGACATGCACTTCGTGGAACTCCTGAACGCCCCCATCACGGTGCTGCACCAGGGACAGGTGTTCCGCGAGGGCGACCTGCACACCCTGCGCGCCGACCCGGACGTCATGGAGATCTACCTGGGCCGACCCAGGGAACTGGTGGCCCATGACTGAACGCGCAGGGCTCCTCCCGCCCCTGTCGGCCCTCTGCCATCCGCCTGCTGTCATCTGCCCTTCAAAGGAGCCCCCATGCTGAAACTGGAAGGCGTCACCGCCGCGTACGGGCAGAGCCCGGTGCTGTTCGGCATCGACCTGGAAATCGCGGACGCCGAGGCCGTCACCCTGATCGGCCGCAACGGCGTGGGCAAGACCACCCTGCTGCGCGCCATCACCGGCCTGCACCCGGTCACGGGCGGCGGTGTGCGCCTGAACGGCGCGCAGGTCGAGCGGGAAGCTGCGTTCATCCGCGCCCGCAGCGGGCTGGCGTACGTGCCGCAGGGGCGCGGGCTGTTCGGGCACCTGACCGTCGAGGAGAACCTCCTGATGGGCCTCCCGGCACTGTCGGGCCGCGCCACCGCGAAACGCGAGATTCCGGACCTCGTGTACGACCTCTTTCCCATCTGCCGCGACATGGCCGGCCGCCGCGCCGGAAACCTGTCCGGTGGGCAGCAGCAGCAGGTCGCCATCGGCCGCGCCCTGGTCACGCAACCGCGCTACCTGCTGCTCGACGAACCCACCGAGGGCATCCAGCCCAGCGTCGTGCAGGAGATCGAAGTCGCCCTGACCCGCATCCGCACGGAACTGCGCGTCGCCGTGCTGCTCGTCGAGCAGTACCTGGATTTCGCGTGGTCGTTCGCCGACCGCTACTACGTCATGCAGAAGGGCCGCGTCGTCGAGACCGGCCACACCGCCGACACACCCACCCACGCCGTCCAGCGCTACCTGGGCGTCTGAACTCACAAGGAATTCCATGACCCACAAGATTCTGACCGCCACCCTGACCCTCACTCTCTCTTCTCTGGCTGCCGCGCAGGGCACGAATGTGCGCTTCACGCTCGACTGGGCGTTCGAGGGGCCGGGCTCCCCGTACCTGCTCGCGGCCGA
Organism: Deinococcus indicus; assembly: GCF_002198095.1. GTDB lineage: Bacteria > Deinococcota > Deinococci > Deinococcales > Deinococcaceae > Deinococcus > Deinococcus caeni. The sequence goes on along the minus strand of NZ_NHMK01000010.1, from coordinate 223,452 downwards.
CCGTGGGTACTTCGCGAAGCAGGGCCTGAACGTCACCATCGACCGGGGCTTCGGCTCCGGGGACGCCGTCACGAAGATCGCGAGCGGCACGTACGACATGGGCTTCGGCGACATCAACGCCATGATGGAATTCAACGCCCGCAACCCCGCGCAGCGGCTGGTCGCGGTGTACATGGTGTACAACGCGCCCCCGCACTCGATCCTGGTTCTCAAAAGCAGCGGCATCAAAACCCCAAAGGATCTGGAAGGCAGGACGCTGGCTGCCCCCGTCGGGGACGCGTCGCGCCGCCTGTTCCCGGCGTTCGCGGAGGCGAACGGCATCGACGCCAGCAAGGTGAAGTGGGTCAGCGTGGATGGCGGCCTGCGCGAGCCGATGCTGGCCCGCAAGCAGGCGGACGGCATCTCGGGCTTCACGTTCACGTCCCTGCTGAGTCTGGGGCAGCTGGGCGTGAAGGCCGACGAGGTCACGGTCTTCCCGTACGCGCAGAGCATCAGCGGTCTGTACGGCAACGCGATCATCGTGCGCGCCGACTGGGCGAAGAAGAACCCGGCGGTCGTGAAAGGAATGCTGGTGGCCATCAACCAGGGCCTCAAGGACGCGATCAAGGATCCGGCGGCCGCCATCGCCTCGTTGCTGAAGAAGAATGCGCTGATCAACCCGGCGCTGGAGACCGAGCGCCTGAAACTCGCGCTGAGCGGCAGCGTCCTGACGAAGGACACGCGCGCGCTGGGTCTGGGGCTCGTTCGCCCGGACCGCCTGAAAAGCAGCATCACGGTCGTGCAGAACGCCTTCGACCTGCCGAAGGGACTCACGCCCACGAACGTGTTCGACACGTCTTACCTGCCGCCTGCCGCCGACCGGAAGGTGAAGTGAGCGCCGCGCCCACCACGGCCGCGCCCAACACGGAGCCGCTGGCCATCGACCTGCGCGGCGTACACATGCGCTACGGAGGCCCCGGCGGCACGCTGGCCGCGCAGGACGTGAACCTGACGGTCAGGACGGGCGAGTTCGTCGCCATCGTCGGCCCGTCCGGTTGCGGCAAGAGCACGCTGCTGCGCCTCGTGGCGGGGCTGATGCCGGCGGCGTCCGGCACGGCTCTGATCAGCGGCGCCCCCCCGAAAGCGACCGGGAACACCGGGATCGCCTTCCAGAATCCCAGCCTGCTGCTGTGGCGCACGGTGTTGCAGAACGTGCTGCTGCCGCTGGAAGTCTCCCCGAAACACAAGGCCGCGTACCGCCGCGACCGCGCGCCCTACGTGGCCCGCGCGCGGCGGCTGCTGTCGGCGGTGGGCCTGGGCGACTTCGTGGACAGGCACCCGTGGGAACTGTCGGGCGGGATGCAGCAGCGCGTGAACCTCGTGCGGTCGCTGATCCACGCGCCGGACTTCCTGCTGCTGGACGAGCCGTTCAGCGCGCTGGACGCCTTCACCCGCGAGGAACTGTGGCTGGCCCTGCAGGCACTGTGGATGGGCGCGCGGCCCACCGTGATCCTGGTCACGCACGACCTGCGCGAGGCGGCGCTGCTGGCCGACACCGTGTACGTCATGAGCGCCCGGCCCGGTACCTTCACCGCGCAGCATGAGGTGCCGTTCGCGCGGCCCCGCGCGCTGAACCTGACCTTCACGCCCGAGTTCACGGACGTGATCCACGACCTGCGCGCCCGCGTGGGCGGCCTGCGCTCGCCCATCCGCGCCGAGGAACTCATGGAGGCTGTCTCGTGAAGGTACTGCCGTGAGTCTGGAAACCGGAACGCCCGGCGTGGCCCCGGTGCCGCGCGCCCTGCCGCCCGCCACCCTGGCCAGACTGCGCCCGCTTGTGCCGCCCACCCTGGCGATCCTGGCGTTCTTCGCCGTTTGGGAACTGGCGTGCCAACTGTTCAGCATCCCGCCGTTCATCCTGCCCACGCCCAGCGCGTCGGTCGCGTCCATCTTCCAGTTTGCGCCGGCCGTGGCGGGGCACGCCGGGCAGACGCTGACGACCACCCTGATCGGCTTCGCGCTCAGCGTCGTGCTGGGCGTGGCGCTGGGCGCCCTGGTGGGCCTGAACCGCACGGCGTATCAGGCGCTGTACCCGCTGCTGATCGGCTTCAACGCCGTGCCCAAGGCGGCGCTGGTGCCGGTCCTGGTCATCTGGTTCGGCGTGGGACCCGTCCCGGCCGTGCTGACCGCGTTCCTGATCTCGTTCTTCCCGGTGGTCGTGAACGTCGCCACCGGCCTCGCCACGGTAGAGCCCGAACCGCGCGAACTGCTGCGGGCGCTGGGCGCTTCACCCTGGGAGGTCTTTTCCAAGGTGAGCCTGCCGCGCGCCCTGCCGTACTTCTTCGCGTCCCTGAAAGTCGCGGTCACGCTGGCGTTCGTGGGCAGCATCATCAGCGAACTGGCCGCCAGCAACAAGGGGATCGGCGTGATGATGAACCAGGCCGCCAGCTCCTTCCAGGTGCCGCTGGTGTTCGGCGGCGTGCTGCTGGTCAGCGCCATGGGCGTGCTGCTGTACGCGGTCTTTGCGCTGATCGAATCCCGCCTGACCGGCTGGGCCTACCGGGGAAACCAGGGCTGATACCGCTTCGGCCCGTTTCTCTCCTGCTCTGCGGGGTAGCTCTACGGGTCGCATCCGGTCGGACCCAGCGGGCTTTGCAGGCCCGTTCAACCGGTGTCCGTGCCATACGGGTTCCGTTTGTTTCGCCAACAATCCGGAACGTCACCGGATTGCCGGCTCCACGTCCGGAACCCGTTTCTCTCCTTCTCGCATCCGCTCGGGTTGAATGGGCTTTGCAGCCCGTTCAATCCGAGTCCGTTTCAGTCGTGGCTGGAACCGTCTGTGGTGTCGGGGCGGTACAGGTCCAGCGCGCCGGAGTCGAGGAACGCTTCGATCATGTCCGGGTCGAACTGGTGGTCGCGGCCGCGCAGCAGTTCCTGCGTGACCTGATTGACACTCAACGCCTGCCGGTAGGGACGGTCGGTCAGCATGGCGTCCACTGCGTCCACGACGGCCAGCAGGCGACCCTGCACGGGAATGTCCGTTCCGGCGAGGCGGTCGGGGTAGCCGCGTCCATCCCAGCGTTCGTGGTGGTGCAGGACGAATGGGCGGGCGATGGTCAGCGCGGGAAAACCGGCGATCATGTGCGCGCCGATGACGGGATGCTGCGTGATCGACTGGAACTCCGCGTCGGTCAGACGGCCGGGTTTGCGCAGGATGGTGTCTGACACTGAAGTCTTACCGATGTCGTGCAGCAGGGCGCCGAGGCGCACGTCTTCTAGCTTCGTGCTGTCCCAGCCGAGCGTGTGGGCCAGGGTCAGGGCGCTGGCCTGTACGCGCTGGGTGTGACGGCGCGTGTAAGGGTCGTGCGCGCCGAGCGCCACCACGAACGCGTGGACGACGGCGCGGGTTGCGGTTTCCAGTTCTGCCGTCTGCTGGCGGTACTTCAGGTACAGCGTGCCGAACTCGGCGGCGTACCGTTCAAGTTGCGCGGTGTACAGCGCGTCGTGTTCGGGCGTGACCGGTGCCGGGCTGTCCTGACCGGCCTGCGGAACCTCCGCGCTGGTACCGACCGGAGCGTCCGTCACGGCGTCCGTTCCGGTGGGTGGGGTCGGGTCGCGCGGGGTCATGCCGTCAGCGTACGCGCGGGACTCGTGCAGGAGTCTTTCAACCGGCGTCCCAGGAATCTGGCACCGGCCGGAAGCCTGCAAGAAAAGCGTAGGAGTCCGGCTGTCACGATGGCCGGAACACGCCCCGCGCGGGTGTGTGGGGAGGTTTCAGGATCATGAATGCCATCCGCATGTTCCCCCTGCTGCTGCTATGCGCCTGCCAGTCCGGGCCGGCGCCCTACGTGAAGGTCGGCCCGGATCCGGAACTGTCAGCGGCCGGGCCGGTGGTCCTGACGGTCACGCCCGCATCCGGGAAGGCCGTGACGTTCACCCGGGCGCAATTGGCGGCGCTGGGACTGGTGAGTTTCACGACGCCCGATCCGTCCCGCAAGAACGAAGTGCATGAGTACACGGGACCGCTTCTGAGCAGCGTGCTGGACGCGGCCGGTATCGCGCCGGACGCGACGCTGCACCTGACGGCGCACGACCGGTACGCCACCGACCTGAAGCTGGGGCCGCTGCGGGACGTGCCGGTGATCGTGGCACTCAAATCTGGAGGGGAACTGCTGGAACTCCGGAATTACGGGCCGGTGTACCTGACCTTCCCGTATCACGCCTTCAAGCTCGACCCGACCGTCTACAACGCCGCGTGGGTGTGGCAGATGATGGGCATCACGGAACGCACGGATTGAGCGGTGCGGGGCCTGCTGAACCGGAAGGCAGGGCGGGGCGGGTGGGCCGCGCCGCTCAGTCTGCTGCTGGCGGCGGTGGTCGTGCTGACCGCCGGGAGTTTCGCATTCACGTTCGTGCACCTCAACCGCGTGGCGCAACTGTCCGGAGCGTCCATCACCGGGTGGTCGTTCTCGGAGTTCGTGCGGCAGACGGCCGAGGTGCAGGTCCTGGTCGCGCGCGGAGCTACAGCCGCGCAACTGGAGGTGCCACTTGCCATTCTGCAGTCCAAGGGGCAGGTCGTGGCGGACGAGCGGCTCGTGGATCAGTTGTCTGCAGTGGAGCGCGACGCCCTGCAGCGCACGGTGGAAACTGTGCAGGCGTTCACGCCGGCGCGCCTGAGTAGGGCCGGCGGTGTCGAGCAGATGGAGGCCGTGATGGGTGTAGCGTTACGGACGTACACGGCGGCCCTGCAGGCACTGGATCGTCAGCGCAGCGGCATTGCCGCGAACCTTCGCGCGGCAGAACGGACCCTGACGGGCCTGGGGGCGTTGCTGGTGATCCTCAGCGTTTTCACCGTGTCGTCACTGCTGCGCAATGCCGCGCGGGCGCTGGCGACAGAGGTCAGACGGACCCGTGAAGCTGAGCGGGCGCGGGCGGAACTGGAGCGGGGCGCCGAAGCGTTACGGGCCGCTCAGGCCGAAGCGCAGCGCGAACGGGATTTCGCGGTGCAGCTCACGGAAACCATGGGGGAGGGCCTGATCGTGACCGACGCGGACGGGCAGTTCTCGTACGTGAACCCGGCCTTCGCGGCGCTGGTGGAACGGGCGCAGGCGGAACTGCTGGGTGAGCCGGTCGACCGCGTGCTGCCGGATCTGAATCCCTGGCCGGCGGACGGAACTGGCCGGCGCGTGGCGGAGGTCGTGCTGCGCCGTCCGGACGGGCAGGAGCGGCAGGTACTCGTGACAGCCGTGGCCCGCACGACCGGCGGGCAGATTGCCGTTCTGACGGACCTGACGGACCTGAAGCGTGCCCAGGCGCGCCTGCGGGCGCTGTATGACGTGGTGGCCGCGCCGGGCCCCGGTGCAGGCAGCGGCCCGGGTGACGCGGAACTGAACTGGACGCTGACGCGGCTGCTCCAGCTCGGCCGGGACGCATTCGGTGGCGTGGGTGCGTACGCCGTGCCGGACGGCACCTCATGGCGGTTGACGCTGCTGGTCGGACCGGTGGATCCGGAGGACCTGCAAGTTCGGGCAGGCCTGCTCGACTGCGCCGCACGGTCCGGGCCAGACGGACGACACTGCGGGAACGGGCAGGTATGCACGGTGCCGGTCCGGGTCGGCGGCGAAACGCGCGGCGTGCTGATCTTCCAGCGTGATTCTCTGGACTTACCGTTCAGCGCGGCCGACGAGGATTACCTACGCCTGATCGGACAGTGGGCCGAGACGCACGCCGAACGGGAGCAGGCGGGCACCCTCCTGCGCTCCAGCGAGGCCCGCCTGAAGGCGATCGTCGGCGCGTCGCTGGACGCCATCATCACCAGTGACGAGCGGGGCGTCATCACGGAATTCAACCCGGCGGCCGAGCAGATCTTCGCCCTTCCGCAGGCCAGCGCGATCGGTCAGCCCATGGCGCAGCTGATCGTGCCGCCCGGTATGCGACAGGCGCATACGCTCGGCATGGAACGCGTGAGAGGCGGCGGACCGGACCGCATGCTCGGGCAGCGGCTGGAACTGTTCGCCTGCCGCGCGGACGGGCAGGAATTCCCGGTGGAGTTGAGCGTCGTGCGCCTCCCGACCGTCCCACCCGTGTACGCCGGGTTCCTGCGGGACATCACGGAGCGCCGCGCAGCGGAGGCGCAACTGCGGGATCGGACCGTGCAGCTCGACTCGGTGTTCAAGGTCAGTCCGGACGGGTTCGTGACCTTCGGCCCGGACGGCCGGATCACCGAGTCCAATCCCGCCTTCGAGCGGCTGACCGGCCTGAGCGCCGCCGAACTGGCGGGCCTGGACGAGGCGGAACTGGAAGCGCTGCTGGTCGCGCGCAGCGAGGCCGTGCCGCTGGCGGGCCTGGGTGGGGACGCCGTGCAGGTCGCCTGCCCGGCCCGGCGCGTGCTGAAACGCGCCACGCGCGTCATGAAAGGCCGCGACGGAGAAGCGCTGGGCCGCGTCATGTACTTCCGGGACATCACGCCGGAAGCGGAGATCAGCCTCATGAAGAGCGAGTTCCTGTCCACGGCTGCCCATGAACTGCGCACGCCGATGACCAGCATCTACGGGTTCACGGAACTGCTCCTGACCCGCTCGCTGGACGCGGACACCACCCGCGACCTGCTGGACACCATCTACCGCCAGGCGGGCCGTCTGATCGTCCTGCTGGGCGAACTGCTGGACCTCGCGCGGATCGAGGCGCGCGACCGGCAGGACTTCGAGTTTCTGGAGCAGCCGCTCGCGCCGCTGGTGCGCGGCGCGGCGCGGGCCTTCACGCCCCCCGGCGACACGGAGCGCCTGCACCTGAGCGTCCCGGACGACCTGAACGTCCGGGTGGACGCCGCGAAGTTCCAGCAGGCGCTTGGGAACGTCCTCTCGAACGCTTTCAAGTACTCCCCCGGCGGCGGGGACGTCCACGTTCAGGTGGCGGCCGCGCCGGGCGCAGCGGTGACGGTCCGCGTGACCGACCGGGGCGTCGGCATGACTGCCGATCAGGCCCGCCGCGCCTTCGAACGTTTCTACCGGGCCGACACGTCCGGCCGCATTCCGGGCACCGGTCTGGGGCTCAGTCTGGTGCAGGAGATCATGCGCTGTCATGGGGGCGAGGCGACCCTGACGAGCGTTCCGGGGCAGGGGACCGCCGTTACTCTCTCGTTTCCTGCCGCGGCGCCTGCCGGGGGCGCGGCAGGTTCAGTCCCGGCACAGGCAGGCCACCCATGAACCGAACCATCTTGATTGCCGACGACCACGCGGACCTCCGCAAACTGATCCGCATGACCCTGCTGGGCGGCCCGTTCACGGTCATCGAGGCCGAGGACGGCGTGCAGGCGCTCGCCGGGGCGCGCCGTCACCGGCCGGACCTGATCATCCTGGACGTGATGATGCCTGGTGAACTCGACGGGTATCAGGTGTGCGCGGCGGTGAAGGCCGACCCGGCGCTGCGGCACGTGCCGGTGATCCTGGTCACGGCCCGCGCGCAGCGTGCCGACCTGCAGGCCGGGCAGGAGGCTGGCGCGGACGCCTACCTGATCAAGCCGTTCAGTCCGATGGAACTGCTGGAACGGGTCACGGCGACGCTGGGCACCTGATCCGTCCTGCGCTCAGGGCGCTGTGTCGCCCGACTGGAAGGGAACCGTGAAATGCACGTCCGTGCCGCCCTGTGCGTTACCGGCCAGCCAGATGGTGCCGCCACGTCCCTCGACGATCTTGCGGCACAGGGCCAGGCCGATGCCGTTGCCCTGGTAGTGGTCGCGGGTGTGCAAACGCTGGAAAATCACGAACACCCGTTCGAAGTACGCCGGGTCGATGCCGATGCCGTTGTCGCTGACCGTGAACTGCCAGCCGTCCGGGTGCGGCCGGGCACTCAGGTGGACCCGCGGGGGCGTGCCTTCGCGGCGGAATTTCAGCGCGTTGCCGATCAGATGCTGAAGTAACTGCGTAAACTGGGTGGGGTCCACCATCAGCCGTGGCAGCGGCCCCACCTGAATCTGAGCGCCGGTCTGGTGGATCAGAGGCTCCCACTGAGCGGTGACGTTCGCGGTTATGGCATTCAGGTCACTGAGGGTCGGCACGCTCGGCTGGGTGTTCAGGCGGCTGACAGCCAGAACGTCCTCAATGAGGGTGGACATCCGCTGGGCTCCCGCTACCGTAATGTCGATGTAGCGCCGGGCCCGCTCGTCGAGTTGAGGTCCGTAGCGGCTCTGCAACAGTTGCGTGAAGGAACTGATTGTCCGTAACGGTTCTTTCAGGTCGTGACTGGCGACGTACGCGAACTGCTCGAGTTCGCGGTTGCTGCGCTCCAGCGCGGCCGTGCGGGCCTGCACCCGCTCCTCCAGGTATTCACGGTGCTCACGGTCCGCTTCGACCAGCGCCGAGCGTGTCAGGGCGTCAGAGAGGAGTTGTCCCAGCGTCAGAAGCAACGTTTCCCTATCGCGGTCCAGTGGATCGCCTGGGTTGAGAATGGCCAGCACGCCCAGCAGGACCCCTGGGTAACCTGTTCCATCCGTGTCGCGCACGAGTGGAAGCGCCGTCCAATAGCCATCCCGGACGACGTCAGTCACGTCCGGCGTCACTGCCATCATCAGACGCCGCAGATCGTCGGAAGCCGGATCGGTCAGGCCACTGAACTGCCACGCACCCAATACATCACCGGGAACGGCCAGCACGATCTGATCCGTGCCGAGCAGGTCGCGGCTGATCTGCAGGGCTGCGTTCAGGACGTCCTGACGTTCCCGGACGGTGTTCAGGGTAACGGCCGCGTCGTACAACTGCTGGAGCTGCTCTGACTGCCTGTTCGCCCGTTGCTCGGCCTGGCGGCGGTCAGTGACGTCATACAGATAGGCAGTCAGGCCGGCGTCCGAGGGATACAGCCGCGCGTGCAGCCAGCGGTGGGTGCTGTCCACGGGCACTTCAGCTGTGGTGAATTCGCCACTGTCCTGCGCGCGTCGCATGGCACTTGCGAAGGCGCCGCTGCTGTCCCACGCGAACGGCGGACCGGGCATGGGTAACTGAGTTCCGAGCAGTTCAGCTGCGGCGCTGTTCAGTTCTTCCAGCTGACCATCCGGTCCGAAGCTCAGGAACCCGTCCGTGATGGATCCCAGGATCGTGGCTGTGCGCTCCTGCGACCGGCGTAACTCACGTTCCAGCAGATGGGTGTTCAGCGCCCGGTTCAGGGATTGCCTCAGTTGTTCGGCCGTCAGGCGCCCTTTGACAAGGTAATCCTGAGCGCCAAGCTGTATGGCCTGCACCGCCACCTGTTCGTCCCCGACGCCGGTCAGGACGATGACAGCGCAATCAGGCTCGGCGTCCTGCAGGAATTCCAGACCGGTCATGTCCGGCAACCGGTAGTCGAGCAGTAGTGCGTCGGGTGCCCACTCACTCAGGGCCTTCATGGCGTCTTCTCCGAGAGCTTCGACGCGGGTTCTGATCTCGAAGGCATCCCAGCCTCGCAGGTGGTGGCCGTACATGGCCGCGTCTTCCGGGCTGTCCTCGACGATCAGGAGGCGCAACGGCGCCCGGGCGGTCACATGCGCCCCGGCGGTTCAGGCAGGCGCGCCAGACCCAACCAGAAATCCAGTGTGACGCGCAACTGCTCGGTGAACTGATCGAAGTTCACGGGTTTGATCAGGTAAGCGTTCACGCCGAGATCGTAACAGGCGTTGACGTCTTCCTCATTGGCGGATGTGGACAGCACCACCACCGGGAGTGAACGCAGGTAGGGTTCGTGACGGATAAAGGACAGCACCTCACGTCCATCGGTGCCAGGGAGGTTCAGGTCCAGCAATACCAGTTGTGGCCAGGGACGCGTGCGGTCCTGCAGGCGTTCTATCGCCTGATCACCGTCCTGACAGCGTTCCAGAAGGTCGGTGCGTTCCAGGCGGCGCATGGCCCAGCCGATCGCCTCGAAATCCTCGTCGCTGTCTTCAACGATCAGGATCGGGTGCGGGTGCATATCAGGTTTCCAGCGTGAAATAGAACACGCTGCCCTGGCCGTACTCGCTGTTCACCCAGATCTGTCCGCCGTGCCGTTCGACGATCTTGCGGACGATGGTAAGGCCCGCACCGGTGCCGCCGCCGAACTGGTCGCGGGCGTGCAGGCGTTTGAAGATCCGGAAGATGTTCTCGAAGTGCTTCTCGCGGATGCCGATGCCGTTGTCACTCACGAACAGGATGGTCGCGTGGTCCGGCACGCCGGCCGGCACGGGTAGATCGGCCCGCTCTTCCGGGCGCAGCGTGCCGATCTGCACGGCCGGCTGGGGTTTATCGTTGTACTTCATGGCGTTCGTGATCAGGTTGCTGAAGATTTCGCCGGTCCGCACGCGGTCCACCGTCAGTGTGGGCAGGTCCGGCGCCACCTGCACGTTCACCCGTAACTGCTCGAGTCGGGGTGAGAGGACGTCCAGTACCTCTCGCATCAGCTCGTTGAGGTCAGTCGCCCGGAAACTCAGGTCCATGCGCCCTACACGCGAGTACAGGAGCAGCGAGTCGATCAGCGCGTCCATGCGCTGCGTGAGGCGCACCAGCGTCCGCAGTTTCGCCGCGCCGTCCTCGTCAAGCTGATGCTCGTACGCCTCCAGCAGGAACACCGAGTAGTTGTGCAGGCCACGCAGCGGCTCCTTCAGATCATGGCTGGCGATGTACGCGAAAGCGTCCAGGTCGGCGTTGCTGCGCTCCAGGTCGGCGTTACTGCGTTCCAGGTGATCGTTCAATGCGCCCAGCTCGTCCATGCGGCGCAGCACGACCGACATGATCGCCCGCCGCAGCGCCCGCGCCGCCGCGAGTTCCTCCGGCAACCAGGGACGGGAGCGGCCGCGCACGGTCTCCATCCACGCCTCGAAGGATCGGCGGGGCGTGAGCCGTTCGGAGCCGTCCGGGGCAACCTCGACCGGTTTGTTCGGGTCGCCGCCCCAGGTGACGGTCTGCAACTCCTCCGGGCGGAACCACATCACGTAGTCGTGCCGGGACTGCGAGAGCCGCACGGCCAGCAGCCCGCTCGCCTGCGCGGTGAACGCCGCGGCCGGCGGGTACTCCTGCGAGAGCGCGGCAGTGTGCAGCACGTCCCCGTCCGCGTGGACGTCCAACCACATCTGAAGCGCCTGAATCTGCTCCCGCGGCGGCGTGACGCCCAGCAACACCGTCTCGCCGTTCAGGATCACGGCCGCGCCGGGCGTGTGAATCAGCTGCAGCAGGTTCGTGTCGCTGCCGACCAGCGCCTCGAGCAGGTCGCGTTCCTCGGCCATGCGTTCGACCAGCTGCGTCTGCGCGGCCTTCAGGTTCAGACGGTACGACTGGTCCAATTGCTCCTGCCGGGCACTGACCTGCACGCTCGCCACCTGTCCCAGCAGCTCGCAGGCGGAGCGCAGGTCGTACGGCAGGTGCCGGGGCGTCTGGTGATGGCAGGCGATCAGGCCCCACAGCTCCTTCCCATGCACCAGGCTGACGCTCATGGACGCACCGACGCCCATGTTCTTCAGGTACTGGATGTGAACAGGGGAGACGCTGCGCAGCACGCAGTAACTCATGTCGAGCGGTTCGCTCCCGGTCTCCCGGCTGAACATCGGCGCTGGCTCGTACGAGACGTCCGCGATGATCCGCAGCGGGTTCTGCACGTACAACGCCCGCGCCTGGCGGGGAATGTCCGACGCGGGGTACCGCAGACCGAGGAACGGCGTGAGGTCGTCGCGGCGCTCCTCGGCGATCACGGTGCCCGTGCCGTCCTCACCGAACTGGTACACCATCACCCGGTCGAACCCCGTCAGTTGCTGCACTTCGCGCGCCAGCACCGACGTGAACTCCGCCAGACCCGAGGTGCTGTTCAGGCGGTTCAGGGCGCGCTTGACCTCGGCGTAGGCGTCAACGCGGGGGCGCCCGGTATTCACCGCCTCGAATTCCAGGATCGTCAGCCCCGCCCGGCGGTGCGCGATCAGGTCGAACAGCCCCCGCCCGCCAGCGGGAGCACTCAGCAGGAACAGGGGATTGTCGTCCAGCGGCTCGCTGCGCAGCGACGCCCGCACCCGCTCGAGAACCTCGGGTTCCAGCAGCCGCTCCAGTCCGCCGTCAAGGACCTCCGCGACCTCCAGCCCGAAGTGCTGCGCGGTGTTGCCGCTGACCTGCACCGCCTGATCGTCCCGCAGCACCAGCATCACGCCGTGCGGCTGCGCCGCACCGGGAATGTGGATGGGTTCCCGGTCGCAGTTCGTCAGGTCGACCGGCTCGCCCAGCCGGGCGGTGCGGATCTCGCCGGGCGCGCGTTCCTCGCCCCCGCCGGTCACGTCAGGCTCCGCGTGACCGGTGGCGCCTGACGAACGGCCGGGGCGGCCGGCGGCACGAACAGCCCGAACGTGCGGCGCGCCGCGTCCGTGGCGCGTTCCGTGAAGGCCGCCCGGTCCGGGTCGCGGGCCACGCGCGCTTCCAGCGCCTCCCCGAACACCCGCCAGCGCGGCCCGGTCAGCGGGCCGTACCCGCCGTGGAAGGCCGTCCCGGCGCCCTCCAGGCCCAGCCGCGCCGCGACATGACGGCGGATCAACTGCCCGCCCAGCGTGGCACCCTCCAGCACGTACGCCGCGCCCCAGGCGTGCGCCTCGTCACGCAGGAACGCCTCGACGGCCCCGGCGTCCAGATCGGCGGCGGGCGTCACGTTCAGGTCGCGCATGTCACGGTCCAGCAGCGGCACCTTCAGGCGTGCCGGCCAGTCGAGCGCCGCCCTGCCTGCCCTGCCCAGCCCGGCCCCGACGCGCGGTTCCAGCGCGCCGTACAGGCTGCGCATGTCCCGCAGGACATCCCCGTAGCGTTGCCGGTCCAACGCCGGATCCATCAGATTCAGGTGAGCTTCAGCCCGCTCGTGCTGCTCGCGGGTACTGGACTTCAGGTGCGGCAGGATCACGCCTCCAGTTGTAGCAGAAAACGCGCGCGCCGCCCCCCCCTCGCCATAAAGAAAACCCTACGGTGAACCGCTCGGCGTCGACGGCATCGCGGCGCTATGCTGAGCCAGATATGACCGCGCCCGCCTCCTCGCTGCTGCCCCGCTGGCAGGAGGTCACCAGCGCCCTCTCTGCCGCCACCACCCTCACGCAGATAAGGGACGCCCTGCGTGGCTTCGGAGCTGACGTTGACCTCACCCACCCGGATGACCCACCGGCACCATGTGCGGACACTCCGCCGGACACCACGACAGTCGACCTGCAGTTCAGCGGCGCGGCCGGTCCTCTGACAGCCTGCCTGCGCTTCCCTCCCGGCGTCGGACTCAGTTCAGTGGACCACGCTTTGCTGGACGCCGTGCCGTCCCTGATCAACGCGGCGCTCGCACGAACGGCCCTGCCTGACGGAGGCCGCATCAAGGACAGGGAGGCGGCGCTTCGGGCCTTCATGCTGCTCACCGAAGAGCTTGGGGACGCGTCGGATCCCGACGCCCTGATCCGTATCGCTGACCGCGGCGTCCGTCAGCTGCTCCCCGGCGTCTCGCTGGCATTCATGGATCGCGCCGGGAGCGGCTGGTACGTCCGGTTCATGTCAGGCAACAGTGAACTGGACCTGACTCGGTCAGCGGCCAGTCACTCCCTGTCGAACATTCCCTCCCTGGACAGCGCGGTTCGCTCGGGTCAGCCCATCTTCGTCAACCACTGGAATGCCGACGCTGAGGGCCTCCCACATACCGCCCGATACCGCGCCGCTGCCCTGCAGGCCTTCTACCGCGACGGACAGGTCAGTGGCCTGCTGGCTGTCGGCACGACTGACCATGACACCTGGACAGAACTGGAAAAGGGCGTATTCGCTGCCGCCTGCCGCAGCCTGAACCTCGCGTTGAGCCGCGCATGGCACGTGCAGCAACTCGCAGAAGAACGCGCCGCTCTGGCCGCGTTCGTCAGTTTCGAAGAGCAGGTCCTGCACACCACCGACCTGCTGGACCTGTCGACCCGCGCCGCTGAGGTGCTGCGCGCCACTCTGGGCGATGTTGACGTCACGTACCTCGAAGCGCGAGCCGGAATCTGGACACCGGTCATGTCCGGCCACGAACTGACGCCAGACGTGACGGACCTGCTCCTGCCGCTGACCGCTCCTGAGAGCGTGGTGCCGCCGCAGGCTGGGCGCACACTGTTCTGCCCCTTCGATCACGCCACCCACGCGGTTGCTGTTCATGTCACTCCGCGCGGCGAGCAGACCGCCGGCCTGCTGGTCATGACCAACCATGCCAGCCGTGACTGGACCGAACGGGAACGCAGCGTGTTCCGCTCGGTCGGCCGCTCCCTGGGGATGGCGCTGGACCGCGCCGCGAAAGACGAACTGCTGCGCACACAAAACGCCTCCTTGCAGGCCCAGACCCGCTCGCTGGAAGCCTTCGCGCAGCTCAGCGCCGATCTGGGCGCCCAGGAAGACCGTTACGCCCTGATCCGCCGCGCCCAGGAAGTCGCGTTGTCGCTGCTACCCACAGGCTTCGCCGTGTACTACGAACCCGAAACCACTCCTGACGGCGCTCGACTGTGGCGCCTGAAATCCCAGGTGGGCGACATGGGCAACCCGGAACTCCAGCGAATCGTGGACGCCGGACTGGACTTCGGCCGCACCCTGAACCTGATCACGCCCTGGCAGACCGGTGAGCCGCTGTACCAGGACTCCTACGCACAGGACACCGACGGCCTGACGCAGGCCAAAGGGGTCGGCGCGACCGCCTGCCTGCCGCTGCTCGAGAATGGCGCGCCGGCCGGCGTGTTCTGCATCGTGCAGAGCGACGCCCGCACCTGGACACCCGCCGACCGGTCCCTGCTCAGCAGCGTCACGCGCAGCCTCGCCCTGGCGCTGGACCGCGCGCGGAGCGTCACGGAACTGCGGCGTTACTCGGCGGAACTCGAACGCAGCAACGCCGCCATGCACGGCGCCAACGAGGAACTCGAGGCGTTCGCCTACTCAGTCAGCCACGACCTGCGCGCCCCCGTGCGCCACATCGCGGGCTTCGCGGACCTGCTGCGCAAGGCGCTCAGCAGCGAATTGGACGCCAACCCCAAGGCGACCCGCGCCCTGAACATCATCACGGACTCCACCGCCCACATGAACGAACTGATCGACGCGATGCTGAACCTCTCGCGCACCGCGCGGCAGGAACTGCACGTCGGTCCCGTCGACCTGAATGACCTCGTGCGCGGCGTGCAGACCGACCTGGGACCCGACCTCCGGGGCCGCTCCGTGCAGTGGCGCGTGTCGGACCTGCCGGCCGTGCAGGGCGACGCAGCGCTGCTGCGGCAGGTCCTGTCGAACCTGATGGGCAACGCCGTGAAGTACACCGCCCGCCGCCCCGAGGCCCTGATCGAGATCTGGGCTGAGGCGCACCCGCACCAATGGACCGTGCACGTCCGCGACAACGGCGTCGGATTCGACAGCCGCTACGCGCACAAGCTGTTCGGCGTGTTCCAGCGGTTGCACCGCCCCGAGGACTTCGGCGGGACTGGCGTGGGACTCGCGAACGTGCGCCGCATCCTGGCCCGGCACGGGGGCAGCTGGGCCGCGCAGGGCGCGCTGGACCAGGGCGCGACCTTCTCGTTCTCCCTGCCGCGCGCCGACTGATACGGACTGCCGTCTGTTTCGCCAACAATCCGGAACGTCACCGTTCCTGCCGGCTCCACGTCCGGCAGCCCGCTGTTGCTCCAACTCGCTGCGCTCGGACCCAGCGGGCTTTGCAGCTTATTCAATCGGAGTCCGTATGAGGCGGTGCCTGACCGTCGCTGACTCCGCCCATTCCGCGTTTCCCGACTCCCGCTGCGTCCTGCCGTCCCGCGCGTTCAGGCCGGGCGCAGGTCCGGGCCGGTTCTCTCCGGATCGGGCGCAGCGACGTGCTTCAGGGCGCCCAGCACGTCGTCGATCAGGTCGGCGGGGTCCTCGATGCCCACGCTCAGGCGCACCAGGCCCGGTGTCACGCCCTGGCGGCGCAGGGCCTCGTCGCCAAGCAGGTGGTGGGTGGTGCTGCCGGGATGGCACGACAGGCTTTCCACGTCGCCCAGGCTGACCGCCTGCGTGAACAGCGTGAGGCTGTTCAGGAACGCGAACGCGGCGGCCTGACTGCCCAGGTCGAGGCTCAGCAGGCCCCCGAAGGCCCGCATCTGGCGGCGGGCGACCTCGTGGCCCGCGTGGCGGCTCAGGCCGGGGTAGTGCAGGGCGTGCAGGGCCGGGTGGCCGTCCAGGGCGGTGGCCAGCTCGGCGGCCCCGGCGCAGTGGGCGTCCATGCGCAGCGGCAGCGTCTTGAGGCCGCGCAGGAACAGGTACGCCTCGAAAGGTCCCAGGGACGCGCCCACGTGGCGCAGGCCCACGCCGCGCACCTCGGCCAGCAGGTCCGCCGGGCCGGCCAGGACGCCGCCGATGGCGTCGCCGTGCCCGCCGAGGTACTTGGTGGCGCTGTGCATCACGAGGTCGATGCCGTGCTCGGCCGGGCGGGTCAGGTAGGGACTGCTGAAGGTGTTGTCCGCGACGCTCAGGGCGCCGCAGGCGCGGGCCATGCGGGAGACCCGCGCCAGGTCCACGATGTTCAGGGCGGGATTGGTGGGCGTCTCGACCCAGATCAGGCGGGTCCTGGTGCCGCACAGGGCCTCGGCGGCGGTCTCGTCGGCGGCCTCATGGACGGTCACGCCGAATTTCGCGGCAACCTCGGTCAGGAAGCCAGTGGTGCCGCCGTACAGCGGCGCGATGAACACGATCTCGTCGCCGGGTTTCAGCAGCGTCAGGCACGCGGCGGACACGGCGCCCATGCCACTGGCGAAGGCCACGGCGTCCGGCAGGTCCTCCAGGCTGGCGATCTTCTCCTCGAAGGCGCGGACGGTGGGGTTGGTCAGGCGCGAGTAGAAGTACCCCTGTTCCTCGCCCGCGAACAGGCGCGCGCCGCGTTCGGCGCTGCCGTATCCGAAGGTGCTGGTGGCGTAGATGGGCGTGGCGTGCGCCCCGGTGGCCGGGTCGAGGCCGTGTCCGGCGTGGACGGCGCGGGTGCGGAAGCCCCGCGGGCGGGACGGGTCTGGATTGTGGGTCATGCCCCACTGTACCGGACAGCCCTAACGAACGTTCGTTGAAATCCGGGCACAAGGAACGGGTGTCCGGCAGGACGGATCGCCTGCCCGCACCACCCGCCGGTCCCGAGCGGACGCGGCCCGTACACTGGCCGGATGCCGACCGATCTCCCTGCCTCCCCCCCCGCGCCGGCACCTGACCGTCCCCCCGGCGAGGGCGGCACGCTGCTGCGTCTCGCCGTGCCGGTCATCGTCTCGCAGTTCAGCGTGAACGCCCTGGCCCTGATCAGCACCGCCGTGATCGGCCGCCTCGGGCCGGCCGAACTGGCCGCCGTCGCCTACGGGAACGCCGCGTACTACCTGGGGTTCATCGTGCTGCTGGGCGTCATGCTGTCGGTCGCGCCGCGCGTGGCCGCCGCGCACGGCGCGGGCGACCCGGCCGGCGTGGCCCGCGCCGTGCGCGCCGGCCTGCTGCTGGCCGCGCTGCTGTCCGCCGCGTTCCTGCCCCTGGCCTTCCTGGCCGCGCACCTGATGCAGACCCACGCGCCCGACGGCCTGCGCGGCGACCTCGCCGGCCTGTACCTGCGCCTGTACGCGCTCGGCATGCCCGCCACGCTGGCCTTCAGCGCCCTGCGCGGCGCCCTGGAAGGCACCGGTCAGCCGCGCCCCGTCACCCTGACCGCGCTCGGCGGCGCCCTGAGTGCCGCCGCCCTGAGTCCCGCCCTGACCTTCGGCTGGGGCCCGCTGCCCGCCCTGGGCGTGGCGGGCGCCGCCCTGACCACCGTGATCGTGTACTGGGCCAGCGCGCTGATCCTGGCGTTCCTGGCCCGCTCGCGCCTCGCCGTCCCGAAGGCCGCGCCTGCGCCGGCCGGCACGGTCCGCGCGGAACTGCGCGTCCTGGCCCGCCTGGGCTGGCCCATCGGCCTGACCCTGGGCGCCGAGGGCGGCCTGTTCACCGTCACCTCCCTGCTGATGGCCCGCTTCGGCCCGGACGCCCTGGCCGCGCACAACGTGGCCCTGCAGGTCATCACGGCCGTGTTCATGATCCCGCTCGGACTGGCGACCGCCACCGGCATCCGCGTCGCGCACCACCACGGCGCCGGGAACCTGCGCGCCGCGCGCCGCGTGGGCCTGCTCGGCGCGGGCGCCGCCGTCCTGATCATGCTGCTCGTCAGCGTGTCGTACGTCCTGACGCCCGGCGCGGTCACGGGCGTGTTCGTGAACGTCCGCGACCCCGCCAACGCCGCCCTGGTCGCGCAGGCCGCCTCATTCCTGCTGATCGCCACGCTGTTCCAGGCCGCCGACGGCCTGCAGGTCACCGCGAACGCCGCGCTGCGCGGCCTGCAGGACACCCGCGTCCCCATGCTGATCTCGCTGGTCACGTACTGGATCGTGGGTCTGGGCAGCGGCGCCCTGCTGGCCTTCGGGCTGGGCCTGGGACCACGCGGCCTGTGGTTCGGGCTGTGCGCCGGCCTGATGTGCACGGCCGCGCTGCTGCTGGCCCGCTTCCTGCGCCGCACCGATACCCGCCGACCCCGGCAGCCCGCCTGACAGCGCCGGTCCTCCCGGCGGGGTTATACGGACTCCGATTGAATGGGCTGCAAAGCCCGTTCAATCCGAGCGGATGCGAGAAGGAGAGAAACGGGTTCCGGACGTGGAGCCAGCAATCCGGTGACATTCCGGATTGTTGGCGAAACAAACGGAATCCGTATTACACGCGCTCCGCCTGTTCCGTCCGTGACGCCGGACCCGGCGGGAGCGGTGCGGGCGCCGGGCTGTGCCCGGCCGGGCCGAGCTGCACGCGGTCCCGTCCGGCACCCTTGGCATCGTACAGG
Source organism: Deinococcus indicus (assembly GCF_002198095.1). Taxonomy (GTDB): domain Bacteria; phylum Deinococcota; class Deinococci; order Deinococcales; family Deinococcaceae; genus Deinococcus; species Deinococcus caeni. The sequence goes on along the minus strand of NZ_NHMK01000010.1, from coordinate 204,672 downwards.
CGGCGGTCCGCGATGCGCAGCACGTCCCCCACCGAGACGCCCTCGTCGGAGGTCGCCACGCCCACGCTGGTCGTGACCGGAGGCAGGCCCGCCACGGCCGCCGTGCGGACCGCGTGCCAGACCTGCCCGGCCACGGCGCGCACCACCGGCGGGTCGCTGGTGTGCAGCAGGATCAGGAATTCCTCGCCGCCCCAGCGGGCCACGCTGCCCTGGTCGCCCAGCTGGCGTTGCAGGACGGCCGCCACGCGCCGCAGCACCTGATCGCCCACGTCGTGCCCGAAAGTGTCGTTCACGCGCTTGAAATGATCAATGTCGGCCAGCAGGACCGTGAACCCCCCGTTCCCGCCGCCATCCTCGTCCAGACTGCGCGTAAATGCCCGCTGGATGCGTTCGTACATGCCGCGCCGGTTGTCCAGGCCGGTCAGGACGTCGGTGCGCGACAGCCGGAACTGCTCGTCCGAGCGGGCGCGTTCCGCACTCACCTGCCGCCCGAAGTACGACAGGTGCGCGATCAGCAGGGCCGCCAGCGCCAGCTGACCCAGCAGCACCACGTCGCTGCCCGTGACGACCGACAGGCCCGCGAAGATGGCCAGCAGCGTCACGGTGTACGCCAGGGCCGGACGGACCGGCAGTACGCTGAACGCCGCGATCACCAGGAACACGCCGGGAAAGTAACTGCGGACCGGAATGGCCTGCTGAAGGCGCAGCAGCTCCAGCAACTGCGTCACCACGATGCCGGACGCGCCCAGCAGCACGGTGTAGTCCACCAGCAGCCACGGCACGCGCGAGAAGCGCAGCAGCGCCGCCACACCCAGACACAGCGCCAGTCCAGCCACGACACTGGTCTCCATCTGACCGCGCCGCAGGTCGGCCAGCAGGACCACCAGCAGCGCCCCGGCCGCGAGCAGGCACACGGCCACGTACACCCGCCGCCGGAGCGGTTCCTGCGCGCGGGACGGGGGCTGATGCGGGGTATGCGGAAGCATGAATACCGCAGCATAACCAAATGCCGGGCCAGGGGCTGCCTCGTCTGCGCGGCGGGTCAGCTGCCCACGCCGGGGTCACGGCCGCCACGAAGCAGCGGCGGACTCTGCCGGAATCCGCCGCTGTGCTGCCGTGTGCTACCCAGGCGCAACCATGAATTCGCTGTGAGGCTGGCGGTCAGTTCAGGACATACCCGCCGGCCAGTTCCGTGTACGTCTGCACCTGCGCGGCCTCCCAGGCGGCGTCCCGTCCGAGTTCCTCGGCCAGGATGGCGACCACGCGCGGCGCGGCCTCGATGCTGGCCCGCGCGTTCAACAGCAGCGCACGCAGGCGGCGCGACAGCACGTCCTCAGCGGTGCGGGCCTGCTCGGCGCGGGCGGCCCAGCGGACTTCGGCCTCGGTGTACGGCAACTCCGGGTGCAGCGGCGTGTCCGCGCCGGGCAGCGCCCGGATGTGCGCGGCGTCCGTGCCGTACACCTGCCAGTGATCCGCGAGATGCGTGTCGGGCGCGGCCGCCCCGTGCAGTTTCAGGCCCGCCGTGAGGCTCAGGCGCTGCGGCAGTCCGGCCTGTGCGGCGGCGCGGTTCACGGTGTCCTCGCCCATCCGGCGGTACGTGGTCCACTTGCCGCCGGTCAGGGTGATCAGGCCGCCGTCGCTGATGCGGATCACGTGATCACGCGACAGGCTCTTGGTGTCGGTGCCCTCGGCGGCCTTCACCAGCGGACGCAGCCCGGCGTACACGCTGCGCACGTCCGCGCGGGTGGGGGCCGGGTCCAGGTACTGCGCGGCCGTCTTCAGGATGAACTCGACCTCCTCGGGCAGCGCGCGGGGTTCCACGTTCGTCTCGGGCAGGGGCGTGTCGGTCGTGCCGATCACCACGTGGTCGTGCCAGGGAACGGCGAACAGCACGCGGCCGTCGTCGGTGCGGGGCACCATGACGGCGCTGTCGCCCGGCAGGAAGCGGCGGTCCACGACCACATGCACGCCCTGACTGGGCGAGAGCATGGGCTTGACGGCCGGGTTCTCCATGCGGCGCACGTCGTCCACGAACACGCCCGTGGCGTTCACGACGGCCCGCGCGCGCACCGCGTGCTCCTGCCCGGTCTCCAGGTCACGGAAGCGGGCGCCCGTGACCCTGCCGCCGTCCTTGATCAGGCCCACGACCGGCGCGTGGTTCAGGGCCACGCCGCCGTGATCCTCCAGCGTGCGCAGCAGCGTGATGGCCAGCCGCGCGTCGTCGAACTGCCCGTCGAAGTACAGGATGCCGCCCTTGAGGGCCGCCTTCTTCAGCGTGGGCGTGCGTTCCAGCGCCTGCGCCCGGTTCACGTAGCGGCTGGCTTTCAGGTTCAGTTTCCCGGCCAGCAGGTCGTACATCTTCAGGCCGATGCCGTAGAAGGGCGCCGCCCACCACTTGTAGGCAGCGATCAGGAACCCCAGGTCGTGCACCAGATGGGGCGCGTTCTGCTTGAGCAGGCCGCGCTCGTGCAGCGCCTCGCGCACCAGGGACACGTTCCCCTGCGCGAGGTACCGCACGCCGCCGTGCACCAGTTTGGTCGAGCGGCTGCTGGTGCCCTTGGCGTAATCGTGCGATTCGAGCAGCAGCACGCTATAGCCGCGTGTGGCCGCCTCGACGGCCGTTCCCAGGCCCGACGCGCCGCCCCCGATGACCAGCAGGTCCCAGGTCTGATCGGCGGTGGCGGCGTGCAGGGCGGCAGTACGGGGATCGGTGATGCGGTGTGTGGTCATGGTCGAACCTTCTTTCTGGAGTGGGAAGCTGTGGCGCTGCGAGCCGGAGAATGCAGTGGAGGGCGTAGGCCACTCCAGGGGACCCTCCTGCCCTCTTTTGAACGCATGTTCTCACACTCGGAACGTTTGTTCAGTGGGGCTGCCTACATCATTTCTTCGGACGTTCCCTCTGCCTTCGTGCGGCCTCTGCGGCCTTCGGCAGGCAGTGGGCAGACCCGGTGGTGTGCTTAGCGACGGACCGGGGAGCCTGCGGTCATGACCCGCTCCCGGAACGACGATCCCGGACCGCTGGTGGGTGGCGATCCGGGATCGGGGTCAGGGCGACGTAGCGCGGAACCGGCTCAGCTGTCGGCTTCGGCCCACTCGCGGCTGCGCTCGACCGCCTTGCGCCAGCGGCGCATCAGGCGCGCACGCTCGTCCGCCTGCATCTGCGGCTCGAAGGTGCGGTCCACCTGCCACTGGCGGGTGATGTCGTCCGTGCCATTCCAATACCCGACCGCCAGACCCGCCAGGTAGGCGGCGCCCAGCGCGGTCGTCTCCGTGACCTTCGGACGGACCACCGGCACGCCCAGGATGTCCGCCTGGAACTGCATCATCAGGTTGTTGTTGCTGGCCCCGCCGTCCACGCGCAGTTCCTTGAGGGGCGCGCCGCTGTCCTGCTGCATGGCGTCCAGCAGCTCCGCCGATTGGAAGGCGATGCTCTCCAGGGCCGCGCGGGCAATGTGCGCGGCGGTCGTGCCGCGCGTCAGGCCCACCATGGTGCCGCGCGCGTAGCTGTCCCAGTACGGTGCGCCCAGCCCGACGAAGGCCGGTACCAGGAACACGCCGTCACTGTCCGGCACGCTGGTCGCCAGCGCCTCGACCTCGGTGCTGGAGCGGATGATGCCCAGCCCGTCGCGCAGCCACTGAACCACGGCGCCCGCCACGAACACCGAACCTTCCAGCGCGTAGGTGCGCTGGCCTTCCAACTGCCACGCGACGGTGGTCAGCAGCTTGTTCTGGCTGGGAACGGCTTCCTGCGCGGTGTTCATCAGCATGAAGCAGCCGGTGCCGTAGGTGTTCTTCGCCATACCGCGCTCCAGGCAGGCCTGCCCGAAGGTCGCGGCCTGCTGGTCGCCGGCGATCCCGGCGATCTTCACGCGTGCGCCCAGCAGGCCCTCGGCCGTCTCGCCGTACACTTCCGAGGAGTTACGGACCTCGGGCAGCAGGGCGCGCGGCACGTTCAGCAGGGCCAGCAGTTCGTCGTCCCAGTCGCCGGTATGAATGTTGTACAGCAGCGTGCGGCTGGCGTTGGTGGCGTCCGTGATGTGCAGCTCGCCGCCGGTCAGGTTGAAGATCAGCCAGGAATCCACCGTCCCGAAGGCCAGTTCGCCGCGCTCGGCGCGTTCACGGGCGCCGTCCACGTGGTCCAGAATCCACTTGACCTTGGTGCCGCTGAAGTACGCGTCGATCAGCAGGCCGGTCTTCTGCTGGATCATCTCGGCGCGGCCGGCGGCGCGCAGGGCGTCGCACTCGCTGGCGGTGCGGCGGTCCTGCCACACGATGGCGTTGTGGATGGGCTTGCCGGTCGCGCGGTCCCACACGACCACCGTCTCGCGCTGGTTGGTGATGCCGATGGCGGCGATGTCGCTGGCCTTCAGGCCCGCCCCGCTGATGGCTTCCTGCGCCACGCCGATCTGGGTGCTCCAGATCTCGCTGGCGTCGTGCTCGACCCAGCCGGGGCGGGGGAAGATCTGCCGGAATTCCTTCTGCGCGGTGCGGACGATGTTGGCGTCCTGATCGAACACGATGGCGCGGCTGCTGGTGGTGCCCTGGTCGAGGGCGAGGATGAATTTGCTCATGCTGGACTCCTGTGAGGTTCGGCTGAGAGCCTGAGAGGGGCGAGGGCCGCGTGCGGGACGGCGGGTGTCTAGCGGCGGGTGTCCGCGTTGTAGGCGGGGTCGGCGCCCTGGATGCCCTGGTGGGCTTCGCCGGCCCGCAGCAGGGGTTTGCCGATGAACGTATCGTAGATCAGCGCGCCGATGACCGCGCCGACGACCGGGCCGATCACGGGCACCAGCCACACGCCGTTCTCGAAGCCGGTGTTGCGGAACCCGGCGACCAGGGCGAACAGGCGCGGCCCCAGGTCGCGGGCCGGGTTGATGGCGTAGCCGTGCATGCCGCCGAAGCTCATGCCGACCGCCATGACCACGAACGCCACGGCCAGCGCGCCCCAGGCCGCCCCGGCCGGGTTGTTCAGCTTGTCGCCGATGGCGAGGATCAGGGCCATGAGCAGCGCGGTGCCCACCACCTGGTCGATGAAGCCGGGCCAGAAGCCGGGCACCGCCGGGAAGGTGCTGAAGATGCCGGTCGTGTTGTCGAGTTGCGGGTCGAAGCCCAGCCACTTGGCGTGGTAGACGGCGAAGACGATGGCGGCGCCCAGGAACGCGCCGAGGAACTGCCCGGCGAAGTAGTGCGGCGCCTTGGCCCAGGGGAAGCGGCCAGTGACGGCCAGGGCGATGGTGACGGCCGGGTTCAGGTGCGCGCCGCTGATGGTCCCGGAGATGAAGATGCCCATCAGGACCGCGAAGCCCCAGCCGAGCGTGATGTTCGTGTACCCGCCGTTCACGATCTGGCCGGGAATGGCCGGGTCGGTGGACTGGAACAGCACCACCATGGCGACGACCCCGCATCCGAACAGGATGAGGACCAGTGTGCCGAGCAGCTCGGCCATGAATTCCTGAGAAGCCTTGAATGTCATACGTGTTCCTCCGGGTGCGGTCAGGGCGGCCCGCCTTCCCGGAGCGCGTCCTGTGACGACATGGGGTCGCCACGTGCAGAACACGCTCTGGGACGCGGACTGTCACCGCGGGTGGGTTGTTGATGCAGCCATCTTCCCCGGACATTGAACAGATGTCAAGCCGTTATGAACAGACGTTCAAGGGACGGGTGACGGATCATACGGACTGCCGTTTGTTTCGCCGACAACCCGGAACATCGCCGGTTTGTCAGCTCCACGTCCGGAGGGGCGCTTCTCTCCCACTCTACGGAGCAGCTCTACGAGTCGCATCCGTTCGGACCCGACGGGCTTTGCAGCCCATTCAATCGGAGTCCGTATCAGATCCGGAAGGGCATCCGGCTCAACGCGCCTCAGGACGCGTATGCTGCCGGGCGTGAACGACGTCACCACGGACACCCAGGCCGCGCAGGTCGCCCGCCTGTACTACGTCCAGGGCCTGACCACCGACGCCATCGCGCGGGAACTCGGTCTGTCCCGCCCGAAAGTCTCCCGCCTGCTCTCGCACGCCCGCCGGACCGGACTGGTCGAGATCCGCATCCACGACCCGCAGGCACAGCCGCAGAGCCTGGAGGCGCAGCTGCGCGCCACCTACCCGTTCCTGACACCGCACGTGATCCGCGTGCCGCCGGGCAGCAGCGAGTCGGTGTGGCTCGAGCGCGTCTCGGTCGCGGCGGCCACGCTGCTGGGGCAGACGTTGCGGGCCGGGCAGACGGTCGGGCTGGCGTGGGGGACCACGCTGGACGCCGTGTCCCGCCACCTCACGCCCCGCCACGTTCCGGACCTGGAGTTCGTGCAGCTGAACGGCAGCGCCAGCGCCCGCGACTTCATGAGCGGTTTCGTGACCGACACCGTCACCCGCTTCGCCGGGAATTACGGCGCCCGCGCGCATCTGTTCCCGGTGCCGACCTTCTTCGACGATCCGCTGACCAAGCAGGCCATGTGGCGGGAACGCAGCGTCCGGCACGTCCTGGAACTGCAGGAACGGGCGGACGTGCTGGTGTACTCGGTCGGCGCGGCCGACGCGAAGCTGCCCAGTCACGTGTACGTCGCCGGGTACCTCGACCCGGCGGACCAGCAGACCCTGGCGGAGCAGGGCGTGGCGGGCGACATCGCCACCGTCTTCTACCGCGCCGACGGCACCTTCGGCGGGATCCCCATGAACGCCCGCAGCAGCGGCCCGGACCTGAGCCTGATCGCCCGCGCCTCGCAGTCCATCTGCGTGGTCAGCGGTCTGGGCAAGGTGGGGGCGCTGCGCGGCGCGCTGGCCGGCGGCCTGATGCGGACCCTGGTCGTGGACGAACCCACCGCGCACGCTCTGCTGCACGGCCTGCCCGGCTGAACCCTCCCGGCCTGACCGAAAGAGCCGCGCAAGCCCCTCCCCTTAGGGGATGGGGCATGTCACGGATTGTTCTCAGGCGACGGCAGAGCCAGCCAGTAAGCTGAAGTGTGGACACTTCTCTGAGCATCCTGGACAACGCACCAGCGAGCACCATGAACCGCGACGCGGCGGCGCGGGATCTGCTGGGCCTCACGGCAGCGGCGCTGGCCTCACCGGACCTGGCCGGGGGCGTCACTCCCACCCTGGAAAAACTCGTGAACGACACGGCCGCAGTGGGATCGGCCTACTTCCAGACCGATACGCGCGCCCTGACGTACAGCGTGCGCGCCGCCACGGGTGCCATGCCGCAGACAGCTGGAATGCAGGCCGTCGCCGCTCACGGCCTGCCGGCCGACACGCCCCTGATGCGCGCCCTGGAACGCGCGCAGGCCCCGCTGTTCTTCGACGATACGCGCCGCAGCCCGGAAACGCAGGGCTTCCCGGAACTGGGCGTCGCCAGTGTCGCCGCCGCCCCCGTCCGGAGCGCGGACGGCCGGCTGCTGGGTGCGTTCCTGATGCACACCTTCGAACCGCACGTCTGGCAGACGCAGGAGGCCACGCTGTTCAGCGTGGTGTGCGGCACCGTCGCGGCGCTGGCAGGCCGACTGGCCGCTGAGGAGGAAGCCCGCGCCGCCCGTGAGGCCGCCCTGCGCGCCCTGGGGCTGGCGCTCGAGGCGCGGGACCGGGAAACACAGGGGCACACGGACCGTGTCACCGAACTCGCCATGCGTTTCGCCCGTCGCCTCGGCTGGACCGCCGCCGCCTGCGAGCCGCTGCGCTGGGGCGCTTACCTGCATGACATCGGCAAGATCGCCATTCCGGACGCGGTTCTGCTGAAACCCGGCCGTCTGAGCCCCGAGGAATGGACCGTCATGCGATCGCATGTGGATGCTGGGGTCAGGTTCGCGCAGGCCCTGAACTTCCTGCCCGCCGGGGCCATGGCCCTCATTCAGGATCATCATGAACGCTGGGACGGTGGCGGTTACCCCCGCGGTCTCGCCGGGGAGCAGATCAGTTCCGAAGGTCGCCTGTTTGCCCTGTGTGACGTCTATGACGCCCTGACCAGTGACCGGCCGTACCGGTCAGCCTGGACGCACGCACAGACGGCAGAGGAACTTCGCCGCCTGTCCGGCGTTCAGTTCGATCCAGAACTGGTTGAGACCTTTATCGCGCTGACCGAGACGGTGGCCGACTGAGGCCCGCTCTCCCGGCAGGCCTGACCAGGACTGCCGGCACTCAGCCGCCGAACTGCGCGCCGGCGTACCGCGCGGCTGCCTCGGCGTGATCCCGCTGCTGCACGTTGACGCCCGGCAACGCCCGGCCGAGCGCGGCGGCCAGCAGCGGCGAGCGCAGCGCCCCTCCAGTCGCCGTGACCGGCAGCGGCCCAGCCTGCTCCTGCACGCGCCGCGCCAATTCCGCCAGGGACTGCGCGGCCTCCTCGATCAGGTGGGAGGCTTCGGCGTCGCCCGCCTCGGCCGCGCGGGATACGGCCGGCGCGAGCCGCGCCACCGCCGACGCACCCGGATCCCCATACGTGAAGCTTCGCAGGGTGTCCCAGTCGGTGCCGCCCGTGACGGCCCTCACCTCGCGCGCCAGTGGTGAGTCGGGTTCCTGACCCCGGTCGATCGCGGCGGTCAGGACCCGCAGCGCCGCGCGGCCCAGACTGAAGCCCGCCCCGTCATCCCCGATCCGGTACCCGCGCCCGCCGGCCCGCACGACCTCGCCGGCGCGGCCCACGTGGTACGCCACGCTGCCGGTCCCGGCATACAGGAGCACGCCCGCGCCGGGCGACAGGTGCGAGCGGTACGCGAGGTCCAGGTCACCCTCCAGGCTCAGGTGCGCGGCGTCCACCCGCAGGGTGCCGGCCAGGGCCGCCGCGACCTGCGCCGCGCGGTCACTGCCGGCACTCAGGCCCGGCACGCCCGCGTGCGCCGCGTCAGGCCGGCCGGGCAGCGCCGCGCCCAGTTCCGCCAGGGCCGCGTCACCGGCTGGCGTGCCCAGCAGAGCCGCCGTGAACGGCGCGGTCCGCCCGGACGCGACCGACTGCCCGGCGCGCACCAGCGTCCACTTGGTGCCGCTGCCACCGGCATCCAGACCCAGCAGCAGGGGAGAGCGCGTCAAGGAATCACCATGAAACAACGTTGCATCGCAGGCATTGTGACATCCCGGCCCGCCTCCCGGCGCCGCCGGAGCGCTGGACCGGGTGCATTCCCCCCGTGCTACGGTCGGGAACGTGCCCTCAGACCGCGCCCGTCACGATGTCCGCGCCCCCGGCCCGGCGCAGCCCGCCGACCGGCGCTGGGCGGCGCTGACGCTGCTGGCCACGTCGGTCGTGCTGAGCATGTCCCCGTGGTTCTCGGCCGCCGCCGTGATCGGACAGCTGCGCGCCGAGTGGACGGTCAGCGAGGGCGCCTCGGCATGGCTGACGCTGGCCGTGCAGCTGGGCTTCGTGGCCGGCGCGGTCCTGAGCGCCGCCCTGAACCTCCCGGACCGCGCGCCCCCCCGCACCCTGATCGCGCTGGGGTCCCTGGTGGCCGCCGCCGCGAACGCCGCGCTGCTGATCGCCCCCGGCGCCCTGGCCGGTACCGGCCTGCGCGCCCTGACCGGCGCGGCCCTGGCGCTGGTGTACCCGGTCACGCTGAAACTCATGAGCGTCCACTTCACGCGCGGGCGCGGACTGGCGCTGGGCATCATGGTGGGCGCCCTGACGCTCGGCGGGTCGCTCCCGCACCTCGTCAACGGCCTGGGCGGCGCGGACTGGCGCAGCGTGATCGCCGTGACCAGCCTGCTGGCCGCGCTGGGCGGCGCGCTCGCCCTGACCGTCCCGCCCGGCCCGCGCGCCGCGCCGCCCGCCGCGTTCCGGCCCGCGCAGGCCTGGCAGTCCGTCACGCGCGGCGGCGTGGGCCTCGCCACCCTCGGGTACCTGGGGCACATGTGGGAACTGTACGCCCTGTGGACCTGGTTCGGCGTGTACTTCGCGGGCGTCCTGAGCGGCCCCGGCGCCGCCACGCAGGCCCCGCTCGCCACGGCGCTCGTCGTCGGGGTCGGTGCGCTCGGCTGCGTGCTGGGCGGCGTCCTCGGGGACCGCTGGGGCCGGGTGCGCCTCACGGTCCTGGCGATGCTCCTGTCGGGCGGCGCGGCGCTGCTGCTCGCCGCGCTCAGCTGGGCCGGCGCCGGCCCGGCGCTGCTGCTGACCGTCAGCGTGTTCTGGGGCTTCTGGATCATCGCGGACAGCGCGCAGTTCAGCACGGTCGTCAGCGAGATCGCCGACCCCGCCTACACCGGCACGGCCCTCACCGCGCAGCTCGCGCTCGGCTTCACGCTGACCGCCCTGAGCATCGCGCTGGTCCCGGTCCTGGCAGGCGCCGCCGGCTGGCCCGCCGTGTTCGCTGTGCTGGCCGCCGGGCCGCTGCTGGGCGCCTGGGCCATGACCCGCCTGGGCCGCCATCCGGACGCTGCCCGCATCGGCGGCGGACGCGGGTAGGGTGACTCATACGGACTCCGATTGAATGGGCTGTAAAGCCCGCTGAGTGCGAGCGAGGCGGGTGGGAGCAACGCGCCCCTCCGGGCGTGGAGCCGGCAGGGGCGGTGAAGTGCCGGATTGCCGGCGAAACAAACAGCAGTCCGTATCAGCGGCCGGGTGTCAGGACGTCCGCTGCCCGCACGGTCACGTAGGGGATCAGTCCGGCGGCGCGGGCGCGGGCGTACAGCGGCCCGATCAGCGCCTTCCGGTCTGCGTAATCGACGGTGAACACTGGTTTGCCCTGGGTCTTCCAGCGGGCGAATTCGGCCAGCAGCTGCGACTGCCGGCCGGGTTCGGTGGGTGTGTTCATGGCGTACATGAACGTCTCCTCGTGCCCCAGGGCGTCCACGCACGGCCCGTAACGCGCCTCGCGGATCAGGTCCGGGGCGTTCTGCGGCACGATCAGGAACTGTGGGTCGCGGGCGCGGGCGTGCGCGGCGACGCGGCACACCCAGGCGACCATCTGGTCGCGCGCCCCCGCCCGGTCTGGGTGACGTTCGAAGGCGTCCACGAGATCGAGGTAGACCCCATCGAACCCGGAGTCCATCAGGCGGTCCAGGCTGCCCAGCGCGGTCGTCTGCCACTGGGGATGCCAGTACGCCACGTCGTAATTTCCGGGCCAGTCCGGGGCCTCGCCGAGCAGCCATTCGGGTGGGCGCTGGGTCCACCCGGCCTGCCAGTACGGGCGGTAGTTCTCGGCCGCGCCGATGCTCAGGTATCCGAGGAGCAAGCGGTCCGGCTGACCGGTCCGGTGGCGCGCGGCGCGCAGCTCGGCCGGTGGCCACGGCGCGCCGCTGTCGTCTGCGGCGTCCACGACCACCAGATCGAACCCGGACGCCGCGACCGGTCCCAGCCGCGCCGGGCCGTACCCGGTGAGCTGGTACCCCCAGGTCCGTGCCCCGAGCAGGCGGGAGTGCCGGGTGGCGTCGGTGCCGGGCACGGTGCGGTCGGCCGCGCTGCCGGACCCTGCCGCGCAGCCGCTCAGCAGCACACCCGTCAGCAGCGGGCCGATCAGGTGCGGGCGCACGGCTGGCCTCCGGGAAGCGGGACCGCTCCGCCCGGTGTGGGCGCGGACAGGTCGGTGGGGCGGGAGAGGGCGCGGTCGGTGACGAAGGTGGTCAGGCCGCAGGCGGCGGCGCGGGCATGCGCGGCGGCCGCGAGCGCCGGCGTGTCCGCGTAGTCCAGCGCCGTCACCGGCAGGCCGTGGCGGCGCAGTTCGCCCAGCCAGTGGGCGGTGTACGCCAGTCCGTCCGGCGGGTGCAGCGCCGGAACGGGCGTATGGGTGGTGCTGAACGCCTCGATCAGCACGCCGTCCACCAGCGAGGCCAGTTCCGGCAGCAGCGTGAACCCCCGGTTGGCGATCAGGGTCACGTGCGGCCAGCGGGCGCGCAGCGCGCCCAGCAGCGCCCGCGTGCCGGGCGGGTCGCTGCCGTCGAGGGTGTCGAGCAGCAGTCCGTCCGTGTGCGCCAGCGCCCGCGCGGCCCGGTCCAGCAGCGCCCGCCGCCACTGCGGATGCCGGACGTCCACGGCCACGCTGCCCCACGCGGGGTTCACCTGCCGGTGGTACGGGGCGCTGCCGGGCGTGCAGGGCCAGGTACCCAGCGGGTGGTCCTCTCCCACGCTGAGGTACCCCAGCACGCGCGTGCCGCGCCGCAGCGACTGCAGCTGCGCGCCGCTGTACAGGCCCGCCTGCACGGCCACGCAGGCGTGCCGGCCCAGCGCCTGCAGCGCGGCCGGACCGGGAGGGCCGTAGTACACCGCCAGGGCGGCGCGGCCCTCCAGGGTCGGGACGGGAACGCCCACGTTCAGCGGGGCGTGACCGGCACGTCGAGACTGCCGCTCAGGTCGTAGCGGGCGGTCCGGACCCCGCCGTAGAGCGCGCCGCTGCTCGCCCCGGTCAGTGTGACGGGCACCGTGCCGGCGCTGCTGGTCAGGCGGACGGTCCCGGCGGCGCGGTTCCACGTGCCGCTCAGGGTGCCGGCGGCGCGGGCCTTCAGTTCGGCCGTGTGCCGCCGGACGTGAGCGCCCAGATCGTCCCAGCGCAGGGTGTTCAGCGGCAGGGTGCTGTAGGTGCTGTACTTGGCGAGCGTGGCCTGCACCCAGTCGGTCGAGAGGCTCTTGCCGCCCGCGTACTGCCGCAGGTTCGGCTGGTGCATGAAATGCGGGAACGCCGCGCCGCTCAGGACGTGCGAGAGCCCCTGGTCGCTCTCGCGGTCCAGGAATTCCGCGTACGTCAGGTTGCGGTCCCAGTACGGGAAGCGGCCGCCCGGCCCGTACAGGCTGTTGTAGAAGGCGGTCGCCTCGTCGGGCGTGGTCACGTGGTACGCCACGCCGTTCGGCCAGCGCGGCACCAGGAACAGCTCCGGGCGGAGCGGGTGGGGCACGCCGCAACTGGGGCACTGCGCGTCCCGGTGGCTGGCGACACTGTGGTCCGACGCCAGGAACGTCACGCCGTTCCCGAGTGCGGCCGACAGCAGGTTCGGGTTGCTGCGGGTCAGCCCCAGGTCCTGTTTGGGGCCGGCGTCCTCCTCGTTGCGGGTGCCGTCGTCGTTCGGGTCCATGAACCCCAGGCCGCTGTGCTCGCCGGTCACGAGGGACGCGCGGCTCATCCTCAGGCCCAGTTTCGTGCCGACCGTCAGGTTGTCGCGGATCTGCGCGTCGGCGGTGGAGAGCGGCATGACGTCCATGCGCGGGTGGTCCAGGGTGTGGTTGACCCAGTCGAACTGGGTGTTCAGGCAGCGGGCGACGCTGCTGAGCAGGTCGCGGGTCAGCCACGGCAGGTTGCTGCACAGCGTGGGAACGCCGGTGTTCGCGCCGCCCCCGTTGAACATCAGCGCGTACCGGAAGTTCGGCGCGGCCGGGTAACTGCCGCGCAGGCGGTCCTGCTGCGCGCGGACGTTCAGCAGGTCCGTGCCCGACAGCCGGAACGGCGTGGTCAGGGTCAGGTTGCTGGTCAGGTGATCCCCGGCGATGAACACGTCGTCGATGTCCACCTGCAGGAACCGGCGGTGCTCGCCGAGGTGCACGCCGCGCGTCAGCCACTGCGCCAGCCCGCGCCCCAGCAGCTGCGAGTGCAGCAGCGCGGCGTTCTGGGCGCTGGTCAGGATCAGGCGTTCGCGCCCGTCGGCGCTGGTGCTCGTGGCGGCCAGCACCCGCCCGGCCGGGTCGGTGGCGAGCACCTGGGTGGTCACGCCCGGCACGCCCTGCAACGCGGACGGGTAGGTGTACGCGTACAGGATGGGAATCGCGGCGGTTTTCAGGTCGCCGAACACGCCCTGCCCGTCGGCGTTCAGGCGCAGCGAGGTCGTGGACGTCTCGGCGCCCGGCACGTACCGCAGGCCGTAATCTTCCGGGACGGTGCCGGGCGCGCCGTACAGCGTCAGTTGCCGCACCCGGAAGGTCCGTTCGTACTCGAACAGCGCGGCCCACTCGGCGCTGTCGAGCGCGCTCGGGTACGTGCCGTCGCCGGGATTCATGATCAGCGCCCCGTCGGTCAGGACGACGCCCTGGTAGCGCCCGCTGCCGTCCGGGGCGATCAGGGTGTCCATGGTCAGGGGCGCGCGGCTCGCGTCCAGCACGTCGTGGGGAATGCCGGACTGGTCGAGCAGCGCGCGGGCCGCGCCGACGCCGTAATCGCCGGGCCCGCTGCTGAGGACCAGGACCTTCAGGGCCACCCGGTCGGGCTGCACGTTCGCCGGGAGCGCCTGCACCCGCAGGCCGGGCGTGACGGTCGCCGGACCCAGGGCCGCGCCGCCGGGCAGGCGGGACCGGTCCGGTCCAGGCGCGGCCAGCGAGTGCTCGCCGTGACTGACGGTGTCCGTGACGTTCCCGGAGGCGGGGTCTTCGGTGGGGGCGGGCGTGGCTGGCGCGGCAGGGCGGCCGCAGGCGGCGAGGGTCAGGGTCAGGAGGGTCAGGGCCAGCGTGGGAGCCGCAGTGCGTCGGTTCATGGGAAACTCCTGGGGGAAAGGGGCGGGCCGGGCGGTCAGGTCAGGACGGGCCGGTCCGTCAGGCGGCGCAGGCTGTCGCCGAAGGAGTGACGGGCGCGGAAGCCGGTCGCGTGCAGGCGGGTCAGGTCGGCGCGCTGGTACGGCACGTCGCTGCTGCGGGGACTGCCCGGCGCGTCCTCGAGGATCGCGCCTCCGTACCCGAGGCGCGCGGCCAGTTCCGTGATCAGGTCACGCACCGGGCGGGCCTCGCCGCTGCCGACGTTGATCACGTCCGGCAGTTCCTGCGTGGCGCTCGCCTGCAACCGGTCCAGCAGGTGCAGCGCGGCGCGGGCGGCGTCGCGGGCGTCAATGAAGTCCCGCCGCGCACCCAGCGGCCCGAACCGCACCGAATCCAGCCGGAGCTGCGCGGCCTGCCGCAGTTCACGGGCGGCCCGGCCGGGCAGGGTGTGCTCCCCGACGCCCTCCCCGAGCGGGTTGGTCAGGCGCAGGGCGGCGGCGCGGACCCGTCCCTGCTGCACGGCCCGTTGCAGGGCCTGCGTGGCGCGCAGTTTGCTCTGTCCGTACGCCGAGAGCGGGCGGGGTTCGTCGGTTTCCTGCGAGGCGTGCCCTTCCGGCGTGCGGCCGTACTCGGCGGCCGAGGCGAAGGTCACGAGCGGCACGTGCAGGCGCGCGGCTCCGTCCAGCGCAGCGTTCAGCAGTTGCACGTTGGCTGCCTCCAGCGTCTCTTCGGGGCCGGCGGTGCGGCCGGCGGCGTTGATGACGCCGCCGCAGCCGCGCAGCAGGTCGTCCCAGTCGGCAGGGGTCAGGAGCAGCAGGTCGTCCGCGCGGCCCGGACAGCGGACCGGCCGGGCGCGCTCCCTCAGCGCCGCCGTGACGTGACGCCCCAGGAAGCCGCCCGCGCCCAGCACCACGATCGGCCCGTTCATCAGTCGGCCGCGCTGGGACTGACAGGCAGCAGCACGTGCTGCATGGTGCTCCACTGCTCGTTGGCCGTGTCGTAATCCTCGGGCCGGCCGATGTCCAGCCAGTACCCGCTGAACGGGTCGCTGCCCGGCCGCTCGCCCGCGGCAAGCAGGTCCAGGATCAGGGTGTCGAACCCCAGCACCTGCCCCGGCTGGTAGCGGTTCAGGGTGGCGCGGGTCATGGCGTACACGCCCATGCTGACCTGAAACGGCACGCTGGGCTTCTCCCGGAACGCCACGATGTGCTTTCCGCTGTCGTCCACGCCCAGCACGCCGAACTCGCTGCGGATCTCGCGGCGGTACGTGGCGACCGTCACCGGGGCGGGCGCCTGCATGTGCCGGCGCAGGAACGCTCCGTAATCCAGGTCGGTCAGCACGTCGCCGTTCATGATCAGGAAGTGTTCCGGCAGGGCGGGCAGCAGGTTCAGCACCGGGCCGATGGTGCCCAGGGGCGTGGGCTCGTCGGTGTAGTCCACGTTCAGGCCGTAGCGGCTGCCGTCACCCACGAACGCGCGGATCAGGTGCCCCATGTGGCCGATGGCCAGCGTGACGCGCGTGAACCCATGTGCCCGCAGCTGATAAAGCACGATTTCCAGGATCGAGTGGGTGTCGCCGATCGGCACGAGCGGTTTCGGAACGCAGGTCGTGTAGGGTCGCAGGCGGGTGCCTTTTCCTCCGGCCAGAATGACTGCGTGCATGACGGCACTCCTTTTCCCACGGGCGACGGTGGGCGCGGCGAGCAGGGCGGACTGGGCTGCGGGCGGCTTCAGATGGTGTACTCGCCGACGCGGTAACGGGCGAGGTTGGCGTTGTCCGTGAACCACCCGGCGGTCCGGCGCAGGCCCTCTTCCAGCGGCACGCGCGGCTCCCAGCCGGTCAGGGCGGTCAGTTCACGGTGATCGGCGAGCAGGCGCATGACCTCGCTGCCTTCCGGGCGCAGGCGGGCGTCCTCCTGCGACACCTGCAACTCGGCGCCCATGACCTGCGCGATCAGGCGGACGGTGTCCCCGACGCTGATCTCGCGGCCCGAACCGGCGTTCAGGGTGCGGCCCAGCACCTCGGGACCCGCCTCGCCCACGGCGCGGAAGGCGCGGGCGGTGTCGGTCACGAAATTGAAGTCACGGGTGGGGCGCAGGTCGCCCAGGCGGATGTCACGCTGCCCGGCGGCCACCTGACTGATGATGGTCGGAATGACTGCGCGGGCCGACTGGCGCGGGCCGTACGTGTTGAAGGGGCGCAGCGTCACGACTGGCAGGCCGAAACTCAGGTGGTAGCTCTCGGCGAGTTTGTCCGCGCCAATCTTGGTGGCCGAGTACGGCGACTGCCCCTGCAGCGGGTGCGTCTCGTGGATGGGGACCGTGCGGGCGGTGCCGTACACCTCGCTGGTGCTGGTGTGGACCACGCGGGCCGTGCCGAGTTCGCGGGCGGCTTCCAGGACGTTCAGGGTGCCGGTCACGTTCGTCTCCACGTACGAGCGGGGCGCGACGTACGAGTACGGAATGGCGATCAGCGCCGCGAGGTGGTACGTGGTCTGCGCGCCGCGCATCAGGGCACGCACGCTGCCGGCGTCCCGCACGTCACCGAGTTGCACCTCGACATGCTGCATGACCTCCGGGCCGACCTGATCGAGCCAGCCGTACGACCCCTGCGAGTTGTAGATCGCCATGGCGCGCACGCGGTACCCGGCGCGCACGAGTTCCTCGGTGAGGTGCGAGCCGATGAAACCGTCCGCGCCGGTCACGGCCACCAGCGGGCGGGAGGAGGCGGACGTGCGGGGGGCGGCCGGAAGCAGCTGGGTCATCGGTAACTCCGGGGATCGAGGAGGGCGCGCAGCGACAGGACCGTCAGGACCGCGCAGAAGCCGAGCAGTGTCACGGTCAGGGGCGGCGTGGCGGGCGGCGCCAGCGGGGAGGCCAGCAGCGCCGCGAGCAGCAGCCACAGCCCGGTCAGCAGGGCGGCCTGCCCGTGGTTGGCCAGCCACGCGCTGAGCAGCGCGGCCGCGCCGTAGGCCGGCACCAGCGCCCAGGCGTCCGGATGAGGCCGCATCCACGCGGGAACGGGCAACTCGCCCGCCAGGAACACCCAGCCGGCCAGCGCCAGCGCGTAGGTCGCGGCGCCCAGCGGCAGGACCGGCAGCCCGGCGCGGCGCAGCGAACGCAGGTCCTGACTCTGCCGGGCCGCGTGCTGCAGTTGCCGCTGGGCGTGCCGCACGCCGGCTTCCAGCAGGCCGGTGCCGACCACCAGCGGCAGCAGCGTCCACGCGCCCAGCCGTCCGGTCAGCAGCACGAACGTCAGCGCCAGTGCCCAGCCGTACGCGGCGTGCCGCAGGTGCGGGCGCAGCGTGTCCCAGCCGGCCGGCAGGGCGCCGGACGCGCGGGTCACGCTCAGCGCGGTCAGCAGCGGCACGAGTGCGAGCAGCAGCAGCGCCAGCAGCGCGCCCGTCCGTGACGGCGCCGCCCAGACGATCCCGGCGGCCAGCAGCGGACTGGCGAACGCCCCGGCGAACAGTCCGGCGCGTCCCAGCGCCAGCAGGACGCCGGCGGCGGCCGTGGAGAGCGCCACGGCCCCCCCGACCGCCGCGCCGGACGCGACGACCCCTGCGGTCACGGTGTCCGGCGCGGCGTTCAGGGCCGCCGCGAGCCCCCCGCCGAGCACGCCGGTCAGGCCGCCCAGCAGCGTCGCCAGCCGCAGCGCCCGCCCCGGCACGCCGCGTGGCTCGGCGTGCCGGACGCCGGCGATCAGCATCGTCCAGCCCCAACCGAAGGCCGCCGCGAAGGCGAACGCGGCGGCCGCGCCGGCGCCCATCTCGCGGGCCACGAGCAGCCCCGACAGGCCCGGCAGCAGGTACAGCGGGCCGCGCAGGAGCGTCCGCCAAGGGAACGGCGGAGCGGCCGTCCGGACGGGGCGGTGCAGGGCGCGTCCGGTGCCACGCTGCCGGTACAGGCGCCCGGCCGCGTCGAACAGGCCGGCAGTGCCGTAACGGTCTCGCAGCACCTCGTCGCCCAGCCCGTCGGATTCCAGGTACGCGGCGATCTCCTCGATGTCGATTACCCGTTCCCGTTCCGGGGCGAGGGTCAGGTCGATCTCGCGCAGGCGTTCCGGCAGGTCCCCCGCTGCCCGGTCGGCCCGCAGGTCCGACCCGGCCCGGCGGGAAGCGCCCGTCTCGGACCAGCCGGCCTGAGGGAGGCCCGACAGCGCTTCCTCGCCGGGCGTCCCGCCGATCCGGACCCGTTGCAGGCCGGGGTACCCGCCGGGCGGCGGCAGGGCCTGACCGCTCACCGGGCGCTCCCGGTCAGGGCCGCCGGGTAGGCGCGGCGGTAGGCGACCAGACAGCCGTCGAGCGTGAACAGTTCCATGACCCGCTCGCGGGCCGCCGCGCCCAGCCGCTGCCGCAGAGCCGCGTCGTCCAGCAGGCGACCCAGGGCGCTGGCGACGCCCATCACGTCGCGGGGGCGGACGATCAACCCGGCGTTCCCCACCGCCTCGGGCACGCCGCCCACGCGGGTGGCGACCGGGGGGCGACCCATCGCCATCGCCTCAATCACGGTGTACGGGAAGCCCTCGCTGACGCTGGTGAGCGCCACGACCTGCCCGGCGCGGTAGGCGTCCGTGATGTCCTCCACGCGGCCCTCGAAGGTCACGCTGCCCTGGAGGCGCAGTCCGTGCGTCAGGTCCACGCAGGTCTGCGCGTAGCTCTCGTTGCCGGCGGGCGTCCCGCCGAACAGCCGCAGTTTCGCGTCGGGCCGCTGCCGGTGCACCAGATTGAACGCCCGGATCAGCGTCTCGATGTCCTTGAGCGGATCGATGCGTCCGACCCAGCTGATGACCGGTTCGGCCGGTTCCAGTTCGGCGGGCGGAAACACGTCCGGGTCAATGCCGTTGTACACGCAGCGGATCCGGCCAGGGTCGGCGCCCAGCCGCTCCTCCCAGCGGCGGTTGTACTGCGAGCCCGGCATCACCAGCGCCGCCCGGCGGTACGTCAGGCTGCACAGCAGGCGGTAGAAGCGCAGCAGCAGGCCCTTGAACCCGGCCGAGTACCCGGCGCGGCGGAATTCCAGGTAACGTTCACGCAGGTACACGCCATGCTCGGTCAGGATGAACGGCGTGCCGTGCGTCCACAGGCCGTGCAGGGCCAGCAGACCGGCGAACCCGTTGCTGACCGCGTGCCCGACCTGGGCCAGCGGCGCCGGGCTGCTCAGGGGCCGCAGGGCGTGCTCCAGCCACACCTGCACGTCCAGCGCGTCCGCCACGCTGGGTGTGGGCAGGTGCGGGTCGTCCGGCGCGCGGTCACGGCGTTGCCGGGCCGCGTGCTCACTCCAGAGCGTCAGGGTCAGGGTGGTGACCCGCCGGCCCTCGAGGGTGGCGGTGAAACCGCCGCGGCGGCCCAGGGCGCTCAGGGTCCGCAGCGCCGTCTCGAAAGCGTCGAGGTCCAGGGTGCACAGCGCGCCGATCAGGGTGCCGTAGGCGTCGGTCAGCTGACGCTGCCACGCGGGGTCGCGCGGTCCGGCGGGCGGCGGGTCGCTCCACAGCGGCACCTGCTCGGCGTGGACGTTGGCGGGCAGTTCCATCGCCGGCTGACCGTACCGCAGGCCGGAAACGGCCCGGACCTCGAAGGTGTGGTCTTCCAGTCCGCGCACCAGCTGGTCCACCCAGACGCTCACGCCTCCCTGGGCCTGTGGGTACGTGCCTTCGCTGTACAGGGCGATCCTCAGTGCGGGGGAAGCGTGGTGGCTGGTCATGGCGGACTCTCCGACCCAGGTTCAGGAACGCAGCAGTCCACACGGCGTGAGGAACTCCACAGACATCCGGCTCTGGTGAGAGAAATCATACATCATGATGTGGAATTTGTGAAGAAAATTACGCCTGCTGTCCGTCCCGGCCTGCCCCCGTGTCCCTATCGCCTGGCGGCGCGGCGCGGCATGATGGGCAGCGGCGCATGATCGACCCACGGCCTCTCCCTGTCCGTCCCGTTCCGGCTCATTTCACGGCCGAGCAGGCGGCGGTGGTGAGCGCGGTGCGGGATTCCGGGCGGCACCTGCTGATCCGCGCGACGGCCGGCAGTGGCAAGACGACCACCCTGACCGAGGCGGCGTGGCACGCCGGGCCGCGCAGCGTGTACTTCGTGTACAACCGCCACGCGACGGCCGGCGTGGCGGGCCGCCTGCCGCCGGACCTGCCGGCCCGGACCCTGCACGCGCACGGGCTGGGGCTGCTGGTCCGCGAACTGCAGGGAGGGCGCCGGGGGGCCGGACCGCAGGCGGGACCGGACCTGCAACCCGGTAAGACGGCCCGCCTGATTGAGGAGGCCGGGCTGCTGCCGCCCGCGCGGGCGCCGGGCGACGCGGCGGCGCGGCGGGCGCTGCTGGGCGCGCTGGGCCGCGCGTGGGACACCTGCCGGGAACTCACGCTGGACGCCGGGGACCCGGACGACCGCGCCCTGCTGCTCAGCCTGAGCGGCTGGCCCGCCCCGGACGCCCACCCGGCCCTGAGCGGCGCCCTGCGTGACCTGCTGGGCGACGGTGCGGACGGCGCGCTGCTGGACGCGCTGCGGCGACTGCCGGACCTGAGTGCCGCCGCGTTCCGGCAGTCGGGCGTGATCGATCATGCGGACATGCTGTGGTTGCCGCTGCACCTGGGGCTGGGGCGCGGCGCGGTCCGCACGGCGCTGGTCGACGAGGCGCAGGACCTGACGCCGCTGCGCCGGGCGTTCGTGGAGCACGTCGCAGGCGTGCGCGCCCGGCAGCCGGGCCGGGTGATCCTGTGCGGCGACCCGGAGCAGGCGATCTACGCGTACGCGGGCGCGGACCCGGCGGGCCTGCTGGACCTGGCGCGGGAGCTGGGCGCGCAGGAGCTGCCGCTGAGCGTGTCGTTCCGTTGCGCACGGGCGGTGGTGGCGGCGGCCCGGACGGTCAGTACGTTCATCACGGCCGCGCCCGGAGCGCCCCCTGGCGCGGTCGAGCACGTCAGCGCCGCCGGGCTGGACGTCCGGCCCGGCGAGGCGGTCCTGTGCCGCCTGAACGCGCCGCTGCTGCGGCTGGCGCTGGACCTGCTGTCGCGCGGCGTGCGGGTCCACCTGACCGGCGGTGATCTGGCCGGGCGGCTGCTGGACGTGGCGGGGACCGCGCTGCCCCCCACCTTCACCCGCCAGCAGGCGGACGAGGGCCTGAGCGCGTACCTGACCGGCCACCTGGAGAGCCTGGAGCGTGCCGGGGCGGCCGGGGACCGCCGCGCCCGCCGGGCCGCGCAGGACCTGCGGGACCTGTGCCGCTGCGCGCTGCTGCTGGCCCGCCGCGTCGCCCGGCGCGGCCCGGCCCGCCAGGAGGACCTGCGGACCCTGCTGGCGCAGCTGCACGCGCCGCCCGCTGCGGGCACGGACGGCGCGGCGGTCACCCTGAGCACCGTCCACCGCGCCAAGGGGCTGGAGTGGCCGCGCGTGACGCTGCTGCACCCGGAACTGATGCCCCTGGGCGGCGGCGACCCGCAGGAGGAACGCTGCGTGCAGTTCGTGGCGTTCACCCGCGCCCGCACCACCCTGCGCCTCGCGTACGGCGCGGACGCCTGGGCGCAGGGCCTGCGCGTCCCGACCGGTCCCGACCCCGCACCGGACGCGGCGGAGCCGGCAGATGAAGTGCCGCGCGTTCGGGCGGCGCCGGCGGACGTTCCGGTCGGTCTGACGGGCCGCCGCGCCCGCACTCCGCGCCCGCCCGCGCCGCCCGGCTGGCAGCCGCCGGCCCTGACCGCCCGCACGGACGGCACGCCCACCTGGGTCGCGCCGAACCTGCCAGGGGCGGCGGCCCTGCCTGGCGAACCGGTGGCGGGTGTGTCCGCTGAACACGAGGCGCTGTTGCGGGCGGCCCTGCGCGCCGCGCAGCGCGCCCCGGCCCTGCCGGAGCCCGCGCCGCCGCTGAGCCTACCGGACGACCGGGACTGGCCGCTGTTCGGCGGGCCGGACCTGCTGGACGCCGCCGAGCTGCGGGCCCGTCTGGGTGCGCTGGCCGGGGACGCCCGAGTGACCCTGCGCGAGTGGGCGGCCCTGAGCCTGACGCGGCTGGACCGCGCGCTGCCCCCGCCGGCGCCGCCCGGCGGGGGCAGCGTGCGCGTGTGCGTGCAGGTCGCCACGTTGCGCGCGCTGGAGGGCGCGGCGGGGCGGGCGCGGCGGGCCATTCCGGCCTTCGGCGCGCCGGACGGGGAGGGCGTGCGGGTGCTGGTCATGGAGGGCGGCGTGGCCCGCGAGGTGTTCGGGACGCTGCTGCGGGCGGGGCCGCGTGTCGTCTCGGTGCGGGTGGCGGGGGAGACGTGGCGGTTTCACGCGCGGACCGGTGAGCCGCTGGACACGCCGTTCGAGCCGCTGGGCACGCACCTGCCGGGGCCGACGCTGGCGGCGCTGCGTCCGTCCGGGTGAGCCGGGGGAGCGGCAGGGTGAGGAACCCCCCTTGCCTTATTGATAAAGATGTATCAATATCATCGGGTGAGCGATCGACGTATTCCCGTGACCTTGACACTCCCCAGGCCTAAAGGCCGGGGATTCTTGCCGTCTTGTAGACGGCTCCACGCCTGGACTGCGCGTGTGACACCTGGGGACGAAAGCGCTGTCCCCAGGTGGTCGGTGCCATACCGACCAGTACGGGAGTCCAGGGCAGCGAGGGGGTTCGCCCGTAGGCTGTTCCCCCGCCCGCCTGGATCTCCAGATACTTCGCTCTGATATTCACCGCGCCGACCCCATCCCGATCCATGCGGTGCTGCCCACAGGGCGACACGAAGTGCCGCCCGCGTGGTTTGCGCCGCTGTCCCGTCCATGGGCATGTCTGCGAGGTGAACGCTTCATCGATGACGATGATCTTCAGTCCGAACTTCCGCCCCTGTGCTTTCAGTTCGGTCAGGAACTGACCGAACATCCAGGCGTGAAGTTGCTGGTTCGCCCTGGGCCCATAATCGATGCGGTTTCGGATATCGCCGAGGTCGCCCACGGCGATCGTCTGCACCCGGCTCTCGTGGAGGGTGGAGACAACCTGTCTGGCCTGCTTGCGGAGTTGATCCCGGTTCTGACGTTTGATGCGGTCCCGGAGGGTGCGCCGGGCCCGCTGGAGGCGACGGAGCCGCTTTGAGGATCGCTGCCCCGGTGGACGGCCGTTCTTCTTACGGGCGATGCGGGCATCAAGCTTCGCTTGATGCTTGTTCGCGTAGTGGTTCCGCGCGCGGATGAGGCGGCCGGAGTGCAGGTGCACGCCCTGCCCGTCGTACACGGCTGCGATCCGCGCCTCCCCGATGTCGATGCCGGCCACACCATCCCCCAGTGGGGTCTGCACCGGGCGGGTATCGACGTACATGGCCCGCAGTTCGTACCCGCCACACGCTCTCCAGCCAATCTCCACGTTCACGGGGAGATCAAAAGCCCACGGGATGACCAGCGGATGTGCACGGTCTCCGGTGGAGAGGATCAACTGTCCGTCCCGCACGCGGATGGCGCTGCTTTTGAAGGTGACTTTGAAGAACCGTTTGCGTCGTCTGGGGAAGCGAGCTTTCGGGTCGGTCTTCTTGCGGGTCCGGGCGGAGTCCATGCTGGCGATGAAGGCGTCCACGACCGCGTCGCAGGAGTGGGAGTGCAATAGGCCAGCTGGGTCTTTGGGAAAGAGTTTCTGCAAGGTGCCGCTGGAGAGGAACACCGCCTTACGGCGGTGATCCTTGCGCTTCCCGGCGGAGCGGCGCAGGGTACGCCAGAAGGTGGTAAGTACCTGGGAGTAGAGGGCGCCGCTGGCGGCGCTCAGTTCGTCCAGGCGGGGTTTCAGGATGGCAGGGAGCGTGAGCTTGCGGACGAAGTAGGTCCGCACTGCCCGTCCCCGTTTTCCTATCGCCATGGACGTATTCTACTGCATGCATTCCGCCATGAACAGCATGGCGGCCCCTGTGGGGCCGCCGCCTGACTGACCCCGTAACGATAGGTAGGGCCTCGCGGCCTTTCCCCCGTTCCAAACCGGACGTGCGACTTTCATCGCATCCGGCTTTCCAGACTCCGGTACTTGTACCAGCTCCTCATCTTCTTTGCCTTGCGGCATTCGCGGTCTGTTCAGGGACAGGCCCTGTCTAACGTCTCCACGAATAAGGAAGTGGGGGTCACTTTCCATTCCCTTTGTCCTGGTGGACCTTCACCATGTCCCGTCCATTACAGACAGGCATTGGGCTACTACGCCACCTCCGTCCTCCTTCTCACACGCTGACATTTTCGCGTCCCTTGCGGGTGAAGTGATGTAGGAGTTCCCAAATTCCAACGCGATTGACGTATCTAGAGTTCCTTAGCAGCTTGCTGTGCGCCGGGTGGTCGAAGTTCGTCCATCAGGGAACCATAGCCCCTTTGGTCTCCACCGTGCCTTTTGGCTCAGGTGTAATAGCCTTATTTCACCTGTTCGGATTAACGGCGCTTTAAACGCAAGTTTCTTTCGTCTGCGTAGAACTCAGGGCTGGTCTGTCCACCGCCGTAGGCTAGCAGTATAAGAACTTTTGTCAGTGAGCTTCATACCTCTACAATTGTCAATTATAGACGCATGTCACCTAGCCCTCGAACCACGAACCAAGTTCGACCTCCTGAAGAGGTAATCAAATCGCGCCGTTAGATGGCGCACATGGATGAATCCAGGGGCTTGCGTCAGGCCTGTGGTCAACGAATTCGGCGCGCCCGGCCCGCCCGCCCAAGTCCTGATCGAACCCAGCGGCGTCTCCGACCCCCTCCCGGTCCGCCAGATGCTGCTCGACCCGGGCGTGCGCGCCGTCCGTTGGTCGTTTCGAGGAATGAATTCTTTCAAACCTCAGACAGGTGTGATGATAAATACTATTTGATAACAAAAATAGTTTCAGGATTGAGAGCAATTCAGCCGGTCGTCTGCCAGAAGGCGGCCCATCCGGCCCGCAGGGGCAGGACAGGCGAACAGGAGCGCACCCACACGATGAACCAGAACTCCCCACCCGCCGATCCGGCCGCCGCTGCCCAGCGCCTGGGCGAACAGATGAAAGCCCTGCACCGCTACGTGTCCGGGCAACTCATGCGCGCCATGCAGGACCAGTTGCAGGGCGACGACATGAGCTTCTCGCAGATGACGGCCCTGCACCAGCTGCGCGCCCACGCCGCCCTGAGCATCGGCGGACTGGCCGACCTGACCGGCCTGAGCCTCCCGGCTGCCAGTCACCTGACCGACCGCCTCGTGCAGCGCGGGTTCGCGGAACGCCGCGAGAACCCCGACGACCGCCGCGCCAAACTGCTGGCCCTCACCGCTGACGGCCACGCCTTCCTGGACAGCATGGACCGCCGCTTCAACGAGACCTACCAGCAGGTGTTCGGGCGGGTCGGCGTGGACCTGCTCGGCGCGGCCGCCGACACCATCGAGGCCGTCATGACCGAACTGCGCGCCCAGGACGCCCGGCAGCCGGACCGCGCCCGCCCACCCATCCCGGAGGACCCCGAATGACCCACGCCCAGCAGGCCCCGGAGGGCCGCATCGACTACGCCGAGACGCTGGACTTCCCGACCAAGCGCCTGATTCTGATCGGGACGCTGCTCGGACTGTTCCTGAGCGCCCTGGACCAGACCATCGTCTCGACCGCACTGCCGCGCATCACGCAGGAACTCGACGGTCTGTCGCTGTACTCCTGGGTGACGACCGCGTACCTGCTCGCCAGCACCGCCATGGTGCCCATCTACGGGAAACTCTCGGACATCTACGGCCGCAAGCCGGTGCTGATGTTCGGGATCGTGGTGTTCCTGATCGGCAGCGCCCTGTGCGGCATGGCCGGTGAGCCCTTCCTGAACAACGTGTTCGGCAGCGGCATGATGCAGCTCGTGGTCTTCCGCGCCCTGCAGGGACTCGGCGCGGCCGCCCTGACCAGCGTGGCCTTCGCGATCATCGCGGACATCTTCGCGCCCGCCGAGCGCGGCAAGTACCAGGGTCTGTTCGGCGCGGTGTTCGGCCTGAGCAGCGTGATCGGGCCGCTGCTGGGCGGCTTCCTGACCGACAACATCTCGTGGCGGTGGGTGTTCTACGTGAACCTGCCCATCGGGCTGGTGGCGCTGGCGTTCATCTTCACGAAGATGCCCCGCCTCGCCAGCGGCCTGAAACCCAAGATCGACTACCTGGGCGCTCTGCTGATCATCGTGTTCAGCGTGCCGCTGCTGCTGGCCCTGACCTTCGGCGCGGACGGCACGTACGCCTGGACCAGCCCGGTCGTGCTGGGCATGTTCGCCCTGAGCGCCGCCGCGCTGGGCCTGTTCCTGTTCGTCGAGTCCCGCCACGAGAGCCCTATCCTGCCCCTGAGCCTGTTCAGGAACCCGACCTTCGCGTGGGGCGTCCTGGCGCGCTTCTTCATCGGCGCGGCGTTCCTGGGCGCCATCCTGTTCCTGAGCCTGTACCTCGTGAACGTGCAGGGCGTGTCCGCCACGGCCGCCGGGACCGCCACGATCCCCCTGACCATGGGCCTGATCGCCGGCGCGATCGGCAGCGGACAGCTGGCCTCGCGCCTCGGGTACTACAAGACCATGATCCTGATCGGGCTGCTGCTCATGATGGGCGGTTTCGGGCTGCTCAGCACCCTGAACGCCGACACGCCGTACCTGCAGGTGGTGCTGTACATGGTCGTGCTGGGCCTGGGCCTGGGGCCGGCGCTGCCGCTGTACAACCTCGCCATCCAGAACGCCGTGAAACCCTGGGAGATCGGCGTGGCTACCAGTAGTGGGCAGTTCTTCCAGCAGTTCGGGAGTGTCATCGGGACCGCCGTGTTCGGCGCGATCCTGACCGCCACGCTGCCCGGCCAGATCGACCGTCAACTGGCGCCCGTCCGGGCCGACGCGCCCCCCGCCCTGCGCGCCCAGCTCGAATCGATGAGTAGCAGCGCCCCCCAGGGCGGCGGTGAGGGCAGCCCCAGCGTGGCCTTCGACGCGGCGGCCGCCAAGCAGAGCGCCGGTCGCGCCATCGAGGAAGGCTTCAGCGGCCTGCGCGTGGCCGTGACGGACGCCGTGAACACCGGGAACGTCGCGGCGGTCCAGGCGGTCGCGGCCAGCCCGCAGGTTCCGGCGGCACTGGGCGAGCAGCTGCGCGCCATCACCGCGCCGGCCATCGCCACGCCGCAGGGTCGCGAGGCGGTCATCGCGGGCGTCACGCAGGGCCTGGACACCGCGCAGGCCGAGGCCGTGAAGCAGTCGGACACCACCCTGGACCGGGTGGCCCGCGCGTTCAAGGTGGCGTTCGCCACGACCGTCAGCCGCATCTATCTCGTGAGCATCCTCGTGGCGTTCCTGGCGCTGCTGGCCTCGCTGCCCATGCCGAACCTGCGCCTGCCCCGCAAGGGTGAAGGCAAGGGCGAACCCGGCGGGCTCGCCTCCCTGGAAGGCTGAGCGACCACACCACAGGCAGGAGAGGAGGCCCGGACATCGCGTCCGGGCCTCCCTCGCTGTCCGCCTCGCCTATTTCCTGCTGCCCGCTTCCTCCTTCCCGCGCCCTCCGAAGGCGGCCACGCTCACGCCCGCCGCGAGCAGGATGCCCATGCCGGTCAGGGCCAGCGGGT
Source organism: Deinococcus indicus (assembly GCF_002198095.1). Lineage (GTDB taxonomy): Bacteria > Deinococcota > Deinococci > Deinococcales > Deinococcaceae > Deinococcus > Deinococcus caeni. Next base: position 176,807 of record NZ_NHMK01000010.1, on the reverse strand, counting down.
CGGGCACGTGACCGAAGATCAGCAGGCCCAGCAGCGCCGCCCACACGAGTTGCAGGTACGAGATGGGCGCCAGGAACGAGGCGGGCGCCTCGCGGAACGCCAGCGTGAACAGCAGGTGCCCCCCGCCGCCCGTGACGCCCAGACTCAGGAACAGCGCGGCGCGCAGGGGCGTCAGCGGCGGGCCGTCCAGGAACCACGGCAGCATCAACCCGAAACACAGCGTGCCGATCAGGGCGCTGGAGTACAGCAGGTTCACCGGACGTTCCGTGCCGCTCAGCAACCGCGAGAGCAGCTGGTACGCGGCGTTCGACCCGGCCGCCAGCAGCGCCAGGGTCACGCCCAGCGGGTCGAGGTTCCCGCCGGGCCGGGCGATCAGCAGCACGCCCGCGAAGCCCGCCAGGACGCCCGCGCCGCGCAGCCACCCGACCCGCTCGCGCAGCAGCGGCTGGGCCAGCAGTACCACCAGCAGCGGCGCCGCGAACGACAGGGCGGTCGCCTCGGCCAGCGGCAGGCGTTGCAGCGCCGAGTTCATCAGGAGGGTCAGCAGCACCAGCGTCAGCGAGCGCGCCGCGACCAGCCAGGGCCGCTGCGTGACGAGCAGTTCCCGCCCGCGTGACGGCGCGAGCAGGGCCGTCATCAGCAGCAGCTGCACCGCGTAGCGGACACTGGCGACCAGTGGGACCGGGTACTCGGCCGTCAGGTGCTTGACGGTGGCGTCCAGGCAGGCGAACAGCAGCAGCGCGCCCGCCAGCAGCGCCGCGCCGCGCAGGGGCCGGGAGACGCGCGTGACGGCCGGCGCGGTCACGCGGACCGGCCGCGCCGGCGGGACAGGACAGGCAGGGAAGGGCGGGGCATCGCGGCCCACCATACGCGCATTGCGCCCTGGGCGCCGCTATGCTGCCGGGCGTATGCCGACCGACCCCATGAACCCGCTGATCGTGCAGGCGGACCGCAGCGTCTTCCTGGAGGCGTTCAACCCGCGCGCCGACGAGGCCCGCGCGGCCATCGCGCCGTTCGCGGAACTCGTCAGCAGCCCCGAACACCTGCACACGTACCGCGTGACCCCGCTGTCACTGTGGAACGCCGCGAGCACCGGCATGACCGCCGACGCCATGCTGGGCGCGCTGGAAGGACACGCGAAATTCCCGCTGCCTGGGAACGTCGTGACCGACATCCGCGAACTGGTGGGCCGCTGGGGTCGCCTGACCCTGGACCGTTTCGACGAGGCGCTGATCCTGTCCGCCGCGCCGGGCGACGGACCGCTGCTGACCGAACTGGCCCGCCACCGGGCCGTGGGGCCGCTGCTGCGCGAACGCATGAGCGACGTGGTGTACACCGTGGACGCCGGAGCGCGCGGGGAACTCAAACGCGCCCTGATGGACGCCGGGTGGCCCGTCGACGACCACGCCGGGTACGCGCCCGGTGCGCCGTTCCCCGTGACGCTCGCACCGGACCTGACCGTGCGCGACTACCAGCGCGAGGCGGCGCAGGCGTTCTACCAGGGCGGCAGCGACACCGGCGGGTCCGGCGTGGTCGTCCTCGCGCCCGGCGCCGGCAAGACCGTGGTCGGCATGGTCGCCATGAGCCTCGTGGGGCAGCGGACGCTGGTGCTGACCACCAACCGCACCAGCGTGAACCAGTGGCAACGCGAACTTCTGGCCAAGACGGACCTGACCCCGGACGACGTGCAGGAGTACGCGCCGGGCCGCCCCGCCGGGCGGGAACTGGCGCCCGTGACGCTGTGCACGTACCAGATGCTCACGCACCGCCGCCCCGGAGCGCCCGCCGGGGAGGAATACGCGCACATGAGCCTGATCGGCGCGGCCGAGTGGGGCCTGATCATCTACGACGAGGTCCACCTGCTGCCCGCCCCGGTGTTCCGCCTGACGGCCGGCGTGCAGGCCCGCCGCCGCCTGGGCCTGACCGCCACCCTGGTCCGCGAGGACGGCCGCGAGGGCGACGTGTTCGCCCTGATCGGCCCGAAACGCTACGACCAGCCCTGGAAGACCCTCGAAGCGCAGGGCTGGATCGCGGCCGCCACCTGCGCCGAGGTGCGCTTGCGTCTCCCGGCCGACGAGCGGCCCGCGTACGCCGCCGCGCCCGACCGGCAGAAGCCCACGCTGGCCGCCGTGAATCCCGCCAAACGCGGCGCGCTGCGCGCCGTCCTGGCCCGCCACCCGGACGCCCCGACCCTGGTGATCGGTTCGTACCTGGACCAGCTGGACCTGATGGCCGCCGACCTGGAGGCGCCGCTGATCAGCGGGAAGACCCCGCAGCGCGAGCGCGAACGGCTGTTCCAGGCGTTCCGCGAGGGGCGGCTGCGGGTGCTGCTGCTCTCCAAGGTCGGGAATTTCGCGCTGGACCTCCCGGACGCCGAGGTGCTCGTGCAGGTGTCCGGCGCGTTTGGGTCCCGGCAGGAGGAAGCGCAGCGGCTCGGGCGGCTGCTGCGGCCCAAGGCCGACGGGCGCGGCGCGCACTTCTACTCGCTGGTCACCCGCGAGACCGTCGAGGAGGATTACGCGCACCACCGGCAGCTGTTCCTCGCGGAGCAGGGCTACACGTACGACATCATCGACGAGAGCGAACTGTAGGCGCCGGGCGTGCATTGACACGGCGCCGCTCCATGCGCAGGATGCACGTACCTCATGACCGACCAGACTCCCAAACGACGCGGACGGCCCCCCAAGGTGCGGCCTGACGAGACGATCACGCCCGCCGCGCCCGCACCGGCCAGAGCTTCCCGCTCCAAGGCCGCCCCGGCATTGCCGGAACCCACCTTCATTCCCGAGCGCCTGACCGTCCACGCGGGCCTGACCCTGCTCGAAGTGCAGGACCCGGCGGACCTGGACGCCCTGCTGAGCGACGCGCGGCTGAGTCCGCACGTCGCCGAGCGGCTCGCGCCGACGTTCGCGCTGCTGCGCCCCGGCACGGACGCCGCCGCGCTGGACGCCCTGCGCCGCGCCGGGCACACGCCCCGCGTGAACGGAGGCCAGCCGTGAGTGGCTCCAGCGACCCGTTCACGAAAGCCGACGCGAAGGTCGCGCTGGACGCCGTGGCGGCCCTGGAGGAACGCAAGGCCCAGGACTTCGACGATTCCATCAGCCGCCTGCCTCGCCCGTACCAGCAGCGGATCGCGGCCCGCTACGTCGGCGAGAAGGTCAGCAGTGGCGCCCGCGCGGCCGAGGTGATCGGTGAGGTACGCAGCAGCCCGGAACGGCTGCGGACACTGGTGGCGAGCCTGAACGTCATGGAACGCGCCGCACTGGGCGAGGTGGCCCGGCAGGGCGGATTCATGGACGGCTGGGACCTGCACGTCTTCCTGTTCCTGCGGGACCTGCGCGGCGACCCGCGCGTGGCCAGCGGTCCGAGGGGCAGGGTCGGGGACTTCTCGGTGTCGGAATTCACCGGGGCCGCCGCCCTGTGGGAACTGCTGACCGGCGGTCTGCTGCTGCCCGAGGCGCTGCCGAACGTCTGGATGCAGTCGTACTACAGCCAGTTCGAACCGCTGGGACGGCTGCCCAGCCGGGTCCTGCTCGACCCGCGCCTGAGGCCCCTGCTGCCGCCGGAACCCGCCCCGCCCATCACGGCCCCCCCGACCGAGGTGCCGGCCGCGCCCGGCCAGACGGACCTGACGCCCCTGCGGCTGCTGGAAGTGCTGCGCGGCGTGCGCCTGCACCCGCTGGCCGTCACGAAGACCGGCACGCTCAGCCGCGCGTCCCTGAAGAACCTCGCCCGGAGCGTCACGGCCGTGGACGACCTGGAAGGCTGGGTGATCGCGGCCCTGAACCTGGGCCTGATGATCCGCGAGGGCGACCGCGTGACGGTCACCGCGCAGGCCGAGCGGCACCTGACGACCCTCGACCCGGCGCGGCTGCGCGCCGTCCTGAGCGGCCCGAGCGGGCACGTCCATCCGGAGGACGCCCGCGTGTCCTTCAACTCGGTCACGGTCGTGCGGCGACTGCTGGGCGCCGTGCTGCGCGCCCTGCCGCACGCGACCACCCAGGCCGAGGTGATCCGCCTGACCCGGCTGGTCACGCCGCCGGAACTGCTGGGGTCCCGGCCCGGCCAGTCAGCCCGGCCCGACGCGCTGGACCGCTGGGTGGCCGTGGCACTGCGCGGGCAGCTGAGCGCAGCCGGACTCGTGCACGTCAGCGGCGAGGGACCGGACTCGGCCGTCACGCCCGCGCACCTCATGACCCCGCCCGCCCCGTCCGGTCCGGCCTGGATCCTGCAACCGAACTTCGACCTGCTGGTGTACCCCGCCAACCTCACGCCGCAGCAGTGGCCCCTGCTGGCCGCCGCCGAGGCCGCGCGCTTCGACGGCCAGACCGCGTCGTACCGCCTGACCCGCCAGAGCGTGTACGCCGCGCTGGAAGGCGGCCTGAACCTCCCGGATCTGCTGGCCGGATTGCAGGCCGGGTCCGCCACGCCCCTGGCGCCCGGCGTGCAGCGCAGCCTGGAAGACTGGGCGGCGCGCCGCGACCGCCTGACCCTGCACCGCGCGGCCAGCCTGCTGGAATACCCCACGCCCGCCGAACGCGCCGCCGCCCTGAAGAAACTCGGCGGCACGCCGGTCGGCGAGCGGTTCCTGCTGCCCGCCGGCACCGACTTCAAACTGCCGTCCGGCACGCCGGTCCTGCTGGCCGACGGATCGCCCGCCCCGACCTTCTCGTTCAACCCCGACGGTTCCTTCCGCGCCGAGGGCAGCGTGGACCTGCATGCCCGCGGACTGCTGCGCGGCCGCGTGACCACCCGCCCGGACGGCCGCCTGGAACTGCGGCCCACGTCGCCCGGCGGCCTGCCCGCGTCGTTCCTGCCGGACCTGGAGGCGCGCGTCAAGGGCCGCCTGCCCGGCGCGTTGCGGCTGCAACTGGGCGTCTGGAGTGGTCAGACGCCCCCGCCGTCCCTGGCGAACGTGGCGCTGCTGTCGCACCCGCAGGCCGCCACGCTGGCCACGCACCCGCGCCTCAGGGGCCTGATCGGCCCGGTGATCGGCCCGAACCTGTTCACGGTGGACGCCGCGAACGTGGACGCCGTGCGCCGCGCCCTGGACGCCCTGGGTCTGAGCCCCACCACCGAACTGACCGTTCCGGAGAACCGCTCGGCGGAACTGACCATCATGAACGACACCCGCCAGAAACGCGCCTTCCTGGAAAGCGCCATCGAGGCCGGGCAGCGGGTGCTGGTGCAGTACAACGTCGAGAAGTACGTCGGCTGGTCCGGCAATCCCACCGCCGGGCGCAGCGTGCTGGAGGAACTCGAACCCCTCAGCATCGAGCGCGGCAGCGGAAACACACCGTACCTGAACGCCCGGCTGATCGGAGAGCCCGGCAAGGGACGGGGCGCGCAGGCCTCCAGGGAACGCCACATCCGCATTCAGTACGTAACCGGCATGGCGCTGCGCTGAGAGGGACTCCGATTGAAGGGACAGTAAAGCCCGCTGGGTCCGAGCGGAGCGAGTAGGAGAGCCCCTCCGCAGAGTGGGAGAGAAATGCCCCTCCGGACGTGGAGCCGGCAGGGGCGGTGAAGTGCCGGATTGTCGGCGAAACAAACGGCAGTCCGTATGAGCGCCTACGTGAAGCGGGGCCGCAGCTCCAGGGATGGTTCCCTGCGCAGGTGCGGCCCCGCTCCGGCCTGACGAGAGGCGCTCTGCGAGCCCCGTTCAGGCCGGGTGGTTCAGAAGCTGCCGGTGAACAGCAGGCGGTTGGGGCTGCCGGTGCCGGCGCCCGTGACCTTGCTGGCGGTGGTGGCGTTCAGCAGCAGGCTGCGGACGGTGCTGCTGCTGGCCGTGGGGTTGGCCTGGAGGATCAGGGCGGCGGCGCCCGCGACGTGCGGGGAGGCCATGGAGGTGCCGTCGATGGTGTTCGTGGCGGTCGTCGAGCCGATCCAGGTGCTGGTGATGGCGCTGCCCGGCGCGAAGATGTCCACGCAGGTGCCGAAGTTGCTGAACGAGCTGCGGGCGTCGGTCCGGGTGGTGCTGCCGACGGCGATGGCGCCGCTGGCGCGGGCGGGGCTGTAGAAGCAGGAGTCGTCGTTGCTGTTGCCGGCGGCCACGATGACCACGACGTTGCTGCTGTTGGCGCGGTTCACGGCGGCGTCCAGGGCGTCGCTGACCGAACGGGTTCTCGGCCCGAGGCTCATGTTGACGACCTTGCGGCCCGTGACGCTGTGTGCCACGACGGCGTCCAGCGCGGAGATGATGCCGCTGTTCGCGCCGTTGCCGCTGCAGTCGAGGACCTTCACGGCCCACAGCTGCGTGCTCTTGGCGACGCCCCAGGTGCTGCTGCCGACCGTGCCGGCGACGTGCGTGCCGTGGCCGTCGCAGTCGCTGTTCACGCCGTCGCCCGTGAAGTTCCCGCCCCAGACGGCGCGGCCGCCGAAGTTGGTGTGCGCGGTGTTGATGCCGGTATCCAGGATGTAGGAGTTCACGCCGCTGCCGGTGCGGTTGTACACGTAGGAGCCGCTCAGGGGCAGGTTGCGCTGGTCGATGCGGTCCAGGCCCCAGGTGGCGCCGCTCTGGGTGGCGGTGCTGACCATCATCTGGTCCTGCTCGATGTAGTCCACGCGGGGGTCGGACTGCAGGCGGGCGAGGTTCTGCGCGCTGAGGTTGCCGGAGAAGCCGTTCAGGGCGCTGGCGTACACGTGACGGATGTCCGCGCCCTGCGGGTCGAGGTTCAGGGTGTTGATCAGGCTGGTAACGGCCTGGGCGTTCAGGCGGTCGTTGAGGGGGCCGCCGACGCTCTGCACGGTGATGGGCAGGGGCACGCTGCCGTCCTTGAGGACCACGATGTACTGTCCGGCGATGGCGTTCTCGTTCTGGCTGCCGCGGACGCCGCTCGGGGCGCTGCCGCTGTCCGGCGTGGCGGCGGTGGGGGCCGCGCCGCAGGCGGCGAGGGCGAGGGTCAGGGCAAGGGCGGCGGGCATCGGTCGTGCGTTCATGGCAGTCCTCCTGGAATTCCCGTGGACAATGGGGCAGGGCCGGACAGGACACCGGAATGCCGTGTGGGTGGGCGCGGTGGTCTGTTCAGTTGCGGTGTTGTCTGGAACTGCGGGTGAGGATAGTGACTGCCCCGCACCTTGACCAGAGGGTGGGCTAGGTGGGTGCGGGAACGGGAACGGCAAGCGGTATTGATTTTTCCCGGAAACACAATCCAGGACACACTTTTAAACGTCCCTTATATCAGGACGCTGCGCTGAAACCCGACAACCCATCCCGGTCATCTGTGCTTCACGCGGATTCCAGTCGTGGCGTCGGCCACCCGCTGCCCGTCCGGACGGAAGGCGAAAGGGCCGGAATCCGCACAGACGCGGAGCGACGGACCTCAGCGCGGCAGGTGCCGCAGCGTCCGTTCACGCAGTTCCGTCAGGATGCCCTGCACCTCCGCGTCGCTCGGGGCTTCCACGTACAGGCGCACGACCGGCTCGGTCCCGGACGCCCGGACCATGCCGTACCCGCCTGCGAACACCAGTTTCACGCCGTCCATCGTGACGACCTCCTGCACGGCGTGGCCGCCCAGCGACCCCAGGCCCGCCACGTCGTCCATCAGGGCCGCCCGGTCGATGGGGCGCGGCAGGTGCAGGTCCACCCGGTCGTAATGGTGCCGGAAGTCCACGAGCGCCTCGATCTGCGCGAACTGCTCGTCCAGCCCCAGGCCGGTCACCGCGACCGCCTCCTGCAGCAGCAGACCGTTGAGCAGCCCGTCGCGCTCGGGCACGTGCCCCTGCACGCCGATCCCGCCGGACTCCTCACCGCCGATCAGCACGGCGTCCTCCGGGTGCGTCTCGCCGTGCAGGAACGCCTCGGTGATGTACTTGAAGCCCACCGGCGTCTGCACCACCCGCAGCCCGTGATGCTGCGCGAGCCGCTCGATAATCCCGCTCGTGGACACCGTCCGCACCACGATCCCCCGCTTCCCCTGCGACGCGAGGTGATGCAGCAGCACCGCGAAGATCTGGTGACTGTTGAAGAACCGCCCGCCCGACAGCACCGCCCCGATGCGGTCGGCGTCGCCGTCCGTGACCATCGCGAACGCCGGGCCGCTCACGTCCCGCATGGCTTGCATGGTGGAATGCAGGTTCTGCGTGATCGGCTCCGGGTTCACGCCCCCGAACAGCGGGTCCGGCGCGGCCCGCATCCCCTGGAACGGCACGCCCAGGTACTCGCGCGTGAACGCCTCGATCCAGCCTCCGGCCGCGCCGTGCATCGCGTCGTGGTACACCGGCAGGCCCGCCCGGCGGATCGCGCCGGTATCCACCAGCTGCGCCAGTGCGCTCAGGTACTCGGCCCGGACGTCCGCCTCGTTCAGCCCTCCGGCCGCTCGGGGCGTGGGCGGGCCGTCCAGTCGCGCCTCGACCTCGGCGACCAGCGCGGGCGTGGCGCTTCCACCGTAGGACCCCTTGAGTTTGTACCCCTGGTACTGCCCCGGATTGTGGCTAGCCGTGATCATCACGCCGCCCGCGTGTCCACCGGCCCGCACCGCGTATGACAGCGCGGGCGTGGGCGTGGCGCCCGTCAGGACCGTCACGTCCAGACCGGCCGCTTGCAACGTCTCGCCGGCCGCGCGGGCGAACGCGCCGCCCAGGAAGCGGGTGTCGTGCGCCACGACCGCCGAACGGCCCCCGGCGTCCAGCAGCGCCTGCGCGTGCGCGCGGGCCACGCGCCCCACGTTGGCGAACGTGAACTCGTCGGCGATCACGCCGCGCCAGCCGTCAGTGCCGAAAGTGAGCTTCATGAGGCACAGCCTACCCTGACCGGCCGCCGCGGCGCGCCGGTTTCCTGCCCAGCCACCCACTTCCCTGTGCAGACCGACGCGTCCACCGCGACATCGGAGCTTAAGATACCGGCATGACCTTCTACCCGGTGATCCTGGCAGGTGGGAGCGGCGAGCGCTTCTGGCCGCTGTCGCGCAAGAGCAAACCCAAGCAGTTCCTGACGCTGGAATCCAGCGGCCGCAGCCTGCTCCAGACGACCGCCGAACGTCTCACGGCCGGGCTGCCCGGCGGCCTGGAACGCCTGATGGTCGTCACGGCGAACGAGCACCGCTCGCACGTGCTGGAGCACCTGCCCGAGTTGCCGCTGGAGAACCTGCTGGTCGAACCCGTGCCGCGCGACACGGCCGCCGCGATCCTGTACGGCGCGCTCACCGTGCACCGCGACGACCCGGACGCCGTGATGGGCGTGTTCCCCGCCGATCACCGCGTGGACGACCCGGCTGCCTTCGCCGCGACCCTGGAACGCGCCGTGGCGTACGCGCAGGCGAACGACGTGCTCGTCACGCTGGGCATGCAGCCGCAGTACCCGGCGACCGGTTACGGGTACATCGAGAAGGGAGAGCAGGACGCGCAGACCGGCGTGTACCGCGTGCAGCGATTCGCGGAGAAACCCGACGCGGACACCGCGCAGGGGTTCCTGGACACCGGCAACTACCTGTGGAACTCCGGGATGTTCATCTGGAAGGTCAGCACCATTCTCGCGGCGTTCGAGACGCTCGTCCCGGACCTGTACGGCCCGATGGCCGAGGCGGCCCGCGTGCGCGGCGGCCTGCGGCAGGTGTACCCGGACCTGCCGAAGATCAGCGTGGACTACGCCATCCTGGAACGCGCCCGGAACGTCGCCGTGATTCCCGCCAGTTTCGGGTGGGACGACCTGGGCGACTGGAACGCCCTGGAACGTCTGCTCAAGGGGGACGGCTCGAACGTCGCGGTGGGCCGCCACGTCAGCCTCGACACGGGCGGCGCGATCATGTACACCACGGGCGGCGACGACCTGATCGCCACCATCGGCCTGGAGGACGTGGTCGTGGTGCGCGCCGGGGACGTGACCCTGGTCGTCCGCAAGGACCGCACGCAGGACATCAAGAAGGTCGTGCAGCAGCTCAAGGCCAACCCGGACCTCGCGCGTTTCGCCTGAACGGGCGCGCTCAGGCGGGCAGGGCGGGCAGCGTGAACGTGAACGCGCTGCCCTGTCCGGGCGTGGACTCGGCCCAGATGCGCCCCCCGTGGTGCTCGGTGATCTTGCGGACGATGGCGAGACCCATGCCGGTCCCGTCGTACTGGTCGCGCAGGTGCAGGCGCTGGAACAGCTGGAACACCCGCTCGGCGTACTGCGCCTCGAAGCCGATGCCGTTGTCCTGCACGCGCACCTCCCACCACTCGCCGCGCCGCGTGGCGCTGAGGTGAACGCGCGGCGCGGCGTCCGGACGGCGGAACTTCACGGCGTTCCCGATCAGGTTCTGCAGCAGCTGCGTCAACTCACCGCCGATGCCCATCACGTCCGGCAGGGCGTCCCAGGTGACCTGCGCCCCGGCGCCGTCCACGGCGGCCTGCAACTGCGCGAGGGCGTCCTGTAACGGCCCGCTCAGGTTCAGGGGTTGCAGCGGTTCGCGCACGGCGTTCAGGCGGGAGAAGACCAGCAGGTCGTCGATCAGGCCCTTCATGCGCCGCGCGCCCTGGGTGACGATCCCCAGGTACCGCTGGCCCTGCGGGTCGAGCTGCGGGCCGTAGCGGCGGTCGATCAGTTCCGTGAAACTGGTGATGGTCCGCAGGGGCTCCTGCAGGTCGTGGCTGGCGGCGAACGCGAACCGTTCGAGTTCCGCGTTGCTGCGTTCGAGTTCCTGCGTGCGTTCCTGCAGCGTGCGGGCCTTCTGCGCGCCCTCCAGCGCGAGGCTGAGGCTGCGGGTGACGGTGTCGAGCAGCGCGCGGTCCGTGTCGTTCCAGCGCCGCTGCCCGAACAGGCCCACCACGATCACGCCCTGCACGGTGCCGTCCACCTGCACCGGCAGCGAGGCGGTCGTGCTGATGTGCTCGACGCTGCCCTGCAGGCCGTCGTGCCCGCGGTCGTACTCGTCCTGGTACAGCGGCTGCCCGGACTCGAAGGGCCGCCGGACCGTCAGGGTCGTCGGGTACGGCAGCCCGGCGTCCAGCTGGCGTTGCAGGGCGTCGTTGCCGACCTGCCCGACCTGCGTGCGGACAAGCAGGCGGTCCCCCTCGCGCTCCCAGTACAGGGCGTAGCCGTCGGGCAGCAGCGACAGGATGATCTCCTGCGCGCGTCGGATCAGGGCGTGCGGGTCGGCCTCCAGCGTCAGGTCCCGCGTGAGTTCCGCGAAGGCCTCCAGCGCCTGCGTGCGGGCGTGCAGGGCGTCGCGCTGCGTCTGAAGCTGCGAGGCGACCTCCGCGCGTTCCAGCGACAGGTTCATGCTGCGCCCGGCCGCGCGGACCACCGCCCGGTCCTGCTCGGTCCACTCGCGCGTGTCGAGCAGGCCCACGGCCAGCAGGCCGACGACCTCGCCGGCGACCAGCATGGGGTACAGCGCCACCGTGCCGTAATCGTCGGTGGCCGCCACGCGCTGCTCGCCCGCCTCCCAGCCGTCCACGAACACCGGGGCGTGCGTGCGGGCCGCCTCCAGGAAGGCGGGCGCGTCAGCCGGTACGCCGGCGGTGATGCTCTGCACGACGTGCGGCGCGATGTCCTCGGTCCAGACCTGCGCGTACCAGTGGTCGCCGCTGCGCTCGTAGTACGCCGCGCTGCACTGCGCGAAGAAACTGCGGAACACCGTCAGCGCCTGCCGCGCCAGCGTGCGGACGTCGGTGCTCGTGCCGGCCGCCTCGGTGAAGCGCGCGAAGGCTTCCAGGGCGACCGTCTGCTCGGCCAGTTCGCGCGTGCGGGCCTCCACGCGCGTCTCGAGCAGCGCGTGGCTGTCCTGCAACTGCTGGTACAGCCGGGCATTGTCCAGCGCCGACGCCGTCTGCGCGGCCAGCCCGGCGGCCAGCTGCTCGGAACGGTCCGTGAACACGTCCGGGTCGGGATGCCCGAACAGCAGCGCGCCCAGCACGTCGCCGGAACGGGACGTGACCGGCACCGCGAGGTAACTGCGGACCGGCAGGTGACCGGGGGGCATGCCGCCCAGCTGCCCGTACCGGCCGTCGCGCGTGATGTCCCCGGCCCGCACGACCCCCCGGCCCGCGAAGGTCGGGCCGAACACGCCGGTCATGCGCGGCATGGGAAAATTCGCGAAGGCCTCGCGGGGCGCGCCGGACAGCACGTGCAGGCGGTACCCGTCCGGGTCGCGGTCGGTCAGGTTGTAGAAGAACGCCCCGAACTGCGCGCCGGTGAGGGTCACGCCGGCGTCCGTGACGCCCTGCACCAGCTTGCGCAGGTCCAGTTCGGCCGCCAGGGTCTGCCCGACGCGGTTGAGCGTGGCGAGGTTCTCGGCCTGCTCCTGCAGGTGACGGCGGGCCTCCAGCTGCGTCAGCGCCTGCGCGCACTGCTGTGAGAGGGTCAGCAGGAACTGACGTTCAGCCGGCAGGAACGGCCGGGCCGCGCCGAAGGTCAGCAGCAGCGCCCCCCACGGGCGTCCGTCCACGCTGAGCGGCAGGGCCGCCACGCGCCCGTGCGGCCCACCGGGCGCGAAGACCGCCTGCCCGCTGCGGACCGCCTCGGCGGCCGGGTGGTCCCCGCCGAGCGGTATTGGCTCCGGCAGGTCCCCAGCGGGCACACGGACCGGGCCGTCCGGGCGGTTCAGATCCACGTGGGTCAGGGCGTCGCCGCCCGGCGTGAGCTGCAACGCCGCCCCGCCGGTCGCGGCGGTGACGGGCGCCGCGCCGGTCAGCGTGGCGCTCAGGACCGCCGGCACGCTGTCGGCCGTGACGAGATCCGCCGTGATCTGTTGCAGGGTTTCCTTGCGTTTGATGGAGGACACGTCCCGCAGGTGCGCGGCGAGCGAGTCTCCGTGCGGGGTCAGGCTGACCCGCACCCAGCCGCCCACCGCCGGACTGAACGCGTCGTACGCGCCGGGCCGGCCCGTGGCGCGCACGTGGCGGCTCTCGGTGTACCAGTGGCCGCTGAGCAGGTGCGGGAACTCGCGTTCCAGCGGCCGCCCGAGCGCCTCGTGGACCTCGAGGTGCAGCAGGGCGGCGGCCGCGCCGTTCAGGTACTCGAACTCGCCGTCGGCGTTCAGGACGAACGTTACGTCCTCGCTGGCCAGAAGCAGGGACGCCAGCGCCGGGGGAAGAGGCAGGGGGTCGGGGCGCGTCATGCGGGCGGGGTCGTCACAGGAGGGTAGCCTCGGGCAGGAGGGCGGAAAGGGGAGGAGACGGCTGAACCCGATCGTAGCGCACCTGGCGCCCACGCGGACCGGCTACCCTGGTTCGGAGGCGTGTTCCAGGGCGCTGCCGATCAGGACGGTCAGGTGCGCGTCGAGCAGCCGGTAGTACACCACGCGGCCCGCGCGGCGCGCCTGCACGGCCCGCACCTGCCGCAGCAGCCGCAACTGGTGACTGACGGCGCTCTCGCTCAGGCCGATCACGGCCGCCAGGTCGCACACGCACAGCTCGCCGCCCGGCCCGGCGGCGTTCAGGGCGCTCAGCAGCCGCAGCCGGGTGGGGTCCGCCACGACCTTGAGCAGCGCGGCGGCCCGCTCCACCTGCTCCGGGGTCGGCTGGGCCGCCAGGGCCCGCGCGACGGCCTGCGGGTGAAGTTCGTGGGTGGCGCACGCTTCCGGCGCCGTGGGGGCGCGGCGGGCGGGCGTCACGGGCGCTCCGGGGTCCAGCGCAGCAGCCGCAGGGCGTTCGCGGTGACCAGCGCGGTCGCGCCGGTATCGGCCAGGACCGCCATCCACAGGGTGGTCGCGCCGGTCAGGGTGGTGATCAGGAACAGGCCCTTGAGGCCCAGCGCCAGCGCGATGTTCCAGTGGACGTTGCGCATGGTGGCCCGCGCCAGCTGCACGAGGTCCGGCACGCCCCGCAGCGACGAGCCCAGCAGCGCGGCGTCGGCGGTGTCGAGCGCGACGGCCGTGCCGCCCCCCATGGCGATCCCGACGTCCGCGCGGGCCAGGGCGGGCGCGTCGTTGATGCCGTCCCCGACCATCACGACCGGGCCGGGCAGCGCCTCCAGGTGCCGGAGTTTCTCCTCGGGCCGCAGCGAGGCGCGCACCTCGATGGGCAGGTCACGGGCGGCCGCCTGCGCGGCGCGTTCGTGATCCCCGGTGAGCATCACGCGGTCCACGCCCAGGCGGCGCAGGTCCGTCAGGGCGGCGGCGGCGTCCGGGCGCAGGTCGTCCTGGAAGGCCAGCAGCGCCAGCGGGACGTGATCGTCGTGCAGCACGCTGACCGACAGGCCGCGCGCCTCCAGCGCCCCCAGCTTCCCGAATTCGGCGTCCAGGGCGCTGCCCAGCCGGGCGGCGGCGCTCGCGGCGGAACTCAGGTGCAGGGCGCGGCCGTCCAGGGTGGCGCTGGCGCCCTCGCCGGGCCGGGCGTGGGCGTCCGTGACGGCCGGGACGCTCAGTCCGCGCGCGCGCGCCGCGTCGGTCACGGCGCGCGACAGCGGGTGGCTGCTGGCACCGGCCACGGCGGCCGCCAGCCGCAGCGTCCCGCCGTCCGGGTCGGCGCGGCCACGGTCCGGCCCGGCCGGCAGACACTCGCTCAGGCGGGGCTGCCCGGCGGTCAGGGTGCCGGTCTTGTCGAAGGCGACGGTCCGGACGCGGGCCAGCGTCTCCAGGGCCGCGCCGCCCTTGATGAGCAGGCCGCGGCGCGCGCCGGCGCTCAGGCCGCTGGTGACGGCTGCCGGGACACTCAGGACCAGCGCGCAGGGGCAGCCGATCAGCAGCAGGCTCAGGCCCTTGTACAGCCACGGCGAGAGCGGTTCGCCCAGCAGCGGCGGCCCGAACGCCACGAGCGCCGATACGAGCATCACGCCCGGCGTGTACACCCGGCTGAACCGGTCGATGAACCGCGCGGTGGGCGCGCGGCTCTCCTCGGCCTGCTCGATCAGGTGCAGGATGCGCGCCAGGGTCGTGTCGTTCGCCTCGCGGGTCACGCGGACCGTCAGGGTGCCGTCGGTGCTGACGCTGCCGCCAAACACCTCGTCACCAGCGGCGCGGCGCACCGGGACGCTCTCGCCGGTCACGGCGCTGTCGTCCAGGCCCGAGACGCCCTCCTCGATCACGCCGTCCGCCGGGACGCGCGTGCCGGGCGTGACCAGCACCCGCTGACCTGGCCGAAGCGACGCCGCCGGCACCTCGCGCGGTCCCTGCGGCGTCAGCAGTTGCGCGGTGGACGGCGTGAGGGCCGCGAGCGCCTGCACGCCCGACCGGGCGCGGCCGGCCGCGACGCCCTCGAGCAGTTCACCGACCGCGAACAGGAACACCACGGCCGCGCCCTCGGCGGCCTCGCCGATCAGCAGGGCGCCCAGCGCGGCCAGCGTGACGAGCAGGTTGATCGAGAACACCTCGCCCAGCCGGGCGCTGATCACGGCCCGGCGGGCCAGCGGAGCGCCTGCCAGCAGCGTGACGGCCACGAAGCCCAGGTCGGCGGCCTGCGGCGCTGCGAGCGACAGCAGCCACGCGGCGGCCAGCAGCGCCCCGGACACCAGCACGAGCCGCCCCTGCCCGCTGCGGTACCACGCGCCTCCCCCCTGGGGTCCGTGGAGCGGCGTGTCCAGCGGGGTCGCCGGCAGCTCCGCTGCGTGCGGGTCGGGTTGCAGCGCCGGAACGTACCCTAGGGCGCGCAGGTGCCCTTCGAGGGTCTGGCGGGGCGTGCGGCTCTCGTCCAGTTCCAGCCGCAGCGTCTGCCGCGTGAAGCTGGTGCTGACGGCGGCCGTGCCGGGCAGGGTGCCCACCAGCCGCTCGACCTTCTGCACGCAGTGGGCGCAGTCCATGCCCTCGACGCGGTAGGTCAGGACCGGCGCGGGGGGAGCGGAAAAGGGCCGGGTGGTCATGCTCCAGTATACCTGAGCAACTGCTCAGATGTTCAGGTGAGTGTCATAACGACTCCGATTGAATGGTTTACAAACCCGTTCAATTCGGCGAAGCGACCCATAGAGCCGCTCCGCAGAGTGCGAGCAGCGCGCCCCTCCGGACGTGGAGCGGGTAGGGGCGGTGAACTTTCGGGTTGTCAGCGAGATAGACGGCGGTCCGTACCAACCGTCCGGCAGCCGGGGGGGCGCCCGGACTCCCCTGGTCGGTGCCGTCGGTTCAGCTGCCCCGGTACGTGCTGTACGACCACGGACTGACCAGCAGCGGCACGTGATAGTGCGCGCTGGCGTCCGCCACCGTGAACCGCAGCGTGATCTCGTCCAGGAACGGCGCCGCTCCCTCCACGCCGGCCATGTCCGCGAAGTACGGCGCGACGTGGAAGGTCAGCTCGAAGGTGCCGGGCCGCAACCCGCCCCGCGCGATCAGCGGCGCGTCGGTCCGGCCGTCCGCGTTCGTGACCGCCCCGGTCAGCAGCGTGCGCGTCTGCCCCTGCACGGCGCGCAACTCGACGCGGATGCCGGCCGCCGGGCGACCCCGCGCCGTATCCAGCACGTGCGTGCTCAGGCCCGCTCCCTGAACGCTCATTCGCGTTCCACCCAGCCCTCGATCACGCCGTACGGTTCGGCGTCCGCGTGGAAGATCACGCCCGGATTCTCCAGGCCGAACCGGCCAAGGTCGTACGGAATGTGATGCCGGTTCGGGAACGAGAAGTGAATCCGCTCGATCTCCGGGCAGCGGGTCAGCACCGCCTCGCCCAGCCGGTACAGCGTGTGCTGCATGGAATGAGAGTAGTGGTCCGGGAAGACCTCCAGCAGCGTGCCGTACACCCGCGCCCACACGGCGTCGTAGTCGGGCGCGTCCTCGCGGTACGTCCAGCGGGCCGTGACAGTCGTCGCCAGGATGCGGTCGGTCGTCTCGGGCAGCGTGGTGAACGCGTCGCGGTGAAAGCCGGCCCAGCCGCTCTGCGTGGTCTTCAGGATGAACAGTTCGTCGATGCCGCTCTCGACCGTGAAGTTCTGCCCGTCGCCCTCCACGCGGGCGGTGTGTTTGGGCATCTGCCGCGCGAAGGCGTGGTCGTGACCGCCGTCCTGACCGGGCGCCGGCAGGCGGTCCCACAGGTGCTGCGTGAAGGTCGCGTACGCCCCGTCCACGCGCGGCCCGGCCTGCACGAAATGCCGCACGAGGGTCTTCCCGAACTCCTCGACGCTGCCGGTCAGGTGATCGCGGGCCAGCGCGTAGATGGTGTTGCGCACCGTGTCGGTCGCCACGAGGTCCGTGTTGTCCCCGACCTCGTGCGCCGCGCCGAAATCGCCGCGCATGCCCACGCGCACCCACACGTCCTTGATCTCGTGACGGGGCGAGTCGCGGAACACCTTGAACAGCCGCACGTCGGCCTTGCCGTAATTGTTGTCGCCCAGCCGCACCCGGACGAGCGCCGCGCTAGGTGCGGGGACGTGGGCGGACGGATCGGGAATAGTCATGGTGGCTCCGGGGGGGGAAGAGGGTTCGATCAGGTCCAGCACCCGCAGGCGCGCGATGCGGCCGATCTCGTGCAGCGCCGCCCGGCGCTCCTGCTCGGGCGTGTGCGACAGGCGCTCGCGGGCCGCCGCGAAGATGCTGGCCTTGTCATGCTCGCGTACGCACACCACGAACGGCAGACCGAACCGGTCGTGGTAGGCGGCGTTCAACCGGTGAAACTCCTCGTACTCGGCGGGGCTCAGGCGGTCCAGGCCGGCGCTGGCCTGCTCGCGCGCACTCTCGGGTGTCAGGTCGCCGGCCAGCGCGGCCTTGCCGGCCAGGTCCGGGTGCGCGCGGATCAGCGCGACCTGCTCGGCCTCGCTGCCCGACAGGGCCGCCTGCGCGAACGCCTGCGCCAGCGCCCCGGCGTCCCGGTAGGGCCGGCCGGCCGCGACCTGCGCGGCGTACTGCGGCGAGTGCTCCAGCACGCCCGCGAAGTACGCCGTGAACGTGCCCTCACTCAGGTCGTTCAGGTCCTCCAGGCGCAGGCGGGCCGTCACGCGGTCACCGCCGCGCCGGGCGGCCGCGCGGAGGAGAGGACGGCGCGGGGCGCCGGGCGGATAGGGACCGGGAAACGGAACAAGGGAAACCTCCGGATCAGGAAATGAGGGCGATCAGGACCACCGGGGCGAATATCACACCGGGCGGACACCACGGGGTAGAAACGGCGCCGAGCGGTCCCGGACCGCTGCTCACGTCCGGCCTGCTCACACCCGGCGGGGGGAAGAAAAGACTGCCGGCATCCTAGGGGCGCGGCCCGGCCGAGTCAAACCACCCGTACAGACCGCCGCGCCGCCCCTGAACCCCCCCCGGGCAGAGGCGGGCAGGCACCTGATACACTGGGTCCGCCTACAGTCGCGCCTGCCCTTCCCCCGGAAGCGCTGGCATTGGTTCCGCTCACGCCCGACCGCCGCTGTCCTGTCCCAGGACCGGACGTTCGCCGCGATCCCACCAGGGCCACCGGGAGGTGTCCGTGCCTGAATCCGTGCCCACCCTCATGCCCGAGCCAGACAGCCTGCGATCCCATGACGCCGCACAGGCCCGCCTGGCGGCCCTTCATGCCCTGGGCATCCTGGACACCGGGCCAGAACCGCAGTTCGACCGGATCATGGCGCTCGTCGCGCGGTACTTCCGGACGCCGTTCGGGTCGGTCACGTTCGTGGACGACCACCGGCAGTGGTTCAAGGCCAGCGTGGGCTTCACGCACCGCAGCGACCCGCGCCGGCAGTCGGTCTGCGCGCTCACCGTGGACGCCGGTTGCCCGCTCGTCATTCCGGACCTGCTGGCCGACCCCCGCACGACCGGGCTGGACGCCGTGCAGGGCGGGCACCGGCTGCGCTTCTACGCGGGTGTGCCGCTGCACGCGGGCGGTCACGCCGTGGGCACCCTGTGCGTGCTCGATACCCGCCCGCGCGACTTCAGCGACGAGGACCGCGAGGTGCTCGAGCAGTTCGCGGAACTCGCGCAGTCTGAGTTGCGGCTCCGGCTGGCGCTGCGGGACCTGGAGGCGCTCGCGCTGACCGACCCCCTCACCGAACTGCCCAACCGCCGCGCCTTCCAGCAGGAACTGGCGTCGGCGTGCTGCGCGGCCGGCACCGGGCAGCCGCTGGTGGTGGGGCTGCTGGACCTGGACCGTTTCAAGCCCATCAACGACACGCTGGGGCACGCGGTCGGCGACGCGGTGCTGCGCTTCGTCGCTCAGCGTGTCCGCGCCCTGCTGCGCCCCGGCGAGACGCTCGCCCGGTACGGTGGTGACGAGTTCACGCTGCTGCTGACCGGCCCGGACGCCGAAACCCGAGCCCGCCAGATCGCCCTGGAACTCCCGCACCGGCTGCACATGCCCTCAGGCCTGCGGGTCGGCGTGAGCCTCGGGCTGGTCCTGGCCTCCGGTCCCGCCGATCCTCGGGCGCTGCTGGAACTGGCCGACCACACCATGTACCGCGCCAAGGCCGCCGGGACGCCCGTGGTCCACGTCCGCTACCCGAACGACGCGGCCCCGCCGGGCGACTGATCCGGACTTCGATTGAATGGGGCGCAAGGGTCCGCCGGGGGCCGGGCGGTCCTGGCCGGCGGGTTATCCGCTAGGATGGGGGCATGTCACGTTCCCTGCTCGTTTCCTGCCGTCATGGCGCCGGTTTCAGGGGAGTGCGTTGACGCGCCCCTTCCAGGTTCTGCTGGTGGACGACAACCCGGCCGATCTGCTACTCGCTCAGGAGGTCTTCAGTGAATACGAAGGCGCCCTGACCGTCACCACCTGTTCCAGTGGGCGGGACGCCCTGGACCGGCTGCGGTCGCCCGGCACCCGCCCGGACGTCGTGATCCTCGACGTGAACATGCCGGTTATGGGTGGGTTCGAGGTGTTGCAGGCCATCAAGGACGACCCGGCGCTCGTGTGCATTCCGGTCGTGATGCTCTCCACATCCTCGCATCCCGGCGACGTGGCCCGCGCGTACACCCTGCACGCCAGTTCGTACATGGTCAAGAGCAGTTCCTTCCAGGCGTTCATGGATCAGGTGGACGCCTTCGTGACCTTCTGGCGCGAGAGCCGCACGCCCAGCTGGCCGGAACGCGCCGCGACCTGAACGGCGACCCCGCCCAGAGCAGGGGGTCGCGGTGCAGTTCCAGTTCTACCGGCACGTTCCCGGCGATGGCGCGGCTGTACGGGCAGGTGGCGTGCGCGGCGTGCACCAGCCACTTGGCTGTGCCGTCGTCGGTGCCGGGCAGGTGAATCTGCAGCAGGACGCTCAGGTGGTAGTGGTCGTCTCGGCGTGCAGGCCGACGTGCGCGCGCGCCTGCGGCGTGCCGACCGTGACGCCGTCCCGCCGGGCGACGCTCTGCAAGGCGCTCAGGAAGCACGAGGCGTACCCGGCGGCGAACAGTTCCTCGGGGTCGGCGCCCTCGGAGCGGGACTGCGGGGGGCGCAGCGGGACGTTCAGCCGGTCGCGGCCGACGAACGCCTGACCGCTGCGGCCGCCGCTGGTGGTGTAGATGGGCCTGGAATCGCTGGTCGTGACGGGTTCGGTCATGACTCGCATTCCCCTGCTGGCCGCGCTGCCCGCCACGCACGCCCTGGCCGGCCGCGCGCACCTGAACCTGCGGGAACTGGCGGACGAGGAGTGGCTGACCTGCACGCCGCACCTCAGCACGCCCCCACCCGGACAGGTTCAGGCCCTCAGGTTCAGGCCCTCTGTCAGACTTTTGGGCTGCGGCCCCGCATCCCGGCAGTGGCCGGCACCGAGAGTGCCGTCGTAGGCCGCGCGGCCGCCGGGCAGGGCGTCACGCTGGTGCCCCGGACACTCGTGAACCCCAGCAGGAGGGCGTGGCCTTCATTCCGCTCGAAGACGGAATCACGCTCGACGTGGGCCTCGTGACCTGCCGCGACGCCGACAACCCCGCGCTGGAAGCGCTGCTGGACAGTCTCGCCACGCTC
Source organism: Deinococcus indicus (assembly GCF_002198095.1). GTDB lineage: Bacteria > Deinococcota > Deinococci > Deinococcales > Deinococcaceae > Deinococcus > Deinococcus caeni. Next base: position 156,110 of record NZ_NHMK01000010.1, on the reverse strand, counting down.
GACCGGGCGTAGACATCCGAGTTGAACGGTCGCCGCCTGCCGCTCAACCCGAGTCCGGATCAGTTGTTCTTCAGGCCGTGACGCAGCACCTCGGCCAGTTGCCGGGTGGTGTGCGACTGCAGTTCGTCGAGTTCGGCGCTCGCGGCGCGCAGCAGGGCGCGGTGCGTGTCGGCGTTGCGGGCGTCGGGACCGCTGGCGGTGTGCACGGCGGCCTGCACGGTGAAGTGCGCGTCGGGCAGCAGAGACAGGTTGCTGCGCGCGCCGGCGTGACGGGCGCCGAGCAGCGCGCCGAGCATGCCGACTTCCTCGCTGCGGCGCATCAGTTCACGCTGGAACACGCGGTCCCGGATGCTGGTGATGACGTCCCAGGCGGCGTCGGACAGGGCGGCCTCGGCGCTGGCGGGGCGGGCGACCTCGACGTGCAGGGTCTCGCCGCTGCGCCAGGTGCGCCAGTACTGCTCGCCGCGTCCGGAGGCCCAGTGGGTTTCGAAGTCGCGGGCGTCCTCGATCAGGACCTTCAGGCGGGCGGTGGGCGCGTCGCCGGGCACGCGGTGGCCCTCGCCGAGGGCGCCCCAGAGGCTCAGGCCGCGTTCGTCGCTGGCGCGCATGTCCTCGTAGGCGCGGGCGAGCGCCTCGACACCCTGCGAGAGGGTAGCGGCGGGGCGGTCGTCGGTCAGGAAGACGATGTCGTCACCGTCGGTGCGGGCGGCGTGCTTCAGGTGGTGCAGGCCCAGGCCCCAGCGGCGCTGCGCGGCCTGGGTGGCCTCGGTCAGGGTGGCGTCCAGGGTGGGCGTGTCGGCGCCGCTGTCCGCGAGGGCCTGGATCTGACTGTCCACGGCGGCGGTGGCCATCAGCGCGTCGAAGGCGGTGAAGGGGGAGGCGGTGGTGGATTCCGTTTTCGTTTTAGCTCGTGCCATAGTTCCTTTATTCTGCCCTGAACAGAGCGGAAGATGTGTTCGTCCGACACGTTACCACGCCTGGGCACGTTCCGGCGCGGTAGCCGGGCGCCGGCGCGGACCGCGCGGCCGCCTCAGAATTCGCGCAGCGCGTAATACGGACTCCGATTGAATGGGCTGCAAAGCCCATTGGGTCCGAGCGGATGCGACTCGTAGAGCTGCTCCGCAGAGCAGAAGAGAAACGCCCCTCCGGACGTGCCGCCGGCAGGGGCGGTGACGTTCCGGATTGTCGGCGAAACAAACGGCAGTCCGTATAACGTGGCGGTGGTGCCGGCCGGCCCGGCCGTTCAGGTGCGGGCGCCCAGGAACTGCGCGCGGAAAGTCGCGGCGTCCACTCCCGGCGCGATCAGGTACCCCTGCATGACCGGGCAGCCCAGCTCGGCCAGCAACTCCGCCTGTTCGGGGGTTTCCACGCCCTCGGCGACCACCTGCAGGCCCAGCGCCTGCGCCAGCCCCAGGGTGGCCTGCACGATCGCGCAGTTCTGCCGTCCCTCACGGCCCGGCGTGCACAGGTCACGCACGAAGGTCCGGTCGATCTTCAGTTCGTGCGCGAGCAGGTCCCGCAGCGTCATCAGGGTGGAGTACCCGGTGCCGAAATCGTCCACTGCGACCTTCACCTGCAGGGAGCGCAGTTGCCGCACGGCGCCCGTCACGGCGCTCAGGTCGTTGATGAACGCCGTTTCCGTCACCTCCAGCGTCAGCCGCGCCGGGTCGAAGCCGACCTCTTCGAGCAGCGCCGCGAGCCGCGCCGTGAACTGCGGGTGCCGCAGCTGTACCGGCGACACGTTCACGCTCAGGCAGAGCGGCGCGGGCCACGTGACCGCCTCGCGCAGCGCCTCGCGCAGCACGAACGCACCGATGCCGTGAATCAGCCCAGTCGCCTCGGCCAGCGGAATGAACTCGGCCGGTGAGACCACACCCAGGTCCGGGTGGGTCCAGCGGATCAGGACCTCCGCGCCGACCACCTGACGGGTCCGCACCTGCACCTGCGGCTGGAACACCAGCGAGAACTGCCCAGCCCGCAGCGCCTCGTACATGGCCGATTCCAGCGTCAGGTGCGCGATGCGAGGCTGAGCAGCCGGCCTGAACACCTGGAACCCCAGCCCGGCGCGCTTGGCGAGGTACATGGCCGTGTCTGCCTGCCGCAGCAGCGCCGCCGTGTCCGGCGCGGTGTCCGGGTAGACGCTCCAGCCGACCGCGATCCCGACCCGCAGGGGCCGGCCCGCCACTTCGAACGGCTGCGCCATGGCCACACGGATCGTCTCGCTGACCGGCTCGATCAGCCCCGGATCGTCCAGCAGCAGCGCGAACTCATCGCCGCCCATGCGCGCCAGCGTGGAGACCGGCCACGCGCGCAGCACCTCCTCCAACCGGGCGCTGATGGCGCGCAGCAACTCGTCGCCCACGTCATGCCCGAGGGTGTCGTTGACGATCTTGAAGCGGTTGAGGTCCATCAGCGCCAGCGCCAGCGGCGCGCCGCCCGACAACTGCTGCGCCGCGCGGCGCGCGAAACCGCCCCGGTTGGTCAGGCCGGTCAGCGCGTCCGTGAACGCCAGCCGCTCCAGCTGCTCCAGGGTCCGCTGCCGGTCGATGAACAGCGCGATGTGCCCGGCCATGTTCTCCGCGAGCCGGAGCAGGTCCGGACCCACCTCCAGCCGCTTCGGGTGGGTCAGGGCCAGCACGCCCAGCAACTCCCGGTTGCGGTCGTACATGGGGACCTCCACGCTAGTCCGCACGGCCGGCACCCACTCGCCCCGCACGGCCTGCCCGACCGGATGCCGCTCCCACTGCTCGTGGATCACGACGGCCCGGCTGAGCTTATGCGGGTCGCGGCGGCCCCACAGGGCGCGGCCGTGCTCGCTGGGATAGCGCGAGAGTGCCTGCCGCAGCGGAGCGGATACCTGACCCAGCAGCTGGATCAGCTCATGGTCCAGGGTGGCCACGCCGGCACTCCAGCCGCCCAGCACCTCGCGCAGCCCACCGAACAGGGCGCCCAGCACCTGTTCTAACGGAGCGTCCATCAAGGAGGCCACGTTCGCGTCCGCCAGACTCCGCAGGAACAGGTCCGCGCGGCGTTGCTCACCCACGTCCCGCAGGAACAGCGCCCAGTGCGTGCCGCAACCGCTTCTGTCCTGCCCGACGCGGGTGGCGGTCACCTCCCACCACTCGTTCCGGGCGGGCAGGTTCACGTCCCGCGTGAACGACGCGGCCCCGGTCGCGTTTAGTTCGGTCAGCAGCGCCCGGATGACCTGCCGGTCCGCTGGAGCCCACGGCCACTCCAGCGGATGCGTGCCCAGCGCCACCGGCAGCGGCGCCAGCAGCGTCTGGAACGCCGCGTTCGTGTACGCCACCCGCCCGTGCTGGTGGTTGCGGCGGGCGTCCAGGACGCACATGGGCACCACGGCCGCCTGCATGCTGCCTTCCAGCAGCGTGAGCCGCTCGGATTGCCGCAGCCGCTCCGGCAGATCCGTGGCGTAGGTCAGCATCAGGTTCAGGCTGCCCCGTTCGTTCAGGATCGGTACCAGCGTCCGCTCCTGCAACTGCCCCGCCCGCGACTCGGTCCAGTACAGCCGCGCCGGGTCACGCTGCGCGCGCGCGACCGCCGCTTCCCGTTCCGGCAGGTACGCGGCCGGCAGGTTCAGCAGGGCAGCGGCCTCACGCACGTTCAGGCCGGTCAGGGCCGTGCGGACCTCCGGGTCGGGCGCCGCCGCCGGGTTCACGTACAGAAAGCGACCGTCCGGGTCGAGTACTGAGAGTTCCAGCGGCAGTTCCTCCAGGATCTGCCGGTAAAACAGCGCGGCGGGCAGCAATTCTGTCGCGGGGCGGATGGCCAGCAGGCCCACGCGCCGCCCCCCGGCCAGCGTGAACCGCAGCCCGCGCACCTGCGCCGGCAGCGGCTGCCCGCCAGCCCCCTGAAACATGAAATCCCGCCGCGCGGACGGCATGTCTCCGTCCAGGAACACCTGCAGGCTCAGGCGGAACTCCTCGCGGTCCTGCGACGCCAGCAGGGTCACCGTCTCGGTCCCCGGCAACTGCTCACGGGGGTACCCACTCCACCGTGCGAACGCTTCCGACACCATCAACACCTGCTCTGATACGCCGTCCACGACCAGCAGTGGGTCAGCCGTGTCGGTCAATGCCGACAGGACCGCCAGGTCAGTGGGAGTCAGGTCGGGTTCCATCCCTCATATTATGACCCGGCAGTCCGTCACGCCGGTCTTAACCGGGCTGGTGTGACCCATCCGTCAGGCTCGGTCGTGGATACTGAGTCATGCAGGATGGAGGTCAGTCAGGACAACCGGGCGCAGCCCCGACCATCGACGGTCCGCCGGGCCAGCCCACGCTGGCGCGACTGACGTCCATCCTGGGCCGCAGTGCCGCTGCGCTGCTGGTCGTCGGCACCGACCACGGCGAGATCCTGGGCGTCACGCCCGCCCTGCTGACCCTGCTGGGCCGTTCCGGGGCAGAGGTGACCGCGCAGCGGGCGGCTGCGCTTGTCGCGCCGGCCCACCACGCCCAGCTGTCCGCGTTGCTCGGCGGTCCGCTCCTGCCGGCCCCGGCGCCGCTGGACCTGCTGCGCGGGGACGGTCATCCCCTGAGCGTGCAGGTGCGCGCCCTGCCGCTGCCCGCCCCGCACCGGGCGACGGCGGTCATCGTGACGTCCGCGCCCACGCTGACCCGCGAGTCCCTGCACCGGGAACTGCTGGAGCACCTGCCGATCGACGTGGCGCTGTTCGACCCGCAGGGCCGTTACCTGTACTGCAATCCGGCCGCGATCCGCGACCCGGGGATCCGGGCGGCCGTGGTGGGCCTGACCAACGCGGAGTACGGCCTGTGGCGCGCTCACCCGCCGGAACTGGCGCAGCGCCGCGCTGAGCACTTCGCCGAGGCGGTCGCCGGTCGCCGGGCCGTGCAGTGGCAGGAAACCATGCGGGGCGGCGGCGAGCAGCGCGTGTACACGCGGGCGTACTGGCCGGTGTTCGGAGCGGACGGGGCGCTGCACCTGATGATCGGGCACGGCCTGGACGTGACGACCAGCGTCGAACAGGATCAGCGCATGACGCTGCTGGAAACCATGGTCGCCACGTCCGTGGACCCGCTGCTGCTGCTCGACGCGCGGCCCGGTCCGACGTACCTGACTGTCGTGTATGGGAATCCTGCCCTGCGTGAACTGCTGCGCCAGCAGGGTCTGGAGGACGTTCCGGACAGCCCACTGCCCGAATGGCCGCTGGGAAGCGGGAACCGCGTGACGATCACCGCCATGATCGGGCAGCTGCATCCCAGCGAACCCCGGCGGGAGGTGCTGTACCTGCCGGACGCGCACCAGTGGCTGGAACTGCACGCCAGTCCGATCCTCGCGCCGGACGGGCAGTGCACGCACTGGGCAGTGAACCTACGGGACGTGACCGACGCGCAGCGCGCCACGCAGGTGCAGACGCACGTCGCAGCCGCCAACCGGCTCGCACTGGGCGGAGCGCCGCTCCAGGACAGCCTGGACGCCCTGCTAGGCGGGATCGAGACGCTGAACCCCGGCTGGAAAGTCGCGCTCGTCGTGGCGGAACCGGACGGGGCGCTGCAGGTGGTCGGGGAGATCAACCGCACCTTCCGGCAGGCCGTGAACGGCACCGCCTCCCAGCACTTGGAGGACGTGTGGGCCCAGATGGACCCGGACCGCACCGGCCTGAGCATGGACATCCCGGACCTGCTGGACTTCGATTCGCCGCTGCCAGCCGCGCGGGACGTCGCCCCGAGGATGGGCGTGCGGACCCTCACGCAACTGCCGCTGTACGGCCGCGACGGGCAGCTGCTGGGCGTGCTGGTCGCCGCGCACAGTCAGGCGCACCAGTGGGCGGCCCCCCTGACCGACGCGCTGCGGCGGCGCGTGCCGGCCGCGTCCATGCTGGTCGAGCAGCACCTGCAGCAGCGGCGGCTGTCCACCCTGGCCTTCACGGACGCCCTGACCGGCCTGATGAACCGCGTGACGCTCGGTGAGCGGCTCGACCGGCTGCTGGGCGACGCCGAGCAAAGCGGCGAGCGGCTCGCGTTTGGCCTGATGGACCTGGACCGCTTCAAGTTCCTGAACGACGGGTACGGGCACGTCGCCGGGGACCGCCTGCTACGGCAGCTGGCAGGCCGTCTGGAACAGGTGTGCGCGGCGTACGCCGTACCTGCCCTGGCCCGCATGGGCGGCGACGAGTTCGCGGTGATCGTTCCCGCCGCACGCCTGCCGGAAGTGACGGCCGCGCTGAACGCCGCGTTCGATCAGCCGTTCGAGACCGGCAGCGGCGCGGTCCTGATGCAGGCGTCCCTGGGCTGGAGCGTCTACCCGGACACCGCGCGCGACGCCAGCGAACTGCACCAGCAGGCCGACGCCGCCATGTACTCCGCCAAACGCCGCCAGCTGTTCTCGCAGGTGTTCGAGGCGTCTCCCCGCACGGGCCGCCAGACGCTGACCCTGGAAACCGCGCTGCGCGAGAGCCTGCGCGACGGGGATTTCCACCTGGTGTTCCAGCCGCAGATCGGCGTGCGCCGGGGCAGTCTCGTCGGCGCCGAGGCGCTGCTGCGCTGGACGCACCCGGTCCTGGGGGCCGTGCCGCCGGACCAGTTCATTCCGGTCGCCGAGATGGGCGGCCTGATGGGCCAGCTGGGGGACTGGGTGCTGCGTGTCGCGTGTCAGGAAGCCACCCGCTGGACCGGCGTGTGCCTGAGCGTGAACGTCTCCAGCGTTCAGCTGAACGCCCCGGACTTCGCCGATCAGGTCCGCGCGGCCCTGGCCGGCAGCGGCCTGAGCGCCCGCCGGCTGGTGCTGGAAGTCACGGAAACCGGCCTGCTCGACAATCCGGCCCGTACCCGCCAGACCCTCCAGGCGCTGCGGGACGACGGCGTGCGCATCAGCATCGACGATTTCGGCACCGGGTACTCGTCGCTGGTCAGCGTGCGGACCCTGCCGGTCGACGAGTTGAAGATCGACCGTTCCTTCGTGAACGACCTCGGTCAGGATTCCCAGGAGGGCCGCGAGAGCCGCGCGATCATCGGGGCCAGCGTCCTGATGGCGCACGCCATGGGCATCGACGTGGTCGCCGAGGGCGTCGAGACGCCCGAACAGGCCGCGCAACTCGCGGAACTCGGCTGCGACCTGATGCAGGGCTGGCTGTACGCGCCTGGCCTGAGCGCCGAACAGTTCCTGGACTGGCAGGCGCGCTGGCGGCAGAAGACCGCCGCGCCCTGACGGCAGCGTTCACGTGCCGGGGCGTGGCGGGGTGCCGGTCAGGCTTTCTTCTCGCCGACGCTGTTGGCGGTGACGCGCAGCATGGCGTCCGCCTCGGGGCGGCGGGTCAGCAGGGCGGCGTACAGGGCTTCGAGCAGCAGCAGCTGGCTGGTCAGGGTGTCGAGCACGCCGTCGGTCAGCGGGTCTTCCTGGCTGGCGGTGAACAGCACGGCGCTGGCGTGCCGGGTGATGGGACTGGCGGCGCGGTGCGTGACGGCGACCGTGTACAGCCCGCACTCCTGCGCGAGTTTCAGGTGCCCGATGGTGTCGAGGGTGCTGCCGGTGCCGCTCAGGCCGATGACGACGCTGCCGCGCGGCAGGGTCGAGATGCTGACGGCCGCGAGGTGCGGGTCGGGGTACGTGGCGGCGGGCACGCCGATGCGCAGCAGGCGGTGCGCGAAGAACTGCGCGGTGAGGCTGCTGTTGCCCTGCCCGGTCAGGTCCACGCGGGGCGCGCGGGCGAGGCGGTCGGCGACGTCCTCGGTGACCTGCGGGTCGAGCATGCGGGCGGTGCCCTCGAGGCTGCGCACGGCCTGCTGCGTCAGGCGCTGCATCTGGCTGGGGGCGTCCCCGGCGTCGTCCGGGTGGGGACGGCGGCCGCCGAGATCGCTGGCGAGCGCGATCTTGAAGGCGTGGAAGCCGGCGTAGTTCAGTTTGTGGCACAGCCGCGTGATGGTGGCCTCGCTGACGCCGACGCTGGCCGCGACCTCGGTGATGGTCTGGTGGACGGTGGTGTCGGCGTGCGCGACAACGTGGTCCGCGACGCGGCGCAGGCTGGGGGATAGCGAGTCGGCGTGCAGGCGGATGCGCCCGATGGCGCCGCCCGCGCCGGGTGTGACGGCGGTGGTCATGCGGCGGTCCTCCTGCGGAACCTGACTGGGGCGGGTGTGGGCGCGTGAACTGATGAGGGTACGGTAGCGCCTGAAAAGAATTCTTGTCAACGCGCCGCCACCCTGACAGCCGGGTTTCATGGGCGCCTCTGCGGATTGTGGGAGAGGGAAGCGCCGCGCTGTGCGGCGGGCAAGCCGATTTCCGATTCAACGCGTGGCGTGGCTCGCGCCGGGGTTAGCTGAAAATTAATTTTCACCTGCCCAAATTGACAAGAATAATTTTCACTTCTAGAGTGAGGCGAGCCGCGTTCCGACTTCCCCCGCCTGCCAGACCGTGGAGGCCCCAACGCACCGCCCCGTCCGCACCCGTGACTGCCTTTCGCGCAGCCCACGCGCCCCGCGGACGTTGTGCGTGTCCCGGTCGCAGGCCCCCTCCTGCCTGAACGCGAACATCCATCCTCTCCCAGGAGTTCACTGTCTGATGACCACACCCACGTCCACCGCCCCGGGCCCCCTGCCGGGCAAGCCGCCCCGCAAGACCGTTTTCGCCGCCCTTCAGGAGATCGGCAAGGCCCTGATGCTCCCGGTCGCGGTCCTGCCTGCCGCCGGACTGCTGCTGGGCTTCGGCTCGGCCTTCAACGACCCCAGCTACTCCTGGCACGCCAGCATCCCCGAGTGGCTGCAGTTCACCGGCCGCATGATGGTCGGCGCGTCCGACGTGATCTTCGGGAACCTCCCGGTCATCTTCGCGCTGGGCGTCGCCATCGGCCTCGCGTCCGGCGCGGGCGTCGCGGCGCTCGCCGCCCTCGTCGGCTTCCTGGTCATGCACGCCACCATCAGCGCGTACCTCGGCCTGGGCGACGCCGCGAAATTCGACGCGCTCAGCGCCGCCAGCAAGGGCGCCTACGCCAAGGTACTCGGCATCAACTCGCTGCAAACCGGCGTGTTCGGCGGGATCCTGATGGGCCTGCTCGCCGCGTTCCTGTACAACCGCTACAAGGACATCCGCCTGCCGGCCTTCCTGGGCTTCTTCGCGGGCCGGCGCTTCGTGCCGATCGTCACGGCCGCCTCGGCCATCGTGGTCGGCATCCTGCTCACCTACCTGTGGCCGCCGGTGCAGCACGCACTGAACGCCTTCTCGAACGTCGCCACCGAGGGCGCGCCCGTCGCGGCCAGCGGCATCTTCGGCTTCGTGAACCGCCTGCTGATCCCCTTCGGGCTGCACCACATCTGGTACCAGCCGTTCTGGTTCATCGCCGGGGAGTACACCACGCCCGCCGGTGAGGTCGTGCGCGGCGACCTGACCCGCTACATCGCCGGGGACCGCAGCGCCGGGATCTTCATGACCGGCTTCTTCCCGATCATGCTGTTCGCCCTGCCCGCCGCCGCGCTCGCCATTGTCCACGAGGCCCGCCCGGAGCGGCGCAAGGTCATCGCCGGGATCATGGGCAGCGCCGCGCTGACCTCCTTCCTGACCGGCATCACCGAACCCATCGAGTTCGCGTTCATGTTCGTCGCGCCGCTGCTGTACGTTTTCCACGCCGCCATGACCGGCCTGAGCTTCATGGTCATGAACGTCCTGGGTTCCCGCAGCGGCTTCACCTTCAGCGGCGGCGCCATCGACTACTTCCTGCTGATGCCAAAGAGCACCCGCGCGTGGCTGGTGCCGGTCGTCGGCCTGATCTTCGCCGCCGTGTACTACGTGGTGTTCCGGGCCGTCATCCGCCGTTTCAATATCATGACCCCCGGCCGCGAGGAGGTCAGCAGCGAGGACACCGCCCCCGCCACCGTCCGCTCTGCCGGTGGGGACCGCGAACTGGCCGTGGACATCCTGCGCGCCCTGGGCGGCCCCAGCAACATCAGCAACCTCGACGCCTGCATCACCCGCCTGCGCGTCAGCGTGAACGACAAGAGCCGCGTCAGCAAGAGCCAGCTCCAGCTGCTCGGCGCCGCCGGCGTGCTGGAAGTCGGCAACAGCGTGCAGGCCGTGTACGGCACCCGCAGCGACCAGCTGAAAGAGGAGATGCGCCGCGTGATCGAGGAAGGCGCGTACACCGAGGCCAACCCCGCCGCGACCCGCCCCGCCGACGCCGCGCCCGCCCAGGTTCACGTCGGCCCGGCCGCGCCCGCCATCACCACCCAGCCCAACCCCATCCCGCAGACGGCCGGCGGCAACCCCGCCCTGCCCGCCGACTTCACGCTGCCCATGCCGGGGCGCGTCCTGCCCATCACGGACGTGCCCGACCCCGTCTTCAGCGGCCGGGTCATGGGCGACGGCTTCGCCATCGAACCCACCGGCGGCCGCGTCGTCGCGCCCGTCAGCGGCGAGGTCGTCACGCTGTTCCCCACCGGGCACGCCATCGGCCTGCGCGCCGACAACGGCCTGGAAGTCCTCGTGCACGTCGGCATCGATACCGTCAGCCTGAACGGCGAGGGCTTCACCGCCCGCGTCGCGCAGGGCGACCGCGTGACCGCCGGGCAGACCCTGGTGGACGTGGACCTCGACGCCGTGCGCCCCCGTGTGCCCAGCCTGATCACGCCTGTCATCTTCACCAACCTCGCCCCGGACCAGAGCGTGCAGATCGACGGTCAGACCGTCACCCTCAACTCCTGACGCCTGGCGCCTGACCCCCCACGCCCGCGCGGGCGGCCATGAGCGCCCGCGCTTCACCCTTCAAGGAGACACCACCATGGAACAGAACTTCATCGTCACCGCCGAACACGGCCTGCACGCCCGCCCCGCCGCCCAGCTCGTGCAGGTGGCCGCGCCGTTCGCCAGCGCTATCGAACTCGTCACCGCCGACAAGGCCGTGAACCTCAAGAGCATGATGTCCGTCATGGGTGTCGGTCTCGCCAGCGGCGCCAGCTTCAGCGTCCGCGCGACCGGGGACGACGCGCAGGCCGCCGTGGACGCCATCGCCGCCCGCCTGGAAGAACAGGGCCTCGCCCGCCGTGCCTGATCCGACCACTGTCCCCGCCGTGCCTGACCCGACCCTCACGTCCGCTGCCGCTCCGGTCACGCTGAGCGGCGTGGCCGCCTCGCCCGGCACCGGCATCGGCCCGGCCTTCCTTCTGAGCGCCCCGGACCTAAGCTTCGACACCCTGACCGGCCAGGACCCGGCCGCCGAACGCGCCCGCCTGGACAACGCGCTGGCTGCCAGTCGCACTGACCTGAACGGGGTCCGCGAGGGCGCCCGCGCCCGCCTCGGTGACGACGCCGCCGCGATCTTCGACGCGCACCTGCTGCTGCTCGACGACCCGGAACTCGGCGCGGCCATCCAGGAAACCCTGACCGGCGGCGCGAACGCCGAGGCGGCCGTCCACGGCGCGTTCGAGGCGTTCATCGGGATGTTCGAGAGCCTGGACGACCCGTACCTGCGCGAGCGGGCCGCCGACCTGCGCGACCTGCGCGCCCGCGTGCTCTCGCACCTGCTGGGCCGCCCCCTGGCCAGCCTGGGTGAGCTGCGCGAACCGGCCATCGTGGTCGCGCACGACCTGACGCCCAGCGACACCGCCGGACTGGACCCCGCCCTGGTGCGGGGCGTCGTCACGGCCGTCGGTGGGCGCACCAGCCACAGCGCGATCATGGCGCGCGGCCTGGGCCTGCCCGCCGTGGTCGGCGTGGGCGAGGCCGCCCTGGCGGGCCTGACGCGCGGCACGCCGCTGATCGTCAGCGGCGACGCGGGCACCGTGACCGTCCACCCGGACGCCGCCGCCCTGAGCGCCGCGCAGGCCGCGCAGGTCGCCGCGCAGGCCGAACGCGACCGCCTGGACGCCCTGAAGGACCGCGAAGGCCGCACCGCCGACGGCCTGCGCGTGGAACTCGCCGCGAACATCGGCGCGCCCGCCGAGGTGACCGGCGCCCTGAACGCCGGGGCCGAGGGCGTGGGCCTGTACCGTACCGAGTTCCTGTTCCTGGGCCGCGACGACCTGCCCGGCGAGGACGAACAGTACCGCGCCTACCGCGCCGTCCTTGAGGGCATGGCGGGCCGCCCCGTGATCATCCGCACGCTGGACATCGGCGGCGACAAGGCCCTGCCCGCCCTGGGCCTCCCGCACGAGGAGAACCCGTTCCTGGGCTTCCGCGCCATCCGCCTGTGCCTCGCGCGGCCGGACCTGTTCCGCGTGCAGCTGCGCGCCCTGCTGCGCGCCAGCGTGCACGGCCAGCTGCGCGTGATGTTCCCCATGATCGCCACCGTGCAGGAATTCCTGGACGCCCGCGCCCATCTGGACGCCGCGCGGGCCGAACTGACCGCCGAGGGCGTGCCGGTCGCCGCGGGTATCCCGGTCGGGATGATGGTCGAGATTCCGGCCGCCGCCGCCCTGAGTGAGCAGTTCGCGCGGCACGCGGACTTCTTCAGCGTGGGCAGCAACGACCTGATCGGGTACGCCATGGCCGCCGACCGCATGAACGAACGCGTGGCGAACCTGTACCAGCCGCTGAACCCGGCGGTGCTGACCCTGATCGCGCTGACCTGCCAGGGCGCCGCCCGCCACGGGAAATGGGTGGGTGTGTGCGGCGAGATGGCCGGCGACCCGCTGGCGCTGCCGCTGCTGGTCGGGCTGGGCGTCACGGAACTCTCCATGAGCGCCCCAGCGCTGCTGCCGCGCCGAGAGCAGGTGCTGAACCTGAACGCCGCGCAGGCCCGTGAACTGGCCGCGCATGCCCTGACCCTCAGCCACGCCGCCGAGGTCGAGGCCGCCGTGCGCGCCGCCTACCCCGACCTGACCCCCGCCGATGCCTGACGGAGCGGGTGTGACGGTCCTGCGGGGCCTGCTGCTGACGCCCGGCCCGCAGGGCACCCTCGCGCCGGGCCGCCTGACCCTCCAGGGTGGCCTGATCCGCGCCGTGGAACCCGACCCGCTGGCCCCGCGTGACCGGGTGATCCTGCCCGGCTTCGTGGACACCCACGTCCACGGTGGCGGCGGTGGGGACACCATGGACGGCCCGGACGGCGTGCGCACCCTGGCCCGCCTGCACGCCCGCCACGGCACGACCACGCTGCTGCCCACCACCATCACCAGCCCCTGGGAGGCGGTGCTGGACGCCCTGCGTGGCGTGGCGGAGGTCATGCGCGCGGGCGTGCCCGGCGGCGCGGACGTGGCGGGCGCCCATCTGGAAGGGCCGTTCATCAGCCCGCACCGGCTGGGCGCGCAACCCCCCTGCGCGCTGGACCCCGCCGAGCCGCTGGTGGCGCAGGTCATCGCGACGGGCGCCCTGCGGGCCGTGACCCTCGCCCCGGAACTGCCGGGCGCGCGGGAAGCGGCTCTGGCCTTTGCGCGCGCGGGCGTGCGCGTCGGCATCGGGCACACCCGCGCCGACGCCGACACCGTCACCGGCCTGCTCGCCCTGCTGAGCGCGGCGGGCGCGCAGACCTGCGCCACGCACCTGTTCAACGCCATGGGCGGCGTCGAGGGCCGCAGCCCCGGCGTGCCCGGCGCGCTGATGGCCGACCCGCACGCCACGCTGGAAGTCATTCTGGACGGCATCCACCTGCACGACACGGCCGTGCGCCTCGCGCGGGCCGCCGCGCCGGAACGCTTGATCCTGATCACGGACGCCATGCGCGCCGCCGGACTCGGCGACGGTCCCAGCGAACTCGGCGGGCAGCCCGTCACGGTGCGCGGCGGGAGGGCCACCCTGCCGGACGGCACCCTCGCCGGCAGCGTCCTGACCATGGACGCCGCCCTGCGCCGCGCCGTCGCCGCCGGCATTCCGCTACCGGAAGCGAGCCGCATGGCCAGCCTGACCCCGGCCCGCTCGGTCGGCCTGCACGACCGGGGCGAACTGAGGCCCGGCCTGCGCGCCGACCTCGTCACCCTCGACCCGGACCTGACCGTGCAGGCCGTGCATGTCGCCGGCAGCCCCATCACCGGAAGGCCCATCGCCGGAACCCCCACCCTGGAGAACCCATGACCGATCCCCTGATGTTGCAGGAAGCCCGGCAGTCCCCGGACGTCACCCGCCGCCAGCTCGCCGAAAACGCCGATGTCAGCCGCGCCCTGGCCGCCGCCATCCGCGCCCTGAAACCCGCGTACGCCGTCACCATCGCGCGCGGCAGCAGCGACCACGCCTGCACGGTCCTCAAGTACGCCCTCGAAACTCAGCTGGGCCTGCCGGTCGCCAGCCTTGGGCCCAGCGTTCACACGCTGTACGGCGCGCGGCTTGACCTGCGCGGCGCGCTGGTGATCGCCGTGTCCCAGAGCGGCGCCAGCCCCGACGTCGTCGAGAACGTCCGCGCGGCCCGCGAGAGCGGCGCGCTGACCGTCGCGCTCGTGAACGTGGAAGGCAGCGATCTGGCGCGCGCCGCCGAGTTCGTCCTGCCGCTGCGCGGCGGTGAGGAACGCGCCGTGGCCGCCACCAAGAGCTACCTCGCCAGCCTGACCGCGCTGCTGTCCGTCATCGCGGACCTCAGCGGCGACGACGCCCTGCTGCGCGGCCTGGACGCCCTGCCCGCCGCGCTGGAAGCCACCCTGGCCCTCGAAGGGCAGGCCCGCGATCTGGCTGACCGTTACCGTTTCGCGGAGAACCTGATCGTCCTCACGCGCGGCCTGCACTACGGCGTGGCGCAGGAAGCCGCCCTGAAACTCAAGGAAACCAGCGGCATCCACGCCGAGGCGTACTCCGCTGCCGAGTTCAGCCACGGCCCCAAACGCCTGCTCGCCGAGGGCCTGCCGGTCCTGGCGTTCACGCCCGCCGATCAGGCCGCCGCCGCCACCCGCGCTGCCCTTGACGCCCTGCAGGGCGACGGCGCGGACCTGCGCACCATCGGGCCGGCCAGCGGCAGCACCCTCACCACGCCCGGCACCGGCCACGGCCTGACCGACACCGTGCCCAGCGCCCTGGCGTTCTACCTGTTCGCCGCGCACCTGTCGCTGGCCCGCGGCCTGAACCCCGACCAGCCGCCGCTGCTCAGCAAGGTCACGAAGACCCGCTGATTCCGGGTGGACCCGCAGAGCCCCGCCGAAGGGCGATTGGGAACAGTACAGGCTGCCGGATGAGAAACGACCCGGCGCTGCATGAAGACTCCGGCAGCCTCTCCCGCCCATGAATGATACGGATTCCGTTTATTTCGCCGACAATCCGGAACTTCACCGGATTGCCAGCTCCACGTCCGGAACCCGTTTCTCTCCTTCTCGCATCCGCTCGGATTGAACGGGCTTTGCAGCCCATTCAATCGGAGTCCGTATGAGAAGCGGATGTGACCCGCTGAAGTGGTGTTGCCCCTGCGCTTCACCCGAAGGCCCCCGGTGTCAGTCTGGGGGTCGGTCTGTTGGCGGTCGTGCTCGTCGCCCAGAACCTGACCATGACCAGCGCCGGTCTGCTGCGCGCCACCTGCCTGATCATGGTCCTGAACGCGGCCCTGTGCGCGCCACGCCCGCGCGCCTCGGCGTACCGCTGGCGGCCGCATGTACCTCGCCAAGCGGAACGGGTCGGGCCTGTTCCGCGACTGGCCCGCCACCGACGATCCTCCCGGCCGCTGATGCGGACTGCCGTTTGTTTCGCCAACAATCCGGGACTTCACCGCCCCTGTCGGCTCCACGTCCGGAACACGCCCTGCTCCCACTCTGCGGGGCAGCTCTACGAGTCGCATCCGCTCGGATTGAATGGGCTGCAAAGACCATTCAATCGGAGTCGCTATGAACAGCGGGGCGAACTGATGAGCAGCGGCTAAAGCCCACTTCATGATGAGTCCTAACTTCCGGCAGTGGGCGACCGTTGACCGCTTCCCCATACTCGTCTCAGAACGTTCAGGGCCGCCCACCGCGTCTCCCGGCGTTCCCCGCCCGCGCTTTCCCTTCTTTCCTGCCGGAGGTCCGTCATGAACCGCACCCTGAACCACCGCCCGCTCTCCCTTCGCCTCGGCCTGCTGATCGGCACCCTGACCCTCGCCTCCTGCGGCCAGCAGGTGACGCCCGCCACGGAACAACCGGACGCGGCTCTGCCCGTCGCCGCGCCGGTCCTGAGCGGCAGCGTCCGTGAGCAACTCGCGCAACTCGCGCAACGCCCGGAACTGCAGGACGCCGACAGTCAGGCCATCCTGAGCGCGAACCCGGACGACCCGGCGCTGCTCGAGAACCTCAAACGCGCCTATGGCCTCCTGCCTGCACAGGGCGACGCGGCGGCACTGACCGCCGAACAGCTCGGGGCCTCCGAGCCGCTGACCGCGCAGGCGACCGGCAAGGCCGGCTACGCCCAGACGGTCGCCTGGGGCTCCGTCCGGAATTACCGCTCCCAGAAGTCCAGCCCCCGCTACTCGGGTCTGGACTGGCGCAGCAACGGATGCAGCGCACCGTCCGGGTTCGGGCTGGGCTACTCGGAAACGTTCCGGCCCGCGTGCGACGTCCACGACTTCGGCTACCGCAACCTGCCGGACCTGACGAACAAGGTCACCTGGCCGTACAACAAGACCCGCACCGACAACGCCTTCCTGGACAACATGCAGGCCATCTGCGCCGCCAAGAGCCTCGTCAAGCGCCCGCCCTGCTACGCCGCCGCGACGGCCTACCACCGGGTCGTACTCGTGGCCGGCTGGGCCAACTGGCACCGCTGACCCCTCCCCCCAGCTGATTCCGGCCCGGCCGGACACTGCTGTCATACGGACTCCGTTTGTTTCGCCGACAATCCGAAACTTCACCGCCCCTGCCGGCTCCACGTCCGGAACCCGCTCCTCTCCCACTCGCTTCGCTCGGACCCAGCGGGCTTTACAGCCCATTCAATCGGAGTCTGTATCAGGCCCGCTGCGCCCGTGCGTGGCGGGTGTTCATGCGTTTCACGCCCCTCCCATGTTCCGGCGTGGCCGGTGCTGGAGGATGAAGGTCATCGTCACGGTCCCTTCCAGCCGTTCAGGTCGGCTGTCGCTGCCGCCGGATGGGCCGACACGGCCCGGCACGGACCGCTCCCGCCTTCCTCTGCGTCCTCCCCAGGAGTCGTCCATGCCTGCACCTGCCGCCTCTGTACGCCCGGTCCACCCGGATACGGATTCCGTCGGTTCCGCTGACACCAGCTCCACGCCCGCCCCCCGTTTCTCTCCTTCCCTGCGGGGCAGCCCTACGAGTCGCTTCGCTCGGATTGAACGGCTCTATAAGTCATTGGGTCGGAGTGCGAATGACCTGCCGCCCGATCCCCTGCGGGAGGTCAGGCGGGGCCTGCTGCTGACCGGCCTGGGCACGTGGCTGGCCCTGACCGTCCACTCGCTGCTGGCCGTGCCGAGCCGCGAGGGGCTCGCGCCGGCCGAGGAGGGACTGTGGCTGGCCGTCATGGCGGCCTTCGCGCTCACCCTGTTCGTGGCCGTGAAGTTCGTGGAGCGCCGGTCGACGCGGCTGTGGCTCGCGGCCCTGCAACTCGTGCTGGCGCTGGTCGGGAACGCCCTGCTGGACGGCAACAGCGTCCTCGCCGGCCTGACGCTGCTGGTCGCCGCTCAGGTCGGGCTGTGCCTTCCGGTCGGCTTGAGCGTCCTGTGGGTGCTGGCGCAGACGGCCGGTCTGCTCAGCGTGTTCCTGCCGTACTGGTCCGTGACGGACGCCTGGGCGTACGCGAGCGGCTACCTGTGCTTCCAGCTGTTCGCCGTGACGACCACGCGGGTCGCGTTGCGGGAAGCCGAGGCGCGCGGCCGGCTGAGTGTCCTGCTGGAAGAACTGCGGATCACGCGCGCCCTCCTGAGCGAGGCGAGCCGTCAGGCGGAGCGGCTGGATATCGCCCGCGACCTGCACGACGTGGCCGGTCATCACCTGAGTGCGCTCAGCATGAACCTGCAGGTGGCGCTGCACCTGACACCCGACGGTCCGGCCCGCGCGCCGGTCGAGCGGGCCGACCACGTGGCCCGCTGCCTGCTGGCCGACGTGCGGCAGACCGTGCAGGGGCTCAGGGGCGCGCCGGACGTGGAATTCACGCGCGACTTGAAAGCGCTGATCGGGGCGGTGCCGGTCCCCGTGCACCTGAACCTGCCGCCGGACTTGCGGATCACCTGCGGCGTGCGCGCCCAGGTGCTGCTGCGCACGGCGCAGGAGGCGCTGACGAACGTGGCGCGGCACGCCCGCGCCTCGCAGGTGTGGCTGACGGTGGGACAGGCGGACGGGCTGCTGAGCATGGACATCCGTGACGACGGGCGCGGCGCCGCCGAGCTGCGCTTCGGGTGCGGGCTGAGCGGGATGCAGGAACGGCTTGAGAGCCTCGGGGGCACGCTGCACGTTCACACGGAACGCGGCGCCGGACTGACACTGCAGGCCCGGCTGCCCCTGCGGGGGCCCGCGTGATCCGGGTGGTCATCGCCGAGGACCAGACGCTGGTGCGTGAAGGACTGCGCCGCATGCTGGAGGTGGCCGGCGACCTGACCGTCGTGGCCGAAGCGGAAGACGGAGCCGCGGCCGTCCGCACGGTCCCCGCGACGCGGCCGGACGTCCTGCTGCTCGACTACCGCATGCCCCGCCTGGACGGCCTGCAGGTGCTGCGGACGCTGCGGGAACGCAACGAACTGCCGCCCACGCTGCTTCTGACGACCTTCGAGGACCCCGAACTGCTGTTCCAGTCCGTGCAGGCGGGAGCGCGCGGATTCCTGCTGAAGGACGTCTCGTTGCCCGTCCTGCTGGAGGCGGTGCGTGAGGTGGCCGCCGGTGGCCGCTGGTTGCAGCCGGTGCCCACCGAACCGCTTCAGGACCGGGCGTACGCCGCGCCTGACGAGCCGCCGGTGGCCCTCACCGGCCGAGAGGTGGAGGTCCTGCGCCTGATGGCCGGTGGGTACAGTAACCGAGAGATCGGCGCTCTGATCGCCACGACCGAGGGGACCGTCAAGGGGTACGTGTCCAGCATCCTCTCCAAACTGGGCGCGCGTGACCGCACGCGGGCAGTCCTGAAAGCCATAGCGGCGAGGCTGTTGTAGCCTCGCCCCGTTCTCTGTGTACTCAACCAGACGGCCACCAGTGTTAGGAGGGCAGCGCGGCGTTGTTTGGGAAGACGCAGGTTGTCCAGAAACTCACGAAGCCGCGCACCTGCTCCTCAAAGGCGGCGAAGTCACGCTGCTTGACCATATAGGAACTGGCCAGCAGGTCATAGGCGCGGGTGACGTCGCGCGCCTCGCCGGACGTACTGAGGATCACGACTGGCAGATGCCGCAGCCCTTCATCCCGCCGGATGGTGTCAAGAACCTCAAAGCCGTTCATCTGTGGCATGTTCAGGTCCAGCACAACCACATGTGGCAGAGCAGGAGCGGCACGCAGATGCGCGAGCGCTTCAACGCCTCCAGCACAGGTATGAACGTTGAGTGAATGCTCACCGAAGACAATAGCCGCCAGTTCGAGATCCGTCGAATCATCATCCACCAGCAGGACAGACAGAGGGACGTCCGGCCGGGCAGTCGGATGAACGGATTCAGCAGCGCGCATGTCCATCACCATAGCCGAGGTGGGCACGGAGGACTGTGGCTTCCATCCGTGACCACTTCCCGCGCTGAAGGGCGAGGCTTCTCAGGCGACGGCATGCGATACCCCGCTATCGTTGAAACCATCCCTGAACGGAGGAGCTTGCGCTTCTCTTTCGGTCATTCAGGCACGTTGAGGCCGTTTGAACTGACAGCCGGTCCAGAATTTCACGAACTGATCAATCTGCTCGACGAACTCAGTGAAGCTCGCATTTTTGAGCATGTACGAGCTGGCGATGAGATCATACGCCTGTCCGATGTCTGCCTCGCTGCCGGACGTACTCAGCATCACGACAGGCAGATGTCGCAGTTCCTCATCGTCACGGATGATCCTCAGGACATCGAAGCCGCTCATGACCGGCATGTTCACGTCCAGGACGATCACATCTGGCAGTGCATGGCGGCTGTCCTTGAGAAGACTGATGGCTTTGGAGCCTTCATTACAGGTGATCAAGGTGACGTGATCGCTGTGATCGTCGAATGCCTCTTTTGCCAGCGTCAGATCTGCCGGGTTGTCGTCGATGAGCAGAACGGTGATGGCTTGCGGCATACGGCTCTTAATTTACCTTCATTGTCGCGGTAAATCGAGAAGAAATACCGATTTCCAGACAGACATGAGGATGATTTAAGATTTCGTGAACTCCAACGCACAACTCGCCTCTTCGCTGTCACGAGCTCGCCAGGACCTCAGCTCGCCGATCATCCGGTCTACCGATGCCATCAGGCCATCCAGGGACGACTGCTTGATCAGGCAAGCAGCCGTGCCGGGCACCTCAATCGGAAACCCGGAAAGGACCATCACCGGTAACGACTGAAGACGTGGTTCTGCACGCAATGAATCCAGCACCTCCTGCCCGTTCATTGCCGGCATGAGCCAATCAAGCAGCAGCACGTCAGGTAACACTGACGCAGGATCCTGCAGGTAATTCAGTACATCAGGACCGCTACGAAAAGTGACTAGATCCGCCACGTCAGCGTGATCCTCGAACACTTCTTCCAGCAGCAGGATGTCCGCCAGATTGTCATCTACCACCAGAACAGTCAAACGGTCGGACATCAGCAGACGCATGATGTCAGATCATCTCGATTCAAGCAATGCACCCGATCATCACCGAAACTTCATCAGGTTCGCCCTGGCTTCTGCAGCCAGGACAGCCATCACTGACCAGGGGCCTGGTGAAAGCCGCTGGATTCACCCATGGGGTCGGTCAGGCGGCGGCCCACAGGGGCCGCCATCTGTTCATGGCGGAATGTATGCAGTAGAATACGTCCATAGCAATAGGAAAACGGGGACGGGCAGCAAGGACCTCCTCCGTCCGCAAGCTCACGTTGCCCAGCATCCTGAAACCTCGCCTGGACGAACTGAGCGCCGCCAGCGGCGCCCTCTACTCCCAGGTGTTCACTACCTTCTGGCGCACCCTGCGCCGCTCCGCCGGGAAACGCAAGGATCACCGCCGTCAGGCGGTGTTCCTCTCCAGCGGCACCTTGCAGAAACTCTTTCCCAAAGACCCGGCTGGTCTACTGCACTCCAACTCCTGCGACGCGGTCGTGGACGCCTTCATCGCCAGCATGGACTCCGCCCGGACCCGCAAGAAGACCGACCCGAAAGCTCGCTTCCCCAGACGACGCAAACGGTTCTTCAAAGTCACCTTCAAAAGCAGCGCCATCCGCGTGCGGGACGGACAGTTGATCCTCTCCACCGGAGACCGTGCACATCCGCTGGTCATCCCGTGGGCTTTTGATCTCCCCGTGAACGTGGAGATTGGCTGGAGAGCGTGTGGCGGGTACGAACTGCGGGCCATGTACGTCGATACCCGCCCGGTGCAGACCCCACTGGGGGATGGTGTGGCCGGCATCGACATCGGGGAGGCGCGGATCGCGGCCGTGTACGACGGACAGGGCGTGCACCTGCACTCCGGGCGCCTCATCCGCGCACGGAACCACTCCGCGAACAAGCATCAAGCGAAGCTTGATGCCCGCATCGCCCGCAAGAAGAACGGCCGTCCACCGGGGCAGCGATCCTCGAAGCGGCTCCGTCGCCTCCAGCGGGCCCAGCGCACCCTCCGGGACCGCATCAAACGTCAGAACCGGGATCAACTCCGCAAGCAGGCCAGACAGGTTGTCTCCACCCTCCACGAGAGCCGGGTGCAGACGATCGCCGTGGGCGACCTCGGCGATACTCGAAACCGCATCGATTATGTGCCCAGGCCAGATGTCCGGTCAGTTCCTGACCGAACTGAAAGCACAGGGGGGGGAAGTTCGGACTGCAGGTCGTCGTCATCGATGCAGCGTTCACCTCGCAGACATGCACATGGACGGGACAGCGGCGCAAACCACGCGGGCGACACTTCGTGTCGCCCTGTGGGCAGCACCGCATGGATCGGGACGGGGGGTCGGCGCGGTGAATATCAGAGCGAAGTATCTGGAGATCCAGGCAGGTAGGGGAACAGCCTACGGGCGAACCCCCTCGCTGCCCTGGACTCCCGTACTGGTCGGTATGGCACCGACCACCTGGGGACAGCGCTTTCGTCCCCAGGTGTCACACGCGCAGTCCAGGCGTGGAGCCGTCTACCAAGAGTTTCCAGGTGGCACGAGATGCCCTCCAGAACGCTGCCAATCACGGCCATACACGGATTTTCATCGATCAGAACAGCATTCTGCGTGTTTCTGTTCCCTGCACACCACATGACACCCGGCGTCTCTCGTCTTCTCGTTGTTTGACCGGTTGATGCCTGTCTCCAGGCTGTTCAGGCTGAGAAGGGCTTGTCACGGCTAAAAATTCTCTCCAGGGCGCAACGGAGGAAATGACGTGCTGACTGACATTTCTCCTTCTCCGCGCCCTCATGACGTCGTGTGGCACACGACTCCGACAGGTGTGGAAACTCTTGCTACAAGACGGCAAGAATCCCAGGCCTGCAGGCCTGGGAAGTGTCAATGGGGGCAGTACCGGCCGCCTTTTCAATCCGTGGCGGCTGGCAGCGTTAGGTGGAACGTACTGCCGTTTGACCCGTCCGACGAAACCCACAGCTGACCGCCGTGACGCTCCACAATCCGCCGCGCGATCGTCAGTCCCACTCCGGTCCCGCCGTACTGATCGCGTGCGTGCAACCGCTGAAAAACCGTGAAGATCCGCTCGTGATACTCGCTGGGAATGCCGATCCCGTTGTCCTGCACGTCGATGTGTACCCATGAACCTCGCTGTTCGCCAGTTACCATCACCACTGGCGGGCGATCCGGGTGACGGTACTTCACGGCGTTCCCAATCAGGTTCTGCAGGAGCTGGCGTAACTGTGTGCCGTCCGCCATGACCGGCGGCAGGTCAAACACCGTCACTGCCGCGCCCGTCGCGTCCAGCGACGCCCTCAGGTCCTGCAGGGCCGTGGCTGCCACGGCGTTCGTGTCCTGCCGCGCGGGCGGGCGCGGCTCGGCTGTCACGCGGGCGTAGGTGAGCAGATCCTGAATCAGGTTCTGCATCCGCTGCGTGCCCTCCTGAATGTGCCGCAGGTACTGCGCCGCTTTCGGATCACCCTCCAGCCCCCCGAACCGCTTCACGAGCAGCTGCGCGAAACTGGTCACGCTCCGCAGCGGCTCCTGCAGGTCGTGACTCGCCACGAACGCGAAGCGCTCCAGTTCAGCGTTGCTGCGCTCCAGTGCCAGTGCCCGCCGCTGCAACTCACCGGACTGCTCAGCCCGCTCCAGCGCCAGTTGCAGGTTAAACACCACCGTCTCCAGCAGCGTCTTCTCGGCCGGCGTCCAGGCCCGCTGGTCATGCCGGCCCACGACCAGCACTCCGCGCGGCCGCGCGCCGGTCCGCACCGGGAACGACGCGGTCGTCCGGATCACCGAGATGCTGCCTCCTGCACTCCTCACGGTCGCCGGGTCGAACGTGTCCTGGTAGTACGGCGTGAGCGTCTCGAACGGCCGGTCCACGTTCAGCGCTTCCCCGCGCGTCAGCCCCGACCGCAGGCGCGCGAGCAGCTCCGGCTGCCGGAACTCTCCCCGGTGCGACCGTAGCGACCACAGCCCTCCCTGCGGCTCGTAGTACGTGCATACGCTGCCCGGCATGAGTGACACCGCGATCTCCTGCGCCCGCCCCACCAGCACCAGCGGATCCCGTTCCAGCGCCAGATCCCGCGACAGTTCCGCGAAGCGCTCCAGCGCCTCCGTGCGCGCCGCCAGCTCCGCGTTCAGCCGCTCCAGCTCCTCGCCGCGCGCCTGCAACTCCAGCGCGTGCCCCAGCGCCGCCGCCCGCTCCGGCCGCAGGTCCCGCACGTACGCCACGCCCACCGCCTCCGGCCCCTCCCACTGCGGCAGCAACGTCACCTCCTGCGCGATCCGCTCACCCGACCGGTGCCGCATCTCCTTCGCGTACCGCACTGCCCGCCCGTCCCCGATGGCGCGGCGCAGCGCGTCCCAGTCCACCTCCGTGAACTCCGGCGGCGTCAGCTCTACCCAGTTCACAGCTCCCGCCTGAAATTCCTCCCGCGTAAACCCCAGCAGGTCCAGGTAAGCGTCGTTCGCGCGGACCAGCGTGCCGTCCCGCCGGCCCGCCGCGATCCCCACCGGCGCCGCGTTGAACAGTGCATCGAACCTTGCCTGAAGCGCCGCGCCCTCCGCCTGCCGGGCTGCCAGCTCGCGCCGGGCCACCCGCGCCTCCCGCTGCGCCTCGACCCGCGCCAGCGCCGCCTCCACCAGCGCCGCCGCCACCTCCAGCGCTTCCCGCTCCTCCGGACCGGCGGCGGGGCGTGACAGGCCTCCAGGCAGGGAGGAGGCGAGAGCCGCCTGAACCTGCGTGGCACTCGCTGCCTCCGCCAGCGCCACCGCCAGCGTGGACAGGGAAGAGGAAACGCTCACGGCTCACAGAATAGCGTGGCATGCGCCCCCGCTGCCCGGCAGATCTGCGGCACCTAGCTTGCCGTGTGGCTGCTACGCTGTGCGCATGCTTCAGCCTGGGCTCACGTTCGTGGGTGCGTTTGCGCAGTTCGGTGATGGTGTGGCCCTGCTTGACCTGGACCTGCGGTTCGGGGAGGCGAATGGCCCGCTGCGCCGCTGGCTGTCGCACCTGAGCGTTCCGGAGACGGGAACCTTGCCGGAGCTGCTGCACCCGGAAGACCTGGCGGGGCAGCTGAGGGCTGTGTCGGACGTGGTGGGCGGCGCGCGGCGGGAGGTGACGTTCGGGGCGCGCCTGCATCCGGCGCAGGGGGACACGTGGGTGTCGGTGACAGTGTGCGCCGTGCAGGGCATGCCGGGCGCAGCATTGATCATGGTGCGTGAGGACACGCAGCGGCGGGCACTGCTGGACGTGCAGGCGGAACTCGCGGCAATGACGGCCGAGGCCGAGCGCTTGCGGCTGGCGCTGAACGGCAGTCATGACGGCGTGTGGGACTGGTACCCGCAGCGGGAGACGATCTACGTGTCGTCCGGCTGGAAACGCATCCTGGGACACCACCGTAGTTCGCTGGACGTGACCGTGGACGTGTGGTTGAACCTGATCCACCCGGACGACCGACCGGGCCTGCTGCCCCGCTATCAGCAGCACGTGGCGCTGGAGTCGGCGTCGTACGAGTTCGAGCACCGCATGCGTCACCGTAACGGGCAGTGGGTGTGGGTGCTGCTGCGCGGACAGGTGAGCGTCTGGAACGCCGACGGCACGCCGGAACGCGTGACCGGCACGCTGCGGGACGTGACCGAGGAGGTCCGCGCCCGTCAGGAACTGCAGCGCACGCAGGCGCACCTGCAGGCCATCACGAACGCCGTGCCGGGACTGATCGGGTACAAGGACCGGGCCTTGCGGCACCAGTACGGGAACGTCGCGTACCAGGAGTGGTACGGGCGGCCGCACGAGGAACTGCGCGGCCTGCACGTCCGTGAGGTGATCGGGGAGGAGATGTACCGCCTGAACGAACCGTTCATGCGCGCCGCCCTGGCCGGCAGCGAGCAGCACTTCGAGCGGTCCCTGACCGACGCGCAGGGCCAGGAACGCCACGTGATGGTGTCGTACGTGCCGGACCTGCGTGACGGCGAGGTCCACGGCCTGTTCGTGCTGGCCGTGGACATCACCAGCCGCTACCGCGCCGAGCAGGCTCTTCTGGAGGAACGCGAGTGGGCCAGAACGACCCTGCAGTCCATTGGGGACGGCGTGATCACCACCGACCCCCAGGGGCACGTGACGTTCATGAACCCGGTCGCGGAGAACCTGACCGGCTGGAGCGCCGCCGAGGGAAGCGGCCAGCCCATCGAGGACGTCATGCACCTGAGCGCCGAACGCGACGAGCAGCGGGTCCCTAATCCGCTGCTTGTCGCGTTGCAGGAGCAGCGGGTGGTGGGCATGGCGTTCGACACGACCCTGCGCAGCCGCGCGGGCACGTTGCGGACCATCGCGGACTCGGCCGCGCCGATCCGCCGGCCCGACGGCACGACGCTGGGCGCCGTGATCGTCTTCCATGACGTCAGCGAGACGCGGGCCATGGCCGTCCGTATGAGCCACCTCGCGCAGCACGACGCCCTGACGGACCTCCCGAACCGCGTGCTGCTCCAGGACCGCGTCCAGCAGGCGCTGGCCCGTCACCGCCGGGGCGGCCGGCCCTTCGCGCTGGTGTTCATGGATCTCGACCACTTCAAGTACGTGAACGACTCGCTCGGTCATCAGGTGGGCGACGAACTGCTGCGCGCCGTGTCGCGCCGCCTGTGCGAACTGGTCCGCGAGACGGACACCGTGAGCCGGCAGGGCGGGGACGAGTTCGTGCTGCTGCTCACGGAACTGCGGACCGTGATGGACGTCCGGGCCTTTGCAGACCGACTCGAGGAGTACCTGCGCCAGCCGTACAAGGTGGGCGAGCACGTCCTGAACATCTCGTTCAGCCTGGGCATCGCCCTGTGCCCCACCGACGGCGAGGACGTCGGCACCCTCCTGCGGCACGCGGACGTCGCCATGTACCAGGCCAAGGCCGCCGGGCGGGGCCGGACGCAGTTCTTCTCGCGGGAACTGCTGGCGTCCGTCGAGCAACGCCACCGCCTCGTCACGCAGCTGCGCGGCGCTGTCGCCGACGGCGCGTTCACCCTGCACTACCAGCCGAAGGTGGCCGCGACCGGCGCTGTGACCGGCGTGGAAGCCCTGCTGCGCTGGACCCTGCCGGACGGCACGCCCGTCTCCCCGGCCGAGTTCATTCCTGCCGCTGAGGAGAGCGGCCTGATCCTCCCGCTCGGCCGCTGGGTGCTGGAGCAGGCGTGCGCGCAGGCCCGCGAGTGGGAACGGACGCTGCCCGAACCGCTGCCTGTCGCCGTGAACATCTCCGCGCTGCAGTTCTCGCAACCCGACTTCGTCGAGCAGGTGCGCGGCACCCTGACAGCCAGCGGCCTGACGCCGGGCCTGCTGGAACTGGAAATCACCGAGAGCCTCCTCGCGCCGGAACCTGAGGCGGCCCGCGAACGGCTGGTGGTGCTGCGGGACCTGGGCGTGCGGCTATCTATCGACGATTTCGGTACCGGGTTCTCCAGTCTCAGCTACCTGAAACTGTTCCCGGTTCACACCCTGAAGATCGACCGGGCGTTCGTGCGGGACGTCGCGACCGACCGCAACGACGTGGCCATCGTGGAAGCCGTCATCGGCATCGGGCAGGCCATGAACCTCGACGTGCTGGCCGAGGGAGTCGAAACGTCCCGTCAGGTCGAGGTCCTCACCCGCCTGGGCTGCGCGGCCATGCAGGGCTACCATTTCGCGCGTCCCATGCCCGCCGCCGAGATGACCGCCTGGATCGCTACGCGCCGCATGGACTGAACCGGACGTCGATGGAACGGTTGGTACGTTCCGTCCGGGTTCAGGTCAGGCGCTGAGCTGGTGGTCGAGGCGGCGCTGGCAGACGCGTTCGAGGTGCCGGGCGGCCTCGTGCCCGCCGGCGCTGCGGGTGAGGCTCACGAGCAGGCGCGTCGCTTCCTGCTGGAACGGATCGATGCTCAGGGCGTGCCGGCAGGCGCGCGCGGCCAGTTCAGGATCGGTCCCGTGAACGAGTTCCGCGAGGCGCAGGGCGCAGCCGATGGCGTCCTCCTCGAGTTCCAGGCGCAGGTCCCCGGCCCAGCTGCTCTCGACCTGCGGCAGGAGCGGGCCGGTGTAGGCGTCCAGGGCCTGGAGGAGCGTGACTGGGTCGTGGGACTGGCGGGCCGTCTGGACGGCGTGTGCGTCCACGCGCAGCGTGAACTGCGGTGACAGCCGGTACTGGCCGGCGTGGAATTCGACCGGGTTGAAGGAGACGCCCGGCGTCTCGCTGAGCGTCGCGCGCAGCCGGCGCACCGAGATCTTCACGTAATCCACGTGCCGCTGCTCGGTTCCGCCGTCGGTCAGGGCGTCCACGAGTTGCTCGCGGGTGCTGGGGCCGTGCAGGGCCAGCCAGGCGAGCAGTTCGGCGGGTTTGCTGTGTGCCAGCCGCAGGGGCGCGCCGTTCACGTCGGCCTGAACGCCGCCGCCCAGCAGCCGCACGTCCAGCGTGACGCCCGCAGCTGTCGGTGACGGGTGTGGCGCTC
Organism: Deinococcus indicus; assembly: GCF_002198095.1. Lineage (GTDB taxonomy): Bacteria > Deinococcota > Deinococci > Deinococcales > Deinococcaceae > Deinococcus > Deinococcus caeni. The sequence goes on along the minus strand of NZ_NHMK01000010.1, from coordinate 128,122 downwards.
GGCGTGGCGCCGGACTGTCTGGCTCGTGGCTGCCTGCCGTGGCCGGCTGGGAAAGGTGCGGCTGGTCGGCCCGGAGGACGCAGGCGCTGCCCAGGAGGGCCAGCAGGACCGTGAGTTCACGGCGGTAGTGCGTGTGCGCGGGGTCGGTGTCCGGGGTCAGCTGCGCCAGCCAGGCGTGGGCGCGCACCTGTTCCTCGAGGTCCAGACGGCTGTGCAGCGCGTCTTGCAGGTGCGCGAGGGCGGCGGCGGTCTGGCCGGTCTGCGCGGCCAGGATGCCCTCGTGCAGGTGGGCGGCCCTGGTGTTCCAGCTGTTCGGGTGTTCCACTCTCCACGAGCGCGCCTGCGCGAGCCAGGTGCGGGCGGCGGCCGGCTGACCGGCCTGCCTCGCCAGTTCCGCGAGCTTGTAGGCGAGGGACGCCTGCACGTACGTGACGCCGTGCAGTTCGGCGTGCTGCATGGCCTGCGCGTAGGCGGCGCGGGCTTCCCCGTCCTGCCCCTGGCAGCGGCGCAGGTCGCCAAGTTCCTCATGGATCAGGCAACTGTCGGGACCGGGACTGATCTGCTCGAGTTTCTGGGCGCTGAGCAACTCGTCGTGCGCCTCCTGAAGCTGGCCCTGCAGGCGGTGCAGGTGCGCGAGCGAGGCGTGCAGTCGCGCGCGGCCCGCGTGCAGTCCGGCGCGTTCGTAGGCGCGCAGGCCTGCCCGGACGACTGCCTCGCGTTCCGGCAGGGGCGTGCGGGTGAACGCGTTGAGTCCGCTGAGCAGCGCGAGCAGGTGCGCCTGCTCTCCGTGCTGCGCGGTGTCCGTGGCGAGGGTCAGGGCGGCGTGCGTGACCTCGCGCGCCTGCTCCTGCTGACCGAGGACGTTCAGGGCGCTGGCCTGGACGCGCAGCAGCCGGGTGCGCAGACGGTCGTCGGGACCGGCGTCCAGGCCCTGCCCGGCCAGCCGCAGCTGGCGGGCGCTGTCGCCGCGCCGCGAGGCGATCACGCTCAGCAGGAACAGCGCTCCGGGGCGGGTGTCCGGCCGGTCCTGCAGGTCGCGCAGGGCAGTCTCGGCGCGCGTGACGTCCCCCGCGTGCAGCAGGCACAGGCCGAGCCTGAGTCTCAGGGGCGCGTCCAGACACTCGGGTGGGAGGGTGTCCAGCAGGCGGCGCAGCACGTCGAACGCCCCCTGCTCCTCCAGCGACGGCGCGTGCCGGTGGGCGAGTTCGGCGGCCGACGCGGCGTCCCCGGCTTGCACGTACAGGCGCGCGGCGTCCAGGGGCCGTCGCTGCTGCTCGGCGCGCTGCGCGGCCCGCCGGGTCAGGGCGGCGCTGGCGTCCGGCCGGCCGTCCAGCCGCGCCCGCAGGGCCGCCACGAGCACCTCGTGCGGGCGGACGGTGCCGTCGCCGTGCAGGCGGAGCATCAGGCCCGCGCCCAGCAGTCGCTGCGCCCAGTCGGCCGGGGGGGTCACGCCCAGCGCGTGGAACTCGGCGGTACTCCAGCTGGGCAGGGTGGCGGCCGCGTCCAGCAGGTCGTCCAGTTGCGCGGGGAGGGCCGCGAGCAGTTCCGACTGGTACGCCTGCGGCGTGAGGGTGCTGCCGGACTCGCTGGCCGCGGCGTGCAGCGCCAGCCCGAGCGGCCAGCGTTCCGGGCTGGGCGGCGCGTCCGGGTACCGCGACAGGAACTGCTCGGCCTCCCCGTCCGTGAAGGCGAGGTGCCCGGCGCCCAGCAGGTGAACGCCGCCGCGCGCCAGGACGCGGCCCAGACGCAGGTGGGTCAGGTCGAAGCCGGCCACGGCGCTGCGGTGCCCTTCCCCCAGGCTGGCCAGGAACGTCCCCAGGCACGCGCCGGCGGTTCCGCCAAGCATCTCGGTCTGGTCCACGATCAGCAGCAGGTGGTGCGGCAGGTCGTTCAGGTCGCGGGCCAGGGCGGTGAAGGCCGCCTCCTGGGACAGCCCGGCGCTGGCCCGGTACCGTTCGCCCCGGAAGTCCGGGAGGGACCCGCAGGTCCGCGCGAGTTCCTGCGCGAGCCGCGCGGGGTCCGCCTCGTCGTGCGTGAGGGTCAGCCACGCGACGGCCTGCCCGGCGGCGTGCGCGGCGCGGGCCAGCTGGCCCAGCAGCGTGGTCTTGCCGTACCCGGCGGGCGCGATCAGCGCGGCGATCCGGCGGTCGTGCCGGGTCAGGTCGGCGAGCAGGTGCGTGCGGGTGATCTCATGGGGCAGGGGCGTGGGGCCCTGCTGGCTGCGGTCTGGTCGGTGAGGGAACAGCGGAATGGTCATGACGCACCTCTGCAGGTGAGGACGGAGGGTGCAGCGCCGGGCGGACGCGCGCCCCGGCCGGCCACGGTGGGTCGGCCGGGGCGCGCTTGCTGGCCTGTCGGCGGGTTGAAGTGGGAAGGGGAGATCAGTGCGTCAGGCGCGGTGCGGGCGGTTCGGCGGCCTCGCGGTGCCACTGCGAGATGTTCTGAAGGCTGACGCGGGCGGCCAGGGCCAGATCGTCGGACAGGTCGCGCAGCGCGTCGTGCAGGGTGAGCAGCGAGGATTCCAGTGCGGTCTGGCTGCCCCAGGTGCGCTGCACGTCACGCAGGGTGCCGTGCAGGCGTTCGCGTTCCTGGGTGGGCAGGGGGGCGTCGTGCAGGCAACGTTCGATGGTGTCGCAGGCCAGGGCCACGGCCAGCGCGTAACGTTCGGCCGGCACCGCTCAGCTTCCCGGCCACCAGATGGGCGGCCACACCTGATCGACCGGTTCGGTGCTGATGGGCGCAGCGGTAGGGGTTGATGCGGAGCCGGCGGTCGCGTGAGGCTGCGCGGCGATGAGGAGGGCCAGGATGGTCAGCAGGCTGCGGATCTTGTTCATGGTGTCTCCCTTGTGACGCTGTTTGGTGTGTCCATACCGTAGTTCCGGGCCTGGGAAGAGGGTGGGAATAACCGCGCCGCGCTCCGATGCGCCTGCGCCTGTTCCCACCCTCCTGCCCGGCGTGCCGGGTGGGAACAGGCGATGGAGGAATGGGGGTCTCCGGGAGGCCGCGCCTTTCCCATATAGTGTGGATTCCATGAGCCTTCCCGGTCTGTCCCATCCGTCGGTGCTGGTGCCCCGGCCCCTGCGGACGGAACTGGGCCGGTACCCGCTGCTGTCCCGGCTGTCCACGCCGGGCATCGGCCGGCTGGCGCTGCTGGCCCCGTCCGGGTACGGGAAGACCACGCTGCTCGCCCAGCACGCGCGGGCCCTGGAACGGCCGCTGCTGTGGCTGAGCCTCACGGTCAGCGACTCGGAAGTCGAGTTCTTCCTGTCGTCGCTCCGGCGGGCCGTGTCGCTGCTGCTGGGGGGGAGCGCGCCGGAGCGCGAGGCGACGCCGGAGCGGACGGTGGACGCGCTGGCCACGGCAGTGCTGGAGCGGCACGCGGACCTGCCCGTGTACATCGACCGGACGGAACTGCTGAGCCGCCCGACCGGGCAGCTGCTCACCCTGTTCCTCGAGCCGCTGTGGGCCAGCCGCGTGATCTTCAGCGGCGTCGCCATGGACGCCCTCCCGCTGGCCCGCTGGACGGCCGCCGGCGAGGTGACGGTGCTGGGCAGCGCGGACCTGGCGTTCAGCGGACCGGAAACCGACGCGTTCCTGCAGGCGCGGGACGCTCCGGCGGAACTGCGCGCCACCGTCACGCCCCTGGAGGGCTGGCCAGCCGGCGTGTCCCTCGCAGCGAGCGGCGCGCAGACGACCTTCGAACCGGCCGACCTGATGCGCGAGGCGCTGAACGTCCTGCCAGCCTCGCTGCGGGACCTTCTGCCCGACCTGAGCGTCCTGAGCGAATGGCACGACGACGTGGTGCAGGCCCTGGGCCTGCAGCTCCCAGCCGGGTGGCTGGACTCGCTGCGCCGGGCGGGCCTGCCGCTCACGCCGCTGGGCCGCGGGTGGTTCAGGCCGCACGGGCTGCTGCTGAGCACCCTGGACGCGGAACTGCGCCGGCACGCGGCCCGTTTCCGGGACCTGCACGCCCGTCAGGCCCGGCGGCTCGCGGACTCCGATCCGCTGCGGGCGCTGCATCACGCGGGGCAGGCCCGCGAGCTTCCCCTGATCCTCGAACTGGCCGCGACGGTCCTGCCGCGCCTGAAAGACGGCCGTGAGTTCGCGTTGATGCACGCCACGCTGCAGACCCTGGACGTCCCGGACCCGCCCCCGTGGTGGCGGGAATACCGCGCGGTCGCGCGGCTCGAGGTGGGGGAAGTCGCGGCCGGCGAGCAGGAACTGCGGGACCTGCACGCGCAGGGCCTGACGACCGCGCTGGGCTTCACGGCCCTGACGCTGCTCGCCACGCGCCGCGGGGACGCACGCGAGCAGCTGCGCCTCGCGGAACTGGGGCTGGCGCTGTTCCCGCCCGACGAGACGCGGTCGCTGGCGTTGCAGCGGGCCGTGGCGCTCATCTCGCTCGGGCAGGTGCACGAAGGCCTGGACGTCTGCGAGGCGGCCGCCGCGCAGGCCCGGCAGCGGAACGCGCCGCTGGAGGAAGCGGCGGCCCTGACCATGGGACAGTACGCGTACCAGATGCTCGGACGGTGGGACGAGCGGCGCCGGGCCGTCGAGCGGGCCGACGCGCTGCTCGAAGAGCAGCGGCAGCAGGTGCGGCGCGTGCCGCTGCTGAACATCCTGGCCGACGAGGCGCTGTACGCCGGGGACACCGCCGGAGCGGCCCGCTCGGTCGCGCAGGCGCTGCGGATCGCCGAAAGCCAGAACCCGGTCATGGTGGCGCAGGTGCTGCTCAGCCGCGCGCAGATCGAGGTGGCGGACCGCGACCTGAACGGCGCGGCCGGATCGGTCCAGCAGGCGCTGGACTGCATCCGCCGGATGGACCTGACGGTGCTCGAACCGTTCGCGCTGCTCGCCCGCTTCGAACTGTGCACGTACCTGGGGCAGGCGGACGCGGCCGAGGAAGCCTTCGGGCAGGCGGCCGCGAGACTGGCCGCGCAGGGCAGTCAGTCGCTCCTGCCGTTCTACGCCGCGCTGCGTGCCTGGGCGCAGCAGGACTGGGAGGCCGCCCGGCAGGGGTTCCTGGAGGCGACCCACCGCATCAGCCGCTCGCACCCGGCGCGCGCCGAGCTGTACCTGATGGAACTGCGCCGCCGGGAGGGGCCGCTCGGCCCGGCCGACGCCGACCGGGCGCGCGAACTGTGCCGGACCGTGGCCGTGACCACCCTGACCCTCGACGAGCACGCCCTGGTACCGCTGGCGCGGGCGCTGACCGACCTTCAGCCGGACCATCCGCTGTCGGCGCTACTGGGGCGGGCCGCCCCGCCACCTCTGCCGGCCAGCGGGCCGCCGGCCCCTGAACGGCACGCCGCTGAACGGCCGGCGGCCGTCACGGCCGCCCTGCACGTCCGGGTGCTGGGCGCCCTGGGTGCCGCCGCGGGCGACCGGCCGGTGCGGCTGACCCTGGCGAAATCGGCGGAGGTGCTGGTGTGGCTCGCTTGGCACGGCGCCGGCAGTTCCGCCGAGATCATGAACGACCTGTGGAGCGGCTCCCGCGAACGCCGGCACCACGAGTACTTCCGGGTGGCGGTGCGCAAACTGCGCGCCTCGCTGGTGCAGGCGGCCGGCTGGTCATTCGATCCCGTGCCGTACGACGGCCAGCGCTACCGGCTGCACCCGGACGTGCAGGTGCGCCTCGACGCGCGGACCTTCGTCACCCTGATCGGGGAGGGCCGGGTCGAAGAGGCCCTCGCGCTGTACCTGGGCGAGCCGCTACCCGGCCTGGAGGGCGACTGGGCGCAGGACCTGCGCGAGCAGCTGCGCTCGGCCATGCTGGCAGCCGTGCTGGACGCCGCGAACACGCCCGGCGAGGCGGCGCTGGCCGGACTGCGCCGCGCGGCGCAGCTGGAACCCACCGACGAGGCGGTGAACCTCGCCCTGATTGAGGCGCTGCTGCCGGACCGGCCCAGGGACGCGCTCGGGGCGTTCCGGACGTACGCGCGGCACCTGCGCGCACAGCTGGACGAGGACGTGCCCGGCGCCGTGGTCCGCCGCCTGAAGGCGCGGGGCCTGCCCCTGACCTGAGGGGCAAGCGCATGAATTTCAACTGCAGGGAGGTTAACACCGCCTGAACAACAACCGACTGTCAGCCATTCCACATGACGGGTAGCGTGGAGGGTGGAGGAACCCGACATGTCCCATAGCGCTACCCTGCCCGACCCGGACCTTGCCCTGACCTTATCGGTGAACGGCAAGCAGGAGGAAGTTCACGTGCCTGTGCAGGCGACCCTGCTGGACGTCCTGCGCGAGCGGTTGCACCTGACCGGCACTAAGAAGGGCTGCGATCACGGGCAGTGCGGGGCCTGCACCGTGCATGTGGACGGCCAGACGCACCTGAGCTGTCTGACCCTGGCCCTGAGCTGCGAGGGCCGCGCGGTCACGACCATCGAGGGCCTCGCCCCGGAGGGCGGGCTGCACCCGATGCAGGCGGCGTTCATCGAGCACGACGCCTTCCAGTGCGGGTACTGTACGCCGGGTCAGATCATGAGCGCCGTGGCGTGCGTGGAGCAGGCCCAGGCCGGGAACGCGGACGCCATCCGCGAGTTCATGAGCGGGAACCTGTGCCGCTGCGCGGCGTACCCGCAGATCGTGGCGGCCATTCAGGACGTGGCCGGAACGTCGGGTCAGGGCGCCGGAGCGGGGCAGTGAGGCCCTTCACATACGTCCGCGCGCAGGAGGTCGGCGAGGCGGCCGGGCAGCCGGGCCGGTTCCTGGCGGGCGGCACGACCCTGATCGACCTGATGAAACTGGACGTGGAACGCCCGGCGCAGGTGACGGACATCACGGCGCTGCCGCTGGTGGACATCGCCGAGCACGGCGGTGGCGTGCGGATCGGGGCGCTGGCCAGCATGGCACAGGTGGCCGATCATCCACTCATCGCCGCGCGGTACCCGGCGCTGCGGAACGCGCTGCTGGCGGGCGCGTCGCAGCAGATCCGCAACATGGCGAGCATGGGCGGGAACGTCATGCAGCGCACCCGCTGCCCGTACTTCCGGGATACGTCGTTCACGGCCTGCAACAAGCGCGAGCCGGGGTCCGGGTGCGGCGCCATCGCCGGTCACCACCGCAAGCAGGCGGTCCTGGGCACGTCCGACGCCTGCGTGGCCCTGCACCCGTCGGATGCCAGCGTGGCCCTCGTCGCGTACGGCGCCATCCTGACGCTGCGCGGCCCGGACGGCGAGCGCGAGGTGAGCCTCGAGGACTTCAACCTGCTGCCCGGCCAGACGCCCCACTTGGAACACGACCTGCGGGAGGGAGAGCTGATCACCGCGATCACCCTGCCCGCCCCGCCCGCCGGGAGCGGCGTGTACCTGAAGGTCCGCGACCGCGAGAGTTACGAGTTCGCGCTGAGTTCCTGCGCGGCCCTGCTGGACGTTCAGGATGGTGTGATCCGCGCGGCGCGCGTGGTGCTGGGCGGTGTGGGCACGAAACCCTGGCGGTCCCCGGAAGCCGAGGCGGCCCTGACCGGCCAGCCCGCCACCCGCGAGACCTTCGAGAACGCCGCGCGCCGCGCGCTGGCCGGCGCGACCCCGCTGGAACAGAACGCCTTCAAGGTGCCTTTGACGGCCCGCGTGATCGTCCGGGCGCTGCTGGCCGCGCAGGCCGGCGAAGCCGCCGACGGACACGGGGACGGCCAGACTGCCGATCAGGGGGGAAGGGCATGACCGCTGGAGATCAGAAGAAGTACGTGGGCGCCCGCGTCAGTCGCGTGGACGGACCCGCCAAGGTGCGCGGCGAGGCCACCTTCGCCGCCGAACACGACCTGCCGGGCGTGCTGCACGCCGTCCTGATCAGCGCCGCCTGCGCGCACGGGCGCGTCAGCCGCCTGGACACGGCAGCGGCGCGGCAGGTGCCGGGCGTGCTGGACGTGTTCAGTCACCAGTCGGACGGCTGGAACATGGGCAAGGTCGGGGGATACCCGCGCGGCCCGGCCGGCACCAGCCTCCTGCCGTTCCAGGGGCCGGAGATCTCGTACCGGGGCGAGCCGGTCGCGCTGGTCGTCGCGCAGACGCTGGAAGCCGCCCGGCACGCCGCGCTGCTCGTCGAGATCGAGTACGACCGCCGGCCGCACCACGCCACGTTGCAGGCCGCGCTGGACGGTCCCCTGCTGGCCCGCAAGCCCCTGCCGCCGCTGGGTCACTCGCGCGGGAAGCCCGGCAGAATCCTGAAACACGCGCCCCACGTGATCGAGCGCACGTACGACACGCCCGTCCAGCACCACAACCCCATGGAAATGCACGCCGTGATCGCCGACTGGGACGGCGACGAACGCGTCACGATCTACGAACCCACCCAGTGGATGCAGTCCGCGCAGGGCACCCTGGCCGCCGCCCTCGGCCTGGAACCGGAGGACGTGCACGTCGTCAGTCCCTTCGTGGGCGGGGGGTTCGGCAGCAAGGCCACCAGCTGGCCGCACCTGCTGGTCACGGCGCTCGCCGCGCGGGTCCTGCGCCGCCCCGTGAAACTGGTCCTGACCCGCGCGCAGATGTTCGCCGCCGTCGGGTACCGCGCCGCCACCCGCAGCGAGTACCGCGCCGCGCTGGACGGCCCGCAGATCAGCGCGCTGGAACTGCACGCCCACACCCAGACCGGCCCCGCCGACCTGTTCCCCGAACAGGTGGGCATGATTCCCAAGATGCTGTACGCCACCGAGCACATGGAGTTCAAGCAGACACTCGTGCAGACGCACGCCGGGCCGAACATCATGATGCGCGCCCCCGGCGAGGCCAGCGGCAGCTTCGGCCTGGAAGTCCTGATGGACGAACTGGCCGCCGAGGCCGGACTGGACCCCCTGGAATTCCGCCGCCGCCACCACGCCGACACCGACCCGGAAAGCGGCAAACCGTTCTCCAGCAAGCACCTGCTCGAATGCTACGACCGCGCCGCCGGGGCGTTCGGCTGGGAGCGCCGCACGCCCGAACCCGGCAGCATGAAAGACGGCGACACCCTGATCGGCTGGGGCATGGCGACCGCCGCGTACCCCGTGTACGCCAGCGCCGCGACCGCCCGCGCCCGCCTGCACGCCGACGGCCGCGTGGACGTCGAGGCCGGCTCGCACGACATCGGGACCGGCACGTACTCTATCCTCGCGCAGATCGCCGCCGACGCACTCGGCACCGACCTGGAACGCGTCACCGTGAAACTCGGCGACAGCCGCCTGCCCAAGAACGGCTACAGTGGCGGCAGCCGCACCGCCGGCAGCGTCGGCAGCGCCGTCCTGGCCGCCGCGCAGGGCCTCCGGCAGGAACTCACGGACCTCGCCGTGAACGACCCGCTCAGCCCTCTGCACGGCCTCGCGCCCATCGACATCGAGGTGCGCGGCGGCGCGCTGCACGCCGGCACGCTCCGCGACCCCCTGACCGACATCCTGACCCGCGCGGGCCGCGACCAGCACGAAACGTACCGCGAGATCATCCCCAGCGGCGGCGGCCAGAAGGAACTCGACGCCCTGAAACAGGGACAGGACGGCATGATTGAGGCGGTCACGGACACCCACGCCCGCTACTCGTTCGGGGCGGTGTTCGTCGAGGTGCGCGTCGACCCGGACTTCATGACGCCCCGCGTGTCCCGCATCGTCGGCGCGTTCGACATCGGGCAGGTCCTGAACGCCAAGACCGCCGAGAGCCAGCTGATCGGCGGCCTGATCTGGGGCGTGTCCGCCGCGCTGCACGAACAGGGCGAGACCGACCCCGCCACCGGACTCGTCCTGAACGCCAACCTCGCCGACTACCACATTCCCGTCAACGCCGACATCGGCGAGGTCCGCGCCATCGCCCTGAACGGCCACCCGGACTTCCACACCAGCGCCCTCGGCGCGCGCGGCGCCGGGGAACTCGGCATCGTCGGCACGGCCGCCGCCATCGCCAACGCCATTCACCACGCCACCGGTAAACGCATCCGCAGTACGCCCATCACCGTGGACAAGCTGCTGGGCTGAGCCGCGTCGCGTCCGGTTCGTTCATACCCCGGAACTGCAGCTCTCCGGGGCTGCACGGATCCCGCAGTACGCAGAGGCAGGGCCGGTCATCTGACCGGCCCTGCCTCTGCTCTGGAATCCACCTGCCTCCCGTTCCTCCGACCGGCCCGCCACCCGCTTTCCCTCGTCCTGCCCGGCCCTGGCGGCGCTGCAGGCCTCTCTATCGGAGTCCGGATCAGTCGTTCGCGCCGGCCAGAAGGTCAGGGCTGGCCGGCGCGGCCGGTTGCCGCTGCAGGACCATCCAGGCGGCCACCGTGCACAGGATCACGGCCGCCGCGCCGGCGAAGACGGCCGCACTCTGCACCCGGTCGGCGATGGGCGCCAGCAGGAACAGCGTCAGCGGCAGGGCCAGCATCATGCTGGACATGACCACCGCGAAGACCCTCCCGAGGTACTGCGGGGGCGTGAGCGTCTGGATCAGGTACATGGTGCCCGCCTGGTTGGCGCTCATGCCCAGCCCCAGCAGGAACGTCAGGGCCATCAGGCCGGGGATGCTCTGCGCGAAGGTCAGCAGCGCGTAGAACACAGCGCAGATCAACAGGCCCAGCGTGACGGCGGGCCGCGCCCGGAAACGGTTGCCCATCCAGGCGATCACGGCGCTGCCGACGATCATGCCGACCGTCAGGGCCATCATGCTCGAACTGTAGCCCTGCGCGCTCAGGCCCAGGTCGACCGAGAGTTTGGGCAGCAGCATGTTCAGCGGGGCCATGGCAGCCATCACCACGAACCCGACGCCGACCAGCGCCCCCAGGACCGGGATGCTGCGCAGCGCCGCGAAGCCCCCCCGCAGGTCCTGAAGGAACGTCTGCTGGCGCGGGTCGCTGGCGACGGGCGGCATGGCGATCAGCAGGAACAGGCTGCCCATCACGAAGAAGCTGAGGGCGTCGACCAGCAGGGCCGGTTTCACGCCGATGGCCGTGACCAGCCAGCCGGACACGCCGTACCCGAGCAGCGTGACGGTCTGCGTGCCGCCGTGCAGGATGGTGTTCGCGCGGACCAGTTCGGTCCTGGGGACCAGGGTCGGGAGCAGCGCCTCGGAGGCGGGCCGGTAGAATACGGTGATGACGCCGCTGAGCAGCGCCGAGGCGTAGATGAACCCGACCGGCAGGACCCCGTTCACGGCCAGCACCCACGTCACGAGGGCCAGGACGCCCTGGGCGATGTCCCCGGCGATCAGGGGGATCCGCAGGGACATGCGGTCGACCAGCGTGCCGGCCAGCGGACCGAACACGTGCGGCAGGGTGGCCAGGGCGATGGTCAGGCCGGTGGCGGCCGCGGACCCGGTCAGTTCGAGGACCAGGAACGCCATCGCCACGGCGGTGAGGGTACTGCCGAAGACGGACTGCGTGGTGCCGAGGAGAAACAGCGTGAAGTGGCGGTTCCAGAGTCGGGTGGGCGGGTTCGCTCGCATAGGGACTACCTCCGGCGTCCACTCTCCTCCCGGCGTGGGGACAGGGCGGGGACACCGGCGCAGGCCTGAAGGCAGGGTTTTCGTGCCTGGGACGGTGTCGAAAGGCAGCCGGGCCGCCTGGGGGGCGACGGCCAGGGCGCGTGTTCATGGAGTGCTCACGGCTGCAGGTGGGCCGGCCAGTCGGGCGCAGGTCTGTCTCCGGGCCTGTCCCTGCCGCGTCCCCGGTGGGTTCGTAGCTTGAATGCAGAGCGAGGGCAAGACACCACGTTCTACAGCACAGGGCGGCACTTCACAGCGAGTGGCACGCTGACGTTTCGAGGAACTGACCTGCAGTCCGGCCTCCACATTGACAGTGCAAGGGAACGCTCGCCAGCGAGCATCCACCGCAACCGATCAACAGGGCCAGCGTGGCGAGGAACCAGAAATCAACAGCCGTTCGCCAGGAAGGCGCCCCAGGGAGTCCACATGAACGAACCGACCACGACCGCCATCCCCGAAGCCCTCGAGCTGAACGACCTGCACCTGGAAGACGTGAGCGTCGCCGTCGAGGAGGACGCCTACGACCTGCCCGAAGCGGGTGCGTCGCTCAGCCCGCGCTTCTCCTGCAGCATCATCATCGCCCGAGAGTAAGTTTCCGCGCCGACCGTCTCCGTTCCCGCCTTCCCACGACACCACAGGAGTCCACATGAACGAGCCGACCACGACCGCCATCCCCGAAGTCATCGAACTGAACGACCTGCACCTGGAGGACGTGAGCGTCGCTGTCGAGGAGGACGCCTACGACCTGCCCGAGGCCGGCGCCTCGGCCAGCCCGCGCTTCTCCTGCAGCATCATCATCGAGCTGTAAAAACCCGCTGTTCTTCCTGCCTTCCCACGACACCACAGGAGTCCACATGAACGAGCCGACCACGACCGCCATCCCCGAAGCCCTCGAACTGAACGACCTGCACCTGGAGGACGTGAGTGTCGCCGTAGAGGAGGACGCCTACGACCTGCCCGAGGCTGGCGCGTCGCTCAGCCCGCGCTTCTCCTGCAGCATCGTCATCGACCTGAGCTGATCCAAGGGCCGGGTCCCGGTCAGTGCCAGTCAACCCCACTCTTTTTCCTCACCCAACAGGAGTCGACATGAACGAGCAGAACACGACCGCTACCTCCGAAGTCATCGAACTGAACGACCTGCACCTGGAGGACGTGAGCGTCGCCGTCGAGGAAGACGCGTACGCGCTTCCCGAAGCGGGCGCCTCGGCCAGCCCCAAGTACTCCTGCACCGTCGTCATCAAACCGAACTGATCCCGCGTCCGCGCAGTTCAGGCCCCCGCCCTCTCGCCAGCCCTCAGGAGTCCACATGAACGAGCAGACCACGACCGCCACCGCCGAAGTCATCGAACTGAACGACCTGCACCTGGAGGACGTGAGCGTCGCCGTGGAGGAGGACGCCTACGCCCTGCCCGAAGCGGGCGCGTCGGTCAGCCCGAAGTACTCCTGCACCGTCGTCATCGAGCGCTAAGACCGGAGCGCGTCTCGCTGCGGGAACTGGAAACACTGTTTTCAGTTCCCGCTTCTCTCAAAGGAGCAGCCCCATGCCGGCCCCCGTCACGTACCGGAACGCCACCCACGCCTTTATTTTGGACGGCCATAACACAGACGAATATTTCAAGGTGCTGCTGGAGCAGTTCACGCACTCCACGCTGCAGTCTGCTCCGCTGCCGGCCCTGCCGCCGGTTTCCTACCTGAACGCATTTCCGCGTCGGGCGTGCGGCGCGTGGCGGGTCGATCTGCTGACCCTGACGGCGGAGTTCATTTCGTTCGGTCCGGGCGGCGCGCGGCCCCTGACGGCGCAGCTGCGCGCCCGTCCGGAGGGAACGCCGGGCAGCGCGCGGGTCAGCCTGCCGGACCTGGGGGCCCTGCCGCGCGACTGGCGGCCGGTGCGGTGGCCGGCGCTGCGCCTCCCGACCGAGACGGTCCCGGTGTCGCTGCTGGGACAGCCGGACAGCGGTGTAGGCCGGCAGCGTGACGTGCGCCGGGCGCGGGTGTCCGCGCAGCTGGAAGCGCTGGAGCGGCGCAGCAGCGTGTACGCCGGTCAGCCGCTGGTGCGGGGCGCCTGCCGGCCACTGGCGGCCGACCGGCGGGTGCTGGACCCCGGCTCGCTGGTGCAGCTCGACGTGCCGGGAGCCGTGGCGTACAGCCCGGACCTGGAGATCGACTGGGTGAGCGGCGTGTCCCTGCGCTCGGGCGAGGAGATCCTGGTGCCGGCGCGGCACGTGTTCATGGGGTACGGCGCCGATCCCGCGTACCTGAACGAATCGTCGAGCGGATGCGCGCTGGGCAGCGTGCCGGAGGAGGCGATGCTGTACGCGGCGCTGGAGGTGATCGAGCGCGACGCGTTCCTGATGGCCTGGTATACCCGCGCCGGCGCGGTCCGGCTGGATCTGACGCTGCTCACGGACCCGGACACCCTGATCCTCCTGGACGACCTGCGCTTCCAGGGCTTCGAGGTGCAGGCCTTCGACATCACGCCGCCGGAGGAGGGCGTGCCGGTCGTGTGGGTGCTCGGGCGGGGCCGCAGGGCCGGGCAGCCGTCCACGCTGACGGCGCTGGCCGCGCATCTCGATCCGGTGCGGGCGCTGCGCGGCGCGCTGGAGGAACTGCATGTCGGACTGGGTTCCTCGCGGGTGAACGCCGGACTGGGCGGGGCGCTGCACCGTGGCGAGCGGGCGGTGGTCACGCACCTCGATCACTTCGAGTTCTACGCGCACCCGGCCGGGGAGGCGTTCCTGCGGTTTCTCCCGGACGTGCCGGACTGCCGGGCGACGCGGGCGTTCCTGCGGCGCGGCGCGGCGTGGCGTGATCCGGACATCACGGTGAACCTGCGCCGCCTGACGGACCGGCTGCTGCGGTCGCGGCCGGACGTGGTGTTCGTCGATATCGGTGCGCCGGTGGTGTCGGCGCTGGGCCTGTCGTGCGTGCGGGCCGTGGTGCCGGACAGCCTGCCGCTCACCTTCGGTCAGGCGGGCCGCCGCGTGCGGGGCTGCCGGCGGTTGCGGCGGCGTCTGGCCGGTCGCCCGTTCAACGACGCGCCGCACCCGTTTCCCTGATACGCCCCGAACTCAAAGGAGCATTCCATGTCGAATCCTGTTTCTGTTCAGAGTACCTGGACGCTCTCGCCGTACACGACGTGGCGGGTGGCGGGACTGAGTGCGGACCTGCTGGACGCGCTGTTGTTTCCCCGCACCCTGGCGGCGGCGCGGCGGGCCGAGCGGCTGGAGCGCCAGGCGCGTGAGGACCTGCGCCGCGTGGCGGAGCTGCTGGAGGCCGAGGTGCCGCTCGCGCAGGACGATCAGGTGCGCCGCGCGCTGATCAACGCCCGGCGGCAGGTGCGGGCGGGCGGGCCGGTGAAGACGCGGGACGCGCAGGTCCTGGCCTCCTGCTGGAACGCGTCGCGCTGGGCCGAGGTGCAGGGTGCCGGCGAGCGGCTGGAGGCCGCGGGGGCCGCCCGGATGGCCGCCGAGCAGGAGCTGGAGGAGGAGTACGCCGGGCGGCAGCGGGCGCTGCGGGCGCTGCTGGACCGGTCGCCGGACCTGCTGGGGGCGCTGGAGTGCGTCGCGCCGGACCTGCACGCGACGGTGCAGGCGTACCGCCGCGCCGGTCCGGGGTCCGTCACGCAGTGGCGCAAGCTGGAACTGTCGCTGTTCACGTACCTGACGCGCGCAGCGTTCCGGACGAGCCCCATGAGCCGCCTGACGTTCACGGCCTTCACGGCGCAGCACGCGGCGGGGCCGCTGGCCGCTGCGTTCACCGGGCCGCGCAGCGAGGTTCAGCTTCAGGCGGGCGTGCTGATCCGTCTGTTCGGGGCGGTGATGGAGCACCCGCACCTGCGCGGCGCCCAGCGTTTCGTGCTGAACCCGGACCTGCACCGCGCCGGCGGGCAGTGGCGGCTCTTTCAACGCCGGCAGGGTCCGGGGGGCCGCCAGGACCGCTGGGTGACGCTGCGCGAGCAGCCGGCGCTGGAGCGGCTGGTCGCGGGCCTGACGGGAGCGGCGCCGCAGCCGCTGCCGGTGATCGCCTCGGCGCTGGGCGTGCCGCTGGAATCGGCGCGCGGGTGGGTGGACGCCTGCCTGCTGCGGCCGGAGGTGACGTTCACGGACGACCTGGACGACCCGCTGGGGGCCCTGTGCGGCGCGCTGGACCGCAGCGCCGCGCCGCTGGCGCGTGAGGTGCAGCGGTCGCTGCGGCAACTGGCCGGGCAGGTGGACCGCTACGCGGGAGACGTGACCGTCCGCCCGGACGCGCGGCGCGAGATCCGGCAGGCGCTGTCGGCCCTGTTCGCGCGGCTGGACGTGCCGGTGACGTTACCGCCTGACTCCCGCCTGCTGCTGGAGAACGCCACCCTGACCCCGGTCGGCGCCGCGCTGCCGTTCACGTCCGCCGACGGGGAACTGGAGGAACTGGGGCGGCTGCTGGCGCTGTTCAACCTGCAACAGGGACGGCAGCTGCGGCAGGTGGCGCAGTTCGCGGCGCAGTTCGGTGTGGGCGGCGCGTGCGGGCAGGCGGCGGCGTTCCTGCGCCACGCGTCCCAGGAGTGGCCGGACCGCGCGGACCCCTACACGGCCCGGCTGTGGGAGGACCTGCACCGCGTGTGGGACGCGCGGGACGCGCTGCTCGCGGACCTGTACGCCCGTTACCGCCGCTCGCCGGCCGGGCCGCTGACGATCGACGGGTCGGCCCTGCCCCGACCGCTGTTCCCGCAGGCGCTGGACCTGCTGTTCCAGCCGAGCGGGGAGGGCGACGGCCTGGTGCTGAACGGCGCGATGGCCGGTCAGTTCAATGCCCTGTGCCGCGTGTGGCGACTGCTGCGCGGCACGGCGGCGTTCGGCAGCTGGGTCCGGGAGCGGCGCGGCGCGCAGGTCGTGGTGTCCAGCGAGAGCAGCATCAACATGTTCCCCACCCTGTACGGCTCGGCGGTGTTCACGCCGGGAACGCCCGCCGGGACATTCGCGGGTCAGGCGCTGCGGCTGCACGAGGTGACGCTGGTGCATGACCCGGAACGGCACCGCCTGCTGCTGCGCGCGCCGTCCGGAGAGCTGCTCGAAGCGCAGTACGTCAGCACGTACCACACGGGGTTCCTCGCGCCGCTCGATCAGGCGGCGGTGGGACTGAGCGCGTCGGGCGCGGCGGCGCTGCCGCTGGCGTCCCTGCTGTACGCGCAGCTGCGCAGTGAGGGACCGGTGGAGCCCGTGACGTTCGTGCCGCGCGTGCTGTGCGGCCGGACGGTCGTGTCACGCGCGTCGTGGTTCCTGTCGGACGGCGCGCCGTGGCGGCGCGACCCTCAGGAGACGGACCTCGCGTACTGGGAGCGGCTGGCGGCGGGCTGGGAGGCGGCGGGGCTGCCGCGCTGGTTCTACGCGCTGCCGGCAGAGCGGCAGAACCCGTTCGCGGCGCAGGTGACCGGGCCGGTCAAGCCGCAGCTGTTCCTGATGGACAGCCTCTTCAGCGTGCGGAGTTTCGCGCGCTGGCTGGAATCGGTGGAGGGAACGGTCCTCGTGCAGGAGTCCCTGCCGGGACCGGGGCAGGGGACCGTGCAGGTGGACGGTGACGCCCGCACCTGCGAATTCAGTGTGCATCTCGACGTGCAGGAGGGACCCTATGAACAGTGACCTGAACTGGTGGACGATCCGTTTCTTTCATCACGGCGCCGGGAAGGACCGCCTGATGCGCGACGCGCTCATGCCGGCCCTGGCGGGGCTGCGCGCGGGCGGGCAGGTGCGCGCGGCGTTCCTGCAACGCCACTGGCTGCGGGGACCGCACGTGCAGGTGAACGTGCAGACCACGCCCGACGCGCTGCCCGGCGTCACGGAGGCCCTGCGGACGGCGGGACTGGACTGGTGGGCCGCGCACGGTCCGCCGGTGGACCTGACGGCCGACGCGTACCTGCGGCGCTTCACGTCGGTCGCGCAGGCGGAACTGGTCACGGAGCCGCTGCTGCCGCTCGTGCCGGGCGGAACCGTGACGACCGGACCGCTGCGGATGCGTGAGGAGATGTTCGGCGGGCCGCGCGGCGCCGCTGCCGCGCGGGCCTTCTGGAACGACACGCAGGACGTGCTGCGCGCGGCCCTCGACCCGCGCGCCCAGCAGGAAGGCCGGCTGCCGACGTTCCTGCGCTGGGCGTTCACGTTCGCGCATGCCTTCGAGGGCCTGGGCGAGGAGTCGTTCTGCAGCGTCCCGAGCGTCGGCCTGACCTTCAAATCGCACGCGGAAGCGTACTTCTTCAACGGGAACGAGTCGCTGCGCGCCCCCTTCGAGCACAAGCGCCTGCAGGCGGCCGGGCTGATCGGGCGGCTGTACCTGGAAGCGCGCGAACCCGACCAGGACCTGCTGCCGCTGCGCGCCGCCTTCCGGGACGCGTACGGGCGGATCATGGAGGACCTCGCCGCGCAGACGCTGCGACTGCCCACGACCCTCGACTACCACGCGATGGAAGGCGAGGACGCCCGCCCGCTCACGGAGACCCTCAGTGCCTGGCACGCCGGACTGGCCGACCCGGACAGCGACCTGTCCCGCCTGAGCCGCGAGCCGGAGATCGTGGCCCGGCGCCTGCTCGTGAACCTGATGTACCAGCAGATGATCACGGCGGGCGGACGCGCCCTGGACCGCCTGTTCGTGTGCTACGTGGCGTCCCGGACCATCGAGGACGCGTTCCGGGACCGGCCCTGGACGGCGCCCCGACCCCGCCCGGTCACGCCGCGCGCGGCGCTGGTGGGGACGCTGTGACGCTGCTGCCCGCGTCGGCGGCGTTCCACGCGCAGTCCAGCTACTCGCCGCTGCGCCCGCCCAGCATTCCGCCGGTCGCTCCGCCCGTCACGTCGGAACCCGCCGGCTGGCGCCTGCCGCCCGGCCACCTGCCGGCGCAGTCCCTGGCCGGCGCGCTGACCGGACGCCGGTCCAGCCGGGCCTTCACGGGCGCGCCGCTCACGCCGGAGTTGCTGGGCGAGGTGCTGCGCCTGTCGCTCGGCGCGAGCGCCCCCGGCCGCCGCACCTACCCCAGCGCCGGCGGCTTCCACGCCAACCGGGCGTACGTCGTGCCGCTGCGCGTGACGGACCTGCCCGGCGGCGCGTTCCGTTACCAGGCGCAGCATCACGCGCTGCTGGAGGTGGCGCCCGACGGGTCGGGCGTCGCCGGCGCCCTGCACTTCGCGCACGAGCGGGACCTGGCCCGCGCGGCCGCCGTGGTGTTCATCACGACCGACCTGGGCGTCATGGGTCACAAGTACGGCGAACGCGCCTACCGGTTCGCGTTGCAGGAGAGCGGCCACATGGCGCAGAACCTGCTGCTGTGCGCCGCCGCGGCCGGTCTGCCTGCCGTGCCGCTCGGGAACTTCCTGGACGACGTGAGCGCGCAGGTGCTGCGGTTGCCGGACACCGAGCACGTCCTGTACGCCGTCGCGCTCGGCGGGCCCGGGACGGACGACCTGGGGCAGCTCTCGCAGGTGGACGCGCCGCTCGGAACGTGGCTGCAGTGGCGGCTGTACGCACCGGACCCCGCCGCCGCGCTGCGCGACGTGTTCGCGTCCACCCTGCCGGACCTGCTGAACGCGGACCTGATCCGCGACCCGTGGATCATGTTCAAGGGGGACGGCGGCCTGCACGCCCGGCTGCGGCTGCGCCTGCCGGACCCGCAACGGACCGCCGAGGTGACCGCCCGGCTGGAAGCGGCGCTGGACACCGCCCGGCAGCGCGGAACACTCACGCAGGCCGTCAGGACGCCGTACGAACCCGAAGCCGGACTGCTGGGCGGCGCGGCCGCCACCGCGCTGGCGCACGGACTGTTCGCGCTGGACTCGCGGGTGGCGCTGGCGCTCGGGGAACGGGGGGCCGGCGCCCGGCAGGGCGCGTCGCACGTCTGGACGGAACTGCTGCTGCGGGACCTGGGCCTGGACGCCTTCGAACGCTGGGACGTGTGGCGCCGCGTGCGGGCCCTGCGGGGCGGCGCGCATCCCAGCTGGGAGGCGGCGTTCGCCCGCACCCGTCCCCTGCTGGAGGCGCTGCTGTCACGGTCCGACGCGGCGCTCGAAGCGCAGTTCCTGGCCGGTCTGCCCGGCGCGCACGGCGACCTGTCCGGCGCCCGGCAGGCCGCGCGGGCCATCGCGGACCT
This sequence comes from Deinococcus indicus, assembly GCF_002198095.1. GTDB lineage: Bacteria > Deinococcota > Deinococci > Deinococcales > Deinococcaceae > Deinococcus > Deinococcus caeni. The sequence continues at coordinate 108,586 of NZ_NHMK01000010.1, read as the reverse complement.
GAACCGCACCGGCGACCTGACGCGCGGCCCGCGTGAACTGGCCGCCATCCTGATCATCTTCCACTGGAACCGCCTGATGTTCGGCCCGGCCGAGCAGGCCTTCCTCGCCTACGCCCGCCACGAACTCAGCCAGCCGCAATGACGCGCTGACCGCCGTGACGTGCTCACCACAGTGACACGCTGAACGCTGAGTTCCCCGCCCGGCCGATCCCGGCATCCCGACCCCGAAGGAGAGTGCGACGTGTACCCCAAACTCCGTAACGACGTGTACCTGACCCCGCTCGGCACGAACGGCCTGACCGTGGCGATCGACGGCGCCGCGCACCGCATCCAGGGCCGGCACCTGTTCACGCTGCTCGAACGCCTCACGCCGCTCCTGAACGGACAGCATCCGCTGAGCGGCATCACCGCCCGCCTGGACCGGACGTCCGCGCAGGTCGTGCAGGGCCTGATTGATCAGCTGCACCGCATCGGCGCCGTGCGCGACGACACCGAGAACCGGGCGGTGCCGGTCGATCCGCTGGCCCTGCAGCACTACCCGGCGAGCCTGGGGTACCTGGAGCGCTTCACGCCGCACGCCCGGCAGGCGCTGAACCACGTCCTGACCCGCCCGGTCCGGATCGTCGGGGGCGGGTCCGTCGTGCGGACGCTCGCGCCGGCGCTGTGGGAGAGCGGCGTCCGGCACGGGCAGGTGATCCTGCCGGCCGGCGACCCGCTGCGGGCCGAGCTGCTGGCGCAACTGCGCGGCGCGGCCGACCCCGCCCTGAACTGGCAGGTCACCGATCAGGCGCAGGGAACGCCCCCGGCGCTGACCATCGTGACCGGCACGCCGCAGGAGGTCCGCGCCGCCCTGCGCTCGCCCGACCTGACGGGAGGCCGGACGCTGCCGGTGGTGGTCAGCGCGGACTTCTGCACGGTCGGCCCCGTGACGGACGGCGACCTGCGGACGCTCGAGGGGCTACCGTTCACGCCGCCCGGCCCGGACACCTGGAGCGCGTACAGCGTGACCGGCGCGCGCACCGCCATCGAGGTGTTCCGCCTGCTGGCGGACCTGCCGTCGGTCGTGTCGGAACAGCTGCTGCGGATCGACAACCACACCCTGGCCGACACCACCCACGACGTTCACGGCGCCCGAGCCGCCTCGCTGGTCGATCCCTTCAGCGGCGCGCTCGCCTCACTGGACGAGGAGGACCTGCCGCAGCTGCCGCTGTACCTGGTCCGCGCCCGCCGGCGGTCCTCCCCGGACGTCGGCGTGGGCGTGGGCGCGGCGCCCGGCGACGCCCGCGCGGCCGCGCTGCTCGGCACGCTGGCCGGCACCCTGCCCGACCGTCCGGACCGTCCGGGCCGCTGGGTGCGCGCGTGGGGCCGGACGGAAACGGAATTCAGGCGCATGGCGGCCCTGCTGAACGCCGAACAGCGACTCGCCGGGGACGGCGCGGCGTTCACGCCGGTGGACGCGCCGGATCTGCTCGGCCCGGAAGGCGCGCACTGGTGGAAGACGCTGACCGACCGGTACCGGCAGCCGCTTGACGCGCAGGTCGGCGCGGCCGGGCCGCTGGTCGTCGCCCGCCTCGGCAGTCCCTCCGGTCACGTCACGGCCGCCGGTTTCACCGCGCAGGACGCCCTCGGACGCGCGCTGACGCTGCGGCTCGGTCAGACGCAGGGCCAGCTGGACACCGCGCCCTACCCGCCACTGCCCGGCGACACCGGCCGGGACGGACTGCCCGGCCCGCTGCACCTGGCCCCGGCGTACGCGCACCTGACGGCCGAGCAGGTCTGGGTCGGCTGGGTCGGCCTGTCATGACGGCCCTGCCCACCACTGATCTGGGGGCGGCCGTCCGGGGCGGCGGGTTCACGCTCCTGCCCCCGCCGGCCGGGGCAGACCGGGACGCGTGGCGTGAACAGGCCCGGAACGCCGGGCACCCGCTGCGACACCCGGCGCAGGTCGCGCCGCTCCCGGCCGCCGCGCGTCTCGTGCAGGCCTGCGCGGCCCTGCCCGGCGACCCGGCCTGGGCCTGGCTGATCGAGGACGACCGCGGACAGGTCACGCGCGTTCCCGCCCAGGCCGCCGCGCGGCCCGCCACCGGCAGCGCCCCCCGCACCTGGATCCCCGACCCGCAGCGGCCCACCGCCCGGCAGGCCCTGCCGGCCCTCGACCCGGCCCGGCTGGTCAGCCCGCTCGGCCCGGTCCTGAACGTGCACGTCAACCGCGCCGACGCCCTGGTCAGCGCGCAACTCGCCAGTCAGGCCGCCGGGCAGCGCGTGTACGGCGTCGGCCGCACCGGCGATCACCGCAGCGCCGCCACTGTCGCCCTGCTCGAGGCGCTGGAACGGCAGGCGGGCCTCTTCGACCTGAGCGGCGCGCCCCGCCGCGAGGCGGCCTTCGCGGACCTGAGCGGCGCGCTGGACCCCCGGCAGACGGGACTGCCGGCCCCCACGCCGGAGTGCGCGCCGTTCGATCCGGCCGAGCCGCGCCTGTGGCTTCAGGGACACGACCACCACACGGGCGCGCCCGTCTGGGTCGAGGAGCACCTCGTGTACTACCACCGCGGGACCCGCCGGCCCTGGATCGCGAACAACTCCAGCGGCTGCGCGGTCGGCCGCACGCCGGAGGAAGCGGTGGCCGCCGCGTTCCTGGAGGTGGTCGAGCGGCACGCGGCGCTGCGCTGGTGGTACGGCCTGACCCGCCCGCGCCGCGCCCCGGCCCTCCGGGCGGACACCGTCACGGCCGCGAGCCTCGGGGCGCTGGGGTACCGCGTGGACCTGTACGACATCGCCCCGGACCTCCCGGTGCCCGTGGTGCTGGGGGTCGCCCGGCAGGACGGCTGGGACGGCCGTTACCCGGCGACCGTCTGCGTCACCGCCGCCGGCCGCGACTGGCCGGACGCCCTGAATGCCTGCCTTCAGGAACTGCGCGGCGCGGCCATGCCGCTCACGCCGGACGAACAGCGCCGCGCGGAGTGGCTGACCGCCCGGCCGCAGGAGGTGCTGAGCCTGGACGACCACCGCCTCGCGTACGTTCACCCGGAACGCCGCGCCGTGATCGACCGGCGGCTGCAGGGCGCGGTCACGGCGGACCTCGCCCCGCCCCCGGCGCTGCGGACCCTGGCGGACCTGCACGAACTCACCCGCGGCCGCTGCGGCCTGATCAGCGTGGATCAGACCACGCCGGTCCTGAGCGGACTGCAGCTGACCTGCGTGCGGGTCCTGTGTCCGGGACTGCTGCCCATGCACTACGGGCACCGCTACGCGCGGCACCTGCCGGGACTGCCGGTCAGTGCCGACCCGCACCCGTTCGCCTGAACCGCCCCGACCCCCGCGCACCACAGGAGACGCCCATGACGGCCGCCACGCAGTTCTACACCACCACCTACCAGAAACGCACCGCGCCGCGCGGCCTGTTCACGCCGGCCGCCGCTCCGTTCACCGCCGCCCGTGACGCCGAGGTGATCCTGCCCGCCCCGGCGCCCCTGCCGGAACGCGACTGGGCGCAGCTGCACGCCCCCAAGGCCCGCCCGGCGGGCGCGCTGACCCTGGAGCAGATCGCCTCGGTGGCGTTCCACACGCTGGGCCTGACCCGCTACGAACCCACCGAGCACTACGCCTTCCACCGGCTGGCGCCGTCCCCCCGCTGCCGCTACCCGACCGAACTGCACTACGTGGCGCTGCGGCACCCGCACCTGCCGGCCGGCCTGTACCGGTACCATCCGGTCCGGCACACGCTGCAACCGGCCGCGTCGCCCGCCTGGTGGGCGTCGCTGCTCGCCACGGCACCGGCCGGCTGCGCGGACGGCTGGCTCCTGAGCAGCGTGCCGGGCCGCGTCCGCAACACGTACGGGGACTTCTCGACCCGCCTGATGTTCCTGGAGGCCGGGCACGTCACCGAGCAGCTCCGGCTGGCGCTGGACACGCACGGCCTCGAGGCGGCCGACTCGCCCCTCACCGCCGACCTGCGCTGGGACGCCCCGGACGCCGAGGTACCGCTCAGCGCCGTCTGGCACGCCCCGTTCCCTCATGCGGGGCCGGTGGCGGACCTGCCGGTCCCGCTGAACCGCAGCCTGCTGCAGCGGCATTCCGGGCACGGGTTCAACGGAATGTTCCCCAGCCCGGTGCGGCTCCCCGTCCGCAGCGTGGAACGCATGGCCCGCTACGCCCTGGCCCGCACGGGCCACGCGGGGAGCCTGCACGCCCTGATCCGCCACGTGGACGGCCTGCCGGCCGGCGCCTACGCCTTCGACCCGTCCGGCCGGCCCACCCTGCGGCGGCCCCTGGAGGACCCCGGCGAGAGCGACCGCGCCGCGTTCATCGCGCCCGGTTTCGACGTGCGTCCCTGCCCGCTCGTATGGTTCGTGGCCGTGCAGACCGGCGACCTGTACGCCAGCGACCGCTGGGAACCCTACCAGCAGGCACACGGGTTCGCGGGCGGACTGGCGCAGCGGCTGGGTGTCGCGGCGGCCGCGCACAACCTGTTCGCCCGGCCGGCCGTCAGCCACGACGAACAATACTTCGACTGGCTGTTCGGCTTCACACAGACCGGGCAGACGACCCTGTACGAGGTTCTGGTCGGCCGCGACCGCGATCAGGGCTTCCCGCAGCGGCTGGGCCGGCCCGTCACCGCCCCCGCGTGAGCTGCGCGGCCGCCCCGGCTGCCAGTCCGCGCGGTCACAGCAGGCCGGCGCGCAGGGCCTTGACGGCAGCCTGCGTGCGGTCGGACGCCTGGAGCTTGCGCAGGATCTCCTGGACGTGCAGTTTCACGGTGCTGACCGAGAGGGTCAGCGCGGCGGCGATTTCGCGGTTGCCGTTGCCGTCGGCCATCAGGCGCAGCACCTCGGTTTCGCGGGGCGTGAGGGGAGAGTGCGTGCCGGGCGCGCGGACCGCGCCGAGCACGTGCCGCGCGACCTGCGGGTCAAGGTAGGCGCTGCCGGCGGCGGCGGCGCGGATGGCGAGCAGCAGCAGTTCCGGCTGGGCGCTTTTCAGGCAGTAGGCGTCGGCGCCGCTGGCGAGCGCCGCGAAAACCTCGGCCTGCAGGTCGTGCGCGGTGAGCATCACGATCCGCACGGGCGGCCAGCGGCGGCGGATCTCGGCGGCGGTCTGGATGCCGTCCATGCCAGGCAGGCCGATGTCGATCACGGCGACGTCCACCGGCAGGTCCGGCCCGGCGGCGTGCAGGCGTTCCAGGGCCTCCTCGCCGCTGCGGGCCTCGGTGGTGACGCGCAGGTCCGGTTCCAGGTTCAGGGTGGCGCGCAGGCCGTCACGGGTGAAGGCGTGGTCCTCGACCAGCAGCAGGCGGCGCGGCGCGGCGGGCGCGGGGTCAGGCGTGGGGGCCGGGTCAGGCACGGGGTCCCTCGGGCGCGGCGGGCAGGGTCAGCGTGAACACGCTGCGGCCCGCGCCGGTGCGGGCGTACGTGACGTTCCCGCCGTGCGCCTGCGCCACGCGCCGCGTCAGGTACAGGCCCAGCCCGGTGCCGCCGCCTGCCCCGCCGCCCCGGAAGCGCTGGAACAGCCGCGCGGCCCGCGCGGGGGGCACGCCCGGCCCCTCGTCCTGCACGGTCAGGCGGACCTCGCCGTCGGCGGCGCTGAGGGTGACGCGCACCTCGCCGCCGGGCGGGCTGAACTTCACGGCGTTCTCCAGCAGGTTCTGCGCGGCGCGGCGCAGGTCGTGCCGCTGCCCGAGCACCCGCGCGCCCTCCAGCTGCGGTTCGAGCGTGACGCGGCGTTCGGCGGCGCGGCCCCTCAGGTCCCGCAGGACGCCCAGCAGCACCTCGCGCAGCGCGACGACCTGCGGTTCGGCGTCCGGTTCGTCCGCCTCGTACTTGGCGAGCAGCAGCAGCTGGTCGGCGAGGTCCAGCAGCGCCTCGTTCGCCTGCAGGCCGTTTTCCAGGGTGGCGAGGTACTCGGCGGGCAGCGGGCCGAACCCGCCGCGCAGCGCGGCGCGCAGGTTCATGGCGTTCGCCAGCAGCGGCGTGCGCAGGTCGTGCGAGAAGGCGTACACGAGGTCGCGCAGCACCTCGCCCCGTTCGGCCAGCTGCGCGCCCTGCACGCGCAGGTCGTCGAGCAGCGCCGTGCGGTCCAGGATGGGTTGCAGGGCGCGGACCGCCTCGGCCGTCAGGTTGGGGGGCGTCTGGGGGCCGCCGATCACGATCAGCAGGTCCGCCTCCTCGGTGCCGGTGCCGGTGCCGACCCGGCGCAGCCGCGCGAGTTGCACGCGGCCGCCGTCCACGGCCCACACGTCGGGCGCGCCGGCCGGGTGGGCGAGCAGGTCCAGCGGCAGGCGGGTGTTCAGCCGGCCGGGACCGCTGCCCGCCAGGGCGTGCGGGGCGCGCAGGAAGGCCCGCTCGACCGCGCCGATCTCGACGTGGTCCGCGCCGGTCAGGGTGCGCAGGGCGTGCGCGGCGCGGTCCACGAATTCCGCCTGCCCGAGGGGCCCGCCCATCGCCTCGGCCAGGGCGCGCAGCGCGCGTTCCCGTTCGAGTTGCCGGGCGTCCTCCTCGATGCGGGCGGCGCGGGCCCTGGCCTCGCGGGCGCGCAGGCTCAGGAACCCGACGAGCAGGACCGCCAGGATGCTCACGGCGCGGTTGGCGAGGGTGGTGGCGTCCAGGCCGTCCCGGTCGGCGTTCAGCGCGCCGGCCAGCACGTTCGCGCCGACGCACAGGCCGGTCAGGGTCAGGGTCAGCTGCCGGGACGCGCCGAGCGCCGCGAAGGCCACGGACGCGCACAGCAGCGTCCCCACGGCCAGCGAGGCGGGCGTCAGCAGGTCCAGCAGCAGCACGCCCAGCAGCAGCGGCAGCGACAGGCTCCACAGCAGGCTGTCACGGACGGGCGCGGCGGAAGGAGCGGAAGGGGGCAGGGTCGTCATGATCGCTGCCCCGACACTAGCGTCCGCCCGTGCGGGCCGCCCACTGGCCACCTGACCAGGGGGGCGCGTCAGGCGGCCAGTGGGCGCGGCGCGGCCGGCGGCGCAGCATGCCCGGCATGAGAACCAGACCCCATGTGACCGGTCCGGCCGGGAGTGCCCCGTGAGTGCCGGTGTCCGCGCCGCGCCCCTTCCGCCCGCCTCGCGGCCGCCCGAACCGCCCGCCAGCGGCGACCGGAAGCCCGGCATCTTCGCCCCGCCGCTGCTGCGCGCCGCGCTGGTCGCCAGCGTCCGCAAGCTCTCGCCGCGTGCCCAGGCGCGCAATCCCGTGATGTTCGTCGTGTACGTCGGGACGTTCGTGACGCTGCTGCTGACCGCGCAGGCCGCCGCGCAGGGCCGCCCGTGGGCGTACGAGCTGACGGTCACGGCCCTGCTGGCGCTGACGGTGCTGCTCGCCAACTTCGCCGAGGGGCTGGCCGAGGCGCGCGGGAAGGCGCAGGCGGCGTCGCTGCGCTCGGCGCGGGAGGACGTCACCGCCCGCCGCCTCACGGACGGACGCGAGGAGACCGTGCCCGGCGCGCTGCTGCGGCGCGGCGACCTGATCGTCGCCGAGAGCGGCGACCTGATTCCCGCCGACGGCGAGATCGTCGAGGGACTGGCCAGCGTGGACGAGAGCGCCATCACCGGCGAGAGCGCCCCCGTCATCCGCGAGGCCGGCACCGATCACAGCGGCGTGACCGGCGGCACCCGCGTCCTGAGTGACCGGATCGTGGTGCGCGTCACCAGCGGCGCGGGCGAGAGTTTCCTGGACCGCATGATCGCCCTGGTCGAGGGCGCCAGCCGCCAGAAGACCCCGAACGAGATTGCGCTCGGCATCCTGCTCAGCGGGTTGACGCTGGTGTTCCTGCTGGCCACCGTGACGCTCTACCCGTTCACGGCATACGCCGGGGCGCCCGCCGCGCCGGTCACGCTCGTCGCGCTGCTCGTGTGTCTGATTCCCACGACCATCGGGGGCCTGCTGCCGGCCATCGGGATCGCGGGCATGGACCGCGCCCTGCAGGCGAACGTGATCGCGGGCAGCGGCAAGGCCGTCGAGGTGGCCGGGGACGTGGACGTGCTGCTGCTCGACAAGACCGGCACGATCACGGTCGGCAACCGCCTCGCGACCGACTTCCGCCCACTGCCCGGCGTGGACCCGGCCGACCTGATGCGCGCCGCGCTGCTGAGCAGCCTGCAGGACCCCACGCCGGAGGGCCGCAGCATCGTCGCCCTGGCCCGCGAACGGGGCGTGAACGCGCCAGAACCGGCCGGGGCCGAATTCGTGGAGTTCAGCGCGCAGACCCGCATGAGCGGCGTGGATTTCGTCACGCCCGCCGGGCCGGTCAGCATCCGTAAGGGCGCGGGCAGCCGCGTGGCGGACCTCGCGCGGGAACGCGGCGCGGCCGTCCCGCCGGAACTCACCGGCATCACCGACGCGATGGCGCGCGGCGGCGCGACCCCGCTGGTCGTGATCGAGAACAGCCGCCTGCTCGGCGCGGTGGCCCTGTCCGACGTCATCAAACCCGGCATCCGCGACCGTTTCGAGCAGCTGCGCCGCATGGGCCTGCGGACCGTCATGATCACCGGCGACAACCCCCTGACCGCCGCCGCCATCGCCCGCGAGGCCGGCGTGGACTCCTTCCTGGCGGAGGCGACCCCCGAGGACAAGCTCGCCATGATCCGCGAGGAGCAGCGCGGCGGACGGCTCGTCGCGATGATGGGCGACGGCACGAACGACGCCCCGGCACTCGCGCAGGCGGACGTGGGACTCGCCATGAACTCCGGCACGCAGGCCGCGCGGGAGGCGGGGAACATGGTCGACCTGGACAGCGACCCCACCAAGCTGCTGGAGATCATCGAGATCGGCAAGGGCCTGCTGATCACGCGCGGCGCCCTGACGACCTTCTCGGTCGCGAACGACGTCGCCAAGTACTTCGCGATCCTGCCCGCGCTGTTCGTCACGGCGTACCCGGACCTGGGCGCCCTGAACGTCATGCGGCTGCACAGCCCCGCGAGCGCCGTCCTGAGCGCCGTGATCTTCAACGCGCTGATCATCCCGGCGCTCGTGCCGCTCGCGCTGCGCGGCGTGCCGTACCGCCCGATGAGCGCCTCGTCGCTGCTGGGCCGCAACCTGCTCGTGTACGGCCTGGGCGGCCTGCTGCTGCCGTTCGTGGCGATCAAGGTCACGGACCTGCTCATCACGCCGCTGTTCTGATCCCCTCCCTCTCTGTGCTCTCAAGGAGTCATCCCGTGGACCTGCTGCTCATTCTCCTGACCCTGGCCTGCTTCGGCCTGATCGCCCTCGCCCTGCGCGGCCTGGAGCGCCTGTGATCCTCTTCCTGGCGGTCGTGGCTCTCCTCGTCGCCGCGTACCTCGTGTACGCCCTGCTGCGCCCGGAGGACTTCTGATGCTTCCCGCGGTCCTCCCCGGCGTGGGCGCGGTGACGCAACTGCTCGCCGTGCTGGCCGTCAGCGCGCTGCTGGTCGTGCCGGTCGGGCGCCTGCTGCACGGCGTCTTCACCGGGGCGCGGCACACCGCCCCCGAACGCCTCACGTACCGCCTGCTGCGCGTGAACCCCGCCGAGCCGATGGACTGGCGCCGCTACGCCCTGACGCTGGTGCTGTGCAACCTCGTCATGCTGCTCGTGTCGTACGCGCTGATCCGCCTGCAACCCTGGCTGCCGTGGAACCCGGCGGGCCTCGCGGCGCAGACGCCGGAACTCGCGTGGAACACGGCCGTGTCGTTCATGACGAACACCAACTGGCAGGCGTACAGCGGCGAGCAGAGCCTGTCGTACTTCTCGCAGATGGCGGTCCTGACGACCTTCATGTTCACGTCCGCCGCGACCGGTTTCGCCGCCGCCGCCGCGTTCATGCGCGGCCTCGCCGGCACGAACGGGGCGCAGCTGGGCAACTTCTGGGTGGACCTGACCCGCATCGTGTACCGGGTGTTCCTGCCCCTGAGCTTCGCCGTCGCCCTGATCCTGATCTGGCAGGGCGTCCCGCAGACCCTGAACGCCACCGTCACCGCGCAGACCCTCCAGGGTGAGACGCAACGCATCGCGCTGGGACCCGTGGCGAGCCTGGAAAGCATCAAGCACCTCGGCACGAACGGCGGTGGGTTCTTCGGCATGAACGCCGCGCATCCCTTCGAGAACCCCACGCCCCTTACGAACGCCCTGCACGTGCTGTGCATGCTGCTGCTCCCGACCTCGCTGACGTACGCGTTCGGGCGACTGCTCGCCAACCGGCGGCAGGGCTGGGTGATCTTCGGCGCGATGTTCACGCTGTTCGCCGTGTCGCTGGGCGCGCTGCTGCTGGCCGAGCAGGGCGGCAATCCGGTCCTGGGGGCCGCCGGCGCCGATCAGAGCGTCACGGCTACGCAGGCAGGCGGGAACATGGAAGGCAAGGAAGTCCGCTTCGGTGTCGCCCAGACGGCCCTGTTCGCCGCGACGACCACCGCCGCCACGACCGGCAGCGTGAACGCCATGCACGACTCCCTGACGCCGCTGGGCGGTCTGGTCACGCTCGTGCAGATGATGCTGAACAGCGTGTTCGGCGGCAAGGGCGTCGGCCTGATCAACTTCACGCAGTACCTGATTCTCAGCGTGTTCCTGGCGGGCCTGATGGTGGGCCGCACGCCGGAATTCCTGGGCAAGAAGATCGAGGCGCGCGAGGTGAAACTCGTCATGCTGGCTGTCCTGGCCCACCCGCTGAGCATCCTGGGCTTCACGGCGCTGGCCGTGACGCTGCCCGCCGCGCTGGGTAGCCTGAACAACCCCGGCGCGCACGGCTTCACCGAGGTGCTGTACGCGTACACGTCCGCCACCGCGAACAACGGCTCGGCCTTCGCGGGTCTGAACGCCAACACGCCGTTCTACAACCTGACGACCGGACTGGCCATGCTGACCGGCCGGTACCTGACGCTGCTGCCCATGCTGGCCGTCGCGGGCCTGCTGGCCGCCAAGACGCGCGTCCCGGCCGGCAGCGGCACGCTGCGGACCGACACCGCCCTGTTCGGCGGTCTGACCGTCGCCGTCCTGCTGATCGTCGGCGCACTGACCTTCCTGCCGGCCCTGACCCTCGGGCCGGTCACCGATCACCTGCAGATGCTGAAAGGAGCCGTGCAATGACCCTCCCGACCAATCCTGAACCTGCCGTCCCCGGACCTGCCACGCCTGAACCAGTCATACCCGCCGCGTCCCTGACCCAGCTGCTGCGCTCGGCCGCACTTGCCGCGCTGCTGTTCACCGCCGTGTGCGGGCTCGCCTACCCGCTCCTGACGACCCTCGCCGGGAACGTCCTGTTCCCCGCCCAGGCGACCGGCAGCCTGCTCCTGCGGGGCGGGCAGGTCGTCGGGTCCGCGCTGATCGGGCAGGACTTCACCACTCCGGGGTACCTGCGCGGCCGCCCCAGCCAGACCAACCGCACCGACGGCAGCGGCCCGCAACCCTACAACGCCGAGAACAGCGGCGCCAGCAACTGGGGCCCCACCAACGCCAGACTCCGGGACGCCGCGCAGGAACGCGCCGTGAGCTTCCGCGCCGACAACGGCCTGGGCGCCTCGGCACCCGTGCCGGTGGACATGGTCACCGCGTCCGGCAGCGGCCTCGACCCGGACGTCAGCGTGGCCGCCGCCCTCGCCCAGACCGGCCGGATCGCCCGCGAACGCGCCGTTGCGCCCGCGCAGGTGGAGGCCCTCATCCGCGCGAACGTCACCCGGCGCAGCCTCGGCGTGCTCGGCGAGGAACGCGTGAACGTCCTGCGCGTCAACCTCGCCCTGGACGCCCTGAGCGCCGGCCGGCGCTGACCCCGTGCCAGACCCCATGCCGGACCCTGTGCGCCTGACCCGCCCCGCTCCGGACCCCTCGCCCCGGCGCGGCCGGCACCGGGTGTTCCTGGGCATGGCCGCCGGGGTCGGCAAGACCGTGCGCGCCCTGAACGACCTGCGCGACCGGCACGCCCTCGGCGAGAACGTCCTGATCGGCGTGCTCGAGACGCACGGCCGCGCCGGCACCGAGGCGGCCGCCGGGAACCTGCCGCGCTTCCCGCTGCTGGAACTGCCGCGCGGCGCGGCCCTGCTGAAGGAACCGGACATCACTGGCCTGATCGCCCGCCGGCCGGACGCCGTGCTGATCGACGAACTCGCCCATACGAACGCGCCGGGCAGCGCCCGCACCCGCCGCTGGGAGGACGCGGAGGCCCTGCTCGCGGCAGGCATCGACGTGTACAGCACCCTGAACGTGCAGCACCTGGAATCCCTGAACGACGTGGTCGCCCGCCTGACCGGCGTCCGCGTCCGCGAACGCGTCCCGGACCACGTCCTGGCCGACGCCGACGAGGTCGTCCTGATCGACCTGCCGCCCGAGGACCTGCGCCGCCGCCTGCGGGGCGGGCAGGTGTACGCCCCGCAGAAGGTCGAGCAGGCCCTGACGCACTTCTTCACGGCGGCGAACCTGACGGCCCTGCGGGAACTCGCGCTGCGGCACGTGACCCAGACCGTCGAGGCCGACGCGCCCCCCGGCCCGCCGGGCGCGCACGAGGTCGTGGTGGTCGCCGTCGCCGCCGAGAGCACCGCCCTGCGCCTGATCCGCCGGGGCGGCCAGATCGCGGGGCGCCTGCACGCGCCGCTGCACGTGATCACCGTCAGCGGCCCGCGCCTGAGCGCCCAGCAGGCCCGGCTGCTCGAAACGGCCCGCGAGATCACGCACGCCCTGGGCGGCACCTTCGACGTGCTGCCCGCGCAGGGCGGCGTGGCCGACACGCTCGTCCGTCACGCCACGCGTGTGAACGCCACGCAGATCGTGCTGGGCGAGACGAGCCGCTCCCGCTGGCTGGAATTCCTGCGCGGCGACATCATCCGCCACGTCCTGCGCGCCACCCGCGACGTGGACGTCCACGTGATCAGCCGCGACTGACGGCCCGCCCCGGCAGCCGGTCAGTCGGTGTCGGCTGGAGGGGCGACCCCGGCGGCGTCCGGCCGGACGCGGGCGCCACGCGGCGCGAAACCGGCGGCGCGCAGGAACTCGTACGTGCGTCCGAGATGCACCGTCAGGCCGTACTCCTCTCGGAGCCACGTCTGCACGTCCCGGCCCGACCAGCTGACGTTGCGGGCGGCGTCGGCCTCCAGGCGGTCCTTCAGCGCCTGCCGCTGCCCGTCGGTCAGGAGGCGGGGGGCGCCCGCGTTGTTCTGCCGTCCGTCGCGCAGCGCGTCCAGGCCGCGCTCCCGGTACCGCCGGACCAGCGCGTACGCGCTGACGCGGCTATACCCGGTGACCTGCAGGATCTCGCTCACAGGACGACCCTCGGCCAGCAGCGCCAGAAACTGCGCGCGGCGGCGTTCCACCGGGTCCGCCGTGGTACGGAACCGCTGCCAGAAAATCTCGGCGCCATGCTCCAGCGGGGCAGTCAGGGTCATGGACCGATGCTACCCCCTGCAGACCTCAACCGGAACCGCCGCCTGCCCGTAGACTCCCTGAAAGACGTCCAGCAGCGTCAGGGCGCGCGCGCAGACCTGCGCGTGAGGGTCCAGAGCGCGCAGGGCCGCCGCGACGTCCACCTGCGGGTCGGCGGTGACGTGCAGCGTCCGGCCGGCCGGGCAGACGGACCGCACGCCCGGAACGGCCAGCACCTGCGCGCCGCGCAGCGTGGTGCCGCGCGCCGTGACGCGCTGCGCGTCCAGCCGCGCCAGCAGTTCCGCGCGACTGGCGCGTGCCAGGACCCGGCCACCACGGATCACGAGGGTCCGCTGCGCCTCAGCGGTCGCCGGGGCGACGGTCCGCGCGACCACGACCACCGGCCGCCCCGCCTGGGCGTCGGCCGTCACGTCCGCCCAGAACGCGCTCCGCAACCCCGGACTCGACCCGGCCAGCGGTTCGTGACGGACCACGCCCGGCCAGCCCACCCTGCCCTGCGGCGCGCGCGGGCATGGCGCTCCCGGACCGGTCACGACCGCGCCTCCCATGGTTATTCCTCCCACACCTGCGCCGTCCATTGCCGCAGCGCCGTCCAGGTCCACCAGCGTCAGGATGGTACCCGCCCGGACAGTCCACACCAGGGCCGACCGCCGGCCCGGTTCCCGCCGCAGCCGCAGGGCGCGGCCGGGAGGGCCAGGGTTCAGCGGCGTGATTGGAAGGTCGGGCGTCACTGGATTCTCCTGTCAGGGCGGATCCACGGACCGCTCCCGTGACCGGCAGTGTTCCCCCCGAGTGGAGACACGGCAGGGACGCGACCGGGGCGCAGGGCCGGGGCGCCGCGTGTCTCCCGCGTGTCCCTGCCGGCCATGCAGACTACAGCCATGACCCTCACCCTGCGCCGCCTCTTCCTCACCCTGTTCACCGCCACCGCTCTGACCGGACTGGCCGCCGCTCACAACACGGTCCCAGCCGGCGACCCGAGCGTGGGGCCGGTACAGCTGGGCGACCCGAGCGTGGGGCCGGTACAGCTGGGCGACCCGAGCGTGGGGCCGGTGCAACTGGGCGACCCGAGCGTGGGGCCAGTGATGCTGCAAGGTTGACCAAGAGCTTCCACGCCTGCTGGAGTCGTGTGCCACACGACGTCATGACGGCACAGGGAGGGGAAACGTCGGTCAGTACGTCATTTTCCCCGTCATGGTCTGGAGGGTATTTTTAGCTGCGACAGGCTCCTCTCCGCCTGAACAGCCCGGAAACGAGCGTCTAGCGCTCTAAGGGCGAGAAGGCGGGAGCAGCTGGATGTCGTGTACTGCAGGGCGCAGGGAACAGAAAGTCGAGGTCATACGGACTGCCGTTTGTTTCGCCAACAATCCAGAACTTCACCGCCCCTGCCGGCTCCACAGCCGGAGGGGCGTTTCTCTCCTTCTCTCATCCGCCCGGATTGAATGGGCTGCAAAGCCCGTTCAATCCGGGCGGATGAGAGGTTCTTCAGAACCCTTTGATTGCGGGGCGGCCCGGACCCCGAGCCACCGAAGCTCAGAAAACGCGGCCAGCCGTCCTCGGTGGAAGCACTCGAGAACGGCTGGCACGTCAGTTTTTACTTCATCTCATAACATCTGTCAGGCGGTCAGGGCCAACGCCAGAGTCTAACTAAGTACGTCGAAGCTAACATTGCGAGATTCCGGGAAGGCACCGGAATCTCTCCATTCCCGCTTCAACGTACTTCCTCTGCTACGCGCTCCGCGCGGTTTATCTACAAGATAAACGCAGTGTACTTAGTTTGAAACGAGAGAATACCTGAATCGTCCCAGATGTTCTTGAATGAATTGCAGTTCGATGGTTCGAGATTTCAAGATGGCTATTTGATGCTCTATTTCCCTGAGTGATCTCTGAAGTGCTGGAGCTTCGACTGGCATCTGGTCGATAAATCTGCGCATGGCGTCGTAGTCGGCCAAGTCGGCCAGGAGTGCCGTGCATTCTTCTGGTTCCCATAATCCTGTCTGCCTTGCATGCGGTTCGAGTGGGTGATTCAGAAGACTGCTGTACGCATGTTCGAAGGTGTTCCGTGCTTCTCGCCATATTTCCAGTGTAGTTATCGCGTTCCCGTTGCATCCGAGTCTGATGAGTCCCGCAGTGGATTTCATGCTTTTACCTCGTAGATGACCTTGACTTCAGTCTTGGTTGAAATGAGGCGCAGTTTGCAGGGGTGATTCGAAGCTGAAGCGCCGCGATCTGATTTGTTCATGGGCATATCCCTCTCCTGTGGAGGTGGCTCACCAACGGATAAATCCGTCGGCTTTTCATACGGACCCCGATTGAATGGGCTGCAAAGCCCGCCAGGTTCGAGTGGATGCGAGGAGGAGAGAAACAGATTCCGGACGTGGAGTCTGCAGGGGCGGTGAAGTTCCGGATTGTCGGCGGAACAAACGGCATCCGTATCAGGCAACGCCTTGCGTTGACTTCGGTCAGGTACTTCATCTGGCCGTACTCGGTCACGGTCTTCCCGGCCTTGCGACAGGCATCCCGGCGTTCCTGCAACGCGCTGTTGTAGGGATTGCGGCAGAGGCGCAACTGTTCGTTCAGCGCGGCTTCCTGAGCCTTCGTGGGGCAGAGACGATAGCGAAATGCCTTCAGCATTCAGTTCCTCGTCTTCTGTTCCGCGATGTGCCGCTGAATGACTTCCGCGCTGACCCAGTAGGAACGTGTCCACAGCGAGGGCA
Source organism: Deinococcus indicus (assembly GCF_002198095.1). Lineage (GTDB taxonomy): Bacteria > Deinococcota > Deinococci > Deinococcales > Deinococcaceae > Deinococcus > Deinococcus caeni. The sequence continues at coordinate 92,562 of NZ_NHMK01000010.1, read as the reverse complement.
TGGTCCGCAATTTCGGGAGCTCCTGACGCAGCACGCGGGAGGTGTACCCCTTGAGGGCGTGCATCACCTGAGTGGGTGACACGTCCGGGTCGGTGCCGAGGACCAGGTGAACGTGGTCGTGCATGATTTCCAGCGCCACGATTTCCCAGCCCAGTTCGGCGGTCTTCTCTTCCAGCAGTTCTTTGAGCCTCAGCGCCACGTTCCCAATCAGCACCTTCCGACGCCGCTCGGGTCACCAGACAAGGTGGTATCGCAGTAGCAACAGCGGGACAGCAATGTCTCTGTGAAGGTAGGGTGTCGGCACTCCCACGGCTTACCGCGGCGGGACGGCGTGTGGACAGCGCTTCGGCATCAACGCTCCGCATCAGCACGGCCTCCCTGTCGGGAGAGCCCACACCCTTTTCTGCAAGAGCAGCGCCAAGCTGAAGCTGCGCCGCTCGCCGGAACGAGAGGCAACGCGGCTTGCCGTCCCTGAGCCGACGCGTGACCTGAGGTTCGGTCAGGCTCTTCGCTGGCGGTTGAAGAAGCAGTACTGCCTGGGCGTGGCCCTGAAGATTGAGATGCCTGGCCTGCAGTCCGGCGATCACTGGGTTCCTGGACACGCCGTGCTCACCCGCTAGGCCGGAGCAGGGCGAACAGGAGCAGGACGTTCACGCATAGCAGCACGTTCGACAGTTGCACTACCCAGCGGTCGTCATTGTGGCGCCGGTTCTTGCGGCGTTTTTTGCTTCTGCGGGCCATCGGTGCGCGAAGGTAGCATCCGCTGGGCCGCGCCCACTGCGAAAAAAGCCCCACTTCAGTCCACCCGGCGGGGAGGGTGACCGCCCAGGTCCGTCGCCGCGGTCTGGCGTGGCGTCCTATGCTGGTGGGGTGGAACTGCTGCTGCTGTCTGCTCTGACTGGCATCGCCCTGCTGGCTGTCCTGATGTTCTGGCGGGCGAGGCGCGCTCCCTCTCCCGATGCGGACCTGCGCGCCGGCCCGCGTGAGGCGCCTTCGGCGTTGGAGCGGCAACTGCTGGCGCGTCTGGGTGGGGACGGTGCCCGCTTGGAGCGGCTGCTGGACCTCGTGCGGCGTCAGCATCCGGGACTGCCGCGCGAGGAACTGCTGATCCGCCTTCAGGCGCAGATGGACGACAGCGCCGGCTGATCTGAGCGTCATCAGCGGATCTGCACGCGGTAGCAGGCTGCGCCCTGCTCACCGCCGCCGAGCGTGCCGACCGTCACGCTCAGGCGGTTGCTGCCGAGCGTGCCGGCGTCGCTGTCGGGGGCGCTGCTCAGGTTGCTGGCGGCCGTGCCGGGTGTGGCGGTCTGTCCGGACTGCACGGCCGCGCCGCGCACTAGTCGCACGCCCTGTCCGGTTGCGTACCCGTCGCCGAGTGGCTGCGTGAAGAACGGAATGGGGTCGGTGATCACGACCTCGCTCAGGGTGCCGGTTCCCTGGTTCAGGTAGTTGATGCAGTACTCCAGCTGCTCGCCCACGCCGCCCGTGCTGGCGTTCAGGCTGAACGGACTGCCGGCCGTGACGTTGCGCACGAACTTGACCAGGGTCAGGCTGCCGCCCTCGCCGCCGCTCTGCCCGATGACGGTCGTGTCGGTCAGCGAGGCCGTGCGGGTCGCGCCGCCGGTCGTCTGCTGCGCGGCCAGCGTGACCGTCTCGGTCAGCCCCTGCGCCAGTCCCGGTGGGACGAGCACCTGCACGATCAGGTTCACGTCGGCGGGCGTGCCGTCCGGGCGTTTCGGGAAGGTGTCCGTGACGTTCAGGGTGCCGGTCGTCTGCCCGGCCGGGATGATCGCCGTATCGCCGGGGTCCACCTGCCCGTCGCCGTTCACGTCGCGCCACAGCAGGTACTGGAAACGCGCGCCGGACGGGCGGGTCAGCGTGAACGTGACGGGGCCGGGCACGCCGGGCGTCAGGCGGTGCGGGTTCGTGACGGTGGACGGGCTCTGCGTGGTCCGCAGGGCGCTGCTGACCAGTGCGAACGGCGTGACGGTCACGCTGGCCGTCGCGGCCTGCGCGCCGTATACCGTGGAGGTCCGCACGCCGTCGTTGAAGGTGGCGCTCACCTGCGTGGGCAGGATGGTGTTCGTGTACGTTCCGCCGGGCAGCCCGGCCGGGAGTGTTACGGGCAGCCGGACGCTGCAACTCGCGCCGGCGCGCAGGGTGGTGCCGCCGACGCTCAGGACGCCTCCGGCCGTACCTACCGTGCCGCCGCAGGAGTTGCTCTGCACGGTGCCCAGCGTCAGGCCGCTCACGCCGGTCGTCTCGGCCACGCGGTCCTCGAAGTTCAGGCTGGTGGTGTCGGCACCGTTCGGGTTGGTCAGCGTGACGGTCAGGGTGGTCGTCTGTCCCGGCAGGCGCAGCGGCGGGTCGAAGGTCTTGGTCACGCCGAGCGCGGTGTACAGCGTGGCGGTCGCGGATTCCTGCACGACGTCCGCGCTGGTGATGACGGTGCTGCCCACGATGGTGTTGCGGTATGTGCCGGGCTGCGGGACCGTCACGTTCACCTGCAGGGTGCAGCCGCCCACCGGGATGTACGACCCGGCCAGGAAACGCAGTTCAGGCGGCGTGGTGTTGAGAACGATGCGGCTGTTGTCGCAGGTGCCGCTGATGTTCGGCGTGGCCGCGAAGGTCATCTGGGCCGGCGTGCTGGGCAGGCGGTCCACGAGATCGGTGTACAGCGCGATCGGGCCGCGGTTGTTGTTCCCGACCGTGATGGTCAGCCGGCTGGTCCCGCCGGCCGCGCTGACGAACGGCGGCTCGAAGACCTTGCTGAGCGTGGGCCGGTCCGGGATGACGTTGCACGACGCGAGGTCCACGATGCCCTGGTTGCCGTTCTCGATGTTCGTGGCCTGCCCGTCCGGGGTCATGGCGTACACGGCGCTGCCCGTCGACAGGTAGAAGGTCTCGCCGACGATGGTGGTGCCGTCCGGCAGGGTCCGGAAGGGCTCGATCGCCAGGCCGTTCACGGCGGTCAGGGGCGTGCTCCCCACGCGGATGGGAACGATCCGGGCCGGGTCCGCGACCAGCTGGTCGCTGATGGCGACGAGGTGACTGCCGACCGCGCCGCCGCTCAGGCTGCCTTCCACGATGATGTACAGCTGGTTGCCGGCGCCCAGCACGATGTCCCCGTTGGTGGTGGTGCTCTTCACGAACGAGGGCGGGAACGTGATGGGTGACGGGCGGGTGATGACGGTGCCGTTCGACGTGCGGAACACCGAGACCAGTCCGTAACTGTGGTACACGTACATGCGCCCGGTTTCCTCGATGGCGCTGCCCACCAGGGACCCGAAGGTATTGTTGTTGTTGACCAGGTCAGGGCTCTGGCCGACCCGCGTGGTCTGCCGCGTGACCGGGTTGTACTTCAGCAGCGTGCCGGTGGTGCGTTCCACGTAGTACAGCAGGCCGTCGACCGGGTTGATGGAACTCGCGTTGTACTGGTAGGCGGTGCCGGTCCCCACCGGCGTGTCGTTGATCAGGTCGTACGCGGCGGTCGTGCCGCTCACGGTGTTCAGGAACAGGTGCCGGGACTTCCCGCCGGAACCCGCGTTCGGGCTGGCGGTGGCGTAGATGGCCGTGCAGTAGCTCGGGGCGGCGGCGGCGGTCCCGGCCAGAGCGGCGAGCGCCGGGACGATCACGCGCAGGGCGCGGCGGGACAGCAGACGGAGGGAAGCGCGCATCAGGGAGTGTCCTCGGTGGGGGGGGCGGGAGAGGGTTCGCCGGTCTGCGGTGCAGGGGTCGGTGCGGGGGGCTTCGTGAGGCCGCTCAGCAGGTCGCTGAGGCGCTCGTCGGCGCTCAGGTCCAGGCGCAGGTACGCGCCGCGCCGGGTGGGTTGCGTGCTGATCGAGTCGAAACCGGTCAGGTTGTAGCCCAGCGTCAGCCACGTGCCGGGCAGGGCGCGGTAACTGCCCTCCACGCCGGTGGCGGTGCGGACCACGCCGCTCAGGGGCTGCACCTGGGTGTGCAGCGCCGCGCCGAGCGCGAAGCGGTCACTCAGGTAGTACGAGCCGCTCAGGCTGGGCTGCACGGTCAGGCTGCCGGGGTCGCCGGGCGTGGCGCGGGCCGCCAGTCCGCCGCGCACGGCCCAGGTGGCGGCGTGGTACGCGAGTTCGGCGCTGCCGCTGAGGGTGCCGTTCCCGGTGCTGCTGAGACTGCCGCGTTCGAACCCGGCGGTCAGCAGGCCCTGCCACTGGTTCTTGCGGAGCGCGCCGCCCAGCGTCAGGCGGTCCCCGCGGGACGGGCCGAACTCGTGCAGGGTGCTGGCGCTGAGCGTGACCTGATCGTTGAGGCTCAGGGCGGCGCCGCCGCGCAGCACGGTGCGCAACTGTCCGTTCTTGACGGCGAAGTCGCTGCCGGCCGAGGCGCTCAGGCGGGTGTCCTGGTAGCGCAGCGCGGCGTTCAGGTTGAATTCGCGCGCCGGGTCCGGCCGGGCCGCGCCGGGCAGTTCCTGCAGCACGCCGCCGCCCAGCGAGGCGCTGAGGTTCGGGCCGAGCGGCAGGGTGGTGTCCGCGCCGAAGCGGGCGCGGTTGCCGCCGCCACCGGCGGTGGGCAGTTCGTAGGCGACTTTCAGGTTCGTGCCGCCCAGCCGCGATTCCAGACCCAGGCTGAGCGCCTGACCCGGCGTGGCGCTCCCGCCGGGCCAGGTGACGGCGCCGCCCAGCGTCGCGGCGACCTGCGGCGTCAGGGCGTAGCGGGCGCTCAGGGTCGTCTGCGGGCTGGCGTTCCCGCCGACCGGCTGGGCGTGCGTGACGTCCACGTCCAGCGGCGCGGCGTGGTACCCGGCGCTGGCGGTGAGGCTGGTGCCGCTGGCCGCGCCGAACTGCTGGCGCACGCCCAGCCCCAGCGTGACGGGTTGCAGGTTCACGTTCAGCGCGGCGCTGACCTGACCCTGCGTGGAGCGGCTGCCGTCGCCGGCCGGGGCGGGCGCGTCGTGGTACTCGCCGGCCAGCGAGGCGCTCAGCGAGCGGCCCAGCGGGACGGTGGCGTTCGCGGTGGCGTGCGTGCCGGGTTGCGTGGCGTTCAGGCCCGCGTAGCCGTCATCCTGGCGGGAGGCGCTCAGGGACGCGCGCGCGCCGCCCGGCAGTCGGCCCTGCGCGGCGGCGCTGAGCAGCACGTCCTGACCGCTGACGGCCGCGAGGGTCGTGACCTTCAGGTCCGGCGTGTCGTACACGGCGCGCGCGGCGACCGTCAGGCCCGCGCCCGCGCCGCTGCCGGGCAGGCTGACGGCGGCGGCGCTGGCACTCAGCGCGCCCCGCTCGATCCGGACCTCCGTCCCGAAGGCCAGGGGGCGCTCGCCGCTGCCCTCCAGCCGGTAGCTGACGCGCAGGGACTGCGTGACCAGCAGGCCGCCCTCGACCGTCACGGCGCTCAGGGGCCGCGCCAGGGTCAGCAGGCCCGCCGGGCCGTCCAGGGTGTAGTCCAGGCCGCGTTCCAGGCGGCGTTCGGTGTCGCCGTCCGGGCCGCTGACGAGCAGGTCCACCGTCTCGCTGCCCGGCACGGCCGCGCCGCCCAGACGCAGCAGGCGGGTGCCGTCCGGCGTGACCGTCTCGGTGCGGGTGTTCACCGGCAGGGCCGCCACGAACCCGCTGACGGTGGGAGTACCGGGCGCGCCGTGCGTGACGACGCTCAGCGCGGTCGGCGTGCCCGGCACGCTCAGGGTGCGGATCGGCGCGGGCGCCTGCATGTACGCCACCGTGAAGTCCGGATGGTCGTAGCGGAACGCGACCGGGTCGAGGCCGCTCAGCGGCACGCTCGCGGCGCTGCGGTCCCCGTGCGCCGCGTACAGCCCGGCGTACGCCTCGGCGGCGTGCAGGCCGTCGCTGTTCGCGGCGGCGATCAGGTGCCCGTCGCCCAGCGGGGCTTCCAGCGTGCCGCGCGCCGTGACGGTCAGGCCCGCGCCGCTCAGGGTGGCGCTCAGCAGGCCCGTGGCGACCGCGCCGCGCCCGACTTCCAGCCGCTGCCCGGCCCGGATGGGCTGCCCGTCCCCCAGGTCCGCCTCGAGTTCCACCCGCACCGGCGCGGCCTGCGGCGCGAAGGTCAGTTCGCCCTCGCCGTCTTTCAGGCGCACCTGATACCCGGCTTCCAGCGGGTTGGCGTCCGGCGTGGTGGGCTCCAGCGACGTGCGGACCGTCAGGAACGGCAGCGCGGTCGTGACCCCGCGCTCGTCCACGGCCTGCACGCGCAGCACGACGGGCGTCACGCCGTCCGCGATGACCTGCTCGCCCAGCACGCGCAGGTTGGTGGTCCGGCCCGCCAGCGTGACGGTCGTCCGCTCGCCCAGCGCCTCGATCACGTTCCGGCCGGGCGTCAGGCGCACGCCGACGTACTCCAGGCGCTGCGTGTTCGTGGCGGGATCGAAGCTGCGGGTGCCGATCAGGCTGCCCGGCAGGTCCACGCCGTTCAGGGTGACGTCCAGCGGCACGTCCGCCGGTCCCTGCACGACCACCGTCACCTGATCGCGGTCACGGTACACCTGCCCGTCCGGCGGGGACTGGATGGCCTGATCGCTGCGGGGCGCCGGGGCGTCCAGCGGGCGCGCGGCGGCCAGGTCGCCGGGGTCGAGGCGGCCGCGCAGCGTCTCGCGCTGCCCCTGGCCGTACGTGGCGACCAGCGTGGGCTCGGGCAGTTCCGGCAGCGGCGCGTCGTGCCGGGCCGAGTACCGCAGTTCGCCCGGATGGGCGGGCAGCGTCCAGTACAGCGTGCCGCCCGGTCCCTGCAGCGGGTCCGGGATGGGCCGCGCGTCGTAACGGGCGCTGCCCGGCAGGTACTCCGCGCCGTCCGGGAGGCGCTGGGCGTAGATCAGGCCCTGCCCGGCGCCGGTGCTCGTGACGCTGGCGTGAATGTCGCTGACCCGCGTGACGGGCGGCAGCGCGGCCGGGGCCGCCTCGGGCGCCGGTTCGGCCGGCGTGGGAGCGGCGCCGGGAGTGGGGGCCGGGCTGGCGGGCGCGGGCGGCGCGGCCACGACCAGCGGTTCCACGGTCAGGGTGCCCTGCGCCGTCTGCGTCTCGGCGCAGTCCGTCACGAGTTCCGCCCCGAGGGACACGGCGCCGCCGCCCGCCTCGACCCGCGCGCGGTAGGTCAGGGTGCGGGCCTCGCCGGGCCGCAGCGTGCCCTCGAACTCCGGGCGGTCCAGCGCGGTCAGGCCCTCGCCGGGCGTGTCGCTCAGCAGGTACGGGACCGGGTCCTCGCCCGTGTTCGTCAGGTGCAGCGCGACGGTCACGGTGTCGCCGGGCCGCGCGGCCGGCAGCGCGCCGCGCCGCAGTTGCAGCGCCGCGCGGTGCGGGCTGACCTGCACGGCCGCGCTGGCCTGCGTGCCCGGCAGGGTCGCCGTGACGCGCGCCTCGCCGGGCCGCTCGGCCTGCGCGACGACTTCCAGCGTGGCGGGCTGTCCGGCCTGCGCCGCGCCCTGCAACCGGGTCGGGGTCAGGGCGCGCAGGCCGTCGGGCAGGACCACCTCGACCGGCGTCCTGACCACACCGCCGTACTCGGTGCTGGCGACCGCGTGGAAGGTGACCACGTCGCCCACGCACACGGCCGGGCGGTCCTGCGTCAGCGTCAGCTGCACCTGCGGGCGCACCTGCACCGCCACGTCCGCCAGACCGTCCTCGGGCACCGTGACCTGCCGGGGGGCGTCCACGACCGCGCCGGGCGGGGCGCTGACCTGCAGGTCCAGGGTGCCGGCGGGCCGCTCGGCGGTCCACTCGCCGTCCACCGGGACCGTTTCGCCGTCCAGGGTGACGGTCAGGCTGGTGGGGCTGATCTCGCCGCCCGGCTGCACCAGTTGCGCCTGCACGCGCACCTGCCCGACCCGTTCGGTCTGCGCGAGCGTGATGCGCTGGTCCGCGCCGCCCCGGTTGAAGGCCAGCCCGACCGTGTTCGAGTACTGCTGCGCGCCCTCCGGCTGGCGCAGCTCCACGCGGTACGTCCCGGCGGCCGGCAGCGGCAGGTCCACCCACTGCAGCGGCCCGCTGATCGGCAGCGGCGTGACCACGCCGCTCGCGTCGATGACGCGCACGTCCATCTCGGCAGGGCCGTCGCCGTCGTACAGGCGCAGGCGGTCCCCGGCGCGGGCGTTCAGGGTCAGCGCGGGCGTCCAGGCGGCGCCGCGCACCGTGACGTTCACGCGCGTGGCGCTCAGGCTGGCGGCGTCCGCCTCGATGCGCGCCGCGAAGGTGTTCTTCCCGCGTCCCTGACTGCTCACCCGCAGGGTGTACGTGCCGGGGTCCAGCACGCCATCAAAGGCCGTCACCCAGTCGCTGGGACCGTCCGGGACGCGCAGCGTGCCCATCGCCTGACCGTCCGGGCCGAGCAGCGTGAAGGTCGTGACGACCGGCGCCCCGCCGTACTGCTCGTCGCCCACAGAGTCCGGCTGGCGGTAGTCGCGCGGATCGAACGCCGCCGAGTACAGGTCCAGCCGCACCGGGCCGCGCTGATGCACCTGCAGGTTGAAGGTGTCATCCCCGACCGCCCACTGCAGGTCCTGCCCGACGCTGGTGACGGGCCGGCTGGTGCGTTCCGGGTGCGGCCCGCTCCCGCTGAGGCGGGTCAGGTCGGCGTCCTGCGCGAGCGCGGCGCCGCCCACACCCAGGCTCAGCAGCGCCAGCACGCGGGGCCGGCGGCTCACGGGAGCCTCCAGCGCAGGAACGGATCGGTGCCCGCCTGCTCGGGCGTACCGCTGAAGGTGAAGGTGTACGAGGTCGTCATGGAGCCGCCTGCGAAGTCTACGGCGAAACCGGCCTGCCCGGACGTCAGGATCGCCCCGGCCGGCAGCGGATCGGCGACTTCCAGGCCCGGCACGGCGCGCGGCGCGCTGAGGGTCAGCTGCGCGGCATACCGGTCGTCACCCAGCCAGGTCAGCTGTTTGCGCAGCACCACGTCGCCGCGCGCGACGGTCGTGCTGCGCACCGAGTGGGCGTCCCCGCCGGCCGGCGCGAGCGGGAAATCCACGCTCGTGAGGTTCAGGACCATCACCGAGCGGCTGCCCGGCAGCCCGCCATCCTGCGGGACGCTCAGCGGCGCGTTCCGGACGCTCTGCGGGTCGAGCCGCAGGGCCTGCTGGCCGCGCGGCACCGCCGCGAAGTGGTACCGGCCGGCCGCGTCGGTCAGGGCGCTGCGCCCCCCGGCGAGCAGCACGCGCGCCCCGGCGACCGGCGTGTCGAGGTCCGGCGTGAACGTCCCGTCGCGGTTGCGGTCCACGAACACCTGACCGTTCAGTTCCGCCTGCGCGGCGAACACGCCGGGCCGAACCTGCACGCTGGCCCGCGCCTCGCTGCTGCGCGTGACCGCGCCGTTCGGGGCTTCCATGCGCGCCGCCGCCACGTTCACCAGGGTCGGCGCGGCGTGCGGCGTGACCCGCATGGCGTACGTCAGGGTGCGGGTGCCGCCGGCCGGCAGGGCCTCCACGGGCCACAGCAGCGCCCCGCCGGGTTGCGGCTGCGGGTCCGGGCCGGGGCGGCCGTCCACGGTGGCGGTGCCCGGCAGGTACGTCAGGCCGGTGGGGGGCGTGTCCAGCAGCGTGCCGCCCTGCAGCGCCGCGACTCGGCTGGCGTTGCGCAGCGTGACGGTGAAGGTCACGCGGTCCCCGACGACCACCGCCTGCGGGGTCGCGGCCTTGCTCAGCAGCAGCGCGCTGGAGTACACGTTCGACGGGACCGGCGCACTCGGGACCGGGCTGGGCAGCTCGTCCGAACCCAGCGAGAAGGTGTTCTCCAGGCGGGTGTCGTCGGGCACGTCGCCGTTCACGCGGGCCTGCACCGTCACGCTCAGGCGGCCGCCGGGGCTCAGGGCCGGGAAGCGCCACGTGACGGTCCGGGTGAACGCGTCGAAGGTCCCGCCGTCAGAGGCGCCCACGAAGGTCAGCCCGGCCGGCAGCGTGTCGCGCAGCATCACGTTCGTCAGCGCGGCGTCGTAGGGGTTCACGGCGCGCAGGGTGTACGTGAGCAGCTCGCCGACCGGGACCGTCCCGGCGGGCGTCACGGTCTTTAGCAGTTCCGGCGCGCGCGGGTCCACCAGCGTCAGCAGGTCCTCGGTGTGGTTCGGGGCGGCGCCCAGTTCGCTGCTGGCACTCAGCCGCGCCCGCGCCGCGCCGCCCTCGCGGGCCGTGACGGTCAGGCAGGCCTGCACCGACTGCTCCTCCCCGGCGTCCAGCGCGAGCGGCTGGGGCAGCTCGGCGCCCTGCGCGTCCCGCCACACGATCAGGCCGCTGCCCAGCGTGAACTGCCCGCCCAGCGTGAACCGGTCGGCGACATTCCCGGTGTTGCGGACCGCGTGCGTGAAACACGTCGCCTGCCCCTGCACGCCGAAGGTGCGGGTCTGCCGGTCGTCGGCGCTTCCCTCGCCGCCCGGTTCGGCGGCGGCGTTCCCGGCCGGGCCGATCAGGACGCCCAGGCGCGGGCGGATCAGCACGGACGCCTCGGTCTTCAGCGGGGGGACGCCCGGCGTCAGACTCAGGTACGCGGTGTTCACGCGCGCGCCCGGCTGGGCGTCCGGGGCGGCCTGCATGCGGAACGTCAGGTCCGTCACCTGACCGGGCCGCAGCGGCGGCAGGCGCCACGACAGGGCGCCCGAGGCTCCGGCCGCCGCGACCGACAGGCGGCCCAGCGGGTTCACGGCGCTGCCCGGCACCAGGGTCATCCCCCGGAGTTCCGGGATGTCGAGCAGGTCGCTGACCTCCGCCTCGCCGCTCGGCTGCGATCCCAGGTTCCGCACGCGCAGGGTGACCAGGGTGCTGTCGCCAGGGCTCAGGACGGCCGGCGCGAAGTGCTTCTCGATCTGCAGTTCCGCCCCGCCGCTGACCCGCACGGCCGCCACGTTATCCGTGTCGCTCGCCCCGCCGTCCGCGCAGCCCGCCGTCAGGCCCATGAAGGCCGACCCCTGCGCCCCGGCGGGTGCCTGCACGACCAGCAGCAGGTCCGCGGCGCCGTCCACCGGCACGCTCAGGTCATGCACGACCGGTTCGCCCAGGTCCAGCAGGCCGTTGCCGTTTACGTCCCGCACGACCCGCGCGCCGCCCGGCATGAAGGCGCTGCCCGGCGCGACCTGCCACGACAGCGCGAACCGGGCCGCCACGTTCCCGCTGTTCACCAGCCGGTACGGCAGGACGCTCTCGCCGCCCGGCGCGATGCCCACCCGGTAGGCGGGCGTGGCGGCGCTGCCGTCCGGCGTGACGTTCAGCGCGCAGCGCGCCCGCACCAGCGTCTCGACCGGGGCGCTCAGGTACAGTTCGCCGGCCGCCGTGGCGCTCGCCTGGTTGCTGATGACCGTACCGGCCGGGGTGCCGGCCGCGCCCGCCAGCTGGCCCAGCAGGGTCAGCAGCGTCGCGAGCAGCGCCGCGCAGCGGCGGGAGGGAAGAAGGGCAGAGTCAGAGGGCACGGGCGGAACTCCTGGGGTGGAAGGAGGAACCGCGCTGGTCGGGGGAAAGCGAAAAAGGAGAAAGGGCGACCAGGCGGGGCAGGGAAGACACAGGTGCGGCGGGGGGGGCTGAAACGTGGGGGTGGGGCGCCGCAGGCTGGAACGGTCAAAGGGGGCACAGCCGGAACAGAGGAGAAGCGGGAAATGGGTGGAACCGTCAAATCGCAGGCGTTGTCTGGTGTTGAGGGTCGGGGAGTGCGGGCGGCGCGCAGAGGGCCGCCCGGCCCCCGGAAGGGCCCGCTCCCTGAAAATAGGGTGGGAGCGGGCCGCCGGGCTTCAGTTCACGCGGACCGTCATGGTGAAGGTCACGTCCGCGCCGCTGCTCAGGCTGGTCTCGTTGACATCGATCACGCCGTTGCTGTTCGTGTCCACCGCGAACTCCACCAGCGTGCCGGCCGTCTGGGCGACGGGCGCGGTCGCCACGGCCGTCCAGCTGCCGCCGGCGACGCGGTAGAAGCCGTTCGTGGGTCCAGTCACGCCAGCCAGGACGGTGTTGGCGGGCACGGTGTCGCGCAGCACCACTTCCGTCAGGGTCTCGGTGGACAGGTTACGGGCGTTCAGGGTGTAACGCAGGTACTCGCCGGGGAAGGCGTCCGCGCCGCTGGTGACGGTGTTGCAGCTGAGCAGCACGCCGCAGTTGTCCACGCTCTTGTTGATTGCCAGTTTGCCGCCGACCACGCGGGTGGTGTCGGTCACGCGGGCGGGGTTGCCGGTCGGGTCGCGCAGCACGGCGCCAGTGGCAGGCGAAGCGGGCGTGGTCGCGGCCGTCAGGCTCAGCTGGTTGACGCTCTCGGTGGGCGCGCCGGCCGGCACGTTGACCTTGACCGACAGCGTGACCTGCTCGCCCGGATCGAGGGTGGCGGGACTGACGCTGCCCAGCAGGTTGCGGGCGGCCGCGTCGCTGAACGCCGCGCCGATGGACGCGAAGAAGGTCGTGCCGTCGAAGGAGTACAGGTACGTCCAGCCGCTCGTGGCGCCGGCCGGGGTGCCCGTGAACGACAGGTCCGCCGGGCCGAAGGAGGTGTTGCCCTCGTTGCGCAGCTGGTGCTCGTACAGGGCCGTGCCGGGGCTGGTGGTCGTGCCGCTGCGGTCGGGCGTGAGGGCCACGTCGTACTCCTGGAGCACGGTGACGGTGTTGTTGGTGTCGGTGCCGCTGGTGTTCGTGACCGGGCTCTGCGCCGTCTGGGTGACGGTCACCGGGCCGGGCAGGGCGCTGTCGGGGGTGTTCACGACGGCCAGCAGCTTGATTTCCTGTCCGGGCTGGATGGTGCCGGTGTTCGTGATGGGGCCGGCGGCCAGTTCGTTCGGGTCGAGCACGCCGTCGCCGTCGAGGTCCTTGTAGTACACGACCGTCACCGGCACGTTGCCGCTGCTGGTGGGGAAGGTCACGGTGCCGCTCAGGTTGTAGTTGTCGGGCTGCGCGCCGTTGTTGCCGACTTCCATGGGGAACACGGCCTGCGCGCCGGGCAGCACGGACTGGTTGGCGGGCGTGGCGGGCGTGCCGCCGTTGTTGCCGCTGGTGTCGCCGATGCTGACGCTGGGCGCCGTGACCGTCCCGATGCGGTTGGTGGTGGTGTCCTTCTTGCTGGTGTCCACCGAACTGGTGGCCGTCACGACGACGCTGCCGCCGTTGGCGTCCGCGCCGCCCTGGGCGGGCGGGCGCACCCGCACCTGAATCACGGCCGTCTGACCGGGCGCCAGGGGACCGCTGTCCGGCACGCCGTCGCCGTCCGAGTCGGGCAGCGGCACGCCGTCACGCAGCAGGTCGACGGTCGTGCCGGCCGGCAGGTCCGACAGGGCCACCGTGAAGTCGAACACGTCGGTGCTGTTGCCGGTGTTGCGCACCGACTGCGCGAAGGTCACGCTGCTGCCGGCCGCCAGGGACGCCACGGTCTGCGTGTCGGCGTTGTCGGGCGTGACGGTCAGGCCCTCGGCGGTCGTGTACGCGGCGCCGACGGTGGTGTCGGCCGCGCCGAGCGGGTCGCCGTTCGGGCCGATGGCGACGGCGGCCGTGGCGGCCTTGGTCACGTCGGCGGTGTTCGAGGAGGTCGTGGTGGTCGTGCCGGTCGAGCCGGTGTACGTGACGGTCGCGACGTTCGAGTACGGGTTCTGGCCGCTGGTGGGCGCCGCCGACGCCGGGATGGTGACCGTGAAGGTCAGCTGCACCGACTGGCCGGGCGCGACGCTGCCGAACACGGCCTGAACCTGATCGCTGGCGTTGCTGTCGCCGTCGGTGTTGGGGTACGTAACCGTGCCGGTGGTGGGGGAGATGGCGGCGCTGCCGGCCACGACGACCGAGCCGGTGGGCAGGGTGCTGGCGGCGCTGATGATGTCGTCGGCCAGGATGACGTTGCTGGCGGCCTGCGTGCCGGTGTTCGTGGACTGCACGCGGTACACGACGGTCAGGTCACCGTTGGATTCGGTGGTGGTGGACACGACGCTCTTGCTGACGCTCAGGACGGCGTCCTGCACGACGTTGACCTGGGCGTAGTTGGTGCTGCCGCTCACGCCGTCGGTCTTGCTGGCGTCGAAGGTGCTGGCAGCGGTGGGCTGCGTGATGACCTTGTTGACGCTCGTGGCGTTCGCAGGGACCTGCAGCACCACGAAGAACTTCACGGGGCTGTCGGCGGGCACGTTCTGGAACACGGACTTGCCGCCGCTCTGCGGCAGGGCGACGCGTTCACCGGGTTGCAGGATGCCGTCGCCGTTGGCGTCGATGTACACGACGCGCGTGGCGGGCGCGACGGTGTTGGTCACGCTGGAGTCCACCATGGTGTCCACCAGGAAGGAGTCCGTGCCGTTACCGGTGTTCGTCAGCGTGTACGGGAAGACCACCTCGGCGCCGGGAACGGCCTGCTGCTGCTGACCGGGGGCGCTGGGAGTGCCGTCGGGCGAGATGGTGACCCCACCGACCTGCTTGACCAGCGTGCTGACCTGGTTGCTGTTCGCGTCCAGCCTGGTGCCGGTGGAGTCGCGGTAGGCGGCGCTCGCCTGGTTGGTGATCTGCGTGCCGGCTCTCGTGCCGGCCGCAGAGGCGACCCCCAGCGAGAGGAAAGCAGCCAACAGTAATACGTGGTGTTTCATGGATCTCCTTGAAATGAGGTGGCTTCGGAACTTGCGTGGTCGTTTCGGGGCGGTCCCTGTTGCGGTTCCACACGGCACCTGTTACACGGCTTCACCTTAATGACAGCTTTCTTACACGCTTCTCACATGAAGCCGGATACCCCCGGAGCGAGAAAAATCCCACATTCAGACGAGCATGAAGTGAAAAACCACTCATAATGTGGCTCACCTATCTAATATTCAACTTCTAATTCATGTGAAAAGCCTGCCGGCCCATCTCCTGACAGCCTCCTGGTTCCTGGACCACACGCCCCGACGGGCGCGACCATGAACAGCACTTCACGAAACTCCCGCGTGCCCGGCGCGTCCACCGCTCATGCTGCTGCCAGCCGCGCCGCCCACCGGCGCGCCCTTTCACGGAGGAACCACCGATGACCCCACCCACCGCTCCCCAGGGAGCCGCCCCCTCGGAAGGGCCCCAGCCGGTCCCGGCGACCCTGCCCGTCACCCTCACCGTCAACGGCCAGGAACGCACCCTTGAACTGGACCCGCGCGTCTCGCTGCTCGACACGCTGCGCGAGCACCTGCACCTGACCGGCACCAAGAAAGGCTGCGACCACGGCCAGTGCGGGGCCTGCACGGTCCTGCTGGACGGCCAGCGCGTCCTGAGCTGCCTGACGCTGGCCGTCATGCACGACGGTCAGGCCGTCACGACCATTGAGGGACTGGGCACGCCCGACGACCTTCACCCGCTTCAGGACGCCTTCATCCGTCACGACGGCTACCAGTGCGGGTACTGCACGCCGGGGCAGCTGTGCTCCTCGGTGGGCACGCTCGACGAGATCGCGCGCGGCGTGCCCAGCCACGTCACTGCCGACCTGGACGACGTGCGCTTCAGCGCCGACGAACTGCGCGAACGCCTGAGCGGCAACCTCTGCCGCTGCGCCGCGTACCCGAACATCATCGCGGCCGTCAGCGAGGTCCACGCCTCCCAGAACGGAGCCTCCCAGAACGGCACCGCGCAGCCTGGAGCCGCGCAGAACGGAGTTGGCCAGTGAGGGCCTTCACGTACGAACGGGCGGCCACGCCGCAGGCCGCCGCCGGGGCGACCCTGGCCGAGGGCGCCAAGTTCATCGCGGGCGGCACCAACCTGCTCGACCTGATGAAACTGGACATTGAGCGGCCCGCGCACCTCGTGGACATCAACCGGCTGGAACTGAACGCGGTCACGGACACCGCGGACGGGGGCCTGCACGTGGGCGCACTCGTCACGAACACCGACCTCGCCAGCCACCCGCGCGTGCGGGCCGACTACGCGGTGCTCTCGCGCGCCATCGTGGCCGGTGCGTCCGGGCAGATCCGCAACAAGGCCACGACCGGCGGGAACCTGCTGCAACGGGCGCGCTGCCCGTACTTCTACGACACCAACCTGCCCTGCAACAAACGCGAGCCCGGCAGCGGCTGCGCGGCCCTGACCGGCCTGAGCCGCCCGCTGGCCGTGATCGGCACGTCCGACGCCTGCATCGCGCAGCACCCGTCTGATATGGCAGTCGCGCTGCGCGTGCTCGACGCGACCGTGAACACCCTGAAGGCCGACGGCACCGAGCGCACCCTGGCGCTGGACGACTTCTACCGCCTGCCGGGCGACACGCCCCACCTCGAAACTACGCTGGAAGCCGGGGAACTCATCACGGGCGTCACGCTGCCGCCCCCACCCGGCGGCACGCACGTGTACCGCAAGGTCCGCGACCGCGCGTCGTACGCCTTTGCACTGGTGTCGGTCGCGGCGATCCTGAACGGCCGGGAGTCCCGCTTCGCGTTCGGTGGGGTCGCGCCCCGCCCGTGGCGTGATCCGGCCGCCGAGAAGGCCGCCGCCGACGCCGGACCGGTCGCCCGCGCGCGCGCCGTGATCGACGCCGCCTTCGCGGACGCCCGACCCACCGAACAGAACGCCTTTAAGGTCCCGCTGCTGCGCCGCACCCTGAGCGCCGTGCTGGAGGAGCACAGCACCACCGGAGGGCAGAAATGAAGTTCGACCAGCCCGCCACGACCAACCCCATCGATCAGGAACGCGTCGTCACCCGCCCCCACACCCGCATCGAGGGGCCGCTGAAGGTCACGGGACAGGCCCCCTACGCCTACGAGTACAGGCTGCCCGAGGCGCCCACGTACGGCTTCGTGCTCGGTGCGGGCGTCGCCCGGGGGCGGATCACGGCCATCGACACCGCCGCCGCCGAGGCCGCGCCGGGCGTGCTGCTGGTCCTCACGCACGAGAACATGCCCGCCCAGGGCGCGTCCGACACGCCCGTCCCGCAGCAGGAGGACGCCTCGCCGCAACTGGCCGGTCCCGAGATCCGCCACTACCACCAGGCGGTCGCGTTCGTGGTCGCAGAAACCTTCGAGCAGGCGCGTGCCGCCGCGCACCTGATCCGGGTCACGTACGACGTCACGCCCGGCCAGTTCACCCTGGCTGACACCCTGGAGGAAGGCAAGGAACCGGACGATGCCGCCGACAGCGTGGTCGGCGACTTCGAGGAAGCCTTCGGCGCGGCCGCCGTGACGGTCGACCTGACCTACACCACGCCGGACCAGTCGCAGGCGCCGATGGAACCGCACGCCACCATCGCCCACTGGGAAGGCGAGGAGCTGACCGTGCACACCGCGCATCAGGTCGTCCACTGGGTCAAGCGCGGGCTGGCCATGACGCTGAAGGTGCCGCAGAAGAACGTCCGCGTGATCAGCGCGTACGTGGGCGGGGGCTTCGGGACGAAACTGCTGTTCTTCTCGGACGCCGTGCTGTCGGCCGCCGCCGCGAGGGTGCTGGGCCGCCCGGTCAAGACAGCGCTGCAACGCCCGCTGATCTTCAACAACACCTCGCACCGCGCCGCGACCATCCAGCGCGTCCGGCTCGGCGCGGACCACGCCGGAAACCTCTCGGCCGTCGGGCACGACACCTGGACCGGCAACCTGCCCGGCGGGGACAGCGAACCCGCCTGCGAACAGACGAAATACCTGTACGCCGGCCCGAACCGCCAGATCCGCACCCGTCAGTCCGAACTGGACCTGCCGCCCGGCGCGTCCATGCGCGCCCCCGGCGAGGCCGTCGGGATGCTCGCCATCGAGGGCGCGATGGACGAACTTGCCGAGAAACTGGGCGTGGATCCGGTCGAACTGCGCCTGATGAACGACGTGCAGTTCGACCCGGAGAAAGGCCCGAAACGGCCGTTCTCGTCCCGCAAGCTCGCGCAGGCGCTGCGGACCGGCGCCAGGGCCTTCGGCTGGGACGGCCGCCCCCGCACGCCCCGCGAACGACAGGAAGGCGAGTGGCTGATCGGGTACGGCGTGGCCTCCGCGTTCCGCACGAACCTCGTCAAACCGTCCGGCGCGACCGTCCGCCTCGAACCCGGCGGCACCCTGACCGTCGAGACGCAGATGACCGACATCGGCACCGGCAGTTACACCATCCTCGGGCAGGTCGCCGCCGAGATGCTGGGCCTGACTCTGGAACAGGTGCAGGTCCGCCTGGGCGACAGCGAGTACCCGGCGTCCAGCGGCTCCGGCGGCTCCTGGGGCGCGAACAGCGCGTCCGCCGGCGTTTACGCCGCCTGCGACGCCCTGCGCCGCGACCTCGCGAAACAGGCCGGCTACCCGTACGCGGACGCTGTGTTCCGGAGCGGCAAGGTCTGGCAGGGCGCCGAATGCACCGAACTGAGCGAACTGGCCGGCAAAGAGGGCGTCAGTGCCACCGGCAGCATGACGTACGGCGATCTCGACGAGCAGTTCGCTCAGGCAGGCTTCGGCGCGCATTTCGTGGAGGTCCGCGTGAACGCCCACACCGCCGAGATCCGCGTGAACCGCGCCCTGAGCGTCGTCGGGGCCGGCCGCATCCTGAACCCCGTCACGGCCCGCAGCCAGTGCCTGGGCGGCA
The DNA here is from genome assembly GCF_002198095.1 of Deinococcus indicus. Classification (GTDB taxonomy): domain Bacteria; phylum Deinococcota; class Deinococci; order Deinococcales; family Deinococcaceae; genus Deinococcus; species Deinococcus caeni. Next base: position 74,165 of record NZ_NHMK01000010.1, on the reverse strand, counting down.
TGACCATGGGCATCGGGTCGGCCCTCATGGAGGAACTGCACGTGGACCACGACCTGGGCCTGTTCGTGAACCACGACCTCGGTGAGTACCACGTGCCGGTCCACGCGGACATTCCCGACATGGACGTCATCTTCCTCGACGAACTCGACGACGCCTCCAGCCCCCTGCGCGCCAAGGGCCTCGGGGAACTGGGCATCAGCGGCGTCGGCGCGGCCGTCGCGAACGCCGTGTACAACGCCACGGGCGTGCGCGTGCGGGACTTCCCCATCACGCTCGATAAGATCCTGGCCGGCTGGGACGACTGATACGGACTCCGATTGAATGGGCTGCAAAGCCCGCTGGGTCCGAGCGAAGCGAGTTGGAGAGAAACGCCCCTCCGGACGTGGAGCCGGCAATCCGGTGCGATTCCGGATTGCCGGCGAAACAAACGGCAGTCCGTATGACGGCCAAGTTCAGGGCCGCCGGGTGGGCGCTTCAGGGCCTCTGAACAGACCAGGGCGGCGTCCGGGTGTTTCGCACCCGGACGCCGCCCTCCTGCTGCTTATCCGTTCGCGTCGGGGGTCGGGTCGGGCAGGTCGCCCCCGGTGAAACGTTTGGTGAGCCAGCGGTCGAAGCGGGCCATGTTGTTCGCCTGCCGCTCGAAGGCGGCGTTGATGGCGCGCAGGCGGGTGTGCAGGGCTTTCAGGCGGGTGTCGTCGAGGGGGATGTCGGCGCGGGTCCAGTCCCGGCGGTAGTGACCGTGAATGTCGTGGGTGGCGCGGCGCAGGATAACCATGTCCCGCGCTTCCTCCAGGGTCATGCCCAGGGCGCGCAGGTCGATCAGGTCGCGCAGCAGCCGCAGTGAGTACGGGCCGTACAGCGCCCGGCCGGACGCGGTCACCTGATCGGGCGTCAGGAGGTTCAGCTCCGCGTAGTGCATGACGGTGCGGCGGGTGACGCCGGCCTCGCGGGCCAGTTCGGCGGTCGTGTAGAAGGTCGGGGTCGGGTCGGGCTGGGGTGGGGTCGGGTCGGTCACGGCGTGATGATCACTTTACCGGTCACGCGGCGTTCCAGCAGGTCCCGCATGGCGCGCGGGCCGTCCTCCAGGGTGTAGCGTTCGCTGACCAGTGGCCGCACCGTGCCGTCCATGACCCAGCCGGCCAGCCGGGCGAGGTTGCGGGCGTTCCCGGCAGGGTCGCGGCGCGCGAACTCGCCCCAGAACACACCCACGACCGACGCGCCCTTCAGGAGCGGCAGGTTCAGCGGCAGGCGCGGGATCTCGCCGCCGGCGAAGCCGATCACGAGGTACCGGCCGCCCCACGCGACGCTGCGGAAGGCACTCTCGGCCCAGCGGTCACCGACGGGGTCGAGGATCACGTCCACGCCCTGTTTGCCGCTCAATGCTTTCAGGGCGTCCTTCAGGTCGGTCTGTTCGTAGTTGATGACCTCGTCCGCGCCGTGCTGGCGGGCCAGTTCGAGTTTCTCGTCGGTGCTGGCAGCGGCGATCACGCGCGCGCCGAGCGCCTTGCCGATCATGATGGCGGCCAGTCCCACGCCCCCGGCGGCCCCCAGGACCAACAGGGTCTCGCCGGCCCTGACCTGCCCACGGTCGATCAGGGCGTGCATGACCGTGCCGTACGCCAGCGGCAGCGTGGCGGCCACGCCGAGGTCCATGCCGTCCGGCAGGGGCATGACCGCGGCGGCCGGAGCGTTCAGGTGCGTGGCGAACGCGCCGGTCCCGGTGAACGCCGCGACCCGCTGGCCGACGCTCAGGCCGCGCACGCCCTCGCCGACGGCGGTGATGATCCCGGCGGCCTCCGCGCCCGGCGTGAACGGCAGCGGGGGGCGCACCTGATACTGGCCCATGACCATCAGCGCGTCGGGGTAATTCACGCCGGCGGCGTGGACCTCGATGGTCACCTCGCCGGGCGCGGGGGCGGGGGTGGGCGTGTCGAGGACGGTCAGGGTTTCGGGCTGGTCGAAGGCAGTGCAGGTGAGTGCGCGCATGGGGATTCCTCCAGGGGAAGGGGTCGGGGCGTGGATGGATTGGGGCCGTGCGCCCATCTTAACCCAGCTGTCTTGACGCACACGTTCAAAGTTGACGCGTACGTTCACTGTCGCTAGGCTCTGGGTATCCACAGACGCGCGGGACAGCCCCGACCGGCGGAGCCCGCCCGCCCCACCTTCCCCCTTCCCAGCACCCGAGGAGCGACCCACATGGCCCCCTTCCTGAACCGACGCGACCTGCAATTCCAGCTGTTCGAGGCCCTCGACACCGAGGCCCTGACCGCCCGCCCCCGCTTCGCGGAACACAGCCGCGAGGTGTACGAGGACATCCTGAACGTCGCTTACACCATCGCCGACCGCTACTTCGCCAACCACACCCGCGAGGGCGACCTGAACGAACCGCACGTCGTGGACGGCCGCGTGCAACTCCCGGCCGCCGTCGGGGACGCCATGCGCGCCTTCCGCGAGGCCGGGTTCTTCAGCGCCCACCACGACGAGGAACTCGGCGGCCTGCAACTGCCGTGGGTGGTCATGCAGGCCGTGCAGGCGCACTTCCAGGCGGCGAACGTGGGCAGCAGCGGCTACCCCTTCCTGACCATCGGGAACGCCAACCTGCAACGCATCTTCGCGTCGCCCCAACAGCAGCAGAAGTACATGCTGCCGCTGCTGGAGGGCCGCTGGTTCGGCACCATGGCCCTCAGCGAACCGCAGGCCGGCTCCGGACTGGCCGACATCACCACCACCGCCACGCCCCTCGCTGACGGCACGTACGCCATCAGCGGCACCAAGATGTGGATCTCGGGCGGCGAGCACGAACTGAGCGAGAACATCGTGCATCTCGTCCTGGCCCGCATCGCGGGCGGCCCGGCCGGCGTGAAGGGCATCAGCCTGTTCCTCGTGCCGCGCTACCGCGTGCAGGAGGACGGCAGCGTCGGCGAGAGCAACCACGTCGTCCTGGCGGGCCTGAACCACAAGATGGGTTACCGCGGCACCACCAACACCCTCCTGAACTTCGGCGAGGGCGGCCAGACGGTCGGCGAGATCGTGGGCGAACCGGGGCGCGGACTGGCGCAGATGTTCCACATGATGAACGAGGCCCGCATCGGCGTGGGCATGGGCGCCGTCATGCTCGGCACCGCCGGGTACCTCGCCAGCCTGGAGTACGCCCGCGACCGCCGCCAGGGCCGCCACGCCAGCAACAAGGACCCTCACGCGCCGCCCGTCCCGATCATCGAGCACGCCGACGTCCGGCGCCTGCTGCTGCGCCAGAAGGCCTTCGTAGAGGGCGGACTGGCACTCGGCCTGTACGCCAGCCTGCTCGTGGACGACCTGCAGACCGGCCCCGAAGCAGAGCGCACAGACACCGGACTGCTGCTGGACCTGCTGACCCCCATCGTGAAAAGCTGGCCCAGCCGGTACAGCCAGGAAGCCCTCAGCGACGCCATTCAGGTCATGGGCGGCGCCGGGTACACCCGCGACTTCCCGGTCGAGATGTACTACCGCGACAACCGCCTCAACCCCATCCACGAGGGCACGGAAGGCATCCAGGGCAACGACCTGTTGGGCCGCAAACTCACCCAGGCGGGCGGACGCGGCCTGGAAATCCTGCTGGCGCGCATCCAGGCCGACCTGAACGCCAGCGACGACCTGAGCGGCCTGGACGACATCCGCGCCGCGCTGCGCACCGCCGTCACGCAGTGCTCGTCTGCCCTGAGCGCCCTGCTGCCCCGCGCCGCCGAACTCGGCCCGGACCTGCTGCTGGCGAACGCGAACAGCGCCCTGGAAATGCTGGGCCACACCGTCGTCGGCTGGATGTGGCTGCGGCAGGCCACCGCCGCCGCCCGCGCCCTGCCAGGTGCGCGCCCCAGCGACCAGCCCTTCTACCAGGGCAAACTGCACGCCGCGCGCTTCTACGCCACGCACGAACTCCCGAAAGTCCGCGCGCACGCCGACCTGCTCGCCAGCGCCGACCGCACCACCACCGACATGCACACCGACTGGTTCTGATTCCGAGCGAAGCGACTCGTAAGGCCCCTCCGCAGAGCGAGAGTGAGAGCAACTGGCAATCCAGCGATGCTCCGGATTCTCAGTGCGGCAGAAGGGCTCCGCAGCACCGAGAAGTTTGTCACAAAACTGTCATGCCCGCCCGGTCAGCATGAGGCATGCTTCTGGAACTGCTGATGTGGGGAATCATCCTTCAGGTGCTGCTGGGCGTCGGATTCGGCCTGGTCTGCGCCTACCTGAGCTGGCGCGGCCCACGCGACCCGGACGCCGCTGACCTGATCCCCGCGCTCGAACCGGCCCGCAGCGCCCCGCCAGTGCCGCAGCGGGTCCGGCACGACACGCACTTCAGCTGAACGCCCGGCGCATGAGTGTTTTCTCTGGCTGACCCTAAGGGCACCTTGGCACCCGTTCAAGTTCCGCTCCACGGCAACTCAAGACCGCTGTCATCAGCGCCGCGCGGCCGGGCGGCACACTGGAAGACATGGAACTCCTCTTCGCCGCGCTGGCCATCGCCGTCCCCCTCCTCGCCGTTCCGGTCCTGTACCCCGCCCGCACCGAACAGGCCTCCGCACACGAATGAAGCCGACCCGAACGCACAACATAGACACCACAGACCGGACGCCCTGATACAGGCGTCCGGTTCTCATGGTCTGCGCGGCGGCTCGTCACACCGGGGCATCATACGGATTCCGTTTATTTCGCTGACAATCCGGAACTTCACCGGATTGCCAGCTCCACGTCCGGAACCCGTCTCTCTCCTTCTCGCATCCGCTCGGATTGAACGGGCTTTGCAGCCCATTCAATCCGAGTCCGTATCAGTCAGAAAGTTGTCAGAGGTACCCCCCCTCGGTCGGTTACAGGCCCAGGCTGATGTACTTCGTTTCCAGGTATTCCTCCAGACCCCAGTGGCCACCCTCGCGGCCCACGCCGCTGTTCTTCATGCCTCCGAACGGCATCTGCGGCGCGGCGGCGCTAGGACCGCCGTCGTTGATGCCGACGATGCCGTACTCGAGCGCCTCGGCCACCCGGAACGCGCGGGACAGGTCGCGGGTGTACGCGTACGCGGCCAGTCCGTACTCGCTGTCGTTCGCCAGCGCCAGGGCTTCCTGCTCGGTGTCGAAGGCCACGACGGGCGCGACCGGCCCGAACGTCTCCTCCCGCAGGATCAGCGAGTCCGGGTGGACGTCCGTCAGGACCGTCGGTTGGAAGTACAGTCCGCCCTGGTGTGCGCCGCCCACCGCCGCCCGCGCGCCGCGGGCCAGGGCGTCCTCAACCTGCGCGCGGACCTTGTCCAGTCCCGCCTGCTCGACGACCGGCCCCACGTTCGTCCGGTCCTGCAAGGGGTCGCCCAGCACCAATTCCCCGGTCAGGCGGGACAGGACAGCCGTGAACTCGGCGGCCACGTCGCGCTGCACGTACACGCGGTTGGTGCTGATGCAGGTCTGCCCGGCGTTCCGGAACTTGCTGCCGATCACCTCGCGCGCCGCGCGTTCCAGGTCCGCGTCCGCGAAGATCAGGAACGGGGCGTGCCCGCCGAGTTCCAGGCTGACGCGCTTGAGGGTCTGCGCCGCCTGCCCGTACAGCAGGCGGCCCACGGCGGTACTGCCCGTGAAGGTCAGTTTCCGGACGCGGCTGTCCGCCATGAACGGCGCGCTGAACGACGGGGCGTCGCTGGTGGGCAGCACCTGCAACGTGTTCGCCGGGCCGCCGGCCTCCAGCCACAACTCCGCGAGGTACAGCGCCGTCATGGGGCTCTGCTCGGCGGGTTTGAGGATCATGACGCAACCGGCGGCCAGGGCGGGCGCGGCCTTGCGGGTGATCATCCCGGCCGGGAAGTTCCACGGCGTCACGGCGTACACCACGCCGACCGGTTCGCTGGCAGTGAAGCCGCGCTTGTGGTCAAAGCGGCTGGGTACGCGCTCCCCGCCGATGCGGCTGGCCTCCTCGGCGCACCACTCGATGAAACTGGCGGCATAGAGCACCTCGCCGCGCGTCTCGGTGATGGGTTTGCCCATCTCCAGCGTCATCAGGCGGGCCAGCGGCTCCCGGTGCTCCAGCATCAGGTCATGCCATGTCCGCAGGATCTGCCCGCGTCGGTACGGGTTGACCCGCCGCCACTCTTTCAGGGCCTCCCCGGCCGCGTCGATGGCGCGCCGGGCGTCGTCGGCCGTGCAGTCCGCCACCGACCCGATGGGTTCCAGCGTGCCTGGATGAATGACCTCGAAGGTGTTCGGCGTGGCGTGCCACGCACCGCCGAAGTAAGCCTCGGAGCGGGTGACGGGATCGTTCAGCAGGGTGGTCATGGGAACCTCCGGAAAAGGGCCGGGCGCGCCGGTGCGGGAGAGTGGCGGGAAGTCAGGAGGACAGCAGAAGTCGGGGGACAGCAGGGAGCCGCGCTGGCAGGGACGGCGCAGCGGAGGCCAGGCCGGGAGACGGGTGGGTCGGCCCGATGATAGTGGCTGCGACCTGCCAGCCTCGACCGGCTGCGTCGGGCTGTCCGGATGGACGGATCCCCCTGTCGGAACCGCGCTGGCGGCGGATCAGAATTCGACGGTGATGGTCACGGCGTCGCTGTACGTTCCGGCGAACGGCCGCTGTCCGGCGGGGATCACGCCGTTCACGGTAAGCAGGGACGCGCCCAGCGAGCCGAGCAGGGCAGGCAGCAGGACCACGCCGCCCGCCGTGGACGTGCCGTCGCTGCCGTTGCCCCAGCGGGCACCGAGGGGCGTGAACAGCCCGTAGTTCAGGCGTCCTGACGGATTGCCCAGCATCGCCTGCGCCGCGTAACTGCCGCCCTGCCCGGCCCCGAGCGCCACCTGGAACGGCACGGTCAGCGGGTCCAGCAGGGAGGTGGCCCGGCAGGACACGCTGATGGGCGCGCTGGCCGCCGTGGGAGTCAGGCGGGTCGCGTCGTACGTGCCGAACGACAGGGGAGAGGCGCTGAGCAGGCAGGTGACGGCCGCCTGCGCCCCGCCGCACAGGGTGGAGACGACCAGGGTCAGGCTGCGCCTCCAGCGCAGGCAGCGCCGGGCGGAGGTCAACGGCACGGGAGCTCCTCTACTGGTCCCCACACGCAGGTTCGCTGCTCCCCGCCGGGCAGGGTCACGAGCAGCGGGTCGCCGTCGCGGGCGTCCGGGACGTGCACGAAACCGCCGCCGAGCAGCGGGACCGGCTGCCCGCGCAGCGTGACCGCCGCGTCCGGCGGGACGGGCAGGCGGCGCAGCGGTTCGCGCCGCAGCTCGCCGCTCAGGTCCACGACCTGCACGGTCGCGCGGCCCAGCCGCACGCGCACGCTTTCCCGACGGGCCGTGACGCCCAGCGGCAGCCGGTCGATGTCGACGCCAACCGTCAGGAACTCCTGACCGGACAGGAACGGCAGGTGCGCCACGCCCCGCGCGTCGCTCGTGACGCTGGCGCCGTTGGCGCTGAGCGGCACGCCCGGCTGACCCACCTGCACCCGGAGCAGCCCGCTGAACCCGCTGGGCAGCAGGGCGGGCGTCGGGGTCAGGGTCAGGGTGGTGCCCAGCGCGGCGGCCAGCGTGCCGGGCGGGCCGAGCGTGCCGCTCAGGCGCAGCGAGACCGGTCCGCTGGCGCTGACGGTCACGGCCGGGTCCGGGAGGATGTCGGCGCGGTACGAGGCGTTCCAGCCCGGAAGGTACAGCGGTCCCTGCGCGCTCAGCACCGGGACGCTGCCGTTCCCGTCGTGGCGGGCGCCACTCTCAACGGTCAGGTCCGGCTGCGCGCGGCTGAGGGTCAGCAGCAGCTGGCCGGTGACCTGATCGCCCATGCGGGCCGCCGTGACGCCCAGGCGGGCGCTCCAGCCGGCCGGGAGCCACTCGCGCGGCAGGGCGGTGCGGGCCGAGGCGCTCAGCTCCGCGCCGGCGCTACCGTGACCGCCGGCGATCTGCGCCTGCGCCGCGCCCCACGGTCCCTGCCAGTCGGCGCTAGCCTGCACCTGCCAGCGCTCCAGCCCGCCGGGCGTCCAGCTGCCCTGGGCGCGCGCCCCGAACTGCACGTTGCCACGCCCGCCCTGCACGCCCGCCTCGGTCGTCAGGGTCGGGCCGGACCTGTCGCGGACGGCCGTCACGCGGCCGTTCAGAGTCACGGGCTGCCCGGCGGCCGTGACGGCTCCCTGGGCGCTCAGGCCCAGGCGGTCCTGCGCGCCCAGGCTGGCGTCCAGGATGTACTCGACCTCGCGGGCCGTCCAGCGCAGCTGCGTGTCCCACTCGTGCCGGGTGGTGCGGCGGTACTCGACGCGGCCCTCGATCTCGCCCGGCGTGCGCCGCCCGGCCCGCGCGTCGAAGGAGAGGCGCTGCTCGCGGGTGCCGGCGGCGTCCGTGACGCTCAGCGTGGCCGTCCCCGCCACCGCCGGGAAGGGCAGGTCACGCAGTTGCGTGCGTCCCGCCGGGACCGTCCCGGCCGTCAGGACCGCCTCACCGATCCGCAGGACGTACGTGGCGGGCGTGGCCGACTCGATCCACACGTCCGGCAGGGGCGGCTGCGGCGCGCGGCGCTGCACGCTGAAGCCCGGCGCGCCGCCGTCCAGGCCCGGCAGCAGCCCGCCCCGGACTTCCCAGGTGCCGCCCGCCGCGTCCGGGCGGCGCAGGAACACGTACCCGGCTCCGACCTGACCGGCCGCGATCTGACCCTCTGCGGCCTGACCTGTTCCGGCCGGACTGCCCGCGTCGGCGACCGGGTCCGGGCTGGCGGCCGGGTCCGGACTGGACAAGGGCAGCGCGCCGCTGACCGCCGCCACCACGCCCGCCCCGCCGGGCAGTTGCGCCTCCAGGTTCAGGGCGGCGCTGACACTCAGGTCGCCCGGCTGGGTCGTCTGCACCGTCACGCTGGAGTGCAGGACCGCGCCGCCGGCGGGCTGCGCGGGAATGGCCGACTCGCCGCTCTGCTGGTCGCCGTAGAAGGCCGCGCCGGGCTGCACGGTCAGGGTCAGGGTTTCCGGGTCCAGCTGGGCGGGGACGTTCAGGGGCGTGAACAGTTCAGGGGCGCAGTCGCTGGTCAGGCCGATCAGCGGCGCGTCGGCCGCGAGGATCAACAGTTGCCCGTCTATCTGGGCGGCCAGCGTCTCACCCAGCACGGCGCGGCCGTCCGTCAGTTCCACCGGCAGCTGCGCGGCCGCTGGGACGCTCACGCACCCGGAGGTGGTGCCGGACGGGGGGGCCGGTGGCGGGGTTGCCGGCGCGGCCCCCGCGCCGGGCACGCCCGCGAGCAGCAGCGGGAACAGCAGGTGGGCCAGCAGGCCGGCCCGGCGGGTCACGGGCGGTCCGGGTCCAGTGGCAGCCCGGTCACGCGGCCGTCGTCGGCGAGATACCGCAGGCCAGTCACGGTCCCCTCGGCCGGGAGGGTCAGGGTGCGCTGCGCGCCCGGCAGCACGTACGTCAGGCCCAGCGGGACCCAGTTGCCGGCCAGCTGCGCTTCCAGCGCCCCGAGTTTCGCGTGGCCGCTGCCGGTGTTGTGCAGGGTCAGGACGCGGCCCTGCTGCCGGGCCTGCACCTGCGGCTCGCCGCGCGGCCCGTCGAACAGCGGCACGCTCAGGCGCAGCAGGGTCTGCACGCCGGTCCCGCCACTCGCGGGTTGCTGGGTCAGCAGCAGTCGGTAGGCCTGCTGACCGGTGGGGGGGGCACCCAGTCTCGCCAGCCTCAGCACCTGCCGTCCACCGGCGGGCAGGGTGACCTGCGCGGGCGCCACGATCATGTCCGGCGTGGTGTTCAGGGCGTCAGTGCCGGACTGCGTCCAGCGCAGCAGCTGCGCGCTGAACACGACGGGCTGCGTGCCGGAGTTCGAGACGGTCACGCTGACTGTCCGCGCGCCCGGCGCGAGGGTCAGCGTGGTCGGGCTGACTGTCAGGGCAAAACTGCCCGGCGCGCCCTGCGCCGCCACGGGCGCGCCCAGGGTCAGCAGGCCCAGCAGGGCGCCATGCAGGAAGCGCCGCCCGGTCCGGGACCGGAGGGCGCTGCGTTCTGGGCGGGACCGGAGCATGCGCCTCAGTATTCCAGAGTCAGGGTCACCACGTCGGAGTAGTTGCCGGCGCTGGCGACCTGCGCGCCGGTGGCCGTCACGAGGACCGCGACGTTCGTGGAGAAGTCGCCGCCCAGGGGCACGGCGCCGGTGGAGAACCCGACGGGCGTGGTGACCATGGTGTAGTTCAGGTACTGGTCGAGGCTGGTGTGTTTCATGCGCAGGCCGCCGCTGTAGTTCTTGCCCTGGTCGGCGGAGACCGTGAATAGGGTGGGCACGTTGCAGGTGACTGCCAGGTTGGCAGTGCCGGCGCTGCCGGAAACGAAGTTGTAGTTGCCCAGGTTCAGGGTGCTGCTGGCCAGGGTGCAGGAGGCGTTCACCGTGGCGTTGATCGTGAGGGTGCCGGTGCTGGTGGCAGCGAGGGCGGAACCGGAGAGCAGCAGCGCAGTGGTCAGGAACTGTTTCATGAGGCCTCCCGATGCACTGGCCGTCCGACCGTTCCGGTCAGGGAGTGCAACTTGAGACTCAGTGTGCCGGGGGGCCGGTCTCGCGCCTGTCACAGCGTTCCAGATGAAGACCGGGTCAGCCGGGTTCTGGTGTGACATTCCAGTTTTCTGACGTGCCAAACACGAAAAGATGTGCCTCCGGAGGTCCTGCGGCGGACGGTTGACGGCTTCTGCTCTGGCGGGTCGGTCTGGTTGCCGGAACGGGTTTGTGTGTGCTGCGCAGCTTCACGGGCGGTCAGGTGAGGATTGTGTCATACGGATTCCGGCCTCAGTTCAGGCGGCCGTCCACGATGTGTAACACGCGGTCGCACAGGTCCAGCACGCGGTCGTCGTGCGTGACCATCACGGCGGCCCGGCCGCGCTCCCGGACCTGCTGGGCGAGCATCTGCACGACTTCACGGCCGCGCGGGCCGTCCAGGCTGGCGGTAGGTTCGTCGGCCAGGATCAGCTGCGGGTCGTTCATCAGGGCGCGCGCGACGGCCACCCGCTGCCGCTGACCGCCGCTCAGGGCCGCCGGGTAGTGCCCGGCCCGGTCGCCCAGGCCCAGGGTGCGCAGCAGGGCGTCCGCGCGGGTCCGACCGGCGTGTGCGTCCTGACCGGTGAGGTGGGTGACCAGCGTCAGCTGTTCGCGCACGGTCAGGTACGGGATCAGGTTGCTGCTCTGAAGCACGAACCCCAGTTGCTTCAGGCGGAAGGCAGGCAGCGCGGCGGCCGGGAGCGCCGTGACGTCCTGCCCGGCGATCAGGACCTGACCGGTGCTGGGCTGCAGAAGCGCGCCGGCCAGGGCCAGGAAGGTGCTCTTGCCGCTACCGCTGGGGCCGCTGACCGCGACGAGTTCGCCGGGCCGCACATCGAGCGTGGTCGGGTGCAGGGCCGTGACGGTGCCGTCGCCGTCCCCGTAGGTTCTGCTGACCGCGCGCAGCGACAGCGTGGGCGGGTTGGACGGCGAAGGGTGCGGCTGGGCGGGCGTGGGCTGGGTGTGCAGGGAGGCGGTCATGCGGTTCTCCTGGGCTGACGGGTGGGGGAGAGGCGGCTGGCGGGGCGGGTCACGTGGGCGGTCACGTGGAGGCGCCGATGGCGATCAGCGGGTCGACGCGGGCGATGCTGCCGAGGCTGAGCAGGCTGCTGAGTGCCGCGACCGCGACCAGCAGGGCCGACGCGCCCAGCACGGTGGGGGCCGTCAGGGTGAACGGCAGCCCGGCCGGGAGCAGGGCGGCGGCGCCCAGCGTGACCAGCGCGGCCACCGTGACCGCCAGAACGCTCAGGACCATCATCTGCGCCACGAGACTGCCGGCCAGGGTGCGGGTGCTGGCACCGATGGCCTTGAGCAGCCCGAACTGCGGCGTTTTCTGGAGGGTCAGGACGTAGAAGAACACGGCCAGCACGAAGGCGGCCACGACGATCAGGAACACCTGGATCATGATCAGGCTGCCCTGTTCCTCGCGGTAGCCGGGCAGTTCTTGGAGGGCGGCGGCGCGCGTGTGGACGGTCACGCCGGGAAGCTGCGCGGCGAGGGCGGCCGCTTCGCCCTGCGCGTTCAGGGCGACGGTGTTCACGGTGCCCTGCAGGCGGGGGTTCAGGGTCTGCCAGTGCTGCAGGGTGACGAACACGACCGGCTGGTGGTTGAGGCGGGCGGCGCGCGTGAAGCCGATCACCTGCAGGGTCTCGCCGCCGGGTTTGAGGGTGAGGGTGTCCCCGAGGGTCACGCCGTCTTCGCGCAGGGATTCGTCGACGACCGCTCCGGTGCTGCCGGCGCTCAGGGGTTGGCCCTGCTGAGCGGCGGGGTTCATGAAGCTGCCGGGTTGTACGCCCATCAGGACGCCGCTGAGTTGCTGGTCGCCGTGGCTGAGGGTGGCGAAGCTCTGCGCGAGGGGCGTGGCTTGCGCGCCGGCGACGGCCTGAAGGCGCGTGACGGTGTCGGGCGTCAGGAAGGAGCGTGTGAAGACGCCCCCGGAGTCGCGGGTGGTCACGAAGTGCGTGGCGGGCGTTTCGATGAGGAGCGCGGCGTTGTCGTGGGCGAGGCCGCGGGTGAGGCCGGTGAGCATGAGCACCATGAAGGCGATCAGGGTGACGATGCCGCCGATCAGCAGCGAGCGGAGGCGGTGGTGGCGGAGTTCGCGCAGGGCCAGGTACATAGCATCTCCCTTGACTTGAGGCTTGACTTACCGGTCGGTAAGCAGCCTCCTTACCGTACGGTAGGTAAGGAGCAAAGTCAATCTATCCAGCCCGCTGCGTCGTTCTGCTGTCCTGCCAAGCTGCAGCAAATATCCCCCCGCGTTCAAAATTGACGCGCACGTAAACTTTCGCTTATGCTGGCCGGGCAACCCCATTCATTTCCACCCGGAGGACCCCATGGCCCTGAAAGACCTGTTCAACCTGACCGGCAAGACCGCCCTGATCACCGGAGGCAGCCGCGGCCTCGGCCTGCAGATCGCCGAGGCCCTCGGCGAGTACGGCGCCACCGTCGTCCTGACCGCCCGCAAACAGCACGAACTCGACGAGGCCAAAGCCCACCTCGCGGGCCTGGGCATCACCGCGCACGTGTACGCCAATGACCTTGGCGCCTTCGACACCATTGACCCCCTCGTGGAACGCATCCACGCCGAGGTCGGCCCCATCGACATCCTCGTGAACAACGCCGGGGCCACCTGGGGCTCACCCACCGTCGACCACCCGCTCGACGCATGGATGAAAGTCATGAACGTCAACGTGAACGGCCTGTTCCTGATCACCCAGAGCGTCCTGAAACGCTGCATGCTGCCCGCCGGGAAGGGCCGCATCGTGAACGTCGCCTCGGTCGCCGGCCTCCAGGGCAACGACCCCCGCATGGCGCCCACCGTCGCGTACAACACCAGCAAGGGCGCCGTCGTGAACTTCACCCGCGCCCTGGCCGCCGAGATGGCTGACAAGGGCGTCACCGTGAACAGCATCTGCCCCGGCTACTTCCCCACCAAGATGACCAAGGGCACCCTGGCGTACGGTGAGCAGTCCATTCTGGAATCCACGCCCATGCACCGCCTCGGCACCGATCAGGACCTCAAGGGCCTCGCGCTGCTGCTCTCCAGCGACGCGAGCGCCTACATGACCGGCCAGAACATCGCCGTGGACGGCGGCGCCGGCGTCGTATGACCGCGCCCGCCGGAATCCGGCCGGATGAACTGGCCGCGCATGTCGGCACGCAGGTCGCGCTGTCCGACTGGATCACCGTCGGCCAGACCCGCATCGACGCCTTCGCACACGCCACCGGCGACCACCAGTTCATTCACGTGGACCAGGACAAGGCCGCGCAGGGACCGTTTGGCGGCACCATCGCGCACGGGTTCCTGACCCTCTCCCTGCTGGCCGGTGAGTTCATGACCCACGGCGGCGCCCCCCACATCGACGGCGCGCGCCTGACCGTCAACTACGGCCTGAACCGCGTGCGCTTCATCGCGCCCGTCCGGGCCGGTGCCCGCCTGCGCAACCGCGCCGTCCTCCAGTCCGCCGAACCCGGCCAGGGCTTCGTGCAGATCACGGTCGCCAACACCATCGAGATTGAAGGTGCCGACAAGCCCGCCTGCACCGCCGAGAGCGTCTTCCGGGTCTACCTATGACCAGTGCCCCGACCGACATGCTCGCCATGGCGCAGGGTGTGCTGGACGCCCAGCCGTTCAGCACCCTCGTCGGCGCTCGCGCGATCCGCTTCACGCCCGAAGGGGTCGAGGTGAGCCTCGCGCTGCGCCCCGACCTGACCCAGCACCACGGCTTCGCGCACGGCGGCCTGCAGGCGACCCTGGCGGACATCACCCTGACGTTCATGGGAGCCGCCGCGCTGGGACCCAGCGTCCTGACGAGTGAATTCAAGATCAACTTCCTGCGGCCCGCGCAGGGCGACACCCTGATCGGGCGTGGCACGGTGCTCAGCGCCGGGAAGCGGCAGGCCGTGACCCGCTGCGACCTCTACGCCGCGCAGGGCGGTCAGGAGAAACTCGTCGCCACGGCGCTGGGCACCATCGCCCGCGCGGACGTGCCGTGAACCCCGGCGCTGTCTACACCCTGGAGCGGGGCGCAGAGGTCCTGGGCACCCTGACCGTCACCGGTGCCGGACCGTTCGCCATTGACGCCAGCTTCGAGCCCACGCCCGCCTTCGACCCGTACCGGGTGCTGTTCGACGAGGATGCCCGCTACGCGCACCTGATCGCGCAGGACGACGCCCCCGCGCTGCTGGAGCAGGCCGGGGCGATTCAGGAGAGCCTGCTGGCCCTGAATCTGGTGTTGCGGCGCGAGGGGAACGTCGGTTTCCGCACCTTTCTGCTGAGCATCGAGGGTGCGGGCGCCAGCTTCCGGCCCCTGACCCCCGAGGAGGAACCCCTATGACCGTATTCGACGTGACCCCCCGCGCCCGCGACCTGCGTGAACGCCTGACCGCGTTCATGGAGGAACACATCTACCCGAACGACGCCGAGGTTCACCGGCAGATCGACACCGGGAACCGCTGGGAACACCTGCCGCTGATCGACCAACTCAAGCCCAGGGCGCAGGAGGCGGGCCTGTGGAACCTGTTCCTGCCGCCCGCCAGCAGCCGTGACGGGAAGTACGGCGCGGGCCTGAACAACCTGGAATACGCCGGACTGTGCGAGATCATGGGCCGCGTCTGGTGGGCACCCGAGGTCTTCAACTGCTCGGCTCCCGACACCGGCAACATGGAAGTCCTGGCCCGTTACGGCACACCCGAACAGCAGGAGCAGTGGCTGATCCCCCTGCTGAACGGCGAGATCCGCAGCGCGTTCTCCATGACCGAACCGGACGTCGCCAGCAGCGACGCCACGAACATCCAGTCCAGCATCGTCCGTGACGGCGACGAATACGTCATCAACGGTGACAAGTGGTGGACGAGCGGCGCAGGCGACCCGCGATGCAAGATCAGTATCTTCATGGGCAAAACCGACCCCACGGCCGCCAAGCACCTCCAGCAGAGCATGATCCTCGTGCCGCTGGACGCGCCGGGCGTCACCAAGGAGCGCATGCTGACCGTCTTCGGCTACGACGACGCCCCGCACGGCCACGCGCAGATGACCTTCCGGGACGTGCGCGTGCCCGCCGCGAACATGCTGCTCGGCGAGGGCCGCGGCTTCGAGATCGCGCAGGGCCGCCTCGGGCCGGGCCGCATCCACCACTGCATGCGCCTGATCGGTCAGGCCGAACGCGCCCTGGAACTCATGATCGAACGCGCCGGGCAGCGCACCGCCTTCGGCAAACCCCTCAGCGGGCACCAGCACGTCCGCGAGGCCATCGCGCACTCCCGCATGGAGATCGACCAGGCGAGGCTACTCACCATGAACGCCGCGCACATGATGGACACCGTCGGCAACAAGGAGGCGCGCGGGCAGATCGCGGCCATCAAGGTCGTCGCACCGAACGTCGCGCTGCGCGTCATCGACCGCGCCATCCAGGTGTACGGCGGCGCGGGCGTCAGCCAGGACACGCCGCTGGCCATGATGTACGCCCAGGCCCGCACCCTGCGCCTCGCGGACGGCCCGGACATCGTGCACACCGAAACCGTCGCGAAAGTCGAGATGAAACGCCACGCCGCCCGCCAGGGCTGAAGTTATAACCCGGTTATAATCAGCCATGCAGAAGAAGCTGACAACTATCGGAAAGTCCCGCGCGCTGATCATTCCCAAAGAGCTTCTGGAACTGTACGGATTTCAGGAAGAGGTCGTGATCGAGCCGACTGATGGAGGCCTCATCCTGCGTCCCGCACAACCTGGACTGAGTTTCGCGCAGGCGAAGGAGAAACTGTTCGCTGACAAGTCTGACCTGCTGGCCCGGCTCAGTGACGCATGACAGTTCACCTCACTGCCGAGAACGTGACCGATTTGCATGACGAGGCCATTGCAGCGCACGGGGGTCTTCCGGGACTTCGTGACGCAGGAGCACTTGCCTCAGCAGTTGCTCAGCCGGCCATGCAGGCTTTCGGTGTGGAGCTCTATCCCACTCCAGTAGAAAAGGCGGCGGCGTATCTCTACTTCCTTTCCAGGAATCATGCGTTCATAGATGGCAACAAACGCACGGCCTACGCGTCAACGTACGTGTTTCTCCTTATGAACGGACTGCATTTGAGTGGGTCGGATGACGCAGTGTTCGAGCTGGTCCTGGCGACGGCTCAGGGTCAACTGGCTGACCCGAGAATGGTCGCTGAACGATTAATCCAACTGGTAACACCACTAACGGAGGAATGACATGGAATTCAACGGAAAAGTGATTGTGGTGACGGGAGCGGCGTCCGGGATCGGGCTGGCGCTGGCGCAGCGGTTCGTGAAGGAGGGCGCGGTGGTCGTGGCGTCCGACCGGAACGCGGAGGTTGGCGCGGCGAAGGCGGCCGAGATGGGCGCGCGGTTCCTGCCGGCCGACATCGGGCAGGAGGCGGGCGTCAAGGGCCTGATCGACGACGTGCTGGCGAACGAGGGCCGCATCGACCTGCTGTGCTCGAACGCCGGGATCGCCATCGGCGAGGGGCCGGAAACGAGTGACAAGCACTGGGACCTGATTCACCGCGTGAACGTGATGAGTCACGTGTGGGCGGCCCGTCACGTGCTGCCGCACATGCTGGAGCGGGGCGAGGGGTACCTGCTGAACACGGCGTCGGCGGCGGGTCTGCTGACCGAACTGCACTCCGCGCCGTACGCGGTGACCAAGCATGCGGCCCTGGCGTTCGCGGAGTGGCTGGCGATCACGTACGGCGACCGGGGCATCAAGGTCGCTGCGCTGTGCCCGGAGGGCGTGTGGACGCCGATGATCCAGAACGCGCCGCTGCTTCAGCAGACCGCGATCACCACCGACGAACTGGTCGAGAAGACCCTGGAAGTCCTGCGTGCCGACGGCTTCCTGGTGACCACGCATCCGAGCACCCTGAAGTCCTTCCAGAACAAGGCCAACAACTACGAGGAGTGGATCAGCAAGATGCGTCACCTGCGTGGCAAGGCCATGAAGCTGCTCGACGGTCAGGCCTTCGCAGCGCAGCCCGGCGCGGGTCACCCGGAGGAGTCGCGGGCGTGACCCGACCCGAGACGGCCCCGGTCCGGCCGGGTGAGGAACTGCCGCTGGACGCGCTGCGCGAGGCCATGCGCGGCCGCGTGGCGGGTGACGTGGACGACCTGAGCGCCCTGCAGTTCCCCGGCGGGTTCTCGAACCTGACGTACCTCGTGCGGGCGGGCGATCCGGCGCGGGGCGGGCAGGAGTACGTGCTGCGCCGCGCGCCGCTGGGGCCGGTCCCGAAGGGCGCGCACGACATGGTCCGCGAGGCGCACCTGCTGGAGAAGATCCACCCGGTGCTGCCGGTCGCGCCCCGCCCGGCGCTGATCGTGGAGGACCCGGCCGTGATCGGTTCGCCGTTCTACCTGATGGAACGCCGCCACGGCACGGTGGTCCGCACGCGCCTGCCCGCCGAGTACCGCGACCTTCCGGACGCGGCGCGGCGCATGTCCGGCGCGCTGGCCGACACGCTAGCGGACCTGCATGCGGTGGATATCGACGCGGCGGGCCTGCGGGACATCGGCAAGCCCGAGGGCTTCAATGCGCGGCAGGTATCCGGCTGGGCCGGGCGCTGGCGACGCGCGCGCGAGGCGCTGCGGGACACGGGCGACCTGCCCGCCCCGGACGACCTGAACGACGAGCGCGTGATCGCGTGGCTGGAGGCGCACACGCCCCCCGAGAGCGCGCACACGCTGGTCCACAACGACTTCAAGCTGGACAACCTGATGCTGGACCCGGCCGATCCGGGCCGCGTGACGGCGCTGCTGGACTGGGAGATGACCACCGTGGGCGACCCCCTGGTGGA
Organism: Deinococcus indicus; assembly: GCF_002198095.1. Classification (GTDB taxonomy): domain Bacteria; phylum Deinococcota; class Deinococci; order Deinococcales; family Deinococcaceae; genus Deinococcus; species Deinococcus caeni. Next base: position 55,877 of record NZ_NHMK01000010.1, on the reverse strand, counting down.
CCTGGGCCTGACCCTGACCTACTGGACCATGCCCGAGCTGCCCGGCGGGGCGCCCAACGAGGTCGGCGCAGCCTCGCCCGGCTTCCTGGGCCGCGACGAACTGGTCGCCCGCTACGCGGCGCGCGCTGCTCGTCATGTGACGAGCGACCCGCAATCACACCTCGCGGCGCTGGAACGGGCGCTGCCGTGGTACGAGGTGCTGGGCCACTTCAAACTGGCGGTGATCGTCATCCAGATCTTCGCGCGCTACCGCGCCGGGCAGACCAGCGACCCGCGTTTCGCCCCGCTGGCCGGTCAGGCCGGGTGGCTGATCCGCGAGGCGTGGCGGCGCATCCGGGAGCAGGACGCCCGCGCGTGATACGGGTTCCGTCTGTTTCGCTGACAGATCGGAACACCACTGATCTGCCAGCTTCACGTCCGGAACCCGTTTTTCTCCTACTCTGCGGGGCAGCTCTACGAGTCGCATCTGCCCGGATTGAATGGGCTTTGCAGCCCATTCAATCGGAGTTCATATGAGCGAACTGATCCTGATCCGCCACGGGCAGGCCACGCCGTTCGAGGCCGACACCGACCGCCTCTCCCCGCTGGGCGAGCAGCAGGCCTGGACGGTCGGCGCGGCCCTGCACGCGGCGGGCGTGCGCCCCACGCACGTCCTGCACGGCCCGCTCGTGCGGCAGCGGCGCAGCGCCCAGCTGGCCCACCAGCCCGGCTGGCCCGACCCTGTCCTCGACCCCAGACTGGCGGAATTCGACGGGGACGGCCTCGTCGGTCACCTCGCCCCCATCCTGGCCGAGCGGGACCCGGCCTTCGCGGCGCTGTCCGCCGAACTGGCCGCGCAGACCGGCGGCCCGGAACGCAACCGCGCCTTCCAGAACTACCTCGAAGCCCTGGCCGCCGCGTGGCAGGCCGGGACCCTCACCGACCGCCGGGTCGAACCCTGGGCAGAGTTCCGGGCGCGCGTGCGGGCCGCGCTGACCGACGTGCTGCGCCAGGGCAGCGGCTCGACCGTGCTGGCCTTCACCAGCGGCGGCGTGATCGGCCTGACCGTCGCCCTCGCCCTGGACGCCCCGGACGCCTCCGCGCTGACCCTGAACTGGCGCGTGAAGAACGCCTCGGTCACGCGGCTGACCTTCGGCGGGGGGCGCGTCAGCCTCGATACCTTCAACGAGACGCACCACCTGCCGCCCGACCTGATCTCCTGGCGCTGAAGCCTACGCCCGGTCGGGGGCGTCCAGCAGCGCCGCGCCGTACGCCGTGAAGGCGGTGTCCTCGCCCGGCGGGTGAGTCAGGCCCGCGCGGGCGTCCCGCAGCAACTTTCCCAGCGGCAACGCGGCCGTCAGCGCCCCGCCCCCGGCGGCGCGCATGGCGAGGTCCGTGGCGTCCACGGCGGCGTTCGTGCAGACCGCCTTCGCCGCGCCGATCAGCGGGACCGCCCCCGCGCCGGGCCGGGCGTCCCAGGTGGCCGTCGCGTGCGCCAGCAGCGTCCGCGCCGCCATCAGCTGCGCCCCGATGCGGCCCACCGTCTCCTGCACGCGCGGCAGCGTGGCGATCGGGGCGCCCAGCGCTGTCGGGATCCGCTCGTGCGCGTAGCGGCGCAGGGCGTCCAGCGCCGCCTCGCCCACACCCAGGTACGTGGCGGCCACCGCCGTCCAGAACCACGCGCTGCTCGCCGGATGAGACGCGGCCGGCGGGGCCTGCAGCGCGGCGGGCGCCCGCTCGAACACCACGTCGTGGCTGCCGCTGCCGCGCAGGGCCAGCGCGCCCTCCCAGGTCGGCTCGACGCGCACGCCCTCACCGCGCAGGTCCACCCAGTAGCGGCCCACCCGCCCATCCGGCGTGGCGGCCGACACCAGCGCCCAGCGCAGCGCCCGCGCGCCGGTACTCCAGGTCTTGCGGCCCGTCACGAACCACACGCCGCTCTCGAAGCCGCTGCCGTCCGGGGTCGCCACCGTGCGCGGCAGCCCCCCGCGCGACGGACTGCCCAGCTCCGGTTCACTTGCCAGGGCGTTCAGCAGCTCGCCGCGCACACCCGCGCCCGCCACGGCGTCCAGCAGGTGCGGCGGCAGGCTGCGCCCCTGGAACGCCGCGCCCGTCACGTGCCCGTGCATCGCCAGGATCAGGGCGAGGCTGGCGTCCGCGCGGCCCACCTCGGCCTGCGCGCGCGCGAACACACCCAGGCCCGCGCCCAGGCCACCCGCCTCCGTGGGCACGGTCAGGCGCGTGTACCCGCTCTGCGAGAGGGCCAGCGCCGCCCCCGGCGTCACGTCCTGCGCCGCCTCGCACGCCGGGGCGTGCTCCTGAATGGCGCGGACGGCGCGGGCCACCACCTCGGCCTGCTCGGACGTGAACTCCGGAAAGGTCATGCGCGCAGGCTAGCGTTCAGGCGGCGGGCCGCGCGTCCCGCCGGGCCGGGGCGCTGATGCCCAGCGCCAGCAGGCCCGCGCAGACGGCCAGCACCGCCGACGCCAGGAACGCCGGGCCGTAACTGCCCAGCACGTCCCGCACCTCGCCGCCCAGCCAGGACGCCAGCGCCGCGCCCACCTGATGCGCGCAGAAGATCCAGCCGTACACCGTGCCCACGTTCGCCCGACCGAAGGTGTCGGCCGTCAGGGCCGTGGTCGGTGGCACCGTGGCGATATAGTCCAGCCCGAACAGCACCGCGAACGCCGTGAACGCCAGCCCCGGCGGCACCAGCGGCAGCAGCGCGAGGCTCAGGCCGCGCACCACGTAGTACACCGCCAGCAACAGCCGGGGGTCCACGCGGTCGGTCAGGTAGCCGCTGGCCAGGGTCCCCACGAAGTTGAACGCGCCCATCAGCGCCAGCAGGCCCGCCGCGAAGGTGGCGGTCAGGCCCAGGTCGCCGCAGTACGCCATGAAGTGCGTGCCGATGATGCCGTTGCTCGTGAACCCGCACGCCAGGAACGTCAGGCTCAGCAGCCAGAAGTCCCGGCTGCGCACGGCGCGGCGCATGACGTGCGGGTCAGGGACGGGCGGCGGCGTGGGCCACGCGTGCGTATCCCCGTCCGGTTGCAGTCCCAGCGCCTCCGGCCGGTCGCGCAGCAGCGCCCACAGCGGCAGCGCCAGCAGCAGCGCCGCGCCCGCGACGACCAGCGCTGCGCCGTCCCACCCGATCCGGCCCGCCCAGGCGGTCAGCAGCGGAATGAACAGCAACTGCCCGGCACTCGTGGCCGCGCCGAACACACCCACCACCAACCCGCGTCGCCTCACGAACCAGCGCGTGGCGACCGTCGCGCCCAGCACGCTCCCGACCAGTCCGGTGCCCAGACCGCTCAGCAGGCCCCAGCTCAGGTGCAGCGCCAGCGCCGATCGCGCCAGCGTGCTCAGCCCGAAACTGACGGCCAGCAGCAGCAGGCCCGCCGTCGCCACCCGGCGCGGCCCGAAACGGTTCATCAACCGGCCCGAGAGCGGCGCGGCCAGCCCGAACACCAGCAGTCCCAGGCTGGCCGAGAAGGACAGCGTGCCCCGGTCCAGGCCCAGCGCCTCCTGCATGGGCAGCAGGAACACACCCGGCGCCGAGCGCGCACCCGCCGCCACGAGCAGCGCGACCACCGTGACCGCCACCACCACCCACCCGTAGTACAGCCGCCCACGCGGCCCCGAGTTGTCTGTCATGCGCCCAGCATACGGGGGGCGCGGCGCGGGTGGGCGGCCATTTGCTGCCACCCACTACAGCAGAACCCCCACCGTCGCGGGTGGGGGGGCAGGAACCTTACATGGACCCGGATTGAACAGGCTTCGCAGCTTATTCAATCCGAGTGCATATCAGTTGGTCTTGCTGAGTTTCAGGCGGTACTTGTTGAAGGGGCTGTCGTCGTCCTGCCCCTCGCTGATGTCGTAGCTGGTGACGGCCAGGAAGTAGTTGCCGTCGGCCGGCAGCGTGAAGTTCAGTTCGGAATCCGAATCCCCGGCGCCGCGGTCGTCATTGACTTCCAGGACCTTGCCGGTCGGGTCGAGCAGGTACACGAACGAGTCGAGCTGACCGCCGAACTGGATGCGGGCCTGCACCTCGGCGCGGATGGCGTCGCCCTTCTTGCCGCTGAAGGTGAACACGTCGAAGTCCTGGGGTTTGCCGTAGATGTACGCCGTCTGGGTGGTCTGCCCGTACGCGATGGGCGCGGCGTTCCCGAGGTCGTCGTTGGGTTCGTAAGGGTCGGTGGGGTTGGTGTCCACGAACGCGGCGGGCAGCAGCAGGCGCTTGCGGTCCGGCGCGGCGTAGGTGCTGCCGCTCGTGGCGGTCAGGGTGCCCACGAACGTGCCGCGCTCGTCGGTCTTGCCGCCAGTGGTGCTCAGATCCGGGCCGGCGATGTACAGGTCGTACGTGCCGGGCGCGATCTCGCTGAAGCGCACGTCGCCGTTCTCGTCGGTGGGACTCAGGTACAGCGGGGTGGGGTCGTCGGTGGCGCCGGCGCGCATGCCCTGGCCGCGCAGGATCACGTCGCCCAGGATGCCCTTCTGGGTGCCGCTGCCGTTCACGTACGAGAGGTTCACGTGGACGTTCGCGCCGCGGGCGGGCAGGGCGGCGCAGTCGGTGAGGGTCTGCGCGATCTTCCCGGCATCCAGCGCGCCCCAGCCGGTGTCACGGTCGAAGCCGGTGGGGTTGCTGCCGATGGCGCCGTTGGCGTTCATCTCCATCACGCGGCGCACCTGGTAGGGCGTGGCGGCCGGGCATTTCTGCAGGACCAGCGCGGCCACCGCGGCCGTGTACGGTGACGAGAAGCTCGTGCCGGAGATCAGGGCGTACCCGCCGCCCTGCCAGGTGGGCCGGGCGAGCATGGTGTCCTGGCCAGGAGCGCTGCTGGAGATGTGACGGCCGGTGGTGCTGAACGTCACCTTGCGGTTGCTGCCGTCCAGCGCGCCAGACGCGATGATGCCGGGCAGGGCCGCCGGGTACTGGAATTCGTCGTGGTAGGAGTTGCCCATGCTGGCCACGACGGTCGTGCCGTTCGCCATGGCGTAGTCGAAGGCGTCCTTGACCGGCCCGAAGCTCACGCCGCCGCCCCAGGAGTTGTTGATGACCCGCGCGCCGTTGTTGGTGGCCCACACCGCCCCGAGCGCGATGTTGAAGCTGGAGTACCCGCCGGGGTTGAACATCACGACCGGCATCCACTTGGCTTCGTAGGCGAGGCCGACGATGCCCTGGCCGTTCTTCGCGGCGATGATGCTGGACGCCACGTACGTGCCGTGGTCGTTCTCGGGTTTCTGGAAGTACTTGGCCCACTCGGCGCCGTTGGTGTACGTCTTGGCCTGCGCGGGATCGAAGGCCTTCCCGGCCCAGTTGGGCGCGAGGTCCGGGTGGGTCACGTCGCCCGGATCGTCGATGACGGCCACCAGCACACCCTTGCCGGTCAGGCCCTTGTCCCAGGCGGCCTTGGCGTTCAGGTGGCGGGGGTCGAGCGCGTACTGCGGCAGTTCGTCGAAGATCTGGTCGGCGCTGGCCGCCTGGGCGTTCAGGCCCGCCCCGGCGACGGGCGTGGGGTCGCCGCGCTGCGGGGTGACGACCACGTTCGCGCGGGCGTAGCGGACGCCGCTGACTTTCGAGCCGGTCCCGGCGACTTTCAGGGCGTCGCCCGGCACGCGGATCAGCGCGGTGCGGATCTCCGGGATGGTCCGGACGACCGTGCCGTTCATGGCGGCGGCGGCGGCGTTCAGGCCGGCCTGGGTGTCGTACCCGACGACAACCTCATTGCGCACGTACTGCGTGGTGCCGGCGGTGGCGAGGTCGGTGTCGGCGGGTGCCGGCGCGGCGACGGGAGCGGCGGTCTGGGTGGAGCACGCGGCGAGCAGGGCGGTCAGGCCCAGCACTCCGAGGGTCAGTGGGAGGTTCTTACGCATCAGGGGGTTCCTCACAGGGCAAAGCACGGTCGGGGAAAGGTCAGGAGAGGACGGGGAGGTCGCGGGGTTACTTCTCGCCGGTGATGAAGTCCCAGTTGAGGTTCACGGGGCGCGTCTGATTGATGGGCGCTTCCTGCGCGGACGGCCAGGTGAACACCGAGTACGCCGAGATGCGGTTGCCCTCGTCCGGGGCGTAACGGTACGCGAAGCCGGAGTACATCTCCCACTTGTAGGGCCGCAGGGGTTGCAGCGGGGTCGTCACGAACGAGTTCAGCGGGAGGCTGACGGTGTGCGCCGCCGTGTCCACGCTGGCGCGACCGGGGTTGCTGGGCAGGTACCGGCCGCCGGTGTCGGCCAGGATGGACGCGGCCGTGGTGGGCGCCCCCAGGACCGGGCCGGTGCTCGTGAACACCAGCGACTGGCCGGGCGTGACGCCGTTCCCGCCGCTGCCGGTGCCTTCCTCGACGCGGATCAGGGCGTTGGAGGCCGTGCCGGGCAGGTTGTAGCCGCCCAGGGTCATCAGGTCACGCAGGCGCAGGTTGAAGGCCGCGCCGTCCGCGCCGATGGCGGTCTGGTTATGCCCCAGGACGAAGGTGGGGGTCAGGCTCACGCCGGTGGATTCGTCGGCGGGACCCTGGAAGGTCGGCGTGAACTGCGCCAGGGGCGTGGTGCGGCTGTCGTTGCCGGCCACGCTGTTCGCGCCGCGCGCCTTGACGCGGTACGTGAAGGTCTTGCCGACGCTCAGGTCGCTGCTGGTGTCCCGGAAGTTGTAAGGGCGGGTCGCCTGGTTGGTGCTGCACGAGGTGGTTGCTGCGCCGCCGACCGTGCCGATCTTCTGGAAAGTGGTGCCGTCGCTGGAACGTTCGATGTCGAACGCGAAGGGCGTGGCGGCCACGTTGGTGTAGCACCAGCGGACGTCCACGAACACGCCGCTGCCGTTCGGGGCGGCGTCGGGGGTGGGCGCGTCGTAGGGGGTGGTCCACGAACCTTCCTGCTTCAGGGTGAAGGCCGTGGCGGCCACTCGGGTCGGGGCGGTCACGGTGGGGGCCGCGGCCGCGCCCGTGTTGATCAGGTTGATCGGCACGACGTAGCGGGAGTAGTTGTAGTTGTAGTCAACCGTCATGATTTCCAGGTAGACGCGCTCGCCGGTGGCGCTCCCGAACCCGGCGGTGAAGTTGCCGCTGGTGGTCACCTTGTCCGTGTCGATCACGCCAGTCTGGTCCTGGGGCGGCGAGTAGTTCCAGTTGCTGGCGGTGGTGGAGCCGGTCACGCCGCCGCTGCCGGGCGTGCGGCCCAGCTGCGCGTACATGATGCGGATCGGGCCGACGTGGTCGCTGGTGGGGGCGGTCTTGATCCGGAAGTCGATCTTGTCGGTGAAGGTCGCGCCCGCGATAGGGCTGCCGTCGGCGCGGGTGATGACCAGCGTGGCGGGGTTGGTGGTGGCGCTCGTCTCGAAGGCGGGGCGCTGTACGAGGCTCACGCTGGGCGTCTCGGTGCCCACCACGACGCCGTACAGGTCCGAGCCGGCCATGCCGGTCTTGCGCGCGCGGAGGTCGTAGGTGCCGGCGCTCAGGCCGCTGAGGGTGAAGGTGCCGTCGGCGCCCGTGGTGACGGTGCCGAGCGCCTTGCCTTCGCGCAGCACGGTGATGGTGCTGCCCGCGACGGGCGCGCCGATGTTCTGGTCCACGACCGTGCCCCTGAGCGGGGCGGTGTTGGCGGTGATGGCGACCGTGACGTCGGTGCTGCCGCTGGCCTTGTTGCCGGCGGCGTCGTAGGCGGTGGCGGTGTAGGTACGCTTGCCGTTGTTGAGCGCATTGACCGTGGTGGTGAATTCGAAGGGCGAGCTGGTGTCCTCGCCGACCTTGGTGGTGCCCTCGAAGAACTCGACGCGGGTCACGCCGTTCTCGTCCTTGGCATCGGCTTTCAGGGTGAGAGTGCCGTCAGCGGTGACGGGGTTGGGCGTGGCGGTCAGCGTCACGGTGGGGGCGGTGGTGTCGCTGGGCGTGGTGTTGGTGCTGCCGCAGCCGATCAGGAGGGTGCCGAGCAGAAGGGCAGTGCCGATGGAGCTTGGTTTCAGGGCCATGGGGTGGGGTGACTCCTTGATGAGGGCGCGTGATAAAGGGCAAGGAATGGCCGCGCCGGTCCAGGTCCGGGCGCGCGGACTGAACACGGGAGATGGACGGCCAAGTTTCAGAACGCAGAAGTCCTTGCGGAACTTCTGAGACCACAGGCCGAATCATGTATGACTCGTGAGGTTGAGCCTACGGGGGTGGGGGGGGGTGGGTCAAGTCAAACTGTCAATGTGTCAGATCATGGTCAGGCGGCCTGCCTAGACCAGCAATACAATGCCTGCACACTCTTTTTGTGTGGTCGCTACCAGACGACAGGTCAAATAAGGCGTGACAGAGCACGTTTCTTTTCTGAGTGACTTGTACCCCTGGCAACCGTCTGACCCTGGATGAAGAGTTCATAAACCCCCTGCCCCGGCGCGCTGTCCCACATGCCGGGCCGACTCCGGGTGGCATACTGAACCCAGTCCACAATTCAGCGCCCAGGTCGCCCCGGCCCACCGCCGGCCCGCTCCTGACCCCAGCCGGTCACCGCGACCGGACCCCACGGAGGCCCCCATGACCGCATCCACCCACACCAGCCCACCCGCCCCCGACGGCGTCCACTACCGCGCCTGCAACCTCTGCGAGGCCATCTGCGGCCTGAAGATCACCGTGCAGGGCGGCCGCGTCACCGACGTGCGCGGCGACCCCGACGACCCCCTGAGCCGCGGCCACATCTGCCCCAAGGGCACGGCGCTGCCCGACCTGCACGCCGACCCGGACCGCCTGAAAACCCCCATGCGCCGCGTCGGGGACAGCTGGGAACCCATGGAATGGGACGCGGCCCTCGACCACGTCGCCGCGCGCCTGCGGGCCGTCCGGGAGCAGCACGGCCCCGACGCCGTCGCCACCTTCCAGGGCAACCCCAGCGTGCACAACAGCGGCACCCTGCTGTCCGCCGGGGCGTTCCTGAAAGCCCTGGGCAGCCGCAGCCGCTACACCGCCACCAGCATCGACCAGCTGCCGCACCACTTCGCCGGGGCCGAGATGTTCGGACACCCACTCCTGCTGCCCATCCCCGACGTGGACCGCACCGACTTCTTCCTGATGATGGGCGCCAACCCGCTCGCCAGTAACGGCAGCATCATGACCGCGCCCGGCATCCGCGACCGCCTGAAAGCCATCCGCGCGCGCGGCGGCCGCGTCGTGCTGCTCGACCCGCGCCGCACCGAGAGCGCCGAGTACGCCACCGACTTCCACCACATCCGCCCCGGCACCGACGCCCTGTTCCTGCTGGCCCTGCTGAACGAGGTCTTCGCCAGCAACCTGGAACGCACCGCACACCTGGGCGGCGTCATGACCGGCCTGGATTCCCTGAAGGCCGCCGCCGCGCCCTTCACGCCCGAGGCCGTGGAGGCCCGCACGGGCGTCAGCGCCGGCGTGACCCGCGAACTCGCCCGCGCGTTCGCCACCGCGCCCCGCGCCGCCGCGTACGGCCGCATCGGCCTGAGCATCCAGGAATTCGGTGGGCTGTGCCAGTGGCTCGTGAACGCCCTGAACGCCGTCACCGGCCACCTCGACACGGTGGGCGGCGCGATGTTCCCCGCCCCCGCCTTCGACCTGCTCGCCGGCGCGAAAGCCGGCGCGACCCACCACGGCCGCCACCACACCCGCGTGCGCGGCCTGCCGGAATTCGACGGCGAACTCCCGAACGTCGCCCTGGCCGAGGAGATCCTGACACCCGGCGACGGCCAGATCCGCGCGCTGGTCACCGTCGCCGGGAACCCCGTCCTGTCCGTCCCGGACGGCGCCGCCCTGGACCGCGCCCTCGGGAGCCTGGACTTCATGGTCAGCATCGACCCCTACCTGAACGAAACCACCCGCCACGCCCACGTGATCCTGCCGCCCGCCTTCGGCCTGGAAGTCCCGCACTACGACGTGATCTTCCACCACTTCGCCGTGCGCAACACCGCCCGCTACTCCCAGCCGGTCTTCCCGATCCGCCCCGACCAGCGCTTCGACTACCAGATCTTCGACGGCCTCGTGCAGCGCCTGACCGGCAAGGCCCTCGCCACGCCCGAACAGCGCCTGGGCGCCGGCCTCGCCCACGGCCGCAGCGGCCTGACCCTGGACGACCTGAAAGCCAACCCGCACGGCGTGGACCTCGGCCCACTGCAACCCTGCCTGCCCGGCCGCCTGCTGACCGCCACCGGCGAACTGCACCTCGCGCCCGCCCCGATGCTCGCCGACCTGCCCCGCCTGCGCGCCACCCTCGACCAGACGCCCGAACCGCTCGTCCTGATCGGCCGCCGGCAACTGCGCAGCAACAACTCCTGGATGCACAACACGCCCCGCCTGATGCGCGGCCCCGACCGCTGCACCGTGCAACTCAACCCCGCCGACGCCCAGGGTCTCGAACACGGCCAGACCATCCTGATCCGCTCCCGCGTCGGCGAGATCACCGCGCCCCTGGAAATCACGGACACCGTCATGCCCGGCGTCGCCTGCCTCCCCCACGGCTTCGGACACGCCCGCAGCGGCACCCGCCTGAGCACCGCCGCCCGGCACGCCGGAGCCAGCCTGAACGACCTGACCGACCCCACGCGCATCGACGCCCTGACCGGCAACGCCGCCGTGAACGGGACCCCCATCACCGTCCACGCCACCGAGCAGGTAGGGGAGAGCGCCGCCGACTGACGGACGGCGAGTGCGCGGCTGACCTCCGCCCCGGTCACTCCCTGCCACAACCTCTCCCCAACAACGATGCGGAGGCCCCCGGTGTGATCTGCCGGGGGCCTCCACTCAGGCCTGATGGCGCTTTACACGGACTGCCGTTTGTTTCGCCGACAATCCGGAACTTCACCGCCCCTGCCGGCTCCACGTCCGGAGGGGCGTTTCTCTCCTTCTCTGCGGGGCAACTATACGAGTCGCATCCGCTCGGACCGGGCGGGCTTTGCAGCCCATTCAATCGGAGTCCGGATCAGTCCTGTGGGGAGTCGTTACCGCTGCTCTCCGCTGGCCCCACGCCCACCTGCGCGACGAGTGCCCGGCCGTGCCCGTCGATGCGGTAGGGGCCGGTCGCGGCAGGAATCAGGACGGTCTGGTGGGTGTGCAGGGGCAGGCTCTGGTTTCCGGCAAGCAGGGTCAGGGTGTCGCTGAGGGCAGTCACCAGGGCGAAGCGGCCGGCGGTGTTCTGCTCGATGCCGCCGCTCACGCCGGTCAGCGTGAACTGTTCGCAGCGGACCAGTTCGCCCAGCCCGCCGGTCTGCGCGGCGGTGCGCAGCTCTCCCTGCCGGGCCGGGTCGGTCACGGCGACGCTCTCCTCGAGGTGCAGGGCGCGGCCGGCGCTGGCGGGGCGGTCCCAGTCGAACACGCGGTACGTGGTGTCACTGGCCTGCTGCACCTCGTACAGCAGCAGGCCCGGCCCCAGGGCATGCAGGGTGCCGGCCGGGATGAACAGCGTGTCGCCCTCCTGCGGCCGGTGCCGCTGGCTGAGGTCCAGGATGCCGCCCCCGCGGATGGCGTCCGCCAGGGCCTGCGGGGTCGTGCCGGGCTGCACGCCGGCCAGCAGTTCCCCGCCGGGTTCCACGTGCAGGAAATGCCACGCCTCGGTCTTGCCGCGCTCGCCGGGGCCGACCATCTCGCGGGCCTGCGCGTCGTTCGGGTGAACCTGCACGCTCAGCCAGTCGCGGCAGTCGAGCAGCTTGATCAGCAGCGGAAAACCAGACTGCGGGTCCCCCCCGGCACCCAGCAGCGCCGCCGGGTGCGCCTGCATGACGGCCGTGACGGTCTGCCCGGCCAGCGGGCCGCCGCTGACGACGCTCTGCCCGTCGGCCATCCAGGCCTCCCCGATGGGCGTGCCGTCCGGGGCGGGCGGCGCGAGGCGGTCACCGCCCCACACCCGCGCCTGGTAGCGGGGCGTGAGCGGCAGGAAGGCGGGCAGGTCGGCGTTCGTCGGGTGGGTCATGGCGGGCGTCCTTTGAGGAGTGGGGAGTGGGGTCGGGGAGGATGAAAGCTCGATTGTACGCAGGGCCTAGGCGGGCGTGCCGCGCAGGATCGCCTCGATGGCCTCCAGTTCCGCGTCGGTCAGGGGCGGGGCGTTCAGGGCGCCGGCAGCGTCGGTGATCTGCTCGGGACGGCTCGCGCCGATCAGGGCGCTCGTCACCTGCGGCCAGCGCAGCGCCCACGCCAGCGCCAGTTGCACCAGCGTCTGCCCGCGCGCGGCGGCCACGTCGTTCAGCGCGCGGACCTGCGCGATCCGCTCCGGGGTCACGGCGTCCGCCTTCAGGAACCCGGTGGCGCTCGCGGCGCGGGAATCGCCGGGAATGCCGTTCAGGTAACGGCTGCTCAGCAGGCCCTGCGCCAGCGGACTGAACACGACCGCGCCCACGCCCTCGTCCTCGAGCGCGCCGATCAGCCCGTCGGGTTCCAGCCAGCGGTTGAACATCGAGTAACTCGGCTGGTTCAGCACGAACGGCGTGCCCAGGTCCCGCAGGATGGCGGCCGCCTCGCGCAGCCGCGCCGCCGGGTAATTGCTGACGCCCACGTACAGCGCCCGCCCGCTCCGCACGATCTGGTCGAGCGCGCCCATCGTCTCCGCCAGCGGCGTGTCCGGGTCCGGGCGGTGGTGGTAGAACACGTCCACGTACTCCAGGCCCAGCCGCCTGAGGCTCGCGTCGCACGACGCCAGCAGGTACTTGCGGCTGCCCCAGTCGCCGTACGGGCCGGGCCACATGGTGTATCCGGCCTTGCTGGACACGATCAGCTCGTCCCGGAACGGCGCGAGGTCGCCGCGCAGCAGCCGCCCGAAGGTCTCCTCGGCGCTGCCGGGCGGCGGCCCGTAATTGTTCGCCAGGTCGAAGTGCGTGATTCCGGCGTCGAAGGCCGTGCGGACCATCGCGCGGGCGTTCTCGAAGCGGTCCACGCCGCCGAAGTTATGCCACAGGCCCAGCGACACGGCCGGCAGCCGCAGCCCGCTGCGGCCCGCGCGGCGGTAGGGAAGAGCCTCGTAACGCTGCGGATTCGGTTCGTAGGGCATGCAGGGCACCTCGCGAGGGGGGGGGAAGTGGAGCCGGACGGACGCCCATTCTGACAGCGGGCAGGCGCGTCCCGGTGATCGTGACCGGGACGCGCCTGCCCGCCGCTCGGGGGGCGGATGTTCAGGAGGCCATCTGGGCCCGCGCGGCCTCCTGCAACTGCCGCCACGCGACCTTGCCGGTCGGGCTGCGCGGCAGGCTGTCCACGAACTGCCAGTCGCGCGGGACCTTGTAGGTGGCCATCTGCTCGCGCGCCCAGGCTTCCAGTTCGGCCGGCGTGGCGCTCATGCCGGGACGCAGCACGATCAGCGCGCGGGCGCGTTCGCCGCTGCGTTCGTCCGGCACGCTGATCACGCAGGCCTCCTGAATGGCGGCGTGGCCGTGCAGCAGGTTCTCGACCTCGGCCGGCCAGACCTTCATGCCGGACACGTTCACCATGCGCTTCAGGCGGTCCGCGAAGTAGAAGTACCCCTCGTCGTCCATGTACCCCAGGTCGCCCGTGCGGAAGAACCGCTGTCCGCCGATGTCCATGAACGCCTCGGCGGTCGCGTCGGGGCGGTTCCAGTACCCCTGCATAACCTGCGGTCCCCGGATCACGATCTCGCCCGTCTGCCCGGCCGGAAGTTCCTGCCCGCTCTCGATGTCCACGATGCGGGAATCCACGTTGAACAGCGGAATGCCCAGGCACTGGAGTTTCTGGCGGCCCTTGGGGTTGCTGTGCGACTGCGCCATCGTCTCGGACAGACCGTACCCCTCGAGGAACATGATGCCCGTCAGGTCCAGCAGGCGCTGCCCGACCGACGCGGGCAGGCTGGCGCCGCCGCCCGTGACGCTGCGCAGCGACCCCAGGTCCGCCGGGTCGAAGTGCGGGGAGGCCATCAGGTCGATGACCATGGTGGGCGTGTTCGTCCAGAGCGTCACGCCCTGCGTGCGGATCAGGGTGCGGGCGGCGTCGCGGTCCCAGCGGGACATGATCACGACCCGCGCGCCGCTGCTCACGGCGCCCATCAGCGAGTTGATGAAGCCCGTCACGTGGAAGAACGGCAGGGCCGCCAGGAACACGTCCTCGACGGTGCTGTCCACCCACACGCCCGCGCCGAACACGTTCGCCTGCACGCTGCGGTGCGTGTGCATGCAGCCCTTGGGCAGCCCGGTCGTGCCGGACGTGTACGGCATGATGCACAGGTCGTCGGCGGTCACGTCCGCCATCGGGACCGGCGCGGCCTGGAGCGCGGTTTCCAGCGTCACGTCGCTGCCCTGCATCTCGGGTGTCAGGTCCAGCCCGTCGGGCAGCGCGACCCCGGCGCGGGCGGCGTCCGTGCCGTGCATGACGTTCGCCACGACCGCGTGCGCCAGTCCGCCCTGCTTGGCCCGTTCGTACAGTTCCGCGCCGACCACGCCCACGCGGATGCCGGCGTCCTGCAGGAAGAACCCGAACTCGCGGGCCTGCAGCATGGGGGCCAGCGGCACCACGACCGCGCCCAGGTGCCACGCGGCGAAGGCGCTGATCACCCAGGCGGGACTGTTCTGCATCCACACGGCCACGCGGTCGCCCTTGCCGACGCCCTGCGCGGCGAGGTGCCCGGCGAGCCGCTCGGCCTGCTCGCGCAGCTCGCGGTACGTGATCTCGCGGCCGTAGTGCCACAGCGCGACCTTGTCGGGGTAACGGTCGGCGGACACGTGCAGGCTGTGCATCAGGCCGGTGGCGGGCAGCGTCAGGGACCGGGGTTTCCCGGCGGGCCAGTAGCGGGTAGGAGCAGGAGCAGTCGTCATAGGAACCTCCGTGGCAGTGAGACGGCGGCCCCCTGGGTCCAGACAACGCGGGTGGACCGCCGAAAACAGGTTGTGGGTGCCCCGAGTGTAGCGCAGCCCCGCGCCCCGGCAAGCGCGATTCGTCTGCCCAGCTGCCCGGCCCGGCCGTGAGCAGACCTTCATACATGGGCAGGTACGGGAAGTGACGTGCCACACGCCCGAATTCCCCGAATGAAAAAAAGCGCGTCTGGGAGGGGGTTTCCGGGCGTGTGGTCGGCGGAAGGGCGTGCTGGCGGGCATTCCCGCCCCCTCCCCCCCCTTCCCAAGGGCGCGGCGGTATGTCATGCTGCTCACCATGACGAAAAAGTCTGCTAAAGCCCCCGCCAAGAAGCCCGCTGCCAAGGCCGCTCCCGCCGCCAAGGCCGCCACCAAGGCCGAGAGCACCAAGGTCGCCAAGACCCAGCTCGTGGAAATGGTCGCCGACAAGACCGGCCTGACCAAGAAGCAGAGCGAGGAAGCCGTCAGCGCCATGCTGGACGTCATCGTGGGCGCCATCAAGGGCGGCCAGAGCGTCGGCCTGCCCGGCCTGGGCACCCTGAGCGTCAAGGCCACCGCCGCCCGCACCGGCGTGAAGCCCGGCACCAGCGAGAAGATCCAGATTCCCGCCGGCAAGAAAGTGGCCTTCAAGGTCGCCAGCACCCTCAAGGGCAACCTGTAAGAAACGGTCTGACCGTTTGAAGGGAGGCGCGGCCACTGCGGCCGCGCCTTCCGTCTTGTGGTTCCGCGCTACACGGCTCCGGCGGCGGCGCGGCCCGCGATCCGGCCGCTGAACAGGCAGCCGCCCAGGAAGGTGCCTTCCAGCGCGCGGTAGCCGTGCAGGCCGCCCCCGCCGAAGCCCGCGACCTCGCCCGCCGCGTACAGGCCGGGAATGGGCTGCCCGCCCTGCCCCAGCACGCGCGCGCTCAGGTCGGTTTCCAGGCCGCCGAGGGTCTTGCGGGTCAGGATGTTCAGTTTCACGGCGATCAGCGGGCCGCTCTGCGGGTCCAGCAGCGGTCCCGGTTTCGCCACGCGCACCAGTCGGTCGCCCAGGTAGGCGCGGGCGCCGCGCAGCGCGGTGATCTGCGGGTCCTTCCCGAAGGGGTTGGCCAGGGCCGCGTCGCGCGCGTGAATCTCGCGGCGGACCTGTTCGGGGTCCAGCAGGCCGTCGCCGGTCAGGTCGGCCATGCCACGCAGCAGCTCGTCCAGGGTGTCGCGCACCACGAAG
The DNA here is from genome assembly GCF_002198095.1 of Deinococcus indicus. Taxonomy (GTDB): domain Bacteria; phylum Deinococcota; class Deinococci; order Deinococcales; family Deinococcaceae; genus Deinococcus; species Deinococcus caeni. Next base: position 39,921 of record NZ_NHMK01000010.1, on the reverse strand, counting down.
TCCTCGCCCTTATCCATGAAGGCCTGCACGCTGGGCGACACGCGGCTGCCCACGCGGCCCAGCGTGGCGCGGATGTCCCGTCCGGTCAGGTCGAGGTTCTGTTCCGAACCGCTGAGCGTGAATTCCTTCTTGATGACCGCGCGGTTCAGCACGAACCACGTGTACGGCCAGCCGCGCGTGGTGATGTGCGTCAGGGTGCCGAGCGTGTCGAAGCCCGGCGCGTGCGGGTACGGCAGCCGCTCACCAGTGGGGGAGAGCCACAGGCTGCTCGGCCCCGGCAGCACGCGGATGCCGTGCCCCTGCCAGATGGGATTCCAGTTGCGCAGGCCCTCGGTGTAGTGCCACATGCGGTCCGGGTTGATCAGGTTCGCGCCCTGCGCGTGCACCGTCTGCTGCAACTGCCCGTCCACGTGCGCCGGGACGCCCGCCACCATGAACGCCGGGGGTTCACCCAGCCGTTCACGCGGCCAGTTGCGGCGCACCAGATCGTGGTTCCCGCCGATCCCGCCGGACGTCACGACGACCGCCCCGGCCCGCAGGTCGAAGTCCCCGACGACCACGCGGGAACTCGCCTCGCCGCGCGCGACCGCCGAGGGTTCCAGCACGTCGCCGCGCACGCCCGCCACGGCCGGGCCGTCGAACACCAGTTCCCGTACCCGGTGCCGGAAGTGCGCGCGGATGCGTCCGGACAGCAGGTGGGCGCGCACGCGCCGCTCGAACGGTTCGACCACGCCCGGCCCGGTGCCCCAGGTGATGTGGAAGCGCGGCACGCTGTTGCCCGGCCCCAGCGCGCCCTGCCCGCCCCGCTCGGCCCAGCCGACCACCGGGAACAGTTTCAGGCCCTGCGCGGCCAGCCAGGAGCGTTTCTCGCCCGCCGCGAAGTCCACGTACGCCTGCGCCCACTGCCGGGGCCAGTGATCCTCGGGCCGGTCGAAACCGGCGGTGGTCATCCAGTCGCTCAGGGCCAGTTCGCGGCTGTCGCGGATGCCCAGGCGGCGCTGCTCGGGGCTGTCCACCAGGAACAGGCCCCCGAAGGACCAGAAGGCCTGCCCGCCCAGGTTCTGCTCGCCCTCCTGGTCCAGCAGCAGCACGCGCTTGCCGGCGTCGGCGGCCTCGGCGGCGGCGACCAGTCCGGCCAGTCCGGCTCCCACCACGATGATGTCTGCGTTCGGTTCGCTCATGGGTTCTCCCTGGGTTCAGGTCGGGCCTGCCTGCGCCCGCTCTGTGTGGTGCCGCGTGGCGCGGCTGGATTCGGAACGCCGCCATTGTGCCGCAATCCGCGCTGTTCTGTACCGGGTTCACTGGACGACCCGGCCCCTTTCCTGCCCAGACGAGCGGCGTGCGCAGCGGCCACTCCTGCCTTATGCTGGGCGGGTACCCAATCAGGCCGTTGTTCTGCATGGATAACCAGCGGCCCGCCCCAGACACCGCGTCCGGCGTGAACCATGCGTCCGCCCTTGAAGGCCTTCAGGCCGGTGGGCGCAGGGCGCCGGGTGTTTCCCACCGCACGAAGGGTGGTCAAGGAGCGACATGCAGACAGTGAACCTGACCTTGAACGGCCAGCCGCGCGAGCTATCGGCCGGCGCGCACACGAACCTCCTGAACACGCTGCGGGCGCAGGGCCTGACCGGCTGCAAGGAAGGCTGCGCCGAGGGCGAGTGCGGCGCCTGCGCGGTCCTGATCGCCCGCGACGACGGGCAGGGCGGCACCCGCTGGGACAGCGTGAACGCCTGTCTGGTGACGCTGGCCGCCGTGGACGGCGCGCAGGTCGTGACCAGCGAGGGTCTGGGCTCGCCCGCCGCGCTGCACCCGGCGCAGCGGGAACTGGCGGTGCGGGGCGGCTCGCAGTGCGGGTACTGCACGCCGGGTTTCGTGGTCAGCATGGCCGCCGAGTACCTGCGCCCGGACCGCGTGGACGGCCAGCACGGCGCCGCCAACGGCTTCGACCTGCACGCCCTGAGCGGGAACCTGTGCCGCTGCACCGGCTACCGCCCCATCGCGGACGCCGCGTACGCGCTGGGCACGCCGGACGCCGCCGATCCCCTCGCGGCGCGCCGCGCCCGGCCCGCCCCGGTCCCGCGCCCCACGGCCCTGAACGCCCCGGACGGCGCGTTCCACCGGCCCGCGACCCTGGCTGAAGCCCTGGACCTCCTCGCCGCGCACCCGGACGCGAAGCTGCTGTCTGGCGGCACCGACTGGGGCGTGGAGGTGAACCTGCGCCACGCGCGGGCCGCCGTGACGGTCGCCGTGGATCACCTGCCGGAACTGCGGGTGTTCGAGGAGGGCGCGGACTCGCTGCTGCTGGGCGCGGGCCACAGCCTCAGCGAGCTGGAACGCCGCCTGGACGGGCGCGTGCCGCTCCTCTCGGCGTGGTTCCCGCAGTTCGCCAGCCGCCTGATCCGCAACTCCGCCACGCTGGGCGGCAACCTGGGTACGGCGTCGCCCATCGGGGACAGCCCGCCCGTGCTGCTGGCTCTGGACGCCTCGGTGCAGCTCGTAGGCCCCGGCGGCGTGCGCGAGGTCGCGCTGGCCGACTACTTCACCGGCTACCGCCAGACGGTGCGGCAGCCGGGCGAACTGATCGCCGCCGTGCGGATTCCGCTGCCGCTCTCGCCGCTGACGGCCTTCCACAAGATCGCCAAGCGCCGCTTCGATGACATCTCCAGCGTGGCGGTGGGGTACGCGCTGGACGTGCGCGGCGGCGTGGTCATGCGTGCCCGCATCGGCCTGGGTGGCGTGGCCGCCACGCCCCTGCGCGCCGTCGAAACTGAGGCCGCGCTGGAAGGGCAGCCCTGGACGGAGGCGACCGTCCGGACAGCCGCGCGCCTGCTGGGGCAGACCGGCACGCCCCTGAGCGACCACCGGGCCAGCGCCGCCTACCGCGCCGCGATGCTGGAACAGAGCCTGCTGAAACTCTGGTTCGAATCGCAGTCCGCTGAACAGGAGGTGGGCGCATGAGCCTGCACGAACGCCCGGCCGCCGCGCCCGTGGGCGAGGCCATCGCGCACGAGAGCGCCGCGCTGCACGTCACCGGGCACGCGCTGTACACCGACGACCTGGGCGTGCGGCTCCAGAACCTGCTGCACGCGTGGCCGGTCGGGTCGCCGCACGCGCACGCCCGCGTGACCGGCCTGGACATGGGGGCCGCACTGGCCGTGCCGGGCGTCGTGCGCGTCCTGACGGCCGCCGACGTGCCCGGCGTGAACGACGCGGGCGTCAAGGGCGACGAACCGCTGTTCCCCACGGAGGCCATGTACCACGGGCACCCGGTCGCGTGGGTGCTGGCCGATTCCGAGGACGCCGCCCGCCTGGGAGCCGCCGCCGTGCAGGTGACCTACGAGCCGCTGCCGTCGGTCATCACGGTCCGTGAGGCCATCGCGCAGGACGCCTTCCAGGGCGCGCAGTCCACCCTGGCGCGCGGCGACGTGACGGTCGGCTTCGAGCAGGCCGCGCACGTGTTCACGGGCGAGTTCGACATCGGCGGGCAGGAGCACTTCTACCTCGAAACGAACGCCGCGCTCGCGCACGTGGACGAGGCCGGGCAGGTGTTCATCCAGTCGAGCACGCAGCACCCGACCGAGACGCAGGAGATCACCGCGCACGTCCTGGGCCTGCCGTCCAGCGCCGTGACCGTGCAGTGCCTGCGCATGGGCGGCGGCTTCGGCGGCAAGGAGATGCAGCCGCACGGCTACGCGGCGGTCGCGGCGCTGGGAGCCACCCTGACCGGACGACCCGTCCGGCTGCGCCTGAACCGCACGCTGGACATGACCCAGACCGGCAAACGCCACCCGTTCCACGCCGCCTGGAAGGCCGGCTTCGACGCCGACGGCCGCTTCACGGCGCTGGAGGTCACCCTGACCAGCGACGGCGGCTGGAGCCTGGACCTGTCCGAACCGGTCATGGCGCGCGCCCTGTGCCACCTGGACAACGCGTACTTCATCCCGCACGTCCACGCGCGCGGGCGGATCGCCAGAACGAACAAGACCTCGCAGACGGCCTTCCGGGGCTTCGGCGGTCCGCAGGGGATGCTGGTCACCGAGGACATCCTGGGCCGCGTGGCCCCGCTGCTGGGCCTGGACGCCCACGAGCTGCGGGCGCGGAACTTCTACCGGCCGGGCGAGGCGACCCCCTACGGCCAGCCCGTGCGGCACGCCGAACGCATGCACGACCTGTGGGCGCAGCTGCTGACGCGCAGCGACTTCCGGGAACGGCAGGCGGAAGTCGCCGCGTTCAACGCCGCGCACCCGCACCGCAAACGCGGCCTGAGCGTCACGCCGGTCAAGTTCGGGATCTCGTTCAACTTCACGGCATACAACCAGGCGGGCGCCCTCGTGCACGTGTACAAGGACGGCTCGGTGCTGATCAACCACGGCGGCACCGAGATGGGCCAGGGCCTGCACACGAAAATGATGCAGGTCGCCGCGACCGCGCTGGGCGTGCCGCTCTCCAGCGTGCGCCTCGCCCCGACCCGCACGGACAAGGTGCCGAACACCAGCGCCACCGCCGCCAGCAGCGGCGCGGACCTGAACGGCGGGGCCGTCAAGGACGCCTGCGACCAGATCCGAGCGAACCTCGCCGCCGTGGCCGCCGGAACGCTCGGCGTGCACCCGGACGACGTGCGCTTCGAGGCGGGGCGCGTGTTCCCGCTGGGCCACCCGGAACGCGGCCTGGACTGGAAGGCGCTCGTCCACGACGCATACCACCTGCGCACGCAACTGTGGGCGGCGGGTTTCTACCGCACGCCGGGCCTGCACTGGGACCGCGTGGCCATGCAGGGCGAGCCGTTCAAGTACTTCAGTTACGGGGCCAGCGTCACCGAGGTCGAGGTGGACGGTTTCACCGGCGCGTACCGCGTGCGCCGCGCCGACCTGCTGCACGACGTCGGGGACAGCCTCTCACCGCTGATCGACCTGGGGCAGGTCGAGGGCGGGTACGTGCAGGGCCTGGGCTGGCTGACGCTGGAGGAACTCCGCTGGGACGAATCCGATGGCCCGAACCGGGGTCGCCTCCAGACCCAGTCGGCCAGCACGTACAAGCTGCCCAGCTTCAGCGAACTGCCCGGGCAGTTCAACGTGGGCCTGCTGGAACGCGCCACCGAGACCGGCGTGGTGTACGGCTCCAAGGCCGTGGGCGAACCGCCGCTGATGCTGGCGATCTCGGCGCGCGAGGCGCTGCGCGAGGCCTGCGCCGCCTTCGGCCCGCCCGGACGGACCACGCCGCTGAACAGTCCTGCCACGCCCGAGGCCGTGTACTGGGCGCTGGACGCGGCCCGCGCCGCCCGCCCGCAGGAGGTGCCCGGTGACTGACGCCCGCGTGCGCGGTGGCCCCGCATGAACTGGCGCGAGGCCCTGAACGCCCTGCACGCGCGGGGCGAGGCGGGCGTGCTTGTCACGGTCGCTGCCGCGCGCGGGCACACGCCCCGCGAGGCCGGCGCGAAGATGCTCGTCAGCGCCGAACACACCTGGGACAGCGTGGGCGGCGGGAACCTCGAGGCGACCGCCGTGGACCGCGCCCGCGCCCTGCTGGCGACCGGCGCGACCGCACCGGACCTGATGACGCTGCGCCTGACGGACCGCGCCGCGAACGACCACGGCCGCCAGTGCTGCGGCGGCGAGGTCACGCTGCTGCTCGAACCCATGCAGGCCGCCCGCGCGCACGTCGCGGTGTTCGGCGTGGGACACGTGGGCCTGGAACTCGCGCGGATCCTGTCGCGGCTGCCGCTGCACCTGCACCTCGTGGACTCGCGCGCCGCGCAGCTGACCCCCGAGCGCCTGTCGGTCCTCTCGGACGCCGCCGCGACCCTGCACGTCCATCACTCGCCCATTCCCGAGATGACCCTGCACGACCTGCCCGCCGGCACGCACCTGATCGTCATGACGCACGATCACGCCGAGGACGCCGCCCTGATCGACGCCGCGCTGCGCAGGTCCGACCTGGGGTTCATCGGCCTGATCGGCTCGTCCGCCAAGTGGACCCGCTTCCAGACGCAACTGCGCGACCTGGGTCACCCGCCCGCCGCGCTGGCGCGTGTCACCACGCCCATCGGCCTGCCGGACCTGATCCGGGGGCCGCAGCGCAAGCACCCGGCCGTGATAGCGCTGGCCGTCGCCGCTCAACTCCTCCCGCTCATTCAGGCCGCACCTGTCCTCCCGACGCTGCCCGCCGCCCCAGAAAGGACCCCATGACCTCCCCCTCCACCGCCCCCACCCTGTACCGCGCCACCTACCTGCACACGCCCCGTAACCCCTTCACGCACCCGGACGCGCTCGACGCCCAGTCGGACGGCGGCCTGCTCGTCCAGGACGGCGTGATCCGCGCCGCCGGACCCTTCGCGGACATCCGGGCCGCGCACCCGGACGCCCCGGTCACCGACCTGCGCGGCGGCCTGCTGCTGCCGGGCTTCATCGACACGCACGTCCACCTGCCGCAGGTGCGCGTGATCGGCGGGCTGGGCCTGCCGCTCCTCGACTGGCTCGACCAGTGCGCCCTGCCCGAGGAGGCCCGCATGGCCGACCTCGCCTACGCGCGCGGCGTGGCCCGCGACTTCATCGGCGGCCTGATCGGCGCCGGCACGACCACCGCGCTGGTATTCGGGTCGCACTTCGCGGGCGCCGTGGACGCCTTCTTCGAGGAGGCCGGCCGCACCGGCCTGCGCGCCGTGGCGGGGCTGGTCGTCAGCGACCGCCTGCTGCGTGACGAACTGCACACCACGCCCCAGCGCGCCTACGACGAGGGCCGCGCCCTGATCGAACGCTGGCACGGCACGGGCCGCGCCCTGTACGCCGTCACGCCCCGCTTCAGCCTGTCGGCCAGCGAGGGCATCCTGGACGCCTGCGCCGCCCTGATGAAGGACTTCCCCGGCGTGCGCTTCACCAGCCATATCAACGAGAACACCCGCGAGATCCAGACCGTCCGGGACCTGTTCCCCTGCGCACGCGACTACCTCGACACCTACGAACGCGCCGGACTGGTCGGCCGCCACTCGGTCCTGGCGCACAACGTCCACCCGACCGACCGCGAACTGGGCGTCATGGCCGCGCACCGCTGCACGGCCGCGCACTGCCCGTGCAGCAACTCCGCGCTCGGCAGCGGCTTCTTCCCGCTGCGCCGCCACCTGGACGCCGGCGTGCACGTCTCGCTGGGCAGCGACGTGGGCGGCGGCACCGGCTTCAGCCTACTCAAGGAGGGCCTGCAGGCGCACTTCATGCAGAACCTGATGCCCGGCGGCGTCCCCCTGAGCCCCTCGCACCTGCTGTACCTCGCCACGCTCGCCGGGGCCGAGGCGCTGGACCTGCCGCACACCGGATCCTTCGAGCCGGGCCGCGCCTTCGACGCCGTGCACCTGAACCCCGCGCCCGGCACGCCCCTGGACGCCGTGTTCCGCCACGCCGCCAGCCCCGAACGCGCCCTGGCCGCCGCCTTCGCCACCGGCACGCCCGCCGACGTCGCCCGCGTCTGGATCGGCGGGGACACCGTCCTGGGCGGCTGACCCCAAAAGAGAGGCGCGCCCCTGGTCAATCCGGGGGCGCGCCTTTTGTTGTGCCTTGTGTGGAGTCCGTCTGTTTCGTCCTCCACCCGGAACCACCACCGGGTGGAGAACTCCACGCCCGGACCCCGCTCTGTTCCTGCTCGCTCCGCTCGGATGGAACGATCTGCAGACCGTTCCATCGGAATCCTTTCAGCCCTGCAATTCCGCCTCGCGTTCCAGGCGTTGCTGGCGGCGGCGGGCGAGCTGGCCGTGTTTCGGGGCGAACAGGAACGCCAGTCCGAACAGCACGCTCTGCGTCAGGACGATGCACGCGCCGGTCGCGCCGTCCAGGAAGTAACTGACGTACGTGCCGAGCAGGCTGGACAGCACGCCGGTCGCCACGGCCAGCCACATCATGCGGCTGAAGCGGTCCGTGAGCAGGTACGCGGTCGCGCCGGGCGTGATCAGCATGGCGACGACCAGAATCACGCCGACCGTCTGGAGGGCGCTGACGATGGTCAGGGCCAGGATGACCAGCAGCGCGGCGTACAGGAAGCCGGTGTTCAGGCCGATGGAGCGGGCGTGCGTGGCGTCGAACACGTACAGCAGCAGGTCGCGGCGCAGGATCAGGATGGCGCCCAGCGCGACGGCGCCCGCGACGACGGTCTGCCACAGTTCGTTCTGGCTGATGCCCAGCACGTCCCCGAACAGGATGTGCGACAGGTGCACGTCGCTGGACACGCGCGAGATCATCACGAGGCCCAGCGAGAACAGCGCCGTGAAGACCACGCCGATCACGGTGTCCTCCTTGACGCGCGAGCGGGACTGGATGAAGCCGATGGCGCTGACGCTGATCAGGCCGAACACGAACGCGCCGATCACGAACGGCAGGTTCAGCAGGTACGCCAGGACCACGCCGGGCAGCACGGCGTGCGACACGGCGTCGCCCATCAGGGACCAGCCCTTGAGGGTGATGAAGCACGACAGGACCGCGCAGACCGCGCCGACCAGCGAGGAGACCAGCAGGGCGCGCAGCATGAAGTCGTATCCGAGGGGGGCCAGCAGGGCGTCCATCAGCGGACCTCCAGGGCGCGTTCGGGAATGCGGGCCGGGTCGTGCAGCGGCGAGCGGCCCCCGAAGGCGCGGGCGAGGTTCCCGGCGGTGAGGGTCTGCGCGGTCGGCCCGACGGTCAGGACGGTGCGGTCGGCGATCAGGGCCACGTCGTCGCAGAAGGTTTCCAGGGTGCCCAGGTCGTGGGTGCTGACCAGGACGCTGCGGCCACTGTCCGCGAGGTCGCTCAGCAGGCCCGTGATGGCCTCGCTGGTGCCGACGTCCACGCCGCCGAAGGGTTCGTCGAGCAGCAGCAGGCGGGCGTCCTGCGCCAGCGCGCGGGCCAGGAAGGCGCGTTTACGCTGCCCGCCGGACAGTTCCCCGATCTGCCGCTCGGCGAAGTCGGTCATGGATACGCGCGCCAGGGCGGCCTGCACGGCGTCGCGGTCGGCGGCGGACGGGCGGCGCAGCAGGCCCATGCGGCCCTGGCGGCCCATGGTGACCACGTCACGCACGCTGACCGGGAAGTCCCAGTCGACGTCCTCAGCCTGCGGGACGTAGGCGATCACACCGGCCTTCTGCGCCTGCCGGACGGGCTCCCCGAACACCTGCACCTGTCCGCGCAGCGGCGGCAGGAAGCCCATGATGGTCTTGAACAGGGTGCTCTTGCCGGCGCCGTTCATGCCGACCAGACCGCAGATCCGGCCGGGTTGCAGGGCCAGCGTGGCGTTTCTCAGGGCGAGGCGGCCGCCGCCGTAGGCGACGCTCACGCCCTGCACGTCCAGGGCGGGGGCGCTCACGGCTGGCCTTCCGTCAGGCCGGCGAGGATGACCTCGGCGTCGCGGCGCAGCAGGTCGAGGTAGGTGGGGACCTCGTCGGACAGCGAATCCACGTGCAGGTCCCCGCCGTAGCGGGCGCCGGCCTCGGCGGCGACCTGCCGCATGCCCTTGTCCGGGACGGTGCTCTCGCAGAACACCGCCGGGATGCCCTGGGCGCGCACGCCGTCGATCACGGCGCGGATCTGGCGGGGCGTGCCCTGGCCTTCCTCGGCGTTGACGGGCCACAGGTACAGTTCCTTCAGGCCGTAGTCGCGCGCGAGGTAGCTGAAAGCACCCTCGCAGGTGACCAGGGCGCGGCGGTTCGGGGGCAGCTGGCCCAGCTGCGTGGAGAGCTGCCTGTCAACCTCGCGGATCTGCTTGGCGTAGGCGTCGGCGTTCGCCTGGAAGGTGTCGGCGCCGGCCGGGTCGAGGTCGGTCAGGGCGCGGCGGATGTTCTCGACGTAGATCAGCGCGTTTTTCGGGGACATCCAGGCGTGCGGGTTGGGTTTGCCGGCGTAGGCGTCGGCGGCGATGTTCACGGGCTCGATGCCCTCGGTGAGGGTGACGGTGGGCGCCTCGCTGTCCTGCGTGAAGCGGCTGAACCAGCGTTCGAGGTTCAGGCCGTTGTTCAGGATCAGGTCGGCGTCCTGCGCGCGGATCAGGTCGCTGGGGGTGGGCTGGTAGCCGTGGATTTCCGCGCCGGGTTTGGTGATGGACACGACCTCGATGCGGTCCCCGGCGACACTGCGGGTCATGTCGGCTAGGATGGTGAAGGTGGTCAGGACGCGCGGGCGGTCGCCAGCGCCGGAAGCGTCATCGGGAGCGGCGTCCGGGGTGGCGCCCTGTGTGGTGGTCCGGGTGGCCGGTTCGGCCGGGCCGCAGGCGGACAGTGTGCCGGCCACGCACAGCAGAGCGGCGGAAAGCAGCAGCATCTTCATAGGTGTGACGACTGTGTGAGGTACCAGGATCACGCCGAAGGCGGACCGAATTTCCGAATTTTGTTGCCTATTTTTGTTCATTGACATAATATCTCCCTGTGAAGTTGACGATCAGCGCTAAGTTGAAACTGCGGCATACCCCAGAGCAGAAAACTGCTCTGGACGCCGTGACTTTGGCCTACCGCGACGCGCTCAACTTCGCTTCCGAGAAGGCGTTCAAGCTGGAGAAGACGTCCTCGGCCCCGAAGATTCACAAGGCGGTCTACGAGACGCTGCGGGATCAGGAGGGGCCGTTCCGCCTGGGGTCGCAACTGGCCTGCACCGTCAGTCGTCAGGTGGCCGCGTCCTACAAGACCCAGTGGACGAAACTCAAGCAGAACATCAGCGCTCGGCAGAAGGGTTTCACGAAGAGGCGCTACAAGGGTCTGGATACCGCGCCAAAGTTCGTGTCCCGCACGCTGGAATACCAGTACGGACGCGACTACTCGTGGAAGAAGAACGGCAAGGTGAGCGTTGGGACGCTGGCTGGGCGCCTTGTTCTGGAGTTCGACGGCTACCAGAAGCACCTTGATCTGATTCAGGCAGGTGCAGAAACGGGCGCCGCCAAACTCTACTACCAGAAGTCGAAGAAGCAGTATTACTTGATCGTGGCCCTGAACATCAAGCTGCCAGACCCACAACCCACGGACCACCAGAAGGTCGTGGGTGTTGATGTGGGGCAGCGCTACCACTTCGTCGCCACCAACCTGAACGGGCAGAGTCTGTTCGAGAAGGGGGCGGCGATCCACCACAGAAAAGACCAGTTCTCTCGCGTCAGAAGATCCCTCCAGCGCAAAGGCACCCGTTCTGCCACAAGGCGACTCGTCGCCTTGTCGGGCCGGGAAAGACGGTTCGTCGCTGATCGCAACCATGTGTTGAGCAAGACCCTGTTGACCCGTTTCCCAGGTTCGATCTTCGGCCTGGAAGACCTCACGAACATCCGCGACCGCACCGAGGGACGCAGCAACCCACAGTCCAGCCTCAGGGCCAGACGGTCGAGGCGTCGCCGTTCCCAGTGGTCGTTCGCGGAACTCCAGGCGAACCTGGCGTACAAGGCTCCGCTGCACGGCTCGCTGGCGGTGCAGGTGGATGCCGATTACACCAGTCAGGCTTGCCCGCGTTGCGGGCACACGTCGAAGGGGAACCGGCCGAACGCGGGGCTGATGTTCGTGTGCGAGGTGTGCGGTCATGCGGGTCACTCCGACAGGGTGGCGAGTGTGAATATTGCGTTACGAACGTTACTTGTCCGGCAGGACTGGATGAGTACGGGTGCCTTATCAATGCGCCCTGATGTGTCGGATGTTGAAGTCAAAGTCGCTCGCCTTTCGAGGTACGCGGAATTGCGATGGAATCCAGACACAAACCCGTGACTCCAGTCATGGGCTATTGATATTTTTAGTCTTGCCTAAAAATTTCTCGCGGTCAAGCTGAGACAGCGTTTACCTTTTATACTTGACTAAATCGCTCGGATTACCTAGGGTGCAGTCCGTGAATCGCCTCCCCTCCCTGCTGGCCGCCCTGCTGAGCGCCGCCCTGACCGGCGCGGCCGGCGCCCAGACCACCCAGACCGGCCTGCCCTGCGCCGGCACGACCGTCACGCACGCCATGGGCCAGACCTGCGTGCCGAAACTGCCCCGGCGCGTCGTCACCCTCGAATGGACCCACACCGAGAACCTGCTGGCCCTCGGGGTACAGCCCGTCGGGGCCGCCGACCTGAGCGGCTACGCCCAGTGGGTGCGCGTGCCCGCCGCCCTGAACGCCTCGGTGCAGGACGTCGGCACCCGCCAGCAACCCAGCCTGGAACGCATCCGCGCCCTGAAACCGGACCTGATCATCACCACCCGACTGCGCGCCACACAGAACTATGCCGGACTGTCGGCCATCGCCCCCACCATCGTCTTCGACCCCTACGCCGGCGGCTCCCAGCTCGCCGAGATGCGCGCCACCTTCCAGACCACCGCCCGCCTGCTCGGCCGGGAACGCACCGCGCAGCAGGTCCTGAGCAACCTCGACGCCCGCCTCGACCGGGTCCGGCAGGACCTCAAACGCGGCGGCCGCGCCGGGCAGAGCTTCGTGTTCGCGCAGGCCTACACCGCGCGGGGCGGCGCCCCCACCCTGCGGCTGTTCACCGGCAACTCCATGCTCAGCGAACTCCTGACCCGCGTGGGCCTCGTGAACGCCTGGAAGGCCCCCGCACAGCCGTACGGGTTCAGCGAGGTCAGCCTCGAGGCGCTCGCCGGCCTGAACACCACGCACTTCCTGTACGTCGCGCAGCAGGAGGACGACGTGTTCGGCGCGCCCAGCGTGCGCCCGCTGTGGCAGGCGCTGCCCTTCGTGAAGGCCGGCCGCGCCCACGCCCTGAACGAACGCACCTGGACGTTCGGCGGTCCCCTGAGCGCCCTGACCCTGACCGGCGAGATCAGCCGCGCCCTCAGCGGCCGCTGACGTGCCCCGCCTGAACCTCTGCGCGGACGACTCCCGCGCCGCCGGAGAGGACCCCATCGGCACCGCCCCCCACTGGGCCGAGGTGACGGTCCTGGAACTCGACGTGCCCATGTGGGCGCGCCTGCGGGACGTGAACGCCTGGACGCCCGAACAGCAGGCCGTGTTCACCGCGCTGCGGGGCAAGGTCGAGGCCAGCGGCGCCGGCTTCGGCCTGCTCATGAGCGCCCCCGCCACGCCCGGCCAACCCCTGCGCGTGCGGCACTACACGCTGGGCGCCGCCGGTGACGGCACCCTGGGCGGGTACGTCCGGCGCGACTACGCCAGCGACCTGCCCCAGAGCGAGTGGGCGCGCGGCCTGCACGACACCCTGCTCGACCCGTCCGCCCTGACTGGCGGCGACAGGACCGGCGGTGACAGGACCGCCGTGCCCGCCCCGGACGGCCCGGACCTGCACGTCTGCACGCACGGCACCGTGGACGCCGCCTGCGGCCGCTACGGCGTGCCGGTCTACCAGGCGCTGGGCGGCGCGGGCGTGCGCGCGTGGCGCACCGGGCACTTCGGCGGGCACCGCTTCGCCGCGACCGCCGTGGACCTGCCCTCGGGACTGCTGTGGGCGCACCTGACCCCGGAACTGGCCGTGCAGGTCGCCCGGCGCGAGGTCACGCCCGCCCAGGTCGCCGGGCACCTGCGCGGCCACGCGGGCCTGCCGCCGCTGGCGCAGCTGCTCGACCGGCACCTGCTCGTCCAGCACGGCTGGGACTGGCTGAACCGCGCCCGCCACGCGACGGTCGAGACCCACCCGGACGGTGACCACACCGTCACCCTGACCGCCAGCGGCCCGCACGGCCCCGAGACGTACCGCGCGCCGGTCCTGACGGCCGCGCCGCTGCACCTGCGTGGCTCCAGCCACTCCGGGGACACCGCTCCCGTCCGGCAGTTCACGCTGGGAACCGTCACGGCCTGCGCAGGACACGCGTGAAACTCCGGCCCGCCGCGCTGCTGCCCCTGGCCGCCCTGACGCTGCTGCTGGGCGTGCTGCTGTCCCTGGCACTCGGCGCGACCGACATTCCCCTGGCGGACGCCGCGCGCCTGCTGCTGCGCCCGGACGACAGCACCGACAGCCTCGTCATCCACACGCTGCGGCTGCCGCGCACGCTGGTCGCCGCGCTGGCCGGCGCCGCCCTGGGCGTCTCGGGCCTGCTGCTTCAGGGCGTGACCCGCAACCCCCTGTCCGACCCCGGCATCCTGGGCGTCGAGGCGGGCGGCGCGCTCGCCATCCTGATCATGGTCGTGTTCCTGCCCACCGCGCCCGCCGCGCTGTTCGTCCCGGCGGCCTTCCTGGGCGGCCTGCTGGCCGCCGCCGCCGCGTACGGCGCGGCCCGCACGGCCGGCGTGACCCCGCTGCGGCTGGCGCTGGCCGGCGTGGCCGTCGCGTCCCTGGCGGCCGCCGCCACCCGCGCCGTGCAGATCCTGTTCGAGGAACGCGCCCAGGGCGCGCTGTTCGCCCTGTCCGGCTCGCTGGCCGGGCGCACCTGGGAGCAGCTGGCGCAGATCGCGCCGTGGCTGGGGGGCGGGCTGCTGCTGGCGCTGCTGGCCGCGCCGCGCGTGAACGTCCTGACCCTCGGTGAGGACGTCGCCCGCAGCCTGGGCGCGCGCACCGAACGCGACCGCGTGATCGTCACGGGTCTGGGCGTGCTGCTGGCCGCCGGGTCGGTCAGCGTGTGCGGCCCCATCGGCTTCGTCGGCCTGATCGTCCCGCACGCCGCCCGCGCCCTGATTGGCCCCGACCACCGCCTGAGCCTGCCGCTCGCGGCGTTGCTGGGCGCCGCGTTCCTGACCCTGGCCGACACCGCCGCCCGCCTGATCGACCGGCCCGCCGAGACCCCGGTCGGGATTCTGGTCGCGGCCGTCGGCGCGCCCGTCTTCGTGATGATCGCCCGCCGCGTGGGCCGCCGCACCTGACTCCCACTCCTCACCCTGACCTTCATACCGAACGAACTGCCACGAAAGGAATCACCATGCCTGACCGCTCCATGCGCCCCGCCCACCTCCTGACCGCCCTCCTCCCGGCCCTGCTGCTCGCGCCCGGCGCCTCGGCCGCGCCGGTCAGCGTGCCCACCGACCGCGGCACCCTGAGCCTGCCCGCACCCGCCCGGCGGGTCGTGGCCCTCGAATACTCCTTCGTGGACACCCTGCTGGCCCTGGGCGTCCGCCCGGTCGGCGCCGCACTCGGCACGCAGGGCGGCGACCGGGGCGCGCCCCCCTACCTGCGCCCGAAGGTGGGCGGCATCCCCCACACCGGCAGCCGCGGCCAGCCCAGCCTGGAAGCCATGGCCGCCGCCCGCCCGGACCTGATCCTCGCGGACGCCCTGGTCCACAAGGACAGCGCCGCCGGGTTCGGGCGCCTCGCGCCGACTGCCGTATTCCCCAGCCGCCGCGCGGACCTGGACGAACTGAACAACCAGACCCTCCAGATCGGCCGGCTGGTGGGCCGCGAGGCCGCCGCCCGGCAACTCCTGGCGGACCAGAAGACCCTGATCGCCAAGGCCCGCGCGTTTGCCAAGAAGAACGCCCCGACCTTCGTGGCGGGCGTCGTGACGCCCACGTCGTTCACGGTGCACACGCAGGGCAGCTTCGCCGGCAGCTTCCTGGAAGCGGTGGGCCGCCGCAACGCCGTGCCGGTCCGTGACGGGCAGACGCAGTTCGAGACCAGCCTGGAGGGACTGGTCGCCCTGAACCCGCAGACGCTGGTGCTGTTCACCGCCCCCGACGAGAAACCCGTCACGGACACCTGGGCGAAAAATCCGCTGTGGCAGAAACTGAGCGCCGTGAAACGCGGCCGGGTCTACACCTTCGACCGGGACGACTGGACCCGCGGGCGTGGCCCGACCGCGCTGAAACTCATGACCGCGCAGGCCATCGAGAGCCGCTTCCTGCAGGACGCCGCGCCCGCGCGGGGCTACCAGTACCAGCCGTGACCGCCCTGCCCGGAGGCGCCCCGCGCTTCACGACCGCCCGCGCCGTCACGGTCGCCGTGATCCTGGCCGCCCTGTGCGCCGCGCTGGCCATCCTGGCGCTGGGCCTGGGCGCCGTGCCCACGCCCGCCCGTTCGGTCCTGGCCGCGCTGCTGGGCGGCGGGGACGACCTGACCCGTCAACTCGTGCTGGACCTGCGCGTCCCGCGCGTGGTCGTGGCGCTGCTGTGCGGCGCGATGTTCGCCGCGTCCGGCACGGTCATGCAGGGCGTGATCCGCAACCCGCTCGCCTCGCCGGACCTGGTGGGCGTGGGCGCCGGCGCGGGACTGGCCGCGACGGTGTTCCTGCTCGCGTGGCCCGCCGCGCCCCCCGGCGGCCTGCCCTGGGCGGCGCTGGCCGGCGCGTGGGGCGGCTTCGGGCTGGTGCTGCTGCTCGCGCAGGAACGCGGCGGGCGGCTCCACCCGGTGCGGCTCGCGCTGGTGGGCGTGGCGGTCGCCGCCGCGCTGGGCGCCGCGCAGCAGCTCGTCCTCGTCCGCGCGCCCGACGGACTGGGCAGCGCCCTGACCTTCCTGACCGGCACCGTGTACGGCGCCGACAGCCTGCGCGCCGCGCGCCTGCTGCCGTGGGCGCTGATCCTGCTGCCCGCCGCGTGGGCGCTGCACCGCACGCTGGACATCCTGAACCTCGGCGAGGACCTCGCCACCAGCCTCGGCACGCGCGTCAACCCCGCGCGACTCCTGGCCCTCGGCGTCGGCGTGGCCCTGGCAGGCGCCGCCGTGACCGGCGCGGGTATCCTGGGCTTCGTGGGCCTGCTCGCCCCGCACCTGGCCCGCCTGCTCGTCGGCGCGCGGCACGCCCGCGCCCTGCCCGTCTCGATGCTGCTGGGCGCGGCGCTGGTCCTGGCCGCCGACACGCTGGGCCGCACGCTGCTCCCCCCCCTGGAAGTCCCGGCCGGACTGCTGACCACCCTGGTCGGCGCGCCGTACTTCCTGTACCTGCTGAGGAAAACCCCATGACCGACCCCGCCCACCCGCCCGCGCCGCTCTCCACCCGCGACCTGCGCCTCGGGTACGGACAGAACGTGATCATCCCGGACCTGAACCTCAGCATACCGGCCGGGCAGGTCACGTCCATCATCGGCCCGAACGGCTGCGGCAAGAGCACCCTGCTGCGCGCCCTGGCCCGCCTGCTCCCACCGGGCAGCGGGCAGGTCCTGCTGGACGGTCAGGCCCTGCACACCCTGCCCGGCCGCGAGATCGCCCGCCGCCTCGCCATCCTCCCGCAGGGCCCGGTCGCCCCCGAGGGCCTGAGCGTCGAGGAACTCGTCTGGTTCGGCCGTCACCCGCACCAGGGCCGCTTCCCCGTCCGCCGCCCCGGCGACCGCGAGGCCGTCGAGTGGGCACTCGACCAGACCGGCATGCGCGTCTTCGCGGGCCGCGTCCTGGACGACCTGAGCGGCGGACAGCGGCAGCGCGCCTGGATCGCCATGAGCCTCGCTCAGCAGACCGACATCCTGCTGCTGGACGAACCCACCACCTACCTCGACCCCGCCCACCAGCTCGAGGTGCTGCACCTCGCGCAGCGCCTGAACCGCGAGCAGGGCAAGACGGTCGTGATGGTCCTGCACGACCTGAACCAGGCGGCCCGCTACAGCGACCACCTGATCGCCCTGCGGGGCGGCGAGATCTACGCGCACGGCCCGGCCGCCGGGGTCCTGACGCACGACATGCTGCGCGACGTGTTCGGCCTGAAAGCGCACCTGCTGGCCGACCCGGACACCGGCTGCCCGCACGTCATCCCGTACGCCCTGACCCGCTGAACCGGACCCCGGTCGATCCAGCCGGACGCGCGCCCCTGCACAGGTCGGGGGCGCGCGTTCTGTTCGCTCTGTCTGTCAGCCAGGGTGTCGGCTCATACGGACTCCGATTGAAAGGGCTGCAAAGTCCTTTCAATCCGAGCGGACGCGAGAAGGAGCAACACGGGTTCCGGACGTGGAGCCGGCAATCCGGTGAAGTTCCGGATTGTTGGCGAAATAAACGGAATCCGTATCAGGGGTTCCACTGCCGCTGGAGTTCGCGGACCATCAGTTCCTCGGCGATGGGGCCGCGCAGGCGGCTGAACAGCTGGGCGTCCAGGACGTACACGCGGCCGCTGCGGCTGGCGTTCAGGCGCTGCGCGAGCGGGTTGGCCTGCCAGTCGCGGCGGGCCTGGGCGGTGGTGTTGCGGCTCGACGCGATCAGGAAGACCACGTCGGCGTCCAGGCCGGCTAGGACCTCGCTGCTGACCTTGCGGTAGCCCTCGCCGAGGCTGGGGTCGGCGCTGCCGGGCAGGGCCAGCCGGAAGCCCAGGTTCTGGAAGAACCCGCCGGTCCAGTCGCGCGGCCCGAGGACCGTGAACACGTCCTTCTGCGCGCCGCCGGCGTTCCAGACGACCAGGGCGCGGGCGCCGCGCAGCGGGGCGGGCACGTCCTGCGCGGCGCGGCGGATGAAGCTGGCGTGGCGGTTCAGGACGGTTCGGGCCTGCTCCTCGCGGTTCAGGGCGCGGCCCAGCGTCACGAGGCTCTTCTGCCAGTCGCCGCTGTGAATGCCGTGCAGCAGCAGCGTGGGGGCCAGTCGGGTCAGGGCCGGGTAGTTCGCGGCGGCGTAGTTCTCACCGACGATCAGGTCGGGCTTGACGGACAGCAGGACTTCCAGGTTGGGGTTGAAGCGGTCCCCGACGTTGATGGGCGCGCCGGTCACGCGGCTGCCCAGGTAGCGGATCTGCCGGATGGGGGAGCCGTAGTCGCGCGTGGCGATGTGTGAGGCCTCGCCGTACCCGGCGGGCTGCACGCCGAGCGACAGCAGCAGGTCCAGGGCGTGCGGGCCGAGCGCGACGACCCGGCGGGGTTCGGCGCGCAGGGTCGTCTGCCCGGAGGTGTGGGTGACGGTCACGGGGTAGCTCGCGGCGGCGGCGGTGCCGGTCAGGAGGGTCAGGGTGAGGGGCAGCAGGACACGCATCAATTGAGAATAGCAAATCATTATCAGGTGTGGTCATGCCCCGACAGGTCAGGGCCGGATACGGTCCCGCCTGCCAACGAACGTGAACAGGACGGCTCCCGGCGCGGGAATGGACCGCCGGATGCCCTAGAATGAACCATGCTCCCCAGGAGGCCGCCGCATGTCCGACCTTGAAACGCAGCTGTTCGTCGCCATGTTCAGGAAGTCGCCCATCGGCATGGCGCTGGTCTCCCCGCTGGGTCGCTTCATGACCGTGAACGACGCCCTGTGCGCCCTGCTGGGCTACCCGCGCGAGCGGCTGCTGACCCTGACCTTCCAGGACATCACCCACCCGGACGACCTGGACGCCGACCTGACCCTGCTGCGCCAACTCGTCGACGGCGACATCACCCAGTACGAGATGCGCAAACGCTACCGGCACGCCGACGGCGAACTGCTGTGGGCGCAGCTGAACGTCTCCATGATCCTGTCCGACGACGGCTCCCCGGCGTTCTTCGTCTCGCAGATCCAGGGCCTGCCCGCCCCGGCACCCGTCCCGCCTGCCACCGTCACCGGCTGAGCCGGTCGCCTGCTCCTCGGGACACGGCAGAAGCAGGGAGGCGTGCCGCCGGACGTGGCGCGCCTCCCTGCTTCTGCCCCGCTGTCCCGCGGGGACGGTCAGCCGGCGCGGCCCAGTCGGGCGGCCAGGATGGCCGGGGCGTGCTCGGCGGCCGTGCGGACCAGGATGCCCATCTTGTGCGGGTTGGCTTCCAGGTCGATGCGCAGGCCCAGATCGGCGGCGGCCTCGCTGCACGCCGGGCCGATGGACACCACGACCATGCGGTGCAGGCCGGCGCGGGCCTCTTCGAGCAGGTTCAGTTTCTCGGCGTACTTCAGGAAGTGCAGGATCTGCGTGCCGCTGGACAGCAGCAGGATGTCCGGCCCGCCCAGGATCACGTCGCGCACGGCCTTCGCCAGCGGGGCGGTGTCCTGCGGGAAGGCGCAGCGGTACACGGGCACGCTCGTCACGCGGATCCCGGCGTACCCGAGTTCGCGCAGCATGGCGGTCGGGACGGCCTCGCCATACTCGAGGATCACGGCGTGCTGCCCGCGTTCCAGCGTGGCGATCAGGTGCTCCTGCACCTCATGCCAGGTGCTGGGTTTGGGCACGATGGTGCTGCTCAGGCCGAAGGTCTTGAGGGCCTGGGCGGGTTTGCTGCCGCGCGACACGAACGGCACGCCGCGCAGGGTTTCGAGGTGTTGCGGGTCGCGGGCGGCGAGTTCTTTCAGGAACATGCGGGTGCCGACGCCAGTGAGGCAGGCGACGGCGTGAATGTCGCCGGCGTGCAGGTCGCGTTCGAACTGCGCGAGCGGCGCGCTCAGGTCGAGTTTCATCTCGCGCATGCTGGGGGCGACCTGGGGCGCGCCGCCATACCGGCGGATCAGGGTGTCCATCTCTTCACTGCGGCGGGATTCCAGACTCAGTACGTTCAGGCCGGCGAACCAGTCCATACGTCACCTCCTTCGGTGCGGGTGGCGTACACGGGAACGCGTACGCCGGGGGTTTCCAGGCTCTCGCCGGTTTCGAGGTCAAAGGTGTGTTTCAGCAGGGGCGAGGCGACCTTCAGGCGGGTCTGACCGTCACGGGTGTCACTGCCGGTCAGGCCGCGCGAGAGGACGCCCACGCCCGTGAACGGGTCGAGGTTCCCCAGGGCGAACACGCGCCCCGCGACGCGAAACACCTCGACCTGCTGCCCGGCGATCAGGGCGCACACGCGCGTCCACGGCAGGGCAGGTGGGGTGGGGGAGACGGTGAGGGTCATGCGGGGCTCCTTGCAGGTGCGGGGGCGGGCGTCGCGGTCAGGGTGAGGGGCGGGGGTCAGGCCGGGGTCAGCGGTGGGCCAGTGGTCCGGATGGTGGCGCGGGTGGGTCAGTCGCCGCCCAGGGGCAGCGGGTACAGGTGCGGGTTGTCGGCGGGCCGGATCTGGCCGCGTTCATCCACCCACTGCACGCCGTCCTCACGGGCGTCGCTGTTCACGAAGGTGCGCAAGCGGGTGCGGATGGCGGGGTCCTGCACGACCGTCACGCCCGCCTCGCGGTAGCTCACGTCGATCGCCAGGGAGAGGTCGGGGCGGGGGTCGTCGAGGGGGTTCGACAGGTGCACGCGGTCGTACGCGAGATGGGGTTCCT
Organism: Deinococcus indicus; assembly: GCF_002198095.1. Taxonomy (GTDB): domain Bacteria; phylum Deinococcota; class Deinococci; order Deinococcales; family Deinococcaceae; genus Deinococcus; species Deinococcus caeni. The sequence continues at coordinate 19,023 of NZ_NHMK01000010.1, read as the reverse complement.
CGTTCAGCACCGTGACGCTCAGGTTCCGGGCGCTGGCGTGAGTGCGTGGCTGTTTGGCCGGGTGGTGACCGACCATGCCGTTGCCGATGATCACGACGTGCGGGGTGCTGGGAGCCTGGGTTGGGGTCATGGGGTCCTCCGGGCGGGTCGCGGCCAGTGTGTGGGGGGCTGGCGGGTACGGTGACGACTGCTGCCGCACATTGAGCCGGATTCTGAGCATTTTGTCAAGTTTTTATGGCCAAATCTGTCTAATGACCGAACGTCAATCAATCTATGCCGTCAAAACCGGCATGTTGTGATCAAAAAATCCGACAGTCTGCAAAATTGATCTTGACTTTTCTCACGCTGGCCATCAGGCTACCCCCATGAACGCGGCTCCCTCCCGCACCGTCCGCACCACCTGCCCCTACTGCGCGGTGCAGTGCAACTTCGACCTGCACACTGAACAGGGCCTGGTAACGCGCACGACTCCCACACGCGACTGCCCGGTCGCGCACGGCACCGTCTGCAAGAAGGGCCTCTCCGCGCCGGGCGACCTGCGCCACCCGGACCGCCTGACCACGCCCCTGCTGCGCCGCGACGGCCAGCTGGTCCCCGTCGGCTGGCCCGAGGCGCTCGCCTACGTCCGGGACGCCCTGACCCCGCTGGTCCAGAGCGCCCCGCAGCGCGTCGGCGTGTTCGGCGGCGGCAGCCTCACCAACGAGAAGACCTACCTGCTGGGCAAATTCGCCCGCGTGGCCCTCCGCACGCCGCACATCGACCACAACGGCCGCTACGGCGTGGCCTCGGCCAGCGCCGCCCTGAACCGCACCTTCGGCCTGGACCGGGGCCTGGGCTTCCCGCTGGACGACCTGCCCCGCAGCGACCTGATCGTGCTCGTCGGCGCGAACGTCGCCGAGACGCTCCCGCCCGTCATGCAGTACCTCAAGGCCGCCAGGAACCGGGGCGGCGCCGTGTACGCCATCGACCCGCGCGTCACGCCCACCGCGAAGGTCGCCGGGCGGCACCTCGCGCCGCGCCCCGGCACGGACGGAGTGCTCGCCCTGGGCCTGCTGCACCTCATGAAACAGTGGGGCCGCATCCGCCCCACCGCCCCCGCCCACGGCCTGAGCGACGTCCTGTGGCACGCCGACGACTACCCCCCGGCCCGCGTGGCGCACGACTGCGGCGTTCCCGAGGAGGAACTGATCGTCCTGGCCCGCGCCTACGCCGACGCGCGCACGCCACTGATCCTCACGGGACGCGGCCCGGAGCAGCACACCCACGGCACCGACACCGTCCAGGCCTGGATCAACCTCGCGTTCCTGACCGGGCACGTCGGCAAGCAGGGCGGCGGGTTCGGCACCCTGACCGGCCAGGGCAACGGCCAGGGCGGGCGCCAACACGGCCAGAAGAACGACCAGCTGCCCGGCGCCCGCAGTCTGCGCGACCCCCGCCACCGCGCCCAGATGGCCGCCCACTGGAACATCCCGGAACACCAGCTGCCCCAGCCCGGCCACAGCGCGCAGGAACTCCTGAACGCCTGCGGCGACCCCGGCGAGGGCGGCCTCGACGCGCTGATCGTGCTGGGCAGCAACCCGGTCGTCAGCGCGGCCGGCGCCGGACAGATCACCGAGCGCCTCAAGGCCCTGAAGCACCTGATCGTCATCGACTTCCTGCCCAGCGAGACCACGCAGCTCGCCACGCTGGTCCTGCCCGGCAGCATGTGGTGCGAGGAAGAAGGCACCACCACCAACCTCGAAGGCCGCGTGCAACGCCGCCGCCGCGCCATGACCGTCCCCGGCGCCGCCCGCGAGGACTGGCGGATCCTGTGCGACCTCGCCCACGCCGTCGGCCGGCCCCACGGGTTCACGTACCCCACCTTCCGCAGCCTTCAGGACGACTTCTTCCTCGCCACGCGCGGCGCCAGGGCCGACTACAGCGGCCTGAGCGCCGAACGCCTCGACCGCGCCAGCGCCCAGTGGCCCGTCCCGCGCGCCGACGGCCCCGACACGCCCCTGGCCTACGCCCCCACCTACCCCACGCCCGACGGACTGGCCACCCTGCATGTGCCGCGCCTGCCCGCCCCGGACCTCGCCCCGCGCGCCCTGCGCCTGACCACCGGCCGCCTGAGCGGGCAGTACCAGAGCGGCACCCAGACCCGCCGCAACCCCGCCCTGAAAGGAGCGAACGCCGCGCAGATCCACCCGGACACCGCTCACGCGCACGGCCTGCGCGCCGGCCAGAGCGTCACCCTGATCACCGCGCACGGACAGGCGACGCTGCCCGTCACCCTGACGCCCGGCATCCGCCCCGACACGCTGTTCATTCCCCCCTTCCACTGGCCGGGCGCGGCCAACCTGCTCACCGACCCGGCCGCCCTGGACCCGCACTCGCGAATGCCGGGATTCAAGGTCACGCCCGTCACGCTGCGCCCCGCCCCTGCCATCACTGCGAACAGCGCCCCGGAACGCGCCACGCCGCACCCGACCAGCCCCGCGCTTCAGCCCTGAGCGGCCGCGCTCCGATCGGTATTCCCCGGTACACCCGACACGCGGGCACTCGCCTGGGCCAACAGGCACAGCACGCTGCTCGTGCTGGCGTTCAGGGTAGTCCGGCCTGGATCGGGAACGCATGGACCGCGCAGGGGACGCTGGTTTCCCGGTAGGGCCTCACACTGGGCACCTCTGGAGCGGGGAACCCAGGGGCCAGTTTCCCGGCGGATGGTAGTTCGCGCTCGGTTCTGTCGTTGCTGTGCGCCGCGCTGACGGCCGTGGTCCGGCTGAAGTCCTGCGGAGCCAGCCGCGTCTGACCTGATCCGGTCGCCCGCTTTTGCTTCCACTGGCTTCGCTCGGATTGAAGGGGCTGCCAAGACCGTTCAATCGGGGTCTGCGTGAGTCCCGTCCGGGTCGCGGGTGCCGAGGCTGCGGGCGAGGTTCTGTGCGAGTTCGAAGGAGCGTGGGTCGGCGTACCCGGCGTCCGTCTGCGACAGTGGGAAGTCCCGCAGGCTGGCGCGGCGGATCTGCGACGGTCCGATGAACGGCAGGTTGGCGCCCTGGCACACCCGGAAGATCGCGAGGCGCAGGTCGTCCTGCGTGCGGTACGGGAAGACGTGCGCGTCGTCGTGGGCGTGCAGCGGGCCGCCCGCGTCTGCCAGGAGCGGTTCGAGGGCCTGCACGCCCTGCGGGTCGAGGGTGCTGACTGTGCGGCGGCGCAGCAGGCGGCCGCGGGCGTGGTCGTACATGCCCCAGCGCATGGACAGGATTTCCGTGACCTGCAGGGCGTGGCGGTACATCAGGGTCAGCGCGGCGTGCAGGGCGGGGTCGGTGGCGTTCAGGAGCAGGCGGGTCAGGTCGTCGCGGTGGGGGAGGGCGTCGCGGGCGTGTTCTGCGGGTGGGGTCTGGAAGTCGGTCAGGGGGTCGCTGGTGATCAGGCTGGCGCGGCGCAGGGTGGTGTACAGGCCGCGCAGGGTGCTGGTGCGGGCGATGATGGTGTTGTTGCTGGCGACGCCGCCACGGGCGTTGCTCAGCAGCGGCGTGCGCAGCCAGCGGTGAAAGTCGGCGGGGGGGCGCAGCAGGTTGATGTGGTCGGTGCGGGCCTGTTCGAGGATGGGTTTGAGGTTCGCGCGGGTCTGCGCGGGGGGCCGGGTGAGGTTCCCGCCGGCCTGGAGGGTGGCGACGAGGGTGTCGAGGTCGAGGTCCGTGAGGGCGCGGGTGAGTTTCAGGGCGAGTTCGTCGGGGTGCGGGCCGGCCATGTGGACCTCCGGGGGAAATCGGGCACTCGGATATTTGTATGTATATGATAGCACGTATCTCTCCCTGCCAGCGCACCGTGCTCACCTCCTCCCACTGCCCCCACTTGCGCCCCCGCCAGCTGACCGTGCGCCCAGCCGCGTCCCGTGCAGGGGGGAGGCTGTGTTTTTCGCGCCGGATGCGGCATGATGGGGGGATGACTGGTCGCCGGGAGCGACCGGCTCGTGCAGTAGCTCTCGCCGGGATGTCTGGTTCTGTCCGCCTGGACGGACGTGTGACGGCGCCCCATTAGTTTCAAGCTGCGCTCCGGCGCGGCGCGCCCAGTGTGGGCGTCGACAGGATGTTTCATGACCCGAATTCAGGATAAACCCCGCCAGTCGGCGGTCGCTTCTTCGTCTGCCAGCGCCTCGTCTGCCGGCCAGACCCGTTCCTCCGCCCAGACCCCCGCCCGCGCTCCGGCCGCAGCCACCGCCGACTGGCGGGCGCTGCTGGGCGACCGTACGCCCACGCCCGTGCAGGCTGGCGCGATTCCCGCGCTGCTGTCGGGCCGTGACGTGATCACGACTGCCCGCACCGGCAGCGGCAAGACCCTGGCGTTCCTGATCCCGGCGGCGGCGCGCGGCATCGGCATGGGCGCCGTGCGCGGCATGCGTCCCGAGGTGCTGGTCATCACGCCCACCCGCGAACTGGCCGTGCAGATCCGCGACGTGGCCCGCGAACTCGGCCTGACCGCCGGGCGCATCACGGGCGGCATCACGCCCGGACAGACGCGCAGCGAGGCGACCGGCAAGGGCCTGATCTCCGGCACGCCCGGCCGCCTCAAGGACCTGATTGGCCGCAACGAACTCAGTCTCGCGGGCCTGCGGTACGTGGTGCTGGACGAGGCCGACGAACTGCTGTCCCTGGGCTTCCTGCGGGACGTGGGCGACATCCTGCGCGCCGCGCAGCAGCAGAGCTCCAACAGCGGGCACCTGCAGGTCGCGATGGCCTCGGCGACCTTCCCGGCCGAGATCCGCGCGGTCGCCGAACGGTTCATGCTGAACCCGGAACGCATCGACATCGCCCCGGCCCGCTCGGACGACGCCGCCGCGAACGCCGCCGACGTGCTGGGCGGCGCGACCGGCGCCACGCACCTGCTCGTGAACACCACCCGCGATCAGGTGCTGGACCTCGCCGCCGACCGCGCCCGCGAGGCGCTGCGTGAACCCGGCGGTTGCGTCGTAATCTTCAGCCGCACGAAGTCCCTCGTGAAACGCCGCGCCGAGAAACTGAACGAACTGCTGCCCGGCGAGATCGTCAGCCCGCTCGAGGGCAACATGGACCAGAAGAAACGCGAACGGACCATGGCGCTGCTGCGCGAAGGCAAGTCCCGCATCCTGATCGCCACGGACATCGCCGGGCGCGGCATCGACCTGCCGGAAGTGCGGCTGGTGATCCACATGGACATCTCGTCCACCGCCGAGGATCACGTCCACCGGTCGGGCCGTACCGCCCGCGCGGGTCGCCCCGGCACGAACCTCGTGCTGTTGATTCCCGAACAGCGCGCCCTGTGGCAGAACGTGCGGCGCAAACTGCCGGGCGCGCTGCACCCGCCCCTGACCCGCGAGGAAAGCCAGATCGACAAGGACATCCAGGAGAAGCAGGGCCAGGGCCGTGGTCAGCAGGGTCCGGGTGGCCGTCAGGGTCAGCCGCGCGCGCAGGGTCAGGCCCAGCCGGCCCGTTCCCAGGGCGGCGGTCAGAACGCGGGCGGCGGCACGCGCGGCGCTCAGGGTGACCGTCCCCGCCAGGGAAGCCAGGGTCGCGGCGACAGCCCCGCCGGGACCGGCGCGGGCCGGGTCGGTCCCCAGCGTCCCCGTGGCCGGGGCGGGCGCCGCTGAGCGGACGTTCCTGATGTTCAGAAGGGAGAGGCGGGTGCGCCTCTCCCTTTTTCTGTGCAGCTGGAGGGATCATCGTCGGAAAAAACCGTACTGGACGGCCAAAAACTACCATCCTCACCTGATTGCCTCTAGGCGACCGCGATCGATCCCCGAAGGGTTCTGGATGGGGAGAACGGTCCTGGCGTTTTCACACTAATCTCTCTTAGCTTGAAACCGTGAGAGCGTTCCGGAGAAGGACGATACGTGGCAGTAACCAGGGTCTGCACGCGGGAATCCGGAGCTGGGGACTTGGCATCAATCCAAGTCCCCAGCTCCGGCAGGTGGAAACCGCTGGTGTTAGCGGGTTCTTGCGCCGCTCGTTTCATACGGACTCCGATTGAATGGGCTGCAAAGCCCGTTCAATCGGAGCGGATGCGAGCAGGAGAGAAACGGGTTCCGGACGTGAAGCCGGCAATCCGGTGAAGTTCCGGATTGTCGGCGAAACAAACGGAATCCGTATCAGGTGTGCTGAGGGGAACCCCTCAGCGTACCTGAACACTGCTGTCAGAATTCCGCGCGGCAGTTGCCGTCCTGTTCGCGTTTGCCGTTCAGGATCAGTGCGGAGTCGCCGCTCAGGCTGCCGCCCAGCGCGCCCTGCGCCTGTTCGGGCAGCACGCAGCTGAAGGTGACGCCGCCGCGCGTGACGTCCAGTTTCAGGCCGGTTGCCAGCCACGTCAGGCGGTACGTCCAGTCGGTCGGGAGTTTCTCGGCAGTGCCGTTGTCGGTCAGGGTCGCCCGTCCGCTCCAGCCGTCCGCCTCGGCCCGGTCGAAGTCCAGCCGGTACGTGAGCAGGAAGTTGCTGAACTTCCAGCTCTGACCGGCTTTCGGGACGCGGTTCACGGCGTCCAGCCAGCGGGGCGGTTGCGCCGCGCCGACGCTGCTGCCCGGCGCAAGGGCGCCCAGCGTCAGTTCGCACAGCGTGTCGGTCAGCAGGGCGCGGCCCGTCACTGTCAGGCCCGGCGTGTACCCGTTACTGGCGAAACTGAACAGGCACACCACGGCGCGCGGGTCGTTGTCCTGCCCGATCTGCACGGCCAGCGTGTCCGGGTACTGCCGGTCGCTGCGGTCGAAGTACCGGAATTCGGCGGGCGCGCTGCTCAGGCCGGTCGCCTGTCCCTGACCGGCGCTGGCGGTGGCGCTGTCCACCCGCACGTTCCATTTCGCGGTGGGCGCCCCGAACGCCGGGCGGGTCTGCAGGGTCCAGTTCTGCCCGGCTTTCGGCAGGACCGGCCAGCCGAGCGCGGTCGGCGTGGCCGGGCGGGAATAGGTGGTCGGGGTTCCGTTCTCGCGGGTGGCGGCGCAGCCCACGCCGAGGTCCTGGGCGGGGCGGTTGAGGCTGGCGGCGTAGGCGCGTCCGGCCAGGGTGGTGGGGTTGCCGGGGGCGGGCGGGCCGGTCACGACGCACAGCAGGCGGTAGTAGGCGTTGCCGCCGATGATCTGGCCGTTCTCGGGTTCCACGGCGAACAGCGCGTACCGGCTGAGTTTCGGGAGGCCGTCGACGACGCCGGTGGCCCGGTCCCGTCCGGCGCTGAGGTCCTCGGCGGTGAACATGAACGCGGCCGCCCGGTTGCCGGCGGTGCGGCCGGTGGCCGTGCCGGTCAGCTGGCGGCCCCGGACGGCGCCGGGCGTGCCGAGCTGGAAGGTCCAGTTGCCGACGCCCTCTTCGAAACGGACCTGCCAGGTCTGCGGTCCCTCGAAGGTGACGGGGAACGTGACGGTCTGGGCGTGGGTGACGGTCTGCGCGGCGGCGAGCGTGAGGACGCTCAGGGCGGTCAGGAGTCTGGGCCTGCGGGGTCTGGGCATACTCCATCTAAAGCACATTCCGGGAGCGTCTGCCAGGGCGTTCGCGCGGCGGAGCAGACCTGCTGACCGGGCGACTTCTTGTGAGAATCGTCACGCTTGCGGGGGAACGCGCGGCGGGTCCGGGGCGCAGCAGGTAGGATGACGCTCAGGACTTCCATGCCGACCCTCCCGCCCGACAGTGAAACGCTTCTGCTGACCGTCACGCGGCAACTGCTCGCGCAGGGCAGCGAGACGGACCTGTGCCAGCAGGGACTGGCGTTCCTGTCCGAGGTGCTGGGCGCGGACCTCGGGATGCTGCACCTGCGCCTGAGCGGGCACGAGTACGTCCTGACTGCCTCGTGGGGCGACCATCCGCTGCTGGGCGTTCACCGCCGTCAGGTGATGGAACCCGACTGGGTGACGCTCCTGACGGCCGGCACGTGGATCAGCGCGCCGGTCCCGTCGCCGGACTGGCACGGTCCGGAGGAACGGAACTACGCGCGGCTGGGAGCGCGTCACCTCGTGAATTTCGGGCTGTTCAACGGGCCGGAGCTGGTGGGGACGGTCAACCTGCTGTTCAACCGGCCGCGCCCGGACCTGAACGGGCTGGGCGTGCTGGGCACGATCGGGGCGCTGTGGGGAACGCTGCTGAGCCGCCTGCAGGCGGAAAGCACGGTCCGCGCGCGTGAGGCGATGCTGCGGACCGTGACCGATCAGGGCACGGACCTCGTGACGGTCCTCGACCGGGACGGGCGGGTGCTGTACCAGAGCGGAGGCGCGCGGCAGTTGCTGGGCCGCAGCGCGCGGGACGTGACAGGCCGCGCCGCGCTGAACGTCGTGCATCCGGACGACCTCGGGCGGGTTCAGGAGGCGTTCATGGCCATCCAGCGGCTGCCGGACTCGGCGCTGAACCTCACGTTCCGCGCGCTGCACGTGGACGGGCGGGTGCTGTGGCTGGAGGCGCGCGGCCGGAACCTGCTGCAGGAACCGTCGGTGCGCGGGGTGGTGGTCCACTCGCGGGACGTGACGGCGCAGCACCTCTCGAAACGGGCGCTGGAGCGGCGGGTGCAGGAACTCACGTTGATGCACGCCACGGGCCTGCAGTTGCAGGAGGCGCAGAGCGTGGATGAGATCGCGTCGCGGGTCGCGCGGCTGATCGAGGGACGGCTCGGGCATCCCTTCGTGTGGGTGGCCGAACGCGTCGGAGAGCAGCTGCTGATGCGGGCCTGCGACGGGAACCGGGAAGCCTGGACGGCCCTGGACGCGCAGTCGCTGCCGGTCAGCCGGGGACTGTGCGGCGCGGCCGTGCGGGGCGGCGTGACGCTGATGGTCGGGGACGTGACGCGCGACCCGCGGTACGTGCCGATCGGGCATGAGGTGCGCAGCGAGCTGGTCACGCCCATCCGCGTGGCCGGGCGGGTGTGGGGCGTGCTGAACGTGGAAAGCCCCCTCGTGGACGCCTTCGACGAGGATGACCGGCAGGCGCTGGAGACGGTCGCCGCGCAGATGGGCGCGGCCCTGGCAAGCGTGCTGCTGCTCGCGGACCTGCGCGGCAGCCGTGACGAACTGAGCCGCGCGTACGACCAGACCATCGAGGGCTGGGCGCGGGCGCTGGATTTCCGGGACCGGGAGACCGAGGGGCACAGCCAGCGTGTCACGGAACTCACGGTGCACCTGGCGCGCCGCATGGGCCTGAGCGGCGAGGCGCTGCTGCACCTGCGGCGCGGGGCGCTGCTGCACGACATCGGCAAGATGGGCATCCCGGACGCGGTGCTGCTGAAACCCGGCCCGCTCGACGATCAGGAATGGGCGGTGATGCGGCGGCATCCGGACATGGCGCTGGCGCTGCTGGAACCCATCGAGTTCCTGCGCGGGGCGCTCGACATTCCGTCCGCGCATCACGAGAAGTGGGACGGGACCGGCTACCCGGCCGGACTGGCGGGCGAGGAGATCCCGTTGCCCGCGCGGATCTTCGCGGTGATTGACGTGTGGGACGCCCTGCGGCACGACCGGCCCTACCGCCGGGCCTGGGATGCCGGGCGGGCCCGCGCGCTGATCGAGCAGGAGTCGGGCCGGCACTTCGACCCGCAGGTCGTCCGGGCGTTCCTGGCGTGGCTGGACGAGACGGGGGACGTGGGGACCAGCAGCGAGGCCGCTCCTGACGGGGCCGCCGGCGCCATTCACCGGCCGGCAAGCGACCCGGTGGGGCTGACCGACCGTCCGGACAGGAGCGGGCCGTGACGCCGGAAGCGACCCCGCCGGACCCGGAACTGACCGACCTGCGGGCCGTGGAACGGGAACTGCAGGACACGCTGGCCGCGATGGACGGCGTGAGCGACCTGCGGCAGCTGACGCTGCTGCGCCGCGACGCGACGTACCTGGCGCTGGACCTCGGGGACCTGCAGGCCGCGATGACGCACGCCGTCGCGTGCCTGGACCTGGCGCGCACGTCGGGCGACGCCGGACTGACGGCGCGGGCGCACGTGGCGGTCGCGCTGGTCATGCTCGACGTGTACGACGACCTGGGTGCCGACGGGCACTTCCGCGAGGCGGACGCCCTGGCCCGCGCGGCCGGCGAGGTGCGGGACGTGGCGCTCGTCGCGGTGAACGCCTCGCACTACGAACTGGAACGCGGACGGAACGCGGCGGTCGCGGCCCGCCTGCTGGAACTGCTGCGCTCCCCGTTCCGGGCGGGCCTGGACTCCGCGGAGCCGGGCGTGCCGCCCCTGTCGACCGCGTTCCACATCAATTTCGTGCGCGGCGCGGCGCTCGCCCTGCAGGCCGGTGAACTGCCACCCGAACTGGTCGAGGAGGCGCGCGCGCAGCTGCCGGTGTCCGTGCGGGAACTGCGGGCCATGCAGACCGGTCCGCAGGAGGTCGCGGTCCTGCGCCTGCAACCGGAAATCCTGGAGTCGCTGGTCGCGTGGGAACTGCTGAGTGGCCGCGTGCCGGTCGCCAGGGCGCTCGCCACCGAGCGGGTGCGGCTGGCCCGCGCCTCCGGCAGTCAGCAGGCGCTGGGGCGGGCGCTGCTGGACCGCGCGCGGGTCGGCGCCGTGGACGCCCGCTGGGCGGACATGGAGCGGGACGCGGCCGCCGCGGTCGGTGCGTTCCAGCGGGCCAGTCTGGACCTGCTGGCCGCGCAGGCCCGGCAGGTGCAGGCGGACGCCCAGGCGCGCCAGGGGCGGTTCGAGCAGGCCTTCGAGGTGCAGCGGGACCTGACCCGCCGCCTGGAAGGTCTGTACCGCGAGTACTTCCAGCAGGGCGCGCTGCTGCGCGAGATCGAACGGCAGGCCAGCGAGGCTGAAGTGCGCGCCGAGGCGTTTGCGGAAGCGGCGCTGCGCGACCCGCTGACCGGCGCGCCGAACCGCGCGGCCGCCATGACCCACCTGGAAACCCTGCTGACCCGCGCGGCCGGCGGGCACCCGTCGGCGGCCGCGCTGCTGGATCTCGACCACTTCAAGGGCGTGAACGACCGCTACGGTCACGTGGTCGGGGACGCCGTGCTCGTGCGGGCCGTGCAGGTCCTCACGCGTGAAATCCGGGATCACGACTGCCTCGCGCGGTTCGGCGGAGAGGAATTCCTGCTGCTGCTGTCCGGCGCGAGCCTCCCGGTCGCGCGGCGCGTCTGCGAACGCCTGCGCGCCGCGCTGGACACGCACGACTGGACCGACATCCACCCGGAGCTGCACGTCACAGCCAGTTTCGGCCTGACCGTCCTGACCGCCGGGGACGAACCCACCCAGGCGCTCCAGGCGGCCGATCAGGCGCTGTACGCCGCGAAAGCCGCCGGACGGAACACCGTCCGCGAGGCGTGACCTGCCGCCGACCGACCCTCGCGCCGGCCGGTCGTGAAGTCCCACACGATCACCGCAGCGGCAGATACCCTACACTGAGACGTATGCTGGAGCCCGGTCCGCAGTTGCTGGAACCCAACCCCGCCACCGACCTGCTCACCGGCGACGTTCCCGTCTCGGATCAGGCGTGGCGGGACCGGTACCTGACCAGCGTCCACAACCTCAGCGCGGACTGCATCAAGGTGGTCGACCGGCACGGCCGCCTGCAATCCATGAACCTGCGCGGCCAGGAAGCCATGCAGGTCGACGATTACAGCGCCTGCCACGGCGCCGACTGGCTGTCCTTCTGGGAGGGCGAGGCGCGCGACGCGATGCTCGAAGCGTTCGCGGTCGCGTCCGGCGGGACGCCCGCGCAGTTCACGGGGTTCTGCCCGACCATGCGCGGCGAACCCCGCTGGTGGGACGTGACGCTCACGCCCCTCCCCGACCCGGTCCGGCCTGCCGCGCCTTACGACGTGATCGTCGTGTCCCGCGACGTCACCGACCGCGTGCAGGCCCAGCAGGCCCTCGAAACCCTCAACGCCAGCCTCGCCGCCGAAGTCGCCCGGCAGACCGCCGCGCTCCGGCAGGAAAAGCAGCTGCTCGTGCAGACGAACGAGGAACTCGAGAACATCACCTACGCCATGTCGCACGACCTGCTCACGCCCGTCCGGCACCTCCTGAGCTTCGCGCGCCTCGCCCGGCAGACCACCGACCCCGGCAAACGCGACCGGTACCTCGGGATCATCGAGGGCAGCGCCGCGAACCTCTCCGGCATGATCGACGGCGTCATGCGCTTCAGCCGCGCCGGCCGCTGCGCCCTGCGCGTCCAGCCGGTCGACCTGAACGAACTGCACGCCGAGGTGCAACGCGAACTCCACCCGACCACGCCACACGCGACCTGGACGGCCTCTCCCCTGCCCACCGTCCCCGGCGACCCGCACGCGCTGAGGTCCGTCCTCAAGATCCTGTGCAGCAACGCCCTCAAGTACACCCGCAACACACCCGACCCGCAACTGCACGTCAGCGCCCACCACGACCCGCACGCCCGCACCTGGCGGATCGACGTGCAGGACAACGGCGCCGGATTCGACCCCGACTACGCGCACAAACTGTTCCGCCTGTTCCAGCGGCTCCACCACCAGAACGACTTCGAAGGCACCGGCACCGGCCTCGCGCTCATCCGGCGGGTCATCACCCGGCACGGCGGAACCGTCCACGCCACCGGACAACCCGGACAGGGCGCGACGTTCTCATTCACGCTACCGGAGTAACGCGGTCGGTCTGCTACGGACTGCCTCCGGTCAGGTTTGGTGAGGCGGGTTGATCTGGGACACTCTGACACCCTTCCCTTCATATACATAAAAATATTTTGCTGTCCCCCGTGCCTCCCTCACCGCTCGGCGAAGGGCACCTCCTCCGCCTCCACCCGCGCGCCCGGCAGCGTAACAGCCGGCGTGGCGGCGCCCGCCACCGGTGTGAACGGCACCTGCACGTTCCAGCTGTCCTCGACAGCCGTCAGGACTGCCGCCTCGTTCTCGACCACGCGGTTCCCGAGGCGGTCCCGCACCTCTGACCAGCGCCCGGCCGCCTCCTCCGGCCGGGCGCGGCTGAGCGGGCCGGGCAGCAGGTCCACCTCGCCGGACTCTCCGGCCGCGCCGCCCGTCACGGCCGTGACCGACATCAGGCCCGTTACGCGGCCCGGCGGCAGGAACACCCACGCTGTCAGGTGCTTGACCGGCACTGTCCGGCGCAGCGTCACGCCGTCCGGGCGTTCCATCCGCACCGTCACCGGCCGCCGCGTGACGTTCCCGTGCCGGTCCGTGGGATGCAGCACCAGCGCCGGCGGGCGCGGCTGCGTGACCCGCACCGCCCGCCCCCCCACCTTCAGGGTCAGCGGCGACACCGGCTCGCCCGGCTCACGGCGCACCTGCCCCTCGAAGCGGTGCGGGCCGACCCGGACCTCGAACGGCACGGCGCCCGCCCGGACGGACGGCACCCGCAGCGTCACCTGCCCCGCCTGCGTGCCGGCGCGGGTGACGGTCTCGCCCGCCGGACCGAACAGCGACACCTCGGCGCGCTCCCCGGCCGGCAGGTCCGGGCCGGCCAGCGTGAAGCGCAGGTCGTCCGGTCCCATACGCACCGTCAGGGACGGCCGCGCGAACGGACGGGGCGGGTCGGCGCAGGCGGCCAGCAGCGCCAGCAGGACCGACGCGCCCAGCACCGCGCGCCTCACGGCGCCTCCGGGGACGCGGCGTCCGGCAGCACCTGGAACGTCAGGGTGTACGACCCGCCCGTCAGGACCGTGTCCGGCAGTGGGAACGACCCCGGCGCCGTCCGGGCGGGCCGCACCGTCCCGGCGTCCGGGGGGCCGGCGACCTCCTGCACGCGGACCCTGGCGTTCGCGGGGGGCGCGGCGGGCAGGCTGAACGTCCAGACCGCGCCGGGCGGCAGGGCCGGGCCGACCACGCCGCGCACCCACGCCACGCCGCGCGCGTCGGACACTGCCAGCAGCGCCTGCGGGACGGCCAGCGTCCGCGTGGACACGTTGCGCGCCTCGACGACCACCCGACCGCCCTGCACGCGGCTGCGGGCCGCAATGGGCCGTTCGAGGCTGCGGCCCGTCACCACCGCCCGCGCCGCGACGTCCAGCGTCAGGGACGCCGGGTCCGTGCCGGGCGGCAGGGGCGGCAGGCGCACCAGCCACGGGGTCCGCTCGCCGGGACGGAGTTTATGCAGGACGCTCAGGCCCGCGTTCCCGCTGACGATCACCTGACCGTCCGGGCCGCGCAGCGTGGCACTCAGGGTCAGGTCGGCGGGGCGCGCGTCGGCGTTCAGCAGCGAGCCGACCGCCACCACGCGCCCGGCGAGCGTGACCGTCCGCGCGGACAGGACCTGCACGACCGGCCGGTCGAGCACGTCGGCGGGCGCGGTGGCGTTCGTGGTGATGCGGCGCGGCGCGCGGTCGTACGCGGCGGCCGCCTGCGGCGACGGCACGACCCGCCGCAGGGCCAGCGCGCCCGCCTCCGGGGGCGTGACCACCCAGCCGCCCCGCCCGAAGTGCAGCGCCTGCGTCCCGGCAGTCTGCCGCGCGCCCAGCGGCGTCCACCACTGCGCCGTGACCCGCGCCTGCCACGCCCACCGGTCCGTCGGTGGCAGCCCGGCCGGGCGGGTCAGGCGGTAACGGATTCCCTCAAGCCGCGCGAATTCGCCGCGCAGGCCGCCGCCCGTCATGCCGGCGCGGGCCCGCGCGGTCCAGTCGCGTTCCAGCGCCCAGCCGGGCGACAGCCGCAGCGCCAGCCCGCCGGCCAGCACCAGCAGCGTGACGCCCGCCACCACCCGCACCGGGCCCCACGCGGCCGTCCGGGCGTCTGGCGGACTGGCCCCCGCGTCGGTCTGGCCTGCGCTGCCCGTACCAGCAGCGCCGGGCTGGACGCGGCCGCGCGCGCGTTCGCTGGGCGCGGCGCGCGTGATCGCCAGTCCCGCCGCCAGGAGTGCCGCGAGCGGCCCCACGCCCCACAGCGCCGCCGCCCAGGACGGCAGGGCGCTGCGCGGCAGCCTCGCCGGGAGGGGCGGGACGTCCTCGCGTTCCCAGACGACCACGCCGTTCTCCAGCGTGCCGATGGAGTGCCAGCCGTGCAGGAACAGCAGCGGGTCGAGCGCCGGACTGGCCGCGTACACGAACTTCAGGTACGAGCGTTCCGGGTGCGTCAGCAGCGCCGACAGCGACCCGGCGCCCGGCAGGTCGGCGCGTTCCGGAAGGGCCGCGAACGCGCCGGGCGGCGCGAGCGGCTGCGGCAGGTCCGGCGGCAGGTGCCACAGGCCCGCCGGGGTCGCCGCGCGCGTCTGCGCGGTCAGCAGGCCCAGCTGCCGCCCGAACCCGACGGTCAGGAAGCGGTAACGCCAGTGTTCGTCCTTCTCGATGAAGTTCAGGAGCGGCGCGAAGTTCAGCGGCGCCGGCTCCAGCGGCCGGGTGCGGGGCAGGGCGTTCAGGCCGACCGTGACGATCAGGGTCAGGGCCGCCGCGCCCACCAGCGGCAACGGACCCGGCCCGGTCGGAGCGCGGGCGGCGTCCCAGGCGCGCAGCGCGACCCGCGCGGCCAGCGGCAGCAGCAGCAGCGAGGCGACGAACACCACGGTCTCCGGGGCGGGCAGGCGCAGCGGGCCTCGGCCGGCCGACCCGACGAGCGGCAGCCACAGCAGGGCCGCGCCGGGCAGCAGGGCCGCGCCGGCCAGCGCCAGCCGCTCCGTCACGCCCCAGCCGCGCGGGCCGGCACGCAGCAGGCCCGGCAGGGCCGGCAGCACCCACTGCACGCTCCAGAGCGGCAGCAGCAGGCACAGCCACACGCTGCGGCCCGCGCCGGGCGGCGGCGGCACTGGTGGGGTCAGGGCCGGGGACCACAGCCAGCCGGCCCAGCCGGACAGGGCCGCCTGCGCCAGCAGCAGCGTCCCGCCCGCCGCGCCGCGCCGCCCCCGCGCGCCCGGCCCGGCCAGCAGCAACGCGCCGCCCAGCAGCAGGGCCGTGACCGGGTCGGCCGTGCCCGCCGCGAGCAGCGGCGGCAGCGCCCGGCGGCCCACGCGGGCCTCGCCGCGCAGCCACGCCCACAGCGGCGGCGCGGCGTGCAGGGCGAGCCCGGCCGCGAACACCGCGCCCAGGTGCCCGAACACGTTCAGTTGCAGGGTCAGGGCGCTGCCCAGCGTGACGAGCAGCGTCGCCACGCCCGCCACCCGCGCGGACGAGCAGGCCAGCGCCGCGCGGTACGCGCCCCACGCGAGCAGAGCCGCCGCCAGGAACTGCGCCGCGCCGTACGCGCCCTCCAGGCCCAGCGCGCCGGACAGCAGCGCGATCAGCTGCGCGGCCAGCGGCGCCTCGCCGGTCAGGGGCACGCCGCCGTACCAGCGGTCGTCCCAGGGGTCCAGCGGGTGGCGGGCGTACGCGCTCGCCAGGAACTGCAGCGCGCCGGCGCCGTCCGCGCCCCGGTACGCGCGGGTCAGGACCAGCGTGCCGTGGTACGCGCCGGTCAGCAGCAGCGCCAGCAGCAGCAGGCGCGGCGTGGCAGGGCGTGGCGCAGGGTCCGGCACGCGCCCAGCGTAGCGCACGTACCCGAACAGGACGTCCGGCGTCCGTGAAGGAGAAAACGCCCCTCCAGGCGTGGGAGGCTCAAGCTGGCTGCAGGACCTCCCCGAGCAAGTGAACCGCCCGGGGATCGAACTGCTGCCCGCTGAGACGCTGCACTTCCGCCCAGGCAGCCTGTGGCGTCCAGGCCGCGCGGTAGGGGCGGTCACTGGTCAGGGCGTCGTACGTATCGATCACGGCGAACAGGCGCGCTGGCCTGGGAATCTCCTCACCGCGCAGCCCGGCAGGATACCCGCGCCCGTTCCAGTGCTCGTGGTGTGAGCGGACCACGTCCAGCGCGCCGTCCGGAAGGTGCGGAACGCGCTGCGCGAGCGCGGCGCCCAGCCCAGGGTGGCGCTGCATGACCGCGCGTTCCTGATCGGTCAGCGGACCCGGTTTGAGCAGGATCGCGTCAGGGATGGCCAGTTTTCCGAGGTCGTGCAGGAGGGCGCCCAGGTGCAGCGCCTCGGCCTCCTCGGGATCCAGGTCAGCCGCCCGGGCCACCTGCTGCGCCCAGTGCGCCACGCGCCGGGTGTGGCCCTGGGTTTCCAGATCGCGGGCTTCCAGGGCGGCGCCGATCAATTCCAGGGCGTGGTTTCTCGATTCGAGGAGTGATCCGCGCTGCTGTTCTCGCAGGTGCGCGTGGTGGACGCGGTCGGCGAGGCTTCTGAGTGACAGTTGCGCGAGTGCCCGCGAGGACGTCGGTGCGCTCCAGGTCAGGGTAAGGAATCCGTCGAGGCAGGGCTCTGTGATGCTCAGGCTCGGATCGAACCGTGACGGTTGAACGGAGTGGTGCGCGGCCGCGCCGAAGGCCGCGGCCACGCGGCGCAGGCCGGCGCGCAGCAGTGCGTGAGGATCCATGATGGGGCGCAGGAGATCCCCGAGGCGGGCCATTTCCCAGAGTTCGTTGCGTTCCCGCAGGTGAGCGTCGGCGGACGCTGTCCAGGAGCGCTCGATCAGGGTTCGCAGGAGGTTCACGGCGTGTTCTGGCAGGGAGGGCAGCGCCTCCACACCGTCGATGTTTAGGTGAGCGACGACTTCACCGTGGCAGGTGAAGGGTTGCAGGAGGTTGGCCTGCAGGGTGTCCAGGTTCCCCCGCTCACGCAGCGTGCGGTAATGGTCCTGTGGGCCGAACAGCGTCTCGATGCGGCCCAGGTGTCCCTGCAGGTCCGGACCTGAGAGTTGCCGGGACTTCTCGGCGTACCAGGCTGATTCTGACTGCCCGTACCAGGCGCGCTCGGTGTGGAGGGGCAAGCGCAGGTCCAGAAGGTCTGCGGGGTACCCGGTGACACCCTGAACCTCGAAGTGGGTGCCCTGGCGGATGGCCAGCAGGGCGCGCTGCGCGCCTGGGTGGATGTCGACCAGCGCGCTCAGGACAGCCGGCCAGGCGGAGCCGCCGTGGTCGGAGCTGGCGGCCCGGGCCAGTCGGTCGAGGTCGCGTGAGGTCCACGTTTCAGGGGCGGGTGGGGCGCAGTGCACGTGCGGGAGTCTGCAGCAAGCCGGTCAGGGGCACGTCGGCGCCGCCTGCGGGCGGTCCGAAGCGGTCCGACATCGCCCGGTCCTGATCACTGCGGGGGAGGCGAAGGAACTGATACGGACTCCGATTAAATGGATTGCAAAACCCGCTGGGTCCGAGCGCATGCGACTCGGAGAACCCCTCCGCAGAGCAGGAGAGAAACGTCCCTCCGAGCGTGGAGCCGGCCATCCGGTGACGTTCCGGATTGTTGACCCGGATTGCCGGCGAAACAAGCGGCAGTCCCGTATGCCTTGCGGCGCTGCCGGGTCCCGGCGGACTCGTAGAGCCCCGCAGAAACAAGAGGAGCGCCACAGACGCAAGCCACGTCAGGCGGCCACCGACAGCCAGTGTGCTGGGTTCACTTTTAATCTGACTGGAGTCTGATGATCACTGCATCTTTTTCAGATTCAGATGACACGGCACTGACGCGCGACGCACACACTACCGGCATGAAGAAGACGATCCTCCTGGCCATGGCCCTCGCAACCGTCAGTAGCGCTTCCGCCCAGGGCAGCGTGACGGGTGCCGGCGCGAGCTTCCCGTTCCCGCTGTACAGCAAGATGTTCGCCGAGTACAAGGGCGACACCGGCGTCACCGTCAACTACCAGAGCGTCGGCAGCGGCGCTGGCCAGAAACAGATCACCGAACGCACCGTCGACTTCGCCGGCAGCGACAACCCCATGAGCGATGAGGCCATGAAGGCCGCCCCCGGCAAGCTCCTGCACGTCCCCACCGCCATCGGCGCCGTCGTGCCGTCCTACAACCTCCCCGGCGTCACCACGCCCCTCAAGTTCACCGGGAAGGTCCTGGCCGACATCTACCTCGGCAAGATCAAAACCTGGAACGACAAGGCCATCACCGCCCTGAACCCCGGCGTCAGCATTCCCCCGCTGCCCATCACGGTCGCTCGCCGCAGCGACGGCTCCGGCACGACGTTCGTGTTCAGCGACTACCTGAGCAAGGTCAGCACCGAGTGGAAGAGCAAGGTCGGCACCGGCAACAGCCTGAACTGGCCGGTCGGGACCGGCGCGCGCGGGAACGACGGCGTGGCCGGCGTGGTCAAGAGCACGCCCGGCGCGATCGGGTACGTGGAACTGGTGTACGCCAAGCAGAACAAACTGCCCTTCGG
>NZ_NHMK01000024.1 GCF_002198095.1 Deinococcus indicus | reverse complement strand
GGCGGCGGGCAGGGTGGCGGCGCTGTCGGCCAGCCATTCCTGAAGGGCCGGGAACAGCACGCCGGGCCGCAGGGGTTTACGCAGGACGTCCAGAACGCCCAGTTCGCGGGCCTCGGCGCGCAGGTCGTCCTCGACGACGCCGGTCATGAACACGACGGGCAGGTGCGGGTGGGTGCGTCGCAGGGTGCGGGCCAGTTCCACGCCGTCCATGCCGGGCATGCGCACGTCGGTCAGGACCAGGGCGGTGTCGGGGGTCAGGGCGGCCAGGGCGGCCTGTCCGCTGTCGGCCACGCGGACCGGCAGGTGCGGCGCGAGCAGGAACTCCATGGTCTGGCGGACCCCGGGGCTGTCGTCCACGATCAGGATCGAGGGGCGCCGGGGCAGGTGGGCGGTCATGGTGCGCAGCGTAACTGAACGGGCGTCACCCGGCCGTCACGGTTGTGCGGGCGGGCGTGACATTTTGCACACCGGACCGCGTGTGGGCGGCTGGCATACTGCACGCGTGACCCTCCCCTCTGCCCGACCGCCCGTCCCGCTGGAACCGCTGCTGGCCCTGGATGCCCGCCTGGACGGCGTGTGGGCCTGGGTGCAGACGCAGATGCGCCCGGACGCCGCGCACGACGACGCGCACCTGCTGCGGGTGGCCCGCTGGACGCTGCGCTGCGCGCCGGACGTGCCGCCGGTCCTGGCGGTCGCGGCGGCCCTGTCGCACGACGTGGTGAACCTCCCCAAGAACCACCCGCAGCGGGCGCAGGCCAGCGAACGGAGCGCGCAGGCGGTGCGCGAGGCGCTGCCGGGCCTGGGGTTCACGCCCGACGGGGTGAACGAGGTCGCGCTGGCCGTGCGGGACCACAGCTACTCGCGCGGCGCGCGGCCGGAGACGCCGCTGGGCGCGGCGCTACAGGACGCCGACCGCCTGGACGCCCTGGGCGCGCTGGGGGTGCTGCGCGTGGCGGGCGTGGGCGGTCAGCTGGGGCGGGCGCTGCTGGACCCGCTCGATCCCTGGGCGCAGGCGCGCGAACCGGACGACCTGGCGTTCACGGTGGATCACTTCTTCACGAAGCTGCTGCGCCTGGACGGCACCTTCCTCACGGCCGCCGGTCAGGTCGAGGCGCGGCGCCGCACCCGCACCATGCGCGCCTTCCTGACCGAACTGGCCGCCGAGCTGGAGGTCGAGCCGCCGGCCTGATCCGGACGGCCGGCGGGTCCGGGGATCACCCGGAACCCGTATTGCCGCCACTCTGCGGGTCCGGATCAGTCTTCTAGGTGGGCGTGGTCGTTGTAGGTCATGAGGGTCCAGCGGTCCCCGGCGCGGGTCAGGGTGGTGAGGCTGGTGTGGGCCAGCTGGTAGTCGAAGGGCAGCACGTAGCCGGGCACGGGCCGGGCGGGCCAGTCGAACAGGGTGCACAGCAGGGCGCGGATGGCGGCGCCGTGCGTGAAGGCGATCACGCGGCCCGGCGAGAGTTCCCCGGCCCAGTCGCGCAGCCGCTCGCCGACCTGCGCGAGGCTCTCGCCGCCGCCGGGGGCGGGCAGGGCCCAGGGGTCGCGTTGCCAGTCGTGGTAGGCGGGGTCACGCTGCACGTCGGCGGTGGTGACGCCCTCGAACTGCCCGAAGTTCAGTTCGCGCAGGCGGACGTCCAGGGTCAGGGGCTGGCCGGGCAGGGTCCGTTCGGCGGTGCGGGCGGCGCGGCTCAGGTCGCTGCTGTACACGCGGTCGAAGGCGCGGCCGCGCAGGCGGGCGTGCAGGCGCGCGGCCTGCGTTTCGCCCAGCTGGCCCAGCGGGGTGTCGGTCCAGCCCTGCCAGCGGCCGGCGCCGTTCCAGTCGGTCGCGCCGTGGCGGACCAGGGTCAGGTGCAGTGGGTGTTCGGGGGTCGTCACGGGCGGGCCTCGGGGTCCGGGTGGGCGCTGCTGGTGTCGTGCCCGTCGGCCAGGGCCGGCACGGGGCGGGGGCGGTTGTGGTCGTCGAGCGCCACGAACACGAAGTACCCGGTGGTGGCGAGTTCCTGTTCGCCGGTGGGCATGTCCTCGCGGTACACGTCCACGCGGATGGTCATGCTGGTCCGGCCGACCTTCACGACCTGCGCGTCGAGGGCGACGGCGTCTCCAACGCGGATCGGTACGTGGAAGTCCACGCCGTCCATGCGGGCGGTCACGACGTTCCCCCCGGCGTGCCGGACGGCGGCGATGCTGGCGGCCTTGTCCATCAGGGACAGCACCCAGCCGCCGAAGGCGGTGCCGTGGTAGTTGGTGTCCTTGGGGAACACCAGTTCCAGCATGCGGGCGCGGCTGCGGGGGGCCGGGTTGCGGGTGGGGGCGGGGTCGGTCACAGCTCATCAGTGTAGGGCGCGGCTGCGTGGGCGGGGGTGTTGCGGTCTGGATCGACCCAGCATCTTTCGTTGGGCTTTCGTTCGGCGCCCCAGGCGGCCTCTTTCCGGCGCGTCTGAGCTTCTGGCGCGCCGCCGACTTTTCATGTGCCAGCCGCCGGTGGTGACCCGAAGGGTGATTGACACCCCACCGGGCGCGTGCCACCATGATCTGCACTCACAACTTGTACTACGTTCAGCGTTTCAGAAGTCGGGGCAGCTGGTGTCCCTTCGCGCTGTCCACGGGAGGTTCCTATGAACAAACGTCTCCTCTTCCCCGCCCTGTTCGCTGCCCTGGCCGGTTCCGCCCTGGCCGACAAGGTCGTCAGCATCGGGTACTCCGGCCCCCTCTCGGGCGGCGCGGCCTTCTACGGCAAGGACGTGCAGAGCGGCCTCGAGATGGCCATCAAGGAACTCAACCAGACCGGCGTGACCGTCAAGGGCGAGAAGGTCACCTTCAAGCTCGTGTCGCTGGACGACCGCTACCTGCCCAACGAGACGGCCACCAACGTGCGCCGCCTGACCAGCCAGGGCGCGAACATCGTGTTCGTTCCGCACTCGGGCGGCATCCTGACCGTGCAGCCCCTGACGGCCCGCGACCCGGAATTCCTGCTCGTGGCGTACTCCAGCGAACCCAAGATCCTCGAAGCGAAGAACCCCATGACCTTCATGCTGCCGCCGCGCTTCGACAACTACTTCCAGCCGTTCACGGCCACCCAGATGAAAGCCTTCGGCAAGAAACTGGGACTGATCCCCACCACCAGCGCCTACGGTAAGCAGTGGACCGAGGGTCTGGTCGAGGAATGGAAGAAACAGGGCGGCACGGTCGGCGCGAACAACGGCGTGGACTACAACACCACCGTCGACTACTCCAGCGCCGTCAGCAAGGCCCTGGCCGAGAAACCCGACGTGCTGTTCATCGGCGGTCCCAGCCAGCCCACCGCGCTGGTCGTGAAGGCGGCGCGCGAGCAGGGCTTCAAGGGCGGGTTCATCGTGATGGACCAGGCGAAGTTCGAGCAGATGGACACCATCGTGCCCCGCTCGTACCTGGACGGCAGCGTGGGCATCCTGCCCACCATCGAGTACGCCGGCACGCAGGTGTTCAAGGCGCAGTACCAGCGTCAGTTCAAGAAGATCCCCACCAGCGAGGCCGCGCTGAACTACATGGGCATGAACATCATTGCCAAGGCCATGGAACTCGCGGGCACCACCGACGACCCCAAGGCGATCCGCGCGAAACTGGACGCCGCCGCCAAGGCCCTGCCGCTCGGCAAGACCGTGTACAAACTCGCGGGCGTGACCGCCGGAGGCCACGTGGACGCCGAGTTCGTGATCGCCAGCGTCAAGGGCGGCAAGTACACCAAGCTGCGCATGGCGAAAGTCTTCAAGTAAGCACCCCTCTCCGCGCCCCGCATCGGTCGGGGCGCTTTTTTTCCAGCGTGATCCGTCCCTGCCTTTCCCACGGAGTGTTCCCTTGACCCTGTTCCTGCAACAACTCTTCAATGCCGCGGCGCTGGGCGGCGTGTACGCCCTGGTCGCCCTGGGCCTGACGCTGGTCTACGGCGTGATGCGCGTCCCGAACTTCGCGCACGGCGGCCTGTACATGCTCGGCGCCTACTTCACCTTCGCGGGACTGACCCGGCTGGGCTGGCCGTACCTGCTGTCGCTGCTGGTGGCGGCGCTGCTGGTGGCCGCCATCGCCGCCCTGATGGAACGCTTCATCTTCTACCCGCTGCGGGACGCGCCGCACGTGCAGCCCATGATCGCCGCGATCGGGGTGCTGTTCTTCATGGAGGCCGCCATCGCGCACCCGCGCGTGTTCGGCCCGGAATTCCAGACCATGCCGTCACCCATCAATACCATCGTGAACGTGGGCGGCGTGACCGTCACCGGGCAGCGCCTGCTGGTGATCGCCGCGAGCGTGCTGGTGGTGTTCGGCCTGAACTACTTCCTGAAACGCACCCTGACCGGCGCGACCATCGAGGCCATGAGCCAGAACCGGCAGGGCGCGCGGCTGGTGGGCATCGACACGAACCGGGTGGGCATGCTGACCTTCGCGATCAGCGGGGCGCTCGCGGCGGTCGCGGCCGCCCTGATCGCGCCCATCAACCTGGTGTCGCCCAGCATGGGTGAGGTCATGAACCTCAAGGTGTTCGCCATCATCATCCTGGGCGGCATGGGCAGCGTGCCAGGCGCCATCGTGGGCGCGTTCCTGCTGGCCTTCGCCGAGACGTTCGGCGGGGCGTACATCAGCACGGACTTCGCGGACGTGATCGGCTTCGCGGTGCTGGTGCTGGTCCTGGCCCTCAAACCGCAGGGTCTGTTCCGGAGGAGCGCATGAAACGCGTGTCCTGGGGCTGGGCGGCGCTGCTGGTCGTCGCGGCGCTGCTGCCGCTGCTGCGGCCCAGCGGGTACCTGCTGGACATCGGCGTGAACATCATGATCTTCGCGATGGTCGCGTACGGCATGAACGTGCTGCTGGGCTACACCGGGCAGCTGCCGCTGGCGCACGCGGGCTTCTTCGCCATCGGCGCGTACACGGTCGGCATCCTGACCCTGAAGGCCGGGTGGAGTTTCTGGCTGGCGTGGCCGGCGGCGGTGCTGCTGTGCGCGGCGCTGGGTCTGCTGCTGGGGCTGGTGGCGTTCCGCACGCGCGGGGACGTGTTCGCGATCTTCACGCTGGGCGTGGGCGTGATCATCATGCTGGTCATCAACAAGTGGGACTCGCTGACCGGCGGGAACGAGGGCCTGAACGGCGTGAACCCCCCCGCCGGCCTGGAAGCCTTCGCGCAGGCGCTGGGCCTGAAACTCTCGGCCGGGTTCTACTACCTGGCGCTCGTGTCGCTGGTCCTGACGGTCGTGGCGGTCGCCCGCGCGCGCGGCAGCACCTTCGGCCTGTCCCTGATCGCCATCCGGGGCGGCGAGGACCTCGCGCGCAGCGCCGGCATCAACGTGTACGCCCACAAACTGCGCGCCATGATGTTCTCGACGGCCATCGCGGGCTTCGCGGGCGGCGTGTACGCCGTGTACATCGGGTTCCTGGGGTCGGCGGCGGCGTCCCCGGCGCAGACGTTCACGATCCTGCTGTACCTGCTGGTCGGCGGGCTGGGCACCCTGGCCGGGCCGCTGCTGGGCACCGCGCTGATGTACGGCCTGACGCAGGCGCTGCAGGGCCTGGAAGACTACCGCTTCCTGATTTTCGGGCCACTGCTGGTCGTGCTGGTGATGTTCGCGCCGCAGGGACTGGTGGGATTGTGGCTGCGGGAACGCGCCAGACGGGCCGTGCGGGCGCAGGGCCGCGCGCAGGCGCAGGAGGTGAACCGTGCTTGAAGTTCAGGATCTGGGAATTCGTTTCGGCGGACTGCACGCCGTCAAGGACGTGACGGCCAGCATTCCCGCCGGGCAGATCACGGCCATCATCGGGCCGAACGGCGCGGGCAAGAGCACCTTCTTCAACCTGATCAGCGGGTTCTACCAGCCCACCTCGGGCCGCATCCAGTTCGCCGGGGAGGACATCACGCGCCTGAAGACGCACGAGGTCGTGTCGCGCGGCATTGCCCGCACCTTCCAGACGACCACCATCTACCGGGAACTGTCGGTGCTGGAAAACGCCATGATCGGCCACCGGGTCCGCACGCGCGCCGGGCTGCTCGACGCGCTGCTGCGCACCGGCCGTGAACGGCAGGACGTGCAGGGCAGCCGCGACGGGGCGATGGCCGCCCTGACCCGCGTGGGGCTGGCGGCGCAGGCGCACCTGCCCGCCGGGGCGCTGACGCAGGAGGGGCAGAAACGGGTGGGGATCGCCATGGCGCTGTCCAGCGACCCGAAACTGCTGCTGCTGGACGAACCGGCCGCCGGCATGAACCCCGAGGAGACCGTGAACCTGATGGCCCTGATCCGCGAACTGGTCGCGGGCGGCCTGACGGTCGCGCTCGTGGAACACAAGATGAGCCTCGTGATGGGACTCGCCGATCAGATTCTGGTGCTGCACCACGGGCAGAAGATCGCGCAGGGCACGCCCGCGCAGGTCAGCCGCGACCCGGCCGTGATCGAGGCGTACCTGGGATCGCACGCGCACGGCGGGCAGATGGGCCAGACCACCCCCGCAGAGACCACGCTGCAGAAGGGAGGGGCACATGCTTGAGATCCGCGACCTGAACGTGAAGTACGGGCATTTCACGGCGCTGCGGGGCGTGAACCTGACCGTGCAGAGCGGCGAGATCGTGGTGCTGCTCGGCGCGAACGGCGCGGGCAAGAGCACCCTGTTCCGCACCCTGAGCGGCCTGCAACGCCCCAGCGGCGGCAGCGCCACATGGAACGGCAGGAGCCTCACGACCGGACGCCCGGAAGTCAACGTGGCGAACGGCGTGGCGCAGTGCCCGGAAGGCCGCCTGCTGTTCCCGGAACTGAGCGTCGAGAAGAACCTGCGCCTGGGCGCGTTCGTGCACCGCCGCGACGCCAGCGGCACCGCGCGGGAGCTGGAACGCGTGTACGAACTGTTCCCCGCGCTGGTCGAGAAGCGCGGCGCGCCCGCCGGGAGCCTGTCGGGCGGGCAGCAGCAGATGGTCGCCATCGCCCGCGCGCTGATGGCCCGCCCGCAACTGCTGCTGCTGGACGAACCCAGCCTGGGGCTGGCGCCGCTGGTCGTCGAGCAGGTGTTCCAGGCGGTGCAGCGCGTGAACGCCGAGGGCGTCTCGGTCCTGCTGGCCGAGCAGAACGCCTTCGCGGCCCTGGGCATCGCGCACCGGGGGTACGTGCTGGAAGGCGGACAGATCACGCTGGACGGCCCGCAGCAGGCGCTGATGACCGACGACCGCGTGCGCAGCGCGTACCTGGGCGTCTGATGACCCGCGCCGCGCCCGCCGGGGCAGGCCTGGACCCAGCTGGCCTGGACCCGGCCCGCCTGGAGCGCTGGGAAACGCACCTGAAAACCCGCTACCTGGACACCGGCATCCTCCCGAACGCCCTGACCCTGGTGTACCACCGGGGGCAAGTCGTTCACCAGCGGGCGCAGGGCCTCGCGGACGTGGAGGCCGGCACGCCGCTGCGGGACGATCACATCTTCCGCATCTACTCCATGACCAAACCCATCACGAGCCTCGCGTTCATGATGCTGGTCGAGGAAGGCCTGAGCGCCCTGAGCGACCCGGTCAGCTCCGTGCTGCCGGAGTGGGCGAACCTGGGCGTGTGGACCGGCGGCACGCACGGCAGCTTCAGCAGTGCCGCGCCGCGCCGCCCCATGCAGATGGTGGACCTGCTGCGCCACACGTCCGGCCTGAGTTACCACATCCAGCAGGGCGGGCACCTGGACGGCGCGTACCGCGACCTGGGCCTGGGCGTGAAGACCACCCTGCCGGAATTCGTCGCGGCTCTGGCGGAGCTGCCGCTGGAACACGAGCCCGGCGAGCACTGGCACTACTCGGCCGCCACCGACGTGCTCAGCTACGTGATCGAACGCCTGAGCGGACAGCCCTTCGAGGACTTCGTGCAGGAACGCATCCTGACGCCGCTGGGCATGACGGACACGGGCTTTCACGTTCCGGCCGACAAACTGGACCGCTTCCTGCCCTGCTACGCCCTGACCGGGCAGGGCCGCGTGCTGTTCGACCCGACCGCCGGACGCTTCACGCGCCCTCCGCGCTTCGTGTCCGGCGGGGGCGGCCTCGTCTCCACCGCCGCCGACTACCTGCGCCTGTGCCGCCTGTTCCTGCGCGGCGGCGAACTGGACGGCACGCGCCTGATCAGCCCCAAGACCCTGGAACTCATGACCCGCAACCACCTGCCCGGCGGGGCCGACATCGCCCGCATGGCCCTGTCACCCATCGCCGTCTCGGAAACCAGCGCCGCCGGCGTGGGCTTCGGCCTGGGGTTCGCCGTCACGCTCGACCCTGTGCGTACCCTGCGCGCCGGGAACGCCGGGGACTACTCGTGGGGCGGCGCGGCCGGCACGTACTTCTGGGTGGACCCCACCGAGGACCTCGCCGTGATCTTCATGACGCAGCTGCTCCTCTCCCCCGACCGCGTGCGCGACGACCTGCGGACCTTCGTGTACGCCGCCCTGACCGACACGCCCACCCGGCCCCGCAGTCTCGCCTGAGAAGAACTCCGGTGGCGTGGCAGATACCCCTCACCCCCTGCTACGCAGGGCCCTCTCCCCACGGAGAGGGTTTTTTATTTGTGTAGGGACACGTTTACAGTTCTGTACCCGTCTGCTTACACGGGTGGCTTATTCTGGGTTCAGTCGCCCCCAGAGGGGCCGCACTCCGGACGAGAGCACCGCCGTACCCGGTCAAGACAAGACGGCGTAACACGGTCACGGTTTCTCGCTTCATTCGGTTCAGGTCGATTTCGGGGCACTCCCGATCAATCTGAATACCATCCTCTGGAGGTGTCACATGGCATGGACGCTGCTGTTTATCGCCGGTCTGCTGGAAGTCGGCTGGGCCATCGGTCTGAAGTACACGGAGGGCTTTACCCGCCCGCTCCCCACGGTCCTGACGGTGGCGAGCATGATCGCCAGCATGGCGCTGCTGGGGCTGGCGACCAAGACGCTGCCCATCGGGACGGCGTACGGCGTGTGGGTGGGGATCGGCGCGGTTGGCGCCGGGATTCTGGGCATCGTGCTGCTGGGCGAGTCGGCCAGTCCGGCGCGGCTGGCGTTCATGGCGCTGATGGTCGTGGCGATCATCGGCCTGAAAGCCACGAGCTGACGGGCGCGGCTGGCGGGTTCATACGGATTCCGTTTGTTTCGCCAACAATCCGGAACTTCGCCAGATTGCCGGCTCCACGTCCGGAACCCGTTTTGCTCCCACTCGCTTCGCTCGGATTGAACGGGCTTTGCAGCCCTTTCAATCGGAGTCCGTATCAGGCATCCGCGCCGACGGCCTCGCTGACGCTGCGCAGGCCGTCGCGTTCCAGCAGGGCGTTCAGGCCGGTGTGGAGGCGGCGCACGAGGCCGGGGCCTTCGTAGACCAGGGCGGAGTACACCTCGGTCAGGGAGGCTCCGGCGCGGATCTTGTCGTAGGCGTCCTGCGCGGTGAAGATGCCGCCCACGCCGACGATGGGGGTGCGTCCGGCGGTCTGGCGGTACGCGGCGCGGATCAGCTCGGTGCTGCGGGTGGTCAGGGGGCGTCCGCTGAGGCCGCCGGTCTGCGTCTGGTGCGGGTGGGTCAGGCCCGCGCGGTCCAGGGTGGTGTTGCTGATGATCAGGCCGGACGCTCCGGCGTTCACGACGGCGTCCACGCTGGCCTCGAAGTCGGCGGGGTGCAGGTCCGGCGCGAGTTTCACGAGGACCGGCGGGGCATTCAGGGTCCGTACGCGCCCGGCCTCCACGCCGTTCACGACGGCGCGGACGAGGGCCGCGAGTTCATCGGCGGCCTGCAGGGCGCGCAGGCCCGGCGTGTTGGGGCTGCTGACGTTCACCACGAAGGCGTCGGCCACGTCCTGCAGGGCCGTGACGCATTTCAGGTAGTCGTCGGTGGCGGCCTCGTTGGGCGTGACCTTGTTCCGGCCGATGTTCACCCACACGGGCGCGGTGCGGTGCGGCAGGGCGCGCAGGTGGGCGTGCAGGGCGGCCGCGCCGCCGTTGTTGAAGCCCATGCGGTTGATGAGTGCCTGGTCGGGCGGCAGGCGGAACAGGCGGGGGCGGTCGTTCCCGGCCTGCGGGAGCGGCGTGACGGTCCCGACTTCCAGGAAGCCGAAGCCCAGGGCGCTGAAGGCGGGGACGGCCACGCCGTTCTTGTCGAGTCCGGCGGCCAGTCCGACCGGGCTGCTGAAGGTGCGGCCCCACAGCGTCTGCGTCAGCGCGGGCGCACTGGGCGCGGTCACGCGGCGGGCCAGGGCGGGCCACGCGGGCACGCGCGAGGCGAGCTGCAGTCCGTCAATGGTGAGGTGGTGGGCGTCCTCGGCGTCCAGGTGGAACAGCAGCGGCTTGATCAGCGAACGGTACACGGCCCCCAGCATAGGCGATGGGGGGAGGGCACCCTGCGCGGCGCCTCTCCCCCCTTGCCGGGCGGGCCGGGTCAGCCCAGCGGCGGGTAGTGGGGTTCGAGCTGCACGAGGCGGGCGTGCTGCTGGCGGTCGCTTTCCTCGATCAGGTCGGCCAGGGTGGTGCTGCCCAGCACGTCGCGCAGGGCGGTGTCCACGCGGTACCAGAGGCTCTGGGTGCCGCAGACGTTCTGGCTGTCGCAGACGTGGTCGTCCTCGACGCACTGGACAGGCGCGATGCTGCCTTCCATGGCGGTGACGACGTCGTAGGCGTTGATCTCGTGGGGGGGGCGGGCGAGGCGGTAGCCGCCGTGCGCGCCGCGGATGCTCTTGATGAACCCGGCGCGGCGCAGGTTGCTGGCGATCTGTTCCAGGTAGTGCTGGCTGATGCCCTGGCGTTCCGAGACGTCCTTGAGGGGTACGGCCTCGCCGCCGCGCCGCGCGATCTCGATCAGGGCGCGCAGGCCGTACTGTGCTTTGGTCGACACCCACATGCCGTCCATTCTACGCCCTAATTCCGGGCGCAGTGTAAGGGTTTCAGGAGTTAACGCGAATGATTCTCGTGTATCATTAAGGATCGGTGGGGTCAGACGGACTCCGGTTGAATGGGCTGCAGGGACCGTCCGGTCTGAGCGAAGCGACCCGTAGAGCGGCCCCGCAGCCGACGAGAACAACGCCCCTCCCGGCGCGGCCGTGTCATGCTCGGGCATGACCACCCGGCTTGTCCCGCTCAGCGCCCACCACGAGGCCGCGCTGCTGGCCCTGACGCTCCCGCCCGAGCAGCGGCCGTTCACGACGCACCCGGCCGACCTGCTGCCCGATCTGCGCGGCGACCCGCAGCGCCGGGGCGTGACCATCCTCGACGGCGACGAGGTCGCGGGCCTGTTCGCGCTCTCCAGCGGCCCGCACTGCGAGAAGTGCCTCAGTGAACCGGACCCGCACGCCGTGGCGGTCAGCTCCCTGAGCATCGACACCTCCCGGCAGGGGCGCGGCGTGGGAACGGCCGCCATGCGCCAGCTGCCGTCGCTGGTCCCCAGCCTGTTCCCGGAGGCGCGGCGGGTCGTGCTGGTCGTGAATCAACGCAACCCCGCCGCGCGGCGCGTGTACGAGAAGGCCGGGTTCACGGTCACGGGCGAGCGCCAGGGACCCGTCGGGGCGCAGTGGGTCATGACGCTCGCCCTCGCGTGGCCGCCCGGTCCCGGATCCGCCTGAAGGAACGTGGCGCGGCCAGCCCCGGTACAATCCGGCGCGTGAACGGCCCCGCTGCCCTGCCTGATCACCTCTTCCCGTCCCCGGCGGACGTGCTGCGCCGCCTGCGTACCCAGGGCGCGCCGGGCGTGGTGCTGCTGGAGTCGCTGGGGCCGGTCGTGCCGTACGGGTCGCGGTCGTTCCTGAGCGCGTGGCCGGCGCGGGTGTCGCACGACCTGCCGCCGCGCCTGCCGGGAGACGCGTTCTTTCCGGCGTGGCTGGGCGGCCTGAAGTACGAGGCGGCCCGCGCGTTCGGGCTGGCCGCGCACGCCCCGCACGGCGAGGCGATGTGGTGGGGCGAGTACCCGTCCGGGCTGGTGTGGGACCGCGCGGCGGGCACGCTGGAGATCGTGGGCGAGCCGCATGTGGACTGGGCGGCGCTGCTGGCCCTTGACCCCGGAACGGAGCCGACCCTGAGCGTGGGGCCGTTCGGCGCGGACGACGTGGACTACCCGGCGGGCGTGCGGGCCGTGCAGGAACTGATCCGGGCCGGCGAGGTGTATCAGGTGAACCTGTCGCGCGGCGTGCGGGCCGAGGCGACCGGTGATCCGCTGGCGGCGTACCTGCGGCTGCGCGAGGTGAACCCCAGTCCGTTCATGGCCTTCGCGGACCTGGGCGCCGAGGTGGTCGTGTCGTGCAGCCCGGAGCGGCTGGTGCGCTGGCAGCGTGACCCGAGCGGGCAGGGAGATGACGGGCAGGGGGATGAACTGAGTGCGCGGCCCATCGCGGGCACCCGGCGGCGCGGCGAGACGCCCGCCGAGGACGCCGCCCTGGAAGCCGAACTGCGCGCCAGTGGCAAGGAGGTCGCCGAGCACACCATGCTGGTGGACCTCGTGCGGCACGACCTGGGCCGCGTGGCCGCGCCGGGCAGCGTCAGCGTACCGGACCTGATGCTGGTCGAGCGCTACAGCCACGTCATGCATCTGGTGTCGGAGGTCACGGCGCAGGCCCGCGCGGACACAACGCTGCGCGAGGTGCTGGCCGCCACCTTCCCCGGAGGGACGATCACGGGCGCGCCCAAGGAGCGGGTCATGGAGGCCATCGCGGCGCTGGAGCCGGGACCGCGCGGCTGGTACACCGGGGCGCTGGGCCTCGTGAGCGGCGCGGCGGTGGACCTGAACATCCTGATCCGCACGGCAGCCTTCACGCGGGGCGAGACGGGGAACTGGACGGTGGAGGTCCGCGCGGGCGGCGGCACCGTCATCGACGCCGACCCGGCGCGCGAGGCGCAGGAAACCGTCCACAAGGCCCAGGCCCTCCTGAGCGTGCTGGCGGGCGTGCCGGGCCGCGCCGCGCAGCCGCCCGCGCCGCCCACGCCGGGCGTGCCGTGGTCGCCTCCGCCCGCCGCCACGCACACGGGCCTGCGGGTGCTGCTGCTGGACAACCGCGACTCGTTCACCTGGAATCTGGTGCATGACCTGCGGGCGCTGGGCGCGCAGGTGGACGTGCGCTCCCAGGACGAGGGACTGGCGGACCTGCTGGCCCTCGCCCCGGACGCCGTGCTGGTCGGCCCCGGCCCCGGCACGCCGGACTCCAGCGGCGTCACGCTGGCACTGACGGGCGCGTGCCTGGAAGGGAACGTGCCGCTGCTGGGCGTGTGCCTGGGCCACCAGGCGCTGGGGCAGGTGCTGGGCGGCCGGGTGGAGCGGGCGCAGCCGGTCCACGGGCGGCCCGAGTTCGCGCGGCACGCCGGGACCGGCCTGTTTGCGGGCGTGCCGCAGGACGCGCCGTTCGGGCGGTACCACTCGCTGGTCGTGCGCGGCCTGAACCCCGACCTCGTGACCGCCACCAGCGCGGACGGCGAGGTCATGGCGCTGGAGGTGCCGGGGCGGCCCGCGTGGGGCGTGCAGTTCCACCCGGAAAGCGTCCTGAGTCCCGCCGGGCGCACCCTGCTGGGCAACTGGCTGACCCTGAGTGCCGCGTGGCAGCGGACATGAACCCACTGCCGGACGGCGTGAACGACCCCGCGTGGCTGCACGGCGCGACCGCCTTCACGACCGTCCGCACCCGCCGGGGCGCGCCGCTGCTGTGGCCCGAACACCTCGCACGGCTGCGCGACACCTGCGCGTTCCTGGGCCTGCCCGCCCCGGACCCCGACCCGCCCCCCCTGGACCCGCACCCCTGGGGCCTGCTGCGCGTGACCGTCACGGACAGCGGCACCTTCGCCTCGCACCGCCCCCTGACGCCCGGCCCCCGCCCGGACGGCGGCGTGACCGTCCGACTGACCGGCGTGCAGGTTCACCCGCAGCTGGGCGCGCACAAGACCGGCAATTACCTCCCGTACCGCCTCGCCGTGCGGGAGGCCGCGCCCGCCTTCGAGGGTCTGCTGCTGGACGCACACGGGCAGGTCGTGGACGGCAGCCGCACCTCGCCGCTGCTGGAACTGGACGGCGCCCTGGTCGTCCCGGCCGGCGGGCTGCCCTCCGTGACCCGCGCCACCTTCCTGCTGGGCACGCCGCACGTCACCCGGCCCGTCCCCGCGGCCGAACTGGCCCGCGTGACCCGCGCCTGGGTGTGCGGCAGCGGCGTGGGCGTGGTACCCGTGACCCGCCTGGAGGGCCTGAGCGGCACGTACCCGGCGCGTGACCTGAACGCAGCGTGGCCGGACACGACCGACCCGTCGCTCGTCTGGCCCGGCACTGATCTGGCCCAACACTGATCTGGCCCGGCGGCCGGGCAGTTCCGCTTGACGGGCCTCTGCCCGGCTGACAGCATGACCTCCTGACACAACCCATCCGCCGGGGCGGGCGCGGCCTGCCCATCCGGGTTCCGTATCGACCGGGCTTCACGGCCCGCAGGAGGTCCGCATGAGTGCACAGACCGTTACCGGCCCCGTTCCTGCCAGCGAACTGGGATTCACCCTGCCGCACGAGCACCTCCTGTTCGGGTACCCCGGTTATCAGGGGGACCTGACGCTCGGTCCGTTCGACCGGGAGGCGGCCCTGAATGCCTGCGAGGACGTGGCCCGCAGCCTGCTGGCGCGTGGCGTGCGGACGCTGGTGGACGCCACCCCGAACGAGTGCGGGCGCGACCCGGCGTTCCTGCGGGATCTGAGCGAACGCAGCGGCCTGCGGATCCTGTGCAGCAGCGGTTACTACTACGAGGGCGAGGGGGCCGCGACGTACTTCAAGTTCCGGGCGTCGCTGGGGGGCGGCGAGGCCGAGATCGAGGAACTGATGCGCCACGAGGTCACGGCCGGCATCGGCACGAGCGGCGTGCGGGCGGGGGTGATCAAGCTGGCGAGCAGCCGCGACGCGATCACGCCCTACGAGCAGATGTTCTTCCGGGCGGCGGCGCGCGTGCAGCGGGACACGGGCGTGCCGATCATCACACACACGCAGGAGGGCCGGCAGGGGCCGCAGCAAGCGCAGTTGCTGCTCTCGCACGGCGCGGACCCGGCCCGGATCATGATCGGGCACATGGACGGCAACACGGACCCTGCGTACCACCGCGAGACGCTGGCGCACGGCGTGAGCGTCGCCTTCGACCGGCTGGGGTTGCAGGGGCTGGTGGGCACGCCCACCGACGCGCAGCGGCTGGACGTGCTGACCACGCTGCTGGGCGAGGGCTTCGCGGACCGGATCCTGCTGTCGCACGATTCGATCTGGCAGTGGCTGGGCCGCCCGATTCCCATGCCGGACGCCATCCTGGGTGCCGTGAAGGACTGGCACCCGCTGCACCTGACGGACGACATCCTGCCGGAACTGGAGCGCCGGGGCGTGGGGGCCGAGCAGCTGCGACAGATGACGGTCGGGAACCCCGCGCGACTGTTCGGCTGACGCCCGCAGCTCAACAGAAGGGGCGGCCCCGCCATCTCGACGGGGCCGCCCTGACTGCACTACCGGGAATGCGCGGCTGGTTCAGTGGCGTTCGCTCTGAAGCTGGCCGGCGCCGACCGCGTCGTCGAGTTTGACGGCGCCGTGCTTGCGCATCAGGCTCAGGGCTTCGTCGGCGCGCGCGCCGCTGGGGTCGCGGGCGATGACCATGACGTGGCCGCCCTTCATGCCGGCGTAGAACTTCTCGGCCTGCGCGGCGGGAACGCCCATGCGGCGCAGCAGGTTCACGTAGTCGCCGTGGTCGCTGCCGGCCAGCGCGCCGAACAGGGCGCCCAGGGCGCCGCCGCCGATCACGCCGAACAGCACGCCCAGCAGGCCGCCTTCCTGGTAGATGCGGGTGACGGGGATGATCAGCAGCAGCAGCCAGATCGGCACGGTGATGACCAGGCCGCCCACGATGCCCAGCAGGGCGCCCTTGATGACGGCGGCCGACCCGGCCGGCTGGCCGGCTTCGGGGCTGACGCCGGTCTGCTGGGCGATGTCATTCTCGGCGACCACGTCGGTCAGGGCGAATCCGAGGTGTTCACGTTCGAAG
The DNA here is from genome assembly GCF_002198095.1 of Deinococcus indicus. Taxonomy (GTDB): domain Bacteria; phylum Deinococcota; class Deinococci; order Deinococcales; family Deinococcaceae; genus Deinococcus; species Deinococcus caeni. Next base: position 93,117 of record NZ_NHMK01000024.1, on the reverse strand, counting down.
CCGCGCTGTTGCAGGGCCTGCAACGCACCCTGCGCCTGTTGTGGTTCGCGGAAGAGAGCAACGACACTTTCCATACGAGCGTTTTAGCATGAGGGACATGTGACTGGCGAGGGACAAGCGGGTACGGAGCGCGGCGTTTCTTCATGCAGGTCTTCATGCACCCTGTTTTCTCCCCTCGCCGGGGGTGTTTTGGCGGCGGGCGGTACGTTTTGCCCCCCGGACGTTTCCTATACTGCGCGCATGACTGGTGTGGCGGACCTCTGCGTTCCGGACGTGACTTTCGACGCGCGTCTGCGTGAGGTGCTGCGCTCGGACGTGGAGTTCATCGAGTTGATCGGTGACGATCTGGTCGCGGCGGGCGGGAAGCGCGTGCGGCCGACGCTGGTGCTGCTGGCGGCGCAGGCGCTGGGGGCGCGGCCGGGCGGCGCGGCGGCCCGCTGGAGTGACGTGGTGGACCTGGGTGTGGGTGTGGAGTTGCTGCACTCGGCGTCGCTGCTGCACGACGACCTGATCGACGACGCGGATACGCGCCGGGGGCAGCAGGCGGCGTTCCGGCGGTTCGGGAACGTGGTGAGTGTCATGAGCGGCGATTTCATGCTGTCGCGCCTGCTGGTGCTGCTGTCGGGCCTGCCGGGCAGTCCGGTCCTGACGCGCATGTTCGGGCAGACGGCCAGCGTGATCTGTGAGGGCGAGGTCCTGCAGTTCCAGCTCGCGGCGTACCAGGAGTACGAGTTGCGGCATTACCTGCAGGTGATTCATGGTAAGACGGCGGCCCTGACGGAGCTGGCGGCGTCGGCGCCGGCGGTGCTGCTGGGCGCGTCCGCTGCCGCGCAGGAGGCGCTGGCGACCTTCGGGCGGGAGTACGGCATGGCCTTCCAGATGCAGGACGATCTGCTGGACCTGTCGGGTGAGGAAGCGGTGATCGGGAAGCCGGTGGGGGGCGACCTGCGCGAGGGCAAGGCGACGATGCCGGTGCTGGCGCTGCTGGACGGCGCGCATGCCGACGAGGTGCGGTCGGTGCTGGAGCGGCGGGCGGCGCAGCCGGGGGATGTGGAGCGGGTGCGGGCGCTGGCGGCGCAGTCGGGCGCGCTGGAGCGCACGCGTGAGGAGATCCGCCGCCGGGCGCGGCTGGCGATCCGGGCGCTGGACGTGCTGCCGCCCTCCGAGGCGCGTGAGGCGCTCTCGCGGCTGGCGCAGCGTGAGATTGACCGCCTGAACTGATCCGAGCAAAACGACAGGCAGAGAAATGGATTCCAGGCGTGGCGTTGAGCATCCGGCGCCCTTCCGGGTCGTCAGGGTGGCAATCGCCATCTGTGTGACGGGTGGGCGTCTGCCGGGCGTTGTGGCGACGGCAGGGTGTCGCGGGTCTTTCCGGCCCGAGTGACGGTGTGGTGTCCTGCGGGTCAGGACGCCGGGCGTGACCCTGGGTCGGGTGGTGCCGGGAGGGTGCCCTTTCCCTTGACCTGCCGTTTGTCAGGTCGGGTGGGGGTCCGGCGCAAGAATGCTGCGCTGGAATCGTTTCCCGTTTTACGCGTGAGGAGCGGGGCAAACCGGGGTTGACGGCGGATTGAATACTGGATACAACTTGGGCGTAAGATCCGTTCAGCCCACCCTGGCAGCGGGCCGACCGTGGCCCCGCACCTGTCTATGCGACTACGGCGCGGCGTGTATGCTCTGGGGGCCAAAACCTCCGCTCACCGCCCCGACTTCCCGGACCGGACGGTCCCGGAAGCACCCACCCCCCTTCCCCACCCGGAAGGACAAGGAGACCGTTCATGCGGGCATCAGGACTCAACTGGCAGGGGCTCATGGAGCAACTCCAGCAGGCACTTCCCCACTGCGAGGTCACCGACCAGTCCCTCGCGTACTTCAAATACCCCAAACGCACCGTCAGCGTGAACCTCCCGGTCCGCATGGACGACGGCAGCATCCGCGTGTTCCGCGGCTACCGCACCGTCCACAGCACCTCGCGCGGCCCCAGCATGGGCGGCGTGCGCCTGCGCGCCGGCATCAACGCCCACGAGTGCGAGGTCCTCGCCGCGATCATGACCCTCAAGGCCGCCGTCGCCGACCTGCCGCTCGGCGGGGCCAAGGGCGGCGTGGACGTGGACCCCAGTGGCCTCAGCCCCCACGAACTCGAGGGCCTGATGCGCCGCTACACCAGCGAACTGGTCGAACTGATCGGCCACCGCGAGGACATCCTGGCCCCCGACATCGGCACCGACGCGCAGGTCATGGCCTGGATGCTCGACACCTACAACGAGAACACCGGCCAGACCAGCAACGGCGTGGTCGTCGGCAAACCCCTGGCGCTGGGCGGCAGCTACGGCAGCAAGGACGCCCGTGGCCGCAGCGCCGCCCTGGTCGCCGCGCGCGTCCTGCGCGAGAACGGCGAGAGCGTCGAGCGCGCCCGCGTGGCCGTGTACGGCTTCGGGGACGGGGGCCGCAAGGCCGCGCAGACCCTCGCGGCGGCCGGCGCGCTGATCGTGGCCGTCAGCGACCAGGACGGCGCGGCGTACGCCAGCGGCGGCCTGGACCTCGACGCGCTCAGCGCCCACCGCGAGGCGCACGGCACGGTGCGCGGCTTCGCCACCGACATCACCGCCGACGAGGTCATCGAACTCGACGTGGACCTGCTGATGCTCGCCTACGACTACGGCAGCGTGAACGCCGGGAACGCCCACGCCGTGCGCGCCCGCTACGTCGTGGAAACCACCAACCGCGCCGTGCTGCCCGAGGCCGAACGCTTCCTGCACGGGCAGAACGTCACCGTGATTCCCGACCTGATCGCCAGCATCGGCGGGGTCGTCGTGAACTACCTCGAATGGGTGCAGGACGCCAGCAACTTCTTCTGGAGCGAGGAAGAGATCGAGTCCGCCATCGACGCCCGCGTGGACGCCGCCGTGGACGCCGTCCTGGAATTCATGCGCACCCGCCGGACCGACATGCGCACCGCCGCGTACGCCCTGGCCCTGAACCGCCTGCACAACGCGACCGTCATGCGCGGCCTGTACCCGTAACCGGCGCCGAACCTACCCCCCCCCACCTGTTTTCCCCCCTCCGAAGGAGGCCCCCACCATGACCGCCACCCAGGACCCCAGCCATCAGAACCCCGGCCAGCAGAATTCCGGCCATCAGCCCCAGAAGAAGTACGGCGCGCACGACATTCCCAGCTACCTCGACCCGAACAACCTCGGGCCGTACGAGATCTACCTCGAACAGGTCGAGCGCGTCACGCCGTACCTGGGCAAACTCGCGTACTGGGTCGAGACGCTCAAGCGGCCCAAACGCATCCTGGTCGTGGACGTCCCCATCCACCTCGACGACGGCACCGTCGCGCACTTCGAGGGCTACCGCGTGCAGCACAACACCTCGCGCGGCCCCGCCAAGGGCGGCGTGCGCTTCCACCAGGACGTGACCCTCAGCGAGGTCATGGCGCTCTCGGCCTGGATGACCATCAAGAACGCCGCCGTGAACCTCCCGTACGGCGGCGGCAAGGGCGGCATCCGCATCGACCCGCGCAAGTACTCCACCGGTGAACTCGAGCGCCTGACCCGCCGCTACACCACCGAGATCGGCCTGATCATCGGGCCGGAAAAGGACATCCCCGCGCCGGACGTGAACACCAACCCGCAGACCATGGCCTGGATGATGGACACGTACTCCATGAACGTGGGCCGCACCGCCACCGGCGTCGTGACCGGCAAACCCGTGTCGCTGGGCGGCAGCCTGGGCCGCGCGGACGCCACCGGACGCGGCGTGTTCGTCTCGGGCGCCGAGGCCATGAAGAAACTCGGGATGCCCATGCAGGGCGCGCGGGTGGCCGTGCAGGGCTTCGGGAACGTCGGCGAGGCCGCCGCACGCATCTTCCACGAGCACGGCGCGCGGATCGTGGCCATCCAGGACGTGAGCGGCACCGTCCACAGCAGCGCCGGCATCGACCCGGCCGCCGCGCTGGAGCACCTGCGCCGCACCGGCTCGATCCTGGGCCTGCCCGGCACCGAGGAACTGAAACGCGACGAGTTCTGGGACGTGGACTGCGACGTCCTGATTCCCGCCGCGCTGGAAAAACAGATCACGCTGGAGAACGCCGGACGCATCCGTGCCAAGCTGATCGTCGAGGGCGCCAACGGCCCCACCATTCCCGCCGCCGACGACCTGCTCGCCGAGCGCGGCGTGACTGTCGTGCCGGACGTGCTCGCCAACGCCGGCGGCGTGACCGTGTCGTACTTCGAGTGGGTGCAGGACTTCAGCTCGTTCTTCTGGACAGAGGACGAGATCAACAAACGCCTCGACCGCATCATGAGCGAGGCCTTCGTGAGCCTCTGGGACGTGAAGGAACGCCACGGCGTGACCCTGCGCACCGCCGTGTACATCGTCGCCTGCACCCGCGTGCTCGAAGCGCGCGCCCTGCGCGGCCTGTACCCGTAAGAAGTTGATGGTCGATAGTTGATGGAGGATGGGTGACGGAGAGCGGGAACGCTTCCGTCACCCATCAACTTTCAACCATCAACCGTTCACCGCTCCCCCTTATCTGGGCGGCACGCGCAGGGGCAGGCCCGCCTGGGGCAGAGGCAGGCCTGAGGGCAGCCGGTCCAGACGGCCGCGCGGCACAGGCTCCGGCTCGCCATCCGCCATCCGGATTCCGTTTGTTTCGCCGACAATCCGGAACGTCACCGGATTGCCGGCTCCACGTCCGGAACCCGTTTCTCTCCTGCTCGCATCCGCTCGGATTGAACGGGCTTTGCAGCCCATTCAATCGGAGTCCTTATCAGTACAGTTTGCCCAGCACGTCGTCTTTCATGACGAAGGAGTTCTCCTTGGTGGGGAAGGCGCGGGCGCGGACCTCGGCGGCGTAGGTTTCGATGGCCTCGCGGGACAGGCGGCCCACCTCGGCGTAGCGTCTGGCGATCTTCTTGTCCTCACCCTCGTACACGCCCAGCAGGTCGTGCGTGACGAGCACCTGTCCGTCGCAGCCGACGCCCGCCCCGATGCCGATGGTGGGCACGCTCAGGCGTTCGCTGATCAGGTTCGCCAGCCGGGCCGGAATGGCCTCCAGGACCACGCTGAACGCCCCGGCGGCTTCCAGGGCCACGGCGCCGTCCAGGGTGGCGCGGGCCGTCCCGTCGTCCTTGCCCTGCACGCGCAGGCCGCCCTGGGCGGTCGCGGTCTGCGGCATCAGGCCCACGTGACCCATGACGGGAATGCCGTTGCGGGTCAGGGTCTGCACGACCTGCAGGATTTCGGGCGTGGCGCCCTCCATCTTGATGGCGTCGGCGCCGGTCTCCTGGATGACCCGCACGGCGCTGCGCATGGCGTCCTGCACGCCCGTGTGGTACGTGCCGAACGGCAGGTCCACGACCATGAACGTGCCGGGCGCGCCGCGCCGCACCGCGCGGGCGTGGTGGATCATGTCGCCCAGCGTGACGGGCGCGGTGCTGTCGTAGCCCAGCACCACGTTGCCCAGGCTGTCCCCGACCAGGATCAGGTCCACGCCGGCCGCCTCGGCGTGCCGCCCGCCGGGGTAATCGTAGGCGGTGACCATCACCAGCGGTGCGTCGGAGTGCTGCAACTCCGGAATGCTGCGTTTCATGCGGGCAGGGTAGCAGAGGCGCGCCGCGCCCGCCTCCGCCGAGCCCTGGGTGTCATACGGACTGCCGTTTGTTTCGCCGACAATCCGGGACGTTACCGCCCCTGCCGGATCCATGTCCGGAGGGGCGTTGCTCTCCTACTCTGCGGGGCAACTCTACGAGTCGCTTCGCTCGGACCCAGCGGGTTTTGCAGCCCATTCAATCGGAGTCTGTATCAGCCCTTGATGACCTCGCCGTAACTGTGCAGCACGATATAGATGATCCAGCCGGTCACGGCCACGTACAGCCACACCGGGACGGTCCAGCGGACCCAGGCGCGGTGCCGGTTGAAGTATCCGCGCGCGGCCGGCGCGTCGATGTTGCCCAGGTTCCCGGCGGCCTTGAGGCCCTTGACGGCGTTCCACAGGGCGCCCAGGGCGAGCGGCAGGTTCGCGGTCGCCAGGATGATGTGGCTGATCAGCAGCACGAAGTACGCCGTGCGCCACTCCTCGGGACCGTCGTATTTCTTCTCGTAGCCCAGGCTCAGGCGCGTCAGGTACAGCACCAGGAACACGCTCGCCAGCGCGACGGCGACGATCATGGCGCGCATGTGCGCTTCACGCATGCCGCGCCGGATGAGGTACACGCCCACGCACAGGGCCAGGCCGCTCAGGACAATCGTGATGACTGCCCACTGGTTGATCGTTTCCGCCATATCGGCCCCAGTGTACGGGGGGCGGCGCAGGGCAGGTGTCCGCCCCCGCGCGGGGGGGACAGGGGGGACAATCGGCTGCCAGGGGGTGCGGGTAGAATGCGGGCCGCTGACCGCCGCCCCGCCAGGGTGCTCTGGCGGCGAGGAAGGTGAAACATGAGTGGAACGCGGACAGTTCCCCGCACGGGTGCGGGTGCGTGGCTTCCCCGGCTGGCCTGGGCAGCCCTGATCTACAACGTGCTGGTGATCCTGTGGGGCGCCGTCGTACGTATCAGTGGCGCCGGGGCCGGCTGCGGGGACCACTGGCCGCTGTGTAACGGCGTGGTCGTGCCGCAGAGCCCGACGCTGCACACGGTCATCGAGTTCAGTCACCGCCTGACCAGCGCCGCGAGTGGCCTGCTCGCCATCGGGCTGGTCGTCCTGGCGTTCCGGTCCACGGGGCGCGGCCACCCGGTCCGCCTGGGGGCCGTGCTGAGCCTGGGCCTGATCATTCTCGAGGGGCTGGTGGGCGGCGTGCAGGTCCTGCTGGGCCTGACGGCCGACAGCACCGATCCGGCGCGCGGGTTCGTGCAGGGCATTCACCTGGCGAACACCTTCCTGCTGCTGGGCGCGCTGCTGCTGACGGTGCTGTGGGCGTCCGGCGAGCCGAAGTTGCGCCTGCGCCGTCAGGGGCTGGTGGGCGCCTGGAGTTTCGTGGGGCTGGCGCTGCTGCTGGTGCTGGGCATGGCGGGCGCGGTCACGGCGCTGGGGGACCTGCTGTTCGCCCCGGCGGACGGCAGCACGCCCATCGAGACGGTCAAACGGGACTTCGGCGTGACGGCCACCGTGATCGAGAACATGCGCGTCGTGCACCCCATGCTGGCCGTGCTGACCAGCGCGTTCCTGGTGTGGCTGGGCGTGTTCCTGCGCCGCGAACGGCCGGGCGCCGGGACGAACCGCTGGAGCGCGGTCCTGTGGGCGCTGCTGGGCGCGCAGATGGTCGCGGGCCTGACGAACGTGGTCCTGAAGGCCCCGGCGTGGATGCAGCTGACGCACCTGCTGCTGTCGTGCCTGCTGTGGCTGGCGACCGTTATGCTGGTGTACCGCGCCCTGACGGCCCTGCGTGTTCAGTCGCACGCCGGACCGGCTGCCGGTGCGGACTTTTCAGGCAGTGACGGCCCCGGACGGGCCGTGAGGAACGTGAACCTATGACGACCGAAACCATCCCGGCCGACGCCGGAGCCGTGCGGGAGCGCGCCACCTGGCGTGACTACCTGTCCCTGACCAAACCGAAGGTCATCAGCCTGCTGCTGTGGACGACCGTGACCGCCATGTTCATGGCCGAGCGGGGCGTGCCGGACCTGTGGCTGCTGCTGGTGGTCAGCGTGGCCGGGTACGCGTCGGCGGGGTCGGCGGGCGTGTTCAACATGATCATCGACCGCGACATCGACCTGAAGATGGCCCGCACGGCGCAGCGGCCCACGACCAGCGGCCTGATCAGCACGCGCAGCGCCGCGATCTTCGGCGGGGTGTTGCAGGTCGCGTCGTTCCTGATGCTGTGGGTGTGGGCGACGCCGCTGGCCGCCTGGATGAGCCTGGCGGGCTTCCTGACGTACGTGGTCGTGTACACGCAGCTGCTCAAGCGCAACACCTGGCACAACATCGTGCTGGGCGGCGCGGCCGGGTGCTTCCCGCCGCTGGTGGGCTGGGCGGCCGTGACGGGCGACCTGAACCTGTTCGCGTGGTTCCTGTTCGCGATCATCTTCTTCTGGACGCCCGTGCACTTCTGGGCGCTGGCGCTGATGATCAAGGACGAGTACCGCGAGGTCGGGATTCCCATGCTGCCCGTCGTTCACGGCGACAAGCTGACGGTCGCGCAGATCGGCCTGTACGCCATCTACACGGTGGTGCTGTCGGTGATGCCGGTGTTCTTCCGCGAGGTCGGCGCGATCTACTTCGTGACGGCCGCCGGGCTGGGCGCGTGGCTGCTGGTGCTGTCCTGGCGGCTGTACCGGCACGTGATGGCCGGGAACAAGGTCGAGCGGCGCGTGGCCGTGCCGCTGTACCTGTACTCGATGCTGTACCTGGCGCTGCTGTTCGTGGCGGCTGCCGCCGACCGCATGGTGTTCGCGTCCCTGCTGTAACGGCGGGTGCTATCCGGGCGGGTCCTGTCGGTGACGGCAGGGCCCGTTCCCTCATGCGGGGGGCGTGGGCGGGGAGCATGATGGCCGTGTCCGGAAGGTGGGTGCGGCCCCGCTGGGAGCCGGTCAGGACACTTGCCCGCTCCTCATGGTGTCTCATGGCGGGTATGCCTGACCGGTCGGTAGAATGCTGGGTGTGTCGCCTCCCCGGGCCTGTCGCCCGGCGGCAGGCTGCGTGAGGCGCATAACCCGGCGTGACGCTTTAGACTGCAAGCAGAGGAAAGGAGTGAAGTTGAACACCACCAAACACCGCCACAGCGGCACACGGAGGCGACCCATCACGCGGCCCATCGCGGCGGCGGCGCTGGGCGCCACACTGCTCACCGGCTGTCAGCAGGCCAACCAGTCCCTGTTCATCGGGGACATGTCGTCTGCCTACAACCGCGAAATCTGGTGGATGAGCGTCTGGGCGATCGTCCTGTCGATCATCATCTTCGTCGGCGTGTCGTACGCGCTGTTCTACACGGTGCAGAAGTTCCGTGAGGACCGCCACGACGCGCCGCCCGCGCAGTTCCACGGGAACAACCGCCTGGAAGTCATTCTGGTGGCCGTCCCCGTGATCATCGTGTTCGGCCTGAGCATCCTGACGGTGCGCTCCATGGCGATCCTGAACCCCACGCCCGAGCAGGCCACCAAGATCGACGTGCTGGGCAAGCAGTTCTGGTGGAACTTCGCGTACCCCGAGACGACCAGCGACGCCGGCGGCGTGGTCACCAACGGCAACGAGATGATCATGCCCACCAAACAGCCGGTCGCGCTGACCATCACCAGTGGCGACGTCATCCACGGCTTCTGGGCGCCGAACATCGGCGGCCAGCGCGCCGCCATGCCGGCCGTGCAGAAGACCTGGCAGGTCGACACGGAACGTCCCGGCGCGTACCAGGGCAACTGCTCGCAGCTGTGCGGGGCCAGCCACGCCAACATGCGCTACAAGGTCGTCGCGCTCGATCAGGAACGCTACGACGCGACCCTGGCCGCCATGAAGGCCTACCGCGCCCCCGAACCCGCCCCCGGCAGCGCCGAGGCGCGCGGGTACGCGCTGTTCATGCAGGGTAAGTCCAGCACGGGCGCCGTGTCCTGCGCCGCCTGCCACCGCGTGCAGGGCACCCCTGCGGGCGGCGTGGCCGGCCCGGACCTGAGCTTCTTCGGCACGCGCCGCACCCTGGGCGCCGGCATGTGGGAAGCCATGACGGACAAGAAGTGGGAAGATCCCAAGGCCGCCAAGCAGCTCAGCGACTGGCTGAAGAACAGCCCCCGCGTCAAGCCGGGCAGCCTCATGCCCACGTACGACGGCAGCGAGTACCGCAACACCAAGGGTGAACTCGTCAAGGGCGGCACCCTGACCGACGCCGAGATCGACGACATCGCCGCGTACCTGCGCAGCCTGCAACTGCCCGAAGAGGCGGACTACTGGCGCGGCAGCCCCGTCATCGGCGCCGGCGCCACCGGAGGCAACCAGTGACCGTTCAGCACGCACCCCTGAAGGACACCCACGCCCGCCCCGGCGTCTGGGCGGTCCTGAAGGACTACATGATGACCACCGATCACAAGAAGATCGGGACGCTCTACATCCTGACCAGCATCCTGGGCTTCGCCATCGCGGGCCTGCTGGCCGTCGGGATCCGCCTGCAGCTGGCCGTTCCGGACAACACCTTCCTGGTGGGCAACACCTACAACCAGGTGCTGACCGTCCACGCCGCGCTGATGATCTTCTTCTTCCTGATTCCGATCGGGCTGTTCGGCTTCGGGAACTGGTTCCTGCCGCTGCAACTGGGTATCCGTGACGTGGCGCTGCCGCGCATCAACACGTTTGCGGTGTGGCTGTTCATCTTCAGCCTGATCCTGGTGATCCTGGGCCTGTGGAACGGCGGGGCGCCCGGCGTCGGCTGGACCTTCTACTACCCCCTGAGCGTGGACGCCAACCAGACCGGCGTGAGCGTGCTGATGGTGGCGCTGACCCTGAACGGCATCGCGTCGCTGCTGGGCAGCGCGAACTTCGCGGCGACCATCGTGAACATGCGCGCCCCCGGCATGAGCCTGTGGAAGATGCCCATCTTCGTGTGGAGCGTCTTCGCGACCTCCATCCTGCAGCTGATCTCGCTGGGCGGCCTGACCGCCGCGGCGCTCGTCACGTACCTGGAACTGAAGCTGGGCCTGAGCATGTTCAACCCCGGCATCGGCGGCGTCCCCGTCATGTTCCAGCAGTTCTTCTGGTTCTACTCTCACCCGGCCGTGTACGTGATGCTGCTGCCGTACCTGGGCATCGGCGCCGAGATCGCCAGCACCATGGCCCGCAAGCCGCTGTTCGGGTACCGCGTGATGGTGTACTCGATCCTGGCGATCGTGCTGGTCAGCCTGCTGGTGTGGGTGCACCACATGTTCGCCGTGGGCCTGCCGGACTCCTGGCAAATCGCGTTCATGATCGCCACGCTGATCGTGGCCGTCCCGACCGGCGTGAAGATCTTCAACCTGATCGGCACCCTGTGGGGCGGGCGGATCGTGCTGAAATCCCCCACGTACTGGCTGGTGGGCTTCATCTTCAACTTCCTGATCGGCGGGATCACCGGCGTCTCGCTGGGCATGATTCCCTTCGACTACCAGGTCACCATGTCGTACTACGTCGTGGCGCACTTCCATAACGTGATGATGTTCGGCACGGCGTTCCTGGCGATGGGCGGCCTGTACTACTGGTGGCCCAAGATGACCGGCCGCTTCATGAGCGAGAAGCTGGGCCTGTGGCACTTCTGGCTGTTCATGATCGGCTCGTGGATGACCTTCCTGCCGCAGTACATCCTGGGCCTGCTGGGCATGCCCCGGCGCTACTACACCTACCCGGCCGGGAACTTCGCCTGGAGTGAACTGAACCTGATCTCCACGGTCGGCGCCCTGATCCTGCTGGCCGGCGGCATCGTGTGGGTCCTGAACATGCTGCAGAGCTTCCGCGCGCCCGCCACGGCCAGCGCCAACCCCTGGGGCGGTTTCACGCTCGAGTGGACGGCCGCCAGCCCGCCCGCCGCGTACAACTTCGCGCACGAGTTCCCCACCAACTTCCCCACCGAACGCCCCCTGTACGACTGGGAGCAGAGTGGCGAGACCCTGACCCCCGTGGACCCCAAGAGCATCCACCTGCCCGTGGACAGCTGGGGCCCGTTCCTGACCGCCGCCGCGCTGCTGCTGATGGGCTACGGCCTGAGCTTCGGCTGGTTCACCAACTACACCCCGGCCGGCGGCCTGAAGCCCTTCTTCGAGATGGCGCCCGGCGCTCTGTTCGCGTCCATCGTGCTGTACATCAGCATCCCGCTGTTCCTGTTCGCGCTGTTCAAGTGGGCCGGCACCCGTGAATACGACGTGCCCGTCGCGCACCACCACCTGACCAAGTACGACAACGGCTTCATGGGTATGGCGTGGTTCATCATCAGCGAAGTCGGTCTGTTCGGCGTGCTGATCGCCGGGTACGTGTACCTGCGCGTGATCGGCGCCGCCGAGCCGCCCGCGCTGCGCCCCGCCATCTGGCTGGCCGCGCTGAACACCCTGATCCTGGTCGCGAGTTCCTTCGTGATTCACCGCGCCGAGCAGGACAACCACCACGGCAAGCTGACCCGCTTCCGCCTGGGCCTGTTCATCACGCTGCTGCTGGGCGCCGTGTTCATGATCTTCCAGGTGTACGAGTTCACGCTGTTCGGCGTGGAAAGCGACTGGAAACAGAACCTGTGGCAGGCGTGCTTCTTCATCATCGTCGGCCTGCACGGTCTGCACATCCTGATCGGCGGGACCGGCGTGGCCCTGCCCTTCTACCAGGCCATGACCGGCAAGATGGACAAGTACAACCACGGGTCCATCACGCCCGCCAGCCTGTACTGGCACCTGGTGGACGTCGTGTGGCTGCTGATCGTCGCGATCTTCTACGCCTGGTAACACCGGCCTGTAGAAGCCAAGAAGGGGGCGCCTGCAAGGGCGTCCCTTTCGCGTTGTGTGTCGGGGGACACCCCACCCCGCGCCTCTCCCCTACCCTGCGGGCATGACAGGGTTCTCGAGGGTGCTGACGGTGGGTCTTCTGGTGGTCGCGGCGGTGCTGGGCGGGCTGCTGCTGTTCCGGCAGGGGCAGTCGCCGGCACTGGGGGGCGAGGCGCTGGACACGCCGCTGCCCCTGCCGGCCCTGGCACTGGTGGACGACCGGGCGCAGCCGACGACGCTGGCCGCGACCGACGGGCGGCTGCGGCTGGTGTTCTACGGGTTCGTGCGCTGCCCGGACGTGTGCCCGGCGACCCTGGCGAGCCTGAAGAACACCCTCGCGACGCTGCCGGACGATCAGCGCGGGCGGGTGCAGGTGCAGTTCATCACGGTGGACCCGGCGCACGACACGGCCCCGGTGGTGCGGGCGTACCTGGAACGCTTCGATCCGGCGTTCACGGGCCTGACCGGCGAGGCCGCCACCATCGACGAGGCGGCGCGGGTGATGTTCGTGGCGAACGTGAAACCGCCGCTGGCGAGCGCGGATCACGGAACGGACCACAGCGCCCACATGGGCGGCGCCGCCCAGGCGGGAGACGGCGCGGCGAACGCGCAGGCGGCCGGGGCGTCGGCGGCCGTCGCGGCGCGGATGCATGGCGATCAGGTGAGCGTGGTGGACGGCCAGGGCCGCTTCGTGCGGGTGTACGGAAACGAGGCGGTCGTGAACGGCAAACTGGACCGCGACCTGCCACGCCTGATCCGCGAGTACGCGAACTGATCCGGGCCCGCGCCGGTCAGGCGGGGTCGGGCAGCTGGATGACGCTGAACACCGCGCCGTGCGGGTCGGTCAGGATGGCGATGGTGCCGTAGGGCGACCCGAAGGGAGGCACGCTGAGCTGCCCGCCGTGCTGCGGGGCCAGCGCCGCCGCCCGCTGGACGTCGTTCACCGCGAAGTAGGGCATCCAGTGCGGGGGGATGTGGGCGGGCCAGTGGGCGGGGTCCATGTGCAGGATGCCGCCGACCTCCTGTCCGTCCCGCCGGAGCATCAGGTAGGTCGCGCCGCCCGGTACGGGGGTGACCTGCGCGCCGAACAGCGCGCCGTAGAAGGCGGCGGCCTGCTCGGCGTCGCGGGTGTTCACCTCCTGCCAGGCGGGGCTGCCGTGCTCGCCAGCCAGGGTGAAGCCCGCGAAGTTCTGGGGTTGCCACAGGCCGAAGGGCGCTCCGCCGGGGTCGGTGGCGACCAGCATGCGGCCCAGTTCGCCGACCTGCATGGGACCGGCGAGGGTGTGTCCGCCGAGGTCGTGCAGGCGCGCGGCGTCGCGGGTCAGGTCGTCGCTGGCGTAGTAGACGGTCCAGGCGGGCGGCTGGTGTTCGGTGCCGGGGGTGGCCGGTCCCAGGCCCGCGACCGGGTGGCCGTCCTGGCACAGCAGGTGGTAGTGGCCGTACCCGGCGCCCATGTCCTGGGCGGTCCAGCCGAACAGGGCGTGGTAGAACGCCTGCGCCTGCGCGGGGTGGGGGGTGCTGAGGTCGAACCAGATGGCGGTGCCGGCGGGGTGCTGGAGAACACTGGACACGGGGACCTCCGGGGTGAAGGGAATTCGGGGTTACATTTCCAGCATAATCCCGCAATTAGATTCTGTCAAATTGTGCAGCAGGTATTCCGCTCACAACGAAGTCGCGCTATGCTGCGGAACATGACCGAACCGCTCGACGCCGCCCTGCGTCCCAAGACCCTGACCGAGTACGTGGGCCAGGAGAAACTCAAGGACAAACTCGGCGTGTACCTGCAGGCCGCGCGGGGCCGCAAGGAAGCGCTGGACCACACCCTGCTGTTCGGGCCGCCTGGACTGGGCAAGACCACCCTGGCGCACATCATCGCCGCCGAACTGGGCGTGAACATCCGCGTGACCTCCGGGCCCGCCATCGAGAAACCCGGCGATCTGGCCGCCATCCTCACGAACAGCCTGGAGGAAGGCGACGTGCTGTTCATCGACGAGATCCACCGCCTGGGCCGCGTGGCGGAGGAACACCTGTACCCCGCCATGGAGGACTTCAAGCTGGACATCGTGCTGGGCCAGGGGCCGGCGGCGCGCACCATCGAGCTGCCGCTGCCGCGCTTCACGCTGGTGGGCGCGACCACCCGCCCCGGCCTGATCAGCGCGCCCATGCGCAGCCGCTTCGGGATCATCGAACACCTGGAGTACTACACCCCCGAGGAGATCGCCACCAACCTGATCCGCGACGCGCGCCTGCTGGGCTTCGGCCTGACCGAGGAGGCCGCGCTGGAGGTCGGCGCCCGCTCGCGCGGCACCATGCGCATCGCCAAGCGGCTGCTGCGGCGCGTACGCGACTACGCCGACGTGGCGGGCGAGGCGACCATCGAGCTGGGCCGCTCGCAGGACGCCCTGGACCGCCTTGGCCTGGACAGCGCCGGCCTGGACGACCGCGACAAGAAGTACCTGGAAACCCTGATTCACCGCTTCGCGGGCGGCCCGGTCGGCGTGGACACCCTGGCAACCGCCATCAGCGAGGACGCCCTGACCCTGGAAGACGTGTACGAGCCGTACCTGATCCAGCTGGGCTTCATCAAACGCACGCCGCGCGGCCGGGTCGCCACCGCGCACGCCTATGACCACCTGGGCCTGCCGGTCAGCGGCGGGGACCACGACCTGGGGTTCTACACGAACTGACCACCACGCTCAGCAGCAGGTCGATCCCCGCGCGGCGGGACGCCCGTCCGGGGCGGTCCTCACCTGCCTGCATTACCCTGGCGGGATGCTGGATGTTCTGTGGGGACTGGGAGGCGTGGCCGTACTGATCGGCCTGGGCCTGCTGCTGAGTGTGAACCGACGCGCCGTGAACTGGCGCACCGTGGGGCTGGCGCTGCTGCTGCAGCTGGCCTTCGCGGTCATCGTGCTGCGCTGGCCGCTGGGCCGCCGCGGCCTGGACGGCGTGTCGTCGGCGGTGCAGGGCGTGGTGGGGAACGCGCAGCAGGGCATCAACTTCGTGTTCGGGAACCTCACGAACGGCTCTCTGGACGGGGCGGGGTTCATCTTCGCGTTCGGGGTGCTGCCGATCATCGTGTTCTTCAGCGCGCTGATCGCCGTGCTGTACCACCTGGGCATCATGCAGGCCGTCGTGCGCTTCCTGGGCGGCGGCCTGAGCCGCCTGCTGCAGACCAGCCGGGGCGAGAGCCTGTCGGCCACCGCGAACATCTTCGTGGGGCAGACCGAGGCGCCGCTGGTCGTGCGGCCCTTCATCGAACGCATGACCCGCTCGGAACTGTTCGCCGTGATGGTCGGCGGGCTGGCCAGCGTGGCGGGCAGCGTGCTGGTGGGGTACTCGCTGCTGGGCGTGCGGCTGGACTACCTGATCGCCGCGTCGTTCATGGCCGCGCCCGCCGGTCTGCTGATGGCGAAACTGATCTTCCCGGAAACCGAACCCACCCAGGACTACAAGGGCGACATTCCCGAGGACCCGGAGGGCCGCCCCGTGAACGTGATCGACGCGGCGGCGCGCGGCGCGAGCAGCGGCCTGGGCCTCGCGCTGAACGTCGGGGCGATGCTGATCGCGTTCATCGGCCTGATCGCGCTGCTGAACGGCCTGATCGGGTTGGTCGGCGGGCTGGTGGGCGCGCCGGACCTCAGCATCCAGCTGCTGCTGGGCTACCTGTTCGCGCCGCTGGCGTTCCTGATGGGCGTGCCGTGGGAGTCCGCGACGACCGCCGGGAGTTTCATCGGGCAGAAACTCGTCACGAACGAGTTCGTGGCCTTCGTGGAGTTCGCCAACACCCTCAAGGCCGGCGGCGTGAGCCCCAAGGTCGAGGCCATCGTGACGTTCGCGCTGTGCGGGTTCGCGAACCTGTCGAGCCTCGCGATCCTGCTGGGCGGCCTGGGCAGCCTCGCCCCCAGCCGCCGGCCGGACATCGCGCAGCTGGGCCTGCGCGCCGTGGCCGCCGGGACGCTCGCGAACCTGCTGAGCGGCACCCTGGCCGGCATGCTGCTCGCCTGACCGCCGGGCCTCCCCGCGGACACTCCCCACTACACTTGAGGCATGACTGAGTTGCAGGTACAGGTGTTCGGCACGCGCAAGAGCAAGGAAACGCGCGCCGCCGAACGCTTCTTCAAGGAACGCAAGATCAAGATCCATTTCGTGGACCTGAAGGAGCGGCCCATCGCGAAGGGCGAACTGACGCGCTTCGTGCAGAAGTTCGGCCTGAACGCCCTGCTGGACCTGACCGGCAAGGCCTACGAACGCAGCAACCTCGCGTACCTGCGCACCACCGAGGACGGCGTGATCGCCAAGGTCATCGACGACCCGGAGCTGCTGCGCCTGCCGCTGGTGCGCGCCGGGAAGCACCTGACCGTCGGCGAGGACATCGAGGGTTGGAAGGCCATGCTGGCGGGCAGCTGACCGGACAGGTGTTCAGACGGGCTTCGCGGCGTCCGGCCCGTAGGTGAGGAGCAGCACGCCCGCGCCCATCTCCCGCGTGTCCAGCAGGGTCAGGGGGACGTGCTCCAGCGTGTCGAAGAGGCGCCTGCCGCGCCCCACGATGACCGGAAAGACCATCAGGCGCAGTTCGTCCACCAGCCCACAGCGCAGCAGCGTCTGGGCGAGGGTGCCGCTGCCATACACGAGCAGCGGGCCGCCCGGCTGCGCCTTCAGCGCCTGCACGTCCGCCAGCACGTCCGGCCCGAGGGGAGTGGCGTTCCAGTCGAGCGGGCCGGGGCGGGAGGTCGCCACGTACTTCGGCAGGGCGTTCATGCGCTCCGCGAACGCGCCCGTCGCGGTGGGCCAGTACGCCGCGAATTCCTCGTAGGTGGTGCGGCCCAGCAGCAGTGCGCTGCTGGCGAACAGTTCGTCGCGTTTGAACGGTCCGTCGTCCGGGCGGTAGGGCGCACGCCAGGGCGAGTGTTCCTCGTACACGCCGTCCAGGGATACGAATTCGGTGACGATCAGTGGGCGCACGCCTTACCTCCTTAAACGGGTTCGATGCGGATGCGGGTGTTGTGGAAGGTGCTCCCACCGCCCAGGTCGGTCAGGGTCTGAGCGGTGATCTCGTTGATGCTGCGGCCGTCCGGCGCGCTCAGGCCCCACCACGTCCCTTCCAGGATGGCCGCGCCGGGCTGGGCGGCGTCCGTGACCTTCACGCGGCGCTGCACGCTGCCGATCTCGCTGGTCAGCGTGGCGAGCTGCCCGTCGGTCACGCCGGACGCCTGCGCGTCATGCGGGTGCAGCAGCAGGTGCGGCTCGTTCCCCTCGGCGCGGTTGAGGTTCGCCAGGTTGCCGTACGTGCTGTTCAGGAAGTGATGCGCGGGCGGCGTGAGCAGCCGCACCGGGTACTCGGCGTTCAGGCCCGCCAGGGGTTCGCGGTGGGCGGGCGCGGGGCTGAGCTGCACCTTCCCGCTGGGCGTCTCCGCGCCGTGCGCGTACGGCAGGAACCCGTCGGGGAGGTTCAGGCGGACGCTGCCCTCGGCCTTCAACTTCTCCGGGGTAATGCCGGCCACGAGGGGATGGTCGCTGGTCAGCAGTTCCTCCAGCAGGTCGTCCACCGTCCAGTACACGCTGGGCTCGGTGACGCCCAGGCGGCGCGCGAGTTCCTGGAACACCCAGGAGTTCGGGCGGGCCTCGCCGGGGGCGTCCAGCGTGGCGGGGTTGTAGCCCAGGTAGTGGTGGCCGTAGCTGGTGTACACGTCGGCGTGCTCTGCGAAGGTCGTGGCGGGCAGCAGGTAGTCGGCCAGTCGCGCCGTCTCGGTCATGGCCTGTTCCAGCACGACGACCAGCAGGTCGTCGCGTTGCAGGCCCGCGCGGACCCGCCCGGCGTCCGGGGCGACGACCGCCGGGTTGCAGTTGTAGATGAACGTGGCGCCGAAGCCCCGTTCCGGGCGCAGGGCGGCGGCGTACTCGTTCATGTTCACGCGCGCCGCGTCCGGGCGGATCAGGTGCGCGGCCCCCAGCCGGGTGCGGTTCAGCCGGAACGCGCCGCTGGTGCTCAGGGTGCAGCCTCCACCCCGGTGCCGCCAGTCGCCGGTCAGGGCGGGAAGCAGGGTTACGGCGCGGAGGTTCGTGCCGCCGTGCTCGTGGCGGGTCATGCCGTACCCCACCCGGAAGTACGTGGGCCGCGTCGTGCCGACCGCGCGGGCGAACGCGCGGATCACGTCCGCGTCCAGCCCGGTCACCTGCGCGGTGCGCTCGGGCGTCCACTCGCGGGCCGCCTCGCGCAGCTCCTCTACGCCGGTGGTCGCCTCAGCGATGTATGCCTCGTCGGTCCAGCCGTGCGCGAACAGTTCGTGCATCACGCCCAGGGCCAGCGCGGCGTCCGTGCCGGGAATGATCTTCAGGTGCTCGTCCGCGAAGGCTGCCGTGCGGTTGCGGTACGGGTCCACGCACACGATCCTCGCCCCGGCCTTGCGGGCCGCCGTCAGGTGCGGCGTCAGGTGACTGTTCGTGCTCAGGGAATTGATGCCCCACAGCACGATCAGCCGCGCGTGCGCCACGTCCGCCGGGTCCACCCCGAAGCGCGTGCCGTAGCCCAGGCTCCAGGCCTCGGTGCCCGCCGTGGCGCAGATCGTCTCGTCCAGTTCCGGGGCGCCCAGCGCGCGGAACAGCGCGTGCACGTGCGTGCCCTCCATCAGACCCATCGTGCCCGCGTAGTTGTAGCGCAGGACGCTGCCCGGCCCGCGCGTGTCCAGCAGGGTGCGCAGGCGCGCGGCGATGTCGTCCAGCGCCTCGTCCCAGGTCACGCGCGCCCAGACTGGCTCGGGCTCGGTCTTGGCGTTTACGCGTTTCAGGGGGTACAGCGGCCGGTCCGGGTGGTTCGCGCGGGCCGGGTAATGCACGGTCTTGGCGCACGCGAAGCCCCGCGTGACCGGGTGCGCGGCGTCGCCCGTGACCTTCAGCATCCGCTCCGGCCCGCCCGGCGCGTCGCGGCCCACCGTCACCTTCAGGCGGCAGGCGTCCGGGCAGTCCAGCGGGCAGGTGAGCAGCACATCACGCGAAAGGGAATCGGGCGCGGTCATACCGCGAGAATACGCGCCCCGCCGGCCCACCGGGAGGGCCGCTTCAGGCAGACAGAGGCGGGAAGGTGGCGCTCACGGGAAGGCGCGCCACTCCCCTTCCGAGATCACTTCAGTCACGCCGTCCACGATCCGCAGGGCGCTCTGGTCGTCCAGGGCGTAGGCGGGCCCGCCGATCTGCGCGGCCCACGCCTCGGCGTTCGCCATGCGGTTGTCGGGGAAATCGGGGTAGTTCAGGTGCGGGAAGATCGAGACGTCCACGAGGCCCAGCCCGCGGTCGTCACCGTCCGCCCCGGCCCACGAGACGAACTGCGAACCGATGCGGGGCGTCAGGGCCATGCTGCCCGCGCTGACGCCCACCCAGACGGTGTCCTTCAGCTCGGGGAGCAGGTCGGCCAGTCCGGTCTGCCGCAGCCAGTGAGCCAGGAACGCCGCGTCGCCGCCGTCCACGAGGAGCACGTCGGCGGCGCGCACCCACGCCTCCCAGCGGTCGCGGGGCCGGTGCGGCAGCGCGAGGAGTTCCAGCAGGCCCACGCTGGCCCAGCCCAGGTCCACCATCGGGGCGGGGCTGCGCCCGGCCACGAAGCGCCACGCGCTGCCGGGCGTGCACCAGGGGTGGCCGTGCTGCGCGGTGGGAATGCACAGCGCATGGCACTCGGCGGTGGGTCTGCCGAGCATCTCGACAAGCGCGGCGTGGATGCTGGCGTTCGTGACGCCACCGGAGGTCAGCAGCAGGTTCACGCGGGGATCAGGCCGGTCGTGACAGGCTCCGGGGTGCCGTCCTTCGTGGGGTTCATGGTGCGCCCAGTCTACTGTCCACGCACCGGGCCACGCACCGGGCGCCCCCGTTCAATCGGAGTCCGTTTCAGACCGGGAAGGTCACGCCGGTCAGCCGTTCGGACAGCGCCCAGAGGTTCGCGGCATCCTGCGTGTCGTGCGAGCGGGCGTTCGAGTCCACCCGCTGAGGGTTCCCGCCGAGTTGCAGCAGGCCGCTGGGGCCGTAGTACGCGCCCCCCGTCACGTCCGGGGCGGTCGCGGCGTACAGGGTGGGGAGCGCGCCGGTCGCCTGCGGCTGCGCGAACAGGCGGTTGGCGAGGGTCGAGCCGCGGCTGTCGCCCTGCAACCCGGTGGCAGCCCAGCCGGGGTGCGCGGCGACGGCCAGCACGTCCTTCCCGGCGGCGTTCAGGCGGCGTTGCAGTTCGTACGTGAACAGCAGGTTCGCCAGTTTGCTCTGGCCGTAGGCGGGCATGGGCGCGTAGGGCCGGGCGTGCCAGTTGGCGTCCGCGAGGTTCAGTTCCCCGAAACGGTGCGCGAAGGAACTGACCGTCACGACCCGCGCGCCTCCCGTGCGTTCCAGCAGCGGCAGCAGCGCGGCACTCAGGGCGAAGTGGCCCAGGTGGTTCACGCCGAACTGCGTCTCGAAGCCCTGCGCGGTGCGGCCCAGCGGCGGAATCATGATCCCGGCGTTGTTCACCAGGATGTCCAGGCGGTCGTACCGCGCCCGGAAGGCGTCCGCGAAGGCCTTCACGGAATTCAGGTCGCCCAGGTCCAGGGTCATGGGGACGACCTCGCCCTTCGGGTGCAGGGCGCGGATGCCGGCGGCGGCCTTCTGTGCCTTCTGCTCGCTGCGGCAGGCCATGATCACGGTCGCGCCGCGCAGGGCCAGCACGCGCGCGGTTTCCAGGCCCAGGCCGCTGTTCGCGCCGGTCACGACCACGACCCGGCCGGTCTGGTCCGGCACGTCGGCCTCGGTCCAGTCGCTGCCCCGGCGGCCCCGCGCGAGGTAGGCGAGCGGCCCCAGCGTGTTCACGAACAGGCCCGCCCGCCACGCATCCTTGCGGCCGCGCACGGCGTCCGGGCGGCGCAGGCTCAGGTCGCCCCACGCGGCGGCGAACAGGCCCACCTGCGCCAGTCCGGCCGTGATCAGGGCCGCCTTCTGAGGAGCGGAAAGGTCAGAGAGTCGCTTGATCGGCATGACCGGCATCCTGGCAGGGTCAGATGAAGGCGTGGGTGCCGTTCACCTGAAGGAACGCTGGGAATCCGGGTATGTCCTTCCCGGCAGCGCGGTCAGTCCCAGACCGGCCGGGCGCTCTCGGGGTTGGCGATGCGGGCGGACTCGCCCTGTTCCAGTCCGGCGATGCGCGTCATGTCCTCGTCGGTCAGGCGCAGGGTCAGGGCGCCCAGGTTGCTCTGGAGGTTCTTGCGTTTGGTGCTGGACGGAATCACCGAGTACTCCTGCGTCAGCGCCCAGGCGAGCGCCACCTGTGCGGGCGTGGCGCGGTGCGCGCGGGCGATGTCCTGCATGACCGGGTCGTCCATGACCTTCCCGACCGCCAGCGTCATGTACGACGTCAGGTGAATGCCCTCGCCCCGCGCGAACTCCGCCAGTCGGCGGTTCTGGAGGTACGGGTGGATCTCGACCTGGTTGGTGGCGATGGGCACGTCGCCCAGGATGGCGCGCGCCTGTTTCAGGCCCTCGATGTTGAAGTTCGACACGCCGATCTGCCGGGTCAGACCCTGATCCAGCCCGTCCGCCAGGGCTTTGAGGTACTCCTCGGGTTTCACGGGGCCGTTCGGGACGGGCCAGTGGATCAGGGTCAGGTCGACCGCTTCCACGCCCAGTTTCTCCACGCTGTCCTGAAGACTGGCGACCAGACTGCTGCGGCTGTAGTTGTCGGGCTTGATCTTGGTGGTCAGAAAGAGCTCGTCGCGGTGAATGCCGCTCTCGGCCAGCACCTCGCCGATCTCGGCCTCGTTGCCGTAACCCTGCGCGGTGTCGATGGCGCGGTAACCCAGGTCCAGCGCGGCGCGCACGGAATCCATCACGACCTGATCCTTCAGGCGGAACGTGCCCAGGCCGAACTTCGGAACGGAACCAAACTTGTCGGTGCTCATATGGCGCACTATCCACCCGTGCGGGCCGGGAACTCAAGGTGCGCGCCGCGTGCATGAAGGGAGGGTGGCCGCCGCCCCCCGGTCAACGGGTCCGCAGATGCCAGAGCAGCCGCAGCGCCGACAGCAGGCCACCCACGACACTGACGGCATCCTGGTGCAGCAGCAGTCCGGCCAGCAGCGCCAGCGGCCCGACCAGCCAGCCGGCCAGCCGCACCCACGTCCGCCACGGCAGGTGAGCGTTGCCCGGCACATCAGACAGCACGTCGGTCAGCAGGTCCCACATGCCGGGCAGTACGCAGCGGCGGGCGGCCGGGTTGCACGGTCCTCCCGCCCCGGTGCTCGCGTGTCCGGGCGGGATAGACTGACCGTTATGATCGGAAAGACTTACAAGACGATGCTGGGTGACCGGGAACTGAGCATCGAGACGGGCAGACTGGCCAAGCTGGTCAGTGGCAGCGTGACCCTGCGTTACGGGGACACCATGCTGCTGGTGACGGCGCAGGCGCGCGAGGAGAAGAGCACGCTGGACTTCCTGCCGCTGACGGTGGAGTTCGAGGAACGTCACTACGCGGTCGGGAAGATTCCCGGCAGCTTCCACCGCCGCGAGGGCCGGCCCGGCGAGAAAGCGATCCTGTCGGCGCGCATCACGGACCGGCAGATCCGTCCGCTGTTCCCCAAGGGCTACCGTCATGAGACGCAGGTGATCATCACGGTCATCAGCGCCGACCAGCAGAACCTGCCGGACGTGCTGGGACCCATCGGGGCGTCGGCGGCGCTGAGCCTCAGCGACATTCCATGGAACGGCCCGACCGCGTGCGTGCGCGTGGGTCAGGTCGGCGGGCAGTTCATCCTGAACCCCACCGCCGATCAGCTGGAACGCAGCAGCCTGGATCTGGTCGTGGCGGGCACGCGCGACGCCGTGATGATGGTCGAGGCGGGCGCGCAGGGCGCCAGCGAGGAGGACCTCGTGGCGGCCATCGAGTTCGCGCACGCCGGGATGCAGGGCGTCATCGACCTGATCGAGACGATGCGCGCCGAGCTGGGGCAGGAGAAGTTCAACTTCCTGGCCGACGGTGACCTGAGCACCGATCTGGTGCCCGAGGTGGCCGAGGCCGCCCGCGCCGCCGGGCTGCGCGACGCGCTGCTGGCCGTGAAGAAGAAGGACCGCTCTGCGCGCACGAAGGCCGTGCGTGACGCCGTGATCGCCGCGCGCGTGCCCGACGCGGACGCAGACGGCGCCGCCGAGCAGATCCTGGCCCTGAAGGCGGCGTTCGGGAAGGCGGAGAAGCAGGAGCTGCGCCGCCTGATCCTGGAAGACGACCTGCGCGCCGACGGCCGCAACAGCCGCACCGTGCGGCCCATCTGGATCGAGGCCCGCCCCCTGCCCCGCGCGCACGGCAGCGCGATCTTCACGCGCGGCGAGACGCAGGTGCTGGGCGTGGCGACGCTGGGTACCGAACGTGACAACCTGCTCGTGGACGACCTGACCACCGAGGAGAACGACAAGTTCCTGCTGCACTACAACTTCCCCCCGTACTCCACGGGTGAGGTCAAGCGCATGGGCGGGCAGTCCCGCCGCGAGATCGGGCACGGCAACCTCGCCAAGCGCGCCA
Source organism: Deinococcus indicus (assembly GCF_002198095.1). Taxonomy (GTDB): domain Bacteria; phylum Deinococcota; class Deinococci; order Deinococcales; family Deinococcaceae; genus Deinococcus; species Deinococcus caeni. The sequence continues at coordinate 69,180 of NZ_NHMK01000024.1, read as the reverse complement.
TCCGCGCCGTGCTGCCGACCTTCGAGGAGTTCCCGTACGTGATCCGTCTGGTGGGCGAGGTGCTGGAATCGAACGGCAGCTCCTCCATGGCGACCGTGTGCGCCGGCACGCTGGCCCTGATGGACGCCGGGGTGCCGATCAAGGCGCCGGTGGCGGGCGTGGCGATGGGTCTGGTCATCGAGGGCGAACGCTACCGCGTCCTGACCGACATCCTGGGCCTGGAAGACGCGCTGGGCGACATGGACTTCAAGGTCTGCGGCACCGCCGAGGGCGTCACGGCCCTGCAGATGGACATCAAGGTGGGCGGCATCACCCCGCAGATCATGCGTGAGGCGCTCGCGCAGGCCCGCGAGGGCCGCCTGCACATCCTGGGCAAGATGGCCGAGGTGCTGGCCGCGCCCCGCGCGGAACTCAGCCCGACCGCGCCGCGCATCGTGAGCCTGAAGATCAACCCGGAACTGATCGGGAAGGTCATCGGGCCCGGCGGCAAGCAGATCCGCGAGCTGGAAGCCATGGGCGCGCAGGTCACGGTCGAGGAGGACGGCACCGTGCGCATCTTCAGTGCCGACGGCAGCGCCGCCGAGGCCGTCAGGACCCGCATCGAGAGCATCACCCGCGAGGCGAAGGTCGGCGAGGAATTCGACGGCACCGTCGTGAAGACCGCGCCGTTCGGGGCGTTCGTGAACCTGTACCCCGGCCAGGACGGCATGCTGCACATCAGCCAGATGAGCGAGGAACGCATCAATGCCGTCGAGGACGTCCTGAACGTCGGCGACAAGCTGCGTGTGAAGATCGCCGGCATCGACGACCGCGGCAAGATCGACCTGATCCGCCCGGAACTCGAAGGCAAGATCGCGCCCCGCGAACCCCGCGCGCCCCGCCCCGGCGGGGACCGTGGCGGCCGCCCACCCCGCCGCGACTGATACGGACTCCGATTGAATGGGCTGCAAAGCCCGTTCAATCCGAGCGGATGCGAGTGGGAGAAACACGGGTTCCGGGCGTGGAGCTGGCAGATCGGTGATGTTCCGATCTGTCAGCGAAACAGACGGAATCCGTACGAGGTTCACGGCGGTTCATGGTTGAAAGTTGATGGTTGATGGACGGGGGGCTGCGGCTCCCCGTTTCTGCTGTCGCCGCACGGGCCGTTTCAGCTTTTCAGCAGTCGGCCCAGGACCAGCGCCGTGCCGGCCGAACCGGCGATCATCACGATCAGCAGGGCGTACACTGGCGCGCCCTGGGTCAGCAGCACGCCCAGCAGCGCGAAGGTCAGCAGTTCGCCGGCCACGCCGAGCCAGGACACGCGCGGCAGGCTGCGGCCCAGCAGGGTCACGCTGCCGAAGGACAGGGCGGCGGCCAGCAGCGTGATCAGCCAGTGCAGGAGGCTCATGCGCCCAGTGTAGCGGGGTGGGGGGCGTCAGCGGATGGTGGTCTGGAAGCAGGTGGTGACTGTCTCCCCGGCGGTCAGGACGCCCAGGTTCACGCTGAGGGCGCCGCTGCCGAAGGTGCCGCCCCCGCCGGTCAGGGTGGCCGATGCACTGGGCAGGTAGGTGGTGGCTGAGCCACGCGTGAGCTTGACGCCGAATCCGGTGCCCGTGCCGGGCTCGTCGGGGTCGTAGGCGTCCAGGCGGGCGGTGACGTTGCCCGGCACGGCGTCCCTGACAACGTACCCGGTCGGGGCGCCCAGGTCCGCGCCGCCCAGGTTGCGGGTGATCAGGCAGTACTCCAGGATCTCGCCGGGTTTGCCGCCGCCGCTGGTGCCGAACGCTGTTCCGGCACTGACGTTCCGCACCTCCTTGCGGACGCTGGTCAGGATCAGGCGGGTGTCGGTGGGGGCCGAGGTGTTGTTCCCGAGCGCCGTCTCGCCGGGCAGGGCGACGCTGGCCGTGTTCTGCACGCGGGTCAGGCCGCCCGTGACCTGCGCCTCGCCGGGCGCGGCGGCCGTGAGGGTCAGGGTCTGCGTGGCGTTCCCGGCCAGGGCCGGCAGCGTCCAGGTGACGGTGCGCGAGGCGCTGTCGTACGTGCCGCCCTGACTGGCACTGGCGAAGGTCAGGCCGGCGGGCAGCGTGTCGGTCACGGTGTACGCGGCGGCGGGGACGGCGGTGGTGTTCGTGACCGTGATGCCGAAGGTCAGGGTCTCGCCGGGCACGGCGAAGGCGGGGGCGGTCTTCGTGACGCTCAGGTCCGTGATGAACGAGACGGGCACGGTGTACGTGGCGGGGGTGGTGTCGGTGGCGCCGTTGTTGTCGGTGGCCGTGAAGGTGAACGTGGCGTTCCCGGAGAAGCCGGGGGTGGGCCGGAAGGTCAGCGCGGAGGCCTGCGCGGGCGTCAGGGTCGCCCCGGCGGTCACGGGGGTCAGGCCGTCCGCGAACAGCAGCGTGCCCTGGGTCGCCAGGGGCAGCGTGGAGACCGTGAACGACTGGATGGTGCCGCCCGCGAGGTCCGAGGCGCTCAGCGGGGCGATGCTGGCCGTGCCGGTGCCGGTCAGGACTGCGGTCGTCACGTCGAGCGCCGTGGGCGGTACGTTGCAGCCCTTGGCTTTCAGCATGAAGTCGTCGAACAGGACCACGTCGCCGGGGTAGGGGGTGCCGTTGTCGTAGCCGGTCGCGCCGGGCGCGTACGGGTACACGCGCACGTAGTAGGTGGTGGCGGGTTGCAGCGCGATCAGGGTGTCGGCATTCCAGTGCAGGAACGTCTGTGCGTAGGCGCCCTGGTTCGAGTAGGCGGCGGCGTCGGCGGTGCTGGCCAGTCCGTTGTCGAAGCTGATGGCAGCCCTGAACACCGTGGGGGACGTGAAGGCGGCGTTCGTGGCGATCTCCAGGCGGACGCGGTACGTGCCGGTCGCCTGCACGTTGCCGGGGCTGCTGTAGACCATGGCGCCCAGGCCGTACAGTTCGACGTGCTGCCCACCGAAGCTGGAGGTGGTCGTGAAGGCGTACTGGAGGTACTTGCCGGTGTTCACGCCGGCGTCCAGGGTGCTGCGCCGCAGGTTCAGGTCGTAGGAGTTGATGGCGGCCGTGACGCCCGTGACGGCCTCGTTCGCGGCGGACGCGCCGACCGCGCCGGCCGGGTTGTTCGCGGCGGGTTCGATCGCGCCGGCCGGGCTGGTGCCGCCGCTGCCGTTGTGGTCCCAGCGGGCGAAGATGTCGGCGTAGGCGTTCGTGCCGGGGTTCGGGCGGCACAGACTGGCCGGGAAGGGATCGGTGGGCGTGGGGTTCACGGTGTTGGTGTCGGTGGCGCTGTCGTTGCCGGGAGTGGGGTCCACGGTTCCGGCGGGCGCGGTGATGGTGGCGACGTTCGAGACGCTGCCGGTGGCCGTCACGTTGGTGGTCAGGGTCAGCTCGTAGAACTGCCCGCTGTTCAGGGTGGGCAGTGCGTACCCGGCCTGCAACTGGGCGGTGGTGGGGGTCGTGCCGGACGTGCACTGGCCCGGCGTGCCGGAGCAGGTCAGGTTCAGGACCGTCAGGCCGCTCACGGCCGGGTCGCGCAGGACGGCGCCCGTCACGCTGCTGGGGCCGTTGTTCGTGACGCGGATGGTGTAACTGGTGGGGGTGTTCGCGTTCACGCTGGTCACGCCGTCGGTCTTGGTGACACTCAGATCGGCGGCGGGCGTGATGGTCAGGCGGTAATCCTCGACCTCGCCGCTGTCCAGACGGCCGGTGGGGCTCTGCACGCCGGTCGCGTCGTAGCTGGCGCGCAGGCGCACGTAGTTCGTGCCGGCGCTCAGGCCGCTCAGGCCCGACCAGTTCAGGGTGACGCTGGTCGCGCCGGACGCGAACGCCGCGCAGGCCCGTTCGGACGCGACGTTCCCGAACGTACCGCCCCGGTCGAAGTCGATCCAGCCGCACACCTGCCCGGCGGCGCTGGCCCCGCTGATCGGGACGGTCAGGGCGTAGCCGGTGGTGCTGGCATGGATGGCCGGGAACGTCGTGACCGCGTCCTCGTCGGCACCGTCACCGTTCGTGCCGGTGTTGTCTGCACCAGCCGTAACAGCACTGGGGCTAGGCGTGACGGCCGTGCCGCCGTTCAGGGTGCCGGGGTTCTCGGCGTCGATGGTCGCGCCCAGTTTCAGGTCGCCCAGCACGTGACTGGCAGCGGCCACCGGGTCGTAACTGGCGGGCGCGTCCCCGAAGTCCTCGGAGACGCTGAGCGCGAAGTTGGTGGCGTCCGCGCCGATGCTGGCGTTGCGGGTCGATCCGGCCGCCAGGTTGGTGTCGTACCCGGCGATGGGGTACACGCGGCCGGGCGTGCCGGTCAGGACGCGCACGATGGTCATGGACACGTCGAAGTTCAGCTGGGTGTACGTGCCGCTGACCTGCACGCTGCCGCACCCGGCGGCCAGTCCGGTGGCGGGCGTGCAGGTGCCCTGGATGTAGTCGCTGCCGGAGCGGAACGCGGCGGCCCCCAGTTGCGGCTGTCCTGCGACGGTGGTGATCGCCAGGTTGGCGGGCGTGCCGAGCAGGGTCATGCTGCCCCCGGCGTTCGTCAGGCGGAAGTTCGTGGCGATCCCCCAGGCGTCCACGGCGGGCGAACCGATCGCAGAGTTGCCGCCCAGGCCGGACAGGTGCAGCACGGGATTGGTGACGGGCCGCGTGAACGTGACGGTCAGTTTTCCCCGGCTGCAGGTCGCGGCGCTGTCCAGCGCGCTGCTGGTGGGGTAGCAGGTCGTGTCGGCGTAGAAGCGGATGAACTGCACCTGGGTCGTGTCGTTCGGGTTGGTGACGGAGTAAGTGGTGAACGATCCGTTCTGGCGGGTGTCGCGGGTCAGCAGCGCCACGCCTTCCACGTCGCTGGTCGTGAAGCTCGGCGAGTACCCCACGTACGTTCCGGCGCGCGCGTTCATCGCGGTCTTGATGGCGCCCCCGCCGTCGTTCACGTACAGGGAGTTCTGGTTGGCGGCCGTGTCCCGGGCAGCCGTGAAGGTCGTGCCCAGGCCCGAACGGAAGGTCGCGGAGGCCGTCCCGCCGGCGTAGTTGCTGGCGGTCGTCTGGAAGGTGCCGGCCGTACCGCTCCAGGTGGTGGCGGTGGGACTCAGGTCGCCGACGATCTGGTAGGCCCCGGCCGGGCCGGGCGCGGTCAGGGCGGCAGCGGTCAGGGCGGCGGCGGTCAGCAGGGCGCGCCAGATCGGGCGGTGGGGGTGGTGGGGGGTCTTCGTCGTCACGGGCCACTTCCTTGCGTGCTGGGAATGTGAGGGTCACGGGCCGGGCGGGCGGGTCACTGCACAGTTCACTGCACCGTGACCACGAAATCCACCGTGAGGGTGCTGCCGGGCGCCACCGGGTCGGGCAGGTTGTTGCTGTCGGTGTCCGGGGCGATGTCGATGACGGTCCCGGCGGGCAGTCCGGCGGCGGGGGGCGTGGCCGTCCAGGTGCCGGTGTTGCCGCCGACGCGGTAGATGGTGCGGGTGGGCAGCGGGTTGACGGTGAAGCTTTTCAGGGTCGTGTTGGTGGGAACGGTGTCGCGCAGGAACATGGGCACCGGGGTGTTGTAGTTGTTCCGGGCGATGATGCGGTACGCGATGTCCTCCTGGGTGCGGGCGCCGGTCAGGCCGGTGGCGGTGTACCCGGCGGGATTGTCGATGCCGTTGCGGGGGTCGCTGCCGGCCGTGACCCCGGCCTTCGCGGCGAATTTGGCGACGGCGACGTTCCCGGTGGGCGTGACGCGGATCAGGTCGTTGGCGTCGGTGACGCTGGTCCGGCTGTAGTTGCCGCTGGCGGTCTGGGTGACGGTGTAGTCGGCGGCGCGCGTGCCGGCGGGGACGGTCACGGCGGCCACGAAGGCGCTCTCGCTGCCGGCCGCCAGGACGGGGGTGATGAAGGTGTGGTAGTCGGGGCTGGCGGGGTCGGTGTTCAGGCGGGGCAGCAGGGTGGTGCCGTCGGCGGCGTAGTACTGGACGGGCAGGGTGGTCGTGGCGCCCGTGACGGCGTCGGTAACGGTCACGCTGCCGCGCAGGGAGTAGCTGTCGTTGTACTGGCCGTTGTTCACGACGTCCATGGGGAAGGCGGCGGTGGCGTCGGTGCTGACGCTGCTGCTGCCGTCGGTGGCGGCGCCGCCGGGGTCCACGCTCTGCACGGGGGCGGGGGTAGCGACCGCGCCGAGGGCTGGGGTGGTGTCTCCGAACTGCGCGGCGGGCGGCACGACCGTGTCGCGGGTGGAGTTGTTCGAGATCAGGTCGGCGTCGCTCAGGGAGTCCGCGCCGATCAGGACACTGTACGAGGGGATGGCGGCGCTGTCGTCGGGGTCGGGGAAGGTGACCTCGGTGCGGTACACGGCCTGGGTGCCGCTGGGGACGATCAGGGTGGGGTACGTGGCGACCGTGGGGTTGGCAGGGTCGGTGGAGGGCAGGATGACGCTGCCCGTCACGGGGTCCAGGAAACGGACGGTCACGCCGGTCGCGGTGTTCGTGAAGGTGCCGGTGGCGGCGTTGAAGGTGTAGGCGGGGTCAGCGGTGCCGTCGGCCAGCGCGGGGAACAGCTGCACGCGGTCGTCGAGCACGCCGCCGTTGGACAGGGTGTTCGTGAACAGGACCGTGTCGGCGGTGGTGTTGGCGTCCGCCTGCGGGTACGCGATCTGCTCGTCGCCGGAGATCCGGGCGATGGGCGTGCCGCCGGGGGTGGGGTCGGTCGCGGGCGCGCCGGGCGTCACGTAGCCGCTGCCGGGCAGGACCGGGGCGGGCGTGGCGCTTGTGCCGGCCGGGACGGTGGGCACCGTGACGCTGGTGAGGGGTGGCAGCAGCGCCGGGTTGCCGATGGGCGCGCCGACCGAGTCGACGGGCGTGGTCGCGCCGCCACCGGCGGCATTGTCGAGGCTAGGGGTGTACACGGTGACGCGCGTGAATTGCAGGTCGGTGTCCACCGGCTCGGCCTGTTCCTGGTTGGTGGTGCCGCTGGCGTAGCCGTTGCCGGGCGTGACGAGCGGGTCGGCCCCGGCGGTGCCGAGCACGGTGCCTTCCGGGGACGCGCCGAACACACTGGTGGGCGTGATCTGACCGGGGTTGGTGGGCAGGGTGATGACCTGAACGATCCGCACGCGGCCCTCGTCGGTGCCGCTGGTGGCGGGGTCGTCGGCGGGCACGGTCACGGCGCTGCCCTGGGGGATCTGGCTGCCGCGGCTGCCGTCGGGGTTCACGAGGTAGTACTGGACGGTCGCGCCGGGGTCGCTGCCGGTGGTGTCGGCGTTCAGGATGATGTCCAGCGTGACGTTCCCGTTGTTCAGCAGGGCGTGGTCGGTGGTGATGACCTGTCCGGGGACGGCGTTGGCGGTGACGACGGTGGTGGTGCCCAGCACGGTCTGCGTGCCGCCGTCGGTGGCGCCGCTCAGGTAGGTCACGTCGAAGTCGGGTCGGGGCAGCACGACGGTGGTCACGGTGTTGGAGACACTGCTGAGTTGCGTGTTCGTGTCGCGGGGGTCGGGAAATTCGGCGCTGGCGGTGTTGGTGATGGTGGTGCCGGCCAGGGTCCCGGCGGCGGCGGCAGAACCGGCGGCCAGGGCAGCCAGCAGGGCAAGGATGCGGGGTGCGGATCGCATGGTGGTTCCTCCGGTTCTGCGGGTGGGCGTGGACTGTGGGTCAGCCCGGCGGGAGAGGACGACGGCAGCCACCGGGGGAAGGCGGCTGCGACACGAGGCGTCTTGCTGGACGTCTCATGAAGGGTAGGCCGGTGGTTCTTACCTCTCGGTTGCGGGCCGAAATGGTTAAAGGCGCCGCGCCGGTCGTTTCCGGAGTGACGGCAGCGCGGCCCACAGGGGGCCGAGGGCCTTCATGTGGCCCGTGTAAGAGGGCCTGTCAGCAACATGAAGGCCACCTTCATCTGAAGCTCAGGCGACAGGTCATGGACCCGTCAGGGTCGTCCAGCACGGCATGAGCCTCATCTGCCGTTCATTCGCAATGTCCGGGGGCGACTCCGCGACAGGACGCGCCCGACCGCCGAAACCGGCGCCGTTCACGGGGGGGAGGGGGCATCCGGGGGAAGGCCCGGCCTCCGCTCTCATCCGGACTCCGATTGAATGGGCTGCAAAGCCCGCCGGGTCCGAGCGGATGCGACTCGGAGAGCTGCCCCGCAGAGAGGGAGCGACACGGGTTCCGGATTGTCGGCGCAACAAACGGCGGTCCGTGTCATCCCTACTCCACGGCGCCACTCTGCGAGGGAATCCCCCGGCACGCCTGAACCTCGCGGTCAGTCCAGCGGGAGGATCTCGTTGACGGGATCGGTGGTGTCCTGGCCGTCCGGGATGCCCGGATCGCTGGGAATCGCGCCCGGATCGGCAGGGTCCGGTTCAGGGATGAAGCCGGGATCGGGTTCGGTGGGCAGCGGATCGGGCGGGTCCTGCACCGGGACGTCCGGGGTGGGGGCGGGCGTGACGGGTTCGGGCGTGGGGGCGGGGTCCGGTTCGGGCGGCGTGGCGGGAATGACGTCTGTGGGGGTCGGTTCGGGGGTGGGTTCGGGGTCCGGAACCGCGATCTCGGCGGGGGCGGGGGTGGGGTCCGGTTCGGGCGCGGCCGGCTGGGCGGGGGCGTTGCGGCGCGGGAAGAAGCCGCCGGTGCGCGCTCCGTTGCCGTCACGGGCGACGGGTGCGCTGTCGGCGTCGCTGTCGCGGAAGGCCATGTTCACCTGCCGCACCACGCGGTACGTGATACCGGACGGTTCCGTGAAGGTGCCGGGGGTCTGCCCGGCCAGCGCGCCGGCGACCGCCCGCTGCCAGATGGGGGTGGGAATCTGACCGCTGAGCGCCCAGGAGGGCAGCGGACCGCCCTCCTGCTTCCCGACCCAGACGGCGCCGGCGACGGTGGGGGTCACGCCGGCGAACCACAGGTCCTTGATGTCGTTGGTGGTGCCGGTCTTGCCGCCGACCGGCCAGCCGGGAATCTGCGCGCGGGTCGCCAGGCCGCCCTGGGCGGGGGTCAGGTCGTTCACGACGCCGCGCAGCATGTCCAGGCCCAGCCAGGCGGTCTGGGCGTCCCACACGCGTTTCGGGGTGGGGGCCGGGCGGGTGTAGATGACCTTGCCGCGCGGGTCCTCGACCTTGCGGACCAGGGTGGGCGCGTAGTACAGGCCGCCGTTCGCGAAGGTGGCGTACGCGGCGGCCATCTGCAGGGGGCTGGCTTCCAGCGTGCCGATGGTCAGGGACAGGCCGCCGTCGGGGGGCGGGGTGAGGCCCAGGTCGCGCAGTTTCGCCTCGAAGGTGGGAATGCCGAGTTCCTGCCCGATCCTGACGGTGGGCAGGTTCAGGCTGTGGTCCAGCGAGTAGCGCAGGGTCACGTACCGGCCGGTCCAGCGGCGGTCGTAGTTCATGGGCTGGTACGGGCCGCTGATGGGTGCGTCGAGGACGGTGTCGCTCTGCTTCCAGCCTTTTTCCAGGGCCAGGGCGTACAGCAGCGGCTTGATGGAACTGCCCACCTGCCGGCGGGCCTGCGTGGCGTTGTTCCAGTCGCCGGGGCGACCGTCCGTGAGTTTCTGCCCGACCAGGGCCAGCACCTCGCCGCTGTCCGGGCGGACCAGGGCGGCGCCCAGCGTGGCGCCTTCCGGCAGGTCCGCGCCGCGACTGGCTGCCTCGGCGGCCGCCTGCGCGGCGGCGCTCATGCCGGTGTAGATCTTCCCGCCGCCGTACAGGGCCTTGCGGCCGATCAGGGGCAGCAGTTCCTTCTCGACCGCCTGAAGGTAGAACTGGTTGGGGTAGAGGCGCGCGCCGCCCAGCAGGTTCATGTTCTCGCCCAGCCGGGAGGGGCGTTCCAGCACGGCCGAACGCAGCGTGCCGTCGTCGTTCCAGCCGATGCGCCACCCGGCGGGGTAGATGGGGGTCTTCCAGGCGGCGTTCGCCTCGGCCTGCGTGATCTGGCCGTCCTCGACCATGCGCGAGAGCAGGTCCTTCATCAGCGGCCGGAATGCCCGGAATTCCTTGTAGCGCCGGTTCGGGGCGGGAATGATCGTGGCGAGGTACACGCTCTCGGCGAGGTTCAGGTCGGCGGCGTTCTTGCGGAAGTACGCGTTCGCGGCGCTGCCCGCCCCGATGATGTCGCGGCTGCCGCCGTCACCCCAGTAGATGACGTTCAGGTACGCGTTCAGGATCTGGTCCTTGTTGAAGTTGCGTTCCAGCTGGAAGGCCAGAACCGCCTCCTTGAACTTGCGTTCGGCGGTGCGGGCGCCTTCCAGGTCGGCCAGCAGGGTGTTCTTCACGACCTGCTGCGTGATGGAGCTGCCGCCCTCCAGGTCGTTTTCCAGCACGCCCTTGACCAGCCCACGCGCGATGCCGATCACGTCCACGCCGCTGTGCGTGTAGAAACGGCGGTCCTCGCTGGTCACGACGGCCTTCTGGAGCCACGGGCTGATCTGCGAGGCTTTCAGCAGGTCGCGGTTCACGCTGCCGCCGCTGCTGAGGCTGGGCGACAGCGTACCCACCAGACTGCCGGCCCGGTCGTACACGCGGGTCTGGCCGCTGTACTCCAGCACGTCCAGGTCCGAGACGCTGGGCAGGTCCCGACCCCAGGCGTACCACGCGCCGCCCACTCCCGCCGCGACGACCAGCAGCGCGCCGCCCAGAACACCAGAGAACCTCATCCGGCTCACTGTACCGGGCGGGCGGGGGGCCGCGCCGGAACGGCGTCACGGTCAGCCGGGGCGGGAGGGGCAGGCGTCATGCGGGGCAGTATGCCGCCGCCGGCCGCCGCGCGGCATCCCCCCAAAGCATGAGCGGCGCGTCAGGAAGGCCGGAACCGCCGCCCCGCACGCACGCCAGCCGCGGGCCGGCCCACCCCTGATCCGCCCTTCGTACGCCCCGCCGCCGAGCGGGTAGGATCGTGGGTGCGCGCCATGACCCACTCCCCCACCCCACCCGCACCCACCACCGATCCCGCCCGCCTGCTGGCCCCCATCGTCCGGGCGGCCGGGCAGGCCGTCGGCGACTACCGCATGATCGAGAGCGGCGACCGCGTCATGGTCTGCCTGTCCGGCGGCAAGGACAGTTACACGCTGCTGGACGTGCTGCTGCACCTGCAACGCAAGGCCCCCATTCCGTTCGAGCTGATCGCCGTGAACCTCGACCAGGGCCAGCCGGGCTTCCCGACCGACGTGCTGCCCCGCTACCTGACCGGACTGGGCGTGCCGCACAGCCTGATCCGGCAGGACACGTACAGCGTGGTCAGGGAGAAGACGCGGCCCGGCAAGACCACCTGCGCGCTGTGCAGCCGCCTGCGCCGGGGCGCGCTGTACCGCCACGCCCGCGAACTCGGCGCGACAAAGATCGCGCTCGGCCACCACCGCGACGACATCCTGGAGACGCTGTTCATGAACCTGTTCTTCGGGGCGCGCCTGAAGGCCATGCCGCCCAAACTCCAGAGCGACGACGGCACGAACGTCGTGATCCGCCCCCTGGCGTACGTGCCCGAGGCGGACATCATCCGCTACGCGCACGCCCGCGCCTTCCCGATCATTCCCTGCAACCTGTGCGGCAGCCAGGAGAACCTGCAACGCAAGGTGGTCGGCGAGATGCTGGCCGGCTGGGAACGCGAACATCCGGGCCGCCTGACGAACATCGCCCGCGCCCTGACCCGCGTGTCGCCCAGTCACCTGATGGACCCCGCCCTGTTCGACTTCGCGTCCCTGAGCGTCACGCCCGCCGAAGGCGACCGGGGCTTCGACCCCGACGACTACCCACAGCGCGAATTCCTGAGCGGCGTGCAGGAACTCGACATGCTGGGCTGATACGGACGGCTGAACGGCCCCGCTGACGGAGACGACCACGGGGCCGCGCACCCTTCAGCGCGCGGCCCCGCGCCCTGCGGAATGGGCGTCAGGTCGTTGGGCGTCAGGTCGTTTCGGTGTAAGCACCCAGGCGGCGGAAGCGGGCGGCGCGGCCCGTTTTCAGGTCGGTGGGTGACTGCGCCATCAGGTCGCGCAGGTGCCGGGTCACGGCCTCCCCGACGGCCTGGGCGGCCTGCTGCGGGTTCAGGTGCGCGCCGCCCTCGGGTTCCGGGATGACTTCCTCGACGATTCCGAGTTCCAGCAGGTCCGGGGCGGTCAGGCGCAGCGCCTCGGCGGCCAGGGGGGCCTTGCTGGCGTCCTTCCAGATGATGCTGGCCGCGCCTTCTGGCGAGATCACGGAGTACCACGCGTTCTCCTGGATCAGGACGCGGTTGCCCACGCCGATGGCGAGCGCGCCGCCCGAGCCGCCCTCGCCGATCACGACGTTCACGACCGGCACGCGCAGGTTCAGCATGCGGCGGATGCTCTCAGCAATGGCCCAGCCCTGGCCGCGTTCCTCGGCTTCCAGGCCGGGGTAGGCGCCCTGGGTGTCCACGAGCGCCACGACCGGCAACCCGAACTTGTCCGCGAGGTCCATCAGGCGCACGGCCTTGCGGTACCCTTCCGGGTTGGCGCTGCCGAAACGGCGTTTGATCTTGCTTTTCGTGTCGCGGCCCTTCTGTTGCAGCAGCAGCATGACGGGCACGCCCTGCCAGCGCGCCGGGCCGCCAATCAGGGCCGGGTCGTCGCCGTAACGGCGGTCGCCGTGCAGTTCCGTGAACTCGGTGCACAGGTGCTCCACGTAGTCCAGCGCGGTGGGGCGGCCGGGCGCGCGGGCCAGCTGCACCCGTTCCCAGCGGGTCGGGTCGCCTTTCGGGGCGGGCGGCTGCGCCGGGTTCTGGGCGGCGCGCAGGCGGTCCACCTCGGCGCGCAGCGGCGTGATGGCCGCGTCGAGGTTCTGCCCGGTGCGCTGCGCGGTGACTTCCAGGTCCCGCACGCGGGCCTCGAGTTCCTTCAGGGTGTCGATGGGGGCGGTCACGCGCTCACCTCGCGGCGGGTCAGCAGGCCCAGCAGGGACGCGAGGTACTCGCGCTGCTCGCGGCGGTCCACGACGGCGTCCACCATGCCGTGCGACAGCAGGAACTCGGCCCGCTGGAACCCGTCCGGGAGGCTCTGGCGGATGGTCTGCTGGATCACGCGCGGCCCCGCGAAACCGATCAGCGCGCCGGGCTCGGCGACGATCACGTCCGCGATGGTCGCGAAACTGGCGGTCACGCCGCCGGTGGTGGGGTCGGTCAGCAGGCTCACGTACGGCAGGCCCTGCTCGGCCAGCGTTTCCAGGGCGACGGTGGTCTTGGCCATCTGCATCAGCGACAGCGCGCTTTCCTGCATGCGCGCCCCGCCGCTGGCGGTCACGATGACCAGCGGCGTGCCGTGCCGGGCGGCGTGCTCGGCGGCGCGGGCGATCTCCTCACCGACCACGCTGCCCATGCTGCCGCCGGAAAAGGCGAAGTCCATGACGGCCAGCGTGACCGGCACGCCCAGGATGGCGCCGGTCCCGGTCAGGATGGCGTCCGGGCGGCCTGTCTTCTTCTGAGCGCGTTTCAGGCGCTCGGGGTAACTCTCGGTGTCCTGGAAGGCCAGGGCGTCGGTGGGCTGCACCGCACCGGACAGCTGCGTGAAACTGCCCTCGTCGAGCAGCACCGTCACGCGCTGGGCGGCGTCCAGCCGCAGGTGATGCCCGCACTTGTGGCAGACGAACGCGTTCGTTTCGAGGTCGCGGTTGTACAGCCCCTCCTTGCACTTGGGGCACTGGGTCCAGAGATCGGGCATGTCCGCGCCACCCTGCTGCTGTGGGCGGCGGCGGCGGAAAAATCGGTCAAGCGCCATGTGGTGAGTCCTCCCGGATATGCATCCTTACCCGCGCATTCTAGTGGCCCCCCGCACCGCAGTCTGCACCGGGTCCAATGCTGCCCGGCACGCGCCCGCCCGCCTCAACCCAGTTTGCTTTTCAGGTAATCGTCCATCTGCGCCAGCTGAAGGTTCACGTCCTTCTGCAGGGCGTCCACCCGCCCGGTCAGGGCCGACACGTCCGCACCGGCCCCGCCACGCGCCGCCTCCAGCACCCGGAACCGCTCGTCGAGGTGGGTCTGCAACTGCGCGAAACGGCTGCCTTCCTGCTGGTCCAGACTGACGCGCAGCGCCTCCATGTCACGCAGCAGCTTGGCGCTGTCCGCCTGGGCGCGCAGGCCCGTGATGCCCGCCCAGAAGTAGAACACCAGGGTCAACAGGGTCGCCACGATCAGCAGGATCAGGCCCATCGGCACGCCCCGGTAGGTCACGAAACCCAGGCTCAGCGTGTGGGGGAACATCAGGGCGTTGGTGTTCAGCACGGCGAAGATCGCCAGGAGTACCAGCGCGATGATCAGGACAATGGTCCGCATACCCGCCAGCGTAACACCGCGCCTCTCATGAAGGTCCAGGCGGGCAGTTGCGGGAACGTTCACGCTCCGGCCCCCCCCACCCGCCGCTGCCCCCACCGCGCCGGCTGGTGCGGGCCGGGCGCAGCGGCGTATGCTGCGCAGGTATGTCACTCGTCGTTCTGGTCACACTTCCCCCCGAGCGGGCGCATGACCTGGCCCGCACCCTCGTCGCCGAACACCTCGCCGGCTGCGTGAACGTCGTGCCGGGCCTGCACAGCGTGTACCGCTGGCACGGCGAGGTCGCCGAGGACCCCGAGAGCCTGCTGCTGATCAAGACCAGCGGCGAGAAGTACCCGGACCTGGAAGCCCGCATCAAGGCCCTGCACCCCTACGAGGTGCCGGAAATCATCGCGTTGCAGTACGACCGCGCCCTCCCGGAATTCCAGAGCTGGCTGCGCGACGCCCTGAGCACCCCACCCAGAAGCTGACCTGAACTCCACCCGAACAGGGTGGCTAGGAGACAACCGCCCCTCCGGGCGCGCCGCTGACAGCCCGGCGCCCGTCCGGACGGACAAACCGGCAGCGCCGCCCACATGCAGGGGCGGCGCTGTCTTCGGATAGAGCGAGTCATCAATGGTGCGGACAGGCTCATCACTTCAGGGCAGACCAGCGATGAGCACGCTCTGTTGACCCCTCCCCCTTGAGGGGGGAGGCTGGGAGGGGGTGAGCAGGAACGGCGTCACAGAAGACGTTTTCCGTGCCTATCCCCTCTGGCGCTTGAACAGGATCCGCACCATTGATCATACGGGTTCCGTCGGAGTCCGTCTCAGGCGGGGTTCAGCTGAAGTTCGACAGGATGACCTTCACGCCGCGCAGCTTGAAGGACATGGTGCAGCCCGCGAGGCTGTTCTGGTCGGCGCTGATGGTGGCGTTCAGGCTGGCCTCGTTCGCGCCGCCCTCCGTCAGGGTCTTGATGAAGGCGTCACTCTCGGCCGAGGTGGCCTTCAGGCTCGCCTGGGTGTCCGACACGGCGTAGGTGGCGCTGCCTGCCGCCACTGCGCTGCGGGTCAGGGTGAAGGTCACGTTCGGCTGGCTGGAGAAGCTGGCCTTCCCGGCGGCGTCCCTGACTTCCAGCTTCAGGGACTTGAGGGTCACGGCGACCGTGGCGGGCGCGGCGACGGTGCAAGGGCCCATCACGACGGCTTCGCTGAACCCGGCCTGGAATTCCACGCCGTGCGGGCGGATCCCGAAGGGGATGTTGTCGGGGAATTTCACGTCGTCGAAGGTGCTGCCGTTGGTGCTGTAGCTCACGTCGCCGCGCACGGACTCGATGGTCAGCGGGGAGCTGGGGGCCAGGACCTTGCCGTCCAGTCCGGCCGGATTCTCGACCGTCTGCGGGGGCACGAGGCTCCCGACGATCTTCCCGCAGCTGGCGAGGGTGGTGGCGAGGGTCAGGGCGGCGATCAGGGGCAGGGTGCGTTTCATGGGACTCCTTGTGAGGCAGGACCGGGCGGGGGACGGAGAAGCGGCGCGTGAGCGCAGGCCGGAGCGCGTGGGCTGTCCGGCAGCGAGGGCAGTCTAGGGAGCCCTGCGCCGCGCGGCTGAGGAGCTTTTCACAGCCGCCCTTCATGACGTGACGGCCCGCCGCCTGAAAGAGTCCTGTCAGGGCGGCATCAAGAAAACCCCCCGCGCGTGGCGGGGGTGTTGTGTGGCGGGCCCTGCAGGACTTGAACCTACGACCCTCGGTTTTGGAGACCGATGCTCTACCAACTGAGCTAAGGACCCTTGCGGTCGTGCGTGGGGCACGGGCGCATGCAGAGTAGCAGAGCCGTACGGGGTGCGCAAGTGCGCGGGGCGTGGGTCAGATCAGGCCGCCGCCCAGCAGCAGGCGCAGCGCGCCGAGCAGGGCGACGACGGCGTTCAGGGTGATCGCGCCCCGGTCGCGGGCGAGGGAACCGAGGATCAGGCCCAGCACGGCGGGCGGCAGCACCAGCAGCCAGTTCAGCCAGCCGAGCAGCGGAAGGAAGCCCAGCACCAGGCCGATGGCGGCCAGGATGCCCAGAATCAGGGAGGCGAGTCTCATACCTGTGCATACGCGCCCTGACCGGCGGGGGTTGCGTGTCTGTTCCGCGCGGACGGGCGTGGGGGGTGGGGTGTAGCTTGGGCTGCGATGACCGTCACTCCTTCCAGATCCACTCCGGCGCGGTTGCCGGCAGGCACGCGGGCGCGGGCGCCGCAGGTGCTGGGCGCGCTGGAGGCGCTGTACCCGGACGCCCGCACGGAACTGGAGTTCCGCACGCCCTTTGAGCTGCTGGTGGCGACGGTCCTGAGCGCGCAGGCCACGGACGTGAGCGTGAACGCCGCGACGCCCGCCCTGTTCGCGGCGTACCCGGACGCGCAGGCCATGAGCGCGGCGCAGCCGGAGGACATCGAGCCGTTCATCCGCCGGATCGGGCTGTTCCGGAGCAAGGCGCGCAACCTCGCGGCGCTGGCGCGGCTGCTGGTCGAGCGGCACGGGGGCGAGGTCCCGAACGATTTCGCGGCGGTCGTGGCGCTGCCCGGCGCGGGCCGCAAGACCGCGAACGTGGTCCTCAGTAACGCGTTCGGGTACCCGGCCATCGCGGTGGATACGCACGTGGGGCGACTGGCGCGGCGGCTGGGCCTGAGCGTGCAGACCAACCCGGACAGGGTGGAGGCGGACCTTCAGAAGCTCTTTGCGCGGGGGAGGTGGGTGTTCCTGCACCACGCGCTGATCCTGCACGGGCGGCGGGTCTGCGCAGCTCGCAAACCGGCGTGCGGGGCGTGCGTGATGGCCACGTTCTGCCCGAAAGTGGGCGTGGAATGAGCGCGCCGGGGCGGGGGCAGTCGTGGCGGTTCTCGCGGCAGGTGTGGCTGTTCCTGGCGGCGGTGTTCTCGTTCGGGCTGTCGCAGGCGTTCACGGGACTGTTCCTGAACTTCTACCTGCGGGCGCTGGGCCTGGGTCCCGAGTGGCAGGGCCTGATGAACGCCCTGCCGGCCGTGACGCTGGCCGCCCTGAGCCTGCCGGCGGTGGCGCTGGCGCGGCGGATCAGCAACGCCCACACCCTGAAGGTCGGGGCGGTCCTGAGCGTCGTGGGGACCGTGCTGCTGGCCGCAGCGGGCGGGCCGGTGATGGTGATCGCCGGGGCGCTGGTGCAGGGGGCGGGAGCGGCGCTGACGGTCGTGGCGTCCTCGCCGTTCATGGCGAACAACAGCGACGAGAGCAACCGCGTGACGCTGTTCAGCGTGCAGAACGCCCTGATGACCGGCGCGGGCTTCCTGGGAAACCTGCTGGGCGGGCAGGTGCCGGGCCTGTACGCCGCCTGGACCGGCACGCCCGCCGACGGGCTGGGGGCGCTGCGCACGGCGCTGCTCGTCGCGGCGGCGCTGCAACTGGCCGGGCTGCTTCCGGTACTGGCCCTGAAACCGAGCGGCAAGACCACCCGCGAGGGCCGCAGTTTCAGCATTCAGGACAAGGGCACCATGGCGCGGCTGGTCGCGCCGAACATCCTGGTGGGCCTGGGGGCCGGGGCGACCATTCCGTTCCTGAACGTGTTCATCGAGGGCAAGTTCCAGATCAGTTACGCGGGCCTGGGCACGCTGTTCGCCTGGACGAGTCTCGCCACGGCCGCCACGGCGCTGCTGCAACCGCTGCTGGTGCGGCGCATGGGGCCGCTGCAGGCAGTGCTGGTCGTGCAGGCCAGTTCACTGCCGTTCCTGGCGGTGCTGGGCTTCGCGCCGAGCCTGTGGCTGGTCACGGCGGCGCTGTTCACGCGCGGCGCCCTGATGAACGCCGCCGGGCCGGTGTACAGCGCGTACGCCATGAGCGCCCTGCCGGAACGGGACCGTCCCATGTACTCGGCCGTGAACGTGATCGCCTGGAACTTCGGGTGGGCGGCCAGCAGCGCCCTGTCGGGCGTGGTGCGCGGCGCGCTGCCGTTCACGCTGGCCTTTGAGCTGCTGTTCGCGTGGACGCTGCTGATGTACGCCGGGAGCGTGCTGGCCATCTACCTGGGCCTGTACCGTCACGCGCGGCGGAACGCGCCGGCGCCCGCCGCTCCTCCGGCCGCGTGACCCCTTCACCCGGCCGGGGGGGTAGACTGACCAGTGATGAGTGACTCCTCCCCCCTTCGCCGCCTGCACCACGTTCAGGAACTGGATCTGAACCTTGATCGCCTGCGCGACGAGGAAAGCAACATTCCTGACGAGCTGCGCGCCGCCCGCGCCGAGCAGGAACGCCTGAACAACGAACTCGAGGACACCGAGATCACCCTCGAGGGCATCGACAAGCGCGTGCGCCAGCAGGAACTCGACCTGGCCGGCACCCGCGAGCAGATCGCCCGCGCCGAGGAGGAACAGGAGAAGAACGCCTTCGACGCCCGCGCGCAGTCGCAGTACGGCAGCCGCATCCAGATGCTCAGCGAACGCGCCGACGAGATGGAAGAGGACCTCGTGCCGCTGCGCGAGCGGCAGCGCGAACTGAACGAACGCGCCGCCGACCTGCGCGCCCAGCACCGCGCCCTGCGCCCCACCCTGAACACCCTGGAAGAACAGGACGACGCCCGCGTGCAGGACCTGCGCGCCCAGGGCGAGGCGGACCGTCAGGAACGCGCCCGTCTGGTGGGCGAACTCGACACCCGCACCGTGCGCGAGTACGACATGATCCGCCGCGCCAAGAAGGGCCTGGGCGTCGTGGAGATCAAGGCCGGACGCTGCAGCGGCTGCAACGTGAACCTGCCCGTCAACGTGCAGCAGAAAGCCGCGCTGGGCAAACTGCCGCCCGTGAAGTGCCCCAGCTGCGGCCGCTTCCTGATCCGCCTCGATCTGGCGTAAGCAGACCGGACAGCACCCCCACCCCGCCGCGTGGCCGGGTGGGGGTCTGCTTTGACTCCTCGCTGTGGCCCGGCACGCAGGGCCCAGCGCACCACCTTCAGAACTCGTCGCGTTCGAACACCGCGCGGATCTGCTCGCGCGTCAGGCCCTGGCCGAGCAGGATCAGCAGCAGCAGGCGGGCCTTGTGGGCGTTCAGGAAACTGGCGGGAATCGCGCCGGCCTCGACCAGGGTGGCGCCGCCGCCCGCGTAGCCGTACACGGGCAGGACCGGCCCGGCGTGCGTGCGGGTGGCGATGATCACGGGCTTATCGGTCGCGCGGATCAGGGGGAGCAGTTCCGCCGGGAGGTTCCCGGTGCCCAGCGCGGCGATGACCAGCCCGTCGGCGCGCGCCTCGGCCTCGGCGTAGCCCTCGCCGGTCCAGCCGGCGTAGGCGTACAGGATCTCCACGCGGGCGTTCAGGTGCGCGGGGCGGTACGTGGCGCGCGGTTCGGGCCGCGCGAAGTAGTGCAGGCGGGGCGTGCGGCCCTCGCGGTCGATGCGGCCGATGGGGCCGGGGTAGCCGCCGAAGGCGTCCACGGCGGTCGTGTGGATCTTGGTGACGGTCCGCGCGTCGAAGATGTCCCCGCCGATCACCACGAGCGGCCCGCGCTCGCGGCTGCTGGGGTGCAGGGCGACGTGCGCGGCGTCCAGCAGGTTGGCGGGGCCGTCCCAGCTGACTTCCTCGGCGTGGCGCATGCTGCCGGTCAGGACGACCGGGACGGGCACGTTCAGGGTCAGGTGCAGCGCGAACGCCGTCTCCTCCAGGGTGTCGGTGCCGTGCGTGACGACCATCCCGTCGTGGTCGGGGGCGAGCGTCTCGATCAGCGCGGCCAGTTGCCCCATGTGCGCCGGGGTCATGTGGGGGCTGGGCAGACTGAAGGGCTGCACGTCATGGACCTGCACGCCGTCCAGGCCGGGCACGCTGGGCGCCTGCTGGGGTGTCAGGCCGCGCCCGTCGGGGCTGGGGCGGCTGGCGATGGTGCCGCCCGTGTGAATGACCGCGAGTCTGGGTGGGGTGGACATGTCCGTGATGCTAGAGCAACCGCGCCCCGCCGCTTCCCGGTCTGTCCGGACGGGAGCGGCGGGGCGCGGCCTGCGGGGGCAGGTTCCGGGGGCCGGGTCAGCGGCGGCGCAGTCTGGCCCACACGAACGACAGCCCGAACACGACCAGCGTCAGGGGCAGTTCGGCGATCA
This sequence comes from Deinococcus indicus, assembly GCF_002198095.1. Classification (GTDB taxonomy): domain Bacteria; phylum Deinococcota; class Deinococci; order Deinococcales; family Deinococcaceae; genus Deinococcus; species Deinococcus caeni. Next base: position 48,940 of record NZ_NHMK01000024.1, on the reverse strand, counting down.
GGGCGGAGTTCAGGGGCGTGCCGGCGGACGTGCGCTGCCACAGGCCGATGGCCAGCCACAGCAGCGCGGCGGCCAGGGCGATGGCCAGCGGGGGCAGGCGGTTCATGCGCCTCAGCTGCGCGCGGCATCGATCAGGGCCTGGGCGCCCTGGGCGAGCATGTCGCCGGCCAGTTCGGCGCCCATGTCGGCGCACTCGCCGGGGTCGCCCTGCGTGGTGGCGCGGATGACCTGCGAGCCGTCCAGGGCCGCGACCCAGCCTTCCAGGGTCAGGATGCCGCCCTTGACGCTGGCGTGCGCGCCGACCGGGGCCATGCAGCCGGCGCCCAGGCCCGCCAGGAACTCGCGTTCGGCGGTGATGCGGTCGTCGGTGGTGTGGTCGTGGATGGCGTACGCGACCTCGATGGTCAGGTCGTCGTCCGAGCGGGTCTCCAGGGCCAGGGCGCCCTGGCCGGGAGCGGGCAGCATGATGTCGGGTTCCACGAACTCGTCGATGCGGTGGCGCATCTCGGTGCGGATCAGGCCGGCGGCCGCGAGGATGATCGCGTCGTACTCGTCACCGGCCAGCGCGGCGAGGCGCGTGTCGATGTTGCCGCGCAGGTCGATGACCTGCAGGTCCGGGCGGTAGGCACGCAGGAACGCCTTGCGGCGCACGCTGCTCGTGCCGATCCGGGCGCCCTGCGGGAGGTCCGCGAGGCGTTTCATGCCTTCCTTGCCGATCAGGACGTCACGGGCGTCCACGCGGCGCGGAATCGAGCTGACTTCCAGGCCTTCGGGCTGCTCGGTGGGCAGGTCCTTGAGGGAGTGGACGGCGATGTCGATGCGTTTCGACAGCAGCGCGTCCTCGATTTCCTTGACCCAGAAGCCCTTGTCGCCCTTCTGAGCCATGGCCTCCAGACTGCCGCGGTTGCGGTCGCCTTTCGTGCTGATGGTCTGAATGCGGAAGTCTGTGTCCGGCCATTCTTCCTTCAGGCGGCCAACCACCCACTGGGTCTGTGCGAGCGCGAGAGTACTGCCGCGCGTTCCTACCGTCACCATCCGCATAACCCGCACATTATACGGGTTGCGGGGTGAGGGGCGTCCCGGATGCGGCGCGCTCCCGCCCTGCGGCGGCGTCCGGCCTGACCGGCGGGCCGTTCCCAGCGTGCAGAATGCAGGCATGACTTTCCCGGCAGGGTTCGTGTGGGGCGCGTCCACGGCGGCGTATCAGATTGAGGGGGGAGGTGGTGGTGGTGGCGCCACCGGAGGGCCGGAGGGCCGCGAGGGCCGGGGCAGCGTGTGGGACCTGTTCAGCTGGGCGCGGGGCGTGCCGGGCGGCGAGGCGGCGGGCGGGCACGCGCGGCGCTGGCCGCAGGATCTGGACCTGCTGCGCGACCTGGGCGTGGGCGCGTACCGGTTCAGCGTGTCGTGGTCGCGGGTGCAGCCGGGCGGACGCGGGCGGTTCAGCGTGCCGGGCCTGGCCTTCTACGACCGCCTGACCGACGAGCTGCTGGGCCGGGGCGTGCAGCCGTGGGCGGCGCTGCACCACTGGGACCTGCCGCAGGCCCTTCAGGACGGGGGCGGGTGGCTGGCGCGCGACACGGCGTACCGGTTCGAGGAGTACGCCTCGCGGGTCGCCGAGCGCCTCGCGGACCGCGTGTCGGCGTTCGTGACGCTCACGGACCCGTTCACGGCGGTGGCGCAGGGGTACGTGCGGGGCCGGCACGCGCCGGGGCTGCGGCTGGGCCTGGAGGCCTTCGCGGCCGCGCACCACGCGCTGCTGGCGCACGGGCTGGCGGTGCGGGCGCTGCGCGAGGCGGGCGCGCGGCAGGTGGGAGTCGCGAACGGGTACGCCCCGGCGTGGCCCGCCACGGACCGCGACGAGCGCGCCGCGACCCTGATGGGCGCCCTGCGCGGCGACCTGTTCACGGACCCGCTGCTGCGCGGCGGGTACCCGGCCGCCCTGCTGAACCTGCTGTCCGAGCGGGCGCCGCAGGTGCTGGAGGCCGTGCGGGCCGGTGATCACGCGGTCATGGCGGCGCCGCTGGATTTCCTGGGCGTTCACTACACCCAGCCGGACTGGGTGCGGGCCGGGCGGGGCCTGCTGGGCCTGGAGGTCGGGACCGTCCCGGACCGCGAGCGCACGGCGTCCGGCGCGTCGGTCGTGCCGGAGGGCCTGACGCAGACGCTGACCGGCCTGAAAGCCCGCTACGGCGACACCTGCCCGCCGCTGATCGTGACCGTCGGCTTCGCCGGGGCCGCCGACACCGACACGCCGGACGACGGGGGCCGGGTGCGCGACGACGCCCGCATCCGCTTCCTGGACCGGCACCTGGAGGCCGTGGCCGACGCGCTGACGCAGGGCGCACCGGTGCGGGGCGTGTTCGTGCACAGCCTGCTGGACGGCTTCGAGTGGGACGCCGGGTACCGCCTGCGCACCGGGCTGGTCCACGTGGATTTCGGGACGCTGGAGCGCACGCCCAGGGACAGTTACCGCTGGCTGCGCGACCGGCTGCGGGCGCAGGGGTAGCCCGGCAGGGGGAGCCGGCCGGGGGAGCCAGCCCGCCACCTTCCGGGGTCCGGTCAGGACGGACATGCGCCACTCGGCGGATGCGCCGCTGCGGGCATCCGACCTAGCCTGTCAGGATGACGGCGTCTGCTTCCACTTCTTCCTCCTACCCGCCGGACGCGCCCTCACCGGGCCGGCCCTCGACGGCGCTGGGGGTGCTCGCCACGTACCTGGGGCCCCTGAAATGGCAGGTGCTGGCGCTGGCGGCGCTGCTGCTGACCGGCACCGCCCTGAACCTGACCCTGCCGCAGCTGCTGGCGCAGTTCGTGGACAACGCCCGGCTGGGCGCCGGGGCCGACCCGGCCCTGCTGGCGCAGCTGGCCGGCGTGTACATCGCGCTGGCGGTCGGCGTGCAGTTCATGACGGCCGGCGCGACGTACGTGGGCGCGCGGGTCGGCTGGACCGCCACGAACCGCCTGCGCGCCGACCTGATGGACCACCTGCTGTCGCTGGACATGCGCGAACACAAGGAACGCACGCCGGGCGAGATGATCGAACGCATCGACGGGGACGTGACGGCCCTCAGCAACTTCTTCTCGCAGTTCGCGGTGCGGGTGTTCGGGGCGGCGCTGCTGCTGACCGGCGCGCTCGTCATGTTCTTCCGCGAGGACTGGCGCGTGGGCCTGGGCGTCACGACCTTCACGCTGCTGACCCTGTACGCCATGAACCGCGTGCGGAAACTGGGCGTGGAACCCACCCGCCTGGAACGCGAGAGCAGCGCCCGCCTGTTCGGGTTCGTGGAGGAACGCCTGACCGGCCTGGAGGACATCCGCAGCCTGGGTGCCGGCGGCCACCACCTGAACCGCTTCCTGCGCGTGCAGCGCGAGTTCTTCACGCGGTCCATCAATTCCTGGCGGCGGCGCAGCGTGGTGTGGCAGCTGAGCATGCTGCTGTTCGCCGTCGGGTACGTCGGGGTGCTGAGTACCGCCATCGGCCTGTACGCCGCCGGGAGCATCACGCTCGGCACGGCGTTCCTGCTGTACCAGTACATGACGCTGGTGGAGGAACCCATTGACCAGCTCACGCAGCAGCTTCAGGACCTCCAGAAGGCCGGGGCGAGCATCGGGCGCGTGTCGGAACTGCTGGCGCTGCGGACCGCCGTCACGGGCGGCAGCGTGCCCCTGAGCGACGGCCCGCTGGCGCTGGACTTCCGGGACGTGTCGTTCACGTACGCGCCCGAGGACCCCGAGGCGCGCGGCGTGCTGAGCGGCGTGACCTTCCACCTGCCCGCCGGGCAGACCGTCGGCCTGCTGGGCCGCACCGGCAGCGGCAAGACCACCCTGACCCGCCTGATCTCGCGCCTGTACGACGCGACCGCCGGCGAGATCACGCTGGGCGGCGTGAACATCACCCACGCGCCCCTGAAGGACCTGCGCCGCCGCGTGGCGGTCGTCACGCAGGACGTGCAGCTGTTCCAGGCGAGCGTGCGCGACAACCTGAGTTTCTTCGACCCGACCGTCACGGACGAGCAGGTCGAGGCGGCCCTGCACGAGGTCGGCCTGGGCCTGTGGCTCTCGCGGCTGGAACAGGGTGTGCGCACCCCGCTGCCCACCGGCAGCCTCTCGGCCGGCGAGGCGCAGCTGCTGGCCTTCGCGCGCGTCCTGCTGCGCGACCCGAGCGTGATCATCCTCGACGAACCCAGCAGCCGCCTCGACCCCGCCACCGAGGCCCTGCTGACCGCCGCCATGACCCGCCTGCTGAGCGGCCGCACCGCCATCATCATCGCGCACCGCCTGGACACGGTCGCCCGCGCCGACCGCATCCTGGTCCTGGGCGGCGGCGAGGTGCTGGAAGACGGCCCGCGCGCCGACCTGGCCCGCGACCCGCACAGCCACTACGCCGCCCTGCTGCGCGCCGGAACGCTGAGCGAGAACGCGCCGGAAGGAGTGCTGGCATGACGGGCCGCACGGCCTGCCCACTGCCCGCCCCCCGCGCGCCACGCACCCCCTGGAGTCCCGCATGACCACCTCTCCCCTGCCGCCCGCGCCCGCGAAGGAACGCACCTTCGCGCTGTCGAAGGAACTGTTCCGCTACAAACCCGGCCTGTTCGCGTTCAACCTGCTCATGTGGGGCATGGTGCACGCCAGCCCCGCCCTGCTGACCCTGGCCGTCAGCGGCGTGTTCCGCCACCTGGAGGAAGCCGACGCCCTGCGAACCGGCGGGCAACCCCTGAACCCCGCCATCGCCGCCGCGTGGGTGGCGCTCGGGTGGTTCGCGTTCGTGCGCCTCAGCCGTTTCGGGATCTTCTACGGCGCGTTCCGCGCGTGGATCGAGCTGTGGTACACGCTGGACGCCCTGGTGCGCCGCAACCTGCTGGGGTACCTGCTGACCGCCCGCCGCAGCCGCCGCCTGCCCGACACGCCCGCCGAGGCCGTCAGCCGCTTCCGGGACGACGTGGACGACGTCGCCGGGTACACGGAAGTCTGGGTGGACGGCGCGGGCTTCGTCGCGTACTCCCTGATCGCCATCACCCTGATGGCCCGCGTGGACCCCCTGATCACGCTGCTGGTATGCGCGCCGCTGCTGCTGATGATCGCGTTCGTGCAGCGCCTCTCGCCGACCATCCGCACGTACCGCCGCCGCATGCGCGAGGCGACCGCCCGCGTCACGGACTTCATCGGCGAGACGTTCGGAGCGGTCAGCGCCGTGAAACTCGCCGCGCAGGAAGACCGCATGGTCGGCCACCTGCGCGCCCTGGGAGAAACGCGCCGCCACGCTGCCCTGCGCGACGTGCTGCTGACCGAACTGATCCGCGGCGTGAACACCAACATGGTCAACCTCGCCGTCGGCCTCGTGCTGCTGCTCGGCGCGAACAAGGTCCGGGGCGGCGCGCTTGACGTGGCCGACTTCGTACTGTTCATCGGCCTGCTGCCCCGCCTGACCGGCAGCATGGGCTTCTTCGGCGACGCCATCGCCCGCCACCGCCGCACCGGCGTCAGCTACGACCGCATGACCCGCCTCCTTCAGGACGCCCCCGACACCACCATCGTCGCCCACCACGACGTCCACCTGACCGCCGACCCGCCCGCCCCCGACCCCGCCCCCACCCACATCCCCCTGCAGGAACTGCGCGTGCAGAACCTCAGCGCCACGCACCCCAGCGGCCTCGGCGTTCACGACATCAGCTTCACCGTCCGGCGCGGCGAGTTCATCGTCATCACCGGCCGCATCGGCAGCGGCAAGAGCACCCTGCTGCGCGCCCTGCTCGGCCTGATCCCCACCCAGAGCGGCCACACCTACTGGAACGACCAGCCTATCGACGACCCCGCCACCTTCCTCGTGCCGCCCCGCAGCGCGTACACCGCCCAGATCCCCAACCTGTTCAGCGACACCCTGCAGGAAAACATCACCAGCGGCAGCCCCGACACCAACCTGAGCCGCGCCGTGAAACTCGCCGTCCTCGAACCCGACCTCGACAGCCTCGGCAGCGGCCTCACCACCCCTGTCGGCGCGCGCGGCGTGAAACTCAGCGGCGGACAGATCCAGCGCGCCGCCGTCGCCCGCATGCTCGCCCGCGACGCCGACCTCCTCGTCTTCGACGACGTCAGCAGCGCCCTCGACGCCCGCACCGAAGCGCAACTCTGGCAGGGCCTCGCCAGCACCGACGCCACCTGCCTCGTCGTCAGCCACCGCCGCGCCGCCCTCCTGCGCGCCGACCGCATCCTCCTCCTCCAGAACGGCACCCTCACCGACCACGGCACCCTCCCCGAACTCCTGGAACGCAACGAAGAAATGCGCGCCCTCTGGCACGACGACGCAGCAGACGGCGAGTAAGGAGTGGGAAGGGAGGCTGCTTCGCAGCGGCACACAGCTGCTTCGCAGGACCCATCTGCTTCGCAGGACCCCTCAGTCAGCTTCGCTGACAGCTCCCCTCAAGGGGAGCCTTGAAAGGCGAGCGTCGTCGCCACCCGGCCCGTCGTGCGCGCAGCGCGCGGGGCGGACGCGACGGTGGCGAAGGATGGCGTGTGAGGCGTGGCCGTCCCCGCCCAACACCCGCCACGAACGCCCGAGAAATACCTGCCCAGTGCCAACGAAAGCCCCCCGTCCCCCCTGGGGATGGGGGCTGGGGGGTGGGGAAACACGCAGGCGGCAACCCCCAGGAACCCTCAGATCTCCTGCAAGGGAATGGCCGCCAGCCACGCCGGAACCTCGTCCGGGGCGTACGTGTCGAACACGAGCCGCGTGAGGGACACGAGCGGGTAGCCCTCCAGATCACCCTCGACGGGGCGGCGGTCGACGATGCAGGCGATGGCGGCGCAGTGGCCTCCGGCGGCTTCGGCGGCGCGGACGGCTTTGAGGACGCTGCCGCCGGTGGTGAGGACGTCTTCGACGGCGATGAAGGTCTCGCCGGGCTTGATGGTGAAGGCTTCGCGGATTTTCATGCCGCCGTGGCCGTCTTTCTCGGCGAAGATGGCGCGGGTGCCGTAGTGGCGGGCGGTTTCGTAGGCGAGGACGACGCCGCCCATGGCGGGGCCGATGAGCAGGTCGGCGTGGACGCCTGTGTCTTTGAGGCGCTGGGCGAGGGCCTGTCCGATCTGTTCGGTCAGGTGAGGGTGCTGGAGGAGGGTGGTGCTCTGGAGGAATTTGGGGCTGTGGCGGCCGGAGGCGAGGAGGAAGTGGCCTTCGTGGTACGCGCCGGCCTGCTGGTAGAGATCCAGGACGTTCATGGGGGTCAGTATTTCATCCTGGGCGGCCGTGCCGGTTGGGGGGCTGGGTTCCATTGCGTGGGGGTGGGGTGGGGGCATGATGGTGCATGGATTCGGTGACTTTTCCGGGAGCGGTGGCGGTGGGAGCGCGGCGGCGTCTGCTGGGGATTTCGCTGGTGGCCCTGGCGCGGGAGGCGGGGGTAGCGCCGGAGGTGCTGCGGCGGCTGGAGGCGGGTGAGTACGATCCGCGGAGCCTGCATGTGGCGGCGCGGCGGGTGCTGGCGCGGCGGCTGGACATCACGCTGGAGTGACTGGCGGGGTGGGCGTAGGCGTGCTGGCCGATGCGCGGGGCTGGCGCGGCGCGGTTGAATACGTGAAGGAAATACGTGAAGGAAGCGCCGGGCGCAGGCTGGGCTTTCTGCGTGGAGAATGACGGTCAGCGCGCGGTGCGTGTGGGGGTGGTGCGGCGTGAATCAGGCGTTCGTGGATGCCAGCTGGAATGAGGGACCGGACGCCGAGGGGCGGCTGGTGGGCGTGGGTGGCTGGGGACTGGTGCTGATCGTGCCGGGGCAACTGCCGGCGCGGTTTCAGGGGCAGCTGCGCGCCCCGGACAACAACGCGGCCGAGGTGCGCGCGGTGCTGGAGGCGGTGCGGGCCGCGCCGGTCGGCGAGGCGCTGACGGTTCACACGGATAACGAGGCGGTGATCGCGTCGGTCGGGCGCGGGCGCGGGCCGGAGGTCCTGACGGTCGCGGCCCGCGAGGTGCTGGAAGAGGTCGCGGCGCGGGGCGTGGACCTGCGCGTGCGGTACGCGCCGCGCACGCGGCGGCACATGCTCACGGCGCACGAGCTGGCGAACGACGCGCGGCGGGGCCTGGGCACGCCGGGCCTGACGGCCGCCCGGTCGGACGTGCTGATCGAGCAGCGCGCCGCCGGGGACGAGGCCCGCGTGAGCCTGCGCCGACCCGGCGAGCGCGTGACGGCGCACGTGCCGCTGGACGTGATGTCGGAGGTCCCGCCGAGCGCGCAGGCACTGCTGGCCGCCGTGGGGCTGGCCCTGCCGGGCGAGGTACTCGTCGTGCGGCGGGCCAGCCGGGTCGCGCAGGCGCTGTGGCACCGGCCCGAGCGGGCGCTGCGGGCGGGCGCGCAGGCGACGCTGCAACTCGCGCGCCGCGCCGCCGACGAGAACGGCGTGCAGGTCGAATTCCTGGACGTCGGCTGAGGAGAACGGTGATGGTTGATAGTCGATGGAGCCGCGCTTCTTTCAACCATCAACTTTCAACCATTGACTCCCGGCGCGCTACGCTGGGTCCATCATGAGGTTCTCTTCGTTCGCGGTGGAAAGTGGTGGGGTGGCGGCGGCCGGCGGGCAGGGGTCCGAGGTGCGCGTGTGGGGCGAGTCGGACGTGCTGGTGGTGTCGGCGCCGTTGCCGGGGGTGCTGCGGGTGCGGTTGCTGCCGGAGGCGCGGGCGAACTCGCTGGGCTTTCCGCGTGCGCCGGTCAAGCGGAGTTTCGCGGTGCGGCCGGACCTGCCGGCCGGGCTGACCCTGAACGCGGCGGATCTGGACGACGAGCTGCTGGTGATCGGGGCCGGGTTGTCGTTCCGGCTGGACCGCGTGTCGGGGGCGTGGCAGGTCCTGACGGGCAGTGGGGCCTCGGCGCGGGTGCTGGTGTCGGCTCCCGTGTGGGGTGGTGAGGCGCCCACGCAGCGGCCGGCGCTGGATGCCGAGCGCTTCAACCTGCGCCGCTCGCGCCTGAACCTGGACGCTCCGGAGGGCGCGGCGTTCCTGGGGTTCGGCGAGCGGGTCGGGCCGATCGACAAGCGCGGCATGCACCTGACGTTCTGGAACACGGACTGCTTCCCGCATCACACGGAGACGGACCCGCTGTACGTGTCGGTGCCGTTCACGACGGTGCTGCACGAGGGCCGGGCGCACGGGGTGTTCGTGGACGAGCCGTGGCGGATGGAGGCGGACGTGGCGCGCGCGCATCCGCACGAGTTGCGGTGGGCGTCGGCGGGTCCGGAGCTGGACGTGTACGTGCTGTCCGGGCCGCGTCCGGCGGACGTGCTGCGGCGCTACGCGGACCTGACGGGGTACGCGCCGATGCCACCGCTGTGGGCGCTGGGGGCCGGTCAGAGCCGCTGGGGGTACCGGACGGCGCAGGACCTGCGGGACGTGATTCAGGGGTACCGGGACCGGAATCTTCCGCTGGACAGCGTGTACGTGGACATCGATTACATGGATGCGTACAAGGTGTGGACGGTGCAGCGCGCGAACTTCCCGGACCTGCGGGCGTTCGTGCGGGAGGCGGGCGCGCAGGGCGTGAAGCTGGTGCCAATCATCGATCCGGGCGTGAAGGTGGAGGCCGGGTACGACGTGTACGAGGAGGCCGTGCGTGGGGATCATCTGGTCCGCACGGCGCGCGGGGACGTGCTGGTCGGCGAGGTCTGGCCGGACCCGGCGGTGTTCCCGGATTTCACGCGGCCCGAGGTGGTGAACTGGTGGGCAGGTCGGCACAGGTTCTTCGCGGACGCCGGGATTCAGGGCCAGTGGAACGACATGAACGAACCCGCGTGCTTCAGCCTGCGCGAGCCGCGTGAGACCGAGGGCAAGACCCTGCCGTACGACGCGAGGCACGGCAACCGCCCGCACCTGGAGGTGCATAACGCGTACGCGAACGGCATGAGCGAGGCCAGCCGCGCCGGGTACGCGAAGTTCAGTCCGCAGGTGCGCCCGTGGATTCTCACGCGGGCCGGGTACGCCGGGATTCAGCGGCACGCGACCGTCTGGACCGGGGACAACACGGCCACGTGGTCGCACCTGTCCCTGAGCCTCCCCATGATCCAGGGCCTGGGCCTGAGCGGCATTCCGTTCGCCGGGGCGGACGTGGGGGGCTTTGGCGGCGACACGACCGGGGAACTGCTGGCCCGCTGGTACCAGGCGGCGGTCGGGTACGCGTTCCTGCGCAACCACTCGGCACTGGGCACGGCCGATCAGGAACCCTGGCGCTTCGGGGACACCTTCACGGACGTGATCCGCGCGGCACTGAACCTGCGCTACCGGCTGCTGCCGCACCTGTACACGCTGGCGCAGGCGGCGACCCGCACGGCCCTGCCGGTCATGCGCCCGCTGGCGCTCCACTGGCCCGCCGACGAGGACGCCGTGCGCGAGGACACGCAGTACCTGCTGGGCGAGGGCCTGATGGTCGCGCCGGTCCTGCGCGCCGGGCACCGCCGCCGGCTGGTGTACCTCCCGGCGGGCCGCTGGGCGGAAGTGTTCAACCTCTCGGAGTTCGGGGCCGTGCATACGGGCGGGCAGCACGTCGTGGCGAACGCGCCGCTGCACACGCTGCCCATGTACCTGCGGGCCGGCGAGGCCATCCCGGTCACGGAACCCGCGCCGCACACCACCTCGGCCCGCTGGGAACGGCTGTCGTGGCTGGTCCACGCGGGACCGGCGGGCTTCATCGGGCAGCTGTTCGAGGACGCCGGGGACGGCCCGGCCGCGGGTCGCCTGACCCGGCTGGTCGGCGAGCGGCAGGGCACGCGCCTCGTCATCCGCCGCGAGGCCGAGGGCGACGCGCCGGCCTTCGAGCAGCGCGAGGCCCTGCACATCCTGGGCCTGTCGCACGTGCGCGAGGTGCAGGGCGCGGCCAGTTTCGCCTACGAGGACGGCGTGCTGCGCCTGACCCTCCCCGCCCGCTGGCAGACCGTGACGCTGAACCTCGACGAGGAAGACGACGACACCGTGCCGACCGACGCCCTGCCCATCGACTGACCGCAAGGTTCACCAGAGCAGCGCCCCGCCAGTTCAGTTGGCGGGGCGCTGCTCTGGTGGTCGTGTTCGGGTCATACAGACTCCGTCTGGTTCGCTGACAATCCGAAAGCCGTTGCTTTCCCATCTCGGACCCGGCGGGCTTGGCCGCCCCTTCAGTCGGAGTCGGGATCAGGTGGCGGCGCGCGCGGCCCGGCGGATGCGGAAGGCGAACAGCGCGGCGATCAGGTACTTGATGACGATGTCCGCGAAGATGATCTGCGCGATCTGCGAGGCGGGCATGTCGCCCCAGAAGGCCAGCAGGTTGAACAGCACGCTGTCCAGCGGGACGCTCACGGCGTTGCTGGCCAGGACCCGCGTCCACCAGCTGCGCTGGATCAGGCGCTGGTACACGGCGGTGTCGGCCAGTTCGCCGGCGAGGATCGCCAGGAAGCTCGCGCCGATGAAGCGCCAGGGCGTGCCGGTCAGCAGGGCCACGACGGTGTTCACGATCAGCGCGGCGGCAATGGCGACGTACACGGCGTTCAGGCCGCCCGCCCGGTGGATGCGGTCGCGGAGCGTGAACACGGCCGCGAAGAAGATGGTGCCCACGCTGAGCAGGCCGTACAGCGGAAGCGGCACGAAGGTGTTCAGCGTCAGGTTGGCGAGCAGGATGCTCAGGGCGTACAGCGCGATCAGCAGCAGGGGCAGCGGGGCGAGCAGGCTCCGCGCGGGGGTGGGTTTCATAGGGGTGACCTCCGGCCGCAGCGACAGCACAGGTCACGGGCCGCCCACGAGCTTACCTCACGGCAGCTTTCGGGTGGGGCGGGGGCCGCCGGGGGGGGCGGTCAGCGGCGGCGGCCGAAGCGCAGGCGGGACGGGGCGGGTTCGGCGGGCGCGGCGGCGGCCTGGGTCGTCTCGAAGTCGCGGACGGCGGCGGCCAGCCATTCGGGGTACGCGCCGGGCTCCAGCAGCTCGGTGCGGGGAATCCAGTCGGCGGCGGCGACCTGTTCGGGGTTCGGGTCGAGAATCCCGGCGCTGTACTCGGTGCCGAAGATCAGGTTCAGGCGGGCGTCGGCGCCGCTGTCCTGCGGGCTGCGCGAGGCGTGCGATCCGACGAGTTTCAGGTCGCTGACGACCAGTTTCACCTGCTCGCGGACCACGCGGCGCAGGTTCATCTCGACGAGGTTCAGGCCGCTGCTGCCGCCCAGCAGCAGGCCCGGAAGGCCCTGGCGTCCGCCGGGCAGCAGTGGCTGGCGCGGCTGGACGATCAGGTAGGCGTCCCGGTTGCGGATCAGGGCGAACACGCCGACCTGATAGGTGGCGGGAAGGGTCTGTTCATCGGTGTGAATACTGGTCACGTCGGCTCCTGATCGCGCGGGATCGCAGGTGGGGGACTGCTGCGGGTTCCTCTGCCCCGTCATTGTAGGCGTTGCTGCGGCGCGCCGCTCACAAGGATGCCGTCCAACCTGTCGGGGGAATACCGGGTCAGGGACGGGCCAGCGGCGGCACGATGGGCGTGGCGCGCAGTTCGGCCGCCAGCGCCAGGAACGCCGGGTCGTGCGCCGGGTTCGTCCACGCCGGGGACTGCACCAGCAGCAGCGACGTGACCCGCGCCGGGTCGGGCAGGTCCGCGCCGGGCCGAGCCTGCCGGGTCAGGGTCACGCGGTCCAGCAGCGCGGCGGGCAGCAGGTCGCGGATCTCGCCGCGCGTGCGGTCCAGATCGAAACCCTCCGCGACGGGCAGGTCCGCGTGCCAGTCCGGGTACAGCGTCGTGACCGTGCGGATCAGGCCGCGCGCCAGTCCCAGGCCCGCCCAGTTGCCGGGCCGCACGCGCGCCGGGTCGCCACTGCGGCTCCCCAGATCGTGGTGCGAGTCGAGGTTCAGCACATCCAGGCCCGGATACCGTTCCAGCCACGCCCAGGCGTCCGCGTGACTGAGCGTCACGAACGCCGGAATGCCCACGTACGCGCGGAGGGCCTCCCAGCCGGAGTACAGCGGGAAATCCGTCTCCAGCGCGTCCCAGTCACGACCTCCACGCTGGCGCGCGCGGTCCACCCACGCGCCGGACCGGTCATGGTCGAGGTCCCGCGTCCCCCAGATCGGCGCGTCGAACACCAGTTCCCGCGTGCCCGAGAAGGCGTCCCAGTCGATACTCAGCAGCACAGACACAGCTTACGCGGTGGATGGTTGATGGTTGATGGTTGATGGTTGATGGTTGATGGTCAACAGCGTGTGCGCGGGGTGCCCGCCTAGGTCAAGCCGACCCACTCCCCACTGCCCACACCCCACTCCCCTCCTTCACCCGAAGCGGGTCACGTACGACACGCTGGCGGGGTCGCGGACGAAGCCGAGGCGGTCGTTGATGGCGAGCATGGGGGCGTTGTCGCTGGCGTTGTCGGTGCGGATGGTCGTGGCGTTCAGGGTGCGGGCGGCGCGGATCGCGGCGAGCTTCAGGGCGGTGGCGACGCCCTGGCCGCGCCAGGAGCGGGTGACGCCGGTCAGGCCGGTCAGGAGGTCAGGGCTGGCGTCGCTGCGGAACAGGGTGGTCTGGCCCACCCAGTCCCCGCCGACCTCGGCGATCAGGTACGCGTCCGGCAGGAGGCCGGGGTCGCCCAGGATGGCGTCCTCGAACACCTGCCGGGTCAGGGGCGTGGCGGGTTCGGCGCGGGGCACGTCCTGGCGCACGTCGCTCATGAGGGCGTGCAGGCGGCCCACGAGGTCCGGGGTGTCGGCGGCGCGCAGGTCGGTCAGGCTGCGGAGGCGGACGCCGCGCGCCTGCACGCGTTCCTCCAGTACGGCATACGGAGTGGGGTCGAAGTCCGGGACGTGCAGGGTGGACATGAAGTACCGTTTGCCGCCCGTGAAGCCCCGGCGGGTCAGGAAGCCAGGCGCGACCGGGTGGTCCTCGCGGGCCAGGATGCGGGCGGATTCGGCGTTCCGGGCGCGCAGGTCGGCGGCCAGGGTGTTCCAGAGGGCCGCGCCGATCCCGCGTCGCTGCGCGTGCGGCGCGACGGCGAGGTCCAGGTCGTAGCGGTGCGGGTGGAACGCGCCGGGGTTCTGGTGGTACCCGGCGACGCCCGCCACCTCGCCGCCAGCGTGGGCGACGAACACGGCCCAGCCGTACCCCCAGTCCTGCTGTTCGCGCATCTGGTGGCGGTACTCCTCGCCGGTCAGGGGTTCGTGCGGGTTCGCGCCGGTCAGGATGGCGGCAGCGGCGTCCCACTCGTGCTCGGCGATGGGCGTGACGGTGATCATGCGTCCACCTGACCGCGCTGCATCTCGACCCAGGCGACGCGCGGGCGGAAGCCCAGGCGGTCGTTCAGGGCCAGCATGGGCGCGTTGGTGGTGGCGTTCCCGGTCCAGACCTCGCGGGCACCCAGGTCCCGCGCGACGCGCAGCGCGGCGACCTTCAGGGCCAGTGCCAGCCCCTGGCGGCGCCAGTCGCGGTGCGTGCCGGTCAGGCCGGTGTTCAGGCGCTGCGGGTCGTTCAGGTCCCGGTGCAGTTCGGACAGGGCCGCGACCTCGCCCGCCGGGGTGACGGCCAGCAGCGTGCCGTGCGGCAGGTGTTCCGGGCGGTCGATGCGGGTCAGGAAGTCCTCATAGGCGACCGGGGTCGCGGGGGCGGTGCGGGGCACGTCCTCGCGCGCGGCCAGCCAGCCCGCGTAGAACGCGCGGTGGGCGGCGTCCTCGCCCAGTTCAGCGCTCAAGTCGGCCAGGGTCACGGCCCGCAGTCCATCAGGCAGGGGCGCCCGGTCCGCCCAGGCGTCCGCGTCGAAGTCGGCCATGTCGAGCACGTTGTCGAAGAACCGCATGACCTCCCGGAACCCCCGCGCCGTCAGGAAGTGCAGGCTGAGCGGTTCGTCCTCGTACGCGCCGGCCAGGACCTCGCGCGCGCCCCGCGCCTCCAGGTACCCGGTGACGTGCGCCGCGAGCGCCGCGCCGACCCCCTGGCCGCGCGCGCCGGGGTGAACGCCGACCTCGGCGTGGTAGCGGTCCGGGTGGTACATCCCGCCGAACTGCAACGCCGATGCCGCGCCCAGCAGCGTTCCGTCCGGGGTGTGCGCCACCCACTGCGCGACGTGCAGGCCCAGCGGGTGCGACCGCAGCGAGTGCAGGTCGTGGGCCAGCGACTCGGCGGTCTGCGGGTGGCGGGGATTCACGGCGCTCAGCAGGTCCGCCAGGGCGCCCAGGTCGGCGTCCGTGGCGGGCCGCAGCGCGAAGGGTCGCAGGGCGATCACGCCAGCTCCGGGGGTACGGGGACGGGGCGGCGTTCGCCGGTCACGGGGTCCAGGTGCAGTTCGTAGCGGCTGCGGGTCGGGCCGCGCCGGAAGCCCAGCGCGCGGTTCATGCCCAGCATGGCCTTGTTGGGCGGGTCGTTGAAGGTGCGGATCTCGCCTCCCCCGGCGGCGGCCAGGGCACGCATCGCGGCGACCTTCAGGGCCTTGGCGACGCCGCGCCCCCGGTCCTCGCGGCGCACGCCGGTCATGCCGATGACAAAGAAGCCCGCCGGGTTGCTCATCAGGGTGCTGTAGCCCACGTACGGGCCGGTTTCCGGGTCGTTCACGTCGGGGCGCAGGGCCACGAAGGACAGCTCGTGGCTGAAGGTCGGGTCGTCCAGTTCCTGCTTCACCCACGCCTCGAAGGGCCGCCGGGTGAGGGTCTGCCCCATCGGCACGTCCTGGAAGAGGCGCCAGTCGAGTTCCCACAACCTGCGGTTCCGCTCCGGGTCCCCGGCGAGGTCCGCCACCGGGCGCAGCTGCACGCCGTCCGCCGCCACGGCCGCCATCAGGTCGTCGAAGGCGCCCAGGTCGGCGTCGGCCGTGTGCAGGCGCGACTCATAGCGGTCCCAGGTGCGCACGTAGCCCCGCGCAGACAGGAACGCCCGGCCCGGCGCGTCGTGGTCCTGATCGCTGAGCATCGTGCGGATGTCCTGCGCGCCCCGCTCCCGCAGCCGCGCTGTCAGTGCGTCGTACAGCGCCGTCCCGATTCCCTGCCCCCGCGCGTCCGGGTGAACGGTCAACCCACCGAAGTACCGCCACTCCTCGAATGCGAAATCGTCGTGCCCGACGTTCCCGACGCCCACGATCCGCCCGTCCTGTTCGGCCACCAGCTCGAAGCGGTACAGCGCCGGGTCGTGCGCCTCGTCCCAGGTAGCCAGCAGCTCTGGCGTGACCGGCCAGTCGGGATCGGCGGCACTCAGCAGCGCCGCGATCCGGGCGAAATCGTCGGGCTTGCGCGGCTCGCGCAGCGTGAAGGGGAGCAGGTGGGTCATGCGCCCATCATGCGGGCCGCCCGGCCGGAGGCGCATCCGCCAGCACGCCTACGGCTACCCGGCGCGTGTGCGGCGTGCCCCACGCGGTGACGGGCGGGCGGGCCTATGCTGGGCGGATGAGCAAAGGACTGAACAGGACTCCAGTGGAATGGCTGGTCAAGGCCATTCCATCCGAGCGGATGCGAGTGGGAGAAGAGCGGGCTCCGGGCGCGGAGTGGGCAGAGCGGCGTCTTTCCGATCTGACCACGCAGCAGACGGAGTCCGCATGAAACTGCTGCTGATCGTGCCGCACCCGGATGACGAGGTGTACGGCGCGTCGGGAACGCTGATGGGTCACCTGGAGGCCGGGGAGGCCTGTGGGCTGGTGACGCTGACGCGCGGCGAGGCGGGCCGCACGCTGGGCCTGTGCGACTCGCCGGAGGAACTGGCGCGGATGCGTGAGGTGGAGCTCGCCGCGTGCCTGGGCGTGATCGGCCTGACCACGCCGGAGGCGGTGGCGGGCGGGAGTGTCTTCGAGCATCACCGCTTCCCGGACAAGTACCTGAAGGACGAGCCGCTCTCGGCGCTGACCGAGGTGGCGCGCGAGGCAATGGTGCGCCTGCGGCCCGAGGTCGTGCTGACCTTCCCGCCGAACGGCAGCAACGGGCACCCGGACCACGTGACCACGCACCGCGCCGTGAAGGCCGCGTGGGACACCCTGCCGGACGGCGAGCGGCCCCGCCTGTGGTACTACGCCAGCGACGTGCCGCCGGAGAACGAGGCGCTGCGGGCCGAGTGGCTCCCGCCGAACGTGCGCCACGACGTGACGCGCTTCATCGTGCGCAAGTTGCAAGCCATCGCGTGTCACCGCACGCAGGCGCTGAGCACCGTGGACTTCATCCGCAAGTACCCCGACCGCGTGACCGAGGAGACCTTCCACGAGGTGAGGTGAGGGGAGTGCTTCCCGCCTCCCCTACTTATTCCCAGTCGCTGACGGGAATGAAGTCCACGTTCTCGCCCTCGGTGGCGGTGACGCGGTAACTGCGGTCGAAGCGCACGAGGAGTTCGCCCCGGTCGAAGTGCTGGGGGCTGACGACGGGTTTGCGGAACAGGTACGTGCCGTCGTCGTCGATGCCGATGTGGGCGCCCTTGGTGAAGCGGAACTCGACGACTTCCGCGTGCGGGCGGGTGCGGACGCGCACGCGGTACGTCTGCGGGTCGTCCTGCTTGACGTGCGGGTTGGCGGGCGGCTTCTTGCGGAACAGGTTGAACATCGTGCCCGCAGCATATCGGTTGCCGGGGCGGGCGCTCCGGCGGGCGCTCACGTGACCGGTCAGTATGAAAACTGTGTGGAAGCGATTCATACACTGGGCGTATATGGGCCGCACCGATCCCTCACCTGCCGCGCCGCTGCCGGAAACATGGCGGCTGTCCATGCTGGTGGTCCTGCCGGTCCTCGTGCTGTTCATCGGGGCGTTGCAGGTGTTCTCGCGGCAGGACACCTGGGACCGGACGTACGACCTGCCGCTGAACGGGGTGCTGCTGTTCCTGCTGAGCAGCATCTGGGTCGCCACCGCGCAGCGCTGGAAGGACCAGACCACGCTGGCCCTGACGCTCCTGCTGAGCTGCGCCGCGTTCCTGACCGTGAAACTGGCGTTGCTGGCGGCCGTGGTGCACGAGCCGGCGGTGCTGGTCGCGGAGCTGATCGAGACGATGGTGTGGCTGCCCACGCTGTTCCTGTGGCGGCTGGTGGCCGACACGCCCCGGTCCATGATCAACGTCCTGAACGCCCTGCTGGGCAGCGTGGCAGTCCTGAGCGGCGTGATCCTGCTCGCGCCGCTGCTGCGCGGCGAGGCGCTACAACCGGACGTGATGCGGGCGCTGCTGCACCTGAACCTCTCGGCGGCCGTGACGCTGCACCTGACGTCCCTGTTCATGCGGCGCCACGAGGACCTGGGGCAGCGGCGCGGCGAGCAGAACGCCCTGCGGGTCCTCAGCAGCACCGACCTGCTGACCGGCCTGCCCGGCCGGACGCGGCTGCGAGAAGACCTGGGCCGCATGACGCAGCCCGGCTCGGCGGCGTTCGCGCTGCTGCACGTGGACGTGGACGGCTTCAAGATCGTGAACGCCACGCTGGGACACCCGGCGGGCGACACGCTGCTGCGCGTCCTGGCGGGCGAACTCGAACGGCTCAGCGGGCCGGACGCGCAGGTGTACCGCCTGAGCGGTGACGAGTTCGTGGTCCTGCTGCCCGGCGTGACGCCCGAACAGGCGGACTGGGCGGGGCAGGTCATCCTGCACGAGGCGGCCATCGAACCGAGCGCGCGGGTGGGCGTGGAAACCACCCTGAGTATCGGCCTGACCCTGTACCCGCACGATTCCAGCGACCCGGACGAACTGCTGCGGCACGCGGACAGCGCACTGTTCGCCGTGAAACGCGCCGGCCGCCGCCGCCTGCGCCGCTACCACCCGGAACAGGACGCGCTGACCGAACGTTCGCAGCTGCTGGCGGGCGAACTGGGGGGGGCGCTGCACCGCCAGGAACTGACGCTGGTGTTCCAGCCGGTGTACCGTCTGGCCGACCACCGGATCGTGAAGGCCGAGGCGCTACTGCGCTGGACGCACCCCACCCTGGGCCGCGTGTCGCCCGCCGAGTTCATTCCGGTGGCCGAGCGCAGCGGCCTGATCACCCCCATCGGCACCTGGGTCCTGAACGAGGCGTGCCGGGCGGCGCTGGCCTGGCCGGACCTGACCATCAGCGTGAACGTCAGCGCCGTGCAGCTGCTGCAGTTCGAGTTCCGCGCGACCGTGCAGGCCGCCCTGACCCGCAGCGGCCTGCCGCCGGCCCGCCTGGAACTGGAACTGACGGAAACGGCCGTGCTGTACGAGGATGCCCGCACCGCCCGCGCCCTGCACGAACTGCGCGAGATGGGCGTGCAGATCAGCATCGACGATTTCGGGTCCGGCTACTCGAACCTGATGCGGCTGCGGACCCTGCCGATCACGGGCGTGAAACTCGACCGGTCCATCACGGCCGACCTGACCGACCCGGCCGCCGCGCAGTTCGCGCAGGCGCTCACGCAGGCCGTGACGGGCATCGCCCGGAACCTGGGCGCGGACGTGACGGCCGAGGGCATCGAGACGCCCGCGCACCTGAACGCCGTCCGGGCGCTGCGCTGCCAGCTGGGCCAGGGGTACGGTCTGGCCCTGCCCCTGGGCGCCGCCGCGCTGACCGAGCGCCTGCAGCAGCAGCCGGCGCAGCCCACGGAGCCGCCGCAGCCCGGCCGTCTGGTTCACTGACCGCCAGCCGGACCCGCGACGGACTCCGATCAGACTTCGCGCAGCAGGCGGGTCAGCAGCCGCACGTGGTCGGGCCAGCGGTCCAGGCGGACGTGCTCGTGCTCGGCGTGCGCGCCGTCGCCGGGGGCGCCCAGGCCGTCCAGGGTGGGGATGATGGGCGCGGTGAAGTTCCCGTCGCTGCCGCCGCCGACGACGGCGTGCGTCAGGTCGAAGCCCAGGTCCTGCGCGGCGGCGCGGGCCTGTTCGAACAGGGCCAGGGTGGCGTCACCCTGCTCGAAGGGGGGGCGGTTCAGGCCGCCGCTGACCTGCACGGTCACGCGCGGGTCGCGGGGCGTCCAGGCGCGCACGGCGGCGTCCACCCGCTCGGCTTCCGCGAGGGTAGCGACCCGCAGGTCCAGGTGCAGGGTGCAGTGGGCGGGAATGACGTTCACGGCGCTGCCGCCGCCGATCATGCCGACACTGACGGTCGTGCCGACCTCCGGCCGGGCGAGCGCCTGAAGGTCCAGCACGGCGTGCGCGGCGGCCGTGACAGCACTCGCGCCGTCCTCCGGGCGGTTCCCGGCGTGGCTGGCAACGCCGGTCAGGGTGAGGCGGAAGTCACCGGTGCCTTTCCGGCCGGTCTTCAGGGCGTGCGTGTCCGCGACGGGCGGCTCGACGACCAGCGCGACCCGCGCCTCCCGCGCGGCGCGTTCGATGTGGGCGCGGCTGCCCGGACTGCCGATCTCCTCGTCGGGGGACAGCAGGACGGTCACGCCTCCGCGCGGCCACTCGCCCCGCAGGGCGCGCAGGGCGTGGAACAGGCCCACGATCCCGGCTTTCATGTCGTACGTGCCGGGGCCGTACAGGCGGTCGCCGTCCACGCGCAGCGGCATGTGGTCCAGCGTGCCGTGCGGCCAGACGGTGTCGGCGTGCGTGAGGACCAGCACGGGCCTGTCGGCGGGTTCGGCCGCGTCGGGCTGCACGCCGAAGCGGAAGATCCGGGTTCCGCCGCCCAGGGCGTGCGTCTCGGCGCCCAGGTCGCGCGCCCAGTCCTCGATGACGTCCATGACGCGCTGCACGGCGACCGGATCGCCGGACGGACTCTCGATGCTGGCCAGGGTGTGCAGGTCGGCCTGCATGGCGCGCAGGTCCGGGGTGTCGAATTCAGGCATGGCGTTCATGCTACGCCCTGCCCCCATACCACGCCCCGCCCCGTGTGGGGTCCGTCAGGCATGACAGAACCGCCGGCAGGGCATCCTGCGGCGGTCCGGTCCAAGAGGCGCGAGTCGTACGGATTCCGTTTGTTTCGCCGACAATCCGGAACGTCACCGGATTGCCGGCTCCACGTCCGGAACCCGTTTCTCTCCCACTCGCTTCGCTCGGATTGAACGGGCTTTGCAGCCCATTCAATCGGAGGCCGTATCATACGGGTCCGCCCGGATTGAAGGGTCTGGGTGGCTCCTTCTGGCGGCCCCTTCAATCGGTGTCCGTATCAGCCGAGCAGGGCGATCTCGCGGGCGTCCACTTTCAGGCGGGCGCTGCCCTTGAGGTACAGGTCGTGCAGCGCCTGCTTCCCGAACAGCCGGGCGAGGCGGGTGGCGGTCATCTCGACAGTGCGACCAGCGAATTTCAGACGAACGACATCGAAGGTTCCGGGAACCCAGGTGCAGGACAGTTCTTGCATGACAGACCTCCAGTAGGACGGGTAGAGCGCGGCGGACACCGCTGGGGCGCCGCCAGAGAGAAAAAGAAGCAGGTCCGGCTCGATCAAGAAACGGGTCGGTTGGTCAGGATTGGCCGTGCGGGAAGCAGTCTGGCGAACCCGGCGGTCCACCCACACTCGACTGCTGCCCAGGCCTGTTGGGCCGGTACATTCAGACTAGCTGGCACCTGTATAGAAATGGCAAGGAAAGACCCTATCTCTGTTGAGGAAGTCATCATGAATCCGTCGTTCGTGACAGGTGGACAGGCTCCCGGCCCCTGCCCCGGCGTGACGGGCGTGCGTGTGCTTGACTGAGTGTCATGAACTCAACCATCCCCGGCCCGGAGAGTCTGCTGCCCCTGGTGTTTCCGTCGGACCCGCAGGTCAGCCCGGACGGCACGCGCGCCGCGTTCGTCCTGACCCGCATCGAGGAGGAGGACCCCCGCAAGCCCGACGCGGCCCACGCCAAACCGCGGTACAAGTCGCAGATCTGGCTGGCGGACGCGCAGGGCACGCGCGTCCTGACGCGCGGCGAGGGCCGTGACGGCAGCCCCCGCTGGTCCCCGGACGGGCAGACCCTGGCCTTCACCCGCCGGGTCGGCGAGGGCGCGCAGCTGCACCTGCTGCCCCTCTCGGGCGGCGAGGCGCAGGTCGTGACCCGCTTCCGGAACGGCGTCTCGGACCTCCAGTGGAGCCCGGACGGGCAGTACGTGGCGTTCATGACCACCGCCGACGACGAGGACAAGCGTGACGAGCGCGGCGAGGCCCGCGTCATCACGAAACCCCGCTACCGCTTCAACGGCCGGGACTGGCTGCCCGAGCGCGCCGCGCGCCTGTACCGCCTGCACGTCCCGAGCGGCGAGCTGACCGAGTGGCACGCGCCGGAGGTCGAGCTGGGCGGCGTGACCTGGCTGCCCGACAGCAGCGGCGTGCTGTTCATCGCCGCGACCGACGAACTGAGCGGCGCGCACTGGCAGCAGGAGGTCTGGCACCTGCCGCTGGACGGCACGCCCCGGCAGGTCACGCAGTGGAAGTCCGCCATCAGCGCCGTCATTCCTCACCCCGACGGTCAGCGGTTCGTGCTGGTGGGCCGCCCCGCCGGGCAGGGCAACACCGAACACACCCACCTGTACCTGCTGCCCCTGACCGGCGACGCCGCCCCGGTGCGCCTGGACGCCGGGCATGACCACCCGGTCGGGAACGGCGTGGGCGGCGACTGCCACGTGGGCGCCATGCCCGACAAGCCCGCATGGCTGGACGACCGCACCCTGCTGTTCAGCAGCACCGTGCGCGGCAGCTGCGGTCTGTTCACCGCCACCCTGGCCGCCGACGGGCAGTCCGGCTCCGTGCAGGCCCACACGCACGACCCGCAGGGCGTCATCCCGGCCTTCACGGCGCGCGGCGGCGGCCTCGCGCTGATCCGCGAACGGGCCGACCAGTTCCCCGAGGTGATCCTGAACGGCCAGCCGGTCACGGACCTGCACGCGAACCTCCCCTTCCCGGCCCGCACCCCCGTCCGCGTGGCCTTCCCCACCGAACTCGGCGAGGGCGAAGGCTGGGTGCTGCTGCCCGACGGCACCGACCCCGTCCCCGCGATCCTCAGCATCCACGGCGGCCCGCACACCGACTACGGGCACACCTTCACGCACGAATTCCAGCTGTACGCCGCACGCGGACAGGCCGTGTGCTACAGCAACCCGCGCGGCAGCCTCGGCTACGGACAGGCCTGGGTGGACGCCATCCACGGCCGCTGGGGCAGCGTCGACGCCGACGACCTCCTGGCCTTCTTCGACGCCTGCCTGGACACCCACCCCCGCCTGGACCGCACGCGCACCGCCGTCATGGGCGGCAGCTACGGCGGCTTCATGACCAACTGGCTCACCGCGCACACCACCCGCTTCCACGCCGCCATCACCGACCGCAGCATCTGCAACCTGCTGTCGTTCGGCGGGACCAGCGACATCGGCCTGCGCTTCTGGGACGACGAACTCGGCCTGAACTTCCACCGCCGCGCAGACACCCTGAAACTCTGGGACATGAGCCCCCTCCAGTACGTCGAGAACGTCCGGACACCCACCCTGATCGTCCACTCGGTCCTCGACCACCGCTGCCCCATCGAACAGGCCGAACAGTGGTACGCCGCCCTCACCCTCCACGGCGTGCCGGTGCGCTTCGTGCGCTTCCCCGGCGAGGACCACGAACTGAGCCGCTCCGGCCGCCCGGACCGCCGCCTCACCCGCCTGACCGAATACCTGAACTGGCTCGACCGGCACCTCGCGCCCAGCACCGCACCCGCCGAAACCGTCACCGCCTGACCCCGGCAGCAGAGCGGGGCGGAGGTTCGCCGTGAACCTCCGCCCCGCTTCATGCATTCACTGCGAGTTGAACACGTTGTCCGGGTTGTTCCCCGACACACTGCCGCCCGGCTGGGCGTACACACCCCGTTTCAGCTTGAATACGCCCCCACCGTGCCGCGCCGCTACGTTGCTCGATACGCTGCCACTCTGAACGGTCAACGTGCCGTCATTCCAGAATCCGCCGCCATCCTGCGCTCTATTCCCACTGACGGTCGCCCCAGCCAGCGTAAACGCCGAGGCGGACGACGTTCCATACACACCGTCAGTGTGAACCCCGCCCCCGGTCCACGCCGTGTTGTTGCTGATCGTTCCACCACTGGCCGTCATAACACTGCCGGAATACAGCCGGACACCGCCGCCGCCACCCTCCTGAGTGTCACCAGTATTCGTCACCGTGTTGCCCGTGATGCTCCCGCCGGTCATCTCGACCCGGCCTCTGTCCCCCACCACGAGGCCTCCGCCTCCCTTGACAGCCGTATTCGCTGAGATCAGACCGCTCGAAAACTTCAATACGCCACCGACACTGATTCCACCGCCAGCTGTCTGCGCCGTGTTCCCCTGAATGGTCGCTCCCTGAATGACATGCGTGCCGACACCCTGATCCGCCGAGCCGATCGACACACCCCCACCACGGTCCGCGCGGTTGTTCCGGATGACCAGCGTGCCGCCCAGCGTGACCGTGGACTGCGTGCCGGGCTGCGCGTACGTGGCGATGCCACCCCCGACACCCGGCGTGGTGTTGTCCTCGATCACGCCCCCCGTCAGGGACATCGTCGCGTCACTGTTGATGCCGCCACCCGCCAGCGTGGCGCTGTTGCCCCGGATAGTCCCGCCGGTCATGGTGAAGCCCTTGACGTTGTGAATGCTGTGAATGGCCCCGCCGTACTTGCTCGCGGTGTTCTTCGTGAACAGACCGTCCTGGAAAGTCAACTTACCGTCATTCCCGACGTACATGCCTCCGCCATAGGGAGCGCTGTTTTCGCTGATGGTCGCGCCGTTTACCAGCACGTCACCACCGACGTAGACGGCCCCGCCCACCTGAGTGGAGGAATTGTTCGTCAGGGTGACACCTTCAAGCGTGAGTTTGTGGAAAGCAGCGATTCCACCTCCAGCTTCACTCCGGTTGCCGCTAAGCGTGCCGCCCGTGATGGACGCCGTGCCGTAGGTAGAGACACCACCGCCGCTGCCCCTCTTATCTGGGTTGCTCTGCACGTTGTTGTTCACGCTGCCGCCCGTCATGGTGAAGGTCGGGCGTTCCACCGACGTGCAGTCGGCATTCAGGCAGGTCAGGTACGACACGATTCCAGCTCCGAAGAAAGTCGCCGTGTTATCGCTGACGCTGCCTCCGGTCACGTTCAATGCTCCCTGCGTGAAGATGCCGCCGCCCGAGCTTCCGTAGTACACGTTATTCAGGAACTGTACCGGATGGGTGGCCCGGTTACCGTCCACCTTCCCGGAGCTGAGGGTCGTGGTACTCCCCTGCCCGGCGTAGATGCCCCCGCCATCCCAGACAGCGGTATTGGCACTGACGCTACCCCCAGCAACCGTGAGGGTGCCCTTACTGAAAATGCCCCCCCCAATGCCCTGTACCAGCACATAGTCAGCCGGGTCGGCGAGGGTCGCCTCGTTCCCGGTGACGTTCGTGCTTCCTTTCAGGGTGAGAGTCGCACCTTCCATGTTGTAGATGCCGCCACCTATGCTCGCCTTCCCACCAGTGACGGTCACGCCGTCCAGCGTCAGGTTCCCAGCATTGCTCAGGACGCCGCCGTACGTCACGGTGACGGCCTGGGGATTCAGATTGACTGTTTTCAGGCGGGACAATCCGTCCAGACCAGGCCGTCCGGTCAGTTCACGTTGAACAGCGCTACGTAGGCTAGCGGGCAGCACCGCCCCGGTTCCGCCTTTCAGCGTCCCGCCCTGCATGGTGACGGTGGCGCCCTTGGCGACGTCCAGCGCCCGTCCCTTTCCGGCGGCGTCGATGGTCACGCCCGTGGCGATGATCGTCACGTTCCTGTCGATTTTCAGCGGGCTGGCGAGGGTCAGCGTTCCTGTACCCGTCAGGCGCAGCGTGTCGCCACTCTTCGCGGCGGCCAGCGTGTCCCGCAGGCTGCCGGCGCCGCTGTCCGCGAGGTTGGTCACGGGCGTGCCGATGGGGGTGGGCGTGCCACCTCCCCCGCAGGCGGCGAGGGTGAGGGTCAGCAGGATCAGGGCGGGCGTGTGCTTCGGTGCGGTCATGGTCTTCCCTCCATGCCCCCAGGGCGGCCGGGCGGAGGGAATGGTGCCCGCCCGCGCGCTGAAGGTGACTGGAGTGTCCGAAATGGTCAGTGACCGCACC
Organism: Deinococcus indicus; assembly: GCF_002198095.1. Lineage (GTDB taxonomy): Bacteria > Deinococcota > Deinococci > Deinococcales > Deinococcaceae > Deinococcus > Deinococcus caeni. The sequence continues at coordinate 23,068 of NZ_NHMK01000024.1, read as the reverse complement.
GTGACCGATGGAATGTCGGGGAAATGAAAAGAGGCCGGACGCTGTGGTCCGGCCCTCTTTCAGGTGTATGGGTTACTCGTCGTCGCGGCGGTTGTTCCAGCCGCGGTCGGCGCGGGCGCGGGGGCGCTCGGGGGCCGCGTCGTTGTCGCGGGGGCGGAAGCCGCCTTCGCTGGGGCCGCTGCGGTCGTCACGGGGACGGAAGGTGGGGCGGTCGCCGCCACGGTCCTCGCGGGGACGGAAGCCGCCGTCACGGTCGCCACGGAAGCCGCCGCGGTCGTCACGGGGACGGAAGCCGCCACGGTCGCCGCCACCCTGGAAGCCGCCGCGGTCTTCGCGGGGACGGAAGCCACCACGGTCGCCGCCACCCTGGAAGCCGCCACGGTCTTCGCGGGGACGGAAGCCGCCGCGGTCGCCGCCACCCTGGTAGCCGCCGCGGTCTTCGCGGGGACGGAAGCCGCCGCGGTCGCCGCCGCCCTGGTAGCCGCCGCGGTCTTCGCGGGGACGGAAGCCGCCGTCACGGTCGCCGCGGAAGCCGCCGCGGTCCTCGCGGGGGGCGGGGCGCTGCTCGCCGCTGCGCAGGCCACCCTGGCCCTGGGCTTCGCGCATTTCGCGCATCTCGCGGCGCAGGCCACGGATTTCCTTGCCCTGGGCTTCGAGCATTTCTTTCAGTTCGGCCAGGACGCCCAGCAGTTCGTCGGCGTCGATGTACTCTTCTTCCTCGCCTTCGGCCCCGTCGGCGCTGACGCCGCCTTCGGTTTCAGTTTCGGCTTCCTGGGCGTCCAGCACGGCGTCCTCGTCGGGTTCGCCTTCCAGCTGGGGGATAATGTCGCGCAGTTCTTCTGGCGTCTGCTCACCGGGGCGCAGCTCGTTGTTGTCCGTCATCTGGTTTGCTCCTTTTTCCTGCATCTGGCCCGCCTCGTGCGGGCGCTGCTCCGGACGCCGGTGGGGGTCACCGTGTGCGGGCGTGCCCCCGAGTGTAGCACCCGCGCGGGCCGGGACCGTTCTGCGGGCGTTCACGCTGTGGGCGCGGTGGGGGGGGCTTCAGCGGCGCAGCAGTCGGCGCAGCACCTGGAATGCGGCGGCCCACACGGCCACGCCGGCCAGCACGGCGACCAGCAGGGCCAGCAGCGGGTGCCACGCGGCGCCCAGCCACAGGGCCAGCAGGCCGAACATGGCGGCGCCCACCGCGATCAGGGTGGCGAGGCGGCGGGCGTTGTCCACGGGTGTCCAGGATTCCAGGTCCATGCGGGCAGCATGACACGGCGTGGCGGGCGCAGATGCCCCGCCCCACGCTGCGGCGACGGTCGGGGGAGCAGGTCACAGACGCGCCGGGCAGGGCGCCTATACTCGCTCTCATGAAACGCGCCTTCCTTCTGCTGCTGGGCCTGCTGGCGACCTCCGCGTCCGCGCAGCGCACCGTGAACATCGGGCTGGGGTACAACCCGGACGTGCAGTTCACGCCGTTCTACGTGGCCGACAAGCTCGGGTACTTCGGAGCGGAGGGCCTGAAGGTCAACTACCAGCACGGGTACGTGTCGCAACTGCTGCCACTGCTGCTCCAGGGCAAACTGGATTTCGTGGTGGGTGACCCCGAGGACGCCATCTTCGCCCGGAACCAGGGCGCGGACGTGCGGTACGTGATGACCATGTACCAGAAGAACCCGGTGACGGTGTTCAGCCTCTCGCCCCTGAGTGGCGCGGCCAGCCTGAAGGGCAAATCGGTGGGCATTCCCGGTCCGTTCGGCAGTTCGTACCACGCCATTCAGGCGCTGCTGGACAGCGCGGACCTGACCGAGGGCCGGGACGTGCGCCTGAACTCCATCGGATTCACGCAGGTGGACGCCGTGCGCGCCGGACGGGTGGACGCCGCCGTGGGGTACTCGAACAACGACGTGCTGCAACTGGCCCGCACGAGCGGCAAGCGGGTGTACACGCTGGACATCGGCGGCGCGTACCCGATGGTCGGCGTGGGACTCATCGGCACCGGCAAGAGCCTGAGCGGCGACCTGGCGAAGAAGGTCGTGCGGGCCAGTCAGCGCGGCCTGAAATTCACGGTCGCGGACCCCGCCCGCGCGTTCAAGGTGGCGCAGCCCGTGTTCGGCGCGAGCGGCAGCCTGGACGTCCTGAAAGCCAGCACGCCCCTGATGACCGGCGCGTACAGCCGCGCCAACGGCATCGGCGCCATGGACCCCGCCGCGTGGACGAAAGCGGTCGCGGCCCTCGTGAAGCAGGGCAAACTGCCGGCCGGCGCGAAAGCCACCGATTACTACACGAACGCGTTCATCAGCAAGACGCTGAAGTAAGGTCGCGGGCAGCGGGAGGCGGGGTGCGGTCACAGGGCGCCCCGCCTCTCTTTTTTGTCGTGTTCGGGCTGGGCCGGCGCATCGGCCGGGTGTGCTAGGCGTGATGGCCTAGCCCGCCCGTTGTTCGTGACACACGCCGCTTTTGCCTGCTACGCTACACCCAATCACCGAAAGGAGGTGCCCGCTATGACCAACATCACTGATGTCCAGACCGCCGCACACGGAGTCTTCGTTCCTGCCCCCTGGAGTGATTTTGACGCACCAACACCGGCCACCTCTGCCTTCGGGCTGGCCCCCCTGCACTGACCGACCGGGGCGCCCATGAGCGCCCGCACCCACACCGACCGGGCTCACGACGACTGGCCCGATCACGGATGGACCGACGACACCGGACCTGACGACGCCTGGGACGAACGCTGGGACACCCCACCGCCCCGACGCCGCCAGAAACGCAGCCCGACCGGCCGCCGCCAGCTGGCACACCTGACCGCCAGCGACCCCGACGACGTGCAGGACGACGTGATCCGCCGCCTGACCGACCGCGGGTACATCACCGAGATCGTCGCGGAACTCAAGAGCGGCAAGGAAGCCACCGCGTACGTCGCGCGCGGCCCGCGCGGCAGCGTCCTCGTGAAGCTGTACCGAGACCTGCAGGCCCGCTCCTTCCAGAACGACCAGGTGTACCGCGAAGGGCAGGTCATCCTCGACGCCCGCGCCGCCAAAGCCATGCAGAACCGCACCCGCCTGGGCCTGCACATGCTCCAGCAGGACTGGGTCCTGAGCGAGTACGCGCACCTGTGGACCCTCTGGAAAGCCGGCCTGCACGTCCCGGAACCCCTCGCCGGACCGCACCCGACCGCGTACGCCGAAACCGTCCCTGCCGTCGTCATGCGCCTCATCGGCACCGAAGACCACATCGCCCCGCGCCTCAGCGACGCCGCCCTGAGCCCCGCACAGGCCCAGCGCGCCTGGGAACAGAGTCTCCAGGGCATGGCCGACCTGCTCCGGCTCGGGTACGCGCACGGCGACTACAGCACCTACAACCTTCTCTGGTGGGAGGACACCGTGACCATCATCGACTTTCCGCAACTCTCGACCCGTCAAAACCCCAACTTTCACACCCTCCTGACCCGCGACGCCCAGAGCCTCGCCACCAGCTTCCGCAAACACGGCATCCACACCGACGGCCCGGCCGTCCTGCGGGACGTGCAACGCCGCGCCCTCGGCCCCGCCCCCGAACCCCGCCTCCTGCTCCCCTGAACGTCCCCCGACCGGCCCCGCGTATTACCGTGAACGCATGAAGCCCCTGCGCTCCGCGCTGTACGTCCCCGCCGACAAACCCCGCGCCATCGAGAAAGCCCGCACCCTACACCCCGACGCCATCATCCTCGACCTCGAAGACGCCGTCGCTCCCGAACACAAAGCCCAGGCCCGCGAACACGTCCGCGACGCCCTGCGCACCCCCTGGCACGTCCCCGTCCTCATCCGCGTCAACGGCGCCGGCACCCCCTGGGCACAGGACGACCACCACCTCGCCCACACCACCAGCGCCGCCGGCATCGTCCTCCCCAAAGTCGAAACCCCCCACGCCATCCAGACCCTCGGCCCCACCCTGCCCATCTGGGCCATGATCGAAACGCCCCACGGCGTCCTGAACGCCCCCAGCATCGCCGCCCTGCCCGCCGTGACCGCCCTCCTCGTCGGCGCGAACGACCTCGCCCGCGCCCTGCGCACCCAACCCCACCCCGACCGCACGCCCCTCCTGCACGCCCTCAGCAGCGTCGTCCTCGCCGCCCGCGCCCACGGCAAAACCCCCCTCGACGCCGTGTACAACGACATCCGCAACCCCGACGGCTTCCAACGCGAATGCCAGCAGGGCCGCGCCCTCGGCTTCACCGGCAAAACCATCATCCACCCCGACCAGATCCACGCCGCCAACACCGCCTTCGGCGTCACTGCCACCGAAGCCCAGGCCGCGCAGGAACTGATCGCCGCGTGGGAACAGGCCCGCCGCGAAGGCAAAAGCGTCGCCACGCACCGGGGCGCACTCGTCGAGCAGATGCACGTGGACGAGGCTCAGGAGGTTCTGGCGCTCTGGGGCGTGACGGAGGGATAGGTGGAAGGTGGGCGCCTGGCGGCGGGCTTCCCCACCCCCCAGCCCCCTACCCCAGAGGGGCAGGGGGAGCAGCGTTGCACTGGGCAGGTATTTCTCTCAGGGGTCGGTGGGTATCGGGCGGGGACGGCCACGGCTCACACGCCATCCTCCGATTTCGCGCCGTTCGCCCCGCGCGCTGCGCGCACGACGGGCTCGGTTGCCACGACGATGGGCTGGCCCCACACCTTGCCGTGACTCGGCAGGTTCTACTTTTTAGCTGTTGCCCAAGCGGTCTTTTAAAAGTCGATCAGCGGCGCGTAGCGTTCCACCCATCTCCTGACCGCAGACTGCCACCGGCCGTCGTGCGCGCAGCGCGCGGGCCTACGAGGGGAGCGGCAGGATGGCGTCGAAGCCGGACACGTCAGCATCCACCACAAACGCGCCGCAGGAGTAGAAACTCTTGCCGAGCCCAGCGACCGCTCCCCCTGCCCCTCTGGGGTAGGGGGCTGGGGGGTGGGGCCGCACCCAGAAACCCACCGCCAACCGCCTCCACCTTGATTAATCACAGAAAACGCCTTTATCATAGAAAGCAGATGCCCCTGACCGACACCGAATCCGCCCTCCTCGCCCTGATCCGCGAGACGCCCCTGGCCACGCCGGAGGAACTGGCGCGCCGTCTGGGGTCCACGCGGGCGTCCGTGAATGTGCACGTGAGCAATCTGGTGAAGAAGGGTGCGCTGCTGGGCCGGGGTTACCTGCTGCCCGAGGCGGGCGGGCCGGGCCGTGTGGTGGTGGTGGGCGGCGCGAACGTGGACGTGAAGGCGCGCACGATTCAGGCGGCGGTGCCGGGGACGAGCAATCCGGGCGTGTCGGCGCAGGCGCCGGGGGGCGTGGCGCGGAATGTCGCGGAGAATCTGGCGCGGCTGGGCGTGCCGGCGTCGCTGGTGAGTGTGGTGGGCCGGGACGCGCTGGGCGACTGGCTGCTGCGGGAGACGGAGGCGGCGGGCGTGGATGTGCGGGCGGTGCTGCGCGCGCCTGAGGTCTCGACGGGTACGTACACGGCGGTGCTGGATGCGAGTGGGGAGCTGCTGGTGGCGGTGGCGGCGATGGCGGCGGTGGAGGCCCTGACTCCGGCGGCGTTGCAGGAGCGGCGTGGGGTGCTGCGGGGTGCGGCGTGGGTGGTGGCGGACGGGAACCTGCCGGAGGCGTCGCTGGCGCATCTGCTGTCCCTGGCGGCCGAGGCGGGTGCGGCGATGGTGTTCGAGCCGGTGAGCGTGCCGAAGGCGGCGCGGCTGCGCCCGGCCCTGGCGGCGGGGCTGGTACCGCAGGCGGTGACGCCGAACGTGCCGGAACTGGCCGCCCTGCTGGGCCGCGCGGTGCCGGACGAGCCGGGGGCGTTGCAGGCGGCGGCGGCCGAGTTGCACGCGCAGGGGGTGAGGCTGGTGTGGGTGCGCCGGGGCGCGGCGGGCAGCCTGCTGAGTGGCCCGGAAGGCGTGACGGAACTGCCCGCCCTGCCTGCCGAGGTGCGGGACGTGACCGGCGCGGGCGATGCGATGCTCGCGGCGTTCCTCGCAGGGCTCGCATCGGGCCTGCCCCCCGCTGAGGCGGCGCGGCACGGGCACGCGGCGGCGGCGATCACCGTCGAGAGCGACCACGCGGTCTCCCCCACCCTCACCCCGGCGGCCATCCAGGCGCGCCTGACGGGGGCTGCCACGACCGGTTAGCCGCACCATCCCTACTCCGTTTCACCCTCTCATCACTCATCATTCCGGGCTGACTGCCCTTTCGAGGTTTCCCATGACTCACGACATCAACCCGACCGTTGCCGCCTACCTGGACATTCACCCCGAAGTCGCTGCCGCCCTGGCCGAGGGCCGCGCGGTGGTGGCGCTGGAGAGCACGATCATCAGCCACGGCATGCCGTTCCCGCAGAACGTGGAGATGGCGCGCGGCGTGGAGGACGTCGTGCGCGCGCACGGCGCGGTGCCCGCGACCATCGCGGTGCTGGGCGGCCGCCTGAAGGTGGGCCTCACGCCCGACGAACTGCACCTGCTGGCAACCGACAAGGGCGTCGAGAAGATCAGCACCCGCGACCTGCCGGTGACGGTGGCGCTGGGCAGGCACGGCGCGACGACCGTGGCGAGCACCATGCGCGTGGCGGCGCTGGCGGGCATCCGTGTGTTCGCCACGGGCGGCACGGGCGGCGTGCACCGGGGCGCCGAGCGCAGCATGGACGTCAGCGCGGACCTGCTGGAACTGGCGCAGACGGACGTGTGCGTGGTCAGCGCGGGCGTCAAAAGCATCCTGGACATCGGCCTGACGCTGGAGGTCCTGGAAACGCACGGCATTCCGGCCCTGACGCTGGGCAGCGAGGAGTTCCCGGCGTTCTACTCCCGCCAGAGTGGCTTCAGGGCGCCCCTGACGGTCGCCACGCCCGACGAGGCCGCGCGGGTGCTGAAGGCGAAGTGGGATCTGGGCGTGTCGGGCGGCGTGATGCTCGCCAACCCCATCCCCGCTGACGCCGAGATTCCCGCCGAACAGATCACCCCGCAGATCGAGCAGGCGCTGCGCGACATGGACGCCCTGGGCCTGACCGGCAAGGACACCACCCCGTACCTGCTGGGCCGCATGGTCGAGATCACCGGCGGCCGCAGCCTCGCCGCGAACATCGCCCTGGTGCGCCACAACGCGATGGTGGCCGCGCAGGTGGCCGTCGCGTACGCACAGCTGGGTTAATGGTTGAAAGTTGATGGTTGATGGACGGGGCGTTCCCCACTCCATCAACCATCAACTTTTCACTATCAACTCTACGCCGGTTGTGCGCTCCCCAGCTTGCGCCCTTCGCCGTGTTCTTCGGCCTGCACGTCGGCGGTGGCGGGGGGGAGTTGTTCGCCGTTGAGGACGCGGGTGAGGCGGTTCATGTCGAGTGCCTTCTCGCTGCGGGCGACGACGAGGGTGGCGACGCCGTTGCCGATGATGTTGGTGATGGCGCGCCCTTCGCTCATGAAGCGGTCGATGCCGAGGATCAGGGCGAGGCCCGCGACGGGCACGGTGCCCAGGGCGGCGAGGGTGCCCGCGAGGACGACGAAGCCGCTACCGGTGACGCCGGCTGCGCCCTTGCTGGTGAGCAGGAGGATGCCCAGCAGCGCGACTTCCTGCGCGAAGCTCAGGTTGGTGTTGGTGGCCTGGGCGATGAACACGGCGGCCATGGTCAGGTAGATGCTGGTGCCGTCGAGGTTGAAGGAGTACCCGGTGGGGACGACGAGCCCGACGACGCTCTTGTTCGCTCCGGCGTGTTCGAGTTTGGCCATCAGGCGCGGCAGGGCGCTCTCGCTGGAGCTGGTGCCGAGCACGAGCAGCAGTTCTTCCCGGATGTAGCGCAGGAACTTCCAGAGGCTGAATCCGGCCAGTTTGGCGATGACGTTCAGCAGGACGAACACGAACAGGGCGCAGGTGACGTAGAAGGTACCCATCAGGTACGCGAGCTGCTGGAGGCTGCCGACGCCGTACTTGCCGATGGTGAAGGCCATCGCGCCGAACGCGCCGATCGGGGCGAGTTTCATGATGAAGCCCAGGATCTGGAACACCATGACGCTGACGGCGTCGATGCCTTTCAGGATGCGCTGGCCCAGGTCGCCCATGCGGATCAGGGCGAAGCCGCTGAGCAGCGCGATGAGCAGCACCTGCAGCAGGTCACCCTCGGTGAAGGCGCTGACGAAGGTGGTGGGAATGACGTGCAGGATGAAGTCCGCGACGGTCTGCTCGCTGGCGGCGTCGGTGTACTTGGTGATGGCGCTGGTGTCGAGGGTGGCGGGGTTGATGTTCATGCCGCGTCCGGGGCCGACGAGGTTCACGACGACCAGCCCGATCAGCAGGGCGGCGGTGGTGACGACCTCGAAGTACAGCAGGGCCTTGCCGCCGACCCGGCCGATCTTCTTCGTGTCGCGCATGCTGGCGACGCCGCTGACGACCGTGCAGAAGATGATCGGGCCGATGACGACCTTGATCAGTTTGATGAAGCCGTCCCCGAGGGGCTTGAGCGCTTCGCCGACGGTGGGGAAGAAGTGGCCGACGAGCACGCCGACGACGATGGCGGTCAGCACCTGCACGTAGAGGCTGCGGAACATCTTGGGCATGGGGGGTCCTCCGGTGCGTCACGGGGACGCGGGTGGGGGCGCGCGGGCCGGGGCGCGCCGTGAGGTGTGGGGTTGGCCTGCGCGGGTGCAGGTCGGGGCGGAAGTGTGGTGCCGCCCAGCATGCCCGCGCAGGGGGACGCCGGTCCCCGGCGGGGCGGGCTGGTCACCGGGGCGGGCGGGGCTGCGCGCCGTCCCAGTGGACGCGCAGGGCCGGGGCGGGCGGGCCGGGGATTCGTACATGCGGTGAACACAAGGGCCGGGAGCGGGCGGGGCCCTACACTGCGTCCACCGTGCCGCCCCGCCTGCCCCTTCCGTCCCGCGTGCCGCCGCTGGCGCGTGAGGTGGCGCTGCCGCACACGCCGCGCCTGCTGCGGGTGGGCCCCAGGCTGTTCCTGACGACTCTGGGCGCGTTCCTGCTGCTGGGCCTGCCGGTGGCGGGTCTGGTCAGTCAGGGCGTGTCGGGCGGGATTCACCGGTCGTTCGCGGAACGGTCGCTGCGCGAGTCGCGGCTGGTGGCGGCCCTCCCGCCGGTGGTGTCAGCCCTGTCGGGGAACGCGGCCGAGCGGGCGAACCTGAACGCCCTGATGAACCGTTACCGCGATCAGCTGGGCGCGGATTACGTGGTGGTCACGGACCGGAATGCGCGGCGCCTGACGCACCCGAACCCGGCGCAGGTGGGGCAGCGCATGCAGGGCGGGGACTTCACGGCGTTCCTGCGGGGCCGGAGCGTCACGGAGACGGTGCAGGGCACGCTGGGCCGCTCGGTGCGGTCGAAGGTGCCGGTCGTGGACGGCGCGGGGCGGGTGCTGGGGCTGGCGAGCGTGGGCTTCCTGCTGCCCCGGCTGCGGGACGTGTTCCTGGACGTGCTGCGCGCGGGCCTGCCCTGGTACCTGCTGGCGCTGGGGCTGGCCCTCGCCCTGGCGCTGGGTGTGGCGCGGCGCGTGAAGACCGAGATGCTGGGCCTGGAACCCGAGCAGATCGCCGGGGGCCTGCGGCAGTACCGGGCGGTGCTGAACACCCTGGAGGAAGGGGTACTGGTGGCCCGCGCGGGGCAGGTGTTCGTCATGAACCCCCAGGCCCGCGCGCTGCTGGGCACCCCGGACGCCGCGCTGCCGCTGCCGTGGCCGCCGGGCCTCCCGCTGCCCGTGCCGGGGGCGGGGCCGGTCACGGCGGAGGTCGCGGGCCGACCGGTGCTGCTGGCCGCGCAGGAGGCCGGCGAGGGCGCCGTGGTGGTCACGCTGCGGGATCTGGCGCGGGTGCGGGCCCTGGCGGACGAGCTGACCCAGTCGCAGCGTTACGCCGAGCTGCTGCGGGCGCAGACGCACGAGTTCACGAACCGCCTGCACACCCTGGCGGGCCTGCTGCACCTGGGCGAGACGCGCGAGGCCCTGGCCCTCATCCACGCGCAGTCGGCGCGGCACGAGGCGCACCTGCAGGCGGTGGGGGCGCTGCGGCACGTGCGGCTCTCGGCGCTGCTGCTGGGCAAGTTCGACCGCGCGGCTGAACGGGGCGTGACCCTCACCCTCGACCCGCTGTCGGCCCTGCCGGGCACGCTGCCACCCGGCGTGCTGGACGGGCTGGAACTTGCGGCGGGGAACCTGATCGAGAACGCCCTGGAGGCGGCGAGCGGCACGCCGGACGCCGAGGTGCGCGTGCTGATCGCCACCGACCCGGAAGGCCTGATGCTGGAGGTGCGCGACACGGGTCCCGGCGTGCTCCCGGCGCTGGCGGACACCCTGACCGCGCGCGGCGTGAGCAGCAGGGGCGCGGGGCGCGGCGTGGGGCTGGCGCTGGTGTCAGACCGCGCGCAGGCACTCGGCGCGGCCCTCACCCACGACCGCGTGCGGGCAGACGGGCGGGACTGGACGCGCTTCACACTGGACGTGCCCCTCCCCGAGGCCGAAGAATGAGCGGCGTGACCTCTCCCCCACCGCTGCGCGTGCTGATCGTCGAGGACGACCCGCAGATCGCGGCGCTGCACTGGCGGCTGCTGGAACGCGCCGGGGGATTCACGGTGCTGGGGCAGGCGGAGTCGCTGCGGGTGGCGCGGGCCATGCTGCGCACCCTGCACCCGGACCTGCTGCTGCTGGACGTGCACCTGCCCGACGGGCGCGGCCTGGACCTGCTGCGCGAGGCGCGCGTGAGTGGCGCGCGGGTGGACGCGGTTCTCGTCACGGCCGCCAGCGACGCGCCCAGCGTGCAGGACGCGCTGCTGCACGGCGCCGCCGATTACCTCGTGAAGCCCGTGACCCCGGAACGCTTCACGCTGGCGCTGGACCGCGCCCGCGAGCGTGCGGCGCTGTGGACGCAGGGGGACGTGCGCCAGGGGCACCTGGACGCCCTGTTCGCCCCGCCACCGGCTCCGGACGCCTCTGGGCTGGACGGCGACACGCTGCGCCGCGTGCGCTCGGCCCTGCGCGACCTGGGCGAGGCGAGCGCCGCCGAGCTGGGCACCCGCGTCGGCCTCAGCCGCGTGACCGCGTGGCGGTACCTCGAACACCTCGTCGAGACTGGCGAGGCCAGTGTGGGCACCGACGCCCGCACCGGGGGCCGCCCCGCGAAACGCTACCGCCGGGTGTGAGGATGGGTGATGGTCGATCGTTGATAGACCAGCTTTCGCTCAGGCTCGTGCCGGAGCTTCCATCAACCATCAACCGTTCACCATCTCCCCCCTTCTGTCCCTGAGCGGGGAACGTGTCACGCTGGGCGTTTCGGGCGGGTGGTACGCTGCGAAGCGCTATGGATTCTTTCGACGTACTGGTGATTGGTGGCGGCCCCGCGGGTTACGTGGCGGCCATTCGTGCGGCTCAGCTGGGCTTCAAGACGGCCTGCGTGGACGCCTTCGAGCGGAACGGCAAGGCCAGCCTGGGGGGCACCTGCCTGAACGTGGGCTGCATTCCCAGCAAGGCGATGCTGGACAGCAGCGAGAAGTTCGAGGTCATGCAGCATGACTTCGCCGAGCACGGCATCAACGTGCAGGGCGCGTCCCTGGACATCGCGAAGATGCTGGGCCGCAAGAACGGCGTGGTGGACAAACTGACGGGCGGCGTGGCGTACCTGTTCAAGAAGAACAAGATCACGTCGTTCTTCGGGCTGGGCCGACTGGTCCGTGCGGACGGTGACGGCTGGATCGTGGACGCCGCCGGCACCGAGGTCCGCGCCGCGCGCGTGATCGTCGCGACCGGCAGCAGCCCGCGCGCGCTGCCCCTGGCACCCTTCGGTGGGCACATCGTGGAGAACAGCGGCGCGCTGGAGTTCACGGCCGTCCCGGAGAAACTCGGCGTGATCGGCGCGGGCGTCATCGGCCTGGAACTCGGCAGCGTCTGGCGCCGCCTGGGGGCCGACGTGACGGTGCTGGAAGCCATGCCCGGCTTCCTGATGGCCGCCGACGACGCGATCGCCAAGGAGGGCCTGAAGCTCTTCAAGAAGCAGGGTCTGGACTTCCATTTCGGCGTGAACATCACCGCCGTCGAGCAGGACGACAGCGGCGTGAGCGTCACCTACACCGAGCAGGACAAGGAAGTCACGGCGCGCTTCGACAAGCTGATCGTGTCCATCGGCCGCGTGCCGCACACCCAGGGCCTCGGGGCCGACGCGGTGGGTCTGGCGCTGGACGAGCGCGGCTTCGTGAAGGTGGACCACCACTACCGCACCAACCTCCAGAATGTGTACGCCATCGGCGACGTGATCGGCGGCGCCATGCTGGCCCACAAGGCCGAGGAGGAGGGCGTGGCCCTCGCCGAGATGCTGGCCGGGCAGGCCGGGCACGTGAACTACGACGTGATCCCCTGGGTGATCTACACCAGCCCCGAGATCGCCTGGGCCGGCCTGACCGAGAAACAGGCAAAAGACAGGGGCCTGAACATCAAGACCGGGCAGTTCCCGTTCAGCGCGAACGGCCGCGCCCTCGGTCACGGCGACACGCGCGGCTTCGTGAAGATCATCGCCGACGCACAGACCGACAAGCTGCTGGGCGTGCACATGATCGGCGGCGGTGTCAGCGAACTGATCGGCGAGGTCGTCGCGATCATGGAGTTCGGCGGCAGCAGCGAGGACCTCGCCCGTACCGTCCACGCCCACCCCACCCTCAGCGAAGTCGTCAAGGAAGCCGCCCTGGCCACCGATAAACGCGCGCTGCACATGTAAAAACCACACTCCGGGCGGGGCGTGACCAGCGAGGTCCGCCCCGCCTTTCGCATGCACCGCACACACCCCTTGACGAATTCACGCCAACCCTGTATCTTTCTGTGCGTGCCGGAAACGGCGCCCCTTGAAAGGCAGGAAGCGAAGGCGCAAGCCAACGACAACTGAAGTGGTGTGGCCCCATCGTCTAACGGTTAGGACACTACCCTTTCAAGGTAGCGATACGGGTTCGAATCCCGTTGGGGTCACCACACAGCAAACGCCTCTGCGAAAGCAGGGGCGTTTCTGATTGTTATGCTTGCCGGAAATAATCGTCGCCTCAGGCCCAGGTCGCGCAGGCCCATTATTCGCAGCTAAACCGAGTCCACCAACATTTTGAATCACCTGACTGCTCCACCCAGGAAAAGCAGGCCACTACTGCTCATCCACATCCCTTTATAGTGACTACACGTGATGCCTGATACCTACGACGAATCGCGCTACAAAGCGCCGCAGAAACGCGAAAACCCTGAAGAGGATGAGATTGACTTGGGCTTGGTGTGGCAGGGCGTAAAACGCCGACTGCCTGTCATTGTGCTGAGCAGCCTCTTGCTCGGCACCGGAGCCTACTTATGGTCGCGCTCACAACCCAGCATTTTCGAGGCGAGCGCCAGCGTGCTTTCCACCAACACTCAATCGCAGGAAACAGGGAACCTCCTGAATGGCTTGGGCCGCGCAGCTCCACTGCCAGACGGCGTGATTGAGCAGGTCATGGTCAGCCCACTCGTCCTCGGAGAGGTGGTCAAACAGCTCCAGGCCTCAAGCGCCGTGCAGGAACCCGAACGTTCCCGCCTCGTGGCTACCCTTCAAGAAGACCTGCGCCTACAGAGCATGCGCACAATCACGCTGGCGTCCAACGTGCAAGCCTACAGTGGTGGCAACGGCACCTATACCTTTAAGGCCCGCGCCCGTACGCCACAGGCAGCCCAAGTACTGGCCGATCTCATCAGTCAGGCACTGCTTGACTGGGACAGAAGTCGAGCACGCGAAGGACTCCGTCGGGCACAGGCCGGGTTCGAGGCTCAGCTGACCCAGGTTGAGCAACAGCTGCAAGGCTCCTCGGGGCAGGAACGTCAAGTGCTGAGCAATCGGCAGGCCAGTATCCAGAGCAACCTCATCCAGATCAGTCTTCTTCAGGATTCCATTACCGGGGTTCTCAGTCCACTCACGTCTGCCGTTCAACCAGGCGCACCCGTATCACCAAGGCCTCTCAGGAACGCCCTGATCACCACCGCCCTCGCGCTGCTGCTGGGCGTCCTGTACTCGGTACTCCGGACCCTTCTGGACCGGACAGTCCGCTCAGAAGATGACGTTCTGAATCTTGGACTTCCAGTTCTGGCCTCTGTCCCCAGGATTCGCAAACGGGACGTCCTGCTCTCAGGCATCGTCCGTGCAGGCCGCAGCGCCGGCCTGTACGAATCCGTCGGCTTTCTCCGCGTCAACCTGCTGGGCACTGTCAGTCACATCAGGCACCCGGTCATCATGATCACCAGCACCGCCCCCGAAGAGGGAAAAAGCAGCCTCACGGCAACACTGGCCGATGGATTCGCCAGCAGTGACCAGCGCGTCCTGATCGTTGACCTTGACCTGCGCCGCGGCACGCAGGGAGAAGTCTGGAAGAAGTACGACCAGGCTACCAACTGGGTGCAGCTGATCGGTGAAGGTGGTGGGCGCAACACCCAGGACGCCCTGATGGACCCTCAGAACGTGCAGGTTCTCCGTGCTGAGGACAATGTAGACGTGCTTCCAGCCGGCCCCGGTATTACGGGCTCACTGCAACTGCTGAACCGCGCGAACCTGAGTGCTGCCCTGACACTCTGGAAGGACCATTACGACGTGGTTCTGATTGATACGGCACCGCTGCTCGCACTTGCGGACGGTCTTGTCATCGGCAAATACGTCGACGGCGTTGTCATGGTCGTCGAAGCGAACAAGACGCCACTACCAGCAGCAGCTGCCGCCATCAGCCGCGCTAGGCAGAATAATCTCAATATGCTGGGTGTCGTCATCAATAAAGTAGCGGCCAGTCAGCAAGGTTACAATGGCTATTCCTATGCACCACGGCAGCAATCATAATTACTATTTATTATTAATTTATTGACCTATTTCACACCTTACATCCTCAGATGTCCAGTTGATGCGGAGTCCTAAAATGCGCAATCTCTTCTCGAAATTAAATGGTGGCAAATTTTTAGTTGAATTGATCTCACTACACGGAACACAAATAGCAAACATAATTATTCCTCTCATTATGCTACCTATTTTAGGAAAATCTCTAGGCGCCAAAGCATACGGGTCCTATATAGTCATACAATCATTGATCATTATTGCATCCCTAGTAATTGAATATGGATTTAACTTTTCGGGGACGCGACTTATATCGAAGCACTTCGATAATCGAGCCGTTCAAACACAAATAGTTTCAAAAATAGTGGGAGCCAAAGTATTACTTTCAATACTTGTTGTATTTTTGGCTGCTATTCTAGCTATTCTACAGTGGCAAAAATTTAGTCTCTACGAAATTACTATCATTTCTATTGGTGCTTTATCTTTAGGATGGTATCCAATATGGTACTTTCAGGGAAAAGGCAATCTTGCAAAATTTGCAACCTTCGATGTTATTATTAAAAGCCTTTCAGTAATTTTGACTCTTGTTTTAGTAAAAGAATCGAGTGACCTCCACATTGCCCTACTGCTGAGCATTGCCGCCTCTTTTACAAGTGCTTTATTCGGTAACATTAAAATTTTATCAGAAATAGGCAAAATAAAGATAGATTTCAGCGAATCAATTAAGATGATGATAGATGAAAAAGATATGGCTATTTATAGAATCTTGTCAAGCTCAATAGGCAATACAAGTTCTCTTATCCTTAGTGCGTTTTCGAGCACCACTACAGTAGCAGTTTATTCCGGAGCAGAAAAGCTAGCCTCTGGATCAAGATTCTTTATAATGCCATTTAATCAAGTCTTTTTTACCAGAGTTTCGCGCTATGGGAAAGATAATATACTAAAAGCGAGAAGAGAGTTTTTGTTTAGTCTGGCACTACTTATGCTAATATCCTTTTTAACTATGACTATAGGCTGGATCTTCGCGCCATTTCTTGTAGAAATTTTCCTAGGTAGTGAATTTTCTAGCACGATAGAAATAATGCGTTATCTGCTAATGATAACACCAATCTTTGTATTAGGCAACACTCTGAGCATGCAATGGATGGTTCCACTTGGTTTCGACAAACAATATAATACTATTATCGCGACAGGTGCAATTATAAGCCTTGCTCTCATGATTTTTATAATACCAAGATTTGGCCCACTAGGAATGGTTATAATCACCGGTTCAGTCGAATTACTAATCTGTGCAATGATGATGATCTACTTAATAAAATTGGATCTAAATCCATTTTTACGAAGCCAAAATTTTCAACCAGAGACCACAGCATCTCAACAGGAGCAGCAATGAAAACAGTCAAAATTTTTCTATCTCAAGGAGCAATAAATGAGGTTACTTTCCACTATATAGAAATTATACGCAGTGCGTTGAAAAAAAATGGTTTTTTTTACGAAGATATTTCAGATATAAGGCAAATTAGAAAGCACGACATAGTTGTGACGATTTTGCCATCAGATGCTTTCAAAGCTATATTTCTGAAAAGAGCTCGTGTCATCCATTGGTTTCAAGGAATCGGGCCAGAGGAATATATGATTTTACATAAGGATGATAAAAATCCAATTCGCTCAGGTATAATTGTCAGAATCCTTGAATATTTAGAAAAATATATTTTAAATAGGGCAGTCAAAAGGATTTTTGTATCCGAGGCAATGGCTTTACACTATGAAAAAAAATATAAGATGGCAGATATTAATTATGTAACCGTGCCCTGCTATAATGCATTTATCGATTGGTATTCTAATAGCGAAAGATACAAAACTCCCAGCTTTATATACGTAGGAAGCTCATATGCGTGGCAAAAGTTAGATTTGACTCTGGATATTTTTAAAGCCGTACAAGATATTTTACCTTCGGCCAGAATATCGATAATGACGAAGGACATAAATGAGACCAATAGCAAAATAGAGCGTAGGTCGATACACAATGCATCTGTCAGCTACGTAAGTCCGTCTGAGTTGCACACCATAATGCTAAGCTTTAAATATGCATTTCTGATCAGGGATGATATAGATGTGAATCACGTAGCGACTCCGACGAAAATGGCCAACTACATATCATCTGGCCTAATTCCAATATATAGTGATGTTATAGATGCTTTCAAAGCCAATATCAATTTAGGTGATTTTGGAATACCGCTTCATCCGGAATTAAAAATTTCCGAGATAGCTGAGCGCATAGTCGAACATCACAAGATGACAAGCATAGATATGGATATGGAAAAAATGAGAGAAATCCATAGCCGCATATTTGACGATTATTACTCTGACCCCGTTAATATAGATAAAATGAGAAAATATTTTTTGAATATTTAAAAATTTTTTACCGCAACAGTTGCGGACATCATGAAACAATTTCTATTGAAGATTCAATATAGGAGATCAATAGTCAAAATGCCACAAATAATAAGCTTTTTAAATTTTAAGAAGAAGAATTTCATAGACCTAAATGGGATTTTGATCTCACTAGGTATCATCCCCATGCTGACTTATGCAATTTATTGGGGAAAAAGGCCATTTACAATAGGCTCAGATACACTGAATTATGTTAGAATGTTCTCAGATTTTGTAAAGGGTGATTACAGTCTCTTATCCACCGTCGACACTGGATTCATTGCTCTAATTAGACTGTCCGCACTAATTACAGACAACCCAAGCTTTTTTTTGACAATTATATCATTGATCCAGGCGGTTTGTTTTTATATAGTAGGAATAGTATTTCTCAAAAGATCTATTTTTTTCTACTTATACATATTCATGCTTCTAACATCTCCATTTTATCTATCCATTAACACCAACATTCTCAGACATGGTATCTCTGTCTCCATTGCTCTTTTAGGCATATCAATTGCTTATAGAACAAAGGGATACTTTTATAGACTTATATTAGCATATCCTCCAACTCTTTTCCATAGTATTGCCGGAGGTCTTATAATACCCTTATTTATTAAAATAAGAAAATACAATATGTTGTATGCTTGGCTCTGTATGGCCTCAATAAGCTACTTCAGTGGATATTACTCTGGGTTTTTTTCTGGATTTATCAAGGAGGATTACATAGATTATGTGTCAGGAAGCTTTAATTATGCGAAAGGATTCAGAATTGATTTTACCCTATTCAGCATGATCCCAATTCTACTTTCTGCAGTGATTTCCTTTAAAAAAATGAGCGAGGATACACGTTGGATTTATAATTCATACCTAATTATGAATGGTTTTGGTTTAATGATAAACTTTATCTCTTTTTCTGATCGACTTCTCATAAGTTCTTGGATCTTAATTCCAATATTAGCCGCCTTGTTTATCAGGGATATAAGCATGTATGCCTATAAAATAATGTTCAATAAAATATTTTTCAGCTCATATATCTTCATTTCAGTCATATTAATCAATGTATTGTTCTAGATTTTAAAATATCATATCTCTATTCAAGCAGCCTAAAATCTAGAATTATAAGGGGTAGGAATGAAAGAAAAACCTAGGGTAACTATAGCAATACCAGTTTTCAACGGAGAGAAGCACATTGCAGACGCTATAAAATCAATATTATCCCAAAGATATACTAATTGGGAATTGCTGATCATGGATGACGGCTCAGAAGATAGGAGCTTAGACATATGTCAATCTTTTGATGATCCGAGAATTAAAATCTTTAAAGACGGATTCAATAAAGGAATTAGCCATAGACTTAATGAGTCTATCCATATTGCCAGAGGAGATTTCTACGCTCGAATGGATGCTGACGACATAATGGACATAGAGAGAATAAGTTACCAGATGCAATACATGAATGATAATCCAGAGTGTGATGTAGTAGGATCGGCTGCATATATTATTGATGGAAATAATTCGATTACTGGCTTAAGATCAGGAAACACTTTTGCCAGCCAAACATTTGCCAGCATCTTGAGTCAAGGAGGATTTATGCATCCCACCGTCCTAGGCCGCACCCTATGGTTCAGGTCGAACCCATATAATATTAATGCGGATCGGTGCGAAGATATAGAATTGTGGCTAAGGACTGTTGATCATTCCAAATTTGGCCATATTTCAGATCCACTATTATTTTATCGCGAGGAGGGCGACCAGTCGAGCAAAGTTGAGAAAACAATAAAAGGTTACAGAAAGATGCTTCAGAATATGAGTATGACTGTCGGGCCAGAATATCAATCCCTGTTGAGACGTCAGCAACAAAAAGTCATTGTAAAACTGTGGGTCAGAAGAATAGCCCATCGACTGGGTCTTGAAAAAACAATTGTTGCCGCCAGATCACAGCGATTGACAAATATTCAGCATCGAAAAGGCCAGATAGACCTTCAGAAGGCCATTTCGTACCCCAGAGAACGAATCGAGTCATGAAAATACTCGTTACGGGTGGTGCAGGCTATATTGGGAGAACCGTGGTATCAGCTTTGCTCGACGCTGGGCACGCTCCAGTTGTACTTGATTCTTTGTCTATAGGTCCCATAGAATTTATTGAGGGTTTAATATTTTATAAAGGCGACATTGGAGACTCTCAAATCTTGGACAAAATATTTTATGACCATCCCGACCTAGAAGCTGTCATGCATTTTGCTGCCCTTATTGATGTCGAAGAATCCATGCGCCTCCCGTCTCTGTATTATTCAGAAAATCTTTTTAAAGCACAGATCCTGCTCAATTCAGCAATGGCCGCTGGAGTAAATCGATTTCTATTCAGCTCGACGGCTGCAGTCTACAAAGCCGGGGGCTCAGGAGAGGGCCTTCAAGAAAATTCCCCTGTCGATCCCCTGAGTGCCTATGCGGCATCAAAACTCATGTTTGAAAGGGTATTGGCAGATACCTGTCAAGAACATGGAGCGGTTGGAATGGCCCTACGCTACTTCAATCCTATTGGCGCTGACCCAAAGATGCGTTCTGGTGCTTACCGTGATGATCCCTCTCATCTGCTAGGAAGGCTGACCAAGCTATCTACGCGTGGAGGTGGACTATTCAGCATATTTGGGGATGATTACCCAACCAGGGATGGAACTCCTATGCGGGATTTCATCCACGTCTGGGATCTGGCACAGGCGCATATTGCAGCTCTTATATTTATGGCAGGACTGCGTGAATCCAGATTCGAAGTCATGAATGTGGGGTCTGGTGCCGGCGTCACTGTCAGAGAGTTCGCACAGACCTTTCTCGAAGTGAGTGGGGCGCCGATTGATGTCGTAGTGGGCCGTCGTCGTCCAGGAGATTCAGCAGGGGCATTTGCTGATACGTCGCGCGCGCGACTGGTACTGGGATGGAGTCCACATCTCTCCCTTCAACAGGGGATTACAGATTCACTAACCTGGGAAGAAATCTGGCGAGCACGGTCGCACAAGTCGAAAGGAGCCAACTGACCTATGCGTACCTATGAGAAGGCCATTCTATTCGCCGTGACCTCATCTGTCAGTCTTATTTTTCTGCGGGGGCAGACAGGACTGTTAAGCCAGCAGGGGTGGCGTGCCGGTGTCACCGCTGCTCCAGCCCAAGCTGATCAGCTAGAACAGTTTGCTGTTCAGGAGCAAGTCTCGGTATTCCCCAACAGCATGGAGCGGGAAATCAATGTGAGAGCGGATCTCAGAGCCCTGCTGTCGATGTACCGGACCATCCGGGGCTTCCGGCCCAGCATCACGAATGTGGGAACGCCGAAAGCGGGCCTGATCGGTGGTCTGGCTGCGGTGGCAGCGCGCGTGCCGGTACGGATCTACACGCTGCATGGGCTGCGCCTGGAAACAGTGAAAGGACCGAAAGGACGGCTGCTGCATTCTGCCGAGCGTCTCGCGATGGCCTGCGCCCACCGGGTGGTGTGCGTGAGTCCCAGCCTGCAGGAACGGGTGAGTGAGCTGGGCCTTGCTCCTGCACACAAGACGGTGGTTCTGGGCAGTGGTAGCCCGAATGGTGTGCGGCAGCCTGGCGTGACCGACCCGGCAGTCACCGCGTCACACCGGACAACGCTGGGCCTGCGGGAGGATACACCGGTCATCGGTTTTGTGGGCCGCTTCACACGGGACAAGGGAATGGCGGAGTTGATGGAGGCCTTCAGGCGGGTGCAGGAGCAGCTGCCATCCGCCCGTCTGTTGCTGATCGGCGACTATGAACCGGGAGATCCAGTTTCACCTGAGGTGCGTGACCTGATCGAGCAGACACCGGGGGTTCTACGGACGGGTTTTGTGCCCGATGTGTATCCCTACTATCCGTTGATGAGCCTCCTCGCTCTGCCCACCTACCGAGAAGGTTTTCCAACTGTGGCATTAGAAGCCAGCGCCTTCGGTCTCCCACTGGTGACCACAGACGCGACGGGCGCCAGAGACGCCGTTCAGGACGGGGTGACTGGTTGGCGTGTACCTGTAGGTGATGCGGACGCGCTTGCGGACGCCCTGACGAGCGCGCTGCTTGGCCCTGCGGACACCCGGCGGCGCGGTGAGGCGGGACGTCGCTGGGTCACCGAGAACTTCGACCCCACAAGCGTGCAGCAACGCTGGGCCGACTATTACGCTGAACTGCTGCATTGGCGGGAGCTGAGTGAGCGTCACCGCGGCAAACGTTGGATGGATGCCGTGCTGGCCGGTGCGGGTCTGGTCGTCCTGGGTGGTCCTCTGCTGCTGCTGGCTCTGCTGGTGCGCTTCAAGCTGGGGAGTCCAGTGCTATTCAAGCAGGTGCGTCCCGGGCTGGCAGGACAACCATTTACCATGTACAAGTTCCGGACCATGACTGATGAAAGAGACGCGGATGGTGAGTTGCGGCCAGATGCCGTACGTCTAACCGCATTCGGTAGGTTCCTGCGTTCCACAAGTCTCGACGAACTACCTGAACTGTGGAATGTCCTTATAGGAGACATGAGTCTCGTTGGGCCTAGACCGCTGCTGATGTCGTACCTCCCGCTCTACAACGAGCGGCAATATCGCCGACATGAAGTCCGTCCGGGTATTACTGGATGGGCACAAGTAAACGGACGTAATGCCCTGTCTTGGGAGGAGAAATTCGACCATGATCTATGGTATGTAGACAATCACTCGCTTGCTACGGATCTGAAAATTCTGGCGATGACCTTTCAGAAGGTATTTCAACGTGAAGGCATTAGTGCGCATGGGGAGGTCACCATGCCTCGCTTTACAGGATCCAATTCCAAGCCGTGATGGGCAGGCGTCTATGGACTTGATCCGCATGTACGTCTGCGCACCCACCGTATTCTTGCTCTCAGTACCCGACACTTTCCGGGGAATTCTTCTGGGACGGCATCAACAGGTGGATCAAGTCACACAGGCGTGATGACTCCCGGCTGAATGACCGGACCAGTTCCCGCAAGCCCATCTTCACCACGCTCCACGCCCGGCGACCATGCGCCTTCTTCGGGCAGTCCAATGTGATCCCGACCAGCACACACCACGTGTAGGTCAGCGTCAACAGGCACAGCAGGCGCTCCACGATCACGTGGAGCGTCATGTGTGTTCCCTCCAGTTGAAAGCCCGTCTGTGATTAGCGGTCGGCCGAAAGGTCAAGCGCCCAGTCAGCGCATCAGGCTGGTCAGGACCGCGATGGGGTCCTGACCGCGCAACCGCGCGGTCTCCACGGTGGACTTGATCCGCATGTACGTCTGCGCACCCACCGCGTTCTTGCTGCACTGCGAGACCTTCCTCGCCATCACCACCGTCCGCAGGCTCCGTTCCGCTGCGTTGTTCGTCGGTGGAATGTCCGGGTCCTTCAGGAACCGCCACAACCGGTCCAGCACGCTCTGCTTCAGGATTCCCAGTCGGAGTCGCTCGTTTGCCTTCGACTTCAGTGGTGCCCGGTTCAGCAGGGCGTCCAGACGCAGGGTGAGTTCCTCACCCTGCTGCGCATACTCCTCTCGCGTACAGACCCCGGTCGTCACCTCCCGGTGCAGTCGGATGCCGTCCCGGAACACCTGCGCAACCCGTTGCCCGTACAGCTCTCCCCGCCCGGGTTGCCGCTGGAGAACAGCGGCGACCTCATCCGCGTTGCGGATCAGGTGCGCCAGGCACTTCTGCTGCCGGACGTCCTGCAGGAAGCGGCTGTCGTACGAGGAGAAGCGGTCACTGATCAGCACGCCGGCGAAGTTGTGCCCCAGGCCTTCCCGGACTTCCACGTTCGTATGCCGCAGGTTCGCGCGGAACAACACGGTGTCCGCGCTACGGAACGTCCCCACCCAGGCGTTCTGA
>NZ_NHMK01000038.1 GCF_002198095.1 Deinococcus indicus | reverse complement strand
TTCAGAACGTCGTGAGACAGTTCGGTCTCTATCCGCTACGGGCGCAGGAATATTGAGGGGAGTTGCTCCTAGTACGAGAGGACCGGAGTGAACGTACCGCTGGTCTCCCAGCTGTCCCACCAGGGGCACATGCTGGGTAGCTACGTACGGAACGGATAACCGCTGAAAGCATCTAAGCGGGAAGCCAGCCCCAAGATGAGTATTCCCACTGCGAAAGCAGGTAAGACTCCCGGAAGACCACCGGGTCAAGAGGCCAGAAGTGCAAGTACAGCAATGTACTCAGCTGACTGGTGCTCATCAGTCGAGGTCTTGACCATCATCCGCCATCATCCCGCAACCCCCCAGGGGGTTGCACACGAAGTACCCCGCTCCTTCACGCCTCGTCTTGCATCACTCACCCCACCCCTTTTTCCCCGGGCGTGAGTTCATGACAAACCAAGACACCCCCGTGCCCATAGCACTGCGGAACCACCCCACTCCATGCCGAACTGGGTCGTGAAACGCAGCCGCGCCAATGATACTCGGACCGCAGGGTCCCGGAAAAGTCGGTCAGCGCGGGGGTTTTTCTTTTCCATCTATCAGCCCACCTTTCGAGGTGGGCTGTTTTCGTTTCTCTATCCGGTTCTGTTCAGTGGTTTTTGGCCTGCCTCAACGCCCCGGCGGGGCGAGTTCCTGTGCGAGCGCCGCGAAGGCGGGTTTGGGATCGTACACGTCGTCGAAGATCAGGGGTCGGCCCCCGGCGCGCCAGGAGTTGAAGTCCGTGACGCCCCAGGTGACGAAGCCTGCGCATTTCACGCTCAGGCAGGCGCGCAGCAGGTCGCGGTAGACCGCCGCCTGTCGCGCCAGTTCCCCCGCCTCGGGACGTCCGGGGCGCAGCTGCACGTCGACCTCGGTCATCTGCACGTCCAGTCCCAGGTCACGGAAGCGTTGCAGGTTAGCCTGCACCTGCGCGCCCCGCACATCGAAATCGGTGTTCAGGTGCGCCTGGAAGCCCACGCCGTGAATGGGCACGCCGCGGGCGAGCATCCCGCGCACGAGTTCGTACACGGCGTCGCTCTTACCGTTCAGGCCGTCGGTGTTGTAGTCGTTGTAGTACAGTTTCGCGTCCGGGTCGGCGGCGTGCGCGGCGCGGAAGGCCTCGTCGATGAAGTCCGGGCCGATCAGGTTCAGGAACGGACTGGACCGCAGCGGGTGGCCGGGCGCGTCCGAGACGGCCTCGTTCACCACGTCCCACATGCGCACGCGGCCCCGGAAGTGCGTGACGACTCCGGTGACGTGGTCCTGCATGGCGCGCAGCAGTTCCTCGCGGGTCTGGATGGTGTACACCCACGGCGGCAGGCTGTCGTGCCACACGAGGGTGTGGCCGCGCACCGTCTGGCCGTTCTTGATGGCCGTGTCCACGATGGCGTCGGCGAAGCCGAACGCGAAGGCCTCGCGGTTGTTGTGCAGGCCCGCCCATTTCATGGCGTTCTCGGCGACGACCGCGTTGAAGTGGCGGTTCAGGGTGCGGGCGTAGTCGGGTTCGTTCGGGTCGAACAGCGTGTGGTTCACGGCGGCGCCGAACAGCAGGCCGCGCGCGTCGGCCAGGGCGCGCAGACTGACGGCGCTCCCGGCCGGCCGGGCCGGTTGCACCGCCGACGCTGGACGCACGGGGGGTGTGGGCGCGGCGGGCGGGGTCGTGCTGCCCCCCGCGCCGGCCACTCCGAGGGTCAGCGGGGCCAGCAGCAACGCGGTCTTCAGGGCAGGGCGGACGGATCGCATGCGCATGGGTGGCCTCCGGGGCAGGGGGATGCGGACTTCAGCGGATGCCGAACAGCAGGTCGTTGGTCAGCTGGTCGAGGTGTTCCAGGCCCAGGCCGCGGCGGCCCAGCGCGGCGCGGTCGAAGGTGCGCTCTTTCAGGGAGGCGGCGTTCTCGGGCGTGAAGCGGCTCAGGGCGGCGAGTTCCTCGTCGGCGCGGTGGTACTCGGCGAGCGCCGCCTGGATCTCGGGGTCCGCGTCGAACTGCCGCGCCTTGTCCTTGAGGATCAGGTAGGTGCGCATGCAGCCGCGCGCGAAGGCCCACACGCCGGCCTCGTCCTCGGTGCGCAGGGCGTGCGCGTCGAAGTGCAGCGGGCCGTCGTAGCCGCTGTCTTCCAGCAGTTTGACGAGCGTGAACGCGCCCTTGAGGTTCTCGGACCCGAAGCGCAGGTCCTGGTCGAAGCGGCTCATCTTCTGGTCGTTCAGGTCGATGTGGAACAGCTTCCCGGCGTCCAGGGCCTGGGCGACCGCGTGCGCGAAGTTCAGGCCGGCCATGGTCTCGTGCGCGAATTCCGGATTCACGCCGAACAGGTCCGGGCGGTCCAGCGTGCCGATGAAGCCCAGGGCGCTGCCGACGGTGGGCAGGAAGATGTCGGCCCGCGGTTCGTTCGGTTTGGGTTCCAGCGCGAAACGGTAGCCGTAGCCCTGGGCCTCGCTGTACTCGGCCAGGAAGTTCAGGCTGTCGCGGAACCAGCCGAGCGCGCTCAGGAGCTTGCCGCCCGCGTCGACCTCGGTGCCCTCGCGGCCGCCCCAGAAGACGTAGGTGTGCGCGCCGAGTTCCGCGCCGAGGTCCATGCTGCGCATGGTTTTCTGCAGCGCGTACGCGCGGACCTGCGCGTCGGCGCTGGTGAACGCGCCGTCCTTGAAGGCCGGGTCGCTGAACAGGTTGGTGGTCGCCATCGGCACGACCAGCCCGTGGTCGGACAGCGCCTGCCGGAACTCCGCGACGATCCGGTCGCGTTCGGCGGCGCTGGCGTCGATGGGCACGAGGTCGTTGTCGTGCAGGTTCACGCCGTACGCGCCGAGCCCGGCGAGTTTCTCGACGATGTACGGAGCGCGCAGCGGGGGACGGGTGGGTTCCCCGAACGGGTCGCGGCCGGTGTTGCCGACGGTCCAGAGGCCAAAGGTGAACCGGTCGGCGGGCGTGGGCGTGAAATCGGTCATGCGGGTGCTCCTTGGGTGAGGGGGCCGGGAGTGCCGGCCGGGTCGGGGTCGGTGGGGGAGGCGGGGTAGAGGGTCGAGCGCAGGAGCGCGTACCGCTGCGGCGCGTCCCCCAGGTCTTGCGGCGTGACGGGCTCGTCCGGCACGGGCCGGACGGCGTGCATGGCGCGGTTCAGGTCGGGGTGCAGGCCGGCGGCGGGCATGGCGAGGATGGCCGCGCCGTGCGCCGCGCCGGGCCGAGCTTCGGTCGGCCGGACCGGGAGGCCCACGGCGGCGCTGACCATGCCCAGCCACAGGTCGCTGCGTGCGCCGCCCCCGGTGGAGAGCAGTTCGGTCAGGCTGGAGAGTGGGCGGATCACGGCCTGCGTGTCGGCCAGTGAGGCGGCCACGCCCTCCAGCACGGCCCGCACGAGGTGGCCGCGTCCGTGCGCGAGGCTCAGTCCGGCGAAGGTGGCGCGGGCGTCGGGGTTCATCAGGGGACTGCGTTCCCCGGCGAGGTACGGCAGGAACGTCACGCCGTCCGCGCCGGGCGGCACCTGCGCGGCCTCGGCCAGCAGCGTCTCGATGGGCGTGTCCGGCGCGAGCTTGGCGTGCAGCCAGTGCAGGCTGCCGGCGGCGGCCAGCGTGACGCCCAGCAGGTGAAAGCCGCCGTCGGCGTGCGCGAAGCAGTGGACGCGGCCCTGCGGGTCGGGCCGGGGTTCACTCTGCGGCGCGAAGATCACGCCGGACGTGCCCAGGCTGACGCTGCCGGTCTGCGGACGCGCGGCGCCCAGGCCCAGCGCGATCCCTGCGGCGGCATTGTCCCCGCCGCCCGTCACGACCGGCAGACCCGCCGGGAGGCCCAGGTGGTCGGCCCACTCGCGGGTCAGCGTGCCGGTCACGGCGACCGAGGGCTGCACGGGCGGGAACAGGTCGGGGCGGACGTTCAGGGCGCCCAGCACGTCGGTGTCCCACTCGCCGCGCGACAGGTTCAGGGCGCCCACGCCGCTGGCGTCGGAGGGTTCGGTGGCGGCCACGCCGGTCAGCACGAACGCCAGGTAGTCCTTGGGCAGCAGGGCCAGCCGCAGCCGGGCGTACAGGCCGGGTTCCTCGTCCCGCATCCACAGCAGTTTCGGAAGCTGAAAGCCGGTCACGGCGCGGTTGCCGGTGCGGGCCACGAGGTCGGCGCGCGGCACGCGGCGCTCGATGTCCTCGACCTGCGCGCCGGTGCGCTGGTCGTTCCAGAGCAGGGCGGGGCGCAGCACCTCGCCACTGGCGCCCAGCGGCACGAGTCCGTGCATCTGCCCGGCCAGTCCCAGCGCGACGGGCGCGGCGTGCAGGGTCTCCAGCCGGGCGCTGAGGTCGCGCAGGGCGCGGCGCACGCCGTCCAGCCAGTCGTGGGGGCGCTGCTCGGTCCAGCCGGGCTGCGGCGTCAGCAGCGGGTAGCTGGCGTCGGTCTCGGCGACGACCTGCCCGTCGGCGGTCATGGCGACGACCTTCACGCCGCTGGTGCCCAGGTCCACGCCGACGGTGACGGGCGTGCGGGCGGGAGGCGTGCCGGCGGGGGGTGGGGCGGTCACGCGATCACTCCGGTCTCGGCGCTGCGGATGGTGCGGGCCAGCACCTGGGCGGCCACGCCACGGGCGGCCAGCAGGGTCGAGTCGGCCCGGACCTGCACGCGGGTGGGGGGGGCGGTCGCGTACAGGTGGTGCTGGTGCTCACGGAAGAAGTCCAGCGCGGTGGGCATCAGCGGGCCGCCCAGGCGGGTCAGGGGGCCGCCCAGCACGATCTCGCTGGGGTTCAGGGTGTGGTTGAGGTTGGTGAGCAGCAGGCCCAGGGCCTCCCCGGCGCGCCGCAGCGTGACCTGCACCTCGGGCTCGTCCAGGCGGGCGTTCACGGCGTCCACCAGGGGCGTGCCCTCGGGAACGCCGAGCGCCGCGCGGATGGCCCAGCCGCTCAGGAGCGTCTCGGCGCAGCCACGGTTGCCGCAGTGGCAGTACAGGCCGCCGGGTTGCAGGACCGTGTGCCCGATCTCGCCGGCGAGGTGGCTGGCGCCGCGCAGCAGGCGCGGTTCGGGCGAGGCGACGACCAGTCCGGCGCCGATGCCGCTGCCCAGGCTCAGGTAGGCCAGCAGGTCGGGGGCGTCCCGGCCGCGCAGGTAACTCTCGGCGAAGGCGGCGGCGTTCGCCTCGTTCTCCAGCAGGGTCAGGCCCGGCAGGTCGGGCAGGTGGGCGCCCAGCAGGTCCAGGAACGGGACGTCGCGCCAGCCCAGGTTCGGGGCGAGCAGCAGCAGGTGCTCGGGCTGCGAGACCGGGCCGGGCACGGCCACGCCCAGGCCCAGCAGTTGCCGGTCGGCCAGGTCGAGGCGCGCGGACTGGATCAGCTGCGCGAGGGTCGCGGCGGCGGCGTCGGGGTTGCCGGTGGGGCCGTCGTGGACGTGGCGGGTCAGGACGCGGCCGGTCAGGCTGGTCGCCACGACCCGCAGGCCCTGCACGCCGACGTCCGCGCCGATGATGACGTGGCGGTCCTCGTTCAGGTGGACCGGGCGGCCGGGGCGGCCCAGGCCGCCGTGCTGGAGGGTCGTCTCGGTGAGCCAGCCCTCGTCGAGCAGTTCCTGGACGACCGTGCCGACCGTGACCTTGGTGACGTGCGTGCGGGCGGCCAGTTCGGCGCGGCTGAGGCCGGGTTCCTGCCGGACGAGTTCGAGGATGGCGGAGCGGTTGAGGCGTTTGAGGTAACTCTGGTCGCCGGCGCGGGTGGGTCGGGTGTGGTGGGTCATGCAGGTTGTCGCTTCCCGTGGTGAGCGGGCCGCGGCCGGCCGGGGCGTGAAGTCCCGGCTGCGGCGCGGCAGATCGATTAAGTAAAACTTTCTGACGAAGGTCAGCGTAGGGCGCCGCGCCCCGTTCGTCAAGCCTGAGAGAGATGAGAGCGCGGGTCTGGCCTTCTGGTCCGGCCGGACCGGAGGGCTAGGCCGATCATTACCGGGGGGTACTCCGCCCACTGTCGTCTCGCCCAGGCCGGGCGGTGGCGCTCTCTCAGGGCTGCCCCCAAGTGCGTCTCTGTCGTTCTCTGTCTGCCCAGCGGCGCGCGGTCCGGCATCGGATGGCCCGGCCCTGCCAGGGGCGAAGGGCTTGGGCAATCCGATGCCGGACCGTCCGTTCTCTCAGCTGTGAGTGCCGGCGGGCGGGTGGCCGGCGGGGAGGCTTGACGGAACGGGCGGCGGCATGGTTAAGTTCCATTAAGTAAACAATTCTTACTAGCTGGAAGCCCCGCCGGGGGCCACTCCCAGCATCAGGTCACGGCCAGCGCCGGCGCTCCTCCTTCTTCCCTTCCCAGAAAGGACAGACGCCGGCGTTCCACCCCCACCGCCCCCTCTGCGCGCCACCTCCCTCTGCCGGCCATTCCCTCTGCTCGGCAGCGCACCTGACACCCTGCCCGGTCCGCCCCAGCCTGCCGCTCTCCTCACGACCCTGGAGGTCCCCCATGAACCGAACCGCCCTGACCATCGCCGCCGCCCTGCTGCTCGGCAGCGCCCAGGCCCAGGACAAGGTCACGCTGACCGTCGCGGCCTTCCCCAGCCTCGACAGCGCCATCAAGGCCATCATTCCCGCCTGGAACAAACTGCACCCCAACGTCACCATCAAGCTCCAGGCGCAGGAGTACGCCGATCACCACAACGCCATGACCACCGCCCTCGCCACCGGCCAGGGCCTGCCGGACGTGATGGCCATCGAGATCGGCTACGTCAGCAAATTCGCCGAAGGGCAGGGCCTCGACGACCTGAACAAGGCCCCATACAACGCCACGCCCTACAAGAAGCTGTTCACCCCGTTCACCATCGGGCAGGCCACCAGCGCCGACAAACGCTTCATCGCCATGCCCACCGACATCGGCCCCGGCACCTTCTTCTACCGCAAGGACGTGCTCGACAAGGCCGGCGTGAACCCGGCCAGCATGACCGGCAGCTGGGAAGGCTTCATCGCCGCCGGCAAGACCATCAAGGCCAAGACCGGCGCGTACCTGATCAACACGGCCGCCAGCGTCAACAACGTCATCATCCGCACCAACCTCAAGAAGGGCGAGGGCATCTACTTCGACGACAAGAACGCCCTGCTCGTCGGCCCCGACAACGCCCGTTTCGTGCGCGCCTTCACGCTGTCCAAGCAGGTGCGTGACGCCGGCCTGGACGCCAAGATCGGCGAGTGGAGCAACGAGTGGTACGACGCCTTCAAGAAAGGTACGGTCGCCACGCAGTTCAGCGGCGCGTGGCTGCAGGGCGCCCTTCAGAACTGGATGGCCCCCGACACCAAGGGCCTGTGGCGCGTGCAGAACCTCCCGGAAAAAGGCTTCGCGTCCTGGGGCGGCAGCTTCTACGCCGTTCCCAGCAAGGCCAACAACAAACAGTGGGCCTGGGAGTTCATCAAGTTCATGACCCTGAACCAGACCTCGCAGATCACGGCCTTCAAGGACAACGGCGCGTTCCCGGCGCTGCTGACCGCGCAGAAGGACAAGGCGTTCAGCGAGGCCGTGCCGTTCCTGGGCGGCCAGAAGGCCCGCATCCTGTGGCGCGACGCCGCCGCCAAGACCCAGCCCATCGACGTGAACAAGTACGACTCGGTCGCCGAGCAGATCGTGCAGACCGAACTGACGAACGTGCTCGAACAGGGCAAGGACGTCAAGCAGGCGCTCACGGACGCCCGCGCGCAGATCCTGCGCCGCGCCCGCTGAGCCCGGCCACGGGGGTGACCCGGCCCCTTCCCGCCCGGCGGGAGGGCGGGCCGAGTCGCCCCCCACCCCGTTGCCGGGACGCCCGCCGACCGGTCCCCACCCGCTCCCGCAGAGGAAGTCCGCATGTCTGACCGTTTCAGTCCGCCCCGCCCGGCCCGCTCCCGCTGGACCTACGCCCGCGCCCAGCAGCGACTGGCGCCGTACGTGTTCACCAGTCCCTTTTTCATCCTGTTTCTCGTGTTCAGTCTGTTCCCGCTGGGCTTCAGCCTGTTCCTGGCCTTTCACCTGTGGAACCCGCTGGACGGCCTGGGCAACTGGCGCTTCGTGGGCTGGGAGAACTTCGCGCTGGCGCTGGGCGCCAGGGACCAGTTCTGGACAGCGCTGAAGAACACCGTGTGGATCGGGCTGCTCTCGGGCGTGCCGCAGCACCTCGTGGCGCTGCCGCTGGCGTTCGTGATTCACCAGTTCCTGCGGCGCTGGCAGACGGGCGTCAGCACCGTGCTGTTCCTGCCGTACATCACGAACGCCGTGGCGATCACCATCGTGTTCGGCATGCTGTACTCCGAGAACCTGGGCCTGCTGAACTACCTGCTGGCGCAGCTGGGCCTGGGACCCGTGCGCTGGCTGGCCGTGCCGGAACTCGTGCCGTACTCGGTCGGGGCGGTCGTGTTCTGGCGCTACGTGGGCTGGAACGTGATCCTGTACCTGTCGGGCCTGCAGGCCATCAGTGAGGACGTGTACGAGGCCGCCACCGTGGACGGCGCCAGCGCGTGGCAGAAGTTCTGGTTCATCACGCTGCCGCTGCTGCGCCCCATGATGTTCTACGCGTTCACGCTGACCATCGTGGGCAACATGCAGCTGTTCGAGGAACCGTTCATCATGCTCGGCCAGGGCGGCGGCAGCGGCGGCGCGGGCCTGACGAGCGCCATGCACATCTTCAACACCGCGTTCCGCGATCTGGACATGGGCTACGCCAGCGCAATGAGCTGGCTGCTGTTCCTGGCGATCTTCGCGCTGAGCATGGTCAACAACTACCTCTTCTCCCGTGACGGAGGCCGCGAACCATGACCAGTCAACCCCTGCGGGACGCCGTGCCCGCCCCCAGCCCCCGCGCGCCGCGCCGCTCGTGGCGCTCGCCGGGCCGGATCCTGATGGGCCTGTTCGTGGCCCTGGCCTGCTTCCTGTCGGTCGTGCCGTTCTACCTGATGTTCGTGTGGGCAACGCTGCCCAGCGACCAGATCTTCGCGGTGCCGCCGCACCTGTGGTTCGGGTCGGCCATCGCCGAGAACTTCGGGAAGATGATGGACGCCACCGACGGCTTCGCGCTGCGGCAGTTCTGGAATTCGCTGTACATCGCGCTGCTGGCCACCGCGACCACGCTATTCTTCTGCTCGCTGGCGGGTTTCGCGTTCGCCATGTACGACTTCCGGGGCAAGCGGGCCATGTTCACGTTCATCCTGCTGACCATGCTGATCCCGCCGCTGGTCATGGACATTCCCAGTTTCCTGGTCATGAACAACGTGCTGCAGTGGATCGGCACGCCGCGCACGCTGTGGGTGCCGGGCATGGCGAACGCCTTCGGGATCTTCCTGATGCGGCAGTACATCGTGTCGGCCCTGCCGCGCACGCTGATCGAGGCGGCCCGGCTGGACGGCGCGACCGAGTTCGGCATCTTCACGCGCGTGGTGCTGCCGCTGATCCGCCCGATCCTGGCGACGCTGGGCGTCGTGACGTTCGTGGGTTCGTGGAACAACTTCAAGGGCGCGCTGATCATGAAACTCAGCGAGGACCCCACCATGACGCTGCCGCTGTCGCTGCGGCGCATCACGGGCGGCGCCACGAACGTGAACGCCGACTGGGGCGCGACCCTGATGATGGTCGTCCTGACCGTCATTCCGCTGCTGGTCATCTTCCTGTTCGCCAGCCGTCAGGTGATCTCGGGCCTCACGAGCGGGGCCGTCAAGGACTGATGCGGCCCGCCTGTCCGCTTCTGCTCGCACTGCTGAGCGCCGCGGCGAGCGCGGCGACCGTCACGCCCGGCCCGGCCGCGCCGCGCCCGATCCGCCCGGAGAGCGTCAGCGCCTTCAACCTCGGGAACTGGATGCCGGTCGTGGAGCACCTGCCCACCCTGCGCGCCCTGAACGTCGCGGGGGTGCGCTGGCCCGGCGGGAACATCGGCGACGAGCAGAACCGCACGCCCCAGGCCCTCCAGACCCTGAAGAGCAACTGGACGATGCTGGGCCAGCCGACCCTGATGATCCAGACCCGCGTGTTCAGTCGCCCCGGCGGCAACCAGGGCGGCGCCGAGGCCAGGAACACCCCGCAGGACGCCGCCGACCTCGTGCGCCTGGCCCGCGACCTGGGCCTGAAGGTCACGTACTGGGAGATCGGGAACGAACCGGACCTGTACGCCACCAACCGCGGCGATCCCAGCTGGACGCCCGAACGGTACTGCGGCTTGGCCCGCGCCCAGCGCGCCGCGATCCTGGGCGTGGACCCGCAGGCCCGCATCGCCGGCCCGGCCGTCAGCAACCCCGGCGCGTTCCTGGACGCGGTCATCCAGACCTGCGGGGACGCCTTCGACCTGATCACCTGGCACCTGTACCCCAGTAACGGCGACGGCACGCCCGCCCAGGCGCTCGCCAGCATCGAGCGGGCGCGGAGCACCCTGGCGCGCGTGGAGGCGCGGTGGGCGGACCCGGCCACCAACCCGCACGCGCAGGGGTGGCCGCTGGCGCAGGGCGTGACCGAGTACGCGCAGTCCTGGCGCAGCGACCGCAGCACGCACCTGTCGGACGCCGTGGGTGGCCTGTGGGCGGCCGGGGCGGCGCTGCGCCTCTCGGAGGGCGGGGCCGTGTTCAACCCGTACTTCTCGCTGATGGCGACCGGCAACCACGGCCTGATCGACGACGCGGGCTTCCCGCGCTTCGGGTACGCCGCCTTCCGCGAACTCGCGCACTACCGCGGCCTGACCCTGGACCTGCGCAGCGACGACCCGGCCGTGTGGGTCCACGGCGCGCAGCCCGCCCCTGAACGGCCGGCGGAGGGGCAGCCGGTCGAGGGACAGCCGCGCGGGCTGCTGACTGTGTTCGCGCTGAACACCGCCGACACCCCCACCCCCCTGACCGTCCGCCTGCCCGGTTACGCCGTGATCGGCGCGAAGACCATCACGGACGCCGACGTGAACGCCGACCTTCCCCCCCGCCCGCTGGACGTGCGCGGCCCCGTGACCCTGCCGCCCCTGAGTTTCACGCGGCTCGTCCTGAAAGCCTCTCTCCTGCCTACCCCGGAGCAACCATGACCCACCCACCCGTCCGTTCAGAGTTCAGTCCCGTCACCCTGCCGCCCGAGAGTCTGACCGCCCGGCCGGACCCCCGGCACTTCCCGCCGCGTTTCGCATGGGGCGTGGCGACCGCCGCGTACCAGATTGAGGGAGCCGCCCGCGAGGACGGGCGCGGCGCGAGCATCTGGGACACCTTCTCTCACACGCCGGGCCGCGTGAAGGGCGGCGATACCGGTGACGTCGCCTGCGACCACTACCACCGCCTGGAAGCGGACCTGGACCTGATCGCCCGCCTGGGCGTGAACGCCTACCGCTTCAGCGTGGCGTGGCCGCGCGTGCAGCCCACCGGGCGCGGCGCGGTCAACCAGAAGGGCCTGGACTTCTACTCGCGGCTGGTCGACGGTCTGCTCGCGCGCGGCGTGACGCCGTGGCTCACGCTGTACCACTGGGACCTGCCGCAGGCCCTCCAGGACGCCGGCGGCTGGGCCAGCCGTGACACCGCGCACGCCTTCGGGGAGTACGCGGGCATCGTGGCGGCCGGACTGGGCGACCGCGTGCGGCACTTCATCACCATCAACGAGCCGTGGTGCGCGGCGTTCCTGGGGTACGGGATCGGCATTCACGCGCCGGGGCACACGGACCTCGCGCAGAGTTACGCGGCCGCGCACCACCTCTTGGTCGGGCACGGGCTGGCCGTGCAGGCCGTGCGGGCGCACGCACCGGGCGCGCAGGTGGGCATCACCCTGAACCTGTACGAGGGCTACCCGGCCACCGACACCCCCGCCGACCGCGCCGCGACCCGCCGGCAGGACGGCTTCCAGAACCGCTGGTACCTGGACCCCGTGTACGGGCGCGGCTACCCGCAGGACATCGTGGACCTGCTGGGCGACGCCAGTCCGCACGCGCAGGGACTGGTGTTGCCCGGTGACCGGGAACTGATGGGCGCCCCCACCGATTTCCTGGGCGTGAACATGTACTCCCGCGCGGTCGTCGAGGACGCGCCGGGCGACGGCTGGCTGCACTCCCGGCAGGTGCGGCCCGAGGGCAGCGAGTACACGGGCTTCGACTGGGAGGTCGCCCCGCACAGCCTGACGGACCTGCTGCTGCGCGTGCAGCGCGACTACGACCCGCCCGCCGTCTACGTCACGGAGAACGGCGCCACGTACCCGGACACGGTCGAGGCGGACGGCGCGGTGAACGACGAGGCCCGCAGCCGTTACCTCCAGATGCACGTCGCGGCGCTGCAACCCGCCCTGGACGGCGGCGCGAAGGTGGGCGGGTACTTCGCGTGGTCCCTGATGGACAACTTCGAGTGGGCCGAGGGGTACGAGAAACGCTTCGGGATCGTCCACGTGGATTTCGGCACGCAGGCCCGCACCGTGAAAGCCTCGGGCCGCTGGTACGCGGACTTCCTGGCCCGCACGCACGCCGGGGTGGGCGCATGACCGCCCGGCCTCCCACCCGCGAGACCGTCACGGTCACCAACCCGGTCCTGCCGGGCTTCCACCCGGACCCCAGCATCCTGCGCGTCGGGACCGACTACTACCTGGCGACCAGCACCTTCCAGTGGTATCCGGGCGTGGCGATCTACCACTCGCGCGACCTGATCCACTGGCGGCTCGCGGCCCGCCCGCTGGACCGCCTGACGCAGCTGGACATGCGCGGCAACGCCGACTCCGGCGGCATCTGGGCGCCCTGCCTGAGCCACGACGGCGAGCAATTCCACCTGATCTACACCGACGTGAAATCCTGGGGCATCAACGAGGCCTTCAAGGACAGCCACAACTACCTGACGACCGCGCCGGGCATCGACGGCCCCTGGTCCGAGCCGGTCTACATGAACTCCAGCGGCTTCGACCCTAGCCTCTTTCACGATGACGACGGAAGGAAATGGTTCCTGAACATGGTCTGGGACCACCGGCCCGGCCGCAACCCCTTCGCGGGCATCGTGCTGCAGGAGTACAGCCCCGCCGAGGGGCGGCTGGTCGGCCCGCGCGAGATCATCTTCACCGGCACCGACCTGAAGGTCACGGAAGGGCCGCACATCTACCGCAAAGACGGCTGGTACTACCTGCTGACCGCCGAGGGCGGCACCAGCTGGGAACACGCCGTGACCCTGGCCCGCTCCCGCCGCCTGCACGGCCCGTACGAGGTCCACCCGCAGAACCCGCTGATCACCGCCGTGGACGCCCCGCACCTGCCCATCCAGAAACCCGGTCACGCCAGCCTGACCGACACCCCGGACGGCCAGTGGATCATGGCGCACCTGTGCGGCCGGCCCCTGACCCCGCGCGGCGAGTGCCCCCTGGGCCGCGAGACGGCCCTCCAGGCGCTGGAGTGGCCCGAGGGCGACTGGCCGACCCTGGCGCAGGGCGGCCACCACCCCGCCGCGCAGGCGCAGCTGCCGGCCCTGCCTCCCCACCCCTGGCCCGAGGTGCCCGCCCGCGACGACTTCAGCGGCCCGGCGCTGAATCCGGAATGGATGACGCTGCGCGCCCCGCCCGAGGTCCTCGGCGTGTCGCTGGCAGAGGGGGGCGGCCTGCGCCTGCGCGGCGCGGAATCCCTGATGAGCCGCCACCGCGTGTCGCTGGTCGGCCGCCGCCTGCAGAGCCTGCACGCCCGCCTGCGCACCAGCCTGGACTTCGTCCCCGAGGACTTCCAGCAGATGGCGGGCCTGAGCGCCTACTACGACTCCCGCAACTGGGTGTACCTGCGCGTCAGCCACGACGAGGTGGCCGGGCGGTCCCTGAACGTCACGAGCTGCGAGAACGGCGTGTACCGCGAGCACCTCCCGCAGGACGTGAGCATCGGCGACACCGGCCCCGTGACGCTGGAAGTCACGTACGACGGCCCCACCTTCCGCTTCGGTTACAGCACGGACGGCGTGGCGTGGCACCCGATCGGCGAACCGTTCAGCGCCGGCCTGCTCAGTGACGAGCACTGCGGCGGCCTGAGCTTCACCGGCACCTTCCTGGCCCTCACCTGCCAGGACCTGAGCGGGCGCGGCCAGACCGCCACCTTCCACTGGGCGGAGTACACGGAACGGCGCCCGCAGGACGGCCCCGCCCCCGGCCAGACCACGCTGCCCTGACGGGCGCGGTCACCGGCCTGCGTGGCGGCGCCCCTGCCGGGTACTGACGCGCAGGCCGCGAAGCTCGTAGCCCTTGACGACCTCGTTGAAGGTGACGGTGGGTTCCGCTTCGAGGTGCAGGTCCTGCCAGATCAGCAGGCGGCGCAGGAAGGTGTCCGTCTCGCGGATGGCCAGGAAGGCGCCGGGGCAGCGGTGGTGCCCGTCACCGAAGGCCATCACGGGCGCCTGCACGCCGCGCGGCAGCGGCCGGGCCGGGCACAGCGCGCCGGGGTTCTCGCCGGCCACGGCCGGGTCCACGTTCACGGACCGCAGGTCCAGTTCGATCAGCGTGCCGGCCGGCACCGGCTGTCCGTCCACGGTCAGGTCCGTGCGGGCGCGGCGGTACAGCCTGGACACCACCGGTTCCAGGCGCAGGATCTCGTGCAGCGTGGCGTGCCGCTCGGCCTCGGTGCCGTGCAGGTACTCGCCGCGCAATTCCGGGGAGCGCAGCAGGTGCCACGCGGCGACCGTGATGAACTCGCGGGTGGTGACCATGCCGGCCGTGCCGTACGTGAGGCACTCGGTCAGGATTTCCAGGTCGCTGTACTCCCGGTCGATCAGATGGCTGATCAGGTCGTCGCGGCGCCGGCGGCGGCGCGCCGCGATGGCGGGTTTCACGTCCAGCAGGTAGAAGGCCAGCAGGTGGCGTTGATCGAGAACCTGCCGCGCCCGCCCCGCCAGCCCGTCCGGGGCGGGGCGCTGCTGGGGATCGCCGCCCTCCACGAAGGTCATGACGCGCCGCTCCAGGCCCGGCAGCAGACTGTCGGTCAGTCCGACGACCTGCGCGGCGACCTGCACGGCCAGCGTGAGGCTCAGGTCGTCCACGTTCCCGCGTCCCTGGCGCAGCAGCGTGGCGATCAGGTCGTCGCACAGCGCGGCGATCATCGGGTGGTACGACGCGACCGTGGCGGGCGTGAAGTAACGGGCGGTGTCGCGCCGCATGGCGTGGTGTTCCTCGCCCTCGGCGTACAGGACCGGCTGGCGGGACAGCAGTCCGGATTCCGACAGGAGTTCCGCGCCGAACCCGGCCTGCCGGACGTCCTCGCTTCGCAGCACGTCCCGCGCGCCCTGGAAGGACGCGACCGGGCGCGCGCCGGGCGTGGGGGCGCCCGCCGCGTGCCGGGTGAGGGACCCGCCGAACCCGAAGGGGCAGGTGGGGGCGGCGTCGGTGTTCGTGGCTTCCGGGTTCACAGGGTCTGGGCTGGTCATGGGGTGGCCTCCGGGTGGGTCAGGGTGGTCAGGCGTTCGAGGGCGGCGGTCAGGGCGTCGAGGTCCGGCCCGAGGGCCGTGACGGTTGGCGCGGCGCTGCGTTCGGCGGTGTGCAGGGCGGCGCGCCACAGGTCCGCGCCGCTGGCGGTGGCCTGAAGGGCGTGCCGGCGGGCGTCGCCGGGCAGGAGCGTGCGGGTGAGGGCCCCGCGTTCCTCCAGGCGGCGCAGCACGCGCGCGACCTCATAGCGGGGCAGGTCCAGGACGGCGGCCAGTTGACTGGG
This sequence comes from Deinococcus indicus, assembly GCF_002198095.1. Lineage (GTDB taxonomy): Bacteria > Deinococcota > Deinococci > Deinococcales > Deinococcaceae > Deinococcus > Deinococcus caeni. The sequence continues at coordinate 39,771 of NZ_NHMK01000038.1, read as the reverse complement.
CGTGACCGGTGTTTGCTGAAGGTGGCTGAGCACGATGAAGGTCCGCAGGTCGAGGTCGTGCTCGGCCTGAAGAACCTGATGCAGGCGGCTGCCGAGGCCCTGCCAGACGGTCCAGTAGGCACTCAGGAACCGCAGCGGCTGCGCGTTCAGGTCCGGTCCGGACGGCTGCGTGGTTCCGGGCGGCTGCACGATTCCGGGAGGCTGCATGGTTGCAGAATGCAACTATCCGGGCGCGGTGTGCTGAGTAAACGGTGAACCGCACCGCCGGGTCGGGGCGGCGTACCCTGAACCCGGCCCCCCCACCCCACCCTCTGCCGCCAGCGCGCCCGCCTCCCGTCCGCCCCGACCCTCCCGCCCCCACCCTCCCGCCCCCACCCAGGAGACCCATGAATGCCCCTTCCGATCTGCGCGCCCTGCTGCGCGGCGCTTTCCTGCACGCCCTCGAGGCCGCGTCGCCGGCGCGCCTGCTCGAACCGGCCCTGCAGGACCGGCCGGCCCCGGACCTGATCCTCGCGGTCGGGAAGGCCAGCGTGCCCATGGCCGGCGCCGCCCTGAACGCCTTTCCCGGCGTGCCGACGCTGGTGGTCACGCCGCGCGGCCCGGCCGGTCAGGCGCCGCCCGGTCACGCGCTGCCCGCCCACGCCGAAGTCCTGTTCGCGCCGCACCCGGTGCCGGACGCCGCGAGCGAACACGCGGCCCGCCGCGCCCTGGCGCGTCTCGGGGCAATCAGGGCCGGTGGGCGGGCGCTGGTCCTGATCTCCGGCGGGGGCAGCGCCCTGCTCAGCCTGCCGCGCGGCGTGACCCTCGCGCAGAAACAGGCGCTGACCCGCGACCTGCTGGCCAGCGGCGCGGACATCCACGAGATCAACACCGTCCGCCGGCACCTGTCCGGCGTCAAGGGTGGCCAGCTGGCCGCCGCGACCCGCGCGCACGTCCACTCGCTGATCCTCTCGGACGTGGTCGGCGACGTGCCGGCCGTGATCGCCAGCGGCCCCACCGTGCCCGACCCCACCACGCACGCGGACGCCCTGGCCGTCCTGGACCGCCACGGCCTGCCCGCCCCGGAGGCCCGCGCGCACCTGAGGTCCGGCGCTCCCGACACGCCCGGCGACCTGCCGAACGCCACCTGGCAGATCATTGGCTCCAACCGCACCTTCCTGGAGGCGGCCCGCGCGTTCATCGAGGCGCGCGGCCTCCGGGCCGTCATCCTGGGCGACACGTTCACGGGCGAGGCCCGGTCCCTGGCCGCCTTCCACGCCAGCGTGATCCACTCGGTCCGGACGCACGGCACGCCCCTGACCCCCCCGGTCGCGGTGCTGTCGGGCGGCGAGGCGACCGTCACGCTGACGCCCGGCGCCGGACGGGGCGGCCGGAACCTGGAGTTCGCGCTGGCCCTGCTGACCGAACTGGGCGAGACCGGACCCGGCCTGCGCGGCCTCCACGCGCTGTCGGCCGGGACGGACGGACAGGACGGCAGCAGCCCGGCGGCCGGCGCGTTTCTGACCCCGGACAGCCTGACCCGCGCCGGACACCTGGGCCTCGACCCGCGCGACTTCCTGCGCCGCCACGACTCGCACGCCTTCTTCGAGGCGCTCGGGGACACCCTGCACACCGGCCTGACCGGCCACAACCTCAACGACTTCCGCGCGGTCGCCCTGACCTGAAACCGGCCGCCCGTTCCCTCACGCTTCCCGCCCCAGCGGAGGTCCAGCATGACGCACCCGCCCGAACCCCACCCATCCGAATCCCAGTCGTCCGCATCCCAGCCTGGGGCGCGCCGCGCGGTCGCCATCGCCCTCGACATCGGCGGCAGTCACGTCACCGCCGCGCCCGTCGACCCGCACCTGCGCGCCGTGACCGCCGCCCCCACCCGGCTGGACCTGCCCCACGACGCCCCGCACGACACCCTGATCGGCGGCTGGGCCGAGGTGGCCCTCGCGGCCCTCGCCGGGGCCGGTGAGGCCGTCACGGTCACGCACCTCGGACTGGCCGTCCCCGGCCCCTTCGACGCGGCGCGCGGCGTGTCCGGCATGACCCATAAATTCCGGGCGCTGCACGGCCGGGACGCCCGCGCCGCCCTGCGCGCCCGGCTGCGCGGCACGCCGCTACAGGGCACCCCCATCCTGTTCGGGAACGACGCGGACCTGTTCGCCCTCGGGGAATGGTGGGCCGGGGCGGGCGAGCAACTCGACACCATCGGCGTCACCCTCGGGACCGGCATCGGCTCAGGCTTCATCCGCGCCGGACAGGTCCAGACCGGTGGCCCCGGCGTGCCGCCCGGCGGGGAACTGTGGAACACCCCGTTCCGCGACGCCACCGCCGAGGACGCCGTGAGCGGCGCCGCCCTGACCCGCCTGACCCACCGGCACCTGGGCGTGGCGCTGGACGCCCGGCAGCTGGCCGCACTGGACGCCAGTCAGTCCGGGCCGGTCTGGACGGCGTTCGGACAGACGCTGGGAGAGGCGCTGTCACCCTGGGTGGAGGCGTTCGGGGCGCAGCGGGTGGTGCTCGGCGGGAACATCAGCCGGGCGTTCGGGCAGTTCGGGACGGCCCTGCAGTCGCAGCTGCCGCCCGGCGCGCAGGTGCGGCAGAGCCGGCACTTCGAGCACGCCGCTCTCCTCGGAGCGGCTTTCCTGCGCGACTCCGAACGGTCACTGGACTACTGAGAACGGTTTGAATTGAAGTCGCCGTCATGGGGCGCTGCGTCAACTGGATGGACCGAATCCTCTGCCATTCCGCTTTACGTAGGGTCATACGGACTCCGGTGGAATGGTCTACAAAGCCCGCTGGGTGCGAGCGGATGCGAGCAGGAGAGAAGCGGGTTCCGGACGTGGAGTCGGCAATCCGGTGACGTTCCGGATTGTTGGCGAAACAAACGGAGTCCGTATCAGACCTTCTCCATCGGATTGAACTCCGGTGAATCGTGGCGTGCGGTGACCGGGCGGCCCCTCGCCACGCAATCGGTGGCCGCGCAATCGGTGGAAGGTCACGGCCCGGCCGCGCGCTTCGGCGTACCGTCAGCGCATGACCATGCATGCCTTCACGGCCACCCAGCCCGGCGAACCCCTGACCTTGCAGTGGACACCCGTCCCCACTCCGGCACCCGGCCTGGGCGAGATCCGCGTGCGGCTGGCGGCCGTGACCGTCAACCCGGTGGATTTCAAACTGCTGCGCGACGGGCATCCCGCCTGGACGTACCCGCACGTGCCCGGCGTGGACGGCGCTGGGACCGTCGAGGCGGTCGGTCCGGGCGTGGAGAGCCTGCGGCCCGGCGACCGCGTGGCGATGCACGTGGACCTCACGCGGCCCGGTGTGTTCGCCGAGGCGGTCGTCACGGGTGCCCACACGGTCGCGCGTGTGCCTGACGGGGTGCCGCTGACGGTCGCGGCGGCGCTGCCCTGCGCGGGCATGACCGCGTACCAGAGTCTCGACCGGCGGCTGGGGGTGCGGCCCGGCCTGTGGCGGCCCGGCGACTGGGTGCTCGTGAACGGCGCGAGCGGCGGGGTGGGCGGGTACGCCACGCAGCTCGCGCGGCGGGCGGGGGCGCGCGTGATCGGCGTGGCGTCCGCCGCGAACCACGCTTACCTGCGGGCGCTGGGGGCCGAGGTGACCCTGGATTACCGCGCGGGGGATCTGGCCGCGCAGGTGCGCGAGGTGACGGGCGGGGCGGGCGTGCCGGCGGTGGTCGAGACGGCCGGGCAGGCGACGGCGCTGCTGGACGCCGTTGCGTTCGGTGGGGGCATGGCGTGCGTGCTGGGCCTGCCGGACCTGCCCACATACCGAGCGCATCCGGCGAAGATCAGCGTGCATCCGATCGCGCTGGGGGCCGCGCATGTCAGCGGCGACCGCCGCGCGCAGGAGGATCTGGGTGTCATGCTGGGCGAACTGCTGGCACTCGTCCTGAACGATGAGCTCGATCCGCTGGTAACGGACGTCCGGGAGCGGGAGGCGTTGCCCGCGACCCTGGCGGAACTCGCGGCGGGGGGCGTGCGCGGCAAGCTGGTCGTCCGCATGAGCGGCGAGGACTGAACCTCGGGCAACCGGTCAGAGGGAGGGGAGCACGTCATGTACGTGCTCCCCTCTCCCGTGGTGTCGTGGTTTCAGTCGGTGGCGTGCAGGGCCGGGGCGTGGCGGTCGAGGCGGGCGCTGACCAGGGTCAGGAGCAGGCCGCCCGCGACGAACAGCGCGCCGATCCAGGGGGTGGCGGCCAGGCCGAGGGCGCTGCTGACGACCAGCCCGCCGATGAAGGCGCCGGCGGCGATGCCGAGGTTGAACGCGGCGATGTTCAGGGCGCTGGCGACGTCCACGCCGCCGGGCGTGAAGCGCTGCGCGAGCTGCACGACGTACACCTGCAGGCCCGGAACGTTCGCGAAGGCCAGGGCGCCCATCAGGAACAGGGTGATCCCGGCGAGGACGGGGTGCGGGGCGGTGAAGGTGAAGGCGAGCAGCACGAGCGCCTGGGCGAGGAACAGCGTGGTCAGCGCCCGGATGGGGTCGCGGTCGGCCATCTTTCCGCCGATGATGTTGCCGACGGCGATGGCGACGCCGTACACGAGCAGCAGGACGCTGACCATGTTCGCGCTGAAGCCGGTGATGGTTTCCAGGACGCTGCCGAGGTACGTGAAGGTGACGAAGGTGCCGCCGTACCCGAGGGCGGTCATGGCGAACACGAGCAGCAGGCGGGGGTGGACGAGCACGCGGGCCTGCTGGGCCAGGGTGGTGGCGTCCCCGCGGGGCAGGGTACGGGGGAGCAGCAGGGCCGCGGCGATCAGCGAGACGACGCCCAGGGCGGTGATGACCCAGAAGGTGGCGCGCCAGCCGAGTTCCTGGCCGACCCAGGTGCCGGCGGGGACGCCGATGGCCGTGGCGAGGGTCAGGCCCGCGAACATGGTGGCGATGGCGCTGGCGCGTTTCTCGGGGGCGACGAGGCCGGCAGCGATGGTGCTGCCGACGCTGAAGAACACGCCGTGGGCTAGGGCGCTGAGGATGCGGGCGGTCATCAGGAGGGCGTAGGTGTCGGACAGGGCGGCGACGATGTTGGCAGCGGTGAACAGGGCCATCAGGCCGAGCAGCAGCTGCTTGCGGGCGAGGCGGCCGGTGAGGGCGGTGAGGACCGGCGCGCCGAGGGCGACGCCCAGGGCGTAGCCGCTGACGAGGAGGCCGGCGCTGGGGACGCTGACCCCGAGGTCGGCAGCGATGGTGTTGAGCAGGCCGACGATGACGAATTCGGTGGTGCCGATGGCGAAGGCGCTGATGGCCAGGGCGAGCAGGGCTGGGGGCATGGGGAATCTCCTGGAATGAGACGGACTCCGATTGAATGGGCTGCAAAGCCCGCTGGGTCCGAGCGAAGCGACTCGTAGAGCCCCTCCGCAAAGTGGGGGTAACACGTCCCTCCAGACGTGAAGCCGGCAGGGGGGTGAAGTTCCGGATTGTCGGCGAAACAAACGGCAGTCCGTATGAGGGCGACGCAGGAGGGTGGCTCACCCCCTGCTATAATGCTTGCACAAGCAATGCTTGCGTCTGCAAATAAAAGTAGACTTGATCCGACCCCCTGTCAACCCCCACCCTGGAGACCCATGACCCCCGACCTCGAAACCCGCTGGCAGACCCTCGACCACGAGTGGCAGAGCGCCAGCCGCGCCCTCGAACACGCCCTGAACACCCACCACGACCTCAGCCTCAGCGAGTACCGCGTCCTCGCCGCGCTGGAAGCCAAACACGACCACCACCACCGCATGCAGGTCCTCGCCGACCTCGCCGGACTCTCCCAGAGCGCCACCACCCGCCTCGTCGCCCGCCTCGAAGCGCAGGACTGCGGCCTGCTCGCCCGCTACATGTGCCCCACCGACCGGCGCGGCGTATACACCGAGATCACTCCCGCCGGACTCACCAAACTCGCCCGCGCCCGCCAGACCGTCCAGGAAACCCTCCATGACCTCTGGGACACGGAAAATCAGGACCTCAAGAAATGACCTGAACAGCGCGGGCCAGGGCTCCATTCCCGCTCCGGGATAGCGTCCTGCGTGGTGATACGGACTCCGAACGAATGGGCTGCGAAGACCGTCCGATCGGAATCCGGATCAGTCGGCGTTCCAGGCCACGCCGGTCACGAGATACCCGTCCGGGTGCAGGTCATCACTGGCACCCGCGGCCAGCAGGTCGTGCAGGGCAGTTTCAAACGCCGGCCACGCCTGGACGGTGAGGCTGGGAATGCCCGGCGTGTCCACGGCCGGTTGCAGCAGGTCCCGACTGAACGCCGGCGGATTGACCGTCACACCGTCCTGCTGCCGCCGGAGGACCACGAACCGTTCGCTGAGGGGGCGGCCGCGGTCGTCCTGCCAGCGCAGGACCGCGCCGGCCGTGCCGCCCTCCCCGAGAGGCGTCTGGGCGACGTGACCACTGAACGCGTACGTGCCGGCCGTCTCGAACAGGAAGCCGAGCAGGGCAGAGCGGCTGTCGAGGAGCGTGGCCCGGTGTTTACTGGCCGCGTGACGGTTGAACGCGACCCGCTGGTTCTGGTTGAGGTTCAGCTGACGTTGCAGGTCCTCCGGGAGCTTGATCTCCCAGACCTGCCCTGCGTGGAGGCGGTGGGTGACGGTCACACCGAGCTGACCGAACATGCCGTCCACGAACGCGGTCAGGTGCGCCTCGCCGACCGGGAGTTCGCCGCGCAGCGCGTCCGGGTCGAAGCCGCTGGAGTGCCGCAGCAGGTCGTCCTGCTGCCGCGCGGCCTGCCGGGCGCGCTCGAGGGCCTCCTCGATGCGGGCCTGCGTGCGGCTGGGCGTGTGCGTGGCGGCCTCGGCCAGGATGGTGCTCACGTCGAGGAAACTGGCGACCTCACCCACGATGTCTTCCTGCAGGCCCTCGCGGTACTCGTCGGCGACGGACGCGAGGTCGGCGGCGACCGCGTCGAGCCGCGTGTACATCTGCCGCAGGATCTCGTCGTCGAGGCTGCCCGACACGCTGAGGTTGAACACCACGACCGGTTTCTCCTGTCCGTAGCGGTAGAGGCGCCCGACGCGCTGCACGAGCCGCATGGGGTTCCACGGCAGGTCGTAGTTCACGAGGACGCGGCAGCGGCGCTGCAGGTTGAAGCCCTCCCCGCCAGCCTCGGTGGACACCAGGAACTGCCCGGATTCCTCGAAGTGCGCGATGGCCGCGGCGCGCTCCTCGAGCGTCTGCCCGCCGTGGATGACATCCACGCGGCCCGGCGCGAGCCCGTTCAGGGTCTGCACGAGGTAGTCCTGCGTGGAGCGGTACTCGGTGAAGATCAGCACCCGCTCGTCCGGGTTGCCGGCCAGGATGCCGCCGATGAGGGTCTGCGTGAACGCCTGAAGTTTCGTGTCGTGTGTGCGGAGTTCCCGCGCGAGCCCGATCAGGCCGCGCAGCATCTCCGTCTCGCCGGAGAAGAACTCGCTGCGGGTGCCACTGACCTGCTCGTCAGCCTCCACGAACGGGCTGCCGTCGTCCGGGTCGTCCGGCTGGGCGGGTCCTGGCTGGACGGCTGCCGGCTCCTGGCGTTGCAGGCGCAGCAGGCGGCGTTCCAGGGCGCCCTGGATGGCGGCCACGCTGGATGCGGCGAGCTTGCGATAGATCGTCATCACGAACCCGATGGCGATGGCCTTCCGGTTCTCTCTGCTCGCGTCGTAGCCCTGCTTCAGGTAGCGGCGCAGCGCCCGGTCGAACACCTCCTCCGGCTCGTTCTGCGGCGCGGTGACCGCGCGGGTGACCTTCCCTTTGAAGATGAAGTTCCCCTGCGCGTCCGTCACGTCCGCCTTGCGGTTGCGGATGACCAGCCCCGCGAGCAGCTGCGGTTCGAGGCGCAGCCGCGCGATCCGTTCCCGCCAGACCGGGCCGGGCCGCAGCAGTTCGAGCAGCGCCTCGAAGCGGTCGATGTTTCCCTGGTGGGGTGTGCCGCTGAGCAGCACGACGTTCTCGGTCAGGGCGCGGAGCGTCGCGGCCAGCGCGTACCGTTCGGACGTCTGGTACGTCAGGCCGTACAGGCTGCGCGACAGGCGGTGCGCTTCGTCGAACACCACCACGTCCCAGCGGCCCGACTGCCGCGCGAGGTCCAGGTGACGCTCGTGCTTGAGGCGGTCCATGGAGGCGATCACCACCTCGAACAGCGGCCACTGCGCGGGATCGCTGATCTCGAAGTCCTGCCCGTAGATCACCGCCTGCGTCATCCCGAAGCGGGTGCGGAGTTCCGCCTGCCACTGCCGGGTCAGGCCCGCCGGGACGACCAGCAGGAAGCGGCGCAGGCCCCGCGCCCGCAGCGCCGCGAGCAGCAGGCCCACCTCGATCGTCTTGCCCAGCCCGACGTCGTCCGCGATGAGCCAGTTGAGGTTCCCGCTCTGCAGGATGCGCTGCACGAGGTGCAACTGGTGCGGCAGCGGGTCGATGTCCACCTGCGCCAGCGCGCCCGTCGTGCGGTGCCAGTGCTGCAGCGCCAGCGCCAGGTGCCGCAGCCGGAACCGCTCGGCGAAGCCCGCCAGGGGCGTCACGCCCTGCTCGAACAGGGACTGGGCACTCCAGACGGGCACGAGTTGCTCCCATGGCAGCCACTGCCGCTCCCCGGTCGTCCAGAACTCCACCAGCGCCTGCTCCCGCCCGCCGAGGGTCCGCACGTCCAGCACGCGGCCCTCCCCGAGGGACGGGCGCAGGCTGCGCGGCTGGTCCTGCACGACCTGCCCGGCGCTCAGGCCGCAGCGGACGTCCGCGCGGGCCACGCGCGTCACGCGCCCGGACGGCCACGTCACGGACAGCCGACCCCCCTCGTGCCCGGTGACCGTGCCGGTCTGCCCGTCCCGGACACTCGTGACGAACGCCCCGACCGCCGGCAGGATCACCGGTCCTCCTGGGTACTCAGCCAGTAGTCCAGGTCCACGTCCGGGTCGGCCCGGTCGAGGATCGCCCCGAGCCGCTGCGAGAACGCCGGCAGGGACCGGGGCGAGCAGGCGACCTGCGCGTACTCGTAGAGCCGCTCGAGCAGCAGGATCATGTCGTCCAGGCACGGCACGCCCGCGCAGCGGCGGATCAACGCGATGCCCAGCCCCCACGGCAGGCTGTCGTACCGGGCGGTGTACGGCGACTGGTAGTGCGTCTGGTCGTGCCAGTACGCGCGCAGTTGCAGCAGCAGTTCGAACTCGTCGGGCGTCATGCCAAGCGCGATCTCCCGCTCGATGCTCTCCCGCAACTGCCCCCAGCGGTCCCGGTCCAGGGCGTCCGCGATGAGGTGGAATCCCTTCTCCCAGTCGTACTGGTCACTGATGCGCACTGCTTCCCGCTCGGCCCGCTGTCGCCGGGTGAGTCGTCCGGTCGAGGGCTCACCCCCGGTCTCCGGAGCCGGGGGCCGCGTGACCGGCCGGGGCACGCCGTGCGGCGGAGGCAGCAGCGGCAGCGGAACCGGCCGGGACGACGAGGGGCCGGCCGGGGGACGCGGCGCTGGCGGGAGCGGCGCGGGGGGCGTCATGGGCGGTGTCACGGAGGATGGCCGGCCGGGTACTGGCGCGACAGCCGCAGATGGAAGAGGCGCAGATGGAAGAGGCGCGGGCGCGAGAGGGGCCGGGATGACCGGCGGCGTTCCCGCCCGCGCGGCCTGGGGAATCGCGGCCGGACCGGGCTGCAGGTCCGGCGCGACGGGAGGCGGCGGCGCCGGACGCGGCACCGGGCCCGGCGCGGCCACACCCGGAACGGACGGACGCGCCGCTGACGCCGGTTGAACCGGCGCCAACTGAACGGGGGGTGGCGGGGCAACCGGCGGCAGTGTGGGTGCGGGCCTGGACGACCCGGCAGAGGGCGCGGCGCGGCGCGCGGTCGGGACGGGCGCGGGGACCGGCCGCGCGCTGGCGGTAGGTCCCGGTGGGGTCCGAGGCGCTGGGGTAGGGGGTGGGGTCGGCAGCGGGGCGGGTGATGGGGCACTCGCCCCACCCGCCGCCTGACGCAGGCTGTCCACCGTGCGCGCCCCGGCCGGCCACGTGGCGCACAGGGCCGTGAGGTCCTCCTGGGCGGCTTGCCGCTGCCGCCGGACGTTCTGCAGTTCGGTCCAGAGCCGCTCGCCCTCGGCGCGGCGCGGCCAGATGGACCGCTCCCAGGTGTCGGGGTGAAGGGGCATCCCGTAACGGCCACTCACGGCGGCCCAGGCGCGCTTCCAGCGGCCGGGCAGCGCTGGTGGCGCCGGCTCCGGCCGGTCCAGCAGCGCCTTCCACTGCGCGTCCAGGGGTTGCAGGCGCCGGTTGAAGGTGGTGAGTTCATCCTGGATCAGGATGGCGATCCGCCGGGGCGGCGGGACCGTCACGAAGCCCAGCTTGGCGGCCTGCGCCGCGTACGTGGCGCGGGCGTCGTGCAGGCGGCGCTCGATGCGTGGCAGTGCCGGACCCCGCGCGCCTGCCAGGGCGTGTTCCGCCTGAATGACGGCCTCCGCAGGCACCTGCAGCTGCCGCAGGGGGCCAAGCACCGCCGCGGACCGGTCCTTTTCGGCCTGAACGGCCGCGCCGATCCGGGCCCGTTCCGGGGGGACATGTGACGCCGGGGCCTCACGGGTGCGTGTCCATGCCTCGAGGGCCTGCGTGATCTCGCCGGGCAGGGGACCACTGACGAGCTCGGCCAGACGCGGGCCGTTCAGGCCAGGGCCGGCCCAGTCCGCGAGGGCGTCGAGCGTCCGGTGTTCCTGCTCGCCGAGCGAGTCGAACCGGGCGAGCAGCGCCCGCGCCGCAGGCACCTGCTCAGGCGTGAGTCGAGGCGGCGTCCACGGCCCGTCCGTGGCCCCGGACGCTGCTGGCGCCGGCAGACCGACCGGCGGGCAAGAAGGTGTGGCCACCTCAAGCTGGACCGGCCGAGGAGACCCCGGCGAATGCGGCGTGGCGGCAGCACCCGGCGCGGGAGGAGCTGGCGGGCGCAGCAGGATCGGCGCGGTGGTCGCTGGCGCGGCGGGTGTGGCGGTACCGGTGGCCTGTCGCAGCGCGGCGACATGGCGCGCCCCGGCAGGCCACGCGGCCCACAGGGGCGCCATCTGGTCTTCCAGGGCCGTGATGGCAGCGCGCGCGTCCAGCCAGGTGCGGCGCAGGGTCGAGCCCCGGTACCGCTGGGTCCACAGGTGGTGCCAGCGCTCGGGGGTGACCGGTGCGTCGGCGCTCCTGTGGACCGCAACCGGGTCCTGCGCGTCCGCAGGTCTCAGCTGGCTGACCTGTTCCGCGAGGCGCAGGGCGTCCCCGCCCGTCACGCCCGGGCCAGCCCAGTCCTCGAGCGCTTCGAGGCACATGGCGATCTGCGCGGCGAGCGCGGCGTGCCGGACCAGCAGGGCCCGCGCGGCGGCCCGCTCGTCTTCACCGAGGGCGGGCACGCCGGCCTGCCCGTCCGGTGCCGGGCTCTGTACGGCCGCCCGGTCTACCGGGCTTTCCAGCGGGAGGTGTGCCCCTGGCACGGCGGGCGGGGTTGAGGGCTCGACCGACTGCAACTGCGGCGCCGTGGACTGCGGTCCGGCCACCAGGGCGACCAGGCGCTCCCGTGCGCCGGCGGGGAAATCGGGAACGGCGCCGGGAAGGTCCGGGAGAGCGTCCTGGGAAGGCGGCTGCGCCCGGACCGCGTCCTCTGCCCGCTGCGAGGCCCGCGTCAGGTGGGCCAGACGCCCGAGCAGGACGTCCAGAACCGCGAGCCGGGTTTCCCGCCTGCGAACCGCGAGCTCCGCCTGACGTCGCTGCGTCTCCTCGCGCTGGGCCTGCTCCTCGCGTATCCGGGCCAGTTCCAGGGCCTCGGCCCGTTCGCGGGCCGCCTGCAGCCGGGCCGCCGCTGCCTCATGCAGGGCCTCAAACTGACGCGTGACCTCGGCCGGATCGTGCAGGTGCGCCGGGAACGTTTCCAGATGGACCTCCAGCGCGCGCGTGGCCTCCTGAAGGTGGCATTCGGCGTCCGCGTGCCGCTCCCACAGGAGCCGCGCGTCCCCCCGGCGGCGCCAGAGGTCCGCCCAGCGGTCCCAGGTGGGCAGCGCGTACCCCTGCTGCGCCGCGGTCCAGACGGACGCCGCCTGCTGCCGCAGCGCACGAAGGGCGGCCCGCGTTCCCTCGTCCTGATCATCGAGAGCCCGCAGCGCCGTCTGAGCCGCCTGCCGCTGCCGGGCGAGGTCCTGGCGCCGCGCGTTCAGGCGGGCCTGTTCGCGCGCGACCCGTCCCGGCACGCCTGCCGGGTCCGGCACCGGCAGGACGCCCCGCTGCCGCGCACAGGACTCGTAGGCGAGCAGGGCCACCCCTTCATCCGCTCGGGCCTGATCTACCTCCCGCTGCAGGGCGCCGGCCTGACCCGACACGGCGCTCCACAGGGTGGCCAGCCCGCGGCCCTGCTGCGCGGCCTGCCGCGTAAGCGCCTGCGCGAGCCGCGCACGGACGGTGTTCAGCCGCTCCGCTGTCGGGCACAGGGCTGCCAGCGCCTGCACGACAGCCTCCTCGCGGGCGTGCGCGGCGAGCTGCGCCTGGAGGGCCGCGTCGCCGGACGTCCATTGCGCCCGCTCTACCTGCCGTTCCTCCAGTTCCCGCTGCAGGGCCGCGACGCGGCGCTCCGTATCCTGCCGACTCCGGACGGCCGCCGCCACCTCACCGGGCAGCTCAGCGGAAGCCAGGAGCGACAGACCAGCGAAGGCCACGTCCGGCCCTGCCCAACCGTGCAGGGCGGCCCGGCAGGCCGCGAGGGACTCGGCGGCCTCATCCCGCTGCCGCGACCGCTCACGGAAGGTGTCCAACTGCTGCCTGTCCGGCCCGTCAGGGGAGGTGAACCCGAGCGGATCAGCGTGCGCGGCCGTCACTTCCGGATCGCCCATCCGCCGGGACGGTCATTCATTTGAGTGGCCCGGCCCGGCCACCATCTGGGACGCCTGTTCATGCTGCGTCCATTGTGTCACCCCGTCCGATCGGCCGCTGCCGCATCTGCGGCCGGACCCCGGTTCAGACGGACGCCGACTGAATGGGCTGCAAGGCCCGCTGGCTCTGAGCGAAGCGACCCGTAGAGCTGCCCCGCAGAGTGGGAGCAACACGCCCCTCCGGACGTGGAGCCGGCAGGCCCGGTGAAGTTCCGGATTGTCGGCGAAACAAACGGAATCCGTACAAGACCGACGAGTGGGGGATCACAGGATAGAGCGGACGCCAACCCGTCCGCGGCGCGCCAGCAGGCTTTCCCGTGATATGAACTTCCATCCCTTCGATTGACGAACCGGAACTCCACCGAGCTACCGATCCCACGCCCGGACGCAGCGGGCCTTGCGGCCCATCCAGTCGGAATGACGAGGCTCCCAGAGATCCTTTCCGGCGGGTGCCGGATCTGTGCCACCTGCCCGGCAGGAACAAACATCAACCCCTTCCCTGGCAGGTTGTCGCGACGGCAGTGCCGACGATTCGGGCCCGGCTTGCGGGGTGGAATGCGCGTTCACCATTGCCCGACTGTCCAGCAGCGGCGCCCCGTATGCCTGGAACGCACAAGGAACGCTGAGGGCACGTTTCCGACCCGCCAGCCTAAGCTGACAGGATGACCGATCTCGCCCAGAAGGCCCGCACGCTGCTCGACCTGCACGCCGCCCCGGAAATCCTGACGCTGGCCAACGTCTGGGACGTGGTCTCCGCGCAGGTGGTGGCCGACGTGCCCGGCGTGCGCGCCCTGGCGACCGCCAGCCACTCCATCGCCTCGACCTTCGGGTACAAGGACGGTGAGAATATCCCGCTGGACCTGCACCTGGACATGGTGCGCCGCATCACGCAGGCGGTGGATCTGCCGGTCAGCATGGACCTCGAGGCAGGCTACGGCAACCCCGGGGACACGGCCCGCCGGGCCATTGAGGCGGGCGTGGTCGGCGGGAACCTCGAAGATCAGATGAAGCCGCTGGACGAGGCCGTGGCCGCCGTGCGGGCCGTGCTGGACGCCGGCCGGGCCGCCGGGATCGACTTCGTGCTGAACGCCCGCACCGACGCCCTGGTGCGCGCCGCACCCGACGCTCCGCGCCAGCCGCTGCTGGACGAGGTCATCCGCCGGTGTCAGGCGTTCCTGGAGGCCGGCGCGCCCGTGGTGTTCGTGCCCCGGCTGGTGGCGCGCGAGGAGATCGAACAGGTGGTCGCAGCGCTGGGGCCGCAGAAGCTGACGCTGATCAGCGTGCCCGGCGCGAGCCTGCCCGCAAGCGAGCTCCAGGCGCTGGGCGTGGCGCGCGTCTCGACCGGCCCCTTCACCCAGCGGGTCGCCCTGACGGCCCTGCAGGACGCCGCGCAGGAACTGGTGGCAGGAGGCGTGCTGCCCGCCGACACGCGGGCGCTGAACTGACCCGCCCGAGTTGAGAATCAGAAACCTTCGTCCAGCACGGCCCGGATGGTGGCCCGGCAGATGGCAGCCAGTTCCGGGTTCGTGTGCACGTAGTACGGAAGGGCCACCAGCGACACGCTCAGCGCCCAGCCGCGCCCGCGCGCCCACGTGGCGTCGTCCAGTTCCAGTGCGGCGCGGAAACTCTGCCGCGACGGGGCGTCGAGCAGGTTCCACGCAGGTTGTAGATCGACGGCCGGGTCGCCCAGCGTCAGGCCGCCCCAGTCGATCACGGCACTCAACCGCCCGCCATGCGCCAGCAGGTTGCCGGGTTTCAGGTCGCCGTGAATCCACATGTGGTCACCGGCCCAGGCTGGAACGGTGAGTGCGGCCTCCCACGCGGCCAGCACCGGTGCGGGGTCGAGGAGGCCCGCGCAGTCGGCGATGGCCGCGCGGGTTCCCCGGTCCCGGTCATGCAGCGTGCCGTTACGGGAGCCGTGCGGGGCGTCTGGTGGGCGCGGCACGCGGCGCAGCGCCATGATGAAGCCCGCCAGCTCCCGCGCCAGCTCATGCCCGTCCCGCACGGTGTCCAGACCCGCGTCCACCCCCTCCAGCCAGCGGTACACCGCCCACGGGAACGGGTAGCCCTCGCCGGGCACGCCCACGAACAGCGGTTCCGGCACGTGCAGCGGCAGGTGCGGCGCAAGGCGCGGCAACCACGTCGCTTCCTTATGCACGTCGTCCGCCGCCCAGCCGATGCGGGGCAGGCGCACGACCAGATCGTCGCCCAGCCGGAACATGGCGTTGTCCGTACCGGCGTGGCGGATCCGCGTCAGGGGCCGCCCGGTCCACGGGGCGCACTGGGCGGCGATCAGGCGCGAGACCAGGGTCGCGTCCACGGTCACCTCGTCGGCGTGCATCCGGACTGAAGCGTCACTCATCACCCGCCACCGTACCCGCCCGCGCCCGGCCCACGCATGCGCCAGAGCGCGTATCACCCCCAGCCGGGCCTGCGCCGCCCTCACGCAGCAATCCGGGGGCCACCATCATGCGCCTTCATACCACGCTCAACTGCTGTCTCGTACGGACCGGGTCCGCCCCTGAACACCTCCGAATGCTGCCCATGAAGGCCAGTGCTCCCGGACCGCCCGGAAGTCACCGGGAGGAAAGACAGCAGAACGTCCCTGGCCTCGCCGCATGCTCACAGGGGTTTCCAGTTCCGCCCTGACGCGACGGCACGCCCCAGGGTTTCATCTTCGACCGCTGGTGTGGACGGCCTCTCGCTCTGCTCCGCAGCTCCGCGAGTCCGTATCACTTCACCGGGAAGACCGTGATCGCGTCGTCCCCGTTCAGCCCGGCGCCCACCGCGAGTTCCCGCCCGTCAGCGGACCAGGCGAGCGTGCGGGTCGAGTCGACGAACAAAAACCTCAAGAAGCCACGCCACTGGTGGGGGGCGATGCGCTGGGTGAGAAAAACGATCGAGGTTGTGTTTTCACGTCTGGATCGTTCTTTTCACCTGGTGTTGCCGCAGTTGAATTCGGAGAGATCCATCCGGGCACACGTGTGTCGCAAGACCACTGCCCACAACCTGGCCCTCTACTTCGGAGGCTGCTGAACCCCTGGCACCCGAGGTTATCAAGAATCGCCCGCACCCCGCGCGGCAACGCGCACACCAGCAGCCATGAACGCCCAAGGTACCCCAGCAGGCTGGCAACCGTATGTTCTGTGCAGGGAGCCGTCGCGGCGGGTATCGTTCTTCCATGTCTTCATGGCGTGCCGTGCCGGTGACCATCCTATACATCCTGATGCTGAGTACGGCCGGGGCTCAAGTCACATCCGGCGCAGCCCTGTACCGCGATGGACAGCTGGACGCTGCGTTCCGCGCCCTGCAACCCGAAGCGGCGCGGGGGGACGCTCAGGCGCAGTTCCTGCTGGGTGAACTGCATTACAACGGGTTCGCGACGCCCCGGAACCGACCAGAGGCGCTGCGCTGGTACCGCCTGGCCGCCGCGCAGGGATACGCCCCCGCTCAGCTGTTGGTGGCTGAGATGCTCCTGGACGAGGGCCGCTCGCCTGCCGAGTGGCGGGAGGGCGAGGCGGCCCTGCGCGGCGCGGCGGAGCAGGAGCTCCGCGTGCCGGAGGGTGCGCCCGCTGACGCCCGTCGCTCCCTGACCGCGCTGCTGCTCGGGGAGTTCCTACCGGAGGCGCGGATGCGCCACCCGGCGCAGGCGGCGGCGCTGCTGGCCCGCTGGGCGGACGGCGGGGACGCCATCAGCGCGCAGAAACTGGCGGACCTGTACGAGACGGGCGTGGACGACCCGGACCCGGCCAGGCGCCTCCCGGCGGACCGGGAACGCTTCCTGTTCTGGACGAACCGGGCCGCGACCATGCCGCAGGACGGGCCGTCCACCCGCGGACCGCGCCTGACCGCCGAGGCGGCCCGGCTCGAACAGGCGGGCGACCTGAACGAAGCCATCAAGGTGTACTGGGAAGCGGCCGACCTGGGCCACGTCCCCGCCATGGTGCGCCTCGCCGAGGTGCTGCTCGCCACGCCTGACCGGAAGGGACCGGGACGGTTCTGGCTGGAACGGGCCGCCGAGCTGGATGCGGCGAAAGCGAACCTTCTGCTCGGCCAGCTGCTCCTCGGCGAAGGGGACGCGGTGCGGGCCGCGCATCACTTCGAGGTAGCCACCCGCGGCCAGGACCGTTCGGAGGACACCCGGCAGGCCGCGGCGCTGGCCCTGGCGCGCCTGCTGGCTGCCGGCGCGCCGGACCTGCCGGCCGACGTGCCCCGCGCAGTCGAGGTGCTCCGGTTCTCTGCCCGGACGCCGGAGGCCCTGAATGTTCTCGCGGACCTGCTCCTCGCGCAGCCCACCTGGACGGCCCTCACCGTGAATGACGCCATGAACGCCCGCCTGAAGGCGGCGCTGGGTGGGCTCCGCTCCGCGCAGCGCACCGTGATCTGGGATCACTTCACGCGCCGGTACCCGGAGTCGCCACGCTGGCAGCCTGCCGCGGCAGATCTGCAGACCATGGTGGATTGGGTCAGGCGGGACGCGCAACTCGGAGACGATCGGGGCCTGTACCTGCTGGCGCAACTGACGCTCCACGGCCTGCACGGCATCCCGGCCAGTGAGGCGGCCGCTCGTGACCTGCTCAGCCGGGCTGTGGCCGCCGGTTCCTCGGATGCCTCCCGGACGCTGGATTACCTGACGGCTCCGCCTCCCACTACACGCGTGACGGCGCAGCAGGCGCAGGCCGCCCTGAAACTCGCGCAGGACGGGCGCCGGGACGCGCAGGTGTTTCTGGCGTCCATATACCTGTCTGGCAACGGTGTGCCGCGAGACCTGCGTCAGGCGCTCAGATGGACGGTGACGGCCGCCGAGCGGGGGGACGTGGAGGCGATGCTGTCGGCGGTGGGGCTGTACAGGGCGGGGATCGGCACGCCGCACGACAGTACTGCCGCGAGTGCCTGGCAGGTGCAGGCCGTCCGCGCTGGAGTCCCCCCGGTGGAACGGACCGTACTCGGCGCATGGTACGCCGACGGCATCGGGCTCAAACCGGACCCGGCGCGGGCGGTGGCCCTGTACCGGGACGCCGCTGAATTCAACGAACCGGTCGCTCAGGGACTGCTGGGCAGCGCCCTGCTGTTCGGAATCGGCGTCGCAATGGATACCCAGGAAGGCGTCCGGTGGATCCGGCTCGCGGCCGAGCAGGGTATGCTGGGCGCTCAGGAAATACTCGGGGATCTGTACGCCGAAGGGCAACACGTCCCGAAGAACGCGGAGCTCGCGGTGACCTGGCGGCGCCGCGCTGCCGATCAGGGAAGTATGCGTGCCCTGACGGAACTGGCGTGGATGGCCCTGGACGGAGAAGGCCTGCCCCGCGACCCGGCGCAGGCCCGGCAGTGGGCGGAGACGGCCGCGTCCCGCGGATACCGCGACGCGTTGCTGCTGCTCGCCCACATGCACGGTGGAGGGATCGGTATCCCACGTGATCCGGGCAGAGCCGTGGAGTACAGCCGTCAGGCCGCAGAACGCGGAAGTGCGGATGGCGCCTACAACCTGGGCATGGCCTACCTGACGGGCACAGGAGTCGCGCGTGATCTGGCGCAGGCCCGCGTGTGGCTGGAACGGGCGCAGGCCCTGGGCTCTGCGGAGGCGGCAGCCCAACTCCGCCGCCTCGCGCCCTGAGGCAGGGACGCTGCGGGGCACCAGCTGCCGTCCGTTCCAGCTGATCCTCACCGGTGCTCCATGTGGAGCAGTGTTCACGCCGGGTACAGGGTAAGGCCTAGCAGATGCGCCGCGCCGGGTCGCTGCCGGGCCGCGTAGCGGGCGTAGACGTCCAGCAGTTCGGCCTGCAGGGCCTTGGCGTCCTCGGCACTCAGCGTCAGGGTGCTGCTGACGTCCACCACCGCTGGGGCCTGCAGGACCCGCAGGGCGTCCATGGTCGCGCCGCGTTGCTCCGGTCGGGCCAGTTCGGCCACCAGGTCTGGGGTGCCCGCCGTGACGCGCAGGCCCCACCCACCCCCGGCGAGCAGCGCGGCCCGCACGAGCCGCACCTGCGCCAGGAAGGCGTCCTCATCCGGATGCAGCAGGGTGTCCGGCCCGCCGGGCACCTGCAGGCCCGGCACGAACACCGGCAGTGGCAGGCGATACACCGTCTGCGTCCGCCCACGCCGCGCGCGGCGACCCGCCGCGACCAGCACTCCCGCCTGCACGGCGCGCCGCACTCGGTACCGCACGGTCTCCAGCGGCAGGTTCAGCGCGCGGGCCGCATCGGCGATCACCTGCCCGTTCCCCTGGAAGGCCGCCAGGATGCGCCGTGTGTCCGGGTCGGTGAGCAGCCGGGCAGCCAGGGCAGAGTCGAGGATGATCACGCCTTCACGCTACCCGGTCAGCGAACCTGGGTGGGTAGCGTCCAGGCGCGTACCGCGCCGTCCGCTCCGGCCGTCAGCGCCCGCCCGTCCGGCAGGATGAGGACATGCCAGAGTTCCCCGCCGACCTGCGCCTGCCCGGCCGGTTGTCCGGCGCCCGTCCAGATGGTCACGCGGCCCGTTTCGCCCACCGCGACGACCTGCGTGCCGTCCGGCGTGAAGGCCGCCCAGCGGGTGTCCTCGCCGCCCGTGAGGGTGCGGCGCAGGTGGCCGGTCGCGGCGTCACGCAGCAGGACCCGCCCGTCCTGATGCGCGCTGGCCAGGGTGCGCCCGTCCGGGGAGAGGCTCAGGCCGTTCACCTCGTCCAGGCCGTAATAGGCGCGGCGGGTGTGCGTGGCGGGGACGTTCTGCTGCCGCCAGCGGACCCGGCCTGTGCCAGCGTCCAGCGCGTACGTGGCGCTGTCTTCCTGTCCGGTGCTGAGGTATAGCGTGAGGCCGTCCGCACTCCAGGCGGCGGCCATCACGTCGCCGCGCAGCTGTCCGCGCGGCCCGCCGGGCGTGACCTGCCAGTGGCCGCCCGCGTCGCCCAGCGCGAGCCGCTGGCCGTCCGGGTGCCACGCGAGGGCGAATACCCGCCCGCCGGGCGAGTCAATCGTGCGTGGTGGGCGGCTCAGGTCGTCCCAGACGGTCACGCCGCGGGTCAGGCCGGCGGCGGCCAGTCGGCCCGCGCGGTTGAAGGTCGCGCCCCACCCGCCGCCGTCACTGCCGGTCAGGACGCCCAGGGGGCGGAGCGTCCCAGGGTCGAGGCGCTGCACGTCGCGGGCCGTGCCGACCACGAGGGTGTGGCCGTCGGCGCTCAGGGCGACGCTCTGGGCGGGCGCGCCGACGTCCACCTCCCCGGCCGGGTTCAAGGGGGGCACGGGGGCGGAGGCAGCGAGGCTCAGGCCGAGCAGCAGAGGGAACAGGACGCGCATGACTTCAGGGTGCGGCAGGTGAACCGGAATGGACAGAGGGTCTTTCCAGTTGGCTGCGTTGGTCCAGATCGCCTCTGTTCGCACCGCACTGGTCAGAACAACAGACTTCCGACAACAGCATTCAGTGGGATCGAAGGGCTTGCTCAGTCATTCTGAATTGAGCGGACTCGAAGGGCTGCGCCGCAGTGCAAGCACCTGATACGGACTGCCGTTTGTTTCGCCGACCATCCGGAAGTTCACCGGATTGCCAGCTCCACGTCCGGAGGGGCGTTTCTCTCCTTCTCGCATCCGCTCGGATTGAATGGGCTGTAAAGCGCATTCAATCCGAGTCCGTATGAGAAGGACGGGGGCTGTGACGCCCTGGGGCGTGCCTTGTGCCTGGGGTGGAACTGGAAACCGCCGTGATACCAGTACGATCCCCATGACCTTCAGCGTCGTGGAGCCACTCAGCAGAAAGCTTGACCGTGTGGCTAGCAGGCCCATCGTACGGTACCCGGCCGCACGTCTTCCGACGCGGGCCTCTTCCTGAGTGCTGCCGGGTCAGGGGGCGTGGAGGTCCAGCAGGACCAGTTCGGCCGGGCAGTCCCAGCGCAGCGGTACTCCGGTCACGCCCAGTCCGCGTGACACGAAGCCCAGTGCCTGTCCGGCGGGCGTGACGCCTGGCGTGCCCTCGGCGGGGCACTGCACGATCCGGTCGCCGCGCACCCAGCCGCGCAGGACGTTCAGGAGGGTGCTGCGTTTCTTCAGCGGTCCGATGAGCGGTAGCCGGACCTGTCCGCCGTGGGTGTGGCCGCTGAGGGTCAGGGCCACCCAGTGCGGTACCTGCGACAGGTAGTCCGGGTTGTGGGACAGCAGGACGACTGCGCCGCCCGCGTGGTCCTGCAGGGCGGCGTTCAGGTCCTGCTGTCCGAACCACCAGTCGTCGACGCCCGCGACGTACAGGTCGTCGCGGACCTGCACGCCGGCGTTGTTGATGAGCCGCACGCCGGCGCGGGTGAGCTGTTCGGCGAACTGCTGGCGGGTGGCGTTGGTGTTCAGGCTGGTCCAGTCGTGGTTGCCCCACACGGCGTACACGCCCAGCGGCGCGTGCAGGTGCGCGAGTTCCGCCAGGAGTTTGGTGTGGTGGCGGCGCCCCACGCCGCTGTCGAGAAAGTCTCCGGTGATGACGATCATGTCCGGCCGGGCCTGCCGGGTGGCCTGTACCCAGCGGCGGACCGAGCGGCGGCGCATGAAGATGCCGTAGTGCAGGTCGCTCAGGTGTG
Source organism: Deinococcus indicus (assembly GCF_002198095.1). Lineage (GTDB taxonomy): Bacteria > Deinococcota > Deinococci > Deinococcales > Deinococcaceae > Deinococcus > Deinococcus caeni. Next base: position 18,391 of record NZ_NHMK01000038.1, on the reverse strand, counting down.
CGATGCGGACCGGGCGGGTCAGGCCGGGCAGGGCGGCGCGGTGGGTGGTGGTCTGGAAGCGGTAGGTGTTGGTGACGCCCAGAGCCACGACTCCGGCCGCCGTCCAGCCGAGGGTGTTCAGGGCGCGGCGCAGCATGCCGTCCAGCTTACGGGATGGGGGGAGGGTTGCGTTGACGGGAGGGTGGGAGGGTGTTACAGTCTGGGTAATCGTTAACCCAGATCTTGATGGAGCAACCGCACTCCATCACAGGGGTGTACAGGAGTGCCCATGACTGCCCCCGTCACCATCGCCGACGTCGCGCGCCTTGCCGGCGTGTCGGCGGTCACGGTTTCCAAGACCCTCAACAACACCGGCCGCATCAGCGAACAGACCCGCGCCCGTGTCATCCAGGCCGCCCGTGACCTCGGGTACGTCGCCAACCCCGCCGCCCGGCGACTGCGCGGCGCGCGCACCAACCTCGTCGGGATGGTGGTCCCGGAACTCGTCAGCCCGTACTTCGCCGAGGTCGCCCGCGCCGCCGCCGAGGCCGCCAGCAGCGCCGGACTGGACCTGGGCGTCTTCACCACCAGCCGCGACCCCGCCCGCGAACGCGAGCGCGTCGCGGCCCTCAGCGGCGGGCTGGCCGACGGCCTGATCCTGGTCGTGCCCACCGACGACCCGCAGCACCTGGACGTCCTGCAACGCAGCCGCACGCCCATCGTCCTGATCAGCCACTTCGGGACGCCCACCGACCTGCCCAACGTCCGCGCCGACTCGTACCACGGCGCGCACGCCGCGACCACGCACCTGCTCGACCTGGGGCACCGCCGCGTGGGCTTCATCGCCGGGGCCGACGGGTCCAGCCAGGCGCACGAGCGTCTGCGCGCCTACCGGGACGCCACGGGGGAACGCGGCCTGCTCGACCCGGACCTGATCCGCCCCGGCAACTTCACGCAGCGGCGCGGCTTCGAGGCGGCCCGCGAACTGCTGGACCTGCCCGACCCGCCCACCGCGATCTTCGCCGCGAGCGACGCGACCGCCTTCGGCGCGATGGACGCCGTCAAGGACCGGGGCCTGCGCGTCCCGCAGGACATCAGCGTGGTGGGCTTCGACGACATCGCCGCCGCCAGCCAGAGCCACCCGGCCCTGACCACCGTGCGCCACCCCATCCACGACATGAGCGACAGCGCCCTGCGCCTGCTGTCCGGCGCGCTGGCGGGCGAGGCGGTGCGCGGCACGGTCCTCGACTACCCCAGCGAACTGGTCGTCCGTGAGACGACCGCCCCACCCCGAAGTTCCTGACGTCCGAGGGGCCTGAATCCGCCGCCCGCGCCGCCCGGCGGCCCTGACCGTCCCCCCTGCCACCCCGCACCGCCCCTGCCACACCGACTCTGCCACACCGCTCCTGCCGAATCGACTGCGCCGCGTTCCGCCGCCCGAACATCCGACCGGCCCCCGCCGGACCACACCCCCGCACCCCACCCACCCGCCGGAGCCCCGCAGGCCCCGGTGACGGGCGCCCACGTGCCGCAGGAGGCCGCACCCATGACGAACGTGATCCGCTCCGCTCCGCCCGCTGCCCGCCGCAGCCCCCGCCAGCGCCTGCTGGCCCGCCTGTGGCGCCACCGGGGCCTGTACCTGATGCTGCTGCCGGGCCTGCTGTGGTTCGCGCTGTTCCGTTACTGGCCGCTGTGGAACGCGCAGATCGCCTTCAAGGACTTCCAGCCGGTGCAGGGCGTCCTGCACAGCCCCTGGGTGGGCCTAGAGCACTTCCAGGCGTTCTTCTCGTCGTTCTACTTCTCGCAGCTCATGACGAACACCCTGGTGATCAGTTTCGCGAAACTGCTGATCGGGCTGCCCCCGGCGATCATCCTGGCGCTCGCCATCCACGAGAGCAGCCGCCGGGGCCTGGCGCGCGTCACGCAGACCGTCACGTACCTGCCGCACTTCCTGTCGTGGGTGATCGTGTTCGGCATCCTGCTCGCCATGCTCTCGCCCGGCAGCGGCCTGCTGAACAAGGGCCTCGTCGCGGCCGGCGGCGACCCCGTGTCGTTCCTGACCGACCCCGGCGCGTTCCGCGCGGTCGTGATCTTCAGCGACATCTGGAAGGAGACCGGCTGGAGCGCGATCCTGTTCCTCGCCGCGCTGATCGGCATCAGCCCCTCGCTGTACGAGGCGGCCGAGGTGGACGGCGCCACCCGCTGGCAGCGCATCCGGCACATCTCGCTGCCCGGCATGCTCGACGTGATCGTCCTCGTGACCCTGCTGCGCCTGGGGCACATCCTGGACGCCGGGTTCTACCAGATCTACGTCCTGTACTCGCTGCCGGTGTACTCGGTCGCGGACGTGATCGACACCTGGGTGTACCGCCAGGGTATCCAGAACTTCCAGTTCTCCCTGGCGACCGCCGTGGGCCTGTTCAAGGGTCTGATCGGCCTGCTGATGATCGTGATCGCCAACCGAGTCGCCCGCCGCTTCGCCGGTCAGGGCCTGTACTGACCCCCATGAATGCCGCTGTGAGGAGCCCCGCATGACCCGAGTCCGCCGCCAGAACGACCGCGCCTTCGACCGTACCGTGAACGCCTTTCTGATCGCCGTGCTGCTCGCCACGCTCACTCCGCTCGTGTACGTCGTATCGGTCAGCCTGACGCCGCTGGGGCAGACGACCAGCCTGCTGCCGCGCGCCGTGTCCTTTAACGCATACGAGGAACTGCTGCGGCAACCCGCCCTGATCCGCGCGCTCGGCAACAGCGTGTTCCTGACCCTGAGCGGCGTGCTGATCAGCATGATCCTGACCGTCTGCACCGCGTACCCGCTGTCCCGCCCGGACCTGCCGGGCCGCAAGTTCCTGACCGGCGTGATCCTGTTCACGTTCCTGTTCAGCGCCGGACTGATTCCGCTGTATCTCGTGATCCGCGACCTGCACCTGCTGAACACGTACTGGGCGCTCCTGCTGCACGGCGCGGTCAGCGTGTACAACCTGCTCGTCATGAAGAACTTCTTCCAGAACCTGCCCGAGAGCCTGGAGGAAGCCGCGAAGATCGACGGCGCCAGCGACCTGCAGGTGCTGTGGCACATCGTGCTGCCGCTGTCCAAACCGATCCTGCTGACCATCGGGCTGTTCTACGCCGTCACGCAGTGGAACTCCTTCTTCGAACCCGTGCTGTACCTGTCCGACGCGCGGATGATGCCGCTCCCGGTGGTGCTGCGCGACATCCTGACCGGCCTGAATTCCGCCGAGTACATCGAGTCCGCCGCCACCACCACCGCCCCACCGGACGGCCTGAAGATGGCGGCCGTCGTCCTGACCACCATCCCCATGCTGCTCGTGTACCCGTGGATTCAGCGGTACTTCACGTCCGGCACGCTGTCCGGCGGCGTCAAGGGCTGACCGGCCCCCCCCCAGCCCAGACCTGCACCGCCCACCCACCCAGACCGTCCACCCCCACCCCGGAGGTTCCACCATGACGCACCTGACCCGCACCACCGCCCGCACCCTGGCCCTCGTGACCATCAGCGCCCTGCTCGGCGCGCACGCGCAGAAAGCCACCGACCTGTCGGTCGCGCTGTACGCCGCGAACCCCGAGGCGCCCGCCCCCACCGCCAGATGGGACACCGGCGAGGTCATCCGCGCCCGCACCGGCGTGAACCTCAAGTTCACCATGCTGCCCACCGGCGCCGACGGCGACAACAAACTCGGATCGCTGGCCGCTGCGAACGACCTGCCGGACCTGTTCGAGATCCGCAACCGCAACCTCTTCTACCAGCTGATCCGCCAGGGACAGGTCGCGCCCGTGTCCAGCCTGCTGCCCCAGATGCCGCAGCGCACCAAGGTCCGCTACGGGAACGCCATGCGTAACGGCCTGGTGAACGAGAACGGGCAGATGTACGGCCTGCAGGAACCCGCCACCCTCAGCCGCCAGTACGGAATCATGGTCCGGCAGGACTGGCTGGAGAAACTGAACCTGAAGACCCCCACCACCCTCGACGAGTTCCTGAACGTCGCCCGCGCCTTCACCGAACGTGACCCAGACGGCAACGGCCGCAAGGACACCTTCGGCTACTGCGGCGTGATCGACTTCGACACCGCGGGCATCCTGCCGGGCCTGGGCCTGGGCAACCACTTTCAGTGGGTGTACGGCGCGTACGGCGTGCCCGGCACCTGGAACTACCGCGCGGGCGCCGCGTTCGCCGCGAACGTCCGCAACCCCAACTACCGCAAGGCCACCGAGTACGTCCGCAGACTCGTGGAGGCCAAGGTCATGGACCCTGACTGGGCCACCGTGAAACGCAGCGACCTGCGCAACCGCTGGCAGCAGGGCAAGTGCGGCCTGTTCTTCGAGAGTGTCGGCGGCCTGATCGCCGGATTCAAGAACTTCGAGGCGAACAACCCCAAGGGCGACCTGCGCTTCGTGCCCGTCCCCAAGGGTCCGAGCGGCAGCCGCTCCATGGGCACCTTTGCGAACGCCGGGACGCTGCTGGTCGTGTCGAAGAAAGCCATGGACGCCGAGAAGGGCCCCGCCATCGCGAAATTCCTGGAGTGGGCGAACAGCGGCGAGGGGTACTACCAGCTGGCCTTCGGGAAGAAAGGCGCGGACTACACCATGGTCGGTGGCATACCGACCGTGACGACCACCAACGTGAACGGCCGCCTCACGAACACGCAGCTGCGCTTCCTGGCCCTGAACGGGCAGGCGGCGGAACTCAAGGGCCGCTACGGCACCCTGAAATTCAGTGACGGCCGCTCCGTGAACGTCTACAACCTGCTGATGGACACCCGCCGCAACAACAACTGGATCGACCGCAGCGGCGACCTCGTCGTGCCCGCCGCGCCCAACCAGGCCGACATCGACCGTTACGTGTCCGAATCCCTGGTGCAGTTCGTGCTCGGGCAGCGGCCCCTGAACGACGGCAACTGGAAGTCCTTCACCGACGGCCTGAACGGCCTGAACTTCGCCGGGTACGAGAAGAACGCCTACGCGGCCCTGAAAGCCGGGGGGTTCGTGAAGTGAGCACTACCAGCCCGCACTTCCATACCCTGAGCGGCGCCGAGGGCCTGCAGGCCCTTCAGGACGACTCCTGCGAGTTGCTGGACTTCGCCAAGCTCAACCTGACCGCCGGACAGAGCGTCAGCGGCGAGTCCGAGGACCGTGAGTACCTGCTCGTCGCCCTGAGCGGTCGCGCCCGCGTGCAGGTGGGTGACCACACTTTCGACTCCGTGGGTGGCCGCGCCAGCGTGTTCACCGGCCTGCCGCACAGCGTGTACATCCCGCGCGGGCACAGCTGGACCGTCACGGCCCACACCGACTTCCAGGGCGCGCTGCCGTCCGCGCCCAGCGACCTCGACGCCGCCCCCTACGAGATCCGCCCCGAACAGGTCAACACCGGCCAGTGGGGCACCCTGAACTACGCCCGCCAGTTCCGCGAGATCCTCGTCGCCCCGAACGGCCTGCCCGCCAGTCGCCTGATCGTCGGGGAGACCCTCACGCCCAGCGGCCACTGGAGCACCTATCCCCCCCACCGCCACGAGGAGAACGTGGGCAGCGAGAAATTCCACGAGGAGATGTACTACTTCCGCGTGTCCAGCCCCGAAGGCTGGGGCCTGACCCGTCACTACTCGCCGGAACGCGGGTACGACGACACGCACACCGTCCGCGACGACACGCTGCTGGCCATTCCGCACGGGTACCACACGTACGTCAGCGCGCCCGGCTACGCCGGGTACTACCTGTGGTTCCTCGCCGGGGATGGCCGCGCGCAGGGCGTGAAACTCGACCCGGACGTCGGCTGGGTGCAGAAGACCGTGGGGATGTTGTGACCACCCCGGTCCCTGCGAATCCCTTCGACCTGAGCGGCCGGGTGGCCTTCGTGACGGGCGGCGGGGTGGGCATCGGGCAGGCGCTGGCCGTGGCGCTCGCGCAGGCGGGGGCGGACGTGGCGATCACCACCTACGGCCATCACGACGGCACGACCGGCACGCAGGTGCAGGCCGCCGGGCGGCGCTTCGCGGCCTTCCAGGTGGACCTCAGCGCGCAGACCAGCGCCGAACTGAACGCCCTGCTCGACCGCGTGGAAACGCAACTCGGGCCGGTGGACATCCTCGTCAACAACGCCGGGATCATCCGCCGCGACGACGCCCACACCTTCACGGACGCCGACTGGGACGACGTGATCGCCCTGAACCAGACCGCCGTGTGGCGCCTGAGCCGCGCCGCCGGGGCCCGCATGCTGGAACGCGGACACGGGAAGATCATCAACGTCGCCTCGCTGCTGGCCTTCCAGGGCGGCGTCCGCGTCCCGTCGTACACCGCGAGCAAGCACGCCGTGGCGGGCCTCACCAAGGCCCTGGCGAACGAGTGGGCCGCGCGCGGCGTGAACGTGAACGCCCTCGCGCCCGGCTACATCGCGACCGACAACACCGCCGCGCTGCGCGCCGACCCGGACCGCAGCCGCGCCATCCTGGACCGCATTCCCGCCGGACGCTGGGGCCGCCCCGAGGACCTCGCGCAGCCCGCCGTGTTCCTCGCGTCGCCCGCCAGCGACTACGTGAACGGCCACGTGCTGGTGGTGGACGGTGGCTGGCTTGCCCGCTGACGTGGCCCGGCCCGCGCCGGCCGGCACGCTGACGGAGACGCTGCGCGCGGCGGGCGTGGTGGGCGTGCTGCGCGCCCCGGACGTGGCGGCTGCCGTGCAGGCGGCCCACGCCGCCGCCCGCGGCGGGCTGCGTTTGCTGGAACTGACCTTCACGACCCCTGGTGTGACGGACGCCCTGCGCACCCTGCGGGCCGAACTGAGCGGCGTGACCGTCGGGGTCGGCACCGTCCTGACCGCCGCGCAGGCCCGCGAGGCCGCTGACGCCGGGGCACAGTTCCTGGTCAGCCCCCACCTCGACGACGACCTGCTGCGCGAGGCGCAGACCCTGGGCGTGCCGTACCTGCCCGGTGTCCTGACGCCCAGCGAGGCCGTGCGCGCCACGCGGCTGGGCGCGCGGGTGCTGAAGGTGTTCCCGGCGGCCAGTGCGGGCGGTCCCGGCTTCATCCGGGACCTGCGCGGCCCGCTGCCGCACCTGAACGTCATGGCGACCGGCGGAGTCCGTCCGCACGAGGCGCCCGCCTACCGGGATGCCGGGGTGCTCGCCGTGGGCCTGGGCGGGCACCTGTTCCCCGCCCGCGCGGTGCAGGGGGGCGACTGGGACGCCGTGGAGGCCGCCACCCGCGCCGCCCTGCGCGAGGCAGGATTGCCGCTGTGACGGGCGCCATGACCCTCCCCACAGGCCACTCCGCACGGTCCCTGGACCTGATCGCACTGGGCGAGTGCATGGTGGAACTGCGCGCGGACGGCCCACTGGGCGAAGCGGCGCACCTGACCCGCGCCTGCGGTGGGGACACCCTGAATGCCCTGGTGAGTGCCGCGCGGCTCGGGAGTCGCTGCGGGTTCATCAGCCGCGTCGGCCGCGACCCGTTCGGCCACGGGCTGCGGCGTGCGTGGCAGGTCGAGGAGATCGACGTGACGCACGCGCCGCTGGTGGACGGCGAGAACGGCGTGTACTTCATCTCGCTGCACGCGGACGGCGAGCGCGAGTTCACGTACCGCCGCGTGGGCAGCGCCGCCAGTGGCCTGAGCCCGGCGGACGTGGACGCCGCGTACCTCGCGTCGGCAGGAACGCTGCTGCTGTCGGGCATCACGCAGGCGATCAGCCAGACCGCTCAGGCCGCCACCCGGCACGCCGCGCGGGTCGCCCGGCAGGTCGGGACGTGCGTGGCGTTCGACCCGAACTACCGGCTGCGCCTGTGGGCCGACCGGGCAGGGGAGAGGGCAGGGCTGGACGCGGCCCGCGCCGCCTTCCGTGAGGTGCTGCCGTGCGTGGACCTGCTGCTGCCCAGCTTCCCGGCGGACACCGCGCTGCTGGACCACATTCCAATAGACGCGCCGGACGCTGCACGAGCGTTCGCTGATTTGGGCGTAACGGTGGCCCTCAAGGACGGCCCGCACGGCGCGTGGCTGTGCGACCCCGGCGGCGAGCCCCTGCATGTGCCCGCGCCGCCCGTCGCGGATGTGCTGGACACAACGGGCGCCGGGGACGCCTGGAACGGCGCGTTCCTGCACGCCCTGACGCGCACCCAGCCGCCTGAACAGGCCGCCCGCGCGGGGCACGCGAGCGCCGCGCACGTCATCCGCCACCGGGGCGCCCTGCCACCCCCCCCTTCCTCTCACGCCCCGCCACCCGGAGACCGCATGACCGATACCGTCCCCACCCCGCCCGCCCTGACCCTGGGCGCCGACTGGTCCCCCGCCGAGCCCGGCGTGACCCGCAAACTCGTCGCGCGCGGGCAGCAACTCATGGCCATGCAGGTCCGCTTCGAGGGCGGCGCGCGCGGCTACCGCCACGAGCACCCGCACGAGCAGCTGACCCTGGTCCTGTCCGGCACCTTCGAGTTCGTGCTGGACGACACGCGCCACACCCTGCGCGCCGGGGACAGCCTCAGCATTCCCGGCGGCGTGCCTCACGAGGCGCTCGCCGTCAGCGCCGGGGAGCTGCTCGACATGTTCACCCCGGTCCGCGAGGACCTCGTCGGCCCCTGACCCCGCCCCCCATTCCTGCACCCGAGGCTTCCCGTGCCCAAAGGCCAGCTCCGCTCCCTGACCCCCCACACCTTCACCGACCCGGACACCGGCGCGGCCGTCACGCGCCTCACGCCGCCCGACGTCACCTGCCACCGCACGTACTTCTACCAGCGCTGCTTCACGCACTCAGGCGACCGGCTGCTGTTCGGCGGCCTGTTCGACGGCGACTGGAACCTCTACCTGCTGGACCTGATGAGCGGAGAGGCCCGGCAACTCACCGAGGGCAGCGGCGACAACACCTTCGGCGCGTTCCTGAGCCCCGACGACCGCGCCGCGTACTATGTCAAGGGCGGGCGCGAACTGCGCCGCGTGCACCTGGACACCCTGCACGAGGACGTCGTGTACATTGTCCCGGACGGCCAGCGCGGCTACGGCACCTGGGTCGCGAACAGCGCGGGCACGCACATGTTCGGCATCGAGGTCGCCGAGGGGGACCTGCTGCCGCTCGACACCTGGGCGGGCTTCCGTGACACCTTCTTCCGCAACCCGCGCTGCCGCCTGATCGTGATCGACCTGCACAGCGGGCGCGCGCAGGTCATCCATCAGGAGGCCCGCTGGCTGGGCCACCCCATGTACCGCCCCGACCCACCCGACAGCGGCCCGGCGGGTGGGCGCGCCCCCACCGTCGCGTACTGCCACGAGGGACCGCACGACCTCGTGCAGCGGCGCATGTGGCTGATCGACGAGGACGGCCGGAACCCCCGCGCCGTGCGGCCGCACGTGCCCGGTGAGTCCTGCACGCATGAATTCTGGGTGCCCGACGGCTCCCGGCTGATCTACGTGCTGTACCGCGCCGGCCAGCGCGAGCGCCTGATCTGCGCGGCCGATCCCGACACCCTGACGAACGAGACGCTGATGCCCATGCCGCCCTGCTCGCACCTGATGAGCAACGCGGACGGCACCCTGCTCGTCGGGGACGGCAGCGGCCCCCCCGAGGACGTCGCCGACGCCGCCGCCCACCAGTTTGACCCCGACCCGTTCCTGCACCTGTTCGACCTGCGCGCCCGCACCACCCGCCCCCTGGCCGGCCACCACTCGTCGTGGCGGGTCCACCTGGACAGCCGGCAGGTCACGCACCCCCACCCGTCCTTCACGCCCGACGAGCAGGCCGTGCTGTTCACCAGCGACATGCACGGCGAACCCGCCCTGTACCTCGCCCGGCTGCCCCACCCCTGAACGCCCTTCATCTGGCGCCTTTAAGGCTTTTGTGCGAGCCGCCCCCGTATCGTGCGGGCATGTTCCCCGAGCAGCTTCTGGCCAATGATGACGTCATGTACCGCGCCGCTCAGGCCATCACGGTGATTCACGCGCACCGCTCCCAGAGCCACTGGTTGCGCGTGATCGCCCTGGCCGACCCGCAGGGACCGGGACGCGCGCCGGCCTTCATCGCCGCGCGCGGCGAGCGGCTGTACCGGCCGGCTGCCAGCATCGGACTGCACACCGACCTGGCGCACACCCAGCACCTGCACACCCGCTGCGGCTCCCCGCTGGGCAGCGACCCGGTCACGCTGCGCGCCCTGATCGGCGGCGGCAACGCCCACGAACTCGAAAGTCACGCCCTGGTCGACCGGGTCGTGACCGCCACCTGGGGACTGGCCGGCGCACTCGACGAGCAGCAGCGCGAACAGACCCGCCCCGCGAGGTCCTTCCGCCTGTGGCGCGCCCCGACCCCGCACACGGTCCGCGAGGCGCAGGACCGGGTGGACGCCTGGACCGCGCAGCTGCGCGCCGCCCTGGGCGACCTGAACTTCGTGCCGCTCAGCGACCTGACCCTCGGCTGGGACGACGTGACCGAGGAAGCCGCGATGCCCGCATCGGCCTGACACGGACTCCGGTTGAAGGTGGCAAGCCTTTCAACCGGAGCTCGCAGCAGACGGAGTTACCGCCCCGGCACGGACCTCCCGTCCGGCGGCGTGGTGCCCCAGTGGCCCGTGCCCGCCGCCCAAGCCCGGCGCGGCGCGGATCGCGGCCTGAAGGTACCGGTGCGCGGCCTGCACTGCGTCCGGCAGGGCCAGCCCCCGCGCGAGGTTCGCGGTGATCGCCGCCGACAGAGTGCAGCCCGTGCCATGCGTATGCCGGGTGTGCTGCCTCGGCGCGCGGAGGGTCAGGTGGTGCCCGCCGGCGCGCAGCTCGTCGGTGACGGTCTCGCCGGGCGCGTGCCCGCCTTTCAGGAGCAGCGGGAGGGTGTCGACCGCACCCGCCGCGCGCAGGGCCGTCCACTCGGGCACGTTCGGGGTGACCAGCGTCGCCAGGGGCAGCAGCTCGTCCAGCAGGGCGCGCAGGGCGCTCGCGTCCAGCAGGGCGTCCCCGCTCTTGGCGAGCATGACCGGATCGACGACCAGCGGCAGATGGCGTCCCCGCAGGGCGTCGGCCACCGCGCGGACCAGTCCCGCGTTGCCCAGGGCGCCCGTCTTCACCGCCGCGACCGGGAAGTCGTCCAGTACGGACCGAAGCTGCGCCGCGACCAGCTCTGGCGGCAGCGGATGCGCGGCCTGCACGCCCCGCGTGTTCTGCGCGGTGATCAGCGTCAGGACGCTCGTGCCGTACACGCCGTGCGCCTCGAAGGTCTTCAGGTCCGCCTGGATGCCCGCCCCGCCGCCGGAATCCGACCCCGCGATGGTGAGCGCAACGGGCATACTCATGCGCTCACCCCCTGTTCCAGCAGCGCCAGCACGCGCGCCGCCGTGACCGGGGCGAGCAGCGCCCCGTGCCGCCCGTGCCCCGCCGTGACGAGCACGCCCGGCAACGTGGGGTGAGGCCCGACCAGCGGCAGACCGTCCGGCGTGACCGGGCGCAGGCCCACGAGGAACGAGGCGACCTCTGCGACGTCCGCCCCCGGCACGAGCGTCCGGGCGGCGCCGCGCAGCCAGCGGGCCGCGTGGGCATCCGGCGTGGTGGCCCAGCTCCGGCGACTCGTCGCGCCGACGTACAGGCCGTCCGGGCGGGACAGCGCGTAGCGGGAGAACCCCCGCGCGGGCGGACCATACCGCGCGCCCACCGCCGGAGCGCCGCGCAGCAGGAGCGCCTGCCCCTGCTGCGCCGTGACCGGAACGCCGAACGCCCCGCTCCATGCGCCCGCGGCGAGGATCACCTGCCCGGCCAACCAGTCGCCCGCGTCCGTCCGCACCCGCACCCTGCCGCCCGCCGGCATGAGGGCCTGCACCTGCGCGGCCACCACCTCCAGCCCCTGCCGGGCCGCGCGCACCACCGACGGCGGGTGCAGGCTCCCCTCGCCCGGCGTGCAGGCCACCCCGCCACCGGGCTGCACGCGGGTCACGCCGGGCCGCAGGTGAACGGGCACGCCCGAGCGTTCCAGCGCCGCCGCCAGCGCAGGCCAGCGCCCCAGTCCCTCCAGCGCGTCCGCGTGCAGGGGCGTGCCGCGCAGCCGCTCGCCGTCCGGCGTGAGCAGGCCCGCCGCCGCCCGCCACGCCGCGCCCGGCCGGTCCGCGTCCAGCACCAGCACGTCCGCACCCGCCCCCCGCAGCGTGAACGCCGCCAGCGACCCGATCAGGCCGCCGCCCACCACGATCACCTCGCGCGCGCGGGTCACGGGTGCACCCTTTCCCGGCCTCCCCCCTCAAGGGGGAGGGGCAAGAACACGTCCAGGCAGATCACACCGGCACTTCCGGGTCGGGCAGGCGCACCACCCCGCCCGTGGGGCTGCTGGGGCTGGCGTGCGCGCGTTCGGGCATCCGTCCGGCCAGGAAGGCCGCGCGGCCCGCCTGCACGCCCAGCGCGAAGGCGTGGGCCATGCCGACCGGGTCGCGCGCCTCGGCGATCGCGGTGTTCACCAGCACGGCGTCCGCGCCGAGTTCCAGCGCCTGCGCCGCGTCGCTCGGAACGCCCAGGCCCGCGTCCACGACGATCGGCACGCGCGCGCCGTCCAGCACGGTCCGCAGCAGCTCGGGGCTGCGCAGGCCGCGCCCGGAGCCGATGGGGCTCGCCAGGGGCATCACGGCGGCGCATCCGGCGTCCTCCAGCGCGCGGGCCAGCACCGCGTCCGCCTGCACGTACGGCAGCACCGTGAAGCCATCTTCGGCCAGCGCCTCGGCCGCGCGCAGCGTGCCGACCGGGTCGGGCAGCAGGTAGCGGGCGTCGGGGATGACCTCCAGCTTGATCCAGTTCACACCGGTCGCCACGCGCGCCAGCCGCGCCACGCGCAGCGCCTCGTCGGCCGTGCGGCACCCGGCGGTGTTCGGCAGGAGTTGCAGGGCGTCCCAGTCCAGGGCGTCCAGCAGGCCGTCATGGCCCGGCGCCCGCAGTTCGACACGACGGATGGCGACGGTCACGATCTGCGACCCGCTTGCGGCGAGCGCCTCGCGCATCACGCCGAAGTCCGTGAACTTGCCCGTGCCGGTCATCAGGCGCGAGGTGAAGGTCCTGCCGCCGAGGGTGAAGGGGTCGGGTGTGTGCGGATTCTGCTGCATTACGAACCTCCGGTGAGTGGACGCGCAGGTTCTCCATTCCGCAGAACCCGCCCCTGTTCCTGCTCGCTCCGCTCGGGGGCAGAGGGCCTGACGGCCCACGCTGCCCCGGAACTCTCAGCCCCCCCCGATAATTCGGACGATCTCGATGACATCTCCGGCCTCCAGGGTGCGTTCCGGCACGCGGGCGCCGGGGTAGAAGTCGTCGTTCACGGCGACCGCCACGCGCGCCGGGTCGATGTTCAGGTCGCGCAGCAGGGCGGGCAGGGTCAGGCCGGGCGTGAGGGGCCGCGCCTCGCCGTTCACGGTCAGGATGGCGGGGCCGGTCACGCGGGCATCCTTCGCAACGCCCCCAGCAGGTCGGACGCGGCCTGGGCGGGGTCGCGGGCGTCCAACACGGCGCGCACGACCGCCACGCGGGTCGCCCCGGCGGCCAGCACCTCGTGGACGTTCGAGGCGTCGATCCCGCCGATGGCGTACCAGGGCAGCAGGGGATTCAGCGCAGCCACGGCGCGCACGTAGGCCAGTCCGGCGGGCGCGCGCCCCGGTTTGGTGGGCGTGGCGTGGACCGGCCCGGCGGCGATGTACGCGGGCGCCTCGGCCAGCGCGGCGTGCGCCTGCGCGGGCGCATGCGTGCTGCGGCCGAGCAGCAACTCCGGCGCGAGCCTGCGCGCCCAGGCGGGCGGCAGGTCCCCCTGCCCCAGGTGCACGCCGTCCGCGCCGCACGCGGCAGCGACGTCCACGCGGTCGTTGATGAAGAAGGGCACGCCGCGCGCGCGGGCCAGCGCCGCCACCCGCTCGCCCAGCGCGATGTAGGGGGTGGCCTCCCAGTCCTTGCAGCGCAGTTGCAGCGTGTCCACGCCACCGTCCAGCGCAGCCTCAAGGCGCGCCAGGAACTCGCCCTGTGGCTGCCCGGCGCGGGGCGTGGCGACGAGGTAGAGCGCGCCCAGGGGGCAGGCACTGATAACGTTCGGGGTGTGTTGCATGGTGAAGTGATTCCTCTGGCGCGGGCCTTCAACGAGGCCAGGGTCAAGACGTGGCTGATTGGTGGGCAGGCCGTCGAACTGTTGTGCGGTGGAGCGGTGCGCGCCCACGACGACATTGATTTCCTGGTGCGGGCCGGGGACGCCGGGCGAGCCCTTCAGGTACTCCAGGACCTGGGGTTGACGCAGGTGCACGGGTCGCTGGAGGCGGGAAACGTGTTCTACCGCCGCGCCGACCTGCTCGTGGATGTCGTGCCGGTCCTGGAGCAGCCGCCCCGCTGCGTGGGGGATCTCGCCGGATTGACGCTGCCCACCGCCTTCCTGACCGACACGCCGGTCGTGCGGGACGGCGTGAGTGTGAACACGCTGACGCCGGACATGCATGCGGCGCTCAAGGGCGTGGTGTCGGCGTTCTACGGCGCGCCGATGCGGGAGAAGGATCTCGTTGATCTGGCGGCGCTGCGGCGCTGCGGGTTCGACGGGTAGGACCGGGGCGGCCCGGCGCGGCTCGTCGGTCACGAGTAGATCTCGCCGCCCAGCGCGCGGAACTCGCGGGCTTTCTCCTCCAGTCCGGCCAGCACGTCGGGGGCGCGCAGGTCGTGGCTGAGTTTCATGGAGCAGAAGTGCGGGCCGCACATGGAGCAGAAGTGCGCGGTCTTCGCCGCGTCGGCGGGCAGCGTCTCGTCGTGCAGCGCGCGGGCCTTCAGGGGGTCCAGGGACAGGTTGAACTGGTCCTCCCAGCGGAACTCGAACCGGGCCCTGCTCAGGGCGTTGTCGCGGGCCTGCGCGCCGGGGTGGCCCTTGGCGAGGTCAGCGGCGTGCGCGGCGATGCGGTACGCGATCACGCCGTCACGCACGTCCTGCCGGTCCGGGAGGCCCAGGTGCTCCTTGGGCGTGACGTAGCACAGCATGGCGGTGCCGTACCACGCGATCTGCGCCGCGCCGATCGCGGACGTGATGTGGTCGTAGCCGGGCGCGATGTCGGTCGTGAGTGGCCCCAGCGTGTAGAACGGCGCTTCCTGGCACACGTCGAGCTGCCGGGTCATGTTCTCGCGGATCAGCTGCATGGGGACGTGGCCGGGCCCCTCGATCATGGTCTGCACGCCGTGGTCCCACGCGACGCGCGTGAGTTCGCCCAGGGTGTCGAGTTCCGCGAACTGCGCGGCGTCGTTCGCGTCCTCGATGCTGCCGGGGCGCAGGCCGTCCCCGAGGCTGAAGGTGATGTCGTACGCCGCGAGGATCTCGCAGATCTCGGCGAAGTGCGTATGCAGGAAGTTCTCGCGGTGATGCGCGAGGCACCACTTCGCGAGGATGCTCCCGCCACGCGACACGATCCCGGTGCGGCGCCGCGCGGTCAGCGGCAGGTGCGCCAGCCGCACGCCGGCGTGGACGGTCATGTAGTCCACGCCCTGCTCGGCCTGCTCGATCAGCGTGTCGCGGTACACGTCCCAGGTCAGGTCCTCGGCCACGCCGCCCACCTTCTCCAGCGCCTGATAGATCGGCACGGTCCCCACGGGCACGGCGCTGTTGCGCACGATCCACTCGCGGGTGGGGTGGATGTGCCGACCCGTCGAGAGGTCCATGATCGTGTCGGCACCCCAGCGGGTCGCCCAGATCATCTTCCCGACCTCCTCCTCAATGGAACTGGTCACGATGCTGGTGCCGAGGTTCGCGTTGATCTTCACCCGGAAGTTCCGCCCGATGATCGTGGGTTCGAGTTCCGGGTGGTTGATGTTCGCGGGGATCACCGCGCGGCCCCGCGCGACCTCCGACCGCACGAATTCTGGCGTGATCTCGCGCGGGATGGCGGCCCCGAATCCCTGGCCGGGGTGCTGGTGGGTCAGGTCGAAGTCCGGTTCCTGGCGCAGCGCCTCGCGCAGGGCGACGAATTCCATCTCCGGGGTGATCTCGCCGCGCCGCGCCGCCTGAAGCTGCGTGATGCCCACGCCGGGGCGAGCGCGGCGCGGGCGGGGCACACGCGGGAACGGCAGCGGTCCACTGACGTCCAGCGCCGGGTGATGCCGCTCCCGCGCCAGTCCCAGCCGGGTGTCCCCGGCCAGCCAGGGGCGCGCGTGCCTCAGCCCGGCGCGCAGATCCACGCTCAGGCGGGCGTCCGTGTACGGCCCGCTCGTGTCCGGCACGAGCAGGGCCGGATTCGGCACGGTGCGGGTCAGGTCACCCACGCGTTCCAGCGTCGGCGACTGCCGGATGCGCCGCGCGGGCACCCGCACCCCTGCATGAATGGTGCCGGTCAGGTACACCTTCTCGCTGTTCGGGAACGGCGCGGTCAACTCCGGGTCGAGAATCGTCAGGGCTTCGGTCACAGGGTCGGTCAGGGTGCTCATGGGAACTCCAGGAAAATGGGAACAGGACAGGGCCGCCGGACGCGAACAGGGCGTCTGGAACACGACTCTGGCCGGACACGGCAGGCAGCGCTGGGTCAGGCGGAAACAGGCAGGGAAGAGGCAGGGGGCGGGCCGCGCCGCCGTGAAGTCAGCGGCGCGCTCCTGCCGGTCAGGTCACGGGTCTTGCAATCAAAAAACGCCCCCCTCACGCGTCGGAGGGGGGCGAAACACGACAACTGTTTCGGCACCCGTCACGCTCCCTCCGCTGGTACAAACCAGATCAGGTTCCTAGGGTTGAACACGACGTTCTCTCAGCCGCCCGCAACGCGCGGGCACGGCACCCCTGGTGACTGCCCCGAGTGTACACCGCTGCCCACACACTTGACACTCCCAGGCAGACAGGCCGGGGATTCTTGCCGTCTTGTAGACCAAGAGTTTCCACGCCTGTTGGAGTCGTGTGCCACTCGACGTCATGAGGGCGCGGAGAAGGAGAAACGTCGGTCGGCACGTCATTGTCTCCGTTGCGTCTTGGAGGGAATTGTCGGCCGTGACAAGCCCTGTACGCCAGCATCTGCGCGGCCCGCTCAACCGGTGGTACGTCGGCGTCCGGAACGGGCAGTGGCGGCGGTCCAGCGGGCGCGGCCGCAGACTGCCGCGCCTGCCACATGGCCCAGATGCCGGTCGTGACGAGGGCCGTGGCGCCCAGGTGGAGCAGGATCATCTGCGGGTCTGAGCCGCTGCGCAGGACGTCGAGGACACCCACGGCGGCGCTGCCCAGGACTGCGAGGGCGGTCAGGCGCGCTGTGAGTGGCTCGGACCGAGCGATCAGTGACGCGAGCAGCAGGGGCGCCAGGACCACTGCGAGTGGGAGTAAGGCGGGCGTCAGCGCGTCCACGACCACCACGACTACCAGTGTGATCAGACTGGCCCGCGCAATGGGAAGCTGGTCGGGCTGGTCGAGCAGGCGCAGCAGGTCGCGGGTGACGGCGGGTGGGGCGGGCCGCATCAGATCAGGCCTGCGCGGAAGGCCTTGATGTCCGCCTGCGTGCGGTCCGTGGCCTGCAGTTTCTCCAGGATCTCCCCGATGTGCTTTTTCACTAGGCCGACACTGATCCCGAGGGTGGCCGTGATGTCCTTGTTGGCCTGCCCGTCTGCCACGAGGCGCAGGATGGCCATGTCCCGCTCGGTCAGGGGGGACATGGGCGCGCTGCCCTGCACGGTGTGCAGCAGGTGCCGCGCACTTTCCGGGTCGAAGAACACTGCGCCCGACGCGGCCGAATGGACTGCCTGGCGGAGCGTCTCGGTCAGGACTTTGTTTTGAACGCTTCCTTCGTGGCCTCATCGCCGCCAACGTGCCGGGGTCGAGGCCGTTGAGGCGTGAAGCCCGCCGCCCGTAGGAATTCATAGGTGCGCCCGAGATGGACGGACATTCCGTACTGCTGCTGAAGCCAGTCTTGAACGTCTTTACCGGACCAGACGATGCCCTGCTCGAAGTCAGCGTGCAGTCGGGCGGCCAGGGTCTGTTGTTGCTCGGCGGTCAGGAGGCGGGGGGCGCCCTGGTTGACGTGACGCGCGTCACGGAGGCCAGCGAGCCCCTGTTCGCGGTAGCGCTTGACCAGTCCGTAGACGGTGACCCGGTTGTACCGGGTCACCTGAAGGATCTCAGGTACGGGGCGTCCTTCTGCGAGGAGGGCGAAGAGTTGGGCTCTGCGGCGTTCGACGGCACAGGTACTGGCCCGGTAGAGATGCCAGAAGGTGTCAGCGTCATGCGCGAGAGGGGCGGTCAGAGGGATCTGTTTGATGCCGCAATTATAATCTATTTAATCGGAGTCCGTACGAGGGCAAGATGCCCGGCACTGAAGGTTCAGCGGGAGAACGCGTAGGGAACCAGAGGCAGTGGTTACACAGATGACTAGTGGATGGCCACAGGCTTGGCTTGATTTAAGCTGAGGGATGGGACGACAGAAACAGTTTGTGGTGGCGTTATCGGCACACGAGCGGCAGGAACTGACGGACATGACCCGCAAAGGCGTC
>NZ_NHMK01000037.1 GCF_002198095.1 Deinococcus indicus | reverse complement strand
GCCATGAAGGCCGCCCCCGGCAAGCTCCTGCACGTCCCCACCGCCATCGGCGCCGTCGTGCCGTCCTACAACCTCCCCGGCGTCACCACGCCCCTCAAGTTCACCGGGAAGGTCCTGGCCGACATCTACCTCGGCAAGATCAAAACCTGGAACGACAAGGCCATCACCGCCCTGAACCCCGGCGTCAGCATTCCCCCGCTGCCCATCACGGTCGCTCGCCGCAGCGACGGCTCCGGCACGACGTTCGTGTTCAGCGACTACCTGAGCAAGGTCAGCACCGAGTGGAAGAGCAAGGTCGGCACCGGCAACAGCCTGAACTGGCCGGTCGGGACCGGCGCGCGCGGGAACGACGGCGTGGCCGGCGTGGTCAAGAGCACGCCCGGCGCGATCGGGTACGTGGAACTGGTGTACGCCAAGCAGAACAAACTGCCCTTCGGCAGCGTGCAGAACCGCGCCGGGAAGTTCATCACGGCCGACCACGAACCCGCCGCGCTGGCCGCCAAGGGTGTCGTGATGCCCGCCGACACGCGCGTGAGCATCACGAACAGCGCGAACCCCGAGTCGTACCCGATTGCGAGCTTCACGTACGTGATCTTCTACCAGGAGCAGAAGTACGGTAACCGCACGCTGGCGCAGGCGCAGTCGCTGAAGAAGCTGCTGACGTGGATGGTCACGACCGGCCAGAAGTACAACGAGCCGCTGGATTACTCCAAGCTGCCCAGCAACGCGGCCAGCAAGGCCAAATCCATCATCGCCAGCATGACCTTCGACGGCAAGAAGTTCTGAACCCCTGACGCACTCGGCCAGCAAGGCCAAATCCATCATCGCCAGCATGACCTTCGACGGCAAGAAGTTCTGAACCCCTGACGCACTTCTGCGCAGCTGGGAGGGCCGTCGGCCCTCCCAGCTGCTGTTTTTCCGGGTGTACACCCGCCGGGCCTGATATTCAGCTGAAGTACCCGCCGCACAGTGCAGGCCGTGACCACGCTGGACGCTCCGAGAACCGAACCCGTCGAATTTACCGCTGAACACCACCAGTTGCCCTTTGCGGACATGCTGAGTTTCGTCATCTCCCGGGAATTGAGCGGCACGCTGCACCTGGAACCGTCCGGAGTGACGCTTCACTTCCGCCGGGGCATCCTGGACGCTGCGCAGGGACATGAACCCCTCGGGCAGATTCTGCTGGGCCGGGGATACCTCACGGAAGACGTCCTCTCCGCCTCGCTGCAAGGCGCAGACATGCTCGGGCAGAACCTGATCTTCAGCGGCATCCTGCCGCTCCAGCACATACAGGAAGCCCTGGAACACCAGGCGAAACTGGCGCTGGCCAGCGCTCTGTACAGCGCGCCGGCACGCTACACGCTCCGCTCCTCCACCGCCTTCCTGCCGGAGCCGCGCGCGAACCTGGGCGGGACGCGCCTGCTGACCGAACTGATCACGCGTGACGAGCACCTCCCGCTCCAGAGTGCCTTCCACATCGCTCCGGCGTTCGGGGACGTTCACGTCCCGCACGAGGCGTGGCAATTGCTGCGCTGCTGTAATGGACGCCGCACCCTGGAACGCGCCATGCAGGGCAGTGGCCTGTCCCCGAACGCGGCGCGGGAAGCGGCGCGGTACCTGATCACCCGCCGGTTGATCGTGCAGAGCGCCGTGGTCGGACTCAAACTCATCTATGTGCGCCTGCGGCCCGCGACGAGTACGTACCAGCCGCCAGCGGCGCTGCGGGCCAATCTGTTCCTGCGGCACCTGGACGGACTGACGGACGCGTGGACCGTCACCCAGAAACTCCGCTTCAGTCTGGAGGAGGCGGCGACGCTGCTGGTCAGTCTGTACCGGGACGGCGTTGTGGACGTGGTGCGTGGCCGGCGGGAACTCGAACTGCTGACCGAGGAATTCTGAAGTCCCCGGCCGGTCCCGCCGGCACTTCTGGATAAGCAGCCGGCGCGCCAGCTGCCACCTCGTTCCCTTCGCTCACTGCTTCACCCGACTCTCACGGGCTCTCACTACGATCGCGACATGATCCGTCTTGGTTCGGCGGGGGTCCTGACGGGAGCCCTCGCGGTCATGCTGACGCTCGCTGCGGCGCAGGGTGAAACGCCAGCCGTTCCTGGCGCGCCGCCGCCCGGCGGGGCATCCAAGGTGCCGACCTACTGGAACGACATTCAGCCGCTCATCGCGGCCAGGTGTGCGTCGTGTCACCGCGCCGGGGGGATCGCGCCGTTCGCACTCGACTCCTACGCTGCTGCCGCGCCGGTCGCTGGTCTGATCGCGCAGGTCACGCAGGCACGGATCATGCCGCCCTGGCCCCCCGGTCCACGTACGCCCCGGCTGAAGTATGACCGCTCGCTCACCGACGCCCAGATCGCCCTGCTGGCTGACTGGGCCGCGACTGGCGCTCCGCAGGGCACTCCACCAGTCACGGTGCCCCCGGCCGCCAGACCGGAGAAGCCATGAACAATTCCCGCAACAAGGTGATCAGCGCCGCTCTGCTCGCGGCCGCGCTCAGCCTGGGCGCCCTGGCCCAGCTGCATAACGCACCACACTCCGCTCACGGCGCCGCCACGCCCGGCGCAGCCAATCCTGCTCACCCGTCATCCCAGCTGGGGGCGGACACGCCGACCGTACAGACCAGTGCGCCGGAACTGCGCGTCGACCAGACCCTCGCCATGCGCGTGCCGTACACGCCCTCGCAGACCCTGACCGACGATTACCGCTGCTTCCTGCTCGACCCGGGCCTGAACGAGGACCGTGACCTGGAAGGCTTCGAGGTCATTCCCGGCAACCCTGAAACCGTCCACCACGTGATCGTCAATCAGATCACCGCCGAGCAGGCGGCCGAAGCCCGCGTCAAGGACGGCGCGGACGGCCGGCCCGGCTGGAGTTGCTTCGGCGGAACAGGCCTGAGGGCCGGTTCACTGAGTGCCCCCGCGGCGGGCGCAGGCAGCGCGGCGCGCCCCGCTCCCACCCTGCAGGCCCTGCTGCCCGCCCTGCAGGCTGCCGGCGTGGACACGGGCAAGTTGCTCAGGGCCAGCCTCGGTGCGGGCGGTGACCTGATGAAGACCCTCGCCGCCTACGGACAGGCCGGAGGTGACACGGCCGCGCTGCTGGCCGCACTGGGAGACGCCGGTCTCTTCGGCGGCAGTCAGAACAGCAGTCAGGACGCGCTCGGGAACGCCATCGGGAACGTGTTCGGGATCGGATCCTGGGTGCCGGGTGCTCAGGCGACCGTCTTCCCGGCGGGCACGGGGCGGCGCCTGGCCAGGGGCAACCTGCTCGTCATGCAGGTGCATTACAACACCCTCGCCGGGCGCGACCCGGACGTCACCCGCATGCACCTCCAGTACGCGCCGCGCGGCGCCGCCCTGACGCCCCTGCGTGGTCTGAGTCTGGTGGCCCCGGTTGAGATTCCCTGCCCGGCAGGCGCGCAGGGCGACCTGTGTAACCGCGACGCCGTGATCGCCAGGAACGTCAAGGAGGACGGTCCGCGTGCCACGCGTCTCGTGCAGGGCGTGATGGCGCTGTGCGGCAAGACCCTGAAGGACTACGCCGGGCAGAACGGAGCGGCGGCGCGCAGCAGCTGCGACCAGCGGGTCCGTCAGGACGCGCAGGCGGTCGGTGTGACGTTCCACATGCACACGCTGGGCATGAGTGGCGTCGTGACCCTCAATCCTGGCACGCCCCGCGAGCAGGTCCTGCTGGACATTCCCGACTGGGACTTCCACTGGCAGGGCAACTACTGGTACGAGCAACCCATTTCCCTCAAGAAAGGGGACGTGCTGCGCGTGGAATGCACCTGGAACAACACCCGGAACGCCAGCCCACGGTACGTGGTGTGGGGGGAAGGCACCCAGGACGAGATGTGCCTGGCCGGCCTGACCGTCATAGACGCCCCGACCCAGCCCGCGCAGCCCTGAAGGTCGACCGGGCGTTCGCGACCCAGCGCGGGAGACGCTGTTCCCGCCGAAGCAGGAGCGGACGCCGGAACGGACTCCGCCTGCTTGCAAGAGTTTCCACGCCTGCTGGAGTCGTGTGCCACACGACGTCATGACGGCACAGGGAAGGGGAACCGTCGGCCAGCATGTCATTTCCTCCGTTGCTTTCTGGAGGGGATTGTTGGCCGCGACAGGCTCTTCTGCGCCTGAACAGCCCGGAAACGAGGCCTGGCGATTGGAGAACGAGCAGGCGGGAGCGGCCGGATGTCGCGTGGTGCGGGGCGGAGGGAACGGAAACGCGCAGACTGGTGTGCTGACCGCTGAAAACCCGTGTACGGCCATGGTCGTCAGCGTCCTGGCGCGCAGCTCGTGCCGCGTGGGACCTCCTGTTCCCACAGCTCTGCTCGGCGCCCAGACATGTGATGCGGACTGCCGTTTGTTTCGCCAGCAATCCGGAACTTCACCGCTCCTGCCGGCTCCACGTCCGGCAGCCCGCTGCTCCCACTCTGCGGGGCAGCTCTCCGGGTCGCTTCGCTCGGACCCAGCGGGCTTTGCAGCCCATTCGATCGGAGTCCGTATGAGTCGACCGATCAGGCGTCGGAATGCGCCAGCAGGGAGGCGCGAAGGTCAGCGCCGAAACCGGGTCGTTCCCGCCGCAGAATCTCCAGCACGCGCCAGTGGCCCAGCGTGTCGAGATGGACAAGGTCACCGGGCGCGGGGGTTCGGGTGTGCCAGCGGAGCGTTATGATGACGGTGGAGCTGTCTGCGATCAGGTCCGCGAGGTGTTCGTCCGGTAACCGCAGGATGCGCATGGGGGCCACTATGCCGGACCAAATCCAACAATGTGTCAGCTGCGGCCTGGCGGTCTGAATCTCCTGCCTGCGCAGGCCGTGAGGACACCGCAGTCTCTGCACTAGGATGGGTCGCATGGGGTCTGTACCAGCACACCGTCAGTACCGTGACCTGCGCGCCCTGGCGCTGCAGGGCGACGAAAAAGCCGTTCACCAGTTGCGTAAACTGGCGCGCACGGCTGAAACGCACGCCCGGGTCGGAGAACTGCGGAAACGGGAACGGCGCGCCTGGCAGGAAGTGCGCCGCGCGGCGTCGGCGCTGCGCGACCATGACGTCACGGGTCCGTTGATCCAGCAGGCGTTGCGGACTATGGACGTTCCGGAAGAGGAGGTGCAGGCCTTCGCCCAAGCCTGGTCTGCGCGGCGCGTCAAGCTGCTGGGGGAACTCATCCTCCCCGAACGGGTGCCCAGGTTGCCGGAAGCTCCGGGCCGTAAGCGCTGGGAGCGGTTCCTGGCGGTCGAGGCGGCCCGCGTTCAGGTGACGGTGCCGCCCCGCGACGGTCGGGTGCGGGCAGAGGAGTGGCATGACTGGCGCAAAGCCCTGAAACGGTACCGGGCGGTGCTGGAATTACGCCAGCGGTCGCCGGAGGCGCTGGTGACGTTGCTGAATTTGCTGGGCGAGTCGCAGGACGCGCAGACACTCCTGGAATTGGCCGGGCGTGAACCGCTGCTGGCGGCGTACCGGCCCGGATTGGTTCGCGCCGCGCAGCTGCAGCGGCGGCTCGCACGTCAGGCAGCGTGGCAGCAATGGGGAAGCCTGGCCGAGGAACTGCCCTAAGGTGCCTGGGGCGGGCTCACCTGGCGACTCCAGGGTAGCGCGGTCGGGCGGCGCCCCCTCCTCGGCCGTGGGCAGACCGGCTGACTTCAGCGCTATGAAATGGTGCCTGCCCGCCTTGTCCAGTCAGGCTGTCGCTCCTGAATGGGAATGAGCTTCTTCCCGCAGGTGCCGGACGGTGAGGGGATGGCGCGCCGGCCGTGGCCTCTTCTGCGGGCGCGCCGCGCGGCCCTGGTCAGCTGCGCTGTCCTGCTCATGGGGGCGGTCCTGGGCGGGTGCGCGCCGTTCCCCGGCGCGGATGGAAGTCCGGACGGTGGAGGAGTGGACGCCGCGACGGGGGCCGGGCCGCTCGGGGACGGCGCGCGGCTGCTGGCGTGGCAGGCGGCAGAGCCGGGGCCGCGCGTCCTGACGACCGCCGAACGCGAGGCGATCACGGACGCGTACCTGCGCGGTCCGCGGGAGACGGCGTTCGCGGCCGGCACCGGGCAGCTGGACGGACTGCGGGACCTGTTCCAGGGCGCGGCGCTGCTGGACGCGCAGGATGTCGCGCGGGGCGGGGCGGCGCCGGTCGGGTGGGCGCACACGCCGGCGCTGCGCTTCTTCGCGCCGGACGGGGCGACCGTGTCGTTCACGGACCGGTTCACGTACGCCACGCCCCGACCCGACCCGGACGCCGCGCCGCGCGTCGCCCGGCGGGAACTGGACGTCGTGATGGAACTCGGGGACGGGAACTGGCGCGTGCATCACTGGCGGGTCCTGCGGGACGAACCGCTGCCCGCCGCGCCGCCCACCGCGCGGCCCGCCCCGTACCGCGCCGTGCGGGCCGCGCCGGACTGGCCGCAGCGCCCGGCCGACACGCTGCGGCGCGACGTGTCGGCCGTGACGGAACTGGGGCTGGACACGCTGATCGTGCCGCTTGCGCTCGGCGCGGCCGGACCGCTGAACGCCGGGCGCGCCGCGCAGGTCGGCCGGGCGCTGGGCGTCCTGCTGGAGGCCGCGGCCGCGCGGAACGTGACGGTCCTGCTCGACCTGCGGGTCGCGGCGCTGGACCCGGCGGGCCTGCGGGACCTGCACGCCGCGCTCGGCCCGGAACCCGAGGGGAATCCCGCCTCGGTCGGGGCGCGGCTGGGCGGGGTGATCCTCTCCCCTGCCCGCTCGCCGTCGGCGGCGCAGCTGGGCGCGTGGCGGCAGACGGTCCGGGCGCGCTTCCCGGCCCTGCCGGTCGGGTACCGCGCGCCCGGCCGGTCGGCCGCTGCGGCGCTGGCCGGAGCGGTGGATTTCGTGGCGGGCGGCGCGGACGCCCCGGTGTTCCGTGAGCGCCGCGCGCCGCTGGGCCGCCTGGGGGACGCACGGCGCGGCTGGCAGCTGCGGGCGTTCCTGACCCGCCCCGGCGCGCTGGAGGCCGGCGTGCTCGCCCCGGACGGCGGCCGCGAGGGACGGGGAGCGCTGCTCACGGCGGACGGGTCGTTCACGCCGCTGACCCGCTGGGCGGACCCGGCCCGCCCGCCACCCGGTCCCGTCGCGTGGCTGCTGGGCTGGGCGGCGGACCTGTGGACCCTCCCGGCGGGACTGCTGCTCGGGGGCGCGCTGCGCGGAAGGCTGACGCGGTGGAGAGGGGCGCGGCGGGCGGCCATAGCGAAGCGGCCCTGATGAGCCGGCTGGTTCAGCGTCCCGCTTCGAGCAGGAGCGCCGCGTCGGGGGTGGGCCGGTCGTCCGGGCCGAACAGGGCGTCCAGGGGCAGGAGCCAGCCACCCTGCCACGCGGCGAGGGTCAGGGCCGGGCCGCGCCGGTCCGGGCGGCCGGGCAGCGGCAGGCGCGGGGCGGGCGGCGCGGTCAGGAGCACCTGCGGCGCGGCGGGACCGGGCGTGGGCGCACGCAGCTGCGCGGACAGCAGGGCGTTCAGGGCGGGCAGGTCCGGCAGGTCGGCCGCCGGACCGTCCACCGGGGCCAGCAGCGGCAGGTGCGGGTGGGTCAGGCGCAGGGCGAGCAGCGCGGCGCGGCTGCCGGGGTCGTCCGCGCGGACCGGCCCGGTGAGCAGGGCGGCGGCAAGGGCGGCGTGTTCCGCGACAGCCGCGCGGACCGGCACGCTCTCCAGGGTCAGCGGCGCGCTGAAGGCGAGGGCGGCGGGCCGGGCGGCGGCGTGCAGGCGGGTCAGGGCGGCGCGCAGCGCGCCGAGCTGCTCGCGGGTGGGTTGCGCGGGGAGCGGCAGCACCAGCGGGCGCAGGTCGTGGCGGGCGGCGAGTGTCAGGGTGCGCTGCCAGCGGGCCGGGGTCCAGTCGGTCCAGTCGGCGGGGAGGGTCACGGCCCGCCAGGACCGCACGGGCAGCGCGGGTGGGGCGCGCAGGTCGGGGCGGGTGTCGGCGAGCAGCGTGACGTCGGTGGTGCGCCACACGCCGCTCTGTTCGCGCAGCGTGACCTGCGCGTCGCGCCGCGTGACGCGCAGGTCCGTCCAGCCGTCCGGGCCGGGCAGGGCGCGGGCGGTCCAGTACCGCACCCGGAGCTGCCAGCCGCCGGCGGGGTCCGGGCCGAGCAGGCGGGCGCGGTGGTTCCAGTCGAGCAGCAGCGGGTGGCGTTCCTGGCGGGTCACGGCGAGCGCGCCGCTCAGGGCGTTCCCGGCGAGGCGGCCGCTCAGGCCGCTGGGGTCGCCGGAGCGGGCGGCGTACGTGAGTTCCGAGTGGCCCAGCAGGTACGCCGTCCGCAGGTCCTCGAGCGTCACGCCGTCCGGGCGGGGCGCGCCGGGCGGGGCGGGCAGCCAGCGCAGCGGGGGAGCCGCCTCGGGCCGCCGGGCGAGGTTCAGGGCGCTCGCCTGGCTGGAGGCGCGGCTGGCGCGTTCCAGCCCGCGGGACGCGACGACCAGCGCCAGCAGCCCGCCCAGCAGCGTGCCGAGCAGCAGCGCCACGAACGCCGCGCGTTTCAGGACGGTCAGGCGGGTCACGGCCACGGGAGGCTCTCCCCGGCGCCGGCGACGCTCAGGCGCAGCGTGACCGCGCCGGTCAGGGTGGGCACGCGGGCGCGGGCCACGCCCTGCGCGGTCGTGACCTGCGCCGTCCACAGGACCCGGCCGCTGCGGTTCAGGGCCTGCAGGGTGACGGGCGTGCCGTCGTCCGGGTACGCGCCGGTCGTCCAGCGCAGCGGCCCGACCTCCAGGTCCGGCCCGGCCCACAGGACCGGCGGGCGGCGGCCGAGCAGCGCGGGCTGCGCGGCGGCCACGGCGGTGGCCTGCCAGCGGCCGGCGCGGGCCTGCAGGCGGTAGCGGCCGGGCACGTCCGGCGTGAGCTGCCAGGACGCCTCGCCGTTCACGGTGACGCGCGTGGCGCTCAGGCGCGCGCCGGCCGGGCCGTCGGCGCTCAGGAGGACGGGGGTGCCGTCCGGGGCGGGCGTGCCGTCGGCGCGGCGCAGCGTGACCTGCGCGGCCCAGGGTTCCCGCAGGCCCAGGCGGACGCTGGCGGGCGTGACGGTCAGGCGGCCCGTGAGCGGCGCGGGAGCGGCGGGGAGCGCGGAGGGCGGCGCGGCGGCAGTCACGGTGGCCGCCGGGGTGGTCGTCGGGGCAGCGGGCAGCGTCAGGACGGCGCGGGCCAGCAGGGTCGGGGCCCCGGCCCGGTCAGGCGGGGCGTGCAGGGTCGCCTCGCAGGACCGGGCGTCCGGGCGGGGCCAGCGGGTCACGGCGGGTCCGGGCACCGGGGGCAGGGTGCCGTTCCAGACGAGCGGCCCGGCGAAGGTGTCGCACACGACCTGCCAGCGCGCCCCGGCCGGCCCGCTGGCGCGCAGCTGCACGTCGGTCCCGGCGGCCCG
The DNA here is from genome assembly GCF_002198095.1 of Deinococcus indicus. Taxonomy (GTDB): domain Bacteria; phylum Deinococcota; class Deinococci; order Deinococcales; family Deinococcaceae; genus Deinococcus; species Deinococcus caeni. Next base: position 48,322 of record NZ_NHMK01000037.1, on the reverse strand, counting down.
CAGGCTCAGCGAGGCGGGCACAGAGGCCGCCTGGGCGGCGGACGCAGGCGGGTCGCCGGCCGGCCGGCAGGCGACGAGGCACAGCGCCAGCAGCGCGGCGCCCAGGCGGCGGGCGGGCGGGGTCACGGTTCCTCCCGGCGGAAGGCGTCGGCGTACAGCGCCGATCCCGACAGCGCCGATGCTGACAGGGCGGCTCCCGGCAGGGCTGAGCCCAACGGCCCGGATGCGGGGCGGGGCAGCAGCACCCGGTACCCGGCGGGCAGGGCGCGGCCCAGCGGGGCGCTGCGGGACTGGTTGGGCGGCACGGCCTCCATCAGGAAGGTCTGCGTGACCCACGCGACGCCGGCCGGGTCGGTCAGGGCGCGCAGGACGTTCGTGATGGTCGCCTCGGTCGCGCCGCCGTTCTCGACTCGCACCGTGTCCCCCTGCGACCACACGTTCAGGCTGCGGTCCAGGCCGCGCGCCGTCACCCAGCCCTGCGCGCGGACCGTGAACGACCGGACCCCGGCGGGGCGGGCGGTCATGCCGGGACCGTCGAAGGTCACGCGGAACGGCGTGCGTTCCCCCGGCAGCAGCCAGTGCAGGGCGTGCGTGCCGGCGGTGTTGCGGGCCAGTTCGGTGCCGGCGGCGTCCAGCACGCCGGCCGTGATGTCCACGGCGGCCGGTTGCGTGCCGGCGTTCACGGCCTCCCCGACGACTGCCAGCTGTTCCGGTCCGCCGCCCTGCGGGCGGAACGCGACCAGCCGGGCGCCCAGGACCTGCACGGGGACCGGCGTGTCGGCCGGGGGGGCGGCGCGGGTCAGGGTGGGCACCGGCCGGAAGCGGCGGGGCGGGCGAATGGTCAGTTGCGGCCGGGCGCTCAGGCGCCACCCGGCGTCCGTGAGGCGCAGCTCCTGCCAGAGGGTCTCCTCGATGTTCCCGAAGGCCGTGAACCACGTCAGGTGGACCTGCGCGGTCGCGGTGGCGCCGGGGCGGTCGCGTTCGCCGGGCGGGGCGCCGTACGTGACGGACTGGACTTTCAGCCGGTCGAGTTTCGCGTACCCGGTGCGCAGGCCGCCCACGACGGACAGGTCCAGCTGCCAGCGTTCCTCGGTCAGGCCGGCCTGCGGGTCGATCAGGCGGTACGCGTCCCCGAAGCGTTTGAAGTCCACGGCGTCCCAGTAGGCCAGCAGCGTCGCCTCCGGGCTGGACTGGGGGCGCAGGCGCGCGGCGGTCAGGGCCGCGCCGGCCAGCAGCGCCGCGAGCAGCAGCGCGCTGTTCAGCAGCCGCCGGGCGCGGCGCTGGCGGGGAGCGCGCAGGCGGGCGGTGCGCCACGCCCGGAACGGCAGGCGCCGCACCCAGCTGTCCCACCAGTGCCCGGCGCTGGGGGGCGGGTCGAGGCTGTCCTCGGCGAGCGCCCGCACCCACGGCCAGCGGGACCGGCGCGGGCCGGGGAGCGCGGCGGGCAGCGGGACGAGCAGGGTCAGGAGCGCCCCGGCGGCGGCGGCGCTGGGCAGCAGCGCCCACATCAGCCGCTGCCAGACCGGCAGTTCCCGGCGCGGCAGTCTCGGTTGCAGCGGCGGGATGCCCGGCTGTTCCCACACCACGATGCCTCCTTTCAGGGTGCCCAGGCGGGACCAGCCCAGGGCGTGCAGCGCCGGGTCGTAGAAGGCGTCGTTGGACAGCACGAAACGCAGGTTGTAGCGGGCGGGGGTGGTCAGGAACTGCGTGAGGCTGCCCAGGCCCGGCACGCCGGTGTACTTGGCGCCCTCGAGCCGCTCGACGGGCGTGGCGGTCAGTTCCGGCAGGCGCCGCGCCGAGTGGTAGTTCCCGTCGGGGGTGGTGGCGCGGGTGTTCGCGCTGAGCCACGCCATCTGATCCCCGAAGCCGAGCACCATGTAACGGTAGCGGTCCCGGCCGCCGGATTCCAGGAACCGGACGATGGGCGCCACGTCGATGAACGCCGGCTGGAAGCGGCGGTAGTACGTCAGGGCGCTCACCAGGCACGAGATGGTCACGGCGGCCGTGACCAGCCCCAGGCCCAGCAGGTGGTGGACGCGCGCGCCCAGGCGGGCCTGCACGAACACCCGCCACGCGCCGTGCCGCCAGGATTCGATGACCAGTCCGGCCAGCGGCATCATGAGCATCACGGCCCAGAACGTGAAGCGGTCCAGGGTGAGGATGTCGAACGCGCCGCGCAGCAGCAGTTTCGGCAGGGGCGTGGTGCCGCCCGTGCCGAGCAGCGACAGCAGCAGGATGCTCGCCAGGATCGGCCAGCGCGGCAGGCCCCCGCGGTGGCTGTTCAGGCCGCGCCGCGCGGCGTCCCAGTACAGCGGCAGCAGCGTCGCCCACGGCACCAGCCAGAACATGAACCCGAAGTCGGTGCGGACCAGGAAGTTCGCGCGGCTGCCGTGCGGGATGGACACCTGCGTGATCGGGTCGCTGCGGCTCCACAGCCAGTACGGCAGGACGACCATGACGAGCGCCGTGATGGCCAGCGCGCCGTACAGCGCCCCGCGGTACACGCGCGGCAGCACGCGGTACACGCGGCGGCGCAGGTGCGCCCAGACGCCCCAGCCGGCGTTCTCGCCGGGGCGGGGGCGGCTGGCGCCCTGAAGCACCACGGCCAGCAGGACCGGCGCGATGAAGAACACGCTGCCGAACAGGGTGGTGACGTGGTGCGCGGCGGTCGTGGCGGCCGTGAACGCCGCGGCGCGCAGCAGCAGGGTCCGCTGGCCGGTCTGCACGTACCGCGCGGCGTACGGGATGGCGTTCAGCAGCAGGCCCAGGCTGAGGGTGGTGGGCAGCTGCCCGAACACGTGGACGGTCTCGGCGATGGCGCTCGAGAGGGTCAGGAGGACCGCGCCGTACCCGGCGGCGCGCGCCGTGACGAACACCTTCCCGAAGCGGTACATGCCGACGGTCAGGCCGACCAGGGCCAGCAGCTGCGTGAGGGCGAAGGCGCCCATCAGGCCGAACACGAGGCTCAGCAGCGCGATCAGGTAGTGACTGAGCGGCGGGTAGGACGTGAGCGAGAACCCGGTGTACCAGCCGCTCTCCCAGGGGTCGAAGAACGACCGGGCGTAGTGCGCGCCGAAGTACACGTGGATCAGCGCGTCGTACGTGCGCGTGAACGAGCCGCTGATCAGCTGCGCGCCGTGCAGGACGATCACGATCAGCAGCGCGAAGGCCAGCAGGCGGCCGCCGGCGCGTTCGTCGTCCGCGGCGTCCAGGGTCGCGCCGGGAATCACCAGGGACGGCGGGCGGGCCGGGTCGGTCGGGGCGGCGGGGTGGGCATGGGGGCGGGGCGGGGCGTCCGGGCGGGGGGGCCGCCGCGACCAGGGGAACGGGCGGGCGCGCGTCACCGGGCGGGGCTCCGGGTCAGGAGGGCTGCCCGGCCATGAACACGGCGTCCAGCAGCTCGTAGCGGCTGAAGGGTTTGCTGAGGAACGAGCGCGCGCCGAGCGTCATGGCCCGCTCGCGCAGGCGGTCCTCGCCGGAACTCGTCAGGACGATCACGGGCGGCGCGTCCGGCACGCCGTGCAGCATCCGCAGCAGTTCCAGGCCGCTGTCGCCGGGCAGGAACAGGTCCGTGACGATCACGTCCACGCTGCCCAGCTCGAGTTCCTCCAGGGCTTCCTCGACGCTGCCGACCTCGATGGGTTTGTGCCCGCCCTGCTGCAGGATGTGCCGGATCAGCAGGCGCATGCCGGGCGCGTCCTCGACGATCAGGACGTGCTTGGACGGCACCTGCCCGAACAGCGTGACGTTGGCCGGCTGGTGCGAGGTCACCGGGCGGCTCCGTCCGGCGGCAGCGCGAAGGCCCGGTCGAGCATCGTCAGGGACAGCAGTTCACGCACCGGGGCGCTCGCGGCGATCAGGCGCAGGGCGCGGCCCTCGCGGCGGCGGTCCTTGAGGGCGCCGACCAGGGCGGCCAGGGCGCTGGAGTCCATGAACGGCACGCCGCTCAGGTCCAGGCTCAGGTCGCCGGGCGTGTCGGCGGCGTGCCGGGCAAGCACGCCGCGCAGCTCGGCGGCGTTCTGGGCGTCCAGGCGACCGGCGAGGTTCAGTTGGGGGCCATCGGCGTTGTGACTGAGTGACATGACAGGCAGGAAGTCCTTTGAGAGAGGGGAAGGCGGTGGGGTCAGGGGCCGGGCGGCGGGGGGACCGGAGCGGGGGCGCGCAGGCGCAGGGTCTGGCGGTTGCCGCCGCGCTTTCTCGCATAATGCCACTCGCGCGCGCAGCGGCGCACGATCAGCAGGCCGTACCCGTGTTCGCGCAGTTCGCCCGCCTCGCGTTCCTCGGCGCGGGTGGGATCGAAGGGGGCGCCGTCGTCGGTGAGGGTCAGCAGCAGGTCGTTGCCGCTGGCGTGCAGGCGCAGGTCCACGCGGGTGGCGCCGCCGTGGCGCACGGCGTTCACGACGAGTTCCGTGACGGCCAGCTCGGCCGGCAGGAGTACCGGGTGGTCCGGCGCGAGCGCCTCGCGCAGCGCCTCGCCCACCTGCGGCAGGGCGGCCAGGTCGCCGGGCAGGCGGCGGTGGACGCCCGGCGCGGCCGGGTCGCGGTGCAAGGTGAGCAGGGTCAGGTCGTCCGTGACGGTGTAGGTCTGCAGGGCGCGCAGGGCCTCGGCGTTGAAGTCACCGGGCGCGGCGGTGGACGCCAGGGCGTTCAGGCGGTCCAGGCCGAAGGGTGCGCCGCGGTCGTCCTCGGCCTCGAACAGGCCGTCGCTGTACATCAGCAGCGCGTCGCCCGGATGCAGCCACACCCGTTCGAAGTCGATGTTCACGAGCGGGAACGTCCCGATGGGCGGGGCGGTCGCGCGGATCTCCTCGAGGCTGCCGTCGGCGCGGCGCACCAGCACCGGCGGGTGCCCGACGTTCACGACGCGCAGCGCGCCGTCCGGGCGGACCTGCACGGCCGCCAGGGTGCAGAACGCCCCGGAGCGTTCCAGGTGGTCGTGCAGCGCGTCGATCAGGGCGTCGTTCAGGACGGCGCTGCGGACCGCGACCGTGAAGGACGTGGCGAACATCGCCGTGATGATCGCGGCCGGCAGGCCCTTGCCGCTCACGTCGCCCACCACCACCCAGTCGCGTTCCTGGAACTGGAAGTCCCCGCCGAAGTCACTGGCGGGCTGGCTGTGCAGGTTCAGCTGGTACCCGGCGGGGCTGACCAGCGTCTCGGGCGCCACGGCCCGCCACACCGCCTGCGCCTGCTGCCGGTCACGCTGCTGCAGCGCGTGCCGCTGGGCCTCGCGGCGGGCGCGCTGCGCCTCGAGGGCCGCGTCGAGCAGCCGGGCGAGCGTCTCGATCAGGCTGCGTTCCCCCGCCTGGAACTGCCGTTTGCCCCACATGGCCACGTGGCCGTCCACGCAGGGGATCAGCAGGACGGCGGTGGGCCGCCAGGCGTCCACGAAGGGCGCGCCGGTGTGCATCGCGCCGGTCGGCAGGACCGTCGGCCGGCGCGGCGCGGGCCGGTCGCGCAGCCAGCCGGGCGCGCCGCCGATCCACTGCCCGCCGAGTTTCAGGGCGGCGCGCGGCGTGTTGATCAGCGTGGCGGCCTCCTGAACGAGTTCGGCGGCCTGCGCCTCGCTGGCCAGCGCCAGCGCCTGCGGGATCAGGCGGTGCAGGAACACCAGCTGGTCGCTGAGGTCCGCGACCTGCTCGAGCAGTTCCGTGAACAGCGCGGCCTGCGGGTCGTCCTGACCGCCGGCCGTGAGGGCGGGCACGCTCACCGCCGCGCCTCAGGCGGTCCGGATGGGCAGCGCGGCGTACAGGCCCGTGATTTCCATGGCGAGACGCACGGCGTCCTGCACGTTCACGATCTCCACGCTGGCCGCCTGTTCCCGCGCGGAGCGGACCAGTTTCACGAGGGCCGCCAGGCCGCTGGAGTCCATGAAGGTCACGCCCGCGAGGTCCAGGGTGGTGTGCGGCGCGAGCGGCTGCGCGGCGCCCAGGAACGCCGGCACCTGATGCGCGTCGAGCCGGCCGCTGAGGTGGATGGAGCGGGCCGCGTCGGTGCCTCGCTGTTCGATGTTCAGGTCGACGGGGGGACGGTTCATGCCTGGGCCTCCTGGGCGGTGGGGATGGGCGCGCGGCCCGTGAGTTCCTCAAGGTGAAGCAGGTACCAGTCTGCCACGTCCGCGAGCGGAAGTCCGGCGGCGACGCGCCAGTTCGCCTCGCCGAGCGCGGCGGCCTGCCGGGGGTCGCCCAGCACGCGCCACAGGGCGTCCGCGAGGCTGTCCGGGTCCTCGGGCGTGAAGAACTCGGCGCGGTAGCCTTCCTCCTCGATCAGGTCCGCGAGGTCGCCGATGCGGGGCATGACGGCCGCCCGGCCGAACTCGCCGGCCTGGTGCAGCACGCCGCTGCTGCCGGTCGTGGCGCTGTACGGGAACGCGACGACCGTGCAGTCGCTGAACACGTTCGGGACGTCCTCCTCGGCGACGTACCCGGTGAACGTCACGTTCGGGACGTCCGCGCAGGCGCGGCGCACGCCGTCGAGGTACCCGGGCGCGTTGGGCGTGTCGCTCCCGGCGATGATCAGGCGGGTGCGGGCGTCACGCAGCAGCAGGCGGCGGTGCGCCTCGATCAGGACCTCCACGCGTTTGTACGTGCCGAACTTCCCGAAGGTCATGACCGTGGGCACGTCCGGGAACGGGCGGGGCGGCTGCGGCACCTGGAAGGTCCCGTGCGGCGCGAGGAACACGTTGCGGGCGCCGTAACTGTCGCGCAGCAGTTTCACGTAGCGGGGCATGGTGGTCGCCACGAGGTTCGAGCCGAGCAGCGCGCGGGTGAACACCCGCCCGAACGCGCGGGTGACGGCCGTCTTGACCGGGTTGCCGCCGAAGCCGGCGCGGTCGAGGTCCACCGTCTCGAACAGGTTGTGCAGCAGCGTGACGCTGGGCGTGCCGGTCAGGCGCGCGAGCAGCGGCGTGAGCAGGCCGAGCGCGGCGGGCACGCGGCGGTCCCCGAAGCTGGCCATCTGCAGGTTGAAGATCACGGCGTCCGGACGGGCGCGGCGCAGCGCCAGCAGGACGCGCAGCGCGGTCAGCGGATCGTTGAAGTCCCAGACGCGCCGGACGTTCGGGGCGTCCTGCGCGGCCAGTTCCGGGCCGAGGCGGTCGGCGAGGACGGTCACGCGGCGCACCTCGGCCTTCTCGCCGAGCACCCGCGCGAGGTGCAGGCCGTACTCGTTCAGGCTGCGGCGGCCCGGCGGGTACGCGGTCACCAGCGCCAGGTGCATGGGCTCGCCGGGCGTGCGGGCGGGGCGGGCGTGCAGGCGGCGCAGGGCCAGCATGTCCTTGAGGAACTTCACGGAGTCGCGCAGCGGGTCGACCTTGCTGTCCGGGGCGTCCACCCAGCGGACCGGGACTTCCGTGACGCGCAGGCCGTCACGCGCGGCCAGGTACAGCAGTTCGAGGTCGAACGAGAAGCCGTCCAGGCGGCCGCGGCTGAACAGGTCGCGGGCGACCTCGCCGCGCAGCAGTTTGAACCCGCACTGGGTGTCCTCGGCGGTCACGCCGGTCACGGCGCGCGTGACGCGGCGCAGGCCGCCGGACACCGCGCGGCGCACCGGGCTCTTGCCGGTCTCCTCGGCGCCCTCGGCGGCGCGCGAGCCGATGGCGATGTGCGCGCCGGCCCGCACGGCCGCGATCAGGCGCGGCAGTTCCTCGATAGGCGTGCTGTTGTCGGCGTCCGCGAACAGCACGAGTTCCCCGCGCGAGGCGCGCACGCCCCGGCGGACCGCGCCGCCCTTGCCGGTGTTCGCGTGCCGGATGACCCGCAGGTTCGCCCAGCCGAGGTTCTCGACGAGGTCGGCGGTGCCGTCGCGGCTGCCGTCGTCACTGACGATCAGTTCCCAGGGTTCCCCGGCGCCGCTGACGGCCACGGCGAAGGCCGCCAGGGTCGGCAGGATCCGTTCGGATTCGTTGTAGGCGGGAATGACGATGCTCAGCGTGACCCGGTCGAGGGTCTGGGCGCGCCACTGTTCAAAGGCGGGGTAGGACATGAGGGAACCTCCGTGTGGTGGGGCGAAGAACGAGGGCGGCCGTGACGATCAGGGTGGCCTTGCCCGCCAGGGCGGCCAGGGCGAGCTGGGAAGGGTCGGCGGGAACGAGCAGCGCGCAGGCGAGGGTCGCGGCGTTGGCGGCGAGGTACGCGCCCCCCACCCGCCACAGCGCGCCGGTCCCGCCGGACGCCAGGACGTGGTTCAGGGCGGTCCCGGCGAGCGCGAGGACCAGCGCGCCCGCCGCGGTCAGCGGCAGCAGCGGGGCCACTCCGGTCAGTCCGGACCCGAAGGCCAGCTGCGCGCTCCAGGCGGGAGCCAGGACCAGCAGCGCCGCCGGGAGGCCCGCGACGACCAGCGTGGCCGCCAGCGCCGCGCCCAGCAGCGGTCCCGTGCGTTCCCCGGCCGCCACGCGGCGCGCCACGACCGGGAACGCCGCGACCTGCACGGCCCACCCGGCGAAGAACACCACGCGGGCCAGCGTGGCGGCCCCCGCGTACGCACCGGCCGGGTCGGGGGTCAGGAGCGCGCCGGCCAGCAGCACGTCCCCGTACAGCAGGGCGCTCTGGGCGGCCGCGACGACCCCCAGCGCGGCCGTCAGCGCGGCCGGGCCGCCGGACGGCGGGAGGTCAGGCCCGGCCGGGAGCGGCGCGGCGCGGGCGGGGCGCACGACCGGCAGGGCCAGCAGCACGCCGGCCAGCGTGGCGATCACGGGCGCGGCCGGGCCGGGCAGCGCGGCGAGCAGCGGCAGGGTCAGCGCGACCTTCGCGCCGTGCTCGACCAGCAGGCTCCAGCCGAACGCGGCGGCCCGGCCGTCACGCTGGGCCGCGCCGCGCCACGCGCCCAGCAGGGCCAGCGCCGGGACGGTCAGCGCAAAACCCGCCACCCAAGCGGCCGGAATGCCGGTGCGCGGCCCGATCAGCGGGGCCAGCAGCAGCAGCGCCGCCCCGCCGATCAGGCCGGCGCGCAGGGCGCGGTGGGTGTTCGCGCCGTGCGGGCGGCGCGCGGTGGCCTGCTGGAACGCGACGGGCAGCGCGGCCGTCAGCATGAACAGGGACGTGAACGCCGCGAAGGCCGCGTAGCCCGGCAGGTCCAGCCACCGCCCGAGCAGCAGGGTGAACGCGTAGTTCAGGGCGCTGCTGGCCAGCACGGCCAGCAGGCTCAACGCGCCCTGAACGGATTCACCCTGACTCCTCATAAGCTTCATGCTGACCGCCTGCGCCTTACCCGGCTCTTTCAACAGAACACGGCCGGCGTGAAGATCCTCACGGGCAGGGCGTCAAGACCGCATTCATGAAGACGGCCGGGCGGTCAGCTGGCGGTGCGGGAGCGGTCCATCAGGCGGTCACGGCCCGCGTCCTTGGCGGCGTACAGGCGTTCGTCGGCCAGGGCCAGCAGTTCCGGCACGCTGCGCCCCTCGGACGCCAGGGCCAGTCCGGCGCTGACGGTCACGGACGGCAGGCCCAGCACCCGGTACTCCCGGACCGCCTCCACGATCCGGCGCACGGCCGCGCGGGCTTCCCGCGGGTCACGTCCGGTCAGGATCAGCAGGAATTCCTCGCCGCCCCAGCGCACGGCGGCGTCCTGCGGCGCGAGGTGCGACTGCAGCAACTCCGCGAGGGCGATCAGCACCTCGTCGCCCCGGTGGTGGCCCAGGCTGTCGTTCACGCGTTTGAAGTGGTCGATGTCCACCAGCGCCAGCGCCAGCTGCTCAGGGCGGGTGTCCGCCGCGCCGAACAGGACGTCGAGCTTCTCGCGGCCCGACCGGCGGTTGAGCAGGCCCGTCAGCGGGTCCGTGAACGCCAGGGCGGCCAGGGCGTCGCTGCGCAGATGGGCGCGGTACAGCGTCTGCCCGTGCGCGCTGAGAAACCAGATCAGCACGGCGGCGAAACCGGTCATCAGCAGGCCCGGAACGTCCACCGGCCGCTCGCCGCTCACCGGTCCCCACAGCAGCAGGTAACCCAGCAGGGTCAGCGTGGCGGCCGGGCGGGCGCGCAGCCACGCGAACGAGAACAGGGTGACGGTCAGGAACCCCACCAGCAGGGTCGCGGACAGCGTCTCGCCGCGCAGGTACAGCCACACGGACCCCAGCAGCCACAGCTGACCGGACCCGATCAGGATCAGCTGGAAGTGATGGGTGGACACGCGCGGCCACAGCGCCAGCACGACCAGCAGCACGTTGAAGGCGGTGCCCAGGCGGGCCTGTACGCTCAGGCCGGGCAGCCCGGCCGTCTGGGCGTACTGCGCGACGCCGGCCTGCACCAGCGCGGCCAGCAGCGCCATGCCGACGTACAGCTGCCGCAGGAACTGGTCGCGTTCCGGCCTTGCTGTTGAGGGAATCTGGCCGCCGAACACGCCTTCATGGTACGTTCATTTCAACCCGCCCGCTTATTGACGTGACGTTCATGAAACAGGCGCCGCAGGCCTCCCCTGCCACGGGCACAGTGTCATACGGCGGACTCCGATTGAAGGAGCTGCAAAGCCCGCTGGGTTCGAGCGGATGCGACTCGGAGAGCTGTCCCGCAGAGAAGGAGGGAAACGCCCATCCGGACGTGGAGACGGCAGGAGCGGTGACGTTTCGGATTGCCAGCGAAACAGACGGCAGTCCGTGTCACTCGGTGCGGCTGTGATGGGCGCCCTCGGGCGCGCCGATGGACACCGACTTCACGTTCACGAACTGCAGGATGCCGTGCCGGCCGAGTTCGCGCCCGAACCCGCTGTTCTTCACGCCGCCGAACGGCAGGCGCGGGTCGCTCGCGACCATGGAGTTGATGAACACCGACCCGGCTTCCAGGTCCTCGATGAACCGCCTGCGTTCGGCCGGGTCGTTCGTCCAGGCGCTGCTGCCCAGCCCGAAGGACGTGCTGTTTGCCAGTTCGATCGCCTCGTCGAGGTTCTCCACCCGGAAGATCAGCGCGACCGGCCCGAAGGTCTCCTGCGTCCACACGTCCATGTCGGGGGTCAGCCGGTCGAGGGCCGTGACCGGGTAGTAGTTCCCGGCGCCGTCCGGGACCTGCCCGCCCGTGCGGACGCGCGCGCCCCTGCGCACGGCGTCCTGCACCTGCGCGTGAATGTCGTCGCGGATCTGCGGTGTGGCGAGCGGCCCCACGTCCGTGCCGTCCAGTTCCGGGTCACCGACCTTCAGGGCGCTCAGGCCCGCCACGAACGCGTCCGTGAAGGCGTCGTACACGTCCGAGTGCACGATGAACCGCTTGGCGGCGATGCAGCTCTGACCGTTGTTGATGGTGCGGGCGGTCACGGCGGTTTTCGCGGCGAGGTCGAGGTCGGCGCTCGGCATCACGATGAACGGGTCCGACCCGCCCAGTTCCATCACGGCGGGCTTGAGTTCCCCGCCGGCGGTGGCGGACACGGCCCGCCCGGCGCCCTCGGAGCCGGTCAGGCTCACGGCGGTCACGCGCGGGTCCTTCAGGACGGCTTCCACGTCGCGGCTGCCGATCAGCAGGGTCGTGAACACGCCCGCCGGGAAGCCCGCCTCGCGCAGCACGTCCTCGATCGCCAGGGCGCAGCCCGGCACGTTGCTGGCGTGCTTGAGCAGCCCGGTGTTTCCGGCCATCAGGGTCGGTGCGATGAACCGGAACGCCTGCCAGTACGGGAAGTTCCAGGGCATGACGGCCAGCACCACGCCGAGGGGCTGGTACGTCACGAACGCCTCGTCCGCGCCGGTCTGGACGGGTTCGGGCGCCAGGAACGTTCCGGCGTGCTCGGCGTAGTACCGGCAGGCCGAGGCGCACTTCAGGACCTCCTGCCGGGCCGCCTCCAGGGTCTTGCCCATCTCGCGCGTGGCGAGCAGGGCCAGTTCGTCCACGCGGCGTTCCAGGATGTCGGCGGCGGCGTTCATCCACGCGCCGCGCTGCTCGAAGCTGGTCCGGCGGTACGTTCCGTAGGCGGCGTGGGCGGCCGCGACCGCCGCCTGCACCTGCTCGGTGGTGTGGTCCTCGTAGGTGGCGAAAGTCTCGCCGGTGGCCGGATTGACGCTTTGCATACCCCCGTTCTAGTCCGTGCAGCCCAGCCGCCAATGTGAGAAAGCTTCAGATGACGCTGGGATTCCCATCCACACGTCGGGGTACCGGCTGGCCGAACCGGGTCACGCAGTCCGGCCGACTGCCGTCAGGGCTCCTGCGGCTGGAGTTCCATGAGGCGCTGCACGCATGCCGGGCTGCTCAGGGTGCCGAGCACGCTCAGGTCGAAGGGAGGCGGGCCTTCGCCGGGATCGTCGGAGTACGCCAGGAACTCCAGCAGTTGCCGGTCGCTCAGGGCGCATCCGCCCGTACCGGGGAGCCGGCTGCCCGGCCCGCTGCCCGCACCTGCAGCGGCGGGAGGCGGGCCGGCCGCGCCGCTGCCCGCGCCGGTAGGGCCGCCGGGCAGACCGTTCAGTCCGGGCAGCGCCGCGCCCAGGAACGCCTGCATGTCCTGTCGGTACAGGCGGGTGCCGGGCGTGTCACCGACCGTCAGTGCCTGGGCGCGGCTGTACACGAACGCGTGCGGTTTCACGATGGTGCCGCTGACCGGGTACGTCCGGGCGCACGCGGCGGCCAGATGCTCGGCCAGCGGGCGGGTGGGGGGCGGCGGCCAGGGCACGCTGCATACCGCGCCGCTGAACTCCACGACCAGCGCGGCCCGGTCGAACTGCGTGACGTTCAGGGTCAGGCCGGGGCCGGGCAGCCCGTCCGGGCCGGGCGGCGTGATGTACAGGCGGGTCATGGGGGACTCGGAACGCTGGTTGTTGCCGCCCAGCACCCACGCGCGGAAGGTGCCGGTCTGCCCGAAATTGATGGCGCGTTCCGGGCTGATCCCCAGGAAGTCGCCGTCGCTCTCGAAGTTCTCCTGCACGGCGCTCAGATCGCCGAAACTGACCGGGCCGAACGACACGTCCGCGAGACTGACGCCCAGGGCGTACAGGTCGCCGTCCGTGGCGTCCTGCGCGGCGCGGTTCAGGGCGCTGACGCCGAGGTCCTGCACGCCGAACGCGAGTTTGCTCAGGTTCAGGTCACCGGTCAGTCCGGTCTGCTCGGCGCCCCGGAGCGGCAGGACTTCCTGCGCGCTGTCCGGCGGGTCGAGGTTCACGGTGCCCACCGTGCGTTTGCGGACCGGGGCGCCTGTCGTGCTGGGTGCCGGTGGGCTGGGCGGCAGGGCCGAGTTCAGGGTGGTGACGTCCAACCCGAGCACCAGGGTGGGGCTGGCGCGGCGGGTCAGCTGACGGTCGCTGGCGTCCGCCGGCACCCACGACAGCACCCACAGGTACTCCGGGGAGCGGCCGGGGGCGGGTTCGTCCGCCTCGGCCTGCCAGACGCGCACGCCGCTGTCCGCGCCGGTAAAGGGCTTGAACAGGCAGCCTGGATGCAGCGTCTGGCCCAGGCGTTTCACGCTGAAGTCCTGATAGCAGTTGAAGGCTTTCAGGCCGCTGCTGCGGGCGCGGCCCAGGTGCAGTTCGTCAGCCAGGCCGTTGCCGAGCGGGCCGGTCATGGGCACGACACTGAAGCGCTGACCGACCTGCAAGCCCGTGAACTTCACGCGCACGCAGCGGGCCGAGAAGGGTTGCATATCGGCGAAGGTCAGGGTCTGGCTGCGGTTGGTCCTGGCGTCCAGCGTGACGGTCTGGCACGGCGCGAATGCCTCTTTCATCCAGGCGGCGTCGCCGACCGCGCTGAACTTCTCGGTGCCCCAGGTGGCGTACTCGGTGTAGAAGTCCGGCAGGGTCAGGTACAGCCCGTTGCGTGACGCCTGCCGCTGTTCGGGGGCGATGGTGACGGCGGCGTCGCGGCTGACGAGGATGTCGGCGTGATTGAGCCAGTCGTCACGTCCGGCGTTCGTTTCCGGCAGGTCCAGGTACTGCGCGTAGAAGGCGTACTGCCCACCGTGGTAGCGCTCGGCGAGGTGCCGCCAGAAGCTGCTGGCCCGGTAGTTGCGCAGGTCAGAGGCGGTCGGCGTGTGCGGCTGCGGCAGGCTGAGACTCATGGAGCGCAGGCCGTAGAAGTTCAGGCCGATGTCGTCGGTGAGGCTGGGACGGTAGTTCGGGAAACGCGTGCGGGTGACGTGCAGGGCCAGGGCGTCCGCCATTCCTTCATGCATCCAGTGGTGCATCAGGTCGCAGCGGTCCAGGCCGGGCCTGGTTTCCAGTCCCTGCGCGGCCTGAACGACGTGGAACAGTTCGTGCGCGATGATGTAGAACGCCTTGGCGTCCGTGCCGCGCAGTTCGTTCGCGTTGATCTTCACGAACGACAGGTTCTGCCGCTGGATCTTCCCGCCCTGCTGGCAGCGTCCGCTGGTGTTGGCGGCACCCTCGTACAGTTCCGGCGGCAGGACGTACAGACGCACGGCCCGCTGACTGCCGCCCTGCACGACCGGCCCGAGGTTCTTCCCACCGGGTGAGGTGAAACCCAATTTCTGGTACGCGGCCATCGCCTGCGCAGCGAAGCCCTCCAGCATGCGGCGACGCTCAGCGCTCAGACAGTCGTTCGGAACGCTCTGCTGCGCGACGCCGGCAGCGGTGGACAGACCGAAATCCGGGTCAGCAATGCCCAGCGCCGTCAACTGCCGAAGGACGGGCGCGCTGTACCAGGTGTCGTAGTACTGCTGGGTGGCCTCGTTCCCGATCAGGATGCTGGCGACCGTGTTCGACACGGCCTGCCGGACCGTCCCGGCCTTCTGCAGGCCGCCGCTGAGTTGAGTGCCCAGGTCAGGGACGCCGGTCCGTGCGCCCAGGGCGTTCCAGCGTGAAACCCAGTTCGGCGTGAGTTGCCACTGCGTGACGTCGTAGAAGGGAAACCCGCAGTAGATCTGGTACTGGGCGGGTGTGAACGCTGCCGCGCGGCCGCTCAGGGCCAGCAGGAGCAGCAGCAGGACGCGCAGGGCCGGGGTCCAGTTCATGGGCACCTCCGGGGCCGGGCGGGAACTCGGGGGGTAGGCCGCCGGGACCCGGAACGGCGCATCTGCCCGCAGCAGGCGACGCGCCATTCCATGAGGTCAGGCTATCACTCGGTTCAGGTGCCCCGCAGCGGCGGCGTGAAGCGGCGCAGGCGCAGGGCGTTGCTGAGGACGAACACGCTGGACAGGCCCATGGCGGCCGCCGCCAGGACCGGGTTGAGGCGCAGGCCCAGGGCCGGTTCGAGCACGCCGGCGGCGACCGGGATGAGCAGGACGTTGTACGCGAAGGCCCAGAACAGGTTCCCGCGGATATTGTTCAGGGTGGCGCGGCTCAGGGCGACGGCGTTCGGGACGCCGCGCAGGTCGCCGGACATCAGGATCACGCCGGCCGTCTCGGCGGCGACGTCGGTGCCGGTGCCGATGGCGACGCCCACGTCCGCCTGCGCCAGCGCGGGCGCGTCGTTGATGCCGTCCCCGACGAACGCGACGCGCCGCCCGTCCGCCTGGAGTTCCTTCACGGCGGCGCTCTTCTGGGCGGGGTGAACCTCGGCGCGGACGTCGGTGACGCCCAGTTGCCGGGCGACGGCGTGCGCGGTGCGGGCGTGGTCGCCGGTGATCATCACGACCTGCCGGCCGCTGGCCTGCATGAACTGCACCGCCTCCAGGCTGCCGGGCCGGATGGGGTCGGCCACGGCGAGCGCCGCGACGGGCTGGCCGTCCACGGCGGCGTACAGCGGCGTGCGGCCCAGGTCGGCCAGGGCGTCGGTGCGGGCCTGGAGGTCCGTGACGTCCAGGCCCAGGCGGGTCATCAGGCGGTCGCTGCCGACCTGCACGCGCCGTCCGTTCACGGTCGCCTCAATGCCCTCGCCGGGCAGGGCGCGGAAGTCCTGTGCGTCCGGCAGGGTCAGGCCGTCGGCGCGGGCGGCGTTCACGATGGCCTGCGCGACCGGGTGTTCGCTGCCGCGTTCGGCGGCGGCGATCAGGGTCAGCGCGGCGGCGCGGTCCTGCGGGCCGGTCAGGATCAGGTCGGTCAGTTCCGGGCGGCCCAGGGTCAGGGTGCCGGTCTTGTCGAGGGCGATCACGTCGGCGCGGTGCAGCGCCTCGAGGGCCGCGCCGCTGCGGAACAGGATGCCCAGCCCGGCGGCGCGGCCGGTACCGACCATGACGCTGGTGGGCGTGGCCAGCCCCATGGCGCAGGGGCAGGCGATGATCAGCACGGCGACCGTGTTCACGAGCGCGTGGCTCAGGCCCTGCGGGCCGCCCAGGATCAGCCAGCTCAGGAAGGTCAGGGCCGCGACGACCAGCACGGCCGGGACGAACACGGCGACCACGCGGTCCGCGAGGCCCTGGATGGGCGGCCGGCTGGCCTGGGCGTCCTCGACCAGCCGGGTGATGCGGGCCAGGGCGGTGTCGGCGCCGACGTGCGTGGCGCGGAAGGTCAGGGCGCCCGCGCCGTTCACGGTGCCGCCGGTCACGGCCGCGCCCGCCCCCTTGCGCACGGGGACGCTCTCGCCGGTCAGCATGCTCTCGTCCACCCAGGAGTCGCCGCTCTGCACCTCACCGTCCACTGGGACGCGCTCGCCGGGCCGCACGAGGATCAGGTCGCCGGGCTGCACGTCGGCGGTGGGGATGTCGGTGTCCTGCCCGTCCCGGATGACGCGGGCGGTGGTGGGTTGCAGGCGCAGCAGGGCGGTCATGGCGGCGCTGCTGCGGCCCCTGGCGCGCGCCTCGAGGACCTTGCCGAGCAGGATCAGGGTGATGACGACGGCGCTCGCCTCGAAGTACACGTGCGCGGTTCCGGCGGGAAACAGGCCCGGCGCGAGCGTGACGAGCAGCGAGTACAGGTACGCGGCGCCCGTGCCGATCATGACCAGGGTGTTCATGTCGGGGCTGCGGTGGCGCAGCGCCGCCCAGCCCAGCCGCAGGAAGCGGCGGCCAGGGCCGAACTGGACGGGCGTGGCGAGCAGCAGCATCAGGACGTTCAGGCCGCGTTCGCCGGTCAGGCCGGTCAGGGCCATGTGCAGCGGCATCCAGAACATGGGGACCATGGCGATCAGCATCAGCGGGACGGCGAAGGCGGCGCTGACCCGCAGATCGCGTTCCAGGCGGCGTTCGTGGTCGTCGCGGGCGGCCTGTTCGAGGGCCGCGCGGTCGCCCGCGCCGGTCGCGCCGGGGGCCGGGACGGTCAGGACGGCGTACCCGGCCCGCTCCACGGCGGCACTCAGGTCGGCGGGCGTGGCGGCGCCGGGCAGGTACGTGACGCTGGCGCGTTCGGTGGCGAGGTTCACGCTGGCATCCAGCACGCCGGGCAGGCGGTTCAGGGCGCGTTCCACGCGGGCGGTGCAGGCGGCGCAGGTCATACCCTGCACGCTGAGGTCCGCGCGGGCGCTCAGGGGCTCGTAGCCCAGCTCGCGGACGCGGGCGCTGAGGTCCCGCAGGCTGGTCAGGGCCGGGTCGAAGGTGACGTGAGCGCGTTCGGTGGCGAGGTTCACGCTGGCGCCGGTGACGCCGGGCGTGGCGTTCAGGCCCCGTTCGACGCGGGCGGTACAGGCGGCGCAGGTCATGCCCTGCACAGTGAATTCGGCGACCTGGGTGGCGCCGGGGGTGGAGGCGGCTGGGACGGACTGACTCATGGAAGGCTCCTCAGGGACGCGGGCGGGGCCGATCAGGAACAATATCCAGACCCTCCCCAGGGGGGTATAAACCCAGCATAGTCCGGGCGGCCTCTACCTGCAAGCTGCTCCAGGTGGAACACCCGACTCCTGGCGCAGATCACCGATCACTCTCCCCCCATTCGCGCCGACTGCTTCGTGTCGAGTTTTTCACGTCTGGGTGGTCGAGGATGAATCACTTCGGAAGGGCCAGATTTTTCACCCTTCGCCTGTCTTCTCGCGCTGGCCGGCCAGCCGGAGCGCCCACACCGGGGCCATCCGTACCAGAGCAGTCCGGCCTCCGCCGGATGCAGGCAGAACAAATTGACAGTCCCCCAGGGGGGGGATAACATCAGGGTATGAAGACTGAACTGACCGTCACCGGCATGACCTGCGGCCACTGCCAGAAAGCCGTGCAGCAGGCGCTGGCTCAGGTGCCCGGCGTGCAGCACGCCGAGGTGGACCTCGCGCGCGGCCTCGCCACCGTCACCGGCACCGCCGACCTGCCCGCCCTGATCGCCGCCGTCACTGAGGAAGGCTACGCCGCCAGCCCTGCCCACGGCGCCTGACATGACCGCCCGCGCCGCCCGCCGCAAGGCCGCCGCCCCCGACGCGCCGGTCCCCGCGCAGGAAGGAGCGTGCCACGCCGCCCCCGATCACCTGTGCATGCCGGAAGACGCCCGCAAACGCGCCGCCCGCCGCCTGAGCATCGCGCGCGGCCACCTCGACGCGATTGTGCGCATGCTCGACGACCCGGACGCCTACTGCGTGGACGTGCTGCGGCAGATCAAGGCCGTGCAGGGCGCGCTGTCCGGCGCGGGCGAGGTCGTGCTGCGCGGCCACCTCGAAGCGCACGTCGCGACCGCCAGCACCCGCGGCGACAGCGTGGAAATCGTCGAGGAACTCATGGAAGCCCTCAAGTACACCTGATGGTTCCGTCTGTTTCCCCGACACACCAGTAGCGCACGGGGCTACCGACTCGAGACCTGAAACCCGCGTTGCCTCTACCAGCTCGGATGGAATGGGTTCTGCAAGAGTTTCCGCGTCTCTTGGAGTCGTTCACCACACGACGTCATGAGGGCACAGAGAGAGAAACATCGGTCAGCACGTCATTTTCCTCGTTGCGTCCTAGAGGGAATTTTTGGCCGTGACCTGCTCCTCCCTGCCTGAACAGCCCGAAACCGAGCGTCTGGCGATCGAAGAACCAGAAAGCGAGAAGCGCCGAATGTCGTGTGGTGCGGAGTGCATGGAACAGAAGCTCACAGAACACCGTGCTGACCTATAAAAACCCGCGCATGGGCGTGGTAGGCAGCGTCCTGGCGCCCATCTCGTGCCGCGTGGAAACTCTTGGTCCACCATTCCGTCCGGGTCCATATCATACGGACTGCGTGTGTTTCGCCAACAATCCGGAACTTCACTGGATTGCTGGCTCCACGTCCGGAGCCCGCTCTGCTCCCACTCGCTCCGCTCGGATTGAACGGACTTTGCACCCCATTCAATCGGAGTTCGTATCAGTCCGGCAACCAGAATTGCTCCGCCGGAACGGGACGGCCCAGCAGGTATCCCTGGAGGATGTCGCCGCCGACCTCCTCGATGAACGCGGCCTGTTCGGACGTCTCGATGCCTTCGGTGGTGACCTGCAGGTCCAGCGCGTGGGCGAGGAGCATGACGGCCTGGATGACCTTCTCGGGCGTGCCGCTCAGGTCGCCGGTCACGCCGTTCAGAAAGGACCGGTCGATCTTCAGGGCGGTCAGCGGAAAGCGGTTGAGGTAGCTGAGGCTGCTGTAGCCGGTGCCGAAGTCGTCCAGTGAGAGCCGCACGCCCAGGTCCCGCAGGCGGCGCAGGGTCACTTCAGCGTCCGGGACGTTCATCAGGACGCTCTCCGTGATCTCCAGGACCACGCAGGATCCCGGCAGGGCGTGCCGTTCCAGGGCTTCCCGGACCGACTGCACGAGGTGCGGATTCCAGAACTGCCGTGGGCTGAGGTTCACGCCCACCTGCAACTGCGGGTGTTGAACGTGCCACTGCGCCAGCTGACGGCACGCCTCGTTCAGCACCCAGGCGCCGATCGGCAGGATCAGGCCGGAGTTCTCGGCGAGTGGAATGAACTCGGCGGGCGGGATCATCCCCAGCCGGGGGTGCCGCCAGCGGCACAGCGCCTCGGCGCCCAGTAGCTCCCGGGTGCCGGCCCGGAACAGCGGCTGGTAGTGCAGTTCGAGTTCGTTGCGTTCCAGCGCGTGGTACAGGTCCGTCTCCAGACTGACCCGGCCGGGTTGCAGGGCAGCGGCGGCAGGGTCGAACTCGGCCACGCCCCCGCCGGTGCGTTTGGCCCGGTACATGGCGAGATCGGCGGCGCTGAGCAGCGTCTCGGCGTCGGTGCCGTGCTCGGGCGCGAACGCCACGCCCAGGCTGGCCGTGACGAACAGTTCCTGCTCCTTGACCTGAAAGGGCGTCTGGAAGCAGGTGTTCAGGAGTTGCTCGATGCCGCTGCGGAAGACGCCCTTTTCACTGCTGAACGGTAGGATCAGCGTGAACTCGTCACCGCCCATACGGGCGATCACATCGGACGGACGGAAGGAGCTGCGCAGGCGCTGCGCCACCTGGGCGAGCAGTTCGTCGCCGGCGCTGTGACCCAGGGTGTCGTTGATGACCTTGAAGCGGTTGAGGTCCAGCAGGCCCACCGCGAGCCGCTCGCCGGTGTGGCCGCTGCGGTTCAGGGCCTGCGTCAGGTACTCGAGGTACAGCGCCCGGTTCGGAAGGCCGGTCAGGCTGTCGTACATCGCGAGCCGCTGCATCCGCGTCTGCGCCAGCGCCCGTTCGATGAGCAGCGACGCCAGTCCGGTGAGGTCCTGAAGGGCCGCGAGTTCCGGCGGGGCGGGCATGCGGGGCTCGTGGCTGAAGACCGTGAACACGCCCAGGGGCGGTTCGTCCGCGCGGCTGGACAGGACCGGCAGGGTCCACATGGCGTGCAGTCCGCTGGCCAGGAGCGCCTCGCGCGCGCCGCGGTGCAGGGTGACGTGTCCGCTGCGGATGTCATCCACGATCACGGGTTGCCGGGTGCGGATGACCGTGGCGGACACGCCCTCATCGCTGCGGAGGTCCACCTGGGCGATGCCCTGCTGCTCGGAGCTCCGGATGGCGTCCACGTCGGAGTTCACGCTGGCCCGCAGGGTGAGCAGGTGACCGTCACGCAGCCAGGCCGTGACGATCAGGTTGCCGAGGTCCAGGCGGATCAGGCGGCACAGGCCGTCGAGCAGGTCCTCGACGGGCCGGCCGGCGGCAGCCATCTCGAGCAGTTCGCGCCGGGTGCGGTCGCGGCGTTCGCGTTGCACGTCTTCCGTCACGTCGCGCTGCACGCTGACCCAGTGGGTGAACCAGCCGCGGGCGTCCGGGACGGGCACGATGCTCAGATGCACCCAGATGGGCGTGCCGTCCTTGGAGTAGTTCTGAATGATCTCATCCACCGGTGTCCAGGAGAGCAGGTTCGCGCGGATGCGGTCCAGCACCGCCCTGTCGGAGGCGGGGCCCTGCAGGATACGCGGGGTGCGTCCGATGATGTCCTCGGGAGCGTAGCCGGTCATGCGGGTAAAGGCCTCGTTGACGTATACGACGCGCGGTCCTTCTCCGGTGACCGGTTCGGCCTCGGAGATCACCACGGCTTCGCGGGCGTTCACGGCGACCGATTCGAGCAGCCGCAGCCGCTCTTCTTCCTGGCGGCGCTGGGTCACGTCGCGCAGGGTGACGGTCAGGCCGCCCGGACCGGGGTACAGGCGCACGTCCAGCCACGGTCCCTGCGGCGCACGAAGTTCCGTGCTGCGGCGCTCACCGCCGTGCAGGGCCGCACGCATGACGTCCAGGAACGCCCCGCTGAACATCCAGGGGGTCTGCGCGCCCAGGTCCGCGTGGGGGGCGTCCGGGAGTTGCAGCAGGCACCGCGCGGCCGGGTTGAGGTACAGCAGGTTCAGGTCGCGGTCCAGGCTGAGCAGGCCGTCGTCGACGCTGCCGAGCGCCGCCTGCATCCGCTCGCGCGAGACGGTCAGTTCGCGTTGCAGGCGGTACTTCTCGACGGCGCGTTCCAGGTCGCGCAGCAGGCCGGGAGCGCTCAGGGATGATTTCACGACGTAGTCCTGCGCGCCCGCGTTCATGGCCTGAACGGCGATCTGCTCGTCCCCGACGCCGGTCAGCATGACGACCGCGCAGGCGGGCCGGGCTTCCGCCAGGACCTCCAGGCCGGTCATGTCGGGCAGGTTGAAGTCCAGCAGCACGCAGTCGGGCAGCTCACACCGCAGCGCTTCGACGGCGGCGGCGCCGGTCACCACGACCTCGCACTGCACCTGAACGGCCGCGCGCCGCAGCAGGTGCTGGTACGTCCAGGCGTCCTCCTCGCTGTCCTCGACGATCAGGATCCGCAGGGTGCGCCCGGCGGGACCGGACGCGGCGGGCAGGGGCGTGACGCGCTGGAGGTCCGTCATGCGGGCATCTTGCCACCCGCGTTCTCACATGTCCGTCACATCGGGCCGGGGCAGGGCAGATTCTGCGTGCCACGGGCCATCCGGCGGGCCGGGCAGGTGGTCCAGGAACACCTCGACCACCTCCGGGTCGAGGCTGTGCCCGGCCTCGCGGCGCAATTCGTTGACCGCTTCCTCGACACTCCAGGCGTGCTTGTAGGGCCGGGAACTGGTCAGGGCGTCGAACACGTCGCAGACACTGAAGATCCGGGCCAGCAGCGGGATGGCCGTTCCACGCAGGCCGTCCGGGTAGCCGCCGCCGTCCCAGCGTTCGTGGTGGTGACGGATCAGCTTGAGTGCCTGTGGGTTCAGGCCCGGAATGTGCCGCGCGAGGTCCTCGCCGGCCAGCGAGTGCGCGCGCATCAGTGTCCATTCCGCGTCGTCGAGCGGGCCGGGTTTGAGCAGCACGGCGTCCGGGATCTGCACCTTGCCGAGGTCGTGCAGGTACGCGCCGTCCCGCAGCGCGGCGAGGTGTGCGCCGCTCAGGCCCATGGCCTGCCCGACGGTCAGGGCGAGGTTCACGACCCGCGCGGTGTGGCCGTGCGTCTCGAAATCCCGCGCTTCAAGGGCGCGGCCCAGGGCGATCAGGATGCCCTCACGGCCGTCCTGGATGGCCTGGATGCGCTCGGCGCGTTCGGTGGCCGTGACGCTCTGCGCGGCGAGCGTCCGGGCGAGTTGCGCGTCGTCCTCCCCGAACGGCGCGTCGCGGATGACGACCATCACGCCCAGCAGGCGGTCGTGGCTGAACATCGGCGCGAACAGGCCCGCTTGCCCGTTGACTGTCAGCAGGTTAGGCGCGTGTCGGTCCGCGTGGAGGTCATTGACCCGGATGACGTCGCGGGCCTTCACGGCCATCCAGGACAGCCCCTGCCCGCGCGGCAGGCGGGTCTCCCGGATCGCCTCGGGAAAGCCGTACAGGCCGGTGGCGGCCAGGGTGTCGCTGGCCGGATCGTACTGCAGGTACACGGCCTGCCGGGCCTCGAGCAGCACATGCGACATGGAGTTCATGGCAGCGGTGACGCCCGCCATGTCACGCGCGTCCCGCAGCGCACCGGTGATCTGCACGAGCGCCTCGAGTTCACGCGTGCGGCGCTGCTCGCGGGCGCGGCGGGCGCGGCCGGCCAGAATCCGGGCGATCTGGGTGGCCGCGTCCGACGCGAGTTCCTGCGCGGCCGCGTCGAAGGCGGCGCCGGCCGTGAAGCGGTCCAGGTTCAGAAAGGCGATGACGTGCCCGTCGTCGGTGACGGGCACGCCCAGCGTCTCCCGGATGTCCTGAAGGCGCCACGCGCCGTTGACCTGGACTCCGTCACTCCAGGCGAGTTCCGTGGTGCGCTGCGCGGCTGTCTCGACGGCGTACCCGCGCAGCACGCGCGGCTGACCGCTGACCCAGTCCGTTTCGTTCAGGGTGTACCAGGCGCGCTGCGCGGCCGGCGGGCAGCGGTCGCCGAGCAGCGTGTCGTCGAAACCGATCTGGGCGCGCATCACGAAGTCGCCCTTCTCCGGGACGTACAGGCTGCCGCCCTGCACGTCCGGGACGCTCTCGCAGGCGGCGCGCAGCAGCGCGGACCACTCGTTCGGGCCGAATTCCTGATCGGGCAGGGACCCCAGCGTGCCGCGCAGCACCTGCCAGGGATCGCGCGGAGCGGCCGGGACGGCCCGCGCCGGCGGGGCGATCAGGACCCGGTTGCGGCCCGCTTCCTTGGCGGCGTACAGGGCGTCGTCGGCGCGGTGGTGGGTGGTGACCGGGTCGTCGCGCAGCCCGTGGCGGGCCAGTCCGCCGGAGAGGGTCAGGGGCGGGTGGGGCGGATGCTGGCGGGCGGCGTCGCGGCAGCGTTCGGCGATCAGGCGGGCCTCGTCGGGGGAGGTTCGGGGCAGCAGCGCCGCGAATTCCTCCCCGCCGATACGGTACGCGGTGTCCTGGGAGCGGAGGGTGGCGCGCAGGGCCGCCGCCACCCGCTGGAGGGTCGCGTCCCCTTCGGCATGTCCGTGCCGGTCGTTCACGCGTTTGAAGTGGTCGAGGTCCAGGACCAGCAGGTGATCGCCGTGCTCGATGCGGCCCAGGTCGTCGGCGAACTGGCGTCGGTTGGGCAGGCCGGTCAGCGCGTCGGTGTACGCCTGCTCCCGGTACGTGTACGAGGCACTCAGAATCTTCAGGCGACTGTGAACGGCGGCCATGATCAGCGCCAGCGCGGCGCACTGCAGGGTCAAACCCGGCAGCAGTTCCGCCATGCGGGGCGGGGCGGTCACGGCGCCGGCCAGATGCCCACCCAGGAAGATCAGCGGCGCCGTCCACAACAGCCGCGCGCCGGGCGGCAGGTCCACCCGCACGACAGGCCTCAGGACCGTCGCCATGAGCAGCACGCCCGCTGTCTGGAGGGCCACACGGTCGGGGTCTACACCCGGCAGGAGCGCCACGAGCAGGCCAGGCAGACCGTACAGCGGACCGTAGCGCAGGGTGACGAGCGCCACGGCCACCAGCGACAGACCGGAGGCCTGCCCGCTGGCCTGCTCGTGCAGCGCGAGGATCAGCGCCGCGCACAGCGCGAGCGCGGCGCGCAGCAGTCGCTCCGGCAGGGCGTGGGTGGGCGGCCAGACCTGATAGGTCTGACTGAGCGCGAAGGCGAACAGCGCGGTGAGTCCAAGGTCGCTCAGCAGGGTGATCAGCACGGTGGAAGGGTCCAGCAATGGGCCGAAGAGGGACAGGGTGGGTGTCAGGAGTGGGCAGAACGCCGCAGGCACAGAGGGCACCTGAGGCACTGACCACGGCGGGCTGCCTGGAAGTCTGCTTGCATCATATGAGCTGTCGGGTCGCCGTGAGGAGCGCACCACTCTCCAAGACGTTGATGAAGGTTTCCTTCAGGCCTGGGGCGCGTCCCGGTATACTCGGTTCATGCCCCCCAGTTCACGTGCGGAGCCTGACCTCCTGGCCGTCCTCGAGCCCCTGCTGCAGGCAGCTGGCCTGACGGAAGGCCACCGAGCCGCACCTGATGGAGACCCCCGACGCAACGCCGTGGAAGCGGCGCAGGCCGCATTGATGGGCGCCCGGCGCGAACGGGACGTGTGGCGCGACGCCTGGCAGCACAGCGGCGAGTTCCGGGCGCTGCTGTCGGCGGACGGCGCGCTGCTGGACCTGAACACGCAGGTTCTGCGCGCCGCGCGGCAGCCGGCCGAGCGGCTGCTCGGACGCCGGGTCTGGGAGGCCCCATGGTGGCCTTCGGGCAGCGC
The DNA here is from genome assembly GCF_002198095.1 of Deinococcus indicus. GTDB lineage: Bacteria > Deinococcota > Deinococci > Deinococcales > Deinococcaceae > Deinococcus > Deinococcus caeni. The sequence goes on along the minus strand of NZ_NHMK01000037.1, from coordinate 23,073 downwards.
CGAGGCTCAGCAGGTTCAGCAGGCAGCGCTGCAGGCCGGAGCGGGCGAGATCACGCGGCTGACCGTGCGAGCCGTCTCACCGGACGCCCGTCTGATCACGCTGGACCTGAAGTTCACGCCGCTCCCCCGCCGGGCCTGGGCGGCGCAGCAGGTGCTGGTGGAAGGCCGCGTCAGGCGCCACGGCGCAGTGAGCCTGACCAGCACCGGCAGCGATGGAGAGGCGCTCCGTGAAGCGAACCTGACCCGCGTGGCGCTCGAATCACTCCTGGAGAACGTTCAGGACGGCATCGTCGCCTGCGACAGCGCCGGGAACCTGACCGTCTTCAACCGGGTGAGCCGCGAGATGCACGGCCTGGGCAGCGCGCCGGTCCCCCCGTCCGAATGGAGCCGCCACTACGACCTGTACGAACCCGACGGTGTGACGCCGCTGGTGCAGGCGCGCATTCCACTGTTCCGGGCGTTGCAGGGCGAGCAGGTCCAGGATGTGGAGATGGTGATCGCGCCGCGCGGCCTGCCGCGCCGCACCGTCCGCGCTTCCGGCGGGCCACTGACCGGACCGGACGGCGAACCGCTCGGAGCAGTGGTCGCCATGCATGACGTGACGGCCCAGAAGCACGCCGAGAGCCGCCTGCGGCACGACGCGCTGCACGATCGCCTGACAGGCCTGCCGAACCGGGCGCTGCTGGCCAGCCTGCTCGAGAAGACCATGCGGCGCTTCGAGCGGGATCCGGGTCACCCGTACGCGGTGATGTTCCTGGACCTGGACGACTTCAAGAACGTGAACGACGCGTACGGGCACCTGACCGGGGACCGGCTGCTGCTCGAGACGGCCGCGCGCCTCAAGGACGCCGTGCGCCGCACCGACACCGTGGCGCGCATGGGCGGCGATGAGTTCGCGGTGCTGCTCGACGCGCCCTGCGACGAACTGAACGCCCGCCGTGTGGCCGAGCGGCTGCAACGGTCGATGCTGCGTCCCTTCCGGCTGCAGGGTCAGGACGTGCGGGTGACCACGTCCATCGGGCTGGCGGTCGCGTCCCGCGGGTACACCCGCTTGGAGGAGCCGCTGCGGGACGCGGACACGGCCATGTACGCCGCCAAGCGCGCCGGGCGCAACCGCACGGTGCTGTTCGAGCCGAGCATGCACGAGCAGGCGCTGGCGCGGGTAGATACCGAACGGCAACTGCGTGAGGCGCTGCGCGAGGAGCAGTTCACGCTGCACTACCAGCCGGTCATGCACCTGCCGTCCGGGCGTTGCGTGGGCTTCGAGGCGCTCGTGCGCTGGCAGCACCCGCAGCGCGGCCTGCTCGCGCCGGGCGCGTTCCTGGACATCGCGGAACGCAGCGGCCTGATCGTCCCGCTGGGCGCGTGGGTGCTGCGGGAGGCGGCGCGGCAGCTGCGGGAATGGCAGGGCGAGGCGGACCTCGCGGGCCTGTTCGTGTCCGTGAATCTCAGCGGTCAGCAGTTGCAGGTGCCGGCAGGCACGCCCGACGACCTGCTCACCGTGAGCTTCCCGGACGGCCTGCACCTCGAAATCACCGAGACCAGTCTGGCCGACACGCCCGAGGCGCTGCGGGCCATGCGGGCACTGGAGCGCCGGGGCGTGCCGCTGATGCTGGACGATTTCGGGACGGGCTTCGCGTCGCTGTCGGCCGCGCAGCGCTTCCCGGTCGGCACGTTGAAGATTGACCGGAGTTTCGTTTCCCCTCTGCCAGGTGACGCGCGGCAGACGGCGATCGTGGCGAGCGTCGTCACGCTCGCGCGGCACATGCAACTGAACGTGGTGGCTGAGGGCATCGAAACGGCGGAGCAGGCGCAGGCCGTGACGGACCTCGGCTGCACGTTCGGGCAGGGGTTCCTGTTCAGCCGCCCGCTGCCTGCCGCCGCCGCCGCCGCGTTCGCGCGGTCACGTCCGCTCGGCACAGCACGCCCATTCGGGGGTACGGGCACCTGAGGCAACCCTGCAGGGCAAGGTGTGAAACAGTAAGTGGTCGATGCCTGTTCGCTGTGGCCACGCCACGTTCACCTCTGACCGGAGTGCTGCGCCTTGTCCCTGACCCTGCTTCAGAGTCTGTTCGTGAACCTCAGCGTGCTGGTCACCCTGTCGTTCGTGATGAGCCTGACCTACCGTTCGTGGCCCCCACCACGGCACTGGCACCTGAAAACAGCGCGGCTGACGCTGACTGTCCTGACATCGCTGGCGCTGGTAGCGCTGGCTCCGGCAGACGCCAGCGGCCTGCGGATCAGTCTGTGGTTGGTGCCGATCGCAGTGATGATCCTGCGGTACGGCCTCGGGAACGGCCTGCTGGCAGGCCTGCCGGCAGCGCTCCTGCCTCTGCTCGAAACAGGACCAGGAGCGGCGGCCGTCACGGTCTCCCTGATCAACCTGCTCCTGGTAGGGGGCCTGTCACACCTGTTCCGCTGGACGCTGGACATGAGTGACCCCCACGGCTCGTTGCAACGGCACGCGTGGATCGCGGCGCTCCTCTTCCTACCGGTGAACATGGGCCTGGTGCTGCTGCCCGGCGGCCCGGACGCCCTTGAACGCACCTACGTCAGTGGCTGGGTGTTCAACATGGTGGGATTCTGGGCCGTGGCCAGCATGATCACGGGCCGCGTGGCGCTGCTGCAGAGCACAGACGCGTACCGCGAGCAGGCGCATCAGGACGCCCTGTCGGGCCTGCCGAACCGGCGGCAGTTCGAGCTGGACCTGCCGTTCACCGTCCCAGGCGACGCGCTGCTGCTGATCGACGTGGATCACTTCAAGCGGGTCAACGACCTGTACGGCCACCCGGTCGGCGATGAGGTTCTCAAGCGGATGGGAACGCTCCTGTCTGACGCCCTGCGAGGCCGGGACCGGGCCTACCGCTACGGAGGAGAAGAATTCGCCGTGATCCTGAGACGCGTGCAACCCGGCCGGATCGAGGAAGTCGCCCACCGCCTGCGAGAATTGATCGCCAGCACCGACTTCGGCGAGCCGCCAGGACAGGTCACCGTGTCGATCGGCGGCTCGCCGTTCGGACTGTGGTCCCGTACACGTACCCTCTGGGACGCAGACGAAGCGCTGTACCGGGCCAAGCAGGGAGGCCGCAACGCGGTCACCATCTCTGCGCCTGATCTGTTCCCACATGAACCGGAGGGGACGGACGCGCCGGCGCTGAATCCAACCCTGAGCTGAGATGGGTGGTCTGTTCCCGCCATGCTCTCTCCGGTTCAGGTGGTCGTTGTCCGGGTGCAGACTCCCCTGAAACGTGAATGGACCGCGCAGAAAACTCATGACTGCGCCCTGACCGCAAGGCAAGATGAGAGGCGTCCCCACCTGTCGCGCTGAGCCTCCCGACCCGCCGCCCATTCGCATTCCGGACGACGAACCGCCTGATGAGGAAGACTTCTGAACTGCCCTGACACGGATCCCCCTCTCCTCGTTCACGCCCTGGTAAATCGGCGTGGTCAACGGCATACCAGGCGGGGCTCTCTTCTGAGTTCGGCTGGATTCCAGAGACCGGCGGTGACATGAACGGCGCCTCATGGAAGCGACGCTGGTGGTGGAGTGACCGGCACGGTCCGGGACAGTCGCTGCGCCTGCAGGTGCTGATCCTGCTCGGAATACTGACCCTGCCGACCCTGCTGGTCCTGCTGGTGGTCATTCCAGCCCTCATGGACCGCCGCTTCCAGCAGATTGAACGCGAACAGGTGCAGCAGTACTCCCAGATCGCGCGCGAGGATCTCGAAACCGAGGAGCGGCGCGTCAGTCTGTTCACTCTGAATTTCAGTCAGTGGACGTCGACCTTCGACTTCGCAGCCGGGCGCAATCCACAGTTCCGGACGGACGCCTTCGGCACAAGCACGTTTCTGGGCGGCGGCGTCGATTACGGGGGTATTACGGCGCCTGACGGGCAGCTGGTCGCAGCCCTGCGCCTGGCAGAGGACCGGGTCGTTCCAGCCGAGCGGACGGTGCGCGCCCTGCTCTCACAGTTACCCGCCTCCCTACCGGATGACGGAGTTCAGGGAGCGGTGCTGATCGGCGGGCAGGCTTTCCTGGTCGCAGCCCGTTCCATCACCCGCGATGACGGCAGTGGGCGTGGGGGCGTGATGCTGTTCGCGCGTGCGCTCACGCAGGAAGCGCTGAGTGGACTGATGCACTCTGCCGGGTCGTATTCCGCGCAGTTGGTGGCGCTGCCCGCAGGTGGCGGAGGCGATCTGTTGTTCCGGCCGCGTGAAGTGATCGGCACGGCGCCGCTCAGCGCACTGAGCGGTCCTCCACAGCTGGGACTGCAACTCACCATTCCCAGGGCAGTTCATCTGGCCGGCCAGAGCACGTTATGGCAGTTGCGGGCCGTGATTCTTCTGGTCACCGCCGCCGCACTTCTGGCGTTCATGGCGTTTCTGAACCTGCGGGTCCTGCGGGTCCTGACTCGGTACGTGCTGGATACGCAGCGCATTGCCCGTGATCCCGCGCACCGCCTGGAGTCGTCGAACCGAACGGAGCTTGGCGTACTGGCGCGGACCATCAACGATCTCCTTGATCACCTGCAGGGCCGGGAGGCGCAACTTCGTGAGAGGACCTTCCGGGATGAACTGACAGGAGCGTACTCCCGGGCCGGCCTGGCTGAACTCCTGCGGGATGACATGTCCGTCCGCGGCGCCCTGCTGATCGAAGTGCCGAGATTACAGGAGCTCAGCGGCCTGTACGGTAGCGCGTTCGTGGACCGCCTCATCCGTGAGCTGGCCAGCCGCCTCGGGCAGGATGAGGGGCATGTGGTCGGGCGGGTGAGTTCGAACGGTCTGGCGTTGATCACCCGGACAGCCGGGCAGATCGACCCGGTTCAGGTGATCACGAAGCTGGAAGAACCGTTCGCGCTGCGCGAAGGGGAAGTGACCCTGAAGTTGGTCGGTGGGTACTCGCAGTCCGCTTATCCGGTTCCCTTCTCAGCCCTGCTCCGTCAGGCGAGCCTGGCGCTGCAGCACGCCCTCGATCAACACGAGCACCTCGGCGTGTTTGATGAGGCGATGCTGCGCCGCAGTCAGTACGGCCATACCCTGGAGACCCAGTTGCAGGGAGCGGCGCAGCGTCAGGAACTGGCACTGGTCTACCAGCCGGTCAGTGACCTGATCACCGGCCAGTGGGTGGCGGTGGAAGCCCTGCTGCGCTGGCAGCACCCGACGCTGGGCGCCGTTCCGCCGGGAACGTTCATACCGGTCGCGGAACGCAGCGGTCAGATCTACCAGCTGGGCGACTGGGCGTTACAGCAGGCGCTGCGTGAAGTACAGGGCGCGCGCGCATTATGGCCGCACGCGCATGTGAACGTGAACGTCAGTCCCGTGCAGCTGCTGATGCCGGATTACGCCGAGCGGGTCCTGCAGACCCTCGAAGACCTGCAGGTTGACTCGCAGGTCCTGACGGTCGAAGTGACGGAGAGCACCATCATGCAGAACGTAGAACTCGTGTGCCGTCACCTGCGGAAGTTGCGGCAGGCGGGCGTGAAGGTGGCCCTCGATGATTTCGGCAGCGGGCACTCCAGCCTGTCGCTTCTGACGGAGTTGCCACTCGACATCGTGAAACTCGACCGGTCGTTCCTGCGGGAAGGCGCTCAGGAGACCGCGCGGGGCGCGCTGCTGCGCAACACCATCCGGCTCGCGCGGGATCTCCAGCTGTCAACCGTGGCTGAAGGCGTGGAGGAAGAGTCGATGCTGTCACTCCTGCGGGATCTGGGCTGCGATTACGCGCAGGGATACTACATCTCCCGCCCGGAGCACCTGGACGACCTGCTCGCGATGCGGCGGTGACGGACAGGTGTGCGCTCCGTCCACCACCACGCCTGAACAGCCGGCTCAGCCGTGAGAGGCCGCTCGGACTGAACGGTCACCGCCAACCGTTCAGTCGGAGTCGATGATACGGACTCCGGTTGAATGGGCTGCAAAGCCCGCTGGGTCCGAGCGAAGCGAGTGGGAACAACACGCCCCTCCGGACGTGGGGTCGGCGATCCGGTGAGGTTCCGGATTGTTGACGAAACAAACGGCAGTCCGTATCAGTCCAGGGCGCCCTGACCGGTCAGGTGACGGCCCACGATCAGGGTGTGGATGTCGTGCGTGCCTTCATACGTGTCCACCGTTTCGAGGTTCAGCATGTGCCGGATGACCGGGTACTCGGTGGTGATGCCGTTCCCCCCGTGCAGTTCTCGGGCCAGCCGGGCGCCCTGTAACGCCACGCGCACGTTGTTGCGTTTGGCGTAACTGACCTGCGCGAAGTTCATGCGGCCCGCGTCTTTCAGGGTGCCGAGCCTCCAGGCGAGCAGCGTGCCGAGGCTGTGGTCGGTCGCCATCCGCACCAGTTTGTCCTGCACGAGCTGCCGCGCCGCGATGGGCCGACCGAACGTCGTGCGGCTCCCGGTGTAGTCCAGCGTGGCCTGCAACACCGCCTCCAGCGCGCCCATCGCGCCCCACGCGATCCCGAAACGGGCGGACGTCAGGCACGACAGCGGGCTTTTCAGGCCGGCGCTGCCCGGCAGCAGGTTGGCGGCCGGCACGCGGCAGTCCTGAAGCACGATCTCGCCGGTCACGCTGGCCCGCAGGCTCATCTTGCGGTGAATGGGCGGCGCGCTGAACCCCGGCGTGTCGGTCGGCACGATGAAGCCGCGCACCACGTCCCCGTCGTCCTTGGCCCACACGACCGCCACGTCCGCCTCGGGGCTGTTCGTGATCCACATCTTGTTCCCGTTCAGGACGTAATGGTCGCCGTCCCGTCGGGCGCGGGTGCGCATGGCGCCGGGATCGCTGCCTCCGTCCGGTTCGGTCAGGCCGAAACAGCCGATCAGTTCACCGGACGCGAGGCCCGGCAGCCAGCGGCGGCGCTGCTCGTCACTGCCGAACGCATGAATGGGAAACATGACGAGGCTGCCCTGCACGCTCGCGGCGCTGCGCAGACCGCTGTCCACCCGCTCCAGTTCGTACATCATCGCGCCGTACGCACTGTAAGACGCGCCGGCACCGCCGAATTCCTCCGGCACGGTCGGCCCGAGCAGACCCATCTCCCCGAAACGCCGCATGACTGGACGCACCGGCAGGGAACCCTCGTCCCACCAGGCGGCCACTTCCGGCAGCAGTTCCGCGTCGCAGAAGCCGCGCACACTCTCGCGGATCAGGCGTTCTTCAGGGGACAGCAGCTCATGCACAGCGAATTCATCGAACATACGCACCTCACACGCAACGCCGCGCCAGCCTGCTCCGCGCCGCCCGTTTCACCAGCAGAAGTTGAGGCCCCCAGTCTACGACGGGCCGCCCCCAGAAGATGCGCGCCCAGACGCCACACACCCGGACGGCCCTGCCCCCGCCAGGGAAGCTCAGGCCTGCCCGGATTCCAGTGGCTCCCCGGACCGCTGCTGCCGCCGCAGGACCTTGTCGCGGTACATGCGCTGGTCACTGATGCGCAGCAGGTCCCCGGCACTGCCGGAATCCGCCGGGTAATCCGCCGCGCCCGTACTGAACGGCCGGTCCGGATATCCGGACTGCTGCAGGTGATGCGCCATGACCTCCAGGCAGCGGATCCGGTCGGCGGCTGTCATGACGTCGTCGCAGATCACGGCGAATTCGTCACCACCGATCCGGTATGCCTGACCGCGCCCGTCGAACGCCGCCGTCAGGGCCGCCGCGACCGCGCCCAGCAGGTCATCCCCGGCACTGTGCCCGAGGGTGTCGTTGATCCGCTTGAGCCCGTCCACGTCCAGCGACAGCACCGTGAACGGCGCGTTGCCCAGCGGCGCGGCGCGGCTCTCCAGGTCCTGCTCGAACGCCCGGCGGTTCCTCAGGTCCGTGAGGCTGTCGGTCAGCGCCATGCGTTCCATGCGCTTCGCGCTGCGTTCCGCCTCCCGCCGCGCCAGTTCGAGTTCACGGGTGCGTTCCATGAGCAGTTGCTCGAACACTGCCAGCACGTGCGACGCCTGTCCCTCCGCCAGCGGTTCGCTCTGCTGCTCGTCGTACAGGTTGAGAAACAGACTGTCCTCGCGGTGCAGGTTCGCCAGCACGTCCGCCGCCACCGCCACCAGTTCCGGATCAAAGTGACGGCCCGCCTGTTCCTGAATCTCAAGGAGGGCCTCACTGATCGTCCAGGCCACCTTGTATGGCCGCGCCTGAATCAGGGCGTCGAACACGTCCGCGATCGCCACGATCCGGCCCGTCAGGGGAATGGCGTCCCCCGCCAGACCGTACGGGTACCCGCTACCGTCCCAGCGTTCATGGTGGGAACGCGCGATCTCCTCGGCCATGGTCAGCAGCGCCGACCGGCTGCCGGACAGGATGCGGCTCCCGATCACCGTATGCAACTGCATCTGCTGGAACTCGTCCGGTGTCAGGCGACCGCGTTTCAGCAGGATCGCGTCGGGAATGGCGATCTTACCCACGTCATGCAGCCGCGCCGCGACTCCTAGCACGCTGGCCTGCGTCTCGGACCACCCGAGCGCGCGGGCGATCCGGGCGGCCGCCTGCCCGACCCGGCGGGTGTGCTCGCCCGTGGTGTCGTCCCGGTACTCGGCCGCGATGGCCAGCCGCGCCACGACCTCATGCTGCGCGCGCGCCAGTTCCGCCGTGCGTTCCAGCACCTGCTGCTCGGCCGCCTCCCGCGCTTCCTGCTCGACCTCCGATCGCAGCCGGTACAGTTGCGCGTCCTGCTGCGCGCGTTCCACCTCGAACAGCACGGTCAGGTTCCGGATCTGCCGGTCGCGGTCCGTGTCGAAGATGCTCCGCTCGATGGTCCGCAGCAGCTCCGCGTGCTCCAGCGCCAGCTCCAGCTGGCCGGAGCGGCGGTACACCTGCGCCAGCTGCTCATGCGCCAATACCTGCTCCTTGGGCGTCTCGCGGGCGCGGGCCAGTTCCAGCGCCTGCAGGAGTTGCTGCTCGGCCTGCGCCAGATCCCTGCCCTGCATGGCCAGACGCCCCAGCGCGATGCGGGCCTCGATCTCACCCTCGGCGGAACCGACCTCCAGGGCGAGGGTCAGGGCCTGCTGCGCCTCAGCGGCAGCGCGTTCGTACTGCCCAAGGCCCTCGTGCAGCGCGGACAGTGAACCCAGGACACTGATCTTGATGGTCCGGAAGTCATGCTCGTCACTGAGCGTGAATGCACGGGTGAGGTGAGTGACGGCTTCTTCCTGCTGTCCGGCAGAAAGCAGGAATTCGCCCAGGTTCATGTTGGCGAAGGCGAGTCTGTGCGGGTCACCCAGGTGCTCAGCACTCTCACGGGCTTGGTGCGCGACGTCAATGGCACCGTCGTGCTCACCAGACAATGACTTCACACGAGCTAAATTTACAAGAACTGCAAACTCCAAACTCGATCTTTCAGGCAAATCTTGAATCTTTTTGTATGCTTCAAACAGATATCCAACGGAAACCTCATATTTTCCAAGGTCTGCATATGGTCCGCTCATATTAATGAGACATCTCACCAGATCCATCTGAAACGAGGACCCCTCAAGATCAGAGAGGAGATCATGATAAAGCTTGAGAGATTCAGCGATTTCGCCGCGTTCATATTTTGAACGGGCTAAAATGAATTCGATCTGGATGGCTACCTGCTCAGTAGATCTTCCCTTCAAATGACTCATCTGGGTCAAGAGTTGTTCGGCATCATCGATTCTACCTGCTTCGAGGAATGTCTGCCCCATAAGTAGCCCGACCCGCGCGACACAATCCATTGCCTGACACGCCGTCAAACACTCAATCGCTTCCCCCAGGCTTCCAATACCAGCCTCAGAATCGCCGGCAGCCAATTGAAGTTGTCCCAACAGGTACAGTTTGACGCCCCAGTCCTGGGGTGTCAGGGCCGGGGCGTCTGCCACCTGGGCCAGCAGACTGTCGTCTTCGAGGGTGAACCGGCTGTCCAGATCCCGGAGCAGCGGGTTCACCGTCAGGTGGGGTGGCAGGTGGTCTACCAGCGACATGTCATTGCCGGGTGGTGTCCTTCAGGAATTTCACCAGATCCACGCGACCCTTGACGCCCAGCATGTCCTTGTAGGCCTCGTTGGCGCCGTTGTTGTACACGTCGAAGGCACTTTCGGCCATCTTCTTGGTCAGGTCCTTGCCCGCCACGCGCAGTTCCTGTCCGAGCGCCAACGCCAGTCCGCCGGCCATCATGGGCGCGGCCATGGAGGTGCCGCTCCAGGCGGCCACCATGTTGTCGGGGTAGGGGGCGTACACGTTCTCGCCGGGCCCGACGATCTCCAGGGTCCTGGCATAGTTCGAGAAGCTGGATTTCAGGTCGTTCAGGTCGCTGCTTCCCACGCTCAGCAGGTACTCGCCGAATGAGCCTTTTTTCGTGGCGAGCGCCGCCGGATACACAATGCGCTCCTGGTTGTCATTACCAGCGGCCGCCACGACGTACACGCCGCGCGCCGTGACCTGACGGATGACGTCTTCCACGATGCTGGAGTTTTCCAGGCTGCCCAGGCTGAGGTTGATAACCTTGGCGCCCTGATCGGCGGCGTACAGGATCGCCTGCGCCACGCCGGCCACATCACCGGAACCGTCCGGCCCGAGAACCCGTATGGGCAGGATCTTCGCGGCCGGCGCAACTTGCAGGACGATGCCCGCCACGTTCGTGCCGTGCCCGTAGGCACCGACACCGATCTCGCCTTCCTCCTGCGGCAGGTTATCTAAGCCATAGAAGTCTTTCCAGGTTCCCGAAGCCGTCAGGGAACTCTGGAAGGCTGGGTGGGTCAGGTCGATCCCCGAATCGATGACGGCCACGGTGATGCCAGCGCCCAGTTCAGGAGCCAGGCTGTGGGCCTGCTCCAGACCGATCTTCTGCCACAGCGGTGCGTTTTCAGGAATAGGGCTATAAGTGCCCGAACTCCACGGCGCCGTGAAATCGCCGGTCATATAGTGCCGAGATCCGGTCATATAGTGCCGTGAACCGCCCATCACGGCTGTGATCGCACCGCCAGCGCTGAACACGTCACGGTTGGCCTCGACGGTGCCAGTGCTCTGGGCGCCCAGGGTCGCGGCGGGACGTTCGGCCAGTCCGACCAGGGCGGTGCAGCTGCCGGCGCAGTCGGTGGGCCAGGAGATGATGGTCCCGCCCAGGCGCTGCGCCACACCGGCGGGGGTGTCGGTGGCCGTGACCTGGACGGCGCTGACGAAGGCGGGTCGCGTGGCCTGCGTGGCGGGCGTGGTGGGGTTGCTGGAGCAGGCGGCGAGGAGGGACGCGGTCAGGAGTGCAGTGGGGATGAGTGGTTTCACGAGGCTGTTCCTTTGAGTAGTGCGTGAGGGGAGTGGGGAAATGACGCCTACGATCCCCTCAGTGATCTCATAAAATGAAGATCAGTTCAACCCTCTATGCATGAAGGGTCCCAGATGCTGCGTGTTAGATTTTGCACAGCAGAACGATGATTTCCCGTACGTTCAGGTTCGAGAGACAGAATCCTTCGCTGTCATCACTATTCTCAAACGGGAGTATTTCAGGTAGGTCACAAGGCAGAACGGCTGACTCCCTGCTGATCTGGTCATCATCTGGGCACATCCCCCAATTGGGGGAGGACCGCCCGCTGTCCTGAGCTGCCAGGTTCATGCAATCTGCGGGCCCGCGTGGTTGAAACGACGGGACATTCGCGCCGCTTCGTGTCACGATGGGCGCATGCCGTCTCCCCTGTTCCGGTGGCCGCGCCGGTCCGCAAGTCACCGGTGTGGCCCGCCACATCCAGTGATGGTCGGTGACTGTGACGCGTGACATGCCGGTGAACGCTGGCGCGCTGCTTCTGGACGCCGCCGGCCGGGTGGTCGGCCGGACCGGTGACCTGATCAGCTGCTTACCGGGCAGCGGGACCCCCATTCTTCCCGGCGCACCGTACCTGCAGTGTTGCCTGCAGAGCAGCGACAGCCGGGACCGCGCTCTGGGAGCCGGGCTGGGGGACGTGCTGTCAGGACGTGTCGACGCTTACCGGCAGGGCTGGCGTGAGGAGGCCTGGCAGGGCGTGGTGGAAGTGCAGCGGTGGCTCGGTGAGCGGCCGGGGCCACCGGTCGCGCTGGTCTCCTGGCACGATGACAGGGCCATTACCGGCACTGCGGCGCCGGCACTGCAGGCGGCGTTGCTTGATCATTTCGAGCAGGCGGTGCTGCTGGTGGATCGTGACTGGCGTTTGACGTACCTGAATGCCGCAGCGAAGCGGTATGTCAGACCGGAGGTGACGCTGCAACCGCTGGGGTTGACTCTCTGGGAAGTGTTTCCACGGGTTCTGTCGTCGGGTGTGGACAGGGAATTACGAGCGGCAATGACGGAGCGCCTGCCATTCGAGCGTGACGTTCACATCGAAGCCGTGAATCAGTGGTTCGAGATGCAGGTGCGCCCGTATGACGGTGGCCTGCAACTCTCGTTCAAGGACGTCACGGCGCGCCATCAGGACCAGCATGGACGGGCGGCGCATACGGAAGTGCTGGAGTTGGCCCTGCGTGACGCGCCGCTGAGTGAGTTGCTGCGCGTCGTGACCTGCAACCTCGAGAGCAGCTGCCCGGGGTACCTGAGCCTGCTGATGCTGGTGGACCCTGCGGACAGGCGTCTGCGGGTCGCGGCCGCTCCCGGTCTCCCCGAGTCGTTGTGGACTTCGCTGGACGTCCCGGTGGAGGCAGGAGCGGGAGCGTGCGGCACGGCCGCCGCACTTGACCGGCGGGTCGTGGTGACGGACATGTTCAACGATCCGTCCTGCTCGGTGTACCGGAACCTCGTGGTGGACCTGGATCTGCGGGCGGTGGTTTCGTTACCTCTGCATGACGGGTCGGGACGGGTGACGGGAACGGTGGCACTGTTCGCCAGGCAGCCGGGAGATTTCCCGGAGGCGGTGCTGGACGTGTTGGAGCAGACGCGGCACACGGCGGCCATGGTGGTCAGTTACGCGCAGACGCGGACGATCCTGAACCGGCAGGCCACGCTGGATGTCGTGACCGGCGCAGCGAACCGTGTTCGCCTGGAAGATGAATTACGTGCCAGGCTCCACTCGGGTCCGTTCCCACTGGCCGTTCTGGCAGTGAACACCGGGAACATCGAAGTGATCAGCGAGCAACTCGGTCATGACGCCGGTGACCTGCTGCTGCGGGAGACGGCCCAGAGACTGGCGGCGCGGTGCGGTCCGGACGATCTGCTCGCGAAGTTGTCGGCGGGGCAGTTCGTCGTGGTCCTGCCGGGCGTGGACCGGGACGGAGCGCGCGCGCGTGGTCAGGAATTCGTGAACGTCATGCGCGACCCTGTGCAGCTGAAGGGACGGAGGTTCTCGCTCAGCCCGAAAGTAGGCCTTTACGTGGTGCAGGAGGCGTCCGAGGAGATCAATGCCGAGACGTGCGTGCAGTTCGCGGACCTGGCGTTGCGGTCCCTGCAGACGGGCGGGGCGGACGTGGCGTTGTTCGAACCCTGCATGCTCGAAACGTCCCGTCAGCGTTTCGAGGTGGTGACGGCCCTGTGGACCGCGCTGGAGGACGGGCAGTTACAGGTGCATTACCAGCCGAAAGTCCGTCTGGATTCCGGGACGCTGTCCGGAGTGGAAGCGTTGCTGCGGTGGCGGCATCCACGGCTCGGAAACGTGCGGCCCGACGAGTTCATTCCTTTGGCGGAGGAGACAGGCCTGATCACGCGGATCGGGAGGTGGGTGCTTCATGAAGCGTGCCGGCAGACGGCCGAGTGGCGAGCCGGTCCGCACCCTGCTCTTCAGGTGGCCGTGAACGTCTCGGCGCTGCAGTTCGGGCACGAAGGGTTCGTGGAGATGGTGAGTGACGCGCTGCGCGATTCGGGATTACCGGGGGAAGCGCTGGAACTGGAAGTGACCGAAAGTGTGGTCATGCAGGGAACCGACAGGGTTCTGGGGCGCCTGCGGGCCCTGAGGGAGCTGGGAGTTCAGGTTTCCATCGATGATTTCGGCACCGGGTACTCCAGCCTGAGTTACCTGCCTTCCCTGCCGGTGAGCGCCCTCAAAATCGACCGGTCGTTCGTGGCGGCCGCTCCTCATGGCGGCGGGGCGGCGGCAGTGCTGGAAGCGATCACCACCATTGCGCAGCAGCTGGGGCTGGAAACCGTCGCTGAGGGCGTGGAAACCGTCGAGCAGTACCAGCTGGTACGGTCCCTGGGCTGCCAGTACGTGCAGGGGTACCTGTTCGGGCGTCCCCGCCCGGCGGGTGAGGGTCTGGCATTGAGTTTCGCGCCGCCGCACCAGGAACTGGGAGCGGCGCGGGCCGTGCCGAGCGCGGCGTACCAGCGGGCGATCGAGCACCTGTTACCCTGCCAGAGCGCCGATGGACTGCGGGAGCGGCTTGCCGAGGCTGTCAGGGGACTGCGCAGCGACCTGATTCAGGTGGATTCCCGTGATTCACTTGCCGTTTCATGGCTGGGCGGACCCGACCACCCAGGATTCGCGGCGTTTCAGGCCTTCCGGGTGAACGTGGCGCACATTGCCAGTACCGTCGGTAACCTCGAACGGCACCGGCAACTGTACGGCCTGGCGCGTCAGTTGACCGGGTCGGGTGGTGAGGGGGAAACGCTCCGGAAAGCAGGACTGGAATTCTGCCGGATGTTCCGCGCGCGGGGCCTGATGGGCCTCCAGATCCGCAGCGGACAGCTGCGAAGAGAGTACGCGTGGGACGCCGGGGATCCCATGGAGCGATCCTTCTCGACGCAGGACCTGCACCGCGTCAGGACCGGTGAACTCGTGATTGAGGAGGACGGGGCGTTGGTGCCGGTCACCGGGAAGTACGCGGCGCGCGTCGCGTTCTGGTTATCGGCGCCGGGCGCCGGCTGGGACGCGGCGGAACTGGCGTTACTGAAGCAGGCTTCCTTCCTGCTTGGAGCCGAGTACGAGAGGGTGCAAACTGAACGGTACCGGCACGCAGTTCTGAAGCTTCACCGTCATCTGCTGAGTTGCCCGGTGGAGGAAGCCTACCGGTTGCTGCTGAGCCAGGCGATCAAATTGACGCCGGGCGCGGAGAGCGGTTCTTTCCTGATTCGGGACGACGGGCACTTCCGGTTTGCCGCTTCCGTAGGCTATCCGGAAGCGGAGTTGAGCGATGTGCGGTTCGACCTGGCGACCGTGCGGGACGAATGGTACGGCCTGAGTGCACCGGACTGGCAGGCCGGCCGGCCGCGCGTGGTGCGGGAGGGCATGATCGCCGCACAGGGGAGCGGTTTCTTCCGTGGAGAGGAATGGGAGCCGGAGCCGTTGCCAAGCCTCGAGCGACTCACGGCGAGCATCGGCGTTCCTGTCGTGTACGCCGGCGAAGTGTACGGTTTCCTGAACATCGACAGCAGTGCCGACGCGGAAGCGTTCGGCGAGGATTCGGTGCAGGTCGTGCAGGCTTTCGTTGCGCAGGCCGCGCTGCTGCTGCACGAAGCGAACCTCCGGGAGCAGATTCACCTCGCCGCCCGGACAGACCTGCTGACGGGCCTTCCCAACCGGAGGGCGTTCACGGAGACACTGGAACGGGAAGTCTCCCGCGCACGCCGTCACTCGGAACCTCTGTCGTTGATCGTGGCGGACATCCGGAAATTCAAGAGCGTGAACGACAGGCTCGGGCATCAGGCGGGCGACGAAGCCCTGGTCCTGGTCGCCCGCACCCTTCAGGGCACCGTCCGCGCGGAGGACACGGTGTTCCGCTGGGGTGGGGACGAGTTCGCCGTGCTGCTTCCCCGCACGAACGCCCGAGCGGCGGGACTGGTCAGGGAACGGCTGCGCAGCGCGTTGCGGGCGTCGCCCTTCTCGCTCGGACCACTCGAGTTGAACATGGGCATCGCGACACTCGCTGCCGAAGGCGGTGACGGCGAGCAGCTGCTGCGCGAAGCGGACGCCGCCATGTACCACGAAAAACGCGGCAGCTGATCCCACGGGCCGGTCCAGGGGCGCGCCTCGGGTCTGCGGTCACGGGCTTGCACTTCTCGCGTGTCCAGGAGCGCTGAGGAAGCCGCCACGGCGGTGCGGGGCAGGCACGTCTGATACGGACTGCCGTCTGTCTCGCCGACGGAACTTCACCGGATGGCCGGCTCCACGTCTGGAGGGGCGTTTTTCTCCTTCTCGCTTCGCCCGCATTGAACGGGCTTCGCGGTTCAATCGGAGTCCGTATGACCGTGTCTTGCATCCGATCAGGGGGCGCATTTCCTTAATCTGCGTGAACGGACCCGCGAGACGCTTTATGTTGAGAGAACTGTATGGATACGCCTCCGTCCACAACTGGATTCAGGTCCGTTCCCCTTGGAGCCGGCTGTGATTGTGTGGGCATTCAGCAGCCCCCTCCCCTGACAGCGGGGCTTTCGCTGTACGCCCCGTCGTTGCATGTCCGGCGGCGCCTGCCGATGCTGCTGAACCTGGCGGATATTCCGTATCAGGTGCAGCGAGAGGCGCTCTGGATTGAGCGACGGGACGTGCACAGGTTGCAGGACCTGCTTGACGTTCTGTCGTCCGTGGAGCGGTCCGAACTGCTCGCGGCGCCCTGCGAGCACGCACAGGCTCAACCGGACGCCTGGCAGACGAAGCGACTGGAAGAATGGACGCTGCGGTTGCAGACCGACTGGTTCTTCCCGGCGACCGATCACCTGCAGTTCCACCTGCAGCCGATCATGGACTTACGGAGCGGCGGGGTGTACGGATACGAGGCGCTCGTCCGGGCTGACTGGCACGGCGAGTTGATTGACGCCGGCCGGCTGTTGAATGCTGCGGCCGCGCATGGTCAGTCGCGCGCGTTCGACGCGCAGGCGCGGCGTGGCGCTATCCGTCAGGCGTACCCGCTGTTGCAGGCCGGCGAGATCCTTTCCCTGAATTTTGCGCCTGGCGTGGTGTACAACCCGGATGTGTGCCTGCAGACGACGTTCCAGGCGTGCCGGGACGTGGGTGCGGACTTTCGTCGGTTGCTGTTCGAAGTCACAGAAAGTGAGGCGTTTCCGGACCTGCGGTTGCTGCAGCGCATTCTGGAGCGGTACCGCGCCGAGGGGGCGCAGGTGGCGCTTGATGACCTCGGGGCGGGCTTCACGAGTCTGGATTACCTTGAGCAGTTGCGTCCGGATGTCGTGAAACTGGACCGGGCTCTGATCCGGGAGTTGCATGGTGGGGATCCGCGTGTGCCGTTGATTCTGGCGCTGGTGCGGTACGCGCATGATCTCGGAATCCGGGTGGTGGCCGAGGGGGTCGAGACGGAAGGAGAGTTCAGGCTGGTGCGGGAGCTCGACGTGGATTACGCGCAGGGGTTTTTTCTGGCCCGGCCGGCTGGGACGCCGGCCGGGCTGCTGGGCGAGTGCCTGAGTGCGTGGCAGCGTCCATAGGTGTCTGGGGCGTGGTCTGTGGAGATTGTGTGAACGTGAAGGCTGTTTTTCAGGCCTGAAACGATTTCATGCGGCGTAGTCTGGCGCTCTATGCCTGTGCGTCGGTCTCTGGAACGGCAGCTTCTACTGGGATTTACCCTGCCGGTCCTGGCGATCATCACGGTAACAGTCCTGAGCCTGACCGCGTTTTACGAGTACCGTCTGCATGCCCAGACGGTCACGCATACGCGTGACGTCATCGATCAGGTGCGGACCCTGCAGCTTCTGGAACGGCAGTGGCTGATTGCACCGACGGAAGACCGGCGCGAAGCGTTCGACCGGGCCTGGACCGAGACGTTCGCGCTGCTGCGTGACAATCCGCAGCAACGGCAGCGGTTACGGCGGTGGCGCGATAATCTCCGGCAGTCCGAGGGCGAGGCCCTGAGCGTGCGGTTGCAACGGACCCTGCCGGTCGCGCAGGAACTGGTCGATGTGGAAAATGCACTGCTGGCCCGGCGGCGCGCGGTGACGCAGCAGCGTGTCGACGCGGCGCAGTGGGCGGTGCTGATCGGGTTGCCGCTCACCGCGACACTCGGGGCGGCCCTGGGGATCCTGATGCTGCGGCGCGTGCGGTCCCTCACGACGCCGCTGCTGCGCGCCACGGAACGCGTGCAGGCTGGCGACCTGAGCGTGCGCGTGCCCGTCACCGGGCGGGATGAACTCAGCGTGATCGCGCAGCACTTCAACGACATGACCGCCTCGCTGCAGCGCACGGTGCAGGAGCAGCGGGCGCTGCAACGCACACTGGAGGAGCGCGTGGAGAGCCTCGTGCAGGCCAGCACGACCGAGCTGCAGGCACTGAGTCAGCTGGGGCTGTTCATGCAGGCCTGCGAGACGCAGGTGGAAGCGGCCGAGGTGATCGCGCGGGTCGCGCCGGCCCTGTTTCCGTTGGGCGGCAGCGTGTCCCTGCTCGCTGAGTCCCGCAACATGCTCGAACGATTCACGGCGTGGGGCGGCGCGCCGGAGGGCGGCGCCTGGCTGCCCGAGGAGTGCTGGGCGTCCCGGCTGGGCACTGATCACGCTGCCGGGCCGGACCTGAACGCGCCCCGCTGCCGTCACGACCGCAGCGAACTGGGAACGCTGTGCCTGACCCTGAGCGCGCAGGGAGAGACGCTGGGCGTGGTGACCCTTCACTTCCCGGACGGTCCGGCGGCGGCGCAGGCGCAGGCCCTGGCGCGGCGGTTCACGGACCGGCTGGCGCTGTCGCTCGCCAACCTGCGGCTCAAGGAGACGCTGCGGCACCAGAGCGTCCGCGATCCTCTGACCGGCCTGTACAACCGCCGGTACTTCGAGGAGACGGGCGAGCGGGAACTGGCGCGCGCCGAGCGGCAGGGCTGGCCGCTGAGCGTGATGATGCTGGACGTTGATCACTTCAAGCAGTTCAACGACGTGCACGGCCACGCGGTGGGCGACATGGTCCTGCGGAGGCTCGGGCACGTGCTGGGCCGGCTGTTCCGGGAGGACGACGTCGTCTGCCGCTACGGCGGTGAGGAATTCGTGGTGCTGCTGCCGAACTGCGGGGCCGGCGCGGCACTCGAACGGGCCGAGGCGCTGCGGGTCGCGGCTGGCGCGCTGGTACTGGCCGCGCCGGACAGCAGCGGCCTGACCGTGACGGTCTCGGTCGGCGTGACCACGACCACAGGCGACCGCCGTGACCTCAACGCCCTGGTGCGGGAAGCGGATCAGGCGCTGTACCGCGCCAAGGCGCAGGGCCGCAACCGGGTTGCGGCGTACCACGCGGAATGATACGGACTGCCGTTTGTTTCGCCGACACTCCGGAAGTTCACCGGATGGCGAGCTCCACGCCTGGAGGGCGTTTCTCTCGTGCTTTGCGGAGCAGCTCTGCGAGTCGCGTCCGCTCGGACCGGGCGGGCTTTGCAGCCCATTCCATCGGAGTCCGCATAAACCGTCTTTCCATTCCCGGCACCGGGCGGCGGACCACGGAACGACCCAACTGCTGAAGCGACCTGCAAGACCTCTGAAAGCGCTCCGCATGGCGGAGCGCTTCGTGAAGCTGGCAGTGGTCCAGTCGGTGCTGCATGCTCATACCGCCAACACTCCGGAACTTCACCGCCCCTGCCGGAACCACGTCCGGAGGGGCGTTTTGCTCCTTCTCGCTTCGCTCGGACCCGGCGGGCTTTGCAGCCCATTCAATCGGAGTCCGTATGAAGCGGGAGTCCCACCAGTTCAGTTGTGGGAGCTTCGAGTCTCAGCGGTGCCGGGGGCTTGCGTGCCGCTTTCCGCGAAACTCCTGTCTCCGGGCGCAGTGTCGGTCATGTCACAGGACAGGGTCCGGAAGTGCCGTTGAATGAGGCATAGAGTCCAGAGATTTGCAGGCAGGGCAGAACGGTTAAATGCGTGGGCAGATCGGAAGAGGATGGCGAAGGCGTCCTCAACAGCCTGCACGGGATCAGGCAGCCGATGGCGCCGCGCCAGCGTGAGGCTGCGACCAGCGTAGCGACGGTACAACTCCGCTAACGCCGCGATGTCCTGCTGCGCGACCGCGCGCAGCAGGACCTCATCCGTTCGGGCGTCTTTCGTGTCGGTCATTCTTCCTCACGTGCAGGACGTCTCACGGCGTCTCTGCGTGCGCAGGTGTGCTCTACCGGACGTTGTTCGCGCGGCCCCAGTCGATGATCGCCCTGTTCGCGGCGTCCGCCTTCTCGTAGATCGCTGCGTGCGCGGCTCCGGGAATCAGTACCAGCTTGCTGCCGGTGATGTTCTGCATCATCTTCATGCTGAACTCGGGCGGGTACACGGTGTCCTCGACGCCCTCGATGATCAGGGTGGGCACCGTGATCGTCTTGAGGGTCGGGATGGAGTCGGGACGGGTGGCGAGTACCGCGGCGCCTGCGACGTCACCGGCCACGCTGGCCTGTTTGACGATGCCCGTCAGGAATGCAGCGTCGCCCGGACGGTTCATGCGGGTCATGCCGGTCAGCATGTCCTTGAGAAGTTCTGGCGCCAGCGACTGCGGCCCGAAGGTGCTGGCTTTTTGCGCCATGCCTTTCCAGATGTTCTGTTCGACGATCCCGGCCGGGTTGGCGATGGTATTGATCAGGATCAGTCCGGTGAAGCGCTCTGGGGCCGTCCGCCACATTTCGAAGGCGATGGGTCCGCCCATGCTCATTCCGCCGATGATGGCTTTGGGCACGCCCAGTTGATCCATCACGCCCAGGGCGTCCGCGGCGTAGGTTGCGAGGTCGCCGGGTGCACTGGCAGGCGCCACGCTCTTCCCGTATCCGCGGTGGTCGATGGTGATGACGCGGTACCCGGCGGCCGCGAGGGCGTCGCGGTTGCGACTGAACAGTTCACCGCTCAGGGGGTAGCCGTGCAGCAGGAGCATGGGCGTGCCGTTGCCGACGCTGACGTAGTGGATTTGCGCTCCGTTGACGTTCAGGTTGCCTTCCGTCCGTCCGGTATCCGCAGCTCCCGCATGCGCCGTTCCGGCCGCCAGGCCCGCAATCAATGCCGTTATCATCCTCTGTTTCATAATTTCTCCTTGGGGGCGGTTGCTTTGCAACCAGGCCCTGTGCTTGCGAGTCGTGCTGACGTCCGACTGAGCTTAATGGGAAGGGGGGTTCCGACTCTGAGGGACGCTTCATCCCGCCTTTGGCCTGATCGTCGAGGGTTTGGTGGAGCCTCATACGGACTCCGATTGAATGGGCTGCAAAGCCCATTCAATCCGAGCGAAGCGAGTGGGAGAAGAACGGGTTCCGGACGTGGAGCCGGCAATCCGGTGCGGTTCCGGATTGTTGGCGAAACAAACGGAATCCGTATCAGTTCAGGATGGGGGCCTGCTCCTCGAAGGCCGCTGGTGACCGGTCGCCCAGTGACGAGTGACGACGCTTATGGGACACCTCAATCCACTCGAACACCTCTGTTCGTGTCTGGGCGCGACCTCACTGCTCTTAACCGAGTCCCATCTGCGTCTTGAGCGTCGCAAAAGAGTCTCCTGGACAGCATTATTCCGACATTCTTCTTTCTCGCTCAGGCTGTGAACGGCCTGCAATCTGTCCAGCGCCTGTTTGTACGTGTCGCTCGTGTCCTGAATTCTCGCTCCGGGCCTGCGGATTCCATGAGCTTCAGCGGCGCGGATTGCAGCACTGGCCGGTTGGAAGAGCATGAGATCAGGCCGCCTTAATCTTCATTTTCTTTTCAGGATGTAAGAGCAGTGTCGCAGGTTGACGCCTAAGTTCGGGACATCTTCAGTGGCGAGCAGCCAGGAGAGGTGAGCCCGTTTGGTATTCAGTTCGTATGTTTTCCTGCTGGTGTTTCTGCCTGCTTTCCTGATCGTCTATGCGTTGACGCCGGCCCGCGCCCGTTCCCTGATCATCCTGCTCGGTAGCCTCCTGTTCTACGCCTGGGCGCAACCGGCGGCGCTGGGCCTGCTCGTCGCCGTCATCGTCTTCACTTACCTGGTCGGCGGGCGCGTGGTCAGCGCGGCCGGGCGCGTCCGCTGGACATGGTTGACGCTGGGCGTGACCGGTAACGTGGCCATGCTCGGGTATTTCAAGTACGCGAACATGGCGGTCAGCAGCGCCAATTCGGTCCGCAACGCCCTGGGGTTCGACGAGTTCACCTGGACGCAGATCGTGCTGCCGGTCGGGCTGTCGTTCTACATCTTCCACGCCATCAGTTACCTAGTGGATGACCACAGGCTTGGTTTGATCTAAGCTGAGGGATGGGAAGACAGAAACAGTTTATGGTGGCGTTATCGGCACACGAGCGGCAGGAACTGACGGACATGACCCGCAAAGGCGTCCACAGTGCGCGGGTCATGACCCGCGCCCGCCTGTTACTTCTCAGTGACCAGGGACTGAAGGACCGGGACGTCGCCGAGCGGGTGGGCGTCAGCACCGTGACCGTAGCATCCATCCGGCGCAAGTTCGTACAGGGCGGCCTGAAGGCCGCCCTGTACGAAAGAGCCCGACCGAAACAGCCGCCCAAACTTGATGCTCACGGGACGGCCATCCTCATTGCCGAAGTGTGCTCGGCGCCCGTCGGGCGCGAAACCTGGACGATGCAGTTGCTGGCTGATCGCCTGGTGACGCTGGGGGTCGTAGACAGCATCAGTGATGAAACTGTCCGGCGCACACTGAAAAAAACGTCCTCAAACCGTGGCAGGTCGAGAGTTGGTGTGTCGCTCAGGTAGGCGCGGACTTCGTGTGGCGGATGGAGGCCGTACTGGACACCTACGCGCTGCCCTACGATGCCTGTCGGCCGGTGATCTGCTTCGACGAGAAGTCCTACCAGATGCTCGATCATGTGCGGGATCCGCTGCCACCCGTGCCGGGACACCCGGCACGGGTCGACCATGAATACAAACGCTGTGGCACGGTGAATTTCTTCGTGGCCTTCGAACCGCTGATGGGTCAGCGCACCGTGACGGTCACGGAGCGGCGAGGGAACGCCGAGTTCGCGGCGCAGCTCCAGGCGCTGGACGTGCGGTATGCGGCAGCGGACAGGATCGTGCTGGTGCTGGATCAGCTGTCGACGCACAGTCCGGCCGCGCTGTATCAGCATCTCCCGGCTGAGGAGGCGCGTCGGCTGAGCCGACGCTTCGAGTGGGTGCACACGCCCAAACATGCGTCGTGGCTCAACATGGCGGAACTGGAGTGGTCAGTCCTGCAGCGACAGTGTCTGGGGCAGCGATTGGCCAGTGTGGATGCCGTTGAAGCGGAGTTGCTGGCGTGGGAAACCGACCGCAATGCGCGGTCGGTGCGGGCGAATTGGCAGTTCTCGATATCGGCTGCACGGGACAAGCT
>NZ_NHMK01000005.1 GCF_002198095.1 Deinococcus indicus | reverse complement strand
CCAGGCCCTGACGAACACCGTCCCACACAGCCTTGATCCCGAACCCCAGAGCTTCCCAAAAGTGTGAGCACTCTAGCACCAGCGGCGCTGGTGCTGGAGTGCGACGAGTTATGCACGTTTGTGACCCGCCACACCAGATTGCTGTGGATCTGGCTCGCCATGGACCGCCACTCGCGCCGCATTGTGGGCTGTTTCATAGGGGCATGGGATGAGGTCAGTGCCTTTGGACTGTGGGAGAGTCTGCCCGCCCGGTATCTGGATGCCCGGTGTCATACCGATGGCCTTGCGGCATACAAATCCGTGGTGTTTGGCGGCCTGCACGTCATCGGGGGCACGCAGCACATCGAGCGCTTCAATGCCACGTTGCGGCTGCGGGTGGCTCACTTGGTCAGGCGGAGCCTATCGTTCAGTCGGAAGCAGGCACATCTGGAACTCCTGATCTGGATGTTCATTCACCGCTACAACGCGTCATTACGATGAACCCACGACCCGACCAGTCCGATACTGACTCTGGTGGACTGGGCGGCAAAGCCCGTTCAATCCGAGCGGATGCGACTCGTAGAGCTGCCCCGCAGAGCAGGAGAGAAAAGGGTTCCGGACGTGGAGCTGGCAATCCGGTGAAGTTCCGGATTGTTGGCGAAACAAACGGAACCCGTATCAGCTCATCGGCGGCGCCGAGAAGGGTATCCCGGCCTTCTGAGCGGCGCGGCGGAACACGTTCAGGCTGCCCCCGTCGAACAGCACGAAGCGCACGTGCATCTCCGGGTGGTCGGTCAGGAACGCCTGCGCGGTCGCCAGGGCCACCCCGGCGGCGCGGTCCAGGGGGTAGCCGTACACGCCGGTACTGATGGCCGGGAACGCCACGCTGCGGCACCCGTGCGCGGCGGCCAGTTCCAGACTGGAACGGTACGCGCCGGCCAGCAGTTCAGCCTCGCCCGCCTGCCCGCCACGCCAGACCGGACCGACCGCGTGAATCACGAACCGCGCGCCCCGCGCGGACAGCCCGAACGCCGGGGTGATGACGGCCGTGCCGGTGGGTGTGCCGCCGATGGCGCGGATGGCGCGCAGCAACTCCGGCCCGGCGGCGCGGTGAATCACGCCGTCCACGCCGCCGCCGCCCGCCAGTTCCCTGTTCGCGGCGGTCACGACGGCGTCCGTGTCCTGCGCGGCGATGTCGCCCTGGATCAGTTCGAGCGGCATGCGCCCTCCCTTACCCGTTCCCGATCCGGTCGAGGTCCGTGTCGGTCAGGGTGTAGCTGCGCAGCGCGTCGGCCTGCACGCGCGCCTCGCGGTCCGCCTCGGTCCACTCGTTCTCCGGGAGCTGCCGGGCGCGTTCGGCCCGCTGGATGGCGTGCAGTTCGCCCAGCGCGCGGTCCAGGTCGTCGTTCACGACCACGTACCGGAACTCGTGCGCCTCGCGGATCTCCTCGCGGGCGCGGGCCAGCCGTTTCTCGATGCGTTCCGGCGTCTCGGTCGCGCGGCCCTCCAGGCGGCGGCGCAGTTCGCTGAGGCTGGGCGGCATGATGAAGATCAGGATCGCCTCGTCGCCCATGCGCCCCTTGACCTGCATGGCGCCCTCCACCTCGATCTCCAGGATCACGTCCTGCCCGCGGCTCAGGGCCGCCTCGATGGGTTCGATGGGCGTGCCGTAGCGGTTCCCGACGAACGCTGCGTGTTCCAGGAATCCGTCGGCCTGCGCCTTGGTCTCGAAGGCGTCGGGGGTGACGAACACGTAGTCCACGCCGTCCCGTTCGCCGGGGCGGGCCTCGCGGGTCGTCCAGGAGGTGCTGTAGAACACGTCCTGCCCGGCCAGCCAGCGTTCACGCAGGGTGCCTTTGCCCACGCCGGACGCGCCGGTCATGACCAGGAGAAGGCCCCGGCGGGGCGACACGGAAAGGGGGGTGTCCTGCGACGTCATCCCCTCACGATACGCGACCCGTCCAGAAATGAGAACAGGCGGCCCACCGGGAGCCGCCTGTCCTGAACGCCTGGTTACTTCTTTTTCTTGGTGGCCTTGGCGCGGCCCTTGCCGAGCGCCTGCCCTTTCTCGTAGCTGGCCTGCATCTTGCGGCGCGTCTCGGCGACCATGTCCTCGAAGTTGATCAGGCCGGACTCGATGGCTTCCACGCTGAGTTTCACGGTGCCGCCCTTGCGCGCGGCGGCCAGTTCGCGGTTCACGCCCTCGAACCACTCGGTGAAGTCCGGGGTTTCGTCGAACAGCATTTCGCGGGTGTCACGCTGGTACGTTTCGGTGCTGCCACGACGGTTGAACTGTTTGGGCATCGTGAAACGCTCGGGCATGTACGTGGCGTCGAATTTTCCTTCACGGACCGCTTCCTGGAACATCTTGACGAAGGTGTCGCTGCGCTGGGGGTTGCTGAGTTCCATGACCTGCTCGCTGAGTTTCTTGTAAGCCATACTGGCGGCATTATGCTGGCCCCCAGAGATGAAAGTAAAGAGGGCCGCAGTCCATGACCCCACCGAGAATAAAGAAACGGTGGGCGGCAGCATGCAAGGAGTGCGACAGAGGGAGGCGCGCCATGTTCGACAGCCCGCCAGAATTTCAATCCGCCCTCCTGAGTGATAGACGTGGCCTGTCCGGATAGCCTGGAATGCGACTGCCAGAAGTGAAGCCCTCAGCGCAGCAACAAGTGAAAAGACGTGCCAGGACTGTCTTCTTCCTGCACACTTCATAGACCGGTTCACTGAGTCCGACCGGGCCGCCAAGAGTTCACCGTCAATCGCCTTCCGGATGGCCGGGACTCCATGAACCGCCCTCAGTACGGTCGTTAAACCGCTTCAGATTGAATAGACGGCTCCTGCTGCCATGAGAAGGCCACCTGTTCAGTGAACGGAGCGGGCCGTCACCAGCCTGCGCTGCCGGGCTCTCCCTTGAACGGCCCGACCACGTCGCCCGTGATCCAGCCACCGTAGAAGGCGCCGGGTTGCGGCACGACCCGCTCGCCGTCCACGCGGCAGTCGTCCATGCGGCCCGCGTAGACGGCCACGAAACCCGCCATGTCCCGGAAGGCGGGCGTGGGAGCCTCGTAACTCCAGGCGGCGGCCACCGCCACCGCCGCGCCGCCCCGCACGGTCCAGTAGGTGGCCTCTCCCTTCCACTCGCAGGTGCTTGCGCCCGCCGCCCGTTCCAGCACGCCCGGCGCGAACGCCAGGGGCGGCAGGTAGTACGTGGGGGGATGGCTGGTTTCCAGCACCCGGTACGCGCCGCTCGTCGCGGCGATCCTCTGGCCGCCCAGCCAGATTTCCAGGTGGCGGTGCGTGCGTTCCAGGCGCGGCGGGCGCGGGTACGCCCACACGCTCTCCTGACCGGGGCCGGCGGGAACGGGTGCAGGAAGTTTCACGCCGTCAGTGTGCGCCGGGCGGGACCGGCGGGCCGTCAGGGAACGTACCGTCCGGCCGCCCGCTTCTGCTCGCATTCTGCCCAGCCGCCCTACGGGTCGCCTCGCTCCGATTGAACGGCGCGGATGCGTTCCGTCCAGGCGTCCGGCGCGGCCGGGCGGCCCGTCAGGTACCCCTGCACGGCGCTGCACGGCATGGCCCGCAGGATCTCCAGCTGCCCGGTCGTCTCGACGCCCTCCACGATCACGCTCAGGTTCAGGCCGCGCGCCAGACCGATCAGGGACTCCACGATCCGCCGCGCTTCCGGCGAGTCCTCCAGGTCCGCCAGGAGCGAACGGTCGAGTTTCAGTTCATCCAGCGGCAATTTCAGCAGCGTGGACACCGACGACTGCCCCATCCCGAAATCATCCAGCGACAGCCGCACCCCCAGGTCCCGTAGCTGCGACAGGTGCCGCGCCGCGCGGTGCAGGTCCCGCACGGCCAGCCGTTCCGTGAGTTCCAGTTTCAGCTGCGTGCCGCTCAGGCCGTGCCGTTCGAGCGTGCTCCGGACGCCCGCCACGAAATCGTCCCGCGCCACCTCCAGCACCGAGACGTTCACGGCGACCGGCACGCCCGGCCCCCACTGCGCCAGCTGCCGGCACGCCTCGTTCAGCACCCACTGTCCCAGCGGCACGATCAACCCGGACTCCTCGGCCACCGGAATGAACCGCGCGGGCGGCACGTCGCCCAGCTGCTCGTCCGTCCAGCGGACCAGCGCCTCGAGGCCCAGCAGCGCGCCGGTCCGGGCGTCCACCTGCGGCTGGTAGTGCAGGTGCAGTTCCTGGCGTTGCAGGGCGCGGCGCAAGCGGACCTCCGTGAACATCTGGCTCTGCGCGGCGACGTCCAGCGTGGAGGCGAAGAACCGCACGCCGTTCTTCCCCTCCCGCTTCGCCTGGTACATGGCCATGTCCGCCTGCCGCAGCAGGTTCGCCGGCAGGCTGCTGTGCGGCGGGTGCAGCGCCACCCCCATGCTGCTCTGCACGTTGATCTGCTGCCCGCCGAGCGTCACGGTGGGTTCCAGCGCCGCGTGCAGCCGCTGCGCGACCCGCCCCGCCTCCTCCCGGCCACTCAGGTCCGACACGACCACCACGAACTCGTCCCCGCCGAGGCGCGCCACGGTGTCCGACGGGCGCACGCAGGCCTGCAGGCGCACGGCCACCTCGCGCAGCAGGTCGTCACCGACCGCGTGCCCCAGCATGTCGTTCACGCGCTTGAACCCGTCCAGGTCGATGAAGATCACGGCCACGCAGGACGTCGCGCGCGCCACGCGCCGCAACTCCAGTTGCAGGCGGTCGAGCAGCAACGCCCGGTTCGGCAGGCCGGTCAGCGCGTCGTGCTGCGCGTCGAAGGTCATCTGCGCCGCCAGCTGCCGCAGCTGCTCCTCGGCCCGCTTGCGTTCAGAGATGTCCCGGTCCCGGCCCAGCACCAGTTCCCGCCCGCCCACGGTCACCAGACTGCTGGCACTCTCGATCGGGAAGACCGTGCCGTCCCGGTGGCGGTGCGCGCCCTCCCCGTGGACAGGCTGCTCCTCGCGGATCCAGGCGAGCAGTTCGGGACCCTCCTGCGCCATCATCGGGTACGGATGCAGCAGGTCGATGGACGCCCCGATCAGGTCCTCTGGGTCGTAGCCGTTCATGCGGCAGAACGCCTCGTTGCAGTCCACGATCCGCCACGGCACGTCCGGGTCATGAGGATCGATCAGCACCAGCCCGTCGGCGGACTGCTCGAACAGCGTCCGGAAGCGCGTCTCGCTCTCCTGCTGCGCCGCCTGCGCCTCCCGTTCGGCCGTCACGTCCACGCCCGTCGCGATGATCAGCCGCACCCCGCCCCGCCGGTCCAGCACCGCCGTGTTCGACCACAGGATCACGCGCCGCCGCCCATCCGCCGCGCGCCACGTGTGCTCCTGACGGTTCGGGAACGGACCTTTCATGAACGCCGCCGCCAGCACGTCCCGCTGATGTTCTTCCAGCACCAGCGGCCAGACCTCCTGCCCCAGCACCTGCGCGGCCTCCAGCCCACTGAGGCGCTCGCAGGCCCGGTTGAACTGCACCACGCACCCCCGCGCGTCCAGCACCATCACCAGGGTGTCCGTCACGTCCAGCACCGTCTCGGCCAGACCCGGCCCGACAGCGGCCGGCGACCAGGGCGCGCGCGGCATTCTCAGGAACCGGGAGTTGATGGCCATACCCCACCGTACCCCGCGCACCCTCACAGAAGCCGCACCGCCCCCCTACCTAAATGCCCCGGACCCCGTGACCACCGTCCGTGTCAGCGCCGGGCGCGCTCCCTGGGCCACGCCCCGGTACTCCAGAGGGCCAGCGCAATCAGCACCGGCTGGAAGAACAGCCGCGTCAGGCGCTTCTGGTCGGTGTCCAGCCCGAACGCACTCTGCTGCGTCAGGTACTGCGACACGTTCCCCGGAAAGATCGCCACGAAGAATGCCGCCAGCACCCATCCCACCGTCCGCCGGTGCCGGGGCAGGGCCAGCAGCGCCGCCCCGCATCCCACCTCCACCACCCCGGACGCCAGCACCACGAAATCCTTGTCCAGCGGCAACCACGTCGGCACCTGCGCCTGAAAATCCCGCCGCAGGAACGTCAGGTGCCCCACACCCGCGAACACCATGAACGACCCCAGCAGCACGCGCCCCAGCGTGCGCGGCCACGAAGTCCCGGAATCAGCCACCACAGAAGCAGTCATGCCCACACCCTAAACGCCGCGCCCCACGCCCACATGTGCCGCCCATGCGCCACCCTTGACCAACCGGCGCGCAGACACAGGCAGACTGACCTCGACGGACCGTTCGGTGCAGGCTTCAGCTCGCGTCCGTCGCTTCAGGGCACTCCGGATTCCTCTCTCTGTGCCGGGAGGAGGGCCGGGGTGAGGGGTCTCCCCTACGCCGCTTTCTTGCGCCGTGTCCTGAGGGTCTTCTCGCTTTCCAGCAGGCGTTTCAGGGCGGCTTCGCTGCGGGTCAGGCCGTCGAGGTCGCTCTCGCCTTTCGTAGCGCGGGGTTCGTAGTCGTCGAGGATCTTGCCTTCCAGGTAACGGTCGAAGATGACGGGGCAGATGTAGGAGCTGCGGGTAACGGCGGGCGTGTTGCCCAGATCGGCAGCCACGAATTTGACGCAGTCGACGAGGGTCTGCCGGGCCTGCTTCTCTGTGTCGGCGACGCCCGCCTCGGCGAGGTATTCGGCGGCCAGCAGGGTGCCGCCCCAGGTGCGGAAGTCCTTGGCGGTGAAGGGGCCGATGACTTCCTTCAGGTAGGCGTTCAGTTCGCCGCTGCGGACGCGCCGGCGGGCGCCTCCTTCGTCCACGGTCTGGAACAGCCAGGGGCCGGGCAGGTCGAGCAGTCGGCCGATGTTGGCGGCGAGGGTGCGGTCGGTGGTGGCCTTGTGCTGGGTGATGCCGTGCTTGCCCTTGAAGTGGAAGGTCACGGTGTTCCCGCTGACCTGCACGTGCCGCTGACGCAGGGTGCTGAGGCCATAGGTCTTGTGCTGCTGGGCGTAGATGTCATTGCCGACGCGGAACCGGGCGACGTGCAGCAGTCGGGTCATGAGGGCGGCGACCTTGCGGGGTGGGAGGCCCTGGGCGCGCAGGTCGGCGCCGGTGATTGCCTTGAGCTGCCCGAGCGCCCCGGCGAAGCGGGTGAGGCGCTGCCATTTCTTCAGCGCGCCCGCCTGCACGAAGTCCGGGTGGTAGCGGTACTGAAGGCGTCCGGCGGCGTCGCGGCCGAAGGCCTGGAGTTCGGCGTCCGCGTCGGGGCTGACGTACACGTCCACGTAGGCGGGCGGCACGGCGAGTTTCCCGATGCGTTCGATCCCGGTCTTGTCTTTGTACGGAGTGCCGTCGGGCCAGAAGTATTTGAATTTCTTGGGGTCGCTGCCCTCGCGGCGCAGGTACTCCTCGGCGAGGATCTGGGTACGGGAGGTCATTCCGTGACCTGCATGGGCAGTTGCCAGTCGATGGGCGTCAGGCCCGCCTCCTTAAGCGCGGCGTTCACCTGACTGAAGGGGCGGCTGCCGAAGAATTTCGCCTCGCTCAGGGGGCTGGGGTGCGCGGATTCGATGATGACGTGCTGGGGCGCGGTGATGAGTTTCTTCTTCTTGCGGGCGTACGCGCCCCACAGGACGAACACGACCCGCTGTGGCTTGTCGTTCACGGTGCGGATGACGGCGTCCGTGAAGTGCTCCCAGCCCTTATTGGCGTGGCTGTTGGCCTGCCCCTCGCGGACGGTCAGGACCGCGTTCAGCAGCAGGATGCCCTGTCCGGCCCAGCCTTTCAGGTAGCCGTGGCGGGGCGCGGTGAAGCCGGGCAGGTCGGCGGTCAGTTCCTTGTAGATGTTGCGCAGGCTGGGGGGGATGGTCACGCCGGGGCGGACGCTGAAGCTCAGGCCGTGCGCCTGACCGGGGCGGTGGTACGGGTCCTGGCCCAGGATCAGGACCTTCACGTCCTCCAGCGGCGTGAAGCGCAGCGCGTTGAACACGTCCGGCGCGGGCGGGAACACGTTCCCCGCGCGGCGTTCCTGCACCAGGAAGTCCTTCAGCTCGTGGAAGTACGGGGCGCTGAATTCGCCGTGCAGGGCCTGTTGCCAGTCGTCGGGCAGTCCGGCGGGCAGGACGGCCTTCGGGGCGGCCGGGGCCAGGCCGAACAGATCAGGTTGGTCGCTCATGATGTTCCTTTTTACGGCAGCAAACCGCCGGGGGGGTGGGGGTTTGTCGGGCAGACCCTGAGCTTTCCTTTCGGCACGCAGGTCCGCCTTCTTGCGGCTGCCGTGCTTTGCGTAGATGCGGCGGGCCTCGGCCTCGAATTCGGGGCTGGCGCGGGCGGCACTGATGCGGGCGCGGGCGCGGCGTCCGGCCTCCTGTTCGTGCACGATGGGCGGCGGGTAGCTCAGGCGTCCGGCGCCGCTCCACTCCCAGGGCGCGTAGATGAAGTCGGTCGGCACATCCGCGAGTTCCGGCAGCCAGCGGCGCAGGAACACCCCGTCCGGGTCCTGTTCGCGCGCCTGCCGGGTCGGAGAGTAGATGCGCACGCGGTTGATGCCGACCGTGCTGCTCTGCATCTGCATCTGCGACCAGTGGATGCCGGGTTCGTTGTCCAGCCACTCGCGCGCCAGGAACAGTCCGGGCCGTCGCCAGTGCAGCCAGAGGTGCTGCGTGGCGAAACTGACGAGCAGGGCGCGCATGCGGAAGTTCAGCCAGCCCGTCTCGCGGAGCATCCGCATGCAGGCGTCGATCAGGGGATAGCCGGTCTGACCGTGCTGCCAGCGGTCGAAGAAGTCCTGATTCCATTCGTGTTCGCGCAGGCCGTCCAGGGCGCGGTTCAGGGTGCGGAATTCCATGTCCGGCTGGCTTTCCAGGCGCTGCATGAAGTGGCAGTGCCAGTGCAACCGCGACTCGTACGAGCGCAGGGACCGCACCCAGCGCGGGTCGGCGTCGGGATCGCCCCGCACCTGCGCGAGGCGCACGCGGGTCGCCTGGAGCACCTCCCGCAGCGAGATCGTCCCGAAGGCCAGTGGCGCACTCAGGCGCGAGCAGCTGGCCTCGGCGCTCAGGGGGCTGCTCATCTCGCGCATGTAGTTCACGCCGCGCGCCGTCAGGAACGAGTCCAGCGTCTCCAGCGCGGCGGCGCGCCCCCCCGGCGGGATGGTCTTGGCGCTGGCAGGCACGCCCAGTTCGGCGTGGGTGCGCAGGCCGCCGGGGTCGGCGTCCACGCCGCCCAGCTGCGCGGGGGCGGCGACCTGCGGGGCGCCCAGGCGTTCCTCCCAGGTGGCAGCCCAGCCGTCGCGGTTCCTCATACGGCGGATCACGCCGTTCTGCGGCAGTTCGGTCATGGGCAGGCCGCGCGCCCGCGCCCAGGCCCGCACGCGGCGGTCGCGCTGGAAACTCACGCCGTTGCCGGTTTCCTCGTGCGCCCACACGGCCGTCACGCCATGCGCCTCGCGCAGCCCGTCGAGGACGGTCACCGCCTCGCCCACCCGCACGACCAGCGGGGTGCCCAGCGCGCGCAGGGTGGCGTCCAGTTCCCGCAGGGATTCGTTCAAGTACGTCAGGTGGTGTCCGGCGAACTCCTCGTGGGTCAGCTGTTCGGGCTCGTAGATGAACACCGGCAGGACCGGGCCGCGCCGGGCCGCCTCGACCAGCGGCGCGTGATCATGGACGCGCAGGTCCTTCTTGAACCACACCAGTTGCGTTCCGCCCAGCATGCCCCGACTGTCTCCCGGCGCGGCGGCCGGGACGGTAGGCGCGCCCCCCAAGTTCAGAGGACATGAACGCGGGCCACCCCGTGGATCGGGTGGCCCGCGCGTCCGGCGTATTATACGGATTCCGTTTGTTTCGCCGACAATCCGGAAATTCACCGGACTGCCGGCTCCACGTCCGGAACCCGTTTTTCTCCCACTCGCTTCGCTCGGATTGAACGGGCTTTGCAGCCCATTCAATCGGAGTCTGTACTACTGGATGGTCGCCCGGAAGCAGATGGTGACGCTCTGCGTGGGTGCCAGGACGAAGCTGCCGCCCTGCACGATCACCTTGCCGTCCCGCAGCTGGCCGGCGTCGGTGTCGGCGGCGGCGGTGTAGAACAGCTCGCCGGCAGCGGCGGTCAGGCGGATGTCACGCCCGGCCCCGAAGCCGTTCGCGGCGAAGACGGTGTTGGTGGGCACCACGTCGCTGAAGCTGATGTTCGTGGCGTTCAGTCCGCCGACGTTCGTGGTGGTGATGCAGTACTCCAGTACGTCGCCGGGGTTGCCCTCGCCGGTCGTGCCGACCGCGCCGTCCCGCGTGACGTTCCGGACCGTCTTGGCGACCGTCAGCCTGGCGGGCTGGAAGACGGGCGTGACGACCTCGTTGCTGGGCACGCCGCCGCCGGGGCCGCCCGTGAAGTCCACGCGCGCCACGTTCCGCACCTGCGCGGGCTCGAGGGTGAAGGGGCTGACCACGGTGACGCGGAAGGTCACGATGGCCTCGTTGTCGAGGGTGGCGGGCGTGGAGTCGATCTTCAGGACCTGCGTGGTGCAGGCCGCGCCGTCGGCACTGCAGATCCCGACCGGCTGCGCGAAGGGGTAGGCGGCGCCGCCGAGGCTGGTGGCGTTCTGGCCGGTGACGGTGGTGGTGAATCCGTTCACGCGGGCGCTGCCGGGCACGTACGCGGTGCCGGCGGGCAGGGCGTCCTGGAAGGTCACGCCGCCGGCGGGCAGGGTGCCGCTGTTGCGGACGATCACCTGGTATTCCAGCGTGTCGCCGGGCTGTACCCGGTCACCGGTGGTCCCGGCGACCTTCCGGACGCTCTTGACGGCGCTCAGGACCGGCGCGATGACCGGGAAGGTGCAGCTGGCCAGGTCGGTGGAGCCCAGGGTAGCGCCGCCCACCGGGGTGTAACTGACGTCCGCGAGGTTGATCTTCACGAGGCGGCCCTGGTTGTCGCGGGCGTAGATGCCGCTGGGGCTGGCGGCGATGCCGTTGAACTGCGAGCCGCTTGAGGGGTTGCTCAGGCGGCCCAGGTACTCGGCGCGCAGGGTGGTGGGGATGACCAGCCACAGGTCGATGGTGGCCGAGCCGGTGGCGCTGCTGATCATGTACAGCTTGCCGCTGCTGTCGGCGAAGAAGTCGCCGTTGATGTTGAAGCTGGGGGCGCCGGCGGTCGTGGCGCTCAGCTGCCCGAGGGCCGTGACGGTGTAGGGGCTGGCCGTCTCGAAGCTCCACAGGTTCCGTCCGGAGTCCATGGCGTACCCGACGCCGGTGCTGGTGACGGTCATGCGGACGAGTCGGTCGCTGACGCCGCTGAAGATCCCGCCGGAACTCCAGGTGCCCAGGACCGTGTCGAAGATCCGCAGGCGGTTGTTCTGGTCGGCGACGAAGAAGCGGCGGGCGTTGGTGGACACGGCCAGCGTGGCCGAGTTGGTGCCGTCGGGCAGCGTGGCGATGGTGGCGCCCACGGTGTTCGTCTGCTCGTCCAGTTCGCGGATGGCGACGCCGTTCACGTCGCTGGCGCCGCTGCCGCTGGCGAGGGTCAGGGCGTAGATGCGCGAGCAGGTGGGGGGCGTGACGGGCACCGTGACGCTGGTCGTGTACACGGCGCACTGACCGCCGGTGGCCGCGCAGCTGGCCGGGTCGGGGATGGGGTCGGGGTCGCCGCCCCCGCCGACGCTGGCGCGGTTGGTGATGGTGGGGGTGGCGGCGGCGGCGCTGCCGACCGTGACGGGAATGGTCAGGTCGGAGCTGCTGCCGGCGCCCAGGTTCGGCGTGCCGGTGCAGGTGACCGTCTGGTCGCTGGTCGTGCAGGTCCAGCCGCCGGCCGTGAAGCTGGCGGGCGCGGTGATCCCGCTGGGCAGCAGGTCACGGACCGTCACGGCGCCGCTGCTGGCACCGGGGCCTTCGTTCTTGACGCTCAGGGTGTAGGTGGCGCCGCTCTGCCCGACCTTCCAGGGGCCGTTGCCGGTCTTGGTGAGGGTCAGGCTGGGCCTGGCGGGCACCGGGCAGCTGAGTTTCAGGTCGTCGAGTTTCAGGACGTTCGCGTCCACGCTCGTGCCGTCTTTCAGGGTCAGGATCTGCAGCGTGACCTGCGGGCCGGGGCTGATGAAGGTCGGGACGGTCTGCTGGGTGTAGCTGGTCGTGGCGACCGCGCCGTCGAACTGGCGCAGGACGGCGCCGCCCGCGTCACGGAACACGTACCTCAGCTGGGTGGCGGTGTTCGAGTGGCTGCGCACCCAGTTCGAGTAGCTGACCTCGGCGCCGGCGGGCACGTTGATCTTCTGTTCGTACAGCAGGCCCGGCGTGGTCAGGGTGCCGCCGTTCCTGCCTTCGAAGTTCCGGATGTTCATGAACAGGGCGAAGCCGCCGTTGCCGGTCCGGTCGATGTCCTTCCAGAGGGTGTAGGTGCCGCCCGTGGCCTGCACGACGCCCGCGTCGCTGCGGTAGTCGTGGTTGCGGACCTCGCCGCTGGCGCCGCCGACGTTGAAGCTCTGAACGAAGGGAGTCGCGGCGCTGCACACGCCGGTGACGGGTGCGGGGGGCGGGGTGGTGACGGTCGTGGTGTACACGGCGCACTGACCGCCGGTGGTCGTGCAGCTGGCCGGGTCGGGGATGGGGTCGGGGTCGCCGCCGCCACCGACACTGGCGCGGTTGGTGACGCTGGCGGGCGCGCCGCTCTGCACCTGCACGGGCAGCGTGAGCGAGCTACTGCTGCCGGCCCCCAGGTTGGGCGTGCCGGTGCAGGTGACGGTCTGGCCGCTGGTCGTGCAGCTCCAGCCCCCGGCCGTGAAGCTGGCGGGCGCGGTGATGCCGGTGGGCAGCAGGTCCCGGACCGTGACCGCGCCGCTGGTCGCGCTGGTGCCGACGTTCTTGACAGTCAGGGTGTAGGTGGCGCCGCTCTGCCCGGCCGTCCAGGGGCCGTTGCCGGTCTTGGTCAGGGTCAGGCTGGGTCTGGCAGGCACCGGGCAACTGAGTTTCAGGTCGTCGAGTTTCAGGACGTTCGCGTCGCCGCTGACACCCCTGTTCAGGCTGTAGATGCGCAGCGTGACCTGGGTGACGTTCGAGCGGACGGTCGGCAGGGTCTCCTGCGTGTAGCTGGTGGTCAGGGTGTTGCCGTCACGGGTGGCGAGCGTCGCGCCGCTGGCGGTCTCGGTGAGGGTGTAGCGCAGGCGCGACGGCGAGGCCGAGTGCGTGCGGGCGTAGTGCCGGTAGGACAGGTCCGAACCGGCCGGCACGTTGACGGTCTGCTCGTACAGCAGGATCGGGGCGGCGCTGGCGGTGGTGACGTTCAGGTACAGCGCGTGCCCGCCGTTACCGGTGCGGTCGATGCCGTTCCAGAAGGTGTACTTGCCGGCGGTGGCCGTGACCGTGTTCACCGAGGTGGTGTACGCGTGGTTCCTGATGACGCTGCGGGCGGTGTTCGTGTCGAAGGTGTCGGTCCACGGGGTCGTGGCCGTGCAGGTGCCGGCGGTGGTTCCGGTCGCGCCGGCCACGCTCCCGGCGACGATCAGGAGGAAAGCGGCGGTGGCGGCGCGTTTCAGCAGTGTCAGCAGGGCAGGCATGCGGTATCCCATATCAGTCCCCTCCCCCGGTCGCGGGCTTCTCGGGTGGCGGGGGCGAGGTCGGTGTGGTCAGGTTCGTGCCGTTCGGCTGGCCGTCGTCGAGCGTCAGGTCCAGGCGCAGGTACAGGCCCTGGCGGGTGTAGATGTTCGTGCCGATGCCCTGGAAACCCACCGGGTTGTAGCCCAGCGTGACCCAGGTGCCGGGCAGGGCGCGGTAGCTGCCTTCCAGGCCCAGGCTCAGCAGGCTCGAACCGGTGGCGGGCTGGATCAGGCCGCGCGCGGCGAGGCCCAGACCAAACTGGTCGCTCAGGTAGTACGTGCCGCTGACCGAGCCCTGGTACGTGGCGCTGCCCGGCTGGTCGAGCAGGCTGCGGCCGGCGATTCCGGCGCGCACGGCGTAGCGCGGGACGTGGTATTCCACGTTCGCCTCGCCGATGAGTTCCGGGGTGTTGCCGGCCAGCGCGCCGTCGCGGTAGCGCAGGTACGCCAGCCCCTGCCACTGCCCGGCGCGCAGCGCGGCCGACGCGGCGTAGTTGCTGCCGCTGTCGGCGCCGAACACCTGGGTGCCGTCGGCGCTGAGGGTCAGCTGTTCGTTCAGGCGGTAGCTGGCGCCCCCCTTGAGGGCCACGCTGAAGTTCCCACCGGTAGTGGTCCCGCCGGTGGAGGTGGCGTCGGCAGCGAGCGTCCCGCTCAGGCGGTCGGTCTTGTAGCGCAGGGCCACGCCGGCGTTCCAGCCGCCCGTGTCCTCGGCGTTCCCGTCGAGGTCCAGCACGTAACTGCCGTTCACGCCGACGCTGGTGGTGTCGTTCAGGGGCAGGGTGGTGTCCGCGCCGAAGCGGGCGCGGTTGCCCCAGCCGTCCGCGCCGGGCAGGTCGTAGTGGACGTTCAGGTTGGTCATGCCCAGGCGGGACTGCAGGCCCAGGCTGGCGCGGTGGCCCTCGGCCCAGTTGATGTCGTCGCGGGCGGTCAGGGTGACGTTCTCGGCGACGGGCACGCTGGCCTTGAGGACCGTGGTGGTGTCGAGCGTGCCGCTCAGCGCCTGGGCGTGCTCGGCGCTGACGCTCAGGCCGCCCTGGCTGTAGGCGGCGCTCAGCAGGCCCGCCACGCCCTGCTCGTTCCCGAATCCGGCGCGGATGCCCGCCCCGAGCGTGAACGGCGAGAAGCTGTACAGGCCTTTCAGGTCGGCGCGCCCGCCGCTGGTGCCGGCCGCGCCATCCGTGCCGGGCGCGCTGCTGTAGGCGGCGGCCGCCGCGACGGACAGGCGGTCCGTGAGCTTGTAGCTGGCGTCGGCCGTGACGCCCAGCCCGGCGGCCGAGGCGTTCAGGCCGCGGTAGTCCTCGCCCTGGTAGTGCAGGCTGGCGTTCACGCCCAGACGCTCGCCGGTCAGGCTGGCGCTGGCGTCCACCAGGGCGCCGCCGCCGGCGTACGCGGCGAGCAGGTCCGCGCGGCTCCGGTCGGCGCCGTAGCGGGCGCGGACGCCCAGGCTGGTCACGCCGTCGAGCTGCACGGCGGCCGCCGAGGCGCTCAGGGTGTCGCTGACGCGGTAGGTGGCCTGCGCGCCCCAGGCCAGGGTGCGCGCCCCCAGCGGGTTGTTCAGGCGGTAGCTGAGACGCACCTGCTGGTCGCGGCCCTCGCTGTCCACGAGGTCCACCGGCCGCTGGAAGTACAGCACGCCGGCGCTGGCGTCCAGGGTGTAGTCGCTCAGGCGGACCAGGGTGCGGACCTGCTGCTCGCCGGTGCGCGGGTCGGTGGTCACGAGTTCCACCGTCTCGCTGTCGGGTTGCAGGCCGCTGTCGGGCAGGGTCAGGACGCGGGTGCCGGGGGCGTCCAGGGTGCGGCGCACCAGATCGCCGGGCAGCGCCGCCACGAAGCCCGACACCTGCGGGTTGCTGCGCGTGAATCCGCTCAGGGCGGTGGGCGTGATGCCCAGGTTGAACACGTCGACCGGCAGGGGCGCCTGACGGTACTGCACGTTGAAGGCCGGGTGCTCGTAGCGCACGGCGACCGGGTCGATGCCCTGTAGCGGGAAGCTCTCGCTGCTGCTGTCGCCCATGTTCGGGTAACGGTCGAGCGGGCTGCTGGTCGGCAGGCCCTGCGTGCGGTCCTGCGTGACGATGGTCACGCCGGCGGCGGTGCGGTCGGCGTTCACGGCGCCGCTGGCCGCGACGTACAGCTTGCCGTCCCCGACCGGCGTTTCCAGGTACGCCTGCCCGCGCGCCTCGCCGGCGGCCACGCCGCTGCCCTGGAGGATCGCGCCCACGCTGACCATGCCGATGCCCACGCGGGTCTTGCTGGGCAGCGCCTCGAAGGAGCGGGTCACGACCCGGTCACCCAGCAGCAGGCGCACGTCGAAGCGGGTGGGGGCGGACAGCGGTTCGAGTTCCAGCACGCCCTCGCCGTCCACCAGTTTCACCTGGTAGCTGCCGACGCGCGGGCGGGCGTCGCCCTGGGTGGGTTCCAGGCTGGTCTGCACGGTCACGTTGCTGCTGGCGGTGGTCAGGCCGGCCGCGTCGGTCAGGCGCACGCCGATGCGGATGGGCGTGACGCCGTCCGCGACGAGCTGCTGGGCTTTCAGGTCCGCGCGGACCGGGGTACCGGCCAGGAACACCCGCACCGTCTGGTCGCCGAAGGTGACGGTGTTCTCGCCGGTGCGCAGCGGCAGGCCGTAGAACTCCTGGCGCTGGGTGCCGGTGGCGGCGTCCACGCTCTTGCGGCCCAGGGTGGCGGGGTCCACGGGCACGCCGTTCACGCTGGGCAGCGCGGCGCTGTCGGCCGGGCTTTCCACCGCGACGGTGATGCGGTCGCGTTCGCGGTACACCGTGCCGTCCAGCGGGAGTTTCAGGGCGCCGGCGTTCTCGGGTGCGGCGGGGGCGGCCGTGACGCCGCTCAGGTTGTTCAGGTCGTCCAGGTTCCCGTCGCCGACGAGGACGTTCAGGACGCCGCCCGCGTAACGGCCGACCAGGGTGGGGCTGCTCAGGGCCGGGAGGTTGCCCTCGTGCGTGACGCGGTAGGTCAGGACGCCGCGCGCCGCGCCGGGCGTGGTCCAGTAGTAGCGGCCGCTGGGTCCGACCTGCGGGTCGGCGATGGGCCGGCCGCTCAGCTGGCTGCTGCCCGGCACGTAGGTGCCCCCGGCGGGCGGCTGGTGCGCCACGATCACCTGATTGGCGTTCTTGGTGCTGGGCACGTCGAAGGGAATGCGGACGTTGCTCTCGCGCGTGACCGACACGACCGGGGTCGGGGCGGGCGGCGGCGGGGTCTGCACGGTCTGCACGCCGGTCACGACCTGCTGGCTGGCGCAGTTGCTGCTCAGGGTGGCGCTCAGCTGGCCCTGCGCGCCGCCGTCACCCTTGACGCGGGCGCGGTAGCTGAGGGTCTTTGCCTCGCCGGGTTGCAGTTCGCCGCTGAAGCTGGTGGGGTCCAGCGCTTCGAGCGTCTCGCCGGGCGCGTCGGTCAGGGTGTACGGGGCGGGCGCGCCGCTGGTGTTCTTCAGGGTCAGGCTGACCGTGACCGTCTCGCCGGCCAGCGTGTCGGGCAGCGGCGCGCGGCGCAGTTCGATCTGCGTGGCGGTCGGCAGGACACGCACGTTCAGGTCCTGCGTGCGGTTCCAGGGGGCCAGGGTGGCGGTGAAGGTGCCGCTGCCGGCCGCCTCGGCCTTCGCCTCGAAGGTCAGCACGCCGGGGTTGGCAGCGTCCACGCGGGCCGTGACGGTGGTGTCACCGGCGGCCGTGAAGCCTTCAGGCAGTTTCACGCGCAGGTTGGCGGGCAGGGTCTGCCGCTCGAACTCAGTGGTGGCGCGGGCCGTGAAGGTGACCACGTCGCCCACGCACACCTCGGGCTTGTCGGCCACGAAGTTCAGGTTCACGCTGGGCTTGACCTGCACGTCCACGCGGGCGGTCTGCTGCTTGACGACCGTGACGGCCGGGGCGTTCAGCGTGACCTCGGCGCCCTTGACCGGCTCGGCCGTCACCGGGTACTCCTTGACGGGCACCGTGAACGGACCGGCCGCGCCGCGCACGTCGTAGGTCTGCTCGCCGACCGTGACGGTCGCCTGGGTGGGCAGCGTCTCGTCGGGCAGCACCAGTTCGGCGCGGATTTCCAGGCGGCCGGTGGTGTCGGCCGTGACGATCTTGATCGGCCCGGTCGTGAGTTCGAACCCGACCGAGTTGGAGTACTGGTACGTGTCTTTCGGCTGGCGCAGGTACAGGGTGTAGTTCCCGGCCGCTTCCGGCACCCGGATGTCGTCCCACTGCAGCTGACCGCTCACCTTGACCGGGTAGGCGTTGCCCTGCGCGTCGCGCAGTTCGGCTTCCAGTTCGCCCGGCCCGTCGCCGTCGTACATGCGGATGCCCATGGGGCCGCCGGGGTTGGCGACGTTCAGGGCCGGCACCCAGTCGTTGCTGCGGATGGTGACGTTCAGGTGGTCGGCCTCGACAGCGGCGCTGATCGAGTTCAGGCGGAACGCGAAGGTGTTCTTGCCGTTGCCGTCGGTGCGGACCTTCAGGGTGTAGGTGCCGGCCGGCAGGTCGTCGTTCAGGAAGGTCTGCCAGTCCTGGGCGCCCACGCCGAAGTTCTGTTCACGCACGACCTGCCCGTCGGCGTTCACCAGCGTGAAGGTCGAGCTGACCGGGGCCTTGGGGCGTTCGGTGGAGTAGTTCTCGTCTCCGTAGTAGTCGTCGCTGCGGTAGTCCTGCGGGTCGAACTGAGCGCCGTACACGTCGAGCTGCACGCGGGAGCTGAGGCCCACGATCAGTCTCAGGTCCTGGTCGCCGACCGTCCACATCAGCTTGTTGCCGACGGAGGTCAGGGGGAGGGACGTGGCGATTTCCTGCGCTGCTGCCGAGCCGAGGAGTGCCGCCGTCAGGGTGGTGATGGCGCGTTTCACTCAGTACCTCCAGCTGGCCGTCGGGTCGGTGACGGCGCCTTTAGGGTCGCCTGCCCAGCGGAAGCGGTAGGTCACCGCGCGTTCCCCGCTGGCAAGCGTGTCGTAGGTCAGGACGTTCTGGCCGTCGGTCAGGACCGCGCCCTGCGGCAGGGGGTCCGTGACGGTCACGCCGTTCAGGTCGGCGCCCGCGCCGAGGATCAGCTGCACGCGGTACTCGCCGGGTTCGTCGGTCGCGAACAGCGACTTGCGGATCACCAGGCTGCGTTCGGGCTGGCCGGGCAGGGTGCTGGTCACGCGCAGGGTGGTGTCGCGGATCACGGCGATGTCACCGGCCTCGGGGGCCAGCGGGAAGTCCACGCTGGTCAGGTTCCGCACGAACACCACGCGGCTGCCGGGACGGCCGGCGTCCTGCGGGACGCTGATGTTCTGCGCGGCGACCGAGTTCGGGTCCAGGCGCAGCGCGGCCGTGCCTTCGGTCAGGTTGCGGAAGTGGTAGCGGCCCTCGGCGTCGGTCAGGGCGGTGCGGCCGCCGGCCAGGATCACGCGGGCGTTCTGGCAGGGAATGTCGGTGCCGCGGTCGTACACGCCGTTGCGGTTCACGTCCAGGAACACGTACCCGACGAGGTCGGCGGTGTTGCGGCCGAAGATCAGCGGGTCGATGGCGTTCAGGGCGCTGCTGGGCGGCGTCTGGGTCTGCCCGTCGTTGCTGATGGCGGTGGCGACGGCGCTGTTGCGGATCTGCGTGCCGGCGTCGGGCGTGACGACGGCGTCGAAGGTGATCACGGCGGTCGCGCCGGGGGCGAGGCCCGGAATCAGCCACACGTACTCGCGGCCCGTGACGGTCGGGAGGATCTCGGCGCCGTTCAGGCGGCTGCTGCCGCTGACGTAGTTCAGGCCGGCCGGCAGGTTGTCCGTGACCTTGATTTCCTGCAGGGCGGCGGTGGCGCTGCGGTTGGTGACGGTGAAGGTGTAGGTGATGGTCTGACCGTAGGCGACGGTGGCGGGGCTGCTGCTCTTGACGAGCGTCAGGTTGGCGGCGTCGAACACGCCGTTCACGACCTCGTTCGAGGGGGTGGGTTCCGGCACCTCGCTGCTGCTGACGGTGAAGGTGTTCACCATGCGCGCGCCGTCGGGCGTGGCGGCAGGCACGCGCCCGCGCAGGGTCAGGCTGATGCTGTCGCCGGGGTTCAGGCGCGCGAAGCGCCACACGACCTCGTCACCCTCGGGCAGGCCGCCCTGGTCGGCCGAGACGAACTCCAGGAGGTCGGTGCGGGTGACCTGTCCGGCGGTGTCCAGGATCTGCAGGCGGCGCAGGTTGTCGCGCACGACCACGTTCGTCAGCGGGAAGTTCTGGAGGTTCTGGAAGCGCAGGGTGTACGTGATGACCTGTCCCGGCGCGACGAGGCCCTCGCCGGCGTCGCCGGTTTTGACCGGGGCGAGCAGGTTGGGCGAGACGCTCAGGATGCAGTCGACCGTCAGGTTGTCGGCCGCGCCCCGGCTGCTGCGGGCGGTCAGTTCGGCGCGCAGGTCCTCGGCGGCGCTGCTGCTGCCGCTGCGGGTGGTGACGTAGCAGGCGTTGAAGTCACGGGTGCCCTGCGGCGCGAGGTCCGGCACGATGAACGGTTCGCTGATGGGCGTGCCGTCACGCTCCGTGAAGCGGATGGTGCCCTGCCCGATGGCGATGCGTCCCGTGATCGTGATGGTGTCCGGGCGGTCGCCGAGGTTCTTGACGGTGTGCGGGAAGCAGACTTCCTGGCCGATCAGGGCGTTCTGGCGCACCTGTTTGTCGTCGGCGCTGAGTTCACCGCCGGGCAGCGCCTCGGGGTTGCTGATCGGCCCGAGGGCGATGCTGGGCGTGAAGCGCACGGTCACGTCGGCCGGGGCGTCCACGCTCACGTCGCTGCTGCGCAGCTGCGCGACGTTGCGGCGGGTGCCGAGGTCGGTGTCGGGCGCGGTCAGGCGGAAGGTCAGGGTCAGGGTCTCGCCGGGGGCGAGGCTGTCGGCGCGGGCGCGGACGGCGCGGACCGGGGCGGTCTCGCTGGCGGACCAGCTGCTGCCATCGGCGCTGTACTCGATGACGCCGCCCCCCGTCAGGGCGGCGCTGGCGCTGCGGAACACGAAGTCACGCATGTCCGGGGTGTTCAGAAAGTCCGTGACGGTCACGGGCCGCGAGGCGCCCTGGCCGGCGTTGCGGGCCGTGAGGGTCACCAGGGTGTCCTGGCCGGGGCGGATCACGGCGGGCGTGAAGGTCTTGCCGAGCGTCAGGGCCGGCGGTTCGCCCACGCGCACGCGCGCGACGTTGTCGTCGTCGGTCTCGCCGGGGCGGCCACTGGCGTTCGTGGCGCAGTCGGCGATCAGGTTCAGGTACGCGCTGCCACGGTTGGCAGCGGCGGTCGTGACGCGCACCAGGACCGGGCGGGTCTCGTCGGCGGCCAGGGTGAGGGCCGTGACGGCCGGCTCGTTCGGGTCGATCTGGCCGTTGCCGTTCAGGTCCTCGTGAATGGTGAGGGTGCCGGGCGTGAACTGCGATCCGGCGTCACTGACGCGCAGGTTCAGGGTGTTGCGGGCGTTCCCGCTGTTGCCCACCACGTAGCGCAGGACCGCACTCTCGCCGGGCAGCAGGTCGAAACTCTGCCCCGGCGCGGCGACCGTGCCGTTGGGCAGGACGCTCGCGGCACACACGGCCGTGACGGTCGTCTGGACGGGCGGGGTGGGAATGGATGTGGGCGGGCCGCCTTCCGGCGTGAATTCCAGAACGGCGGAGTTCTGGATCACGGTGCCGGCTGGCGTGCCCGCCGCGGACGCCGGTCCGACCAGGGTCAGGATCAGCGCTGTCAGCGTGTGGAGCACAGAGGGTTTTCGCACGTTGCCTCCCGGAGGGTGTTTCTGTTCTCGAAAAACGGCTTCTCGTGTTGTGAGGGAAGGGGGCGGGGGAGTCGGGGAAAAAGTGGAACTCCCCCGTGGGAGCCGGGCGCGCCCGCCGCCGCACTGCGGGGCCGGGCGCGCCTGCGGGCCTTACTTCACCGTGACGGTGAAGGTGCCGGTGATGGTCTGGCCGGGGGCCAGGATGTCGCCAGTGTCGATGGTGCCGTTGCCGTTGGTGTCCACGCCGGCGTACACAGTGCCGCCGTCAGGCAGAACAGCGATCTCGGTAGGACTCCAGTCGGTGCCGTTGGTCGAGTACAGGATGGTGCCGGTGGCATTACTCTTGGCGAAGAAACGGTCCTGGGGAGCCGGGGCAGTGCGCGTCGTGCTGAAGGACGTGTTAGCGGGGAGCGTGTCCCGGATGAAGGCCTTGGTCACGTTGGCGT
Organism: Deinococcus indicus; assembly: GCF_002198095.1. Classification (GTDB taxonomy): domain Bacteria; phylum Deinococcota; class Deinococci; order Deinococcales; family Deinococcaceae; genus Deinococcus; species Deinococcus caeni. The sequence goes on along the minus strand of NZ_NHMK01000005.1, from coordinate 36,323 downwards.
TGCTGGTGTTCGTGCCGATGATGGTGTAGGTCAGCTGCTGACCGGGTTTGACCTCGGCCTTGTCAACGGTCTTGACGGGTTTGGCCACAGGGGTGGTGCCGACCGTAATGGTGTCGTTCTTGTCGGTGACGGTCGCGCCGGTCGTGGGGGACTTGGCGGTCTGGTTCAGGGTGATGGTCTGCGCGGCGGCGGCGCAGGGCACGTCGACCACGGCGATCAGCTTCAGTTCGGCGCCGGGGGCGAGCAGGCCGGTGTCGGGGGTACCGTTGGCGTTGGTGTCGGTCAGGGCGACCTCGCCGGTGTCCAGGGCCTTGTTGCCGTTGGCGTCCACGAAGTACTTCACGGCGACGTTCTGGGTGGTGCCGTCGGTCAGCTTGATGGGCGCGGTGCCGCTGATGTCGAAGGTGTCGGGGGCGCTGCCCAGGTTGGCGATCTCCATGGCGACCGTGGACTGGATGGCCGGGGAGGTCGCGGTGCAGGTGGTGGGCGGGATGATCGGCGTGAGGGGGTTGCCGGGCTGGCCTGCCTCGGGGGTGCCGACCGGGGTCGGGTCACCGCCGATCTGGTTGGGGGTGGGGTTCCCGAAGGACAGGCCGGGCAGGCTCACGATGTCCTTGGTGGTGTCCTTCTTGGTGGTGTCATTGCTGCTGGTCGTGGTGACCGTCACGGTCGGCTGGGTGCCGGGGGTCGTAGGGGCGCTGCCGGCGGGGAAGGTGACGCGCACGAGCAGGTCGGCGGTCTGGCCGGGGGTCAGGCTGCCCACGTCGGGCACGCCGTCGCCGTCGGTGTCGGTCAGGGGGGTGCCGTCGGGCTTGAGCAGCGTGACGATGGTCCCGGTCGGGAAGCCCGCCTGGACGGCGGTGATGTCGAACACGTCGGGGCGGTTGCCGGTGTTCTGCACGGTGTTCGTGAAGGTGACGACGGTGGTGGTGGTCGTGGCCTGCGCGGTCTGGGTGTCAGCGGCGCTGGGCGTGATGGTCACAGGGGTGGTGTCGGTGCTCTGGTAGGGAGGGGTCAGGGGGTTGCCGTTGCCGTCCGGGTCGTTTTTCGGGCCGATGACGGTGGCGTCCTTGCGGTCCACGGTGGTGACGTTGGAGTTGTTAGCGTCACGCGGCACGGCCGGGTCGTTGTTGAAGGCCGGGTTGTCCTGACGGTCGCCGGTGGGGTCACCGCCGAACTTGTCGGTGCTGGTGGCGGTCGCCGGGATGGTGTACACCTGGAAGAACTTGACGGCCTGATCCTGGTTCACGCCGGTGATGGTAGTGATGGGCGTGGCCGCCAAGATCTCGGCGGGGCTCAGGGTGCCGTCGTTGTTGGTGTCGGCGCTGATCGGGAAGAAACGGATGTTCTCGGGGGTCTTGACGGCCGCCGTGGGGTCCGGGGTGTTCGTCAGGGTGTAGCTCTCATTGGGCACGTTGCCGGTGTTGGTCAGCGTGTACGGGAACACCACGGTATCGCCAGGCTTGGCAGTGGTGCTCTGGCCGGGCTGAGTGTAGTCCGGAGCAGTGACGACAGCGCTCTTGTCGTTGACTAAGATCGTGAAGTCGGGGACCGGAAGCACAGTTGTGGTGACCGGGTTGGAGGGCACGGTGGTGGGGGGCGTTCCGGGCGGGGAACCTTCGGGCGTGAAGACGATCTCGGCAATGTTGGTGATAACGGTGCCGGCCGGGGTGGCGGCGGAGGCGGAGCCGGCGGCGAGCGCGGCGAGCAGTGCGGCAAACTTCCAGGAATTCTTCATGTGTTCTCCTCTGAGCGCATGGATCGGTTGTGGGGGGAAATTATTTGACTTTGACGCGGAAGCTGAGCTTCAGCGATTCGTCCGGGTTCATGCCGGTGACGGTCCAGCGCACGTTGGTGTAGGCACTCAGGGGTGCGGCGACCTGCCGGGTCACCGTCCGGCCGTTCTCGGTGACGGTCACGGTGCGGGTGGGGGCCACGCTGTAGGCCTTGCCGCCGTCGATGCTGTACTGCACCTTCCAGCGGTCGGTGTTCGCGGTGGTCAGGGCGGCGAACTCGGTGCCCTTGGGAACCGGGACGTTCACGAGCAGCTGCCCGACGCGGCGGCCCGAGGTGTTCACGAGCGTCACCTGTTCGCGCAGCAGGTCGCCGGGCAGGACGGTCTTGGGGTTCTCGACGATGGTCTCGGTGGTCTTGCCGTCGGTGACCGTCTGACGGACGAGGTCCTGGTTCAGCGTGAACTTCACGTTCTGCTGGACCGTGCTGGTCTGGGCGGCGGCCGTGGCCAGCAGGAGGAGGGGAGCGACGATGCGTTTCAGGATGACCTCCGGGACAACAAAAGACCGACAGCCTGGGGACAAAGTCCTCCGTTCTGTCGGTCGCGCCACTGGCTCCACACCTGGCAAGGCGCCCGTTTGCGCCAGGTGGTTCATAGCTCCGGAACAGCTGGTTGGTCAGGGTGGCCGCCCCGTCTGGGCAGGCCGGTCTGATGAGCGGCGGGGGTGAGGGTGGAACTCTGACAGTCTTCCGACTGACCCAAGCGTCACTATGAAATTTCTCACCTTCCGCTCCTGCCCATCATCGGGTCAGCAAAGGCGGTTGTCAAACCCCCAGACGGCCAGAATTCGCTTTCGCAATGGGGGTACCGCTGCCCCCGTCGAAGGCGTCGATCTCCTCGATGAAGCGGTCGAACAGGTAGCGGCTGTCGTGCGGGCCGGGGCTGGCCTCCGGGTGGTACTGCACGGAAAACACCGGGTAGCGCGAGTGCGCCATGCCTTCCAGGGTGCCGTCGTTCAGGTTCACGTGCGTGGCCACGAAGGCCCCGTTCGGGATCGAATCGATGTCCACCGCGTACCCGTGGTTCTGGGAGGTGATCTCCACATTTCCCGTTAACAGATTCTTCACCGGCTGGTTGCCGCCGCGGTGCCCGAACTTCATCTTGAAGGTCCGGCCGCCCGCCGCCAGCCCCAGAATCTGGTGCCCTAGGCAGATGCCGAAGGTGGGCAGCAGGCCCATCAGTTCCCAGGCGGTCTTGTGCGCGTACTCCAGCGGCGCGGGGTCGCCGGGGCCGTTGCTCAGGAACAGGCCGTGCGGTTGCAGCGCCATGATCTGCGCGGGGGTGGTGTGGGCCGGCACCACGATGGGCTCGATGCCCACCTCGGCCAGCCGCTCGATGATGGTGTGCTTGATCCCGAAGTCCATCAGGACCACGCGCTTGCCGTGCCGCAGCGTCGGGAAGGCGTAGGGCAGCGCGGTCGTGACCTCGCGGGTCATGTCGTGCCCGTCGATGTCCTGGTGGCCCAGCGCGCGGCTCACGTACACCTGCTCCTCGGCGGGCGTGAACTCGCCGTACGGATCTTCCGGGTGCGTGTAGCTGCGGTGCGCGATGACGCCCTTGACCACGCCGCCCGTGCGCAGGCGGCGCACCAGCGCGCGCGTGTCGATGCCCTGGATGCTCACGACGCCGTACTGCTGCATGAACGCCTCGAGCGACTGCTGCGCGCGGTGGTTGCTGTACTCGGCGCTGAATTCACGCGAGATGAAGCCCCGCACGTACGGCTTGTTGCTTTCCATGTCGTAGATCGCCACGCCGTAGTTCCCGACATGCGGGTAGGTGATGGTCACGATCTGCCCGTTGTACGAGGGATCGGTCATGATCTCCTGGTATCCGGTCATGGAGGTGTTGAACACGACCTCGCCGACGGTCTCGCCGCGGTGCCCGAAGGCGTACCCGCGGTACACCGTGCCGTCTTCCAGGGCCAGAATGGCCCGCTCTTTCCTGATCATGTTCGTTCCTCCCCATTCGCGCCTCTCCGGACGCGTTTCATGGCCCGGCGCGCGTGACCTTCCCGCCGTCTTACCAGCGGTACTTCACGTTCGCCTTGCCGATGATGACATTCCCCGCGACGCTGCGCTGTGAGGTCATCCCGTCGTAGCGGTTGAGCACCCCGGCCATGGCGTCCATCACCGGGCCGAGCGTCTCTTCCATCCCCATCTCGCCGAATTCGGCCGGCAGGCTGCCCATCAGGTCGTCGCCGCTGACGTCGGCCCAGTCGGGCTGGTAGCCCCAGCCGGCACTGCCGGTCAGGGTCAGGCCCGCCGCCTGGAACGCCGGGTCCCGCGCGAGCGGCGCGTCCTGACCTGCCAGCGCGGCCTGGAGGGCCTCCTCGCTGAAGGCCGTGATCAGGTAGTCGCCCTCGAAGGCGTACACCATCTTCAGGCCGGCCAGCAGGTCGTCGATCTGCTCGAAGGACCCGGCGGCCATCATGGCGGCCACGCCGTCCTCGTCCATGCCGGCCATGTCGCCCTTCATCAGGTCGCCCAGCGTGCCTTTCAGGGTGACGCGCAGCCCGGCGATGGCCTCGTTCACGCTGCGGGCGTACTCGGGCAGGTGCGCCTCGGCGGCCGCGCGGTCCCGCACGCTCTGGTACGACACGGCGGTCGCCAGGGCCGCCAGCGGGTCCGACTGGTCCAGACCCGCCTTCAGGCCGCCGGCCAGCGTGACCTGCGCGCACTCGCTGCCCAGGTACTGCCCGGAGCGTTCCAGGTGGCTGGCCAGCTGGCTGTCGGTCAGGAACCCGAACGGCTCGAACAGGTCCAGGCGGGTCAGCCAGCGGGCCGCGTAGGCGTTCGATTCGGGCGCGCAGGCGGTCGCCTGCACCGCTTCGGCATCGGCCGGAATGATGTCCTGCACGCCGAAGTCGGTGGTGTGGGTCAGCAGGCGCGCCAGCGGGCGGTCCTTCCCGGCCGTGTTCACGACCTGCGCCGAGACGGTGTTCAGGCCCGCGTCGGTGGTGGTCAGGCCGCCCGCCACCTGCCCCAGGGTGTCCAGGGCGTCCACGACTGGCGACAGCAGGCGCGGCAGCATGAACTGCGAGAACTGCCCGCGGATCACCTTGGCGGTCGCCGAGAAGTTCAGGTACGCGCCCAGCTGCACCGGCCCGGCTGCGCGGGTCGCCTGCGTGTACGGCGCGGAGGCCGCCAGGGTCGGCGCGGCCTTCCCGCTCAGGCGGCCCAGGTACGACATCAGCAGCGCCTTGTCGCTCGACAGGTACACCAGTCCGTTCGCCTGCCCCGCGAACAGGTTCCCGCTGCGCACGAAGGGGTACGCCCCGACCCGCGCGCCCTTCTTCTTCGGAATGAACGACGAGAACAGTTCGGCGGACAGGTCACCCGTGCGCGCCACGGCCAGCAGCGCCGGCGTGAACGTCCCGCCCCGGCCCTGCACCGTGAACACGCCGGCCACGCCCTCGCGGCCCACCGAGTCGGCCAGGATGCCGCTGAAGCCGCGCAGCATCGCGCCGGAGGCTTCCAGGTCCTCGTCGCCCGCGTCGGCCACGCCGTCCAGCACGCTGCCGATCACGCCGGTCAGGCGGTCGAAGGCCGGGGCGGCCCCCCGCGTCTCCAGGGTCAGGAGCGCCCCGGCCGGCAGGTGCGCCGTCAGCGGTCCCTGGGCAGAGGCGCCCTGTGCAGAGGTGCCCTGCGCGGAGGCCGTGGCGGCGAGGGCGAAGGTGAGGGCAGCGGCAGCGTGCATGGGTTTCATGAACTTCATCGTAGGGGTCGCAGGCACGGAGCGCGTCAGCACTTCAGCGGATGACCCGCCGCACAGTCCGGACGCCCGGCGCCCGCTCACCGCAGCTCCCGGTACATGGCGATCTCGTTGCAGTTCTCGAAGAACGCGCAGCGCTGGCACTCGCTCCAGACCTTCGGGTGCAGGTTCGTCTTGTCAATGCGGGTAAAGCCGCACTTCTCGAAGAAGCCCTGCTGGTACGTCCAGGCGAACAGGGCCGGCAGGTCGATCTCGCGGGCCTCGCGTTCGCAGGCGGCCACGAGGTCACGGCCCAGCCCGCGCCCCTGCATGTTCGGGTGGATGGCCAGCCCGCGCACCTCCGCGAGGTCCGGGGCCAGCATGTGCAGGCCGCACACCCCGGCCAGACCGCCGGGCCGCCCGTCGTGCGGTTCGGCCAGCACGAGGTGAAAGTCCCGGATGGTCTCGGCCAGCAGCGCCCGCGACCGGACCAGCATCAGCCCGCGCGCCGCCCAGTACCCGATCAGTTCGTGAATCGCCTCGATGTCCGACAGGCGCGCCTTGCGCGTCACCAGCGGCGCGTCCGGATGGATGTCCGGCACGGCGATGGACTCCAGGGAGAGCGTCATCTCTGCCCCCGACGGACCGGGCGTGAGAAGCGCGGCGTGGGACGTGGGAACAGCCCCACACCCCACGCGGTCCTCAGCTCAGGGAGCGCATCCAGGTGGTGCCGCCGGGACGGTCGCCACGCGCGCGGTACGCCTGCACCTGCGGGGCGTCCGGCACGTCGCCCATCACGACGGCCAGCGGCACCTGCTGGAACCCGAAGGTGCCCCAGTCGCCCCCCTTGCTGAACATGTAGATCGCGCGGTCCCCGCGTCCCTGCGCGTACTCCACGGCGCTCATGACCAGCCGCCGGCCCAGGCCGCCACCCCGCGCCTCGGGCAGCACGGCCGCCCCGCGCAGCAGCGAGGCTCCCTCGCCGTGCTCCAGGCCGATCGCGCCGACCGGCTGCCCACCCCGTTCCATCACCCAGTAGGTCGTGCCGTCCGCCAGCGTGGCGTCGGTATCCAGCCCGGCGTCGTGAAAGACGCGGGTGACGGTGTCCCGGTCGGCGGGGCTGGCCATGCGGATCTGAACGCTGGAATCGGTCATGCGGTGCTCCTTTGATGAAAGTAAGCTCGGCGGTCACGGTGACCGCAGGTCGACACGGGTTTTGCGTGGCGACAGCATAGCGCATGCCCGCGTGGAAGCACTGCCACGGCCGCGCCCGTGAGGACCGGCCCGGAAGGAACGGACGGAAGATCGTCACCCCCGCGTCACCTCGGGCTGCGGCAGGTCCAGCCGCCACACGAGTTCCTCGTCGATCCAGCCCTTGCTCAGGCCGCTTTTCACCTGTGGCACGTCCGGCAGCGCGCCCGCGATCTCGGCGGCACTCGACGGCCCGAAGCCGAAGCGCGTCCAGTAATCCCCCGCTTCCGAGCTGAACAGGAACACCGTGCGGTCCCCGCGCAGGCTGGCGTGCGTGAGTGCCGAACGCACCAGCGCGCGGCCCAGACCCTGGCTGCGGGCCTCCGGCAGCACCGCCGTCGAACGGATCAGGCTGACGCCCTGCCCGTGCTCCAGGCCGATGCAGCCGCCGGGCACGCCGTCCAGATCCGCGATCCAGTAGGTGCCGGCCCCCAGGTCCACGCTGCCCGTGTGCAGCCCGCAGCGGGTCAGGAGGTCCAGGACGGTGGGCAGGTCCGCCGGGGCGGCCTGACGAAGTTTCACGTGCATGTCAGTCAGGGTCATGGGGTTCCTCCAGGGGACCGGGACAGAGGGTGGGGGGACGGATCAGGGGCGGAGTTCAGGAGTTCAGGCGGGCCGTTGCGTGCTCGATGGCCTCACGGACGCGGTGCGGGGCGGTCCCGCCGAAACTGGCGCGCCCACGGACGCTCTCCTCGACGGTCAGGGACTGCGCGACCTCCGCGTTCAGCAGGGGATGCGCGGCGCGCAGTTCCTCGTCGGTGAGGTCCCACAGCTGCCGCCCACTGCGACTGGCCACACCGACCAGTCCGCCCACGACCTCGTGCGCCTCGCGGAACGGGACGCCCTGCCGGGCCAGGAAGTCCGCCACGTCGGTCGCCGTGGAGTAGCCGCGTGCGGCGGCGGCGCGGGTCACGTCGGCGTGCCAGACGGTCTTCGGCATCATCTCGGCGTACAGGCGCAGCACGATGCTCAGGGTGTCGTAGGAGTCGAACACGCCCTCCTTGTCCTCCTGAAGGTCCTTGTTGTACGCCAGCGGCGTGCCCTTCACGACCGTCAGGAGACCCATCAGGTTCCCGAACACGCGGCCCGCCTTGCCGCGCGCCAGTTCGGACACGTCCGGGTTCTTCTTCTGCGGCATGATGCTGCTGCCCGTCGTGTGGGAATCCGGCAGGGTGATGAAGCCGAACTCGAAGGTGGAGTACAGGATCAGTTCCTCCGACAGGCGCGACAGGTGCGCCGACAGGATCGCGCAGGCACTCAGGAACTCCAGCGCGAAGTCCCGGCTGCCCACCCCGTCCAGACTGTTCGCGGTGGGCCGCGCGAAGCCCAGCGCCGAAGCCGTCGCGTGCCGGTCCACCGGCCAGGGCGTCCCCGCCAGCGCCGACGACCCCAGCGGCGACTCGTCCATCCGCTCGGCCGCGTCCCGGAAACGGCCCTCGTCACGCTCCAGCATCGCCACATACGCCATGAACCAGTGACTCAGCAGGATCGGCTGCGCCACCTGAAGGTGCGTGTAACCGGGCAGGATCACCTCGGTTTCCAGGTGCTTCCCAGCCTCCGCGAGCATCACCGCGCGCAGGGCACGGGTCTTGTCCGCCAGGTCCAGCGCGGCTTCCTTCGTGAACAGCCGGAAATCCACCGCCACCTGATCGTTGCGGCTGCGGGCCGTGTGCAACTTCCCCGCCACCGGCCCGATCCGGTCCCGCAGGGCCGCCTCCACGTTCATATGCACGTCCTCGCGGTCCAGGCGCCACTCGAAATTCCCCGCGCGGATATCGGCCAGCACGGCATTCAGGCCGTCACCTATCTGAGCTACCTCCTCGGCACTCAGAATCCCGACCTGCCCCAGCATCGCCACATGCGCCAGCGAGCCGCGAATATCCTGCTCCGCGAGCCGCTGATCGAAGCCCACCGACGCGTTGAACAGCTCGACCAGCCCGTCCGTCGCCTCTGCGAACCGCCCACCCCAGAGTTTCTTGTCCTGCGTATTCGTCATTTCATGTCCTCGTTGAATGGCATGTCAGTTCCCCGTCGACTGGAGAATCTTCACCAGCGGGGCCAGGGCGAACCCGAGCAACACGCTGATCACGACCGCACCCCCGGCAATCAGTCCCACCACGCTGCCGTCCGTCTTCCGGCAGGCGTCCAGCGCCGCCTCTGGACCCAGCTGACGCACGTCCGGCACCGCCACGACGGTGTTCAGACACTGCGGAAAACTCACGTACACGTCTGCGGGCGTCGCGTCGGTCAGTTCGGAGACGGGCACCACCTTCACGAACAGCCGGTACCCGCCAGTCTGCGTCTTCGGACGGTACGCGCCGTTCGGGCCCTGCACGGTCGGCGCACACGAGGCCAGACCAGCAGTCAGGGCCAGGGCGCACATCAGCGTGACGCGGGAGGTCGGGCGGCTGTGGGGTCGGGTCATGGGGTGTCCTTGTCAGTGAGAGGCGGGATCGGGCGGTCACGGGCGGCTTCCTCTACCCGGACCTCTTTCACCAGCACCACCGGGGCGGGGCTGTCCGGATGGGCGTGCCCTCATTCTTCCCGGCCTGGGCGTGACCAGTGCCCACGGGATCACAAGAGGCCGAGGGCGTACAGAAAGAAGATCATTGCCGCCGACAGCATCACGAGCAGCGCGTTTCCGACCGTGCCCGTCTTCTGCCGTTCCCGCGCGTCCGCTTCACGGCAGGCTGTGGCGGCCTGCTCCACGCCCAAGCGTTTCACGTCGGCAGCGGCCACCACACCGTTGCGGCAGTCCAGGAAGATCACGAACTGGTCGTCGGGCGTGGCCTCGGTGAACTGCGTGACGTTCACGCGGGACACGAACAGCATGGCGGCCCCCAGGCGGATGTCCGGTGGCCGCACCGCCGCCGGTCCGGTCTGCACGGATGGCGCACACGACGCGAGCGACACGGTCAGTGCCAAGGTGGTCATGATCGTGACGCGGGAGGTCGGGCGGCTGTGGGGTCGGGTCATGGGGCGTCCTTGTCAGTGAGAGGCGTGATCGGGTGGCCGGGGGCGGATTCCTCTGCCCGGACCTCTTTCACCAGCACCACCGGGGCGGGGCTGTCCGGGTGGGCGTGCGAGTAGGGTTCGTCGGTGACGGTGTACCCGAGCCGGTCGTAGAAGGGCAGCACGTCCAGATTGAACTGGCTGACGGCCAGCAGCACGCGCCCGTACCCGCCCATGCGGGCGACGTGTTCGACCTCGCGCACCAGGGCGCGACCCACGCCGAGGCGGCGGGCCTGCGGGACGGTCGCGAGTTTGTTCAGGGTCAGGGTCCGGTCACCGTCCGGGCGGTAGCCGACGCAGCCCAGTACCTCTCCCCCACCGGCTGCCAGGAACCCGCCCGCGCCGGGAGCCAGCAGGGACCGTTCCAGGTCGGCGAGCGTGATGCGGTTCCAGCTGCTGCGGGGGTCCATGCCGGCCGCCATCATGACCGCGTGGAAGGCGGGAATGTCGTCCGGGTTCACGGGGCGCAGCGTGGTGGGGGCGTGGGTCACGGCCTTCAGTCCTGGGCGGGTTCCTGGGCGTCGGCTTTGGCTTTCACGCGGGCCTGGACGCGCATGCGCAGGGCGTTGAGTTTGATGAACGCGCCGGCGTCGTGCTGGTTGTAGTCGCCGCCCGCCTCGAAGCTCACGAGGTCCTTGTCGTACAGGCTCTGGGGGGCCTTGCGGCCCACGGTGACGCAGTTGCCCTTGAAGAGTTTCAGGCGGGCGGTGCCGGTGACGCTGCTGGCGACGTGGTCGAAGTACACCTGCAGGGCCTCGCGCTCCGGGGCGAACCAGAAGCCGTTGTAGACCAGTTCGGCGTACTTGGGGGCGAGCTGGTCGCGCTGGTGCAGGACCTCGCGGTCCAGGGTGAGGCTCTCGACGGCGCGGCGGGCGTGGTACAGGACGGTGCCGCCGGGCGTCTCGTACACGCCGCGTGATTTCATGCCGACGAAGCGGTTCTCGACGAGGTCGAGGCGGCCCACGCCGTGCTTCCCGCCCAGTTCGTTGGCCTTGGCCAGCAGGGCGGCGGGCGACAGTTTCTCGCCGTTGATGGCGACGGGATCGCCGTTGACGAACTCGATTTCCACGTACTCGGCTTCATCGGGGGCGTCGGCGGGGTCCACGGTCAGTTTGAACATGTGGGCGGGCGGTTCGGCCCAGGGGTCTTCCAGGATGCCGCCCTCGTAGCTGATGTGCAGGAGGTTGGCGTCGGTGCTCCAGGGGTCCTTCTTGGTGGTGGGGACCGGGATGCCGTGCTCGTGGGCGAAGGCTTCGAGGTCGGCGCGGCCCTGGAAGGTCCAGTCGCGCCAGGGGGCGACGGTGACGATGTCGGGTTTCAGGGCGTAGGCGGTCATCTCGAAGCGCACCTGATCGTTGCCCTTGCCGGTCGCGCCGTGCGAGACGGCGACGGCGCCCTCCTTGCCGGCGATCTCGACCATCTTCTTGGCGATCAGCGGGCGGGCGATGGAGGTACCCAGCAGGTAGTAGCCCTCGTACAGCGCCGAGGAGCGGAACATGGGGAACACGTAGTCCCGCACGAATTCCTCGCGCAGGTCCAGCGCGTAGGCGGCGACCGCGCCGGTGTTCAGGGCCTTGACGCGGGCTTCTTCGACCTCGTCACCCTGGCCGAGGTCGGCGGTGAAGCAGACCACGTCGTAGTTCTTTTCCGTCTGGAGCCACTTGAGGATGATGCTGGTGTCCAGGCCGCCGCTGTACGCGAGTACGATCTTTTCTTTTGCCATGACTGATTGTCTCCTGTCTGCGTGAAGGGGATGCAAGGCGCGGCACATGACCCCCCGGCGTGAAGGCGCCGCCTGTGAACCCCGGTGGGGTCAGGCGGTCGGCTTCAGCGTCGGGAGGTCAGGATCTGCATATGCATGTATGGTTATACGCAATCTGCGCATAGCTATGCACAGGAGGCTAGCAGGGCCGGCCCGGAGGGTCAAGGGACGTGTCCAGCCCGCCCGCACCGGAACGCAAAAAGGGCCGCACACGGCGGCCCCGGAAGCGTGCGCGCAGATCAGCGCAGGTTGTAGGTCACGCCGATGCGGGGCTTGACGAACGCGCCCGTCGCCGAGTTGCTGAAGCTGACCCCGCCACTGCTGGCGCTTGCACGCAGGAAGGAGGCGCCGCCCGCCAGTTCCAGGTAGGCCGCGAAGCCGGGCGCGACGGCGTAGTTCACGCCAACCAGCGCGGTGGGGTTGACGCCGGTCAGGCGGGCGGTCACACCATCCATCGTGTCGGAAACGGTGTTCAGGCCCAGGCCGCCGCCCACGTAGACGTTCGCCGTGCCGTCGTTGAACACGGAACGCAGGTACGTGAACTCGCCGCCGAAGCCCAGCTTCTCGGAGCCGTACAGGTTGGGCAGCAGTTCCAGCTCGGCGCGCACGGAGGACACGCTGTCGAGGTCGTAGGTGTAGCTCACGCCGATGGCAGCCGAACCATCAAGCTCCACCGACTCGCCTTCAGCGCGGTAGAAGCCTTTCTGGAAGGCGCCGCTCAGGCCGAGGCTGTCGGCGGCGGCCGTCGAGACGGTGGTGAGGGCAAGGAGGGTCAGCAGGGATTTCTTCATATCCCGGTGAGAGTAACTGCCTGGTCTCATGAGTGCAAGCGAACCTGACCAGCTGTCGCTCCACCGAAACGAATGGAGGCGAACGCCCGCTGCGGTGGTCGTTCGCCTCTCTGTTCGTGGGGGTTCAGGGCGCGCGTGGCTGACGGCGCGCGGGGCTCAGGGCAGGCGGTAGTTCAGGCCGATGCGGGCGCCGGAGCCCAGGCGGGTGTTGCTGGCGTTCGTGCCGCCCACCGTGATGCGGGGACCGACGTTGCCTTCCACGAAGAAGCTCAGGGGGTCCGTGACGTTGTAGCGCAGGCCCAGCGTGCCGTGCGGGTAGACGCTCACGCCGCCGCCCTGACCGAGCACCACGCCGGCGCCCAGGCCCAGGCCGTAGTAGGGGGTCAGGCCGCCCAGCGCCGAGCCGGTGCCCACGAAGTCGCCCAGGTAGTCCACGCTGCCGCCGACCGAGACGTTGTCGCGGTTGAAGTTGAAGTTCGTGGCGTCGAGGTTCAGGCCGTAGCGCATGGCGCTGGAGCCGGTCAGGTCGGTCTGGTAGTGCAGGGTCGCGCCGGAACCGACAGACCCACCCACGTAGCTGGCCGCAGAGGCGGAGGAAACGGCAGTGATCGCCAGGAGGCCGAGGATGGTCTTCTTCATGCCCCGAGGATAGTCAGCGCGGGCGGCGCGGCGTAAGGAGGCCTTCTTTACAAAAACGCGCGGAGGCCTTCACGGGGGCTTTACGTTCCGGCGCTCCCGGAAGGTCAGGACTGGCCGCGCCCGTAGCGCTGCAGCCGCTCCAGCGCGAGGTGAATGTCGTCGGCGGACTTGCAGAAGGCCACGCGCAGCAGCCCGTGGGGCGCGGCGTGCCGGGCGTAGAAGGCCTCGCCGGGAATGACGGCCACGCCCGCCGCCTCGACCAGGGTCTGCGCGGTCCAGTCGGGGTGCAGGGCGGTCAGGAAGTACGTGCCGCGCGGCTCGAACACCGTGGCGCCCAGGTCACGCAGGCCCCCGGCGAGCAGGGCCAGCCGCGCAGCGTACCCGGCGCGCAGGTCGTCGTAGAAACCAGAGTCGCGGGCGACGGGCAGCGCGGCCGCCACCGCCGCCTGGAGGGGCGCGGGCGCGCAGAACGACGTGACCTGCCGCACGCCGCCCAGGCCGGCGCTCAGGCCGGGGGGCGCGGCGATCCAGCCGACGCGCCAGCCGGTCGCTTCCAGGCGTTTGCCGGCACTGCCGACCGTGAAGGTCCGTTCCGGCGCGAGGGTCCGCAGGCTGACGGGCCGCTCGCCGAAGTACAGTTCGTCGTACACCTCGTCACTGACGATCCACAGGTCGTGCCGGCGGGCCAGGGCCACGATGCCCGCCAGTTCGTCCGGCGTGAACACCGTCCCGGTGGGGTTGAAGGGACTGTTCAGCAGCAGCGCCCGCGTGCGCGGCGTGACGGCGGCCGCCAGGGCGTTCAGGTCGAAGGTCCAGCCGGCCTGCGGGTCCAGGCGCATGGGGACGGTCACGGGCGTCGCGCCGGCCAGTCGCGCCTGCGGCATGTACACGTCGAACACGGGTTCGAGCATCAGGACCTCGTCGCCCGGTCCGTACAGCGACAGGGCCAGGACGTTCAGGGCCTCGGTCGCGCCGCAGGTGACGGTGATGTCCGCGCCGTCCACGCCCAGGTCGGCGCCCAGCGCGTCGCGCAGCGCCCCCAGGCCCGCCGGGGGCGTGTACTGGTCGCTGCGGCCCAGGGCGTCCTGCGCGGCGCGCAGCAGGAAGGGCGGCGGCGCGCCCGGCGGGAAGCCCTGCCCTAGGTTCACGGCGCCGTGCTGGGCGGCCAGTCGGCTCATGCGTGAGAAGACGCTCTCCTGCGAGGCGCTGGCCCGGTCGTGCAGCTGTGGCATGCACGCAGTCTGCACGGGCGCGGGCCGGGCCACCCGGAGTCGTCTGACCTGCCTGAACGGCCGGGCAGGGCTGGACCGGCGGGGCGGGGCGGGCAGGTGGGCGGGCGGGGCTACAGTGGGCGGGATGCCTCCTTTCCTGCGTGGGCTGGGCCTGGGCCTGTCGCTGATCGTCGCCATCGGCCCTCATACGGATTCCGTTTGTTTCGTTAACAGATCGGAACACCACCGATCTGCCAACTCCACGTCCGGAACCCGTTTCTCTCCCACTCGCATCCGCTCGGATTGAATGGCTTTGCAAGCCATTCAATCGGAGTCCGTATCAGAACGCGTTCGTGCTGCGCCAGGGGCTCGCGCGGCGCCGGGCGCTGCTGGCGGCGCTGGCGTGCGCGCTGTGCGACACGGCCCTGATCACGCTGGGCGTGCTGGGCGTGGGCGGCCTGCTGGCCCGCCACCCGGCGCTGGTGACGGCAGGCACGCTGCTGGGCGCGGCGTTCCTGACGTGGTACGGCCTGCGGTCCCTGCGCGCCGCCCTGAATCCCGGCCACGCGGCCCTGCACGCCGCGCCGGACGGGGCGGTCACGGCGCCTGCCCGCGTGATCGGCACGGCGGCGGCGTTCAGTCTGCTGAACCCGCACGCGCTGCTGGACACGGTCGTGCTGATCGGCGGGGCCAGCGCGGGCCTGAGCGGCGGCGGGCGCACGGCGTTCCTGCTGGGCACGGTCCTGGCGTCCTGGGCGTGGTTCTTCACGCTGGCACTGTCGGGCCGGGCGCTGGCGCCGGTCATGGCGCGGCCGCAGGCGTGGCGGGTGCTGGACCTGCTGATCGGCGCCACCCTGCTGCTGACAGCGGTGGGGCTCCTGACGGCGACGGGGCTACTGACGGCTGCGGGGCTGGGTCGCGGCCGGTAGGTCCGCCGGGCCTGCCTGCATAAGTTTGCAGATCGCCTCACGCCGCCGGGGCTCCGGGCGTGTTAGGCTCATTCTCTGGAATGCCTAAGCGTACTGATATCCAGACCATCCTGATTCTCGGCAGCGGCCCCATTCAGATCGGGCAGGCCGCCGAGTTCGACTATTCGGGCACGCAGGCGCTGAAGGCGCTGAAGAACGAGGGGTACCGCGTGGTGCTGGTCAACAGCAACCCGGCGACCATCATGACCGACCCGGACCTCGCGGACGCCACCTACTTAGAGCCGCTCACGCCGGCGTTCGTGCGCCGCGTGATCGAGAAGGAACGCCCGGACGCGCTGCTGCCCACCCTGGGCGGCCAGACGGCCCTGAACCTCGCCATGGACCTGAACGCCGACGGGACGCTCGCGGAGTTCGGCGTGGAACTGATTGGCGCGAACGCCGCCGCGATCCGCAAGGGCGAGGACCGCGAGGAATTCCAGGCGGCCATGAAGAAGATCGGCGTGGAGACCGCCAAGGGCCAGATGGTCCACTCGATGGAGGAAGCCGTCGAGTACCAGAAACAGATCGGGCTGCCCATCGTCATCCGCCCCTCCTTCACGCTGGGCGGCACGGGCGGCGGCATCGCGCACACCTACGAGGACTTCCTGGCGATCACCGAGGGCGGCCTGCGCGACTCCCCCGTGACGAGCGTGCTGCTGGAAGAAAGCATCCTGGGCTGGAAGGAATACGAGCTGGAGGTCATGCGCGACACGGCCGACACGGTCGTGATCATCACCTCCATCGAGAACTTCGACCCGATGGGCGTCCACACCGGCGACAGTATTACCGTGGCCCCGGCGCAGACCCTGAGTGACGTGGAGTACCAGCGCCTGCGCGACCAGTCCCTGGCGATCATCCGCGAGATCGGCGTGGACACCGGGGGCAGCAACATCCAGTTCGCCGTGAACCCCAAGGACGGCCGCGTGATCGTCATCGAGATGAACCCCCGCGTCAGCCGCTCCTCGGCGCTGGCGAGCAAGGCCACGGGCTTCCCCATCGCCAAGATCGCCGCGCTGCTGGCCGTCGGCTACCACCTGGACGAGCTGAAGAACGACATCACGCGCATCACGCCCGCCTCCTTCGAACCCAGCATCGACTACGTGGTCACGAAGATCCCGCGTTTCGCCTTCGAGAAGTTCCCCGGCAGCAGCGACGCGCTGGGCACCCAGATGCGCTCGGTGGGCGAGGTCATGGCCATCGGCCGCACCTTCAAGGAGAGCCTCCAGAAGGCCATGCGCTCCATCGAGTCCGACGTGCGCGGCGCGTTCGCCACCATGACCCCGGACGAACTGCGCGCCCTGCTGTACGGCAACCCCCGCCGCCTGGAAGCCGTGCTGGAACTCCTGCGCCGCGGCGAGAGCCCGGAGGCCCTGTTCGACGCCACGAAGATCGACCCGTGGTTCCTGGGCCAGCTCAAGGACATCATCGACGCGGAAAGCGAACTGCTGGACCTGGGACCGATCCGCGAGTGGAAGTACGAGATCTGGCGCGAGGTCAAACGCCTGGGCTTCAGCGACGCCCGCATCGGCGAGATCGTCGGCCTGAGCGAACTGGACGTCCGCGCCATCCGCAAGGAAGCGAAGGCCGTGCCTGTCTACAAGACCGTGGACACCTGCGCCGCCGAGTTCGAGGCGCACACCCCGTACCACTACTCCACCTACGAGTGGGAGGACGAGGTCACGCAGACCGAGAAACCCAAGGTCGTGATCCTGGGCAGCGGCCCCAACCGCATCGGGCAGGGCGTGGAATTCGACTATGCCACCGTGCACGCCGTCTGGGCGCTTCAGGAAGCCGGGTACGAGACCATCATGGTCAACTCGAACCCCGAGACGGTCAGCACCGACTACGACACCGCCGACCGCCTGTACTTCGAACCGCTGACGTTCGAGGACGTCATGAACATCGTCGAACACGAGAAACCCGTCGGCGTGATCGTGCAACTCGGCGGGCAGACGCCGCTGAAACTCGCCCGCCGCCTCGCCGAGGCCGGAGCCCCCATCATCGGGACCAGCGTGGACGCCATCGACGAGGCCGAGGACCGCGCCTCCTTCAACGCGCTGTGCGAACGCCTCGGCCTGCCGCAACCCAAAGGGAAGGTCGCGCAGACGCCCGATCAGGCCGCCGCACTCGCCGAAGAACTCGGCTTCCCGCTCATGGCCCGCCCCTCCTACGTCCTGGGCGGCCGCGCCATGCGCACCGTCCGGAGCATGGACGAACTCACCACCTACCTGTCCGAGGTGTACGCCGCCGTCGAAGGGCAGCCCAGCATCCTCCTCGACCAGTTCCTGGAAGGCGCGCTGGAACTCGACGTAGACACCCTCTGCGACGGGGAGCGTGCGGTCGTCATGGGCATCATGGAACACATCGAGGCCGCCGGCATCCACTCCGGCGACAGCGCCTGCATCCTCCCCCCCGTCCACCTGAGCGCCGACCTGCTGGCCCGCGTGAAAGCCGACACGGAACGCCTCGCCCTGGAACTCGGCGTGCGCGGCCTGATGAACGTCCAGTGGGCCGTCAAGGACAACGTCGCGTACATCCTTGAGGCGAACCCGCGCGCCAGCCGCACCGTCCCGTTCGTGAGCAAGGCCGTGAACCACCCCCTCGCCAAGAGCGCCGCCCGCATCGCCGTCGGCCACACCCTCGACCAGATCGGCCTGTTTGAAACCCCCACCCCCGCCATGTACTCCGTGAAGGAAGTGCACCTGCCGTTCCTGAAATTCGCGGGCGTGATCCCCACCCTCGGCCCCGAAATGAAAAGCACCGGCGAGAGCATGGGCATCGACAGCGACCCCCACCGCGCGTTCTACCGCGCGCAGATCGGCGCGAAAAGCAACGTCCCCACCAGTGGCACCGCCCTGCTGCTCGGCGACGGCCTGGACGACATCGCCACCAGCCTGCAAGGCAGCGGCCTGACCGTCATCCGCGAACAGGACGGCAACAAGTTGCCGGAGTTGCTGATCGACGTGACCGGCAGCCGCCTGCTGCGCACCGCACTGGAACGCGGCGTGCCCATCGTCAGCACCAAAGAAGCCGCCGAATGGACTGCCAAAGCCATCGCCGCCGCCAAGGATGACGCCCTGGGCGTGAAGAGCTTGCAGGAATGGGTGAACGCCTGACATGAGCCTCACCGCCGACCTCCACTGCGAAATCAGGGAGGTCGGCGGCCACTGGTGGCCCATCGCCACCTTCCAGATCGGATCAGCTCGCCGTTTCCGGCAGGCACTCCACGGGGCAGGCCCCGTGCCCCCCGACGTTTCCTATGTCCTGCGCGACCGGTACGACGAACAGGTGACTGCCTACCCGGATGAAGTCTGCGGGGCGACGTTCGTCACCACACAGGAACTCTCGCTCCTGCTGAACGCCGCGCTGTGGCTGACTGCCGAGGAACGCGAGCGCATCCCCCCGCACGCCTACGGGGAATACGGGGGGCGGACTGGGGGAGTCCAGAACCGCCCCTCTCCCCCATCAACGCGAAATGGCCGGGGGTCGCATTTCCAGATTGTTTAGCTTAAACTAAACCCGTGCCGCCACTGGTCTACGTCCGCCTCCCTCACCGCCTGCGGGCGCGGCACGTCCGGATCGTGGAATGCCTGCTCGACATGAATCGAGCTGGACACCGGGACGCGGTCTGGCAATGCATCAAGCTCTGCCAGGACGTCCGTGAGCATGGACACGTCAGCCGGTACGTGGTGGCTCTGAAAGGCTATCCGGGTATCAACCTCGGGTGCTAGGGGTTGGCGACGAGACAGAAAAAGCGGAAGCTCCGGTATGCCTACCAAAGAACTTCCGCTGCACCAGTCTACCGTGACGGACCTTTTTACGATCATCTACGTCTACGTCGACGATTACCTCAAGGCCGCTGCCCGCAGCGGCCTCTTCACGTTACCCGACGAACCCAACCAGAAGGCCAGTTACGCCGAGCTCATGACCATCGCACTCGTCGGTGAACTCCTCCACCAGCCCTCGGCACAACAGTGGTTCGCTCAGGTGCGCGCCACCTACACCTTCCTCTTTCCCTCCTTACCCGATCGCTCCCGCTATCTCCGCATCCAACTGAACCTCGAACGCATCTACGCCGACCTTGCGCTCCGATTGCCTCACTTCGATGACGACACTGTCTATGTCATCGACAGCAAACCGCTCGTGTACTGCGTTGGCGCCCGACACAAACGCCCCAGGAGCATGACCACTGCGACGAGTGGTCGCGGCGGACACGGTGGATACGGCAGAACCGGGTTCTTCTACGGGTTCAAGCTGCATGCCGTGATCGACGATCACGGCATGCTCGTGCGTTTTGCCATTGTTCCTGGGCGAGAGGGAGACCCTCCCGTGGCACGGGCACTCCTGAATCCACAGGAAGCAGCGCTGGTCTTGGGCGACCGAGGGTATCAGGGCTGTGGCGTGTATGCCCAGCCGAAGAAAAACCTCAAGAAGCCACGCCACTGGTGGGGGGCGATGCGCTGGGTGAGAAAAACGATCGAGACTGTGTTTTCACGTCTGGATCGTTCTTTTCACTTGATGTTGCCGCAGTTGAATTCGGAGAGATCCATCCGGGCTCACGTGTGTCGCAAGATCGCTGCCCACAATCTGGCCCTCTACTTTGGAGGCTGCTGAACCCCTAGCACCCGAGGTTATCAGTGAACTGAAGCCCAGTACCCGCACGGGCGAACGCGGCGGGGCGCGCGTATACCTGTTCTGGCTGGCGGATGGCCGGCCCGTGCTGGTCAACGCGGAATTCAAGGCAGACGGGGACGGGCCGAATGAGGCCCTGATCGAGGAAGCGTACGACGCGCTGATCGCCGTGAAAACCGGGAGGTTGAAGGTATGAACGAATCCCTGAAAGCGAAGATGGCACTGGCGGCTGAACTGCTGAATGCGGATGGGTCGGTCACGCCCACCGCTGATCTGCCTGCCGGACTGCTGGTGCCAGAGAGTGCGTCGGGTTTCGCAGCGGACGTGCAGGATGCCCTGACGGCCGAGACGGTAGCGCACGCGCTGAAGCTCGCGCGGCAACAGACGCACCTGAGCGCGGCGGAGCTGGCGCGGCGGCGCGGCGTCAGCAGGGGTCGCCTGTCGCAACTGGAGAATGGCGCGGTCAACCCCACTGTGGGCACCCTGGCAGAACACGCGGGCGCGCTGGGGTACGACGTGACCGTGACGCTCACGCCCCGCCGGGCTGGGAAGACCATTCAGGTGGACTTACCGCAGCCCGTGCAGGCGCAGTAGCAGATTCAGGCGGGTCGCCTGACCCTCTTTACTTCTGTGCGTGGTGGTGCTACATTTTCTGGGCTCAGGCGTTGGCTTGGGGCTGTGGCGCAGCTGGGAGCGCGTCTGAATGGCATTCAGAAGGTCAGCGGTTCGATCCCGCTCAGCTCCACCAGAAACAAAGGAACCCCCTCCGGTGTGGAGGGGGTTTCCTATTGCAGCTAGCTGCCAGGGCTTTCAGCGGGGGCCACTGCGGGCATGACGGACAGACAGACGGAATCAATGCGGGTGACAGACGTGCGGGCGGCGCGGGCCTTGCGGCAGGACACGGGACTGCTGGGGTTGTTCCTGCGGCCCACGTCGCCGTCCGAGGTGGCGGGGCGGGCGGGCATGGCGGCGAACCTCGTGCATCACCATGCGCGGCGACTGGCGGGGCTGGGGTTGCTGCGCGAGCTGGAGCGTGAGGGGAGCCGGGTGCGGTTCGTGCTGGCCGCGCGGGAGTTCCGGGTGCCGTCGGACCTGCTGCCACCAGAGGACGTGCAGGGGAACGGCACGGCGGACCTGCGGGACCTGTCGGAAGGCTTTGGGCGGGCGTATGGGCGGTCGTGGGCGCTGGCTGGAGCAGGCGAGGAGGATGTGTACATTTTTGGTGAGGTGGGCGGGAGTACGCCCCGCCTGCCGCCAGCGGACGCCCCAACGGCCGAGGGGCACCCGGCGCACCTGGACCGCGTGACCGTGAACCTCACACCGGAACGGTACGTGCAGCTGGCACGCGAGCTGAGCGAGGTCCTGGCCCGCGCCTACGCCGAGGGGCACAGCGAGGGCGGGCAGCCCTGCACGCTGGCCGTCCTGGCGTACCGCACCGACGATGACGGCATCCGGAGCCTGTCGCGCAGCCCGAACTCGTTCCTGGGGTCGGCGCTGCCGGGGTAGGCGGGATGAATGCAAGGCAGGAGGCCCGCGCGGTTGCTGCGGGCCTCCTGTGTGGTGCGGGGGTTGGTTCAGGCGGGGACGAGGGCGCCTTCCCAGTTGAAGACGGCGCGGTCGTCCACGGCCAGGGTTTCGTTCCCGGCCTTGATGGTGGTGGCGAGCGTCTTGATTTCGGGGAACAGCTTGGCGAAGTAGAACTTGGCGGTCTGGACTTTGGCGGTGTAGAAGCCGTCCTTGTCGTTGCCGGCTTCGATCTGCTCGTGGGCGATCTTGGCCATGCGGGCCCACAGGTAGCCGTACACGACGTGCCCGAAGAAGCGCAGGTAGTCGACGGCGGCGGCGTTCACTTCGTCGGCGCCGCCTTCGCCCATGGCTTTCTGCCCGATGACCATGGTGAGGCTGCCGAGCTGCTGGGCGGCCTTGCCGAGCTGGGTGGCGTAGTCGCCGATGTGCTCGTCGCTTTCGTTCTCTTCGACGAATTCCTGGAGGGTGCCGGCGAGTTTCTGGAGTTTCTTGCCGCCGTCCATCAGGACCTTGCGGCCCAGCAGGTCGAGGGCCTGGATGCCGTTGGTGCCTTCGTAGATCTGGCCGATGCGGGCGTCGCGGACGAACTGCTCCATGCCCCATTCCTGAATGTAGCCGTGGCCGCCGAAGACCTGCTGGCTCTGCACGGCGATGTTGAAGCCGTTGTCGGTCATGAAGGCCTTGGCGATGGGGGTCAGCAGAGCGACCAGATCGGCGGCTTCCTTGCGGGCTTTCTCGTCGGGGTGGTGGTGTTCCTGGTCGATGCTCAGGGCGAGCCACATGGCCATGGCGCGGCCGGCTTCGGTGTAGGCCTTGCCGGTCAGGAGCATGCGGCGCACGTCGGGGTGGATCAGGATGGGGTCGGCCTGCTCGCCGGGGTTGACGCGGGGCTCGTGGCGCATCTGGGTGCGGTCCTTGGCGTAGGCCAGGGCGTTCTGGTACGCGACTTCACCGAGGCCCAGGCCCTGGAGGCCGGTGCCGAGGCGGGCGGCGTTCATCATGATGAACATGTGGTTCATGCCCTTGTTGATCTCGCCGACCAGCCAGCCCTGCGCCTGATCGAAGTTCAGGACGGCGGTGGCGTTGCCGTGGATGCCCATCTTGTGTTCCAGGCTGCCGCAGACGACGCCGTTGCGTTCGCCGACCTTGCCGTCGGCGGTGGGGAGGAACTTGGGAACCAGGAACAGGCTGATGCCCTTGGTGCCTTCGGGGCTGCCTTCCAGGCGGGCCAGGACGAGGTGGACGATGTTGTCGGCCATGTCGTGCTCGCCGGCGCTGATGAAGATCTTGGTGCCGCTGATGGCGTAGCTGCCGTCGCCGTTGTCGGTGGCCTTGGTGCGGATCATGCCGAGGTCGGTGCCGGCGTGCGGTTCGGTGAGGCACATGGTGCCGGTCCATTCGCCGCTGACGATTTTGGGCAGGTACAGGTCTTTCAGGGCGTCGCTGCCGACGGCGTGCAGGGCGCTGTAGGCGCCGTGGCTCAGGCCGGGGTACATGCTCCAGGCGACGTTCGCGGAGTTCATCATCTCGACGAGGACGTTGCTGATCAGGTGGGGCATGCCCTGGCCGCCGTAGGTGGGGTCGGCGTCGAGGGCGGTCCAGCCGGCGGCGCGGTACTTGTCGTACGCGGCCTTGAAGCCGGTGGGGGTGGTCACGTCGCCGTTGTCGTGGCGCACGCAGCCTTCCTTGTCGCCGATGGCGTTCAGGGGGACCAGTTCGCCTTCCACGAAGCGGGCGGCTTCGTCGAGGACCTGGCTCATCAGGTCGGCGTCGGCGGTTTCGTTGGTGGTGTAGTAGGGGATCTTGGCGAGTTCTGCGGGGGCGTCCAGCAGTTCGTTCATCAGGAACTTGATGTCGCGCAGGGGGGCTTTGTAGGTAGGCATGTGTAGGTCCTCCTTGTGGGGTCTCGCCCCGGAGGGACGCCACCCGTCACTGTTAGTTGAACCGAGTATAAATCTTTGCGGGGCGAATGTCACCCCTGCCCGGCCGGTCGTTCCGGCGCGTCCCTGCTGACCGGCCACTGACAACCGGCTACTGGCAGGGTCGCAACTGACCCGCCACGTACCCGGCGGCGCACAGGGCGCCGCGCGGCGGTGGGGGGTGACGGCGCGTTCTTTCGGGTATTGTGTGAAGAATCATGAACTATCCAAGCCTGGTCTGGCACCTCAAGCGAACGGAGCTCTTCGCCGACCTTGAACTTGCCGAACTGGAGCGAGTGGCCGCCACCACCCCCTACCGGTCCTACCAGCCCGGCGAGGTCATCTACCGCATGGACGACCCCGCCGACGCGCTGTACTTCGTTCGCAGCGGCCTCGTCAAGATCAGCAAACTCTTCCCGAACGGCAAGGAGGCCATCCTGGGCGTCATCGGGCAGCACGACACCTTCGGGGAACTGCTGCTGCAACCCGAGGAACGCCGCCCCACCCAGGCCGAGGCGCTCGAACGCACCACCCTGATCGTCCTGCCGCGCAGCGAACTGCAGAAACTGCTGAACAGCAAACCCGACCTCGCCATGAAACTGATCCGCCTGATGGCCGCCCGGCTGTTCGAGGCGCAGGCCTGGACCGCCACCGTCAGCGCGTACAGCGCCCCGGAGCGCGTGGCGAGCCTGCTGTACCGACTGGCGCGCGAGTTCGGCCGGCCGCACGCGCAGGGCGTGGAACTGAACCTGAAACTGAACCAGGAAGACATTGCCCGCATGGTCGGCGCAACCCGCGAGACGGTCAGCCACAGCCTGGGCAAACTGAAGCAGGACGGCGCCATCGTCCGCGCCCGCACGCCGATCATCGTGCGGATGGACGCCCTGAAACGCTACATCGAACAGGGCAACTGACGCCCGTTGCCGAACGCCGCATCTGCGCCGCCTTCCGGGGCGGCGTTCCCTTACCCTGAATCATGCCCACACCGGTCCGCCCGCCCCTCGTCCGGGCCGCCACGCCC
Organism: Deinococcus indicus; assembly: GCF_002198095.1. Classification (GTDB taxonomy): domain Bacteria; phylum Deinococcota; class Deinococci; order Deinococcales; family Deinococcaceae; genus Deinococcus; species Deinococcus caeni. The sequence goes on along the minus strand of NZ_NHMK01000005.1, from coordinate 12,105 downwards.
GCCGACGCCCCCGGCATCGCCGCCGTTCACGTGCAGAGCTGGCGTGAGACGTACGCGGGCCTGATCCCCGACGACTTTCTGGAACGCATGACGGGCGCCGAGGCACAGGCGCGGCGCGAGGCGTTCTGGGCGCAGAACATCACGGCCGGGCAGGACGTGGTGCGCGTGGCCGGGGCGGACGGAACCGTGGTCGCCTTCGCTTCGGCGGGGGAAGCGCGTGACCATCCGGGCTTCGATTCGGAACTGTTCACGCTGTACGCCCTGCGGGCCGCGCAGGGACACGGCACCGGCCGGGCACTCCTGCACGCCGTCGCGGCGGCCCTGCGGGAACGCGGCGCCCGCAGCATGGCGCTGTGGGTGCTGGACGTGAACCCCACCCGCGACTGGTACGCCCGGCAGGGCGGCGTGGAAGGCGGCGAGAAACAGGACGGGGACCTGCGCGAACTCCGCCTGGGCTGGTCAGACCTGGGCCGCCTGCGCTGACCCGGCGCGTGCCACGCTGACCGCATGGCCACCCCCCTCAAGGACACCGTCACGCCCGCCGACACCCTGGACCGCCTGGACATCCGCCTGGGCCGCGTCCTGAGCGCCGAACCCGCCCCCGGCACCCCGAAACCCGCCTATCGCCTGAGCGTGGATTTCGGCCGGTACGGCGTGCGCACCAGCGTGGGCCGCTTCACCGGGCACACGCCCGAGGAACTGATCGGCACGCAGGTCCTCGGCGTCCTGAACTTCGAACCTCGCCCTGTGGGGGACGCCGTCTCGGACGTCCTGATCCTGGGCGTGCAGTTCACGGGCGCCCCCAGCGGCGACGCCACCCCCCTGATCCCCGCCCGCGAGGCGAAACTGGGCAGCAAGGTGTTCTGAAGGCAGGTGCCGGGAGTGGGTGAGCGTGCGGCGCTGTTCCCACTCCCCGCCTACCGGCGGAGTTTGCGGGCGGCTTCCTCGGGCGTGATCTCGCCGCGTTCGAGGCTGCTGAGGACCTCGGCGTGCGGGTCGGCCAGTTCCGGTTCGTACCCGATGGCGCGCAGCAGCGTGTCGAAGCGGGCGCGGACGGTGGGGTAACTGACCCCCAGGACCCGCTCGACCTCCTTGAGGTTGCCGCGCACGCGGATATACAGGCGCAGGAATTCCAGGTTGTCGGGCGTCAGGACCGCGAACTCGTTCAGTTCGAAGGTGCCGCGCACCGTCACGCCACTCGTCGGGAACCGCAGTTCCGTGACCAGGGGCGCTTCGGTTTCATCGGGGAACGGCAGGGGCAGGGGGCGCATACATCCTCACTGTAAGGGGCGGGTGACTCTGGCCGTCTCATACGGATTCCGTTTGTTTCGCCGACAATCCGGAACATCGCCGGATTGTCGGCTTCACGTCCGGAACCCGTTTCTCTCCCACTCGCTTCGCTCGGCTTGAACGGGCTTTACCGCCCATTCAATCGGAGTCCGTCTCACTTCAGGCTGATGCGGATCTCGTTGCCGCTGCTGTCCTCGGAGTCGATCAGCGGGCCGGGGGGCGGGTCGGCCTCGATGATCAGTTGCAGCGCCTCGACGCTCAGGCCGGCGGCCTCCAGGGCGCGCACGCCGTGCGGGGGGATCAGGCGGGGCAGGTGCGCGGCCAGACTGACGGGCAGGTTCGCGTTGTACTCGTCGCCGTCGCTGCTCTCGATCTCGATACGCAGGATGCGTGCCGAGACGCGCGGGGCGGCGGGCGCGGCGGCCGGCGGCGTGGTCTGCTGGGTCAGGCGGTCGACCATCTCGTCTATTCCTCCGGTGAAGCGGTCCGTGAAGCGTTCCACGAGGTCCTCCAGGCCGCGCACCCGCTGACTGCCGATCACGACCTGCGGGCGGCGGGGCGGTTCGGGCGGACGGGACGCCTGGGGCGGGCGGGGCGCCTGCGGGGCGTTCGGGGAGTCCGGCACGCCGCGCAGCAGCATCAGCTGCTCGGCGATCTGGTCGGCGGTCAGTTCCTCGCGGTTCAGCAGCGCGGCCAGCAGTTCGCGGTCGGTGACCTGCAGCGCCAGCCGGGTGTGCAGCGCGGCCAGCAGGGGCGCGGCGTCGTCCAGGGTCAGGCGCCCGGCGCGGATCAGGTCCAGAATGCGGCGGATCTTGTCTTTCATGGGCGGCCTCCGGACGGGGTGCCGCCCAGCTGGGCGCGCAGCAGCGCCGCGTGGTGCGCCTCGGCGTGCAGGGCGGCGCGGGCCTGCTGGCGGTCGTGGGTGGCCTGCGCGTCCGGGTGCAGGGCGGCGCGCAGCAGGGCGCGCAGGCGGGCCAGCGGGTCGGGGCGGCGGGTGGGGACGCCCAGGCGGGCGCGGGTGGGCAGGGCGGTCATGCGGTCACGACCTTCAGCCCGCCGGCGGTCACGCGGCAGTGCAGGTGGGCGTCGCCGCGGCCGATCCGGCCGGTGTGGTAGGTGGTCAGGAACGACCCGCTGCGCTGCGTGGGGAAGTCCGCGCGGAAGGAGCCCATGGTCAGTTCGGCGTTCAGGGTGACGCTGCTGCCCGCGCCGAGGTGCAGGGTGGCGTTTCCGGCGTTCACGTCCACGCGGTGCTCGCCGCTGCCCAGCACGCCGGCCCAGCGGAGGTTGCCGCCGTTCACGCCGGCGGTCAGGGCGACCGATCCGGCCAGCGTCAGGTTGCCGCCGTTCACGGTGGCGTACGCGGGGCCGCCCAGGTTGCCGCCGTTCAGATTGCCGCCGTTGACGGTGGCGTGCAGGGCGTGTGCATCCTGAAGTTTCAGGTTGCCGCCGCTGACCTCGGCGCTCAGGTCGCCGCTCAGGTCGGGGAGGGTCAGGTTGCCGCCCTCGACGGTGGCATGCACGAAGTTCGGGGTGAACGGCACGGTCAGGATGGCGCGCAGCGAACCGAAGTTCAGGTTCTTCTCGGGCGACTGGCGGCGGCTGACGTGCCAGCCGTCGGGAGCGTGGCGCAGCGTCAACTGTCCTTCCTCGCTGGCGCTCAGGGTGGGGGCGGCCAGGGCCGGGTCGGTCACGACGGTCAGGCTGTACCCGCTGACCCTGAGGGTCAGGTCACGGGCGGGGTCCGGGCTGGGGCTGGGGCCGAAGTGTCCGGGGGCCTGCGCAGGTCCGGCCTGCGCGGAGCCGGGCTGCGTGGAGCCGGGGGGGGTGTCGGGGGCGGAGTTGTGGAGGTCGGGAGGGGTGGGGGCGTGGTCCTCGAGCAGTCCGTCGGCCTCCTCGGGGGTGAGTTTGCCTTCGGCCACCAGACGCTGCACCTGCGAACGGAAATCTTCGGACCCATGCTGTTCATCCATGTTCGTCTCCTGTGTCCATATAGAAACATGGATTTACTAATCTGTCAATCTTCATTTTTCATTCAGTGACCGGAATAGGCAGTCTCCCCCACCTCCGGCCTACCGGGCGGCCGCATCCCGACTTTTCTCATCGCAGGATGTAAAACCAGACTTACCAATCCGGCAAACCCGCGCACCGGTGGGTGCGGCGCCCGGTTCCGGCACCCTGCCTTATGCTCTGAACCATGAGCCTCTCCACCGCCCCCGACCTCAGCCCCGCGCAACGCACGGAAATCGAACTGCTGGCACGCGGCAAACAGGCCAAGAGCCGCGCCATGCGCGACCTGGGCCTCACGGAAACGCCGGAAGCCGCGCACGCCCTGCTGCTGCGCGCCGGCCTGTGGGACGAGAGCCGCACCCCCTACGCCGACCGGCTGGGCGCCGCCACGCACCCCGTCACCCTGAGCGTCCCGGACTTCACGGACGAACCCCGCCTGGACCTGACCCACCTGGACGCCTACGCCATCGACGACGAGGGCAACCGCGACCCGGACGACGCCGTGGGCATCGAGGTCCTCGGCGGCGGCCTGACCCGCCTGTGGGTCCACGTGGCCGACGTGGCCGCCCTGGTGCCCGCCGACAGCGACCTGGACCTCGAAGCCCGCGCGCGCGGCGCGACCCTGTACCTGCCGGACCAGACCATCGGCATGCTGCCCGACGAACTGGTCGAGAAGACCGGCCTGGGCCTGCACGCCACCACGCCCGCCCTGAGCATCAGCCTGGACCTCGACGAGGACGGCAACGCCGACGCCGTGGACGTGCAGCTCACGACCGTGCGCGTCACCCGCCTGACCTACACGCAGGCGCAGGCCGCGCTGGACGCGTCGCAGGAACCCTTCGTGACCCTGGCCCGACTGGCCCGCGCCAGCCGCGACCTGCGCGTGCAGGAGGGCGCCCTGAGCATCGACCTGCCCGAGGTCCGCGTGAAGGCCGGACCTGACGGCGCCCTCGTGACCCCGCTGCCGAAACCCGAGATGCGCGCCGTGGTGCAGGAATGCATGACCCTGGCCGGCTGGGGCGCCGCCATCTACGCCGACGACCACGCCATCCCCCTGCCGTTCGCCACGCAGGACCCACCCCAGCGCGAGGTGCGCGGCACCGGCCTGAGCGCCGAGTGGGCGCGGCGACGCACGCTGTCCCGCACCCGCTTCCAGCCGGCGCCCGGCCCGCACTCCGGGATGGGCCTGGACCTGTACACCCAGGCGACCAGCCCCATGCGCCGCTACCTGGACCTCGTGGTGCACCAGCAGTTGCGCGCCCACCTGGCCGGGCGCGACCCGCTGGGCGGGAAGGAGGTCGCCGCGCGCGTGGCGCAGGCGGGCCTGAACGCCGACGGCACCCGGCAGGCCGAACGCCTGAGCCGCCGCCACCACACCCTGCGCTTCATCGCCGCGCAGCCCGACCGGGTGTGGGACGCCGTGGTCGTGGACCGGCGCGGCCCGCAGGCGACCCTGCTGATCCCTGACCTGGCCTTCGACCTGCCCAGCAGCACGCCCGCGCCCCTCAACACCACGTTGCAGGTGCGGCTGCTGGACGTGAACCTCAGCGCCCTGACCGTGCGGGCCAGTCTCGTCTGATACGGACTCCGGTTGAATGGGCTGCAAAGCCCGCTGGGTCCGAGCGGATGCGACTCGGAGAGCTGCCCCGCAGAGCAGGAGAGAAACAGGTTCCGTCTGTTTCGTCGGGCGTCCACCCCACTGACCAGCCCGTCCACCCGGTTGCGCAGTGCATAAAATCACGGCGCCCCATTCCGCTGTCGGCGAAAAACAACGTTATAGACGCACGTTTCGTACCGTCAAACCTGATTCATCTTTCATTCATTCACGGCGGGTCATGGCTACACTGCCAGCTATGACCGCCGTGATCAGCGCCCAGAGCGACATCGTGTCCCTCCGCATGAGCCACTGCCGTGCCGAGCACGCTGCCCGGAGCGCCCAGTACCACCTCGCCGTGCTGCACTACCGCACCTGCCTGGAAGTCGCCGAGCGCCGCGAGGACTGCCGCGCCGTGGAGTTCTTCGCGCTGAAACTCGCCGGGTGCTACGACCAGATGGGCCTGGGCAGCAAGGCCGCCAGCTTCCGCGCCCTGGCCGACTGCGGCCAGCACGGCGACAGCAGCGGCGACGCGCCCCTGATCGGCTGACGCGCCGCGCCTGCGAGAACAATGAGGCGTCCGGTCAGCCGGCGCTCAGCTTCGCGGGGCACAGTGGGCGGCATGACCCGGTTGCTGACCCGCCTCCTGTTCGTCCTGACTGCCAGCAGCGCCTCTGCCCTGGGGGCCGCGCAGGCCGCCACCGTCACGCTGACGCCCGGCCAGACCGCCGCGCTCGGCAGCGGCACCGTCACGCTGCTGCGCGTGCAGGACAGCCGCTGCCCCATGAACGCCCGCTGCGTGCGCGCCGGGGAACTGAAGGTCAGTGTCCTGAGCGTGCAGGGGGGCCGCACGCGCCTGCTGCACCTGCAACTGCCGGCCACCAGCGGCGACACGCCGGGCCTGAGGGTCGTGGGGGCCAGCGGACCGCTGGCCGGGCAGCCCACCCGCGACCCGCTGACCGTGACCCTCAGCGACGGCCGCTGAGGCCCCGGCGCTCCCGGGCGGGGACGGGACGCGCCGGCCACTGCGCCAGCAGCGCGCCCGCCAGGATCAGTGCGCCGCCCAGCACCACACCCGGCCCAGGCTGCTCGCCCAGTACCGCGCCCGCCAGTATCACCGTGAACAGCGGTTCCAGCGTGCCCAGCAGACTGGTGCGCGCCGCGCCCAGGTGCCGCACCGCGCCGTACAGGGCGGGCACGGCGATCAGGGTGGGCAGCAGCGCCATGGCCGCGATCACGCCCCACTGCGCCGCCGTGTCCGGCACGCCCAGGGTGCCGCCGCCCGCCGCGAGTCCCGTGAACACCAGCGCCGCCACGAGCGCCATGTGCGCCGTGGACGCCAGCGCCGGGACGCCCGCCAGCAGCCGCTCGCTGGCCAGCAGGTAGGTCGCGTACAGCACGCCTGCCCCCGCGCCCAGCAGCAGGCCGGCCGGGTCGCGGTCGGCGGGGCCGGGCAGCCCGATCACCAGGGCCAGCCCGGCGCCCGCCAGGGTCACGGCACCCAGCTGCGTGCGGCGCGGCGCGCGGCCCGACAGCCACGCCAGCAGGATCACGAAGGCCGGCGCGAGGTACAGCAGCAGCGCGGTCGCGCCGGCCGTGACGCGTTCCAGCGCCCCGAAGTAACAGATGGTCGCCGCCGCGTACAGCACGCCCACGCCCAGCATCCGCCGCCGGTCGGGGCCGCTCAGGCCGCGTGACAGCGGCAGCAGCAGCAACGCCACCGCCGCGAACCGCCACGCCAGCGCGTTGAAGGCCTCCAGGCCCACCTGCCCCGCCAGTTTTCCCCACACGCCCAGCGTGCTGAACGCCAGCGCGGACACGACGCCCAGCAGCAGGCCGGTGCGGACATTCGCCGGAGCGGGAGCGGGGCGGTCGGGCGGCAGCGTCACCCCCGGAGGGTAGCGTGCCCGGCACGGTCGTCCCGCCGGGCTGCCCAGCCGTCCGGCGCCTCCCGCCACGGGCGCAGGTCACGGAAGGGGCCGGGCGCGGCGCGCTAGCCTGCGGTACGTGACGCCGCCCGCCTCCGCTTCCCCGAACCCGTGGCAGGTGGCCGTGAACCTGCCGGTGCCGCCGTACGATTTCGGCGCGCCGCACGGCTTTACCGGGCCGGTTCCACTGGGGTGCCGGGTGCTGGTGCCGTGGCGCGGCGAGCTGGTCGTGGGCCTCGTGGTGGGCGAGGGGGACCCGCGCGCCGCCCACCGCCTGCGCGAGGCCGCGCACCTGCTCGACGATCCGGCCGCGCCGTGGGTGCCGCCCGCGACCGTGACCGGCGTGCAGGGCTGGGCGCACGACGCCCGCATTCCCGCCGGGCTGATCTGGGGCGACCTGCTGGGCGTCGGCTGGACGGCCGCGTACACCCACATGGTCCGGGCCGTGCCGGGCAGCGACCTGAGCGCCTTCGCGCGCCGCGCACCCACCGACCGCTGGACGGACGCCGGGGCCTTCGCGCCCGCCCTGCTGGACGCCATCCGCGAGCAGGGACTGCTGGAGGAACGCTTCACGCCGCAGCCCCGCCTGATCAGCGTGGTCGAGGCCCGCGCGCCGGAACACGTCCCACCCGGCAGCCGCACCGTGACCGTGCTGCGCGCCGTCACGCCCGCCCAGCCACCGACCCAGATACCAACCCTGACACCCCGGCAGGCGCAGGCCGCCGCGTGGCTCGCGGAACACGGTCCCTGCGACACCCTGAGCGCCTGGGCCAGGGGCGCCGGGGTCAGCGCCGGGGTCGTGACCGCCGCCCTGAACGCCGGGGCCGCCGAGTACGCCAGCACCGACCGGCCCCCGCCGCCCGCGTGGGAGTGGCTGCGCGCCCACGGCCCGGCCGACAGTTACGCCGCCTGGGCCGCCGGGGCCAGCGCCGCCGGCATTCCCCTGAGCGGCACGCAGGCCGGCACGCTCGCCCTGCGCGGCTGGGCCGACACCGTGCAGGTGCCCGCCCCACCCCCTGCCCTGCCGGAACCCGCCGCCGCCGCCCCCGACCCCGACCGGCCCGACCGGCTGCCCGAAGCGCCCGTCTGGCGACTGCACGGGGGCCGCCCCGCCAGCCGCGCCGCCGCCCTGGCCCCCCGCATCGGGCGGCTGCTGCGGCAGGGACGCGGCGTGCTGATCCTCGCCCCCGACGCCGCCACGCTGCGCCGCAGCTGGGAGCACCTGAGCGGCCTGGCCCGCACCTGCGGCACGCACGCTGCGCAGATCAGCGGGCAGCTCAGCGAGGCGCAACGTGAGCACAGCTGGCAGCTCGTGCGGGACGGGCACGCGCGGCTGGTCATCGGCAGCGGCCACGCTCTGACCGCCCCGCTGCACGACCCCGCGCTGATCGTCGTGCTGGAGGAAGCCAGCGACGCCCACAAACTCCTGAGCGGCAGCCGCGCCTTCCTGCCCGACGTGGCCGCCCGCCTCGCCGCCGCGCACGACGCCGCCCTCGCATACGTCGGGGCCGCGCCCGCCGCCGAGAGCGTCCCGCACCCCGGCGCGGTCCTCTCACCCCCCCGCGCCCGCCTGCACGTCGTGGACTACGCCAACCCGCCCGAACAGGCCCAGATCGGACCGCTGTCCGGCGCGCACCTCGCACCCGCCGACATGGGCTACCCCATCAGCCACGACCTCGCCCGCGTGCTGCGGCAGGTGCAGGAACGCGGACGGCAGGCCGCGCTGCTCGCCCCCCGACGCGGGTACAGCGCCCTGCTGCGCTGCCCCACCTGCGAACACACCCCCCAGTGCCGCCACTGCGACGTGCCGCTGCGCTTCCATCAGGACACCCGGCAACTCACCTGCCACCAGTGCGGCTACCACCAGCCCGTCCCGGACCGCTGCGACGAATGCGGCGACCGCATGTGGAAGGCGCGCGGCCCCGGCACCGAATGGATCACCCAGGAAGTCCGCAAACTCCTGCCCGGCCTTCCCGTCTACCGCCTCGACCGCGACCACCAGGACGACCTGAGCCCCCTGATGCGCGGCGAGAGCGGCGTGATCGTCGGCACACAACTGCTGCTGTCGCATGAGGCCCCACCCGACCTCGCCCTGATCGGCGTGACCCTGGCCGACACGTGGCTGAACGTCAGCGACTTCCGCGCCAGCGAACGCTACCACCGCCTGCTGCGGCAGCTCGCCGAATGGCACCCCACCCGCGCCCCCATGACCGTCGTGCAGACCTTCCAGGCGGACCACCCCGCCCTGAAAGTCATGGTCGAAGGCCGCGACACCCTCGCCTACCCCGCCGCCGAGGAACGCGCCCGCGCCGCCCTGAACTACCCCCCCCACGCCCGCCTCGCCCAGATCGAGATCAGCGCCCGCGACCAGCACAGAGCCCAGGCCGCCGCGCAGGACCTCGCCGACGCCCTCCACGGCGCCGGGGCCACCACGCACGAAGTCCTCGGCCCCGCGCCCAGCCCCGTCGCCCGCGTGCGCGGCGTGTACCCCTACCACCTGTTCCTGCGCGCCCGGAACGACACCCGCCTCGGCGAACTCCTGCGCATCCTCGACACCCGCACCTGGAAAGCCAGGGTCAGAGTGGACGTCAATCCGAGGGGGGGGCTATAGGTTTCAGATCATTCTACCTGCATAGATTTCATTTAAAATTCTTCATTTACACAGACTAACAATGATTGAGAATCTCCTTGTAAAAAATTTACCACGAACATTGGCTCTTTCAGACGAATTAATTATCATTATCGCAGATTTTCTGGACTATTCTCCGCCTCCGCCCCAGCAGGAGCTCTGACTAGTATTAATTTCAATATATCCTCCACTTCATGCTTTCCAGGCATAAACATAAAATCCATTTCCGTTGCAGCGTCTTTACCCGACAATATCAGCTCCACAATATCACGATAAATAGATGCATTCAGGCCATCACTGATGGCCTTGCGCCACATATAATCTATCATCTCATTATATCCCACTAACTCATCAGGCTGATCTTCATATTCAAAATCAAAAAATCTTCTAACAAATTCTAGCGGAGATTCATTCATAAAAACCTCAGGGCAAAGGGAAGAACTGCCCAACCACCCAGCGACTCAATCGGTCATCCCACTTCAGGCCTATCTGCACTTTTGTTATTTTACTACTTATAGGGGAGATATTAGAGGATGCCCATGTCCTTTGCGCATCGGGCCTGCCACTGGCTGTAAATCCACGCCCTATGCCCCGTCCGCCAAACAAGGGTGAGAGCTCAACAACTTGTGACTCCAGCATAATGCTGCCGTTCCTCATGGCTGGCAGAATCAAAGCAGACGATTGTCGATTTGGCGGCTTACTTATATCTATGCCAAGACGTGAAGCTGCCTCCTTAAGCGCATACTCCCGTGCAGCCAGCATCTCGGAATAGCTGTTAAATCGGCTCGACGTTCTGGTGGGTGAACGAACGCCATCTGGCGCTATACCAGTCGTGATCCGAGCCTTTAACTGGGCGTCTGTCAAATCTGGTCCGTGTCTATCCAAGGCGTGTCCCATATCTCTCGCCTCCGAATATGCAATTTTAAGCGCAGCGGCCACTTCCTGTTCAGATCGAAGAACCAATTTGGTCAATACGGGCTGCAAGACGCGTAACGAAATCTCAACCTGGGCAGCTGGCAACTTGCTGGTCTGGGCCACGTTGATGATCTTGAGGAGACCGCTGGGCGAGCCGACGTTCGCCAGCATCTGCTTTAACTTCAATGGGTCGCCAACATAGTGCAGGGCTCGCGTGAGCTGGACGACATTGCCGTTGAAGGTGCGCAGAAGAGCTTGAACGCTGGCTGCACCATATTTGCTCTGCAACTGAGCGGTCAACTGCGCTGCGTTCGCTGGACGCGGCTGCTCAGCTACAACTGCGTTTCGGGGCGACGCCGATGTCGGTGTCGGTTCATCAGCCGACAAGACCGGTCGGCTAGAGGAAGGATTTCCCACAGTCGGCGCGGCTCGTCCAGAGCCCGCCATGGTCAGATTGGGCCGGTTGCCGGTTGCTGATGCAAGCACCTGTCGGCCAAGGGCGTTCGTGCTCGTCATGCGCTGGCGGGCGTCCAACCATTTGATGGTGGGGCTGCCTGCAGCCTGAGCACCGACGCGCTGGCCGAGTTTGGTGCTCGCGAAGGCTTTCACGCCCTGTTTGAGAACCAGTGCGCCGATGGCGATGATGACGCCGTTGGTGAAGATCACGAGTCCGTTGGTGAGGGCGTCGCTGGCGGCCTTGATGGTTTTGGCGTTGCCTTTTGCGTCGCGGCTGAGCCTTGCGAACTGTTGCACGCTGCCGGTCAGGACGTTCAGCTGACTGGCAACAGCGTGAACGAGTGCGCCCAGTCCCCAAGCGGTCAGGCCCACTTGACCGAGTTCGAAGCCGATGGTGGCTCCGGGAATGGCACCCACTCCACCGAAGAAAGCCCCGATCGCAGCCCCGAGGGCCGTGGAAGCTCCGAGAATCAGCACGGTATCGCGCAACATGGTCAGGATGCCGCCGAGCAGCTGGCTGGGCATGTCCCTGAACTGCTGTTTCAGTCGTGCGGGGAGGGCCTGCACGGCCATTTTCGCGGCGGTTCCGGCGTCGGCCCAGGCTTGTCCCTGGCCACCCAGGAATAGATTCTGGTTGGTGGGGGCCGTCACAACGATAGGCCCCCCGTATTGTCTCTGAATGCGCAACCTTTGCGTGACTGCACTCGTCGAGACGGCCCGCAGAGGTTGTGCTGGAGCGAGTTTTACCCGTGGAAGCAGGGGCTTCTGCGCGAGTCGCGCGCCCATACTGCGCGCTTCCTGCTCCAGTCCGGCGTCCGGGTCGATGCCCGTCCCCACGCGCCCCTGGCTCTGCTGCACGGTGTGCGTCACCTCATGCGCCAGCAGTTCCAGCCCACTCTGCGTGTTCGGATTGAACTGCCCCGCCTGGAAGAAGATGTCCGTCCCTGTCGTGAACGCCACGGCATTCACGCCCTTGGTCAGTTTGTCTGCCTCCGCATCGTCGTGAATCCGCACGCGGCTCAGGTCGTGGTTCAGGCCCCCCTCCAGATGCCGCTGGATCGCCTCCGGCAGGGGGTTTCCCGCCCCTCGTCTGGCCTGAATTCGTTGCAGGACCGGCTGGGTCGCCTCGGCGTCCAGTTCCGCCAGTCGCCGTTGCAGCGTCTGGAGGCTCCCGAAGTTCAGCGCCGCCTGTTCCTGCGCCTGTTGGCGTTGCAGCGCCTCGTCTGCTGCGCGTTGCAGCGGCAGGCGTTCGGCTGGGGGCACCATGCCCAGCACCACACGGG
>NZ_NHMK01000033.1 GCF_002198095.1 Deinococcus indicus | reverse complement strand
AGCACCCTCGCCCCCCACGCCCCCATCCTCACCGTCGGCTCCCTCAGCAAGCTCTACTGGGCGGGCCTACGCATCGGCTGGCTCCGCCTCCCCCCCACCCTCGCCCCCACCCTCAAACAGGCCAAAACCCTCACCGACTTCGGCAGCAGCCAACCCGCCCAGCACCTCGCCCTCCACCTCCTCGCCGACCTCCCCACCCTCATCCACGAGCGCCGCGCCGCCATCACCCCCGCCCGCGACCACCTCGCCCACCTCCTGCACACCCACCTCCCCGACTGGACCTTCACCACCCCACCCGGCGGACAATTCCTCTGGATCACCCTCCCTGGCCCCACCGCCAGCGCCTACACCCACCACGCCGCCCGCCACGGCCTGCGCCTCTACCCCGGCGCCAGCATGGGCGTCACCCCCCTCCCCGACCAGTACCTCCGCATCCCCTTCACCCTGCACCCCGACCACATCCCCGAAGCCGTCAACCGGCTGGCACGGGCCTGGGCGGAGTTCACGAGCAGGGGGAGTGGGCGGCTGGCGTGAACTGGGCTTTCCTGATGGAAGGTGGGCGCCTGCGGCGGGCTTCCCCACCCCCCAGCCCCCTACCCCAGAGGGGCAGGGGGGGCTTACGTTGGCACTGGGCAGGTATTTCGCTGAGGTGGTCGGCGGGTTATCGGGCGGGGACGGCCACGCCTCACACGCCATCCTCCGATTTCGCGCCGTTCGCCCCGCGCGCTTCGCGCACGACGGGCCGCGTTGCCACGACGCCGGATGGGCCAGCCAACTTGGTGCGTGCCGCAAGGTTCTACTTTTTGGGCTTCCGCAGAAGCATGTTTTTGAAAGTCGATCAGCGGCGCGAAGCGTCCCACCGGTCACCTGACCGCAGACTGCCACCGGCCGTCGTGCGCGCAGCGCGCGGGCCTACGAGGGGGGCGGAGGATGGCGTCGAAGCCGGACACGTCAACGCCCACCACAAACACGCCGCAAAAGTAGAAACTCTTGCCCAGTGCCAACGACGGCTCCCCCTGCCCCTCTGGGGTAGGGGGCTGGGGGGTGGGGCAGCCCGCCGCCAGGCGCCCCCCTTCCAACAACGCCCCCCAGGGCATCGCCCACCACCCCCTGACGCCCCCTGCAACAGCGGAGGAACTCCGTTCAGCACAGAACCCAGCCGGGGTAGTTGACAGTTGGCGGAACGCCTGTCATACTTGTGCTTCTGACCTGACGAGGTCGTGCCGTGCCCATCCCGCTGGTTCTCACGAGCGAACGTCCACTTCGGACTCTGCGCGAGTTTTCGCGCCCCGGCACTGGAGAGGCATCACTGCACTTGAGGGAGGCGTCCACCTCTGGGATTTACAAAAAACGGACGCGCGAGCAGGTGACGCTGGTCAACCCAGTCTGTCTGCACCACCGGAGCAGCCCTTTGTCGGGCTGCTTTTTCCTTGTGGGGGTGGGTCAGCGCCAGCCGAGGCCGGGGGCGACGTGGGTGAGGATGCTGCCGATCAGGTGTGCGTTGTAGTCGACGCCCAGCTGGTTGGGGATGGTGAGGAGGAGCGTGTCGGCTTCCGCGATCGCCTCGTCGTGGCGCAGCTGCTCGATGAGGCGGTCGGGTTCGTCGGCGTAGCTGCGGCCGAACACGGCGCGGTACTGGTCGATGGCGCCGAACTGGTCGCGGCCGGCCTGTCGTCCGAAGTACGTGCGGTCCTGGTCGTTCACCAGCGCGAAGATGCTGCGGCTGACGGAGACGCGTCCTTCGCGGGTGTGCCCGGCTTCCTTCCAGGCGGCGCGGTATGCGCGGATCTGTTCGGCCTGCTGGACGTGGAAGGGTTTGCCGTTCTCGTCGACTTTCAGGGTGGAGCTCTGGAGGTTCATGCCCATCTTCGCGGCCCATTCGGCGGTGGCGTTGGAGGCGGCGCCCCACCAGATGCGGTCGCGCAGGCCTGCCGAGTACGGTTCCAGGCGCAGCAGGCCGGGCGGGTTCGGGAACATCGGGCGGGGGTTGGGTTGCGCGAAGCCTTTGCCTTCGATCACGTCGAGGAACACCTCGGCGTGTCGGCGGGCCATGTCGGCTTCGGTTTCGCCGGGGGCGGGGGCGTACCCGAAGTGCCGCCATCCGTCGATCACCTGTTCCGGCGAGCCGCGGCTGAGGCCCAGCTGGAGCCTCCCGCCGGAGATCAGGTCGGCTGCGCCGGCGTCCTCGGCCATGTACAGCGGGTTCTCGTAGCGCATGTCGATCACGCCGGTGCCCAGTTCGATGGTTTTCGTTTTCGCGCCCATCGCGGCCAGCAGCGGGAACGGCGACGAGAGCTGCTGCGCGAAGTGATGCACGCGCACGTACGCGCCGTCCGCGCCCAGTTCCTCGGCGGCGACCGCCAGATCGATGGTCTGGTGCAGCACGTCCGCCGCCGAGCGCGTGCCGGACTGCGGGGACGGATTCCAGTGCCCGAACGAGAGAAACCCGATCTTCTTCATGCCTACAGGCTAGCGCTTTTGCTTGAAAAAGTAAACCGATTTGATAAGCAAATCCGAATATGGGTCATGAAGCGGATGTCAGCATCCAGCCCGGCGGCTACGCTCAGCACATGGCCCGCAAACCCCGTACCAACCGCATAGACCGCAGCGAGTACTACGAGATCACCGGTCGCCTGCAACACTACGCCTGCTTCCACTGCTGCAAAGCGTTCAAACAGGGCTTCCCCAGAGCGGGGGAAGCGATCCTCTGCCCGCAGTGTCGCCAGCCCATGACCAACATGGGCACCGACTTCAAGGCCCCCGCCCAGCGTGAGCGCAGGCAGTGGCAGAAAGTCCAGCAGCTCGCCCAGGCAGGCGTCCGGTTCTTTCCCGTCGGCAGCACGGGCACGCCCGGTGACCGCCCCGCCACCCTGGCGGAAGTTCCCGCCTTCCTGCGGCGCATCCACCCGCTCAGCGCTGGTCAGCAGGAGTTGGAACGCGAGGCCAGTACGAAGTCTCCCGCCCCACGAGAAGGCCGCCTGGTCCAGCGCGGCCGGTTCCCACATCAGACCTATGAACTGGTGGGATACGCCCTGCATCAGGGCGCAGCTCTTGAACTCTTCAAGGAGGGCCGCTGGCAGCCCATCACGTTCATGACTCAGGGAAGTGGGGGGGCCACTCTTCCACACCCCTTCTTCTACCCCAGAACCAGTCTCATGACATACGTGGCGCACGCTCCGGTGTTTGTGACGCAGCGACATCGTCTGCGCTGGCCCGCACCATAGAAGAAAGCCGGAGCATCACGCCCCGGCTTCCCTCGTTCAGCTTTCGGCCATCAGCCGTCAGCCGTCTGCGTTTCTGGTGGCCTCAGACTCGGGGGCGGCCCCTCGTCTTTCTTGACCAGTCAGCGCAGGAGTTGTTGCTCTTAGAAGTCCATGCCGCCCATGTCAGGGCCGCCGGCGGGCGCGGCGGGCGCGGCCTTCTCGGGCTTGTCGCTGACGATGGCTTCGGTGGTGAGGATCAGCGCGCCGATGCTGGCGGCGTTCTGCAGCGCGGTGCGGGTGACCTTGGCGGGGTCGACGATGCCGGCGGCGACCATGTCGTCGACGTACTCGCCGGTGGCGGCGTTGAAGCCGAAGCGGGGCTTGTCACTGTTGATGACGGCGTTCACGATGACGCTGCCTTCTTCACCGGCGTTCGCGGCGATCTGACGGGCGGGCTCTTCGAGCGCGCGGATCAGGATGCGGGCGCCGGTGGCTTCGTCGCCGGTGAGGGCTTCAGCGGCCTTGCGGACGGCGGGGATGATGCGCAGCAGGGTGGTGCCGCCGCCGGAGACGATGCCTTCTTCGACCGCGCTGCGGGCGGTGCTCAGGGCGTCCTCGTAGCGGTGCTTCTTCTCTTTGAGTTCCGTTTCGGTGGCGGCACCGACGCGGATGACGGCGACGCCGCCGGCGAGTTTGGCGAGGCGTTCCTGGAGTTTTTCCTTGGCGTAGTCGCTGTCGGTGGTGTCCAGTTCGCCCTTGATGGCGTTGACGCGGGCGTCGATGGCGCTCTGCTCACCCTTACCGTCGACGATGGTGGTTTCGTCTTTGGTGATGCGGACGCGGGCGGCGCGGCCGAGCATGTCCATGCTGGTGTTCTCGAGCTTGTGGCCGAGGTCTTCGCTGACGACTTCCCCGCCGGTGACGGCAGCGATGTCGCGCAGCATTTCCTTGCGGCGGTCGCCGAAGCCGGGGGCCTTGACGGCGGCGATGTTCAGGGTGCCGCGCAGCTTGTTGACGACCAGGGTGGCGAGCGCTTCACCTTCGACGTCCTCGGCGATGATCAGCAAAGGACGGCCGGTCTGGGCGACTTTCTCGAGGACGGGCAGCAGGTCCTTGAGGGCGCTGACCTTCTTCTCGTAGATGAGGATGTAGGCGTCTTCGAGGACGGCTTCCATGGTGTCGGGGCTGGTGATGAAGTAGGGGCTGATGTAGCCCTTGTCGAACTGCATGCCTTCCACGACGTCCACTTCAGTGTCGAAGCCTTTGCTTTCTTCGATGGTGATGACGCCTTCCTTGCCGACCTTGTCCATCGCGTTGGCGATTTCTTCGCCGACCTGCTCGTCGTTGGCGCTGATGCCGGCGACTTTCTTGATGGCTTCGCTGTCTTCGACGGGCACGGCGAGGGTCTTGATTTCCTCGATGGCGGCGGCGACGGCTTTCTCGATGCCGCGTTTCAGGGCCAGGGGGTTGGCGCCGGCGGCGACGTTGCGCAGGCCTTCTTTCACGACGGCCTGGCCGAGGACGGTGGCGGTGGTGGTGCCGTCACCGGTGATGTCGTTGGTCTTGCTGGCGACTTCTTTCAGCAGCTGGGCGCCGATGTTCTCGAGTTTGTCCTCGAGTTCGACTTCCTTGGCGACGGTGACGCCGTCCTTGGTGATGGTGGGGCTGCCGAATTTCTTCTCGATGACGACGTTGCGGCCGCGCGGCCCGAGGGTCACTTTGACGGCGTTGGCGACGGCGTTCACGCCTCGTTCGAGGCTACGGCGGGCGGCTTCATCAAACACGAGCTGTTTAGCCATGATGGTGCTCCTTTGGGGGCGGTGAGCGCAGAGCGGTGGGCTCTGGGGTCACGCCTGTTGAGTGGGGTGGGGGGGTGGCTCCCTGTGGGGGGAGCGGTCAGCGCAGCTGACTGAGGGGTGACGCCTCAGTCGGCAGGGCGCTTTACTCGACGATCGCGAGGATGTCGCGTTCGGCGAGGATGGAGTAGTTCTTGCCTTCGAGGCTGACTTCCGTGCCGCCGTACTTGGCGAAGTAGACGGTGTCGCCTTCTTTGACGTCCAGCGCGATGCGGGTGCCGTTGTCGAGCACCTTGCCGCTGCCGACGGCGATGACTTTGCCGCGCTGGCTCTTTTCTTTGGCGGTGTCGGGGACGTACAGGCCGCCGGCGGTCTTCTGCTCGGCTTCCTCGATGATTTCAACCAGAACGCGGTCACCTAAGGGTTTCAGCATGTTGTGTCCTCCTGTGAGTTGGGGTGTGGAGCTTCGGCCTGCCGGACGCTCCGGCTGTTTTTGCCGTTCCGCACGCAATCCTAGGCGTGAAGTGACAAAAATGTCAAGTCGGGGAATCTGACAATTTGAGTCTGGTGCGCTCAAGGGGCGCCAGCACGCGCAAAGCGCATATACGCTTGCAGCCTCATAGCGTGAACATATATATGTGAGTGGAACATACGCTCTTGGCCCAGTGCCCCGCCCCTCATCCCAGGAGGACCACCCGCATGGCCGCACGCCCCGCCATCCTCGCCCGCACCGCCTTCGAGGACGCCTTCGAAGCCCTGAACGGAGCCCCCCTCACCCTCGCCGTCCTGGACCTCGACCACTTCAAGACCCTGAACGACACCCTGGGCCACAGCGAAGGCGACCGCGTCCTGCGCGGCGTGGAACGCCTGCTGTCCGGCAGCCTCCCCTCCGGCAGCGTCATCGGGCGCATCGGCGGCGACGAGTACGCCTGCCTGCTGCCCGAAACCGCCGCCGAGACCGCCCTGATCCTCCTGGACGAGGTCATCAAGCACTTCCACATCCACCGCGACCCCCACTGGCCCAAGAGCCTGGGCCTCAGCGTCGGCCTCGCCTCGCGCCCCGCCCACGCCACCCACTACGCCGAGCTGTACCGCGCCGCCGAGGAAGCCCTGCTGCGCGCCAAACGCGAGGGCCGCGCCCGCGCCTGCATCTACGTGGAAAGCAAGATGGTCCTGAAAAGCAACTACTACAGCAAGAGCCAGCTCGACCGCCTCGCCAAACTGAGCGGCGCGCTGGGCCGCACCGAGGCCAGCCTGCTGCGCGAAGCCGTGGACGACCTGATCGAGAAGAACCGGGGCGAACTGTGAACGGAGCCGTGGGAGGTGAGACGAGCGCCTTCACCGTCGGCTGGAACGCGGCCCTGTCGGAGGCGTGGGACGCGTACCTGCACGGTTCGTATCCCGTCGGGGCCTGCGTCGTGGACGAGCGTGGACAGGTGATCGCCAGGGGTCGCAACCGCCTGAGTGAACGCCGCGCCGTCGAGCAGGGCGTGATCAGCGGGCACGACCTGGCGCATGCGGAAGTGAACGCCCTGCTGAACCTGACCACCACGCCCCGCCCCGAGTGCTACTCGTGGACGCTGCTCACGACCCTGCAACCGTGCCCGCAGTGCGCCGCCATCGCGGCGATGGGCGGCATGCGGCACGTATCGTACGCCGCGCCGGACGCCTGGATTGCCGAGTCGAACCTCCTGACGCACGATCCGTACGTGTCCCGCAAGGGCGTGAGGGTATCCAGAGCCCCGGAGCCCGTGCAGAGGGCGGCGCTGCGGCTGGTGCTGGTCGCCCACCTGGAGAACGGACAGGACCCGGACAGCCCCATGCTGCGCAGCTTCGCGTCATACCCGGACGACGTTCACGCGGCGGCCGCCCTGCACGCATCCGGCACCCTGGCGGCCCTGCGCGACCGCCGCGCCCCGCTGGCCGAGGCGCTGGCGGTACTGGCATGACCCGCCCCGCCTTCGTGGACCTGTCGCCGGGCCTGGACCGGGTGGGCCGCGCCTGCGCGTGGATCGAGCGGGAGGACGGCTTTGTCCTCATGACCGGGTTGGAGTGGGGCGGCTGGACGCTGCCGGGCGGCGGCATCCACCCCGGCGAGACGCCCGAGGTGGCCGCGGCCCGCGAGGCATGGGAGGAGGCGGGCGCGCACGCCGAGGTCGCGGGCGCCTCGTTCCCGATCGTGGGCGTCAGTGGGGTCGAGAGCGTCTGCGTGCCCCTGCACCTGACCCGCCTGGAGCCCAGCCCGGAGGGCCGCCCCGTGACCTGGGTGAACCCCCGCTCGCTGCCGTGGGCGCAGGATCACCAGCTGCGGCAGGTGCTCGCGGCGCGTGGGCAGACGCCATTACACCTGGAGGTTCCGCCGCTGGTGCAGGCCGCGCAGGCAGCTGCCGGTCCCGATTTCACGGGGGGTTGTTCGCCCGAAACGGGCCGCCTGCTGCGGACCCTGGCGGCCACGCGCCCCGGCGGGCGGGTGCTGGAACTCGGGACGGGAACCGGCGTGGGCGCGGCGTGGCTGCTCTCGGGCCTGGACCGTGCCGGACGCCTCCTGACCGTGGAGGCCGATCCGGCGCGGGCCGAGGCAGCCTGGGCGGTGTTGCAGTCGGACCCGCGCGCCCGCGTGCAGCGCGGCGACTGGGGTGACGTGCTGCGTGACGGGCCGTTCGACCTGATCTTCGCAGACTGCGCGCCCGCGAAGACCCCGGACTCGTTGGACCGGCTGGTGCGGGCCCTGCGGCCCGGCGGGACGCTGATCATGGACAACTTCAGCCCGCCCGCCTTCATGTCGCCCGACCGGCACGCGGGCGACCCGCTCAGGGACGCGCTGTTCACCCACCCGCAGCTGACCTGCACCGAACTGGAAGTCCGCCGCCGCGAACGCGTGCTGCTGGCCGTGAGGACCGCGTGACCGGCGAACTGCACCTGACCGTCCTGCGCCACGGCCGCAGCCGCGCCGACGACGAGAACGTTCACGAGGGCCGCTACGACAGCCCCCTGAACCCGGAAGGTGAGGCGCAGGCGGCGGCACTGGCCGCGTACTGGACGGCGCACCCGCCGGGCTTCGACCGGGCGTACTGTTCCACCCTGCAACGGGCGCACGGGACGGCCCGCATCGTCACGGACGCCCTAGGTGTGCCCCTGACCCCCACGGACCTGCTGCGCGAGTGGGACAACGGCCCGCTGGCCGGCATGGGCCGCGAGGCGGCGCTGGAACGCTACCCGATTCCCGCATTCCGGCACGACCTCGACCCGTTCACCCCGGACGGCGGCGAGAGTCAGGCGGCGATCCGCGCCCGCGCGCTGCACGCCCTGGAACTCGTGTGGAATGGCGGCGGCCAGCGGGTGCTGCTCGTCACGCACGGCGGCTTCGGGAACAGCCTGCTGCGCGAACTGCTGGGCGCCTCGCGCGGCTGGTTCGCGTTCGGGGATACGGCCTTCGCCACGCTGCGCCTGAATCGGGGCAGCCACACGGCCCTGCTGACCGGCGTGAACCTCACCCCGCACCTGCCCTGACCCGCCCCGTACAGTGACCCCATGCGCCACGACCTGACTCTGAGTGAAGGCCCGTACACCCTGCGCCCCCTGACCGACGCGGACATCACCCCGCTGCTGGCCCTGGCGCGGGCGCACGCGGCCGAGTACGCCCGCATGGGCACCCTCCCCACCCACGAGCGCTATTACACCGGCGCGCTGGACGCCCCGGATCAGCTGCCGTTCGTGAAACTGGTCGGCGGCGAACTGGCCGGCGCGACCCGCTTCCTGGAGATGCGCCCCAAACATCACCGCCTGGAGATCGGGAGTACCTGGCTAACCCCGGCGTTCATGCGCACGCCCGCCAACCGTACCTTCAAACGCCTGCTGCTGGACCACGCCTTCGGCGAGATGGGCATCCTGCGCGTGGAGATCAAGACGGACATCCTGAACACCCGCAGCCAGCAGGCCATCGAATGCCTAGGCGCCACCCGCGAGGGCATCCTGCGCCAGCACATGCCGCGCCCCGACGGCACGCAGCGCGACACCATCATGTACTCCATCATCGCGGAGGAATGGCCGCAGGTAAGGGCGCGGCTGCTGGGGGCCAGCTGACCGGCGTTACTCGTTCATCAGCAGTGGGTAGGGGTTGATCGCGCCGCCCGTCGTGTAGATGCCGTAGTGCAGGTGCGGGGGCGTGCCCTTCGCGTTTCCGCTGTCGCCCACGTAGCCCACCACGTCGCCCTGCTCGACCCAGTCGCCGCGGTTCAGGTCCGGGTAGCGTTCCAGGTGCGCGTAGTAGTGCCGTTGCCCGCCCGGCCCGAGGACCATGACGGTGCGGCCCCCCAGGTTGTTCGGGCCGACGTTCACGACCACGCCGCGTGTCGTGGCGCGGATGGGCGTGCCGCGCGGCGCGAAGATGTCCACGCCCTCGTGCCGGCGGCCCTGGCTGCGCGCGCCGCCCCAGGTGTCCACGAAGCGCTGCCCCGGCAGCGGGTTGGGCAGCGAGGCGGCCGCCGGGGCCGGTTCGGCCAGCAGGGCCGCGTACCGCCGGGCGCCCTCGATCTGCGGCCACAGCAGGAACGCCGCGCCTCCCAGCACCGCCAGCGTGACCAGCCAGCCCAGCACCCGCCTCACGCCCGCCCTCCATTCCGACCCGGCTTCATGCTCCCAGGATGGCGTGCGGGGGCCGCACCCGAACCGGACAAAAGTTGCAGAGTGCCTCCACCATGAAGCCCGCCTGAACGGGGCCGCCCCGGACCGTGCGCGCGGCCCCCGTCGGTCGCGCCGGGCAGGGTAGACTGACCGGATGCCCGCGCGTTCCCACCCCATTCCCGCGCACCTCTGGACGCTGCCCGGCGGCCTGACGGTCGCCTTCGAACGCCGGTCCGGTCCCGGTTTCGCCTTCGACCTGCGTGTGCCTGTCGGCAGCGCCCACGATCCTGCCGGGCAGGAAGGGGCGAGCGGCGTGCTGGAAGAATGGCTGTTCAAGGGGGCGGACGGACTGGACGCCCGCGCCCTGCAGGACGCCTTCGACGACCTCGGCGTGCGCCGGGGCGGCGGGGTCGGCCCGGAAGCGACCCGCTTCTCCGTCAGTGGCCTGCTGGCCGACCTGGGCGCCGCGCTGACCCTGACCGCCAGCGTCCTGAACGCGCCGCACCTGCCGGAGGACGAACTGCCGGTCCTGACCGACCTGGCCCGGCAGGACCTGGAGGGTCTGCTGGACAGTCCCGCCGACCGCCTCGCCACGCTGGCGCGGCAGACGGCGTTCCCCGCCCCGCCCGGCGCTCCCCTGAGCGGGTACGGCCACCCGGCCAGCGGCACCCCGCAGGGCCTGGAAGCCCTGACGCCCGCCTCGCTGCGCGCCCACCTTCAACGCTACGGGCAGGCGGGCAGCGTCCTGGGCCTCGTGGCGGACCTGCACCCCGGACAGGCGCGTGATCTGACGGCCGCCGCGCTGGGTGGCCTGCGCCCCGGCGTTCACGAGCCGGTCCCGGCGGTCCTGCGGCGGCGCGTGCAGGCGCACGTGACCGACCCGGACGCCGAGCAGACGCACCTGAGCCTCACCCTGCCCGGCGTGCCGCCCGGCCACCCGGACTGGATGGCGTGGCAGGTCGCCCTGACCGCCCTGAGCGGCGGCAGCGCCAGCCGACTGTTCCACGCCGTCCGTGAGGAACGCGGACTGGCGTACGCCGTGAGCGCCAGCCCGGTCATCCTGGGCGGGCAGGGATTCCTGGGCGCGTACGCCGGCAGCACCCCCGCCCGCGCGCCCGAGACGCTGCAGGTCATCCTGGCGGAACTGGAGAGGCTCCCGCAGGGTCTGACGCCCGCCGAGTTCGGCCGCGCCCGCGCCGGCCTGGACGCCAGCGTGGTCTTCGGGGCCGAGAGCATGCGCGCCCGCGCCCACGCCCTGACCCGCGACGCCGCCGTGTTCGGCCGGATCCGCAGCGTCCCGGAACTCCGCGAGTCCCTCAGCAAGCTGACCCTGGACGACGTGAACGCCTTCCTGGCCCGATACCACCCCGCGCCGGACGTCACGACCGTCACCATCGGCCCCGAGGCGCACGGGCCCGGCGAGTCCCTGACGGCCGGGAACGCCGAACCCATCCCCCTACAGCCTTCCGACCACCCCAGCGAGACCCTGCATGCCTGACCCTGCCCCCCAACACCACCGCCTGCCCGGCGGCCTGACCCTGCTGCTGGAACCCGACCCGGCCGCGCAGACCGTCGCCGCCGGTTACTTCGTGAACACCGGCAGCCGCGAGGAAAGCGCCGCCGAGATGGGCGCCAGCCACTTCATCGAGCACCTGCTGTTCAAGGGCAGCGACACCCTCAGCGCCGCGCAACTGAACGAACGCCTCGACGACCTCGGCGGGCACGCCAACGCCTTCACCAGCGAGGAAGCGACCGTCTACCACGCCGCGACCCTGCCGGAACGCACCACCGAACTGCTCGGCACGCTGACCGAACTGATGCGCCCCGCCCTGCGCCCCGACGACATCGCCACCGAACGCGGCGTGATTCTCGAGGAGATCGCCATGTACGCCGAACAGCCCGCCGTGCGCGTCACGGACGAACTGCGCGCCGACTACTGGGGCGACCACCCGCTCGGCTGGCCCATCCTGGGCACCGCCGCCACCGTCACGGACCTCACGCCGGACGCGCTGCGCCGCAACCACCGCGACCGCTACGGCGCCGATCGCGTCACCCTGACCGTCACCGGGCAGTTCGACCCGCCCGCCGTGCTGGACTGGGCCCGCACCCACCTGCACGACTGGCCCGCCGCGACCCGCCCCGCCCCCCCGCGCCTGCCCGCCCGGCGCCCGGACCACGCCGCGCCCCGCCACCCCGGCACCGTCCGCGTCATCAACGACCCCACCCTGAGCCGCGTGCAGGTCACGGCCGCCGCGCCCGGCCTGGACGCCACCCACCCGCTGCGCGAGGCGGCGCACGTCCTGGCCGACCTGATCGGCGGCGAGAACGGCGCCCTGTACTGGCACCTGATCGACGACGGCAGCTGCGACAGCGCCGACCTGGGCCACCTGGAATACCAGGACGCCGGCACCTTCGAGGGCGGGTTCTCCTGCGACCCGGACCGGGCCGCCGCCGCGCTCGCCACGTACCGTCGCGTGCTGGCCGGCGCCGGCGACCTGATCACCCCGGTCGCGGTGCGCCGCGCCGCCCGCAAACTCGCGGTGGGTACCCTGCTGCGCGCCGAGACGCCCCAGGGCCGCCTGTTCACGCTGGGCATGGAGTTCCTGGCGACCGGCCGCACCCCCGACACCGCCGCGAGCGTCCGCCGCTACGAGCAGGTCACCCCCGACGACGTGCGCGAGGTCCTGCGGCTGTGCCCCCTGGACCGCCTGACCGTGGTTGCCCTGGGACCCATCGACCGCCTCTGATCCGGACTCCGATTGAATGGGCTGCAAAGCCCGCCCGGTCCGAGCGGATGCGACTCGTATAGTTGCCCCGCAGAGAAGGAGAGAAACGCCCCTCCGGACGTGGAGCCGGCAGGGGCGGTGAAGGTCCGGATTGTTGGCGAACCAAACGGCAGTCCGTATGATCGCGGGCCAGTTCAATAGGAGGCCAGTTGAACCGCAGCCCGGTTCAGCGGGGGCCGGGGCGGGGACCGAACGTCAGGGGCGCGTGCCCCGGCACGGCCTTCGCCGCGAACTCGTGCAGACCCAGCCGGTCCGGCGCTTCCAGGTGGTAACGGAAGTTCCACAGGTAGTGCTGCACCACCCGCTCCGGTAACCCCAGCTTCCGCGCGTGCCGCTCCGCCACGTCCGCCAGATGCCCGATCCCGTCGCGCCGCGCCTCCCGCATGGCCTGCACCAGCGCCGCAGGTGGCGGGCGGTCCTTGCGGTACGCCCACACCGCGAACGTGAACGGATGCCCCGTCAGACGGAACCACTCCTCGGCCAGATCCGTCACCGTGATCCCCCGCGCCGAGTGCGGCAGGCTGGTCATGGTCGTCTCAGGCGTCAGCGGCCCCACCACCCCGTACCACTCCCGCAGGGCGCTGTCCCCGATCCGCAGCACTCCGTCGAACCCCTGCGAGAGCAGCGCTTCCGCCTCACCCTCGGCGCGCTTCAGCACCGGGCTCAGGCCCCGCTCGCGCAGTAGCACCTCCAGCAGCGCCACACTCATCGCCGACTGCGCCGTCAGCGCCACCCGCCGCAGTTCCTCCAGCGGCCGCGTGTGAAACAGGTTCACGGAGTACACCGGCCCCAGCACCGCCACACTGAAATCCGGCAGGGCCTCCAGCACATCCGCGTTCCGGATGAACTCCACCGCGCTGATATTCGCGATATCCACCTCACCCGATAGCAGCGCCGCATTCATCTGCGTCGGCACGCCCGTGATCGCCGTCACGCCGGGCGGCAGCACCAGCGAATCCAGAATCGGCGCCACATTCGTGAAATGAATCCAACCCGCGCGGTACGGCACACCGGGGGTGCGCGGTGATGGGTGATGGATGACCGTTGATGGAGAGGAATCCGCCTCGCGCTGTGCCATCTGCCATCCGCCATCCGCTACGGGCCTGCTCACGGGATGACCTGCACGCTGACAGCCTGCCAGTGTCCGTCCTGGCGGGCGTAGACGCGCAGGAAACTCTGTACGCGCTGGCCTGCGGCGTAGAGGGTGCCGCGCGTGATGGCGGTGTCGCCGTGTACTCGGGCGGCGTGCCGTTCGAAGCTGAGGGGGGTGGTGGGGTTGGTCTGCATGCCGGTCAGGAGTTCCTGTTTGGTGACGGTGGTGCCGTCGTGGTAGAAGCCCAGCCAGTCGTCGGCCAGGACGGTGTCCAGCCGGGCCGGGTCGCGGTGGTGGTACGCGGCGTTCCACTGGTCGTCCAGGGCGAGGATCAGGTCGAGGTCGCCGGGTGCGGGCATGGGGGTCAGTCGGCGGCTTCGGTGGCCGGGGTGCGGGGGAAGGTCGCCAGTTCGTTGTAGTACGCGTCGCGCAGGACAGGGGTGCGGCCGGCGTGCTGGATCATGCGGATCATGCCCTGCTCGCTGAGTTTCATGGGGCTGGTGGCTCCGGCGGCGTGCGCGATGTGTTCTTCCTGGATGGTGCCGTCGATGTCGGACACGCCCCAGTCGAGGCTGACCTGCGTGAGTTCGCTGCCGATCATGACCCAGTAGCCCTTGATGTGCGGGAAGTTGTCGAGGTAGATGCGGGCCACGGCGAGGTTGCGCAGGTCGTCGAGGCCGGTGGTGAAGTCGGTCTTGCCGAGGTTCTGCGCCAGGGTGTTCCCGAGCGGCTGGAACGCCAGCGGAATGAACGCGTGGAAGCCGCCGCCGAAGCGGGCCACGGAGTCGTCCTGTAAGGTCCGCAGGCGGTCCATGTGATCCAGGCGTTCTTCCAGCGTCTCGATGTGTCCGTACAGCATGGTGGCGTTGGTGCGCATGCCCAGGGAGTGCGCCTCGCTGTGGATCTGGAGCCACTTCTCGGCCTTGACCTTGTTCTTGGCGACCTGCCGGCGCACGCGGTCGGCGAAGATCTCGGCGCCGCCGCCGGGCATGGCGGCCAGCCCGGCAGCCTGCAACTCGCGCAGGACTTCCAGGGTGGGTTTCTTGCTGATGCGGCTCAGGTGTTCGATCTCGGCGGCGGTGAAGGCCTTGACCTGCAGGTCCGGGAAGGCCTCGCGCAGGCCGCGCACCATCTCGGGGTAGTACTCCCACTTGTGGTTGGGGTGGTGGCCGCTGCTCATGTGCAGTTCGGTGATGCCGGGCAGGTAGCGGCGGCGGACCTGTTCGGCGACCTGCTCGGGGCTGTAGTCCCAGGCCCGTTCCTCGTTCTTGTGCGCGGCGAAGGCGCAGAAGGTGCAGCCCACGTAGCAGATGTTCGTGAATTCCAGCCGCATGGAGTGAACGAAGTACACCCGGTCGCCGTGCAGCTGCTGCTTGCGCAGGTTCGCCAGTCTCATCAGGGTGTTCAGGTCGCGGGTGTCGTACAGCTGCATGCCCTCGGCGAAGGTCAGGCGCTCGCCCGCCTCGACCTTTTCCACGATGGGCGCGAGTGCCGGGTCGGAGAGCCACTTCATGCACGCAGGATACGCCGCCGCCGCGGCCGTGAATGTCCCCATGAACGGAATCCCCTGGCCGGGTCGGCGGGGCTCCGGTCGGGGGCGGCGTTGCCGGAACCCACCGGGGGTGGGTGTCAGACTTTCGACAGCTCCACATGAAACAATGACGGGTACGTTGAACTTCCATGCCTCCGACGCGCAGCGGCAGATTGCCCGGTACCGGTCCCTGGTACAGGTGACGGCGGCGCTGGCGCGACTGGTCAGGACGGACGACCTGCTGCGCGCCATGCACGAGCAGGTGCGCCTGATGTTCGACACGCCGATCACGCTGCTGGCCCGCTGCGCGCCCGGCGGCGGCTGGCACTGCCTGACCCTGGAGGGCGACAACGTCTCCGAGCAGCGCATCCCGCCCCGGCCGGACGGGCTGCTGGAACGGGTGCTGCGCGGCACGATCCGCCTGGAGAACGACCTGCCCACCTACCTGGAACGCGAGCGGCTGGGCGTGGCGCGCCTGCACTTCCGGTCGGACCTGCCGCACACCCTGTCGTGGATGGGCGTGCCGCTGCACGCCGGGGAGGTCACGGGGGTGCTGTCCGTGCAGAGTTACGTGCTGAACGCCTTCACGCCCGAGGACCTGGAATTCCTGGAATTGCTGGCCGTGCACCTGAGCATCGCCCTGGAGAACGCCGCGCTGCACGAACGGGTGGATCAGGAGGCGCACACGGACCCCCTGACGGGCCTGTGGAATCGCCGCCGGTTCACGCAGCGGGGCGAGGCGGCCCTGAACGCCGCGCAGAGTGGCGGCGAGCGCTTCACGCTGGCGATCATGGACCTGCAGGACTTCAAGGCCATCAACGACCGGTTCGGGCACGCGGTCGGGGACGAGGTCCTGACCGGGGTGGGCACGCTGCTGCGCCGCCTCGCGGGGCACGGGGCGCATGTGTTCCGGCTGGGCGGCGACGAGTTCGCGGTGCTGCTGCCCGGCGACCGTGACGGCGCCCGCCTGACCCTGCTGGAGTGGCTGGAGGACGTGCGCGCCCACCCCTGGACGACCGCCGCGCCGCCGCACCTGAACATCGGGCTGGCGCAGGCGCACCCCAGTTACTCCATGAGCGACTGGATCCGCGAGGCGGACTCGCAGATGTACGAGGCCAAACGCCGCCGGCTGCACCTGATCGAGACTGGCTGAACCGGACTCCGGTGGAATGGCCTGCAGAGCTGTTCAATCCGGGCAGAGCCCCAGGGAGAGAAGTGGGCTGTCAATGAAACAGACGGAGTCCGTCCGACCCGCCGGCGTGAAGGTCCGGGCGGCACCCACCGCGCCCGGTGCGCTACGCTGTGGGCGTGAAGCCTGAACCTGTTCGTCCCGAGACAGAATCGGCGCCGGAGGGGTCCGGGACGACACCCGCCGGCCACGCCGCCACGCCGGACGTCCCCGCCGAACGCTGGACGGTCGACGGCCTGGAAGACACCCCGCGCGGCCCGGTCGCCCGCCTGGAACTCCCGGACGGCCGCACCGTCGTCCGGCCCCTGAGCGACCTGCCGCCCGGCGTGCGCGGCGGCGACCTGCTGGCCGTCACGGACGGCCCGGACGGCGTGACCCTGAGCCTCCTGCCCGACGAGACCGCCGCGCGCCGCCGCGCCGCCCAGGCGACCCTGGACACCCTGAACGCGGCCGGCCGCGCCGACCTGCCCCTGAACGACGACGGAGACATCACCCTGTGAGCCCCAAGAAACCCGACCCCGCCCCCCGCAAACCAGACGCCGCGACCGGCAAGGCCGCGTCCCCGGCCCGCAAGGCCCCGGCCAGCAAGACCAGAACCCCGGCTGCCAAGACAGCGGCCAGTAAAACTACCGCCAGTAAGACCACTGCCAGCAGATCCCCCGGCGGCAGGGGCGCGGCAGCCGGCGAGCCCGGCGCGACCCGCGCGGCCCCCGGCCGGGCCGCGCCGGGCCGCCGGGGCCGCGCGAAAGCCCGCAGCGGACCGGGCGCCTCGGACCTGCTGGGCCTGCTGATCCTGGTCGTGACCGGCAGCCTCGCCGCGTGCGGCTGGATCCGCCAGCAGGACGCCGCGCCCGGCGGCGACGCCCCCGGCACCGGCGCGGCGCCCGCACCGGCCGGCGGGACCGTCACCATCCGCTTCCTGGACGTGGGGCAGGGGGACGCCATCCTGATCCGCAGCCCCGAGGGCAAGACGGCCCTGGTCGACGGGGGCCGCAGCGCCGAGCGCCTGAACGCGCAACTGGAGAAACACGGCGTGACGCGCCTGGACCTGATGATCGCCTCGCACGCGGACGCCGACCACATCGCGGGCCTCGTGCCGGCCGCCGCGCTGAAGCCCCGCGTGTTCATCAACAACGGCCTGGGCGGCACCACCCAGACCTGGGAGCGGCTGGTCCGGGCCCTGCAGGCCGTGGACGCCACGTTCACGAAGGCCAGCAACCAGACCGTGAACCTGGGCAGCGTGAAACTGCGCGTCATCGCGCCGCCCCCCGGCATGCCGGACGACCAGAACCTGAACAGCGTCGGGCTGGCCGTGCAGTTCGGGGAGTTCCGCGCCCTGCTGACCGGCGACAGCGAAACCGAGGAAACCGAGGGCTGGCTCGCGCAGGAACGCGCGGACCTGCGCGGCCCCTTCCAGCTGTACAAGAGCATTCACCACGGCGCCAGCAACGGCGACAGCGCCGCGTGGCTGGCGAACGTCCGCCCCGAGAACGTGGTCATCAGCGTCGGGGAGAACAGTTACGGCCACCCGACCGCGCAGACGCTGCGGCTGTACCGGCAGACCGGCGCGCGCGTGTACCGCACGGACCGCCACGGCACCGTCACCTTCGAGGGCCGCGCGGACGGCACGTACACCGCCGACACCGAACGCTGAACGCCGCTGTCAGCGCAGGTCGGGGGGCGGCGGGGCCTCCACCCGCACCGCCGCTCCCGTGACCGGGTGCCGGAAGTGCAGCGTCCAGGCGTGCAGCCGGTACCCCAGGTCGCCCGGCAGGCCCGGCAGCCCTGGCAGCGGCAGGCCGCCCGGCCCGTACAGCGGGTCGCCGACCAGCGGGTGTCCGGCGGCGGCGAGGTGGATGCGGATCTGGTGGGGTCGCCCGGTGTGGATGGCCACGTCGAACAGTGTCTGCCCGGCGCGGCGTTCGCGGACGTGGGCCACGCTGCGTGACGCCTTGCCGTCCGCGCTGGCCGCGAATACCGTCCCCAGGCGCGGGTGCGGCACCGGCCCGATGGGCGTGCGGATGTCCAGCGTGTCCCACTCCGGCACGCCCGCACCCAGCGCGCGGTACACCTTGCCCACCTCGTGCTCCCGCCACGCGCGGGACAGCGCCGCGCCCGCCTCGCCGGTCCGGGCGAACAGCACCGCGCCGCTCGTGCCGCGCCCCAGCCGGTGCAGCGGACTGGCCCCCGGATAGCGCAACCTCACCTGCGTCAGCAGCGTGTGCGTCAGGAAGCCCGCGCCCGGCAGCGTCGGCAGACCCGACGGCTTGCTGACCGCCACCAGCGCGTCGTCCTCCAGCAGCACGGCGTAGTCCAGCGGGGCCGCCTCCTCCCGCCACGGCGGGCGGTGCCACACGACCACGTCCCCGGCGCGCAGCACCTCGTCCCCGCGTGCCTGCACGCCCCGTACCTCCACCTCACCCGCCGCCAGCCGCGCCGCCCACGTCTCTGCGTCCGAGTGCCGGTACTCGCGCGTCAGGAACGCCAGCACCCGCTCGCCGCCCGCGCGCACCTGCGACCGGAACGCGAAACCACTGTTCGAGGGGACGTCGTCGGACATGGGGGACAGGGTAAAGGGTGCGGCCGTTTCGCGTTCGACTTCCTCCGAAACCGTACACTGGAGGGTGATGTTTGGTCCTGTTTCTCCGAGAAGTCGCCCGCAACCGGGGCACCTGTACGACGTGGCCGTGGTCGGGGCCGGGCTGGCCGGGACGGAACTGGCGTGGCGGCTGGCCCGCGCGGGACTGGACGTGCTGCTGGTGTCGCAGGCGCTCGATCACCTGGGGAACCTGTACCAGCCGACCACGGCGGGCGTGACGTTCCCACAGGGCAGCCTGTTCGAGGAGGTGCGCGCCGCGCTGCACCCCGACACGGACGGCTGGACCTTCCACCGCCACCTGAAGGCCCGCGTGGAGGAGACGGCCGGGATTCACCTGCTCCAGAGCACCGTCACGGCGCTGGACGAGGAGACTGTGCCCGATGGAGGCGGCCAGATCGTGCTCTCCACCTGGGAGGGGCCGAAACTGCACGCGCGGCTGGGCGTGCTGGCGGTCGGGGCGTTCCTGAAGGGCCGCCTGCTGGTGGGGGACACCATGGACGAGGCCGGGCGCCTCAGCGAGGTCGCGTACGACTTCCTGGCGGACGACCTGACCGCCAGCGGCATCTGGCTGATCGGGGCGGAACGCCGCGCCGAGGGTGAGGGCGTCGAACCGCCCTACGACGTGCGCTTCCTGACGCCCGCCCCCACCGAACTCGACGGCTTCCGCGTAAACCGTCTGGAGCGCGTGCGGATGCTGGGGCAGTGCACGTCCGGCGAGCACACGTATGACAGCGTGCTGCGCGACGCGGCCCGCCTCGCCGACGACCTACAGGCCGACCTGAACGGGGGGCGCGCATGATCGCCCGCCTCGGCGACTTCCGGTTCCCCGACAGCGCCGCGCGCCTGTACCCGGACACCCCGGACCGCCCCTGGGTGCTGGAGGTCGGATTCGGGGACGGGCGCTTCTGGCCGCACCACGCCGCGACCTTCCCCCAGGCGCCCAATTACCTCGGCGTGGAACTCTCCGGCGTGTCGCTCCTGAAGGCGCACCGCCGCCTGCGGGACGCGGGCCTGGACAACGCGATCCTCACGAAGATGCCCGCCGACGTGCTCGTGCGGTCCGTCATCCCGCACGCGGGGCTGGACCTGATCGTCGTGAACTTCCCCGACCCCTGGCCCAAGGCCGGCCACACCGACCACCGCCTCCTGCGCGTCCCGTTCTTCCAGCTCGCCGCCAGCCGCCTGAAACCCGGCGGGATGATCCTGCTCACCACCGACCACGACGAGTACTTCGAGTTCGCGTGCGAACAGGCCGGGGCCAGCGGCGTCATGTGCGTCGAACGCACCGATCCCCCCGCCGCCGCGCTGGAAACCAAGTACGCCCTGAAATGGCGTGACCTCGGCCTGGGCGTCAACCACGCCCGTTTCATCCCCACCGCCCACACGCCCGTCCCGCACGGGCCGACCACGCCCTACCCGGAGGACCCCACCACCGTGCCCCACGCCGTCCTGACCCTGCCCGACACCTTTGGTCCCCAGACCTTCGAGAAACGCACCGAACGCAACCCCGGCAGCCGCAATGCGGAGGAAGGCGGCGCCTGGACCGTCATCCTGCTCGACCTGTACGCCGGTCTGCGCCGCGACGGCTGGGTCGTCCTGGCGCACGTCGTGGAGGGCGAACTGACCCAGGAGGTCCTGATCGGCATCACTGCCCGCGAGGACGGCACGCACCTCGTGCGCCTCGCCAAGTTCGGCGGCCCGATCATCACGACCGGCGTGAAGGCCGCCGTGGGCGTCGTCACCCGCTGGCTCGAAGGTCAGGGCGCGGTCGTCAAGCACCACGGGTACTGACCGGCCGGTGCGCTTCACGACTGAACCCATGAGCGTCCTCCTGCCCGCCGTGCGTGACACTCTGCGCGCGGCGGGCGAGGTGACCTTCGAGGTGCCCGACCCCGACGCAGGCCTGGGCCTGTACGCGGGCGAGGGGACCCCGCACGGCATCCACCGCCCCTGGAGCACCTGGACGGACCTCGCGGACCTGCTCGGCGCGCACCTCCTGACCCCGGACCGGGCAGGGGAGGGGCGGGTGCGCCTGACCCTGCGGGCCCATGCCCCGGCCCGCGACCCGGATCACGCCGGGTACGGCCCGGACGGCGACTGGGCGCGGGTGAACAAGCTGGAGGACCCCGTCTTCCTGGCGACGTTCGTCGAGGCGCTGCGCCGCGTGAACCCCCCCCAGGGCGGGCGGGTGCTGGCGCTGGGCCTGAACGCCGGGCATGAACTGGCCGCCCTGCCGCTGGCCTTCCCGGACCGCGCGCTGACGGTGGTGGGCGTGGAGCTCGACCCGGCCGCCGCGCAGGCCGCCCGCGACCGCTGGCCCCAGGCGACCATCCACGTGGCCGATGTGAATGCCCTGCCACCAGAACTGGGCCGCTTCGACCTGATCCTGGCCCTGAGTCTGCTCCAGAGCCCCGGCGTCACGCAGGACGTGCTGCTCTCCACGCTGCGCCGCCACCACCTGACGCCGGGCGGCGGAGTGATCCTCGGGTACCCGAACGCCCGCTACCGGGACGGCACCCTCTCGTACGGCGCGCGGATGCGCAACTACGCCCGTCCGGACCTGAGCCTGCTCGCCGCCGACGTGACGAACGCCCGGCGTGGCCTCCAGAAACACGACTTCAAGGTGTTCGTGACTGGCAAGTACGAGGTCCTGCTGACCGCCATTCCGGCCCGCGCCGCCACGCCCACCGGCCTGGAACTGTAGACGGCGCGCCCCCGGACGGGAAGCGCGCCGCCGGCAACGCGGTTCAGCCCTTGGTCAGAATCCGCACGCTGAGGATCTCGTCGGCGGTGGCGCCCTCGATCTCGGCGTTGCTCTGGTCCATGGTGCGGGTCAGTTTCGGCAGGGTGTCGTCGCCGGTCACGACCTTCCCGAAGATGGTGTGCTTGCCGTTCAGGAACTCGGTCGGTTCGAACGTGATGAAGAACTGGCTGCCGTTCGTGGCGGGGCCGCTGTTCGCCATGGCGAGAATGCCGCCGCTGTCGAAGGTCAGCTTCTGCCGGAACTCGTCCGCGAACTTGTAACCGGGGTCGCCGGTGCCCCACTCGGCCTTCTTGCTGTCGTCCACGCTCTTGGGGTCGCCGGTCTGCGCCATGAACCCGTCGATCACGCGGTGGAAACGGATGCCGTCGAAGTAGTGGTTGCGCGCCAGGAACACGAAGTTGTTCACCGTGACCGGCGTCTCCTGCTCGTACAGGTCCACCAGGATCTGACCGCGGCTGGTGTCCAGCAGCGCGTAGTAGTCCTTGCCCTCGGTGAGGGCCATGTCCGGCTCGCTCTCGAACTCGCGCTTGGGTTCGGTCGTCAGGAACGGCACCTCGGTGTACCCGGCGGGGACCGGGCCGGGCTCGGTGACGGCCGGAGCGGCGTCCGCCTTCGTGTCCGTGGCCGGCGTCTCGGTCGCCGGGGTGTCGGTGGCGGTGTCCGTCGCGGCCGTGTCCGTCTTCGTGTCGGTCGTGGTCGCGTCGTCCTTCTGCTGGCAGGCGGTCAGTGCGAGAAGCGCGGTCAGGATCAGGGCAGCGTGTTTCATCGTTCCCTCCAGTGTAGCGGCCCGGACGCGCCGCGCGTCACGCAGAAGGATGAGGTCGGGGCGCGGATGGCGCGGCCGCGCTACACTGCCCTCTTGATGATCGTGACCATTGACGGCGTGGCGGCCAGCGGAAAATCCAGCGTGTCCTCGGGAGTCGCGCAGGCACTCGGCGTGCCGTACGTGAGCAGCGGCCTGCTGTACCGCGCTGCGACCCTGCTGGGCCTGGAAGCGGACCTGGACCTGCGCGGCGCCCCCGGCCTGCTGAAACTGCTGGGCACCCACCCGGTCCGCCTGGAACCCCTGGCCGGCGGGAACCGCGTCTGGCAGGGTGAGCGTGACCTCACCGACGACCTGCACTCGACCCGCGTGGACCGGGGAGTCAGCGTCGTGGCCGCCCTGCCGGAGGTGCGTGAATGGGTGGACGCCCAGCTGCGCGCCCTGCCCGAACCCTTCGTCGCCGAGGGCCGCGACATGGGCACCAACGTGTTCCCGCACGCGCCGCACAAGTTCTACCTGACCGCCAGCGCCCGCATCCGCGCCGAGCGCCGCGCCCGCGAACGCCCGGAAGACGTGCCCGCCATCGAGGCCGACCTGCAACGCCGCGACGAACTCGACACCGTCCAGAGCGCCCCCGCCCCCGACGCACTGGTCATCGACACCGGCCCACTGGACCTGCAGGGCGTGATCGACACCATCCTGACCCGACTGCGCTGAACCGACTGCACTGATCCGAATGGAAAACGCCGCCCCAGTCTGCGGGGCGGCGTTTCGTTGGGCTCGGGTGGTCAGGCGCTCAGGGGCGCTTGACGGTGAACTTCTGGCTGGTGTACGTCTCGGTGTGCTTGGGGTTGCTCTCGTCGCCCAGCGCCTTGAGGACCTTCAGGCGCAGCTGGTACGTGCCGTTGGGGGCGTTGCTGCCGCCCTTGAGCTTGCCGTCCCACCCGAAGGCGTCCCAGGCGTCGCTGGTGCTGTCCACGTACACGTTCGTGGCGTTGCGGCCCACGTAGGGGTAGTTGCCGAGCTGCTCGATCACGTTGCCGTTGCCGTCGAGCAGTTCCAGCGTGATGCGCTGCGCCTGGTGCGAGAGCTGGGCCAGCACGCTGGGCTGGTCGTCGGCGGCCATGGTGAAGTCGGGCAGGGTGGTCACGGCCTCGTTCTCCTCGAAGAACACGTCTTCCTTGGCGTCGTACAGCACGGGGAAGTCGTAGCTCGCGCCGCCGATGTTGACGCGTCCCAGCACCTCGATGCTCTGGTAGTCGCCCTTGAAGCCGCTGTAGGGCACGACCAGGCTGCTGGTCGTCTTGCTCTGCAGGCTCAGGTAGCCGCCGTACTGCGCCTTGTCGGGAGCGCTGGCGGGCGGGGTGACGGTCACGTTCAGCTCGACCTCGCTGAAGGGCGCGACCTCGATCATCAGGCTGCCGGCGTCCACGTCGGTGCCGTTCACGGTCATCTTGGCGGCGGCGGTGCTGGCGGCCGGGGCCAGCGTGGTGCCGGCCACCGTCAGGGCCGGTGCGTGCTTCACGGTGAAGACTTCGCGGGTCGCGCCGGTGTTCTTCAGGACGACCACCTTGCTGCGGGTGGCGAAGGTGTCGCTCTCACCCAGGCTGAGTTTGCTGGGGGTGGCGCTGACCGTGGCGTTGTGCGCGGCGATCACGTCGATCATGCCGGCGCCCTGGCGCTGCACGTAGTCGTTGAAGGTCGTCACGCCGCTGGCGGCGCGGAACTTGCGCAGGCTGGCGGTGTTCATCAGGCGGGCGCGCATGTCCTTGGCCTTCATGGTGGGGTAGGCCTGCAGCATCAGCGCGGCGACGCCCGCCGCGTGCGGGGCGGCCATGGAGGTGCCGCTCAGGACCGCGTAGCCGCCGGGCTCCACCGTGAGCGGGTAGGCGCTCTTGATCGAGCCGCCGGGCGCGGCGAGGTCGGGTTTCAGTTCCAGGTCGGGCGACATGCCGTAGCTGGTGAAGCTGCTCAGGGTGCTGGAGGTCGGGTTCTCGATGCTCAGGGTGCCGCCGTCGAAGGTGAAGCTGGCGCCCGTGGCGATCAGCCCGTCGATCTTCGCGCCGTCGGCGGCGCTGATGGACACGACCGGAATGGTGATGGCGGGCGTGCCGGTCACCGTGGGGTTGATGTACCCGGCCACGTTGTTGTACAGGATCACGGCGGTGGCGCCGGCATCCTGGGCGTTCTTGGCCTTCTCGTAGAAGGTGCAGCTGCCACGGCGGATCAGGGCGGCCTTGCCGGTCAGGCTGCCAGCCGCGAAGCCGCCGCTGGCGGTGCAGCCGTCGTTGGTGGTGGTGGGCGTGCTGCTGGGCTTCTTGGCGACCTGGAAGGTCGTGCCCTTGGTCGGCACGGGCGAGCCGGTGGCGGCGTAGAAGCCGACCTTCGAACCGTCGCTGAGCGTGAAGCTGCTCAGGTCGATGCGGGTGTTGTCCACCGACGCGGTGGCGATCACGTTCTCGCCCAGGCTGGGCGCGCCGGTGGCCCACTGGCCGTTGGTGCCGCTGTTGCCGGCCGAGACGGTCACGACCATGCCCTGCTTCACGAGGCGGCTGGCGACCTTGGCGCTCGGGTACTCGGGCCACTGGTACGAGGCGCCGATGCTCATGTTCAGGATGTGCATCCCGTCCTTGTAGGCGCGTTCCATGGCGGCGATCATGATGTCGCTGCTGGTCGAGCCGTCACAGCCGAACACCTTGTACGCCCCGAAGGTCACGTCGGGGGCCACGC
The DNA here is from genome assembly GCF_002198095.1 of Deinococcus indicus. Classification (GTDB taxonomy): domain Bacteria; phylum Deinococcota; class Deinococci; order Deinococcales; family Deinococcaceae; genus Deinococcus; species Deinococcus caeni. The sequence continues at coordinate 45,297 of NZ_NHMK01000033.1, read as the reverse complement.
CCTTGAACTTCGCGGCCGCGTCGGCGCCACCCACGATGCCCGCCACGTGCGTGCCGTGACCGCCGCAGTCGTCGGGGTTGTCGTCGGGTTTGGGCGTGAAGTTGCCGCCCGTCCCGAAGGCGTCACCCACGAAGTCGTACCCGGCCACCACGCGGTTCTTGAAGGCGGGGTGCTCGAGGTCGATGCCGGTGTCCATCACGGCGACCTTCACGCCCTTACCGGTCAGGCCCAGTTCGTTCTGGGCGATGTCGGCGCCGGTCATGCTGACGGCGGTCATCATGTCCGGGTTCAGGCTGGAGAGCAGGTCGCGCTGCACGACCGGACGCTCCACCTGCTCGACCGGGTAGACGGCGCGCACGCCGGGCAGCAGCGACAGGCGGTTCACTTCCGCCTCTTCGGCCTGCACCGAGAAGCCGTTGAACAGCGTATCGAAGCTCATGACTTCCTGGTAGCGGATGCCGCTGGCGGCCGCCTGGGCGCGGAACACGGCCTGCTGCGCCCCGACGCTCTGGACGCTCAGGGCCGTGGGGTCGCCCTCGAGTTCCACGAACCACTTGCCGGGCACGGCCGTGAACTGCGGCGCTTTCACGCCAGAGGTGACGGGGGTAGAGACGGTGCTGCTGTTGCCGCACGCGCCCAGCACCAGGGCCAGGCTGAGCAGGGACAGGGATTTGACAGTGTTCTTCACGGGGTTCTCCTGGGGTTCAGCGGCGGCTGAGCAGCAGCTCGTAGGTGTTGGTGGCCAGATCGTCGGTGGCGGTCGCGTCGTTGTGGATGTTGAAGCTGGTCAGGACGACCGTGTACGTGCCGTCGACCGGGACGTTGAAGCGGATTTCGGACTCCATGGCGCTGCCGCCGTCGTCATCCTTCTCCAGCACGGTCTTGCCGTCGGGCATCAGGATCATCACGTAGGGATCCAGGGTGCTCTTGGGGTCCACGCTGCCGGTCTTGACCGTCAGTTTCAGCGGGTCGCCGGCCTTGGCCGTGAACTTGAAGTAGTCGTAATCCCGGCCCTGCGCCGCGACGGCACCCTTGACCGGCGTGCCCACCGTGAGGGCCGTGGCGGCGGCCACGCTGTCGTTCGGTTCGTTGCGGTCGGCGATGGCGACGGTCAGGGGAGCGGTTTTCGTCGCGACGTTGCCGCTGCCGTCATACGCCTTGACCATGATGGTGCGGCTGCCGTTGTCCGCGAAGGTGTAGCTCTTGCTGGCCTCGTAGGGTGCGGAGGTATCGGTGCTGACCAGCGTGCCGTTGTCGTAGAACTCGACCTTGCTGATGCCGCTCTGGTCGGTGGCGGTGGCTTTGAACGCGACGGGTCCGGCGCTCACGAGCGGGTTGGGAGCAACCGTGACGGTCAGGGCCGGAATGGCTATATCGCCGACAGAAGTCGTGCACGCCGTGAGGAGTGCGCCGGTCAGTGCGAGGAGTGGAAGGGCACCAAATCGCTTCATGGGAACTCCTTGATACCTGTGGGGCACGTGCGCCTTGAGGAAGGCGAACTGCGGAGGGAATCCGGCGGACGTGACCGTGCAGGCACCTGATGTGGAATCAGGGTTTGTGTTGCTATGGAAAACAAATATAACGCTCATGGAGCCTCACCACAAGGCCACTTCAGCCCTTTCTCAGTTGGATTTCAGGTCAGTTGGCGGGCCAGCCGGGTCGCCGCACACCCGCCTCGCCACGGACTCCAGTACCCTGGAGGTCATGCGTTCCGTTCTGCCTGCCCTGCTGCTTCTGAGTGTCGCCCCGTTCACCACGCTGACCTCCTACGACCTGAGCCGCTGAGCCCGCGCGCCCATGAGGGGCGACTGGGAAAAACCTGAAGGGCAGAAGGTCGGCTCAGCCGCAGTGCGCGGCGCCCGATCGCTCTACGTTCAGGGGTATGAACCCGCCGCGTCTTGCCCTCCTGGCCGTGTGTCTGGCCGCGCCGTCCTCCCTGGCGTCCGCGCAGTCTGCGGCGGCACTGGCCCGCGTGGACGCCGCGCAGATGAGCATCCCGGCGGCCCGGCAGACCTTCCAGAAGGGCGGGTATCCGGGCAGCGCGCTGACGGTCCGGCAGACCCTGGCGGCAGGGAGCAACTACAGCCGGCAGGTCGTGAGTTACCAGTCCGAGGGCCTGCGGATCAATGCGCTGCTGACCGTGCCGCGCGGCACGCCCCCGAAGGGCGGGTGGCCCGCCATCGTGTTCAATCACGGGTACGTGCCCCCGAAGGTGTACCGCACGACCGAACGCTACGTGGCGTACCAGGACGCCTTCGCGCGGGCCGGGTTCATCACGCTGAAAAGCGATTACCGGGGGCACGGTAGTTCGCAGGGCGAGGCGCTCGGCGGGTACTACGCGCCGGGCTACACGACCGACGTGATGAACGCCCTGGGCAGCCTGAAACGCGACCCGCGCGTGAACCCGGCCCGGATCGGCATGTGGGGCCACTCCATGGGCGGCTTCCTGAGCCTGCGGGCCATGGCCATCGACCCCGGCGTGAAAGCGGGCGTGATCTGGGCGGGCGTGGTCGGGGACTACGACCAGCTGATGAACAGCTGGACGCGCCGCGCGCCCGTCCCGGCCAGCATTCCCAGCGCCGTGCTGAACCTGCGCAAGCGGGCCGTCGAGAAATACGGCACGCCCCGCGAGAACCCCACCTTCTGGAACAAACTCAGCGCGAACACGTACCTGCGTGACCTGGGCGGCCCGGTACAGCTGCACATCGGCACGAACGACGAGGACGTCCCCGTCGCCTTCCACACGGCCCTGGCCGCGCAGCTGCGCCCGCTGGGGAAACTGGGCGGCAACTACGTGTACCCCGGCGACAACCACAACCTGTCCGGGAACCTCCGCACGGCCCTGGACCGCAGCGTGCAGTTCTTCCGGGAGCGGCTGTAACCCTGTGCGCCGCCTGATCAACCTTGTACTGTTCGCGCTGATCCTCGGGGCGGCGTTCGTGGCAGTCACGCAGCCGGAATCGCTGCCGTTCCGCCTGCCCTGGAACCCGCCGGTCACGGGCACGCCCGCCGCGCCCGGAGAGGCGCCGCCGCAAGGGGACAGCCGCCTCCCGGACTTCGGTGACACCGCCCTGAAGGCCGCCGTGGCCCGCAACCCGGTCAGCATCCAGGCCCTCAAGGCCCGCGAGTACCCCGGCAGCGCCCTGACGGTGCGGCAGACCCTGGCGCCGGGCAGCAATTACACCCGGCAGGTGGTCAGCTACCAGTCCGAGGGCCTTCGGATCAACGCGCTGCTGACCGTGCCGCGCGGCACACCGCCGAAGGACGGGTGGCCCGCCATCGTGTTCAACCACGGGTATATCCCGCCCGCCGAGTACCGCACCACCGAACGCTACGTGGCGTACCAGGACGCCTTTGCCCGCGCGGGCTTCGTCACCCTGAAAAGCGACTACCGGGGGCACGGCAGCAGCGAGGGAGAGGCGCGCGGCGGCTACAACGACCCCGGCTACACCGTGGACGTCCTGAACGCCGCCGCCAGCCTCCGGCGCGACCCGCGCGTGAACCCCGACCGCCTGGGCCTGTGGGGGCACTCCATGGGCGGCCAGCTGAGCCTGAAAGCCATGATCGTGGACCCCCGCCTGAAAGCCGCCTCACTGTGGGCGGGCGTGATCGCCAGCTACGACGTGCTGTCCACCGACTGGAACCCACCCCCCGGCGAGAAGCGCACGCTGGACGCCCTGAACCGCCGCTACCTGCGCCTCCTGAGCCCCAACGCCTACCTGCGGGAACTGAACGGCCGGCCCATCCAGCTGCACCACGGCACGAACGACGCCGACGTGCCGTACTCGTTCCAGAAGAACCTCGCCGACGACCTGCGCAACGCTGGGCAGGGCGTCGAGGCGTACCGCTACGAGGGCGACGACCACAACCTGTCCCGCAACCTCCGCACCGCCCTGAACCGCAGCGTGCAGTTCTTCAGGGACAACCTGTAACCCGGATGCCGCCCGTCACTCCACCCAGGTGACCTTGTCCGCCAGAGGCGCGCGGGTCGCCGCGTGCCGCTCGGCCGCCGGGTAGCCCAGCACCAGCAACCCCAGCAGTTTCGGCGCGCCCAGCGCCTGCGCCGCCACCGGACTGACCATCACCGGCCCGCTCACCCACTTCCCGACCAGCCCGAACGCCGTCGCCGCCAGCCACATGTTCTGCGCCGCGCACGCCAGCGCCGCCTGCTCCTCCCACTCGGGCATCTTCGGCTTCTCGGGCATGTGTAGTTCCAGGCTGATCCACAGCGGCGCCCGCCACGCCCGCGCCCGCTGCGACTCCAGCGCCGATTCGTCCTCACGGTCCGGCGCGGTGCCCGCCGCGTACGCCTGCGCGAACACCTCCGCCAGCCTCGCGCGCCCCTCACCCGTGAACACCGTGAAGCGCCACGGCTCGGTACGCCCGTGATTCGGCGCCCAGATCCCCGCCTCCAGAATCGCCTCGGTCACCTCACGCGGCACCGCGTCGGGTTTCAGCAGACCGATATCCACCGTGCGGCGCGCACGGATCACGTCCAGCACCGTCAGGGCAGCGGGGGGAAAGGTAGCGTCCAGCGTCGTCATGCCCCCACTATGCCGTCCTCACCGCGCACCCCGCCACGCTTTCCCGGCCAGGGTCAGCGCCTCACGCGGACGCGTCAGGTACGCCCACAGCAGCGCCGCGCCCAGAGCCGCCGCCAGCAGAAGCGGTTCCGTCACCACATCCGGCGCGAACACCGGCAGACTCAGCGCGAATCCCAACGGGGCCAACAGCGTGCCATACATGCGGTGCAACACCGCTGCGGACCGTGCGGGCTGCCGCAGGATCAACCGCCGCACGGACTCCAACAGCACCAGTTCCAGAGCCAGCAGCGCAGGCACCGCCCACGTGAAGCTCCGTGACCCGATCAGCGCGGGGATTCCCGGCCAGCCGCAGATCAGCCACGTCAACAGGCCCACGCCGCCCAGGATTCCCAGGGTTGCCCGCCACAGCGGCCCGGAAGCTTTCACGCCATCCGTCAGCAGGCGCCGCACCTGCCCGTCCCGCTCCAGCCACGCCACGTCCGCCCGCGTGAAGAACTGCCCCTCCAGCGCCGCCCGCACCTCGGCCGCCGGACCCAGGGCCGCCAGCGCCTCCCGGATGGCCGCAGCGTCCGGCTCACCCGGCGCCACGGCCTCCAGCACATGCCCGGTCAGGTCCGCCCGGATGCGCGCCGCCGAATCCTCCGGGAACGGCGCCGTCACCTCATCCAGATAGGCGGCCAGATCCGCGTTCAGATCAGCCGGAGTCACGCCCGGCCCCCGAGGGTCAGGGTGCGCCGCATCCGGCGGGCCTGTTGCATGGTGTCGACCAGCCATACCACCCATAGGACTGTCAGCAGCCATAGGATGGCCCCGAAGGAGGGCGGATCACCCAGCCACGCCTGCACGCTCCAGCCCAGCCATAAGGTGAAGTTGAAGAGCCACGGTCCGGTCGTGGCCAGCAGGAGATTCCTGACCGGCCGTGGTTCGCTTCGTACGAGCACCCATGCCAGGCAGGCCAGCACGAGGGCGGTGGCCGCTGCAACAGCTTCGACAGCCTGTTCAAACCACAGCGCGGATAGCCCGTACCCCGCGACCAGCAGCAGCATGAGCCACCACACCTTCGGACCCTGCCCGTTCCTCAATTCCTGATCTGTGGCGTACGTGCGCCGCAGTGCGCGGTTCACCTGCGCGGGGTCGCCCAGGGTAGCGACGGCTTCCGGTTCGGTCAGTCCACCTGTCATGGCGTCCTGAACGTGTGCGTGGTACTCGGCGGTCATACGCTCCTGTGCGGCGGGGGCGAGGTCGCGCAGCGCGACGTTCAGCCAGTCGTACAGGGTCACGTCGGCACATCCGTGAGTTTGCGCGGCAGGCTGGACAGTCGCCACGCTGCCAGCGCGAGCAGCGCCAGTCCGGCCAGCAGGGACAACTGCGCGGGCAGCGACAGGGGTGCGGGCCACGGGGCGAGCAGCAACGCGAGCAGCAGCGCCGCAAACAGGGTCATGCCACGCCGGGACGAGCGGAGGCCCGCCTGCAGGGTGTCGCCCATGCGCAGATCGGCCAGTAGGACCAGAGTAACCGCACCCACCACAGCGGTCGCAGTCAGCCACGACCAGCTCACGTACAGCCCGAAGATCAGCTGAAAGATGAAGGCGCAGGCGGGCAGGCACAGCGGCAGGAGCCACAGCACCCGGCGTGACTCGCGGCGCGTGCGCGTTCCCGGCGAGGTCAGGTGCCGCAACCACCGCTCGTCCTGCACCGTCAACTGGGTGCGCCGCAGCGCGCGGTTCACCTGCGCGGGGTCGCCCAGGGTGGCGACGGCTTCCGGTTCGGTCAGCCCGCCCATCATGGCGTCCTGCACATGGGCGCGGTACTCGGCGGTCATGCGCTCCTGTGCGGCGGGGGCGAGATTGCGGAGGGCCACGGTCAGCCAGTCGTGCAGGGTCACGCTGTCTCCGCGCCGAGTTTGCGGCTGGCGTTCACGGCGAGCGAGAGTCGCCAGATGTGCAAGGATAAGAAGCTCAGGGCAACCCAGGAGGCGGGTTCGCGGGTCCAGGCCATCAGTCGGTCGGGGGTCAGGGTGCCGGTGTGCAGGAACCACAGGGCGGCCACCAGACCGGCCATGAGGGCGCCGCCGAGGGGCTCGGTCAGCCAGTACGCAGCGGTGCGGCGGGTGGGGGGCAGCGGTCGGGACAGCACCCACCAGCGCAGCAGGGCCAGTGCGGTCAGGATGCCCACGCTCAGCAGGAAGGGGGTGACGGCTTCGCCGCGCCGCAGGTCCGGCAGTGCGGCGACCGTCAGGCCAGCCACCGGGGCGGACGCGGACCACAGGCTGCCGCCCAGGCTGAGGTGGCGGGGGGGCAGGCGGCGGGCGTCCCGGACGGTCAGGTGGGTGCGCCGCAGTTCGCGGTTGGCGGTGTGCGCGGAGCCCCAGCGGCGCAGGATGTCGGTGTGGGTCAGGTCAGGCTGGGCTGCGAGGGTGTCCTGAAGGTGGTTCAGGTAGTCGTGGCGGACGCGGTGAGCGGCTTCGGGGGTCAGGCCGTCGGTGGCGACTTCCAGCCACTCCGCGACGGTCCGGGGAGGCTGGAGGCGGGGGCTGAGCAGGCTGCGGAGTTCGCCGGTCATGCGTTCCCTCCCAGCACGGCCTGCACGGCGCCGACCTGGGCCTGCCAGTCGCGGCGGGTGCGGGCCAGGGCGGCGCGGCCCTTGTCGGTCAGGCGGTATTCGCGGCGGGTGCGGCCGGCGACCTCGTGTTCATGGCTTTCGATGAGCCCCTCGGCTTCGAGGGCGTGCAGGGCGGGGTAGAGGGTGCCTTCGCGGGCGCGCAGGAGGCCTTCGCTGCGGGTGTTGATGGCCTGGGCGATGGCGTAGCCGTGTTCGGGCTGGCGGTCCAGGACGGCCAGGATGAGCATGCGGAGTTGCTCGCGGGCGTTCATGCTCGCACGATACCTCCGATTTGGATGCATCTCAAGTCGAGGTATTGTGCCCGACCGTCAGGCCAGCGGCAGCCCGTAGGCGCGGCGGGTGTTCGCGTCGGTCGCGGCCTCCAGTTCGGCAGGGTCCAGGCCGCGCAGGGCTGCGATGAACTCCAGCGTGTGGCGCACGTAGCCGGGCCGGTTGGGCTTGCCGCGCTTGGGCACGGGGGCCAGGAACGGCGCGTCGGTTTCCAGCAGCATCCGCGTCAGGGGCAGGTCGCGGGCGGCTGCCTGGATCTCCTGCGCGTTCTTGTAGGTGGTGTTTCCCGCGAAGCCGAAGTACGTGTGCTCGCCGCGTTCCAGGCCAAAGCGCAGCAGTTCCGGGTGCCCGCTGAAGCAGTGCAGGATCACCGGCACGTCCGGCCACGCGCGCAGCACATCCATCACGCCCCGGTGCGCGCTGTCCTGCCCGGCCTTATCCCGCGTGTGGATGACCAGCACCTTCCCGCTGCGGCGCGCGAGGTCCAGCTGCCACTCGAAGGCCGACACCTGCGCGGCGCGTTTCGTGTCGTCCCAGTAGTCGTCCAGGCCGCTCTCGCCGATGCCGACCACGCGCGGGTGCCCGGTCAGGGCCTCGATCTGCGTGCGGGCCTCCGGGCTGTCCTCGTCCGTGTCGGTGGGGTGCAGGCCGACCGTGGCGTACACGTCTTCAAACTGCTCGGCCAGCGCCACGGCGTTCCGGGCGTGCTGGGGGCTCGCGCCGATGCAGACCATGGCACTCAGGCCCAGCTCGCCGCGCGCGCCCGCCGGATCGTCGATGTAGTCGAGGTGGGTGTGAGAGTCGATCATGCCGCCCAGGGTAACGTCGCCGGAACGATCTCCCGAGGTATCCCACCCGATCCCCACCACTCTCATGAGAGGGGCGCGCTAGAGTGCGCCCGTGCAGAAACTCGGCCTGTACGCCCTGACGGGCATCCTGGGGTTCGCCCTGATCTTCGCGCTGCTGCCCGGCGCGAACCGCGCGACCGTGCCCACCGGCGCCGTGCTGTCCGGCGTGCAGCTCACGCTGTACCCGTCGCGCGACCCGGACGCCGTGTGGCAGTTCCGGGCGGGGCAGGTCACGAACGACCCGCTGATCAGCGAGACGCGCCTGACCGACCTGGGCCAGGGTCAGCGGTTGCTGCGCGAGCGGGACGCCTCGGGCCGCCTGACGGGCCGCCAGACGCTGGACGCCACCCTGAGCGCCCCGGACCTGACCATCGACGGGCAGGACAACATGACGACCCGTCAGGCGCGCATCACGCTGGTGCAGCAGTGTGCCGACATCGACCTGACCGGCACCGAGCAGACGCCCGTGAAGATCGAGCAGGGCAGCGGCTTCAGCGCCCCGGTCGCGGAACTCGACTCGCCGCTCATGACCGGGCACGTCGAGAAACTCCGCATGAGCTTCGACTTCAACATCGAGGACTCAGACAACGCCAACTCGACCTGGCAATACGACCTGGACGGCAAGGAACGCTGCGAGAACGGCCGGCGCGTTCCCGGCGCCTGATCCCACCAACCCCCAAGGAGTCCCATGATGAACCGTACCAAGACCCTGTCCCTGCTGGCCCTCCTGACCGTCGCCGCGCCCGTGCTGGCGCAGGCCGACGCCACCAACCGCCTGATCACCATCCAGGGCGGCCCGCGCGGTGACGTGCGCAACGGCCCCCTGACCTTCACCGGCAGCCCCGTGAAGGCGAAGGTCAGCACCCTGAACATCGAGGCCTCGCAGGCCGTGCTGGCCGCGCCCAAGGGCACGCCGCTGATCGAGGCGAAAGGCAGACGCACCGCGAACTTCACCGGCGCCGTCAAGGTCACGCGCGGCCGCCTGAGCGCCGCCGGCACGGCCCTCGCGTACGACGAGACGACCGGGCAGGGCGTCCTGAGCGGCAACGCCAGCGCCACCTTCGTCCCCGAGAAGAAAGAGGACGGCGACACCGTGACCATCAGGGCTGCGCAGATGAGCCTGGACGTGGACAACAACGTGTCCACCAGCACGGGCGGCGTGACCCTCTCCACCGGCACGCAGAACGGACAGGCCGACAAACTGGTGTTCGACGAGGACCGCGAACTGGCCCAGCTGACCGGCAAACCCAGCCTGACCCGCGCCGCCAAAGGCAACCAGAAGGAACTGGTCATCACCGGCCAGGAAGTCCGCGCGCTCACCAAGACCAAGACGCTGTACGTGCGTGGCGGCGTGAAACTCGTGCAGGGCACCACCACCACCACCGGCGACGCCGTGTACTACGACGACCGCAAGAACGTGGCGTACGTGGTCGGGAACGCCGTCAGCGTGGACAGCAAGAGCAAGGTGACCGTCAAGGCCCCCGCCAGCGGCTACCTGGAGCAGCGCACCGACCTCGGCCGCGTGCGCGCCCTGAACTCGGCGTACAAGATTCCGACCGAGCAGTTCAAGCTGCGCGGCGAGAAGTAATACGGACTCCGATTGAATGGGCTGCAAAGCCCGTTCAATCCGAGCGAAGCGAGTGGGAGAGAAGCAGACGGAACCCGTATACACTGCGCGCATGCCCCGCACCCGCCTGACCGTCACTGTCCTCCTGACCGCGCTCTTGGCGGTCACGGGCGCGGTGCCGGGCGGGCGGGCGCAGCAGGCTGACCCCAGCCCGCCCGCCCAGGCGGTTCCTGCCGGGACGGCGCCGCAGCCGTCGCCCCCGGACACAGAGCCGGAGGTCGGGCCGGATGTGGCGCCGGACGCCGCGCCGGAGGCCAGTGCCGAGCAGTCCAGCCTGACCCTGGTGCGCCGCAGCGAGAAGGACGGCAAGGACCGCCGCATCGTGATCGTCAAGACCGGCACGGACGACACGACGGGCGTGTTCGCGCTGTGCCAGCCGCTCCCGGACGACCCGGAGGGCGCGCCGACCCTGGCGGTGTTCAGCGAGACCGGCGCGGGCGGCGTGCAGATCACCATCGACAAGAACGTGATCCGGGTGCCGCTGGCGGTGGTCACGCAGAACGCCCCGAAAGACGGGCAGGACGGCAGTGACGGCCGCGTGGAGGCCAGCGCCGGCAGCGGCCGCTTCCTGGAGCGCGAGGAGGTGCCGCCCGACACCACCGACCGCCTGACCCGCTGCGAGGTGCAGGCCACGCCCAGACCCGCGCCGGACACCGTGATCGTCACGCAGGGCCGCACGGAACTGCGCGGTCAGAAACTGCTGTACGACAGCGCCGACGGCGTGGCGCGCATCGACGGGCCAATTAAGTTCACGCGCCGCAGCGACACTGATCCCCTGACCGGTCAGAGTGACCGCATCGAGGTCAGCGTGGACGACGAGAAGACCACCCTGGTCGGGAACGTGGTGTTCAACTCGGCGGGTGGGCGGGTCAGCCGCGCCGCGCGGGTCGAGTACGACGACACCCGCAACGTGGCCCGCCTGTACGGCACGGCGGCCCAGCCGGCCGAGAGCGTGCAGGGCGGCGACACCCTGCGCGCCGGGGTGATCGTGTACGACCTCGACCGCAACGAGGTGTACGCCATGAAGGCCGAGGGGGGCACGATCACCGGGGAATTCACGGACTCGGACCCGGCGCCCGGCAGCCCTGGATCCAACAGCCCAGGACCCACCAGCCCGGCGCCCACAAACCCAGCGCCTGCCGGTCCAGCGCCTGCCGGTCCAGCGCCGGTCAGTCCGGGGCCGGTCAGTCCGGGGCCGGTCAGTCCAGCGCTGCCAGCGCGTCCCTGAGCACGGCGGCGCTGCGTTCCAGCGCCTGCCGTTCCGGCCCGGTCAGCGCGGGCGAGATGGTGTCCACCACGCCGCCCCGGCCCACCACGCGCGGCAGGCTCAGGCTCACGCCGAATTCCGGGGTGGGGGCGCTGACGGTCAGGATGCCGCGCCGGTCGCCCAGGACACGTTCGGTGATGCGGGCCAGCGCCGCGCCGATCCCGTAGTACGTGGCGTGCTTCCCGCCGATGATCTGCGCCGCCGCGCCGCGCGTGTCCGCGTCGATCTGCGCGCGGATCTCCGGCGTCCACTCACGGCCGCGCGCCGCCATGAAGTCCGCGACCGGCAGGCCCGCCACGCTGGCGGTACTCCAGGCCAGGACCTCGCTGTCGCCGTGCTCGCCCAGCACGTAGCCGTGGACGTGCGTGCCGTCCACCCCGGCGTGCTCGGCAATCAGGTGCCGGAAGCGGGCGCTGTCCAGCACCGTCCCGGACCCCATCACGGACGCGCCGGGTGCCAGTCTGGCGGTCAGGTCGGTCAGGACGTCCACCGGGTTCGTGGCGATCAGCAGCGTCGCGCCGGGCGCGGCCGCCACCACCTGCGGGATCAGCTCGCGGAAGATGGCGGCGTTCTTCTGGAGCAGGTCCAGGCGGGACTCGCCGGGTTTCTGGTTCGCGCCGGCCGCGACGATCACGACTGCGCTGCCCCGCAGGTCCGCCACCGGCCCGCTGCCGACGCGCACGCCGTGACTGACCGGCGCGGCGTGCGCGATGTCCTGCGCCTCGGCGCGGGCGCGGTCGCTGTTCTGGTCGGTCAGGATCACCTCGCTGCACGAGCCGCGCAGCGTCAGGGCGTACGCGGCGGTCGCGCCGACCAGTCCCGCGCCCACCACCCCGACCTTCACGCGCGTTCCTCGCGGCGCACCGTCAGGACCGGGATGCGGCTGCGCGCCACGATCTTCTCGGCGGTGCTGCCCAGGAAGAAGTGCTCAAGGGCGCCCTGCGCGTGCGTGCCCACCACGATCAGGTCCGCGCCCCAGCGGACGGCGGCGTCCAGCACGCCGGTCACGGGGTCACCGACCATCAGTTCGGTTTCCTCGTCCGGGCGGGCGAGCTGCGTCATGCGGGCGGCGTCGGCGTCCTCCAGGGTGTGCAGCAGGGTGGGGTCGGGCATGGCGGCGCTCACGCCGCCCATCAGGTCGGGGGCGGCGGTCACGCGGGCGTCGGTCACGTGGACCAGTCGCAGGGTCGCGCCGGGGAAACGGGTGCGGGCCACGCCCAGCGCGTGCGCGGACGACTCCGAGAAGTCCACGCCCACCAGGATGCGTTGAAAGTGGCCGGTCGCTGCCTGTTCGTGCTGGGTCATGCCCTGAACGTACACCCCGCTCCCGGTGGCCCGGCCGGAACATGAACGCCTCATGAAGGCGGCCGGTCGCGAGCCGCTCAGCGCAGCGGGACGCCCGCGCGGGCGTCCCAGCGCACCTGCGCCCGCCCCGCCGCCTTCGCCGCGTGCAGACGCAGGTCCACCAGCGCCAGCAGGTCGTCCAGGCTGGCGACCTCGTGCGACAGGGCCGCCCCACCACTGAAGGTCAGGGCCGGCAGGTGCGCCTGGAGCGGCAGGACCGCGCCGCTCAGCCGCTCCGTCACGCCGTACGCCTCCTGTGCGTCCACGCCGGGCAGCAGCAGCATGAATTCCTCGCCGCCCCAGCGGGCCAGCAGCGTGCCCGCCGGGAGCCCCGCGCCGATCAGGGCGCGCAGGGCCAGGCCGGTCCCGCGCAGCACCTGATCGCCGGTCGTGTGACCCAGGTGGTCGTTCACGCTCTTGAAGCGGTCGAGGTCCAGCATGACGAGCGCAAATTCCGCCCGGCGCGGCCCGGCGTCGGGCCACAGGGTCCGCAGTTGCGCCAGCAGCGCCCGCCGGTTCGGGAGTTGCGTCAGCGGGTCCGTCAGGGACTCCTGCTCGAACGCCGCCGCCTGCTGCTGGTGCGTGACGACGCGCTGCCCGAAACTGGCGACCATGCCCACCACGATGGTCACGCACGCCAGGTACGTCAGCAGCGTCACGTCCGGCGCGGGGCGGGTCAGGACCAGCGCCGCGAACAGCGCGTAGGCCGCGCCGGACAGCCCGGCCGCCAGCCGGATCGGCAGCAGCCCGAACCACAGCGCCACGGTCGCCGTGAAGGTCAGGTACGCCTGCGTGCCGACCGCCGGGGCCGATACCAGCGGCACGAACTCCGCCACGGTCGCCAGGGTCACGGCGCCCGCCACCGGCAGGTTCAGCCGCGTGACCGGCAGCCGCCTCCAGAGCAGCGCCCACAGGATCAGCAGCGACACGGCCAGCCCGGTCAGGAACGACGGCAGGTCCTGCCACTCGCCGCGCGGCACCTTCATGACCAGGATGCCCACGTGCGCGGCCGCCGACACGAGCGCCGCGAGCACGTAGGCCCGGCGCCGCACGGTTTCCGCATCCTGCACGGGGGTCTTCCAGTCCGTCACGCCCCCATGATCGGGGGGCGGGCGGCACAACTCTGTCACGCGCCGCCGCTCCGGGCGCACCCCCACAGGGGGCCGTTCCGGGGGTGGCCGGGGCGGCGGCCGGGCAGCGGTACACTGCTTCATGCAACTCCAGAGTTTCGGGGCGGCCCTCACGGTCACCGGCAGCATGCACCTCCTGACGGTCGGCGAGCGGCGCGTGCTGATCGACTGCGGCCTGTTCCAGGGCAACGACGACCTGGAGGCCCGCAACCGCGAGCCGCTGCCGTTCGACGCGGCGGGCCTGGACGGCGTGATCCTCACGCACGCGCACCTCGACCACGTGGGAAGACTGCCGCTGCTGGTGAAACTCGGGTACCGGGGACCCGTCCACTGCACCGAACCGACCGCCGCGCTGGCCGAGACGGTCCTGCTGGACTCCGCCCGCCTTCAGGTGGACGGCTACCGGCACGACCTGCGCCGCGCCCGCCGCCAGGGCATTCCCGACGAGCAGGTGCCGCCCCCGCTGTACGACGAGGAGGACGTCCACCGCGCCCTGGCGCTGCTGCGCCCCGCGCTGCGCTTCGGCGAGACGACCCGCGTGGCCGGACTGCGCGTCACGCCGCACCGTGCCGGGCACATCCTGGGCAGCGCGTACCTGCTGATCGAGAGCGGCGACGCCCGCGTGATCATGAGCGGCGACCTCGGCAACCGCGAGAGCGGCCTGCAACTGGACTTCACGCCGCCACCCCCCGCCGACGCCGTGGTCCTGGAAAGCACCTACGCCAACCGTACCCACCGCCCCTGGGCCGCCACGCTCGCCGAGTTCCGCGACGCGCTGCGCGGCGCCGTGCGGCAGGGCGGCAAGATCCTGATTCCCAGTTTCGCCATCGAACGCACCCAGACGATCCTGCACACCATCAAGAACCTGATGGACGCCGGCGAGGTCCCGCGCATCCCGGTCTTCCTGGATTCCCCCATGGCCGCCCGCGCCACGCACGAGTACTTCGAGTACGGCGACGAGCTGATCCCGGCCGTCCGCGACGCCCTCCAGGCCGGCGAGGACCCCTTCCGGCCCGGCACGCTGCACGTCGTGCCCACCAGCGCCGAATCGCAGCGCATCAACCGCTACGACGGCCCGGCCATCATCCTCGCCGGGAACGGCATGATGACCGGCGGCCGCATCCAGCATCACCTCAAGCATCACCTCTGGAAACCCAGCACCAGCCTGATCAGCGTGTCGTACCAGTCGCCCAGCAGCCTCGGCGGACGCATCGTGACCGGCGCCGACCACGTGCGCGTCATGGGCGAGGAAATCGCCGTGCGCGCCCACGTGTACACCATCGGCGGGTTCTCCGCGCACGCCGACCAGGACGACCTGCTGGCCTTCCTGGCGACCGCCGGCACCCCGCACGTCTGGCTGGTACACGGCGAACCGGACGTCATGGAGTCCTTCCTGCCGGTCCTCGCGGAACGCGGCCTGAAAGGCGACCTGGTCCCCGACCGGCAGCCGGTGGACCTGACCGGCCCCGGCTTCCCGGACGGCCGCCCGGCAGGCTTCACCGCGCCGCCCCGCGCCGGCGGTCACGGCGACGAGTGACGGACTGACCAGCCTACGCCGGGGTCCGGATGACCCTGGGCAGCGCCGGTCCCCGCGCGGTACTCTGTGACCTCATGAAACGTGCGCTGCCGCTGCTGCTGCTCGCCCTGACCGCCTGCGGTTCCAAGGGCATCGAGGGCGTCCAGACCTTCAAGTACCCCGCCGGTGACCACCGCAGCGGCTCCCTGATCTACGCCGAGAGCCCCCCGGCCGGCGGCCCGCACAACGCCAGCTGGCAGAACTGCGGCGTGTACGACCGCCCGCTGTACAACGAGTACGTGGTGCACAGCCTGGAGCACGGCGCCGTCTGGGTCACGTACCGCCCGGACCTGGACGCCGCCGGCCTGGACACCCTGAAGAAACTGGTCGAGGGCCGCCCCTACACCCTCCTCAGTCCCTACGAGGGCCTGGACACCCCGGTCGCCATGAGCGCCTGGGGCGCGCAGCTGAAGGTGGACAGCCCCGACGACGCCCGCCTGAAAGCCTTCCTCGACAAGTACGAGCAGGGCGCCACCGCCCCTGAACGCGGCGCGGCGTGCAGCGGCGCCTACAGCGGCACCCGCTGAGGGCAGGCCGCGACCCCACAGGGAAGGGGCCGGGAACAGCGCAATCTGTCCCCGGCCCCTTTCTCTACCTTCTGAACGGGCTCAGCCCTTGTTCTCGTCCTCGTCGAAGTACTCGAAGCGGTGCGGCCCGATCTCGACCGTGTCGCCCTCGCGTGCCCCGGCGCGTTTCAGGGCGTTGTACAGGCCCTGGCGTTTGAAGACGTTCCCCAGGTACTCCGAGGCTTCCTCCAGGTACCGCGAGAAGCGCACGATGCGTTCCTCGAAGCCCCCGCCGATGACCTTCCAGACCCGTTCCGGCTGGCCGTCGTTGATGATGCCCACGCCCTGCGCGGCCGGGTCGATGCGGAACTCGATCCGCAGGGGTTCCTCGCGCACCACGTCGGACTCGATGTCCAGCGCGTGCGTCTGCGCCCACAGTTCCCGGTCCGGCAGCAGCTGGAACAGCGACTCGCGCAGTTCCGGGATGCCCTGGCCTTCCTTGGCGCTCACGCGCAGCACCGGCAGGCCCGACCCGATCAGTTCGTCCTCGACCATCACGGCCAGGTCCTCGTCGACCAGTTCCACCTTGTTCAGCGCGACCAGCGCCACCTGCTCCAGCAGGGTCGGGTCGTATGACCGCAGTTCGGACTGCAACTGCGCCAGTTCGCCCATGGGGTCGCGGGTCACGTCCAGCACGTACACCAGCACGCGCGTGCGGCTGATGTGGCGCAGGAACTCCAGGCCCAGGCCCTTACCCTCGCTGGCGCCCTCGATGATGCCCGGAATGTCCGCCAGGGTCAGGCGTTCGTCGAGCGGGCTGCCGTGCGCGTCCAGGCGGTCCACGACGCCCAGGATGGGCGACAGGGTCGTGAACGGGTAGTCCGCGATGGCCGGGTTGGCGCGCGACAGGGCCGCCAGCAGGCTGCTCTTGCCGGCGTTCGGGTAGCCCACGAGGCCCACGTCCGCGATCAGGCGCAGTTCCAAGCGCACGCGGCGCTTCTGCCCCGGCGTGCCCAGTTCCGCGAACCGCGGGGCCTGACGGGTGCTGCTGGTGAAGGTGCTGTTCCCGCGCCCGCCCAGACCGCCGCGCGCGATGACCTTCTCCTGCCCGACCCGCACGAGGTCCGCGATGACCTTCCCGGTCTCCTCGTCGAAGGCGGTGGTGCCGACCGGCACGTCGATGTAGATGTCCTCGCCGTCGGCCCCCTGACGCAGGCGACCCTCGCCGTACGCGCCGTTCGGACCCTTGAACTTGCGG
Organism: Deinococcus indicus; assembly: GCF_002198095.1. Classification (GTDB taxonomy): domain Bacteria; phylum Deinococcota; class Deinococci; order Deinococcales; family Deinococcaceae; genus Deinococcus; species Deinococcus caeni. The sequence goes on along the minus strand of NZ_NHMK01000033.1, from coordinate 28,305 downwards.
CGGCCCAGCAGCCGCTCCAGCGACTCGACGCCCTCGATGGCGCGCAGGACGATGCTGCCGCCCTTGCCGCCGTGCCCGCCGTCCGGGCCGCCCTTCTCCATGTACTTCGCGCGGTGGAAGGACATGCTGCCGTCCCCGCCGTTGCCGGCGGCCACCTCGATATTCAGAACGTCACGAAACGCCACTGCACTCACCTCTCCCTTCGGGGCAAGGTGCGTGCCGCGCGGCACCGTCCTCACCCTGCATGATTCATTGTGGCCCTGCGGCCACGGCCCGCGCAGGTCAGGGACCCGGCAGACCGTAAAAAAGCGCCCCACCCTTCACCGGGGCAGGGCGCTGAACTGCCTGAAAACCCGCGACCGGGAATCAGTCAGCGGCGAGTTCGGTCGGCACTTCGATGCTGATGAAGCGGCCCTTCGCGCCACGGTTGGTGAACACGACCTTGCCGTGCTCCAGGGCGAACAGCGTGTGGTCGCGGCCCATGCCCACGTTCGGGCCGGCCTTGAACTTGGTGCCGCGCTGGCGGACCAGGATGTTCCCGGCCAGCACCTGCTCGCCGCCGAATTTCTTCACGCCCAGGTACTTGGGCTGGCTGTCACGTCCGTTCTTGGACGAACCTACGCCTTTCTTGTGTGCCATGTCGGTGTCCTCCCTTAGCCCTTGATGCCCAGAATCTTGATGGCCGTGTAGTCCTGGCGGTGGCCAGTGCGGCGGCGGTACTGCACGCCGCTCTTGTACTTACGGATGTAGATCTTCTCGCCGCGGCCGTGCTCGACCACTTCGGCGTTCACGACGAACTTGCTGACGGCGTCGCCGAACAGGGCCTTGTCGCCGCCCACGAAGAGAGGGGCCAGGTCGAGCTTGTCGCCCGCTTCGCCTTTCAGGCTCTCGACGCGGATCACGTCGCCTTCCTGAACGCGGTACTGCTTCCCGCCGGTCTGAATGATTGCAAACATTGTGATTCCTCCTGCCGCGCGGCCGGGAATCGCTGCCCCGGACGGCTTGGACCTTGTCGCGCACCCGCACAGGCGGGTCACCAAGCAAGAACTGTACCACAGGCCGGGGGTGAAACACACGGGAACACACCCGGCCGTCCGGAACTCAGGCGACGGAAGGCAGGGAGTCAGGCAGTTCACAGCCGGGTTCCGGCGCGCGTGACGCGGCCCGGAGCGGTGTGAGTTGCGTGCGTGTTCCCGTCTTCCGTGAACGTGTCCTCGCGGTACACGTGGACTCGCAGGGCGAGCCGACTGTCTGCCTGACCTCCAGCGCCGCGCCGGCCCCGGTCGGGGGCGCGGACACAGCGGACCCCCCCAGCATACCACCGTCCCCCCCCGCCGGGTACCCCCGGTCCGGCCGGGGCGGCCCGCAACGCCCGCCGGCCCCGCCGCGTACCGGGGGTGTGATCGCACGTATCCGTTCCGGCTGGCGCGACTCGCTGGCGCTGCTGTTCGCCCTCGGGGACCGCCGCACGCCCGCAGGCGCGAAACTCATGGCGGCCCTGGCCGTCGCCTACGCCCTGCTGCCGCTGGACCTGCTGCCGGACCTGACCCCGGTGCTGGGTCTGGCCGACGACGTCCTGATCGTCCCGACCCTGCTGGCCCTGGCCGCCCGCACCCTGCCCGAACCCGTCCTGACCCAGGCGCGCGGTCGCAGCCTGCGCGTGCAGCGCCGCCTGCCCTGGCTGATCCCCACCGGGATCGCGGCGCTGCTGCTGCTCATGGCCCTGGGCGGCTGGCTGCTGTGGCGCGCCGTGAGCGGCTAACCACCCATTAACCGCCGCGCGTACACTGGGCCGCATGAGACTGCTGCTCGTGGAGGACGACGCCCGGATCGCGCAGCCGACCCTGGGGGCGCTGCGCGAGGCCGGGTACGCCGTCACGTGGGCGCAGACCGGCCCGGAGGGGCTGGAGGCGGCGGCGCTGGGTGAATTCCCGCTGGTGGTGCTGGACGTGATGCTGCCCGGCATGGACGGCTTTCAGGTGGCGCGTGAACTGCGCGAGCAGGGCGTGGATTCGGCCGTGCTGTTCCTGACGGCGCGCGGGGAACTGAGTGACCGTGTGCAGGGCCTGGACCTGGGCGGGGACGCCTATCTGGTCAAGCCGTTCGCGATGCCGGAACTGCTGGCGACGCTGCGGGCCCTGTCGCGCCGCGAGCGGGGAGCGGGCGCGCCGCGCGTGACGTTCGCGGCGGGGCGCGGGACGCTGGACACGGTGGCGCGCACGGTTGCCTGGGACGGCGCCGAGGTGGCCGTGACGGGCCGCGAGTACGCGCTGCTGGAGGCGCTGGCACTGTCGCCCGAGCGGTGGTTCACGCGCGAGGACCTGATCGACCGGGTGTGGGGCCCGGAGTTCGGCGGTGAGGCGCGGATCGTGGACGTGTACGTGCGGTACGTGCGGCGCAAACTGGCGCCCGAGGCGATCAGTTCCGAGCGTGGGCGCGGGTACCGCGTGGAACGCTGAGGCGCGGCGTGCGGCTGACCCTGCGGGCGCGGCTGGCGGTGTGGGCGGCGCTGGCGACCGGACTGGCGGTGGCGCTGGTCGCGGCCGGGCTGTTCTGGTCCGTGAACGGGTTCCTGCGGCAGGCTCAGGAGGCGCGGCTGCTGAGCGTCGTGGAGGCCGTGCAGGGCCGCGTGGAGGGGCTGCTGCGGCCGGGGCGGGAGGATCTGGTGGGCGCGCTGCTGGGCGTGGCGACCGTGTCGCAGCGTGATCTGGAGCGCGTGGCGGGCGCCGTGGACCGCCGGGGCGTGGACCTGCGGGTGGTGGCGGCGCGCGGCCCGGAACTGGTGTCGGTGGGCACGGCGTCCTTCCCGGCGGGCGTGCCGCTGACCCTGCGGGCCGGTCCTGGCGGGTACCTGAGCGCGGACGGCGCGCACCTGATCCTGGTGCGGCCCCTGCGGGGGGACGCCGCGTTGCAGGTGGCGGTGGACGCCCGCTCGCTGGCCGAGGCGCGGCAGGCCTTCGTGCGGGCGCTGGTGTGGCTGTTGCCGCTGGCGCTGCTGTTCTCGCTGCTGGTCGGGTGGGTCGTGGCGGGCCGGCTGCTGCGGCCGGTGCGGACCCTGGAGAACGCGGCGCGGTCGGTGGGGGAGGGCGGCGACCTGCGCGTGCCGCTGCCCGGCGCGGGTGACGGGGACGAACTGGCGCGGCTGGCCCTGACGCTGCAACAGAGCTTCGCGCGGCTGGCGGACGCCCGTGACCGCGAGCAGGGGTTCCTGCGGGCGGCGGCGCACGACCTGCGCTCGCCGCTGGCGGCCCTGACGGCGCGGGTGGAGGGCACCCTGGCCCGCGACCGGGACGCCGCGCGGTACCGGGCGGACCTGCGTGAGATCGGGACGGACATCACGCGGCTGTCCACGCTGGCCAACCACCTGCTGCTGCTGGCCCGCGATCCGGGGGCCGCGCAGCGCGCGCCGGTGCCGCTGCTGGACCTCGCGGCGGACGCCGTGGACCGCGCCCGTGAACTGGACCCCATGGCGGACGTGGACCTCGTGGCGGGCGGGCCGGTCACCGTGGCGGGCGACCGGGTGCTGCTGGGGCAGGCGATCTGGAACCTGACCACGAACGCCGTGCGGCACGCCCCGCAGGCGACCGTGACCGTCACCGTGCAGGGCGGGCCGGGCGGCGCGACCGTGACGGTGCAGGACGACGGCCCCGGCGTGGACGCCGCCACGCTCGCGCGGCTGGGCGAGGCCTTCTACCGCCCGGACGCCAGCCGCGCGGCCGACGCTTCGGGGGTGGGCGGGCACGGGCTGGGGCTGGCGCTGGCCCGGCACGTCGCGCAGCTGCACGGCGGCACGCTGGAACTGCGCAGCGCGCCGGGGCAGGGGTTCACGGCGGCGCTGCACCTGCCGGCCTGAGCGGCGGGGGGGCGTGGGCAGCGGGCGGCGCGGTCTGCTACCCTGGGCGGCAATGACGCAAACGGATGCAACGCCCTGGAGCGCCGTGGTGCTGGGCGGCGGTGACCCCGGCGATCCGTTCGCGGCGGCGCACGGCGTGAAGGTCAAACCCCTGATTCCCGTGGCGGGCGAACCGATGGCGCTGCACGTCCTGCGCGCCCTGCGCGGCAGCGGCCGGGTGGGGCGGGTCGCGTACGTCGGGCCGACCACGCCCGAACTGGACGACCTGATCGACGAGCGGGTCACGGACCACGGCACGCTGCTCAGCAACCTGGAGGCCGGTGTGGACGCCCTGCGCGCCGCCGGTCTGCAACCCGGCGAGCGGGTCCTGGTCGTCACGGCGGACGTGCCGATGCTGCGCGACAGCGAGGTCCGCAGCGTGCTGGACGACGCGCCTGCCGGGGCGGGGCTGGTGTACCCGGTGGTGCGCCGCGAGGTGTGCGAGGCCGCGTACCCCGGCGTGAAACGCACCTACGCGCGCCTGCGTGACGGGACCTTCACGGGCGGGAACCTGTTCCTGCTGGACCCGGCCCTGATCGGCCAGTTCCTGCCGAGGCTGCGTGAGGTTCTCGCGGCGCGCAAGGCCCCCCTGAAACTCGCGGGCCTGATCGGGCCGGGTGTGCTGCTGCGCCTCGTGACGGGCCGCCTGAGCGTGGCGGCGCTGGAGGCGAAGGTGTCGGCGCTGCTGGGCGTGCCGGCGCGGGCGCTGATCACCCCGCACGCGGCGGTCGGCACCGACGTGGACAAGGACGCGGACCTCACGCTGGCCGAGGCGCAACTGACCGGGCGACCGGGCGCCGGAACCTGAACCGCGTCCCAATCCTGACCCGCCGGGTCGGTTTTGCGCGCCTGAACGTCAAAAAACCTGTCTGTTCTGCCCTTGCGGGGAAGGGGGCGGGTGTGCATACTGTTCCTCATGCCTCACGTGATCGTAAGCCCCTGCATTGGCGTCAAGGACCAGGCCTGCACCGAAGTCTGCCCGGTGGAATGTATCTACGACGGCGGCGACCAGTTCCTGATCCACCCCGACGAGTGCATCGACTGCGGCGCGTGCGTGCCCGCCTGCCCCGTCAGCGCCATCTTCCCGGAAGAGGACGTGCCCGGCGGCGAGGAAGACTTCATCGCCAAGAACCGCGTCTACTTCGGCCTGTAAGCCACACCGGCCCGATCACGCCCGGCCCGGCTGCAAGTGGAGCCCGCGCCCAGTCCTCATCCCCGAAACCCTCACCCGCGTGGTGGGGGTTTTCGTCTGTCTCCCAGACGGATTGCCGCCTGCCTCGCCGACAATCCGAGTCCGTATCAGGCGCCCCTGACCGCTGCCTTGCCCGGACCGCCCTGCCAGGGCTAGCATGACCGGCGCGCCGACGCCACAGGCCAGCCGCGCCCGCAGGAGGTGACCGTGAACCCCGAACCGCTGGACGCCGAACCGCCCAGTCCCGCCCGACCACCCCGAGTGGCCGAGGCCGGCCCTCACGCTCCCCCTGGAGGACGCGCCATGCCCCACCCCCCCCGAGCCGCCGCATGCTGACGTACTACCGCAGCATCGGCGGGAAACTCACCCGCACGGACGGCTACACCGACGGCTGCTGGATCAACGCCGCCGACCCGACCGCCGAGGAACTCGCCCGCGTCGCCCGCGAGACCGGCCTGGACCTCGACTACCTGTCCTACCCGCTCGACCCGGACGAACGCTCCCGCTTCGAGCGGGAGGACGGGCAACTGCTGATCATCATGCAGACCAGCTACCGCCTGCCCGAGGAGAGCGACATTCCCTACGACACGGTCCCGCTGGGCATCCTGCACACCGACCACTGCGTCGTGACCGTGTGCGCCCTGCCGGAAAACCCGGTCGTGAAGGACGTGCTGGGCGGCCTGGTGCGGCGCGTCAGCACCAGCAAGAAAAACCGCCTGACGCTGCAACTGTTCCTGCGCAACGCCCAGAGATTCCTGATCGACGTGCGGCAGATCAACAAACGCGTGGACGCCATCGAGGACAAACTGGAGAACAGCCAGCAGAACCGCGAACTGCTGAACCTGCTGAAACTCGAAAAGAGCCTCGTGTACTTCCTGACCGGCCTGAAAGCGAACGAGGCCATGATGGAACGCGTCAAACGCGACCGCATCTTCGAGATGTACGAGGAGGACAGCGACCTGCTCGACGACGTGCTGATCGAGAACCTCCAGGCGATCGAGATGGCCTCCATCGCCAGCAACATCCTGACCAGCATGGCCGGCGCCTTCGCCAGCGTCATCAGCAACAACGTCAATCAGGTCGTGAAGGTCCTGACCGTCACCACCATCCTGGTCGCCATTCCGACCCTGGTGACCAGCATCTTCGGCATGAACGTCCCCCTGCCCTTCCAGGAAAACCCGGAAGGCATGTGGATCGTGCTGGGACTGGCCCTCGCGCTGGCCGGCACCCTCGCGGCCCTCTTCTACCGCCTGCGCGTGCTGTAGGGGTTGATGGGTTGATGGTGAACAGGAGATGGTTGATGGATGGGGCGACCCTCCATCAACCATCAACGTTCAACCTGCTTCTCTTGTCAATCTTTGCTGACGTACAGCAGCGCGCCGAACAGCGCGAGGTTCTTCAGGAACTGCCCCTGCTGCTGCGCGCGTTCCTTACCGTCCTTGTCCCAGAAGGGGTGACCGATGACCGTGGTGGGCACCAGACTGGTCGCCAGGGCCACGCTGGCCGCGCGTGGGGCCAGGCCCAGCGCGAGAAGCGCCCCGGCGCCCACCATGACGCCGCTGTTCACCTTGACGGCCAGTTCCGGTTCCGGCACCTCGGCCCCGCGCGCGGCTCGCACGATGGGGTCCGGGTTCTGCAGGTGGTCCAGGCCGTTCTTGATGAAGATGCTCGCGAGCAGCGCCCGCCCGATGAATCTCGTCACGCTCATGGGTAACCTCCTTGGAACTTGTCCCGGAGTCTACCGCAGCCGCCCGCCCCGCCCCGGTTGGTCGGGCGTCGCGCGGCGTTCACATGCCCTGAATGACCGATAGTTGCCGCGTCAGGTCCGCCATGACGCCCTGCACCGCGAACGCCCCGGTGGACAGCAGCCGCACGTACTCCTCCTGCGTCAGCGCGCCGTCCTCGGCGCCGCCCTGCACCTCGATGATCAGGCCCGTGTCGGTGGCGACCACGTTCAGGTCCGCGCGGGCCACGCGGTCCTCGGCGTAATCCAGGTCCACGCGGACCTCGTCGCGCAGCAGGCCCACGCTGATCGCGCCGACGTTGTGCGCGATGGGCCAGTCGGTCAGCTGCCCCTTCTGGATCAGGCGGTCGCAGAAGTCATGCAGCGCCGCGTGCCCCGCCAGGATGCTCGCCACGCGCGTCCCGCCGTCCGCGACCAGCACGTCGCAGTCCACGTACAGCGTCTGGTTCCGGAAGTGCCGCAGGTCCATGCTGGCCCGCAACGCCCGCCCCAGCAGCCGCTGGATCTCGTAACGGCGGCCGTCCTGAAGGTTCCGTTCACGCGCCTGCCGGTCGGTCGTGGCGCGCGGCAGCATGGAGTACTCGGCGGTCAGCCAGCCTTCCTTGCTGCCCCGCATGTGCGGCGCGGCCTTGTCCTGAATGCTGACGGTCGCCATGATCTCGGTCCGGCCCATGATCAGGTGCGCGCTGCCCGGCGCGTGCGGATTCACACCGCGCTTGACGGTCAGCGGGCGCGGCTCCAGAAGAGTGCGGCCCTCGCGGACCGGGAGGGGCTGGGGAATGCTGCCTTTGGATGGTGTGCTCATGTCTGGATGGACTCAATTCTGGGCAGCGGGGCCGCCCGGTTGATTTGACCGTCAGTATAGACCCCGCCCGCGACCCTACCGCCCGCAACCATGCCGTCCACGGGCATACCAGCGGCCGCCAGCAGCGCCGCCATCACCGGCGCCGACCGCGCGGCGTCCCCCGTCACCAGGAACCGCTCCTGACCGCCCGCCTCCCGCCCGGACAGCAACCCCCGCTCCGTCAGCACCCGCCGCGTGTGCCGCGCGACCGCCGGGCCGCTGTCCAGCAGCGTGAACGCCTCCCCGAACTCGGCGCGGATACTGCCCGCCAGGAACGGGTAGTGCGTGCAGCCCAGCACCAGACCGTCCGCCCCGGCCTGCGCCACCGGGGTCAGCACCTCGCGCAGCACCTCACGCGCCCGCGCCGAATCCGCCTGCCCCGCCTCGACCAGCGGCACCAGTTCCGTACTCACGGCCCGCACGACCCGCACGCCCGCCGGGTCCGCAAACTCACGGATCACGTCCGCCAGCAGCGTCCCGCGCATCGTGCCCGGCGTCGCCAGCACCCCCACCACCCCAGACCGGGTCGCCAGGACCGCCGGTTTCACGGCCGGGACCAGCCCGATCACCGGCATGTCGAACCGCGAACGCAGGTCACCCAGACTGAACGCCGACGCCGTGTTGCACGCCACCACCACGCCCTTCACACCCCGCGCGTGCAGCGCCGACACCGCCCGCGCCGTCAGCTCCCGGATCTCGTCGTCCGGCCGCGCCCCGTACGGCACGTGCGCCGTGTCGGCCAGGTACAGCAGGTCCTCGCCCGGCAACGCCCGGCGCAGGTCCGCCAGGACACTCAGGCCCCCCACGCCACTGTCGAACACGCCAAGCGGTGCGTCACTCATCGCGCCTGATGATACGGGCTGAACGGTCAGCCCAGCTTCGCCAGCTGCTTGGCGAGTTCCGTGACGGCCAGCACCGTGAAGATCAGCGTACAGACGATCATGGCGGCGTTACTCCAGGCCCGGTTGCGCCACTCCCCTGGGGTGCGGTCGGTGTTCAGCAACCACAGCAGCGTCACCGCCAGGAACGGCATGAACAGCGCGCCCAGCACCCCGTACGCCAGGATCAGCGCCACGGGCTGCCCCGCGAACATCATCACCATCGGCGGGAAGGTCAGCCACAGGATGTACCAGCGGTAGTACCGGCCGCCCACGCGGGTGTCCGCGTGCCCGGACGCCAACCCGCGCGACCGGCCCACGAAATCCGCGAACATCAGGCTCACGCCGTTCCACACGCCCAGCAGGGACGACATGGCCGCCGACGCGAAGCCTACCAGGAACACCTTGCCTGCCCAGGGACCGTAACGTTCGGCCAGCACGTCCGCCAGCGACAGCAGGCCCTTGTCGCCGCTGGCGATGGCGATCCCGGACGAGTACAGCAGTTCGGCACCCACGATCAGGGTGGACACCACGAACAGGCCGGTCACGATGTACGCCACGTTGTTGTCGAGCCGCATGACCCGCATGAACTGCGGCGTGTGCCAGCCCTTCTCGCGCAGCCAGTACCCGTACGCCGCCAGCGTGATCGTGCCGCCCACCCCGCCCGCCACACTCAGGACGTTGATCAGGCTGCCGTCCGGCAGGCTGGGCACCAGCCCGCGCAGCAGGGCCGGCAGGTTTGGCAGGGTCAGGGCCGCCGCGCCCACCATCGCCACGAACATCAGGCCCACCATGACCGCCATCACCCGCTCGAACAGCGCGTAGCGGCCCCACCACACCAGCGCGAACCCGGTCAGGCCACACAGGATGCCCCAGGTCGTCACGCTGAGCGCCGGGAACAGGCTGTGCAGCGGCAGCCCCGTGCCGGACATGGCGGCCGCGCCGTACACGAAGCCCCACAGGACGATGTACGGCCCGAAGTACCACGAGGTCCAGCGGCCCAGCGACTGCCAGCCCTCGAAGATCGTGCGGCCGGTCGCCAGGGAGTAACGGCCGGCCCCCTCGACCAGCACGATCTTCAGGACGCAGCCCAGCACGGCCGCCCACAGCAGCGCGTACCCGTACTTGCTACCCGCCACCAGCGTGGCCACGAGATCGGCGGCGCCCACACCGGTCGCGGCGACCAGCAGGCCCGGTCCCAGCACCTGCCAGCGCTGCGGGGGAGAATCGGTGGAACCATTGAGATCCGACATGGGCACTCCTTTTGGGAACGCACCCGGCCGTCACCGCGCCGGGAAGTCGGCGGGGCGCGCAGGGGCAGACGATGAAATCAGGGGGGAAGCTACCACCCCGAGCCCCTCAGCTCCCGCCGGACATGTCGTTTCTGAAGGGACGCTGAAGGCCGCAGACGAAAGACGGACAGGATGACCCTGCCCGTCCGTGCGGCTGCCCCGCTGTCCTGGGGCTATTGCCGGTTTAGATGAAAGTCCGTATTACAGCTCGGCCAGTGCCTCCCGCAGCGTGTCGCCCAGCGCGCGGATGCCCTGCGTGATCTGGTCGGGCGTGGCGTTGCTGTAACTGAGGCGCATGGTGTTCTGGCCGCCGCCCAGTGCGTAGAAGGGGCTGCCGGGCACGTACGCGACCTTGCGCTGCACGGCGCGGGGCAGCAGCGCCTGGGTGTCCACGCCGTGCGGGAGGGTCAGCCACAGGAACATGCCGCCCTGCGGGGTGGTGTACTCCACGCCGTCCGGGAAGTCGGCGCGGATGCGGTCCAGCATCAGGCGGGCGCGTTCGCCGTACGCCTGCCGGACCCGTTCGATCTGGCGGGGCAGGACCTCCTCCACGAGTTCCGCGACGATCATCTGGTTGAAGGTCGGGGTGTGCAGGTCCGCGCCCTGCTTCGCCTGGATCAGTTTATTGATGATCGGCGCGGCCGCCTGCACCCACGCGTCGCGCAGGCCCGGCACCAGCGTCTTGCTGAACGAACTGGAGTAGATGACGTGGTTACGGTCGGCGTCTCCGTGCAGGTCCAGGCCCAGGCTGTACAGGCTGGGGGCCGCCTCGCCGGTGAAGCGCAGCTGCCCGTAAGGGTCGTCCTCGATCAGCAGGACGCCGTGCTGCGCCGTCAGTTCCACGAGGCGGCGGCGACGCTCGGCGCTCAGGGTGCGGCCGGTGGGGTTCTGGAAGTTCGGCACGGCGTACAGCAGCTTGGCGTTCAGGCCGGGCAGCAGGGCCTCCAGGGCGTCCACGTCGATGCCCTGTTCGTCGGTGGGGACCTGCACGTATCGCGGCCCGTACGGCTGGAAGGACTGCAGCGCGCCCAGGTACGTGGGCGCCTCGACCAGCACCACGTCCCCCTCGTCGATCAGGACCTTGCCGAGCAGGTCCAGGCCCTGCTGGCTGCCGGTCACGATCTGCACGTTCCGCGCCGGGATGCCCGCCTGCGCCCCGATCCACTCGCGCAGCGGCGGGTGGCCCTCGGTGGTCGAGTACTGCAACGCCGCCGGGCCGTACACGTCCAGCACGCGGTTGCTCGCGGCGCGGACCTCGTCCAGCGGGAACAGTTCCGGGGCGGGCAGCCCCCCGGCGAAGGAGATCACGTCCGGCTGCTGCGTGACTTTCAGGATCTCGCGGATGGCGCTGGCGTTCATGCTCTGCGCGCGGCGCGACAGCGTCCCGGTCAGGTCGAAAGCCGTGGGGGAGGGGGAAGAGGTCATGCCTGCCATGCTACGCCCCGGCCCGCGCCCGCGCCGACCTGTCTATTGTTCCCGGCCCAGACATGTGGACGGCCCCGTCCGTCCGCCGGTTCCGGCAGGTAAAGTGAAAGGCGACTGTAAGGAGGTCTTCTCATGCTCGTGACCGGTAATGACATTCTGGTTCCCGCCCGCGCCGGCAAGTACGGCGTCGGCTCGTTCAACACCAACAACATGGAGATCACCCAGGCGATCATCCACACCGCCGAGCGGCTGCGCAGCCCCGTCATGGTGCAGATGAGCGAGGGCGCCATCAAGTACGGCGGCCAGGACCTCGCCAACATCGTCATCGACCTCGCCCGGCGCGCCACCGTGCCCGTCGCGCTGCACCTCGACCACGGCAGCTCCTACGCCTCGGCCCTGAAGGCCATCAAGATGGGCTTCACCAGCGTCATGATCGACGCCTCGCACCACGACTTCGAGGGCAACGTCAAGGAGACCAAACGCGTCGTGGAGGCCGCGCACGCCATGGGCATCAGCGTGGAAAGCGAACTCGGCCGTCTGGGCGGCATCGAGGAACACATCGTCGTGGACGAGAAGGACGCCTTCCTGACCGACCCCGAGGAAGCCGTGCAGTTCATCGAGCAGACCGGCACCGACTACCTCGCCATCGCCATCGGCACCAGCCACGGCGCCTTCAAGGGCAAGGGCCGCCCCTTCATCGACCACGCCCGCATCGAGAAGATCGCCGGCCTGACCGGAATCCCCCTCGTCGCGCACGGCAGCAGCGGCGTCCCGCAGGAGATCGTCGAACGCTTCCGCAAGGCCGGCGGCGAGATCGGCGACGCGGCCGGCATCGCCGACGAGGACCTGCAACGCGCCACGGGCTTCGGCATCGCCAAGGTGAACGTGGACACCGACCTGCGACTGGCCAGCACCGTCGGCATCCGCGAGGCCCTGGCCGCCAACGCCAAGGAATTCGACCCTCGCAAGATCTTCGGCCCGGCCCGCGAGGTCATGAGCCAGGTCATCGAGCACAAGATGCGCGTGCTCGGCAGCGTCGGCAAGGCCTGAACCCGGCCCGCCCCAACCCGCGACAGACCCGGCAGGCCGCGCCGCAGGGCGAGTGAGGGTCACGCGGGCTCCGGGATGGCGACAACACACGGAGCCTGACTGATTCCCCGCTGACGCCACCCTCACACACGAGGGGGGTGTCCGGCGGGGAATTCTCACCATGCCGCACTATGCTCGCGAGTGCATGAAGGTGGCCTGGCCTCTCCCCGCAGTAGTGATGACGCTCGGCCTGTCGATCGGCAGCCTGGGCAGCAGCGCTCCCACGCCGCCCGCGTTGCCGGCCGGCTGGCAGCCCCGGCTCGCCGCGCTGCTGCCCGCCACCGCGCAGACCGTCACGCTGCTCGAGCGCCGGCCCAGCATCTCCACGCTGGAACTGCAACTGCGGGTCGCCAGCGTCGGCGGGAACCCGCAGGCGCTGCAACAGGTGATCGTGAACGCCGCGCGGGGCGTGCAGCCCACCTACGACGAACGCCTGGGCATCTCCCGCGAGGACTTCAAACGCTACGTGGTTTTCCAGGAAGTCCTGGCCTCGACCGGCAAGACCTTCCGGCTGGCCGTCACGCGCGACGCCAGTCAGGTCACCTTCGGGGACGGCCCGCTGATGGACGGCGTCCTGAAGGGCGTCAGCATCGACCTGAAGACCGGCGAGATGCGCGGCCCGGAAGGCTTCAGCGCCCGCCCCACCAGCGTCACGCCCAGCACGGCGCCGGACCAGGGCCTGGACGTCCGCAGCGGCTTCCAGTGGCGCGTCGCGGGCAGCAACGCCACGAGCGGCAACGGCGTGCGCGGCACCCTGAGCCTCCTGCAACTGTCCAGCGGACGGGTGGTGCTCAGCTACACCCGCACCAGCATGATCCGCCGCTCGGTGGATACCGGCGAACTGATCGTCGAGTACACCCGCTGAGGGCCCCCCTATCCCCACCCTGACCCCCGGCTGACGGCAGGTCAAGGCTTCCTCACGTTCCCTTCAGGGCGGGTCACGCACGGACGCATAGGCTGGGCCTCATGAAGAAGCGGAACCTCATGATGCTCGGCGCGGCCCTGACCCTGGGCGGCCTCAGTCAGGCCGACGCCGGACGCCTCTCGCCCACCCTGCTCGAACGGGCGAAGAAGGGCGACCAGACCCAGGTCGGGGTGATCGTGCGTTTCCAGTTCGCCAACGACGCCCAGGGCCGCGCGCAGTTCAAGAACCTGCGCGCCCAGCTGAACGGCAAGATCGCGCAGCTCGGCCCGGCCGCCGGTTTCCTGAACCAGGCGCTCAACTCCGGCCGGGCGACCTCGTTGTGGCTGGACCAGAGCATCTACCTGCCCATGACGCCAGTGCAGGCCCGTACCCTGGCCGTGCTGCCGTTCGTGTCGGACGTATTCGAGAACTTCAAGGTGCAGATTCCCAAACCGCAGCGCGCCGTCGCCCTGAGCGCCGCCGCCGCCGCGCCCGGCGAGGCGTGGCACCTCGCGAAGATCGGGGCGCCGCAGGCCTGGGCCGCCGGGTTCAAGGGGCAGGGCATCAAGATCGGGCACCTGGACAGCGGCATCGACGCCAACCACCCGCAGCTGAACGGCAAGGTGGCCGCGTTCGCGGAATTCAACGCCAGCGGTGACCGCGTCCAGAACGCCGCCACGCGCGACACGACCAACCACGGCACGCACACGGCGGGCCTGCTGGTCGGCGACACGGTCGGCGTGGCCCCCAGCGCCAAGGTCATCAGCGCCCTGGTCCTCCCGAACAACGAGGGTACCTTCGCGCAGGTGATTGCCGGGATGCAGTACGTGCTGGACCCGGACAACAACGCCGACACCGACGACGGCGCCGACATCGTGAACATGAGTCTGGGCATTCCCGGCACCTTCGACGAGTTCATCGTGCCGGTGCAGAACATGCTCAAGGCGGGCGTGGTGCCGGTGTTCGCCATCGGCAACTTCGGGCCGACCTCGGCCAGCACCGGCAGCCCCGGCAACCTGCCCGACGCCATCGGCGTGGGCGCCGTGGGCCAGGACGGACAGGTGGCCAGCTTCAGCAGCCGCGGCCCCGTGAACTGGAACAGCACCATCAAGGGCGTGTTCACCAAGCCCGACATCGCCGCGCCCGGCGTGGAGATCACCAGCGCCTTCCCGAACGGACAGTACGGGGCGCTCAGCGGGTCCTCGCAGGCCAGCCCCATCGCGGCGGGCGCGGCGGCGCTGCTGCTGTCGGCGAAACCCGGCACGAACGTGGACGGCATCAAGAACGCGCTGTACACCAGCGCCAGCAACGCGGGCAGCAAGAACAACAATGTGGGCTTCGGCCTGATCAGCGTGCCCGGCGCGCTGGGTAAACTGGGCGTGAACCTGGGCGGCACCCCCGCCCCGACGCCTGCGCCCACCCCGACCCCCGCCCCCACGCCTGCACCGACCCCTGCACCAACGCCGACCCCTGCGCCCACTCCGGCCCCTGCACCCGCTCCCGCACCTGCACCCACCGGCCCCAGTGGCTACACGCTGTGCGCCCTGGAAGGCAGCAAGTGCGACTTCAGCGGCCAGAAGGACGCCGCGTTCGGCACCGCCGGGAAGTACCTGACGGGCGTCGGCACCGACGGCTTCAACTGCACGGTCGCCGAGTGGGGCCGCGACCCCGCCCCCGGCGTGCGCAAGGGCTGCTTCATCAAGGACCGCCCCGGCACGCCCGCGCCCACCCCGGCGCCCGCCCCGACCCCCGCGCCCAGCACCGGCAAGAAACCCACCGTCATGCTCGTCGATGACGACATGGGCCAGGGACCGGACGTGACGGCCGCGCTACGCGACGCCATCAAGGCCAACGCCGCCAGCGGTGGGGCCTTCGTGTGGAACACCCAGACCCAGGGGCAGGTGCCCCTGAGCGAACTCAAACGCGCGGACATCGTCGTTTGGGCGACCGGTGAGCAGTACCAGAACACCATCACCCCCGCCGACCAGAACGTGCTGCAGCAGTACGTGGCGGGCGGCGGCAACCTCCTGATCACCGGGCAGGACATCGGCTATGACATCGGCACGAGTGCGTTCTACACCGGCACCCTGAAGACCCGCTTCGTGGCGGACAGCAGCGGTCAGGCGAAATTCGTGACGCGCGGCGCGTTCGGCAGCACCGCCTTCACCCTGAACGCCCAGGGCAGCGCCGCCAACCAGTACTACCCCGACGTGATCGCCGACCTGAACGGCAGCAGCGTGGTCGCCTCCTGGGGCACCGCGAACGCCACCGCCGGAACGATCACCGCGCAGAGCATCCGCGTGGACCCCAACCGCACCCGCGCCGCGCAGAAGGTGCAGGACCCGCGTGGACTGGTCGAGCGGCTGGCCGCGAACATCCTGGGCGGCGTGCTGAACCAGATCCTGGGCGGCAACACCCAGGCGCAGGGCCAGAACCGTCCCCGCGTCAGCGCCCAGTCCGCCGGTGAGAACGCCGGGGCGATCGTCGCCAACGACGCCGGGAAGTACCGCACGGTCACCATGGGCTTCGGCATGGAGGGCCTGACGCCCAACAGCCGCAACATCCTGATGAAGACCACCTTCGACTGGCTGATGAAGTAATACGGACTCCGATTGAATGGGCTGCAAAGCCCGTTCAATCCGAGCGGATGCGAGTAAGAGAGAAACGGGTTCCGGACGTGGAGTCGGCAATCCGGTGAAGTTCCGGATTGTTGGCGAAACAAACGGAATCCGTGTAACCGCACCCCTTTCCGGCCGCCTGCGCATCTGCGTGGGCGGCCCTTCTTGTTGCCTCAAGGTTCTCCCCATCCGGCTTGGGGAAGCTCCCATGCAGCCCGCAGGGGCGGGGGGTACGGTCAGGGTATGACCACCCTGCGCGACATCATGACCACCGACCTGACCACCACCGACCCCCGCGCCACCCTGAAGGAGGTCGCCACGCTGATGCGCGAGCAGGACATCGGCAACGTGCTCATCATGGACGGCGACACGCTGAGCGGCATCATCACCGACCGGGACATCGTCATCCGCGCCGTGGCGTACGGGCACGACCTGGGCAGCGCCGTGACCGACTACGCCACCGGCAGCGTGTTCACGATGGACGCGGAGACCAGCGTGCAGGACGCCGCGAAGGCCATGGCGGACCGCCAGCTGCGCCGCCTGCCCGTCACGGACGGCGCGAAGGTCGTCGGGATCGTGAGCCTCGCGGACCTCGCCACGCGCGCCAGCGGCGGCGCGGACGAGCAGGCGCTGCAGGGCATCAGTCAGCCCACGATCTGAACCGGGGCAGAGGGGGCAGCCAGCGGGATACCCACCCCCTCTTGAGCGTTCCTCCATCCTGTGTGCCCGGCGCTGACCTCGGGCACGCCCGAAGGACTACGGTGTCCCCATGACCCCGATCAAGAGCCCACTGGCCCCCCGCGCCGACGCCGCCGACCTCCTGAAAGACACCGACCTGACCGGCCAGACTGCCGTCGTGACCGGCGCGGCCTCCGGGCTGGGCGTCGAGACGGTCCGCGCCCTGCTGGGTGCCGGGGCGCGCGTGATCATGCCCGTCCGCGACACCGCGCGGGGTGAGGAGGTCGCCCGTGAGCTCGCCCAGGCGACCGGGAACAGTGAAATCCATGTGCTGCATCTCGATTTGTCCTCACTCGCGTCGGTCCGGCAGGCCGCCACGGAAATCTTGAAGCTCGCCCCGCAGATCAACATGCTCATCAACAACGCGGGCGTCATGGCCACCCCGCAGGGCCAGACCGCCGACGGCTTCGAGACGCAGTTCGGCACGAACCACCTGGGGCACTTCCAGCTGACGCGGCTGCTGATGCCCGCCCTGCTGGCTGCCGCGCCCGCCCGCGTCGTCGCGCTCAGTAGCAGCGCGCACCGCCTCAGCGACATTCACTGGGACGACCCGAACTTCCAGACCACTCCCTACGACCCCTGGCAGGCGTACGGCCAGAGCAAGACCGCCAACGCCCTGTTCGCCGTCGAGCTGAACCGCCGCTACGCCGATCAGGGCGTCACCGCGAACGCCGTCCATCCCGGCGGGATCATGACCGGGCTGCAGAAGCACATGCCGGAAGGCGAGGCGCAACGCCGGGGCTGGATCGACGAGAACGGCGTGCCCAACCCCGCCTTCAAGACCCCCGCGCAGGGTGCGGGCACCAGCGTCTGGGCGGCCACCGCGCCCGAACTGGACGGCGTGGGCGGCCTGTTCCTGGAGGACCTCCAGCAGAGCACCCCGCTGGACGAGGCGAACCCCAACCCGCTGTTCGGCTACAAGCCCCACGCCCTGGACGCGGACAGCGCCCGCCGTCTGTGGACGCTCAGTGAGCAGATGATCGAGCAGACCGGGCAGTAACCCGCAGGAGAAACGCCCCCGCCGGTCTGGTCGGGGGCGTTTCGCTGATGGATTTACCCGAGGTCGCGCAGTTTGCGGTACAGCTCCTTCTGCTCGTCGCTCAGGGTGGCGGGCACCGTGACGTTCAGGCGCACGTACAGGTCGCCGCGCGTGCCGTCCTTCTTCGGCCAGCCCTGCCCACGCAGCCGCATGCGGCGCCCACCGCTGCTGCCGGGGGGCACGCTCAGGTTCCCTTTGCCGCTCAGGGTCTGCACGGTCACGTCCCCGCCGAGTGCGGCGACCGGGGCGGGCACGTCCACGCTGGTGGTCAGGTGGTCGCCGTCCAGTTCGAAGCGGGCGTCCTCCAGCACGCGGATGGTCAGCAGTACGTCGCCGCCGCCCGGTCCCTGCCCGGCCAGCCGCAGGCGGGCGCCGTCGCGCGTGCCTGCCGGAACGCGCAGGCTCAGGCGCTTGCCGTCCACGTTGATGACCTCGTCCGAGCCGCTGAAGGCTTCCTCCAGCGTGACCTGCAACTCGCCTTCCACGTTCTGCACGAAGCGCCGCCCGCCGCCCAGGCCGCCGCCGCCCAGCAGGTCCTCAAAGTTCACCTGCGCGCCCGCGAAGCCCGCGCCCGGCCCGCCGCGCCGCCCGGTCTGCCCGAACAGCCCCTGGAAGAAGTCACTGAACTGCCCCGGATCGAAACCCGAGAAGTCCCCACCCTGGAAGCCGCCCGCACCGGGGCCGCCGTAGCCGGGCGGGACCTGCCCGGTGTGCCCGAACTGGTCGAACACCTGCCGTTTCTCGGGGTCGGAGAGAACGGCGTACGCCTCGCCGATCTCCTTGAAGCGTTCGGCGGCCTTCTCGTCCCCGGCGTTCTTGTCCGGGTGGTACTGCTTGGCGAGCCGGCGGTACGCGCTCTTGATGTCCGCCTCGGACGCCCCGCGGGAGACGCCGAGCACGTCGTAGTAATCCTTGTAAGCCATGTGCGCCTCCTTCAGGCGAATGAGGACGGTGGATTCAGGTGGTGACGGTGCAGGTGGTCGCGGTTCAGGTGGTCACGAGGTCGCGGTACAGCGCCTCGACCTTCGCCCGCGCCCACGGGGTGCGCCGCAGGAACTTCAGGCTGCTCTGCACGCTCGGATCGAACTGAAAGCAGCGGACCGGGACCATGCGGGCCAGTTCGTCCCAGCCGTACGCGTCGTGCAGCCGCTCGACGATCATGGCGAGCGTCACGCCGTGCAGCGGGTCACCGGAGGGTGAGCGGTTGACGGTCGATGGAGCCGCGGGGGCCTCAGCCGACGCCGTCTTGTCTTCTGGGTCAACCATCACCGCTTCCCCCTCAGCCTTTCTTGCTCACGACGACGCGGGCGGGGCGCACGAGGCGGTCGCCCATGCGGAAGCCCAGCTGGTACACCTGCACGATCACGTCGTCCTCGTCGCCGGGCACGACCTGCAGCGCCTCGTGCCACTGCGGGTCGAAGGCCTCGCCTTCCTTGCCGGTCACTTCCAGGCCCAGGCCCGAGAACACGGTCAGGATCTTTCCCTGCACGGCCTGCATGCCGGGAATCAGTTTGGCAGGCTCGGCGGCGCCCATGGTCACGGCGCGGTCCATGTCGTCGTACACGGGCATCAGCGCCTCGGCGGCCCGGCTGACGCCCTGGCCCTGCGCGGCGGCCACGTCCTCCTGGGTGCGGCGGCGGTAGTTCTCGAAGTCGGCGGCCAGTCGGGCCAGGCGCCCCTTCAGCTCGGTGTTCTCCTTTTCCAGCTCGTCGGCGCGTTCCAGTTTCGCCATCATCTCCTGCACCTGTCCCAGCATGCCCTCGTCCAGGCCGTCCATGCCGGGGAACTCGGTTTCCAGGTCTTCCTGCATGTTGTCGGTTTCGGTGTCGGGAATGTCCAGGCCGTCCTCGCCAACCGTCTTCGTGCGGTCGGTGTCGGTGGTCTCGGCGGTGGGTTTGTGCTGGTCGTCGGTCATCTTGGGGCCTCTCTTGCGGAACATTGCGCTCAGCTTACGGGCTGCTCGGGCGTTCCTGCTGGAATGAAGGGTGAAAGGAAAGGGGGAGAGGAGGCGTGGCGGCCGTCCTCTCCCGTGGATGTCAGTGCTGGTGGGCGGCCGCCTCGCCCGTTCCTCGCCTCCCCTGGCGGGAGGGAAGGGGGGGTTACTCGGCGGGTTTGAAGTCCGCGTCGATCACGTCGTCGTCCTGCTTGTCCTTGCCCAGGTTGACGGTGTCGTCGCCCTGCGCCTGACCCTGGCCCTGCGCGGCGGTCATGAAGGAACGCAGTTCCTCTTCCAGCTTCTTCTGCGCGGCCTCGATGCGGGCGTCGTCGTCGCTGCGCACGGCTTCCTCGGCCTCGTCGGCGGCGGCCTTCAGCTTGTCCTTGGCGTCGGCGGCGGCGCCTTCGTTCTCCTCGATCTGGCCGAGGGCCTGCACGCGCAGCGAGTCAAGGTTGTTGCGTTTCTCGACCTTCTCGCGGCGCTGCTTGTCGGCGGCGGCGTTCTGCTCGGCTTCCTGCACCATGCGTTCCACGTCGCTCTTGTCGAGGGTGGTGGTGTTCTCGATGCGGATACTGGACTCCTTGCCGCTGGTCTTCTCCTTGGCGGTCACGTGCAGGATGCCGTTCGCGTCGATGTCGAAGGTGACCTCGATCTGCGCCTGACCGGCCCGCATGGGCGGAATGCCTTCCAGTTTGAAGCGGCCCAGGCTCTTGTTGTCGGCGGCCATGGGGCGCTCACCCTGCAGCACGTTGATCTCCACGCCCGGCTGGTTGTTCTCGGCGGTGGTGTAGATCTCGGTCTTCTTGGCGGGAACGGTGGTGTTGCGGGTGATCATGGGGGCGATCATGCCGCCCTTGACCTCCACGCCCAGCGTCAGCGGGGTCACGTCGACCAGCACGATGTCGCCCAGGCTGGAGTCGCCCTGAATGATCCCGGCCTGCACGGCGGCGCCCAGCGCGACGGCCTCGTCGGGGTTCACGCTCTCGTTGGGGGTCTTGCCGATCAGGTCCTGCACGATGCGCTTGACGGCCGGGATGCGGGTGCTGCCGCCCACCAGGATCACTTCGTCGATCTTGCCCGCGTCCAGCTTGGCGTCCGCGAGGGCCTGCTCGACGGGCTTGCGCACGCGGCGCAGCAGGTCGGCCGTGATCTCCTCGAACT
This sequence comes from Deinococcus indicus, assembly GCF_002198095.1. Classification (GTDB taxonomy): domain Bacteria; phylum Deinococcota; class Deinococci; order Deinococcales; family Deinococcaceae; genus Deinococcus; species Deinococcus caeni. The sequence continues at coordinate 7,553 of NZ_NHMK01000033.1, read as the reverse complement.
TGGCGCGGCTCAGGGTGCGCTCCAGGTGCATGGGGGTGCGGGTTTCCGGGTCGAAGGTGATGAACGGCAGGCTGATCGAGGTTTCGGTCGCGTTGCTCAGTTCGATCTTGGCCTTCTCGGCCGCCTCGATCAGGCGCTGCAGGGCCTGCTTGTCCTTGCGCAGGTCGAAGTTGTTGTCCTTCTGGAACTCGGTGGCGAGCCAGTCCACGATGCGCTGGTCGAAGTCCGCGCCGCCCAGGTGGGTGTCGCCGCTGGTGGATTTCACTTCGAACACGCCGTCGCCCAGTTCGAGGATCGTCACGTCGAAGGTGCCGCCCCCCAGGTCGAAGACCAGTACGGTCTCGTTGCCCTTGCGTTCCAGGCCGTAGGCGAGCGCGGCGGCGGTGGGTTCGTTGATGACGCGCAGCACGTTCAGGCCCGCGATCTCACCGGCCTGCTTGGTCGCCTCGCGCTGGGAGTTGTCGAAGTATGCGGGGACCGTGATGACCACGTCGCGGATCTTCTCGCCCAGTTTGGCGGAGGCGTCGTTCACGAGTTTACGCAGCACCTCTGCGCTGACCTGCTCGGGGGCGAGGTCCTGGCCGTTCACCTCGATGCGCACGGAGCCGCCGGGGCCTTCCTTGACGGTGAAGGGGCTGCGGCCCGCTTCCTCGCGGATCTCGTCCCAGCGGCGGCCGATGAAGCGCTTGACTTCGAACAGCGTGGCGGCCGGGTTCAGGGCGGCCTGACGGCGTGCGATCTGGCCGACGAGGCGCTCGTCGCCCTTGTACGCGACGACGCTGGGCGTGGTGCGCGCGCCCTCGGCGTTCACGATGACTTCGGGGCGGCCGCCCTCCATGACGGAGATAACGGAGTTGGTGGTACCAAGGTCGATTCCGACTGCTTTGGGCATGGGAGCTCCTGTGTTGATGGTGTGAAGTGTGGGGATTTGCCGCCACGAGGGCAGCAGTTCTGATCTGCGCTCATCATAGGGCCACAGTTCCGGAGTGTCAATAGAGTTGAGTGCAGTACGCTCAAGTTTAAGGAATGCCCCAACCCACCACCACACCCGCCACCCCACAGCTCCCCGGCGCGCCCCTCAGGACGGCGCGCCGCCCACCCCACCGTCCGGCGCGGCCCCCGTCTCCAGCTGCCCCACCGCCACCACCGCCGCCACGTTCCCCACGATCCGCCCACCCTGCCAGCGCGGCGACCCCGAAATCACCACCGACACCAGCGACCCGTCCGCCCGACGCAGCCGCGTCATGTACGACGAACTCTCACCCGCCAGCCGCCGCGCCCGCGCCTCCCGCAGCCGCTCCTGATCCTCCGGCAACGTCCACTCGAACGGCGACCGGCCCACCACCTGCTCGGGCGTCAACCCCAGCATCCGCGCGTACGCCGGATTCACGTACACGAACCGCCCGTCCTCGTCCGACACGGTCAACCCATGCTCGACCGACTCCATGACCTGCCGCGCGAACTGCAGCTCCTGCGCGTACGCCTCCTTCAACTCACGGTGCCCGCGCAGCAACCGCACCAGCCGGGGCGCCATCCACGCCGCCACGCCCAGCGTCACCAGCACCGGCAGGACCACCACGAACACCTGCGGGCGCGGCACCAGCCACGCCACCAGAAACGACTCCAGAATCAGCAGAGCGAACAGCACGTACGCCACCCGCAACTCCAGCTGACCCGGTCTCATGAATACAGGGTGCTCCGCCCGCCCTTGCAGGGTTCTTACGTCCCTCCACGTTGAACGGCCACGCACCTGAGCGCACACACAGGTCCCCGGCCCGGTACCATCACAGGACATGAACCCACGACGGCAGATGCTGATCAGCGCGGCCCTGATGGGCGCCGCCGGTGCCCTGCAACTGCCCGGACTACTCCGCGACGTGCAGCGCCCCGCAGCGGACTTTCCCTGGTTCAGCCTGATCGGCGCGGCGCTGATCCTGGGCGCGGCCATCGGGACGCTGCTGCACGCCCTGTGGCCCGTGCGGGGCGGGCGGCCGGTCCGGGACTGGCGGGCGTCGCTGCCCTTCCACCTGCTGCCGACCCTGGCGCTGCTGCTGGGCGGCGGCCTGCTCATCGACCGCTGGCAGGTGCAGAACAGCGACCAGCTGACCCGGACCGCCTTTGACCGGGCCGTCCGCGACGTCGAACTGCGACCTGTGCCCTGCCCCCGCGCGGGCGCGCAGTGCGTCGGGGCGAACGTGGACGCGCCCCTGCTGGCCGAACTGCTGCAATCGGCAGTCACGGCTGCCGGGGGCCGTGTCGAGGTCGGCACCTTCTCCCAGACCCGCCAGGGGGACCGCGTGATGGGGGAGGCGCGGGTCACGCTGCGGGCCGGGCTGCGGCAGGTGCCGTTCACGCTGCGGTACGACGGCCCGGTGATCGTGGGCCGCGCCGAGCCCCTGCCCGACGCGGCGCTGCCCCTGGCGCAGGCCACGCTGGAGCGCGCCGATGACTGAGCGCACCGCTTCCCACATCCAGCCGGACGGCCCGCAGTTCCGCCCGCGCCCCGGTCCAATGCGGCTGACGCTGCTTCTTCAGGCGCTATTCCTGCTGGGGATGCTGACCGGGTTGGCCGTGCTGATGGTCAGCAGTCCCCTGTCGCGGCTGTCGGACCGGGTCATTGAGGTGTTCCCCTGGTGGTTCCTGTTGCAGGCGCTGTCCTTCGGCGCGTACGCGCACGCCTACTGGGGGGCCTTCGGCACCCTGGGGAAGGCTGCCGCGCCCATGCAACTCTGGCGGCACCCGGAACTGCGGACGCTGCCCGCGCTGCCGCCCCTGCCGCTGTGGCGGGCCGCGCTGCTGTACGCCGTGCCGGTGGCGCTGGTCGGGGGCATGTTCGCGTGGGGCTCGCGGGATCTCGGGGTGCAGGTGGCGCGGTATACGACGAACGGTCAGTGGACCTCTGCCGCCAGACTGGGCTTCACGCGGGTGAGCTGCCGGGACTTCCCGGCGGGCAGCGTGCAGCCGGACTCGCTGTGCCTGGTCGCGTGGCAGGACTTCCCGCAGGGGCGGTCCTTCGCGGACACGGTGCGCGCGTGGGTGCAGGACGAGCGGCTGACCTTCACGGACGCCGGGCAGCCGATCGAGGCCCCCGCGCTGAACCTGCCCTTCCGGCAGGCGGGCGGCGTGACGGGCGGTCAGTGGACCGTGCCGCTGCGCCGCGTCACCGAGGACGACGTCCAGCCGTTCACGGTGACGGCCGTGTCCCGGCGCGACCCGGTCCCGGCATCGGGCGCGGCCCCGGCCCCTGAACTGGCCTCCTGGCTGCGGGGTCAGGTGTTTCATTCGGTGCTGATCGTGACGCCGGGCGCGTCAAGTCCCGGTGTCACAGCGCCGTGACCGGGGGGGCTCTATCCTGATTCAATGACCGCCCCTGCCGATCCCGCGACCCCCCATATTCACCTGCCGGACGGCTCCTGCTGCAAACCCAAGCGGTTCGCGCACCTGCATCAGCACACGCAGTACTCGCTGCTGGACGGCGCGGCGAAACTCAAGGACCTGCTCAAGTGGGCCAAGGAGGTCACCCCGGAAGGGCAGACCCCGGCGCTGGCCATGACGGATCACGGGAACATGCACGGCGCGGTGCACTTCTACAACTATGCGACCGGGATGGGCGTCAAACCGATCATCGGCTACGAGGCGTACGTCGTGCCGGGCGAGGGGACCCGCCGCGACCGGACGCGCGGGCAGGACGGCGAGAAGGGCATCTTTCACCTGACGCTGCTCGCCCGTGATTTCGAGGGGTACCAGAACCTCTGCCGCCTGAGCAGTCGCGGGTACACGGAAGGCTACTACTACAAGCCCCGCATCGATCACGAACTGCTGCGCGAGCACCACAAGGGCGTCATCGCGTTCAGCGGGTGCCTGGGCAGCGAGGTGCAGCAACTCCTCCTGCAGGGCCGCGAGGACGACGCGAAGAAACGCCTGATGTGGTACCGCGAGCTGTTCGGCGAGAACTACTTCATCGAGATTCAGGACCACGGGCTGCCCGAGCAGAAACGCAACAACCCCATCCTGAAAGCCTGGGCGAACGAGCTGGGCATCGGGATGGTCGCCACGAACGACGGGCACTACGTCAAGAAGAGCGACGCGACCGCGCACGAGACGCTGCTGGCCATCCAGACGAAGGCGACCCTGGCCGACGAGAACCGCTTCAAGTTCCCCTGCGACGAGTTCTACGTGAAGAACCTCGAGGAGATGCAGGCGGCCCTGCCCGTGAGCGAGTGGGGCGAGGAAGTCTTCGACAACACCGCGCTGGTCGCCGACCTGTGCAACGTGGACCTGCCGGTCGGCAAGAAACGTGTGTACCAGATGCCCGCCCTGCCAATCCCCGAGGGCCGCACCATGGCCGAGGAACTGCGCGTGCAGACGTACCGCGGCACCGTGAAACGCTACCCGGCGCACGCCACGGAAGGGCTGCTGCGCGACTACGCGGCCCGCAGCCTGAGCGCGCTGGGAGCGGACGCGCAGAAGGTACTGGGCCGCGCCGGGAACTGCGACCCGCGGACCTGCGACCTGGAAACGCTGTTCACGCTGCTGGCCTTCTGCGGCAGCGAGTGGGAAGCGCGCGGCAAGGCGGCGGGCGAGAAGTACACCAAGTACCCCGCGCTGGAACTCATGGAGGCCGAGGTGGAATCCGGGCCGCTGCCCGCCTACGCGCACGAGGACTGCCGCCGCGCCGCCCAGAACAGCAGCGACACCAGCATCGAACTGACCCCCGACACGCAGGAGGAAACCACGCGCGGCCACCACCGGCACGCGCTGGTGATCCTGCGCCGCGCCGAGTATGAACTGTCGGTCATCAACAACATGGGCTTCCCCGACTACTTCCTGATCGTCGCGGACTACATCAACTGGGCCAAGGATCAGGACATCAGCGTGGGGCCTGGGCGTGGCTCGGGCGCCGGGTCGCTCGTGGCTTACGCGATGCGCATCACCAACCTCGACCCCCTGGAATTCGAGCTGCTGTTCGAGCGATTCCTGAACCCCGACCGCATCTCCATGCCGGACTTCGACATCGACTTCAACGACGCCCGCCGCGTCGAGGTCATCCAGTACGTGCAGGACAAGTACGGCGAGGACAAGGTCGCGCAGATCGCCACCTTCGGAACGATGGCCTCCAAGGCGTGCCTGAAGGACGTGGCGCGCGTCATGGGCCTGGAGTACGCCAAGGTCGACAAGGTGTCGAAGCTCATCCCGATCAAGTTCGGCAAGAGCTACAGCCTCGAACAGGCCCGCGAGAGCGTACCGGACATCCAGCAGATGCTCGCCGAGGACCAGCAGCTGCTCGAAGCGTACGAGTTCGCGCAGAAACTCGAAGGCCTGACCCGCCACGCCAGCGTCCACGCCGCCGGGGTCGTCATCGGCAAGACGCAACTGACCGACCTCGTGCCCGTCATGCGCGACACCTCGGGCGCGGGCATGGTCTGCCAGTACGACATGAAAGCCGTCGAGGACATCGGCCTGATCAAGATGGACTTCCTGGGCCTGCGCACCCTGAGCTTCCTCGACGAGGCCAAGCGGATCATGCGCGAATCCAAGGGCGTCGAGATCGACTTCGACACCATCCCCTTCGACGACCGGATCACCTACGACCTGATGAGCCGCGGCGACACCAAGGGTGTCTTCCAGCTCGAAGGGGCCGGCATCGCGGACGCCTCCAGGCGCCTCAAACCCCGCCGACTGGCCGACATCATCGCGCTGTCCGCCCTGTACCGCCCCGGCCCGATGGAGAACATCCCCACCTACGTCCGCCGCCACCACGGCCTCGAAGAGGTGGACTACGTCCGCGACGGCTTCCCGAACAGCGCCAAGTACCTGGAAAAGATCCTGGCCGAAACGTACGGCATCCCCGTCTACCAGGAACAGATCATGCAGATCGCCAGCGAGGTCGCCGGCTTCTCCCTGGGCGGCGCCGACCTGCTGCGCCGCGCCATGGGCAAGAAAGACGCCGAGGAGATGAAACGCCAGCGGCAGATCTTCGTCGAGGGCGCCGAGGGCAACGGCGTACCGAAAGATGAGGGCAACCGCCTGTTCGACCTGCTGGACGCCTTCGCCAACTACGGCTTCAACAAGTCCCACTCGGCCGCGTACGGTGTGATCACGTACCAGACCGCGTGGCTCAAGGCGAACTACCCCGTCGAGTTCATGGCCGCCCTGCTGACCGTCGAACGCAAGGACAGCGACAAGGTCGCCGAGTACATCAGCGACGCCCGCAAGATGGACGTGCACGTCCTGCCGCCCGACATCAACCGCTCGGCCGCCGACTTCGCCGTGCAGGGCGAAGAAATCCTGTTCGGGCTGTACGCCATCAAGGGCCTGGGCGAGGGCGCCGTCCTGAAAATCCTCGAGGAACGCGAACGCGCCGGACGTTATAAGAGCCTCGCGGACTTCTGCTCCCGCCTGGGCAACAAGGTCTGCAACCGCAAGGCCCTCGAAAGCCTGATCAAGAGCGGCGCCTTCGACCAGTTCGGCGAACGCAACCAGCTCATGCACAGCCTCGAAGACGCCCTCGAAGACGCCGCCGGCACCGCCGACATCAACGCCAAAGCCCAGACCGGCATGAGCATGATGTTCGGCCTGGAAGAGGTCAAGAAGGAACGCCCCCTGCGCGCCGGCATCCCCCCCTACACCGACCTGGAACGCCTCAGCATCGAGAAGGACGCCCTGGGCCTGTACATCAGCGGCCACCCCCTCGAACAGCACGAAGGCCTGCGCGAAGCCGCCAGCTGCCGCATCAGCGACCTCGACAGCTGGTTCCAGACGCAGAACGTCGCCCCCGGCAAACGCATCAAGGCCGTCCTGGCCGGCATGATCGAGAGCGTCGTCAAGAAACCCACCAAAAGTGGCGGCATGATGGCCCGCTTCATCCTCGCCGACGAGAGCGGCCAGACCGAACTCGTCGCCTTCAGCCGCGCCTACGACCGCATCCAGGACAAACTCATCAACGACACCCCCGCCCTCGTCATCGTCGAACTCGAGTCGGAAGACGGCGGCCTGCGCGCCATCGCCGAGGAGATCGTCAGCATCGACCAGCTCGCCGAGGTGCCCAAAGTCATGTACGTCACCATCGACCTCGAAACCGCCAGCCCCGACGCCATCGGCGAATTCCAGAGCGTCCTCGACGAACACGCCGGCAGCATGCCCACCTACCTCCGCCTGGAAACCCCCGAGCAGTTCGTGATCTACCAGCTCGACCACGGCATGGGCAGCCCTGAGGCCATCCGCGTCCTCAACCACACCTTCCCCTGGGCCGACGCGTACCTCGCCTACGACCAGCAGACCATCCTCGGCCGCTTCGCCCCCAAACCCCCCGCCTGGATGAACAAACAGGGCGGAGGAATGCGGGCGTAATCACGGGCGGACCCCTCCGCTGCGCGGGCAACCCCTCATACGGACTCCGATTAAATAGATTATAATTGCGGCATCAAACAGATCCCTCTGACCGCCCCTCTGGCGCATGACGCTGACACTTTCTGGCATCTCTACCGGGCCAGTACCTGTGCCGTCGAACGCCGCAGAGCCCAACTCTTCGCCCTCCTCGCAGAAGGACGCCC
>NZ_NHMK01000036.1:0-75000 GCF_002198095.1 Deinococcus indicus | reverse complement strand
GTTCACCCAGTTGCAGGCGCGGCTGCGCAAGGAAGGCCGCCGCATGACCTTCGCCACCAACAGCGGCATCTACGCGCCGGGCCTCAGACCGCTGGGACTGCACGTCGAGAACGGGCGGACCCTGGTGCCGCTGAACATGGCCAGCCGGGGCGGGAACTTCGCGTTGCTGCCCAACGGCGTGTTCTGGGTGAAGGGCGCGCGGGCCGGGGTGACCGAGACGCGCCGGTACGCGGCGCTGAACGTGCAGCCGACCTTCGCCACGCAGTCCGGGCCGCTGCTGCTGCAGAACGGACAGGTGCATCCCGCGTTCAACCGCTCCGGGACGTCCTTCAAACTGCGCAGCGGTGTCGGCGTCTGCCGGGACGGCCGGGTCCGGTTCGCGGTCAGTGCCGGGCCCGTGAACTTCTACTCGTTCGCCGTGTTCTTCCGGGACACGCTGGGCTGCCCGGACGCCCTGTACCTGGACGGCAGCATCAGCGCGTACGCCACCGGCAGTCGCAGCACGCAGCTCGCGGACTTCGCGGGCATCTGGAGTGTCAGCCGCTGACCACCGCCCCCACCGGGAACGGCCGCCCGCCCCCGGAGTGGGAAGCAGGCGGCCGTCAGAGGGGCGAGTTCAGTTGCCGACGGTCAGGGTCACGCGGCTCAGAGGCTCGGCCGCCGCGTCACCGAGCGGGCGGACCTCGTAGGAGATGGTGCCGGCGCCGGGTTTGCTCTGGTAGCTCCAGCCGCAGGTGGCGTCCAGGGGGATGTCCTTGGTGCCGATGGTCCGGTCGCCGCGCTTGACGGTCACGCTGTACCCCTCACCCTGGCCCACGCCGCCGAAGCGGAAGGGTTCGCTGACGGTCTGCCCGTCCGTGATGCTGAGGGTGTAGTCCTTGGTGCAGTTCGCGGCGCTGGCGTTCGCGTCGGCCTCGGCGACCGTCGCGCTGACCGTGCCGAGTTCCGTGCCGTCCGGTCCCCGGACCGCGTAGCCGCGCTGCCCGGCGGCGGGGCTGGGCACGTCGAAGGTCCAGGTGCCGTCCTCGCCGACCGTGATCTTGCCGAGGCTGGTGCCGTCCTCGAACAGTTCGAGTTCCTCGCCGGGCGTGCCGGTGCCGTTCATGGTGAAGCCACCGGCCGGGAGTTGCGCGTCGGCGGCCGGGGCCGCGATCGTGAAGCCGCTGGTCCCCTCTCCAGTCACGGCTTCCCCGGTGGCCCCATCGTCAGTAGCCGCGTCGCCGGTGGCGGCGTCGGTCGTCCCGTCGGTGCTGGCGTCCGCTCCGGCGTCCGTGACGTTCACCTTGAATTCACTGCGGGCCGAGCCACCCTCGACGGTGTAGGTGTGCTCGCCCACGGTCGGGGCGGGCAGGTCGGCGCTCCAGTTGCCGTCCTCGCCGACGGTGGCGGTCGCCACCTCCTGACCCTCGTCCTGGATGGTCAGGGCCACGCCGGCGGGGCCGGTACCGCTCATGGTGAACGGCTCGGGCGGCAGGTTCGCGTCCGAGGACGGGTTGCTGACGAGGATGCTGGCCGCCGGATCGGTCGTCGTGGTGGCCGTCCCGGTCGTCGCGGCCGGCTGACGGTTCACCAGCCAGCAGCCGCCCAGCAGCAGCAGCGCCAGCAGCGGAATGATCCACCAGGGGAACCCGCCGCGCCGCTCGCGTTCCGGCGGGGCCGGGGGAACGGGGGTGACCGGCGCCGTCGTGACCGGCGCGGTCGTCACCGGAGCCGCAGGCACGCTGGCCCGCGCCGCCGCTCCGGCTGCACTGGCCGCCGCGACCCCCGCCGCGCCGCCCGCACCCAGGAGCGCGCCCAGGCTGCTGAGGCCCGTGGGGAGCAGACCGGCCAGACCGCCGCCCATGCCGCCCAGCAGGCCGCTGAGGCCCGCCGCACCCAGGTTCCCGGCGCGGGCGCGGCTTCCGAGGAGGGCCAGCACCAGCGGGGTCATCAGGGCCAGCAGCCGGCCGGCGCTGGCGCCACTGCCCCCCAGCGCCGTGCCCAGTCGGCCCGACAGGCCCTCGACGTTCCCGAACAGACCGCCCAGCAGGCCGCGTCCCTGACCCTCGATGCGGGCCGTTTCGGCGGCGTCGTTCAGGGTGGCGGTGTTCAGGTGACCGCTGCTGTCGGTCAGCGACTCGAACGGCCGCGCGAGATTCAGGAGGTCGGTCGCGCCGGCCTCGGTGCGGCCCTTCTGCACCAGGGCGTTCAGGACGAGCGGCAGCGCGGCCTGCGTGGCGCGGCGGCCCGCGTTACCGCTGAACCCGGCGGCCGCGCCGATACGCTCGGCTGCCTCGCCACTGAACTGCCCCCGGAGGAATTCCAGCATTCCCTCGGCGCTCAGGGCGCCGGCCGCTCCGGCCGCCGCCACCGCCGGGGTGGGGGACGGCGTCGCCATGGACGGCACGCCCACCGCCGGAGCCTGAATGTCCGGGACGTGGACGTGGTCGCGGGTGTGGTCGGTGTGGTCGGCCGCCTCTCCCTTGCCCAGACCGACGCTACTCCCCAGCCCAGCAGCACCCAGTCCAGCGGCACCCAGTCCTGCTGCGGCGCCGGCTCCCAGCAGGCCGCCCAGACCGCCCAGCGTGCCTTTCAGGCCGCCCAGCATGGAGGTGACGTTCCCGGCGTTCACGCCCCGCTGGCCCAGCAGGCTCAGCAGCAGCGGAAGCGCCATGCCCATCAGGTGCTGCGCCGGGCCGGTCGGAACGCCGGTCTGCTCGGCGACCGTCTGCGCGACCGCGCCGGAGCGGTTCCCCAGCAGCACCGGCCCGAGCAGCTCGCCGGCCTGCCGCAGGTTCTGCGCGCCGTCCGCAGCGCCCAGCGCCTCCTGAACACTCCCGAAACGGGGAAGGTTCTCGATGGCTTCCGCGATCTGGGCGGGGCCGCCGGGGGTGGCGGCGTGGTCGGCCAGGGCGTCGAGTTGCAGGGGCAGTCCGACCCCCAGGGCCCGCTGGGCGCTGGCGAGGTCCAGACCTGCGGCCTGACCGAGCCGCGCGGCTCCGTCGCCTCCGAAGAACGATTGAATCAAATCCGTGATGTTCATGACGCCTCCTGGGTGTGTGACGCGGCTGGGCCGGCGACCGGCAGGCCCTGACCGCCCCGCGCGCAGCCACGGCGGGCCGCGTTCGGACGGACAGGACTTCCGGCGCAAGTGTAAGTTATTTCACTTGAGGGTGACGACAGGATAAGAACGGACCTTACCGTAACATTCATGCCCGGCCCGCGCTGCGACGGCATCTTCACGCAGCCTGCCCCGGCGGTTCCCCCGGTGGGGGCAGCCCCCCGGTCAGGGCACGCGGCGGTCGTAGGTGCTCTGGACCAGACCGCTCGGGAACGCCTGCGTGCGCCGGTGCTTCCAGTGCAGGTCGGCGTCCAGCGGCCCGAACAGTGGGCGACCCTGCCCCAGCAGCACCGGCACGCGCGTCACGATCAGTTCGTCGATCAGCCCGGCCCGCAGGAACGCCTGCACGGTCTGCCCGCCATCCACGTACACCCCGGCCGGTTGCGCGCCGCCCGACAGCCGCGCCCGCAGCCCTGCCGCCAGTTCCTCGACCGGGCCGGAATGGACGCTCAGGTCCGGGCGGCCCGCCGGGAGGTCCGGGGCGCGCCACGTCCGGCTGAGCACCGTGACCTCGCGCCCCGCATACGGCCAGGGGTCGAAGTCCCGGACCGTCTCGAAGGTCGCGCGGCCCATCACGATCACCTGCACGCCCTCCATGAACGCCTCGAAGCCGTGGTCCTCGTCGGCGGGTGCGGGCACGCCCTCCGGGGCCGCGCCGGGCAGCCAGTCGAGTTCCCCGCCGGGCCGCGCGATGAACCCGTCGAGACTGACCGCCACGAACACCCGGAACGAGACGCCACTCACGCGGACACCCGCCCACGCGCGCGGGCCTGCACAGCCCCTCGGGTTACAGCCGCTCGGGTCGCAGCCCGCGTCATATCTGCCCCAGGTAACGGTCGCGGTACACCACGTACGCCAGTCCCAGCGTGCCGAGCGTACTGACCAGACTGCTCAGGCCGTAGCTGATCAGCGGCAGCGTGATTCCGGTCAGTGGCAGCACACTCAGGGCCGCGCCGATGTTCTCGATGACCTGGAAGCCGATCTGCCCCAGGATGCCCGCGAACAGCACCTGATCCTGCAGGCGGGGCGATTCGGCCGCCATGCCCGCCAGTCCCCAGAACAGCGCGCCGTACAGGACCAGCACGACCACGCCCCCCACGAACCCCTGTTCTTCCAGCCAGGTGGACACCGCAAAATCCGTGTGCGCCTCGGGCAGGAAGCCGTTGTGGGACTGACTGCCCTGCTTGTACCCCTTGCCCTGCAACCCGCCGCTGCCGACCGCGATGGTGCTCTGGATGACCTGATACCCGGCGCCGCGCGGATCCTGGTACGGGTCGAGGAAGATGGTCAGCCGCTTCTGCTGGTACGGTTCCAGGTTCGGATACAGCACGGTCGGCACCGCCACCCCGACGGCCAGGACGGCCAGCAGCGCGTGCCACACCGGGATGCGGGCGGCGAGCATCATCACGGCGAACATCACGCACAGCACCATCGCCCCGCCGAAATCCTGAATGACCACCAGTCCCAGCGCCGGCAGGAACACCGCCAGCACCCGCACGTACGTTCTGGCACCCTTGAACCCCTCGCGGAGCGTGACGGCCAGCATCAGGATCAACGCGAACTTCAGGATCTCCAGCGGCTGGAACTGCAACGGCCCGACCACGATCCAGTTGCGCTGCCCGTTCACCTCCTTGCCGATCACGAAGGTGCTGAGCTGCATCAGCAGCGCCAGTCCGTACAGGTACGGCGCGGCGCGGTAGATGCGGTCACGGCCCGCCCACCACAGCAGCGCGATGGGCACGGCGGCCAGCGCGACGCCCATCAGCTGCTTGTTGAAGACCCCGCTCGACGCGCGCGGCGACAGGGCGGCGGTACTGACGGTCATCAGGCCCACGACCAGCAGGGCCGCAATCACCACGGGAAAACGCAGGTCGTACTTCAAGGGCAGCTCCGGCAGGCAGGAAAACACGTCACCCCCACAGGCTACGACCTGCCGGGGTGACGTGGATGGGAACGTGGAACGGCTGGGAGTGCAGACGGTACCTACGGGAATTGCTTTTCTCGCTGGCCCCGTCCGGAGGGAACGGTCTGGGCGGACCATTCCACCGGAATCCGTCTTACAGGCGGCTCTTGGGATCGAAGGCGTCACGCAGGCCGTCACCCAGGAAGTTGAAGGACAGCACGGTGATCAGAATCGCCAGACCGGGCCAGAACGCCAGGTAGGGGTGTTCCAGCACGACCTCGTTCGCGTTGGACAGCATGTTGCCCCAGGTGCTGACCGGCGGCTGGATGCCGAAGCCCAGGAACGACAGGGCCGCCTCGCCCAGGATCGCGCCGCCGACCGCCAGGGTGCCGTTCACGATGATCACAGCCACCACGTTCGGCACGAGGTGACGGAACATGATGCGGGCGTTGCGGGCGCCCAGGGCGCGGGCGGCGTCCACGTACTCCAGGTTCTTGAGTTTCAGGACCTCGCCGCGCACGAGGCGGGCGGTGCCCATCCAGCCGAAGAAGGTGAAGATCCCGATGATGATGAACACGCTGGCGTTCGGGGTCTGGCGCAGCGCCACGATGGCCGGGGCGTCACTGGCGAGCAGCAGGGCGCTGAGGGTCAGCAGCAGCGGCAGTTCCGGGATGGACAGCATCAGTTCGATGAAGCGGCTGATGGCCGTGTCGACCAGTCCGCCCAGGAAGCCGGACAGCAGGCCCATGATGGTGCCCAGCCCGACGCTGAAGATCGCGACCGTGAAGCCCACGATCAGGCTGACGCGGCTGCCGTAGATGATGCGCGACAGCATGTCGCGGCCCAGGCTGTCCTGGCCCAGCAGGTGCTGGGAACTGGGCGGCGAGTAGATGCCTTCCAGGTCCTGGGCGTTCGGGTCGTACGGCGCGATCAGTGGCGCGAAGATCGCCATCAGGATCAGCGCGGCGATCACCGTCAGGCTGGCCATGGCGGCCTTGTGGCGGCGCAGGCGGCGCATGGCGATCTGCAGGGTCGAGCGGCTCTTGGCGGGCTGGGCGGCCGGGGTGGTTACAGCGGTGGTCATGGCAGCCGTCCTTTAGGAGTACCGGATCCGGGGATCGACGAGGGCGTAGGCGAGGTCGGTCAGCAGCTGGAACACGACGGTCAGCAGGGCCAGCATCATCAGGCAGACCATCACCACGTTGAAGTCCTTGGTGACCAGCGCGTCCAGGATGGCCTTGCCCATGCCGGGCCAGGAGAACACGGTCTCGGTGATGACGGCGCCGCCGAACAGACCGGGGATGCTCAGGCCCATGATGGTCACGATGGGCGTCACGGCGTTGCGCAGCGCGTGCTTGTACAGCACCCGGCGGTCCGCCAGTCCCTTGGCGCGGGCGGTACGCACGTAGTCCTGCGTGAGTGTCTCGAGCATGTTGGCGCGCATGAAGCGCATGGTCACGGCGATCTCGCGGAGCATCAGGACCATCAGCGGCAGCAGCAGGTACTTCAGTTTGTCCAGCGTCACGGCCAGCCACCCGGCTTCCGGGGGCACGTCGCCACCCAGACCGCCGGGCGGCAGGGACAGCAGGCCGCCCGTCAGTTGCGGCAGGGAAATCGCGAAGAAGTACAGGGCCAGCGCACCCACCCAGAACACCGGGGCGCTGACCGCCACGAACGCGAAGAAGGTCAGGACGTAATCCATCACCGAGTACTGCCGCACGGCGCTGAAGATGCCCAGCGGCACGGCGATCAGGGTGCTGATCACCAGGGCAGGCACGGTCAGCAGCAGCGTGTTCGGCAGGCGGTTCTGGAAGACGTACTCCAGCGCGGGAATCCCGAAGTCCTGCGAGTACCCGAAGTTACCGGTCACGGCCTGCTGCAGCCAGAAGAAGTAACGGGTGATCCACGGCTGGTCCAGGCCGTATGCGGCGCGCAGGCGGGCGATGTCCTCGGGGGTGATGTTGCTGTTGCCGAATACCAGCTGGTCCACCGGGTCGCCGGGTTGCAGGGCAGTCAGCCCGAAGATGACGAGGCTGATCACCAGCAGCAGCGGAATCATCTGAAGTGCGCGTCGTAGTGCGTAGGTTCCCATGTTCGAACTCCTGAAAAGACGGCGCGGGAGGGAAAGCGTGTATGCCTTCCCTCCCGCGCCCGGTGCAGGGCAGTCCATGCGTGATGGACCCGCCCGCAGGCGTTACTTCTGCTTGTACTCCTCGGCCACGCCCTTGCTGATCCAGCCGATCTTGGCGGCGTTCCAGCTGGGGTACAGGGTGTAGGCGCTGAAGGTGTAGTTCGCCAGTCCGGGGACCTTGGTGTACACGTTCACGCGGTAGTACAGGGGCAGGGCGGGCACTTCGCTGTTCCAGATGGCCTGCATGCGGTCGAACAGCTTGATGCGGTCGGCCTGGTTGAACTCGACCTGCGCCTGCTTCTGGAGCCTGTTGAACTCGGCGTTGTTCCAGCCGGGGTTGTTCTGGCCGGCGTAACCGTTGGCGGCGGTGGGGATGCCTTCACCCTTGAAGAGGTTGCCTTCCTCGAAGATGGGGTTGCCGGTCCAGGCGTACATGGCGAGGTCCCACTTGCCGGTCTCGCCCTTGCTCAGGAAGTCCGGCCCGAAGATGACGCTGGCGGGGTAGTTCTGGATGTTGACCTGCACGCCCACGGCCTTCCACTGGGCCTGCAGGATCTGCTGCACGCGCTCGCGGATGGTGTTGCCGGCGGTGGTGGAGAAGTTCAGGCTGAGCTTCTTGCCGCCCTTCTGCAGGATGCCGTCGCTGCCGGGCGTCCAGCCGAGCGCCGTGAACAGCTGCTTGGCGCGGGCGACGTTCAGGTTGTAGTCGTTGACGTCTTTCTTGTACAGCTTGCTGATGGGGTTGACCCAGCTGTTCGACACGGCCTGACGGCCCTGGAACAGCGCCTTGGTCAGTGCGTCACGGTCGATGGAGTACAGCAGCGCCTGACGCATGCGGGGATCGTCGAGGTCCAGGTCCTTGGAGCGCTGGCCGCGGGTGTTCACGTCGATGTGCTCCCAGACGGCGCCGGGCACGAAGTAGGTCTTGTACTTGCCGCGCTCGGTCTTGGCGAGGTCCACGCCCTGGTCGAAGGTCAGGCCGACGGCGCTGACGGCGTCGAGCTGCCCGGACAGGATGTTGACCTTCAGGGTGTTGGTGTTCGGGATGAAGCGGTACGTGATGGTCTGCACGTACTTGTCCTGATCCTTGGGGTGACCCCAGTAGTTGGCGTTGCGGGTCATGGTCAGGCTGTTGCCGCTGCGCCACGCGGTGGGCTTGAAGGGTCCGGCCACGACCTTGGGCAGGTTGCGGGCGGTGGTGTACGCGGAGATGAACTTCTTCCACTCCTCGTTGGTGACCTTGGCGTCCTTCTCGTTCTTGGTCTTGGCGTCGAAGGCGTTCCAGGCGGCGCCCATGACGTGGCTGGGAGCGAGGCCGGGGCTGGTCTGGTCGGCGAACAGGTAAGGCGGCTCGTAGGTGATGGTGAAGGTGTCGCTGTCAGCAGTGGTGATCTTGGCGCGGTTCCAGGGGGAACGGTCGGGCACCGGGACGCGGTCGTCGTTCATCAGGCGCAGCCAGAACTGGAAGTCGGCGATCTTGATGGGCGTGCCGTCGCTCCACTTGGCGTCCTTGCGGATGGTGTACGTGACCGAGTTGCGGATCACGTCGCCCTTGGCGTCCTTGACGATCTTGTAGTCGCCGTTGGCGATGCTGGGCACTCGCGTGGCGATGTCGGCGTAGGGTTCGCCGTCGTCGTCCAGGCCGATCAGGGCGGCGCCCATGTACCCGTTGACCTCGCTGGTGATGGCGAGGTTGTTGGTGTTCCAGGGGTCGTAGATGTTCGGTGGTTCCTGCGACGTACCGACGACGAGGCTGTTGTTAGCAGGTCCTGCGAGCGCGGCACCGAGGAGGAATGCAGTAAGGGCAAAGGTCTTTTTCATGATGGCCTCCCTGAACACTGGGCTGATGGTACTGCCCCTTTCCTTGAATGATGAGCGTCAGTATAAGGCCCATTAACCTGCCGTCAAGGGTGGTCGTGACCAGTTGAGCCGCCCCGCAGGCGCCGCGCCTTCATCTTTCGGGTGGGTTGGGGTGGACCGCACACAGCAGACGCCCCGGTCAACGGGGACCGGGGCGTGCAGGGGCAGGGTGGGGATCAGTGGCTGGAGCAGCCGCCCGAGCCTTCCCCGTCCGGGGACTGGCTGCCATCGGTACGGAACGAGGAGCCGCAGCCGCAGGCGGAGGTGGCGTTGGGGTTATGGACGGTGAAGCCGCCGCCCATCATGTTCTCGACGAAATCCACCTCGCTGCCACGCAGCAGCGGCAGGCTCATGCGGTCCACGAGCAGTTTCACACCGCGGTCCACCACGATCAGGTCGCCTTCCAGTTCACGGTCGTCGATCGCCATGCCGTACTGGTAGCCACTGCACCCGCCGCTCTTGATGAACACGCGCACGCCCGCGTTCTCCTTGCCACTGTTGGCCAGGATGGTCTGAGCCTTCTGCGCGCCGAATTCGCTGATGCTGATTTCACGGGCGGGCACGCCGCCGCTGGTGTCCTGGGTGGTGGTCGCGGTCATGCGTGAAGCGTAACACCATTCAGGCAATAAAAAGGTGCCTGGAAAGCAAAGTTCCCTCGTGCTCCGCTCCCGGCCCGCCGGCCTGAACGTCGCCATGTGGCTTACATTCCTTGAGCGTACCGGTGTTAAGATGAAGGGCATGACGAACCCGTATGCCGAGTGGTTCGAGCAGCTTCGCAGCGAGTACGGCGAGCAGCTCCGGGCCATGCCTCTCCCTGACGGCCTGCCGGAGCACCTGCGGACCCTGATCAACGCCAAGGACGAGGACGCCATCCAGTTCATGGTCAAACTCGCCTGGCAGTTCGGCGCGCAGGTCGGCTACGCCGCCGGCACCCGCCAGGGCGACACACCCGCCGCGAACATCCCCAGCACCCCCCGCGTTCAGGCCTGATACCAGCCGGGCATCCGGATCACCCACGAAGCACGCCGCCCCGCTCAGGAGGCGGCGTTCCTCATACGGACTCCGATTGAACGGACTTCACAGCCCACTCAATTGGAGTCCGTATCAGTGAAGCTCTGAACGGGGCGCGCTCCAGCAGCCGACCGCCGGGTCCGGGTCGGGCAGCAGGCCGCGCGCGATCAGTTCCTGCAGGGTCTCGCGGGCCAGTTCGGCCAGCAGGTCGGCCGGGGCGTCTGCGGGAAGCAGGTCAGCCAGACCCAGCTGGCGGGCACGCAGGCTCAGGTGACGGGCCAGTTCATCCATGCGTGACAGTCAAGCACGCCCACGCCGCCGGCCGCAAAAATCCGCCGCCCTGACTGGTATCAGGGCGGCGGTCAGTGCTGCGGAATCGGTTCAGTCGTCCGCGTGGGCGTGGGCCAGCGCGTCGCGTTCGTCGGCTTCACGCAGGGCGCGGATCATGCGCACGATGCCCAGCACGGCGAAGTAACTCACGATGGGCAGACCGATGGTCAGGATCCACAGGATCGCGTTGGCGTTCGCGGTGGTCAGCAGGCCACCCTGAATCAGTTCGATCTTGTAGCCCGCGACCGACAGCACGATCATCATGACCAGGAACGCCACGCCTGCCGCCAGCCGCACCGGGTGGTTGGTGGGGTTCTCGGCGTAGTACATGTTCTCCTTGCTGCGGTCCAGCATGGGAACCGCGAACATGGCGGCCATGATGATGCCGGGGAAGATCATCGCGCCCACGAACTCGGCGCTGATCACGCCACCCAGGACTTCCCACTCGAAGCCGGGAATGATGGCCAGGGCGCCGAAGACCCACAGCAGGTACCAGTCGGGCTTGATGGAGCTGATCGCCTGGGTGCTGGGCGGGCCGTAGTACTCGACCGAGTGCACGGGAATGAAGGCGCTGAACAGCACGACCAGACCGGTGAACAGCAGCACCAGCAGCAGCATGATGGGGGTCTGCTGGGTCATGAGCGGCACGCCCACGATCTTTTTGTACGCAAGGCGCTTGGCGTACTGCGGCTGGGTGTGCTTCTGCTTGATCATGATCAGCATGTGCGCGCCGGTCAGGGCCAGCAGGATGCCGGGCAGCAGCATGATGTGGTAGCCGTAGATGCGCGGGATGATGCCGTCACCGGGGAAGCGGCCCGCGAAGGCGGCCTGCGCGGCCCAGTCGCCGATCCAGGGCACCGACTTGGTGATCGCGTAGATGACCTTCACGGTGTTGTAGGCGTAGTTGTCGTAGGGGAGGATGTAGCCGGTCACGGCGGTCAGGGACGCGAAGATCAGCAGTAGCATCCCGATCCACCAGTTGATCTCGCGGGGTTTCTTGAAGGCGCCCGTGAAGTAGATGCGCATCATGTGAATGACGGCGGCCGCCACCATGATGTTCGCCATCCAGTGGTGGATGCGGCGCAGCATGTCCCCGAAGGGCATGGCGTTGATCTTGAGGGCCGAGTGGTACGCGGCCGGCACGAGGTTCGGGTTGGCCTTGGTGCCGGGGTCGAAGGAGTTCACGACCAGCGAGTTGCTGGGCTCGTACGACAGCGCCAGCAGAATGCCGGTCAGGATCAGGACGATCAGGCTGAACAGCGTGATCTCACCCAGGAAGAACGAGTGATGCACGGGGAAGGCCTTGCGCAGGAACTTGTCGTTCAGGCGCGAGATGTGCAGACGGTCATCCAGCCACTGGTTCATCCGAGGATCTCCTTGACCTGCTCGAGATAGGTTTCCCAGTCAGCTTCGTTCAGGAAGCCGAAAGGCGCCGTGACGAACGTGTCCTTCAGGACGAGCTGATCACCCTTCATTTCGACCGGAACCTGGGGCATGGAACGGGGGGGCGGCCCACCGATCACCTTGCATCCCTGGAGCAGGTCGTACTGACCCGAGTGGCAACCGCAGAACAGCTTGGTGGCGTCGTTGGGGTCGTTAGGGACCGGGCAGCCGGCGTGAGTGCAGATGCTCGAGTACACGACCACGCCCTGATCGGTGATGCCGTCCAGTTCGAGAACCACGTGGGCGTGCCCTCCTTCTTCAGGCGCCTTGAAGCGGTCTTTCTCGAACCGGAAGACGGCCAGCTGGTTGTTCGGTTCGGCCTTGCGGATAACGTTGTTGCCGTCCTTGTCCTTGCCCATCGGCCATGCGGACACGCCCTGCTCGCTCAGTTCCGACATCTTGATCGGCTGGCCTTCCTTGCTGGCGTCGGCGTGCACCAGGATGTCGCCGGGCTGCGGGGGGGCCTTGTCGGGCGTGAGGCGGAAGGCGGGTTTGGCGGCGCCCAGCGTGGTGACCAGGCTGACCGTTCCGACGGCCGCGCCGGCACCAAGGGCCGCGTTGATGAACTTACGGCGGGTGATTTCAGGGTCCTGCTTCTTGTAACGCGTCATATCAGTCTCTCCGTTACCAGGGGAATTCGCCGCTGGCGTCCTCGACGAGAACCTCGCCGTCCATGAAGTACTTCTTGTACAGCGCCACGCTGGCGGCCAGGGACAGCAGGATCATGGCGGCGTAGAAGCCTTCGGCGGTCACGTTGGGCATGACCGGTTCGGCGGCGGCCCATCCGGCGAAGTCTGTGATCATCTGCCGCACGAACAGCACGCTGAACAGCACGGTCATGGCGATGCTGGTGATCATGGCGAGCGTCGCCACAGGCGTGGAACGCACCTTGTGAATGCCGGGGTGCAGTTCCTGACCTTCGGCCCACACGCTGTACAGGCCGATCAGGCCGTAGGTGAGCAGGACCATCACGAAGGTGCCCAGGAAGATCTCGGGCAGTTTGATGTGGTCCGGCACGAAGCGGCTGCGGTTCTTGAGCACTTCGGGGTCGATCTTGCTCTGGCCTGCCGCGACGGTCGCGGGGGTCAGGGGTTCCTCGATCTTGTTTCCGAAGGAGTTCAGGACGTAGTTCGCGACGGCGTACACTTCGTTCTCGGCCAGCTGGGTCTGGGCGGGCATGGAGCCCTTGCCCTTCACGATGACCGTGTGCACGTACACGGGGTCCTGAACGATCTTCTCGTTGCCGGCCAGTGCGGGACCGACCCCACCCTGTGCTTGGGCGCCGTGACAGCCGGCGCAGGCGCCTTCGTAGACCGTTTTACCCACGGTGGGGTATTCCTTGCTGATGTTCGCCACGACCGCCGGGTCTACCACCACGGGTTCAGGTGCCGTTTCCTTGTTGAACAGGAACAGCAGAATGATCCACATGATGGCCGCACTTACGATGGCGACCCAGGGCATGACAGCGTCGTTTCTTTCCACGTTCCCTCTCCCTAAGCGTGAACTGGCCTGTTATTTCCCGCCGTGCGACGAATGGAAATCCTGCTTCGAGGTGGCCTAATGCGGGTCAGCATAGCACGCACCGAACACGCTCCCAGCCGCGCTTTGAGGTGCTGACCGCGAGACTTCGGCAGCCTTTATGGTGCTCCTTACCGAGCGGTTAAATGTCCCCCGGCCCGGTCGGCGGCCGGCACCTTCCCCAGGTCGGCCAGCAGCGGCCACAACGCCGCCGCCAGCGCCGTCACGTCCCGGTTTTCCGGGTGTTCGCGCGGGTCCCGGCCCCCCTCGCTGAGCAGGGCGACCACCAGCGGGCGCGGCGTGAAGATCACGCCCACGTCATGGTGCACGCCGGTCAGTTCGCCGCTCTTGCTGGCCACGCGATACAGCGGCTCGCCGTCCAGGTCGGCCGGAACGCCCCGGCCGATCAGGTCGCGGTACTGCTGGCGTTCCAGGATGCTCACGGCCAGGGCCGTGTGCGGCGGGTCCAGCAGGTCGCCGGCCAGCAGGAGCCGCAGCAACCGCGCCTGATCGGCTGCGGTGGTGGCGTTGCGTTCCCCGCGCCGCTGCGCCTCGTTGCGCTGGTAGGGCGGCAGTTGCAGTTTCCCGACCAGCCGAGTGCCGCTCAGGCCGTGTGCGCCCAGCCAGCGGTTGACGGCTTCCACGCCCAGCCGCCCGATGGTCAGGTTGGTGGCGGTGTTGTCACTGACGATGATCATCAGGGTCAGGACGTCCTGCCAGGACAGCGCCAGCCCGGCCCCCAGTTCGTGCAGCACCCCGGCCCCCGGCACGCGGTCGGCCGCCTGCAAGACCACCCGGTCCTCCAGACGCAGGTCGCCGCGCTGAGCATCCTGCAGGGCCATGACCAGCAGTGGCACCTTGATGGTGCTGGCCGCCGGGAACACCCGGTCCCCGTTCAGGGAGGCCAGGGCCTCGCCGTCCGGCGTGCCCACCCACAGTCCGACCGTGCCGGCGAACCCGGTCCCGCGCAGCGCCGCCTGGAAAGCGTTCAGCGCCCCGGCATCGTGGTCCTCTCCCCTGCCCCGCGTCATGTCAGTCCGGGAGGATCAGCCCGGCCAGCCCCGCGAACGGGTGCGCGGTCCCCACCGGGCGCAGCGTGCAGAAGGGCGGCCCGCCGTCCGGTTCGACGCGGTGCGGGCACTCCGGACATTCCGGGAACGCCTGATCGGTGTACGCGAGGTCCGGCTCGGTACTCTCGATCACCCATTCCCTGGCGCAGCCGGCGCGGAAGGTCACGGGCGCGGCCACCTTCGGACGGCGGCTCATTCGAGGTTCGCGATTCCCTCGCGGATGGCGTACAGCGCCGCCTGCGTGCGGTTGTTCAGTTGCAGTTTCGTGAAGATCTCGCTGAGGCGGTTGCGGACCGTCTTCTCGCTGATGTCCAGGCGCAGCGCGATGTCCTGGTTCGAGAAGCCCTGCGCCAGCAGTTTCAGGATCATGGTCTCGCGTTCGTTCAGGTCGGCGTGCTTCTCGCTGGGCAGTTCCTCACGCTTGTCACGGAAGTCGTCGAGGACGTTCTGGGCCATGTCGGCATCGAGCAGCGCCTCGCCTGCCGCGACCCGCCGGATCACGTCGAGCAGGGTGGTCGCGTCGGCGTCCTTCAGGACGTACCCGCGCGCGCCGGCCTTGACCGCCTCGAACACGTAGCGGTCCTGGCGGTACATGGTGATCATGATCACCCGCGCCGCCGGGTCGATCTCCAGGATGCTCTGCGTGGCCTTCACCCCGTCGAGTTCCGGCATCTGAATGTCCATCAGGATCACGTCCGGGTGGGTGTCGGCCGCGTAGCGGATCGCCTCGCGGCCGTTGGCGGCCTCCCCGATGACGCGCATCCCCTCGGATTCCAGCAGGCTGCGCAGTCCCTGACGGAACAGCGCGTGATCGTCCACGAGCAACACGCGAATCATGCCCGCAGTGTAGGCCAAGGGCACCCGCATGACAGGGCGAACGCCCCCAGGTCCGGAGTGCAGCAAAACTGTAAGCCCCGACCCGCTAGACTGACCGGCGTGATCACCTGGTTCGATGCCCTGCTCGTCACCCTCTGGGCCGTCCTGACCGCGCTGGGCGCCCGGCGCGGACTGGCCGGACTCGCCTGGGGCGCAGCGGGCGTCGCCGTGTGCTTCCTGGCGAACTCCCTGGGGGCCGGCGCGCCCGCCTCGCTGATCCTGGCGGCGCTGCTGGGCCTGGGCACGGCCGTCGCCATCAGCCGCCTGATTCCCGCGCCGCTGGAACAGCCCTGGCACCTGGGGGCCGGCGCGCTGGGCGGGTTCCTGCTGGGCGGCCTGCTGATCTCGGCGGTGTCGCTGGGCTTCCCGATGGACGTGAAGGTGGACGCCCGAGGCGCCCGCGCCACCTACCCGTCGGCCAGCCTGCCGCCCGCGCTGTACGACGCCGTGCGGAACTCGGCGCTACAGGGAAGCCTGCGCGGCGTCTGGAGTGGCGGCCCCGCCCTGAAGACCCTGCTGATTCCCGACCAGACCCGCTGAACCCCGCCGCGCGCTCCGGGCGCTGCGCGCCAGACGATCAGCTTGCCTGCGCGGCCGGTGTCTCGGGGTGCGGTTCGTCCGCGCGCTGACTGAGGACGGTCGCCACGACGACCAGCAGGCCGCCCAGCGCGCCGCGCAGACCGACCCGCTCGCCGATCAGCAGGAAACTGAACAGCGTGGCCGTGACCGGCTCCAACGCGTAGATCAGGCTGGCGTTCGCGGCGCTGACCGTCCGCTGCCCGACCGTCTGCATCAGGGTCGTGGCGGCCGTGGCGGCCACCCCCAGGTACAGCAGCGGCCACCACGCGCCGGCCGCCGGCCACAGCTGCCCCGGCGCCGACACCGCCGCCCACGCCCACGCCAGGACCGTGACCGTCAGCACCTGCACGAACGTGAACGGCAGCGCCGCGTGCCGGTGCGCCATGCGTTCCAGCGTCACGATGAACCCCGCGTACGTGACCGCGCAGGCCAGCGCCCAGGCGTCCCCGACCACCAGCGCGCCGCCCTCCCAGGACAGCAGGGCCAGCCCCGCCACGGCCAGCGGCAACGCCGTCCACAGCAGCGGCGGCATGCGGCGGCGCTGCGCGAACACCAGCCACACCGGCACCAGCACCACGCTGAGGGCCGTGAAGAACGCCGCGCGGTTGGCGCTGGTCGTCTGCAGGGCGATGGTCTGCGTGCCGTACCCGGCGATCAGCCACGCGCCCAGCACCGCGCCGTCCCGCCACAGTCCCGGCCCCCAGGGAGCGCGCGGCGTGGGGGTCGCCCGGCCCGGCCGCCACAGCAGCAGCGGCAGCAACGCCACCGCCGCGATCAGGAACCGCCACGCGATCAGCACCGCCGGGGGAAGCGTCTCCCCGAGCGTCTTGACGACCGCGAAGGTACTTCCCCACAGGCACGTCACCAGAACCAGTAGAACCACGCCACGCGCCTGAACCGACATGCCCGCGATTGTAGAGCCCGGCAGCAGAAACAGGCCCCCCGCGCGGGAGGGCCTGTCCAGTCGAACCGACTGTGAAACGGGTTACGGAGCGGTCAGCGGATGGTGGTCTGGAAGCAGGCGCGGCCCGATTCACCGACCGCCAGGGTGCCCAGCGTGACCGTCATGGTGCCCCGCGAGAACATGCCGCCCGTGGTGGTGAGGCTGCCACCGTCGGCATCGGCGGCGCTGCTGCTGAGGTACGAGGTGGCCGCGCCGCGCGTGAGCTTCACGCCGAAGCCGGTCGCCGCGCTGGGCTCGTCCGCGTCATAGGCGGTGATCAGGGCGTTCGTGTTGCCGGGCACGTGATCCACCAGCACGAAGTTCGGCAGGGCCGCGCCGCCCAGGTTCTCGAAGTCGATGCAGTACTCCAGGACTTCCAGCGGCAGGCCGCCGCCGGACGTGCCGAAGGCCGTGTTCGTCGTGATGTTCCGCACCTGCTTGGTCAGCTTGCCGTACACCATGTTCGTCACGGCGCTCGCCGAGTTGTTCGCGGGCGTGGGGTCGCCGTTCGGGCCGCTGACGGACGCCGTATTCGTGATCGTCCGGGCGGCCGGAGTGCCCGCCAGCGTGGCGGCAGACGGGGCGGTGGCGGTCACGGTGACGGTCACGAAGGCCGTGTCGGCCGTGGTTGCCGCGCCGGTATCGACCGGCAGGGTCGCCCCGACACTCACGTTGTTGCCGGTGCCGCTGGGGGCCGCGCAGGTCGCGCCGCCCGTTCCGGCGCAGGTCCAGGTGACGCCGGTCAGGTCGGCAGGTACGGTGTCCGTCACGGTGGCGCTGCTGGCGCTGGTGCCGTTATTCCAGGCGCGGATGGTGTACGTGACCGTCCCGCCGGGCTGCGCGAAGGCCGGGCCGGTCTTGCTGACCGCGAGGTCGCTGGTGACGGCGGCGTTCACGGTGACCTGCACGGTCGCCGTGTCGCAGGCGGTCGTGACGGTCGCGTCGCACAGCTGGTACGTGACGGTGTACGTGCCGGCAGGAGTGCCAGCCGGCACGACCAGCTGTCCACTGGCGTTCACGGTCAGGCCCGTGATGCCACCGTTGTCCTGAATGGTGACGGTCGCGTTGGCGGTGGTGGCCGCCGCGCCGCCCACAGTGTCGTTGCCCAGCACGGTCACGGTGCCGCCCGCGCCGAAGCCGAAGCTGACGGCCGGGTCGTTCACGGCGTCGATCACGCGCGTGACCACGGTGGCGCTGGTGTTGTTGCCGGGCGTGAGATCGGTCGTCCCGGCGGGCGTGGTCACGCTGGCGGTGTTGCTCAGGGTGCCGCTGGCCGTCGCGGTGCCGGTCAGGGTATACGTCAGGAAATTGCCGTCCGGCGTGGCGTTCGCAGGGGTGGTGTCTAGGCTCAGCGCGCCCGTGACGATGCTCACGCTGCTGGCCGTGAAGCTCTGCGTGCCGCAGGTGGCCGTGCCGGTCGCCGCGCAGCTCAGGCCCGTCACCGTGAACCCGGCGGGCAGCGCGTCCGTCACGCTGGCGCCCGTCACGCTGCTGGGGCCGTTGTTCCACACGCGGATGGTGTAGCTGACGGCGCCGCCACTGCCGACCGCGAGCGGACCGCTCTTGTCGATCACCAGATCAGCGGCGGGAGTGACGGTCGTACTCACGCTGGAGGTGTTGTTCCCTGCCGTTCCGTCCGTGATGCCCGACGGGGCCGCCACGGTCGCCGTGTTCGTGAACGTGCCGGTCGTGGTCGCCGTCCCCTGGATGATCACCGTGCAGGTCTGACCCGTCGAACCGCTGAACGAACCGTTCAGGGTGCTGCCGGTAAAGGAAGCCGTGCAGGTCGTCCCGGTCCCCGTCGCACTCACGACACTCAGGCCCGTCAGGTTGGCAGGCACCGCGTCCGTGAAGGTGGCGTTCGTCACGGCACTCGGGCCGTTGTTCGTCACGACGATCTGGTACTGCACCACGCTGCCCTGCACCACGCTCAGCGGGGTGCTCTGGAAGGTACCGCTGGTCCCCAGACGCTGCGATTTCACGATGCCCAGGTCAGCGGCGGCGGGCGTGATCGTGATGGCAATGGTGGCGTTATCGCAGGCGGTCGTGACGGTCGCATCGCAGATGCGGTACGTGACAGTGTAGGTGCCCGGCAGGTTCGTCAGGGAAGGCGCCAGCACCAGTTGCCCGCCAGGATTCACGCTCAGCCCATTCAGACCGCCGTTGTCCACGATGACTGGCAGCGTCACGTTGGTGGTGGTGGCCGCCGCGCCGCCCACGGTGTCGTTGCCCAGAATGTTGAAGGTAGCGCCCTGTCCGAACGTCACAGCACCCGGGTCGTTCACGGCGTCGACCACGCGCGTGACCACGGCGGCGCTGGTGTTGTTGGCAGAGACAGTTTCCGACGCGGTCGTCGAGCTGACCGTTGCGGTGTTGCTCAGGGTGCCGTTGGCCGTCGCGGTGCCGGTCAGGGTGTACGTCAGGAAATTGCCGTCCGGCACGGCGTTGGCCGTGTTCGTGTCCAGACTCAGGGTGCCGGTCGTGATGCTCACGCTGCTGGCGGTGAAGCTGGACGTGCCGCAGGTGGCCGTGCCGCTCGGCGCGCAGCTCAGGGCCGTCACCGTGAACCCGGCCGGCAGGCTGTCCGTCACGCTGGCCCCGGTCACAGAGCGGGGTCCGTTGTTCCACACGCGGATGGTGTACGTCACGCTGCCGCCACTGCCCACGGCAGCCGGGCCGCTCTTGTCGATCGCCAGATCAGCGATGTCGGGAAGCGTGACGGGCGTGGGCGACTGCGTGTCGCCGTTCGCCGTGGCGGGCGGGGTGCTGCCGTTCGTCGAGATGTCAGTCGCCAGCAGGTCCACCGGGGGAATCGGCACGCCGCCCACGAAGGTATAGCCGGGGTTGGCGCTGCCGGTCGTGCTGGCGTACACGGTGTTGTTCAGGACGCTGCCGCTGGCGGGCAGGCTGGCCGCGTCAGGGTAGGACACACGCACCGTGAAGGTCACGGTGGCGCTGGCTCCAGCCGCCATGGTGTTCGTGCCGGTCAGCAGCGAGGTCACCGAGGTGCCGTTGAAGCCGGTGTTCGCCGTGACCGCGCCGCTCGTGACGGTCGGGCCGGCCACGATGCTCAGGGTGCCGGTCGTGAAGGTGCGGGTTAGATCCTCGGTGATCTGCACGTTCGGGTTGCTGACCGGCCCGGTGTTCTTGACGGTCACGGTGTAAGGCACGTCGAACACCAGCCCGCTGACAGCAGTGACGGTTCCCACGGACTTCACGGTGTCGATGCGGTTGTCCGGGAACACGCAGGACGCGCCGTCGGACTGCGCGGCCACCGCCCCGGTCGCCAGCGGCGTGAACGCCCCGGTGGACAGGTTGATGGTGCCGTATGTGCCGCCGTTCTGGTAGGCGTACAGGGTGCCGCTGACGTCGAAGAACGCGCTGCCGATGGCGTTGGTGGTCGTGAACGCAGGGAAGGTGCCGCGCAGCACGGAAGCGCCCGTCGCGGGGGTGATCTCCATCACGCCGCCCGGCGTGAACACGCCGTACAGCAGGCTGTTTACCGGGTTGAACGCCAGATCGAAGATCGGCAGGGCCTGCGACAGCGTCAGGGTGCCCAGCATGCTGATGGCGCCGCCGGTCGTGGTCGGCAGTTGAATGCGGTACAGCGGCGTTTCCTGCGCCAGCTTGTGAACGTACATCACGCCGGCGGAATCCACGGCGGCCGAGGCGATGCTGCCGCCAGTGGGAATGGTCGTGTTGAACACCTCGACCGCGCCGCTCCGACCCAGACGGTACAGGCGGAAGGGCGTTCCGGTCGTGAAGGGCGTGATGTTCAGCGCGTAGAAGTACCCGTCTCCCTTGTTGAACGCCAGGGCGTTCAGGCCAGGGCCGAATCCGGTGCTCCACTGCGCCGTGCCGCCCGTTCCCAGGTTATTGCGGTCCAGCAGGTACAGGTTCGACAGCAGTGTGCTGGTGTCCTGACGGATCTGGTAGAAGCGCGCGTCACAGGTGTAGGCGGCGCCCGCCGCACTGGCGGTCGTGGTCAGGCTGGCCGTGGCGGGGGCAGCGCCCGTGGCGGCCTGGGCGTTCACGGTGCCGGTCACGTTCGCCGCGGGAATGGTGTTCGTGCGGGTGGTGGCCGCAGCGTCCGTCACGGTGACGTTCACGGTCACGCTGCACGACCCGTTCGCGGGAATGCTGCCACCCGTGAGGCGGATGGCCCCGTCATTGCTTTCGATGGCTGCGCCACCGGTCGTCAGGACCGTGTTGCCAGTCCCCGTGACAATAGTGCCCGCGCAGGAGTTTGCCGTGACCCGCAGCGGCAACGGCAGGCTCAGGCCCATGGTGGCGGCAATGTTGTCCGTGACAGCCAGGGCACTCGTGGCGAACGGATACGGGTTGGTGACCGTGATGTTCAGGGCCGTCACGCCGCCCGCAGAAACGGTGGTGGGCGCGAAGGACTTGCTGACGTTGAAGGTCGGGGCAGTGATCGTCAGGCGGTAATCCTCGACCTCACCGCTGTCCAGACGACCAGTAGGGTCCTCTACGCCTGTCACGTTGTAACTGGCACGCAGACGTACGTAGTTCGTTCCGGTGGTCAGGCCGGTCAGTCCCGTCCAGTTCAGGGTGACGCTGGTGGCGCCGGCCGCGAAGGGGGCGCAGGCCCGCTCTCCAACGTCGAAGACACCGTTGCGGTTGTAATCCACCCAGCCGCACACCCGCCCGGCAGCGCTGGCCCCGCTGATCGGCACGGTCAGGCTGTAAGCGTTGTCGGCGGTCGTCAATGCAGGGAACGTCGTGATGGCGTCCTCGTCGGCCCCGTCGCCGTTCGTGCCGTTGTTGTCCGCACCAGCCGTAACAGCATTGGGGCTGGACGCGACGGCCGTCGCACCGTTCAGGGTATCAGGGTTCTCGGCGTCAATCGTGGCGCCCAGCTTCAGATCGCCCACCACATGACTTGCGGCAACAGTGGAGTCATAGCTGGCCGGAGCGTCCCCGAAGTCCTCGTTCACGGTGAACGCCAGGGTCAAACCGTCGTCCGTCAGACGAGTGTCCGGTGTGGGGTCCGTACCGTTGATTCGCCGGGCAATGAGTTCCATATTGAACGTGACGCTGGTGAACGTCCCGTTCAGAACGACACTTCCGCAACCGGCCGTCGTTCCCCGCCCGTTGGTGAGCGCCTGGCAATTTGTGCTGGGATTATTGGAGGCCGTCGTGAGGGTCGTTGCCGTCACGGCGAGGTTGGTAGGGGTACCGGCCGCCGACAGGGAGACGCCAGGGGTCGCCACATTGAATCTGGCACGGGCGCGGTTATCGTACACACTGCCGTTGGTTCCGCCACTGGATGTACCGCCGATACCCGAAACGTGCATGATCGGGTTCGTCACCGGGCGGCTGAAAGTGAAGGTGACGCTGCCCCTGTTACACGGCACGTCGACATTCAGGGCCCCCGTAGAACAGCCGGTTGATTCGACGTCAAATTCCAGGGCAGGCGTTGTCAACGACACTCCTGGCGCGTAGGCTGCGGCCGGCGGGTTACCCAGAGTATTCAGACGTGTTGCCGAGATGAGTTCGGTTGCCGTGCCGTAAAAGAACGACGTATTGATGTTACTGGTCTGACCTGTGACTGTCAGTCCGGACACGTACCCCGCTGAGACTGGCCCCGCCGTGTTGGCGTTATTGACACCTCCCGGTCCGGAAAAGCTGCCGTTAATCTGGTACGCGCCGGCCACGGTTGAGCAGATGGCGGTCGCGACCAGTAAAAGGTGACGCAGGAATCTGGGGGGTGCGGTCATGTGTGGTCCTCGCTTTCCGGGTGGGGTGGGGGGCGGGTCATTTCGTGAAATTGTCGTGCGTGACTTCTTGCGACGGCCTTACAAAGGTCGGGGAAAACTGCGTCCTCATGAAGAAAAACAGAGGGAGAGTACGGCCGGGCGGGCCGCCTCTCCCCCACCGGGTGGGTGCGGGTTACCTGTTCTGGCCGAGGGTTTCGTCGATGGTCAGGTCCAGGCGCAGGTAAGCGCCCTGCTTGGTGTAGGTGGTGCCGATGCCGGTGAATCCGGCGGGGTTGTAGCCGGCGGTGATCCAGGTGCCGGGCAGGGCGCGGACGGACGCTTCGAGTCCGTAGCCGTACTGGGTGGTCTGGCTGGCGGGCTGGGTGATGGCGCGGCCCCAGATGCCCACGCCGAAGCGCTCGGTGACGTAGTAGGTGCTGCTGGCGCCGAACTGCGCGGTGAAGCTGCCGGGGTCGTTCAGGAGGGTGCGGGTGTCCAGTCCGGCGCGGACGGCCCAGGTGGGCTGGCGGTACTCGGCGGCGAAGTTGCTGCTCAGTTCGGGCTGGCCCCCGGCGAGGGTGCCGTTGACGTAGCGGACGGTGCCCAGCGAGTTGAAGGTGCGGTTGCGGTAGGCGTAGCCGATGGCGGCGCGCTGGCCGTTCTTGCCGGCGCCGAATTCCATCAGGCCGTCGGCGGTGAGGCTCAGGTGGTCGCTGAGGCTGCCGGTGATGCCGGTGCGCAGGACGACGCCGAAGCCGCGGGCGGTGTGGGTGAGGTCGGTACCGGCGGTGGCGGTGACGCGGTCGGTGCCGTAGCGCAGGTCGGCGCCGGCGCCCAGTTCGGTCTGGGCGGTGTTGATGTTGTAGGTGGCGTTGCCGCGCAGACCGGCGGTCAGGCGGTCGGTGAGGGGGAGGGTGGTGGTGACGCCGAAGCGGGCGCGGTTGCCCTGGCCGCCGGCGTTCGGGAGGTCGTACGCGACCTGGTAGTTGGTGTTGCCGAGGCGGCTGTCGAGGGTCAGGGCGGCGGTGTGGCCCTTGTTCCAGTTGATCTGGTCGCTCAGGCCGACGCTGACGGCGTCGGTGATGGCGTAGCGGGTGGTGATGGTGGTGGTGGGGTCGAGGTTGCCGGTGAGCGGCTGGGTGTGGGTGATGTCCACATCGAGGGGTTTCTGGTGGTAGCCGGCGCTGACGACCGCTCCGACGCCGTACTGGTCCCCGAAGGCGTACTTGAGGCCGGCGCCGACGCTGAACGGCGCGAGGCGGTAGTCGGCGCGGCCGGTGACGCTGCCGCCGCTGGTGTCGGTGGCGGCGGTGCCCAGGGTGTTGTGGTATTCGGCCTGGACGCTGCTGCTGAGGTTGCGGGTGAGGCGGCTGTCGATGCTGGCGCTGGTGGTCAGGCCGGGCGTGAAGGGCGCGAGGCCGCTGTACGTGCCGTCCTGGTAGCGCACGCGCGCCTGGATGGTGTTCTGGCCGAGGGTGGTGCTGAGGTCGGCGCTGGCCTGGAATCCGCCGGAGTAGGCGAGCAGGCCGTCGGCGCGAGTGGTGCCGTTGTCGTAGGTGGCGCGGGCGCCGGTCGTGACGGTCTGGTCGAGGCTGATGGCGGCCGCGCCGACCGTGTAGTTCTGGCCGGTGTACTTGACCTGCGCGCCGAACGCGGCGCGGCGCTGGGTCATGGGGTCGCTGAGGCGGTAGCTGGCCAGGACGATCTGGTCGTTCAGTTGCGTGTCCGTGCGGTCCAGGGCGCGGGCGAGGGTGATGATGCCGGTGCGGTAGTCGAGGATGTAGTCGACGTTGCGGGTCAGGGTGACGCGGCGCAGTTCCTTGCTGGTGTCGCGTTCCAGGGTGAGCAGTTCGAGGGTTTCGCTGCCTTCGGTGACGGGGCTGGGGTTGTTCAGGCGCAGCAGGCGGGTGTCTTCGGGGGTCAGGCGCTGTTCGCTGAC
Source organism: Deinococcus indicus (assembly GCF_002198095.1). GTDB lineage: Bacteria > Deinococcota > Deinococci > Deinococcales > Deinococcaceae > Deinococcus > Deinococcus caeni. Next base: position 50,580 of record NZ_NHMK01000036.1, on the reverse strand, counting down.
GCGGGCGTCCGGGACGAGCGCGGCGAAGGCGGACACCTGGGGGTTGCTCTTGCTGGTGACGGTCAGGGCGGTCAGTTGCTCGCCGACCGGCAGGACGTCGATGGGCAGGCTGGTCTGGCGGTACTCGGCGCGCAGGGCGGGGTGGTCGTAGCTGAGCGCGACCGGGTCGATGCCCTGCAGGGGCACGCTCTCGGTGCTGCTGTCGCCGTACACGCTGAAGCGCTTGAGGGTGTTACGGTCGGTGGGCAGGCCGTCCTTGTCGGCGGCGACGTACAGTTTCCCGCCGGCCAGCGGTCCTTCGTAAGAGGCGCGGGCGGTCCAGGTCAGGTCGTCGCGGAGGTTCAGGTTGCCGTCCAGGCCGAGGGTGGCGCTGACCACGCCGACGCCGACGCGGCTGCTGTCGGGTCGGACCTCGAAGGTGTAGGGGCGCACTTCCTGGCCGACCAGCACGCCGAGTTTCAGGGTAGTGGGGGACGACTGGGGGTTCAGGACGAGTTCGCCCTCGCCGTCCACCAGGGTGATCTGGTAGTCGGCCTCGGTGGGGTTCTGGTCCGGGGTGCGCGGCTCCAGGTTGCTGCGCAGCGTCAGGGTGGACTGGGTGGTCAGGTTGCCGCTGGCGTCCAGGGCGCGCAGGCGCAGGCGCAGGGGGGTGCTGCCGTCGGCGATCAGGTCGCCGGGCAGGACTTCCACGCGGGCGGTCGCGCCGACCAGTTGCACCTGGACGCTGTCCTGGCCGTACTGGAGGGTGTTCGCGCCGGTCCGCAGGGGCACGCCGACGTAGGTGACGCGGCGGGTGCCGCGTTCGGCGTCGGTGGTGACCTCGCCGATCTGGTCGTCCGGGACGGGCGTGCCGTTCACGCTCAGGCGGGCGGTCTGGTCGGCCGGCACCTCGACCACGACGCTAATGCGGTCGCGGATGCGGACCTGCGAGCCGTTCAGCGGGAACTTGATGGCGCCGGCGTTCTCGGTGACGGTCGCGGCGGGCGCGGTGACGCTCTGGGCGGCGTTCAGGTCGTTCAGGTCGACGCGGCCCTCGAGGTTCTCGCTGCGTTCTCCCCGGAAGCGGGCCAGCAGGGCCGGGGCGTCCAGGGTGGGGAGCGGTCCCTCGTGCAGCAGGTCGTAGGTGACGGCGCCGCGCAGGGCGGCTCCGCTGGCGGTGGCGGGGCTGCTGGCGGGTTCGGGCAGCACCCAGTACAGCGTGCCGCTGGGGCCGCGGACGGGGTCGGGGATCGGCTGGCCGTCCAGGCGGCTGCTGCCGGGCACCAGGGTCGCGCCGGCCGGGGTGCGGTGCGTGACGATCAGTTCGGTCGCCTGGCGGGGGGCGTCGAAGGGCAGGGTGACGTTGCTGGAGCGGCGCTGCGTGGGCGCCTCGGCGGCCGGGACGGGGCGGGCGCTCAGCTGCCCGGCGGCGGTCTGCGTGACGGCGCAGTCCGGGGTGCGCAGGCTGGCGTTCAGGTCGAGGGTGCCGGTGGCGGTCACGCGGGCGCGGTAGCTCAGGCTGCGGGTCTCGCCGGCGGCGAGGGTGCCGGTGAAGCTGGTGGATTCCAGCGCTTCCAGGCCGCTGCCGGGCGTGTCGAGCAGCAGGTACGGCACGGGCCGCGCCGAGGTGTTCGTGACGCGCAGCGTGACGGTGACCTCGTCGCCCTGGGTGGCGTCCGGCAGGGCGTCGCGGCCCAGTTGCAGGGCGGTGCTGTCGGCCAGGACGTTCAGCGTGACGCGCTGCTCCTGTCCCCACGGGGCGAGGCGGGCGGTGACGGTCAGCGGGCCGCTCCGGGTGGCGGTGCCGGTGACGCGCAGTTCGCCGGGACGCGCGGCGCTCAGGGTGCCCTGCACGCTGTTCAGGCCCTGGATGTCCAGGCCCGGCGTGTCGAGCGTCAGGTCCAGGGGCAGCTCGCCGGCGTAGGCGGTGGCGGCGCGGGCGGTCAGGGTGACGGTGTCGCCCACGCAGACGTCGAGCTTGTCGCTGTTCAGGGTCAGGCTGGCGGTGGGGCGCACCTGGATGCGGGCCTCGCCCTGCCCGTTGCGGGGCACGTTGACGCTGCTGGTGTCCACGGCGACGTCCGCGCCGGGAACGGGGTTCGGCACCACGGCGTACGTGCCGGGCGCGACGCGCTGCGAGAAGGTGCCGCCGACCGTGACGGTGGACTTGCCGACCAGCGCGTCGATCGTGGTGGGAGTGACGCTGCCGGGCAGGACCAGTTCGGCGGTGACGCGCAGCAGGCCGGTCTGGTCGACGCGGCTGATGGTGATGGGTTCGGGCGTGCCGGCGCGGGTCAGGCTGAACCCGACCGTGTTGCTGAACTGGCGGGCCGTGGCCGGCTGCCGCAGTTCGACGGTGTAGTTGCCGGCGCGGGCGGGCAGCGCGAGGTCCGTGAAGCCCAGGTCGGCGCTGACGGTCAGGGGCGTGACGTTGCCCTGCTCGTCGCGCAGGCGGGCCTGCAGTTCCTGGGGGCCGTCGCCGTCGTACATGCGCAGCACGTGGTTCTGGCCGTCGCTGCTGACGTTCACGGCCGGCACCCAGTCCTGGGAGTGGACGTTCACGTTCAGGCGGTCGGCGCTGACGGACGCGCTAATCCCCGCGAGGCGGATGGCGAAGGTGTTCTTGCCGTTGCCCTGCGTCACGGCTTTCAGGCGGTAACGGCCGGCGGGGAGGGTCTGGTCGAACAGGGTTTCCCAGTCGTGCGCGCCGGGCGTGAAGGTGCGGGTCAGGACGACCTGGCCGTCGCTGCCGGTCAGGGTGAAGGTGGTGGTGACGTCGCTGCGGTTGGCGTCGTACTGCTCGTCGCCGTAGTAGGTGTCGCTGCGGTAGTCGCTCTGGTCGACGCGGGGGCTGTACAGTTCCAGGCGCACGGCGCCCTCGATGGGAACGTCCAGCGCGAGGTCCTGATCGCCGACCGACCAGGTGAGCTGGTCCCCGACGGTGGTCAGGGGCAGGCTGGTGCTGATTTCCTGTGCGCCGGCACCGGTGCTGACGGCCAGGAGGGCCGTGAGCGCAGTGGCGAGTCGCTTGAAGTCGGGTTGCACGTTCAGTACCTCCAGCTCAGGACCGGGTCGGTGGTGGCGGCGCGGGGCTCGCCCTTCCAGTCAAAGCGGTAGGTGAAAGTCCTTTCACCTGCTGCGAGGCTACCGGAGTAAGTATGTCCGCCTTCTTTCAGAACGGCGCCCTCGGGGAGCGGGTCGAGCAGCGTCACGCCGTCCAGGGCGCGTGGGGTGTTCAGGGTCAGGATGACCACGTACCCGCCCTCGGTGGCGTACACGGCCTTGTTCAGGGTCACGTCGCCCACCGTGAGGGTCGTGCGGCGCAGCGCGGCAATGTCGCCTCCCAGCGGTGCCAGCGGGAAGTCCACGCTGGTCAGGCCGCGCACGTGCACGGTCTGCGTGCCGCTGAGGCCGCCCTCCTGCGGCAGCTTCAGCGGGGGGTACGGGGTGGTGTTCGGGTCCAGGCGCAGGGCGTGGGTGCCCATGGGCACGTTCGGGAACGAGTAGCGGCCTTTCGGATCTGTCACAACCTGCCGCCCGCCGGCCAGCAGCACGCGCGCCCGCTCGACCGGGGTGTCCAGCAGCGGGTCGAACAGGCCGTTGCGGTTGCGGTCCACGAACACCGTGCCCACGATGTCCGCGATGGGCGCGAACTTCAGCGGGTTGAGTTTCGTGGTGGCGACCGCGCGGTTGCTGGCGATGGCGCGGGCCACGCCGCCGGCGCCGGTCCCGCTGACCTGCACGGTGTTCACGAGGTCGCCGGTCGCCTCGGGCGTCACGCGGGTCTGGTACGTGATGGTGATGGTGCCGCGCGCCGGGATGGTCCCCGCGTTCCAGGTCAGGACGCCCCCGTTGATGGACGGGTCCGCGAGCGGCTGCCCGGCCAGGGTGCTCGTGCCGGGAATGTACTCCAGGCCGCGGGCGGGCGTGTCGGTCACGACGGCGTCGGTGATGGCGGTCGTGGCCGACTCGTTTGTGATCTTCAGGGTGTACGTCAGGCGGTCGCCGTAGGTGGCTTCCGGGGCGCTGACGCTCTTCAGGATGACCAGTTTGGCCGTCCAGACGGGCGTGCGGACCTCGTTGCTGGGCATGGGGGTGCTCAGTTCGGTCGTGACGAGGTTGAAGACGTTGTTCAGGGACTCGCCGTCCCGCGCGCGGGTGCTGACCTGGGTGGTGATGGTCAGGGTGCGCGTCTCGCCGGGCGCCAGGGTGCCCAGGTTCCAGGTGACAGTCTGCGCGCCGGGCTGCCCGCCCAGGACCCCGCCGGCACTGGCGCTGACGAAGTCCACGTGCGCCGGGATGGGATCGGTCACGACCGCGTTCGTCAGGGGGCGGGTGTAGGGGTTGCGGACGGTCAGGGTGTACGTGATGGTGTCGCCGGCCGCGACGGTCCCGCCGGCCGGGATGGTCACGGTCTGCCCGGCGTCACCCTGCGTGGTGGCCGTGAAGGACTTCGCCAGTTCCGGGAAGGTCGCCTCAACGTTCCCCACGAGGTCGCGGGTGGTGTTGCTGGTGCCCCGGTCGCCGTTCACGGTGATCAGCGCCTCGAGCGGCCCGGCCTGCGGGGCGTCGTAGCAGATACGCACGAACGCCGTCTGGCCGGGGTCCAGCGTCAGCGGCTGCGCGAGCGGCTGGCCGTTCTCGCCGTACAGCACGCTGGTCGCGCCACCCACCGGGTACGTGACCGTGACGCGGAAGTTGTCGCGCACGTCCCCGGTGTTCTTCACGGTGTGGTCGAAGCACACCTGCTGCCCCACCACCGCGAACGGACGGCTCTGCGTGTCGGCGGGCGTTCCCTCCGGCGCTTCGGGCACGCCGACCGGGCCGATCGCCACGGCCGGCAGGTAGCGCACGTCGGCGCTGGCGCTGCCGCTCACGCTGCGTCCGCCCGTCTGCGCGGTCGCGGTGTTCGGAATGACGCGGTTCTCGGCCTCCGCGCCGGCCAGCATGCGGAAGGTCAGGGTGATGGTCGCGCCGGGCGCGAGGCTCGCGGCGCGCACCCGCACGCCCCGGACCGGGCTGATCTCGGCGGCCGTCCAGTTCACGCCGTCCTGGGTGTACTCCAGCGTGCCGGTGTTCGTGCGCGCGCTGCCGGGCACGAAGGTCAGGCCCTGCGCGATCTGGTCGCTCAGCAGGTCGGTCAGGATCACCTCGCGGCTCTCGCCCTGGCCGGTGTTGCTGGTGCTGACCGTCACGGTCGTCTCGGTGCCGGGCCGCACCAGGGCGGGCGTGAAGGACTTCTGCACGCCCAGCACCGGGGGCGGCCCGACGCGCACGCGGCTGACGTTGTTGCTGTCGGCGTTCTGCCCGCCGGCGCAGCTGGCGATCAGGTTCACGTAGGCGTCGCCCTGCGCGTCGCTGGTGTCCACGACCAGCACCAGCGCTGCGCGGTCGTCGGGAGCCAGGGTGAGTTCCGTGACCTCGGGTTCGTTCGTGTCGGGCTGGCCGTTGCCGTTCAGGTCGCGCACGACCCGCAGCGCCGGGGCGATGGTGCTCTCGGTCTCGCTGCGCGCCAGGACCGGGAAGTTCCCGGTGGTGTTCCCGGTGTTCACGACCGTGTACGCGAACGCGGCGCGCTCACCGGGCAGCAGCGTGGCGCTCTGGCCGGGCTGGGGCACCGTGCCGTCCGGGGTGACGCTGACCGAACACACGGCCTGCACGACCGTCACGACGGTGTTCGACACGGCCCGCACCGGGTCGGTCGCGGCGGGCGGCACGAACTCGGCCTGCGCCTGGTTGGTGATCTCGGTCCCGGCCGGCGTGCGGGCCGCGCCGGCCTGAGCGGCCAGGACGAGCAGGGCGGTCAGCATCGTGGTGGTGTGGGGGAAGCGGGTCACGGGGGTCTCCTTTGGGGCGCGGGCAGGGCGCGGGAAGGTAGGGCGGCGCACTCAAATGTGCGGAGGGATGCAATATCAGGTCTGCTGTTGGGTCGAGCTGAAAGGAATGTGCGGCTGGTGTGACAGACGCGCCCCGCGTCAGTGCAGGGCGCGTCCGGGTCAGCTCAGTTGACGGTGACGATGAAGTCGGCGCTGAGGGTGGCGCCGGGGGCCAGGGCGTCAGGCAGGTTGTTGTTGTCGGCATCGACTGCCACGTCGATCTTGGTTCCGGCGGCCAGGCCGGTGGGGGCCGCGGCACTCCAGGCGCCGCCGTCGACACGGTAGATGGTCTTGCTGGGTGCGGGGGTCAGGGCGACGCTGAACAGCGTGGTGTTGGCGGGCACGGTGTCGCTCAGGAAGAAGCCGTTGACACTGGTGTTGTAGGTGTTCTTCCCGATGATGCGGTAGCTGATGTTGTCGCCGGGCCTGGCGCCGGTCGCGCCGGTCGCGGTGTAGTCCGCGGGGTTGGGAATGGTGTTGATGGGGTTGCTGCCCGCGACCACGCCAGCCTTGGCGACGAACTTGGCCACCGCCACGGACCCGGCGGGGGCCACGCGGATGATGTTGTTCGTGTCGGTCATGGGGATGGTGCTGTAGTTCCCCACAGCGTTCTGCGTGACGGTGTAATCACCGGTGCGCGTGCCAGCCGGCACCTGGATGACCGCCACGGGCTTGTACTCGGTGCCGGGCGCCACGACGGGCGTGATGAACTTGTTGTAGTCGGGGCTGGCAGTATCGTTGCTGACGCGGGGCAGCAGCGAGCCGTCCGGCGCGTAGTACAGGACCGGGACGATCACGGGGTTGCCGGTCACGGCGTCGATCAGGGTGACCGTGCCGCTCAGGGTGTAGCTGTCGTTGTACTGGCCGTTGTTCACGACGTCCATCGGGAAGGTGGCGGTCGCGTCGGTGAAGTCGGGGCTGGTCGCGCCGCTGGTCGGTCCGTTGGGGTTCACGGTCTGGATCGGGGCGGGGGTCGCCTCGGCACCCTGGGCGCCGGTGGCGTCACCGAACTGCGCGGCGGGCGGCAGGATGGTGTTGCGGGTGTTGCTGTTCGACACCAGGTCGGCGTCCTTCAGCGAGTCCGCGCCGATCAGCACGGTGACCGGGGCGATCGGGGCCGAATCGTTCACGTCGGGGTACGTGACCTCGGTGCGGTACACCACGGTGCTGCCGTTGGGGACGGTCACGGTGGGGTACTGCGCGACCGTCGGGTTGTTCGGATCGGTGGACACCCTGATGGGCTCGCCCGTCACGGGATCCAGGAAGCGGATGGTCACGCCGGTCGTGGGGTTCGTGAACACGCCGGTGGCCGGGTCGAAGGTGTAGGCAGGGTCGGGCGTGCCGTCAGCCAGCGTCGGGAACAGCTGCACCACGTCGGTCGTGCCGCCGGTGTTGGTCAGGGTGTTCGTGAACACGACCCGGTCGGGCGTGGCGTTCAGGTCGGCAGCCGGGTAGGCGATCTGCTCGTCACCGGCCACGTTCGTGGCGATGGGCGTCCCGCCGGGGGTCGGGTCGGTCGCGCCGCCGGGCACGGGGCTGGGCGTGGCGGGGGGCGTGGTGGGGGCGGGCGTGACGTAACCGGGCGCGCTGACGACCGGGGTGTTGTCGCCCGGCTTGCCGACCACTTCGGTGGGCACGTTCACGCTGGTGACGGGCGGCACGCTGGCCGGCGGCAGGGGGTTACCGGCGCTGTCGACAGGCGTGCCGGGGTTCGTGTTGGGGTTGTTGTCCAGCGCGGGGGCGAAGACCGTGACTCGCGTGAACTGCAGGTCGGTGTTGACCGCCTTGTTCTCTTCCTGGACGGTGGTGCCGCTGGCGTAGCCGTTGCCGGGGGTGACCAGGGGGTCGGCGCCGGCCGTGCCCAGAACGGTGCCTTCGGGGGACGCACCGAACACGCTGGTGGGGCTGATCAGGGCCGGATCGGTGGGCAGGGTGATGACCTGAACGATCTTCACGATGCCCTCGTCCACGCCGGTCGTGGCGGGGTTGTCAGCGGCGACGGGAACGGCCGATCCGGCCGGAATCTCGGCGCCGCGGCTGCCGTCGGTGTTCACGAGGTAGTACCTGACGGTGGCGCCCGCCGCGCTGCCCGTGGTATCGGCGTTCACGACGATGTTCAGGGGCGTGTTGCCCTTGTTGACCAGCGAGTAGGGCGTCTCGATGACCTGACCGGGAACTGCGCCGGTGGTGACGACCGGGGTGCTGGTCAGGGTGTTGCCGTCGGCGATGCCGCTGGTGGTGTACACGATGTCGAAGTCGGGCTTGGGCAGCACGACGGTCTGCACGGTGTTCGAGGTGCTGTTCAGGGTGGAGCCGGCGTTGGCGGGGTCCTCGAAGCTGGCGGTCGCGGTGTTCTCGATGGTGGTGCCGGCCAGGGTGCCGGCGGCGCTGGCGGAACCGGCGGCCAGGGCGGCCATCAGGGCGATCAGTTGGGTGCTACGTTTCATGGTGTTCCTCCGGGGAAAGGGGGGGCGCGGTGTTCGGGGGCGGGGCAGCGTCTCAGCGGACCTGAATGCGGTAGCCGAGTTTCAGGGTCTGGTTCGCGTTGATTTCGGTGATGGTCCAGCGGACGGCGTTGTACTCGTTGGGCTTGACCTCGACCTCGCGGGTGACCGTCTTGCCGTTCTCGGTGACGGTGACCTTCTTCTTCAGGGGAGCGGCCGCGAAGGTCTTGCCGCCGTCGATGGAGTACTCGGTGCGGGCCACGCTCATGTCCTTCTCGGGGGCCACGTAGACGGTGTTCTTGGGAACAGGCAGCGTGACGGGCACGTTCTTGATGGACCGGCTCCCGGTGTTGCGCACGTTGACCACCTGACTGATCAGGTCGCCGGGCTGGACGTTGCTGGGGCTGGGCGAGAACTGTTCGGTCACCTTGCCGTCCACCTTGACGCTGCGCACCAGGGACATGTTGAGGTTCAGGCTGAGCGGCGCGGCGCCCTGCGCGAGGGCCGTGCCGACCAGCAGGGCGGTGAGCAGGATGGGGGTACGGGTCTTCATGCGATCTCCTTGGCGGGGGCGGAAGGACTGCCTGGGGCAGACCAGGGGCTGGAACTGCCCGCAGCGTAGGAAGGTGGGTCTTACGACCGGCTTACAGGTCTGGAGGGCCTCACGGACGCTGCTGGACGATCCGGGACTGCGCGGCCGTTTGGTCGCCGCTGCCAGGAACGTGAAAAACCGCTCGAAATCAGGAAATCTCGCCTGCCAGTCGAGGGCGGCCGGGTCAAGCGCATCCCGTCACTCCCCCGTCAGGGGTGTCGGGCAGCGGCGCGGTACCGCTCCAGTCAGGGGCAGCGGGGCATCTTCATGAAGAGCCGGTGTCCGGCCGCCCGACACGGCGGCGGGGTCAGGAACTGACCGCTCCTGACCCCGCCGCCTGTCCTGCCCCGCGTCAGCGGCCGAAGCGGCGGTCGCGGCCCTGGAAGTCCCGCAGGGCGCGCAGGAAGTCCACGCGGCGGAAGCCGGGCCAGTACACGTCGCAGAAGTAGTACTCGGAGTACACGCTCTGCCACAGCATGAATCCAGACAGGCGGATCTCGCCGCTGGTGCGGATGATGAAGTCCGGGTCCGGGATGTCGGCGGCGTACAGGTGCGCGCTGATGTGGTCGGGCCCGAGGTCGGCGGCTGCCTGCGCCAGGGTCTGCCCGGCCTGCGCCTGGGCGGTCAGGTGGCGTTTGACGGCGTCCACGATCTCCTCGCGGCCCCCGTACCCGACGGCGATGTTCAGGCGCATGCCGTCGTAGTGAGCCGTCTTCTCTTCCAGGTCCTTCAGGGCGGCCAGCACCTGCGGCGGAAAGCCGTCGTGCTGCCCGATGGCGCGTACCCGGACGCGGTTGGCGTGAATGCGGGGGTCGGTAGCGAGGCTGCGGGCTTCCTTTTCCAGCAGGCCCAGGATGTGCGCCAGTTCAGAGGGGTCGCGGCTCTTGTTGTCGGTGGACAGCACCCAGATGGTCGCGGCGGGAATCCCGAGTTCCAGGCACCACTGCAGCACCTCGTGGGCCTTGTCCGCCCCGATGGAGTGCCCCACCTCGCGTTGCAGGCCGCTGGCGCGCGCGAAACGGCGGTTTCCGTCGAGAATCAGGCCCAGGTGGCGGGGCAGGTGCCCGTGGGCGCGTACCTCGCGGGCCAGACGCTGTTCATAGCCCCACAGCAGGGCGCCGCGGGTCGCATTCCGCGTTTTCTGAAAGGTCTGGACTGCGACTTTGAGCGGCTCGGACGACATGCGCCCAGTCTAACGCGGCGGGCGGGCGGCGCGTCCCCCGAACGGACGAAGCGGCGGCCGCGCGTGTGGGGGCGGTCACAGCAGCGCGGGCTACAGCAGGGCGGGCTGCGCGGCCAGGGCCAGCGCCTTCTGATCCAGCCGGGACAGGGCTTCGTCAGCCACCATGCGGAGCGGCAGGTCGGCCTGCGCGGCGTGCAGGTGCAGCGTGACGCGGCGGTGCGTCATGGCGTGCGTCAGGCGGCCCAGGAACGCGCCGGGACGGGCAGGCAGGCGGGCGCACAGCCGCGTCAGGGCGTCCTGCACGGTCTCGCCGGCGGCGAGCGGTTCGGCAGGCAGGCCCATCAGGCCGCCCAGCAGCGCGCCGCTGCGGCGTTCCAGAACCGCGCGGTGCGGCGTGCCGATCAGCACCGCCACGACCGTCACCTCCTGCGCGGCGGCGCGGACCTTCGGGGCCGGATAGGCCGCGGGCGTGCCGGACGCGAACGCCGCGCACCACACCCGCAGCGGGCAGGCGTCGCAGCGGGGCGCGGCGGGCGTGCAGACCGTGGCGCCCAGGTCCATGACCGCCTCGTTCCACGCGCCGGGCCGCGCCGGGTCCAGCAGCGCGTCCGCGCGGGCCTGCACCCAGGCGGGCGTGGGCTGCGGTTCGGCGTGCAGGCGGGCCAGGACGCGGCGGACGTTGCCGTCGTTCACGGCGCGCGCCTCGTTCAGGGCGAGGCTGCTGACGGCCGCCGCCGTGTACGGCCCGACGCCCGGCAGGGCCAGCCACCCGTCGTACGAGCCGGGGAAGCCGTCCTGCGCGACCTGCTGCGCGGCGCGGTGCAGGTTGCGGGCGCGGGCGTAGTACCCGCAGCCCTCCCAGGCTTTCAGGACCGCCTCCTGCGGCGCGTCGGCCAGCGCCTGCACGGTCGGGAAGGCTGTCAGAAAGCGGTCATAGTAGATCTGCCCACGCGCCACCTGCGTCTGCTGGAGCAGGATTTCCGCCACCCACACGCGGTAGGGGTCCCGCGCGCCCTCGGCGCCGGCCCGCCAGGGCAGGGAGCGGCCGGTGCGGTCGAACCACGCCAGCAGCGCCGCGCGCAGCTCCGGAAGCGGGAGCGGGGAGACCGGAACGGACGGGGGCGCAACAGACGGGCCAGCGGCGGACGGGGACACGGGGGCAGTGTAGGGCGCCCGTCCGGACGCGACGGGCGCGGCGGACACCATCCCCCCCTGGCCCCCACTGGCCCCCATTGGATGGACGCGCCCCCCGGCCTGTCAGGGTCCGGGGGGCGCGTCGGGGGCAGGGACGCTCAGGCGGGCACGGCCTCACGCGCGGCGGGACGCACGCGGCGGCGCACGCCGTCGGCGTACTCGGCCAGTTCGTTCAGCAGGTCCGGCACGCCCACGCGCAGCAGGTACTGCCCGCCGGGCAGCGGTGTCAGGGCCAGGAACGGCGGGCGGGTCAGGGTGTCGAGGATGCTGCCCAGCTCGGCGTAGTTCACGCCGCTGCCCAGCCGCTCCGCGAGGCGCGGGACGCTGACCACCGAGTGCGCCGGCTGCTGCGACAGCGTGAGCAGCACGAAGCTGAACGCGCCGCGCTGCGCGAGGTGGGAACTGACGAGTTCCGCCACGCTGGCCGCCGACTCCAGGTCGATGCTGCCGGCCTTCCAGTAGCCGCGCAGGTCCACCGGGGACAGCGGCGCGAGGTGGGCGTGCTCGATCAGCGCGGTCAGCGCCTCGCGGGTCAGGCAGGGCGTGTTCGCGGGGCGGCCGTCCTCGGTGGTCAGCAGCACGCAGTAGTCGGCGTTCTCCTTCCAGGCGGGCGTCTGAAGCGCGGCCTCGCTGGTCGCCACGAGCACCGAGTACCCGTGGGTGCCGAGTTCGGCGTTCAGGCGCAGCACGCCGCCGCCCAGGTGTTCCAGGCGGTAGCCGGTCAGGCGCGCGAGTTCCGCGAGTTGCGGCTCGGCGTCCAGGGACGCGGCGGACAGGACCGGGCCGCTGGCGACCGGCCCGGCTGCCAGCGGAGTGCGTTCCGGCGTCTCGAAGGTCACGTCCAGCGTCCGCAGCGGCGCGGCGGAGCGTCCGGACACCACGGGACGCACGGCGCTGCTCCCGCCGGCGGGGACGGCCGTTCCGCCCGTTCCGGCGGCCGGCAGGTCCGGGGTCAGGGCGACCGGCGCGGGCCGCTGCGGGGTGACCTCGGCGGAACGAGCATCGGCGGCGCGCACCTCGGTCACGCGCGGCTCGGGCTGACGCGCGGCGCGGCCCTCGGAGGAGCGGGCCTCGGGAGCCTGGGCGGGGCGCGGTTCAGGGGGACGGGTGGCCGGCGCTTCCGGACGGACCTCCTGCAGGCGGACCTCCCGGACGTGCGGCGTGGACGACACCACCACGCGCCGCGTCTCCGGGACGCGCGGCACCTCCCGGCGGGGCGGCGGCTGCGGCGCGTGCGGCTTGACGACCGTCTCGACCTGATAGCGCCCCGGAGCGAGCAGCGTGAGGATCAGCACGTCGTTCACGCCCAGGTGCTGCGCGTGGTACAGCCCGCCCAGCCCCCACACCCGCATGCGGTCCAGGTCCACCTGCACCGCGTGCTCCTCGCCCTTCTCGTCGACCAGTACGGCCGGTCCCGCGTTCGGGAAGGTGCTTTCCAGGTACTTGAGGAGGCGCAGGCTGCCTTCCTGCAGGCAGGGGCGGGTAACGATGTACCGGATTGATTTCACGCGTTGACTCCTCCGTTGAAAGCGTCCCTGGGCGTTCTGGGCGCGGCAGGTGTGGGTAAATTGTTCCTAAAGTAGCAGAAATACTCGCGCGTGACCGCACATTTCCCCGCAGGGCAGCATGGCCGGGCCTCATGAGGGAAGCCTGGGCGTTCCATGACGCGCGCACGGACGGCCCGGCCGGGCGACTGCCGTATCCTGACGGGCATGACCGACGCCACCCAGACAGCCGTTCAGCTCGTGCAGGCCTACTACGACGCCTTCAACCGCGGCGACGCGGCGGGCATGCTGGCCCTGCTGACCGACGACGTGCGACACGACATCAACGAGGGCGACACCCAGACCGGCCTGGAGGCGTTCCGGGCCTTCCTAGCAAAGATGGACGCCCACTACCGCGAGCGGGCCGAGGACGTGGTCGTCATGGCCACCCCGGACGGCACGCGCGCCAGCGCCGAGTTCGTCATTCACGGCGAGTACCTGAGAACCGACCCCGGCCTGCCCAAAGCGCAAGGGCAGCGCTACGTGCTGCCGGTCGGGGCGTTCTTCGACCTGCGCGGCGGGAAGATCGCGCGCGTCACCAACTACTACAACCTCGCGGACTGGACCCGGCAGGTCGAGCAGGGCAGCGCTTGAGCCTGAGCGTCACCACCGTCGGCGGCGCGGACCTCGCCCCGTTCATTCCCGCGCTGGCCCGCCTGCGAACCCTGGTGTTCCGCGCGTACCCGTACCTGTACGACGGCGACCCCGCCTACGAGGAACGCTACCTGCAGACGTACCTGGACGCCCCGGACGCCATCATCGTGCTGGCCCGCAACGGCGACACCATCGTCGGGGCCAGCAGCGCCCTGCCGCTCGCGCAGGAGACCGACGACATCCGCGCGCCGCTGCACGCCCCGGAATTCGACCCGCAGGACGTGCTGTACCTGGGCGAGAGCGTCCTGACCGCCGAGTACCGCGGACGCGGCCTGGGCCACGCCTTCTTCGACCACCGCGAGGCGCACGCCGCACGCCTGGGCCTGCACACCACCGCGTTCTGCGCTGTACAGCGCCCGGACAACCACCCGGCGCGGCCCACCCCGTACCGCACGCACCACGCCTTCTGGGCCGCGCGCGGCTACACCGAACGCCCGGACCTGACCACCACCCTGAGCTGGAAGGATCTGGGCGACGACCACGAAACGCCCAAACCCATGCGCTACTGGATCAGGAAAACCGCGACCGCAGGGCAGTCACAGTGAGGCAGAAGGTGGTGGCGGCCCCTCAGCGGTGACCGTTCCGGGCGGCCTTCTCGGCATCCAGGCGTTTCTTCTCCTGAACCCACGAGAACGACCGGAACGCATCCACCGCGAACCACACGGCCAGCACCGCCGCCACCGCCACCCACACCCAACTCTGGGACTGCGCGGCCAGGAACGCCAGCACCGCACACAACGCGGCCAGCGCAACGCTAGAGGCGAACACGATATGGGGGGGCACGCGACGACCGAACATGCGTCACAGCGTACCCCCCTCACTCTTACTCGCCTCTGTCTGCTGGGACGAATTCCGTCTGTTTCGGCCTCCAGCCGGAAAGGCAGGCGGTTGTCAACTCCATTCCCGGAGACTCTCACCCGATCCATACGGACCCGTACTGGGTTTACTCGGCTGTGTCGGGCTCGGTCCAGGCGAGAATTGCAGTGGGAAGAAAAGGGATGAACAGCAGAGTCAGGAGCGCGACACCCTGAAGGCCATCCGGTCGTTCGAAAGCAGGGAGGCTGGGACCGAAGAAGACGAAGAGGACCACGCAGAACAGGAGTACCTTGACCACCCAGCGGTAGGCCAATGAGTTCGCCTGCGCGATCCGCGAGGCCTGCCGTTCATCCAGATACGCAGCATCGGCACGAGGCAGCCCCAGACGATCCGGAAAGGCAAGGTGCGCCACTCCGAGAAGGATGGCAGCGGTCGCCAGGGCCAGGGTGGCCAGTATGGGTCCGCGCCCCGCGTCGAAAGCCGCGTCGAACGAACCGGTCAGGCGCAGCAGAAATACGGTCAGGGCCGTCAGCAGCCCGGCCGCATACACGGTGACGATCTGGCGACGGCGGGCCTGTGTGGGCAGGGGGCGGACGGGAATGACGGTGTTCATGCTGAACCTCCGTAGACTTTCTCGCTGAGGGGGGTGAAGGGCGCGCGGGAGAAGATCGCCTCGATGGGCAGGCCGAAGTAGTCGCTGAGGCGGAAGGCGAGGTCAAGGCTGGGCGCGTATTCGCCGCGTTCCAGGTAGCCGATGGTCTGGTAGTTCACGTCGACAGCGGCAGCCAGATCCTGGCGTGACAGGCCCCGCTCGGCCCGCAGGACAGGGAGTCGGTTGTAAAGGGTAAGGGCGGCGGAACGCCCGGCGGACTTGGCAACCATGGTACGTATTGTTGTACTTATACAACATAAAGTCAATATGGAAGACTATCTGTCTGCTCTTGCCTCTGTCGCGCAGGTTCAGCCGTCCAGGGTCCGGCTGAGGATCACGCCCTGCAACTCGTCGGTGTCGTACCCGCAGGCGCGGTAGAACGCCTGCGCCTCCTCGCTGTCGGCGGCCACCCACACGTTGCGAATGCCCTGTTCGCGCATGTGGGCGTGCAGGGCCGCGACCAGGGCGCGGCCCACCCCGCGCCCCCGCCAGGACTGGCGGACGCCGATCTCCTCGAACATCACGTCCAGCGGGTCGCCGCTGTCGTCCTCGGCGTGCCAGTGCCACACGCCGGGGTCGTTCAGGTACGCGCGGGCGGCGTCCAGGGTCAGGGGCGGGCTGGGCGGTTCGTCCGTGAAGTCCGTCTCGTCGTGCGCGAGGCGTTCCAGGGCGGCCTCGTCGCCGGGTCCCAGGCGGCGGATGCGGAAGGGCGGCATGGTCCATGATGCACCGGCCGCGGCGGGGGGAGTGGGCGGGCCGCTTCTGCGTGCGGGGTGACGCTCTGCCGGGGCGCGGGCGTGGCAGACTGCGCGTGATGCCGGATTTCGACGTGATCGTGATGGGAGCGGGCCACAACGCGCTGGTGACGGCCGCGTACGCCGCGAAGGCGGGCCTGAAGGTGGGCGTGTTCGAGCGGCGACACATCGTGGGCGGGGCGGTCAGCACCGAGGAACTCGTGCCGGGGTACCGCTTCGATTACGGCGGGAGCGCGCACATCCTGATCCGCATGACGCCCGTGGTGCGGGAACTGGAACTGACCCGGCACGGCCTGCACTACCTGGATGTGGACCCGATGTTCCACGCGTCGGACGGCGAGACGCCCTGGTTCATCCACCGCGACGCCGGGCGCACGGCGCGGGAACTGGAGGCACTGTTCCCCGGTCAGGGCGAGGCGTACACGAAATTCCTGGACGACTGGACGCCGTTCGCGCGCTCCGTGGCGGACCTGTTCAATTCGGCGCCGGGACCGCTGGACATGGGCAAGATGGTCGTGTCCAGCGGCAAGGGCAAGGACTGGATGGAGCAACTGCCGCGCATCCTGCGCCCGTACGGGGACGTGGCGCGGGAGTACTTCACGGACGAGCGGGTCCGCGCCCCACTGGTGTGGATGGCCGCGCAGAGCGGCCCGCCGCCCAGCGACCCGCTGAGTGCGCCGTTTCTGCTGTGGCACCCGCTGTACCACGAGGGCGGCGTGGCGCGGCCCAAGGGTGGCAGCGGCGGCCTGACGAAAGCCCTGAAACGCGCCATCGAATCCGATGGCGGGCAGGTGTTCGTGAACGCGCCCGTGAAGGACATCCTCGTCAAGGATGGGAAGGCTCAGGGCATCCGGCTGGAGAACGGCGAGACGTACACCGCCCGCGCCGTCGTGTCCGGTGCGCACGTCCTCACCACCGCGGGCGCCCTGCCGGACGAGCATGTACCCGCCGCCGCCCGGCAGGTCCGCGTGGGCAACGGCTTCGGCATGGTCCTGCGCCTCGCCCTGAGCGAGAAGGTCAAATACCGCAACCACCGGGAACCCGACAGCCGCGTCGGCCTGGGCCTGCTGATCAAGAACGAACAGCAGCTCATGAAAGGCTACGGAGAGTACCTCGCGGGCGAACCCACCAGCGACCCGCCCCTGATCGCCATGAGCTTCAGCGCCGTGGACGACTCGCTCGCCCCGCCCGGCGGCGAGGCCCTGTGGCTCTGGGCGCAGTACTACCCCTACGAACTGAGCAGCGGCTCCTGGGAAACCCGAACGGCCGAGGCCCGCGAGAACATCCTGAACGCCTTCGAACACTACGCGCCCGGCACCCGCGACACCATCGTCGGCGAACTCGTCCAGACCCCGCAGTGGTTAGAAACCAACCTCGGCCTGCACCGCGGGAACGTCATGCACCTCGAAATGAGCTTCGACCAGATGTTCTCCTTCCGCCCCTGGATGAAAGCCAGCCAGTACCGCTGGCCCGGCGTGCAGGGCCTCTACCTGACCGGCGCGAGCACCCACCCCGGCGGCGGCATCATGGGCGCGTCGGGCCGCAACGCCGCGCAGGTCCTCGTGAAAGACCTGACGAGACGCCGGTGGCGGTGAGGGAGTTGATGGTTGATAGAGGATGGAGGATGGACACTCTTTCTCTGCACTTCCGTTTCTCTGCACTTCCGTCCATCTCGCCGGGGGCGCGTGTGATCCGGCGCTGGTGGCGGGGGCTGCGTCCGAGGCGCCGCGTGGGTGCAGGGGTAGCCGTTATCCGGAGTGAGGCAGTCCTGCTGGTGCGCCGGGGCGATAACGACCTGTGGGACGTGCCGGGCGGCGGCGCGGACGCCGGGGAGTCGCCGGAGGACACGGCGCGGCGGGAATTGCAGGAGGAGACGGGCCTAAGCGTGGGCGCGCTGCGCTCACTGGGCATATTCCCGCACCGGCACACGTACCTGGACGGGAATGTAGTCGCCTGGGAAACGCACGTATTCACGGCCGACTTTGCAGGTGGGGAGCCGTGCGCCTCGGATGACGCGGCGCAGGTGCGCTGGTGGCCGCTGGCAGCCCTGCCGGGTGACGTGTCGGAGGCGACCGGCACGTACTTCGCGGCGTTGGCGGCGGTGCGGGCGTGAGGTTTTCCCCCACCGTGTGGCGTGCCGGGCTGGCGTTCGCGGCGCTGGGTGTGGCGTTTCTGGGGGCGCTGCTGGTCATGGGCGGGAACGCCGTGGGCTGGGCGTTGATTGCGCTGGGGTTGCCTCTGTCGGGCGTGCTGGCGCTGGCGGGGGACGCGCTGGGCGCGGAGTTCCCGGAGGTGCTGGGGGCGCGGCTGGCCGGGCTGCTGGCGGCGACGCGGCCTTGGATGGCGCTGGTGGCGCTGTACGTGGCGCTGAAGATTCCGGTGCCGCTGTGGCCGGAGGGGTTCCCGGTGCTGGGGCTGGCGAGTACGGCGGCGTTGTGCGCGGCGGCGCTGGCGTTCGTGTGGGAGCGCGTGGGATGGCTGCGGGCGGCGCTGATGCTGGTCGTGTCGTTCGGGGTGGGGCTGGGCGTGGAACTGCTGGGGAGCCGGACGGGCATTCCGTTCGGGGAGTACACGTACGCGGGGGCGCCCGCCCCGACGCTGCTGACCGTGCCGTTGATCGTGCCGCTGGGGTGGTTCGCGCTGACGCTGACGGCCACGAGCCTGTCGCGCGGGCGGCCGTGGCTGGCGGGCGCGCTGATGATGCTGTGGGACGTGGGCCTGGAACCCCTGATGACCGCGCAGGGGTACTGGACGTGGACGGACCCGCTTCCGCTGTGGGCGGGCGCGCCGGTGCAGAACTTCCTGGGCTGGTGGGCGGTCGGATGGGGCCTGTCGTGGGTGTTCACGGGGCTGGCGCCGGGGCTGTTCGGGCGGGCCGGGGTGGGCTGGGCGCTGCCCGGCTGGCTGGAGCGGGTGGACGGGAACGTGCCGCCCAGCCGCGTGCCGTCCCTGAGTCTGCTGCCCGGTGCGCGCCGCGCCGGTGAGGGCCTGGATTTCCGGGTGGTGTACGCGACCGAGGCGTTCTTCCTGCCGGGCGGGCTGGTGCTGGTGGGCCGCTACGCGGAGGCGGCGGTGACGCTGGCCGCCATGGGGCTGGGGTTGGGGCTGGCGCGGGCGCTGCGGCCGGGTCGGCGTGCGGTGACGCGTGCCGGATAGGTCCGCACCCACCCGGTCCGGGGCCGGGCAGGCTGGGGGGGACCGTCACGCCTGGGCGACGTGGCTGCTGTCGCGCAGCGTGAGCCGCAGCGTGCGCGCCGGCCTGGGCGGCGTGTGGGTGCGCGGTCCGGTCCCGGTGGGTGGCGCGGTCCTGGCGCCGAACCATCATTCCTGGTGGGACGGGTACGTGCTGCGCGAGGCGGCCCTGTGGGCGGGTGATGAGTTCGCGGTGCTGATGGGCGCGCGGCAGCTGTCGCGCTTTCCGTTCCTGCGGCGCGTGGGCGCGGTGCGCGTAGACGAGGTCCGGGCGGGCGTGCGCCGGGCGCGGGTGGGGTGGCTGGTGGTGTTCCCGGAGGGCGCGGTGCAGCCGGCCGGGCCGCTGCGGGCCATGCAGCCGGGCGCGGCGTGGATCGCGGGCGCGGCGGGCATGCCGCTGGTGCCGGTGGCGCTGCGGGTCGTGATGCGCGGTGCGCAGGCACCCGAGGCCTTCGTGCGCTTCGGGTGCCCGGTGGCGGGGCCAGACCTGGAGGGCGCCCTGCAACGCGAACTGGCCGCGCTGGACGCCGACCTGCTGGACAGCGACCCGGAGGCCCCGCCTGCCGGGTACCTGCGGGCCGTGCCGGGCCGCGCGAGCCGGTCGGAGCGGGTGGACCTGCCCTCCAGACTGCTGATCTGGATCACCGGGGACAGAGGATGAGGATTCAGTGGGCTGCCGCGTGGGAGCGGGCGCAGCGGCCCGTGCAGGCGCTGCTGCTGGGCTGGCTGGCGACCAAGGCGGCGGTGCTGGCCGTGAACGCCGTGACCTTCCCGCGCCTGCGGCCCGCGCCCACCCCGCGCGGGGGTCCGCGCGTGTCCATCCTGATTCCGGCGCGGGACGAGGCGCACAACCTGCCGCGCACCCTGCCCGGCGTGCTGGCCCAGGGCGCCTTCGAGGTGCTGGTGCTGGACGACGGCAGCCGCGACGGAACCGCCGACGTGGCCCGCCGCCTGGGCGCGCGGGTCCTGACGGGCGAGCCCAGACCGGACGGCTGGAACGGGAAACCCTGGGCCTGCCAGCAACTGCTGCGCGCGGCGCGTGGTGAGGTGCTGGTCTTCACGGACGCGGACGTGGACTGGCACGCGGGCGCGCTGGGCGGCCTGCTGCGCGAGCTGACCCGTTCGGGCGCGGACCTGCTGAGCATCCAGCCCCGGCAGTCGAACGCGGGCCTGGGCGCCCGCCTGCTGACCCCGCTGGTGGACGCGGCGGTGCTGTCGTACTTCCCGTTTCCGCTGACGCGCCTGCGCCACCCCATGACCTCGATTGCCAACGGGCAGGTCATGGCGTTCCGCCGCGCCGCGCTGAGCCGCGTGGGCGGGTACGTGCCCGTCCGGGCCGAGGTGCTGGAGGACACCCGCCTCGCGCAGCACCTGGGCGCGCAGGGGTTCCTGGTGTCCACGGCGCTGGGCCGCGCGTGCATCGGCGTGCGCATGTACCGCACCTACCCGGAGTCGGTGGAGGGCTTCGGCAAGAACGTCCTGCCGCTGCACTTTCACTCGCGGCCGCTGCTGCTGC
This sequence comes from Deinococcus indicus, assembly GCF_002198095.1. GTDB lineage: Bacteria > Deinococcota > Deinococci > Deinococcales > Deinococcaceae > Deinococcus > Deinococcus caeni. Next base: position 30,183 of record NZ_NHMK01000036.1, on the reverse strand, counting down.
TGGCCGCCGCCGGGCACCTGGGCGCGTACACCCTGCCGTGGCTGCTGCGCCCCTGGCTGCGCGGCCCCGGCTGGACGGCCCTGCGCGTGGCCGGGCTGCTGGAACGCACGCTGGTCAGCGTGGTCGCCGGTCGCCGCGCCCCCGCCGACCTGGCCGAGGGTCTGCTGGGACCCCTCACGCCGCTGCTGGCACTGCCGGTATACCGCCGCGCCCTGCGCCGCACCGTCACCTGGAAGGGCCGCGAGTACAGACAGTGACGCAGGACCGGCAGTGACCCCTCACCCCCTGGGCAGAGGGGAACTTTCCTGAAGGCCGGGCGGACTGGGCTTCATGGACTGCTCAGGTGTGGGGCGGAGGCTCGGGGTATGTCGTCCCACCGCGTCCGTCTGGGGGCTGCCCTGCTCCTGTCGTTCCTGCCCGTGGCGTCCGGGGCGGGGTTCACCGAGGCGTCGTTCGCGCAGGTCGGGGCGGGTGGGTGGCAGCCGGTGCGGTTCTGGTGCGACACGCCGGAGCGGGTGCTGGCGCTGTCGGGCACGGGGGCCGGGCCGGGCACGCTGACGCAGTGGGTGGGCGGCGTGCGCTCGCAGGTGGCCGTGACGGTCGGGGCGGACGACGCGGGGGCGGGTCAGGTGTACACGCTGCTGACCTTCGCGGGAAGCGGCGCCCCGGCCCCTGGGTTCTTCGTGCACAGCAGCAACGTGCAGAACGTGCAGGACCCCGCGTACCGCATGACGCACGTGAATGAATTCCGCGTGCCTGCCGGGTCGTTCAACTGCCGCTACGTGCCACAGGCGGCGGTCGTGGCGGCCACCGCGCGGCACAGCGTGACCGTGTGGGAGGCCGCTGGGAAGGTCACGTACGCCAGCCGCAACCGCGACGGCACGCCGGGCGTGCAGCTGACGGGCGGCGCGCACGCCACGGGCGGGGAACGGGACGAGTACCGCTGGAACCGGGGCGGGTACGCTTACGTGCTGGTCGTGGGCACCGCGCGGGCTCCGGGCGGCGAGTTGCGGGTCGAGCGGGCCGGGCGGGTCCTGAGCCGCGAGCCGCTGCTGGCGTACTCAGTCAGCCGCGCCCGCTGAGGGCCGGGGGGCGCCCGTACCTTCCGGGCCGGGTCCGCTGCTCTATGCTCGGCAGCGTGAGCACAGGTCGGGGGGTGGGGGCGTGAGGCGGCAGCCGGGGCATGTCGCGGTGATCGGGGCGGGCTTCGCGGGGCTGGCGGCGGCCCTGCGACTGGCGCGGGCCGGGGCGCGGGTGACGGTGCTGGACGCGCTGGACGGTCCCGGCGGGAAGGCGGCACTGGGCTTCCCGGAGTTCTCCAGCGGCCCGACCGTCGTGACCATGCCGCAGGTGTTCCGGGCGCTGCATGCCCGCCTGGACCTGCCGACGCCCACCCTGACGGCCGCGCGGCCCACCACTGCGTACCACGGGACGGACGGCCGGGTGTTCGCGCCCGAGGCGCTGCACGTGGCGGGCAGTCTGGACTCCACGCTGGCGCAACTGTCCCGCGCCGAGGGCCGGCGCTACGGGGCGCTGCTGGCCTCGTCGCGGCGCATGTACCTGGACGCGCAGGACACGTTCCTGTTCACGCCGCCGCCCGGCCCGGCCCGGCTGGCCCGTTACGCCCTGACGCGGGGCCGCCGGGCCGCGCCGCTCGTGCCGCTGCGGCGACTGGTGCGCTCGGGGCCGTTCATGACGCCGTTCTGGCTGCGCTTCGCCACGTACCTGGGCGCCGACCCGTACCGCGCGCCCGCCGTGCTGCACAACATCGCGTGGGTGGAACTCGGATACGGCGTGTGGCACCTGCGCGGCGGCCTGCTGGACCTGGCGCGCACCCTGCACGCGCAGGCGGTGGCGCTCGGCGTGCGCTTCGAGTTCGGGACGCGCGTCACCAGCCTCAGCACGCACGGGGGGCAGGTGCTGGGCGCCCACACCAGCCAGGGGGCGTTTGCGGCGGACGCCTGGGTCAGCGCCGCCGACCGCGCCCTGACGCTATCCTGGCTGGGCGAGAGCGAGAAACCCACCCCGCGCGGCGTGAGCGGCTTCGCGCTGCAACTGCGCCTCTCGGAGGACCGGGGGCAGGCGCACCACATCTACTGGCCGGTCGAGTACGCCCGCGAGTGGCGGGACATCCGCGCCGGGCGCCTCCCGCGCGACCCGACGCTGTACCTGCACCTGGACGGCACGCGCGCCTTCCTGCTCGTGAACGCCCCGCCGGACCCCGCCGTGGCCGGCGACCCGCGCGAGTACGGCGCGTGGCTGCTGGCACGCCTCCAGGACCGCCTGCGGGCCAGCGAGGGTGGGCCGCTGCCCGTGCAGGAATGGCAGGCGCTGTCGCCCGCCGAGTACGCCCGCACCGCCCGCGCCGGCGCACTGTACGGCCGCGCCCCTCACGGCCTGAGCGGCAGCCTGCGCCCCGGCTGGACGCTGCCGCACGCGCGGAATCTGGTGCAGGTGGGCGGCACCGTCCACCCCGGCGGCGGCGTACCCCTGAGCGTCCTGAGCGGCTGGAACGGCGCCGGGCAGCTGCTGGGCCTGCCCTTCGACGACCTGGACGGCCGTCAGGTCCCACGCGGGACGGAGGTCTGGCCATTCGGGCTCTGAGCACGTTGCCCGAACCGCCGACCCGTCCGGGGAACGGGCACCTGCAGGACTGGGCGCTGTCGCCTCTGCCCCTGATCGGGGAGGGTGCGGCGCGGGCACGCGCGGCGGGCGTGGACGTGTTCCGGTTGCGGCTGGGCCTCCCGGCGGTGGTGGGGGTGGGGGCGGCGTGGAACCGGGCGGTGCTGACGGACCTGGGCACGTTCCGCAGTGCGGGGAGCCTGTCGCGGATCGTGCCGTACCTGTCGGGCGGGGTGATCCTGTCGGACGCGCCGGGGCACGCGGGGCGGCGCGCGCTGATGAATCCGGGCTTCGGGCGGGCGCACCTGCTGGCGTTGCAGGCGCGGACGCGGGCGGCCCTGCCGGGCGTGCCGGGCGGCGAGTTCGATGCGCTGGCCTGGGCGGACGGCGCGGTACTGCGGCTGCTGAACGCCGCGTACTTCAGCGGAGAGTTCGATGCCGGGCTGCTGCATGCGTTCCTGGCGCCGCTGCGCCGCCCGTTCCCGGTGCCCGCGATTCCGCGTCCGCTGCTGTTCGCGCGGGTGGACGCCGAGCTGCGCCGCCTCGCGCACGCGCGCCTGACCGGTCGGGGGCACGACGACCTGCTGGCGGTGCTGGCGCCGCTGCCGGGCGGGCTGGAGGAGGCGCGGGTGTCGCTGGCCGCGGCGCACGACACGACCACGCACGCGCTGGCGTATGCGATCTGGTTCCTGGCGCAGCATCCGCAGTGGCACGCGCCCGAGCATCACGCGGCGGTGCTGAAGGAGGTGCTGCGGCTGTTCCCGCCGGGCTGGATGGGCAGCCGCCGCCTGAGCCGCGACCTGAACTGGAACGGGGTGAGGTTGCCGCGCGGGGCGCTGGCGCTGTACTCGCCGTACCTGTCGGGCCGTGACCCGGCCCTGTGGGACCGCCCCGCCGAGTTCGATCCGGGCCGCTGGGCCGCCCGGCCCCCGGCGTGGGCGTACCTGCCGTTCGGGGGCGGCGAGCGCCTGTGCCTGGGGATGCATCTGGCGCAGATGCTGATTCACGACACGCTGGGGGCGCTGCCGCCCCTGCGGGCCGTGCGGGGCGACCCCACGCCGCTGCCGGGCCTGACCCTCGGCCCGCGCGGGCCGCTGATGGTGCAGCCGACCCCTGCGTCCCCCTGACCCCGCGCCCTGCGGGACGGTGGGGGCGGGTGTCGGTGGCCGCGCAGGCTTGCCCGTCGCGGGTCGGGCCGACTGCTAGCCTGCGGGCATGACCGATCCCGCGCCGTCTGCCGATCCCGCTGCCGCGCCGCTGCCGCCCGACGCCGTTCCGCCGCAGCCCGCGCCGCAGGAGCTGCAGCGGGGGCCGGTGCAGGACCGCTCGGTGCTGCCGGACGTGCTGCGCGGCATGAGCCTGCTGGGCATCCTGATCGTGAACATGCAGGACTTCGCGGGCTTTCTGGAGTGGCGGCAATCGGGCCTGGACCGCGCGGCGCAGGTCGTGACGGACGTGCTGGCGAACGGTCGGTTCATCTCGATCTTCGCGATGCTGTTCGGGTGGGGCGCGGCGGGTCTGCTGGCCCGGCGGGGCGTGGGCGTGTTCCTGCGGCGGCACGCGGCGCTGCTGCTGATCGGTGCGGCGCATTACGTGCTGGTGTGGCACGGGGACATCATCAGTAATTACGCGGTGCTGGCGCTGGCGTTGCTGCTCGTGGCGCACATGACGGCGCGGGGCCTGTTGCGGCTGGCGGGCGTGCTGGGCGCGTGGTGGCTGGGGCTGGGGCTGCTGGCGGCGCTGGGCAGCGCCTCGCAGACCGCGCCGCGCTTCACGTCGCTGCCCGGGTTGCTACCCGGTTACGCCGCGAACGTGCAGGCGCGCGCCGCGGAGTTCTGGCCGCTGCTGCTGGAAGGCAGTCTGTTCAACGGGCCGTGGCTGCTGGCGCTGTTCTTCCTGGGCGCGGCGGCCGCGAAGACCAGCCTGCTGACCCGCCCGGACGAGCACCGTCCGCTGCTGCGGCGGCTGGCGCTGGGGGGCCTGGGCGTGGGCCTGCCGCTGGGCGCGCTGCTGGCGTACCTGAACACCCGCCCGGACGTGGCGGCGGGCGTGCTGGCCCTGCCGGTCCGCATGGCGGGCGGGCTGGCGGGCGCGCTGGGGTACGTGGGCGTGCTGGGCCTGCTGGCCGCGTCCGGGCGGCTGGGCGCGTGGCGCTTCTTCGCGGCGAGTGGGCGGATGGCCCTGACGAACTACCTGACGCAGAGCGTGGTCATGACGCTGATCTTCTACCCGTACGGGCTGCACCAGGGGTTCGGGTGGGTGTCGGGCACCCCGGCCGCAGGGGCGGGCGAGGCGTTCCCGTACAGTGGCGAGTTCGTGGTGTGGGGCGCGGCGCAGACGCTGGCGCTGGCGCTGCTTGTGGGGCTGGCGCAGGTGCCGCTGAGCGCGTGGTGGCTGGCCCGTTTCGGGCAGGGTCCGGTGGAGGGACTGGTCCGGCGGGTGGTGTACGGCCCGCGCGTCCGGCAGAATCGGGCGCATGACGGATAAGGGAAGACCGCTGCGGGTGCTGGCGCTGTGCCTGGGAAACATCTGCCGCAGTCCGGTGGCCGAGGCGCTGCTGCGCCGCGAACTGGAGGCGGCGGGCGTGACGGCCGTGGTGAGCAGCGCCGGGACCGGCGACTGGCACGTGGGCCGCCCCGCTGACCCGCGCAGCCGGGAGGTGGCCGCCCGGCACGGCCTGAGCCTGGACAGCCGGGCGCGGCAGCTGTCGGCGGCGGATTTCTACGAGCAGGACGTGATCCTGGCGATGGACACCGCGAACCTCGCGGACGCGCGCCGCCTGAGCCCCCCGAACGCGGAGGCGCGCGTGCAGCTGATGCGGGATTTCGATCCGCTCGCGCCGGGCGCGGACGTGCCGGACCCGTACTACGGGGGCGCGCAGGGATTCGAGGAGATGTACGACATGCTGGAGCGCAGCGCCCGCACCTTCGCGGCCGGGCAGTCCGTGGGAAATTCGTGAGGGGGCCGCGCTAGACTGCGGGGCATGGATAACCGCACGAACCTCGACGACTACCTCGCGGGGCTGGGCATCAGCGACGCCGACGAGAGCGAGCTGCCGCCGCCCGCTCCGGACGCCCTGACCGGCACCCCCACGCTGGAGGCCGCAGCCGAGGACCCGCGTTCCACCCTGGAAGCGTTCCTGCGGGGCCTGCTGGGCCGCATCGACCCGGACCTGCAGGTGAACGTCACGCAGGCGGACGACGCGCTGGAAGCCGAGATCACCGGCGAGAACGCCGCGAAACTCGCCGGGCGGGACGGCCGCACGCTGGGCGCCATCGAGGTGCTGGCCTACACGGTCCTCGCCAAGCAGGAGGGACGCGGGAACCTGCGCGTGCGGGTGGACATCGGCGGCTACCGCAAGCGGCAGGCCGAGGCGCTCAGCAAACTGGCCGAGCGGCTGGCCGTGCAGGTCGCCAAGAGCGGCGAGCCGCACGAATTGCAGCCCATGCCGGCCTCCGAGCGTCGCGTGATTCACATTGCCCTGAAAGAGCACCCGGACGTGATGAGCGAGTCCATGGGGGAGGGCAACGCCCGGCGACTGATCATCAAACCCCGCCACGGGTAAGGGCGTGCAGCTGCGTGACCTGTTACGGCAGGGCGCGGCGCGGCTGGGCAGCGCGGGCGTTCCCTCCCCGGAGGTGGACGCCCGCGAACTGCTGCTGAGCGCCCTGCACCTGACGCCCACGGCGCTGCTGACCCGCGCGCACGAACCGGTCGGCGCGGACGGTCAGGCGCGGTACGCGGCGCTGCTGGACCGCCGCGCGGCGCGCGAGCCGCTGCAACACATCCTGGGCGAGGTCGAGTGGGGCGGCGTGCGGCTGCGCTGCGACCCGCGCGCCCTGGTGCCCCGCCCGGAAACCGAGTGGCTGCTGCACCTGCTGCTGCCGGACCTGCGCCAACTGGAACGGCGTGCCCTGGCGGCGCCGCGCGTGCTGGACGTGGGTACCGGCACGGGCGCGCTGGCGCTGGGCGTGAAGGCCGCCTGCCCCGGCGCCGCCGTGACCGCCACGGACCTCAGCCCCGAGGCCCTGGCCCTGGCCCGCGAGAACGCCGCCCTGAACGGCCTGGAAGTCACGTGGATGCACGCGGACCTGCTGGCGGGCGTGACCGGCCCGTTCGACCTGATCGTCAGCAACCCCCCGTACCTGCCGGACGGGGACCGCGCGCACGCCGACCCCGAAGTGCAGCGCGACCCGCAACTGGCGCTGTACTCCGGCCCGGACGGCCTGACCCTGGCCCGGAGACTGGCCGCACAGGCCCCGCCCGTCCTGGCAGGCGGCGGGACGCTGTGGCTGGAACTCGACCCGCGCAACGCCGCCACGCTGGCCGCCGAGTTGCGCGCGGGCGGCTGGGACGCCCAGCTGCACGCCGACCTGACCGGCCGGGAACGCTTCGTGCAGGCGCGGCGGACCGGGCAGCCGGGTTAACCTCCGCCCGCTGCGGCCCGTTCCAGTCGTTTCCGTGCCAGGGCGGCGCGCACGGCGTTCAGGCGTTCGCCGTGCAGCGGGTACAGGGCCAGCAGCGCCACGGCCAGCAGCGCGCCCGCGATGGGCGGGACGGTCATGAAGAACCGGAAACCGCCGGCCACCGTGTCGGGTTGCGTGGTCAGGGTGGGGTCGTAGCCGCTGGCGCGCGTGACCGCCCCGAAGGCCTGCGCGGTCAGGGCGGCGCTCAGGGTGGTGATGAAGCCGGACATGCCGTAGTACAGGCCCTCGCGGCGCTCGCCGGTGCGCAGTTCGTCCTCGTCGATCACGTCGCCCAGGATCACGTCGCCCATCAGGATCATGCCGGAGAGCGCCACTCCGAACAGCACGGTCGAGGCGAGCGCGCCGGCCAGCGTGCTGACCAGCGCCAGCGGGATCAGCGAGGCGGCGCCCAGCGCGAAGGCCAGCATCAGCGTGCCGCGCGCGCCCAGGCGGGGGGTCACGAAGGTCCGCCAGGGCCACAGGGCCGCGCCGGCCGTGACGAACGCGGCGGCCAGCAGCAGGGTGGTGGCGGCGCCGCCCGTCTCGCCCAGGCTGTAGCGCACGTAGAAGCCCATGCCGGTCGCCAGGGTGCCGGTGCAGAAAAACCGCATGGTCTGCGCGGCCACGACGGTCAGGAACGCCGGGTTGCGGAACGTGACGCCCGCCGCCCGGAAGAACCCCAGGCCCGGCGCGGCGGCGCCCGGACGCTCGAACAGGCTGCCCAGCCCGGACAGGATCGCGGCGGCGGCCAGTGCGGCCAGCAGGGTCGCCGTGACGCCCCACCCGAGCAGCCCGGCCAGCAGGGGCGGCAGCGCCAGTCCGATCAGCAGGCCCACGACCTGCACGGCGTTCATGCGCCACGCGACGTCCGTGCGTTCCTGAAAGGTGCGGAACATCTCGGGCAGCAGCGCCAGGTAGCCGGTGCCGACCGCCGTGCTGACCGTCTCCCAGAGCGTCCAGACGACCACGAAGTACACCAGCAGCGCGACCGGGCTGCTCACGCCGTCGAACGGCGCCCAGAACAGCAGGGCGAACAGGATCAGGGCCGGCAGGAACCCGAACCGCACGAACGGAATGCGCCGCCCCCAGCGTGAGCGGGTCCGGTCGCTCAGGAACCCGATGACCGGGTTGTTCACGGCGTTGTACACGGCGAAGCAGGTCAGGGCGGTCGCGGCCCAGGCGGGGTCCATGCGGCGGTCGTCCACGTAGTACAGCAGCAGGAAGCTGCCGGTCTGCGCCGGGATGGTCAGCCCGAAGTTCATGACCGCGTACCGCCAGCGCTGCGAGGGGGTCGTGTCGGGCGCCGTGTCCGGGGTCAGGTCGGGCGCCGGTGCGGGGACGGACGTCATGGCCGGGCCGTCCCGAGCAGCGGCCGCAACGCGCGGTAGGAGGTGACCTTCACGCCGCTGCGTTCGATCACGCCGGGCAGGCGCGGGTCCATGAACGCCGCGTGGTTCGCCACCCGGCCCGCCCAGTCGCTGGCAATGGCCCGCAGTTCCGGCGTGTCCCGCGCCGGATGCAGGATGAAGTGCGTCAGGCCCGGCGGGAGGCTGCCCAGCAGGTCCTCGATCAGCGGCACCTGATCCCCGCCCCGGTGCAGCGGCAGCATCACGAGGTGATCCACCAGCGGCAGCCCGCGCGCCGCCAGGGTCTGCGTGAACTGCGCCGCCTGCGCCGCGTCCCGCGCGTCCAGCCCGTGCGAGCGCCACCCGGCGGTGTCCAGTCGCGGGAACATCGGGACCGCGCCGTGGTGCAGGGCCAGTTCGATGCAATCCGGCAGGAAGCGGGGGTGCGCGACGGCGCCCATGTGGGCGTCCACGTGCGAGACCTCGATCCCCAGGTCCAGCGCCCGCCGGATCTGGGTGTCCATCTCGGCACGCACGGCCGCCGGAACGCCGTGCAGGCGGGCCGCCTCGACCGTCGCGTGCAGGTGGCCCTGCGCGTCCAGCAGGCCCGTGGCCGGGTCGCGGGTACTCAGGGCCGACCAGCGGTACTCGCTCCACTCGCTCGTCAGGGTCAGGTGCACGCCCAGGTCCGCGTCCGGGAACTCACGGGCCACCCCGGCGGCCGCCGGCGCCCACGCACAGGTCGTCATGACCGACGCCGACGACAGCGTGCCCGCCCCGAACAGGTCCAGGCAGGCACTCACGGTCGCCTGACACATGCCCAGGTCGTCCGCGTGAAAGATCACCACGCGGTCGTCCGGCGCGTACCCCAGCGCGGCCAGCGCCGGGTTCGGGGGTGAGGTCGGTGGGATCATACGCGGCCTCCTGATGGGCGCGCAGCGGACGGGGCCGCGCACTCAGGTGAAAACGAAACGGTGACGGAACGGACGCCAGACAGAGGAACACCGCCAGCATGTCACGCCCGGCACCACCCTGCCCACCCACGCGCCCTGAACAGGAAAGCGGAAGCCCGCCACACGCACAGGGCGCGGGCGGGCTTCAGGCGGGCCGTATCATACGGATTCCGTTTGTTTCGCCAACAATCCGGAACGTCGCCGGATTGCCGGCTCCACGTCCGGAACCCGTTTCTCTCCCACTCGCATCCGCTCGGATTGAACGGGCCTTGCAGCCCATTCAACCGGAGTCCGTATCAGTCGTCGGCGGCCTGGGTGCTGGCGGGTTTTTCCGGGTTCTCGATGAATTCGGTCGGGTCGTACAGATCGAAGCCGATCTCCTTCTCGTAATCCTGGATCTTCACGTGCAGGCGTTTCACGTCGCCTTCCACGGCGCCGTAGTCGAAGGTGTCCCAGATGGCGGTCGTCTTGAAGTTCCCGCCGTCGAAGTCCGGGACCTCGCGGGTCTTGCGGATGCCTTCTTCCAGGGCCTTGCGGCTCTCGATGCCCATGTTGCGGAAGGCGACCTGCATCACGTCCCGCTGGAAGTCGCGGGGGCCGTAGATGCCGGCGCGGTACACCGTCTCGTAGAAGTGCTCCCAGTTGGGCACCAGGGTCGCGGCGGGCATGCTGAACTGCCCGATGACGTTCCGGATGGCGTTCAGGGTGCGTTCCGGGTAGTAGTAGAGGTACATGCGCACGCCTTCCAGGAAGAAGTTGTAGTGCGCTGCCTCGTCCACGGCGATGGTCTGCGCGACCTTCGCGAGGACCGGGTCGGTCACGCCCCGCAGGTGCGGTTTGTCGCTCTTGCCCTGCGCGATCTTCATCATGTTCAGGTAGTTCAGCTGTGTGGCGCGTTCCTGGAACACGGTGTACACGAGGTTGTGGATGGCGTCCGGGAACGGCAGTTCCCAGGTCTGGGATTTCAGGCGGTCCTTGTACTCCGCGATCCACTGCGGGCTGCGCTGGCCGCTGAACAGCACGGCGTTCTCCCAGGCGTCCGCGTGTTTTTCCTCCTCGCTGCCCCAGCGCATCTGGAAGTGCGAGCGGCCGTGGCTGCGGCGCACGAGGTGAATCAGGTTACTGGTGAAGTCCGGCGCGTACTGCTCGACGGCGAAGAACCCCTGGATGACCGTGATCAGCTCGGGCGGCAGGTCCTTGTTCATGGCGCGCCAGTCGAAGGAGCGGTCCGGGTTCCAGTTGCGGGTCTCCTGGCTGCGGGCGGTGTACCAGCGGTACAGGCCCAGGAAGCCGCGTTCGATCAGTCGGTCCTTCTCGGCGTTGCTCAGCAGCCCGGCGGGGGTGCGCGGGCGGTCGTTCAGCATGTTGGGGGGCATTACGTCGGCCATGGGAATTCCTCCTCGGGGCCGTCCCGGCTGGGGTGCGGGCGGCGCGTGAACGGTGCAGACGCCGGGGACGGTACCCACCCAGGGTAGACCCGCGCGCCGGGCAGGGGGGGCAAAGCGGGACGCGGTTCAAAGCTCCCCCCAGGCCGGGCCACGGTCACTGCCGCTGCCGGAACTCGGGCTGCCCTGGGCGGCGCGGCCCGCTACACTGCGGGCATGAGCCTTGTGGGACAGCCTGCGCCGGACTTCACCCTGCCCGCCTCGACCGGCGAGCAGATCACCCTGAGCAGTTACCGGGGCCACAGCGCCGTGGTGCTGGTGTTCTACCCGCTGGATTTCAGTCCCGTGTGCTCCATGCAGCTTCCCGAGTACTCGGGCCGCCAGGATGACTTCGCGGACGCCGGGGCGGTCGTGCTGGGCGTGAACCGCGACTCCGTGCACGCGCACAAGGCCTGGGCGGCCGAGTACGGCATCGAGGTGCCGCTGCTGGCCGACATGAAACTCGACGTGGCCCGCGCGTACGGCGTGGCCATCGACGACCGGGGCATCAGCGGCCGGGCCGTGTTCCTGATCGACCGCTCCGGCGTGGTGCGTTACCAGCACGTCGAGGAGAAGACCGGCGACTACACCGTGCGGCCCGAGGCCGTGCTGGCCAAGATCCGCGAACTCTGATGGCACCGGTCGTCCTGAGTTTCATCAACCTCAAGGGCGGCGTGGCGAAAACCACGGCGACCGTGCAACTGGCCGACACGCTGGCGTTCATGAAGCAGAAGCGCGTGCTGGTCATCGACCTGGACCCGCAGACGAACGCCACCCTGGCCCTGATCGGCGAGGAACGCTGGGCGCAGGCCGACGAGGACGGGCAGACGCTCGCGCAGCTGTTCCTGGACCTGCTGCGCGGCGACGGCACCTTCACGTTCGACGCCACGCGCGCCATCGTGCGCGGCGCCAGCAACCTCAACCGCGTGCCGCCCGAGGTGATGGACCAGCTGCCCGAAGGCACCCGCTACGGCCGCGTGGACCTGCTGCCCTCCTCCATCCGGCTGATCGACGTGCAGGACCGCATGCAGGACATCGCGGGCCGCACTTACTACTCGACCGGCCCGATGGAAGTCGTGAAGAAGTTCGTCGCGCCGCACTTCGACACGTACGACTACGTGCTGATCGACTGCCCGCCCAACCTGGGGTTCGTCACGCAGAACGGCCTGGAAATCAGCGACCACTACCTGATCCCCACCATCCCCGACCGCCTGAGCACCTACGGCATCCCGCAGATCGCCGGACGCATCGCCGAGATCCGCCGCGCCCGCAACCTGCGCCTGAGCTCGCTGGGCGTCCTGATCACCAAGTACCAGAGTCAGAGCAGCCAGCACCGCCAGGGCCTGCAACGCCTTCCCGAGGATCTGCAACGCGCCTTCGCCGGCACCGGCGAACGCACCCCCCCGATCCTGACGACCGTGCTGCCCCAGACGAACGCCAGCGCCGAGGCCATGACCTTCGACCGCACGCCCGCCAACTACCGCGAGAAGTACGGCGGCGGCGTGGTCGCCGGGCAGAGCGCGTACAAGTACGGCCTGGACCTTGCCGACGAGATCGAGGAACTGCTCGCCAGCCGCCCACACCCCGCCCTCCCCTACCGGGACTGGCCGCAGCAGGACTGAGCGGCAGCCTGGGAAAAAGAACTGATGGTTACTCAGTGAACGGGAACATGCGACACCCAGACCCTGACCTGACACCAGATGACGTGTGGAACGGCGACGGAAGGGGTGCCCAGCGGATCGCAGATCTTCTGGTCGCGATCCGCGATCTCCCCGCAAGTCACACGACTGACGAAGCGGAGAAACTTTACTGGCAGATCGACAACGTGGCGGTCATCCAGGGCTCTCTGTACCCGGCTGGCCCGAAGGTGCTGCCCGCCCTGCTCGCTGGACTGAGGCACGCTACCCCGGCAAGCCGTCCGTGGCTGCTCAACGCGATCTACGAGGTCGCCAGTGGCTCACCCAGTCACCGGCTGTCCATCCACGAACGGGAACACATCCAGATGAACCTGATTCAGAGTGTGGATGCGGTGCGTGCTGTTCTGATCGAGTTGCTGCTCCACGGCAGCGACAACGAAGCTCACACCGCAGCGGATCTCCTGGCGTTGATCTTCACCGCGCCGCAGGAATTCCTCATGCCTGCCCTGATCAACCCGCAGGAATTCCAGGAACTACTTATAGCTCTCGCCACACAGCCTGAACGGCAGAATCGTCTCGCCAGAAACGTCGGGCTGACCGTTCCCGAATAACGAGCGAAGGCAAGTTTCTTCTCACAATGCCAGGGGGTCCACCAGCAGCGCCGAGTCCGCCTCGAAGGCCTCGGCGTAGCGCACGCGCGCCAGGGTGCCCCAGTACGTCAGGCGGGCGCGGCGACGCTCCACGATCTCCGGCGTGACCGTCTCCGAGATGGCCGCCCCCGAAAACTGACTCTGGTGCGCCAGGATCGCGGCCTCCCAGATGTCCTGCACGGCCTCGACATCCACCAGCACGTTCGGGGTGATGTCCGCGTTCCCCTGGTACAGCAGCACCCGGCCCACCCGGTGCGGCTCGCCCGGCAGGTCCGCCTTCGCCAGTTGCGCCAGATGCACGGCCCGCTTGCTTAGGTGGTACGTGCCGAAGTGATCCGGGTGGCGGTCGTGGTGGTGCGGGACGACCAGCACGCGGGGCCGCACCGCGCGCAGCACCGACGCCAGCGCGTGCGCGCCTTCCAGCGTGTCGCGCAGCTCGCCGTCCGGCAGGCCCAGCTGCCCGCGCCACGTCAGGCCCATGATCGCCGCCGCGCGGGCGCACTCGGCCACGCGCACGTCCGGCGTGCCCTGCGTGCCCCGCTCGCCACGCGACAGTTCCAGAATGCCCACCGCGCGCCCCGCGCGGGCCAGCCGGATCAGGGTGCCGCCCGCGCCGATCTCCGCGTCGTCCGGGTGCGGCGCGAGGCACAGCCAGTCCAGCGGCCCCGCCACGCCATGAATCGTCTCGAACGCCTCCGGGGTTCCTGCGGTCACCATGCCCGCCAGCATAGAGCGGCCGCCGAGGCCCGCACCCGGCGCCTTGACACTCCCCGGCGCACTCCATATACTTTTTGAGCTTCCGCGTGGAGCAGCTCAATTCATACCCGCCAGTGTAGCTCAGGGGTAGAGCAACTGATTCGTAATCAGTAGGTCGTCGGTTCAAATCCGACCTCTGGCCCCACAGAAAAGCCCCCGCCGCGTGCGGGGGTTCTTCGGTGTGGGGGCTGTGTTGACAGGGTTCCAGCGCCGATTGGTGTGCGGTGTACGCTTATTCGCATGACGAATGACGCGGTGACAGGTGGCGGGCAGGGCGCGGTGGCGGATATCGGTGTGATCGGGCTGGCGGTCATGGGTGAGAACCTGATTCTGAACATGGCGAGCCGGGGGTTCACGGTCGCGGCGTTCAACCGGACGGTCAGCAAGGTCACGGCGTTCACGGGGGGCCGTGCGCTCGGGAAGTCCATCGTGGGGGCCGGGTCGCTGGAGGAACTGGTGGGGCAACTGAAGGCTCCACGTAAGGTGATGCTGATGGTGAAGGCGGGCGCGGCGGTCGATGAGTTCATCGGGCACCTGCGGCCGCTGCTGAGCCCTGGCGACATCATCATCGACGGGGGGAACAGTCACCCGGCGGATTCGACGCGCCGCACGCGGGAACTCGCGGCGGACGGGTTGCTGTTCGTGGGGACGGGCGTGTCGGGTGGTGAGGAGGGCGCGCTGACCGGGCCGAGCATCATGCCGGGCGGGAATCCGGCGGCGTGGGAGGCGGTCAGGCCGATCTTCCAGAGCATCGCGGCGAAGGTGGCCGACGGCGCGCCCTGCTGCGACTGGGTGGGGCCGGAGGGCGCGGGGCATTTCGTGAAGATGGTGCATAACGGCATCGAGTACGCCGACATGCAGATGATCGCCGAGGCGTATCAGCTGCTGCGGGACGGTGCGGGCCTGAGCGCCCCGGAGGCGGGCGCGGTGTTCGCCCGCTGGAACGAGGGCGAGCTGAACAGTTACCTGATCGAGATCACGGCCGACATCCTGACCAAGACGGACGACCTGACCGGGCAGCCGCTGGTGGACGTGATTCTGGACGCCGCCGGGCAGAAGGGCACCGGGAAGTGGACGTCGGTGGCGGCGCTGGATGCCGGCAGTCCGGCCGCGACGATCACGGAGGCCGTGTACGCCCGCGCCATGAGCGCCCTGAAGGCCGAGCGCGTGGCGGCCAGCCGCGTCCTGAGCGGTCCGACCTTCGCGGCGCCCGCCGACCGGGAGGCGTTCATCGAGGGCGTGCGGCAGGCGCTGTACGCCAGCAAGATCGCCGCGTACGCGCAGGGCTTCCAGCTGCTGCACCTGAGTGCGCGGGACGCCGGGTGGACGCTGGATTACGGGCAGATCGCGCAGATGTGGCGCGGCGGGTGCATCATCCGCGCGGCGTTCCTGGACCGCATCAAGGAGGCGTTCGACGCGCAGCCGGACCTCCCGAACCTGCTGCTCGCCCCGTACTTCCGGGACGCGGTGGGCGGCGCGCAGGCGGCGTGGCGCGGGACGGTCGCGGCGGCCGTGGTGGGGGGCGTGCCGGTCCCGGCGTTCAGCAGCGCCCTGGCGTACTACGACGGCTACCGCGCCGAGCGGCTGCCCGCGAACCTGCTGCAGGCGCAGCGGGATTACTTCGGCGCGCACACGTACGAACGCACGGACCGTGCGCGCGGCGAGTTCTTCCACACGAACTGGACCGGGCGGGGTGGCGACACGGCCAGCAGCACGTACAACGCCTGACCGTCGCCCGCGGCGGGGGCATTGTGGGCCGGGCGCTTGGTGTGCCCGCCCCCGCTGGGCTACAGTGGGGGGCTGACGGAACACCCACCCGCCTCACGCGGGACGGCCGTGTTTCAGGGAGGTTGCGAGAATGGCGGAAAAAGACATCGACAAGCTGCTGTCCATGACGGACAGCAAGTACCGACTGAGTGTGGTCACGGCCAAGCGCGCGTTGCAGCTGCGTTCCGGCGCGCCGAGCGTGCTGCCGGTCGAGCAGCGCGTGCGGCACCGGAACCTGGTCACGCAGGCCATGCGGGAACTGGCGACCGGGAAACTCACGGTCGGCACGAACCTGATCGACGAGCCGCGTTTCCAGCAGGATTACGTACGGCAGCGGCAGGCGCAGCTTCAGGCCCAGCTGAACGCCGAACGCGAACGCGAACGCGACTGAACCCCCATCAAGAAGGCAGCGCCCACACCGGGGCGCTGTCTTCTTCTCGTTACTGCGAGGTGATACGAACTCGGATTGAAGGGTCTTTGCAGCCCCTTCAATTGGAGTCGGTCTTACTTCTCGACGAGGTACGCGGTTTCGATCACGTCGGGCGTGCCGCGCATGCCGGGCTCGATGCGGGTCAGGCGGTCCAGCACGTCCAGGCCTTCCACGACGCGGCCGAAGACGGTGTGGCGGCCGTCGAGGTGGGGGGTGTCGGTGAAGGTGATGAAGAACTGGCTGCCGTTGGTGTTCGGGCCGCGGTTGGCCATGCTCAGGACGCCCTTGCCCTGGTGGCGGTGGGGGTTGGGTTCGTCCTCGAAGTCGTAGCCGGGGCCGCCGGCGCCGGTGCCGGTGGGGTCGCCGGCCTGCGCCATGAAGCCGTTGATGACGCGGTGGAACTTGATGCCGTCGTAGTAGTGGTGGCGCAGCAGGTACGCGAAGGAGTTCACGGTGACGGGCGCGTCGTCGGCGTGCAGTTCGACGACCAGGCGGCCCTTGCTGGTTTCCAGCACGGCGCGGTAGGCCTTGCCGGGCTCGATGCCGTCCCCGAGTTCCGGGGCGCGGCTGAAGCTGATGCGGCGTTCGGCGCTGAGTTCGGGGCTGGGCGTGAAACCGTCTGCCTGATAGAGGTCGCTCATGCGGCACAGTCTACCTGCCGGGGCGGGGGGGCGGGTCAGGGGACCGCATGTTCCGGGACAATTCCGGTCGCGGGGGGGCGGTACAGTCGGTGCGTATGCGTTCCCTGGTGCTTATTGGTCATGGATCTCACCTGAACGGTGAGTCGGCGGTCGCGGTGTACCGGTATGCGGAACTGATCCGTCAGCGCGGGCTGTTCGACGAGGTCATCGAAGGCTACTGGAAGGAGGAACCGTCGCTGCGGCAGGTGCTCAAGACGACCGCCAGCACGGACGTGACGGTCATTCCGATGTTCATCAGCGAGGGGTACTTCACGGAGACCGTGATTCCGCGTGAGATGGGCCTGGGGCACCAGGGGCCGGTGCCGCCCGAGGGCGTGGCCCGCGTGATCGGCGGCCGGACCGTGCGTTACACCCTGCCGTACGGTGTGCACCCCAGCATGACGGACGTGATCCTGGCGCGCGCGCGCGAGGTCCTGCCCGACGCCAATCCCGAGGACACCGCGCTGATCGTGCTGGGGCACGGCACGACCCGCAACGAGAACAGCAACCGGATCGTGTACCAGAACGCCGACCGCATCCGCGAGTCCGGGCAGTTCGCCGAGGTGCAGGCGCTGTTCCTCGACGAGGACCCCAAGGTGGGCACCTGGCCCGAGACGGTGCGCTCGCCGCGCGTGGTGGTCGTGCCGTTCTTCGCCAGCGAGGGCTGGCACACCCTGGAAACCATTCCCGAGGACATGGGCCTGACCGGCACCGTCACGGACTTCACCGAGAACCCGCACGGGCACCAGCAGGTGTTCTACGCCAGGCCGGTGGGCACGCACGCGGCCGTCGCGGACGTGATCCTGCACCTCGCGGAGGAGGCCAGCGGGGCGGGCGGGCCGGGCGGGGACACCGAACGCGGGCACGAGGCGGCGTGGCAGGCGTTCCTGAAGGGCGCGCGCGCGGGCCTGCGGGTCGGGGAGGTGCTGGTCACGCCGGAACTGGGCGTGTTCGAGCTGCGCAACGCCCTGGACGAGGGCCGCCCCGGCGCGGACCTGACCACGCTGGTCACGCCGGAGGGCGTGCGGGATCAGGTGCGTTTCACGGACGGCGGCGAGCACCGGCCCGTGCACACGCTGCGGAACCTGCCGCGCGGCTGGCGGGCGGTGCTGAGCGAGGCGGACCTGCGCCGCGCCATGCATTACGTGTACCCGGCGGTGATCGAGGAGACGTACGCGCACGACTGCCACGCGCTGCGGCCCACGCCCTGGGCGACCACGGCGCGGCGGCAGACGGGCATCTACGCCAAGGTGCAGAAGGCGACGCCGGCGCAGGTGGAGCACGTGGCGCAGGACGTGTGTACCGGATGCCTGCGCACGCGCCTGTGGGCGGGGCACAAGCTCACGCAGTCGTTCCTGAACGGCGTGCCGGGCGGCATTCCCTGCGCCGAGGCCTGCACGTTCGTGGTGGCCGAGGTCCGCGAGGAAGTCAGCGGGAAACGCGGCGGCGGCGGGCACTCGCACAGCCACTGAACGGCACGGTCACTGAAAGGTGCGGTCCCTGAACAGCGCGGTCTGCCCCATCGTGGGTGGCGTTCGTCCGAGTCCTCTGAACACCCCCGGCGTTCCGGCGCGCGGGGGTGTTACGCTGTCAGGCGGTGATCAGCCCTCCCGCGTGGGGGGTGGATTGCACTTCCCTTTTCTTCCACCCGCGTCCTGTGAGACGCCCCGCCCCGGCCGCGCGCCGTGAAACAAGGGCGGTAAGCCCGTCCGAGAGACGGCGATGGAGGCTTCACATGTTCAGCACCGCGACATTCCAGCGTCGCCCCGCCTGCCGGGGGACGCTTTTCCTACATTCCGGGGACACGCCCGCCCAGGCCGCCCCCACCCCCCTGGAGGACGCATGACCGCAAGCCGAGGCGAACTGAAGTACGAAGGTAAGGCCAAGCGCGTGTACGCGACCGCGAACCCCGCCGAGTACATCGTGGAGTACAAGGACGACGCGACCGCCTTCAACGGCGTCAAGAAAGCCCAGATCGGCGGCAAGGGCGCGATCAACAACGCGATCACCGCGCACCTCTTCCCGCAGCTGGAGGCGGCGGGCGTGCCCACGCACTTCATCGAGCTGCTGTCCACCACCGAGCAGCGCGTGCGGGCCGTGACGATCATCCCGGTCGAGGTCATCGTGCGCAACGTGGCCGCCGGGTCGTTCAGCAAACGCCTGGGCGTCGAGGAAGGCACCACGCTGTCCCGCCCGGTCGTGGAGTACTGCTACAAGAGCGACGCGCTCGGCGACCCGCTGATCAACACGGACACCGCTGTCGCGCTCGGCTGGGCCACCCCCGAGCAGCTGAAGCGCATCCGTGAACTGGCGCTGAACGTGCAGGCGTTCCTCGTGCCGTACTTCGCGGCGCGCGGCGTGCGCCTCATCGACTTCAAGCTGGAATTCGGCACGCTCGCGGACGGCACGGTCGTCCTGGCCGACGAGATCAGCCCCGACACCTGCCGCTTCTGGGACGCCCAGACGAACGAGAAGATGGACAAGGACCGCTTCCGCCGCGACCTCGGCGGCGTGGAAGACGCCTACGCGGAAATGCTCCGGCGCGTGACCGCACCGGGCGCAAATGGCTGAAGGTCGATGGCCGACCGCCACGACCCACCTGCGCCAGCCCTCCTGACCATCCGCCATCCGCCTCTTGCCATCTGCCCTCCGAAGGAGCCCCACCATGTCCACCTTTAAAGCGAAAGTGTTCGTGACCCTGAAGCCCAGCATTCTCGACCCGCAGGGGCGCACCGTTGAGCGGGCGCTGTCTCATCTGGATCACGGGAACGTGGGTGGGGTGCGCGTCGGGAAGTACATCGAACTGACCCTCTCGGGCAGCCGCGCGGACGTGGAGGCGCAGCTGAAGGACATCACCGAGAACGTCCTGAGCAACCCCGTGATGGAGGACGCCCGCTGGGAGATCAGTGAACAACAGGGTGAGGAGCTGGTCGGCGCGTGAAGACGGCCGTCATCCAGTTTCCCGGCAGCAACTGCGACGGCGACGCGCTGCACGCCGCGCAACTGCTCCTCGATCAGGACGCGCAGTTCGTGTGGCACACCGAGGCCGGACTGCCGCAGGGCACCGAGCTGGTGTTCCTGCCCGGCGGCTTCTCTTACGGCGACCACCTGCGCTCCGGCGCGATTGCCGCGCGCAGCCCGATCATGCAGGCCGTCAAGGCGCATGCCGAACGCGGCGGCTTCGTGCTGGGCGTCTGCAACGGCTTCCAGGTGCTGACCGAGTCCGGCCTGCTGCCCGGCGCGCTGAGTCGCAACCGCGACCTGCACTTCCTGTGCCGCCCCGTGCACCTGCGCGTCGAGAACGCTGGCACGGCCTTTACCGGCGCGTACACGAAGGGGCAGGTCATCGAGGTGCCCATCGCGCACGGCGAGGGCAACTACTACGCCGACCCCGAGACGGTCGCGCGGCTGGAAGGCAACGGGCAGGTCGTGTTCCGCTACACCGACAACCCGAACGGCAGCCTGAACGACATCGCCGGAATCATCAACGAACGCGGGAACGTGCTGGGCATGATGCCCCACCCCGAGCGGGCCGTGGAGGCCCTGCTGGGCAGCGAGGACGGGCGGGGCCTGTTCGACAGCCTCGTGCGCGCCCAGGCTCCCGCGTGACGACCGTGCAGGCGTTCCTGGCCGACGCGTACGAACAGGAACTCGCGGCCCTGCGCGCCGCCCTGGACGCCGTTCCGGACAGCGAATTCGCCGTGCCGCGCCTGGGCCACAGTCCCGCGTGGCACGCCCTGCACATTGCCGAGTGGCTGCGTTTCTTCGCGTTGCAGGACCTGAGCCCCACCTACGCCCACCTGGGCTGGGAGGATTCCGCGTGGATCGGCGAGTTCCTGGGCACGCCCCGACTGACCGAGACGGACCCAAAGGACGCCATCCTGACCGAACTCGATCAGGTCGGCAGTGTCCTGATCGCCACCATTCGCGGCCTGCGGGACGACGAACTGAACGACCTGCTGCGCTCGCCCGCCGCGCCCACCGGCACCCGCGAACGCCTCGCCGGACTGAACCTGCACCTGCGCCACGCCGCTTACCACCGGGGCCAGCTGAAGCAGGCGCTGAAAGCGCCACTCTGACGCCCATTCCCTTGTCCACCCGCCCCTTGCCCACCCGCCCCTTCCCGATCCGCCCCTCTCCTACCGGCTCTTCCCCGACCCTGATTTTTCCGCCCGGGCAGACTGCCCTGGTTCTCAAGGAGCTTCAATGACGCAAGCCGCCACCCTCCGCGACCGTGCGGGCACGTTTGGCCTGTCCACAGAAGAATTCGACCTGCTCGTCACGCGCATCGGCCGGGAGCCGAACGCGCTGGAGGCCGCCATCGTGGGCGCCATGTGGAGCGAGCACTGCGGGTACAAGAACTCGCGGCCGCTGTTCCGGCACTTCCCCACGACGGGGCCGCAGGTGCTGCAGGGTCCCGGTGAGAACGCGGGCGTGGTGGATATCGGGGACGGGTGGGGCGTGGCGTTCAAGATGGAAAGCCACAACCACCCGTCGGCGGTGGAGCCGGTGCAGGGCGCGGCGACGGGCGTGGGCGGCATCCTGCGTGACATCTTCGCGATGGGGGCGCGGCCCTTCGCGGTGCTGGACTCCCTGCGCTTCGGGAACCCGGACAGCCCCCGCACCCGCTTCCTGCTGAACGGCGTGGTGGAGGGCATCGCGCACTACGGCAACGCGATCGGCGTGCCGACGGTGGGCGGCGAGGTGACCTTCCACCCCAGCTACCAGGAGAACCCGCTGGTGAACGTGATGGCGCTGGGCCTGCTGCGCCACGAGGATCTGGCCAAGGGGACGATGGGTGAGGTCGGGAACACCATCGTGTACGTGGGTAGCAAGACCGGGCGGGACGGACTGGGCGGCGCGGTGTTCGCGTCCGCCGACCTGAGCAACGCGTCTCAGGCGGACCGCCCGGCCGTGCAGGTGGGCGACCCGTTCATGGAGAAGCTGCTGCTGGAGGCGACGCTGGAGGCCATCCAGGCGGGCGTCGTGGCGGGCGTTCAGGACATGGGCGCCGCCGGACTGGTCAGCAGCACCTGCGAGATGGCGTACCGCGCCGGGCTGGGCATCACCATGGACCTCGATCTGGTCCCCACCCGCGAGGACGGCATGGTCCCCATGGAACTGTGCCTGAGCGAATCGCAGGAGCGCATGATCCTCGTGCCCGTTCCGGGCAAGGAGCAGGACCTGCTGGACCTGCTCGCCAAGTGGGAACTGGACGTCGTGACCATCGGGCAGGTGGAGGGGCACACGAACTACCGCCTGACGTGGCGCGGCGAGGTCGTCTGCGACCTCCCCGTGGACCTGCTGAACGAGGCGCCGAAGTACACCCGCGAGGGCATCGAATCCGACGAGATCAGGGCCAAGCGCGAGCGTGACCTGAGCGGCGTGCCTGTCCCCGGCGACCTGGGCGCGGTCCTCACCGACCTGCTGAGTCACCCCACGATTGCCAGCAAGCGCCCCATCTACCAGCGCTTCGACCATCAGGTCATGACGAACACCGTCGTCGTGCCCGGCGCCGCCGACGCCGCCGTCATGCGCGTCAAGGGCTCCGGCATGGGCGTGGCCGCGACCAGCGACTGCAACCCGCGCTTCGTGTACCTCGACCCGTACGCGGGCGCCGCCGCCGCCGTCGCCGAGGCCGCCCGCAACCTCGCCTGCGTGGGCGCCACGCCGCTGGCGATCACGGACAACCTCAACTTCGGGAACCCCCACCGGCCCGAGGTGTACTACCAGCTGGAACGCGCCGTGCACGGCATCGCCGACGCCTGCCGTCATCTCAACACCCCCGTCACCGGCGGGAACGTCAGCCTGTACAACCAGTACACCGAAGGCGACGAACGCGTCGCCATCCACCCCACCCCCACCATCGGCATGGTCGGCGTCCTGCCCGACGTGACCAAACGCGCCACCCTGGACCTAAAGGGCGAGGGCCACACCCTCTACCTGATCGGCGAGCACGCCGACACCATCGGCGCCAGCCAGTACCTCGAAACCGTCCACGGCCTCGAAGCCGGACACGTCCCCGCCCTGGACCTGACGCGCGAGCAGGCCGTCATCGACGCGACCCTGCACCTGATCCGCGCGGGCCTGACCGACACCGCGCACGACTGCGCCGAAGGCGGCCTCGCCGTCGCCCTGGCCGAGATGGCCATCGCCGGCCACACCGGCCTGAGCGTCACCCTGAACGCCCCCGCAGAAACCCGCCCCGACGCCCTGCTGTACGGCGAAGCGCACGCCCGCATCCTCATCGCCACCCCCGACGACGCAGGCACCGAAGCGGCCCTGACCGCCCAGGGCGTCCCGTTCACCCGCCTCGGCACCAGCGGCGGGGACACCGTCACCATTGCCCTCCCCGACCACCACATACACTTGAGCGTGACCCTCAGCGCCCTCACCCACGCCTTTACGACCCCCCTCGCGGAGATTCTGGGATGAAAGGACACCCCTCACCCCCAGCCCCTCTCCCCAGGGGAGAGGGGAGTCCGGGACGCCCTGCCGTTCTCCCTCTCCCCTGGGGAGAGGGCCGGGGTGAGGGGTCACTCCACCAGTGCCGCCTGAATGACCTGCACGACGCCATCCAGGTTGGTCAGTACCTCGTTATTCCAGAAACGCAGCACCCGGAATCCGGCGGCGTTCAGGTACCGGGTGCGTTCGGCGTCGTGGGCGCGGCCTTCCGGGGTGGCGTGCCCGCTACCGTCCAGTTCCACCACCAGTCCACGCTCGATGCACGCGAAGTCCGTGATGTACGGCCCGACCGGGTACTGACGCCTGAACTTCACGCCCAGCCCACGGCTCCGCAGCACGCGCCACAGCTTCGCCTCCGCGTCCGTCTGATCGCGCCGCAACTGCCGCGCCCGCACCGTCCCGCGCTTCACCGCACGCACCGTCATACCGAACTGTACCGCCCTTCTCCCCTCTCCCCTCGTGGGAGAGGGGCCGGGGGTGAGGGGGCGACCAGACCGGCGTTCCCGCACCTTCCGTTCCTCTGGAGCCTCGCATGATCTTTGATCCGATTCTTGATAAGCCGCAGGATGAATGCGGTGTGTTTGGCATGTACTCGCCGGAACCGGCGGACCTGGCGTGGTTCACGTACCTGGGCCTTTTTGCGCTACAGCACCGTGGGCAGGAGGCGGCGGGCATGTGCGTATCCGACGGCGAGAAGTTCCACGTGGAGAAGGACCTGGGGCTGGTGACGCAGGTGTTCGACGAGCGGCGCCTGGACAGCGTGCGACTGGCGAATGCCCGCGTGAGCATCGGGCACGTCCGCTACAGCACGACGGGCAGTAACCTGCGGTTCAACGCGCAGCCCCTGACGACCCGCACGAACAAGGGCATCCTGGGGTTGGCGCACAACGGGAATTTCGTGAACGCCCGCGAGGTCCGGAACGCCATGCTGATGGAAGGCGCGCTGTTCGCCACCACGAACGACAGCGAGGTCATGCTGAACCTGATCGCCCGCGAGAGCCACATGGACCTCGTGGAAGCCACGGCCGCCGCCATGAAGCAACTCAAGGGCGGCTTCGCGTGCGTGCTGATGAGCCGCACGCAACTGCTGGGCTTCCGCGACCCGAACGGCGTGCGCCCCCTGGTGATCGGGCAGCGTGAGGACGGCGCGTACGTGATCGCCAGTGAACCGTGCGCGCTGTTCACGGTCGGCGCGAAACTCCTGCGGGACGTGCAGCCCGGCGAACTCGTCTGGGTGGACCGCACGGGCCTGCACTCCCTGATGGTCGAACCCCGCAAGCCCACGCCCTGCGCGTTCGAGTGGATCTACTTCGCGCGCAGCGACAGCCGCCTGGACGGCGTGGACGCCCACGAGAGCCGCATCCGCATGGGCCACCAGCTCGCCAGGGAACACCCGGTCGAGGCGGACATCGTCGTGCCCGTCCCGGACAGCGGCATCGGCGCCGCCATCGGCTACGCCCGCGAGAGCGGCATTCCGTTCGATTACGGCCTGTACAAGAACCCCTACGCGGGCCGCACGTTCATTGCGCCCACGCAGGAGGCGCGCGAGTTGAAGGTCAAGATGAAACTCTCGCCCACCAGCGCCGTCGCCGGGAAGCGCGTGATCCTCGTGGACGACTCTATTGTGCGCGGCACCACCAGCCGCCAGATCGTGAACCTGCTGCGCGAGGCGGGCGCGACCGAGGTTCACTTCCGGGTGTCCAGCCCGCCCATCAAGCACCCGTGCTTCTACGGCATCGACACCGCCGCGCGGAAGGAACTGGTCGCCAGTACGCACAGCATCGAGGAGATCCGCGAGTTGATCGGGGCGGACACGTTGAGTTTCATCAGTGAGCAGGGCATCCGTGAAGCCGTCAGCGGCCCCGGCCTGTGCCTCGCCTGCTTCAACGGGGAGTACCCAGCTGGAACGCCGTTGTTAAATGATGTGGACAAGCTGGCGCTAGAGGTGTAAGTTCTCCACACATGACTCTTGAGGCTGAAATGGCGAAGGGAAAACTCAATTTTGAGAAATCCGAAGAGTATTTAGGTTACAGGAGTGGCATAACATCTAGAGTGAGGGAAGTGCTGCGTCAGAAAATGACGCAGCCAGTTCTATTTGTTGGATCTGGCTTAAGCAGGCGCTACTCCGATGCCCCAGACTGGCACGGACTACTGTCAGCAGTCAGCTCCAATAATCCCCTACTTAGGGATTATAACTATTACAAGCAAAGCGGTCAGACTCAGGAGCAAATAGGAACCACTCTGGCTTCATCATTCTATGAATATGCTTGGTCTGATGGCAAGTCCGAATTTCCAGATCATTTGTTCAATAGTAGATACAAAGAAATATTTTTTAAGCATACAATATGTGAAGTTATAAAGTCATTTATATTTGATCACGATAGTTTATCCTCAGAATACCAAGAGGAAATAGTTCTCCTAAGACACATTAGACCAAATACCGTAATTACAACTAATTATGATTGTATACTGGAATCAATTTTTGACAATTACTCATCAATCATTGGCGAGGATGTCTTAACTGTTCAGCCTTTTTGGGTTGGAAAAATATATAAAATTCACGGAAGCGTTTCCGCTCCAGAAAGTATCATTGCCACAATCGATGACTATAATGAATTCATTGATACCAAAAAGTACCTTAGCGCTAAACTACTGACCTATTTTATTGAACATCCGATTCTATTTGTCGGCTATAGCATTGACGACAGAAACATTAAACTAATATTGCAAGATATAGATTTAATTCTCAGCAAGAATAATATAGGAATGGATAATATATATTTCTTAAAATACGAAAGTGAAATATCATCGAAAGACCTAAAAAGAGAAGAGGTCATATTTTTAAGCGAAGACCGATCCATTCGAGTGAATTGCATTGTCGCCAAAGACTTTAGATGGGTTTTTCAATTATTTGGAGAACAAACCACCCTTAGCGGAGTTGACCCGAATCTACTCAACAACTTGATGAGCAGAATGTGTCAATTAGTTAGAACCGATATACCGCAGAGAAAAATAGATTATAGCTTTGAAACCATATCAAAAGCAGCAGACGATCAAGATGAGCTAGCTTCTTTACTGGGGATAACACCTCTTGAAGAAGATAATCTAAGCACATTGTTTAGATTTAGTTTCAATGACATAAAAAGAGAATTGGGAATAAATCAACACATACTACAACGACTATTTAAAACGATTTTTGAGAATACCGGAATGGACATAAAATCTACCGACAACAAATATCATCAATATATCGACAGGCAAGAACGGCATACACAAGTATTCGGATAATGCAATTATATTACTCGGCAAAGTAATGAGCGGTATTGATTGGGAACTGGAAATTTAACAAATTTCTGTCCAAAGTAGACATATTTACTTTCACTGTCGGCGGATGACATGCGCACAAGTCTCCCGTACCCTGTCCTCATGACTCCTCTTCGTTCGCAGATTCAGCCCGGCGTGACCGTGGATATCGTTCAGAAGCAGGATCAGCCGACCGGACGGCTGACGCGGGGCGTGGTGGCGGCACTGCTCACGCGTTCGCCGTCGCATCCGCACGGGATCAAGGTGCGCCTGACGAGCGGGCAGGTCGGGCGCGTACAGGCGGTGGTCACGCCAGGCGAGTAGGTCTCCCCTGCCGGTTGCGCCTTCGCCTACGGAACGTGCCGTTGCCTGCCGTCACACTGCGGGCATGAGCAACCTCCGGGTATGGCGCGTCCTGACCCTCGCTGGTTTCCTTCTCTGCGCGGGGGCGGGGGCGCATCAGCCGCTGTTCAATCCGGGCAGCGGCACCCTGGATTCGGCGTTCCGGGTCCCGCAGCCGACCGTGTCGAAGGTCATCACCGTGCAGGGCCGCGCGGGGGGCCGCGACTGGTACGCCCTATCGACCGGGGCGGGCTTCCGCTTGGACGTGGCGGTGTTCGTCAGTTCGGCGTGCGATGCGGCTTACCGTCCTCGCCTGTGGCTGGTGGGGCCGGGCGTGCCGGTGGGGTCGGGGCAGCCGGACTTCGTGCCGGACGGCTGGGGCGCGGTGGGCGTGTCCGGGCCGTACTCGGCGTACTCGGGGCATGGCGTGGTGGGGTGGCGCGGGCCGACGCTGGCGCGGACGCTGGGGGCCGGAACGCACTATCTGGTGGTCGAGCATGGCGCGCGGGGCGGGTGGTCGTTCATCTCGCTGGCGGGCGCGGAGGTGCCGGGCGGCACGCCGGAGGGGCGCGCGGCGCTGGGTCGCTTCGGGCGCTGCGGGGGGTAATGGGCGGCGGGGCGTTCAGGTGTTCTTGGGTGTGGGTTCACAGGGTCGCATCGGGTACGTTCGGCGGGCCGGGTGTGGAGTCTGCTGGGATGGTCGAGGCACCCCGCGCCGGGTGGGGTGCGGTCTTTTCGGTGGGGCCGGTGGGTTGCCTGTGGGCGGCGGGCCGGTGAGGGGTGGAGTCTATGAAACTGCATAACATTCTGTACGCGGCCGGGTTCGTTTCGATTGTCCTGAGTGCCACGCAGTACTTCCAGAACGAGTCCTCCGACAAGGAACGCGACGGTCTGTTCGTGGGTCACTGGGCGCCGACGTTCTTCATCCTGGGCAAGATCGCCGAGGACAAGGCCCGCCTGAACCGCAGCCTGACAGAGTAATACGCTCTCTGGCCCGCCCGGATGCTGTGTCCATGTGGACGACGCGTCCGGGCGTCCATGTGGATACCCTCGCCGGGCTGACCTGGGTGGTCCTGCTGGGTTTCCCCGGTGCGCCCGCTCTGGCGTGTGCCCCCACCGGGGTGTGCCCAGGATGCGGCGGTCCGGGCGCGTGCGGCTGCTTATGCTGGGCCGGTTATGACGGTTCAGGGTGGTCAGGGGGCGCTGGGGCGCGTGTGGCAGGGCGTGGTGGACCGGGAGTCCGCGCGGGTGCGGGACGCGTTCCTGGCGGCGGCGTCGCCGCGTACGTCGGGCCGGGCCGTGTGGGGGCTGGTGGTGGCGTGGCTGGTGGTGTTGGTGGCTGCCGTGGTGGCGTTGGTGGGCGTGTGGTGGCTGCTGGTCGCATTGGGGTGGGGTGGGCATTCCAGACTCGTCCGGTGGGTGGCTGCGTTCGGGGCGTTGTGGCTGCTAGGGTTCATGTGGCTGGCGTTTCCGCGTCCGTACCGCCCGGAAGGGCATGAGGTGTCGGCGCAGGACGCACCGGAACTGCACGCGCTGGTGGGTCACGTCGCGGCGGAGCTGGGCGTGTCGCGCCCGGTACGGGTGTTCGTGAATGGTCAGGTGAACGCGTCGATGGGTCTGGCGGGGTGGCGGCGCGAGCCGGTGCTGGTGCTGGGGTTGCCGCTGTGGTGGTCGCTGTCCCCGCAGGGGCAGGTGGGGCTGGTCGCGCACGAGCTGGCGCACCTGCGGAACGGCGACCCCGCGCGGGGCGGGGTGATCGGACTGGCGTTCTCGCTGCTGGTGGGGGTCGGGGCGGATCGCCCGCGCGAGGCTCGCCTGACCATGCTGCTGCGTGGCTACGTGACGTTCCTGTCGCTGCTGCCGCTGCTGATAGCGCACCTTCAGGCGGGGTATCTGGCCTGGTTGATCGGCGCGGACAGTCAGGCCGCGGAGTTTCGCGCGGACCTGATGGCGGCGCGCGTGGCAGGGTCGGACGCGGTGGTGGTGATGCTGGACCGGATGCACATGGCGCACCTGCTGGACAGCGCGCTGCACAAGCAGCGGCACATGCCGGAGCGTCCGCACGCGTTCGCGGAGTATGCGTTCATGCTGGACACCGTCCCGGAAGAGCAGTGGGCGGCGCAGCGGGCCGCGCTGGCCCGAACGAGTCTGGACGACTCGCACCCGGCCACCGTGGACCGCATGCAGGTGGTGCAGGCCCGCCCGGAACCGGGCACGGTGCATCTCCCGCCGAAGACGGCCGAGTGGATCCGCCTGGAACTCGGGCCGTTCGTGCGTCCCATCGAGACGCAGGCGCAGGAGTGGCGGCAGTACCTCCTGCACAGCTGACCGCCACCCCCTCTGCCCTGCCCCTGGCTCCCCTTGAGGGGAGCTGTCGGCGCAGCCGACTGATACGGACTCCGATTGAATGGGCTGCAAAGCCCGTTCAATCCGAGCGAAGCGAGAAGGAGTAAAACGGGTTCCGGACGTGGAGCCGGCAATCCGGAACTTCACCGGATTGCCGGCGGTCTGTGATTAGCGGTCGCTCGGGTGCCCGGCTTCCGGCCGGGCACTCCTGCCGTTACCATGCTGTCCATGGGCACTGGGGCGACTGAGAAGGATCTCTTCGAGATCATCCGTCGTCAGTCCGAGCAGATCGACCAACTGATCGCCGAGAACAAAGCACTCAAAGCGGAAATCTCCCGCCTGAAGAAGCGCATGGAGGAACTCGAACGGCGGGAACGCAAGTACGCCGCCCCCTTCAGCCGGGAGAAGCGCACCGCCGATCCCAAATCACCAGGACGCCGTCCTGGTGAAGGTACTTTCACCCACAAGGCCCCACCCACGCCAGAGCAGATCACAGCCACCGTAGAAGTCAAAACGCCCAACACCTGTCCTCGATGTGGGTTCACGGGCCTGCTGATCTTCACCCGTCAGGACAAGGCCTGGGTCACGGAACTCGTCCCCCACAACGCCATGCAGGTCACCGAGTACCACGTGCGCGTCATGGAGTGCCCGCAGTGTCACCACGCACCGCGTGGTGACCATCCCGACCTGAAAGCCAATCAGGTCGGTGCGACCTCTCACCGCCTGGGACCCGTCCTGCACGCCACCCTTCAGACCCTGCATCACGAGCTGGGCCTGCCGGTCCGCCGTATCGGTCGGGTCATGGATCTCCTCGGCGGCCTCCAGATCACGCAGGGTGCGATCACGCAAGCCGCACAGCGGCTTGCGGCCGACGGCAGCGCCCTGGCGGCCCACGTCGACGCGCTGCAGACACAGATCCAGCAAGCACCCTACGTGCATCACGACGACACCGGCTGGCGGATCGGCGCTCAGAACGCCTGGGTGGGGACGTTCCGT
>NZ_NHMK01000011.1 GCF_002198095.1 Deinococcus indicus | reverse complement strand
GTTGACCGCATCTGGGAACTGCTGGACGCCGTCGACAGCTACATCCCCACCCCCGAGCGCGCCACCGACAAGACCTTCCTGATGCCCGTCGAAGACGTGTTCACGATCACCGGTCGTGGCACCGTGGCGACCGGCCGCGTGGAGCGTGGCGTCGTGAAGGTCCAGGACGAAGTGGAAATCATCGGTCTGCGCGACACGAAGAAAACCACCGTGACCGGCATCGAAATGCACCGCAAGCTGCTGGACAGCGGCATGGCGGGCGACAACGTAGGCGTGCTGCTGCGCGGCGTGGCGCGTGACGACGTGGAACGTGGCCAGGTGCTGGCGAAGCCCGGCAGCATCAAGCCGCACACGAAGTTCGAAGCCAGCGTGTACGTGCTGAGCAAGGACGAAGGCGGCCGTCACAGCGCGTTCTTCGGCGGGTACCGCCCCCAGTTCTACTTCCGCACGACGGACGTGACGGGCGTGGTGGAACTGCCCGAAGGCGTGGAGATGGTCATGCCCGGCGATAACATCACGTTCGTGGTGGAACTGATCAAGCCGATCGCGATGGAAGAAGGCCTGCGCTTCGCCATCCGCGAAGGTGGCCGCACCGTCGGCGCCGGCGTCGTCGCCAAAGTCATCGAGTAATCCAGTTTCCATGAGGGGGAGGCCTGCGGGTCTCCCCTTTTTTGCCGTGCCCCTCGCCGATGCGGGGTGCGGCGTTTATCAAGGCCGGACGCGCAGCAGGTGTTCATCCTCGACCGCTTCTGGACTTCGCGGGGAACCGTGACGACCTGCACGCCTGGGCCGCCCGGCCGCCACACGAGGAGCCGAGCGCCTGCCGGCAGCGGAAAAACCCGCGCAGCATCGGCAGTTTTCCGACCTGCCTGCCCGGCGCAGTGGACACCTGACCCTGGACTCTCTATAATTGGAATGTTGCCCGCCAGAAGGCGGGCTTTTACCAGCGGGTCCGGACGCCCAGTGCGGCAGAACGGCCACCATCAGGAACGCTGGGAGCAGACCCCACCGGGGACTGCGAAGGAGCAACATCATGGCGAAAGACGGCCCCCGCATCATCGTGAAAATGGAAAGCAGCGCCGGCACCGGCTTCTACTACACGACCACCAAGAACCGCCGCAACACGCAGGCCAAGATGGAACTGCGCAAGTACGACCCCGTCGCCAAGAAGCACGTGGTCTTCAAAGAGAAGAAGGTCTGATCTTTCCCAGCCGGGCATGACGCCCGCCGCTCCGGGCAGACCTTTTCTCTCTTTGCAGGTGAACGCATGAACTTGATTCAGTACTTCCGTGACTCGCGCGCGGAACTGTCGCGCGTCTCGTGGCCAACCCGCCAGCAGGTGCTGGAAGGCACCCAGGCCGTGTTGATCTTCGTGACCGCCCTGACCCTCATCGTGTACGCGCTTGACCTGCTGTTCAGCAGCCTGATCCGGGCGGTGCTGTGATGGGCATCGAGTGGTACGCCGTTCACACGTACGTCGGTCAGGAAGACCGCGTGGAATCGCAGCTGATGGACCGCGCCAGCAAACTCGGCATGCGCGGCACCAAGATCTTCCAGGTGCTGCAACCCACCGAGGAAGCCGTGGAACTCCGCGACGGCGGCAAGAAGGAAACCGTGAAACGCAAGCTGTTCCCCGGTTACGTCTTCGTGCAGATGGACGTCGAGGACGACGACGCGCCGGGTGAACTGGGCGAGTCGTGGGAAGTCGTGCGCGGCACGAACGGCGTGACCGGCTTCGTCGGAACCGCCACGCGTCCCGTGCCCCTCTCCCCCGAGGAAGTGCAGCGTCTGCTGGCCTCGGTCGGCGTGGCAGCGCAGCCCGTCATCGAGGAAGCGCCGCGCGTCAAGGTGGACTTCAAGGCGGGCGACATGGTGCGCGTCACTGGCGGTCCCTTCGCGGACTTCAGCGGCGTCATCAGCGAGGTCAACGTGCCGCAGGCCAAGGTCAAGGTGCTGGTCAGCATCTTCGGCCGTGAAACCCCGGTCGAACTCGACTTCGGTCAGGTCGCCAAGTAACAGCGCGCCGCCCCCGACGGCCCACCTTGGCAAACAGGGGCGGCGTGAAGTAAAATCGAAAAGTTGCTGTCAATCCACCCCAGGGTGGACGCGCAGAACTTAGCGTCAGCACCCCGGCCCGCGCCCCAGCGGCCGGCCTGGGGGAGCTAAGGAGGAATGCATGAAAAAAGTCGCAGGTTTAGTCAAACTGCAACTCCCGGCGGGTAAGGCCACTCCGGCCCCCCCCGTGGGTCCCGCGCTCGGTCAGTACGGCGCGAACATCATGGAGTTCACGAAGGCGTTCAACGCGCAGACGGCCGACAAGGGTGACGCGATCATCCCCGTCGAGATCACCATCTACGCCGACCGCTCCTTCACCTTCATCACCAAGACCCCCCCCATGAGCTACCTGATCCGCAAGGCCGCCGGCCTGCAGAAAGGCAGCGCGACCCCCAACAAGGCCAAGGTCGGCAAGCTCAACTGGGACCAGGTCCTGGAAATCGCCAAGACCAAGATGCCCGACCTGAACGCCGGCAGCGTCGAAGCCGCCGCGAACACCGTCGCCGGCACCGCCCGCTCCATGGGCGTGACCATCGAGGGGGCCCCCAATGCCTAAGCACGGTAAGCGTTACGAGGCCCTGGTCGCCAAGGTGGACCGCAACAAGCAGTACACCATCGACGAGGCCGCCGCACTGGTCAAGGACATCGCCACCGCGAAGTTCGACGAAACCGTCGAAGTGCACTTCCGTCTGGGCATCGACCCCCGCAAGAGCGACCAGAACGTGCGTGGCACGGTCGCCCTGCCGCACGGCACCGGCCGCAGCGTGCGCGTCGCCGTGATCACCAAGGGTGACAACGTGCAGGCCGCCGAAGCCGCCGGCGCCGACGTGGTCGGCAGCGACGAGCTGATCGAGCGCATCGCCGGTGGGTTCATGGAGTTCGACGCTGTCGTCGCCACCCCCGACATGATGGCCCAGGTCGGTCAGAAGCTCGCGCGTCTGCTCGGGCCGCGCGGCCTGCTCCCCAACCCCAAGAGCGGCACCGTCGGCCCCGACGTCGCCGGCATGGTCAAGAGCCTGAAGGCCGGTCGCATCGAGTTCCGTAACGACAAGACCGGCGTCGTGCACGCGCCCATCGGCAAGGCCAGCTTCGAGCCCGGCAGCCTCAGCGAGAACTACGCCTCGCTGATCAGCGCCCTGGAAGCCGCCAAGCCCGGCAGCGCCAAAGGCGTCTTCCTGCGCAGCGCCTTCCTGACCACCACCATGGGCCCCAGCATCCAGCTGACTCTGAGCGGCGGCAGCAACGCCTGAGCAGGACCGTTGATGGGGAAAGGTTGATGGTTGACAGAACCATCCATCGACCATCAACCCTCGCCCATCGACTTACTTCGGCACCCCGGTGCAATCCTCGCACCTTTCCAATCCGTTTCTTTTCAGGCATCCATGACAGCGGGGACCCTTGCCAGGTTTAAACATCCCGCCGAGTTGTCAGGTGACGAGCACTGCACCTGGACTTGTTCCCACCTAGGAGGTACTGCGTGGCGAACGACAAGAACCAGCAGACCCTCAGCAGCCTCAAGGGCAGCCTTACGGGCGTCGACACGTTCTACGTGGTCGACTACCAGGGCCTGACCGCCGGCCAGCTGGGCAAACTGCGTAAAGACATCCGCGAGAAGGGCGGGCAGCTGATTGTTGCCAAGAACACCCTGATCAACCTCGCCCTTCAGGACGGCGGCCGTGACTTTGCGGACGCTCTGAAAGGCCCCAGCGCCATCGTTGTCGCCCAGGAAGACCCCGCCGGGGTCGCCAAGGCCCTCAGCGACGCCGCCAAAGGCAACGACAAGGGCATCCCCGCCGTCAAGGCAGGCTTTGTCGAAGGCAACCGCGTCGACGTGAAAGTCGTCGAGCGTCTGGCCAGCCTGGGCAGCAAGCAGAGCCTTCAGGGCGAGCTGGTGGGCGTGCTCAGCGCGCACCTCAGCAACTTCGTGGGCATCCTCGAAGCGTACAAGACCAAACTCGAAGAACAGGCCTGAACGCCTGAGCGTTCCCCACCGGAACGCCCTTCTTTCCCACTCTCAGCACCACCCACTTCAATTTCGGAGGAACACATCATGGCTTACGACAAACAGGCTCTTATCGACCAGCTCGGCCAGCTCACCATCATGGAACTCGCAGACCTCATCGACGGTCTGAAGGAAACCTGGGGCGTCACCGCCGCCGTCGCTGCCGGCCCCGCCGCTGGCCCCGCCGCCGCCGTTGAAGAGAAGACCGAATTCGACGTCATCCTCGTCGACGCCGGCGCCAGCAAGATCAACGTCATTAAGGAAATCCGCGCCATCACCGGCCTGGGCCTGAAAGAAGCCAAGGACATGAGCGAGAAGGGCGGCGCGCTGAAGGAAGGCGTCAGCAAGGACGAAGCCGAGAAGATCAAGGCCCAGCTGGAAGCTGCTGGCGCCCGCGTCGAACTCAAGTAAGTCCCCCCTACCGGGAGTGCAGCCCCCAGCTTCGGCTGGGGGTTTTTCATTCCGTGGCTAGGTGCTTCACGTCCAGCGCAGGCGCGGCGAGGTGCAGCGCGTGCGTGCGGATGTCCGGCGGCCACGTGGCCAGCGCGTCCTCGAAAGCGGCGCGCTGGCCGGCATACAGGGCGCGTGTGGCGGCCTCGAAGCCCGGCAGGTCGCCGCCCACGGCGCCCAGGAAGCGGTCGGCGGCCGCCTGGGCCTGCGCGCGGCGTTCGCCGTCCGGGTCGGCCTTGCGGGCCTCGTCGATCAGGCGGCGCAGCGCGGCGGACGCCCCGCCCCGCTGGCGTTCCAGCCACTCCCAGTGCCGGGGCAGCAGCGAGACTTCCCGAGACACGACGCCCAGTTTCGGGCGGCCGGGGCCGGTGCGGGGCGTTTCGGGTGCGTGGCGGGCCAGGACCTCGTCCAGGGTGCCGCTCAGGTCGAAGTCCACGCTGCGCCCGGTGAGGTCGTCGAAGGTCAGCAGACCCGCACGCGGCGCGGCGTGCAGCAGGCTGAGGGTGTCCGCGAGGGGCGCGGTCAGGCGGCGGATAGGTCCCTCGAAGGTGGTGAAGGTGGGTTCGGCATCCATGACTGGATATTACCCGGATGAATTACAGCAAGGCAATATCATCCGGGTAATAAAGATGGCCTATTCACGTGCCTGCTGTCGGGCCGCCCATACCAGTCGCCGGGCGGTATGACGAATCTGCTGCGTCCCACCTGTGTGCACGAGGGCCTCCAGCTCAGGTAGAAACGCCTCAGCACGCCCCTCCCGCTCCAGCCAGTCCAGCGCCGCCTGTTGCCAGAACTCTGTAGGCCAGGTCAGGCCCAGCCGGATACTCGAATCAACCGGGAAGGTGTCCGCCAGGGACGGGGTGAGGCCCACCGCGACCAGACGCTCCTGCAGATCGGAGTGAAATGCGGCCCCATGCTGCAACGCCGTGACCAGAAAAACCGGGGACGAGTGTGTCAACGACGACCACCCGCCTTCCCGCGCGAGGTACACCCACTCCCCCGCACCGGTCACGCCGACGGGTATACGGGACGCGCTCAGCTCGGTCACCACGACCACGGCCTGCTCTGGTCCCGTCAGGGTGTCTCTCCGAACCGCTTGGTCCAGAGGCCGCAGCCGTCGCGGGCACTCAGGCGCAGGGTCTCTCTCATCCAGCGCAGGCCCAGCACGTCGAAGCCGCCGCAGTCCGGGCGGGCGCTGAGCTGGCCGGTCACGGCGTGCGGCCCGGTGGCCCGCACGACAGTCGCCTGGAAGGTGAACACGTCCAGGGCATCGAAGGAGCGGGAGCGGTCGGTGACGAGCACCACCGCGTCGGTCTGCGCGGTCCAGAGTTCGCCCGGCCAGCTGTTCAGTCGCTCGCCGGTCTCCGGGTTCAGCTGCCACGTCTCGCACGCGGACGCCGCGATGACGCCTCCCGTGGGACACAGGCTGATCCACAGGCCCCCCAGGCCCAGCTGCGCGGACTGCCGGGATAGTTCGGCGGGAATGGGTATCGTCCAGATCGTCTGGCTGCCTTCTACCCGCCGGATCTGGGTAGGCCGCGGCGGGCTGGGCGGGTCGTACAGGTAGACCGGCGCGGTGATCACTTCAGCTCTTTGCGCAGTCCGGCGGCCATCTGGAACCATTCGCGTTCCTGGCGGCGGTAGAGGCCGCTGGCCTTCTGCTCGGTTTTGGCCAGGGCGTCCAGCAGGGCGCGGGCGTCGGCGGCGCGGCCCTGACGGATCAGGTACGCGGCGTGACGGGCGCGGGGTTCCTCGGTGGTGGCGCCGGTGGTGGCGTCGCGGTAGGTCTGGTCGGCTTCGGGTTTGCCCTGGGCGTCCTGCGCCTGGGCGAGCAGCGTCAGGGTGCGGGTGCGGGTGGCGGCGCTGGTGCGCAGGTCCACGCGGTTGAGTTTCGTTTCGGCGTCGGCCGGGTTGTGGCGGGCGAGGTCCAGTTCGGCGCTGGTGAGCAGCACGACCGGGTCGTCGGCGTAGATGCCGCTCAGGAGGGGGGCCAGGGTGGCCTGCGCGTCGTCGGGGCGGCCGGCGCGGGCCTGCAGGGCGGCCAGGTCGGCGCGGTTCTGGAGGGTGTCGCTTTCCTGCAACTGCTCCTGGGCCTCGCGGATGCGGGTGTCGAGGGGTTTGAGGGCCTCGACGCCGCGTGCCACGGCCTGCCCGGCGGCGCGGCTGCTTCCGCGTGCGGCGGGGATCAGGACCATGAAGGTGTACACGGCGGCGAAGGCCAGTCCGAACAGGCCGCCGAACAGCGCGCCGAACAGCAGCATGACGATCCAGTACACCTGCTGCCGCGTGACGACCGCGTGGATCAGGCCGATGATGGCCAGCAGGCGCAGGAGGTTCAGCAGGAAGGGCAGGTAGGGTTGCAGGGCGTCCACGTGCTCATGGTACGGAAGGCGGGGTGGGTCTGACCGTCAGCGCGGCTGGAATGGTCGGGTGCGGCCGGTTGTCATCAGGTCAGGTGAAGGGGCGGGTGGGGTGGTGGGGCGCGCAGACCGGATTGATTCGGGAGGGAAGCTGGGGCATACTGCCCGGCATCTGATCCGCCGCGCGGCGCCCCGGTGTCCTACGGGCCGGGCGTTCTGCGCGCCCATTGACCTGTCTACCCGGCCGGGCCTATACTGTCCTGTGCTGACCATGATGGGTCGGGCAGGAGCTAGTTGCGGCGAACGGGTCTGCAAAACTAAGCCTTAATTCAGGGACCGCGACCGGAGGGGTTGCGTGTTCCGCCTGCGCCTTTTCCAGCCCCGGAAGGCCCAGCGTGAGACCCAGGGTGCGTGCGAGGTGGACATGAGTTTGACCGGTAAAGGACCCCGCATCGAGCGTTTCGGTGACATCGCGGAAGTGATTCCGCTTCCCAACCTGACAGAAATCCAGGTGAACTCCTTCAGGGCGTTCCTGCAGTCCGACAAGGCTCCGGAGGACCGCGAGAACGTCGGCCTTCAGAGCGCCTTCAAGGAAGTCTTCCCCATTGACGAGACCGAGAAGGGCCGCTCGACCGGCCTGGTCCTCGACTACCTCGAGTACCGTCTGGGCGAGCCGCCCTACACGCCCGAGGAATGCCGCGAGAAGGACGTCACGTACCAGGCGCCCATGTACGCCAAGCTGCAGCTGATCCACAAGGACAGCGGCCTGATCAAGGAAGACCAGGTGTTCCTGGGCGACCTGCCCCTGATGACCGAGGACGGGTCTTTCGTCATCAACGGCGCGGACCGCGTGATCATCTCGCAGATCCACCGCAGCCCCGGCGTGTACTTCACCAGCTCCTACAAGGGCATCAAGAAGATGTACACCGGCGCGATCATCCCCATGCCCAAGCGCGGCCCCTGGATCGAACTGGAGTTCGCGGGCGGCATCCTGGAAATGAAGGTGAACAAGCGCAAGTTCCCCGTGGCGATGCTGCTGCGCGTCCTCGGCTACGACGACGCCAGCCTCAAGGCGCTGTTCACGGAGTTCGAGCCGGACATGGAACTCCCCGAGGACAAGAGCGCGGGCATGGGCGCCGACGAGGCCCTGCTGCGCCTGTTCACGGTGCTGCGCCCCGGCGACCCGCCCAAGCGTGACAAGGCGGTGCAGTACCTGTACGGGCTGCTGGCCGACCC
The DNA here is from genome assembly GCF_002198095.1 of Deinococcus indicus. Classification (GTDB taxonomy): domain Bacteria; phylum Deinococcota; class Deinococci; order Deinococcales; family Deinococcaceae; genus Deinococcus; species Deinococcus caeni. Next base: position 310,301 of record NZ_NHMK01000011.1, on the reverse strand, counting down.
GCGCCGCTACGACCTGGGCGAACCCGGCCGGTTCAAGATGAACACCAAGCTGGGCGTGCAGCGTGAAGAGCGCACCCTGCTGAACTTCCAGGACGGCAAGTTTACGGACGCCGGTCTGGTGGACACCATCCGTTACCTGATGGCGCTCCAGTACGGCCGCGAGACGGTCGGCATGGCCGACGCGGACGGCGTGCTGCACGACGTGCCGGTCAGCGAGGACGACATCGACCACCTCGGCAACCGCCGCGTGCGCACCGTGGGCGAACTGCTCGCCGACCAGCTGCGCGTGGGCATGGGCCGCATGGCGCGTGGCGTGCGCGAGCGCATGCTGCTCGGCAACCCCGACGCCGCGACCCCCACGAAACTCGTGAACAACCGCCCCATCGTGGCGGCCATGCGCGAATTCTTCGGCCGCAGCCAGCTCAGCCAGTTCAAGGACCAGACCAACCCCCTGTCGGACCTGCGCCACAAGCGCCGTATCTCCGCGCTGGGGCCGGGCGGTCTGACCCGCGAACGCGCCGGCTTCGACGTGCGTGACGTGCACCGTACCCACTACGGCCGCATCTGCCCGATCGAGACGCCGGAAGGCGCGAACATCGGCCTGATCTCCTCGCTGGCCTCCTACGCGAAGGTGAACGACCTGGGCTTCATCGAGGCTCCGTACCGCCGCGTCGAGAACGGACTGGTCACCAACGACGTCGTCTACATGACGGCCGACATCGAGGACCGTTACACCGTCGCGCAGGCGAACAGCCCGCTGAACGAGGACGGCACCTTCAGCGACGAGCGCGTCCTGGCCCGCCGCAAGGGCGATCCGCTGTGGTACACGCCCGAAGAAGTGGACTTCATGGACGTGTCCCCGAAACAGATCGTTTCGATCAACACCAGCCTGATTCCCTTCCTGGAGCACGACGACGCCAACCGCGCCTTGATGGGTTCCAACATGCAGTCGCAGGCCGTGCCGCTCGTGCGCGCCGACAGCCCCGCCGTGGGCACCGGCGTCGAGCGCCGCGTGGTGACCGACAGCGGCACCAGCGTCGTCAGTGACGTGACCGGCCGCGTGAGCTACGTGGACGCCCGCGTCATTCAGATCACCCTGACCGAGGACGCCCCCGCGCTGGGCCTGAACGTCGGGAACGTCCGGACCTTCGAGACCGTGCGCTTCACGCGCAGCAACCAGGGCACCAACCTCGACCAGCATCCCATCGTGGATACCGGCGACATGGTCACGGCCGGGCAGGTCATCGCCGACGGTCCCGCCAGCGACCTGGGCCGCCTCGCGCTCGGTCAGAACATCACGATCGCGATCATGCCCTTCGACGGCTTCAACTTCGAAGACGCCATCTGCATCAGCGAGGGTCTGGTCCGCAAGGACTTCTACACCAGCGTCCACATCGAAAAAGACGAGATCGAGGCGCGCGACACCAAGCTCGGGCCCGAGAAGATCACCCGCGACATCCCCGGCCTGTCTGAGGCTGCGCTGCGCGACCTCGACGAGGACGGCATCGTGCGCGTGGGCGCGGAAGTCAAACCCGGCGACATCCTCGTCGGCAAGACCTCCTTCAAGGGCGAGTCCGAACCCACCCCGGAAGAGCGCCTGCTGCGTTCGATCTTCGGTGAGAAGGCCCGCGAAGTGAAGGACACCAGTCTGCGCGTGCAGTCCGGCCAGGGCGGCATCGTCGTCAAGACCGTCCGCTTCCGCCGTGGCGACGAGGGCGTGGACCTCAAGCCCGGCGTGCGCGAAATGGTCCGCGTGTACGTGGCCCAGAAACGTCAGCTGCAGGTGGGCGACAAGGTCGCCAACCGCCACGGGAACAAGGGCGTCGTCTCCAAGATCATGGCCCCCGAGGACATGCCCTACCTGGAAGACGGCACCCCCGTCGACCTCGTGTTCAACCCGCTGGGCGTGCCCAGCCGCATGAACCTCGGGCAGATCCTCGAAACCCACCTGGGTGAAGTGGCCCGCCTGACCGGCCAGAAGTTCGAGACGCCCGTGTTCGACTCGGTGACCGAGGCGACCATCAAGGAAATGCTGGAAGTCGCCGCCGCCGAACGCCTCCAGAAACGCAAGGACGACGGCTTCGAACTCGACAAGCGCGAGCAGGAAGTCCTCGACCGCGCCGGCAAGGTCGGCGTCGTGGACGCCCCCAACGGCGACTACGAACGCGCCCAGATGCAGCTGGCCCGCACCGGCAAGAGCGTCCTGTACGACGGCCGCAGCGGCGAACCCATCAGCGGCCCCGTCGTGGTCGGCACCATGTACGTCATGAAGCTGTACCACATGGTGGAAGACAAGCTGCACGCCCGCTCCACCGGCCCGTACAGCCTCATCACCCAGCAGCCGCTCGGTGGTAAGGCCCAGTTCGGCGGCCAGCGCTTCGGGGAAATGGAAGTGTGGGCACTCGAAGCGTACGGCGCCGCGCACGTCCTGCAGGAAATGCTGACCATCAAGTCCGACGACATCGACGGCCGCGACGCCGCGTACCAGAGCATCGTCAAGGGCGAGGAAGTCTCGGGCAGCACCATCCCCGAATCGTTCAAGGTGCTCGTCAAGGAACTCCACTCGCTGGGCCTGGACGTCGAAGTGCTCGACAACGGCGACAAGTCCGTCGACATCTTCGAAGGCATGATGCCCAAGCGCTAAAGGCGCTGCGCGCCTGTTGATAGTTGATGGTTGACAGAACAACCACAGACGCGTCAATCCATCAACTATCTTCCATCCTCCGTCAACAACTCCGAAGGAGTTCGAATGAAAGATTTCAACAAAGTTCGTATCGCCATCGCCAGCCCGGAGAAGATCCGCGAGTGGTCGTTCGGTGAGGTCGAGAAACCCGAAACCATCAACTACCGCACCCTGAAACCCGAGCGTGAGGGTCTGTTCGACGAGCGCATCTTCGGGCCGCAGAAGGACTACGAGTGCGCCTGCGGGAAGTACAAGCGTCAGCGTTACGAGGGTAAGGTCTGCGAGCGCTGCGGCGTCGAGGTGACCAGCAGCAAGGTGCGCCGCTACCGCATGGGTCACATCGACCTCGCGACGCCCGCCGCGCACATCTGGTACGTCAAGGACACGCCCAGCAAGATCGGCACGCTGCTGGACCTGTCGGCCGGTCAGCTGGAGAAGGTGCTGTACTTCAGCTCCTTCCTGGTCACCACGCCCCGCAACGCCCAGAAGGACGGCCGCCCGCTCAAGCGCGGCGAGCTGCTCAGCGACGACGAGTACCGCGAACTGCGCTTCGGTCGCCAGGAGACGTACGCCCTGACCGGCGGCGTGGAAGCCGAGGTCCGTGACGGCGAGTACGTCACGCGCGGCCAGATCCTGGGCGGCAACGTGGTCAGCAAGATGGACGGCCTGGCGCAGTACCGCTTCCCGCGCCGCGCGGTCATCGCGTACGCCGAGGAAGTCCAGGCGAGCCTGCCGCTGCCCGCCGAGGCGCTCGTCGAGCAGGACACCTTCCGCGCCGGCGAGATCCTGGCCGAACTGGAAAGCGACGTGCAGATCACCGCTCCGGTGGACGGCACGGTGTTCCTGCACGAGATGGGCGAGGACAGCGTGATGGTCGAGATCCGCGAGACGGTCGCCGCCGCTGACGACGAGGAGACGGCCGCGCCCATGGGCGAGGTCCTGAGCCGCGTGTACGTCCCGCACGGCATGAACGTGCAGGTCGTGGACGGCGAGATCATCGAGGCGGGCGCCGTCCTGGCTGACGCCGCGAGCGGCACGCGCCTGCGCGTCAGCCGTGACAGCCGCCTGTCGGCCGTCACCTTCCCCAAGAAGAAGGGCGACGTGCAGGTCACGGCCCACTGGACGCGCCGCGCCGAGTACGGCATCCAGCCGCAGATGCACGTCCTGGTCGGGGACGGCAGCGATGTCCGCCGTGGTCAGAAGATCATCGGGGCCATCGACAAGGAAGAGGAAGTCATCGCGGAAGCCGACGGCGTCATCACCCTGCACAACCCCGCCAGCATCATCGTCAGCAAGGCCAAGGTCTACACCTACGAGGACGAGCCCCTCGTCGTGAACGGTGACCGCGTCGAGCCCGGCGACGAACTCGCCGACGGCGGCAACCTCCAGAGCGACATCAGCGGCCGCATTGAGATCGACCTGGTGCGCAAGCAGGTCCGCGTGATCGAGTCGTACGACTTCGAGGCGAAGATGGGTGCCGAGGCCGTCAAGGAACTCCTGGACGACCTGAACCTCGACGAGCTGGAAGTCGAACTGAACGAGATGATGAAGGACTCCAGCCGCCACAAGCGCGCCAAGGCCCGCAAGCGCCTGGAAGTGACCCGTGCGTTCAAGCGCAGCGGCAACCACCCCAGCTGGATGATCCTGAACACCGTGCCCGTCATGCCCCCGGACCTGCGTCCGATGGTGCAGGTGGACGGCGGCCGTTTCGCGACCAGCGACCTGAACGACCTGTACCGCCGCCTGATCAACCGTAACAACCGCCTGAAGAAGCTGATGAGTCAGGGCGCGCCGGACATGATCATCCGCAACGAGAAGCGCATGCTTCAGGAAGCGGTGGACGCCCTGATCGACAACGGGCGCCGCGGCAGCCCCGTCACGAACCCCGGTTCCGACCGCAGCCTGCGTTCCCTGACCGACCTGCTCGGCGGGAAACAGGGCCGTTTCCGTCAGAACCTGCTGGGTAAGCGCGTGGACTACTCCGGCCGAAGCGTGATCGTGGTCGGCCCGCAGCTGAAGCTGCACCAGTGCGGTGTTCCCAAGCGCATGGCGCTCGAACTCTTCAAGCCGTTCCTGTTCAAGGTCCTGGAAGAGAAGGGCGAGGTCACGAACATCAAGCAGGCCCGCAAGATGCTCGAACGCTACCGCGACACCCGCGACAGCGTCTGGGACGCCCTGGAAGAGGTCATCGAGGACAAGGTCGTGCTGCTCAACCGCGCGCCCACCCTGCACCGACTGGGCATCCAGGCCTTCGAGCCGGTGCTGGTCGAAGGTCAGTCCATCCAGCTGCACCCGCTGGTCTGTGAAGCCTTCAACGCCGACTTCGACGGCGACCAGATGGCCATCCACGTCCCGCTGAGCGCCCAGGCGCAGGCCGAGGCGCGCATCCAGATGCTCAGCGCCCACAACCTGCTGTCCCCCGCGAACGGCGAGCCGAACGTCAAGCCCAGCCGCGACATCATCCTGGGGATCTTCACGCTGACCCAGCTGCGCACCGACAACCTCGGCGCTGGCAGCGAGTTCAGCAGCGAGCAGGAAGCCCTGGACGCCCTGGACGCCGGCAAGATCGCGCTGAACAGCGCCGTCAGGGTCGCCGGTCAGGACACCAGTGCCGGGCGCCTGAAGTACGTCTTCGCCAACCCGGACGAGGCGATCATGGCCGTGAACCGCGGCACCATCGACTACCAAGATCACGTCCGCATCCGCCTGAACGGCGTCACGTACGACACCAGCGCGGGCCGCGTGATGTTCCGCCGGATCGTGCAGGAGGCGCTGGGCAACCAGGCCGCCCTGGTCGACACCCTCGTGAACCTGGAAACGGCGTACGAGAAAGACCACCTGAAAGACATGATCATGGCGTGCTTCAAGCACCTGGGCCTCGAGGCGACCGCCGGACTGCTCGACGGCCTGAAGGACGCGGGCTTCAAGCTCTCCACGACCTCCGGCATCACCATCGGCATCGACGACATCGTCATCCCGCCCGCCAAGACCGAGATCCTGGCCGAGGCGGACGCCAAGGTCGCCGAGATCGAGCAGAACTTCGAGTTCGGCTTCATGACCGAAGAAGAGCGTTACAAGCAGGTCGTGCAGCTCTGGAACGACACGAAGGACGAAGTCAAGAACGCCATGTTCGACAACTTCGGCAAGAACTACCCCTTCAACCCCCTGTGGATCATGAGCCTGTCGGGCGCCCGTGGTAACGCGCAGCAGATCACGCAGCTCGCCGGGATGCGCGGCCTGATGGCCCGCCCCGACGGCAGCACCATCGAAGTGCCGATCCGCGCCTCCTTCCGCGAGGGTCTGTCGGTGCTGGAATACTTCATCTCGACCCACGGCGCCCGTAAGGGTGGTGCGGACACCGCGCTGCGTACCGCCGACTCCGGCTACCTGACCCGTAAGCTGGTCGACGTGGCCCACGAAGTCGTCGTGCGTGACGTGGACTGCGGCACCACCGACTACACCGCCATCCCGCTCGGCGCCATTGACGAGCGCACCGGCGAGTGGCGCAGCCGCAAGGCCAGCGAGATCGAGACCAGCATCTACGGCCGCACCCTGACCGACAGCGTCGAACTCGACGGCCGCACCATCGAAGCCGGCGAGATGCTGTCCCTGGAAGACGTCAAGGCGATCACGAAGAGCGCCAAGACCCTCCAGAGCGTGTTCGTCCGCACGCCCCTGAACTGCCGCGTCAAGAGCGGCGTGTGCCAGAAGTGCTACGGCTACGACCTGTCGCAGGCCAAGCCCGTCTCCATGGGCGAGGCGGTCGGCGTGGTCGCCGCCGAGTCCATCGGCGAGCCCGGCACGCAGCTCACCATGCGCACCTTCCACACCGGTGGGGTCGCCGGGAGCGGCGGCGGGGACATCACCATGGGTCTGCCCCGCGTGATCGAACTGTTCGAGGCCCGCAAGCCCAAGACCAGCGCGGCCGTGGCCGACCGTGACGGCACCGTGCGCATCGAGGAAGAGGAAGAGCGTTACCTCGTGCGCATCGAGGCCGATGACGACCAGTACTCCAGCAAGACCGCCACCAAGATCGGCAAGAGCCTGCGCATGATCGTCAAGGACGGCGACCGCGTCGAGGCCGGCCAGCCCCTGACGCGCGGCGCCATCAACCCGCATGACCTGCTGCTGTACAAGGACACCGACGCCGCCCAGCGCTACCTGGTGGAAGAAGTGCAGCGCGTGTACCGCAGCCAGGGCGTGAAGGTCCACGACAAGCACATCGAAGTGATCGTCCGCCAGATGCTCCGCTGGGTCGAGATCACCGACGGTGGCGACACTGAACTGCTCGAAGGGCAGACCGTGGAACGCTGGGAAGTCGATCAGGCCAACGACCTGCTCGAGGAAGGCCAGACGCCCAGCTCCTGGAAGCCCGTCCTGCTGGGCATCACCAAGAGCAGCCTGACCACCAAGAGCTGGCTGTCCGCCGCGAGCTTCCAGCACACCACCCACGTGCTGACCGAGGCCAGCATGAAGGGTCAGGTCGACGACCTGATCGGCCTGAAGGAGAACGTCATCCTCGGGAAGCTGATTCCCGCCGGAACCGGCCTCCAGACCGTGCGCGACATGCAGGTCGCCGACGACCGCACCCTCGAGAAGTACGGCGAGAACAACACCAGCAGCGACTCCGTCACCGGGGACCGCTCCTACGACGACACCCGTCCGGGCGTCGTGAACGACAACGTCACGTACACCAACTGACATTGACGAACGTCCAGCAACGGACCCCCACCTGGAAACGGGTGGGGGTCCTTGCGTGACGCACTGGGCTTCAGCCGGGCGTGACGGTCACCGTCACCTCCCGGCCTTCCTCCAGCGACTCGGCGCGGCGCACGGCCACCCTGACCGGCAGCAGGTACCCGCCGTCCTTCGGGAAGATCGCCGTGCGGAAGGTCGTCTCCCCCACCCGCGCGAGGCAGGGAATCATGCCCCAGCCGTACGTGACCAGCCGCGCCGCGTCCCGCAGGTCCGGGACCAGTTCATCCGGCACACGCAGAAAGTAATGCGGGGCCGGGCCGCGCCACTCGAACAGGGTCGCCGTGAACGTCAGGGACATGCCAGTAGCGTACCCGGACGGTCAGGCGCGCAGGTTCTCCTCGACCTCACGCAGCAGCTGTTCGTCGTACAGCCCGGCGTAGTGTTCGCCGAGGGACACGAGGAACTTCATCTCCTCGCGGGTGGTGCTGGCGCTCAGGCGCGTCTCGAAACTCAGGAGCAGCGCGCCGTACGCCAGACTGCCGGCTCCGGCGATGGCAATGACGACCGGCAGCAGGCCCGCGTCCTGGCCCAGCAGGGCGCTGCCGCCGATCAGGATGCTGGTCAGGACCAGCAGCGCCACGGCGAGGTACAGGGCCGTCATGGCGCGCACGATGATGCAGCTGCGCCGCGCCAGGCGAGGGAGCTGCTGGACGATCAGGCGTTTCTCCTCGCGGGCCAGTCCTTCCTGACGGCCGTCCTCGGTCACCAGGACCTTGAAGCGGGCCGTGAGTTGCCGCACGCGGTCGGTCACGCGGCCCAGGCGGCTGCTGGTGCTCATGAGCAGGGTGCCGGCGCCGCTGATCAGCACGGCGGGCGTGATCATGGCCGTGAGCACCTGAAGACTGGGGTCCGCCATGCCTTCAGGGTACTGCCGGACGCCGCGCGGCGCGCGGAGGCGTCTTCGATAAATCTGCACATGGTCTGCACGGCCCCTGCACGGGGCGGGCGCATTCTCTGTCTCAAGACGGGAGGCAGCCACGAGGCGCACCCGCCACCCAAGGAGACCCACCATGAAAAAGACCCTGATGACCGTGACCGCTGCCCTCGCCCTGACCTTCGCCACCGGGAACGCCCTGGCCGCCTCGAGCATCGCCTACGCCACCGACGGCAACGGCCTGCAGTACAACGCCCTGTACACCGAGTCGAGCTGGCTGGCCATCGAGATTCCCCTGGCTGACCTGGGTGGCACGCTGCCCGACGATCTGACCCTCGAGACGGCGGGTCTGAGCGCGGGCACGAGCATCACCCTGGACAGCACGACCCGTCAGGGCGGCTACGCGCTGCTGTACGTGACGGTCGAACGGACCGATACGAGCGTCAACGTGAACGACATGGCGCAGATTACCGTCAAGTCGGGGGACAAGGCACTCACGACCGTCAGCATTCCCGTATACGGCGGCGTCGATCAGTAATCCAGGCAGGGAACGCAGGGTTGGGGGGTCCGCTTCTTCGGAGGTGGGCCCCCTGACCCTATGGTTTCTGTTGTGGTCGCACCGTGTCGCGTGTCCTGGGCCGCGTGTCATGGCCCGGTGGGCGGCTGGGCTACCCTGGGGGCATGTGGCTGTCAGGACGGGCGGGGGCGGTGCCGGGAAGCGTGTTCGCGTTGATGGACGCGGCGAAGGGTGAGGCGCGGGCGGCGGGTCTGACCGTGACGGACCTGAGTATCGGGAGCAGTGACCTGCCGCCGCCGGACGCGGTGCTGGACGTGCTGCGCGACGCGACGCGGGACGCGGCGACGTACCGTTACCCGCTGTTCAGCGACACGGCGCCGCTGCGTGAGGCGGCGGCCGGGTACCTGGGCCGCCGGTTCGGGGTGCGGGTGGACGCGCAGAGCGAGGTGCTGCCGCTGATCGGCGCGCAGGAGGGACTGGCGCACCTGCTGCTGGCCGTGACGGACCCCGGCGATACGCTGCTATTGCCGGACCCGTGCTACCCGCCTTACCTGGGCGCGGCGGCCGTGGCGGGCCTGAACGTCCTGACGCTGCCGCTGCGGCCCGAGCGGGGGTTCCTGCCGGACCTGGGCAGCGTGCCGGACGGCGTGCGCCCGCGGGCGCTGCTGCTGAACTACCCCAACAATCCCACGTCGGCGGTGGCGGACGCGGCGTTCTTCCGGGAGGTGGCCGCGTGGTGCCGGGCGCAGGGCACGCTGCTGATTCACGATCACCCGTACGCGGAGCTGACGTTCGGGGAGTACCGAGCGCCGAGTGCGCTGGAGGCCGGCCTGGACGGCGTGATCGAGCTGCATTCGCTGAGCAAGACGCACCACATGGGCGGGTTCCGGGTGGGGTTCGCGGCCGGGGACGCCGGGGCGGTCGCGGCGCTGGCGCGCGTGAAGGGCGCCGTGGATTTCCACCCGTACCTGGGCATCCAGCGGGCGGCGGCGCATGCGCTGGGCCTGCCGGAAGCGGTGGGCCGCGCCGGGGCAGCCGTGTTCGAGGCGCGGCGGGACGCGCTGGTCCCGGCGCTGCGGGCGCTGGGCTGGGAGGTGGCGACGCCGCAGGCGAGCATGTACGCCTGGGCGCGAGTGCCGGGGCTGGGCAGCAGCGTGGCGTTCGCGGTGCGGGCCGCGCGGCAGACGGGGGTGGCCGTCAGTCCCGGCGCGGCGTTCGGAGCGGGCGGCGAGGGCTTCGTGCGCTTCGCACTGGTGCAGCCGCCCGAGGTGCTGCGCGAGGCGGCGCGGGCGCTGGGGTCCGTGCCGGTCGCGTGAACGCAGGCGGGGCGCGGGACGCCCTGATCGCGTCCTGCGCCCCGCCGCCTGCTTCCCCCGTGCGGGTTCCGTCTCGTTTCGCTCGGATTGAACGGTCTCTGGCCAGCAGTCTTACACGGACTGCCGTTTGTTTCGCCAACAATCCGGAACTTCACCGCCCCTGCCGGCTCCACGTCCGGCAGCCCGCCCCTCTCCCACTCTGCGGAGGGACTCTCCAAGTCGCTTCGCCCGGACCCAGCGGGCTTTGCAGCCCATTCAACCGGAGTCCGTACTACTTGTCGAACTTGCCGTACCCGGCGGCGCTGCGGCGCTGCGCTCCACGGGCGTAGTCCATCTGCATCTCGACGGTTTCGTGTTTGCCTTCGGTAAAGGTGGTGTCGTGAATCCAGTAGTTCAGGCGGTCGTCGCCGAGCTGCACCCAGAACTTGTGTTCGTCCTCGGGGTCGCGCCAGAAGGCGACGTGTTCGAAGGCGTTCTTCTCGGCCCAGGCGCGGATGTCCGTGAGGACGCGGGCGGCCCTGGGGTGGGTCATCTCGAATTCCTTGCCGTCTGCCTCGTTGCGGAACTTGATCTCGACCATGGTGGGTGTAGCGTAACAGACTGACCGCGCGCCGGGGACTCGGGCGGCGCTGAGCGTCCCTTGAGGCGGGTGCGGGTGGGGAGCGGTATGCTCCGGCGCGATGACGGATGGCGTGATGACGGACGTGGCGGTGGGCCGGGAAGGCGGGTTGAAGGTCACGACCCTGAACGTGAACGGGCTGCGCAGCGCGCTTCGCAAGGGACTGGTGGACTGGGCCGTGCGGGAGCGGCCGGACGTGCTGCTGCTTCAGGAGGTGCGGGCCGATCCGATGCCGGACGCGCTGGCGCACCTGGGGTACCAGGGGGCGTGGTTCCCGGCGCAGAAGGCCGGGTACAGCGGCGTGGCGGTCCTGGCCCGGCACCCGCTGGAGGACGTGCGGACCGGCATGGCGCACGCCGAGATGGACGCCGAGGGCCGCGTGGTGAGCGCAGTGGTGCGGGGCGTGCGGTTCGTGAGCGTGTACCTGCCGAGCGGCAGCAGCGGCCCGGAACGGCAGGGCTTCAAGGACCGGGTGCTGGGTGATTTTCAGGCCTGGACGGACGCGCTGCTGGCCGAGGGCCGCCCGGTAGTGATCGGCGGGGACTACAACGTCGCACACCGCGAGGTGGACCTGAAGAACTGGCGCGGCAACCAGAAGAACAGCGGGTTCCTGCCGCACGAGCGGGAGTGGATGACCCGTCACCTCGCCTCGGGCCTGACCGACACGCACCGCGCGTGGCTGGGCGATCAGCCCGAGTACACGTGGTGGAGTAACCGCGCGAACGCCTACGCGAACAACGTGGGGTGGCGCATCGATTACCTGCTGGCGTCGGGCGTGGAGACGCGGGACGTGCGGGTGGACCGTGAGGCGCGCCTGAGCGATCACGCGCCGCTCAGCGCGTCCGTCCTGAGCGGCGCGTGGGCAGGGGCGGCGGGTGAAGGTCCGGTCAGGTGAGAGCGGCGCGGCGCGTGTTATGCTGACCGTGCTGCCGGGTTCAGGACAGCGCCCCCACCACGCCCGCTTTTCGGGCAACAGCCAGTCCGGGCGGTGGGTTCACGGCGCAACCCGAGGAAGCGAAAACCAGTTCCCGTGGGCGGGTTGCGCGCGTGTTCCGCGTGCCAGATGCAGGCAGACTGACCGCGTCCCAAACGAGTTCACCCCCACGGGCGCGTCCTGAGTGACCAGGTACGTTCCATGCCGAAACCGAAGAAAACGGACACGCCGCCGGCGCCCCAGGGTGCCGACGCCGGAGCCAACAAGACAGCGCAGCGCAAGCAGAAGCAGCGGCCGGACGTGACCGCGACCCACCCCGAGGCGGACGCCACGATCCCCACGACCACCCAGCCGGACGCGCCCGCCGCGACCGGCCAGTCCAGAGCGGCCCGGAAGCCTGCGGGCGCACGTCGCCGCGACTCCAGCGGCGCTCCATCCCGCCCGGAGGCGAGTGAATTGGCAGACACCCCCAGAAAGACGGCCCGCAAGGCCACCCCCACCCGCAAGGCCGCCGAACCTGCGGCCCCCACCTCGCCGGTCACCACGACGGCCGGAAAGGCCGCGCCGACCGAACGGAAATCCGCGCCCCGCAAGGCCACCGCTCAGCAGACGGCTGATCCGGTCGCTGTCGACCTGCCCGCCGAGGCCGCTCCGGCCGAAACTCCGGTCAAACGGGGTCGTGGCAGGCGCGCTGCCCCCCAGGAGCCGACCCCCGAGGCACCAGCCCCCGAGGCCGTGAGCGCCGACGTTCCGGCCGCGCAGGAACCGGCAGAGCTGGAAGCCAGCACTCCCGCGAAAACGGAGGGTCGCCGGACCCCAGCCCGCAGGGGCGCGACCCTCCCGGTTGAACCTGCCCCGGTTGAACCTGCCCCGGCCGAATCTGCCCCGACCGAATCTGCCCTGGCCGACCAGTCCACGCCGGACGCGCCCGCGAAACCGCGCCGGGGCCGCAAGCCGCGCGCCGGGACGGCTGCACCGGAAGTGGCCCTGCCAGAGTCGGCCGCACCGGACGCGACCGTGCCGGAAGTGCCCGTGCCGGATGCGCAGCCGGTTGTGGAGGCACCCGCCCCCCGCCGGGGCCGTGGCCGCCGCGCCGCGACCGCCGACGTGCCAGCCGCCGCGCCCGAGGCCGTCACCGCGGAAGAGAGGGCCGAAGTGCCCGCAGCTGCCGAAATGCCTGTCCCTACTGAAGTGCCTGCGCCTGCCGAAGTGACCGCGCCTGCCGAGGCACCCGCCCCGGCCCGGCGTGGCCGCAAACCCCGCGCGAAGGCTGACGCGGCGGCGGATACGGACGCGGCGGTCCTCTCGCCCACCCCGGACCCTGTGCCACTGGACCCTGCGGCCGATCCCGTGATCCTGGAGGTTCCGAAGAAGCGGGGCGGCCGTGGTCGCCGCGCGCCGCTGGCGGCAGATCAGGCGCTGCCGGACGTGCTGTCGGGCGTGGAAGCCATTCCCGCTCAGGCAGACTCCGGAGCCGCACAGCCGACCGGGGCGGAATCCGTGAGTACACCAGAGAAGCCCACGCGGCGTGGCCGCAAGCCGCGCGCCCAGGCCACGGCCGACGCGGTGGAAGCCCAGCCGCCCGTGGCGGATGAACCCGGCGACCGCGAGCAGGACGAACTGGACGCCGGAGAGCAGGATGCCGGCAGCCAGGACAGCGACGACAGCTCGCCGCTGGACGCGAACCCGGCGCGGGACATCGTGGTGGCGCAGCTGCGCAAGCTGGGTCGCCCGGTGCATGTCAAGGATCTGGAGCGGACCTTCACGCGGCAGACCATCCGCCGCCTGGGGAACTGGCGGGACCTGACGGACCTGCTCGAATCGCTGGTCGAGCAGGGGCAGGTCATCCGGACGCGCAAGAAGACGTACGGGCTGCCCGAGGCGATGAGCCTGATCCGCGGGCGGTTCCAGGCGTCGGCGGCGGGCTTCGGTTTCGTGATTCCGGACAGCGGCGGCGACGACTACTACGTTCCGGCCGAGCAGACGCTGGAAGCCTGGAACGGCGACATCGTGCTGGTCCGCATGGAGGGCCGCGGCGACACGGGCCGGGGCGGCGGGCCGCGCCGTGGGCAGAAGGGTGACGGGAACCCGCGTGCCAGCGTGGTGCGGATCGTGCAGCGCGCGTACAGGCAGCTGGTGGGCACGCTGGAATTCCATCACGGGCACCCGATCCTGAAGCCTGACGATCACCGGGCGCGGCACCGCATTCTGGTGCTGCCCGACGGTCTGGACGAACTGGAGGCGGGCGCGCGGGTCGTGACCGAGCTGTTCTGGCCGGAGAACACCGGCGAGGACGAGGTGTTCGGTCAGGTGACGCGGGTGCTGGGCGCCGAGGACGATCCCGTGACCGAGACGGAAGCGGTGATCGTGAAGTTCGGGCTGCGCGGCGAGTTCCCGCCCGAGGTCGAGGAGCAGGCGAACGCCATTCCGTCGCAGATTCCCGAGGAGGCCCTGAAGGGCCGCCTGGACCTGCGGGAGTTCAACATCTTCACGGTGGACGGCCGGGACGCGAAGGATTTCGACGACGCGATCCACATCCAGCCCACGCCGGAGGGGACGTTCGTGGTCGGCATTCATATCGCGGATGTCAGCCATTATGTGCAGGAGGGCACGCCGCTGGACGACGAGGCGTATGCCCGCGCGACCAGCGTGTACCTGCCGGGGCGCGTGCTGCCGATGCTGCCCGAGCATCTGAGTAACGGCGTGTGCTCCCTGGTGCCGTACGAGGACCGCCTGACCATGACGGCGCTGGTGGAACTGAGTGCCGAGGGAGAGATCCTGAAGGTGCAGATCGCGCCCAGCGTGATCAACTCCAAGGCGCGCCTGACGTACGACGAGGTGCAGGCGTACAGCGAGGCGACCGCCACGCTGCCCGAGCAGGCCCGTCAGCTGGAAGGGGACCTGCACCTGCTGCTGAAGATCACGACCAAGCTGCGCCAGAAGCGTCTGCGCGAGGGGTCGCTGGACTTCAAGCTGCGCGAGGTGAAGGTGGACGTGGGCGCCGACGGCCGCATGGAACTCATCCCGATCCGTGAGGAGACGGCGCGCGGCATGATCGAGGACCTGATGCTGCTGGCGAACAAGGTCGTGGCGCACGAGCTGCTGCAACGCGAGATTCCGGCGCTGTTCCGCATTCACGAGGAACCGACCCTGCAACGCTTCCAGGAGGTGACGAACGCCATCGGACGGCTGGGCTTCTCGTTCCCTGGCGGGGAGCCGACGCCGCAGGCGTACCAGGCGGTCCTGAAGCAGGTGCGGGGCACGCCGCGCGAGAGCGTGGTGAACACGCTGCTGCTGCGGTCCATGCAGCAGGCGAAGTACGCCGGGGAGAACCTGGGGCACTTCGGGCTGGCGTTCGACGAGTACCTGCACTTCACCTCTCCGATCCGCCGGTACCCGGACCTGCTGGTTCACCGCGTGCTCAAGGGCATGCTGAGCGGCGACCTGAAGGCCGGGAACCGCGAGGTCGCCAAGCTTCAGGGCCGCCTGCCGGGCATGGGGGACCACACCAGCGACCGCGAGCGCGCCGCCACCGAGGCCGAGCGTGACCTGACGAAGTACTACCAGGCGAAGTGGGCGCAGGAGCACCTGGGCGAGAGCTTCAACGGGAACGTGTCGGGCGTGGTGGCCAGCGGCCTGTTCGTGGCGCTGGAGAACGGCGTGGAAGGTAAACTGCACATCAGCAACCTGGACGACGACTACTACGCGTTCATCGAGGACGCGCAGATGCTGCGTGGCCGCAGCCGGGGCCGCTCGTACCGCCTGGGCGACCCGGTGCACGTGACCATCAATACCGTGAACCCGCTGGCCCGCCAGACGGATTTCACGCTGGCCGATCCGACCAGCCCGGAGTACCGTCCGGGCGACATTCATCAGGAGAACGACATGGATTCACCCGTTAAACCGCGCGCCCGCCGCCGCGAAGACCGCGAGCAGGAAAAGCGTGAGAAGTTGCAGAGCGTGCCCGTGAGCGCCCCCCGGAAGTTCACGCTGGAGGACCCCTCGCAGCAGCCGGCGCTGTCGGCCGCGCCGGACCGTGGCGGTCGCCGTGGCCGGGAGGGCGGCCGTGACGGTGGCCGTGAGGGCCGCGGGCCGGGCCGCACCTTCGGGGGGGTCAGCATGGGCGGCCGTTCCCGCCGGGTGATCACGCTGGAGCGTCCCCGCAACGAGCACCTGCGTCCGGTGAACATCACGGTGCAGCGCATGTACTTCGGGGACTGGACGCTGGAGAACATGCCGCCCGAGGACGGGCAGGGGGGCCGCAGCGGGGGCCGCCCGCCGGGCCGTGGTGAGCGTGCAGGCGAGCGTGGCGCCGGCGGTGGCCGCAGCTTCACGCGCGGCGGCAGCGACCGGGGCGCGGTGCAGCGCGTGAACGGCCGCCAGGGACCGCATGGCGGGCGCGGCGCGCAGGGTGCCCAGCGCGAGTCCGTGACGGCGCAGGTGCCGGAGACGGCCGCGACCGGCAGCGCGGACGACGCCAAGCGCCGCCGCCGTCGCCGGGGCCGGCGCGGGAACGGCAGCGGTACCGCGCAGGGCTGAAGATCAACCGGGCGGCGCGGCCGGGAGGGGACTGTCCTCTCCCGGCCGCGCCCTGTTGTAGGCCGGACGGTGACGCGCCAGAGGGTTGTGTGCCGGGTATGGAGGTGAGGTTGAGGGTGTTCTCATGGCGGCGGTGGAGGGGGCCACTAGCCTGAGTCCATTGCCACGCCGGTCAGGGTGGCGTGGGGGGAGGGCAATCATGAGTGACGACTACGCGGCCCGGCAGGACAGTCCGCAGGATCAGGTGAGGTCGAGGCTGGGAGCGCACCTGCTGCCCGGCGGTCAGGAGACCCGGTTCCGGGTGTGGAGCACCCGCGCACAGCAGGTGGCGGTGCGGGTGAATGGCGAGCGGCACCTGATGGAAGCGCTTCCCGGTGCGTACTTCGAGCTGGTCCTGCCGGTCGGGGCGGGCAGCCGGTACCTGTTCGAACTCGACGGCCAGCCCACGCCGGACCCCTACGCGCGGTTCCTGCCGGACGGCGTGCACGCCGAGGCCGAGGTGGTGGACCTGGGTGCGTACCGCTGGCAGCACACCGACTGGACTGGCCGGCCGCTACCGGAGTGCGTGTTCTACGAGTTGCACGTGGGCACCTTCACGCCGGAAGGCACGCTGCGGGCCGCGCAGGAGCGGCTGCCGTACCTGCGGGATCTGGGCGTGACGGCCGTGCAGCTGATGCCGCTGGCCGCCTTCCCCGGTGGGCGCGGCTGGGGGTACGACGGCGTGGCGATGTACGCGCCGTTCGCGCCGTACGGCCGTCCCGAGGACCTGATGGCGTTCGTGGACGCCGCGCACGGGCTGGGGCTGGCGGTGTTCCTGGACGTCGTGTACAACCATTTCGGGCCGGACGGCAACTACCTGCTGTCGTACAGCCCGTCGTACTTCACGGACCGCTTCCATACCGCGTGGGGACAGGGCCTGGACTACGCCGAGGAGCACATGCGGCGGTACATCACGGGGAACGCCCGGATGTGGTTGCAGGACTACCGGCTCGACGGGCTGCGGCTGGACGCGACGGCCGCCATGCAGGACGACAGCGAGGTGCACATCCTGCGGGAGCTGGCGCGCGAGGTCCATGCGCTGGGCGGGCATCACGTCCTGCTGGCCGAGGATCACCGCAACGAGCCGTCCCTGGTGACCGGGGACGGCCTGGACGGCATCTGGGTGGATGACTTTCATCATGAGGTCCGCGTGACCCTGACGGACGAGCAGGAAGGGTACTACGGCGGGTTCCGGGGCGGCGCGGCCGAACTGGCGCAGGTCATCAACCGCGGCTGGAAGTACGAGGGGCAGTTCTGGAACGTGACGGGTGAGGAGCATCACCGGGGACAGCCGGCCGACGCGCTGGAAGCGCCGAGTTTCGTGTACTGCATCCAGAACCACGACCAGATCGGGAACCGCGCGCTGGGTGACCGGCTGCATCAGGCGGACGGCGTGACGCTCGCCGAGTACCGGGGGGCCGGCACGCTGCTGCTGACGCTGCCCATGACGCCGCTGCTCTTCCAGGGGCAGGAGTGGGCGGCCGGGACGCCCTTCCCGTTCTTCAGCGACCATCACGGCGAGCTGGGGCAACTGGTCAGCGAGGGCCGCCGCCGCGAGTTCGCGTACTTCTCCAGTTTCAGCGGTGAGAACATCCCGGACCCGCAGGCGGAGGAAACGTTCCGGAGCGCGAAACTCGACTGGTCCGAACTGGAACGCGGTGAGCACGCGCGCACGCTGGCGCTGTACCGCCGGCTGCTTCACCTGCGGCGGCACGACCCGGTGCTGTGCGAGCGGTCCCGGCGGTTCCTGTCGGCCGGCAGCCGCGAGGACGGGCAGGTGCTGTGGGTGCAGTGGCGGACGCCGCAGGGCCAGCGGACGCTGCTGTGGAACCTGGGTTCGCAGCCGCTGGACAGCCTGAGCGGACTGCCGGTCACGCCCGGCGCGCCGGTCCTGCTCCGCTCGGAGGACCCCGACGGGGCTCCCCTGAGTGCGCGGCCGCTGGTGCCGGGCGAGGCGCTGCTGCTGGGAGACCCGGCGTGAGCGGCGCGACGGTGAAGGACGGGGCGGTGAAGGACGGGGGCGTGAGGAACGGGGCCGCCCCGGACGGATTCACGCCGCACCTGCCGGCCGCCACGTACCGCCTGCAACTGCACCGCGACTTCGATTTCGCGGCGGCGCGGCGCACCCTGCCGTACCTGAAACGGCTGGGCGTGACCGACGTGTACCTGTCGCCCATCTGGACCAGCACGCCCGGCAGTACCCACGGGTACGACGTGACCGACCACGCGCAGATCAACCCGGAACTGGGCGGCCTGCCGGGGCTGCGCCGCCTGTCCGCGCGGGCGCGGGAGCTGGGCCTGGGCCTGATCGTGGATTTCGTGCCGAACCACATGGGCATCCAGGGCGGGCACAATCCCTACTGGGAGGACGTGCTGCGCCACGGGCAGGCCAGCCGCTACGCGCACTTCTTCGACATCTCGTGGCAGCCGCTGAAACGCGCGCTGGAGGGCCGGGTGCTGCTGCCGGTGCTGGGCGACCAGTACGGCCGGGTGCTGGAGCGCGGCGAACTGCAACTGGAACGGGTGGGCGGCGTGTTCACCCTGCGGTACTGGGAGCGGGCGCTGCCGATGTCGCCGCGCTCCGTGGCGCACGTGCTGGCGTGGGTGCAGGAGGCGCTGCCGTCCGGGACGGACACGGCGACCCGCGCGGAACTGGCGAGTATCCGCCGCAGCGTGGATAACCTGCCGCGCAGCACGTCCGGCGACCTGACCGACACGGACCGCGTGATCCGCGCGCAGGAGGTCGAGGTCATGACCCGGCGCGTGCAGGCGCTGGCCGAGGCGTCGGGTGCGGTGCGCGCCGCGCTGGACGCGACCGTCAGGGCCGTGAATGCCGACCACGCCCGCCTGGACGCGCTGGTGAGCGAGCAGAACTACCGGCTGGCGTTCTGGAAGGTCGCGGCCGAGGAGATCAACTACCGCCGGTTCTTCGACATCAACGACCTCGCGGCGCTGCGCATGGAGGACCCGCGCGTGTTCGCCTGGGCGCACGCCACGCTGTTCGAACTGCTGCGCGAGGGACTGGTGCAGGGCGTGCGGCTCGACCATACTGACGGCCTGTTCGACCCGGCCGGGTACTTCCAGTCGTTGCAGGCCGGCGCCGCGAACGCGCTGGGCCTGGACCCGGTCGCGGCGCTGCGGGACGGACCGCTGCCGCTGTACGTGGTCGCCGAGAAGATCCTGGAACCCGGTGAGGTCCTGCCGGACGCCTGGGCGATTCACGGCACGACCGGGTACGACTTCCTGGCGCAGCTGAACGGCGTGTTCGTGGACGGCGCGAACGAGGAGGAGATCAGCGCCGTGTACCGCCGCTTCACCGGGGACCGCTCCTCGTACGGGGAGCACCTGTACCGGGGCAAGCACCTGATCCAGCGGGTCAGCCTGCCGGGCGAGGTGAACGTGCTGGCCGAGCACCTGGAGCGGCTGGCCGAGGCGGACCTGCACGCGCGGGACTTCACGCTGAGCACGCTGCGCGCCGCGATCCGCGAGGTGATCGCGTCGTTCCCGGTGTACCGCACGTACATCCGCGCGGACGGGGCGCGGGAACCCGGTGACGACGCGAAGATCGCGCACGCCATCCGCGACGCCAAAACCCAGAACCGCCGCGCCGGGGCGCCGCTGGACCCCAGCGTGTTCGACTACCTGCACGCGGTCCTGACCCTGAAGGCCCCGGATGCGGGCACGCAGGAGGCGTACGCGGACTTCACCCTGAAATTCCAGCAGCTGACCGGCCCCGTGACCGCCAAGGGCGCCGAGGACACGGCCTTCTACCGCTACGCCCGGCTGCTGTCCCTGAACGAGGTGGGGGGCGACCCGGCGCTGTTCGGCACGCCGCTGCGGACCTTCCACGCGGCCGCTGCGGCGCGGGCAGCGCACTGGCCGCAGGCGATGCTGGCCGGCAGCACGCACGACACCAAACGCGGCGAGGACACCCGCGCGCGCATCAGTGTCCTGTCCGAGATCCCGCAGACCTGGGCGGCATACCTGAGCCGCTGGTCGCCGCTGATCCGGTCCCTGGAAACCGAACTGGACCTGGGCCGCGCGCCCACCACCGCCGACGCCTTCGTGCTGCTGCAGAACGCCCTGGGCGCGTACCCGCTCGACGGCCGCACGGAGGACTTCGCCGACCGACTGAGCGCGTACATGCTCAAGGCGGCGCGCGAGGCGAAACTGCGGACCAGCTGGGCCGCGCCGGACAGCGACTACGAGGAGGCGCTGGACGCCCTGGTGCGCGGCCTGATCGGCAACGACACCTTCATGGACTCGCTGCGGGAACTGCACGGCCGGATCAGTCCGTACGGCGCGCAGAACGGCCTGAGCGCCGCGCTGGTGCGCCTGAGCGCGCCGGGCGTGCCGGACACATACCAGGGCAGCGAGGGCTGGAACCAGAGTCTGGTGGACCCCGACAACCGCCGCCCCGTGGACTACGGCGCGCTGAACCGCACGCTGGGCCGCCTGGAACGCGGCGCAGGCCCCGCGCTGGCCGGGCGGCTACTGGACACTTTCGGGGACGGCAGCGTGAAAGTCCTGGTCACCTGGGCGGCGCTGAAGGCCCGCGCCGACCACCCGGAGCTGTTCCGGCACGGCTCGTACCACGCCCTGGAGGCCGGGCGGCACGTCGTGGCGTTCCGCCGCGAGCACGCCGGGCAGCTGGCCGTGACGGTCGCGCCGCGCCTGACCCTGACCCTCACGCGCGAGCAGCGCCCCTGGGCGACCGCCGAGGCGTGGGGGAACCGCCAGATTACCCTGCCGGCCGGGACGTACACGAACGCCCTGACCGGCGAGACGCTGCGCGTCCGGGCGGCCCGCACGCCACTGGCGAAGGTGCTGGAGAACTTCCCGCTGGCGCTGCTGATCCGCCAGTAGGCCAGGAGGGTGGCGGCGGGGCTGGATCAACGCATCCTCAAGAACGCGGCCGGCGCGGCGGGAACTCCCGTCAGGCCGGGCGCGTATTCTTGGTGTATGCAGACCTACCCCTCCACCCAGTCGAGAACCACGGACATCGTCCGGACGTTCATGGCCCGCACGTACTCGTGGATGGCTGCCGGTCTGGCCCTCACGGCCGGTATCGCGTGGCTGACCGCCAGCAACGAAGTCCTCGCCCTGCAGGTCCTGAACCTGCGCATGCCGCTGATCATCGCGCAGCTGGCCCTGGTGTTCGTCCTGAGCCTGGGCGCCCAGCGACTCCCGAGCGCGCTGGCCGGCGTGCTGTTCATCGTGTACGCCGCCCTGACCGGCCTGACCTTCTCCTCGATCCTGCTGGCCTACGACATGAGCGCCGTGACGGCCGCGTTCGCCACAACCGCCGGCACCTTCGGCCTGATGAGCGTGGCGGGCTTCGTGATCAAGAAGGACCTGAGCGCCATGGGCCGCTTCTTCATGTTCGCGGTGCTGGGCCTGTTCGTCGCGATGATCGTGAACCTGTTCGTGGCGAGCGGCCCCCTGACCCTGATCATCAGCGTGGTCGGCGTGCTGCTGTTCGCGGGCCTGACCGCCTACGACACCCAGATGCTGCGCAACCTCGCCCTGAGCGGCATTCAGGGTGAGCAGGCCGAGCGGGCCGCCATCAACGGCGCGCTGGCGCTGTACCTGGACTTCATCAACATGTTCCTGTTCATCCTGCGTCTGTTCGGGATCGGTGGCGGCAGCCGCGACTGACAGCTCAACCCGGAAAGCGCCCCCGCCAGTGGCTCGGCGGGGGCGCTTTTCCTGTTCAGGTCAGTTCGGGTACAGCGTCTTCACGAGCGGGCTGTTCAGGTTCGCGTCGCCGCGCAGGGTGGCGTACGGCAGCGTGACGGTCTCGGCGCACACGCCCACGACGTGCGGCAGGTCGCTGGGGGTCAGGTTCACACCCGTGGCGCTCAGGTGGGCGGTGAAGTCTCCGGCACTGTCCCGCAGGACGTTCAGGCAGTCGGTGTCCACCTGCGCTTTCACGCCCGACAGGTACAGCGTCTTCTGGCGCGCGGCACTCAGTTTGGGGAACAGGGTGGTCAGCGGGACGGCGCGGCCCGTGACGCGGTCCAAGATGACGCCCTCGGTCCAGTACGAGGGGTGTGCGCCGCCGCAGTAGTAGTCCACGTCTTCGCGCAGGCTGAGCAGACGGGCGTTCGACAGCGTGATCCCGGCACTCAGGTTGTAGCCCTCCTGCGGGTCCTTCTGGGCCGATTCGGGCAGCGTGGCCCGGCAGTCCAGGGCGTCCGCCGCGTGGCGCAGCTGCCGGTCCTGCAGCGCGGCGTTCAGCGCGCCGCTCGCGCCGGGCACGCGCGGGTACGTCACGCCGGACAGCGGTTCACGCACCGCGCGCCCACCGGGCAGGGTGACCCAGGGGCGGTTCAGTTTCAGGAACGCCAGGGGGTCGTCACGGCGCAGCGCACTCAGGCCCGGCGACAGGGGGAGACGCATCGGCAGGCTGGCCGTGTCCAGCGGCGTCAGGTTCACCTCCAGCGCCCTGGCCGCGCCGGGGGCCTGCCACGTTCCCTTCAGGCCGCCAGGAGCGGGCATCAGGGTGAAACAGCCGGTCAGCACGCGCTCACCGAAGTCCCGGCGGACGCTTTCCTCCAGCACCAGCGCGTTCCCGCTGCGGCGGGCCTCCAGGAACAGGTCGAGGCTGCGGCCCTCGTAGAAGTACCGCGACTCGCCCCTGGGGTCGAAGCTCAGTGCGACCGGCAGCGCGCCGAGGGTTCCCCGGAACGCCCCGGCGCGCGCCCAGTCGGGCTGCCCCTCGGTGCCGCCACACCCGGCAGCCTGGGCGCCCGTACCGAGGACGAGCGCAGCGGTGAACATCCATCGCAACATGCGTGCAGCGTACACCGTCAGGGCTGCGGCCCTTCCCACACGCCGTCGCCGCGCACGTCCATCGTGCCGGTGCGCAGCAGGCTGGTCTCGCCGTTCCCGAAGGGCGTGTGGGTGGCGGCCCAGGCGACGGCCGCCTCGATGTCGTACTCCGTGACGTGGAAGGTGACGGCCCAGCGGCCATTCACGCGGTCCAGTTGCGTCCAGCGGGCGCGGGGGTCGCCGTCCACCTGATCGCTGACCGCCCCGGCGTTCACGACCAGCGTGTCGCCCACGCGGGTCGCGCCGGGCCGGTGGGTGTGACCGCACACGACCACGCCGGCGTTCAGGGAGTCCACCCGGGCGCGCAGGCTCCGGGGGTCGCGGGCGCGGTAGAACCCGGCCGGGTCCCAGGCCCACAGCAGGCTGTCCCAGGCGCTGTCCGGGGTGCCGTGAAAGGCCAGCAGGTCCCCGGCCCGTGCGGTCAGCGGCAGGGCGGCCACGCGCGCCAGCAGCGCCGGGTCGGTGTGCGCCTCCAGCCACGCCCCGTACGCCCGCGAGAGCGCCGAGCGGCGGCCGCCCGGCCAGAGTTTCTCCTCGTTGTTGCCGCGTACCTCCAGCGCGCCCGCCCGCGCCAGCTGCGCCTGGGCGATCAGGGCGCGGGCGGGGTCGGCGCTGCCCTCGACCTGATCGCCCAGGTTCACGGTCAGGTCCGGCGCGGCGGCCCGGACCTCGCGCAGCACGGCTTCCAGCGCGAAGGCGTTCCCGTGGACGTCACTGATCACCGCGACCCTCATGCGACGCAGGATAGCGACTTGAGGCTCACTTCATCTCTGAAGTGCCGTTCACGCGCGCCACAAGGACGCCCGGCAGCGACCTGTCAGGGTAGGGGTATGCCTGACAAAGACGACAAGAACAAGGGCCACACCAGCCAGCCCCAGGATTACGACCGCAACAAGAAGGAAGTGCATGAGATCGAGCACGACAACCAGCCGTCGGTCAAGAGCGCCAACGACCGCGAGGCCCAGGCGCCCCGCAACAACAACGACGGCCTGAGCGACAAGGAACTGAAGGACCGCGAGGAAGCCCGCAGCGTGCCCGCCAGCAACGGCTGAACCCCGCTGCCCTGACCACCGGAGCCTGCGGGCTCCTTTTCTTTTGCCCTGAAATGCGCGAGGCTGCGCCATGTCCCGCCGCCCCGCCCATGACCACCACACCCGTGAAGCGCCCCGGCCCACGCCCGGCGTGCTGCTCCTGAGCGCCCTGTTCGTCGGGGCGGGCGCGCTGCATTTCATCACGCCGCGCCCCTTCGACAGCATCGTGCCCAGCTGGGTGCCGTTCCCGGCGCGGACCGCCACGCTCCTGAGCGGCGCGGCCGAGGTGCTGGGCGGCCTGGGCCTGCTGCACCCCGCCACGCGCCCCGCCGCCCGCTGGGGCCTGCTGGCGCTGCTGCTGGCGGTGTTCCCGGCGAACGTGGCCATGGCGCAGTCCCCGGAACGCTTCGGGCTGCCCGGCTGGGCCTTGTGGGCGCGGCTGCCGCTGCAACCGCTGCTGATGTGGGCCGTGTGGCGCGCCGGTCGGCGCGGACCGTCCCCGGCGCCGCGCCGGGCCGCCGCGCGGGCAGACTGAGCCGCAAATGTGACACCCACCCCGTATACTCGTGCGCAAGTACAAATTTATGGCCGGGGGCGTCACCGTTCGCCTGGACGGGTGAGACGTGACGCGGTCCGGGAAGGGTGGCGAATGTGTCGGCATTGATGGGCCTCGCACGGGGCATTGACCGTTTCTCGCATGGGCTGGGGGTCCTGACGGGCCTGCTCACGCTCCTGATGATCGGGGTGGGGCTGTTCAACGTCCTGGGCCGGTTCGTGGACCGGTACGCCGGGACGGCGCTGTCCAGCAACTCGCTGCTGGAAGCGCAGTGGTACCTGTTCAGCGCGGTGTTCCTGATCGGCGGCGCGTACGTGCTGAGCCGCGACGAGCACGTCCGCGTGGACCTGCTGTACTCCCGCCTGACGCAGCGCGCCCGCGCGTGGATCAACCTGCTGGGCACGCTGCTGTTCCTGCTGCCGTTCTGCGTGCTGATGCTGAACGTGTCCTGGCCGTGGTTCCTGCTGAGCTACCGGGGCAACGAGGGCAGCCCGGACCCCGGCGGACTGCTGCGCTGGCCGGTGAAACTGCTGGTGCCGCTGGGCTTCGTGCTGCTGCTGATCGCGGGCGTCGGCATGGGCCTGCGGGCGCTGGGCGTCCTGAGCGGTCACCACCGCTACGAGGACCATGACGAGGTGCAGGCCGCGCTGGCCGACGTGGAACTCAGCGACGAGGAACGCCGCGCGCTGGACGAACTGGAACTCGCGCGGGCCGAGGCGCAGCGCCGCGACGCCGGAGGCAACTGATGGACGCCCTCGGACTGTGGATGTTCCTGGGCGCCTTCGCGCTGATCTTCACCGGGTACCCGGTTGCGTTCGCGCTGGCCGGAACCGCCATCATCTTCGGCCTGATCGGACTGGCGACCGGGCAGTTCGACGCGCTGCTGCTGCGCGCCCTGCCGGACCGCATCTTCGGGAACATGAGCAACTTCACGCTGCTCGCCATTCCGTACTTCGTGTTCATGGGCGGCATCCTGGGCAAGAGCGGACTGGCCGAGGACCTGCTGCGCACGGCGGGCCTGCTGTTCGGACGGCTGCGCGGCGGGATCGCGGTGGCCGTGGTGCTGGTGGGCATGCTGCTGGCCGCCACGACCGGCGTGGTCGCCGCGACCGTCGTGACCATGGGCCTGATCAGCCTGCCGATCATGCTGAAGTACGGGTACGACAAGGGCCTCGCCAGCGGCGTGATCGTCGCGTCCGGCACGCTGGGGCAGATCATTCCGCCCAGCGTGGTGCTGGTGGTGCTGGGCAGCGAACTGGGCGTGTCGGTCGGGGACCTGTTCCTGGGGTCGCTGGTGCCGGGGCTGATGCTGGGCGGCCTGTACATCGCGTACGTGCTGATCCGCGCCCGCCTGAACCCGGCCCTGGCGCCCGCCATGCCCGCCGAGGAACTGAACATCAGCCGGGGCGCGCTGCTGAAGCAGGTGGTGCGCGCCATGGTGCCGCCCCTGATCCTGATCTTCGTGGTGCTCGGCTCGATCTTCTACGGCGTGGCGACCGCCACCGAGGCCGGCGCGGTCGGCGCACTCGGCGCGGTGCTGCTGGCCCTGGCCAACCGCCGCCTGACCCGCGCGGCCCTGTGGGACGTGACGCTCTCCAGCGCCCGCCTGACGGCCTTCGTGATGTTCATCCTGATCGGCTCGACGGCGTTCTCACTGGTGTTCCGCGCGCTGGACGGCGACCTGTTCATGCAGAACCTGCTGACCACCCTGCCCGGCGGCGTGATCGGGTTCCTGATCCTGACGAACCTCGTGATCTTCATCCTGGGCTGCTTCCTGGACTTCTTCGAGATCGCGTTCATCGTGCTGCCGCTGTTCGCGCCGGTCGCGCGGGAACTGGGCATCGACATGATCTGGTTCGGCATCCTGATCGGCATCAACCTGCAGACCAGCTTCCTGACCCCCCCGTTCGGCTTCAGTCTGTTCTACCTGCGCGGCATCGCCGGGCGCGCCCTGGCGACCGCCGACATCTACCGGGGCGTGGTGCCGTTCATCGCCATCCAGCTGCTCGTGCTGGTGCTGTGCATCGTGTTCCCCGGCCTGACGGGCCTGCGCGCCGCCGGTCCCTGAACGCACCCGCTCCCGCGCCCCTGGCCACTCGCTCCCCGGCCAGGGGCGCTTTCTTTCATGCCGCTACCGCGCCGGGACGGCACAGAAGACGTGCGCTCCCACCCTGAGGCAGGAGCGCACGCCGGGACCGCCGTTCAGCTCTTGAAGTCCATCATGGCCTTCTCGTTCACCTGATGCCAGTTCCGCACGTTGTTCCGGAACCCGTTCCACTGCGTGTAGACCTTCTTGTACCCCGCGTTCTTGGCGGAGTTCTCGGCGTGCAGTTCCTGCGTGGCCTTGTTCGCGGCGGTCAGGATGTCGTTCGAGAAGCGGCGCAGCTGCGTGCCGCCCCGCTGCAGGCGCACCAGCGCCGCCTGGTTCTTCGCGTCGTACTCGGCCATCATGGTCACGTTCGCCTCGGCGCAGGCGGTCGCCAGGATCTCGCGGTACGCCTTGGGCAGCGCGTTGTACTGCTTCTGGTTCACGATGAAATCCACGTTCGGGCCGGGTTCCCACCAGCCGGGGTAGTAGTAGAACTTCGCGGCCTTCTGCAACCCGAGTTTCTCGTCGTCGTACGGCCCGACCCACTCGGCCGCGTCGATGGCGCCACGGTCCAGCGCCAGGTAGATCTCGCCGCCGGGGATGACCTGCACGTTCGCGCCCAGTTTCGCCATGACCTGCCCGCCCAGCCCCGGAATGCGGACCTTCTTCCCGCGAAGCTGCGCGGCCGTCTTGACCTCCTGCTTCCACCAGCCGCCCATCTGCGCGCCGGTGTTCCCGGCCGGGAAGTTGATCACGCCGAACTGCCCGTACACCTCACGCAGCAGCGCCATGCCGCCCCCGTGGTACATCCAGGCGTTCTGCTCGGTCACGCTCAGGCCGAACGGCACGCTGGTCGCGAAGCCCAGGGTGGGGTCCTTGCCCACGAAGTAGTACCCGCAGGTGTGACCGCACTCGACGGTGCCCTGCTGCACGGCGTCCAGCACCTGCAGGCCCGGCACGAGTTCCCCGGCCTCGTAGGCGCGGATCTGGAACTTCCCGTCGGTCATGGCCGCCACCCGCTCGGCGACCGTGCTGGCCCCGCCGAAAATGGTGTCCAGGCTCTTGGGGAAGCTCGAAGCGCAGCGCCAGCGCACGTTGCCGCTCTGCGCGAAGCTGTGCGGCGAGAAGACGGTGCTGGCCGCAGCGGTGGCGGCGGCGCCCTTCAGGAACTTACGACGGTTGATTCCCATGTGGACCTCCCGATCCGGGCGAGGCCCCGGTGGCCTCTGCACTTCCCCGGTTCGTCCTGTGATTGTGTGGTGCCTGCCAGTATAGCGGCGCGGCGACACGATGCCGTCACACCCTGTGGTCCGTACCTTCTGAACCGGCGGACCAGGCTTTCAGGCGTCCGCACCCACATCCAGAAAGATCAGAGGTCGTCGAACTCCGGGGGGCCGTCCTCCCAGCGCAGCAGGTCGCCGGGCTGACAATCCAGCGCGCGGCACAGGGCGTCCAGGGTGCTGAATCGTACCGCGCGGGCTTTCCCGGTCTTCAGGATGCTGAGGTTCGCCAGGGTGATCCCCACCCGCGAAGAGAGTTCCGAGAGGGTCATGCCCCGCTGCGCCAGCAGGTCGTCGAGATGCACGCGGATGGGCATGTCAGACCGTCAGTTCCTCGTCGCGCAGCACTTGGAACGTGACGTTCAGCACCGCCGCGAACGCCAGCAGACCCAGGCCGGGCAGGCTTGAAAACACGAGCAGTCCAGCGCTGCTGGCGAGCAGCAGCGGATCGGCGGTGACCAGCGGCAGCAGGGCAGGAACGACCTGCCCGGCCAGCAGCGCCACGCCCGCCAGCGCGACCTCTCGCGGGATGACGCTCAGGTTGCCCTGCCGGCTGGCCCGGGCGGCCCGCCACAGGAACAGCAGGGCCAGCGCGCCCGGGAGACTCCCCAGGAGCATCTGGGGCAACGCGGACCAGCCCCGCTGGGCCAGTCCGTAGATCAGCGCGGCCGTGCCGAGCAACAGGCCCAACTGGCACAGGCGTTCGAGGCGCGTCAGGGCGCGGGTGCGCAGCAGCAGAGTCAGGGTCATATGGTCGTCCTCTGGCGGTCCAGGCTGGCGCGCCCCTCGTCCAGCCAGCCGGAGAGCGCCATGAGCAGCAGCGGCAGCGCCACGGACACCAGAGTACCGAGCAGCAGCTCAGGGCTGAGCAGGACGCCCAGCAGCGCGCCAGTCGAGCGGTCCGTCAGCCCGAGGTCGGGCGCCATGCGCCACACGGCAGCCAGCGAGAGTGGGGTGCCCAGCAGGGCGCTCCAGAAGAGGCGCTGCCCGGCGCGAAACAGGTGTTCGCTGACCTCACCGTGCAGGGGGCCGTTCCGGCGGGTCAGCCCGATGGCGCGGTTCAGGTGCCAGTACCCGGCGAAACTGACCCCCGCCCACAGGCCCAGCGCCGCGCTGAGGCGCAGGTCATGCGGAATGAACGTCAGGGCCGCGAGGATCAGCAGGCCCAGCCCGACCAGACTGAGGACCGTGGGAACCGTCAGGAGCAGCAGCAGGACATTCAGGGTGTGCCGGTGTGGGGTCATACGGTCAGCTCCTGTTCGGCGCGCAGCTGGCGTTCCTGCTCGCGGATGTGTGCCGCCTGGGTGAGGGCGGCGGCGAACAGCACGCAGACCGCAGCGATCAAGAGGGGCGTAAGATCCACACCGAACAGATTGAAGAGCGGTTGCATGGCGTTGCCTTGGTGAACAATGGCGTCTTCCGGGAGCTGGCGGCGCAACGCCTCAAGCGGATGGCTGCGTGCAGTCACCCAACCGTTCAGGGTTGGTTGCACGACGGCCAGAACCTGCCAAATCAGAGCCAGTCGCGCAGACACCGTCAGATCGCGGACATTATGTGGATGGAACGGGTCACTCAGCAGGCGGCGCGTGAACTGCCGGGCGCCCCACAGCAGAGCGATCAGGCACGCGATGAATAGGGTAAAGCCAGCGAGCCAGACATTTCTGGCCCATTCCGGCAAGTCACTGAGCGGCAGATGGAAGTTCGAGAGGTCGTACCGGCCGCCCGGAAGGCTGAGCGTGATGTCGAGGGGAACAGTCAGGCTATACGTCGCTGGCGAACGCATGTTCAACAGAAAAAAGCACAGCCCCAGAGCCGTCAGTACGGCCATAAGGGTCAGTGTAAAGGTCAGGATGGTCTGGGCGCGGGCGGGGGTCAGCATGGGGCCTCCAGGGATTTATCGATCTTCGATATTATCGTTTTTCAATATGATCGCTGGGCCGTGAAGCGTCAAGCAGAATTGCACGCCCCCGTTCCCGCTCCGGTGACCGGCGCGGCCCCCTAACGCCCGTTAGACTCCGGGCATGAGCAAACTGGTGATCGTGGCGGCGAAGCGCACGCCGATCGGAAGCTTCATGGGCAGCCTCAAGGACGTCTCGGCGGCCGATCTGGGCGTCACGGCGGCGAAAGCCGTGCTGAACGGAGTGAACGGCGCGGATGTCGCGGACGTGATCGTGGGGAACGTCCTTCAGGCCGGGAGCGGCATGAACGTGGGCCGTCAGGTCGGGATCGGCGCGGGCCTCCCGCAGGACGTCCCTGGACTGACCGTGAACCGCGTGTGCGGCAGCGGCCTCCAGGCGGTCATCAGCGCCGCGCAGGGCATCCGCGCCGGGGACGGGCAGCTGTACCTCGCGGGCGGCACCGAGAGCATGAGCCGCGCCCCGTACCTCCTCCCCCGCGCCCGTGAAGGGTACCGGCTGGGGCACGCGCAGGCGCTGGACTCCATCCTCTCGGACGGCCTGACCGACGTGTTCGGGAACTACCACATGGGCATCACCGCCGAGAACATCGCAGCCCAGTGGAGCCTGACCCGCGAGGAACAGGACGCCTTCGCGCTGGAAAGCCAGACCCGCGCCGCCGCCGCGCTGGAAGGCAACCACTTCGCGGAGGAACTCGTCAGCGTCGAGGTGCCGGGCCGCAAGGGCCCCACCACCTTCAGCGCCGACGAGTACCCGCGCGCCACCACCGCCGAGGCCCTCACCAAACTGAAACCCGCGTTCAGGAAGGACGGCACCGTCACCGCCGGGAACGCCAGCGGCATCAACGACGGCGCCGCCATGCTGCTCGTCGCCAGCGAGGAATACGCCCAGGCGCACGGTCTGCCCATCCTGGCCGAGATCGCCAGTTACGCCGCCATCGGCGTGGACCCCGCCATCATGGGCATCGGCCCCGCCAGGGCCGTCCCCGTCGCCCTGACCCGCGCCGGAATGAGCGTCGCCGACGTGGACCTGTTCGAACTGAACGAGGCCTTCGCCGCGCAGTCCCTGGCCGTCGTGCGCGACCTGAACGCCGACCCCGACCGCGTGAACGTCACGGGTGGCGCCGTCGCTCTCGGGCACCCCATCGGCGCTTCCGGGGCGCGCGTGCTCGTCACGCTGATCCACCAGCTGCGCCGCCTGGGTAAGGAAACCGGCGTCGCCAGCCTCTGCATCGGCGGCGGCATGGGCATCGCCGTCGTCGTGCGCGCGCGGGCGTAACGCCGCAGCCATCAGAGGGCGGGAAGCCACAGGAAGGCTCCCGCCCCTTTTTGCGCAGATGAGCACAACCGCAGATCACGCACGTCGTAAGGTGCCGGTATGCCGCGCCCCGCACTGCTACCCCTGCTGGGCGTTCTGATCTGGAGTCTGCCGACCTCCAGCGCCGCCCCGGCACCCGACTGCTACGCCTTCGCGGACTGGCTTCAGTCCTCCCTGCACGCGCCGCTGGACGTGACGACCTTGCGGAAAACCGGCAGTCAGGGACAACCCAGAATCTACGTGTACACCCAGGAATTCAGGAACGCCTGCGTCACTGCACCGGCCAGCAACTTCGGATTCGTCAACATCCTCGTCGGCCCGGACCGTGCCGTGCAGCGCATCCTGCTCTCCGGGGATGCTGGGCCGCTGCGGGCGCTCGCCACGTCCCTCAACCCGCGTCACCTGGGGACCGTGCCGCTCGGCAGCCTGCGGTTCACGTTCGAGGCAGTGGCCGGGCAGATTACCCTGACGCCAAAGCAGCCGCTGGCTATCGTGGATCACCGGTAGGTGCGCCACCTGGCGGATGCCGCCGCAGTGGCACGCCCCACGCTACGGGACGTGCCTCTTTCTATGGTTCAGGTGTTGCCGGAGTCTCAGGGTCTGCCGTCCGGGGCGGTGCTGGCGTGGCTGGACGCCCTGGCGGCGGACGGGCTGGAGCTGCATGGATTCACGTTGCGGCGGGCGGATCGGGTGGTGGCCGGGGGTCACTGGTTCCCGTACGGGCCGGAGCGGGTGCATCACGTGTACTCGCTGAGCAAGGCGTTCGCGGCGGCGGGTGTGGGGCTGCTGGTGCAGGAGGGTCGCCTGGGTGTGGAGGACCGGGTGGTGGACCTCTTCCCGGACGCCCTGCCGCCGGTGGTGGGTGAGCACCTGCGGGCCATGCGGGTCGAGGACCTGCTGACCATGCGGACGGGGCACGCGGCGGACGTGACGGACGCGCTGGTGGCGACGGGGGACGGAGACTGGGCGGCGGCGTTCCTGGCGCAGCCGGTGGCGTTCAGGCCGGGGACGCACTTCGTGTACAACAGTGGCGCGTCGTTCCTGCTGTCGGCGCTGGTGCAGCGCGTGACCGGCGAGACGCTGCTGGACTTCCTGACGCCGCGCCTGCTGGAGCCGCTGGGGGTCCGGGGGGCGCGCTGGGTGAGCAACGCGGAGGGCGTGAATCTGGGCGGGTGGGGGCTGCACCTGCGGACGGAGGACGTGGCGAGGTTCGGGCAGCTGCTGCTAAACCGGGGAGCGTGGCAGGGTCAGGAAGTGCTGGCCCCGGCGTGGGTGGACGCGATGAGGGCCGCGCACGTCCCGCCCGGCACGAACCCCGGCGATGAGATCAGCGACTGGGCGCAGGGGTACGGGTACCAGTTGTGGCGCTGCCGTCACGGAGCGTACCGCGCCGACGGGGCGTTCGGGCAGTTCTGCGTGGTCCTGCCGGAGCAGGACATGGTGCTGGCCGTCACGGCGGGCGTGGGCGATATGCAGGGCGTGCTGGATCACACCTGGACGCACCTGCTGGGGAACGCGCAGTCCTCTCCCCTGCCACTCGGCGCCGACACGGAGGCGCTGCGGCTGCGCTGCGCGGGCCTCACGCTGGACATGCCGGAGATCCTCAATCCGCCCCCGTTGCGGGGCGCACAGGCGCATTTCACGTTCGACCCGAACGACGAGGGCTGGGAGGCCGCGACCCTGACCGTCACGGGTGAAGGCGGCACGCTGGTCCTCGACGGGCGGACGCCGAACACGGTCCGGTTCACGCTGAATGCCTGGGAGGAGCAGACCCTGGACACCTGGGGCACCACCGTCGCCCTGACCGTCCGGGCGGGCTGGCAGGCAGACGGGACGCTGGCCCTGACGCTGCTGCTGATCGAGGACGGCGCTCGCTGGGAGGTGCGCTGGCCCGCGCCGGACGCGCCCCTGACGGTGGGGTTGTGCGCTCCGCACTACGGCGAGGGCCACACGCTGAGTGCCCGAGCCTCTACCCTGGGCGCATGACTGACGGAGCAACGGTGGGGGACCGCGAGGCGGCGTTCTTCCTGGCGATCAAGACGCGGGACGAGGCGCTGCTGCGCGCCATGGTGGACGGGGACGCGGGGCTGCTGGGCCTGCCCAGTCCGATGGGCGTGAGTCCGGTGCTGTTCGCGGTGTACTACGGCCGGGCGGACATGGCGCGCGTGCTGGTGGACCTGGGCGCGCCGCTGGACGTGTTCGAGGCGGCGGCGCTGGGGGACGAGGCGGCCCTGACGCGCGAACTGGACGCCGAACCGGCGCTGGTGCATGGCGTGAGTGGGGACGGGTTCAGTCCGCTGGGCCTCGCGGCGTTCTTCGGGCACGCGGGGGTCGCGGAGGTGCTGCTGTCGCGCGGCGCGGACGTGAACGCGGTCAGCCGCAACGCGATGGGGGTGCAGCCGCTGCACTCGGCGGTGGCGGGCGGGCACGGGGGGCTGGCGCGGGCGCTGGTGATGGCGGGCGCGGACGTGAACGCCACGCAGCAGGGCGGGTTCACGCCGCTGATGGCCGCCGCGCAGAACGGCGACGCGGGACTGGTGCTGTTCCTGCGGCAGCGCGGAGCGGATGCGGACGCCGTGACCGCCGACGGTCGCCGCGCCGCCGACTTTGCGCGCGAGGAGGGGCACGCGGTGCTGGCCGACTCGCTGGAGGGGTCCCTCCCGGCGTAAGTGTTCCTGAACGGTTCCGTTCGGGCGTCTGAAGAAAGCCGGAAGGCAGCTGCGGAACGTGCGGTTCAGACTGGCAGCATGACCAATCACGATGACCGCAACCCGCCCGTGACGGGCGAGCACGGCGCGCAGACGGGCTTCGACACGCCCGACCGCAAGGACGACCATCAGGCGGCGTACACGACGACGCCCGCCGGGGACCGGGTGGGCAGCGCCGATCACGGCAGGTACGAGCCGGTCGAGGTGGACAGCGCCCGCGAGGTGACCGCGCAGTTCGATCACCTCGCCACGCGCGACGTGGTGGCCATGGAGCACACTCCCCAGGACGCCGAGTTCGCCGGGGCGCAGACGGTGGCCGGACTGGGCGGCGAGCACCTGGATACCATTGTGCCGTCGGCTGGCGTGGGCATCAATGCGTCCACGTTGACGGCGCTGGAGACGCGTCAGGCGGCGGTGGATCCCAATCCGGGCTACACGCCGCCCAGCGAACAGGGGCCGCCGCACGTCAGTCAGCGCCCCGGTGACCTGCCGCAGGGCGAGCCGAGTGAGCTGGAGCATCAGGTGCGCGGCGACACGGAACGCGGCTTCTGATACGGATTCCGTTTGTTTCGCCAACAATCCGGAACTTCACCGGATTGCCGGCTCCACGTCCGGAACCCTCTTCTCTCCCACTCGCATCCGCTCGGATTGAATAGGCTTTGCAGCCCATTCAATCGGAGTCCGTATGAATTGAAGAGCGAAAGGGGACGCCGTGACGGTCACGGTGTCCCCTGCTCTGTTGTGTAGTTACAGCTCTGTTGTGTAGTTACAGCTCGGAGACGTACAGCTGGCCTTCCTCGACCTGCGTGCGGTACAGCTTCACGGGTTTCACGGCGGGCAGCGTCCTGGCCTTGCCGGTCGCGAGTTCGAATTTCGCGCCGTGTTTCTCGCAGGTGACGCGGCCCATGCTGACGTCGCCGCCCAGCAGCGGGAAGTCCTTGTGGGTGCAGTTGTTGCGCAGGGCGTAGAACTGCCCGTCATGGTGCACGACGAGGACACTGACCCCGGCGACATCCACGGCGGTCTGCTGACCTTCCGGGAGGGAATCGGCGGGGCCGACGAGGGTGCGGGCGGGCATGTCGGTCATCAGGCGCGAGTGTAGCGCCTGCCCGCGCGAGCTTTACACGCCGCAGCCACTTTCCAGCGGCGTGGCCTTCAGTCCGGCGGGCGTCCACTGCTGCACGCTGAAGCCCGAGCCTTCGTAGTACGCGCCGTACAGGACGAGTTCCATGCGGCCGTCGCCGTTCAGGTCGGCCACGCCTGCCACCCGGTGCAGGGTCGCCATGGGCATGGGGTCGCTGCTGCCGGGGTCCCAGGGTTTCAGCGGTGCGATGTGCTCGCCCAGGACGGTGGTCACGACCTTGCCGTTCACCACGGCGCGCAGTAGCAGGAGGCTGTAGTCGCCGGGCTGCCCGACGGGCGGGGGGAAGTCGTCGCGGCCGTTCTGGAAGTGGCGGGCCTCGATGATGACTTCCTGTGTGCCGTTGCCGTCCAGGTCGGCGCGGATGACGCGGGTGAGGGTCACCTGTGGGTTCGGCAGGCCCTGCCGCTTCAGTTCGTCCCGGACAGCGGCCTCGTAGGTGGCGTTGCTGGTGGGCAGCGCGGTGACGGGGCGCGGCTGGGCGTTCAGCCGGGACGAGGCGAGGACGGCCAGTCCCTCGCGGGCGGGCGTGACCTTGACCTCGAAGGTGACCTCGCACGGTTCGCCCAGCGAGGCGGGGCGGCCTCCCTGCACGCGCGTGGGGGCCGCCCCGGGGGCGAGGCGGGTGTAGGTTGCCCCGGACGTCATGCGGGGGCGGGTCTGGGCGTCGGAGAGCCAGCGGCCGTCCTGCCAGCCGCCCAGCAGGTACGTGCCGCCACTGCCGGGCAGCGTGGCCAGGACGGGGTGCAGTCCGGCGGGCGCGGCGGCCTGCGCCGTGCCGGGGATCAGGGTCAGCAGGCCAGCCAGGAGCGGCGTTCGCAGAGAGGCGCGCATGCCCCAGCGTACAGAATCAGCGCTGGGCGACGGTCACGCGGTTGCCCCACGGGTCGCTCAGGGTCAGGTGGTCGCCCGCGTCCTGCACGTCCGCGCGGCCCGCGAGGTGCGTGCGCAGGGTGCCCAGGTCGGGGGTGTGGAAGGTCACGCCGCCCAGTCCGGCGGCGGGGGTGCTCGGCGCGGGCTGTCCGGCGCTGTGCCATTCGTTCAGGCCGACGTGGTGGTGGTACCCGCCCCACGAGAGGAACGCGGCGCTGCCCAGGTCCGCGACGACATCCAGGCCGAGGGTGTCGGCGTACCAGCGGGCGGCCTGCGCGGCGCTACCGACCTTCAGGTGCACGTGCCCGACGGTCGTGCCCTGCGGCGCGGTGAAGGCCACCGCGCCGTCCAGCGTGGCGGGGTCGATTCCGGCGGCCATTAGGACGGCGGCGGCGTCCACGGCTTTCGTATCCATCTGCACCTGTCCGTCCCGCCACGTCCAGGTGTCGCGCGGGCGGTCGGCGTAGACCTCGATGCCGTTTCCTTCGGGGTCGCTCAGGTAGAAGGCCTCGCTGACGAGGTGGTCGCCGCTGCCGATGCGCAGGCCCAGCTGCGCGGCGTGTGCCAGCCAGCGGCCCAGGTCGGCGCGGGTGGGGAGCAGGAAGGCGGTGTGGTACAGGCCGGGGCGGGAGGGGGCGGGGGCGGGCAGTTCGGGCGCGGCGTGCAGGTGCAGGAGCGGCGTGCCGTGGGCGGCCAGGGTGACGCTGTCGGTCCGGGTGGTGGCGCTGAGGCCCAGCAGGGTGGCGTAGAACGCGGCGGTGCCGTTCAGGTCGCGGACGTTCAGGTGCACGGCGCCGACGTGGGTGCTGGCAGGCAGGACGGGAGTGGTGGTCATGCCTGTAGTGTGCCTCTTGTGCTTTGATAAATCAATCGATTTGTAAAACCTACTTAACGGGGACTGAGGGCTGCGTGCAGCGCCTCCCGCGTGCGGCCCAGGTATCCCTCGCCGAACAGCAGCAGGTGCGCCAGCAGCGGGTACAGGTTCCACAGCGCCACGCGGGCCTCCCAGCCGTCCGCCAGCGGGAACGCCTCGTGGTACGCCTGGAACACCCGCCGGGGCACGCCGCCGAACAGCCGCAGGGCCGCCACGTCCACCTCGCGGTGGCTGTACCCCACCGCCGGGTCGATCAGGGCCGGGCCGCGCGGCGTGTAACGCACGTTCCCGTGCCACAGGTCCCCGTGCACCAGCGCGGGCGGTTCGGGTGGGATCAGGTCCGGCAGGCGCCCCCGCAGCGTGTCGAAGCCCGCGCGGTCGCGGGGCGTCAGGTGCAGCCGCTCACGGGTCAGCAGCGGCTCCAGCCGCGCGGTCCAGAAGAACTCGGCCGCGCTGCCAGCAGGCGGGTTGCGCTGCGGCAGGGACGCGAAATAATTGTCCGGCAGGCCCCCGAACCCCGGCACGGGACGGGCGTGCAGCGCCGCCAGCCCCCGCCCCAGGGCGTCCTGCGTGGCGAGCGTGTCGTCGCCGGGCGGCAGCCAGGACAGCAGCAGGTACGGTTGCCCGGCGGGACCGCTGCCATGCGCGATGATTTCCGGGGTGACCAGCGGCGCGGAACGCAGCAGGCTCAGGCCGTGCGCCTCGGCGGCGTAGAACCCGTCCGGCAGGCGGCCACCTGCCTTCTGCGGCGAGGTCTTCAGCACGAAGGGGCCGCGCGTGGTGTCCAGCCGGAACGTGTCGCTGATGTCCCCACCGTGAAGCCGCTGCGCCGAGCGGATACCGGCACCCAGGTGCATCTCCAGCAGGGGGGCCAGCGGCCGGACAGGCAGGTCGAGGAGCGTCATGCTCCATCGTGCCGCGCCCGGCCCGCTGCAACCAAAGAGGGACGCTTCACGAAGAGCGTGAGTGATGTACTCCAGGGAGCAACATCCACCACAACCTCTCCCCCATCCCCCGGAGGCCCCATGGTTCAGACCGCCCTGACCGCCCTGCTCGGCGCGCTGCGCGCCCTGCTTGACCTCGCCCTGCCCGCTGCGCTGGTGCTGGCCGCGCTGGCGCTGGCCCTCGCGGGCCTCGCCCTGATCGACCGGGAACGCGCCCGCCGCACGCTGCACGGGCTGGGCACCCACGCGCCGCAGCTCGGCGGGTGGGCGCTGGCCGCGCTGCTGCTGGGTGCGGCGCTGCTCGTGCTGAACGTGTCGCGCCGCGCCGTGGACGCCCGCATCGCCGCGCAGCAGAGCGCCCGCTACGCCAACGCCGCCGACCCCGACGGCGGCCAGACCGTGCAGACCGCCCCCCGCGCCAGCCTCGTCGAGAACCGCACGTACACCCGCAGCCTCCTCCTGCCCAGCGACGTCGCCACCCGCGTCAGCGTCAACAACAGCCTGGACGGTCTGCTGCCGTACCTGGGAAGCCCCGGCGACACCGTACAGGATCTCCGCGAGAACTTCACCCGCACCCCGGCAGGCCTGCGCTACACGCGCACCGTTCTCATGCAGTCCGAACGGCCGCTGGACTTCGACCGCAGCGTCGTCCGCGCCGACCTGCGCTTCGTGGACCCCGCCGGGGGGCGCGGCACGTACTACAACGCCGCCTTCCAGGCCAGCTACCGCTTCCGCAACCCGCTGAGCACGCCCGCCACGCTGCGCTTCGCGTTCCCGCTGCCCGGCGGGAGCGGCACCCTCAGCGGCTTCACCCTGACCGTGAACGGGCAGGCCCTCAGCGCCAGCGACCTCCTCGGCGGTAGTGTCTGGGAAGGGCAGGTGCCCGCCGGGGGCCGCGTGGACGTGCAGGTCGCGTACGCGCACCAGGGCTCACGCGCCTGGAGTTACCAGCTCAGCCGCCGCGAGGCCATCCGGGATCTGGACGTGACCGTCACCGCCGACCGCCCCGCCAAGTTCCAGCGGTACTCGCTGTTCCCCACCAGCCAGACCCGCCCCGCCCTGGGCAGTTCCGGGCTGGGCGGCCCCGCCACGTTGCGCTGGCAGCTGAAGAACGCCGTGACCGCGCAGGACGTCGCCGTGGTCTTCACGCAGGGCAGCGTCCGCGAGACCCTCACCAAGGTGCACCTCACGCAGGGCCTCGCGGTGGTCCTTGCCGCGCTGCTGATCCCGCTGTGGGCCGTCACGCGCCGCACGCCCCTCTCGCCCCTCACGCTCGGCGGCGCGCTGCTGGGCCTCGCGCTGGGCTTCACCCTCGGCGGCGTGCTGACCGCGTACCTCCCCCTCCTGATCGCCGAGATTCTCGGCAGCCTGCTCGGCGCGGCGCTCGCCTGGGTGATCCTCGGCGGTCCCAGACAGGCCCGCACGCCCCTCCTGCCCCTGCTCGCCTGCGCCGCGCTGCCCCTGGCGTTCCTGACTGGCGGTCACGCGGGCCTGATCCTCACCGTCCTGGCCGCCACGCTGCTGCTCCTGCTGCTGCCCCGCGCCCGCTGGCTCGCCCCGGCCAGCCCGTAAACAGCAAGGAAGGCGGGAAGGTGACCGCGTGATCGCCTTCCCGCCTTCCCCGCCGCTGTGATCAGGTGAACAGGGTGCTGACGCTCGCGCCGGTGTGGATGTTCGTGATGGCGTCCGCGAACAGCGGGGCCACGTCCAGCACGGCCAGCTTGCCGTTGGCTGCCTCGACCTTCGAGTCGGGCACCAGGACGGTGTTCGTGCTGGCGACCTGCGTGACGTCCAGGCCCGCGATGCGCTGGATGGCCGGGCCGGTGTACACGCCGTGCGTGACGGCCACGTACACGTCCTTGGCGCCCATGCTGCGGGCGATGTTCACGGTCTCCACCAGCGACCCGGCGGTGCTGATCTCGTCGTCCACGATGAACACGGTCTTGCCTTCCACGTCACCGATCAGGGCGCGGGGGCGGACCTCGGTGTCCGAGATGCGTTCCTTGTCGATCATGGCCAGTCCGCTGTCGAGGCGACGGGCGATCTGGGAGGCGCGCTTGATGCTGCCCGCGTCGGGGGCGAGGACCACGCCGTTGTGCGCGTCGGGCACGCAGCTCTTGAAGTGCTGGCTGAGGACCAGATCGGCGGACAGGTGATCGACCGGCACCTTGAAGAAGCCGTGGACCTGCGGGGCGTGCAGGGTCATGGTCAGGATGCGGTCCGCGCCAGCCTCCTGAAGCAGGTCCGCGACGAGGCGCCCGGCGATGGAGATGCGGGGGCTGTCCTTCTTGTCGCTGCGCGCGTACGAGTAGTACGGGATGACGGCCGTGACGCGCCCGGCGCTGGCGCTCTTGGCGGCGTCGATCATCAGCATCAGTTCCATGATGGCGTCGCTGACGGGCGTGCTGAAGGTCTGCACGATGAACACGTCGCCTTCTCGCAGGGACTCCTCGTAGTGCACGATGATGTTGTCGTTCGTGAACTTCTCGGTCTTGCTGCGCCCCAGCGGCACCCCCAGGTGGTCGCAGATGGACTGGGCCAGGGCGCGGTTGCTCTGGCCGGAGAACACCAGCAGGGGGGAACGACGACTGTTCAGCAGTTCGGACGGGGCGCGGTTGGAAACGGACAAGGGGTGATCCTCCGGAAGGAAAGGGGGGCGGTGGGGCGGCACGCAACGCGGTTCCCGTGAACGCCGGCAGGAAGGGGGGGGGCCTGCGGCGCGGAACCGGCCGCCAAGCAGCATACCTGTCCGCCCCCACGGGTGTCATGGAGCGCAGGCGTGCCCGCGCCGGGGACACGGGCCGCCCCGCTCATGAACGTCTGTTCAACAGGGACGGCCCGCGCCGGGCGGTAGGCTGCCCGCATGACCGCCCCCCCCGCAGGACCGCCCCCCCCGCTGGACGCCGTCGTGGTCGGGGCCGGACCGAACGGCCTGTCGGCCGCCGTGACGCTGGCCCGCGCGGGGCTGCGCGTGCAGGTGATCGAGGCGCACGGCCGGGTCGGGGGCGGCCTGAGCAGCGCGACCCTGACCCTGCCCGGCTTCGTGCATGACTTCGGGTCCGCGATTCACCCGCTGGCCGCCGCGAGCCCCGCGTTCCGGCAGTGGCCGCTGCACGCCTTCGGGCTGGACTGGATTCACCCGGACGCGCCCGTGGCGCACCCGCTGCCCGGCGGGCGCAGCGTGACGCTGGAACGCGACCTGCACGCCACCGCCGACGCGCTGGGCCGCGACGGTCCCGCCTGGGTGCGCCTGATGGCCCCGCTGCTGGACGACTGGGAGGGCCTGCTGGACGACATCCTGCGCCCGCTGCCGCGCGTGCCCTCGCACCCCGTGACCCTGGCGCGCTTCGGCGTGCGGGGCCTGCCGCCCGCCGCGCTGCTGGGCCAGACCCTGTTCCGCACGCCCGAGGCCCGCGCCCTGTGGGCCGGACTGGCCGCGCACAGCTGCCTGCCGCTGGGCACGCCCGGCACGTCCGCCATGACGCTGGTGCTGGCGCTGCTGGGCCACGCGGTCGGCTGGCCGTTCCCGCGTGGGGGCGCGCAGGCGCTGGCCGACGCGCTGCGCGCCTACCTGGAGTACCTGGGCGGCACGGTCGTGACCGGCGTGACCGTCACGGACGCCCGCGACCTGCCGCCCGCCCGCGTGACCCTGGTGGACAGCAGCCCCGCCGCGCTTCTGGGCATCCTGGGCGACCGCGCCCCCGCCCGCTACCGCGCCGCGCTGGAAGGCTACCGCTACGGCCCCGGCATCCAGAAGTTCGATTACGCCCTGTCTGCCCCCATGCCCTGGCAGGACCCGCGCGTGGCCCGCGCCGCGACCGTCCACCTGGGCGGCCTCGCGCCGGAGATCGCCACCTCGGAACGCGAGGCGGGGCGGCAGGTGCCCGCCCGCCCGTACGTGCTGGGCGCGCAGCACACCCTGTTCGACCCGGGCCGCGCCCCCGCCGGGGGGCACACCTTCTGGGCCTACGCGCACGTCCCGAACGGCAGCGACCAGGACGCCCAGGCACAGATCGAAGGGCAGATCGACCGCTTCGCGCCCGGCTGGCAGGAGCTGATCCTGGCCCGCACCTGCACGACCGCCACGCAACTCCAGGCGTTCAGCCCGGTCTTTCATGGCGGCGACGTGAACGGCGGGCGCGGCGACCTGCCCGGCCTGCTGGCCCGCCCGGTGCCCACGCCCACCCCGTACCGCACGCCCGTGAGGGGGGTGTACCTGTGCTCCAGCGCCACGCCCCCTGGCGGCGGCATTCACGGCATGGCCGGGCACCACGCGGCCCTGACCGCCCTGAAAGACGAGTTCAGGTTGCAGGTTGAAAGTTGATGGTTGATGGGGTCTGACTCCATCAACCATCAACTTTCAACCATCTACTCCCTTACTCGCCCCGGAAGATCTTCCCGACCTTGCCGAGCAGGCTCTCGTGCTTCTCGTTCACCTCGTCGCCGACGGCGCGGGCGTAGGCGTGCAGGGCCTCGCGCGCCTCGGGGGTCAGCTGGCCGGGTTTGGGCACGATGACGTCGTACTCGACGATCAGGTCGCCCGTGCCGGACCCCTGGAGGCGCGGCATGCCCTGGCCGCGCAGGCGGTGCAGTTCGCCGTGCTGCGTGCCGGCCTTCACCTCGACCACCTGCGGGCCGTCCAGGGTGGGGACCGTGACCTGCCCGCCCAGCGCGGCCTTCGCGAAGCCGATCTTCGCCGTGTGGATCAGGTGCTCCTGCTCGCGGCGCAACTCCGGGTGTTTCTCCATCTCGATGTGCACGTACAGGTCGCCGTTCCCGCCCGGACCCTCGTTGCCCATGCCGCTCACGCGGATGCGGTAACCCTCGTCGATCCCTCTGGGGAGTTTCACGCTGACCTGCTCGGTCTTCAGAGTGCGGCCCCGGCCCTTACAGACCGTGCAGGGGTCCTGAACGGTCTGACCCTCGCCCCGGCAGGTGGGGCAGGCCTGCTGCGTCTCGACCACGCCGAAGATCGTGCGCGCCTGCGCCCGCACCGCGCCCGCGCCGCCGCAGGTGGGGCAGGTTTTCGGGGGTTTCCCGCCCGGCTCGGTTTTCGTGCCGTGGCAGTGATCGCAGGCGGTCAGGCGGTCCACGCTGACCTGAATCTCCTCGCCCGCGCGGGCCTGCGCCAGCGTGACGTGCGCCTCGGTTTCCAGGTCGTCGCCGCGCGCCGGACCCCGGCGGCCACCCCGGCCGCCCACCGCGCCGCCGAACAGCTGCTCGAAGATGTCCATCGGGTCGAAGCCCGCGCCGCCCATCCCGCCGAACGGGTCGCCGCCCGGCATCCCGGCGCCCGGCGCGCTGCCGTACCGGTCGAAGTGCGCGCGTTTCTCGGCGTCACTGAGGACCGCGTAGGCCTCGTTGATCTGCGTGAACTTCTCGGCCGCGCCCTCTTCCTTGTTGCGGTCCGGGTGGTACTTCAACGCCAGTTTGCGGTAAGCGGATTTGATTTCATCGGCACTCGCCGTACGGGCCACGCCCAGCAGTTCGTAGTAGTCCATGAGTCGTTTATCGCCTCGGCACCCACCAGACTCCCACGGCGGCCGTCACGC
This sequence comes from Deinococcus indicus, assembly GCF_002198095.1. Classification (GTDB taxonomy): domain Bacteria; phylum Deinococcota; class Deinococci; order Deinococcales; family Deinococcaceae; genus Deinococcus; species Deinococcus caeni. The sequence continues at coordinate 266,907 of NZ_NHMK01000011.1, read as the reverse complement.
CGCCAGGACCGGGTGCCGGGCCTCCAGCAAGCAGGTTAACACGACCACACTCAGGAAAAGTGGGCAGAGGGGCTGTGGGTTGCGGGCGCGGTGGGGAGTGGCCCCCACCCACTCCCCCCTTGCTACAGCCGGGCTGCCTCCTCCCCCAGGTGCAGCGCGGCCCGCACCTGCGCCAGCGTGTGCGCGGCGACCTCGCGGCCCCGCTGCGTGCCGCTCCGCAGGAGGTCCATGACGGCCTGCGGGTCCTGTGCGTACGTGGCGCGGCGTTCGCGGATGGGGGTCAGTTCGGCGTCCAGCACGTCCAGCAGGTGCCGTTTGACGGTCACGTCGCCCAGGCCCCCGGCGCGGTAGTGGTCCTTCAGGGCCTGCACGCGCGCCGGGTCCGGGTCGAAGGCGTCCAGGTACGCGAACACCGGGTTGCCCTCGACCTGTCCGGGGTCGCTGGCGCGCAGGTGGGCGGGGTCGGTGAACATGCCCATCACCTTGTCCCGCAGTTCGTCCGGCGGGTCGCTCAGGTACGCGGCGTTGCCGAGGCTCTTGCCCATCTTCGCCTGCCCATCCAGGCCCGGCAGGCGCGGCGACGCGGACAGGAGCGCCTGCGGCTCCACCAGCACGTCCGTGCCGTCGGCGGCTGGCCCGTACAGCCCGTTGAAGCGCCGCACCACCTCGCGCGTCAGCTCCAGCATGGGCAGCTGGTCCTCTCCGACCGGGACGACCTGCGCGCCGAACGCCGTGACGTCCGCCACCTGCGCCGCCGGGTAGATGAAGAACCCCGCCGGGACCGAATCGCCGAAACCCTTCTGCGCAATTTCCGTCTTCACGGTGGGGTTCTGCCGCAGCTTCGACACGGTCACGAGGTTCAGCAGGTACACGGTCAGCTCGGTCAGTTCCGGCACGCCCGACTGGCGCACGAACGTCACCCGCGCCGGGTCCAGGCCCGCGCCCAGGTAGTCCAGCATCACCTCCGGAATGTTCCGGCGCAGCACGTCCGGCCGCTCGAAATGATCGGTCAGGCCCTGCACATCCGCGACCAGCACGAACACCTCGTGCGAGTCCTGCAACGCCACCCGCGACCGCAACGACCCCGCCAGATGCCCCAGGTGCAACCGGCCCGTCGGGCGGTCCCCGGTCAGCACGCGCGGCCGCCCCTCCATCCTCTCCCCCATTCCATTACCTGTATTCGACATGATCCACTCCTCCGCGAGAGACACAAAAAAGCCGCGCCCGGACACTGAATCCGGGCGCGGCGCGACGATGAACGTCAGCAGGCGAGGGCACCCGGATCACCGGGCCACCACACCTGCACGAGAACGCTCATGCGACGCAGCATGCCGCAGGGAAGCGCGGCGGGGCATCCGCCAGATGGCGAGGGGGAAACGGCGCGCGGCTCCTACACTGGGTACAATGACCACGACTCCCGCCTGGAGGCAAGATCAGGACATCTGGCACTGCGACCTCGCTCACGGGGTCGTCCTGCGGCTGCGTGGACTGCGGCTCACCCTGGAACCGGTCATGGAATCGGCGCGGCTGTTCTGGTCCGACCCGACCGGACCCGAATTCGAGATCGGGTTCGATCCACAGGTGAATGATGACGGCGAGGTCGGCATCGATGCCGAGGCGTTCCTGATCGGACCGCTGGCTGCCGGGGAGGCCGTGTGGTTGAGGTTGCTTCAGGTGCCACCCGGCGTCAGCGGACGCTGGTGCGTGCCGCCCTTTCCAGCCGAATTGATGGGGGGCGCCTGAACCGCGCCCCGCCTCCCGCGCCCGTCACTCCCAGTTCAGGATGACCTTGCCGCTCTGGCCACCGAGCATGGCGTCGAAGCCCTTCTGGTACTCGCTGATGGGGTAGTGGTGGGTGATGATGGGGCTCAGGTCCAGGCCGGACTGGATCAGGGCGGCCATCTTGTACCAAGTTTCGAACATCTCGCGGCCGTAGATGCCCTTGATGGTCAGCATCTTGAAAATCACGCCGTTCCAGTCGATGTCCACGCGGCCGGCGGGGATGCCGAGGAGGGCGATCTTGCCGCCGTTGTTCATGACGTCCACCATCTGCGCGAAGGCGGGGCCGGAGCCGCTCATTTCCAGGCCGACGTCGAAGCCCTCGGTCATGCCGAGTTCCTGCATGACGGCGCGGAGGTCCTCGTGGGCGACGTTCACGGCGCGGGTGACGCCCATCTGGCGGGCGAGGTCCAGGCGGTAGTCGTTGATGTCGGTGATGACGACGTTGCGCGCGCCGACGTGTTTGGCAACGGCGGCGGCCATCACGCCGATGGGGCCGGCGCCAGTGATCAGGACGTCCTCGCCGACCAGATCGAAGCTCAGGGCGGTGTGCACGGCGTTCCCGAACGGGTCGAAGATCGCGGCGATGTCGTCGGGAATGTCGTCCGGGAGTTTGAAGGCGTTGAAGGCGGGCAGCACGAGGTACTCGGCGAAGGAGCCGGGGCGGTTCACGCCGACGCCCAGGGTGTTGCGGCACAGGTGGCGGCGCCCGGCGCGGCAGTTGCGGCAGTGGCCGCAGGTGACGTGACCCTCGCCGCTGACGCGGTCCCCGATCTGGAAGCCGCGCACCTCGCTGCCGATCGCGGCGACCGTGCCCACGTACTCGTGCCCGACGATCATGGGCACGGGGATGGTCTTCTGCGCCCAGGTGTCCCACTTGTAGATGTGGACGTCGGTGCCGCAGATACTGCCCTTGCGGACCCTGATCAGCAGGTCGTTCGGGCCGGGGGTGGGGACCGGCGCCTCGGTCATCCAGATGCCCTCCTGGGCGTGTTGTTTGCTCAGGGCGCGCATGGTGGCGGGGGCGTCGGTGGGGGTGGTCACGGGCGCAGTTCTACCCCCCGGCGCGGGGCGGGCGCAACGGGCAGGCTCACAGGGGGGTCGCCTGGGCCGGACAGCCGGGCGGGGTGCGGGAGTCGCAAGTGTGACTTAAGGCCCGGCCCGGCGGGGTGCCGTAGGCTGGGGGCATGATCAAGTACCGTCGTCAGAACCCGCTGGAGCCCGAGAAAGATGCCGAGATCAGCGTGAACCTCACTCCGCTGCTGTTCTTCGTGGTGGGGTTCCTGGCGGTGCGGGCCGTGATCCGCACGGCGCAGCGCGGCTGAGGGTCCGGCACGCCGCCCGTCGGGTGGGCGGCAGGAACGGGAGCCGCGCGCTACTCTGTCAGGCATGACTGATCCCGCTCCGCAGCAGTTCAAGAGTGCCCAGAGTGGCCGCCTGGTGGTTCCCGGCTGGATGAACCTCGTGCCGAACCGTGCGGACGCCGTCGAGATTCAGCTGGACGTGGCCAGCGCCGACCTGAACCGCGTGCAGGCGAGCCTGCTGATCGAGTACTGGGCGACGCCGGACGACCTGACGCTCCAGAGCGTCCTGCCGGTCCGGGCCTTCACGGCCGCGCCGGAAAGCTGGTGTGCGTTCGTGCCGGCGCAGGGGCGGGTGCTGGTGCGCGCCATCGACCCGCAGCCGAACCCGCCGGTCCTGGCGAGCCACTGGATCAACGTGGACCCCGCCACGCCCGCCGGGACGACCGTGAACGTGACCGTCACCTTCCCGGCGCAGGTGACGCCGGTGCAGTCGCTCCTGAACCCCAACTAACCTGACCCGCCGCAGCGCGCCGTCCCCTTCATGCGGGGCGGCGCGCTTGTAGTGCGTTCAGTCGTCCAGCAGGGTCAGCAGCGCGGCCTCCACGCCCCGGCGGGTCGCGGCGAGCGCCTGCGGGATGCGCCACGCGGCGCGGTCGCGGGGGCCGACGGGGTTGCTCACGCCACGCACCTCCAGGCTGGGCACACCTGCCAGCAGCGCGGCGTGCGCCACCCCGGCCCCCTCCATGCCCTCGGTGAGGGCGCCGGGGTGCCGGGCCTGAAGGTGCCGCGCCGCCGCGTGGTCGCCCGTGACGCTGCCCAGCGTCAGCAGCGGCCCCAGCCGCGCCCCGGCGCGCGCCGCGACCTGCGCGGCCCGGTCCCAGGCGGGAAAGTCCCCGGCGGTCACGGCCGGGTCTGCGGGCGGCACGGCTCCCTCGGGTGCGGGGGGCAGGACGGACAGGCCCAGCGCCGTGAAGTTCAGGAACTGCCCGTCGTCCCAGGCGCCCAGGTCCGCCTGGACGATGCGGCTGGACACCGCCAGTTCGCCCGGTTGCAGGCCCGAGGCGGGGTAAGCGCCGCCGATCCCGGCGCTGATCGCCAGGGCGTACGGGGCGGCCAGCAGGGCACGCTGAGTGGCGAGGGCCGCCGCGACCGGCCCCACGCCGCTGACCGTGACCTGCACGCGCAGCCGCTCCCGGAACTCGCCGGGCAGGGCGCTCAGGTGCGCGGCCTCGCCGGGCGTGGCGACCACGATCAGGACGGCCAGCCGGGCCGGGTCAGGATGGGCACGGTCAGGGTGGGCAGGGTCGGGGTGGGTCATGGCGGGCAGGGTAACGTCTGCCCGGCGGGCGCGTGGGGGGCGGGTGTACCCTGGTGGGCATGACGCTGTTTCGACTGGACGGCAGGCGCGCGCTGGTGACGGGTGGCAGTAAGGGCATCGGGCTGGCGGCGGCGCACGACCTGATCCGCATGGGGGCGCACGTGACGGTCGCGGCGCGCGGCGAGGACGCCCTGAAACGCGCCGCCGACGCCATCGGGGCGCGCTGGGTGGTGGCGGATGTCAGCACCCCGGAGGGCGTGCAGGCGGCCGTGGCGGCGGCCGGTGACGTGGACATCCTGGTCAGCAACGCGGGCGGCCCGGCGGCCGGACTGCCCAGCGGCGTCAGCGAGGACGCCTGGGCGCAGGGCTTCCAGACGACATTCATGAGCACCGTGCGGCTGGCGAACGCGACCGTGCCCGGCATGCGCGCGCGCGGCTGGGGGCGGGTGATCGCCGTCACGAGCCTGACGGTGGGCCGGCCCTCCCCCACCCTGCCAGTCAGCAACGCGCTGCGGGCCGGCGTGACGAACTACCTGCGGACGCTGGCGCTGGAGGTCGCGGCCGACGGCGTGACCTGCAACACGGTCGCGCCCGGCTACACCGCCACCGAGCGCCTGCGGCAGCTGCACGCCGACCCGCAGGACGCGCAGAAGCTCGCGGCGCGCATCCCGGCCCGGCGCTTCGGCGAGCCGAACGAGGTCGCGGCGGCCGTGGCGTTCCTGGCCTCCAGGGAAGCCGCGTATATAACGGGACAGGAACTGCTCGTGGACGGCGGCTGGAGCATCTGACGGCAGCCGTCCAGGCGCCGCCCGGCGTGCCTTTCACGCTCCGCTGACCGGCCCCCATTAAGGTTTGATAGGTGAGCTGCGTCTGATCCGATTCCGGCGCCATCGCATACCTTCATGTCAGAAGCGTTCCCGCCCGACTGGAACCCGGACCTCCCTCCCGCCCCCCGACCTCATTCACCCCGTGGCCGCGCAGCAGCCCGGCCCGCAAGGAGCCACATCATGGGACCCCTCGAAATCATCCTGATCGTTGTCGTCATCGCCCTGATCTTCGGCGCCCGCAAACTCCCGGAGCTCGGCAAGGGCCTGGGGCAGGGCATCAAGGAATTCAAGAAGGAGACGCAGGAGCCGGTCGCGCCCGTCACGGACGTCGCCTCGCGTCAACTGGACCCCGTGACCGGCACCCCGATCGTCACTGAGAAGGCCGCGCCCGTCACCGAACGGCGCAACTGAGGACCGGGCCATGACCGCCGATCCGAACGCCAACCTGAAAAGCGCGCCGCTGTTCGACCACCTGGACGAACTGCGTAAACGCATCGTGATCAGCGTGATCTTCCTGGCGGTGGGACTGGTCGTGGCCTTCCAGTACCGCGTGCAGCTGATTGACCTGACCAAGGTGCCGCTGAACGCCAGCGAGCAGTACCGTGCCGGGGATGTGGCGGTGGTCACGCAGGGCCTGACCGATCAGTTCGTACTGTCGCTGAACATCTCGTTCTGGGCGGGGTTCGCGCTGGCGTTGCCGTTCATCCTGTCGCAGGTGTGGGCATTCATCGCGCCGGGCCTGTACGACCACGAGCGGCGCTGGGCGCTTCCGTTCATCATCGGGGCGGGGTTCTCGTTCATGGGCGGCGCGGTGTTCGGGTACTACCTGGTCCTGCCGACCATGGTGGGGTTCCTGCTGGACTTCCTGGCCGGGTCGGTCACGCCGCTGCTGAACCTGCGCGACTACATCGGGACGGTCACGACGTTCCTGATCGCGTTCGGGCTGTCGTTCGAACTGCCGATCCTGTCGGTGATCCTGACCCGCATCGGGATTGTGAACCACACCATGCTGCGCAAGGGCTGGCGCGTCGCGCTGATCGTGATCATGATCTTCGCGGCTGTCATCACGCCCACCCCGGACCCCACCAGCATGCTGATGGTCGCCGTGCCGCTGTACGTGCTGTACGAACTGGGCGTGATCCTGTCGCGCGCGTTCCGCCTGCCGCCCATCGAGGACAGCGCCGACGAGACGCCCGCCCTGGGCCTGTAACCCCCCACCGCTCCCCTTCCACCTTTCCCTGGCGCGTTCAGGCTCGCAGCAGCCGGACGCGCCTCCTTTCTGCCGGAATGCGGCCGGCCGCGTCGGCCCGGACCCCGGCGGGCAGAAAGCCCTAGACTGCGAGGCACGTATGGATCCTGTATTTCTTCAGATAGGCAGTTTCACGATTGCCTGGTATGGCGTGCTCATCACGCTCGGCATCGTGGCAGGCGTGTGGGTCGGCACGAAAATGGCGCGCGAACGCGGCCTGGACGTGGACCTCTTCAACGACATGATTCTCTGGATGATCATCTGGGGACTGGTGGGCGCGCGGATCGTGTTCGTGGCGACCTCCTGGAACCAGTTCGAGAACACGCCGTTCCCGCGCGTGCTGCTGGACATCGTGAACCTCCGGCAGGGCGGCATCAGCATTCACGGCGGCCTGATCGGCGGGATTCTGGTCATGCTGTACTACGCGCGGCGCAAGGGCATGGACTTCTACCGCTACGCGGACCTGTGCGTGCCTGGCGTGGCGTTCGGGATCATCGGCGGGCGCATCGGGAACATCATGAACGGCACGGACACCGTGGGCCGCGTGACCGGCTGGCCGGTCGGCTACCGCTGGCCCGACAGCGCCCGCGCCTTCCATGACGGCATGTGCGTGCGCAACCCCAACCCGGACCTGGACCTGTCGCAGTACTGCCAGCAGATCGGCGGGCAGATGGTCATGACCGCGCCCGTCCACTTCGCGCAGCTGTACGGCGTGATCATCGGCGTGATCCTGTCGGTCGCGGCCTACTTCTGGCTGCGCAGCCGCATTCCCGGCTGGGCGTTCTGGCAGTTCTGGCTGTGGTACTCGGTGCTGCGCGCCGGCTGGGAGGAAACCTTCCGCCTGAACCCCCTGTCGCCCAGGGCGTACCTGAACCAGGGTCTGGACGCCCCCGGCATCGGCCTGTTCACGGACACGCACGTGATCAGCATTCCGCTGATCCTGGTCAGCATCTGGATGCTGGTGCGCCTGCGCCGCCGGGGCGCGCCCGCCGCTGCGCCGGCCGACACGACCCTCAAGCCTTCCTGATCCGTACGCACGCAGGGGCCGTCACGCAGGAACGTGGCGGCCCCTGCCGCTGTCACGGGCGGCGCGGGGTGGGCGGCACGGATTCGTGCGGCGGATTTCGGGTGCGCTGGTACACTGCTGGGCGGTATGACTGATACGAACCGTCCGCTGGACGTGGTGATCCTGGCCGCCGGCCAGGGCACCCGCATGAAATCCTCGCTGCCGAAGGTGCTGCACCCGGTCGCGGGCCGCCCGATGGTCGCGTGGGCCGTGAAGGCCGCGCGGGAACTGGGCGCGCGGAACGTGGTCGTCGTGACCGGACACGGGGCCGAGGCGGTCGAGGCGGCCCTGGCCGGCAGCGGCGTGGTGTTCGCACGCCAGGAGCAGCAGCTGGGCACCGGCCACGCGTTCCTGGCGGGCATGGACGCCCTGGACGACCACCGGGAGGCGGACGTGCTGGTGCTGTACGGCGACACGCCGCTGCTGCGCACCGAGACGCTGCGCGACCTGCTGGCCGACCACCGCGAGCGCAGCGGGGCGTTCACGGTCCTGACCGGCGTGCTGCCGGACGCCACCGGGTACGGCCGGATCATCCGGGACGCGCAGGGGAACGTGGAACGCATCGTGGAGCAGAAGGACGCCACGCCCGAGGAACGCGCCGTGGGTGAATTCAACTCGGGCGTATACCTGATGGACGCCCGCGCGAACGAACTGGCCCACCGCATCACGAACGAGAACGCCAGCGGCGAGTACTACCTGACGGACCTGCTGGGCCTGTACCGCGCCGAGGGGGCCGAGGCGCACGCCTTCCGCCTGAACGACCCGGACGAGGTGATGGGCGCCAACGACCGCACCGGGCTGGCCGAGGCGGAGAACATCATCCGGGCGCGCATCACGCAGGCGCACATGCGGGCCGGGGTGACCATCCACATGCCGGAGACGGTGTACATCGAGGACACGGTCGTGCTGGGCCGCGACGTGACGCTGGAACCCGGCGTGATCCTGCGCGGCGACACGCGCGTGGCGGACGGCGCCCAGATCGGCGCGTACTCGGTCGTCACGGACAGCGTGCTGGCTGAGGGCGTGGTCGTGAAGCCGCACAGCGTGCTGGAAGGCGCGCAGGTGGGCGCGCGCAGCGACGTGGGGCCGTTCGCGCGCCTGCGCCCCGGCACCGTGCTGGGCGAGGCGGTCCACATCGGGAACTTCGTGGAGACCAAGAACGCCCAGCTGGCGCAGGGCGTGAAGGCCGGGCACCTCGCGTACCTGGGCGACGTGAGCATCGGCGACGAGACGAACGTGGGGGCCGGGACCATCATCGCGAACTTCGACGGCGTGAACAAACACCCCAGCCGCATCGGCGCGGGCGTGTTCATCGGCAGTAACTCCACCATCGTCGCGCCCCGCGTGATCGGGGACGCCGCCTTCATCGCGGGCGGCAGCACCGTCCACGACGACGTGCCCGAGGGCGCCCTGGCCGTCGCGCGCGGCAAGCAGCGCAACCTCGAAGGCTGGTCCCACCGCTACTGGAGCGGCCTGCGGGACAAGGTGCAGACGAAACTGCCGTGGCTGGCCGGTTGGCTCGACCGGCAGGGCTGAAGCACGGAATATGAAGGGGGGACGCCGACCGATGGCGTCCCCCCACTGCTGCCGGATTCATACGGATTCCGTCTGTTTCGTTAACAACCCGGAACAACACCGGGTTGCCAACTCCACGCCCGGAACCCGTTTCTCTCCTGCTCGCTCCGCTCGGATTGAACGGCTTTATGAGCCATTCAATCGGAGTCCGTATCACGCCGTCAGCGGCGGCGCTTCGGGCAGGGGGTCCTCCACGCGGCGCAGGTGCGGGTTCAGGAGTTGCGCGCTCGCCAGGACGGCCATGAGTGCTCCGGACCACAGCAGGATCGACCCGGCCCCGCCGTGCGCGGCGAGCAGTCCGGCCAGCGCGGTACTGAGGGGCGCGGTGAACTGTGCGATCAGTCGGCGCACGCTGAACACCCGGCCCTGCAGTTCCGGCGCGACCTGCGCCTGCCAGATGCTCTGCGAGTGCGCGTTCATGACCGGCGTCATCACCCCGAAGGCCAGCACGCACGCGGCCGTCAGGGGCAGGCTGCCCGCCACGCCGCTCAGGGCGTGCGCGGTCCCGGCGGCGATCATGGGCAGCAGCACGCCCAGCACCCGCCGCCGCTTCAGGCCGCCCGTCACGCTGACCAGCAGGCCGCCCAGCAGCCCACCGGCACTCAGGGCCGTCCAGAGGGTCGCCAGGGCCGCGCCGGTCCCGTCGACCGGGGTGCCCAGCGTGAAGCGCACCAGCAGGGGGTGCAGGACGCCCACGCCGCTGGTCAGCAGGTTCACGCCCGCGAAGGTCAGCAGCAGGTGCAGCAGCGCAGGCCGCCGCCCGATGAACGACCACCCGAAACGCATGTCCTGCGCCAGCGAGGGCCGGCCACGCCCCCCGTCCTGACGGGGCGGTTGCGGCCAGTGCAGGCGCGACACCACCAGCGCCGCCAGCAGGAACGACGCCGCGTCAATGCCCAGCGCCAGCGCCACACCGTCCGGCAGACCCGCCAGTGCCCCCGCCAGCAGGGGCACCTCTCCCTGCCGCGCCAGGGCCGGCAGGCCGATCAGCAGCGCCGCCAGCGCCGGACTCAGCAGCCCCGACAGGCTCCAGAGGGTCTGCATCAGGCCGTTGGCGCGCGGCAGGCGGTCCCGCGTCACCAGCGACGAGTAACTCGTGTCGAATGCCGACCCGTGAAACGTACCCACCAGACCCAGCGCGGCCGTGAACAGCGTCAGCAGCCACACGGGCGGCGTGCCCAGCGTGACCATCAGCACGCCCAGCACCAGCAGCAGCGCCCCCAGCAGGTCACAGGTGATCATCATGCGCCGCCGGTTCCAGCGGTCCGCCAGCGCCCCCGCCAGCGGAGCCCCCAGAATCGCCGCCGCGCCCCACCCCAGCCCGGTCAGGGCCAGCGCCGCCGCCAGCTCCGGCTTCTGCGCCTCCAGCGGAAAACGCGACTGCGTCAGGTAGATGTTCATGGCAAACGCACTCAGGCCGCCCCCCAGCACACTCAGCGCCTGCGACCCCCACAGCCACAGGAACGTCCGCCAGCGCGCCGCGTCCGACAGGGCGGGCGGGTCGGGCAGGGAGTCAGCAGGCGGCAGCAGGGTCATACGCCCAGCCTAGGCCAGCGCCCACCGCCGCGAATCCGCACACTGGCCGATGCACCCCCGCACACCGCCCCTCTACCCTGCCGGGCATGCTGCGCCTCCACACTCCGCCCACCCCGGACACTGACGCGCTACTGAACCGCTCCATGTACCCGGACCCGGCCCGCCTTCAGACCACTCTGCGCCGCTACCGCACCGACCCGGACTGGCAACTGCACACCTGGGAGGTCAGCGGCATGCCCGTCAGCGCGGCGGGCCTGACCGTCAGCGGGCACGCAGGCACCGTGCAGCACCTCGGCACGCACCCCGATCACGCCCGGCAGGGCCACACCCGCGCCCTCCTGCACAGCCTGATGACCGCCCTGAACCTGGACACCCTGAACGCCGACACCGACGAGGACGCCGCCGACTTCTACCGCCGCAGCGGCTTCCGCATTCAGGAACTCCCCAGCCAGTGGGAGCGCCGCCGATACCGCTGCACCCTGGCGCGCTGAGTTACTTCTGCCGCAGTTTCTTGCGTTCCTGCACGGCGAGTTCGTCGACGCGTTCGTTCTCGCCGTGCCCGGCGTGGCCCTTGACCCACACGAAGGTCAGGGCGTGCGTTCTGGCCTGCGTGATCAGTTCTTCCCAGAGGTCCTGGTTTTTCACGGGGTCCTTGGCGGCGGTTTTCCAGCCGTTGCGTTGCCAGTTCAGGATCCAGCCGTCCGTGAAGGCCTTGCGGAGGTACTGGCTGTCGGTGACGACCGTGACGTGGCAGGGGCGTTTGAGGACTTTCAGGCCCTCGAGCAGGCCGCGCAGTTCCATGCGGTTGTTGGTGGTGCCTTCCTCGTTTCCGCTGAGGACGAGTTCGCGGCCCTTGCAGTTGAGGATGGTGGCCCAGCCGCCGTGTCCGGCCTGGGTGTCGCAGGCGCCGTCGCTGTACAGTTCGACGTGGTCGCCCACCACGGGTTGCGCGGGCTGGATGCCGGCCGGGAGGGGCTGGCGGTCACGCGCGGCGGCCTGCGCTTTCTGCGCAGCGGTCTGGGGGCGGTGCGGGCGCGACATTCTGGGAACTGTAGGGAGGCGCGGGGCGTACTGTCAAGCATGAGCCGTTCCCTGCCTGTCATTCCCGAACCCGACCGTACTCCGGCGATCATCACGCACCTGTCGCCGCTGGCGGGGCTGCTGTTGCCGACGCTGGGGAACGTGCTGGGGCCGCTGGTGGCGTGGCTGGCGTTCCGGGACCGCAGCGGCGCGCTGGACGAGCAGGGCAAGGAGGCCCTGAATTTCCAGCTGAGTTTCTGGCTGTACGGGCTGGTGGTGGGGGTGCTGGCGTTCATGCTGTTCAGCGCGGGCCTGATCGGCGGGGCGGTGGGGGCGGCGGCGGGCACGCCGGACCTGGGGGCGCTGGCGTTCCTGGGGACGTTCGGGGCGTTTTTCCTGTTCTTCCTGCCGGTCATGGCGGTGCTGGGGTTGGTGCCGTTCGTGTTCATGATCGTGGCGGTCGTGCGGGTCAGTGCGGGGCAGCCGTACCGGTACCCGCTGAGTATCCGCTTCCTGCGCTGATACGGACTCCGATTGAATGGCTTTGTAAGCCATTTAATCCGAGCGGATGCGACTCGTAGAGCTGCCCCGCAAAGAAGGAGCAAAACGGGTTCCGGACGTGGGCGCGTATGCTGGGGCGCATGCGAATCATGGCTGTGTTTGCGCACCCGGACGACGAGATCGGGTGCATGGGGACCCTGGCGAAGCACGCGGCGCGTGGCGACGAGGTCATGCTGGTCTGGACGACGCTGGGTGAACTGGCCAGTCAGTTCGGGGACGCGCCTCACGAGGAGGTTACGCGGGTGCGCCGTGAGCATGGCGCGTGGGTGGCGGCGCAGATCGGGGCGCAGCATCACTTCTTCGACATGGGGGACAGCCGCATGACGGGCGGGCGCGGCGAGGCGCTGCAACTGGCGCGGCTGTACGCGCGGTTCCGGCCGAACGCCGTGATCACCTGGAGTGACGATCACCCGCACCCGGATCACCGGATGACCGCGAAGATCGCTTTCGACGCGATCACGCTGGCCCGCATTCCGAAGATCGTGAACGAGGTGGGCGGCGGGGCTGCCATGCCGCCCGCCCCGGACCTGAGTGGCGACCACGCCGTGGAGAGTGGTGAGGACGTGCGCCGCCTGGACGCGTGGCGCGAGCCGGTGCGCTTCTACCAGTACCACGCGCCGGCCAGTCCGTACCCGGAGGTCAGTGTGGACATCACGGACACCATCGACGTGGCGGGCCGCGTGATGGAGTACTACCACGACTTCTACCGCTGGCAGTGGACGAAAGAGCAGTTCCTGGAGGGCCGCGCGGGCGTGGGGCGGCTGGCGGGCGTGCGGTACGCCGAGCGGTTCAACCTGCGCGTGTCGCAGCTGCCGGCGCGGGCCTACCTGGACTGATCCGGATCAAGGGGTGCTGCACCCGCCTTCAGCCCGGATGGAGAGGACTGTCCCGGTGCGGGTGCGGGCCGCTTCGCGCTACAGTGACGGTTACTATGTCCGAGTCCATCAGCATCAAGCAGACCATCGTGGTCAGGGCCCGCCCGGACGTGCTGTACCGGCTGGCGCTGGAACCCAGGCGGCGCGTCAAGTGGGACCCCAACCTCGCGAAAGCCGACTACGAGGGCGAGAACGCCCGGCTGGCGAACAACGCGCTGGTGCGGTTCAAGTTCACGCGCCGCCTGCTGGGCCTGAGTTTCACCGCGAAGTACGGGCAGTTGCAGGCGCCGCAGCGGGGCGGCTGGGAGAGCGTCCGGCACGTGGGGCCGCTGGAGAAGCTCACGCAGGGCTGGGTGTTCAAACCGATGCCCGGCGGGACCGAGGTGACGTTCAGCCTGAACGCCCGTGTTCGCTACGGCTGGGTGCGCACACCGGTCGAACGGGTGCTGAACAACATGGTCGCCACGACCCTGCTGGAGTTGCAGCGCACCGTGGACGCCCAGGGCGCGCAGCTGATGGAGGACATGGGCCGCGAGATGCAGGAGCGCCGCAAGGCCGAGCAGAAGGCGGCCAAGGAGGCGGCGAAGGCCGCGAAGAAGAAACGCTGAACCCGTAGATGGCAGGCGCCCGGCCGTTGCGTTGCCGGGCGCCTGCCTTCCGTGCGGGCCGTCAGCCGGGTTGCAGGGCGTCCAGCGCGGCGCGTAGCGCGGGCGGCAGCGGGGCGGGACGGCGGGTATCGCGGTCCACGTACACGTGGACGAAATGCCCCTGCGCGCAGGCCGCGTCGTCCCCTTCGCGGAACACGGCCAGTTCGTAGCGGACGCTGCTACTGCCCAGGCGGCCCACGCGCAGGCCCACGCTGAGCGTGTCCGGGAACGCGGCGGGCGCGAAGTACGCGCAGCCGCTCTCGACGACCAGCCCGATCACCGCGCCCGCGTGAATGTCCAGCGCGCCGCGCGCCGCGAGGTACGCGTTCACGGCCGTGTCGAAGTACGCGTAGTACGTCACGTTGTTCACGTGCCCGTACACGTCGTTGTCCGCCCAGCGGGTCGGGGTGGGGTGATGGTACGGGTACTCGGCGCGGGTGTGCGGGACGGGGCGGGTCATACAGACTCCGCGGCGCTCAGGAGCAGCGTGGTGCCGTCACGGGTCCCGAAGGCCGTCCAGGGCTGCTCCGGGGTCACGTGATAGCCCTCGCCGGGGCGCAGGCGCACGAAGTTGTTCAGGGGCAGGTCCACGACCGCCTCGCCGGTCAGGCACACCAGCCAGCCGGGCGTGGCCGGGCCGGTCAGCGTGCCGCTCAGGGTCACGACCTGCACGTTCCCGCCCGGCAGTCGCACCCACTCGCCGGGCGTGCCCTGCGCCAGCCGGGGCAGGTGCAGGGCCTGGGGGGTGTCGGGGCGGGCGCGGGTGGGCACGTTACTCTCCGCGCGCCGCCTGGTTCAGTTTCTTGCTGGCCTGCAACGCCATGCCCTTGGCCTTCTTGACGTCCAGGCCCAGTTCGGGGGCCACTTCCTCGACCTTGCGGCCCTGTTCGCGGGTGGCGGTCACGAGTTGCTGTTCCTGGGCACTCAGGACGCCCAGGTGGGCCTTGAGTTGCGCCCAGGTGAAGGTGGCCTTGGCGGGCGCGGCAGCTTTCTTGACAGCGGTCTTGGTCGCCGGTTTCTTGGGAGCCGCCTTCCCTGTACCCGTCTTGCCGGTGCTGCTCTTGGCAGTGCTGGCCTTGGCGGTGCTGGCCTTGCTGGCGGCGGGTTTCTTCGCGCCTGCCCTGGCCGGGGCTTTGGCGGCCGCTTTCTTGGGGCTGGCCTTGCCGGGTTTCTTCTTGGGTTCCTTGCCGCGTTCCTCCAGGATTTCCAGGGCGCGTTCGGCGCTCAGGGTGCCCTCGTCCTCGCCCTTGCGCAGGGTGGCGTTGCGTTCCCCGTCGGTCAGGTACGGGCCGAAGCGGCCGGATTTCAGCAGGATGGGCGCGCGGCCCTCCAGTTCGAAGGTCTGAAGGGGCGGGGCGGCCACGCGGCCCTTCCCGAAGCGGGGTTGCAGGAACAGCGCCTCGGCCTCCTGGATGCCGACCTCGAACAGCTGCTCGTGGCTGGTCAGGCTGCGGCTGTCGGTGCCGCGCTTGAGGTACGGGCCGTACTTGCCGTTCAGCGCCCAGACTTCCTCGCCGCCGCTCGTGCCGACCAGTCGGGGCAGGCTCAGGAGTTTCAGGGCGCGGTCCAGGCTCAGGGTGTTCAGGTCGTCGGTGGGGAACAGGCTGGCGCTGCGCACCGGGGGGTTGGTGTCGCCCAGCGTCACGTACGGGCCGTAGCGTCCGGCGCGGGCCACGACGGGGTGCCCGGTGTCGGGGTCCACGCCCAGCGGGCGCTCGCCGCTGGGGCGGGCCATGATCTCCTCGGCCTTCTCGGCGGTCAGTTCGTCGGGGGCCATGTCCTCGGGCAGGTTGGCTTTCTGCTCGCCGCGTTCCATGTACGGCCCGTAGCGGCCCACGCGGACCTCAATGCCGGTGCCTTCCAGGCGGGGCACGCTGATGGTGGCGATGCTGCGCGCGTCGATCTCGCCCATCTGCCGGTCGATCAGGGGCCGCAGGGCCATGCCCTCGCCGTCGTCGCCCAGGTAGAAGCGGCGCAGGTACGGCACCCGCTGGGCGCGGCCGCCCGCGATGTCGTCCAGGTCCTCCTCCATCCGGGCGGTGAAGTCGTAGTCCACCAGCGAACTGAAGTGGTGTTCCAGCAGCGCACTGGTCGCGAACGCCGTCCAGGACGGCACCAGCGCCTGCCCCTTCTTGATGGCGTAGCCACGGTCCTGGATGGTGCCCAGGATGCTGGCGTACGTGCTGGGGCGCCCGATGCCCGCGCCTTCCAGCGCCTGCACCAGCGACGCCTCGGTGTAGCGGGCGGGGGGTTGCGTGTCGTGGCCCTCGGGTTTGACGCTGTCGGCGGTGACGCGCTCGCCTTCCTTCAGGGGCGGCAGGGGCGTCTCGCGGTCTTCCAGCGCGGCGCCGGGGTCGTCGCTGCCCTCCACGTAGGCGCGCAGGAAGCCGGGGAAGTCGATGGTGCGGCCCGAGGCGCTCAGGGCGACCGCCTCGCCCGCCTTTGTCTGGCCGCCCAGGCGGACGCGCAGGCTGCGGCCACGCGCGTCGGCCATCTGGCAGGCGACGGTGCGTTTCCAGATCAGGTCGTACAGGCGCCACTCGTCGCCGCTCAGTTCGGCGCGCAGGCTCTCGGGCGTGCGGAAGGCGCTGCCGGCCGGGCGGATCGCCTCGTGGGCCTCCTGGGCGTTCTTGGCTTTCTTGGCGTACACGCGCGGCTGCGGCGACAGGTAACTGGGGCCGTACATCTGCGTGACCTGCGTGCGGGCGGCCGTGACCGCCTCGGTGCTCAGGTTGGTGCTGTCGGTGCGCATGTACGTGATGTAGCCCTGCTCGTACAGGCGCTGCGCGGCGCGCATGGTGCGCGTGGCCGCGAAGCCCAGCTTGCGGCTCCCCTCCTGCTGCAACGTGGACGTGATGAACGGCGGGTACGGGCGCTGCGTGAAGGGTTTCTCCTCGGCGCTCGTGACCGTCAGGGGCTGCCCGGTCAGGCCGTCGGCCAGGGCGCGGGCCTCGGCCTCGGTCAGCAGGCGGGCATTCACGCCGCTCTTCAGCCGCCCGGTCAGCGGGTCGAAGTCGCGGCCCAGCGCCAGCTTCTGCATCGTCTTATCCGGGCCGGCCACTTCGGTCAGGCGCGCCGGGAAGGTCTGCGCGTCCGCCGTCCTCCCGGTGACCAGCAGGTCCCACCACGACGCACTGACAAAGCGCATGCGTTCGCGTTCGCGTTCCACCAGCATGCGGGTCGCCACGCTCTGCACGCGGCCCGCCGAGAGTTTCGGCTTGACCTTCTTCCACAGGACCGGGCTGACCTCGTAGCCGTACAGGCGGTCCAGGGCGCGGCGGGCCTCCTGCGCCTCCACAAGGTTCGTGTCGATCTGGCGCGGCGCGGCAATCGCCGCCTGGATGGCCTCCCGCGTGATCTCGTGGAACACCATCCGCTTGACCGGCACCCTGGGCTTCAGTTCCTGAAACAGGTGCCACGCGATGCTCTCGCCCTCGCGGTCGTCGTCGGTCGCCAGGATGATCTCGTCGGCCTCGGAGGCCAGCTTGCGCAGTTTCGCCACGTGCGCCTTCTTCTCGGGCGACACGACGTACAGCGGCTGGAAGTCATGTTCGACGTCCAGGCCCAGGCGGGCCCAGGCCTTGCCCTTGTATTTCTCCGGGATGTCCGCCGCACTTTTCGGCAGGTCGCGGATATGCCCGATGGAAGACTCCACCGCGTACCCCTTTCCGAGGTACTTCTCGATGGTGCGGGCTTTGGCGGGCGACTCGACAATGACAAGGGTTCTGGGCATAAGTTAAGGTCTCTCCCCCGTAGGCAGGGGCCCCCGTAGGCAGGGGCCACGTCGGCAGGGGTACGGGCCGAGCGTAGCACGCGTTCCCGTTCCGACTCTGGCCGAGGTTCCATACTGTACGCCCCCACCCGCGCGGCCACCTCAGCCGGACGGCGCCGCGCGGGAGGAGTGCGCAACCCGTCAGGCTTATCATTTTCTTCATGCTAGGCTGCCGCTGATGCGTTCACGGGGCGCCACCCTCACCCTGCTGCCACTGGCCGTGGCGGCCCTGCTCGTCGCGGGATTCGTCCTGACGCCCAACCTGCGCGTCCAGAACGCCGCCACGCCCCACCCCACCCTGGTCGTGCTGGGCGCCGCGCAGTACGCCGGGAAACCCAGCCCCGCCTTCCAGCGCCGCCTGGACCACGCCCTGACCCTCTACCGCACCGGAGACGTGGAACAGATCGTCGTCACGGGCGGCCGCCGCGCCGGCGACCCCTACACCGAAGGCGGCGTGGGCACCACGTACCTCGCCCACCAGGGCGTGCCGCAAGGCGACCTGATCGCGGAGGAACGCAGCCGCACCACCGTGCAGAACCTCCAGAACGCCCGCGCCGCCCTGAGCCCGGACACGCCCATCACGCTCGTCACCGACGAGGCCCACGCCCCCCGTGCCCTGGCCCTGGCCCGCGCCATCGGCCTGAACGCCAACGTCAGCGCCAGCCCCCTCAGCGCGCGGGTCAACCGCTCGTACCTGCTGCGCGAGAAGGTTGCCCTGGCCGCCTACGCCCTGATCGGCATCCGACTGTAGACGGGGTGTAGGAGGTGGGGTGCGGGTGGTAGGAGGTTGCTCCCACGACCCACACCCCACGTCCCCCACGGATCAGCGTTTCAGTCGGCGCGTCACCGCCGCCACTTCCGGCAGTTTCAGGGCGAGTGCGCCGCCCAGGTACACGGCGAGGCCCACGCCGCCCGCCAGGGCCAGCACGGGAATGCTGGTCAGGATGAAGCCCGGCTCGATCGGCACGGCCCGCGCAATCAGCCACGCCGCGCCGCCCGAGACGGCAGCCAGTGGCACGACGCGCAGCAGGTGACCCGTCACCTCGCGGGCCGGGAAACCCACGGCGCGGCGGTACAGCACGATCAGCGCGGCCGTCATCAGCAGGCCGCTGATGGTGGTGCTCAGGCCGAAGCCGATCAATCCCAGGCCCGGCACCAGCAGGCGGTACAGACCGACCTCCAGCACGAAGCCGATGGCGCTGATCGTCACGGCCTCACGGGTGCGTTCACGGGCGTAGAAGGTGCGCAGCAGGACCGTCACCAGCGCCCACGGCACGAGGGCCAGGGACCAGCCGAGCAGGATGCCGGTGCCCGCCGTGAACTTGTTCAGGTCGTCCTTCCCGACCGGGGCTTCCAGATTGATGAGGCTCATCGCGAACGGGGCCAGGGCCAGCAACAGCGCGCTCATAGGGGCAGCCAGAAACGTGGTCGTGCGGATGGTGCTGGCGGTCAGCGCGCGGAACTGCGGCCAGTCCTTCTCGGCAGCGGCCTGCGAGAAGCGGGGGAAGACGGCCAGGACGGGCGACACCACGAACAGGCCGTTGACCATCGTGAACAGCGCCTCGGCGTTGCTGTACCCCGTCTGCGTTCCTGTGGGGAACTGCTTCGCGTTCGATAACAGGCTGATCACGTACACGTTCAGGAACTGCCGCGCCCCGGCGGTCAGCGTGAACGGCGCCATCTGCTTCAGCACACGGCCCACTGCCGGGTGTCCCTTCAGGTTGGGGGTGGGCAACAGTCCGAAGCGGTTCAGGGCAGGTAACTGCACGACCAGTTGCGCCACGCCGCCGATGAGCCAGCCGAAGGCCAGCCACGTGGCCGTGTTCGGGAGGATCAGGAGCGCGGCGATGCTGGCGATGTTGAAGGCCACGGGCGCGAAACTGCTTTCGCGAAAGTGCTCGTCGGCGTTCAACAGGCCCATGGCAATGGCGGACAGGCTGATCAGCATCAGGAACGGCATGAGCATGCGCGTCATGAACAGGGTCAGTTCCCGGTCCACGTTCGGGTCGCTGCCCAGCAGCAGGTCCACGATCCACGGCGCGGCGAAGATCCCGGCAGCCATCAGCAGGAGGTTGACGGCAATCAGCAGGCCACTGAACGCCTGCGCCAGTTCCCGCCGTCCCTGAGCGTCCAGGGTCTTGTACACCGGGATGAATGAATTGACGAGCGCACCCTCGGCCAGCAGTTCGCGCAGCAGGTTGGGCACCCTCACAGCAACGAGGAACGCATCGGTCAGGGCGGGGGCGAAGGTATTGATGATCTGCTGCCGGATGATGCCGCTCAGGCGTGAGCCGAGCGTGCCGAGCATGACGATGAGGGTGTTGGCCCGCAGGGATTTTTTCGGCCCGGCGGGTGGGGGCGCGGCGGGCGGGCCGGCGTCCTCGAAGGTCATGTTCAGTTCGGGTGGGGCAGGGGGCGGGCCGGACGGCGGGAGACTCACGGGGGTCACTGTACTGCCCGTCCCGCCCGGCCTTCATGCGGCGTTCAGGTGGGGTGGGGGCCTGCCTCGTCTGGGGTGAGCTCGTGGGCGCGGCCGTCCGGGCCGATGAACAGGTGCGGCGCGCCGAAGCTGACGTTCAGGCGCAGGGTGTTCAGGTACGCCTGGAGGTGGGGGGGCATGTCGCTGACGGTGAAGGGGGTACGGGGGGCGGCCACGAGACGGTACACGCCCGCCCGGCCGGGAATGCGGTCGTACACGAACGCGCCGCGCCGCTGGGCGGGCGTCAGGTGCTCGTCGAAGCCTCCGGCGGGGGCGTTGGGGTCCTCGGTTTCGGGGCGCAGGTCGATCCAGACGTGCGTGCGTTCCAGCAAGCCCTCGCTCTGCAGAGCGGCGTGCGGGACGGTGTCGTCCCCGGCGGCCAGGAACTGCGCGACGTGCCCGCGCGTGTCGGTGGCGAACCAGTCGAATTCCACGTCGCGGATCTCCTCGCGGGTGATGACGACCTGCAACAGTTCCTCCTCGGTGAGGGGGGTGCCAGTGCTGTCCGGGTCGGTGAGGGCGTGGCTCATGGTCACTGGCCTCCCAGCGCGGCGGCGACCACATCGCGGGCCTCGTTCATGACCTGTTTCAGGTGCTCCGGGCCGCGGAAGCTCTCGGCGTAGATCTTGTACACGTCCTCGGTGCCGCTGGGGCGCGCGGCGAACCAGGCCTCGTCGGTGGTGACTTTCAGGCCGCCGATAGGTTCGTCGTTGCCGGGCGCGCGGGTGAGTTTCGCGGTGATGGGGTCGCCGCCCAGGGTGGTAGCGGTGACCTGTTCGGGCGAGAGGCTGCCCAGGATGCGTTTCTGGTCGGGCGTGGCGGGGGCGTCCTGGCGGTCGTAGGCGGTCGCGCCGAGGCGGGCGCTCAGGTCCGCGAAGCGCCCGCTGGGGGTCTGGCCGGTGCGGGCGGTGATCTCGGCGGCGAGGAGGCCGGGGATCAGGCCGTCCTTGTCGGTACTCCAGGCGCGGCCGTCGCGGCGCAGGAAGCTGGCGCCCGCGCTCTCCTCGCCGCCGAAGCCGAAGGAGCCGTCCTGCAGGCCCGCCACAAAGTACTTGAAGCCCACCGGGACTTCCACGACGCGACGGCCGATGCTGGCGCCCACCCGGTCGATCAGGGCGCTGCTGACCAGTGTCTTGCCGATGGCGGCGTCCGCGCGCCAGCCGGGGCGGTTCTGGAACAGGTACTCGATCATCACGGCGAGGTAGTGATTGGGGTTCATCAGGCCGTCGGCGGTGACGATGCCGTGCCGGTCGGCGTCCGGGTCGTTCCCGATGGCCACGTCGAAATCGCCTTTCAGGGCCAGCAGGCCCGCCATGGCGTGGGGGCTGGAGCAGTCCATGCGGATCTTGCCGTCGCGGTCCACGCTCATGAACGCGAAGCTGGGGTCGATCACGTCGTTCACGATGGTCAGGTTCAGGTCGTGCGCCGCCCGGATGGCCTGCCAGACCGGGAGGCTGCTGCCGCCCAGCGGGTCCACGCCGATCCGCACGCCGCTGGCGCGGATGACGTCCAGGTCGATCACTTCGGGCAGTTGCGTGACGTAGGGCGTGATGAAGTCGAATTCCTCCAGGGCGCCCATGGCGTCTTCGAGGGACACGCGCCGCACGTCGCGCAGTTCGTCTTCCAGGATCTGGTTGGCGCGGGCCTGCACGACCTTCGTGACGTCGGTGTCGGCGGGGCCGCCGCTGGGCGGGTTGTACTTGAAGCCGCCGTCCTGCGGGGGGTTGTGACTGGGCGTGATCACGATCCCGTCGGCCACGCCGTCCGTTCCGGCGCGGTTGTGTTCCAGGATGGCGTGGCTGACCAGCGGGGTGGGCGTGAACATGCCGGGCTGCACGCGCACGCGCACGCCGTTGGCGATCAGGACTTCCAGCGCGGTCATCCAGGCGGGTTCGGACAGGGCGTGGGTGTCCAGGCCCATGTACAGCGGCCCGGTGATGCCGGCCTGCGCGCGGTACTCGGCGACGGCCTGGGAGGTGGCCAGGATGTGCGCCTCGTTGAACGTCCCGGCGAGGCTGTTGCCGCGGTGGCCGCTGGTGCCGAAGGCCACGCGTTGCAGCGGGTCGCTGGGCAGCGGGCGGGTCTCGTAGTAGTGCGCCACCAGGCGGGGGATGTTCGTCAGCAGGCTCCGGGGAGCGCGTTTACCGGCCAGTTCGCTGATGGTCATGCCGCCCAGTGTAAGGAGTGCGGCGTCCGCGCGGGCACCTGCGGTAAGACAGCGTGAAGGGCTGGTCCGGGGCGCCGCCCGGTGACGGGTGACCCGGAAGTGACGGCGGGCGGCTGCTACGCTGGGCGGCATGAAGGAGTTCCTGAACGACTGGTGGCGGCTGCTGAAGCTGATCGTGGGGTCGCTGGCGATTCCGGTGGTGCTGTGGGGGCTGCTGGTGTGGGCGGGCGTCCTGAGGTGATACGGACTCCGGGCGTGGAGTGGGCAGATCGGTGGTGTTCCGATCTGTCAACGGGACAGACGGAATCCGGATAACGGGGCGGCGGGGGCCGTTCCCCCGGCGGGTGACACGCGGCGCGTGGGGATGGAATCGTTCCCAGCGCCGCGCCTCATGTGGGCCGTGTTACGTTCGGTGCATGACGGTCAAACGGCAGAAGGGCGCGGACAGGAGTTCCGAGCAGAGCGCGGAGACGCGCGCGGGCACCAATCACTTCGAGCACGCGCTGGTGCTGGAAACGGCCCGCGTGACCGAGGGTGCGGCGCTGGCCGCCAGTCGCTTCATGGGCATGGGCGACAAGAACGCCGTGGACGGCGCCGGTACCGAGGCCATGCGGGAACTGCTGAACTCGCTGGACATCCGGGGCACGGTCGTGATCGGCGAGGGCGAGATGGACGAGGCGCCCATGCTGTACATCGGCGAGCAGGTCGGCAGCGGGCAGTACGAGGTGGATATCGCCGTGGACCCGGTCGAGGGCACGGTCGTGACCGCCAAGGGCCTCCCGAACGGGCTGGCCGTGATCGCCCTGTCCGAACGGGGCGGCCTGATGCACGCGCCGGACTGCTACATGGACAAGCTGGTCGTGCCGCCCCCCGCCGCCGGGAAGGTCAACCTGGACTGGCCGGTCGAGGCGAACCTGAACGTGCTGGCCCAGAGCCTGGAACGCGACGTGGACGACCTGATGATCACCATCCTGGACCGCGAGCGGCACGCGGACCTGATCCGGCAGGTGCGGGCCACGGGCGCCCGCGTGAAACTGATCGGTGACGGCGACGTGGTCGCCAGCCTGCAGGTCGGGGTGCGCGGCACCGGCGTCCACGCGCTGATGGGGTCGGGCGGCGCGCCGGAAGGGGTGCTGTCGGCGGCGGCCATGAAGTGCCTGGGCGCGGAGATTCAGGGGCGCTTCATCGCCGAGGACGACGCCATGCGTGAGCGCTTCGCCTCGATGGGCGTGGACGAGAAACGCGTGTACCGGACGAACGATCTGGCGCCGGGGTCGCAGATGGTGTTCAGCGCGACCGGCATCACGTACGGCGAGCTGCTGAGCGGCGTGCGCCGCTTCGGTGGCGGCGCCAGGACGCACACGCTGGTCATGGGGTACGCCACGCGGGTGGTCCGGTTCATCGACTCGGTCCACCTTGAGGACGACGGGGCGCGGGTGACGGTCCGGATCTGATCCGGAGCCCGTGCGGGCCTCCGCGCGGTCGTTCCGGGTGGGTTGATTCCCTCACTCTGCTCCCTCTCTCCCCTGTTCACGGGACGGCCCTGTGCCTTCCGTGACGGGGGAGGGTTCGTTGTGGCTGCCGATAGCCGGATTCCGATGGGGTGGCTGTTCGGGCTGTTCGCCCCGAGCAGAGCCGGGTGGGAGGGGCGCAGGCGCCGGGTGAGAAAAGAGTAAACCAATGTTAAATGCCTTGATGTTGAACTATTTTCCGGGCCTGCATACACTGCCCTCATGACGAACCCCACCCCGGTGAAGCTGGCCATCGTGTACTACTCCACCTACGGCACCAATCACGCCATGGCCCAGGTGGCTGCCGAAGCTGCCCGCGCCGCCGGGGCCGAGGTGCGCCTGCTGAAGGTGCCGGAAACGGCCCCCCAGGCCGTGATCGACACCCAGGACGCCTGGAAGGCCCAGCAGGAACGCAGCGCCGACGTCCAGACCGCCACGCCCGCCGACTTGGAATGGGCCGACGCCTACCTGTTCAGCAGCCCCACCCGCTTCGGCGGCGCGGCCAGCCAGGTGCGCGCCTTCATCGACACGCTCGGCGGACTGTGGGGCACCGGCAAACTGGCGAACAAGACCTTCAGCGCCATGACCAGCGCCCAGAACCCCAACGGCGGCCAGGAAACCACCCTGATGACCCTGTACACCACCGCCATGCACTGGGGCGCCATTCTGGTGCCGCCCGGCTACACCGACCCGGTCATCTTCGCGTCCGGCGGGAACCCCTACGGCGCCAGCGTCACGGCCGGCGGCCAACCCCTGAGCGACGAGGACCGCGCCACCATCGCCCATCAGGCCCGCCGCCTCGTCGAGGTCACGGCTCGCCTGAACGGCTGACCCAGCAGGCACCAGAGAAGGCCCGCCGCGTTCAGCGCGGCGGGCCTTCTGTGCGCGGTGGGTTCAGTTCAGGCGCAGCCAGTAGTAGTCGTACTTGCCCAGGATCATGGGGTACGCCGCCTCGGTCACGGGCGGGAAGTGGCTGCCGCCGGCCAGCGTGACGGGCGTGCGGCCCACGTGCTCGCCCAGGTTCAGGTGGACGGCCTGGGCGTTCCCGGCGAAGTTGCTGACGATCAGCAGCGTCTCGTCGGCGGTGCGGCGCGTGAAGGCCAGCACGGCGGGGTTGTCGGTGTCGATGAACTGCAACTCGCCCGTGGCGAAGGCCGGGTGGCGGCGGCGCAGTTCGAGTTGCCGGGCGGTCCATTTCAGCAGGCTGCTGGGGTCCTGTTCCTGGCTCTGCACGTTCACGCGGGCGTAGCCGTACACGGCGTCACTGATGGGCGGGAAGAAGCACTGGTCGGGCGTGGCGGTCGAGAAGCCGCCGCTCATGCCGGCGTTCCACTGCATGGGCGTGCGCACGCCGTTGCGGTCGGACTGCGACAGGTCGTCGCCCATGCCGATCTCGTCGCCGTAGTACAGGATTGGGCTGCCGGGCAGGGCCAGCAGGACGGTGTTCAGCAGTTCGATGCGGCGGCGGTCGTTGTCCAGCAGCGGCGCCAGACGCCGGCGGATGCCCACGTTGATCTTCATGCGGGTGTCCGGCGCGTACGCGGCGTACATGAAGGCGCGTTCGTCGTCGCTGACCATCTCCAGCGTCAGTTCGTCGTGGTTGCGCAGGAACGTCGCCCACTGCCCGAAGCTGGGAATGGCGGGCAGGCGGTCCATGATCTCGCGGATGGAGGTGGTGTCCTCCTTTTTCAGGCTCATGTACAGCCGGGGCATGACCGGGAAGTTGAAGCACATGTGGAATTCCGGGTCCTGCTCGGTCCCGAAGTACTCGGCGACCTCCTCGGGCCACTGGTTCGCCTCGGCCAGCAGCAGGCGGCCGGGGTACTCCTGATCGACCAGCCGGCGCATCTGTTTCAGGATGTCGTGCGTTTCGGGCAGGTTCTCGCAGTTGGTGCCCTCGCGCTCGATCAGGTACGGCACGGCGTCCACCCGGAAGCCGTCCACGCCCAGGTCCAGCCAGAAGCGCGCGGCCGACAGCAGTTCCTCGACCACGCGGGGGTTGTCGAAGTTCAGGTCCGGCTGGCTGGAGAAGAACCGGTGCCAGTAGTACCGGCCGGTCTGTTCGTCCAGCGTCCAGTTGCTCGTCTCGGTGTCCGTGAAGATGATCCGCGCTCCCGCGTACTCGGTACCAGTGTCGCTCCAGACGTAGTAGTCGTGGTACTCGTTGGGGCTGCCGTCGGGCAGGGTCGGGCCGCGCCGGGCCGCCTGGAACCAGGGGTGGTCGCTGCTGGTGTGGTTGGTGACCAGGTCCCCGATCACACGCAGGCCGCGGGCGTGGGCCTCGCGCAGGAACACCTTGAAGTCCTCCAGGGTGCCCAGGTCCGGGTGAATATCGGTGTAGTCGGCCACGTCGTAGCCGTCGTCGCGCAGGGGGCTGGGGTAGAAAGGAAGCAGCCACAGGCAGTCCACGCCGAGGTTCTTCAGGTAGTCGAGTTTGCCGGTCAGGCCGGGAAAGTCGCCCTTGCCGTCGCCGTTGCCGTCCGCGAAGGTCCGGACCGAGAGTTCGTAGAAGACGGCACTCTTGTACCACTCGGGCATGGTCTGGGTCATGCCCCGCAGTGTAATTCAGCTCGCCGCTGGAAGCGCTGCCACGGGGGGCGGGCGTGAACCGGTCCTCAAGATGGCATGTGAAGGCGAGGGCACCCGCCGCCACACCGGGCGGGAAAACAGGAAAAAACCCCGTCCGGAGACAGGGTTCTTTCGGTTGGCTGGGGCACTAGGACTCGAACCTAGATCGACAGTGTCAGAGACTGGTGTCCTGCCATTAGACGATGCCCCAACGGGGTGGAATCCCGACCGGTGTCGCTTCCGGCCGTCTTCCCTTGGGGGGAAGCGTGAGGGAGTATAGCCACAGGTCTGCCGGCCCGTCAAGCCTCCCCCCCTGCGGCGCGCCGGAGTCCCGCCAGGGCGAACGCGGGCCAGGACTCGCTGGACCGCGTACAGACCGCAGTTGCCGCAAGTCCTTTGACTCTGGTACACTGAGGTGTTGCCGCGCCGTATGCACCCCTGGCCCCAGGGCCGGGCTCGCACGGAAGACAGGTATCAGGCTGGCGCGTCGTCCGCAGTGAGACGCGCCCAGGAGGACAGGAGTTCATGGAAGACAACACCCAGACCCCCGCCCAGCAAGGCGGGACTCAGCCCGCGACGGGCACCACCCAGACCAGCGTTCCCACCCCCGTGGAGGAGCGCGAGTACCCCGCCATGACCATGGAGGACATCCTCGCCAGTGAGGCGCAGGAGCCCCAGAGCGTCACGCGTGGCGACATCGTGGACGGCACCATCGTGTTCATCGGCCAGGAAGGCATTGCCGTGGACATCGGTGCGAAGGTCGAGGGCATCATCCCCCTCAACCAGCTCGGCGACGAGCCCGTCACGCTGGAACAGGCCCAGGAGATGTACAAGTCCGGTGAGCAGATCGAAGCGTACGTCGTGCGCGTCGACCTGCCCAACAGCCAGATCGTGCTGAGCAAGAAGCGCGCCGATCAGGACAAGGGCTGGCGCGTCCTGGAGAAGATGCAGGAGGCCGACGAGGCCTTCGAAGTCGAGGTGCTCGAGAAGGTGCGCGGCGGTCTGGTCGCGCAGGTCGAAGGCATCCGCGCCTTCCTCCCCGCGTCCCAGGTCGACACGCGCCGCGTGAACGACCTCGACCCCTACGTCGGCAAGCCCCTGATGGTCAAGCTCATCGAGCTGAACCGCAAGCGCAACCGCGTGATCATCAGCCACCGCGCCATCCTCGAAGCCCAGAAAGCCAAGGCCCGCGAAGAAACCGTCGGCCAGCTCGAAGCCGGCGCGCAGTTCGAGGGTGAAGTCGTGGAAATCACCGACTTCGGCGTGTTCGTGAACCTGGGCGGCATCGACGGCCTCGTTCACCGCAGCGAACTGACCTACGGCCGCTTCAACCACCCCCGCGACGTGGTCAAGGTGGGCGACAAGGTGCAGGTGCAGGTCATGGACGTCGACGGCGGCCGCGAGCGCATCAACCTGAGCATGAAGGCCCTCACCCAGGACCCCTGGGAAGGCGCCACCGACCGTTACAGCATCGGCCAGAAGGTCAGCGGCAAGGTCACGAACCTCACCAACTTCGGCGCCTTCATCGAACTGGAATCCGGCCTGGAAGGCCTGGTTCACGTCAGCGAGATGAGCTGGACCAAGCGCGTGCGTCACCCCAACGAAGTCATGAAGGAAGGCGACGAAGTCGAGGCCGTCATCCTGCGGATCGACCCGAAGGACCGCCGCATCTCCCTGGGTATCCGTCAGACCACCGACGATCCCTGGAGCGCCCTGCCTGACCGCTACCCGCCCGGCACCCCCGTCAAGGGCAAGATCACCGGCATGACCGACTTCGGCGTGTTCATGGAGATCGAAGAAGGCATCGAGGGCCTGATCCACATCAGCGAACTCGACGTGCAGCGCGTCAACAACCCCGCCGACCTGTTCAAGAAGGGCGACGAGATCGAAGCCGTCATCCTGAACATCGACCCCGTCGAGCAGCGCGCCAGCCTCAGCCGTCGTCGCTTCCTGGGCGGCGGCCCCGTCCCCACCCAGCGCGACTACGTCAGCCAGGGTGGCGGCGCCCGCAGCGACCGCTACAGCGGCGGCCAGGGCGGCGCACCCCGCGCCGGTGGCCGTGGCGGACGCCGTGGCGACGCGGACTACGCGTACAACGCCAAGGACGCCAGCCAGGGCGGCAAGATCAGCACCAAGCTGGGCGACGTGTACGCCGACCTGTTCGCGCAGTTCGGTCTGGGCGGCGACAAGAAGGCCGACGCCCCCGAGGCGCAGGCCGACACCACCGAAGACAACCAGGGCTAAGCGGGACGCTCGGGCCAGCGCGCCTGAGCCCCCACCCTGAACGGGAACTCCCGGCCGGACCCTCGTGGTCTGGCCGGGAGTTCCCGTTTGCTGCGCGCAGCGAGGGCAGAGGGGGCGGCTGAATCTCGGCTGCCCCCCTCTGCCCCGCCACCGCCTCTGGCCTGTTATCAGGCGGGGTGACGGGAGGCCGCGAAGGCCTGCTGGGCGCTGAAGTCGCCCGGCAGTTTCTCGTACTCCCCGGACGGGTTCAGTTCCCAGGAGCCGCGCGTGTCGGCCCACTCGGTGTCCAGGATGCTCAGGAAGGTGTCGCGGTGGCGGTCGTCGAGAACGGGGGCGATCACCTCGACCCGGCGGTCCAGGTTGCGGCTCATCCAGTCGGCGCTGCCGAAGTACACCTCGGGACTTCCGGCGTTCCCGAACGCGAAGACCCGCGCGTGCTCCAGGTAGCGGCCCAGCAGGCTGCGCACGCGGACGCTTTCCGACAGGCCGCTCACGCCGGGACGCAGGCAGCACACGCCACGGATGATCAGTTCGATCCGCACGCCTGCCCCGGCCGCGCGGTACAGCGCGTCGATCATGCCGGGGTCGGTCAGCTGGTTGACCTTAACGCGCACCCAGGCGTCCAGTCCGGCGCGGGCGTGCGTGGCCTCGCGTTCCAGCAGCGCCTCCAGCCCCGGCCGGGCGGTATCCGGCGCGACGAGCAGGTGCGTGTACTCGGCCGTGGCGTACCCGGTCAGGTGGTTGAACAGTTCCGCGACGTCCGCCCCCAGGTCCGGGTGCGCCGAGAGCAGGCTCAGGTCCGTGTAGAGGCGCGCGGTCTTGGCGTTGTAGTTCCCGGTCCCGATGTGCACGTAACGGCGCAGTCCGCCCGCCTCGCGCCGCACGACCATCGCGACCTTCGCGTGCGTCTTCAGGCCCGGCACGCCGTACACGACGTGCGCCCCGGCCCGTTCCAGTTTCCTGGCCCACGAGATGTTGCGCTGCTCGTCGAACCGGGCCTTCAGTTCGATCAGGGCGACGACCTGCTTGCCGTTCTCGGCGGCGGTACGCAGCGCGCCCAGCAGGCGCGGGTCGTCCCCGGTGCGGTACAGCGTCTGCTTGATCGCCAGGACCTGCGGGTCACGGCTGGCTTCCTCCAGGAAATCCAGGATGTTCGTGAAACCGTCGTACGGGTGGTGCAGTACGACGTCCCCGGCGCGCAGCGTCTCGAAGATGCCGCTGTCCTCGTCGCCATCCAGGTCCGGCACGGCCGGCACGTACGCCGGGTACGACAGGTCCGGGCGGTTCACGGGCAGGCCCATCAGGTCGGCGGTGCCCAGCGGTCCCTCAAGCAGGTAGATGTCCTCGGGCGCCAGCCGCAGCCGCAGCTGCAGGAACTCGATGATCTCCGGGCGGGTGTCGCGCATGACTTCCATCCGCACGGCCGAACCGAAGCGGCGGCGGCGCAGGCCGTCCTCGATGGTGGCGAGCAGGTCCTCGGCCTCCTCTTCCTCGAACTCGTAGTCGGTGTTACGGGTCACGCGGAAGGCGTGCGCGGCCAGCACGCGCCGCCCCTTGAACAGCTCCGAGATGTGCGCGGCGATCACGTCCTCGAGCAGCAGCAGCGCCTCGCCGATCACCACGATGCGCGGCAGCACGCCCACCGGCACCTTCACCCGCGCGAAATCCGGTTCCTCGCCGTCACCGGCGTCCAGCAGCACCGCGAGGTTCAGGCTGAGGTTACTGAGGTACGGGAACGGGTGGCTGGGATCCACGACCAGCGGCGTCAGGACCGGCTGGATCTCCGCGAGGTAATGTTCACGCAGCTGCGCCCGCGCCCGCTTGCCCAGGTCATGCACCCGCGTGAGCCGCACGCCCTGCGCGTGCAGGTCCCGCAGCACCCGCCGGGTCGTCCGTTCGATCTCGCGCAGCATCACCTGCGTCCGCTCGCGCACCAGCGCCAGCGTCTCGCGCGGTTGCAGGCCGTCCGGACCGGGCACGTTCACGCCCGCCGCGATCTGCCGGTGAATGCCCGCCACGCGCACCATGAAGAACTCGTCGAGGTTGCTGCCGCAGATCGCCGTGTACTTCAGGCGTTCCAGCAGCGGGTTGCGTTCATCCCGCGCCTCGGCCAGCACCCGCTCGTTGAACGCCAGCCACGACAGCTCCCGGTTCAGGAACGGGCTCTGGGCATTGGCGACGGCGCGGTGCGTCCGCACTTCTCCCGCAGCGCCCTCCTCCTTGCGCCGGGGGCGACCACGAGAGGAAACGGAACGGGCGGGCGGGGACTTTTCAGCAGGCACAGTCATGACTCCTTGAGCAGTAAACGGGGTGAAGGTCAGCGGGGCGTCACCGCATTACAGCACGGCCCGCCTCGCTGCGCCCGCGTGCCGCCGACAGGCTCAGGCCACCGGTTCGGGCCGCGCCTCCGGGGCGTCCTCAATCACTTCCGCGTCCCCCGCCTCCTGCGCGGCGAGCATCACGTCCCGGAAGGCCCGCACCGCCTCCTGCACGAACGACAGGTACCTCGGCAGGGCCGCCACGAACTCCTGCGGCTGCGCGTGCAGGGCCTCCACGCCCGCCCACACGTCGCCGTCCACGGTGTGCAGCTTCACCAGCTTCGCCTCGCGGTTCACGGCGTCACATGCGAACAGCGCCTGCCCGTACTCCTCGTCGGACTCCAGCGGCCAGAAGTTCGGGAACAGCAGGTGATAGAACCCCGCGTCGTCCCCCTGCGCGGGCACGTAGTACTGCCCGCCCTCGAACATGAACGCCAGCCCGGACTCCGCGTCAGCCTGCACCACGAACCCCAGCTCCCCCAGCGCGTCCCGCACCGCCGCCAGTCCCTCCGGCAGGGGGGCCGCCGACCGGGGTGGGGGGGCGACCTTCACGACCTTCTTCTTCACCGTCTGCGCAGCCATGTCATTCCTCCGGTATGCACCCGCCCACGCCGGGGCGGATGGACTTCTTAGTTAGGTCGGTTCGCCTCGTCCGAGTACAGCTCCTCCGGGAATTCCTCCGCGAGGAACGTCATGTACCGCATGTTCAGCAGGTGCCGGGTCGCCACCCGCTCGAACGCCGCGCCGTTCTCCTCGGTCTTCGCGTTCCCGAACCCGTACTCGCCCACCACGAACGTCCCGTCCGGCTGGAAGTACGCGATGGCCGACCCGGCCGGGTCACGGAAGTTCCAGCCGCTGTCCGCCGCGTTCCCCGGCTCCCGCACCGACTGCGCGAGCCGCTCCTGAATCCGCACGTACTGCCCGTCATCCATCACGGCGTGCCGGAAACCGCGCGTGGCCGTCTCGACCATGTACCCGAAGCGCCACCCGAAGAACCGCACGTCGAAGCGCAGCGGCCCCGACGCGAGCAGAATCGACGTCGCGTCCCGACTGAGTTCCTCGGCCTGGTACTTCTTGCGCATGAACACCGCGAACGCATCCGACGCCGTCGGGTACACGTTGAACCCCTCACCGTAATGGAAGCCGCCCAGCCACTGCGACACGCTGGGCCGCACGGCCTCCGTGAACGGCAGCCCCAGGTACGCCCGCGCCGCCATCACGCCCTCCTCCAGCATGAACAGCGCCACGTCGATGAGCGTGTCCGCGCGGAACTGCCGGTCGAAGCCCGCAGACTCCACACCCAGCACCAGCTCGCCGGACACCGGATCGAACTGCGCCCGCACCCCCGCACACGTCGCGCACACGTGATCGATGCAGCGGTACGCGAACGCCTTCTCCGCCACCGACCCCGCCCGCAGAATGTTGCACTCCGGCACGCGGGTCGTCAGCGACAGACCGAGGAGGTTCGCCACAATGGGCATCGTGACCGTCAGATCGCGGTAGGTGAAGGTGGCGGTGTCCTCTCCGATCTGCTGGAACGAGTGAGGCTCACCGCCAGCCGCAGCGAGCGTCGCCACGGTGGTCAGGGCGTTCTCGCGCATCTCCCCCACCTCGACACCCTGACGCAGGTGCGGTTCCGCCTGCTTTTTCTTGAATAGGCCGAACATCAGTCGTCGGCCTTCAGGTTCAGCTGCTTGGCGGTGTCATCCAGAAGTTCATCCGGGTTCAGGCTGGGGAAGACTTCCTTCAGGATGTCCTCGGCGACCTTCAGGAGGCCACTGGCCTCTTCCTCGGTGGCTTTCTTCTTAGGCTTCTCGTCCTTCTCGCCCTTGAGTTCCTTCGCCTTCGCCTTCACGGGCGCGGCGATGGCCGACTCGGCGGCCTTGCTGAGCACCTCGTCCACGGCCTCCGAACCCAGGGTGACCATCGACGCCAGCGGCGTCGTGCTGCGCAGCGCCTGAATCACCTTGTCGTACTTCTCGATCCGCTCGTTGATCGGCACGCGGGCCGGGGTGGTCAGCGCCATGCCCAGCCGCTCGAACGCGCCCTTATCGGCGGCGTTCTTCCCGAAGTATCGCTCCATGGCCTTCTTCGACGCGTTCAGCGCCTCGGTTTTCATGGCGAGTGTCTGCAGGCCCGTGGACGGGTGCCGGGCGACGAACGTCTCGGCCTGCCGGGTCAGCAGGTCGGCCGATTTCTTTACGGCGTCCTCCGCCGCTGCCTGCGCCCGCTGCCGGATGACCGCCGGACTGACCGTGACGCCCGGCGCGCTCGGCTGGGCCAGCAGCGCCGCCTCGGTGTCCTGCGCGACCTTGTCCCGCAGGCGTTTCTCGGCCAGGGCGCGGGCGTGGGCGACTTCCGCCTGGTATGTCAGGGGGGCGCCCTGCTCGGCCAGGGCCTTGAAGTCCGCCTGGACGCTGCCGTGGCGGCCCAGCAGGCGTGAGAGGTCCTTGTTCAGGTCGTGGCTGGCGTCCGTCCAGACCTTGTTCAGGTGCGTGCGGATGGCCGCGCCGCTGGCGCGGAATTCCACGATGGCCTTGGCGACGTGCCCGTCGGGGTTGCGGGCGATCAGGTCGTCGAGGCGCTGGACGGTGATTTCCTTGAGGTGGCGGGCGTGCCGGGCGACGCTGGTCTGGCTGATCTTGCCGCCCAGGCTGGCTTTCCAGGCATCCACACGGTCGGCGGCCTTGACGCGGGCGTTCGTGAGGCGGCGGCTGAGGGTGTTCCCGGCGCCGTCCACGGCGTCCCTCAGTTTCCTGGCGGCTTTCAGGATGGGGCTCTGGCGGACGTGGTTGCGCAGGCCCGTCAGGAGGGTGCGGTCGAGGGTGCGCAGGCCCTGCACGCCCTTGCGGACGGTGCCGGTGATGGCGCCTGCGCCCTTGCTGGCGAGTTTCCGCAGGGTGGGTGTCTGGGCTTTCAGGTACGCGTGGGCCTGCCGGGCGCGGCGGGTGGTCATGACGCGGACCTTGCGGGCGGCGGATCCGGCCTTCGCGGCGGCGTTGCTGACGCCGGTGGTGACGGCGTTCTTGACGTTCGTGGCGGCGCGGCCCACGGGTTGCGTGAGGTACTTCTGTGCGAGCTCCCCGGCGTTCTTCAGGACCGTTTTCGCACCGGCGGGCAGGACGCGCCCGGCGAGGGTCGCGGCGGCTTTCCCGCTGCCTTTCAGGGCGCCCTGCGCGAGGTGCGCCAGTCCCCGCGCGGCGGGCGTGAGGCCCTTGCCGAGGGCGCGGCCCGCGCCGACCACGGCCTTCCCGGCGAATTTGAATACGGGGCCGCCCACGCTGCCCACGATGGCGTCCACGGCGATGCTCCTGGCGGTGACGCCCTGGAAGGTGGCGCGTTCCTTGAACTTGTAGGCCTTCTCCTTCTGCGCTTTGGCTTTCGCGGCGGCGTTGAAAACCCTGTTCTCCACGACCTGCGCGGCAATGCCGCCCCCGGCGCTGATCCCGGCCGCTAGGGCCAGCGCGGGAGCCGTGAGCGCCCCGCCGGTGGCGACGGTGGCGGCGGCCACAGCGGTCAGGGCGACGCCCTTCCAGAATTTCGCCTTGCCTTCCGGCGTGGCGTACCACTTCCTGAACTGCTCGACTTTCGCCCCGGCGAACTTCCCGGCGGCAGCAATGCCGTTGGCGACGCCCTTCACGGGGTTCTTCACAAAGCCGGCAGCGCCCTTGACGACCTTCTTCGCGCCCTCCAGCAGGCCCGGCAGATTCTTCGCGGCGCTGGCGTGCAGGCCTGTCAGCTGCTTGCGGAAGAACCCCATGACGCCCCCGGCCTCGCGGGGCGGGGCGGCAGCGGTCGGTCTGGCGGGACGGCCCTTGAGCGAGTTGGGGTTCAGGGACGGCCGCTGTGGCGTGGCAGGACGGGGCGTGGGATGCGTGACGGGCGTGCGGCCCGGCCGCGCGGTGGCAGCTTTGGCCGTCCGACTGCCCCCGGTGCCCTTGTTGCCCGACGCCTTGCTGCCCGCCCCTTTGTGGCTGCCCTTGGGGCTGCCTGCGCCCATCCTGGTCTTCGCGGACGAGGCGGGCGTCCGGGCCTGGGTGGGCGCGGCGGCCTGAGCCTTGGGCTTCTTACGGGCGGGAACCTGGGGAGTTTCAAACATCACGTCACCTGAAGAGATGAAAGGCGCACAGACGGCAGCGCAACGGGAGAAGCCGGCAGAAGGCAGTTTGTGAAGAAGTCTAGAGCTGACCGGGCGTCTCGCCAAGCGAAAATGACCAGGGGGGTCGCTCATGAACACCACCTCAACGGATGGGTGACAGCAACGCAGCGGGCCGCCCCTCCGGATGAAGGGCGGCCCGCCAGGGTCAAGACTGATACGGACTTCGTTTGTTTCACCCGGATGGAAGGGGCTGCAACGACCCTTCCATCCGGGTCCGGATCAGACAGACTCGGATTGAATGGCCTTTGCAGCCCATTCAATCCGAGCGGATGCGACTCGTAGAGCTGCCCCGCAGAGCAGGAGAAACACGGGTTCCGGACGTGGAGCTGGCAATCCGGTGAAGTTCCGGATTGTCAGCGAAACAAACGGAATCCGGATCAGACGCGCTTGAACAGCAGTGCGGCGTTCTGGCCGCCGAACGCGAAGGAGTTGCTCAGGGCGTACTCGACCTGCACCTCGCGGGCACCTTCGGGGATGTAGTCGAGGTCGAGTTCCGGGTCGGGGTCGGTCAGGTTGATGGTGGGCGGCAGGATGCCGTCCCGCAGGGCCTGGGCGACGGCGATGGCCTCGATGGCGCCGGCCGCGCCGAGCAGGTGGCCGGTCATGCTCTTGGTGGAGCTGACGGCCAGCGTGTGGGCGTGCTTGCCGAACACGTGCTTGATGCCCTGCGTTTCGTGCAGGTCGTTGAAGTGCGTGCTGGTGCCGTGCGCGTTGATGTACCCGACCTGTTCGGGGTTCACGCCGGCGGTGCGCAGGGCCATGCGCATGGCGACCTGCGCGCCGCGTCCCTCGGGGGCGGGCGTGGTGATGTGGTGCGCGTCGGCGCTGGTGCCGTACCCGACGATCTCGGCGTAGATGGTCGCGCCGCGTGCGACGGCCTTCTCGTACTCCTCGAGGATCACGACGCCGGCGCCCTCGCCGAGCACGAAGCCGTCGCGGGTGGCGCTGAAGGGGCGGCTGGCGCGCTGGGGGTCGTCGTTGCGGGTGGACAGGGCTTTCATGTTCGAGAAGCCGCCGATGGCGATGGGTGTGACGGCGGCCTCGCTGCCCCCGGCGATCATGGTGTCGGCGAGGCCCAGCTGGATGTAGCGCGCGGCGTCGCCGATGGCGCCGGTGCCGGTGGCGCAGGCGGTCACGACGGTGCTGCTGGGGCCGGTCGCGCCGTAGCGCATGGCGACGTGCCCGGTGGCCATGTTGGCGATCATCATGGGAATGAACATGGGGCTGATGCGTCCCGGTCCGCGTGAGTGCAGCACGCCGGCCTGATCCTCGAAGGTCTTCACGCCGCCGATGCCGCTGCCGACGATGGTGCCGGTGCCCTCGCCGCGCAGTTCCTCTTCGGTCAGGCCGCTGTCCTGCACGGCCAGCGCGGCGGCGGCCAGCGCGAGTTGCACGTAGCGGTCGAGTTTGCGGGCCTCGCGGGGGTCCACGAAGGGCGAGAGGTCGTCGTTGACTTCCCCGGCGATCCGGCTGGCGGTGTCGGCCGGATCGAAGTGTGTGATGGTGGCGATGCCGCTCTGTCCGGCGCGTTGCGCCTGCGCGTAGGCCTGCGCGCCCACGCCGATCGGCGTGACCGGCCCGAGGCCCGTGATGACAACCCGTTTCAACCCTGAGACGCTCACTGCATCCCCCCCTTTGGTGTGCCGGAGGTCGGCGCGACGGGGCGCGCCGCGACCTGCTGGCGGTGGTGCTGGTTCGACCTGCGGCGTGGCAGGTGTGCGGTCACGCAACGGATGGGGGCGGGAAGCGGCAATGCACCGCGCCCCGCCCCGTCATCCTGCGCCCCCCATGGTCGGGGGGCGGGCGCGTTTACTGCTTGCTCTCGATGTAATCCACGGCGGCCTGGACCGTGCGGATCGTTTCGGCGTCCTCGTCGCTGATGGTGATGCCGAACTTGTCTTCGAGGCCCATGATCAGTTCCACGGTTTCGAGGCTGTCGGCGCCCAGGTCTTCCACGAAGCGGGCTTCGGGGGTCACCTTGTCGCCGTCCACGCCGAGCTTGTCAACGATCACGTCTTTCACATCATCAAAAGTTGCCATGAGTTCGTACCTCCTGATACTGAAGTCTGCGCCAGTCTACACGCGGCGCCCATGAGAGTCGGCTGATCTGAACGGGGTTCAACTCCCCGGCGCGGCGGGGCGCGGCCCTGTTCAGTGGGGGTTCAGGCCGCCGTCCACGCCGATGGTCTGTCCGGTCACGTACCCGGCGGCGTCACTGGCGAGGAACGCCACGACTGCCGCGACCTCCTGCGGCTGCCCGAAGCGGGCCAGGGGAATGCTGCCCAGGTAGCCCTGTTGCACGTTCTCCGGGAGCTGCGCGGTCATGTCGCTCTCGATGAAGCCGGGCGCCACGGCGTTCACGGTGATGCCGCGCCCGCCGTACTCCTTGGCGAGCGCCTTGCTCAGGCCGATCAGGCCGGCCTTGCTGGCCACGTAGTTCGCCTGTCCGGGGTTGCCCATCAGGCCGACCACGCTGGCGATGTTGATGATCCGGCCCGAGCGGGCGCGCATCATGTGCTTGATCGCGGCGCGGCAGGCGATGAAGGCGCTCGACAGGTTCGTCTGGAGGACGGCGTCCCAGTCCTCGTCCTTCATGCGGATCGCGAGGGTGTCCCGCGTGATCCCGGCGTTGTTCACGAGGACGTCTAGGCGGCCCATGGTTTTGATGACGTCCTCGACGAGCGCGCCGGCGTTCGCGGGGACGGTCAGGTCCGCGCCGAACACCTCGGCGCGGACGCCGTGCGTGGCGGCCTCGTCCGCGACCTTGCGGGCCTCGTCGGCATTCCGGCCGTAGTGGATGGCGACGTCGAAGCCGTCCTGCGCGAGTTTGAGGGCCATGGCGCGGCCCAGGCCACGGCTGCTGCCGGTGATCAGGGCGACTTTACGGGGGGTTTCGGTCATTGGGTCTCCAGTGCTTGAGGATTGAGTGCATTCTGCACGCCGCGTAGGTGGTGCAGATCGTGGTACAGGGTGAAGTGCAGCATCTCGGCCAGTGTGACTTCACCAAGGGCCGGGTGGGGCAGGGTCGCCCTGTGGAGCTCTGCATCGGTGCAGTAAACGGTGAGGTGGTGATCCAGCAGGTCCACCGATTCCCGGTAGGTCTGTACCAGTTCAGCCGGGGTGCCCTGCGGATCAGGCAGGAAGCGCCCTGAGGCTTTCACGCCCCCTCGCAGTGCGGCGAGGTAGGCCGCCTGCACCTCGTCGGCGCTGCGGCTGCCGGGCGGCGTGCGCTGTCCCCAGCCGAACCGGTCGCGCGGCATGGAGAGGGCCAGCGCCAGAAGCTTATGCGAGCGGATCAGGTGATCGAGGTGCTGCGCGGCCGACCAGCGTTCCGGGACGGCGTGCGTGAAGTCCCGTGCGGGTAGGGCCGCGAAGAACGCCGCCACCTCCGCGCCACGGGCGTTCAGCGCGTCCTGGAACGCGGTGAGATTCACCGCGTGAAGTCCTGCACCTGCGCGGCCGTGCCGACGTTGAGGGTGCGGACTTCGGGCAGGATGCGCTTGACGAGGCCGGTCAGGACGGTGCCGGGGCCGAATTCGACGAACACGTCCGCGCCGGCCGCCGCGAGGGCCTGGATGGTCTCGACCCAGCGGACGGCGCCGGTGATCTGTTCAGTCAGCAGGCCCGGCAGGGCGGTGGGATCGGTGTTCGGCTGGGCGGTCACGTTCGCGTACACCGGGAAGGCGGGCGGCGCGAACGCGGTCGTCTGGAGGTCCGGGGCGAGGCCACTGGCGGCCGGGTCCATCAGGGGGCAGTGGAAGGGCGCGCTGACCTTCAGCGGGATGGCTTTCAGGCCGCGTGCCTTCAGGGCGGCGTTCGCGGCCTCCACGCCCTCTTTCGTGCCGCTGATGACGGTCTGGGTGGGCGCGTTGAAATTGGCGGGCTGCACGCCGTCGGTGTCGGCGCAGATGGCAGCGACGACCGCCGGGTCGCCCATGACGGCGCTCATGGCGCCCGCGCCGACTGGCACGGCGGCCTGCATGAGTTCCCCGCGCCGGCGGGTCAGGCGCAGGGCGTCCCCGAGGCTCAGGGCGTCGGCGGCGACCAGCGCGGAGTACTCGCCCAGCGAGTGCCCGGCGGCGAAGGCAGGGGTCAGACCGGTGTGCGCCCGCCATGCGCGGTACGCGGCGACGCTCGCGGCGACCAGCGCGGGCTGCTGGTTGGCGGTCAGGGTCAGGTCGTCGGGCGGCCCCTGTTCGATCACGGCGCGCAGACCCGGCAGGACATGCTCGACCTGCGTGTACACCTCGGCGGCCTCTGGGAACGCGGCGGTCAGGTCGGCGCCCATGCCGACGCTGTGGCTGCCCTGGCCGGGGAACAGTGCGGCGATCTTCATGCGCCCGCCCCGGCGGTCTGGGCGGGCTTCAGGCTGGGCGCGCCGTCCCACCACTTCATGGTGCCCGCCACCCAGCTCAGGCCGCCGCCGAACGCGATCAGCAGCAGCTGCTGTCCGTCCTGCACGCGGCCGTCCTGCACGGCCTCGTCGAGGGCCATGGGGACGGTCGCGGAACTGGTGTTGCCGTAGCGGTCGAGGTTCACGACGGCGCGCTCCATGGGCAGCCCGAAGCGGTCCATGGCGGCCTCGATGATCCGCACGTTCGCCTGATGCGGAATGACCCAGTGGACGTCGGCGCTGGTCAGGCCGCTCTTGGCGAGGACCTGCGCGCCGCTCTCGCCCAGCACGCGCACCGCGAACTTGAAGACCTCACGGCCGTTCATGCCGACCGAGTCGCCCATGTCGAAGCCGCCGGGCAGGGTGGGCGCCACGCAGCGCAGGTACAGGCTGGAGCCGCCGTTCCCGTCGGCGCCCATCACGAATTCCTGGAAGCCGTACCCGGCGGGGACCGGGCCGACCACGGCGGCGCCCGCGCCGTCCCCGAACAGGATGGCGGTGTTGCGGTCGTCCTGGTCCACGATCTTGCTGAGGGCCTCGGCGCCCACGACGAGCACCCGGCGGGCCGCGCCGCTCATGATCAGGCCCTGCGCGACGCTCAGTCCGTACACGAAGCCGCTGCACGCGGTGCTCAGGTCGAAGGCAGCCGCGCCGACCAGGCCGACCTGCATGCCGATCAGGGCGGCGGTGGACGGCATCAGCGCGTCAGGGCTGACGGTGGCGCAGATGATGGCGTCCACCCCCTGGAGGGCCTGCGGGTCGCGTTCCAGCATGTTGCGCACGGCCAGCACGCCCAGGTCCGAGGTGAACTGCTCGGGCGTCGCGAAGCGGCGTTCGCGGATGCCGGTGCGCGATTCGATCCAGTCGGCGTTGGTGTCGATGCGGGCCTCGAATTCCGCGTTGGGCACCACGCGGTCCGGGACATACATGCCCAGCGCGGTGATGCCGAGGCTGGGGCGGGCGGAGGGGTCGCTCATGGCCCGCACGCTAACATTCTTTGAACGCCCGTTCAATGAATTCGGTACAGAGTTCAGGAAGACCGCACAGCCCAGCCCAGCAGAAAAATGTGGTTATCTCTGCTCTCTGTCCATCCCTCAACAGTGCTCTTTGTCAATGGAACAAGTGGAACCACCCGGTACACACCGGAACATCTTCAGGCAGACATCGTGCTGGACGCTCTCCCCTCTCTGATCCATTCCGGTCAACCTCGCTGCTGGTGGAATTGAGTGATTCGGGTTCCTGTCGAGGTCATAAAAAGAATTACGTGTCAACGGAAAGGACCCCCACCTGGTGAGGGTCCTTTCGATTGGCAGTGAGGGTGGCGGTCAGCTCAGCATGTTCCCGATCACTCGGACGACGCGGCCAGTCACGTGATCGACTCGCGCAGGCTCAATGATCGATTGGTGTGGATCGTCGTATTCCGGGTTGGTACTGTCGAGGATGCCGCCGGGGCGCAGGCGCTTGACGACGTATCCGTCGTTGCGCAGGCGGGCCACAACTGGGAAGTTGATTTCGCCGGCGACCTGGCGGTCGACGATGACGATGTCCCCGTTGTAGATGGGGTGACGTCCGCCGGCCATGCTGTCTCCGCGCACGTGGAATGCGACGAGGTCGCGGCCGTCAGCGAACTGCTTTTCAACGTAGACGACTTCGTCTGACTCGTGCAGCTGTTCGGGGCCAGCACCGACGCTGCCGGCGATGTAGACGGGGACTTGCTGGACGCCGATGACGGTGCCTGCGCCGTAGGCTTCAGGGTCGAGGAGGTAGAGGATTTCGTGGGTCGGCTTGTTGAGCGCCTGGGCGAGTTTGGTGAGGCTCTGCCATTTGGGCATGATCAGGACGCCGTTGACGACTCTGCCGTTGAGCATGTCGTACATGACGCTTTCACTGATTCCTGCGTATTCGGCGAAGGCAGTGACGTTTGGGAGATTCAGTTGCTGCATGCGGTTGGCCACTAGCGCGTTGAGTGGGCCTCTCTGACGGCGAATGGCCGTCTTGGTGGTTGGAGTTTGTGACTGCGGCTTCACTGCCATGCCAGAGAGCTTACTTGATTTTCCTCAGTTGCGGAACTAAAATTTCCACATCTGAGGAAAAGGAGGTGGCATGTTAGGACCAAGAATCGAACAGAGGATGCAGGAGCTGGGCATCAGAACCCAGACGGACCTGGCTGAGCGCGCAGGCTTATCCGTGCAGCACATCAACGCTTTAATCCGTGGCAGTCGAGGGCGACGCCTGGGGCATACGACAGTGCAGAAACTGTCGAAGGCGCTCCGGGTGAAGCCTATTTTTTTCGAGATCGATTCCGCCGTTGCGGAGAAAAGTGGAGGTGCTAACGCCGCTGTGGGGCAGGGGGTAGGTCAGGGATGCCCCACATGAGTCAGCGCGGCATGCTGTTGAACCTTACGGAGTTGATGCGGGTCTTCGGGAAATCGAAACCCACCATCGAGCGGCAGCTGGCGAATCTCAGGAAGGCCGGCACGCCCGCGTTCCGTGAGGACGTGATCCAGCGGCATGACACAGGCGCAACCAAGACGGCCTTCTATGACCCCGCCACTCTGGGCTGGGAGCTTCCCCAGGGCACGCTCCATCAATTTGAGGGTGATGGGGCGTGCTCCCACGCTCCATCACCACGCACCATCACGAGGAGCACGCCCCATCAACTCGCGTTAACGTCGTCTGAGCCGGTCTCCGCTGACACATCTGCGCCGGAACCCATAGAGCACGCGCCATCACAGATCGTGATGGAGCGTGAATCGCATATGCACGGGCTGCATATTCAGATGGACCCGGCGCTGGTGTTGCTGGAGTACCCAGCCAATCAGCCGTCCGGGCATTACCGCGTCAGCACCGTGGACGTACTGGACCGGCACCGGGAACTGCTGCCAGTCCTGAGCACACCCGCCGGTTCGAAGACCCGATCGGACGCAATCGATCAGCTGGCACAGGCGCGGGGCGTGAGCACCCGCACCATCCGGCGGGAGGTGGAACGTGTAGAGCGTGGGGGACTGGACGGCCTGAAGCGGCACAGGCGTGCCGATGCGGGCAGCTTCCGCATCCCCCTTGAAACCCTGCAATTGGTCGTATCCGCGCTGGTCAGCAATCCACCCACGACCAGCACGGCGTTCATCCACCGCACCCTGGTCCGGGCTGTCCCGGACGCCATGACCCTGCCTCGGGGGAACGGGCGGGAAATCACGGTGACTGCCGCGACGGTGGGTCGCGTGAAGAAGATGATGCTGGAACACCCCACCCTGCGGCTACTGTTCGCCAACGCCGATGACAGGAAGGAATTCTTGCGCAGCTACACCGGGCAGGTCATCGCCAATCACGCCAACGACATGTGGCAGCTGGACATGACCCGCTGCGACGTGGAGGTCGTGAACCCGGAGACCGGCCGCATCTACCGGCCCCGCGTCCAGGCCGTAATCGACGTGTACAGCGGCTGCATCATGGGCATCGCGTTCAGCGAGAGCGAAGACCAGACGCAGGCGGACTTGGTGCTGATGCGGTCGCTGCTGCGCAAGTCCGGGCCGCTGGCTGCGCAGTACCCGCTGTTCGGACTCCCGCGCCGCCTGTACATCGACAACGGGAAAACCTACAGCAGCGAGCACTTCCACCGGATCGCCGCCGGGCTGGGCATCGATCTGGTGCACAGCATCCCGCGTGTCTCGCACACCCGTGGGGCGATCGAACGATTCTTCGGCACGCTCCACCAGCTGGAACGGGCCATGGTCGGGTACGTCGGTCAGAACGCCGCAGACCGCAGCAGCGAGGAACTGCGGAAGCTGCGTACCGCCACGGAGCGCTGGATCAACGGCGGACGTGACCCCGGCCCGCAGCACCGCCTTCAGACCATTCAGGAGTACCAGCAGAGTGTGCTGGCGTGGCTGATCGTGGAGTACCACCAGAAGCGCGTCGACGGGCTGACCCGGCTGGAGCACTTCCAGCAGAGCGCGCCCGGCAGCACGCTGCTGGAGTTCGACGCGGGGGAACTGCTGCTGCTGTTCGCCCGCCGTACCCGCCGCAAGGTCCGCCCGGACGGCACGGTCAGCGTCGCCAACACGGCCTGGACCATCCCTGGCGGACGCCTCGCCCAGTACCGCGAC
Source organism: Deinococcus indicus (assembly GCF_002198095.1). GTDB lineage: Bacteria > Deinococcota > Deinococci > Deinococcales > Deinococcaceae > Deinococcus > Deinococcus caeni. The sequence continues at coordinate 223,433 of NZ_NHMK01000011.1, read as the reverse complement.
CTGTACGTCCTAGTGCTGGAAGACCAGTTCGCACTGGGTGACGACCGCCGTGCGATCGCCTGGGAGGACACCCGCACCGGCCGTCTGGAAATGCTGGGCAACGCGATCCCCGCTCCCACCATCGCAGCCAGCGTCGCTGCTGGTGACGAACGCCGCGCGCAGAAGGCCGTCAAACAGGCCGCGCTGCGTGACGCGGACGCCCTGGCTGCCGAGTACTCCGACCCCGCCCTGATGGTCACGGCACAGCTGAGCCGGGAACTGCCGGTGCAGGCCGTCACGCCAGTCCTGCCCGCCGCCCGCGCGGCCATCAACCCGGAGCCCGTCAAGCCGGACCTGGGTGACTTCGGGAAGGCGTTCCTGGCCCCCGTAGACGACCTGGACGCCCTGCTGCAACAGATCAAAGAGGAGAACGAATGACGGACACGACCACCACTGCCGCCCCTAACCCGATCATGACTCAGGTCCTGAGCGAGCCTGCTGTCACCCTGGCTCCGGCCCTCGCGGCGGACCTGCCCGCCACGCCTGCGGTCATGAGCACTCCGGCTGTGCTGCACATCCTGAACCGCATCAACTACGCCGTGAAACGCAAGAGCCCCTTCTGCCTGGTTGCCGGGCAGCAGGGCATCGGGAAGAGCACCAGCTGCAAGCTGTACGGGGCGACCAACCCCCGCGCCGTGCTGCTGGAGGTGCCGCCCGAATTCAACGCCCGCGAGATCGTGGGGCGGCTGTGCGAGGTCCTGAGCATCGATGCGGGTGAGGCGTGGCGCGTGCGCACCAGCGTGCTGATCGCGCACCTGCGTGATCACCCGCGCACCGTGCTGCTGGACGAAGCGCACCGCCTCGACTACAAGGCGCTGGACATGCTGAAGTACATCGCCGATCAGTCCAGCGTGACCTTCGTGCTGTTCGGGCACCCGCACCTGGAACGGGTCATCGACCGGCACAGTGACATCAAGGGCCGCGTGTGGGTCCGCGCCAACCCCCTGCCCATTCCCGCAGCAGACCTGCTGAGCCTGTACAAGCCGCACGGGTACAGCGGCCAGACGCTGCGGGTCGTGCACGATGCGACCGGCGGAATCATGCGCAGCGTCGTAGTCCTGCTGGAACACCTGGACGAGGGCCTGAAGAGCATGCCCGGCTTGACCCGCGCAGACCTCACGCCGGACCACGTGCGCAGAGTTAAGGACGAGGTGCTGGCGTGACCCGGCCCGACAAGCTGACCGCCACCGGGAAGCGCCGCCGCGCCAGCGGGGACGGAGGGAACAGCCAGCGGTTCGCCAAGGTGCGGATGCCGGACGGCCGGGAAGCGAAGATCCCGGCAGCCAAGGACGCCAGCACGTACATCTGCCTGGAAACACCGGAGGGACGCTGGCCGGACAAGGCCGCCATCGTCCTGCTCTACGACGTGACGTGGCTGGTCGAAGACAGCACCTTCGAACTGGAAGAGATGCGCCCCGGTCACGGCATGGGCACCATGCGCACTTACCGCGTCATCCAGACCCGCGCCCGCATCCAGCTGCACGAAGGCTGCTATGGGCAGGTGCAGCGCTGGCTGCTGTGCGAGGAGCTGACCGACCTCGACACCCGCATGGGCATGAGCGCGGACGACCTGCTGGCGGACGGCGCATGAACGCCGCTCTGGACGGGTCCTGACCATGGCGCACTACCGCTACCAGGGAGGTGAGACGCCCGCCGAACGCGGCGCGGCGCTCCTCACCTCCCCTATCGCCACCTACGCCCTGGCGCACGTCCTGACGCACGGCACCGTCACGGCCACAGACCTGCAACGTGAGTACCCCAACGCCGTGCCTGGACGGCTGGCCGTGCTGCTGCGGGACCTGGCCAAGAGCGGCCAACTGGTCGCCCACCAGCAGCACCCGCGCCCCGCCACGCCCCACTACACCCCCGGTGACCTGAGCGTCCTGCGCGCTCTGCACAACGAACTGTCCGCGTTGCTCGCCCTCTCCCCCGCCCTGGAGGTACGTGATGAAACCGACCGCTGATGACCTGCGCCAGCTGCTGGACATTCCCGCCCAGCTCGAAGCCCTGGACCGCACCCACAACGGCCTGAAGAGCGACAAGGCCAAGAGGACCCGCGAGCTGGACGGCATGAAGGCCCGCCACCGCATCCGCATCAGCAAGGAAGGCGGCTACACCAACGCTGAGGACCGCGCCGCCGCCCTGGTCATCGCCTGCGAAGACGACGCCAAGTACACGGCCACGGTCGAGCGACTGGAAGCGATCGACGGCATGATCCGCGCCAACCGCGCCCAGTACGACCTGCTGCGCCGCACCCGTGAGGGCCTGCGCGTCCAGGGCGGCCTGCACATCGTCGCCCGCCTCGAAGACCTGATCAAAGACAAGGATCTCGCCGCCGCCATCGGCTCCGGATTGCTGGCCTGATGCGCACGGCGCTGCTGGTCTACGGAGTGCTGGCCATCCCCGCCCTGCTGTTCCTGTGGTCCTGCTGCGCCGTCAGCGGCCACCACACCCGACTCGAAGAGGCGGCGCAGGCCGCCAAGGAAAAGGAGAACGAATCATGCTGATCCTCCAGATCGCCGCCGCTGCCCTGCTGTTCTCGCTGATCGCCGCCGCCGCCGTCAGCCGCGCCCAGGCCCCCACTCCCGTGCCCATGCGTGACTGCAACATCCTGACCCGCCGCCTGAGCCGCGTCAGCGCCGTCCACGACAGCGACTACACCGCACAGGAACTCCGCGACCGCGCCGACGTGCACCGCCGCATCGTCCGCGAAGGCAGCGGCATCACGTTCGAGGCGCTGCGCGCGGCCCGCCTGCACCTGGAACAGGCGGAACTGCTGAGCGACCTCGCCGCGACCCAGGACCTCGCCGCCCGCATCCGCAACGGCCACACCGACGCCCTGCGCGAGCGCCGCCAGGTGCGCGTCAACATCCGGCTGGTGGGCGCATGACGCTGCTGGAAACCATGACCGGCGTGACCGCCACCAGCGCGGAGCGTGCCCTGGGCGAGCGCTACCTGCTGGGTCACCCCGCGCAGTACGTCAGCGTCAAGACGGCCACCGTGCACCTGCGCAAGCCGGGCGCCCGCCGGACCCTGTGCGGACAGACGATCAACGTGGACGGCCGCGTCGCGCCGCGCTACCACACCGACCCCGGCACCATCCTCACCTGCAACCGCTGCGGCCAGGTCGTAGAGAAAGCCGGCGACCGCTGGGCGAAAACCAAGAGGGCGAAGTGACCGGCAAGCAGTTCACTGCATACCTCAACGACGAACGCTGTGTTGAGGACGAGACTTTCGCCGCCATCCAGTTCAGCGTAGCGTCTGAACTGGGGGAGTACCTGCACGGGTGCTACAAGATCAGCCGGACCCTGGCCAACGCCTACGCTCAGGTCGCTCTGGCCGGCGTGCACCTGCTGATTCGCGTGTCGGACGAGCAACTTGTCACCCTGAGCGTCAAGGACCAGACGACCGTCAAGCTGCCCCTGCGCCACGATGTTCTGCACCCCAGCGGTCTGACCTTCAAGCAGCGTCTTGAAGCGGACGCCGCTGAGCGTGACATTGCGGAGTTCGCCGCCATGCGCCGCGCCTCGGTCGGCGCCAGGAAGCGCGCATGATCGCCGTCGAAGTCGAAGTGCGCCACAGCACCAGCGGCATCGTGCTGCTGGTCACCCGCCCGGACGGCCGCCTGCCCACGTTCCGCCAGTGCGAGGAGGCGGGCGAGGATCACGGCCTGTTCGACCCGCTGATCACCACCGCCGTGATGCAGGCCGGCACGCGCGTGGTCCGGGAGGGCTACACCGGCGAGCTGTGCAGCCACCAGTGGGGGTTCTCCGCGCACTTCGGCCGCAACCCCTACGGGACCAGCAGTACGTGCGTGAAGTGCGGCGTGAAGGTGCGTCACGAGACTCCCCAGCGTGGCACCCGGACCACCTTCACCTACGACGGCGTGTGGGAGCTGAGGGAGCACATCTGGCAGCGCTGGGTGAAGTACGGTCCGGTCCCTGGTGCCCTGCAACCGCAGGCCCATCACCAAAAGGGGGCGGCAGCCCGTGAGTGAGGACCTGCGCTACAGCCCGCACTTCATCAAGGCCGTGGCCGGAGCGGCGGACCTGATGGCGGACATCGATGCGTTCGAGGAGATCGGCTGCCGCTTCGGCCGCGTCACTGCCGCCCTGATCCGCCTGAAGCTCAAGGACCCCTACGCCGACGAACTGGAGGTCGAGGGCGCAATCTTCCGCGCCGTGGGCCTGCGGGAACGGCTGATCGTGCTGAGTCACGTCGCCAAGCCCAGCGAGACCGACCCCGCCACGCCCACCCTCCGGCCCTTCGCCGCGTTGTTGGCAGAGCACGGCCTGACGCACGCCCGGCTGGTCAGCCCCAACACCTGGACCGCGTGGGTCGAGGTCAGCCGCGACGGCCGCACGTGGCGGAAGTTGCGGTCGACCACCCCGCCCCCGCCGCCCGCGCCACCCACCACCGTGATCGACGCCGAGATGCCCCCATTGGAGGAATCCCATGAATGACCCGGCCCCCCTCGACCGCAGCGTGACCGCCCCAGACTTCAGCGCGCACCCGCTGGCCTACTACACCTGGCACCTGCTGAAGCACCCGGAGATGTACGCCGCGTTCCGCCGCTACACCGATCAGTACCGCGCGGTCGACGAATCCCGCCGCGTGAGCGCGGACATGATCTGCCACGTCCTGCGCTTCCACACCGGCCTGCGGGCCACGGATGACACCTTCGCTGTGAACAACGTCCTGACGCCCCTGTACGCCCGTCTGTACCGCCACCAGCGCCCCGGCGCGAATGTGCCCATCCGTGCCAGCCAGCTGGACGCCCTGAGCCCCGAGGAATGGGCAGCCCTGACCGCCCTGCTGCCCCAGGAGGAACCGAGATGACCGACTCCCGCACGCACACCGAGAACACCATGGTCGAGCACCTGGCGCCCGCCATGAAAGCCAAGCTGGCCCGCGCCCGCGAGAAGGGGCGCGGCGGCTGGGAGCACCCGGAGGAGTGCAGCATCGAGCACCTGTACGACTGCCTGCTGGAACACGTCGCCAAACCCAACCTGGACATGGTGGACGTGGCGAACATCGCCGGGATGATCGGCTGGCGCCTGGAACACCACCCCCAGGAGCGCCTGCGCCTGCAAACTTACCAGGCCCACCTGTGGTGCCCGGTGACCACGCCGCAGGACGCACCCGGGTACATCAACTACTCGGCCTACCGCAGCAGGCTGGGCGGGCTGACCTGGGACGGGCGTCCCATGCCGGAATGGACCGACCTCCCTCAGAACGTACGGGACGGCTGGGAGGCCGGTGGACGCATGGTCCGGCGCCACGCGTTGGTGCAGGTGCAGCAGTTCCTGGAACGTGAGCACGCCGCGATGAATCGGGGGCGCTGGTGAATTCCGCTGAAGGCTGGAGCCGCCTGTGGGCCTTCGGCGCCCCCCACTACGTGCGCGGCCGCATGACCCTGTGCGGCCTGATGACTGACAGCGGCAAGCTGACCCTGACGGACGAGCCCGATCAGAACGAGCGACCGAACGACCGGAAGTGCTGCACCCACTGCGACCGCAAGCGGACGCAGGAACTGAAGGCGGGCCGCTGATGACCTGCACAACCTGCCGCCAGCGCAAAGCCCGCCGCGCCTGCGCCTGCTGCCACCGGCCCACCTGCGCCGCCTGCGCGGAAGAGATCGGGGGCCTGACGCACTGCCCGGCCTGCGCCTCGGACGCCCGCGAGTTCATCAACGCACCTCTGGCTCTGGAGGTGGATGACCGTGCTGCCCAAGTGCCCCGCAACGAACAAGTCGTCCTACCGAGGCCAGCGTGAAGCGCTGCGCTGGGCGCGGGGCAACCAGCGCTACCGGAGTACCTTTCGCGCCTACCGCTGCCCCGCCTGTGGCCACTGGCACTTGACCACCCAACCCCGTGACCGTCTGATCCGCCTGTACCGCCTCTTCCTGCGCACGCAGCGCCACACCTGGAGCCCACGATGACCACCGCACCGCTGAACCTGCCCGCCCTGCAACTCGACTACGACGCCGGAACGTTCACGAACACCCTGACCGGCGAATTCGGCCCGGAGATCACGGCCGTCGTGCTGGCCTACCGCGAGGGCCGCATCCTGTGGCCCAGCGCCGGGGAACTGCCGCGCCTGCCGCTGTGCGTGGACGGCAGCACCTACGGCCCCTGCCCCTGCGCTTTCGCCGACTGGGGTACGGACGGCGCGGCGCCGGACTGCGCTGAGGACATCACGCTGCTGCTGTGGCAGGACGACAACGCCCAGGTCGTGACGCTGGCCGCGCGGCGCAGCATGGCCCGCGTGCTGGAACAGTTCCTGAACATGAAGGCGCTGCTGGGCGGCGTGCTCCACGACCAGGTCGTGACGCTGCGCATGACCCCCGGTGACGGTCTGCACCGCCTGACGCTGCTGCCCGGCGTGATGCTGGCCAGCGACGTGCAGGACCGGCTGGGTGCCGTGGCACAGCGCGTGATCGGGGATGAACGCGGCGCGTGGGGTGGACTGTGAGCGGCCCGCTGCTGCGCCTCGTGGACCTGAGGCGGTCCCCTGAATTCCGCCTGGCTGAGCTGCTGGCCCTTCTGCCTCACGTGAAGGACGGATACACCTCGCAACGCATCGACGTGCCGGGGAACGTCTGGAATCTGGAGGGCGCCGGGGGATACAGCGTCGAGGTGCTGCCGGAGTACCAGTGCGGATTCAGCGGGGAAGCGGACGCACCCATCCTGATCACAGTCGTGGAGCGCGTCCAGGAAACGGAGGGCGCCAGCATGAAGATGCAGACCAGGAAGAGTGTCCGCAGTTCCGTTTTCCAGCACGGGGAGAAGCAGTCGTACGCCGTGCTGGAATGGCGGGTGCAGGTCGCGCTGCCCAGCGGGAAGGGCGAGGGCGTGAACGACCACCTGGGCGTGGCCGCGCTGGTCGCGTACCTGCGGGCGTGGGGGGTGCTGGAATGAGCGGCCGCACGGGGATGCGCCGCGCCCGCGTGCTGGCGGCGATGACGCATGACGGGCAGACCGCTTACCGGATCGCCAGGACGGCGGGCTTGAAGGATGCGGCGGTCGCCGGGGTGCTTGACCAGTTGAGCCGCATCAACGTGGCGGTGCAGGACATCCACGGGCGCTGGCTGCTGTGCCGGGGCAGCCACGTGGAGAACGCCCTACACGAGGCGCGGGAACTGCTGGCGACGGCTGAGGTGGGCGCGTGACGAGGGTGGGGGGGGTGGCGACGATCGCCGCGCGGCGTGCTACCGTTCAGGCACCCGCACAACTCGGCTCCTCGCTGACTGGCACGGCCCGCAGTACTGCGAGCAGGTACCCCCTGCCGCCCGGTAGCCTGCGAGCATCCACACGTCTCCGGAAGGAACGGTAACGTGGCCGCGCTGCCGTGCGACATCTGCCAGGAGGAAACGGTGGTCATCCCATCGGGGCTGATCCTGGTGGACGCGGAGGGAGCCGTGGCGTACAGGAGGTATCGCGTATGCACGAACCCCCGCTGCGAGAGGTACAGGGTGCGCCGGGAATCGATCGAACAGTTCCTGCCAATGCCGGCCACGCCCGAGCTGGTGGACACCCTGCAACTCCGGGCGTACCTACCACCGGACGCAAGCAGCTGTCCGTCACTTTTCGAAGACTTCTGAACCAGGAACCCGAGGGGGAGGCCGCCGCGCCTCCCCCTCCTGCTATCGATTACTCAGCGCCCCCACCCATCCCGGTCCGGAAGCCCTGGCCAGTACTACTGGCGCAGGCCATGCGGACCGGCCGGTACCTCAACGCCCAGGTGGCACTGGTTGGAGCAGTCGAGTGCCGCAGTCCCGACCCCGTGACGGTGTTAACGATCGGCGGTCGCTGGCAGGTCACGCACCGGCAGTTGCGTACGGCTCGTGCGGGCCTGCCAGACGCGCAGCAGACACAACTGGTCAGTTACCTGCTGCGTGACGATGTGCTGGTGCGTGGGCTGGATCAGGACGGACGGGAGCACTACCAAGCGCACGCCCCAACGATGGATCAGGACGAAGAGGCGGCGTTCAGCGCGTTGTGGAGGGCGCTTAGAGGTGGTGGGGTTCTGGAGCGGCTGCCTAACACGCGCGAGAGCTCAGAAACAACCCCTCCCCCCCCGATGGGGGCAACTTGAAAACGTTGAAATCGGGCAACACGGGAACTCAATTTGCAACGACTCTGGAGGGAGCGCCACGCGCGCGTGGGAGGATTGACCACCATCCTGCCCATCGGAGAACAGATGCTGGAACAGACCGTCGCCCACCGCACCAAAGAACAAATCCGGTCTCAGCTGCACAGAGACGTCATGGAACTGTTCGAACGAAGCTGCATCGTGCCGCCCTACGACACGGAACTACAGGGAACACTATGGGAATACCTCACGGATGCCCTGGGCATCGTTGATCCCCTGTACGAACTCGAATAATCCATCCGTCCCGCGCCCCCGGCCCTCCCGCCGGGGGCGCATCTCTGGAGGAACCCTATGTCACCACACGAACAGCAGTACGCCCGCCGCACCGCCCGAGGCACGCTCCTGGCCCACCTGTACCGCCTTCAGGACAACGGCCTGTGCGACCCGGCCACGCCGCGCACCGCCACCCGCCTGATGCTGGAGGGCCTGGGCGCCAGCGGCATGATGCCCCCGCCCGACCTCGCCCTGAACAGCCTGCGCTGGCTGGAAGGCGCCGGGTACGTCACGGTCGAATGGGGTCTGGACGATCACACCATCTACGAGTCCGTCACGCTCACCCAGAAAGGCATCGACCTGTACGAGTCGCGGGACGCCCGCACTCGGGAGCCGGGCCTGCTGCTCCAGCCGAGGCGATAACCGTGGACTGGAACGAAGGACAGGAGTTGAGACGCCTGGAAGAGAAGATGAATGGGGTCTGCATCGCCATGGAAAGCGGCTTCAGCGGCCTGCGCAAGGACATCGGGTATCTGGGGCGGCTGTACATCCCCCTGACCGCCCTGACGGTACTGGCCGTGATCCTGGCCGTGCTGGCCCTGGCCATCGCGCTGGAGAACCGCGCCCTGCTGCTCTCGCGCATGCCAGCGGCCATCTCCGCACCTGCGCCCGCGCAGGCGGACGTACCGGCTCACGGGCCGTGAGGGGACACCATGGCTGACTACGACATCGCCGCGCTGCTGCGGCCCAGGTGCAAGGTCTGCAATTCCAGCGTGCGGGAAGGCATCGACCTGCGCCTGATGGGCAAGGAAACCGACGAAGACGGCGAGCGCTACACCTTCGACCAGATCATCGACTGGGCGGCCGCGCACGGCACGATCATCAGCAAGGCGGGCCTCAGCCGCCACCGCACCGACCACCTGATGCCGGACGTGCTGGGAGCGATCGAGGCGCAGCGCCAGGTTGAGGCGATCGCGGCCGCGACCGGGCAGACCCTGGGCATGGAACAGGCGTTCCTGAACATGCTCGTGAACAAGGCCATCCGCGCCCTGGACGGGGCAGAGCTGGACCTGACACAGAAAGGGGCCATCAACGGCGTGATCCGTGCCATTGAGGCCCTGCTTAAAGTCAAGAAAGCCGAGGTGGTGTTTAGCCGCGAGAAACTGGAAGCAGCCGACAAGGCCATTACGGCGACTGCCCAGGCGAAGGGGCTGGACCCAGAGACTCTGGCGTCTATCCGCCGGGATCTCTACGGGCTGAGCGAAGCCACGCCACTCCCGGAGATCCCATGAGTCCCATCCTGCTGCCCTACCAGCGACAGTGGGTTCAGGACCGCAGCCGCTTCAAGATCGGGCTGATGTCCCGGCAGTCAGGCAAGAGTTTCAGCACGACGTTGGAGGCGGTCGACGACAGCCTGGAACGTCAGACCACCTGGATCTACCTATCCAGGGGTGAGCGCCAGGCTCTGGAACTGGCGAACACCGCCAAGAAGCACCTGGAGGCATACCGCACAGCTGCAGAGTCGGTCGAAGGCTGGTTCAAGACGGACGATGGCGAACGCATAACGGAATACCAGTTGCGCCTCCCGAACGGCTCTCGACACATCTTCCTGCCAGCCAACCCCGACACGGCCCGTGGGTATAGCGGCAACGTGCTGCTAGATGAATTCGCGTTCCACAAGGACAGTCGGGCGATCTGGGGCGCTCTGTACCCGATCATCACACGCCGTCCCGACTACAAGATCCGGGTGATCAGCACCCCAAACGGACGGAACAACAAGTTCTACGAACTGTGGGAAGGCAAGGGGGAGCGGGCAGGAGTCAAGGCCGTGTGGAGCAGGCACAAGGTCACGATCCACGACGCGGTGGCGCAGGGGCTACCAGTTGATGCTGAGGAACTCAAAGCGGGTCTGGACGATGACGAGATGTGGACCCAGGAATATCTCTGTGAGTTCCTGGACGAGGCCACCTCCTTCCTGTCATACGCCCTGATCGCCAGCGTCGAGGATCCTCGCGCAACCCTGGACTACGACCTGAAGCAGCTGCTTCAGATGTCCGAACGGTATCTGGGAGTGGATATCGGGCGCCGCAGGGATTTGACGGTGCTGTGGCTGTTGGAGCGTGTTGGAGATGTGTACTGGACGCGGTTGATGGAGCGCATCCAAGGGGCCAGTTTCAGCCAGCAGGCTGCCCGCCTTGACGCTGTGTTGCCCCTGGTCACCAGGGCGTGCATCGACGCCACGGGCCTGGGGATGCAGTTGGCTGAACAGGCACAGGAGCGGCACGGTGGGAAGGTGGAACCAGTGACGTTCACAGGTGCCGTGAAGAATGATCTCGCCACCTCGTTCCGTCGCATGTTCGAAGACCGGACCATCCGAATTCCCGAAGAGGAGCGCCTTCGACGGTCTCTGCACAAGGTTCGGAAGGTGACCACCAGCGCGGGCAATGTCCGCTACGACGCGGAAAGTGAATCTGACGGTCACGCAGATGAATTCTGGGCGGGCGGCCTAGCTGCGCATGCGGCGGCCAGTAGAACCACCGGCATGATCATCACCCTGTAAGGAGGGCTGAATGGACACAGCACAACTGAACGCCCTGATTGCAGGGCAGATGACCGACATGGCCGCCGCGTGGACGATGGAGACGGCTGCGCGGTCGGCGATCAGCGGCAAGGGCGTGGACCGCATCGTGAACGACCTGTTCCCCGGCGTGGACTCCAAGCTGCTGGCCAGCAACCGCGACATCCCCAACTTCCTCCAGCAGGGCACCAGCCGGTACGTGCGGGCCATGACCCGTGGCGAACTGAACTGGGAGTACGAGGGTGAGGGCGACGCGCCGGACAAGGGCCACCCCGGCACGGACCTGACGGCGCGTGGTCGCAACCTGGTGCAGGACGCCACGGTGGACGCCCTGGTGTCAGGCAAGTTCGCCTTCTGGCCGCACGTGCGTGCGGACGGGAAGCGCCGCCTGACCGCGCTGTCGGGGTTCCTGTGGCCGGTGTACGAGTCCGGGGACGTGAACGAGATCGCGGCGCTGGTGCAGGTCACCAGCTACCGCCTGGGCGACAAGACGGTGTACGACGTGCGGCGCTACTCGCCGGGCCTGCTGGAGGTCTTCAGCGCCCTGGATGACTGGCAGAAGTTCATGGGGGCGCCCGCGCAGACGTTCGAGCAGCGGCACGCGCTGGACCGGCTGCCCGTGGCGTTCCGCATCGTGGGTCGTGACGCGGACCGTGAGCCGGAGGGCATCGCGCAGACCGCCCTGCCCGCGTACCGGCGGTACGTGAAGTTCGCCGTGCTGCTGGCCTTCATCGCCACGCGCGGCGGTTTCGAGGAGCGGGTCGTCAAGAGTGACTACCTCTCGAAGTTGGCGACGGATAACCCCCGGCATCCGCTCGTCCTGGACCTGAAGCGCGTGGGCGTGAACATGATCCGCCTGATGGATGCTGGCGCCACGTACGAGCGGCTGGACCCAGTCGTGCTGGGCGAGTACAGGGAGCAGGAGACGGCCGCCCGGTCGGACGTGCGGGACGCCATGAACATGCCGGACACGGGCGGCGACCTGAGCGGCGAGGCCCTGGCCGAAAAGCGCGAGGCGTACACCGAGAGCGTGGAGAGCATCGCTGGCAGCGTGGCGGACGCCCTGACCGAGGCGCATGAGCTGGGCGCGGCCCTGCCGGGCAGTGATCTGCGCCCCGGCTGGCGCGTCACGCTGGAACCACGGTTCACCCGCGACGTGGCGGTCGAGCGCAAGCAGCTGCTGGAGGAGTACAAGGCCGGACTGCCCCGCAGCGTGTGGTTCAGCGGCCTCCAGTCGCTGGGCATGTCGCAGATCACCCAGGCCCACATCGACGCTGCGCTGGAAGCAGAGGAGGCGGACACCATCCCCACTCCGCCTAGCCGGCCGTGAGCCTTGACAGCATCGTCCGGAAGTTGCGCAGCGAGGGTGACGAGCGGGAGGCCCGCGCCGTCGAACTCGTGCAGGCCCTGTACGGAGACCTGGACCTGAGTGACCTGATCGCCCTGCTGCGCGCAGCGACCGAGACAGACAGCCCCCTGGCCCGCGTGCGGTACATGGACAAGCTCATGGCCGCCTGGGATGACGCCACCGCCTACCTGGTCGAGGCGCCGCAGGGGCTGGCGACCGCTGTGCGTACGTCCCTGGAAACCGGCGTGACGGCCACCGCTGAGATGTTCGCTGCCAGTCAGGTGGTCACGGACGCCTTCAACGTGCCGGCCACGCTCCAGTTGCGGTGGATGGACGCCGCAGAAGTGCGGATGCGCGAATTCTGGGGGAACGAACCGCCCCGCTTCCGCTCGGAGATCCAGAGCGCCCTGCGCCTCGGTCTGGAACGCGGCCAGGGCATCGATCAGATCGCGGCGAACATGAAGGACCGCGTGAACGTCAGCCGGGCGCGTGCCGTGCGGATCGCGCGGCAGGAGATCGGGAACGCGGCCAGCTTCGCCATGCGCGAGAGTCAGGCGGAGGCGGGCGTCACCCGGTACATCTGGAGGTCCGCGAGTGACAGTCGCGTCCGGCCGGAGCACAAGGCGCGGGACGGCACGGAATTCGCCTGGGATTCCCCACCAGCGGATGGGCACCCAGGCGAACCGTTCCTGTGTCGCTGTATCGCTATCCCGGTGCTTACGGCTTGATGGCCTGCCAGAAGGCCGTGAGGCTGGCCTGGGCGTAATCGGGGCGCTGGCCGGTGCTGCTGGCCGTCACGGTGGCGGTCCCGTCCGCCTCGCTGCACATCCAGGTGATGGTGGTGGCCGTTCCTGTCCCTAGGGTGGTGGACCGCGCCTGGGTGACCAGCGTGGACGGCGTGCGGCCGCTCGCCTGGAACGCCTGCCAACCACCAGCGCCGCCCAGGGACGCCGGGCGGATGCTGGGCGCGGCGATCGCCACGGCGTCAAGCACCTGCGCGCATGTCGCGGCGTACACCCGCCTGTCCGTGGTGGGAGTCTCAACGGTCGCCGTGGGGGCGCAGCTGGCAAGAGCGATTACACTGGGCAGCATCCAGATCAGTTGTTTCACCCCTTCAGCCTAGCCCGGCGCAGATGTGCGTGCGGGCGGAAAATCGCACCCGTAGGATGTGATCATCCCAATCTGGGACGCCCCCCGCCAGACACCCCCGCCCCGTGCGGGGGTGTCGCGTTTGCTGCGCACCCGTTTCTCGCCTTGGATTTCCCTTAAATCCAGGCAGCAGGGGGCTGAGCGGTATCCCACTCCACAACCGCACTTCGAGGGGCCTTCACGGGCCTCTGAGTGACATCCCCCCACGGAGGTAGCAGATGACGGCACCCAACTCCGACCCCAAGCCCGGCGACAAAGCGCCGGAGACGCCCGCCCCCTCCCCCAACGCCCCCGCGTTCGTGCCCAGCCACGACGCGGAGGTGCTGCGGGAGATCGCCCGCCTCAGCAAAGAGCGTGATGACGCTGTTGCCGAGGCCGACCGTGCCAAGGCACGCGCCGCTGAACTGGAGAGCACGATGACCGAAGCCGAAAAGACCGCACTGGAAAAACGCGCCGCCGACGCTGAAGCCGAGGTGCAGCGCCTCAAGACCGAACAGGAGACCAGCACCCGCAAGGCCGCCCTGACCGACAAGGTGGCCGACGCGGACCTAGCCCTGAAGGTCCTCGACCCGGCCAAGCACCTGAACCCGGACGGCAGCGTGAAGATCGACGCGCTGCTGGCCGATCACCCCATCCTCACGCCCACTGTCACGCCCACCGTGACCAGCCCGGACGGCGGGGGCGGCACGCAGGGCGGCGGCGTCCCCGCCCTGGACACCGCGCTGGCCAGCGGCAGCATCGGGGACATCAACGCCGCGTTCGACGCGGCCCTGAAAGGAGGTAACTGATGCTCACTGTCAGCATTCCCAAGATGTGGTCCGCCCGTATCCTGATGTACCTGGAACGCAGCTTCGTCTTCGGCAGCGCCTTCACCAACCGCAACTGGGAAGGCGAAATCCGCGACGCGGGCAACAGCGTCCGCATCCTCCAGATCGGCGCGGTCACCGTCAGCGACTACACCGGCACCCTGGCCGCCGCCGAGGGGCTGTCCGACGAAGCCCTCGACCTGGTCGTGGACCAGCGCAAGGCATTCAACTTCGTGGTGGATGACGTGGACGCTCGCCAGAGCATCCTGCGCATCGTGGACGAGGGCAGCAAGAACGCCGCCCGCGCCATCAGCGACGTGCGTGACCGCTACGCGGCCAGCTTCCACAGCGCCATCGACGTGGCCAACACCGTGGGCAGCGACGCCACGCCCATCATCATCGGCTTCGGCGCGGGCGAAACGAAACCCTACGACGCCTTCCTGGACCTCACCCAGAAGCTGGACGAGTCGGACGTGCCTACCACCGACCGCCGCATCGTGCTGCCCCCGTGGTTCATCCGCGCCCTGAAGACGCAGTTCGGTGACCGCGCCAGCAGCCTGGGCGACAAGATCACTGAAGCGGGCATGGCCGGGGACATCGACGGCGTGACCGTCTACCAGAGCAACAACGTCGCCAACGTCGCCGGGGCGAAGTACAAGATCATGGCGGGCCTGCCCGTGATCACCTGGGCAGACCAGATCGTCAAGACCGAAACATACCGCCCGGAAGCGAAATTCGGCACCGGCGTCAAGGGCCTGCACGTGTACGGCGCGAAGCTCACGCACCCCAAGGCCATGGCCGTCGGCACCTTCAGCAAGGGCCAGCTCAGCAAGTAAACGCGGCCAGGGGCCGGCAGACCCACCAGGGTTCGCCGGCCGCTCCCACGTAGGAGGGCAGGATGCCTGACGACACGAAAACGAAGAGCGGGTGGTTCCGGCACCGCCGGACCGGGCAGGTGTTCGAAGCGGAGGGCTACCAGTACCAGGAAGCCCTGAAGAACAAGGACCTGGAAGAGGTGGACGCCCCCGGCGAAACCTCCGACCAGTCCCCCAGCAGCAAACTGGTTGCCCTGCGGGAGCGCCTGGCGGGCCTGGGGCTGGACTGGACGGCTGACGACTCGGAAGACGACCTGAACAAGCGCCTGGAAGCGCACACGGTGGTCCTGCGGGAACAGGCCGCCCAGCTGGGCATCAAGCCGCTGATGCCCAACTGGAAGCCCGAGACGCTGACGGACAAGATCCGCGCGGCGACCGCTGAACGCACCCTGGCCACGCCGGAGCCCTGACCGTGAGCCCGACCGCACCCACGGACGCCCTGGGCTGCCTGGCGCTGGCGCAGCGGCAGATCGGGGACGCGAGCGGCTGGACGGACCAGCAGTGGGCTGACCAGCTGGCAGACGACTCCGTGCAGCGCGGCGACCCGGCCACTTCGTACTTCCGGCCGTACCGCACAGCCCTGGCCTACCTGCTGCGCCCTGACCGCGTCCAGGCGCGGACGGAAGGCGACACCAGTGAGCAGTACGTGCAGACCACGGCCACCGCCACCCGCCTCCAGGACCTGGACGCGGAGTGGGCCTCCCGCATCCCCCCGGAGGCCACGCCGGACGCCGGCGAGTGGAGCGGGGACATCGAATGGGGCGGCTGGTAGCGTGAGCGCCCACGCCACCCTGCGGCGCCCGGAGCCGGAGGTCGTGACCCTGCTGGTCCGCACGACCACGGCAGGCCGCCTGGGCGAGGGAACCGCCACCTATGCCCCCGGCGAGACCGTCAGGGCGCGGGTGTCGCCCATCACGGCTGAGCAGGCCAACCGCGCGGGCCTGAGCAGCACCGTCACCCGTCTGCGCATCCGGTTCGTGCCCACCCGCCCCGTGGCCGTGGGGGACCGCTACCAGCTGCGCGGCCGCACGTGGGAGGCCATCAGCGTCGAAGGCCGCACGTCCTACGCCGCCGCCCTGGTCGAGGCCCGGCCGTGAGTGCGGACCTCAGTGGCGTCCGCGCCGCCGCCCTGGACGCCCTCGGGCGCGCCGTGGCCGTGAAGGCGCAGGAACTGCGAACCGAGATCGTGGAACAGCTCAGCCAGCCCGGCCGGGGCCAGACGTATGGGCGGCACACGGCCTCCGCGCCTGGCGACCCGCCCGCCGTGGACACCGGACGCCTCCGGCAGAGCATCGTCGCCCTGAAGGTCGAACGGTACCGCTGGCGCGTCGGCACCAACGTCGATTACGCCCTCGCCCTCGAATTCGGAACGCGGCACATCGCGGCCCGCCCGTTCGTGCGCCCCGCCGCTGAGAAGGTGAGGTCCCGTGGCTGACATGCTGGACACCCTCGCCCTCGCCCGAGACACCCTGCTGGCCCTGCCGGACGTGCCGCCCGTGCTGATGCGCGGGCAACCGGACCCCGGCGGCGAAGAGGTCATCGTCCTCGACCGCGTGGCGGACACCGGCGCACCTGGGTATCGCCGCGCCGCGACCGCCAAGCTCCTCCAGATCACGTGCTACGCGCCCAGCGTGCAGCGCGCACTGGAACTCACAGCCCTGGCCCGCAGCGCACTCGCTGAGGTGGGCTTCGGCTTCATTGGTTCACGCCCCGCGCCAGACGGCACCGGGGAACTCAGCGAGTACCGGAGATAACGATGACTGCACCCACCCCTGATGTCATTTACGGCGACCAGAGCCTCTTCCGCTTCATGGTGCTGACCGAGCCGACCGCCGTCCGCCCCGCCAACTTCGACGCCACTGCGCTGGAGCTGCCGGAGCTGAGCACGTCGGACATGCCGGTCACGATCGCCACCGTCGCCCGCGACACGCCCGCCATGTACGGCACGCCCGCCGCCGGCGGTGGCCCCACCAGCTGGGCGAAACCCAAGGCGGGCCAGGGCAGCTGGACGATCACCCTGACCGGCAACGTCCAGCCCACCGCACCCCAGCGGGCCGCCATGACTGCCCTGCGGGCCGCACGTGGTAAGTACGTCTGGGTGGAACGCCGCACCGACGCAGAGACGGTGAACGAGGGCGGCTGCGCCCTGGTTACCAGCACCGGCAAGCCCATCCCGGTCGAGGGAATCGTCACGTTCACGGTCGGTCTGACTGGATGGGGCCAGCACTTCGAAGACACCAGCACGGCCGTCTGAATGGAACTCATCGCCACCAGTCGCCGTGAGCGGCAGCCGGTGGCCTGCGCGTACGGCGCGTCCCTCAGTGATGACGGGACGCGCCTGCACTGCGAACTGCTGTTCGTGATGCGCGGCCAGACCACCCGAAACATCCTTTTGCGGTGCCCACAAACCAAGACCCGCCTGCGCGTGCGCCTGCCCAAGAGCTTCCTCCGGGCGAAGGGACACGCGCGGGTTTTGAACATCCCACTGGAGGTCCTGAAATGACCCGTAAGCCCCTCGTACTGGACCTGACGCAGGCCGCTGGCGTCAACACCGTGCCACTGGACATCCGCCTGACCGCTGACCGCGTGCTGCACTTCGAGATCCCGGAACGGACCGACGTCGAACGCGCCCGCATGGTGCAGCGACTCGAAACGCTGACCAGTGACGATCAGACCCGCGACGTGACTGTGGACTGGCTGATGGAGTGCGCGGCGAGCGACGTGACCCGCGAGGAGGCCCGGCAGGCTGTGCAGCGGAACACCGCGCTGTCGCAGGTGCTGGCTGTGCTGCTGAGTGGGAGGCTGCCAGACCCAAAAGTGATGGACCGCCTCATGTCCAAGATGCTGGACAGGATGGCGGGCAAGCTGGTGGAAGCGATCTAAGCGAGGAATACGCGCTGATTGCCGCGTTCTTCCCCGGCGCCGGTCCGCCGCAGCACCTGACTCCCACCCAGCGGGCTGGGTACATGAAGCAGCTGGGGCTGGTGCTGTACCTGCGGGACCGCGCCATCCTCGCCTACCACTGGAGCAAGTACCGGGACGAGGACGTGGACGCCCTGCTGAACCCGCCGGAGGAAGACGAACGCGCCAAGCGGCGCGGGCGGGGCTACCGGCGCTTCATCCGGGCCTACGGGCTGCCGGACCCGACCCGCGTGCCCGTCACGGCCGCGCAGGAGTTCCTGGTCGCACTAAAGGCCAACCGCGTGCCCGCATGGGCGCTGAACATCGCTCCGCTCGCGGAGATCAAGCAGGAGGCAGGTGAATCATGACGAGCGGAGGCGGAGCGGGTGGTCCGGCCAGCACGGTCTACATCGACGTGCAGGGCCGATTCGAGGAATTCGAACGGCGGTTACAGGAGATCGAGGCGAACGCCGGGTCTGCTGGCGAACGCACGGGCAGCCGCTTTGGCGGTGCCGTGAGCGTGGGTCTGGGCGTGGCCACTGGCGCGGCCCTGGCGCTGGGTGCGGCACTGATCGGCGCAGCGAAGAGCAGCCTCGACCTGGCGTCGGAAGCCGCTCAGAACGTGGACGAATTCCAGAGCAAGCTGGGCACGTCGCGTGAGGAAGCGGAGCGGTTGGGCGCTGTCGCTGAGCAGGTGTTTGGCGACAACTGGACCGGCTCTCTCTCGGAGGCGGGCGCGGCGGTCGCCAACGTCCGCAAGGAAATCAAGGGCCTGACCGACGAAGAGCTGCGGTCCGTCACCGGCGGGACCGTGGCGATCGCGGAGACCTTCGAGGAAGAGCAAGGGCGCGTCGCTTCTGCCGTGCAGGCCGTCATGGACGCCACCGGCGTAGGCGCCCAGGAAGCCATGGACTTCATCACGGCCGGCTTCCAGCGCGGCCTGAACTCGTCCGGGGACTTCCTGGACACCTTGATGGAATATGGGCCGCAGTTTGAGAAAACCAAACTGCCGGCCGGTGAACTGTTCAGCCTGCTGGAAACCGGCGCCCAGAAGGGTGCCCTGGGCACCGACAAGATTGCCGACGCGCTGAAGGAATTCAGCCTCACCGTCACCGACGTGAACGAGGCCAGCGCCGACACCTACGACCAGCTGGGCCTCAGCCAGGCGAAGCTGGTCAAGGACATCGACAGCGGCAAGCTCACCATCGGAGACGCCTTCAAGCTGGTCACTGAACGCCTGAAGAACGTCAAGGGCGAGGCGGAACGCACCCAGATCATCGCCACCATCTTCGGCGGTGCCGGTGAGGACCTGGCGGCAGGCATCAAGGACCTCGACCTCACCAAGACCAAGCTGGGCGAACTGAAGGGCAGCACCGACCAGCTGAACCAGCGGTACACCAGCCTGAACGACTACGTCACAGGGATGTGGCGGCAGATCCAGCTGGCCATGCTCCCGGTCGGAAAGGAACTGCTGTCCCTCGCCAACGATGCGCTGCCCTACGTGCAGAAGGCCGCCGCGTGGCTGGGCGAACGCCTGCCCGGCTGGATCAAGGCCGGTATCGACGCCGTGAAAGCCTTCGGGACCGGGGCCGTGAACACCTACAACACCGTCCGCCCGGCGATCGACACCGCAGCGGCCAGCGTCCAGAAGTTCAGCGCGTTCCTGGAACGGAACAAGGAAATCCTGATTCCCCTGGCATCCGGCATCGGCACGGTCGTGGCCGCACTCGCCATCCACCGCGTCGCCACCATCGCCGCCACCGCCATCACGACTGCCTGGACGGTCGCCACGACCGCCGCCACGGCCGCCAGCATCGCCCTGCGAGCCGCGATCGCCTTCATCACCGGCCCGGTTGGCTTGGCCGTGGCCGCGATCACCGCCCTGGTCGCCGCCGGCGTGTACCTGTACCGCAACTGGGACGAGGTGAAAGCCAAGGCGCTGGCCATCTGGAACCAGGTCAAGGAAATCGTCATGAACGCCCTGAACGGGGCCGTCACGTTCTTGCGAAACATCGACCTGAAACAGGTCGCCATCGACATGATCGTGGGCTACGTGAACGGCATCCGGGGCGCGGCTCAGTTCGTGTTGCAGGCCGTGCAGAACCTGGGCGGCGTCGTCATCAGCGGCATCAAGAAGATCCTGCGCATCCAGTCCCCGTCCCGCGTCATGGCGGAACTGGGCGAGTTCACCGGGCAGGGCTTCGCACAGGGCATCGAATCCGAGGTGCCGCGCGTGGCGAAAGCCGCGCAGGCGACCGCCGCCGCGTTCCTGGACGCCTTGAGCGACCTGAAGACCGAACAGGCCGTGGGCAAGATCGATCTGGGCGCGTACACCCGCACGCTGGAACAGGCCCGCGCGCAGCTGACGGCGAAGCTCAGCACCGTCAAGGAAGGCACGCCCGTCTACACCGAATGGCTCAAGGCCCTGGCCCTGGTCACGAAGGAACTGGACGGCGTGAAGGGCAAGACGTCCGAAACCCAGAAGGCCGCCAAGGGCGCCGCAGACGAACTCCAGCGCAACCGGGAGCAGATCGCCCAGGGCGAGGCCATGGAACGCTACGTGGCCAGTCTGCGCCGCGCCACCGACGCGCAGCTGAGCAGCGCCCTGGCCACCGCCCGCACCAGCGGCGAAATCGAGAAGTACAACGCCATCAAGAGCGAGCAGAACCGCCGCGAACAGGAGGTCGAGGCGGCCACCCGCAAGAGTGCCGACGCAGCCAAACAGCAGGCAGACCAGCTGGCCGCGAACCGCAAGCAGATCCTGGACGGCCAGGCGTGGGAGGTGTACGTCGAGGGCCTGCGCGGCTACACCGATCAGCAGCTCGCGGCCGCCCGCGCCAACGCGATCGCCGCCGGAGACGGCCAGAAATTCAACGCGGTCCTGAGTGAGCAGAAAACCCGCGCCGATGAGGCCGCGCAGGCCGTGGCCGCCCTCGCCGCCGCTGAACTCGCCGCCGCCAACAGCGCCGCACAGCGGGACCCGCAGGGCGCGGCCAGCAGCGCCTACCGGCAGTCCTACGGCGCGGGCGATGAGGGGCTGATCAAGAGCCTGGCCGCCGTCACTGGCCTCAGCGTGCAGGCCATCCGGGACGACGTGGAAGCCGCCCTGGCGGACGCCAAGAAATTCGCGCCGGACGCTGCCGCCCTGATCGAACGGACCTGGGCGGACGCCCTGGCGCACCGCCGCGCCGTCGCCACCGCAGAGAAGGCCACCATCGCGGACACCACGAAGGCAGAGCAGGACGCCTACGCGGCCCGCGTGCAGAGCGCCATCGACTCCATCCAGCGCCTCAGCGACGCCGGACTGATGGAGCTGTACACCGAAGCCGCCGCCACCCGTGACAGCCGCCTCATGGCCGCCGTCATCCTTGAAGGCGACCGCCGCGCCCAGGAGTTCAAGGCGAACCTGGAAGCGGGCGTGAAGGCCGGCGCGGACGCCCTGGCTGCCCTGGATCTCAGCAGCCTGGGCGGGCGGGACCTCGCCGCCGCCGCCGTGCCCCTGGTGGACGCACAGGCTGAGTTCGAGGCCCTGATGGACCGGCTGCTGGAACTGCGCGGCGAACTGGACACCCCCGGCGTCGCGGAGGCGTTCGTGGCATCCATTGAGGACGCCGGGCGGGCCGGACGCATCAGCGCCGCGCAGGTCGGCCTCCTCAAGGATCAGATCAAGGACCTCCAGACCCTCCCGAAAGGCCCCCTGCTGCCAGACAACCAGCAGGGCCGGGACGCCCCCGGCAGTGACCAGGGCGGGGCCTGGACCAACCTGATGGACCAGCTGAGCGACAAGACCGCAGCAGCAGACCTCGCCCAGGAACTGAAGATCCTGGATGAGGGGCAGCTCGCCGCAGCCAAGTCCGCCGCGCTGGCCACTGAGGACGCCGCCCTCTACGCCGCCGTACTGGCGGAAGAGGAACGCCGCGTCAAGGACAGCGACGCCGCCCACAAGGCGTGGACGGACAACCTGAACAAGATGGGCTTCGACACCTGGGTGAAGGGCCTGAAAGATCTGAGCGACGCGGAACTGCAGGCTGCGCTGGAGGCTGCCCGCGCCGCTGAGAACGTCACCGAATTCAACGCGATCCTGGCCGAAATTCAGGACCGCGAGATCAACGTCACGTTCAAGATCAACGGCCTGGACACCGGCGTGAAGGCGCTCGACGTGTACAAGACGGCCATCAACGGCCTGAGCGGCTTCATCCGCGACACCTTCGAATCCCTGGCCAGCGGCGCGGGCGTCACCGCCGGGAGCGTCGTCAAGAGCTTCGCCGTCATGGCCCTGGGCGTCGTGCAGCAGATTGCCACGATGATCGCCGCGCAGGCCGCCCTGGCACTCGCCACAGCCATCCTGGACGGCGCGACCCTCAACCCCCGCGTGGTCCTCACCGCCGTCGCGGCCACCGCCATCGCCGGCATCGCCGCCGGGTTCGCCGCCAGCATCAGCCGGTCCTCGGCCAGCGTGCCCAGCGGCAGCCCCTCGACTACCAGCAGCGCCCCCATCGCCCAGGAGGCCGCCACCACGGCCAGCAACAACGTCGTCATCCCCACCACGCAGGTCACGGTGGGCGGGAACGCCGACGGCTTCATCAAACTCGACCGCGCCGCCGACAAGCTCCTGGAAGCCGCAGACGTCCTCAGCAAGGGGGTGGACGTGCGCATACAGACCGAATCGCGCAGTGGGCGGTTCGTGAGCCTCGCCTACGACCTGGCCACGGGAGGTCTATGAGCTACGAACTGAAGATCTGGACCGCCAACAAAGGGCTGCTGCTGAACACCATCACCCAGGCCGCTGCCGGCGGGCTGGAGGATGGCTTCAAATGGCAGCTCACCAGCGCCGGGGACACCGTGCAGCTTGAGGGGACCGGACGGAACGATCGCCTGCGGATCGCGCCGCGCAGCGTCGTCTCCCTGAGCGTGGACAGCGAACCTGCCTTCTACGGCATAGTCCCGGACCCGCCTGCCGCCAGCAACCAGGAAACGGACACATGGCAAGTACTGGGCGGCCGCGAGGCTCTGCGCTGCACCCTGATGGACGGCGTGGTGTACCGCAACCAGGGGGTCTACACCATCGCCCGCCACATCTTCAGCCGCCTGACTCCGCCCACCCTGACCTACGACCCCACGCTGATCGGTGACGGCAGCGGCACCGACACCGGCCCGATCATCCCGCTGTACTACGCGCCCACCAGTGACCTGAGCACCGTCCTCAGTGCACTCGGCAAGGCCGCAGGTGTACCTGGCGGCGTCGATGTACGGGGCCGGATCTTCCTCGGACGCCCGGCCGCACCTCCCCGTGTCATCGCCTACGCGGGCCAGCCGTGGCGCCAGCTGCGCGTCCAGGGACGGGAGGCCGTGACGGAGGCGGTGCTGCGGGCCGTCAGTGCCCCCAGCCTGCCCAGCGGTGCCAAGCTGCGCAACAACTACCTCCCGCGCACCGTCACGGTCGCTGCGCAACACGCTCAGCACAGCCTGTACCTCGCATCGAAGAGCGTGGAGCCGCCAGACGGTGTCAGCGTCGTCACTGGGCTGTACGTGACACCCATGACCGGGTCTCAGCATCCCAGCAACCCGGCTCCCATCACCAACGCAGGCAACATGGTCGACGGCGACCCGGACACCTACGCAGAGGTGCCCATCGGGTTTGGGAACCTGATTTTCATGGAAGCTCCGGCCAGCCGCGTGATCGGGTATCGGCTGACATACAGCCTCCCGGACTACAAGCGCCTCGCCGACTTCGATGTGGGCACCTACACCCGGCGCGGAGATTTCGATACGACCCTCTACCTGCCGAACACCGACTCCCGGCAGACCGTTGTGGTCATCATCCCGCCCGGCGCGGACACGACGGGCAACACCTGGTACACCAACGCAACAGTCGAAACTTCGGTGTACTCCACGCCGCCCAGCCCGCCCGTAGTGATGCGCATTTACGACTTCCAGCTGCTGAGCGTTGATGACGTCACCGCCCAGCGCGTGGCCGAAACGTTCCTGCAAGTCCCGTTCACCACGCCCGCAGAGATCACCCTGCCCGGCCTGCTCTCACCCAGTCCGCAGGTCACGGTTACCGGCTCGCCCGACGGTGACGTGACGGGCGACACGGCCCTGTGGGAGTACACCCATCAATCCGACGAACTGCGCAGCACCCGCATCCGCCTGGGCAGTGACGGGCAGAGCGACGTGGGCCGCGCCATCAAGTTCGCGCTCAAGGGGGCCTGATGGCCGGAGAGAACCGTTACGTCCTGCGTAAGCCGGACAACAGCACCTACACCCTCCCGGCAGATGCCAAGGTCGCGCAGGGCGACGGCGAGACACTCCAGTACCGCCTGATCCGCGCGGTGGAATCCGACGAGTGGGAGGAGGCCGGCGACGGCCGCGCGGTCCCCACGCCGCTGGTACTGGTGTGCACGATCGAGGCCAGCACCGAAGCCGCCGCGAGTGCGGAAGCCACAGCCCTGTGGGAGTTTGCGAAAGCCTCCCGGCGACTGGAACGCGACGGCCGCGTATACCGCCCGTACCGCGTCCCGCTCAGCTTCGTGACCGTCCACCAGGCCGGCGATCAACACACCTGCACCCTCACGCTGCTGCCCAGTGGTAGCCGGTGGCTGTCCATCGCAGACGACACCCCCCGCCTCTTCTAGGAGACCCCATGGATGACCTGACCAAGAGCCTGATCCGCGACATCATCCGCGAGGAACTGTCCGCCCAGCTGCCCAGCCTGCTGCGCGAGATCGCGCGCGGCGCCACCGGCCCACAGGGCGACCCCGGACCGACAGGTCCCCAGGGACCCCAGGGAGAACCAGGGGAATCCGGCCCGCCCGGACCCGCGGCGAACCTCGAACCCCTCGAAGTGCAGATGCAGCTCTGGATGGACGCCGCCGAAGCGCGCCTGACCAACTTCGTGAACGCCACCGACACGCGTATCAGCAGCCTGCTGGCCGCCATTCAGATCAAGGGAGGTGCACAGTGAAAGCCAAATTGATCGGCATGAGCGCCTACCAGGGCACCCCCACGTCCGGCACCCTGCGCATCTACCGCGCAGGGCGCTACGAAGACGGCCAGGGGAACGCCGCCGTTCGACTCGAAGAATTCAAGTGGCGGGCCGGCACTGCTGGAGCACGCGGCAGCTGGGGAGACCCGTTCAACCCCGCCGTTGACGCCTACACCGTCGTGAGCGCCGCCGGTGAGCCTGCACCTGTCGAGGGGCTGTTCGAAGAGGTCTTCGTCTACGCCGACGGAAGCGAACGCCGCAGCCTGTACCGCAAGAACCTGATCGCCACGAACCTCGCGGGCACGGAGTTCGACTACACGGAGCCGCAGGGCGTCACGACCTACTCCGGGAGCGAACCGCTGACCTTCCAGGCCGCGCGTGACCTGCTGACCGAAGGAACCACGAAGCTCGCTGAGATGGAACAGGCGCTGGCCGATAACGCGCAGACGCAGGCAGAGATGGGCCTCACTGCCGTACCCAATGAGGCAGCGCTGACCGGGAAAACGGTAGGCGGTTACCGGGTAATCAGCACGAATGAACGTGTGTACTGGAGCGGCACTGCCATCACGGCCCGCGCCCCTCTCGCTGCCGCTGACGCCCTCGCCGCCCGCGTCTACCGCGTCCCCCTCATCCCTGGCGGCACCGCCGCGCAGAACGCCGCGATTGCCAGCGCCGTCCACGCCGCCGCGCCGGACGGGAGCCGCATCGAGTACCCCCGCGACGGGCTCACCTACGACATCGGCTCCGTTGACCACATCCCCGGCAAAACGCTCGTCGTCGACCTCACCGGCACGCGCCTCATCTGGCATTCCGAAGGCCCGCTGGGACGCCCGTTCCTGCACATGGCCGGAACGCAGGGTGCCAGCCTGACCCTGACCGCCTGCACTGAGGGGAGCCGCACCGTGACCCTCGCCACCGCTGGAGATGCTGCTGCGCTCAGCGTGGGCATGTGGGTGCGCCTGGGCGACAAATACACCACCTGGGCGTGGGATAACCCGGACGGCACCGTTCCCGCCGGACGGGCCGGAGTGGGCAGCAGCAGTTACACCGACCGCTACGAGTGGACGCAGATCACGGCCATCAGCGGCGCGACCATTACGCTCGCCAAACCGATTGAGTGGAGTTACAGCGTCACGCCCTACCTGATCCCCTCGCCCACCCCGCTCAACTCCCCGCAGGTGATCGGCGGGGCGGGCACCCTGATCCGTGAGGTTGATCCGGGCGGCGGGGCGCGGGTGGGGCCGCTGGTGGGCACGCAGGCCCCGCACATCATCCACATCGAGCGGGCCGTGACGCCGCGCGTAGAGGGCATCACGCTGGACGGCTGGCAGATGCACGCCGTGTGCATCCACGAGAGCTATGACCCATTTGTGGCACAGATCAACGGCACGCGGCCATTCAGGCCGCAATTTGGCGGCATGGGCTACCTCGTGCGTCTGGACCGCGTGACGCGGGGGCACGTGTGGAAGAGCACGAGCCTGGGCGTGCGCCACCATGTGGATTACGTGCAGTGCTACGACAGTGGCAGCAGCGAAAACACCGCGCAGGACAACGCCAATACCGCCTACCTGCTGCACGGTCTGGGCAGCAAACGCTGCTACAGTACCGACGACGCCGCAACCGGCGTGGTGGGCTGGGGCGCGGGCAACACAGCGTTCTCGGCTGATTACGGGTACAAGATCACCCGGCCCAAATACACCGGCACCGGCCTGCCCTACGTGTTCATTGCGACCGCAGAGGACATGGAGGTCATTGACCCGGAGTTCACGACCTCCCAGCGCGGGGGGCTGATGGCAGACGGCGCACAGCGGCTCATCCTGCGCGGCGGCACCGTGGACACCCGACGCAGCACCGACCAGTTCGGCGGTGCGGGCCTGCTGGTGCGGAACAAATACCTGCTGGCGAGCACGTACCCCCTGCCGCCCGGCGACGTGACTGTCGAGGGCACGAAATTCCTGAACACTGACGGGTACGGCAACGGCATGCTGATCGGCAGCGCGGGCCGCGTGAGTGTCCGCAACGTGGAATTCACGGGCGGGAACTACCAACTGCAACTCAACGACACCGCGCCCAGCGAGGTCGAAGTGATCGGCACGATTCACAAGGGCGGGTACTTCGCGCCGTACTACAGCACCGTTGAACCCACGGGACGGCACCTCGTAGACGGTTTGAAGGAGTTGGGCACGCCCAGCGTCAGCAGCGTCAAAATCGTGCTCAACGCCCGCACGACCATCCGGGGGAGCAGGCTCACGCAGGCGCTCTCCACCCCGAGCGGCATGAGCGTCACGCAGGCGCTGGACGCGGGCGCGGTCATCACAGACAACACCCCCAACACCAACGACCGTATCCCTGCCAATGCATCCTGGCTGGCGCAATTCCTGTCCGGGATTCAGGTCAAACTCGCCGGACTCGTGATGAGCCGAGCGGCGGGCAGCAACACGGATCTGACGTTCCAGATTGACGGATTGGCCCGGTGGATTGTCCGGCACGGGTCGGGCGGCGATCTGGAGATCATGCGGCGCAGCGCAGCGGGCGGCGTGCTGGACAGTCCGATCTACCTGCCGTGGGCGTCCGGGGCCATCGTGCTCAACGCGGCGTGGGATAAACCCATCAACGCGGGTGGCACGCGCCTGTGGACGGACGCGGCTGGGCGTCTGCGGATCAAAAATCTGGCCGCACCCACGTCAGACACAGATGGGCGCGTGGTGGGGCTCAAAAAACTGACGGGCACCACGAGCGGCACCATCGGCACGACGATCACGGTGGCGCACGGGCTGGGCTACGCGCCCACAGACGTGATGGTGAGCAGCAGGGGCGCAGGGGCGGTGTACTACACGGCGGTAGACGCCACGAACGTCACGGTGGCAGCGACGGCAGCGAGTATCCCGTTCGACCTGTACGTCGGCTGATCCCACACATTCAAACTCAGCAAAAACGAGAAACGGGCCGCAGATGCGGCCCGTTATCGGTTCGAACTCAGGACGCCGCAACCACCGCCCCCGCCGCCCCTTCGTCGTCATCCCACGTCGCCAGCGCGTCCGTCAGCTTCCGGTTGTTCAATTTGGCGTACGCCTCGGTCGTGCCCACACTGCTGTGGCGCAGGTGTCTGGCCACCACGAAGATGTCCCCGCACTGGTCCAGCAGCATCGTCGCCGATGCGTGTCGGAGGCCGTGAACCTGCCTCTTGGCGTACTGGACGTCCGCGTGGTGGCACAACGCCCGCAGCACCAGGCGCACCGTCTTCGGGTTCTGCCACGGCAGGACATGTCCGCTCCGGTCCCCGGCCGGCACCTGCTCCAGCGCGGCCGTCAGTGGCTGCGACAGGTGCACGGTCGCCGTCTTTCGCCCTTTCCCCGTGATCACCATGGTTCGCTTCAGGAGGTTGACGTGCTCCCACCGCAGACTGGTCAGCTCCGCCATTCTCAGCGCCCCGTGCGCTCCCAGCAGCACCAGGCGCGTTTCGTCCGGATCGGCGATCGCCAGCAGCGCGTCGATGTCCTCGCGGCTGTACGCCTCCCGCTTGGTCCAGCGTTCCTCGCGGTCCTGCGCCCTGGGGGTGTCGGCGAACGGGTCCGCGTGCAGGACGCCCGCCCAGCGCAGGGCGCGGTACAGCGCACGTGCGGCGCTGCGCCTGGCGTTGATGGTGCCCGGCTTCACCCCGGCCCGCTCGAGCGCCCGGATGTACCCGATCGTCAGGTCGGTGTCGTGCTCGCACAGCCGCTTCCACCCGAGGGGCAACGCGTAGGCGAGGTAGGCGCGGACGCCTGTGGCGTAGGCGCGCATCGTGTGCAGGCTGGTGTGCGCCCCGCCACGCCCGTAGGACAGCAGGTTGTGCATGGTCAGGCTGACCAGGGTGGGCACGTCCCGGCGTTTCAGCGCCTGGCGCACGATCTTCTCGCGCTTCTCTCGCGTCAGGCTGTCCCAGTAGTCATGGGGCATGGACGCCACTGGCGTGGTGCTAGTCTCTTTCATGCTGTACCTCCGACAAGGTGCAGAGGCCCTGGGCGCTGGAACGCCGCGAGGGCCGCTGTTCGTTTAGTCTACCCGATAAGTCTTAGTGAAAAATATGTTCAGGCCGTAGGAGGTCCCCGTGGCCCTTGATCCGACGCTCGACACCTACGCCCTGGCTGTGGTCGCTGCCGCCGGTGTGGTGGCCGCCGGCATGCACGCCACAGCCCTCGCAGGCAGCGGCAAGCCCTGGCCCGCCCGGCGCGTCCTGACCGCCAACCTCATCAGCACCGCCGTCGTGGGCATGGCCGTGGCGGAGGGTGCGCGGCATGTCCCGCTCTCGCTGGACCTTGTGCCGGTCCTCCTGGTCGCCGCGATCGCCGGCCACACCCTCGGGCCGCGTGGCCCCGGCTGGCTGTTCCTGGTGATCCTCTCCGCCATCAAGCGCCTGCCGGGCGTGCCGGACGATCTCCCGCCGCCGCCCACCGACCCACAACCGCCTGAGTTGTCCGGCACCAAGGAGCCCGCCGATGCTTGAACTTGCCCAGGCTTGGAACGCCGCCTACAACGGCCCCATCATCACGGACCCCGTGCTGGGGTACATCGTCACCAGCGTCCTGCGCGTCCTGCTGGCGTGGTCCGCCCTCGTCATGCTGGCCGCCCTGCAACGGTACCTGCGCGTGGCCTTCCCCCCGCCCCACACGCCCAGCAACGTCGCGTACTGGCTGCGCTGGTGGCTGTGGCTGCGCCTGCGGGAGTTCCCGGACCTGAAGGTCGGTGCGGCCCTCAGTGCTCTGCTCCTGGTGCTGCAAGTCCCCGCCGGTGTGGGCGGCGCCCTGGCCGGCGCGTCACCGTATCTCCTCCTGGTGTACCCGGCGTTCACAGTGCTGCTGATCGGTCTCGCCCGCTTCGTGAATACTCTTACCACGCGTCTTCGCCCCCTTTCCTAATCCACTCACTACCCCACGCACCCGCGCCGCAGGCCGGGTGCGTTTTTCACGCCCTGGAGGCCCCCGAGATGACGAAGTACCGCGAAAAGATCATCGTGCTGGACCCTGGCCACGGCAGTACGCGTGGCGTGCTGGGCTACGACCCTGGCTGCGTACACGGCGACCGCACCGAAGCGGACGCCAACCTCGAAATGGCCGTCACGCTGAAGTTCCTGCTGGTAGGGCGCGGATTCCGCGTGGTCCTCACCCATGACGGGAACGACGGACCCAAGCCGGATCTCTCCTGGCGTACGCGCATGGCCGCCGGGCTAGGCGCGGCTGCGCTGATCAGCCTGCACTGGGACATGGTCTTCAAGCCGTCCCGTCACCGCAGCGGCGTCTATCACGCCCCTGGTGAGCCCAGTCGGCGCCTCGCGCAGCTCATCGCGCCCACCCTCAAGCAGGGCGCGGCCAGCTGGTGCGAACCCAGCAGCCACAGCCGGTTCAAGGGCCTGTACATCGACGCGTTCCCGGACAGTCGACCCGCCGTGATGATCGAGTTCGACAGCCTCATGCACGCGCCCCCCACGGGTACCGCCGGGAAGGCCGCCCGCATCGCCATGCTCACGCCAATCGCTGACGCGATCGCCCGCGCCCTGTAGGTCCGCCCGCGCTCCGGCGCGTTCCAATCCGCCCAGGCCCACCACGGTGGGCCGTTCCCGTCTCTGGAGAACACGATGAAAAAGCAGCTTCTGACCCTTCTGACCGGCACCCTCGCCCTCGGGGCCGCCACTTCCACCCAGACCGCCGCGCTGGACGCCTGGGCTGATCACTACCTGCCGGATCTGCTGCGCCAGGGACAGGCCATCCTGCGCGGCAACGTCACCTACGACAGCCTGGGCAAGCTCGCGGAGTCCGCCGTGAAGGCCGCTCAGGAGCTTCAGGGAATCTTCGCGGGCACCAGCCGCGCCAAGATCGCCCAGGCAGTGTTCGTGGTGGCCGCCCGCGCCGCCCTGCCGGACGGGATCGAACGCTGGGTGCTGCCCTTCCTGGAAGGTGAGGCGCTGGCCGCCCTGATCGAGTCCGCGTTCCTGCGCGTGTTCCCGGCCCCCGTCGTGGATGCTGACGACGTGGCGCCCGGCGGTGTGCAGTGATGCGGCGCGCTCTCGCGCTGGCGTGCCTGCTGACGCTGGCCGCGTGCGCACCAGCGGCCGTTCCGAGCGTGGGAGGTGGCGCGGTGGCCGTTGTGGATCCCAGCGACGGCGGCCGCGCGTTCCTGTCCGCCACGTGGGGCGAGTACTCCAAGGTGGCGTTCTACGCGGGCAGCCTGGACGCCTACGACCTGGTGCTGCGCGTGAGCGGCGACGGCCTGCGCATCAACACGCCGGAGTACTGCCGCGTCGACGTGCGGGACATCCTCTGCACCGTGCCCCAGCTGCCCGCAGGCCGAAACTTCGTGCTTCCCATGCGCGGCAGCCGCCTGAGCGCCGTCGCCACGTACAAGCGCGCCAGCGGCAGCACGCACCGTGCGCAGGTGCGCCAGTGACAGCACCAAGCGTCGGCCGGATCGTGCATTACGTGGCGTACGGCACCCCAGGCGGCGAGTACAAGCCAGAGCATCGGGCGGCCATCATCACCCAGGTGGGAGAGGGCGGCGCGGTCGGACTCTGCGTCCTCAACCCCACAGGGCAGTTCTTCAACACAGCGGTGCAGGAAGATCAGAGTGGCCAGAAGCCGGGCACCTGGCACTGGCCTGAGCGCGAATAGGCACGGACAACTTGCGCCGAAGGCAGACGCCCCCGCAGATTTGCGGGGGCGTTATAGACTCTCGAAACCGAAGATCAGAGCAGTTGCTCACCGGAGTGTATGAAAAGAATTATCTGTCAATCTGGAAAGAAATACGTGTCAACGGCAGTGACACTTAATTTGTTCGAACTTTGACAGTTAATTTTTCGCGTGACAAAAAGGGGGGAGCGCCCCGCAGGACACTCCCCCTCCTTCCGGACGCCGGTTTACTCGGCGGCTTCCGCGCTGCTCTCTTCGGTGCTGGCCTCTTCGGCGGCGGCTTCGGTCTGACCGCCCGCCAGCTGCGCAATGGCCTGCTGCAGCGCCTTCTCGCGCGTCAGGCTGATGTAGTACGAGTTGATGCCGTTCGGCCCGAGCTGCTTGCTCAGGTCGGCGGGGCTCAGGCCGTTCGCCTGCGCCAGGGCCGTCATGGTCTGGTTGAACTCGGCGTCGCTGACCTGAACGTTCAGGTCCTCGGCCAGTTTCTCCAGGGCCAGGTCACGCTTCACGCGGGTCTCGGCGTTCTTGCCGAGGTCCGCCATGAACTCGTCGAGCTTGCCCTGCTCCTTCATGAAGGCCTCGTACTCGCCCCACTTGACGCCCTGGCGGCCCAGGTCGTCCTGGATCTCGGCCTGCATCGCCTCACGGCGGCGGTCCAGCAACGCCTGGGGAATGTCGGCCGTCATGCCGGCGACGAGGTGATCGATGAACTCCTCGCGGCGGGCGGCCTCGCCTTCCTGGGTGGCGCGGCGCTCCAGCTCGGCCTTCAGGTCGGTGCGCAGGCGCTCCAGGGACTCGAAGTTCAGGCTCTTGGCGAACTCGTCGTCCAGTTCCTGCAGCTTCTTGGTCTTCACGTCCACGATCTTCACCGTGACGGTGTGCTCGGCGTGCTCGTGGTCGCCGTGCTGGTGGGCGGGCACGGTGATCTCGACGGTGTCACCCTTGTTCTTGCCCAGCAGCGCGTCGCGCACGTGCGCCTCGGCGACGTCCAGGTACACGGGGTACGTGCCGCCGTCCTCGCCCTGCTCCTCGATGGTCACCTGATCGCTGGCCTCGATGGCGCGGTCGGCGTCGTCGAAGGTCGCGTTGCGTTCCTGCAGGTCGCTCAGGGTGCGGTCCAGCACCTCGTCGGTGATCTCGGGCGCGGCGGCGCTGAGGCTCAGGCCGCTCCAGTCCGCGAGGGTCACTTCGGGGTAGGTCTCGCCCTTGACGGTGAACTCGAAGGCCTGGCCGCTCTTGAGGGGCTGGGGGTCGATGTTGGCGTCCACGAGGCTGAGCTTCAGTTCGCGGGCAGCCTGGGAGTAGTGGGTTTCCAGCAGGCGGTCACGCACTTCCTGCTCGACGTAACCCTTCCCGACGCGGCCCTCGATGACCTTGCGGGGCGCCTTGCCGGGGCGGAACCCGGGGACGCGCACGTCGCGCGCCAGTCCGGCCCACACCTGGTCGTATGCGCGGTTCACTTCGGCGGCCGGCACCGACACCTTGAATTCCACCTTGTTGCCTTCTCTGCTGATCAGCTCTGCCATTGGGTCTCCCGTCTGCGTGTCCGGACCTGCGCCCCACAGTGGGGCGGCGGTCAGGGACGCGTTCCTCTGTTGATTCTGCCGTGCCGCTCGCGTCCCCACCGGGGGCGCGCGACATGCCGCCAAGCATCATAGTGCATTTGGCCCGCAGTGGGCCGCGCCTGCCCCGCTGCAAGTGACGGCCGGCTCCCCCCCGTCAGGGAAGAAGCCGGCCGCCTTGTGTGGTGCGAGGAAAGGGACTTGAACCCTCACTCCCTACGGGAACCAGATCCTAAGTCTGGTGCGTCTACCAGTTCCGCCATCCCCGCGCACCGCCGTGCAAAAAAAGAGTTCCGGCCCGCTGCATCGCTGCTGTGGGCCGGAAGGTGTGGGGTGGATTAGGGGACTTGAACCCCCGGCCTCCGCTTCCACAGAGCGGCGCTCTAACCAACTGAGCTAAACCCACCGTATCTCTGCCCACGTCCTGTCAGGCCCACACAGCTTAAGGGCGCGGGGGCGGCCTGTCAATCCCGCCCCCGCGCCGCGCTGCTCAGGGCAGGGTCTTCAGGTAGGCGTGCAGGGCGTCCAGTTGCGCCTGGGTGGGGGCCGAGCCGTCCAGGCCCACGGCCGCGAAGCGGGGCATCACGGCGCCCAGCTGGCGGCCGTCGGGGGTCCGGCCCTCCAGAACGGCCCGCGTGAAGTCGGCGCCGCGCCAGCCGGCCGAGGCGCGCAGGGCCGGGCCGAGGGCGCCGGCGGCGTCCGGGCCGTGACAGCCGGCGCAACTGGCGGCGTACAGGGCGCGCCCGTCCGGTGGGCTGCCGGCGGCGGCCGTGACGACCGCGCCTCCGCCGGTGCCGGCCAGCCGACCTCCGGTCTGGTACGCGGCGGTGCCGAGGGCGGCGGCCATCGCCAGGACGGCGGCGAAGGCCGCGACCTGCCGGCGGGTGAACCAGCGGTCCTCGGGAGCGGGCCTGGGACCGGCCGGGGGGCCGGGGTGGGCGCCGCTCACCAGAGCCTCTGGCCGGGAATGAACTGGTAGTTTGCGAGCATGGGGGCGATCACCGGGCCGTACACCAGAATCACCAGCACCAGCGCGGCGAAGGTCAGGGCCAGCAGCGGTTCGGTGCGGCGCACCAGCAGGCTGGCCTCCCGCAGGGTCGGCCCGGCGGGACTGATGGCCTCGCTGGTGGGGATGGGGGTGCTTTCCGGGTCGTCCTGGCGCGGCGAGAGCAGCGTGCGGATCAGGACGGTGTAGAAGAGGATGGCCGCGACGAACAGCACCCCGCCGCTGAGGGCGGTCAGGAGTTTCGGCAGGGCGATGTTCATGCCGTCGTACGCCGCCTGCTGCGCCGAGGCGCTCACCTGCGCGCGCCGGGGCACGCCGGCCAGTCCCTGCCAGTGCATGCCGAGCGCGAACAGCATCATGCCGCCGAACCACCACCACACCGACGCCAGCGCCAGCCGCGGGGAGAACAGGCGCTTGCCGGTCAGGTGCGGCACCAGCCAGAACATCACGCCCATGAAGGTCAGGGTGGTCGCGGTGCCCACCGTGATGTGAAAGTGACCGGGAATCCAGGCGGTGTTGTGCACGACCGGCGCGAAGGCCATGGAGGCGTTCACGATGCCGCCCGCCCCGCCGAAGATGAACGACACCATGGCGAGCACCTGCGCGGTCATGCCGGCGTTCCTCCACGGCAGGCGGCGCACCCAGCCGATCAGGCCCCGGCCTCCCTGGGCGCGGGCGGCGTCCTCGAGGGACGCGGCGGCACTGAAGGCGGTCAGGAGGCTGGGCACGGCCACCAGGAACGTCAGGAACATGTGGATGACCTTCCAGCTGTTCTGCACGTTCGGGTCGGCGTACTGGTGGTGCAGGCCCACGGGCACGCTGAACACCAGGAACATCGCGAAGGCCAGCCGCGTCAGGCCCTCGCTGGCCATGCGGCCGCCCGCCTGCCGGGGCAGGAACGCGTACCACGAGATGTACGCCGGCAGCAGCCAGAAGTACACGATGGGATGCCCGGTCCACCAGAACAGCGTGCGGGCCAGCAGCGGGTCCACGCCGCGCGTCAGGCCCAGCGACCAGGGAATCAGCATGAACACGACCTCGGCGACCAGTCCCAGCGCCGCCACGATCCACATCAGCCACGTGGCGACGCTCATGTACGTCACGACCGGCGTCACGCGGCCCGGATGGGCGCGTTTCCAGGCCAGCCACAGCCACACGACCTGCCCGGCGACCAGCAGGCTCGCGGCGACCATGACGGCCGCGCCGATGTAGAACACGGGGCTGCCCTCCAGCGGCGGGTAGAAGGTGTACAGCACGGTCGCGTCGTTCATCAGGAGTGGGACGGCGGCCGTGAGCAGTCCGGCGGTCATGGTCAGGTACGTGAACCACGCAAAGCGCATGTTGGGCCGCACGTTCAGGTCGCGGGCCGGCAGGTACAGCATCCAGCCGCTGATGAAGAACTGCGTGAACACCAGCGCGTTCAGGACGCCGTGCAGCGTCAGGCCCTGGTAGTAGGACCTGATCAGCACCTTCAGCAGGGGGTAGTCGTACACGTTGATGCCGCCGTAGTTCAGGGCCTGCAGCGGCCCCAGCAGCACGCCGATCATCAGGGCCAGGAAGGCCGTGACCGCGTAGTACTGCGTCAGTTTCTTCAGGCTGGTCAGGGTGGCGCTGTCCAGGCCGGGCAGCGCCGGGCTGGAGGCCGGTCGGGATGGAAGGGCGGTGGTCACGGAGTCTCCCTGGGCGCTTCGACGATGAAGCGGGTGATCATGTTGTGATGCCCGGCGCCGCAGTACTCGTTGCAGATGACGTGCTGCTCGCCGGGATGGCGGAAGGTGACGGTCAGCGAGGCGACGTGGCCGGGCAGGATCTCCACGTTCACGTTCGTGCCGGTCACCTGGAAGCCGTGCACGACGTCGGTGGCGGTCACGTGCAGCGTGACGGGCACGCCCGCCGGGACGCGCAGCGCCGCCGGCTGGAACGTGAAGCCCCCGGCCACGAGGTAGGCGTCCAGGGTGCCCCGGTCGTTCAGGACCGGCTGCCCGGCGCGGTCCACCACCAGACCCGGCTTCGCGAAGGGCGTGGCGGCCAGTCGCGCGGGGTCCACGCGGCCCTTCACGATCGGCCCTTCGTGCGCGTGGCCGGTCCCGGCGCCCAGGAGCGGGTACGTGCCGCTGATCAGGCTGGCGATCACGCCTGCGAACAGCAGGACCGTCATGACGACCGCGACGCCCAGCCACGCCGTCTCGTAGCGTTCCAGGGTGTGGTGGTCCAGGCGGGGGGCGGGGTCGGCGCCGCTCACGCGCGCCCCTGCAACACGCCCAGCACCAGCATCCACAGGCCCAGGACGCTCAGCAGCAGCGTGAGGATCACGACCAGCGTGCCGCGCGGGGCGGCGCCGCGCTCCTCGGGGGGCGGGGCGCTCACCGCGCGCCCTCCGGAGCGGCGGCCAGCGCGGCGGCCGGGCTGGTCGCCGCGTAGTCCCGCAGGACGTCGCTGACGGTCACGACGCCCACCACGCGCCCCGTCACGTCGACCACCGGGAGAGCGCCCACTCGGTGCCGGAGCATGGTGTACGCCGCGTCGCGGGCGTCCGCTTCGGGGGTGGTGGTCAGGACCGAGCGGCGCATCACGTCGGCGACCGTCACGGCGGCCAGACGCGTGGTGGCCTCCCAGGGCGACAGGCTGGACACGCGGCTGGGCATCGCCTCGCGCAGATCGCGGTCGGTGACGATGCCGGCCAGCGTGTCGCCCGCCAGGACCGGCAGGCGCCGCACGCCCCGCGAGCGCATCAGGTGCGCGGCGTCCAGCAGCGACAGGGAAGGAACGGCCGTGATCACGGGGGTACTCATCAGATCAAGAACTCTCACTCGGAAACCTCCATGCCTGGAGGGTCCGGTGAGGGCATTACCGACCCGTTACCGGCGCATGACCGGCGCGCGATACGGATTCTGTCCGTCGCGCTGTTCCT
Organism: Deinococcus indicus; assembly: GCF_002198095.1. GTDB lineage: Bacteria > Deinococcota > Deinococci > Deinococcales > Deinococcaceae > Deinococcus > Deinococcus caeni. The sequence goes on along the minus strand of NZ_NHMK01000011.1, from coordinate 186,244 downwards.
CTGCCTGCCGTTTCTCTGCCTGCTGTTCCCATGCGGCGCCGCTGGCCGGGTTGCGTCCGCCCGGCAGCCGTATCAGTCTCGGGCGCCGGCCGGGCGGAACGGGGCGTCCACGCAGGGCAGCTCGCCGCCCTTCAGGCGCTCGGCGAGGGCCACGGTGTCCGCCATGGGCGTGTCGCCGATCTCGCTGGCCAGGAACGCCCGGTACCGCCGGTAGTGTTCGGTCGCGGCGTAACGGTCCCTGGTCATGGCGAGGCAGGCCATCAGCCGCTGGTGGTGGTCCTCGCCGATCAGGGGGTCGGCCGCGGCGGCCCGCACGAGTTCCTGCGCGGCCAGTGGGCACTCGTGCGCGTCGCAGTGCAGCCGCGCCAGGGTCAGGTGGGCCTCCACGACGGCCGCGCGGTGCGCCTGCCTCGCCTCCTGCACCCACTCGCCGTTCAGGTGCGGCAGGTACTCGCCGTCCGCGCTGGCCAGGGCGCGGCGCAGCAGTTCCTCGCGCTCACGCGGGGGGCCGGCCTGCCGCGCGCCGCGCAGCGCGTCGTGCAGGGTGGCGGTGTCGCTGGCGGCCAGCAGGTCCGGGTGCAGCGCGTAACGGCCGCCGCTCTCGGTGACGGCGTCCGCGCGGCCCAGCGCGTGCCGCAGGCGGTGCAGCGTCACCCGGAAACGGTTCAGGGCGGCGGGCGTGTCCTCCAGGTCCCACAGGTCGCGCAGCAGGTCGTGGCGGTAGCGGCCGTCCGGGTGGGCGTGCAGGTACCACAGCAGCTCGGCGGCGCTGCGGGCGGTCCACACGACGGCCGCGCCGTTCACGAGCACTTCCGCCTGCCCCAGCGTACGCAGCAGCCAGGTGGGTGCGGGAACAGGATCGGCGTGGGACTCGGGCGCGCTCATACGACCTCCGGGGCAGAAATAGACTGTAAGTATTCTGACAGGTTCCGGCGCTCCGGCCTGTGATCTGCGCCGCACCCCACCCGCCCGGAGCGGTAGTGTGGGAGCACATGAATTTCAATCTGCCAGAGGACCTGCGCGAGGTGCAGGCGACCGTCCGTGATTTCATGCTGTCGCGCGTGGAACCCCGCGCGCACGAGATCGAGGAGAGCAACAGCGTGCCCCCGGAACTGCTGCGCGAGGCGGCCTCCCTGGGCCTGTTCGGCCTGAGCATCCCCGAGGAGTACGGCGGGGTGGGCCTGGGCGCCCTGGGCCGCTGCGCCGCGTACGAGGCGCTCGGCATGGGCCACATGGGCTTCGGCGGCGTGATCAGCGCGCACGCCAGCATCGGCACCAGCGGCCTCGTGAAACTGGGCACCCCTGAGCAGAAGGCCCGCTTCCTGCCGCGCATGGCGACCGGCGAGTGCGTCGCGGGCTTCGCCATCACGGAACCCAGTTCGGGCAGCGACGCCGCGAACATCCGCACCCGCGCCGAGAAACGCGGCGACGTGTACGTCCTGAACGGCACCAAGCACTACATCAGCAACGCGCCCATCGCGGGCCTGCTGACCGTCATCGCCGTCACCGACCCCGCCCAGGGCACCAGGGGCATGAGCGCCTTCCTGGTCGAACCGCAGACCACGCCCGGCGTGAGCATCGGCAAGATCGACGAGAAGATGGGCCAGAAGGGCGCCCTGAGCGCCGAGGTCATCTTCCAGGACGCCGAGATCCCGGCCGCGAACCTGCTGGGCCCCGAACACCTGGGCTACCGCGAGGCGCTGGGCATCCTCACGAACGGCCGCGTCGGCATCGCCGCGCGCAGCACCGGCGCCATGCAGCGCCTGCTGGACCTCTCGGTGGCGCACGCCAAGGCCCGCGAGCAGTTCGGGAAGCCCATCGCGCAGTTCCAGGCCGTGCAGTTCATGCTGGCCGAGATGGAAATCGCCGTGCAGACCAGCCGCGTGCTGTGGCAGAAAGTCGCGTGGATGGTCGACGAGGGCCAGGACGTGCGCCGCATGGCCAGTGTCGCCAAGTACCACGCCACCGAGGCGCTCTCGCAGGTGGCCGACCGGGCCGTGCAGGTCGCGGGCGGCATGGGCTACATGAAAGACAGCCCCGTCGAACGCTACTACCGCGACCAGCGCCTGCTGCGCATCTACGAGGGCACCAGCGAGATCCAGAAGATCATCATCGCGGGCGACCTGCTGCGCTGATCAGCCCCCTCGCCACCAGCGCAGGAAGGCGGGCAGGCGTTCGCGCCACGCAGGTTCGTCGTGCCAGTGGCCTGCGCCGACGCTGAAGCGCGCCTCGCGGACCTGCGGGGCGAGCTGTGCGGTGAGGTCGCGGGTGCAGGTCACGAGGTCCCGTGAGGCGGTCAGGGTGCCCCCCTCGTGGTCGCCCATGTCCACCCACACGCGCGCGTGCGGGTCACCGCGCCCGGTCATCCAGCGCAGGAAGGCGTGATCGGCGGGCCACACGGCGGGACTGAACACGCCCAGCGTGCCGTACGTGCCGGGGTCGCGCAGGCCGGCGTAGGCGGTGATCAGGCCGCCGAAACTGGAGCCGGCCAGCGCGGTGTCCTGCGCGGGCACGGGGCCGAAGCGGGCGTGCAGGTGCGGCAGCAGGGTGCCTTTGAGCCAGTCGGCGTACTCGTCCGCGCCGCTGTCATGGCCGTTCAGTTCGAAGGGGAACGGCACGTAGCGGCGGTTGCGGCCGTGGTTCACGGGCAGCGCGGCGATGCGCACCGGGTGGCCGGCGTCTGCGAGGGCCTGCGCGGCCCCGGCGGCGTCCCAGCTCTCCCCGGCGAAGGTGGGGGCCTCGTCGAAGGCGTTCTGGCCGTCGTGCAGGATCAGCAGCGGCAGTGGGCCGTCGTGCCCGGCGGGCCACCACAGGCGCACGGGTTGTTCTCCCCAGGGGGCCTCCAGCGCGGTTTCCTCGCGCGGTGGGGCGCTGCGGGCGGGGCGGCCACGGCCCTCGCTGGCGTCCTGCCACCCGGCGACGTGCAGGTCGAGGATGGCGTCGCCGGTCACGACGTGCCGGTGGGGGGCGGCGCGGCCTCCCCAGGGGTCGCCTTCCTCGGTGACGGTGCCGTCCGGGTGGCGGGCGCGGACCTTGACGCTCAGCAGGGTGCCGTGCGGGTGTTCGCTGGTCAGTTCTCCGGCGGAGTCGAAGATCCAGCCGGCGGGGTCGCTGCTCCAGGCGCGGTGGTCGCCGGTCAGGAACAGCGCGCAGCCGGTGGGGAGGGGCGGACGGTGGGATATGCGCCAGCGCAGGCGTGCCATGGAGCGCAGCATAACGGCACCCGGCGCGTGGGCCCCGTCCGCGCGGGTGGGGTGCCTCCCGGTGTGTCCGGTGGCCGGAGGGGGGGCGCCTGTGTGAACGCCTCGTCAGGTTCCCGTGAGGGTTGTGTCAGGCTTGCGGGCGTAGGATTTCAGCGTGAAGCACAGGGAATAGGCCGTTCGGCGGAGGGGCGCGGCGCGCTTGCCGCAACCCCCCTAACTTGATATAGTGGCACTCAAGTTTCTTGGTATCGAGCAAGCCAGGAACCCCGCATCTCAGCCAGACCCGACCGGGCCAAAGGAGTTCCGCATGCCCACCGAAACCCACACCCTGCCCAGCAACGTCCCCGTCTGCCCCGTCCGTGGCAGCGTCATCTACCCCACCATGGTCCAGCACATTGACGCCAGCCGCGCCATCTCCATCGGCGCGATCGAGGCGGCCATGGCCAGCGACAAGGTCATCCTGATCGTCTCGCAGAAGGACAAGGACATCGACGATCCCAAGGGCAGCGACCTGTACGACGTCGGCACCGCCTGCAACGTCCTGCGTGTCCGCAAGAACCCGGACGGCACCGTGCAGATGCTCGTGTCCGCCGTGGCCCGCGTGCGCGCCAGCAACTACACGCGCGGCGACCACCTGAGCGCCGACATCACGCTGCTGACCCCCGAACAGGGTGACCCGGTCGAACTGCAGGCCCTGAGCCGCGAACTGCGCGACCGCTTCGACACCATCGCCTCGGGCGGCAAGATCACGGCCGAGAACGTGCAGAGCATCGGCAACAAGGAAGACATCGGCGAGATGGCCGACCACATCGCCTTCAACCTGGACTTCAAGCTGGAGGACAAGCAGGCGCTGCTGGAACTGCCCAGCCTGACCGCCCGCATCCGCAAACTGCTGACCCTGCTCGACACCGAGAAGGAAGTGCAGGAAGTGCAGGCCAAGATCCGCGCGCAGGTGAAAGAAGAGATCGACAAGAACCAGCGCGAGTACTACCTGCGCGAGCAGATGAAGGTCATCCAGAAGGAACTCCAGGGCGGCGAGGACGGCGAGGACGGCGACGAGGCCGAACAGTTCCGCGCCAAGATCGAGGCGCTGAACCTGAAGGCCGAGGTCAAGAAGGAAATCGACCGCGAGGTCAACCGACTGGCCCGCATGCACCCCGACGCCGCCGAGGCCAGCGTGATCCGCACCTACCTGACCTGGATCACCGAACTGCCCTGGAACGACCGCAGCGAGGACCAGCTGGACGTGGCCGCCGCCGCCGCCATCCTGGACGACGACCACTACGGCCTGGAAAAGGTCAAGGACCGCGTGCTGGAATTCCTGGCGGTGCGCCGCCTGCGCAAGGAACGCGCCGCGCGCGGCGAACTGAGCGCCGAGGACGTCAACAAGGGACCCATCCTGGTGTTCACCGGCCCTCCCGGCGTCGGCAAGACCTCCATCGCGCAGAGCATCGCCAAGGCGCTGGGCCGCAAGTACGTGCGCATCGCCCTGGGCGGCGCGCGTGACGAGAGCGACATCCGCGGTCACCGCCGCACGTACATCGGCGCGATGCCCGGCCGCCTGATCCAGGGCATCCGCACCGCCGGCACCAAGAACCCCGTGATCCTGCTCGACGAGGTCGACAAGCTCGGCAGTGGCTACCAGGGCGACCCCAGCGCCGCACTGCTGGAAGTGCTGGACCCCGCGCAGAACCAGCACTTCACCGACCACTACATGGGCGTGCCCTTCGACCTGAGCGAGGTCATGTTCATCGCCACCGCCAACTACCCCGAGCAGATCCCCCCGGCCCTGATGGACCGCATGGAAGTCATCGACTTCTCCAGCTACATCGAGCAGGAGAAACTGGAGATCGCCAAACGCTACCTGCTGCCCCGCCAGCTGACCCAGAACGGCCTGAAAGCCAACCAGATCGCGTTCACGGACGCCGCACTGGAGAAACTGATCAGCCACTACACCCGCGAAGCCGGCGTGCGCAACCTGGAACGCGAGATCGGCACGGTCGCCCGCAAGGTCGCCCGCCGCATCGCCACCGGCGAGGTCAAACGCGTGAAGGTCACCGACAAGGAACTCGACCGGTACCTGGGGCAGGCCCGCCACACCCCGGAAACCGAGGGCAAGGAGGACACCGTGGGCGTCAGCACCGGCATGTTCTACACCCCGGTCGGCGGCGACATCCTGTTCGTGGAGACCAGCATCAGCCCCGGCAAGGGTCTGGTCCTGACCGGGCAGCTCGGTGACGTGATGAAGGAATCGGCCCGCGCCGCCCTGACGTACATCAAGGCGAACGCCGAACGCTTCCACATCGACAAGGCCCGCATCGACGACAGCGAGATCCACATTCACGTCCCGGCCGGCGCGATCCCCAAGGAAGGCCCCAGCGCCGGGGGCGCCATGGTCACCAGCCTCATCAGCGCCCTGACCGGCATTCCCGCCCGCCACGACGTCGCCATGACCGGCGAGATGACCCTGACCGGCCGCTACCTGCCCATCGGCGGCCTGAAAGAGAAGGTGCTGGGTGCCCGCCGCGCCGGCATCAAGCACATCATCATGCCCAGGGCGAACGAGAGCGACCTGCGCGACATCCCGGTGCACCTGCGCAGCAGCATGCGCTTCCACCCCTGCGAGACGGTCGATCAGGTGCTCGACGTGGCCCTCGTGGGCGGCCTGAAGGCCCTCGAAACGCCCCGCGACGGCAGCGCTCCCACCGCGCCCGCACCGGCCAAGCGCAAGAGCGCCCGCCGCAGCCCTGACGCCCGCGCCTGACCCTCCGCATCCCCTCCCCTGCCCCCACCCGCCCTCCCCGGCGCGGTGGGGGTTGTCCTGTTCCGGGCGGCGCCCCGGCACCGCGCGGTATCCTGCCGGGTGATGAGCGGTCCACTGACTTTTCTCGTGGCGAGCCCGCACCTGCGCGGCGGGATCTTCGAACAGGCCGTGATCCTGCTGCTGGAACACGACACGAAAGGCGCGATGGGACTGATCGTGAACGCCCCCATGACCCAGAGTGTCACTGACCTGCTGCCCGACACGCCGGGACAGCCCGACCCTGCCTGGCTGGGCGGCCCGGTGGACCCGACGCTGGGGTGGTGCCTGTACCCGCAACCCGTAGGCCTGGACGGCGAGATGCGCCTGACGCCGGACCTGAACGTCTCCAGCAGCCTGGACGTGCTGCGGGCTGTGATGGCGTCGGGGCAGCGGTTCATGCTGGTGCTCGGGTACGCCGGGTGGGGCGCGGGCCAGCTGACCGAGGAAGCCCGCGAGGGCAGCTGGGTGTGGGTGGAGCAGGACACCCCGGCGCTGCTGTGGGACGTGCCCGCCGGGGAACGCTGGCAGGCGGCACTGGACCGGCTGGGCGTGACGCCGGACACCATCATGCCGGGCGGCGCGCAGGCCTGAACGGCAGCCAGTGGCGCCCCCGCCGCGCCGGGTGTCTGGACAGGTGCGGGCCACTCGCCCGGAGGACTTGCGCGGCATGGGGGTGCGTGCTACTATCCCTCTCGCGCCGGAAACGGCCCGCCACAGGTATTCGGCAGTAGCTCAGTGGCAGAGCATCCGACTGTTAATCGGACGGTCGTTGGTTCGACCCCAACCTGCCGAGCCAGACAGAACCCCCACTCCGGTGGGGGTTTTTCATGTCTGGCCCAGGCAGTCACGCTCAGAGCAGGCGGCCCTGTTCCGGGCCGGGGTCGGGGGTCTGTACGGGCACGCCGTGGGCGTTCAGGGCCTCGCGCAGCTGGGGGATGTTGTGCAGCGCGTGCCCCTTGGTGGTGTTCTCGAACAGCACGTACAGTTCGCTCAGGTCCGGGGCGGCCAGGGCGATCTTCTGCGCCCATTCGTCCATCTCGGCGCGGCTGTAGCGGTAGTCGTGGCGTTCGGCGGCGCTCTGCCCTTCCCACCAGCTGCCGGCGTTGCGGCCGTGCAGGCGCAGGTAGCCCACGTCGCCCGTGACGTGCAGTTGCGGTTCGGGCAGGCCGCCGGCGGGCGGGTAGTCGGGACTGACCCAGATCAGGCCGCGCTCGGCCATGCCCTCGCGGACTTCGGGCAGGTCCCAGCCCTCGTGGCGCATCTCGACGGCCAGTTCGTGCCCGGCGAAGCGTTCGGTCAGCTGCCCCAGGTAGCGGCGGTTGGCGGGCGTGCGGTGAAACGAGAACGGGAACTGCGCGAGGTAGGGCCCCATGACGCCCGCCTCGCGCAGCGGTTCGGGGCTCTGGAGCATGCGGTCGAAGTCGGCGTCGGTGGGGGCGCGGTCGTGCGTGAAGACCCGGTGGAGTTTCACGGTGAACCGCACCCGGCCGCCGCTCCGGCGGGCCATGCCCGCGAAGGCTTTCAGGCCGGGAATGGCGTAGAAGGAGCTGTTCAGTTCGGCGGCGTCGAAGTGCTGGGCGTACGTGGCGAGGTAGTCGTCCTTGCGGACTCCCTCGTAGATCAGGCCGGGTGCCGTCCAGTCGTCGTTGCTGTAGCCGCCGCAGCCGATGTACACGCGCATGCCTGCCAGGGTAGCGGCCAGCGGGGCGCGGTGGGGAGCGGCAGGTCTTGCGCCGTTCTTGAGGGTCGCCCCGGCGGCGGGGACCGGTTCAGCCGTTGAGGCTGGGGGGGCGGTTCAGGGTGGTCCAGAAGGCCTGGATGGTCTGCATGGCGTCCCGGAACTGCGTGAAGTCCATGGGTTTGATGACGTAGGCGCTCGCGCCGTGCGCGTAGGATTCGCTGATGTCGCGCCCCTCGCCGCTGGTGGTGAGCATGACGACCGGAATGCCGCGCAGGCCGGGGTCGGCGCGGATCACGTCGAGGACCGCGATGCCGTCCATGTGGGGCATCTTCAGGTCGAGCAGGATCAGGTCGGGCAGGGTGCCGGTCGTCCGGGCGACGCGCAGCCATTCGATCGCTTCGGGCCCGCCGGACGCGACACTGACCTCGTGGCCGGGACTGCCGGCGGGTGCGTCGGCCAGGGCGGTCAGGGCGAGTTCCACGTCGTTCGGGTTGTCGTCGATGATCAGAATCCTGCGGATGTTCACGGTTCCCCCAGGGGTGGCTGCCGTCGTGCTTGCGGTGACGTCCGGCGGCCTCGTGCCGCTGGTGACCATCAGCTTAGCAGGTTGCATGAGGGCTTTCTAAAGTCGGTTTAATATTGTTGGATGTCACGGCGGGACCGGACGGCCATCCGCACGGGCCTCGTATGACGCGGTCACGGTCGGACTGCGCCGTGACCGCGTAGACTTGCCCCCATGTTGACCAAGCGCATCATTCCCTGCCTGGACGTGCAGAACGGCCGCGTGGTGAAGAACGTCCGGTTTTTCGAGGACCACCGCGACGCCGGGGACCCGCTGGTGCTGGCCCAGGCGTACGAGGCGCAGCAGGCCGACGAACTGGTGTTCTACGACATCACCGCCACGTTTGAAGGCCGCAGCCTGATGCTGGACGTCGCCGCCAGGGTCGCCGAACAGGTCATGATGCCCCTGACCGTCGGGGGCGGCGTGAACGCCCTGAGTGATTTCCGGCAGCTGCTGCTGGCCGGCGCGGACAAGATCAGCGTGAACAGCGGCGCATTGACCCGCCCCGACCTGATCCGCGAGGCCAGCGACCACCACGGCGCGCAGTGCGTGATGCTGAGCATCGACGCCAAACGCCGCCCCGGCGGCGGCTGGAACGTGTACCGCGCCGGCGGCCGCGTGGACACCGGCCTGGACCTGATCGAGTGGGCGGTGCGCGGCCAGACGCTCGGCGCGGGCGAGATCTGCCTGAACATCATGGACGCCGACGGCACCCGCGCCGGCTTCGACCTTGAGGCGACCCGCACCGTGGCCCGCGCGCTGGACATTCCCGTGATCGCGTCCGGCGGCGCCGGGAAACTCGAGGATTTCCGGGACGTGCTGCGCGGCGGTGAGGACGGCGGCTGGGCCGACGCGGCGCTCGCGGCCAGCGTCTTCCATTTCGGAGAGCTGACCGTCCCGCAGGTCAAGACGTACCTGAAGGGCGAGGGGCTGCCCGTGCGGCCCGACTGGCACGACACGCACCGCCCCTGAACCCGCCCCCACCCCACCCTGGCCTCCGGAGGGCCGTGACATGACACCCCCCATCTCCCTGGATTCCCTGAACTTCGACGCCCAGACCGGCCTGATCCCGGTCGTGACGCAGGACGCCCGCAGCGGCGCCGTCCTGATGCAGGCCTGGGCTGACCGCGCCGCCGTGGCCCGCACCCTGGACACCCGCGAGGCCACCTACTACAGCCGCTCCCGGCAGGAGCAGTGGGTCAAGGGCGCCACCAGCGGCCACACCCAGCGGATCGTGGACGTGCAGACCGACTGCGACGCCGACAGCCTGCTGTACCGCGTCGAGCAGACCGGCCCCGCCTGCCACACCGGCGCGTACTCCTGCTACCACCAGCCCCTGCTGACCGGCGACGCCCCCCAGGCCGGACTGGACGGCACGCTGGACCGCGTGTACGCCACCATCACCGAGCGGCTGGCCACCCTGCCCGAGAACAGCTACGTGGCCCGCCTGCACGCCGGCGGCCTGGACCGCGTGCTGAAGAAGATCAGCGAGGAAAGCGGCGAGGTCCTGCTGGCCGCGAAGAACGCCGACCGCGCCGAACTGGCCACCGAGGTCGCCGACCTGCTGTTCCACACCCTGTTCGCCATGGCCGAGGTCGGCGTCTCTCCCGCCGACGTGGCCGCCGTCCTGCACGCACGCGAAGGGAAGACCGGCCTGAAAGGCCCCAAAGAAGTGGGATAAGGGGCCTGTGGATTGTGGGGTTGAGTGTTCCCACGTCCCACACGTCCATCAGAACAGCGTGGGTTGGAGCGCTTCCTCGGGCACCTGGGGGAGCGCCTCGACTTTCACGTATTCCAGGCCGGACGCCTGCGCGACCTTCAGGGCCGGCACGGTGATGTCCGGGGCGGCCAGGACGCCGCGCACGGGGCCGGGCACCTGTTCGCGCACGGCCTGCACGTAGCGGGCCAGCTGATGCACCGCCTCGTGCCCGGCCTTGCCGCGCTTGAGTTCCACCACCACGAACCGCCCCTGGCTGTCGCGGGCGTACAGGTCGATCCCACCCACCCCCACCAGCAGTTCGCGGTTCAGGACCGTCAGGCCCGGTTCGATCAGCTCGGGCGTGCGGGCCAGCGCCGCCTGCATCTGCGCCTCGCTGCCCTGAAGCAGGAACAGCGCCTCGTCACCCAGTTGCAGCGCCGTGACCTGCGCGCAGCCGATCACGCGGACCCGCACGACCTCGGCCGGGCTGCGCCTCTCGGCGTGCAGGACCACGCAGCCGCCGTCCAGTTCGGCCGACAGGTGATCGGTGCGCGGCTGCCAGTTCACGGGTTTCACGCCCCTGGGCCCGTGAACCTGCAACGACCCGTCCGGCTTGAGCAGCAGCAGGCGGTCCCCGGCCTCGGCCATGCTGGTCGCGCGGCCCGCGTACAGCACCTCGACCTCACCAGCCAGGTGCAGGGTCACGCGGGCGTGCAGGTGAGCGCGCAGGAACGCCAGCAGGGCTTCGGGGGTGGGGTGGGTCAGGGACTCGATCAGCATGGGCGGGCTGAGCAGCATAGCGCGGCGCGCCGCAGCCGGGCAGGCCGCCCGTCCCGCCACCCGGCGCCCGTTCATGACAGTTCGGCCAAGTTCGCGTGAACGTGACCCGTGATCCAGTCGGGCACTCCCCGCATATACGCTTACCAGAGCGTCACTGCCGTTCTGTCCGTCCGATCAACCACCGCCCAGGTCCGCGCGGCGCCCCCGCCCGTACCCCCCCTTCCCGGAGGAACCACCATGAAGAAAGTTGCCCTGCTGACCCTGATCTCGACCGTCGCCCTCGCCTCCTGCAACATGAACCGCACGCCCGCCGCGCCGACCGGCCAGCTCGCCTACGGCCTGAGCAGCGACGGCAAACAGCTCGTGACCTTTGGCATGGATAACGCCGACGCCAGCTACGTGAAGCAGAGCATCACGGGCCTGGGCACGGACACCCTGGTGGATCTGGACGTGCGCAACACCGACGGGATGCTGTACGGCATGACCGCCAGCGGCAAGATCTACAAGATCAGCACCGAGAATGGTGCGGCCACGCAGGACAGCACCATCGCGCTTGCAGGCGCCATGGTCGTTGCTGCCGACTTCAACCCGGTGGCCAACCGTCTGCGTGTGGTCGGCACGAACGACACGAACTTCCGCCATACGCTGGCCAGCACCAACACCACTCCTGACGGCACGTTCGCTCCCTACCCCACGGGCGACCTCAATGCCGGCAAGAGCCCCAACCTCGTGGCCGCTGCTTACACCAACTCGTTCAACGACACCGGCAAGGCTGCCCCCGCCACGACGGCCCTGTTCACCCTTGACGCCGACCTTGACATTCTGGTCGCCCACCCCGCCATCGGGGCACCCCAGTTCAACACCCTTCAGACCGTTGGCGCCCTTGGCGTGAATGTCATGGTGGGCACGACCGGCTTCGACATCGCCGGTGCCAACAGCGCGTACCTGAGCAGCGTGTCGAACAACGATACGAACCTGTACACCGTGGACCTGTCCAGCGGGAAGGCCACCATGAAGGGCAAGCTGAGCGGCGTCAAGCTCAGCTCCCTGGCCCTGAAACTCGCCGCGCAGTAATCCAGCGGCGTAGCTGGTTCCGCCGGTCGCCCCTGCCCTGTGTGGTGGGGGCGTCCGGCGTTGTGCGGGCCGGGCGGGGCGGCGCACAATGGCGGGCGTGACCCGACCCGCCTTGCCTGCCGATTTGAACGACAAGGCCCGCTGGCGGGCGTGGGCTCGGGAGGTGCGGGCCGCCCTGCCGGACGTGTCGGATGGGGTGGCGGGGCAGGCGCGGACGCTGCTGCGTGCGGTGGGGGCGCGGCGGGTGCTGGCGTACCGGGCGTTGCCGGGAGAGCCGGACGTGTCGGCGTTGCATGGCGAGTTCGAGTTGCTGGCTCCCCGCGCCCGCTTCCGCCCCGAGCCGAGGCTCACGTTGCATCCCTGGGCGACGGCGACGGAGGTCAGTCGTTTCGGGGCGCTGCAACCGCCGCAGGACGCGCCGCAGGTGCCGCTGGACACCGTGGACGCGATCCTGCTGCCGGGGCTGGCGTTCGACCGGTCGGGCGTGCGGCTGGGGTACGGGGGCGGGTTCTACGACCGGCTGCTGCCCGCATTCCGGGGCGTGACGGTGGGCGTTATCCAGGGCGCGCTGATCGTGCCGCGCCTGCCAGCCGACCCGCACGACTGCCCGGTGGCGTGGCTGCTGAGCGAGGCGGGTGCGTGCGCGGTGGGCGGGGTGGTCAGTCCACCCTGAGTTCCGGGGTGGGGTCGGCGGCGCGGTGCGTGGCGATGGCGCGGGCGACCACGTCCGGTGCGACCGCTCCTTTCGGCGCGCGGCCCACCTGCGCCCACAGGGCGGTGTCCACGGCGGGCGGCAGGACCAGCGTGACCCCCACGCCCCGGTGCTCCAGGCGGGCGATCTCGGCAGCGCGGGCCAGGGCGGCCTTGCTGGCGGCGTACTGGCTGAAGCCGCGCGCCGTGACCAGTTCGGGCCGCGCGCCGATCAGGTACACGCGCCCGCCCGCGTTCAGGCGGCCCAGCCCGTGCTTGAGCACCCACAGCGCCCCGAAGTAGTTGGCGTTCCACACGGCGCGGACATGGCCGGGGTCGGCGTCCTTCAGCGGTTCCGGCAGGGCGGCGCCCGCCGCGTACACCAGCGTGTCCAGCGGCGGCACGCCCTCCAGCAGCGCCCGGACGTGACTCTCGTAGCCCACGTCGGCGGCGTGGTGGGCGGCGCCCAGTTCGGCGGCCAGGGCGGTCAGGGTCGCCTCGTTCCGCCCGCTGAGGGTCAGGGTGTCGCCCTGCGCGGCCAGGACGCGGGCCGTGGCCGCACCGATCCCGCCGGTCGCTCCGATGATCAGGGTGTTCATGACGGCAGTGAACCGCACCCTGCCCACCGTGTCGGTACGGGCGCGTACAGGTCCACCGCTGTTCATACGGACTCCGATTGAATGGGTTGGAAAGCCCGTTCAATCCGAGCGAAGCGAGTGGGAGAGAAACGGGTTCCGGACGTGGAGCTGGCAATCCGGTGAAGTCCCGGATTGTCGGCGAAACAAACGGAACCCGTATCAGTCGCAGGACACGGCGCTGTGCGGGTCGCGGGCCAGCGCCACCACGCGCCGCACCTGATCCGGCAGGTTGCGGGGCAAACTCAGGGGTGGCAGGGCGTCCACGGGAAAGAAGGCGCTGTCCAGCGTCTCCAGGTTCTCCGCGTGGGCCGCGCCTCCGGCGCCGGTCAGGTCGCACTGCACGAACAGCTTGTACACCGCCCACAGGTCCGGCGGGTGCGGGTGCTGCGCCTTGTCCATCACGGCCAGCAGGCGCGCGGCGCGTACCGTGCGCCCAGTTTCCTCGAACACCTCGCGCACGGCGATCTGGGTGGGGCTCTCGCCGGGGTCGGCCCACCCGCCGGGGAGGCTCCAGGCGCCGTCGCTGCGCTCGCGGGTCAGCAGGACCTCGCCCGCCGCGTTCAGCACGACCGCACGCACGTCCACCTTCGGCGTCAGGTAGCCCTCCTCTGCCCGCAGCAGTCCAGTGACGGTGGCGGGCGCTTGCCCGGTCTGCTCGGCCAGCAGTTCGGCGGTCAGGTCCCGCAGGCGCGCGAAGCGGGTCAGGTCGAAAGGATCGCGGGAGTAGGTCAGGCCCTCCTGCGCGATGGCCTGGAGTTCCCGGAGCTGCGCGAGGGTCGGCATGCCCGCCACTCTACGTGGCGGCCGCGCCGCCCAGCGGCCAGCTCTGCACGGGCCGGTAGGCGCCGCCGGGTCCGGGTTTGCGCATCCACACGAGTTCGGTGGCGGTGAAGGTGGGCGGGTGTGGGAACGCCTGCCGCGCGGCGTCCAGCAGGGCGTCCAGGGTCACGTCCCGCCGCCCGATGGTCAGCGTGAGGTGCGGAGTCATGTGCGGCCCCTCGTACCCGAAGCGGCGCGCGGGGCGCAGGGCATCCAGCAGCGCGAGGTGCAGCTGCACGGCGCCAGGGCTGCGGGCGGGCAGGTACAGGGCGCTGCCGTTCGGGAACACGCGCGGCGCGAGCAGTTCGGCCGGGACGGGCGGGGTCGCCGCCGCGACCGCCGGGATCAGCTCCAGCCAGCGCAGGTCGTCGTCCAGACCGCTGCGGGCCTTCACGGTGACGTGCGGGACCGCCGCCGCGTCGCGCACGCCGTGGGCCTCGCGGAACGCCACGACGCGGGCCTCGATGTCCGGCGGGGGCCGCAGCGCCAGCAAATGCGAGGGAGTCACGGGGCGGGCCTCCGGGAGGCAGGGGACGGGCTGGCTGCCCGAGTGGACCGGGCCGGTTTTTCACCCTGTGGAACGCTCTTTTTTCCGGTCGTCATGCTCCAGCGTACACCCGGCAGGCGTCCAGCCGGCTTGGACGCACCGGGGGCTGCTCGGCTACAGTTTCAGGTGTGAACCAGTCCCCCACCGAGCCGCTGAAGCGGACGCCCCTGCATGCCGCGCACCTGCGCGCCGGAGCCCGAATGGTGCCCTTCGGCGGGTGGGACATGCCCGTACAGTACGCGGGCGTGAAAGCCGAACACGACGCCGTGCGCAACGCGGCGGGCGTGTTCGACGTGTCCCACATGGGCGAATTCCGCGTGCAGGGGCCGGGCGCACTGGCCTTCCTGCAACACGTCACCACCAACGACGTCAGCAAACTGAAACCCGGCCGCGCGCAGTACAACTGGCTGCCCGGCGTCTCGGGCGGGCTGGTGGACGACATCTACATCTACATGGTCGCGCCAGACGAGTACCTGACGGTCGTGAACGCCAGCAACATCGCCAAGGACTGGGCGCACCTGCAACGCCATGCCGAGGGGTTCGACGTCACCCTGACCGACGAGAGCGACCGCTGGGGCCTGCTCGCCGTGCAGGGCCCCCAGACCGAGAGCCTGCTGCAACCCCACACCGACACCGACCTGAGCAGCAAGAAGAAGAACGCTTTCTTCCCCGCCAGACTGTTCGGCTTCGACGTGATGCTGGCCCGCACCGGGTACACCGGCGAGGACGGCTTCGAGGTGTTCACGGACGCCAGCGAGGCCGAAACGATCTGGGACAAACTCCTGGCCATCGGCCTGACGCCCGCCGGACTGGGCGCCCGCGACACCCTGCGCCTCGAAGCGGGCTTCCCGCTGTACGGGCACGAATTCAGCGACACCATTCACCCGCTGAGCAGCACGTACAGCTGGGTAGTGAAGGAGAAGACCCACGTCGGCCACGAGCACATCCGCACGGCCCCCACCCAGACCCTGATCGGCCTGAAACTGGACCGCGTGCCGGTGCGCGAGGGCTACCCCGTCAAGGTCGGCGGCGAGGTCGTCGGCCACGTCACCAGCGGCACGAGCAGCCCCACCTTCGGGCACCCCATCGCCATGGCCCTCGTGAACGCCCAGCACGCCGGAGCCGACGTGTTCGACGTCGAGGTGCGCGGCAAGGACCACCCCGCCACCCGCGTCGCGCTGCCCTTCTACAAACGCTGACCCGCCCCCCACGTAGGCGCGCACACACCCCCCACCCCCGAAACCCGGAGAATACGACCATGACGAACACCCCCACCGAACTGAAGTACGCCGCCTCGCACGAATGGCTCGCCGCTGACGGCACCGTCGGCATCACCGACTTCGCGCAGGACCAGCTGGGCGACGTCGTGTACGTCGAACTGCCCGAAGTGGGCCGCGTCGTGACCGCCGGCGAGACCGTCGCCGTCGTCGAGAGTGTCAAGACCGCCAGCGACATCTACGCCCCGGCCAGTGGCACCATCGTGGCCGTGAACGACGCCCTGAGCGGCACGCCCGAACTGGTGAACAGCGGCCCCTACGAGGGCGGCTGGCTGTTCAAACTCGACGTGACCGGCGAGGGCGACCTGATGGACGCCGCCGCGTACGAAGCCGCGAACAACTGACCTTGACGGGTGACCGGGAGCGCCACTCGGTGGCCCCCTCACCCCCAGCCCCTCTCCCACAGGGGGAGAGGGGGGTTCAACATTCTTTTTCTCCCTCTCCCCCTGTGGGAGAGGGCCGGGGTGAGGGGGCGTGTGACCCGCTTCACCGCCCCACCCCCAGGAGTACTCCATGACCCGTTCCCTGACTGATCTGCTTCAGACCGCTGATTTCCTCGACCGTCACGTCGGCCCGACCGAGGCCGAACAGGCCGCCATGCTCGCGGAGCTGGGCGTGGGTAGCCTGGATGAGCTGAGCGACACGACCCTGCCCGAGAGCATCCGCTTTGAGGGGGACCTGAACGTGGGCGGCCCGGTCACGGAAGCGCAGGCGCTGGCCGACCTGAAGGCGGTCGCGACGAAGAACCGGGTGTTCCGCAGTTACATCGGCATGGGGTACAGCGGGACGCACACGCCGGGCGTGATCCTGCGGAACATGCTGGAGAACCCCGGCTGGTACACGGCGTACACGCCGTACCAGGCGGAGATCAGCCAGGGTCGTCTGGAGATGCTGCTGAACTTCCAGCAGGCGATCATGGACCTGACCGCCATGCCCGTCTGCAACGCGTCGCTGCTGGACGAGGCGACCGCCGCCGCCGAGGCCATGACGTTGGCCAAGCGGGCCGGCAAGAGCAAGGGCAACACGCTGTACGTCGCGCAGGACGTGCACCCGCAGACCATCGACGTGATCCGCACCCGCGCGGAGTACTTCGGGTTCGAGATCGTCACCGGACCCGCCGACGCCGAACTGCCCGAGGGCACCTTCGCGGCGCTCGTGCAGACGCCCGGCACGTACGGCGACCTGCACGACCTCTCCCCCATCGCCGAGCGTGTGCACGCCAGCGGCGGGCTGCTGATCGCCGCGACCGACCTGCTCGCCAGCGCCCTCGTGAAACCCGTGGGCGAGATGGGCGCGGACATCGTCATCGGCAGCGCGCAGCGCTTCGGCGTGCCGATGGGCTTCGGCGGGCCGCACGCGGCGTTCCTGGCGTGCCGCAGCGACTTCCAGCGCTCCATGCCCGGCCGCGTGATCGGCGTGAGCAAGGACGTCAAGGGCCGCCCCGCGCTGCGGATGGCGATGCAGACGCGCGAGCAGCACATCCGCCGCGAGAAGGCCACCAGCAACATCTGCACCGCGCAGGCGCTGCTGGCGAACATGGCCGCCGCGTACGCCGTCTACCACGGCCCCGAAGGCATCCGCACGATTGCCGAGCGTGTACAGCGGATGACGGGGATTCTGGCCGCCGCGCTGGGTGACGCGGGCCTGAACGTCAGCCGCCGCTTCTTCGACACCGTCACCTTCGACGGGGACAGCGCCGCCATCCGCGCCCGCGCCGAGGGCAAGGGCATCAACCTCCGCTACGAGGAAGGCCGCGTCAGCGTCAGCCTGGACGAGACGGTCACCGTGGCCGACCTTGCCGACATCATCGAGGTCATCACGGGCAGTGCCGCCGACGTGCTGGCGCTGGACGCGCAGGCCGTGGACGGCATTCCTGCCGACCTGAAGCGCACCAGTGACTACCTCTCGCACCCGGTGTTCAACACGCATCACAGCGAGCACGGCATGCTGCGGTACCTGAAGTCCCTGGAGAACAAGGATTACAGCCTGACGCACGGCATGATCCCGCTGGGCAGCTGCACCATGAAACTGAACGCCACCACGGAAATGATTCCCGTGACGTGGCCCGAGTTCGGGGGGCTGCACCCCTTCGCGCCCGCCGACCAGACCGAGGGGTACGCGGAGATGCTGGCGGAACTGGAGGCGTGGCTGGCGGACATCACCGGGTACGACGCCGTGAGCCTCCAGCCGAACAGCGGCGCGCAGGGCGAGTACGCGGGCCTGCTGGTCATCCGCAAGTACCACGAGAGCCGCGGCGAGGCGCACCGGAACATCTGCCTGATTCCCGCATCCGCGCACGGCACGAACCCCGCGAGTGCGGCCATGATGGGCATGCAGGTCGTCGTCGTGAAGACCGACGCGGACGGCAACATCGACATGGACGACCTGAAAGCCCAGGCGGAGAAGCACAGCGAGAACCTGGGCGCGCTGATGATCACGTACCCCAGCACGCACGGCGTGTACGAGGAAAGGGTCATGGAAGCGTGCGAGCTGATCCACCAGCACGGCGGGCAGGTGTACCTGGACGGCGCGAACATGAACGCCCAGGTCGGCCTGACCAAACCCGGCCTGATCGGCAGTGACGTCAGCCACCTGAACCTGCACAAGACCTTCGCCATCCCCCACGGCGGCGGCGGCCCCGGCATGGGCCCCATCGGCGTCAAGGCGCACCTCGCCCCGTTCCTCCCCAACCACGCCGTGCGCCCCACCAGCGAGAGCAGCACGGGGGCCGTCAGCGCCGCGCCGTACGGCAGCGCCAGCATCCTCCCCATCAGCTACCTGTACATCCGCCTGCTCGGCGCGCGCGGCCTGAAAGTCGCCACGCAGGTCGCCCTGCTGAACGCCAACTACATCGCCCACCACCTGAAAGGCGCGTTCCCGGTCCTGTACACCGGCCGCAACGACCGCGTGGCGCACGAGTGCATCATCGACCTGCGCCCCCTCAAGGCCGCCAGCGGGATCAGTGAGGAGGACGTCGCCAAGCGCCTCATGGACTACGGCTTCCACGCCCCCACCATGAGCTTCCCCGTCCCCGGCACGCTGATGATCGAACCGACCGAGAGCGAACCCAAAGCGGAACTCGACCGGTTCATCCAGGCGATGCTCGGCATCCGCCGCGAGATTCAGGATGTGCAGGACGAACTGATCACCGCCGCCGACAGCCCGCTGAAGCACGCGCCCCACACCCAGGCCGACCTGATCGACATGGACTGGAACCGCGCGTACAGCCGCGAAACCGCCGCCTACCCCACCCAAACGCAAAAGCAGTGGAAATACTGGCCCAGCGTGAATAGAGTGGACAACGTCTACGGCGACAGAAACTTCGTGTGCAGCTGCCCGCCCGTCGAGGACTACATCGAGGCGTAATCCCGAAGCGTCCGTGAATCAGTGAGCCTCCCAGTACGGGAGGCTTTCTTCTGTTCTCACCACTGGGGGAACGCTGGTAGCGAGCCCTCATACGCGAAATCCACAAACGCACAAAAGCGGTGAAAATGCAGATCCGGCGTGAATAGAGTGGACGAAGTCCAAGGAGTCCAGAACGTCGTTTTTAGCTGCCCAGCCGTCGAAGATTTCGTTGAAACTTGTTACGCAATAACGAAAAGCACATGAGCCCACTCCGGTGAAACTTTACTGTATTATTAATCTGTGGAAACCAGCAATCCTCTTGAACAAGTGATCAATATAGTTAAAACTATCAAACCTTACCAGTTTGGTGATGATCTACAGTATTACAGAAGATCAGACGGGCATTTTCTGGCTTTTCCTGCCATCTCTTGGAGCCTGGGACGAAAACCAGACGAAACTTCCGGCACTTATTCAGACGAAGCTTTATTGAGTGATTACATCTCAATGCTCAATATAATAAGAGACGCAAGAAACTTCGTATCCGAAATGTCTAATGAAAGATCAAAGACGACAAATATTAAATTAGTAGAACCAATTTTGACACCATTCTTCCTACTGAGCCCTACATCATACGCCGAGCCGATTCACTCTATAAGTCCGGCAAGCATAGAAAATGCCCAGATAGTTTCTAACAATCTTTGGGAGAAGAATACCTCAACTATTATCAGCAAAGAGGCGATTGATGATATTTTAGATCAGATTTCAAAATTAGAGTCCGGAATAGATTCACTTGAAATAGACACAATCCTGAAAGATAGAATACGAGTAACAATAAACCTCATTCGAGTTTCAATATCTCGCATTAATTTAATTGGTCCAGAAGAGATTCTTAAAGATCTAGAAAAGCTGCTGGGACAATCCGTAATGGTTGTCGTAGCCAGCGATTCCGATGATAAAAATAAGGCGCGAAATTTTTTTGAGAACACTGTTTCCCTTTTCAAAAATACGAAGGATGTAGTTGATGCCGCCTCGACCATCTATCCAGTACTTAAAGCAGCCGCCGAAATAGCAATGAGGGCTCTTGGTAGCTAGTCAGATTTCATTAAAATTCAATATTTTGAACTTGATCCTATCTTATTAAGAAAATTTTGCCGTAAAGATCGGATTGATGTAAAAAATACAGGAGAAGGGCCACACTCCCCTCCCGAGTGCAGCCCTTCTCCTATCCCCTGTTACCTCTTGCTGCTGTGGTCGCCTTCCTGGAATTCTTCAATCATCTTGGCGTTGAAGGCGGGGATGTCGTTGGGGTTGCGGCTGGTGACAATCCCTTTGTCCAAGACGACCTGCTGGTCGATCCATTCGGCGCCGCCGAGGCTCAGTTCGTGTTTCAGGCTGGGCCAGCTGGTCATGTTCAGGCCCTTACTGATGCCGGTTTCGCTGAGGCTCCAGGGGCCGCGCAGGAACCGCTAGGAGGAGGTCCACTGGTCAGGCGGCCCCCACTGGCCGAAGTGTCCCGCCATGCGGTGGACCGTCAGCCGTCGTGCGCGAAGCGCGCGGGCCTTCCAGTGGGGGCGGCAGGATGGCGTCGAGGCCCGACACGTCACCGCCCCTTGCAGGTACGCCGCAGCAGTAGAACCTCTTGCCGAGCGCAGCGACTGCTCCCCCGCTCCCAGGTTCCAGGCGCGGCTGTAGATCTGGCGTCAACGCGCAGGCCGCCCTGCGCGGCGAAGACGTGGCCCCCCTGGGGATGGGGGTTGGGGGGTGGGGTAGCACGCAACTCAGCCGGAACAGCCGCCCGCTGATCTCTCCAGAGTGGCCTTTACGCCAGCCCGAGGCGTTCGCGCAGCCCGGGCAGGCGGGTGGTGTCGTCCACGAGCCGCTGGTCGTGCGTGTAGTCGTCCGTTTCCTCGACCTCCCAGTCGCGGTTCAGGTGCCGGGCGAGGCCGCGCACGAGTTCCGGGAAGGTGAGGGCGTCGTGGGCGTTGCTGTCCAGGTGGACGGTGCCGGTGGTGCCGTCCTGCGCGAGGGCTGCGAGGGCGTGGGCGGTGTCGGTCATGAACGAGGTGGCGGGAATCCAGTGGCGACTGGCGCGAATAACGCCGTTCTGGTCGTGTTGTGCCTGGAGTTGCTGGGCCATGTTGTTGCCGGTGGCGGTGGGGTGGATCTGCCAGCCGATGCGGGCGATGACGGCGTGGGGGTTGGCGGCGCGGATGGCGTGTTCGGTGCGGGTCTTGTAGTGACCGTAGTCGCTGTCGGGCTGGGCAGGCTGGGTGGGGTGGTGGGGGCCGCCGGCCTGGGCGCTGTAGACCATGGCGGTGCTGGTGTGGACGAAGGGGATGCCGGTGGCGTGGGCGTGGGCGGCGAGGGTGGCGGCCCAGGTTTCGGCGCCCAGGGCGAGGTGCAGGATGCCCTGGGGGTTCAGGGTGTGCAGGTGGGCGTGGGCGGCGGGGCTGTCGTCGGCGGGGGTGGTGTGGCGGTCCCAGCCGGTGACGGTGTGCCCCTGGGCCTCAAGGGCGTGGGCGACGTGTGGGGCGAGGGTGCCGGTGAGGCCGGTGACGAGCCAGGGTCGGGTCATGGGGTGCAGTGTAGGGGTGTGGGGGTGGGTTTTGAGGGTTTTTTGTGGGGGGTCTGGTGAAGTGGGTGGGTCCGGCGTGGGTAGTGTGGCCGGGGGCATGCTCAATGATTCCGGCTGCGGATCATTGATCTTTTGTCGTTTTCTACTAAGTTCGGGTCAATCATATTCCTTTCAGGTTCGTTTTCTATAGTTCGCTTCACCGGGCGGTTGTGGTGCCTGGAAAGGATGTGACCATGAAACGAATTCTCTTTCCTGTGGTAATGACGGTTTCCCTTCTGGCTCCTGTGTCCCTGGCGGCGGCGGGGTCCGCGGTGGGGTCCGCGTCGGGTTCGGCGGCGGCGGCCGCTTCGGCGGGCGTGGCGGTTCAGGCGAGCGCGGTGGTGCTGCTGGACGCGCAGGGTCGCGTGATCGGCACGGTGAACGGGGCGGGTCAGGTCGTGTTCAGCGGCGCGAGCCGCGCGGTGTCCACGGCCCGCGTGACGTTCGAGAACGGCGCGCAGCAGTCGTTCCGGGTGGCGGGCGGCGCGGCGGCGCAGGGCCGCGTGACGCTGGAGTCGCTGGTGGTGTCGGGTCGCGGGGCGGGCGTGAGCCTGGGCAGCGCGATCCGCGCGGAGGGGCAGGTGCTGGCGCGGGCGGCGGCCGAGGGTCGCGCGGCGTTGCAGGGTCGCGTGGTGACGCTGCTGGACGCGCGCGGTCAGGTGCTGGGTCAGTTCGACGCGGCGGGCCGCTGGGCGGGTGGCGCGCAGGCGGCGCTCGTGACGGACGTGGTCGTGTCGGGCGGTGCGGGCGCGGGAACGTATGACGTGGCGGGTCGCGTGCTGGTGGACGCGGCGGGCATGGTTAGCCTGGAGGGCGTGGCGGTGCAGACGCAGGCGGGCGCGCGGACGCTGGTGCAGGTGCTCGTCGCGGGCGCGGCGGCGGGGGCCGGGTCGGTTCCCGCGACGGGCGGCGGCTCGGGCAGCGCTGCCGGGAACGGGTCGGCGGGCGGGTCCGTCGGCGGTTCGGCTGGCGGGTCGGCTGGTGGGTCCGGTTCGGCTGGCGGGTCGGGCGGCGTCAGCGTCGGTGTGGGTGTCGGGATCGGCATTGGCATCGGCGGCGGCAAGTAAGACGGACCCGGATTGAATGGCTGGCAAGGCCGTTCAATCCCAGGCGTCTCATCCCAGTCGAGTGTGCAGCAGCACAGCGGCCCTCCCAGAGATGGAAGGGCCGCTGCCTGCGTTGGGGGTCGGTGGGGTGGGGTCAGCGTTTGCTGCTGTGGTCACCTTCCTGGAATTCCTCGATCATCTTGGCGGTGAAGGCGGGAATGTCGTCGGGGTTGCGGCTGGTCACGATGCCTTTGTCCACGACGACGGGCTGGTCGACCCATTCGGCGCCGCCGAGGGTCAGTTCGTGTTTCAGGCTGGGCCAGCTGGTCATCTTCAGGCCCTTGCTGATGCCGGTCTCGCTGAGGCTCCAGGGGCCGTGGCAGATGGCGGCGATGGGCGCGCCGTGGTCGTAGAACGCGCGGACGAACTGCATGGCGTAGGCGTCCAGGCGCAGCTTGTCGGGGTTGACGGTGCCGCCGGGCAGCAGCAGGCCGTCGTAGTCGCTGGGGTTGGCCTGCGTGACGGTGTGGTCCACGTCGTACCGGTCCTGGGGTTCCATGTCGCCTTTCATGCTCTGGATCTGCCCGGCCTTGAGGCTGATGAGGTGCGTGGTGGCCCCGGCGGCTTCCAGCGCCTCGCGGGGTTTGACGAGTTCGACCTGCTCGACTCCGTCGGCGGCGAGGATGGCGATGGTCTTGCCTTTCAGGGGTTGGTCGGTCATGCGTTCAGCGTGGCGGTTGGGGTGGGGCGGGGGCGTGATGGTGTGCTGAAGGGGGGTTCATGGGGGGTTGAGCGCGGCTTGAGTTGCGGGCCTGTGTAGCGGGACTGTGTAACGGGGCATGCAGAATCCCTCTCCTGCGGGGAGAGGGAGGGATTCGTGGAACTGCCCGGCAGGGCCGCGAGGCGGCGCAGGGGTGCGGGTGCGCTGCTTACTGGTCGGTGCCGGGCGTGGTGACTTCGACGGCGGTGAGGGTCTGCGTGATGCGGTAGGTGTGCGGCGTGCCGGCGGGAACGTGGTACGAGTCGCCGGGCTGGAGGGCGATGGTCTGCCCGTCGATGATCAGGTCGGCGGTGCCCTCGATGACGTACCCGAGGGTTTCGTAGGGGTTGGTGCTTTCGGGTTTGTCGGCGTTCGGTTCCTCGCGGTGCCACAGGCGCATGTGGCTGTGCTGGCCTTTCACGAGGTGGTGTTCGCCGCCTTTGCCGTGGGTGGTGTCGTGCTGGCTGACCTTGTAGGGGTTCATGCCCTTCAGCGTGCGCCGCGTGGCGGGCGGGGGCATGAGGGGGGCCTTCAGGGGCGGTCATGGGGTCTGAAGGGAGCGCTGGGCGTGCGTTCACGCGGGCGGGCGCGTGTGGCACGGCCCTCACTGCACCTCTCATGGTTTTATTCGTACCAGACGCACAATTCGGGGTGTAGCGGTGTGGGCGGGGGGTGGAGTACACTGCGGGTCTACCGGGCCGTCCGTGCAGTCATGCGGGCGGCCTGTCCAGGGGGGGTGAGGTTGCATGGGAACGAAAGAAGAGGTTCGTTCACGCCTGAACATTGCGGACGTGGTCGGCGAGTACGTGCGCCTCAGCCCGGCCGGGAAGGGCCGCATGAAGGGCCTGTGTCCGTTCCACAAGGAGAAATCCCCGTCGTTCCAGGTGGATACCGAGCAGGGGTACTTCTACTGTTTCGGGTGCAAGGCGGGCGGCGACGTGTTCAGTTTCGTGCAGCGTACCGAGAACCTGAGTTTCGGGGATTCGCTGCGCAAACTCGCCGAGCGGGTGGGCGTGCAGGTCGAGGCGAAGTACGGCGAGCGCAGCAACCGCGACCTGTACGACGTGAACGCCTTCGCGCTGGCGTACTTCCGCGAGCACCTGACGGGCGCGGCGGGCGAGGCGGCGCTGGCGTACCTGCGGCGGCGCGGCCTGACGGACGCGACCATCGAGGCCTTCGAGATCGGCTTCGCGCCGGACGGCTGGGACGGCCTGCTGAAGCACGCGCGCGTGAAGGGCCTGACCGAACGGCAACTGCTGGAGGCGGGCCTGCTGATCGAGAACCCGGAGTCCGGCCGGGTGTACGACCGCTTCCGGGCGCGCGTGATGTTCCCCATCCGCGACCACCTGGGGCGGCTGGTGGGTTTCGGGGGGCGCGTGCTGGACGACAGCAAACCGAAGTACCTGAACACCCCGGAAACCGACGCGTTCCGCAAGGGCGAACTGCTGTACGGCCTGGACAAGGCCCGCGCGGGGCTGGGCAGCGGCGCGGAACTGACGGTCGTGGAAGGCTACATGGACGTCATCACCATGCACCAGCACGGCTTTACCGGCGCAGTCGCCAGCCTGGGCACCGCCCTGACCGCCGAGCACGCCACGCTGCTGGAACGGCTGGGCGCGCAGAGCCTCGTTCTGCTGTTCGACCGAGACGAGGCCGGCCTGAAGGCCACGCTGTCCGGGCTGGATCAGGTGCTGGGCGCCAAGTTCCGCGTGCGGGCCACCAGCGTCCCCAGCGGCAAGGACCCTGCCGACACCCTGCTGGCCGGCGGGCACGAGCAGCTGCGCCACGCCATCGGCGGCGGCCTCGACGAGGTGCATTACCGCGTGCAGGCCGCCATCGAACGGCACGGCACCGGCACCAGCGAGGGCAAGCGCCGCATCCTGATGGAACTGCTGCCGCGCATGCAGAACCTCGATCCCCTGGACGATATCGCCGAGGGCGTCCGCGCCGCCGCCTGCGAGACGCTGGGCATCAAACCCGACGCGCTGCTGGAATGGATCGCCAGCAAGGCCAAACGCCGCGTCCTGACCGACACGCATTTGGCGGGCATGAGCGCCACCCGCACCGAGGAGGACCGCGAGATGGCCCTGCTGCGGCAACTGCTGGTCGATCCCAGCCTCCGCGCCAAGCTGGACGGCACCACCCCCTGGCGCAACGAGACGGTCCGCAAGGTCATGCTGGCCCTCCAGGGCACCCCCACCCCCGAAGGCGTCCTCGACATCTTCCGGGGCCAGCCCGAGGAGCAACTCCTGATCCGCCTGATGTTCGAGGGCCGCGACGCCGGCAGCATCAGCCGCGAGAACAGCCAGCAGTACGAACAGAAAGTCGGCGCGTACGCCGCCACCGCCGTCGACGACATTCAGGTCAGCATGAGCATCGACGCCCTGCGCGCCGAGGTCACCCACCTGAAAACCCAGCTGACGACCGCCCCGCCCACCCAGCAGCTCGACATGCTCCGCCAGATCCAGGACCTGCAACGCGCCATCGAAGCCGAGAAACGCAGCCGCCGCAGCGCGTAAAGCGGGGCAGTCGGGTGGGCACGGGTGGGCCGTGGGCAGCGCCGGATCAGGGTCGGTCGTGGACGACGCGGTTACGGCCCAGGTCCTTGGCGCGGTACAGGGCGGCGTCGGCCAGATCGAGCCAGTCGGCGGGCAGCCCCGGCGCGCCGGGCACCACGGTCACGGCCCCCACGCTGACCGTGACGGTGGCGTGCGGGGACGCGGCGTTCGGAATGCCCAGTTCCTCGACGTTGCGGCGCAGGCGTTCGATGACGCCGGCCGCGTCGCGCAGCGATTCTCCGGGCAGAATCACCCCGAACTCCTCGCCGCCGTAACGGGCGAGCAGGTCGGCGGGGCCGCGCAGGGCGCCGCGCAGCGCGCCGGCCACCCGTTGCAGGCAGCGGTCGCCCTCCTGGTGTCCGTAGGTGTCGTTGAAGCCCTTGAAGTGGTCGATGTCCAGCAGCGCCAGCGTCACCGGGTGTCCCGCCTGCACCTGCGCGGCGGCCTGCTGCCACGCGGCGTCGAACTGGCGGCGGTTGGGCACGCCGGTCAGCGCGTCGGTCAGGGAGAGGGTCTGCAGTTCGCGGTTGGCGTTCAGGAGCGCGTCGTGGGCGCGTTCGACCTCGCGGGTGCGTTCCTGAACCCGCTGTTCCAGCGCCAGGTTCTGGCGGCGCAGTCGCCGGGTCTGCAGGAAGGGGCCGGTCAGTGCCGTGAAGGCGGCGGACAGCCGCCGCTGCCAACGGGGTGGCTGCACGTGGAGCCGCAACAGCGACTGCGGGGCGCTCCAGCCGGTCAGGGGCGCGAAGGCCTGCACCTGCAGGGTGTAGCGTCCGGCGGGCAGCGACTGGTAGCGGATGGGTCCCGGCGGGTGGGGAGCGGACCAGTCGGCCTCCCATCCCAGCAGGCGGTGACGCAGGCGCAGGGTGTCCTCGTCCAGGTACCAGGGGCAGGCGGGCCAGGCTTCCAGGCCCCAGTGGCCCTGCGGCAACGTGTGCGGTCCGGCCCCGCTGGCCTGCGCGACTTCCGGGGGCAGCGGGGCCGGACCGGGCCGGAATTCCAACGAGGCCAGGGTGGGGGGCGGGGGGGCGGTCAGGCGCCCGAGTTCCGTCAGGTCCACTTTCAGAAGGCCGGTGTTCAGACCGCACAGCAGCGCGCCGGGACCGGCGGCGAGGCTGCGGCTGGTGGTGAATTCCCAGCTGTCCGCGCCGGGCCAGTTGGCCTGGCGGCGCCGCTCGCCGCTGCGGGCGTCGTACTCGGACAGGCCGTCGCTGCCGCCTACCCACAGGCGGTCGCCCTGCACCAGGACCGCCCAGCCGGCCACCGCCTCCTCGCTGCGCGCCAGGAGGTGGACCCCGCCGGGCCCGAGGCGCAGCACGCGGTTGTCCTGCACGGCGATCAGGTCGCCGTCGTCGCAGGGAGCCAGGGCGTACACGTTCCCGGTGACGCCGAGCAGGTCCGGCGCCGGGTCGGTCACGCGGCTCAACGGTCCGTCCTGCTCGCGCCAGAGGCCCTGGCCCAGCGTGCCGATCCACAGGGTGCCGTCGTGCCCGGCGCACAGGGTGTACACGTAACCCAGGGGCGTGGCGCCGTTCAGGTGTCGGCGCAGCGGGGCGTGCGGATCGGCCAGCGGCACGCTGAGCAGTCCACGGACCGTCCCGATCCACAGCCTGCCGCGCAGGCACAGCAGCGCGCGGGCCGGAGCCTGCGCTTCCGGGTCGTCCGGCGCGGCGGGCACCGGGGCCTGCCCCGGCGCGGCGCGCCACAGGCCCTGCTGCGTGGCGAACCACCGCTCGCCGGATTCGAGTTCCAGCGTGTCCCACACGGCTGGCAGGTCCGCGATCACCTGCGCCTGCCAGCCGGACGGCGGGGTCACGTCCTCCTCGAAACGCCACAGCGCCTGCTCGGCGCCGACCAGCCAGCCGCGTGACCCGCCGGGCCGCACCGAGTACGCGGCCTGCGGCGAGGGGACCAGGGGACGCTGGTAGACGCGGCGCAGCGCACTGACCCGCAGCACGCCCCGGCTGTCGGTGGCGGCCCAGACGTTCCCGAACGGGTCGCCGTGCAGGGCGTTCACGCGGCCCTCGGACAGCGCGGGGCCGTGGGCCTGCCATCCACCCGCGCCACGCCGGAAGGTCAGCAGCCGCGCGCCCACCCCGACCCACAGTTCGGCCGGGTGTGTCTGGCTGGGCGGCTGGAACAGCAGCGCCGTGACCGGAGCCGGCAGGGGCAGCGTGGCGCGCACGGTTCCGTCCGGGGCCAGTTCGGTCAGCTGGCTGCTTGCCCCGACGAACAGCGTGCCGTCCGGCGCGGCGCACAGCGCGGTCGTCGCTCCGCCCGGCAGCGGCGCCGGGTACGGCAAGGTCCAGCCGCCCGGCGCGCCGCCGGGCCGGGCGGCGTGACGGTGCAGGAGACCGCCGTGCGTGGCGGCCCAGACCAGCGGGCCGCTGCGGACGAGTGCGGTGACGTGCTGCCCCGCCAGGGTCGGGTCGGTCACGGGGTGCGCGCCGCTGTCCGGGTCCCAGCGGTACAGGCCGGACGCCGTGCCGATCCACAGGCCGCCGCCGGCGTCCGGGTCGGGCAGCAGCACCTCGACCCGCCCGCCGGTCCAGGTGGGGGTGGTCAGCAGGGGCCGCACGCGGGGCGGGCCGATCTCGCGCAGGTCCAGCAGGTCCACGCCGGCGTCGCCTCCGACCAGCAGTTCGTGCGGCGCGCCGGGACGGACGGCCAGGGCGCGCAGGCCGTGGGTCGAGAGGCCATCGCGCTGCTGGTAGCGGCGGACCCGCACGCCGTCGTAGCTGGCCAGTCCGCTGGACCCCGCGAACCAGAACCGCCCCAGGTGATCGCACGTCAGCGCGTGAACCTGCGTGCCGGGCAGGCCGTCGCGGCGGCTGAAGCGTCTGATGGGCAGGTCGTTCGGCAGGTCGCTCATGGACGCTCCGGGGGTCAGGGTCGCCGGGCTTCTTGCAGCATCTCGGACAGGCGGGACAGGCAGCGGCTGTACTTCTTGGCGTACGCGCCGTGCCGGTACGTGTCGCTGAACAGGCCCGTGAGGCTGGTGCCGGTGAAGGCGGCGTTCAGGCCCAGGTCGTACAGTTTGTCGATGAAGTGAACGAATCGCAGGGCGACGTTCTGGTCGGGCATGGAGGTCAGGTCGGTGATGGCGACGGCCTGCACGTCCGCCAGGAGGCGGCCGAAGCGGCTGGGGTGGACGCTGAGCAGGTGGCGGCTCAGGTCGCGGTGCGTGAGGCGGGCCAGCGTGGCGGGGTGCTGGCGGGCTTCCCAGGTGTCGTATTCGGCCTGGGTCATGGTGTCTTCGGGGCGCACGCCGCGCTGGCGGTAGTCGGGGCCGTCGATGCGCCAGGTGTCGAAGCGGTCGGCGATGCCCTGGATCTGGCGCTGGAAGTCGCTGGCGTTGAAGCGTCCCTGGCCGAGTGCGCCGGGTTCGGTGTTGCTGGTGGCGATGACGCTGGTGCCGCCGGGCATGAGTTGCCCGAGGAAGGTGTTGGCCATGTGGGTATTGCCGGGGTCGTCGAGTTCGAATTCGTCGATGAGCAGCAGGTCGTGCTGGCGGAAGGCGTCGACGGCGCGGGTCATGCCGAGCGCGCCGATGATGTACATGAGGTCCTGGAAGCTCATGATGGCGCGTTCGCCCTGCGCGGCGTGGTAGGCGCTGGCGAGCAGGTGGGTCTTGCCGACGCCGAAGCCGCCGTCGAGGTACAGGCCGCGTCCCTCGGGTTTGGCGCGGCGGAACAGGCGGAAGCCGCCGGGGCGGACCTGGGCGCCCTTCAGGAAGGCCTGCACGGCGGTGCGGGCCTGTTCCTGGCTGGGGTAGGCGGGGTTGGGGGCGTAGGTGCTGAGCCGCACCTGTCCGTAACGCTGGCTGGGGGTCAGGTCGCGGGTGAGTTGTTCGGGTTGCAGGGTGGGGTTGCGGGTGGTGAGGTCGATCACGGGCGGGGGGTCACTTGTGTGGGGGTCGCTGGTGTGGGCGTCATTTGTGGACGTCGAGTTCGACTTTGTAGTTACCGCGCCGGGTTTCGTTCACGACGCGTTTGAAGTCGATGCGGCCGAGGCCGTCGGCGCTGAGGCTGTCGCCCTCGCGGATTTCGCTGCTGGCGCGGGCCGGGGCGCCGTTCAGGCGGACCTTGCCGCCGTCGATGCCCTGCTGGAAGTAGGCGCGGCTGACGCCGAAGCCCTTGGCGCCGACCACGTCGACGCGCATGGAGGGCACGACGACTTCGCGAACACGGCTGCTCTTACCGGCGCTCTCGCCGACGGGTTGCACCGTGACGTGCCGCCCGCCGAGTTCGGTCAGGGCGGCGAGGGTCTGGGCGGCCTTGCCGGTCGCGGCGATCAGGAAGTCGCCCCGGTCCTCGCGGAGGTCGCCGAGCTGCTCCTCGTTCAGTTCGAGGCGGCGCAGCTGCACGCTGAAGTCCTGAGCGTCCCAGTGGGGGGCGGCGTCTTCGGGGGTGACGCGGTAGACCTGCACGCCGCTGTCCACGTCGGGAATGTGGGCGGGGTGCAGGGTCAGGATGACGCGGCGGGCGTCGGGGAAACCGCCGGCGATCTTGTGGTTCAGGTCGTCGCCGGTCAGGAGGCGGCGGTCGATGTCGTCGCCGTCCAGGAAGGGGGTGCGGACGACCCGGCCGCCGCGTGCCTGCGCGACCAGGGTGGAGAGTTTGTGCTTCATGCCTTCAGAATAGTGCGTGCCGGGAGCGCAGGGACGGACTGGATCTGCATGAAGGTGGTAAGACTTGAGATGGCACGATGGAGGGGTGGTACGTCCCGCCGGTGGTTCGCCTGCCGCATTCCCTCCCCTGTCTTTCGCGTCTTTCATGCGTTCGCTGCTGCGGTGGCCGCGCACGAGGTAATCCAGAAGTGACTCCCCTTGCTACTTTTTCCGCTGTTCACGCCACCCTGAGTGACCTGCTGCGCGTGCACGCGCCACGGGCGACGCTGCTGGCCTCACTGGGCGACGAGGTGCTGCGTGTGCGGGCCGACGCGCCGGCCGAGTCGGTCGGGCCGGATCTGGTCCCGCCGGACGAGTGGTTCGACCGGGGCGAGATGACGTGGCTCACGCGGGACGGGTCGCTGCTGGGGCTGCTGTGGACCGAGGACGGCGAGGTGCCGGCGGCGGCCGTGCAGGTCCTGACGATGCTGCTCGCGGCGGCGCGGGTGGACGGCACGAACCGCGAGACGGAGGTGCTGGTCACGCAGTTGCCGGTGGCGACCGCGTGGCTGACGGCGGACCTGAATTTCCGCAAGGTCAGCCGGCCGTTCCTGGAGATGTTCGGCCTGCCGGAGTCGCAGGTGGTGGGGCAGACGGTGCAGCAGGTGTTCGCGGGCCGCGCGGCGTTCCTGGAGGTGCTGGCGCAGGCCGGCGCGGGACGCTCGGTGCGGCTGCCGGACGAGCAGGTGCGGCGCGGCGGCGCGGTCGTGTGGGTGCGCGGCGAGGCCCGGCCGTACTACGGCGGCGCGGTGGCGGGCGTCATGCTGACCCTGCAGGACGTGACGGGCGAGTACGAGCGGGCCGCGCGGGTCTCGGCGCTGCTGGACACCGAGACGCCGGCGGCGCTGCTGTCGGATTCCGGGGCGGTGTTGCAGGCCAGTCACGGGCTGCTGGAGCTGCTGCCGGCGGCGTCGCCGGTCGTGACGGGCGCGCCGCTGTGGGCGTGGCCGTGCTTCGCGAACGTCCCGTCGGACACGGTGCGGGATCTGGTGCGGCTGGCCGCGACGGGCGGCGCGGCGCGCGCCGAGGTGGAGTTGCAGGGCGGCGGCACCCTGACCCTGAGTGTGCGGCGCACGTCCGAGGAGGGCCTGCTGGTCGCGCAGGGCGAGGCGGGTGGCCGTGACGGCCGCGCGCCGCTGGGCGTGATGACGCAGGTACTGGCTCTGTCCGAGGACGCCACGATCCTGGTGGATCACCTGGGTCGCGCGCAGCTGGTCAGTGAGCGGGCGTCGGCGCTGCTGGGCGTGGAGGCCGCGCGGCTGGTGGGCCTGAGTGTGTCGCGGGTGCTGGGGGAACTGGGCGTGCGGCTGTTCACGCCGGAAGGCGAGCCGATGGTCATGCCGGACTGGAAGGACGTGCCGCTGCCGCTGCGCCGCGAGGTGCTGCTGGCCCTGCCGGACGGCACGGTGCGGCAGATGGAGTTGCGCGCCACCGGCGTGGGCGGCGAGGCGGGCGGGGCGCGCGGCAGCGTGCTGCTGACCCTGCGGGACCTGACGGCGCTGCGCCGCGCGCAGGCGAAGATCCGGCACGACGCGCGGCACGATTCGCTGACCGGCCTGCTGAACCGCACCGGGCTGCGCGAGGCGCTGAACGCGGCGGGCGGGGCGGGCAGCGTGGTGTGCCTGGACATCGACGGGTTCGGGGCGCTGAACGCGGCGCTGGGCCGCACGGCCTGCGACCGGCTGCTGATTCAGGTGGCGGCGCGCCTGAACGACCTGGCGAACGAGTCGCGGGGGCAGGCGGCGCGACTGGCGGACGATTCCTTCGCGGTGACGCTGCCGGGCGTGGACGCGCCGGGCGCGGCGGGGCGGGTGCGGGCGGCGTTGCAGCAGGTGCCGCTGCGGGTCGGTCAGCGGGACGTGTCGGTCAGCGTGGCGCTGGGCGTGGTGACGCTGGCGGCGGGCATGTCGGGCGACGCGGCCCTCGGGGACGCCGAGGTGGCCATGCAGCACGCCAAGCGGCAGGGCCGGGATCAGGTGAGCGTGTTCAATCCGGACCTGCGTGAGCAGGTGGCGCGCGCCTTCGAGCTGGAAGAGGCGCTGCGCGGCGCGGTCGAGGGCGAGCAGTTCACGCTGCTGTACCAGCCGGCGATCTCGCTGCGCGAGGGGCGGCCCGTGAGTGCCGAGGCGCTGCTGCGCTGGAATCACCCGACGCTGGGAATGCTGAGCCCGAACCGGTTCCTGGATCTGGCGAGCCGCAGCGACCTGATCACCAGCATCAGCGAGTGGGTGGTGCAGGAGGCGGTGCTGGGCCGCTCGGCGGTGCGGTCGGCGCTGCCGGAACGGTACGGGGACTGGACGGTCAGCGTGAACCTGGGCCTGGAGGAACTGCGCCGCAGCGCCGGTCTGCGCCGCCTGCTGCCGCTGCTGTCCGCCGAGGGCGCCCCGGACATCGAGGTGGCCGCCGGCAGCCTGCTCGATCACAGTCAGGAGACGCTGGGCCTGCTGGAGCAGCTGCGCTCGCTGGGCGCGCGCCTGAGCGTGGACGACTTCGGGGATGGGGCGAGCAGCCTCGCCTCGCTGACGCGCTTCCCGCTGAGCGCCGTGAAACTGCACCCGACCCTGACGGCCCGCCTGCCGGGCGACGACAAGTCCCTGGCGCTGGTGCAGGGGACCATCGATCTGGCGCACCGGCTGGGGCTGGGTGTGGTGGCGGTGGGTGTGGAGACGAACGAGCAGCTGCACATGCTGCGCGGCCTGGGCTGCGACGCCGCGCAGGGGTACGCGATCACGCCGCCGCTGGGCCGCGCCGAACTGCTGGCCTGGCTGCGCGAACACTGATACGGACTCGGATTGAACGGCTGTGTAATCCATTCAATCCGGGCGGATGCGAGCAGGAGCAGAGCGGGTTCCAGAGGTGGAGCCGGCAATCCGGATGACGCGGCGATCATGAACGGACGGTCAAGGGAAGCGTAGGCGACGCTGCTATTCGGGCGGACCCCACTGTTTAACGTGAAGCGGTTGCACACCACTTCATGGAGGTTCCGCATGTCCGACCAGACGCCGAACGACGACCGTCCCACCCTCACCCTGCCCCGGCGTGACGCCCTGCGCCTGATCGGCGCGGCCGGCGCCCTGGCCGCCGCCGCTCCCCTCGCCCGCGCCCAGACGACCCCCACCGCGCCCGCCGCCATGGCCCCCATGAACGGCAACGGCTTCTACCGCCAGAAGATCGGGGACATGACCGTCACGGTCATCAGCGACGGCACCACCCCGCTGGCCGCGCTGCTCCCCACCTGGGGCGCCAACCCGGACCGACAGGCCGAATTCACGCAGACGCTCGCGGAGTACCACGTCGCCGCCGCGAACACCGTCAACCACTTCAACCCGGTCCTGATCGAACAGGGCGGCCAGCGCATCCTGATCGACACCGGACGCGGCGGCGCGAACGGGCAACTCGTGACCAACATGCGCCGCGCCGGCATCGAACCGGACAGCGTGAACACGGTGTTCATCACTCACGGGCACGGCGACCACATCGGCGGCCTGACCACCGCCGGGAAACCCACCTTCGCGAACGCGCAGCACGTCATGGGCGAGGCGGAATTCAACTTCTGGGCCACGCAGGCCAACCCCAACGACGCCGTGAAGAACAACCTGATCGCCCTGAAAGACCGCTTCAGGCTCATCGCGCCCGGCCAGGAGATCGTTCCCGGCCTGACCAGCGTCCCCACCCCCGGCCACACCGCCAACCACCTGAGCGTCCTCGCGCAGAGCGGCGGTCAGGGAATCATGATCCTCGGGGACGCCGGCGGTCACTTCCTGATCTCCCTGAAACACCAGGGCGCGTACGTCAGCTTCGACACGAACGGCGCGCAGGCCGCCCAGACCCGCCAGCGGATCTTCAACCGCATCGTCACCGAGAATCTGTGGGTGACCGGCTACCACTTCCCCTTCCACGCCATCGGGCACCTGCGCCGCCTGAACGCCCGCTCGTACGAGTACGAACCGACCCTCTGGAACTGGAGCTGAACGGGGGGACGTAGACAGCGGAGAAGGCGACCCCGCCGCCGACCGCCCCGACCGACCGCCACAGCAGAGAGGCCCGCACGGAACGCAACCGTGCGGGCCTCTTCTGTCGTGCGGCTTCCAGGGTTGGGGGGCCACCTCCAGCCCCTCCCACTCCCTCGTGCCTCCTTTACACCCCCTGAACGTCGAACGTCAGGCCGAGTTCTTTCAGGCTGTCGTCGTTGGGGTCGCGGCCGGTGACGACGGCATACGCGGCGCGGTCGGGGGTCAGCCAGGTGTCCATGACGCGGCGCAGGTCGTCCAGGGTGACGGCCAGCAGGCGGGTCTTGTACGCCTCCTGCACGTCGGGCGTGTAGCCGGCCTGGTCGCTGTAGAAGCGCATGCGTCCGGCGGTGTCGGGGCTGGTGAGGGGGTCGAGGACCTTGCTGGCGCCCAGGATCGCCTCGGTCAGTTCGCGCTGTCCGAGGGGCGTGTCGAGGAAGGCGCGGGCGTCGCGGAACACGCGGTAGGTGCGGGCGACGTTCGGGTCGCGGTAGCTGCTCATGGCGAACACGCCCTCGCGGTTGTCGAAGCTGGCGGCGCCGCCGTACGCGCCGCCCTTCTCGCGGATTTCCTTGAGCAGGTAGTTGCTGCGCAGCAGGCGCGACAGGACCAGAAGGGCCGGGCTGTCCGGGTGGGTGTACGGCACGGTCTGGAACGCCACGGCGTTGAACGCGACCGGAGAGTCGGTCGTGCGGGCCTGCGGCGTGCGGGGGGCGGTGGCGGGGGCCGGGCGGCCGACGGGGGCGCTGCCCGTGAACAGGCTAGTCACACCGCTCAGGTCCAGGGTCAGGTCCGGTTCGGTGGCGGTCAGGGCCAGGACGGGCGTGCCGGTCAGGATCAGGTCGCGGATGCGCCCGAAGCGGGCGATCAGGTCGTCGAGGCCACTGATGCCGCCGCTCTGGCCCTCCACGGCCCGGCCTTCCACGATGCCTTTGAGGGTGTTCAGGGCGCTCAGGCCGCCGAAGCGTTCGCCGAGTGCCCCGGCGGGACTGACCTGCGCCCCGGCCAGCCGCTCGGCGTAGGCGTTGCCGCTCTGCACGACGCTGGCCTTCAGGCCCGCGAGTCGCTGGCGCAGCAGTTGTTCCAGGCGGTCGCGGGTGAATTCCGGCGCGGCCAGCAGGTCGCGGATCACGTCGGTCAGGGCGGGGGCGTTGCGGGCCAGGGCCTTACCGCTGAAGCTGAGGCTCAGGCGCAGGGCGTTCAGATCGTCGGGGTGCACGCCGCTGCTGACGCTGGCGCTCACGCCGCCCGTGACGGCCTCCATGCGGCGCGCCAGGGCCACGTAGTCCTGCCCGGCCGCGCCGCCGCGCGTGACGGCGAAGGCGTACAGCGGCAGGGCGTCCAGCAGGTCGTCCGGCACGTCGGGCAGGCGCACCTGCACGTCCAGGTAGCTCAGGCCGCCGGTCGGCTGGGCGATGCGGGCGATCAGGGCGCGGCCCGCGTCCTCGGTGCGGTACGGCACGCGCGGCACGCTGGGCGGCACGTCCGACAGGCTCAGGGTGGGCAGGGTGTCCAGCGGATGCTCCTGCGCCTGAAGCTCCTTGAGGCGCAGGCTCTCGGCCACGATGCGGGCGCGGTCCTCGTCGGTGAAGCCGGCGCTCAGGCGGTCGATCAGGGCCTGCTCGTCGGCCTCGGTGCGCGCGGCGAGTTCCGGGTCCGGCGCGAGTTCCAGCGTCACGCGGTGCGGGTTGTTCAGCAGCCCCTCCTCGATCATGGACTCGAAGACGCGCCCGGCGTTCAGGTCGGCGCGCAGGCGGTCCAGTTCGGCGTCCAGGCGCAGGCCGGTCAGCGGGTCGCCGCCGTACAGCCACGGCCCCAGCATCCGGAACATTACCTGCAGGGCGAAGGGGTACCCGGCGTTGCTGACTTCCTTCTGGCCGATCTCGAACTGGTGCAGGCTGCTCTCGATCAGTTCCGGGTCGATGCCGCCCTCCGCGACAGCGCGCAGGGTGTCCAGCACCAGCGTCTCGACGGCCTGCACCTGCCCGGCGCCCAGGCCTTTGAGGCCCACGGCGAACGCGCCCTCGCGGAACGAGTCGCGGTAGCCGCTGAGGTCCGCGAGGCCCGCGCCCAGCCCGGACTCGATCAGCGGGCGGGTCAGGGGCGCGGCCGGGTTGCCCAGCAGCACGTCGCTCAGGACACTCCAGCGCAGGTTGGCGTCGGCGTCGCTGCTCAGGCCCAGTTTCCACAGCACGCTGACCTGCGCGCCGCGTTCCGTGTCGGTGCCGGGGTACGCGGCCCGCTCGCTGCGCGGCGCGGTGAACGGCGTCTGGTCGGGAATGCTGACGTCCAGCACCTGCGCCGTGAACTGCGCCATGACGTGCGCCTCGATGGCGTCCAGAATGCGCTCCAGCGGGAGTTTCCCGTAGGTGTAGAAGAAGGCGTTGCTGGGGTGGTAGTGCGCCGCGTGGAAGGCCCGCAGGTTGTCGTAGGTCAGTTCCGGGATGTTCTCGGGCGCGCCGCCGGAGTTGTTCGCGTACGTCAGGTCCGGGTACAGCGCCTTCCCGAACGCCCGCCACATGACCGAACCGGGGTTCGCCATGCCGCCCTTCATCTCGTTGTACACGACGCCCTGCAACTTCAGTGGGGTCGTGGGGTCGTCGGGCGTCTCGAACTCGAAGCGGTGCCCGTCCTGCCGGAAGGACTCGTAGCGCATCAGCGGGAGGAACGTGGCGTCCAGATACACCGACAGCAGGTTGAAGAAGTCCTGCTCGTTGCGGGTGCTGAACGGGTACGTGGTCCAGTCGTTGCTGGTCATGGCGTTCATGAAGGTGTTCAGGCTGCGCGGCAGCATCGCGAAGAACGGGTCCGGCACCGGGTAACGCCGGCTGCCCATCAGCACGATGTGCTCCAGGATGTGCGCCACGCCCGTGCTGTCCTTCGGGACGGTCGGGAAGGTCACGGAGAACGCGGCGTTGTCGTCCTCGCGGATCACGTGCGCGTGCCGGGCGCCCAGTTCGTGCGACAGCAGCACCAGCGTGCCCTGCATTTCCGGCAGGGTCTCGACCCGCTCGACGGTGTAACGGCCCAGGCGCTCGCCCACGCGGGGAGCGGCGGGCAGCGCGGAAGGTGACAGTGAGGTCATGCCCCCGAGTCTAATCCCGCGCCCGCGCCCGGAACGCTGGGATGCGCGACGATTCCCGCACGCCACGCCGGACGTCATGGGAATCTCACCGCCCCGGCCGGTGGCGGCGGGTACACTGCGGGGCATATGGCACCTCACGCACCCGCCGCCCGGCTCGCGCTGGCCGGTCTGCTCGCGGCCCTGCTGGCGGCCTGCGGTCAGGAGATCACCGGAACGACCAGCAGCACGCGGGACGCGCTGTACTTCGCGGACAGCCCGTCCGGGCTGCCGCCGCTGTACACCGGCGAAGTCTACGCCGCCACCCTGACCCCGGCGGGCGGCGCCGGACCGTACACGGCGCGGCTGGCGGGCGGCACCCTCCCGCCGGGCCTGACCCTCAGCGGCCTGAACCTGAGCGGCACGCCGAGCAAGACCGGCACGTACACCTTCACGGTCGAGATCACGGATTCCACGCTCTCGACCCGCAGCAAGGAGTACCGCCTGACCGTGCAGGACCTGCCGGCGCTGTCGCTGGCCCCCACGCTGCCCGCCGGGGAGATCCGGGGCGACACGCGCATTCCCGTGACGATCAGCGCGCCCCGGACGGTGCGGGCCGCGCGGCTGGTGTGGGACCTGCCGGCCGGCGTGAGCGTCAGCGGCGCGCAGCCGGGCCAGACGGGCGGCGTGCTGTTCTGGCGGCAGGACGGCCAGCGCCTGACCGTGGACGTGGGCTTCAAGTC
Source organism: Deinococcus indicus (assembly GCF_002198095.1). GTDB lineage: Bacteria > Deinococcota > Deinococci > Deinococcales > Deinococcaceae > Deinococcus > Deinococcus caeni. The sequence continues at coordinate 147,668 of NZ_NHMK01000011.1, read as the reverse complement.
CGTGCCGCGCAGCGGGGCGCGCGTGGCGCTGCTGAACCTGAAGGTCACGAAACCCGTCACGCTGACCGGGTCGCCGCTGGGCTTCGAGGCGCGCGACGGTCAGGGCAAGCTGCTGAGCGAGAAACTGATGCCCGACGAGCAGAAGAAACGCGACGAGGCGGCCGCGAAAGCCGCCGCCGAGAAGGCCGCCGCCGAAAAGGCCGCACCCGGCACGCCGGCACCCACCACGCCAGTCACGCCCACCACGCCGGCGACCGCTCCGGTCTCCCCCGCCCCGGCCGGTCCCCCGGACCCGGCGGCGCCCACTCCGCCCAGCAGCACCCCACGCGAAGGTACGCCGCCCGGAGGCACCCCGTGAGGGCCGCCGCGCTGGCAGGGGCGCTGCGCGGAGCGCTGCTGGCCGGGCTGCTGGGGCTGGGCGCGGCGCAGGCCACGGCCGCCCCGACCCTGAGTCTGGAACAGCAGGCCAGGAAGGCCGAGGTGATCGTCCGCGCGACCCTCGGCCCGCCCGCCGAGGTCCGGGACGGCGACGTGACCTACGTCGCGTACCCGCTGACCGTCACCGAGACCATCGCGGGCGACCCGGCCAGCCTGCCGCGTCAGGGCGGCGCCCCGGCGCTGCTGTTCCTGAAGGGACTGGCGGACCTGCCGGACCTGCGGGCCGGTCAGGACGTGATCGCGCTGCTGTACTCGGCGCGGCTGGACAGTCCGCTGGTGGGCTTCAACCAGGGCCTGTACCCGGTCGTGAACGGCAGCCTCGTGCCGGGCGTGACGCTGGCCGCCGCACCGGCCACTCCATCCGCGCCGGGCACGCCCGCCACCCCCGCCGCGACTCCCACGGCCGCGACCAGCCCGGCCGCCACCACGCCGCCGCCAGCCACAGTCATCACGGACCCGGCGCGGCTGCGCGCCGCAATCCTGGCCGCGCGGGAGGCCCGGCCGTGAGGGCCGTCCGTCTGGCCGCGCTACTGGCCGCCCTGGGAGCCGCCGCCCTGAGCGGTCCTGCGGGGGCGGCCAGCGTGAAGCTCCGCCCGCAGGGTGAGGCCCTGACGCAGGCCGTGCGGGCGGCCCTCGCGGCGATCAGCACGCCGGAACTGCCGGTCACGCTGGACACCAGCGGCGGGCCGCTGCTGACGCTGGGCGGCGCCGGTCCCAGCGCCGCGCCGTTCAACCCGGACGTCGCCGCGCGCCTGTTCGTCAGTGGCACGGAACGCCGCATCGAGTTCAACCCGCGCGGCCCGCTGCCCCTGGCGGAGGCCGTGCAGGACGCCCTGGCGCGCGAACTGGGCCTGAACGCCTGGACGCCCGCCGCCGCGCGCACCGCCCTGAGCGGCGCGGACCTGAACGGCGACGGCCGCATCGACCTGGCGGACCTGGCGATCCTGATGAACAACTACGGCAAGAGCACCACGACCGGCGACCTGAACCAGGACCGCCGCGTGGACGACGCGGACCTGCGCCTGTTCAGCCAGCAGTACAGCCAGCGCTGAACGGTCGCCGGGGGCGGGACGGAACGGGCGTACAGACCCCGCGCCGCCCGCCCTGCTACGCTGCCCGGCATGACCGATTCCAGCTACTCTCCCTACGATCCGGACACCATCGACCTGCAGGACTTCCTGAAGCTGCGCGGCATGGTCGAGACGGGCGGCGAGGCCAAATTCCGCGTGCAGGGCGGCGAGGTCCGCCTGAACGGGCAGATCGAGACGCGCCGCCGCCGCAAACTGCGCCGGGGCGACATCGTCGAGTACGCCGGGCAGCGCGTCACGGTGGACTGGTAAGCGTGGGCCTGTACGAGGAGGCCGTGCTGGACTTCCGCAACCGCAAGGACCAGCACTTCGCGGCCGGGAAGGGACCGGTGGACCCGAAGTCCTTCCACGGCCTGCGGTACTTCGCGCCGGACGAGGCGTGGGCGTTCACGGTGTTGCTCGACCGCCTGCCGCAGGATCAGGGGGCCGAATTCCCGCTGGAGACGAACACCGGCGAGACGCGCGTCATGGCCCGCTACGGGCAGGTGACGGTGCCCCTGCCGGGCGGCGAGCGGACCCTGAGCGTATTCGCGCCGCTGGGCGACGAGCAACCGGCCCGCGTGTTCATTCCGTTCCGCGACGCCACGAGCGGCGCGGCCGAGGGCGGCACGTACGGCGCGGGCCGCTACCTGGACGCCGCGCTGGACCGGCAACTGGGCGGCGAGGGCGCGCTGGTGCGGGTGGATTTCAATCTCGCGTACCACCCGTACTGCGCGTACGGGGACGGCTGGACCTGCCCGCTGCCCCCGCGTGAGAACTGGCTGCCGGACGCGGTCACGGCGGGTGAGCGGCTGCCCTGACCGGGGAACACTCAGCGGGCGATGACGGCGGCGTACAGCTCCGTCACGCCCGCCTCCTTCAGGGTGTCCTGGCAGGCCAGCAGGGTGTTGCCGGTGGTGAACACGTCGTCGATCAGCAGGACCGGGCCGCCCGGCAGTGCGTCCGGGCGGGCGCGGAACGCGCCGTGCAGGTCCTCGCGCTGCGCGGCGTGACGGCGGGCCTGCTGCGCGGTGTGGCGGGTGCGTTGCAGGCCCGGCACGCACGGCACGCCCAGCCCCGCGGCCACGGCGCGGCCCAGCAGTTCGGCCTGATTGAAGCCCCGTTGCCGCTGCCGGGCCGGGTGCAGCGGGACCGGCACGACCGCCCGCACGTCCCAGTGGGCGGGCACGCCCTGCGCGAGGGCCTCGCCCAGCACGGCGGCGAGGTCACGGGCCTCCCCGAACTTCAGGGTGCGCACCACGCGGCGGTTCACGCCCCGGTACGCGCCCAGCGTCACGAGGTGCGGGGTCGGCTGGGGCCGCAGGGGACTGTGCGCCTCCACGCGGGCGTGCAGCGCGGCGCGGCAGTCGGCGCACAGTCCGGCGGCCCGGCCCAGCTGCCCGCCACAGCCCGGGCAGGCGCGTGGCAGCAGGGCGCGCAGGGCGTCCCCGAGCAGCTGCGCGGCGTTCAGGAACCCACCGCCTGCAGCTCGTCGATGAACAGCGGCGGCTGGTTCTCCTCGATGCGTTGCCACGCGGCGTTCAGGCCGGTCGGGTCGAGCATCGGCGCCGCCAGCGAGAAACTGGCGATGTGGTGGGCGCAGACGCGCCGCACGCCGCTCTCGCCCAGACGGGCGCGTTCGGCCGGGGTCAGCAGCGCGGCGAACGCGGCCGGGTCGCCCAGCGCCGGGTGGCTGCCCTCGCGGATCGCGGCGCGCAGGAACGCGGCGACCTCGGCCGGGTTCAGCCAGAAGCCGAACATCAGTTCGTCCGACAGGTCGTCCAGGCGGCGCATCTGGCCGCTGCCCATGCCCCGGCGGATCAGGGACCGCGCGAGTTCCTGGCGTTCCAGGCGCCGCGCGGCGTACTGCGCCAGGGTCAGTTGCTCGCGGGCCGGCGCGACCCGGCCGCCCACGGCGCGGCGCAGACGGTACGCCAGGACGTAGCCCTGGTACTCGCGCAGCAGTTCACTGACGGGCGTGGTCACGTCCCCAGTGTACGGGGCCGGGGACCGGGCACTCCGTGCGTCTTCACGCACGTTTGATCGGCGCGCGGCAGTCTGGACCGGCCAGGGCGACCGTCAGGGCCGCGCGGGATCACAGGAAACACAGACAGGCGGGACAAAGGACACATCCGCAGCGCTTAAGCTGTGCGGCACAACACCCTCAGCTTGCTTCCGGCTGTTTCCGTAGCCTCCGTTTCCGGCGTTCACCTGCCTCTGCCTGCCTTCCTGTTCCATTCCCACGATCCACCCAGAGGAGAAGACCACTTTCATGCATCAGCTCAGACGCCACCATGAATTCGAGTACCGCGCCCGCAGCGGCGAGGACCTGCTGGGCCGCGTGGACATCTGGACGGACGTGGCCGCCGCCCGCGCCGTGCTGGTCCTGCGTGACCTGCCGGTCGGCGAGGCCGGCCGCGCCCTGAACGCCCTGAACGACAGCGTGCTGCCGTACCTGCTGCGCCCGGACACGAAACTGCTGGTCCTGGCCCTGCGTCCGGCCGAGGACGGCGTGAAGGCCCGCGCGCTGGTGCTGCCGCAGAGCGCCTGAGCGCACGACGGACGGGCCGCCCCGCACCTGAATTGAACAGGTGCGGGGCGGCCCTTGATTCCTGCTGACGTCATACGGACTCCGTCCGTTTCGCTGACAGCCCGGAAGGACACCGGGTTGCCAACTCCACTCCCAGAGTCCGTTCTACTCCTACTCGCATCCGCTCGGATTGAACGGTTCTGGCGAACCATTCAATCGGAGTCCATCTCACTCCAGAACGAAGCGCACGCCTTCCTCGAAGGTCACGCGGGCCACGTCGGCGCGGGGCAGCACGGCGTTGCGTTTCCAGGGCATCCATTCGGTCTGTCCGGCGGCGCTGCGCAGGAAGCCGCGCACGCCGACTTCCACGTAGCGGGCCGGGCCGCCCAGCAGGGCGCTCAGGCCGGCGCGCAGGGCTTCCGGGTCGCGCAGGGGGCCGGTCAGGCGGGCCGAGGGCACCTCGTCGGGCGCGTCGCCGCCGGACTGGTCGGCGTGCAGCGCGGCCGGGTGGGGGCGGTACAGGTCCACGGTGAAGCCGTCCAGGGTCAGCAGGGCCGCGCGGGCCTGGGCGGCCGGGAGCGGCTGCGTGAACGCCACGTGGATGTCGAGTTCGAAGCCGCGCACGCCCTTGTCGGTACGGGTGCTGGTGGGCGGGGTGCTGGCGGGTGGGGTGGAGGCGGGGTCGGTCATGCGGCCGCGCTGGCTTCCAGCTGCTTGCGGTGGTTGTTCAGGTGAATGGCGACCATGCGCATCCAGTCCAGGGCGTCCAGTTCCCCGAAGAACGGGTGCCACAGCGTGCGGCCCGGCGTGGCGCGCAGGTCGGCGGCGGTGCGTTCCAGTCCGGCGCGGCTCTGCGCCCAGCGGGTGTCCAGGTCCTCCCAGGCGAGCCCGGTGTCGCTGGGGCGGGTGTGGGGCGGGGCGACGCGGCGACCGTCCGGGGTGGTCTCGCCGGGCGCGCGGGGCGAGGGGCGCAGTTCCCGGTCCGACAGCAGCAGCGCCACGCCGCGCGCGATGGAGTCGTTGATCAGGATGACGTGCTCGGCGTCCTGCGCGGGGCTCCACTCGCGGCCCGGTTGCACGCGGGTCCAGTCGGAGTGGCGGGTGCGCAGCTGGGCCTCGAAGCGGTCGAGTTCCTTGGTCAGGCGGGCGCGCACGTCGTCGGCCGTGGCGCCCATCACGGCCAGCACGGCCGGGTCCGTCAGGGATTGTGTCATGCCGTCAGTGTAGCGCCCGGTGTGCGCGGGCACCCTGTTGCCCCGGCCGTCCGCGTGGGCTGCTCAGCGGCCCAGGCCCTCCGTGAAGTCGGTCGTGGCGGCCCAGTCGGGGTGGTCGATCAGGGGGTTGCGGTTGCCCTGCGCGGCGTGAATGGCGGCGTTGCGGTGGCGTTCCCAGTCGCCGGGCGGGTGCGCGGCGTGCCACGCCAGCAGCGTCTGGAGGTGCCGGGGCGCGTACTGGCGGATCACGCCGGGGTAGCGCAGCAGGAAGTACAGCGTGGCGCGGGCGGCGGCGCCCTGGCCGTGGGCGGGTTCGAACTCGCCGGGTTCGCGGCGGCCGCAGTCGCTGCGGATCGCCTCGCCGTAGTCGGGGAAGTCGCAGTACGGGGTGTTGCCCCGGAAGGAGTTGCAGTCGGGTTCGCAGGCGAACAGGTGGTGCAGGTCGCCGCGCATGGGCTGCCGCTTGGCGAACCAGCTCTGCGGCACGACGTGCTCGCAGTTGTACGGCAGGGCGTCCTCCAGCGCGTCGGCGTTCAGGCCCTCGGCGGCGGCCAGTCGGTCGCGGCGGGCCTGGGCGGCGCGGTCCGCCTCGATCAGTTCGGCGGGCGTGTGCTCGCGGGCCGAGTACAGGCTGCGCAGCCGCCCGTCGGGCCACACGTCCACCCAGGGGTACAGCTGCTCGGCGGGCGCGTAGGGCAGCACGCGGGTGTGCGTGCCGGTCACGAGTTCCGACAGCGCCAGGAACCGCTGCTGTGGCGTGGCGTCGGCGTTCAGGTCGGCGTAGTAGGCGCGGGCGGCGTCCTCGTCGGCCGGGTCCAGGTATGGGCGATTCCCGACCGGCGCGGGCGGACCCTCCGGCGCTTTCAGCCGCAGCGTGAGCGTGACGGGCAGGGTCACGCGGCCGTCCGGGTCGGGGTTCAGGGCACTCAGGTCCAGTTCGCCCAGGTCCAGGGCGGCGCGGTCCAGGGCGGCATGGTCTGCCGCCACCGCCCTCTCGGGAGCGGGGCGGGGCGGGCGCGGCGCCGAGAGCAGTTCCGCGATCAGCGGGTGCGAGGCGTCCGGGCCGGCGCGCAGGTCCTGCAGGATGCGGCTGATGCGCACGCCCTCGTTGGCGATCCAGTCGATGTCGGTGTCGCTGTCGCCGGGCGCGGCGGGCCGCCCGTCGCGGCGCAGCACGCGGCCCTGCGCGTCGGTGCGGGGCACGCCGCTGTGGTGCAGCGCCACGACCTCCCAGGCGTCGTTGAAGACCGGGCTGCCGCTGCTGCCGGGGGCGGTGTCGGTCTCGTAGTGCAGGAAGTCCGGCAGGCGGTCCACGAGGCGGTTCTCGCGCAGCGCCACCTGTTTCGGTTCGCCGCTGGGGTGCTGGATGATGCTCAGGGCCTCGCCCAGCACGTTGCGGTCGGCCCCGCCGAAGCAGGGAATCCACCCGAACGGCGCTGCATTCCCCCCCACGGCCACGATCGTGTAGTCCAGCGGCCCGCTGGTCAGGAACAGCGTGTCCGGGTCCAGCGGCAGGGTCACGCGGTCGCGCAGGGTGCCGTCCGCGAGCAGTTCGTAGTCGAACTCGGCGGCGGCGGTGCGGGCGTCGTCGGGGGTGGCCAGCACGTGGTTGTTCGTGATGAGCAGGCGGGGACTGCACAGCCAGCCGGTCCCGAACCCGGCCGGGCGTCCCCGCCGGTCGCGCAGGACCACGCGCGCCACGGCGCGGGCGGCGGCGCGCGCCAGGTCCAGGTACGCCACACCCACCAGGTCGTTCGCGCCGAGCAGCCGCTCCACGTTCTGCCGGGTGTCCTGCGGCAGCCGCGCCGTGAGTTGCGCCAGCGGCTCCTGGCCCTGCACCAGCGCGTGGGCGTCCGGCGTGGGCACGCCCAGCCGCGCCAGTCGCGCCTCGACCCGCGCGGCCGAGTCGGTCTCGATCAGGCCCCGGACGTTCAGGCGTTCCAGATGCCCGGTCCGCTGTGTCCGGCGGTCCAGAAAGCGCGCCTGGGTGTCCTGCACCAACTCCGCTGGAATGTCCATGCGGTCAGCATACCAGTACGCTCAGGGCGTAATAGAAGTGGGGTGCGGGGCGGCAGGCAAGCCACCGATCCACACCCCACTCCCTCGCGTCTCCCGTCGGTCAGCGGACGGGCTGGCCGATCACGGCCCGGCCGCCCAGGTAGGGCCGCAGCGCCTCGGGAATACGGATGGTCCCGTCGGCCTGCTGGTGGTTTTCCAGCAGCGGCACCAGGATGCGCGGCGCGGCGACGCCCGTGTTGTTCAGGGTGTGCGCGAACACCAGTTTGCCGCCCGCGTCACGGTAGCGCAGGCCGGTGCGGCGGGCCTGCCAGTCGCCCAGGTACGAGCAGGAGTGCGTCTCGCGGTACACCTGCTCGCTGGGCACCCAGGTCTCGATGTCGTACATCAGGACCTTGCCGGCGCCCATGTCGCCGGTGCAGTTCTGCACGACGCGGTACGGGAGTTCCAGGGCCGCCAAGAGCGCCTCGGCGTTCGCCAGGATCTTCGCGAACCACTCCAGGCCGACTTCCTCGCTGGCCTCGCACAGCACGTACTGCTCGACCTTGCGGAACTCGTGCACGCGGATCAGTCCGCGCACGTCCCGCCCGGCCGATCCGGCCTCGCTGCGGAACGCGGCGCTGATCGCGGCGAACGTGACCGGCAGCTGGTCCAGGCTGAGCTGCTCTCCGGCGTACAGGCTGTTCACGGGGACCTCGGCGGTCCCGGCCAGCATCAGCTCGTCGCCCTCGATCTTGTACACCTGATCCTCGCCGCCGGGGAAGTGCCCGCTGCCCACGAACGCCTCGGGGCGGGCCAGGGCGGTGGTGGACAGCGGCGTGAAGCCCCGCCCGGCCAGGAAGTCCATGGCGAACATCAGGACCGCCATCTCCAGCATGACCGCCTCGCCCTTCAGCAGGTAGCTGCGGCTGCCGGACACGCGGGCCACGCGCTCCGGGTCGCTCCAGCCCTGCTTCTCCAGCAGGTCCACGTGGTCCAGCGGCGTAAAGTCGAACTCGGGCAGTTGCCCCTCGCGGCGCAGTTCGACGTTCTCGCTGTCGTCCTTCCCGACCGGCACGGAGGCGTGCGGGATGTTCGGCACGCGCAGCAGCATGAGCTTCAGGGTGTCCTCGTGGGCGCGCAGGGCGGGTTCCAGCGCCTTGATCTCCTCGGCGAGATCCTTGCCCTTCTGGATCAGCGCCGGGCGTTCCTCGGGCGTGGCTTTCGGCACGAGTTTCGCGTTGGCGTTGCGTTCGGCCTGCATGGCCTCCACGCGCTGCTTCAGGTCCACCAGTTCACGGTCCACGCGCAGCAGGTCGTCGATGTCGATGTTCACGCCCTTGACCTGCGCGGCGTGCCTGACGGCCCCGGCGTTCTCACGGATGAATTTGAGGTCGAGCATCAGTCGGCCTCCACGGTGCGCGGCACGCGGATGTGACCGTCGGGCATGCTCTCGGGGGCCAGGGCGGTCACGGCAGCCTGCGGGAAGACCGCGCCGGGCACGTCGTCGCGCAGGACGTTCACGAGGTCCACCGGGCGCTGCATTTCCTGCACGCCACTGGTATCCGCCTCGCCGAGCAGGTCGAAGTACCCCAGCACGCGGGTCAGGTCGCCCTGCATGGCGGTGCGTTCCTCCGGGGTCAGGTGCAGCCGGGCAAGCTGCGCGAGGTGGTCTATCTGGGCCGCGTCGATCATGCCCAGAAGTATAGAGGTGCGGAACCCGGACCCGGCGGGCCGCGTACCGGGTGCCATGCGACCTTCCTGGCGTGCCCCGGTGTTCCTGAGCGTCTCTCTGCTGGCGTCCGCGCACGCGCAGACCACCCCGGACATCCCGGCCGCCGTGACGCGGCTGTTCAGCGGCCCGGTGCAGGCGGAGTGGCTGGCCCCGGACCTCCAGGCGGTCCTGAGTTCCGAGCAGCTTCAGGTGGCGCTGGACGGCCTGCGCGCGCAGCTGGGAGCCTTCGTGAGTGCCGGGACGCAGGGCGGCATGACGGTCGCCGTGTTCGAGAAGGGGCAACTGGGCGTGCAGGCCGCGCTGGACGACCAGGGGCGCTTCACGGGCCTGCGCTTCACGCCGCTGGTGGCCAGCGCCGACGCGACCGGCGCCAGCTCGCCGCGTGAGCTGCTCAGGCGCATCTTCGGGGGGCCTCTGGACCCGGCGCTGTTCGCCCCGTCGTTCCTGGAGGCGCTGCCCGAAGCGCAGTTGCGGTCCTTCCTGGAGGGCCTGCGCGCCCAGTACGGCCCGCTTCAGGACGTGCAGGTCAGTGCGACCGGCGCCACCCTGATCTTCGAGAACGGCCCGCTGAACGTCACGCAGTTCACGCTGGACGCTCAGGGCCGCGTGACCGGGCTGGTCGTCGCGCCCGTCACGCCAGAAGTGACCTTCGGCTCGCCCGACGAGGCGCGCGCCGCGTTCGCCGCGCTGCCCGGACAGGTCAGCCTGCTCGTGCAGGAGGTGGGCGTTCAGGGGGCCGCCCCGCTCGTCGCCCTGAACACCACGCGCCCGCTGGCGGTCGGGTCCACCTTCAAACTGGCGATCCTGGCCGAGTTGCAGGCCCAGGTCAGTGCCGGGCAGCGCGCCTGGACCGACGAACTGACCCTGACGGACGCCGACCGCAGCCTCCCCAGCGGCACCTTGCAGGACGCGCCGACCGGCAGCCGCTACACGCTGCGGGACCTCGCGGCGCGCATGATCTCGCAGAGCGACAACACCGCCACGGACCTGCTGCTGAACGCCGTGGGCCGCGCGGGCGTGGAGGCCCGGTTCGGTCAGCGGCCCATGCCGGGCACCCGCGAAGCCTTCGCCCTGAAGAACCCTGCGAACGCCGCGCTGCTCGCCGAGTACCGCGCCGCCGTCCTGAACGTCCCGGCGCGGCGGGACGTGCTGGAGCGTGCTCGCGTGGCACCGCTGCCCGCCGCCTCGGCGTTCGCGGGCGGTCCCCTGGCGCGGGACGTGGAATGGTTCGCCAGCACGGGACGCCTGTGCCGCCTGATGAACGACGTGGCCCCCCTCAAGGAGACGCAGCTGAACCCCGGCGTGGCCGACCCGGCCGCCTTCCGCAGCGTCAGCTTCAAGGGCGGCAGTGAACCCGGCGTGCTGAACCTGACCACCCAGGTCACCACCCCGGCGGGCCGCACGTACTGCGTGAGCGCCACCTGGAACGACGCCCGCGCCCTGAACGACCCGCAGTTCCTGGCGCTGTACGGCGGCGTGCTGCGCCTGCTGCGCTGACCCCGCCCACACCACGCCTTCCCTGAAGGTTCGCTCGGGGTTCCTCACGCAGCGTCAGGCAGGGCCGCGCACAGTGAGGGGCATGACGCCCCGCATCCGCACGGCCCTGCTGTCCACCGCCCTGCTGTCCACCGGCCTGCTGGGCACGCTGTCCGCCCAGGCCCAGGTGAGCATCTTCACCATTCCGGCCCTGCCGCCCCGCAGCGCCGCGCCGACCCCCACCACGCCCGCGCCCAGCACCCCAGCACCCGTCACTCCGGCACCCACCACCCCCGCACCCACCACCCCGGCCCGGCCGGCCCTGAACCCCGCGCTGACCACCCCGCACAGCGCCAACCTGAGCGGCCCCGCCAGCCTGCGCGGCGGCCAGGACACCCTCTGGACCTTCAACCTGACCAACGAGGGCGAGGAGCCCATCGAATTGCAGCACGGGGCCTGCGACGTGCGCTTCGAGGTCCTGAACGCCGCCGGTCAGGTCGTCCGCGCCAACCCCACGAACACGGTCTGCACCATGCAGCTGGTCATCACGAACGTCGCGCCGGGCGAGACCATGGACGTGCAGAACGTCCGCTGGAACGGCCGGGGCAGCGACGGGAAGGCCCTGCCCGCCGGGGAGTACACCATCCGCGCCTACTTCAACGGGGCGGGCGTGAGTATTCTCGCCGAGGACTACCCGGTCACGCTGGAGAACTGACCATCAACCGGCCAGCGGGTCGCTTGGGAGGCGGCCCGCTGTTTCATGCAGGTCTGTCAGGGGGCCTGACCACCTGCCCAGTCGCCGCGCAGCCGCGCGAGTTTCACGCTATCCCAGCGCTGCCCGGCCCACGCACGGGCCTGCGGAATGCGGGCGCACTCGCGGAAACCGGCGCGGGCGGCCGCGCGGATCATCCGTTCGTTCCCGCCCCAGGTGGTCAGGGTCAGCACATGCGCCTCTGTCTGGGCGAAGGTGGCGTCGGCCCACAGCCGCAGCGCCTGCGTGCCCAGCCCGCCGCCCCAGTGCCGGGGGTCGAAGATCAGCACGCCCAGGTCCCACCAGCCGCCTCCCGCCGGGGCTTCCTCGTGGCGGGTGACCTGCCCGATACACGCGCCGTCCAGCGCGACGATCTGCCCGTGCGGGTCGGGCGCGCGGCTGCCCTCACGGGCCGTGAAGTCCGTCAGGGACAGCGTGGACGGCCCGCTGCCCGCGTGGAAGTACGGGGCGTCCCAGCGCTTCCATTCCGGGTCGGGCTCGGCGTGCAGCCAGCGCCAGAGGGTGGGCAGGTCGTCGTCGCGGCGGTCACGCAGGACTAGGCTGGGCAGGGTCACGCTGGGCGGTGTGGGCATCGGCGCGCAGCGTACCCTGGCCGGACCTGTGGGGACATGCGCCTTTTGCCGGATGCAACTCCTCATGTCCGGGGTGCGTAATGGAGGGCATGAGCGATGGTACTTCCGGTCCGCTGACTCCCCCCGACTCCCTGCTGAAAGCGCCGGACGCCGTCCCGGCCGTGCGGGCGCAGGAAGCGCCGGAGATGGTGCCGCTGTCAGCCGAGGACCGCACGCGGCTCGACCAGATGGCCCGCGCCTTCGCGCAGGACGTCCTGAGTGCCGGGGCGCACACCCCGGAATTCAAACGCAAACTGGACGCCGTGCATGAACTGGGGCTGCCCGAACAGCGGGCCGCCGCGCAGAGCAGCAACCGCATGCTGGACCGCCCGCTGCGCGCCACCAAGGTCGGCGCACTCGCCGAGGGCAGCGACATCCTGCGCGGCCTGACCGACCTGCGCCGCACCGTGGAGGACCTGGACCCCAGCCGCGCGGCCACGCCCCGCCGCTTCCTGGGCCTGCTGCCCGGCGGGAAGAAGGTGCAGAACGCCATGGACAAGTACCAGAGTGCGCAGTCGCACCTGAACGGCATCCTGGAGGCGCTGTACCGGGGTCAGGACGAGTTGCGGCGCGACAACGCCACCATCGAGACCGAGAAGGTCCACCTGTGGGACACCATGCAGAAGCTCCGGCAGTACGCGCACGTCGGGAAGGCCGTGGACGAGGCCCTCACGCAGCGCCTCCAGGAGTTGCAGGCCACCGACCCCGAGAAGGCCCGCATGGTCAGCGAGGAACTGCTGTTCGCGGTCCGGCAGCGCGTGACGGACCTGCTGACCCAGCTGGCCGTCAGCATCCAGGGCTACCTGGCGCTGGACCTCGTGCGGCGCAACAACCTGGAGCTGATCAAGGGCGTGGACCGCGCCACGACCACCACCGTCAGCGCCCTGAAGACCGCGCTGATGGTCTCGCAGGCCCTCGGGACGCAGCAGGCCGTGCTGGGGCAGGTGACGGCCCTGAACGACACGACCGGCAAGATGATCGGCTCGACTGCCAGCCTGCTGCGCCAGCAGAGCACCGAGATCCAGCGGCAGGCGGGCAGCGCCACCGTGGACCCGCAGATCATCCAGGCGGCGTTCCGGGACGTGTACGGCGCGCTGGACGCCATCAGCTCGTACCGGCAGCAGGCGCTGGAACGCTTCCAGGACACCATGCAGGTGCTGGACAAGGAGGTCGCGCAGGCGCAGACGTACCTGGACCGCGAGCGGCAGCAGGCGTCCCGCGAACTCGCGCAGGACCTGAACGTCACGCCGCAGGGCGAGCTGAAAATCTGAGCGGTCCCGTCCCTGGCAGGCGGGAGGGTGTGCTGGCGTGGCTGACGGCCCGCTGGGACGCCCTGCCGGCCCTTCCGGTGGCGCGGGTGGCCGTGGATGGCGTGGACGGGGCGGGCAAGACGACCCTGGCCGACGAGCTGGCCCGTCGGTTGCGGACGCTCGGGCGACCCGTGATCCGCGTCAGTATCGACGGCTTCCACCAGCCGCGCGTGGCCCGGTACACGAAGGGGCGCACGTCACCGGAGGGCTTCTACCGCGACTCGTATGATCTGGCGGCGCTGGAACGCGAGGTGGTCTCTCCCCTGTCGCCGGGCGGCAGCGGGCAGTATCGCCCGCAGGTGTTCGACGTGACACGCGACGAACCTACCCTCGCCCCGCTACAGCAGGCCGGGCCGGGCAGCGTCCTGATCGTGGATGGCCTGTTCCTGCACCGCCCGGAGCTGCGCGGCTGGTGGCACGATTCCGTGTTCCTGCGCGTGCCGTTCGAGGTGTCCGTGCCACGCGGCGCCGCCCGTGGGCCGGGGTACGGTTCGCCCGATCCGGCGGCCGACAGCAACCGCCGCTACGTGGAGGGCCACCGCCTGTACTTCCGCGAGGCCGACCCGGAAGCGCAGGCGGGCGTGGTGGTGGACTACACGGACCTGAACGCTCCCAGGATCGTCACGCCCCGGTAAATACAGTCAGGGCCGCCTTCACATGCAGGCGGCCTTTGATCGTGGGCGTTCAGTTGTCGGCGCTGAGGCTCTGGCTTTCGTTCATGGCGTCGGCCGGGGCGAAGGTGAGGCACTGGGCGGTCTGGCCGCTCATGCTGACCTCGATCTGGCCGGCGGTGCAGTTCATGTCCTCGTTGAAGCGGCAGGTGGTGGCGTCGCAGCGGCTGACCATGCTCTGGGTGTCGTCGTTCATGGGACCCTCCTGCCTTCAGCGTGCGGCCCGTGTGGGCAGGGGATGGTGAGCTGCGCTGCACGGTGAAGGGAAGGCGTGGATTCCGAGTAAACGGGTCTGTTTTCTCCGCTCCAGGCGCTTTTCAAGCTGCTGGAGGCGACTCCAGGGAACGCGGGGCGGAGGGGGACCGACAGGGCCGCTCATGCGCTTCACATATCCGGCCATGGAGCCTCCAGGCCGGAGCGCGGCTTCAGTTGAGCAGGCTGGCGCGGATGCCCTGGGCGCAGGCGACGCGGTGCGCGACCTGCGCGGCGTCCAGCTCGCCGTGTTCGCGCAGTCCGGCCGCCAGGACCTCGATCTCGGTCCAGGCGCGGCGCAGCTTGGCGCGGGTGCGGCCCCGCAGGACGCTCAGGTAGGCGTCCAGGGTGTCGCGTTCGTCGGGGTCGGTCAGGGCGCAGTCGAGGAGCATGCGGGCGTCCCGGCCGCCGTCGGGGGTGGGGGTGCCGCTCAGGGCGGCGGCCTCGGCGGGGGCCAGGGCGACCATCACGACTTCCTCGGCCAGCGCGCGGTTCAGGCGCAGCGCGGCCGGGTCCGGCGCGGTGGCGTACGTCACGCCGTGCAGGGTCACGCGGTCCAGGCGCAGCGGGGCGCGCGGGTGGGTGTGCGCCAGGAACGCCTCGGCCGCCCGGTGCAGCGAGCGGGCGTGCGCGGCGGTGGGGGCGGGGGCCGGGGTGGTCTGGGTGTGGGGGCTGGTCATAATCCTGACTTCCGGACTCAGGATAAGGGACTGGGGGTGAGATTCGTAAGCACCGTTCCGGGGGCACCGTCCGGGGGAACCGGACCCGGCCCGCGCCCACCCCGGAGCCCGTCCGCCTGTCAGCCGCCCCTCTCCTCGACCTCGGCCTGCCGCTCGCCCCAGGCGGTCATCTTCGCCTCCAGCTGCACTTCCAGGTCGTGCGCGGCCTGTCCCAGCGCCACGAAGTCCGCGTCAGCAGGGGCGGCGTTCAGGGCGGCCTGCGCCTCTTCCAACGCCGATTCCAGGCGGGCGATGTCGGCCTCGATGGCCTCGACCTCGCGCTTGAGGTGCCACAGGCCCTTGCCCTTGGGCGCGGCGGGTTTCGGGGCGGCCTTCGGGGCGGCGGCCAGCGCCTCGGCTTCCAGTTCGGCGGCCGTGCGGTGCTTGGCCTTGTAGTCCTCCCAGCCGGGGTACTCGAAGAACTGCCCGTCCTCGATCAGCCAGATGCGGTCGGCGAGGCCCTCGATGAACGCGCGGTCGTGGCTGACCATCATCAGGGTGCCGCCGAAGTCCTCCAGCGCCACTTCCAGGCTCTCGACCATCTCCATGTCCAGGTGGTTGGTGGGCTCGTCCATGACCAGCAGGTTGTGGTCCTCCTGCGCCAGTTTCAGCAGCGCCAGCCGGGCGCGTTCGCCGCCCGACAGGATCCGGGCCTGCTTGTCGTGCTGGTCGTAGGGGAACATGAAGGTGCCCAGCAGGTCGTGCGCCTGCGGGTCCTTCTGGGTGTACGCGCGGGCCACGTCGTACAGCGTGTCGTTGGGGTCCACGCCGCGCAGCGCCTGATCGTAGTACCCGACCGTCACGCGCGCCCCGGTCAGCAGGCGCGTGCGGGGGTCGTCGCTCTTCTCCAGGCCCAGCAGGGTCCGCAGGAAGGTGGTCTTCCCCGCTCCGTTGCGCCCGATGATGGCGATGCGTTCGCCCCGGCGGATCTGCACGCTCACGTCCCGGAACAGGGTGCGGCCCCCCGGCAGCACGCGCGTGACGTGCCGGGCGTCCAGGATCACGTCGCCACTTTCCGGCGCGTGGAAGGTGATGCGGGCGGTGCGCTGCTCGGCGGCCGGGGCGGCGGTCGCGCGGCTCTGCATGCGGTCCACGCGGGCCTGCATGGCCTTGGCGCGCCGGGCGAGTTTGCTCATGCCCAGGCCCCAGATCTTCATACGGTCGGCGCTGGCCTGCAGGCTGGCGATCTGCTTGCTCTCGATGGCGTGCCGGGCGGCCTGCTGTTCCTGCTCGACTTCCAGCAGTTCGCGGAACTTGGTGTAGTTTCCGGCGTACATCTTCAGGGTGCCGCCCCGCAGGTACGCGGTCTCGCGGGTCACGGTGTCCAGGAAGGTGCGGTCGTGGCTGATGACCAGCACCGCGCCCGGATAGCGCCCCAGGAAGCCTTCCAGCCACTCGACCATCACGATGTCCAGGTGGTTGGTGGGCTCGTCGAGCAGCAGCACGTCCGGGTTCTCGACGAGCAGCGCCGCGAGGCCCAGCCGGGTGCGTTCCCCGCCGCTGAGACTGGCGGCCAGGTCGCCCTCGCGGCCCCGGAACCCGAAGGCGAGGGTCACGGCGTCCCTGCGGCTGCGGCGCTCGAAGCCGCCGCGCCGCGCGTAGTTCTCCAGCAGCGCCTCGTGGTGCAGGATGCTCTCGGGCGTGCCGCTGCTCATGGCGTCGGCGGCGGCGCTCAGTTCGGCCTCCAGTGCGTCAAGGTCCTGGAAGGCGGCGTTCAGGACGCTGTCGATGGTCGCGCCGTCCGGGAACACCGGGTCCTGTTGCAGGGACCGGACCCGCACGCCCGGCGCGCGTTTCACGGTGCCCCCGTCGGGGGTGAGCTGCCCGGTCAGGAGTTTCAGCAGCGTGCTTTTCCCGGCCCCGTTGCGGCCGACCAGACCCACCCGGTCGCCCGGCTGCACGGCAAAATTCACTTCGCTGAGCACGGTCAGCGGACCGTACTCCTTACTGGCATCCACGACGGCAACAAGCACGCCCCGTAGTATACGCGCGTTACGAAATTGTCAGATTTTTCTCGTAGACTGGATCCAATGAAGGTGACGGCCCCCGCAGCAGTTCTGAAGCTCCACTCGAACCTCGGGGCCGTTCCCCTGACGGCGCTGCTCCTGCTGGGCGGCGCCTCCACCAGCCTCGCCGCCGGCGCCACGACCGGCCCGCTGCTGCTGAGCGGCGCGCAGGGCAGCGTGGAACTGCTGGCCCCCTCGGGCACCTGGGCGCCGCAGGGTAGCGGCACCGACGTGACCACCTCGCTGCGCACCGGCACCGGCCGCGCCGAACTGACCAGCGGCGGCGGGCAGGTCGTGATGGGCAGCGCCTCGCGTCTGCGCCGCTACCTGGACGAGGCGGACCTGCTCGACGGCCGCTTCTTCCTTCGCGGCCCGGTCGCCGTGCACGTGCAGGGCATTCACGTCGTCATGGACGGCGCCGGGCAGATCCGGGTGGACCTGAGCGGCAAGGCGACCCGCCGGGTGGCCGTCCTGCAGGGACAGGCGCGCCTGAGCCTGAACGGCCGGGTCGTGACCGTCCGCGCCGCGCAGCAGGTCGACCTGGGCAGCGGGAAGGTCACGGCCTTCCGCGAACAGGACCCCTGGTACGCCTCGCAGTACCGGGGGCTGGGCAGCGCCACCGTCGAGGCCACCCGCGGGCAGGTGCGCGTGGACCGCGCCGGGCAGAGCCGCGTGGCGGTCGTCGGGGACGCCCTGGACCCCGGCGTGACCCTGAACACCGCCGCCGGCGCCTGGGCCGAGGTGGGCTTCACGGGCGGCGGGTACCTGCGCCTGAACGAACAGAGCGAACTGAGCGTCCTGGCCGTCGAACGCACCGAACGGGGCCGCGAGGTCCTGCTGAAACTGTCGCGCGGCACCGCCTGGAACGTCGTGCAGAAGGGCCAGGGCGGCTACCGCCTGGACACCCCGGTCGTCAGTACCGCCGTGCGCGGCACCGTCTTCCGCGTGGACGCCAGCGGCACCGTGAAGGTCTTCGAGGGACAGGTCGCGCTGCCCGGCGAGAACGACCAGGCGGTCGCCGCCGGACAGCAACGCGCCGAGACGGGCGGCGTGGGCACCCTGGTCCCGGACGCCCTGGACCGCTTCAACCAGTCGCTGGACACCGAACGCGCCCGGCCCCTCACGCTGGACCTCCCGGCCCGCGCCCTGCAGGTGCAGGACCTGACGCTGCTGGCCCGCAGCCTGCCCGACGCGTCCGTGCAGGCCAGCGTCGCCGGGCGCACCGTCCCGCTGGGCGGCGCGGACGGCGTGTTCCGCCTGGAACGCCTGGAGGACAGCCTGCCGGAAGGCACGTACGCCGTGACCGTCACCGCCACCCGCTACGGCCAGAGCCTCACGCGGCAACTGCCGCTCCTCATCGACCGGACCGCACCGGCCGTGACCGTGCAGGCCCGCCGCGAGGGCCGCGTCCTGACCCTGACCGGCCGCGTGCAGGACGCCAGCCTCCAGACCCCCACCGGCACGCCCGCGGGCCGCGTGACCCTGCGGGCGACCCTCGCCGGCGTGACGTACACCCGCACCGTCACGGCCGGCACCCCGGACTTCCGCTGGACCCTCCCACTCACCACGCCCGGCGCGACCGCCACCCTGCACGCCAGGGACGCGGCCGGCAACGAACGACATGTTGAGATCCCCTGACCGCTCGCTGGCGCTGTACACCGTCCCGGCGGCGGCCGTCCTCGCGCTGCTCCTGACGCTGCTGCTGCCGAACAACACCCGCCTGTGGGACGCCCTGAACCGCGCCCTGCCCAGCGCCACCGACCGCCGCGTCGTGCTCGTCGGCATCGACGACGCCTCGCTGCGCGACTACGGACGCATCGGCACCTGGCCCCGCGAACTGTACGGGCAGGCCCTGCGCACCCTCGATCAGGCCGGCGCGACCGCCATCGGCATCGACGTGCTGCTCAGCGACCCCGCCCTGAACGACGGCCGCCTCGCCGACGCGTTCAGCCAGCCGAACGTCGTCCTGGCCACCGCTCCCGGCGAGAGCGGCCTGCTCGCCAGCCCCGACTGGCGCTCCCCGACCGGCATCAGCGCCCTGAACGTCAGCCCCGACGGCGTGGTCCGCACCTTCCAGACCAGTTACCCCACCCGCGACGGCACGCCCGGCCCCAGCTTCGCGCGGCAACTGGCCGTCGCCGCCGGCAGCAACGTCCCCCTGAGCACCGAACCGCAACTGCTGCGCTACAGCTCCCCCGACCACGACCGCCTGCCCGTCATTCCCTTCCGTGACGTGGTGAACGGCAACGTCCGCTACGGCGACATTCAGGGCAAGATCGTCATCATCGGCCTGACCGCCACGGGCAGCGGCGCCCCCAGCGTCCGCGACGTCACCGGACAGACCGTCGCCGGCGCCGCCCTGCAGGCCCGCGCCGTCTCCAGCCTCCTCAGCCCGCCCTTCACGCGGCTCCCGCAGTGGCTGACGGCGCTGCTGGCCGTCGCCGCCGCCATCACCGCCGTCCTGGCGCGCGGCATGTGGGGCTTCGCGCTCGCCATGCTGACCCTGGCCGCCGCCATTCCCCTGTGGCTGGGCAACATCCTGCTGCCCGGCGTGACCCTCTCGTACGCCGCGATTCTGGGGACCGCCCTCGTCGTGCTGGAACGCTGGTGGAACCTGCGCAACCTCAGCGTCCGCGACCCCCTGACCGGCTTCGGCAACCGCGTCGCCTTCACCCGCGCCCTCGAACAACGCTGGGCGACCCGCGCCGCCCGCCCGCTCGGCCTGCTGCTCGTGGACCTGAGCGGCTTCCGCAAGGTCAACGAACAGTACGGCCTGCAGGCCGGCGACGAACTGCTGCGCGACCTGTCGGGACGCATCATGAAACACAAACGCCGCGGCGACCTGATCTTCCGCTGGGGCCCCGACGAATTCGCCATGCTGCTCGACAACGCCAGCACCCAGGACATGACCCTCGTCACCCAGCGTCTTCAGGACTCCCTGGACCGCCTCAGCTACCGCGACCTGCACGTCCGCACCAGCATCGGCGCCGCCCGCACCAGCCCCGACATCCAGACCCCCATCGACCTCGTCGAGGCGGCCAGCCGCAGCCGCTACCGCGTCAAGTACCAGCGCGAACAGCGGGGCTAGCGCCCAGGGAAGCGGCCCGCCGTCTGCGTCGCAGAGGCGGGCCACGTTCATGCGGGGTGAATCTCTGGGCGGTCACGGGAGCGGGGGCAGCACAGCCACCGACCCACTCCCTCCTGCCTACTCTCCTGCTCATACGGATTCCGTCTGTTTCGCCGACAACCCGGAACTTCGCCGGATTGCCGGCTCCACGTCCGGAACCCGTGTTGCTCCCACTCTGCGGAGCAGCTCTACGAGTCGCATCCGCTCGGATTGAACGGGCTGTGCAGCCCTTTCAATCGGAGTCCGTATCACCGCCCGACGAGCAGGGTCCAGATGGCGGGGTTGGCGACCCAGCTGTACCAGATGTTCGGCAGCAGGCCCAGGGCGGTGACGCCGACCACGCCGAGCGCGACCGTGAGGGTGGTGGGGGTGCGCTGGCCGAGGCTGTACTCGCGGGCGGGGGTGCGGTCGGGCATGAACAGCAGCATGGCGGGGCGCAGGTAGTACACCAGGGCGGCGACACTGGTGAGGGCCGCGAGGATGCTGATCCAGGCGTACCCGTTCTGGTAGGCGGCCTGGAACACCAGGTACTTGCCGAAGAAGCCCGCGAAAGGCGGCAGGCCCGCCAGCGAGGCGAGGCACACGGCGAGCGCGACGGCGTAGGCGGGGTGGCGGTAGTACAGGCCGCGCATGTCGAGGAGGCTGAAACCTTCCTCGCTGCGTTGCAGGGCGGCGACGATGGCGAGCGCGGCGGCCGTCATCAGGGTGTACACCAGCAGGTAGTACGTCAGGGCCGCGCCGCCCACCTGGGGCGTGCCGAGCAGCGCCATGGCGAGGAAGCCGGTGTGCGCGACGGCCGAGTACGCCAGCATGCGTTTGAAGTTCGTCTGGCGCAGCGCGGCGAGGTTCCCGACGATCAGGGTCGCGGCGATCAGGACCGCCAGGACGGAGTGCCAGCCAGGTGCGTTTTCCAGCGCGCCCCCGAACACGCGCAGCATCCCGGCGAACGCGGCGACCTTGACGACGGTGCTCAGGAACAGGCTGACGCTGGTGGGCGCGCCGCCGTACACGTCGGGCGTCCACTGGTGGAAGGGCGCCAGGGCGACCTTGAAGGCGAAGCCGCACAGCATCAGCAGCGCCCCGCCGACCAGGATGGCGGTGTTCTCGGGGTTCAGGACGCTGGTCTTCTCGGCGATGGCGGCGTAGTTGAGGCTGCCGGTCGCGCCGTACACGAAGGCGATGCCGTAGATCAGGACGGCGCTGCCGGCCGCGCCGAGCAGGAAGTACTTCAGGCCGCTCTCCTCGGCGCGGCGTGAGCCCTGGAGGGTCGCCAGGACGTAGCCGCTGAGGCTCATGATCTCCAGGCCGATCAGCATGACGATCAGGTCGCCACTAAAGGCGATCAGCAGGCAGCCGGTGACGGCGTACATGAGCATCGCGTCGAATTCCGGGAAGGACACGCGGGCGCGCCACGCGGTGTCCAGGGTCACGAGCAGCGTCATGAGGGTGCCGGTCAGGATCACGAAGGCCAGCAGCAGCGCGGCGTTGTCGGCCTGGAGGCTGCCGCCGAAGGCGCTGGCCGCGCGGTTCCAGAGCAGCCCGAGGCTCAGGGCGCTCAGGGTGACGGCCCCGAGGTTGATGAAGGTCAGGATGCGGCGGCTGACCCAGAAGCCCAGCAGGGTGCTGCTGACCGCCCCGGCCAGGACGATCAGGACCGGCAGCAGCGGCGTGAGGGAAACGTCGGGCGGCTGGAGCATGTCAGTTGCCTCCCAGGGCAGTCAGGACGGCGCGCACGGCGGGCTGCATCAGGTTCAGGGCGGGGGTGGAGTACACGCCGAACAGCACCAGCACGACCAGCGGGATGCCCAGGATCAGCCACTCGGTGTGCACGAGGTCGCGCACAGTGACGGACCCGGCGGGCCGCGCCTGCCAGAAGGTCGTCTGGAAGGCGGTCAGGGCGTATGCGGCGGCGGCGATGGTGGTGATGCCCGCGATGAACGCCAGCCACGGGAACACCTGATACGCGCCGAGCAGGATGCTGAACTCCCCGATGAAGCCGGCCATGCCGGGTACGGCGATGCTGGCGAACCACAGGGCCATGGTCAGGCCGCCCAGCGCGCCCGCCTGGGTCATGACGCCGCCCACGCGGGTCTCCAGGCTGCCGATGCGTTCCTGCAGCATGCCCACCGACAGGAACAGCGCGCCGGTGTAGAGGTTCTGGAAGGCCAGCAGGTACATCGCGCCGATCACGGCCGTCTCGTTCAGCGAGAACACGCCGAGCGCCACGAAGCCCATGTGGCTGAGGCCGGCGTAGGCCAGCAGGCGTTTCCAGTCGGTCTGCCGGAACGCGATCCACGCGGCGTACAGCGCGGTGAAGGCGGCCAGACCCATCAGGATGGGGCGCAGTTCCAGGCTGGCGTCCGGGAACAGCGGGATGGCGAAGGTGAACAGGCCGTACCCGCCGACCTTGTAGAGGGTGCCCATGACGTCGGGCACGCCGCTGTCGTGGTTCTGCTCATGGAAGTCCGGCAGCCACGCGTGCATGGGCCACAGCGGCAGCTTGACGGCCATGGCGGCCAGGAAGCCCAGGTACAGCCACGTCTGCGCGCTGCCGGTCACGAGGTTCTGTTTCAGGTCGGTCATGGCGAAGGTGGGGCTGCCGCCCAGGGTCTTGACGCCGATGATGCTGACGAGCATCAGCAGGCTGCCGAACAGCGTGTACGCGGCGAATTTCGTGAGGGCCGCCATGCGCCCGCTCTTGCCGTAGATGGCGAGCATCAGCAGCGCGGGGATCAGGGCGTCCTCGAAGAACACGTAGAACAGCAGCAGGTCCTGCGCCGCGAAGATGCCGATCAGGCCGGTCTCCATGGCCAGGATCAGCGAGAGCATCGGGCCGGGGTTGGGGATGCGGCGCGCGGCGTACAGGATCGCGATGAAGGACATCAGCGCCGTGACGAGCGCCAGCGCGAGGCTCACGCCGCCCAGCTGCACCGAGTACGTGATGCCCAGCGGAGGAATCCAGTCCCAGCGGAACAGCTCCGAGCCGCCGCCGCGCCAGATGGCGAGGCCCGCGCCGAGCGTCAGGGCGGCGATGAAGCCCGCAACCTCGTCCCGGAAGGTTTTCGGCGTGACGAGCAGCAGCAGGCTGCCCAGGAGGGGCAGGAAGATCATGAGGGTGGGGAGCCAGTCGGTGAAGGAGTTCATGCGCCGCTCCCGATGGTCTTGAGGGCCCAGTAGCCGATGATGCCGGCCGTGCCGAGCAGCATGCTGACCGCGTAGGCGCGCACGAAGCCGCTCTGCCACAGCGTGAACAGCCCGCCGGGACCGCTGGCGTTGCGGGCAACGCCGCTGAGGGCGTCGTCGGTGCCCCGGTCCACGGTGTCGAGTGCGCCCGCGACAGCGCGGCTGGGGTTGCCGATCACACCGTCATACAGGGCGTCCAGGTACAGGGCGTTCGAGCTGACGGCGCCCAGCGGTCCGGTCGCCAGGGCGCCGCGGCGGTGCGCCAGGAACGCCCAGCCCAGCCCGATCACGCCCGCGAGGACGGCGAAGACGGTCAGCAGCCACTCGGTACTGACGGGAATCTCGTGCGCGTGCAGCGGCACCGCCCGGCCGATGTAGTCGTCGAAGGCGTGCTTGCCGCCCAGGAACGTGGGGATGTTCAGGAACCCGGCCAGGGTCGCCAGTGCAGCCAGCACGCCCAGCGGGATCTTCGTCAGGGTGTCCGCCTCGTGCGGGTGGCCGTGCCCGCGGTACGCGCCGCGCCACACCAGGAAGTACCAGCGGCCCATGTAGAACGCGGTCAGCAGCGCCACGCCCAGCCCGATCAGGTACAGCGCCGTGTTCTGCTCGTACGCTGAGGCCAGGATGGCGTCCTTGGAGAAGAAACCGCTCCAGACCGGAATCCCGGCAATCGCCAGAACGCCCGCCACGGACACCAGATGCGTGAACGGCATGAATTTATGCAGGCCACCCATCTTCCGCACGTCCTGCTCCTCGTGCAGCGCGTGGATCACGGCGCCCGCCGCCAGGAACAGCAGCGCCTTGAAGAACGCGTGCGTGAGCAGGTGGAACACGCCCGCCGAGTACGCGTGCAGGCCCACCGCCAGGAACATGTAGCCCAGCTGCGACACGGTCGAGTACGCCAGGATCTTCTTGATGTCCGACTGGTTCAGCGCGGACAGCGCGCCGTACAGCGCGGTCAGGCCGCCCGCCCACGCGACCCACAGGCTGGCGTTCGGCGCGAGGTCGTACAGGAAGTGACTGCGCGCCACGAGGTACACGCCCGCCGTGACCATGGTGGCCGCATGGATCAGCGCGGAGACGGGCGTGGGGCCCGCCATGGCGTCCGGCAGCCAGGTCGTCAGGGGCAGCTGGCCGCTCTTGCCGACCGCGCCGACCAGCAGGAACAGGCAGGCGAGTTCGATGCCCGCCTGCGCCACCTGCGCGCCCTCGACCCGCTCGGCGAGTTCGGGGATGCTCAGGGTGCCGTACAGCTTGAACAGCAGGAACATGCCCAGCATGAAGCCCAGGTCCCCGATGCGGTTCATGATGAACGCCTTGCGCGCCGCGTTGCTGTTGCTGACCGCCTCGGCGTCGCTGGCGGCACGGACCTGCGCGTCACTCGCCTCGCTGTTGCGACCACTGAACCAGAAGCCGATCAGCAGGTACGACGCCATGCCCACGCCCTCCCAGCCGACGAACATCAGCGGGTAGGAGTCGGCCAGGACCAGGATCAGCATCATCGCCACGAAGAAGTTCAGGAACGCGAAGAAGCGCGTGAACTTCGGGTCGTGCCCCATGTACGAGATCGAGTACAGGTGAATCAGGAAGCCCACGCCCGTGATGATCAGCGCCATCAGGGCCGAGAGTTGATCGAGCCAGAAGCCCACCGACAGGTTCGCGTTCAGCGCCATGTTCGGCAGCCACGCCCACAGCACTTCATGGGCGGGGGCGGCCCCCTGGTTCAGGTAGCGGATGACGGCGATGACGAACGCCACGCCGACCATCCCGGTCGCCAGCCAGCCCCCGGTCTTGTCGGGGAACAGGCGGGGCAGGACCATCAGGATCGTGAAGCCCAGCAGGGGCAGCAGCGGCAGCAGGTACAGAGCAGGAAGACTATCCACAGGTTGCCACTCAGCCTTTCAACGCCGCGAGATCGTCCACGTTCGTGGTCTCGCGTTTACGGAAGATCGCGACGATGATCGCCAGTCCGATCGCCACCTCGGCGGCGGCCAGCGTCATCACGATGAACACGGCCGTCTGACCGGTCGGGTCGCCCCACGACCGCGCGAACGCCACCAGCGCGAGGTTCGCGGCGTTCAGCATCAGTTCCACCGACAGGAACACCATGATCGCCGTGCGGCGGGTCAGCACGCCGATCATGCCCAGCGCGAACAGGATGCCCGACAGGGCCAGGTAGGAGGTGGTGGGCACCATCAGGCACGCACCTCCCCGTCCTGCGCGGCCTGCATCAGCGCCGGGGCGGCCCCGCGCGGCGCGGCGACCCGCTCCTCACGCGCCGTGACCAGCGGTTCCTCCAGCTCGTCCGGCACGCCGTCCGGTTGCGCCGCCGGGCGCTGCACGAGCGCCACCGAGCCCACGATGGCGACCAGCAGCAGCACACTGACCGCCTCGAACGGCAGCAGGAAGCGGGTCAGCAGGGTCTCCCCCATCACCATCGCGGTGCCGCCACGCAGCGCCTCGGCACTCTCGGCCAGCGGGCGCGGGTCCCTGTACGTGAAGGCCAGCACCACGAACGCCCCGGCCAGGAGTGTGCCGCCGATCCCGGCGAGTTCGCGCACGTACGGCACCGGGTCCGGCGACGTGACCGGCTGGTTGGCGTTCAGCAGCATGATCACGAACAGGAACAGCACCATCACTGCGCCCGCGTACACGATCACCTGCGTCGCCGCCAGGAACGACGCGTTCAGCGTGGCGAACAGGCCCGCCACGCACAGCAGCGTCCCCACCAGCCCCAGCGACGCATGCACCGCGTTCCTCGCGGCAATCGTGATCACGCCCCCCACGATCGCCAGGGCGCCCAGCAGGATGAACGCCAGCATCATGGGCGGCCTCCGGCCTCGGGGAGTGGGGAGTGGGCAGTGGGCAGTGGGAGGCACACCGGGCGCGGGGCGCGGGGCGCAGGACAACCATCAACTTTCAACCATCGACCATCGACTCTCACGGGTACTTCACTCCTTCCAGCTCCGCGCGGGGCTGCCCTTCGAGCTGGAAGCCCAGGCGGACGGGTTTGCCGCGGCGCTCGGCCTCGCGGCGCTGCGGGAGGCTGCCGTTGACGCCGACGAGCATGTCTTCCTTGGCGTACACGAAGTCGCCGGCGCGGTAGTCGGCCATCTCGAACTCGTTGCCCATGACGACCGCGCCGGTCGGGCAGGCTTCCTCGCACATGCCGCAGAAGATGCAGCGCAGCATGTTGATCTCGTACACCTTCGCG
This sequence comes from Deinococcus indicus, assembly GCF_002198095.1. Lineage (GTDB taxonomy): Bacteria > Deinococcota > Deinococci > Deinococcales > Deinococcaceae > Deinococcus > Deinococcus caeni. The sequence goes on along the minus strand of NZ_NHMK01000011.1, from coordinate 121,348 downwards.
TAGCGTTCGCCGGGCGCGGTGGGGTTGGCCGGGTCGTTCTCGGCGGCCTCCACGTAGATGGCGTAGGCGGGGCAGGCGGCGGCGCACAGCGAGCAGCCGATGCATTTCTCCAGTCCCAGTTCTCCGGGACGCTGGGCGGGGTGGCGGGTCAGGACGTGCCGTCCCCGGAAGCGGGGTTGCAGCGTGGCGCGCTGTTCGGGGTAACTGACGGTCACGGGCTTCTGGAACAGTTTCCCCAGCGTGACGCCCATGCCCTTGGCAATCTCAAGAACGCCCATGTGCGGCTCCTTTGTGGGTGGGAAGTGGGGAGTGGACGGCGGGCAGTGGGTGGGAGGCAGGCTGCGGCTCCAGCACCGCGCGCCCCCTCATCAGTCGCCCCCGGCGCGGACCGCTTCGCCCTCGGAGCGGCGCACGGTGGGCTGGTTCCACAAGACGCGCACGCGGTCGCTCATGACGAGCAGGGCCAGCAGTCCGGCGAGGCTCAGGACGCCCAGGAACCACAGGCCGCCCGTGCCGCGGAACGCCAGGAACGCGGCGGTCATGACGGTGTTCGCCAGGGCCAGCGGCAGGATCAGCTTCCAGCCGAAGCGCATCAGCTGGTCGTAGCGCAGCCGGGGCAGGGTGCCGCGCACCCAGATGAACAGGAACAGGAAGAACGCGATCTTGGCGACCAGCCACACGATCGGCCAGTCGGAGATGCCGGGAATGACGGCGTTCAGCACCTGCGGGCCCTTCCAGCCGCCGAAGAACAGGGTGGCCATCACGGCGGACGCGGTGATCATGTTCACGTACTCGGCCATCTGGAACAGCGCCCACTTGATCGCGGAGTACTCGGTGAGGTACCCGGCGACGATCTCCTGCTCGGCTTCCGGCAGGTCGAAGGGCGTGCGGTTGACCTCGGCGAACGACGAGATGAGAAAGAGCGCGAAGCCCAGCGCCTGGAACAGCAGCAGCACGCCGTTCTGCGCCTGCCAGCCCACGATGCCCTGGAAGGAGGTGGTGCCGACGATCATCAGCAGGCCCAGGATGCTCAGGCCCATGCCGAGTTCGTAACTGATCATCTGCGCGCTCGAGCGCAGCGCGCCCAGCATCGGGTACTTGCTGCCCGACGCCCAGCCGCCCAGGAAGATGCCGTACACGCCCATGGAGGTCAGGGCCAGCAGCGCCAGGATCCCGGCGTCCAGGTTGTACACCCAGGGGTTCTCGCCGAACAGGCTCCCGGCGGGCCCGGCGGGAATGCCCCCGAAGGCGGTCAGGGCCATGCCGATCGCCAGGATGGGGGCCAGGGTGTACACCAGTTTGTCGGCCAGCGTGACGGTCAGGTCCTCCTTGAAGATGCTCTTGATGGCGTCCGCGGCGGGTTGCAGCAGGCCCATGGGGCCCACGCGGTTCGGGCCGGGGCGCAGCTGCATGCGGCCCAGCAGGCGCCGCTCGATCAGGGTCATGTACGCGAAGGTGGTCAGCAGCCCCAGGACGACGAGCACCGCCTTGAGCAGCGAGATGAGCAGGGTGGCGATGAGGTCCGGCATCAGTCGTCCCCTCCGGGTTGAGGTGCCGCCGGTGCGACCGGGAGCGTCCAGCCGCCCTCCACGAGATCCTGGATGCGGTCCACCCAGTCACGGTCACGGGAGCGCATCCGTTCGGTCCAGAGCTTCGGGGTGTGCGGCGCGGCGGGCGCCGCGAAGGTCTGGTGGAAGGTGTGCAGCGCGCCGCGGGCGGGCAGGTCGCTGAGGTTCAGGCCCACCCGGTCGGCCAGCAGCGCGTGCGCGCCGCGCAGGCCGCGTGCGGGGGCCTTCACACCCAGCGCCTCGGCCAGGGCGGTCAGGGTGCGGATCAGGTCGGCGGCCTCGCCGGTCCGGATCGCGGCGGGGTGCAGGGGCAGCAGGCGCCCCTCGAGGTTCTGCACGGTGCCGCGCTTCTCGTAGTTCGTGACGGCGGGCAGGACCACGTCGGCCTGCTGGGCGGTGGCAGTCAGGTGGGTGTCGTGTACGACCGTGAACCCGGCGGCGCGCGTGCCGGGGTCCAGGCGGCTGATGAACGCCGCCGCCGCTTCCGGCAGGCGCGAGAGGGGCAGGCCACCGGCGCGCGGCACGAGGTTCAGGGCCGCGAGCCCCCGGCTGTTCGCGGCGGCGGGAATGGCGATGACCTTCGCGCCGGTCCGGGCCGCGAGGTCCGACAGGTTCGCGCTGAACGACCCGCTCGCGCCGTTCAGGACGTCCGCGCCCAGGATGATCACGGGTCGCTCGGCGCCCTCCAGCAGCGCCAGGACGGCCCGCAGTTCATCGGTGTCCGGGTGGGTCAGGCGGGCCAGGGCGCCCCGGCCGTTCGCGCTGACGCGGTGCCCGGCGTGCGCCCACAGGCGGCTCTCCTGCCCGATCACGGCCAGCCGCTCGGGCCGCCGGGCGGGGCGTTCCACGAGGCGCAGGTCCGCGATCGCGGTGCCGTGCGCGAACTCGGGCGGGATCAGGCCGCCGCGCAGCATCTCCAGGATGCGCAGTTCCAGCACGGGCGCCTCCTCGCCCAGGTCCGCGCCGATCACCACGACGGCGTCGGCGGTCGCCACGTCCGTCAGGGTCGCCTGCGGCGCCGTCACGCTCACCTCGTAGCGGGGCGAGTGATCCACGCTGCGCGCGCCCGTCACGCCTGCCAGGGCCTCCAGCGCCGCGCCCTCCTCCAGGGTGCTGTCCGCGCCCAGGTACAGCGCGATGTCGGCCGTGCGCATGCCCGAGAAGCCGCGTTTCATGGCGTCGATGGCGGCGTCCCACGTGGCCGGAACGAGCTGGCCATCCTCGTCGCGGATCAGGGGGGTGGTCAGACGCTCCTCGCTGGCGAAGGGGTGCCCGAAGCGGCCCGCGTCGCAGATCCACGCCTCGTTCACGTCGCGGTTCTCGCCCGCCACGATGCGTTCCAGGCGGCCGTTGCGGGCGTCCACCGTGATCGAGCACCCGACCGGGCACAGCGTGCAGGTGGTGGGCGTGTGGTCGTACTCCCAGTTGCGGCCCCGGAAGCGCGCCACGTTGTCCAGCAGCGCCCCCACCGGGCAGATGTCCGTGATGTTCCCCGAAAAGCCCGTGGGCAGCCCGCCCTCCTCGGTGTCGATGAAGGTGTGCCCGCCCCGCTCGATGAAGTCCAGCACCTCCTGGCCCGGCACCTCCTCGAAGTACCGCACGCAGCGCTTGCAGTGAATGCAGCGCTCCTGATCCAGAATCACGAAGTCCGACAGCGGGTAATGCTTGTCCGCGTGCCGCCGGTCGAAGCCGAAGCGGCTCGCGCCGTACCCGTACTCGAACGCGCGGTCCTGCAACTCGCACGCGCCGCCCTTGTCGCAGGTGGGGCAGTCGAGCGGGTGGTTCAGGAGCGTGAACTCCATCATGCCCGCCTGCGCCTTCGCCACGACCTCCGATGTCTTCGCGGTGCGGATGTGCATGCCCTCGGTGGCCTGCATCGTGCAGGACGCCATGGGCTTGGGGAACCAGAAGATCTTCGGCGTCGCCGCGTCCCCCTCCCCTTCCATCACGAACGACCCGTCCGGGTTCTTGCGGGGCGACCCGGACTCCACGAGGCACATGCGGCACGCGCCCACCGGACTTAAATACTTGTGCGCGCAGAAGTACGGCACGTCCCCGCCCGACTGGAACACCGCGTCAATCGCGCTGGTACCCGCCGGGAGTTCGACTTCGATTCCATCGACATGAACTTTCACAGGGTCTCCCTTCGGTAGGCGCAGAAGGCTGAAGGCTGAAGGCCAGGGATCAAATCCGTCGTCATCTTCGCCACCGGCCATCTGCCATCTGCCATCTGCCCGTTCATGCGTCCCTCCAGCGTTTGCGCGCCGGGTACAGCGGCTGCTGGGTGGTGGCCAGGGCGTCGTATTCCTCGCGGAACAGCTTGATGCTGCTCAGAACGGGGCCGAGGCAGGCGTCGGCCAGCGCGCAGAAGGAGCGGCCGCCGATGTTGTCGCTCATGTCCAGGATGAGTTGCACGTCGCCGGGCTGGCCGCGTCCGGTGACGAGTTTCTGGTACATGCGGGTCATCCAGCCGCTGATGCCCTCGCGGCAGGGCGTGCACTTGCCGCAGCTTTCGTGGCCGTAGAAGCGCACGAGGTTCCAGGTGGCGTTCACGATGCAGTCCGCCTTCGGGATCAGGGTCACGCCGCCGGTGCCGAGCATGCTGCCGGCGGCGGCAATCGCCTCGTAATCCATGGGCGTGTCGAGGATGGCGTCGGTCCAGGGGAGCATGGGGCAGCTGCTGCCGCCAGGGATGATGGCTTTCATCTCCTCGAGGGGACCACCCGCCCAGTCGTAGATAAGTTCGCGGAAGGTGGTGCCGAGCGGCAGTTCGTACACGCCGGGCCGCGCGACGGGGCCCGAGATCTGGAAGAGTTTCATGCCCTTGCTCTTCTCGGTCCCCATGCCCGCGTGCCAGTCCGCGCCGTAGCGGAGGATCTGCGTGGCGGCGCAGAAGGTCTCGACGTTGTTGATGGTGGTCGGCAGCCCGTACAGGCCCGCCGCCGCCGGGAACGGGGGCTTGAGGCGCGGGTTGGCGCGCAGGCCCTCCAGCGAGTTCATGAGCGCGGTTTCCTCGCCGCAGATGTACGCCCCGGCGCCCCGGTGCACGTACAGCTGGAAGTCGAAGCCGCTGCCCAGGATGTTCTGGCCCAGCAGCCCGGCCGCGCGGGCCTCGTGAATCGCGGCCCAGAGGCGCTCGGCGGCGTGCACGTACTCACCCCGGATGTAGATGTACCCCACCGAGGCGCGCATGGCGTAGGCGGCGATGATCATGCCCTCGATCAGCTGGTGCGGGTCCTCGCTCAGCAGGTAGCGGTCCTTGAAGGAGCCGGGTTCGGACTCGTCCGCGTTGCAGATGACGTAGTGCGGCCGGCCGTCGTTCAGCGGCATGAACGACCACTTCAGACCCGTCGCGAAGCCCGCCCCGCCGCGCCCGCGCAGCCCGGACTTCTTCACTTCCTCGATCACGGCGTCCGGGCCCATCGCGAAGGCACGTTTCAGCGGCTCGTACCCGCCGTTCTGACGGTAGTACGCGAGTGTCCAGCTCTCTGCTTGCCCGACGTGCGCGTACAGCGTCGGCGCGAAACGCGGGTCCTTCGCACTCGTGATCGGTTTGGGCGGCGTGGGGGCGGTGGCGGTCACGCGTCACCCCCAGCCTGTTCCGGCAGGCGGTGCAGGCCCGTCACGCTCGACCCCACCGCCTGCCCGGTCGCCAGTACCTGCCGTCCGTCCGTGCCCACCGTCACTGGCACCGGGTTGTCCGGCAGCGGCTGAAGATCCTGCCGCAGCGACGCCAGAATCCGCGCGCACTTGCCCGGCCCCACGTTCTCGTAGTACCCGTCGTCGCCAATCTGCATCATCGGCGCGGTGCCGCACGAGCCCAGGCACTCGACCTTCTGCACGCTGAAACGCCCGTCCGCGCTGACCTCGCCCGGCTGCACGTCCAGCGTTTCCACGAGGTGATCCCACAGCTCGTCCGACCCGGCCAGCGCGCACATCAGCGTGGAGCACACCTGCAGGTGATACCGGCCCGTGGGAAGCGTGTGGTACGTGGAGTAGAAGCTCATCACGGACCGCACCTCGGTCGCGGTCGTGCCGCACAGCGCGGCGATCTCCGCCATGCGAGATTCGGACACGAAGCCCTCGGCGTCCTGCACCTCGCGCAGCAGCGGCATCAGCGCCGAGCGGCGGCCCTGCGGCGAATCCGGGTAACGGCTGAAAATATCCGCCACCAGTGGTTGTCTGTTTTCGAAATACGTCAAGGTGAGGACTCCTTACCGGTCCACGTCGCCCAGCACGGGGTCGATGGTTGCCAGGATGGTGATCAGGTCGGCGAACTGCACGCCGACGCAGGCATATTCGAGGGCCTGGAGGTTCACGAAGCTGGGCGCGCGGATCTTCACGCGGTACGGCATGGAGCCGCCGTCGCTGACGATGTAGTACCCGACCTCGCCACGCGCACTCTCGACCGGCACGTACACCTCGCCCAGGGGCGGGTGGAAGCCCTCGGTGACGAGTTTGAAGTGGTGGATGACCGCTTCCATGCTCGTCTCGAGTTCGGGGCGGGGCGGGAGGCTGATCTTGCGGTTGGGGTCCTTGACCGGGCCGGGCTTGAGGCGTTTCAGGCCCTGCCGGACGATCTTGATGCTCTCGCCGAATTCCAGGAGGCGCATGTTGAAGCGCGCCAGACTGTCCCCGTCGGGGCTGGTGATGACGTTGAAGTCGTAGCTCTCGTAGCCGCAGTAGGGGTTGTCCTTGCGGTGGTCGAGCGGTACGCCGCTGGCGCGCAGGTTGGGTCCGGTCAGGCCCAGGTCGATGGCGACGTTGGGCGGGATCACGCCGACCCCCCTGGCGCGGTCGAGGAAGATGGGGTTCTGCGCGAACAGGGTGGCGTACTCGGTGACGCCGCGTTCCATCTGGTCGAGGAAGGCGCTGACGCGGGCGGGCCAGTCGGCCGGGATGTCGCGGCTCAGGCCGCCCACGCGGAAGTACCCCTGGTTCATGCGGTAGCCGCACACCGCCTCAAACAGGTCCTGAAGGGCTTCCTTCTCGCGGAAGGCGTAGAAGAACGGCGTCAGGGCGCCCAGATCGAGCAGGCCGGTCCCGACGAACACGAGGTGGCTGTGGATGCGCCCGAGTTCGTGCAGGATGACGCGCACGGTGGTCGCCCGCTCGGGCACGTCCGCCCCGAGGAGTTTCTCGACGCTCAGGACGTACGCGAGTTCATGCCCGAAGCAGTGCAGGTAGTCGGTGCGGGGCGCGTAGGTCACGCCCTGCTGGTACGTGCGGTTCTCGAAGGTCTTCTCGAAGCCGGTGTGCAGGTACCCCATGTGCGGCGTGACCTTCACGACGTCCTCGCCGTCCATGTCCACGACGAGCCGCAGCACGCCGTGCGTACTGGGGTGCTGCGGCCCGACGTTCAGGCTCATGATCTGCGTGTGCATCTGCCCCTGGGTCTGTCCGTCCAGGCGTTCGGCGCTGGTGCTTTCCTGATGGTCGGGTTGCATCTGCTCGGGCGCCAGCGTCCCGCCGGGGGCCTGCGCGCCGTGCGTGGGGGCGGGGCGGCTGGGCTGGCCGGTGCCGGGCTTGTCGGTGCCGGGCTTATCGGTGGTGGTCACTTGGGGCCTCCGGCGGGCATGACGGGCGGGGTGCGGTCCTCACCCTGGCCCCGGCGCAACTCGCCGCGGTAGCCGGTGAGGCCGCCGGTCTGTCCGGTCAGGCCGGCGCGGAAGGCGGCGGGGTCCAGGAAACGGCCGTCGCGGAACAGGGTGGGCGTCTCGCCCAGCGGGAAGTCCTTGCGCAGCGGGTGCCCCTCGAGATCGTCGGGCGTGAGGATCTTGCGCAGGTCCGGGTGGCCGGTGAAGGGCACGCCGATCAGGTCGTACACCTCGCGTTCCAGGTAGTTCGCGGCCCGCCAGACGGGGTACAGGCTGGGGAGGCTCTGGCCGTCGTCCAGCCAGACGCGCAGGAACACCCTTCGGTGGTCGCGGGGGTGGTAGATGTTGTGCAGCACCGCGAAGCGGGCGGGCCGGCGTTCGGGGTAGGTGCTGTAGTCCAGGCCGACGGTGTCCATCAGCATGAAGCCGCGTTCCCGGAGGGCCTGCGCGACGCGCAGCAGGTCGTCGGGCGTGACGAGGGCGGTGGGTTCGGCGGCGTGGTCCTCGGTCAGTCCCAGTTCGCGGATCAGGGGGCTCACGTCGCGGCTGGGCGCGGCCGGGGCGGGCGTGACGGCCGGCGCGGCGCTGGCGCTGGACTGCGCGGCGCCCTCGCGGCCCATGGGTTTCGCAGCGGGGTTCAGCGGGTCCATGCGTCCACCATCGGGAGTTGCTGGCCCAGTCCGTCGAAGGCCTCGCCGCGCACCTTCTTCTGAAGCTGCATGACGGCGTAGATCAGCGCCTCGGGACGCGGGGGGCAGCCGGGCACAAAGATGTCCACCGGCACGACGCTGTCCACGTTCTGCACGATGGCGTAGTTGTTGAACATGCCCCCGCTGCTGGCGCAGGCGCCCATGCTGATCACCCATTTCGGGTCGGGCATCTGGTCGTACACGCGCCGCATGACCGGCGCCATCTTCTTGCTCAGGCGCCCCGCGACGATCATCACGTCCGCCTGCCGGGGAGACGCGCGGAACACCTCGCTGCCAAAGCGCGCCAGGTCGTTGCGCCCGTCCGTGCTGCTCATCATCTCGATCGCGCAGCACGCCAGCCCGAACGTCGCGGGCCACAGACTGTTACTCCGCCCCCACGCCACCAGCTTCTCCAGACTGGAGAACAACACGCCCTCGGACTCCAGCTCCTGCCAGTCCTTCTCAAACAGTTCCTTCAGCGGCATGGGCGCACCTCCTGTGCGGGGAGATGGTTGATGGTCGATAGTTGATGGAAAACATGTGTCTCTCCATCAACCATCAACTTTCTCCTATCAACTGCTCTCAGGCCCATTCCAGCACCTTCTTTTTCAGGATGTACACGTATCCGACGAGCAGCAGCAGCACGAAGGTGATGGCCTCAAAAAAGGCGAAGGGGATGAGTTTCTGGTAGGCGACGGCCAGGGGGTAGAAGAAGGCGGTTTCGATGTCGAAGATGATGAACAGCATCGCCACGAGGTAGAAGTGGACCGGGAAGCGCTGGCCGGTGCCGACGCCGCCGCCTTCGGGGTCGTTGCCGCTCTCGTAGGCCATGAGCTTGGCGCGGCTGGCCTTCTTGGGGCCGAGGAGGGCGCTGGCAAGAACGGCGACAATGCCGATGCCGAGCGCAACGAGGAGCATGATGACGAAGTTGGCGTATTCGATAAGGATTCCCCTTTTCTACTCTCTCTCCTTCCTTCGCAGACCGGCTCGTGAAAAACGGCACGAGTAGCTGGAAAAAAAGAGAGGCGCAACGGACTTCTCAGACTCTGAACTGTGGAACACCCCTGTTTTAGCACGTTTCACACGCACAGATGCCCCACCTGCACACACCAGTCACCCCCGCCCCTCCCGCCTTCCCGACCCCGACGGCCCACCACAACGCAGGGCCCCCACTGCGCCGCAGCAGGGGCCCCAGAGATCACCACCGGAACGCCGTATGACACGGATTCCGATGGCGGGCTCTGCCAAAAACCTTCCATCGAGTGGGAGGAACACGGGTTCCGGGCATGGCGTTGGCCCCCCACTACCCTTGCGGGCGGAGGGCGAGCCAGACAGACCCGGTGTTATACGGATTCCGTTTGTTTCGCCGACAATCCGGAAGTTCACCGGATTGCCAGCTCCACGTCCGGAGGGGCGTTTCTCTCCTTCTCTGCGGGGCAGCTCTCCGAGTCGCATCCGCTCGGATTGAAAGGACTTTGCAGCCCTTTCAATCGGAGTCCGTATTACACCAGTTCCACGAAGTCGTCGTCCTCGTTGTCCTCCAGCGACGGCAGCGTGAAGATGAACGTCGCGCCCTTGCCCCGCTCGGATTCCACGCGGATCGTTCCGCCGTGCTCCTCGACCGCCAGCTTGCAGAACGCCAGCCCCATGCCGGTATCGAAACGGCCGTGGAGGGTCAGGCGGGACTGCTCGAACGCCGCAAACAGGTTCGGGATGTCCTCTTCGGGGATGCCCTCGCCGTCGTCGCGGACCACGATCTGCACGCCGTCCGGCAGGCCGCGCACCATCAGGGTGATCACGCCGCCGGTCGTGGTGTGCTTCAGGGCGTTGCTGATCAGGTTCGCCAGCACCCGCCGCAGGATTTCCGGGTCGGCACTCGCGGGGCTCAGGTCCGGTTCGATCTCGACCCGCACGTGCCGGTCGCGCAGGCCGCTGCCCACGTCGCCGCGCGCCTGCTCGATCACCTCGCGGAACATGGGCGTGAACATCAGTTCACGTTTCAGGTTCATCTTCCCGGCCTGGATCTTGCGGACGTCCAGCATGTTCGCTGCGAGGTGCAGCAGGTGCTGCGTCTCGTCGTACGCGACTTTCAGCAGTTCACGGTTGTCTTCCGGGACGCGCGGGTCCTCCTGCACGATCTCGATCAGGCCCATCACGGCCGCGATGGGGTTTTTCAGGTCATGCACGAGCATGTGGACCAGCTGGTCGCGCACACGTTCCTCGTGCTCCCAGGTGTCCATGCGGCGTTGCAGGCTCGCCACGCGCGCCAGCGACTCGCGGTGCTGGTGCGCGCGGGCCAGCATGGTCCGCACCTGCAAGGCCAGCGCCTCGGGGGGCGTGCCGTCGCTGATCAGGGCATCCGCGCCGGCGGCCAGCATCTCGCCCAGGCCCTGGGTGCCGACCGCCAGCCACTGCGTGCCGCTCAGTTCGGCCCGCTGGCGCAGCAGGGGCAGCACCTGATGCAGCGGCACGCCGGGCGTGCTGGTGTACAGCAGCGCGACGTCTGGGACCGTCACGTGCGACTCGCGCAGCAGGGTCTCGGCGTCTGCGATGTGATGCACGTCCGCCCGCGCCAGCAGCGGCCGCAGTTGCTGGGCGCGGCCCGGATCTGCGGCGACGACAAACACGTTCAGGGTCTCTGGAGTCGTCATGAAGTGCCCCGAGTGTACCCCGCGCCCCCGGCTTCCGGCACGGCAGAAGCTACGGAAGCCGGAACGGAAACGTCCCCCGCGCCACGCCGGGCCGGGGGACGACAGCAGACAGAAGGTTCAACCCTTGACGGACCCGGCCAGCAGGCCGCGCACGAAGTAGCGGCCCAGCAGGATGTACACGAGCAGGGTGGGCAGCGCGGCCAGGATCGCGCCGGCCATGGGCAGGTTCCAGCTGACGGCCTGTCCGCCCGCGAGCTGCGACAGGGCGTACGTGACGGGCTGGCTGGTGGTGTTGGTCAGGGTGGCGGCGAACAGGAATTCGTTCCAGACCTGCGTGAACTGCCAGATGATCACGACCACGAAACCGGGAATGCTGATCGGGAAGATCACGAGGCGGTAGATCTGCCAGAAGCCCGCCCCGTCAATGGTGGCGGCTTCGACCAGGGCGTCGGGCACGTCGGCGTAGAAGTTGCGGAAGATCAGCGTGGTGATCGGAATGCCGTACACGACGTGCGCCAGGATCAGGCCCCAGATGCTGCCGTACAGGCCGAGTTCCTTGATGAACTGGAACAGCGGGATCAGCACCGCCTGGTACGGGATGAACATTCCGAACAGCATCAGCGCGAACAGGGTGTTGGCGCCCCGGAACTTCCATTTGCTCAGGGCGTAGCCGTTCAGGCTGCCCAGCAGGGCGCTGAGCAGGGTGGCGGTCACGGCCAGGAACAGGCTGTTGAGCATGTTCCCGCCGATCTTGCCCCACGCCTCGCTGAAACTGGCCCAGTTCAGCGCGGCCGGCCAGTGCCAGGTGGTGGCCAGACTGATCGCGTCCGGGCTTTTCAGGGCCGTGGCGAGCAGCAGGTACACCGGCACCAGGAAGAACAGCGCGGCCAGCACCAGCAGGGCGTACATGACGACCCGGCCCGGCTGGACGGGTCTGCGGGGCGTGGCGGGCGCGGCGGCGGCCTTGGCGGGCGTGGCGGTCATGCGTGACCCTCCTCGGAACGGAACTGGGACGAGAGGTACGGAACGATCACGAACGCCACCAGGATCAGCAGGATGGTGCCGATCGCGGCGCCCAGCGCGAACTGGTTCTGCCGGAAGCTGGTCAGGTACATGTTCAGCGCCGGGACGCTGGTCGAGATGTTGTCCGGGCCGGCCATGGCGTACACCAGGTCGAAGATCTTCAGGCTGATGTGACCCAGCACGATCATGGCCGACAGGCTGATGGGTGCCAGCAGCGGGAAGATCACGTGCCGGTACAGGCTCAGGTCGTTCGCGCCGTCCACCCTGGCCGCCTCGCGCAGTTCCTCGGGAATGCCGCGCAGACCCGCGAGGTACAGGGCCATGGTGTAACCGCTCATCTGCCACACGGCAGCGATGATGATGCCGATCAATGCGAGGTTGAAGCCGTGCAGTTCCGGGGCGGGCAGCAGTTTCACGTTCGGGCCGATCAGCAGCGCCCAGCCCAGCAGCAGCGCGGCGCAGGCGGCGGCGACCAGGGTGCGGGTGCGGTCACCGCTCCGGGCGGCGCGGACCGCCAGGACGATCAGTACGAGGCCCACGACGCTGGCGGTCAGCAGCGGGAGTTTGTTCCAGTCGAATTTCCACAGGGCGTCGGTGCTGCTCAGCCAGCCGAAGGTGCTGGGTTGCCCGCCCAGCAGGGTGGGCGCCTGGTTCACGCCGCCGCCGGGTTGCAGCATCCAGCGCCAGATGGTGCCGGTCACGATGAACGACAGGCTCATGGGGAACAGGAAGATGGTGCGCCACAGGCCCTCCCCTTTCGGGTTGCGGTCCAGGATCAGCGCGAGGCCCAGCCCCAGGCCCAGGCAGCCCAGGATGAAGAACACCGTGAAGAAGATGGTGCTGACGAGTTCCTGCCGGAAGCGGCCCTGCAGGAACCCGGTGAACAGTTCCTGGTAGTTGGCCAGTCCCACCCAGCGGATGATGGGCTCGAGGGCGAGGGCCTGCGCTGGATCGTTCCCCCAGTCGGTCATGCTGACGTACACGCTGCGCGCGATGAAGCCGTACACGAACACGGCGATCAGGATGACGCTGGGGGCCAGCACGGCCATGGACCACAGGCGATCTTTACTCAGGCCTTTCATGATGGCCTCCTTTCATGGAACGTGGGATGTGGGCTGCGGGAAGCAGGAAACGCCGTTCCTGCAGCCCACAACCCACATCCGGCCGGGGTTTACTTGCCGATGCCGGCGCGCACGGCCAGCTGCTGCGCGGCGGCGGCGGCGCCGGCGCTGTTGCGGCTGGACACGTACTGGTCGATCACGGCGCCGAAGGCGCTCATGAAGCTCTCGGGGGCGACGGCGCCGTGCACGAGGCTGCCGACGATCTTGTTGCTCTTCCAGTCGGCGGCGGCGCTCTTGCCGTAGGTGTTGTACTTGCTCAGGTCGCTGTCGGTGCGCGCGGCGATGGAGCCTTTCAGGGGGTTGAAGGCGTCCTGGCCGGCCTTGCTGCCCATCAGTTTCAGCCAGTTGATGGCCTCGGTGCGGTTCTTGGCGCCCTTGGGCAGACCGAAGGAGTCGGCGAGCATCACGAAGGTCTTGGTGGTGCCGGGGGCGGGCGCCCAGCCGAAGCCGGTGTTCGGGGCGAGTTTCTTGGTGGTCGCGAAGTACCCGGCGGCCCAGTCGCCCATCACGTTGAAGGCGCTGGTGCCGTCGATGACGCGGTCACTGGCCTGCTGCCAGCTCAGGCCACTGGCGTCCTTGTTGGCGCAGTCCATGACCTTGCCGAAGGTGGTGAAGCCCGCGACGACCTTGGGGTCCGTGAACTTCAGCTTGCCGGCCCACAGGTTCTCCCAGTTGGCGGCGCCCAGCGTGCCGATCATGACGCTCTCCCAGAGGTGCTGCTGGGTCCAGTTCTCGCCGACGACCAGCGGCGCGGCCACGCCCTTGGCTTTCAGGGTGGTGCAGGTCTTCAGGAATTCGGGCCAGGTCTTGGGCACGGTGACGCCCCAGGCCTTCAGCTTGGCGGGGTTGTACCACATGACGTTGCTGCGGTGCACGTTCACGGGCACGCTCCAGGGCTTGCCGTTCGTGCTGATCAGGTTCAGCAGGTCCTTGGGGAAGGCCTTGTCCCAGCCCTCGCTCTTGAACAGGCTGCTCAGGTCTTCCATGCGCCCGGCGACGACCCAGGTGCCGATGAGTTCCTGACCGGCGTGCGCCTGGAAGGAGTCGGGGGGCGTGCCGCCCAGCATGCGGGTCTTCAGGACGGCCTTGGCGTTCGTGCCGGCGCCGCCGGAGACAGTGGCGTTGTCCACGGCCACCGTGGGGTACTTGGCTTTGTACAGCTTGACCAGGGCTTCCAGGGCGGGACCCTCGTCACCGGACCACCAGGAGAAGATCTCCAGTTTGCCAGCGGCGGAGGCGCTGGTGGTGACGGCGAGGGCGGCGGCGAGCAGCAGTGCTTTTTTCATGGTGTTCCTCCGTGAGAAACGGGACGGGTCGGGGGGTGGGTGGCGCGTTCGGCGGGACGGGGTGGGGACGGGCCGGCCGGCGGCGCGCGGCTGGCGGACGCCTCGCCGACAGACCGGGTGTTCTGCGCCATGCGGGCGATGCCGTACAGGTGCGGCAGGCCGCGCGGCGTGAACAGCGAGTCGAGCATCATCGCGCCGGCGCCGCGCACGCCGGCGTCCACGCCCAGGGTGCCCAGGTCGATGCGGGCGCGGTCCACGTTGATGCGCATGGTGCGGGCATGGGCGCTGGCGCGGACGGCGCCGAGCAGCACCTCGCCGGCCTGCGAGAGGCGGCCGCCGATCACCACGGCCTGCGGGTTGAACAGGTTCAGGGTGGTGCTGATGGCGACCCCCAGGTGATGCCCGGCTTCCTCCCACACGGCGCGGGCCAGCGGGTCGGTGTTCGCGTGGGCCAGCAGGCCTTCCAGGGTGATGGGTTCCGGCAGCTGGCTGGGCGCGCCGGCGGCCCGGCGGGCGCGGGCCAGCGTGACGAGCACCTGAGCGGCGGCGTAACTTTCGAGGCTGCCGGGGTTGCCGCTGCGGCCGACCGGCCCCTGCTCGTTGATGCTGATGTGGCCGATCTCGCCGGCGCCGCCGCGTGCGCCCCGGTGCAGGCGGCCGCCGAGCAGCACGCCGGCGCCGATGCCGGTGGCGGCCTTGACGTAGATCAGGTCCTGCGTGCCGCGGTGCGCGCCGAAGCGGGCCTCGGCCAGGGCGCCCAGGTTGGCGTCGTTGTCCACGAGGACTTCGAGGTTCAACCGGTTCTGGAGGGCCTCGCGGATGTTCTCGCCGTCCCAGCCGGGCATGTTGGGGGGCTGCACGACGCGGCCGGTGTCGTGGTCGACCGGGCCGGGCACGCCGATGCCGACCAGCGCGACCTGCGCGGGCTGGATGCCGGCGGCGCGCATGGCCTGGGCGCTCAGGGTGCCCAGCAGGGTGTACGTGGCGTGCGGCCCGCTGACGATGTCGTGAGGGACGGTCAGGCTGGACAGCGTCTGGCAGTGCAGGTCCAGCACGTCCACGCGGGCGTGGCTGGCGCCCAGGTCGATGGCGAGCAGGGCGGCGGCGCGGGTGTTGAGATTCAGCAGGGTGGCGCGCCGTCCCACGCCGCCGGTGCCGCGCGTTCCGACTTCCTGCACCAGTCCGACGCTGATCAGTTCCGTGACGATGGAGCTGATCGCGCTGCGCGACAGGCCCAGTTCGCGGGCGATGTCCACGCGGGCCAGGTCCCCGTTCCACAGCAGGTCCAGCAGCAGCAGCGTGTGCCGCGCGCGGATGGCCGCGAGGTCCAGGGTGTCGGTGCTGGGGTGGTCGGTGCGGATCATGCGGGGGAACCTCGGTGGGGCCGGGCAGGGGAAAAGGGCGGCTGCGTGGGCGCAGGACGCGACGGAGCGTGGCGGGTGGGCCGTCGGTCACGGCTGCCCTGCTCACCTGAGATGAATCTTGTGTGAAGCCATATTGCGCGTTGCATATTTTGTTTGTCAAACAAACGAATTAACTAAACCGGTTTCATTCGTCTAGACAGATTCTGCGCGCACCCTTCTTCCCTGCACCGCCCCGCCTCCCCTGCCAGCCGACCACGAAAACCGGCCGCCTCCACACGGGAAGCGGCCGGTCACGCCAGATCAGGAACGATTCATACGGATTCCGTTTGTTTCGCCAACAATCCGGAACTTCACCGGATTGCCGGCTCCACGTCCGGAACCCGTTTTTCTCCTTCTCGCATCCGCTCGGATTGAATGGGTTGCACAGCCCGTTCAATCGGAGTCCGTATCAGCTCTACTCGCCAGCCGGCACTTCAGTCTCGCCGCCCGTTCCTTCCGGACGCAGCAGCGGGAACAGCAACACGTCCCGGATGGAATCCCGGTCGGTCATCAGCATCGCCAGACGGTCCATACCCATCCCCATCCCGGCAGTGGGCGGCATGCCGTACTCCAGCGCCAGCAGGAAGTCCTCGTCCTGCTCGTGCGCCTCGTCGTCCCCGGCGTCCCGGCGGGCCGTCTGCGCCTCGAAGCGCTCCCGCTGATCCAGCGCGTCGTTCAGCTCCGAGTAGATCGGCGCCAGCTCGAAACCCGCCACGTACAGGTCGGCGCGCTCGGCCAGGCCGGCGCGGTCACGGTGCACCTTCACCAGCGGACTGATCGCCAGCGGCATATCCGTCAGGAAGGTCGGGTTCTGCAGCAGCGGCTCGACGTACTCGCCGCCCAGCTTGTCCAGCAGCTTGTAGTCCGGGGTCTTGCGGTGCTCGGGGTGGTGCTCGTCACTCCACTCGCGCAGCTTCACGAGGTCCAGCGGATCGAAGTCCAGCCCCGCCTGCTCCCTGAGCGCCGTCACGAAGTCCAGCCGCTTGAACGGCAGCGAGAAGTCCAGTTCACGGCCCTGGTACGTCAGTTTCGGCTCGCCCTTGAGTTCCACGACCAGGTCGTGCAGCAGCGTCTCCACGAGCACCATCATGTCGTTGTAGTCGCCGTACGCGAAGTACGCCTCCAGCATCGTGAATTCCGGGTTGTGCGTCCGGTCGATGCCCTCGTTGCGGTAGTTGCGGCCGATCTCGTACACCCGCTCGAAACCGCCCACCAGCAGCCGCTTGAGGTACAGCTCCAGGCTGATGCGCATGCTGAACTCGTGCCCCAGCGCGTTGTGGAACGTCTTGAACGGCTTGGCCTCGGTCCCGCCAGGAACGACCTGCAACGTGGGGCCCTCGACCTCCATGAAGTCGCGGCTGTCGAGGAAGTTCCGGATGAAGCGCAGCATCCGCGAGCGCGTGCGGTACACCTCGCGGCTCTCGGGGTTGATCATCAGGTCCACGTAGCGGCGCCGCGCGCGGAGTTCCTCGTCCTGCAGGCCATGGAACTTGCTGGGCAGCGGGTGAAGGCTCTTGACCAGCGGCTGCCAGGACGTCACGCGCAGCGTCAGCTGACCGGTCTTCGTGACGAACGGAAAGCCACGCACGCCGATGATGTCGCCCAGGTCGATCTTCTTGGTGGGGTCGAACTGTTCGGTGTCCTGCTTGGAGAAGTGCAGCTGGATCTTGCCGTGCTCGTCACTCAGGTCCGCGAAGGCCGCCTTCCCCATGTGACGCATCAGGGTGACGCGGCCGGCCAGGGCGTACTCCTCGGCGGGCCACTCCTGCCCGGCCTCCCATTTCGGCGTGCCGTCCTCGGCCTGCGCGTCGGCGGGATGAACGGCCAGCACGTCACGGGCGTGATGGGTGCGCGGGTACGTGTAGGGGTGCGCCTCGAAGCCGGCCGCCACCTGCGCGTCCAGGTTGTTCAGGCGGCTGATGGTCTGCTCGTGCAGACCCTCGCGGCGATTGGTCGGAGTGGAACCATCAGACATAACCGCCAGTATAGGCCGCGCCCGTCCATCCGGACGGGACCGGCGTCCAGCTGAACGGCAGGTGGGGCGCAGGCCACCGCCCACGCCCCACCTGTCACCGGCCCGCGCCGGGGCAGGTCAGTACTCGATGCTCTTGACCTTGTACTTCATCTGCTTGCCGTTGTCGAGGTTCACCACGAAGGCCTCGCCCTTGCGGCGGCCCATCAGTTCCTTGCCGACGGGGCTGTCCTCGCTGACGCGGGGCAGGCTGCCGCCGGTGACAGTCGCCTCGGCGGCGCTGACGACCTGCACTTTCATGTCCTTCTTGGTGGTCTCGTTGCCCAGCACAACGATCGCGCCGAGTTCCACGCGGCCCTCGTTCTCGTGGTCCTCGATGACGGTGGCGCGCGCCAGGGTGTCCTCGAGTTCCTCGATGCGCGCCTCGATGTTCATCTTTTCGCGCTTGGCGTCCTCCAGGCCCGTGTCCTCAGTGTCGGAACTGGTTTCCATCTGTTCCTGCAGGATGCGGGTCGCCTCGGCGAGCCGGCCCATCTCCTGATCGAGTGTCTTCTGAAGGCGTTCGAACCCTTCACGTGTGAGTTTCACCTGTCTGGTCGCTTGTGCCACTCTAGGCCTCCGTTGCGCCGCCGGGTACTCCGGCGAGGACTCATGAACTGAAGTCGGTTGCTTCCCCGGGGGAAGGCAGGGGACGCGGATTGGGTGAGAATCAGCGCGCATTCTGCCACACGCCCCCACCCCTGACAATGCGCCCTGCTAGGGCACGGCCGCCCCCCCCACCCCCGCGCGGGCCTGCCGGGCCACCAGCACGGTGAAAAGCGCCAGCAGCGCGGCCAGCGTCCCCAGGAACGCCGGAACGGCCGGCGCGCCCCAGCGGGCGAACAGCACCCCCAGCAGCGCCGGCGCGACCACGCCGCCCAGCGACCCGGCCACCAGCAGGAACGGCACCAGCCGGGCCGACAGGGTTCGGGTCAGCCACGCCAGGGTGGTGCCGAACACCGGCGCGAGCGCCAGCCCGGCCAGCACGAACGCCGCGCCCGCCAGTCCCGGCACGGCCGCCGCCAGCGCGCACAGCAGCAGCGTGGCCGCGCTGCCCAGCACGACCCGTTCGGGGCGCAGCCGCGCGGCGAACACCCCGGTCAGGACCCGGCCGATCGTCAGGGCCGCCCAGAAGGCACTCAGGATCAACGCGGCGTCCGCCACACGCAGTTCGGTCAGGTAGCGCACGGTCCACGCGCCGTACCCGGCTTCCAGGCCCACATAACTGGCGATCAGCGCGGCGAACAGCGCGAACTGCACGCCGGGGCGCGCCGGGGCGCCGTCCTGCGGGGCGGGGGCGATGTCCGGCACGCCCCACACGCGGCCCACCACGAACGTCACGGCGCACAGGGCCGCCACCACCAGGAACGGACCGCCGGGCACGCCGGTGGCCGCGCCGGCCCCGGCGCCCGTCAGGGCCGCGACGAGCAGCGGCGACACCATGCTGCCCACCCCGAACACGGCGTTCACGAGGTTCACGGCCCGCGCGCCCACGCTGGCGTACGCGGCGTTCAGGCAGGCGCTGACCCCGCCCAGGCCCAGGCCGCCCACGAAGGCCGCCGCGACCGCCAGCGCCCAGCTGGGCGCGAACACCACGCCCAGCATCCCGGCAGCCAGGATCAGCAGACTGAACGACATGCCGGCCCGGACGCTCAGGCGCCGCAGCAGCAGTCCCACCAGGGGCGGCGCAATGGCCGACCCCAGGAAGTGCGCGCTGGCGATCACGCCCACGCCCGCCGTGCTGACGCCGTACCGCGTCTGGAACAGCGGGAAGCTGGGGCCGTACATCGCCTGGATCAAGCCCAGCGTGAAGAACGCGGCGGTGCCGGTCGCCAGCAGGGACAGCGGCATCCGCCCCCCGGCGGCGGTGGGGGGCGGCTGCGGGGGGAGCTTCCCGGAACGACTCACGCGGGGACGCTATCACCCGCGCCGGCCGGCCGGACCTGCCCTGTCCAGGGGCTGACCTTAATGTTCAGGCGTGGCCGGCCCGGTCAGCGGGGCAGCGCGACGAGCGCGAAGCGCCACTTGTTCGCGCTGGCGTTCGTCTCGTACCACTCGTAGCCGACGCTGCCGCCCATCAGGGCCGGCAGGCCGTCGATGCGGAACGCGACGTCCGCGTCGGCCGTGGCGGATTTCGCCAGCCAGTCGCGGGAGGCGCGGACGCGCACGGCGCCCAGCCCGAAGCCCTCGGCGGGCGGCAGGCGGTACGTGAGGCTGGCGTTGCTGGACTGCGCGCGGCCGAAACCGAAGTCCCCGATGGCCGTCTGGCCGACCGCGAAGCGCTCGAAGTGCGAGGCGTCCAGGTTCAGGCCGGCGGCCAGCGGCACGCCGATGACGGCCGTCACGTCCGCGCTGCCCTGCGCCTTGCCCTGCGTGGGGAAGGCGTACATGCGGACCGTGGAGTACAGGCCGGTGTTCACCTTGCCGTAGGCGCGGCCGTACCCGCCGCTGACCTCGGTCTGGGTGTACGCGGCGGTCACGCTGCCCTGCTGCGCCACGCCGACGTTGTTCAGGAACCGGATGCGGCCGTCCCAGACCTGCGTGGCGTACCCGACCGTGAAGTGCGAGTGCGAGGCGCCGCCCTGCACCAGCGCGCTCCACTGCAGGCCGCTGCCGGGCGCGCTGGTCAATTCGGCTTTGGGGACGTTGCCGAAGCGGCCCAGCGCGGCCGACAGACTGCCGAACTGCCCGCTCAGGCCGTAATCCCAGTAGGTGGGCGCCCGGAGCAGCGTGAAACGCACGTCCGCCTGCAGGGGCAGCGGGATGTAGCGCACGCCGAACCCGTCGGTGGTGGACGCGACGACCTGCGCGCTACCGAAGCGGTTCAGGTAGTCGGGCGGCAGCTTGAACCCGGTGCTGGGCGGCGCGGCGGGCGCAGCCGTCTGCGCCGAGGCGACGGCGCCCGGCAGGCTGCCCAGCGTCAGCGCGAGCATCAGGGAACGGAGGGCGGAAGCTTCAGGAAGGAAACGCACCGGCCCATCCTGGGGTCTGGAGCTGAGTTTCGTCAAAATCCGGCCTCATGAGGCCGCGCGTCAGGCGCCGGTCAGCGGCGGATGTTCACGATCGTCACGCCGTGCCCGCCCTGGTTCGCCTCGGCGTCGTGGAAGGACTCGACGCGTTTGTCGCCCTTCAGGTACTCGCGCAGCAGGCGGCGCAACACACCCTGGCCCTTGCCGTGAACGACGCGCAGCGGGCTCTCCTTCAGGGCGTGAGCCTCCAGAACGGCGGTCCGGAGTTCCTCGACGGCCTCCTCGACGCCCATGCCGCGCAGTTGCAGTTCGTTCTGGAAGGTGCTGGCGGCGACCGCCCCGGCAAAGGCGGTGCGGGGGCCGCGCGTCCTGGGGGCCGTGACCTTGGGTTCCTGCTTGAGACGCACGTCGCGGCGTTTGACGCCCACCTTCATGACGCCCAGCTGCACGACCAGATCGTCGCCGCGCAGTTCGAGGACCTGCCCGGTGGCGTTGTAGGCGGGAACGTCCACGCGGCTGCCCACCCGGATGGGGTCGCCGCGTTCCTCGCGCGGGGCGGGGGCCGGGCGGGCCTTCTGCGCCGAGACACGCAGTTCACGCAGTTCCTGCATGACGCGCGGGCGGGCGCTGTCCTCCTGCGCGCGGGCCCGCAGGGTGCGAACACGTTCGATGGCGTCGGCGTACAGCGATTCGGCCTTCTGGCTGGCCTCGGCGAGCATCTCGTTGCGGCGCGCTTCGAGGGTCTCGCGTTCCTGGCGCACGCGGCCCAGTTCGGCCTCGGCGTCGCGGCGGGCGGCAGCGGTCCCTTCCAGCTGGGCGCGCAGGTCCTCGCGTTCGCGTTCCAGGCCCTCCAGCATGCGTTCCATCAGGCCCGCGTCGGGTCCGAGGAGGTCCTCGGCGCGGCGCAGCACGTCGGCGGGCAGGCCCATGCGCTGCGCGATGGCCAGCGCGAACGACCGGCCCGGCTGCCCGACCTGCAGGGCGTAGGTGGGGGCCAGCGTTTCGACGTCGAAGCCCATGGAGGCGTTCTTCAGGCCCGGCGTCTCCAGCGCGAACAGTTTCAGCGGGGACAGGTGCGAGGTGATCACGCCGCGTGCGTCCTGCGCCAGCAGCGTCTCGATCAGCGCCTGGGCCAGCGCGGCGCCCTCGTTCGGGTCGGTGCCGCTGCCCAGCTCGTCGACCAGGACCAGCGTGTCCGGCGCGGCGTGCCGCAGCACGTAGCGCAGGTGCTTGAGGTGACTGGCAAAGGTGGACAGGCTCGCCTCGATGCTCTGCTCGTCCCCGATGTCCACCAGCACGTCCCGCACAACCGGCAGGCGGGCGCTGGCCGCCGCGACGTACATCCCGCACTGGTGCATCAGGACCGCCAGGCCCAGCGTCTTGATGGTCGCGGTCTTGCCGCCCATGTTCGGGCCGGTGATCAGCAGCAGTTTCGTCTCGCCGAGCGCGAGGTCGTTCGCGACCGGGTTCTCGATCAGCGGGTGGCGCACCTCGCGCAGGTCGTACCGGCCACCTTCGACCTGCTCGGGGCGGTTCAGTCGCCAGTCGCGGGCCAGCCGGGCCTTGGAGGCGATCAGGTCGAGTTCCCCGACCGTCACGAGCGTCATGGGCACGTCCGCGTCGCCCGCCAGCAGGCCCGAGAGTTCGGTCAGGATGCGGCGCACCTCGGCCTCCTCGTCGAGGATCAGGCGGGTGAGTTCGTTGTTCAGCTGCGTCACGGCGGCCGGTTCCACGAAGTACGTCTGCCCGGTCGCGCTGGCGTCCACGATGATGCCCTGCACCTGCCCCACCCGGCTGGCCTGCACCGGCAGCACGTAGCGGTCGCGGCGGATGGTCACGATGTGCTCCTGAAGCAGGTCCGACCATTTCTCCAGCGTGGCGGTCAGGCGCTCGCGGATGCGGCCACGCAGCGGCTCAATGCGCTTGCGCAGGTCACGCAGGCGCGGACTGGCGTCGTCCCGCACCGCGCCGTCACGGTCCAGGGCACTCAGGACCCGGCGCACCAGTTCGCTGTGGTCGCCCAGCCCGACCGCTACCTCGCGCAGCGGCCCGCGCGAGTTCACGCCGATGGCCCGCTTGACCGTCATCGCGCCGTCCAGCGAGTACGCCGCGCTCAGCAGCTCCGAACCCGACAGGACCCGGCCCTCGGCAGCGCGGGCGTGCAGGTCGCGGATGTCCTGAATGCCGCCCAGGCTCAGGCTCACGCCGAACAGCGCGTCCTCGACCTCGTCGAGTTCCCGCGCGATCCGCTCCGGGTCGTCCGAGGGCCGCAGCGCACGGGCGCGCTCCGCACCCAACGACGTGGCACTGCGCTCGGCCAGCGCATCGAGAACACGGGGAAAATCAAGGGCGGACAGGGCGCGGGCATCGAAGGACATCTCGTAGGGAGCATACCGGCCCCGCCCCCCCAACACCGTGCGCCGAGTGGCTTATGCGTGCTGCCGTCTGTTTCGCCGACAACCCGGAACGTCGCCGGGTTGCCAGCTCCACGCCCGGCAGCACGCTTCTGCTCCTACTCGCTTCGCTCGGATGGAAGGGTCTTTGCAGCCCCTTCCATCGGAGTACGGATTAGAAAGCCTTATCCCAATTCAGGCCGCACCTGTGGCCCATCTTCAGCCCTTACCCTGCACGCATGAAACTCGCCGAGGCCCTGATCACCCGCGCCGACCTCCAGAAACGCGCCGCGCAACTGGAAGAACGCCTCGTGAAGAACCTGCTCGTGCAGGAAGGCGAGGCGCCCGCCGAGGACCCGCAGGCGCTGATGCGCGAGTTCGCGGAGGTCGCCGCGCAACTGGAGGCGCTGCTGCCCCGCATTCACCGCGCGAACCTGCGCGCCACCCTCCCGGACGGCCGGACCCTGACGGACGCCCTGACCCGCCGCGACCTGCTGGACCTGCGCCTGCGGGTGCTGCGCCGCGCCGCCGCCACCGCCAGCGACCGCCCCACCCGCTACAGCAACAGCGAGGTCCGCATCCTGTCCGCCATTCCCGCCCGCGAGTTGCAGGTGCAGGTGGACGCCCTGGCGAAGGAACGCCGGGAACTGGACACGCAACTGCAACAGGCGAACTGGTTGACGGACCTGCCCGAGTAAGCCCACACTGCCGGTCGGGAGCGTCCGCGCGGGCGGAGACCTACCCCGCAGCGGGGAAAAGGCTGCACCCCTGAAGACGCCGGGGCGGCGTCGCCGGACCGACCGGCCCCACCGGGCACGCCCAGCACCCTGCACCCCTCACCTGGCACCGCGCACCCCTCACTCCCACGGCCTCGACGCCGGGCGCTCCCACCAGCTTCCCAGCCCCCCCGCCAACCTCCGCACCCCGGAGCGGCGGGGGCCTTCTGCGGCGGTCACGCCCGCGCGGGAACCCAGCCGCGCCGGGCGCGTACCTGAGGGCATCCCCCAGGAGGTTTCATGACCCAGCGACCCACCCCCACGCCCATCCGCATCCGCCTGCCCCGCCCCATCGGGGCGCTGCTCGGCCGCCTGATCGCCGCGCGCACCGTCCAACCGGGCGCAGTCGTGCCGCCACCCGCCGCGCTGAACGTCACGCGCCGCACGCTGCTGTCCTTCAAGACCGAGGCGTGCGTGGCGTGCGACACGCTCGACGTGTTCCTGGGTCAGCTGGCGCACACGCACGGGCTGGACCTGCGCGTGATCGACGCGCGGCGCGGCGACCTGCCCCCCCACGCCTACGGGGACGCGCTGCACCTCGACACGGACGGCAGCCTGCGCCGCCCGTACCGCGTGCAGGTCTACCCCACCCTGATCCTGACCGGCCCGGACGGGCGGATCGAGGCGGTCGTGACCAGCGTCCCCGAACAGGACGCGCAGGCCACCGTCACGCGGGGTCTGGGACTGGCCTGATGCAGGACTAAATTGATTCCAAACCAGACAGTGTCACCCGGTGGCCCCCTCACCCTTCCGTCGCTTCGCACCTCGCTCTCTCACAAAGGGAGAGGGGACAACGGAACGCGAACACGCTGGAAGCAAGTCAATTTAATCCCGTATCACAGCGGCTTTCAGGGGTGTTGAGGGGTTCCCCCAGCAACCCTGAAACGAGCGAAGCGAGAAGCCGTCCACACCAGCGGTTGGAAGTGGAATTGAAGGGCGTGCTGTTGGTCCTTCAATCAAGAGTTTCCGCGCGGCACGAGTTGCGCGCCAGGACGCTTCCCACCACGCCCATGCGCGGGTTTTTATCGGTCAGCACAGTGTTCTGCGAGTTTCCGTTCCCTGCACTCCGCACCACACGACATCCGACGCTTCTCGCTTTCTCGTTCTTCGATCACCAGACGCTCGGTTTCGGGCTGTTCCGGCAGAGAAGCGCAGGTCACGGCTAAACACTCCCTCCAGGACGCGACGGGGAAAATGACGTGCTGACCGACGTTTCTCCTCCTCTGCACCCTCATGGCGTCGTGTGGCACACGCATCCAAGGGACGCGGAAACTCTTGTTCAATGGAATTGGAAACCGCTGTCAGAGGTCAAAGTGCAGGATCAACCGCCGCCCCTCGGCGTCGGCGAGCGCTCCGCAGGTTTGGAATCCAGCCTTCTGGTAGGCACGGACGGCGCGGGTGTGGCTTTTGTCCGGATCGATCAGGAGGCGGCGCAGCCCGGGATGCTGCGCCGCCCACCACGTCACGAACGCGCCGATCACCTGGGCCGCCAGACCCTGCCCAACCTCCTCAGGTGCCCCGATCAGCAGGTCAAGACCCCAGGTGTCGCCCTGCGGGGCGGCCCAGGCCATGAAGGGATGCCCGGGTTTCACCTGCTGCACCTGGAGAAATCCGGTGGGCTGCCCGTCGACATGGAACAGGAAGCCCGGCACGTCCCGTCCGGGACGGAAGTAGTGCGCGTAAACGGCCGTTTCGTCGCGTTCCCCGTCATCCCAGAAAGCCCGGACGTGCTCCTCCTGGAGCCAGCGGGTAAGGCGCGGCACGTCTGCCGGGGACAGGGGGTGGAAGGTGATGGACCTCATGCCTCCCCGTCGCCATGCGCGTCCCTTAACTTGCGCCAGCGGTCGGCGACGCGGGCTTCCCAGCCTTCGCCCGTGGGGGCGTAGAGCCCCAGTTGCACGCCGTCGGGGAGGTAGTCCTGCTGGAAGCTGCCTTCGGGGTCGTCGAAGTAGTACGCGTAGCCCTTGCCGTAGCCCTGCTGTCGCATGAGGGCGGTAGGGGCGTTACGCAGGTGCAGCGGGATGGGCAGGCTTTCTCCGTCGCGGACGGCGTTCAGGGCGTTCTTCCACGCGACGTACACGGAGTTGCTCTTGGGGGCCAGGGCGAGGTACACGACGGCCTGTGCCAGCGCGAGGTCGCCTTCGGGGCTGCCGAGGAATTCGACGGTGTCGCGCGCCGCGATGCACAACCGCAGGGCCTGTGGGTCGGCGAGACCGATGTCCTCGGCGGCCATGCGGACCACGCGCCGCGCGACGTACAGGGGGTCGGCGCCGCCCTCGACCATGCGGGCCAGCCAGTACAGCGCACCGTCGACGTGGCTGCCGCGCACGCTCTTGTGCAGCGCGCTGATGAGGTTGTAGAAGTCCTCGCCGTTCTTGTCCATCTGCGGCAGGTGCCGCCCGAACGCCTCGGTGATCGCGTCGGGCGTGACGGGGTTACCCAGGGTGCTGGCGACTTCCAGGGTGCTGAGCGCCCGGCGGGCGTCTCCTTCCGCGAGGCGGGCGAGGAGGTCCAGCGCTTCCGGCTCGGCGGTCACGCCGCTCAGGCCGCGTTCGTCGGTCAGGGCGCGTTCGAGCAGGCCGCGCACCTCCTCGGGCTTCAGGGCTTCGAGGACCAGCGTGCGGGCGCGGGAGCGCAGGGCGGGGTTCACCTCGAAGCTGGGGTTCTCGGTGGTCGCGCCGATCAGGGTCAGCAGGCCCGACTCGACGTGCGGCAGCAGCGCGTCCTGCTGCGCCTTGTTGAAGCGGTGGATCTCGTCGAGGAAGAGGATGGTCTTCTGGCCCCGCCCGCGCAGGCGTTCGGCTTCCGTGACCGCCTCGCGCACGTCCTTCACGCCCGCCGTCACCGCCGAGAGCGGAATGAAGTGCGCGCCGACCTCGCCGGCCAGCAGGCGGGCCAGGGTGGTCTTGCCCACGCCGGGCGGCCCCCACAGGATCAGGCTGCCCAGCCGCCCGGACCCCAGCACGCGCGTCAGGGGCTTGCCGGGGCCGAGCAGGTGCGTCTGGCCCACGACCTCCGCGACCGTGCGGGGCCGCAGGCGTTCGGCGAGGGGAGCGGGCGGGTCGAACAGCGTCACGCCCGCAGGATACGGGGGGCGCGGCCGGGGAATTGCGGCGCGGTGCGGGGTGCGCGCCCCACTTCCACGGCGCACAATGACGGCATGGACGAACGGACCCTGCGCCACCAGATCGAACTTGCCGGGCTGCCCAGCGGCGTGCGCGTGACCCAGGTGCCCGGCGCGGGCGTGGTCCTGCGCGCCACGCACGGCGAGGAACGCGGCCTGGAAATCCAGCTGACCGACGACGCCGGGCGCATGTACGGCGAGGGGCCTGCCGTGGCGACCGCCCTGACCCGACTGAAGCAGGCCGCCCAGGCAGGTCTACCCGCCCGCCGCGCGGACGGCACCTACGAACGGCTGGTGTTCGTCGGCGACTGAACCGGCATCCGCCCGGCCTGCGCACCCAGCCATGCCCGCGCGTACTCGCCCGGCTGGCCGCGCAGGCCGGGAAGTTCGTGCGCGCCGAAGAAGGCCAGTTCCACGCCTTCGATCCCGTCGGGGGTGGGCAGGCCACTCCAGTCGTCCACCCGGTAGATGGCGGTGTAGAACGACACCTGATGTCCGTTCGGCAGGGTGCGCAGGGGCGTGGTCAGCAGGTCCAGCAGCGTGGCCGCGTGAACGTGCAGCCGCGTCTCCTCGAACACCTCGCGCCGCAGGGTCTGTGCGGGAGCCTCGGCCAGTTCGCACAGGCCGCCGGGGAGTCCCCACACGTCCCGCCCGGCCAGTCGTTGCAGCAGCAGGCGGCCCTGCGGGTCGCGGATCAGGCCGCAGGCACCCATCAGGTTCACAGGGTCATTCCCGATCCGGGCGCGCAGGTCCGCTATGTAATCCGGCATAGACGGACAGTCTGACGGAACCGGCCGTGTCGGGGGGCCTATCCTGCCCTGCATGACGGACATTGCAGAGCGGTACATCCGGCTGGCGCACGCCATCGATGCGCACTCGGAGGGCTTCATCGACGGGTACGGGGGGCCGCCGGAGTGGGCGGTGCGGGAGGCCCGCGAGCCGCAGGCGCTGATGGCGGAGGCGTCGGCGTTGCTGGCGGACGTGGCGGGCGTGCCGGAGGACGCGCGGCGCGAGTGGTTGACGGTGCAGGTGCGGGCCATGCACACCATGACGCGCCTGCTGTCGGGCGAGGCCATCGCGTACGCCGACGAGGTGCGCGGCCTGTACGACATCGAGCCGCGCCGCGCCGACCTGAACGAACTGGACGGGGCGCTGCGGGCGCTGGACGCCGCGCTGCCCGGCAGCGGCTCCCTGATCGAGCGGGAGGAGGCGCTGCGTTCGCGGGTGGCGGTGCCGCGCGGGGACATCCTGCGGGTGGCGGCCCCGATCCTGGCGGAGTTGCGCTCGCGGGTATCAGAACGCTTCGGGCTGCCGGACGGTGAGGATTTCAGCATCGAGCTCGTGAACGACCGGCCCTGGAGCGGGTACAACTGGCCGCTGGGGAACCTGAAGAGTCGCATCGACATCAACACGGACCTGCCGGTGCTGCTGCCCGCCCTGCCGGACCTGCTGGCGCACGAGGGCTACCCCGGCCACCACACCGAGCACGCGACCAAGGAGGCCGGGCTGGTGCGCGGGCGCGGCTGGCTGGAACACAGCATCCAACTCATCAACGCGCCGGAGTGCGTGGTGTCGGAGGGCATCGCTGTGAACGCCCTGCGCGCCGTCATGACGCCGGACGAGACAGAGGCGTGGCTGACCGGGGACCTCGCGGCGCTGGCCGGGCTGGACGCGGACGACATCCGCGCGTTCCTGGCGGTCACGCAGGTCAGGCGGGCGCTGGGCGGCGTGAGCGGCGAGGCGGCCATGCGCCTGCACGCCGACCGCGCCCCGGAAGGCGAGGTGCTGGACTTCCTGCAGACGTACGCGCTGGCCAGCGAGGCCCGCGCCCGGCAGTCGCTGCGGTTCGTGCAGAACCCGAATTTCCGCGCGTACATCTTCACGTACTCGGTCGGCGGCGATCTGGTGCGCCGGGCCGTCGAGCGCGGCGAGAGCGACACCTTCGCCCACCTGCTGCGTGAGCCTATCACCCCGGGGCAGCTGGCCGGCATGGGGCAGTAACGCAAGAGGAGGAGGGGGCGGTGGATAACCTGCCGCCCCCCTCCTCCTCTTGCGGCTGCCGGGCGCTACACTCGCGGGGTATGCCGCTGGATTCGGGCTCTGTGCTGGTGGGTCGCTACGACCTGCTGGGTCTGCTGGGCGAGGGTGGAAGCGCGCGGGTGTTCCGGGCGCACGACACGCTGCTGGGGCGGGACGTGGCGGTGAAGGTGCAGCACGCGCACGTGCCGCCCAGTGACCGCGAGCGTTTCCTGCGCGAGGTGCGGACCCTGGCGCGCCTGACGCACCCCGGAGTGGTGCCGGTGCTGGACCTGGGCACGGAACCGGAGGGTGGGCGGCCGTTTTTCACGATGCCGCTCATGACGGGCGGGCCGGTGACGGCGCTGGGGCCGCTGGAGGACGCGCCGGGGCCGCTGGGGCGGTTCCTGACGGCGGCGGCGTTCGTGTCGCGGGCGCTGCATTTCGTGCATGGGCGGGGCATCACGCACCGGGACCTGACGCCGGGGAACGTGCTGCTGGACGAGGCGGGGTGGCCGCGCGTGATGGATTTCGGGCTGGTGGCGCTCAGTGAGCACACGCGGCAGCTGACGCGCAGCGGGGTCACGCTGGGCACCCCGGCGTACATGGCGCCGGAACAGGCGCGCGGGGTGGGCGTGGGGCCGCTGAGCGACCTGTACGCACTGGGCGCGGTGCTGTACCGCGTGGCGTGCGGCAGCCCGCCGTTCGTGGGGGACAGTGACCAGAGCGTGCTGTACCAGCATGTCTACGAACCGGCGCCGGACCCGCGCGACCTGAACCCGGCGGTGCCGGACGCGGTGGCGCGGGTGCTGCTGGCGCTGCTCGCCAAACGCCCGGAGGAACGCCCGGAGAGCGGCGAGGCGCTGGCGCACCTGTGGGCGCTGGCGCGGCGGGACGTGTGGACGGCGCACGTGCGCGGGCAGTACCGGGGGGGGCGGGCGCGGACCGGGGAGCATCCGGACGGCCCGGCGCGCGTGGCGGACCTGCGCGAGGTCTGGAGCGTGCCGCTGCCCGGCGAGGTGACGTGGCCGGCGGCCGTGATGGGCGAGGGGGATCTGGTGGCGGTGGGAACGCGCGGCGGGCAGCTGGTCCTGACGCACGCGTCCGGCCGTCCGTTCGCCACGTACGCGGCGCGGGACGAGGTGACGGCCCCGGCGACCTTCCAGGGCGGGCAGGTGCTGTTCGGCGCGTGGGACGGGACCCTGCGGCGCGTGGACCTGCACAGCGGCGCGCAGGTGTGGCTGCACCGGGCGCGGGCGGAACTGACGGGCGCGCCGACCCTGTGGGGCGGTCAGGTGCTGGCCAGCAGCCGCGACGGGCACCTGTACGCGCTGGACGACCGGACGGGCGAGTTGCGCTGGGCGTACCGGACGGGCGGGCCGGTGGCGGCCAGTCCGCTGGTGTGGGCGGGCGCGGCGCTGATCTGCGACGAGAGCGGATGGCTGCACGCGCTGGACGCCCGTGACGGGTCGCCCATGTGGAAGGTCGAGATCGGGACGGTGCACGGCACGCCGGCGCTGCTGCCGACCCGGCCGGGCGAGGCGACGCTGGTCGTGGCGACCTGGGAGGGCGAGGTTCACGCCCTGGCCCTGAGTGCGGCGGGGGGGCGGCCGTCCCTGGCGCCGGACGAACCGACCCTGTGGACGTACGACCTGGAGGACGAGGTGTGGGCGTCCCCGGCGCTGACCGGCGCGGACCGGGACGGGGGCGTGGCGATCCTGGCCGGGTGGGGCGGCGAGGTGCGGGCGCTGCGGCTGTCGGACGGCGAGGACCTGTGGTCGCACCGCATGGAGGGCCGCGTGACGGCCAGTCCGGTGATCAGCGCCGGGATGGTGTTCCTGGCGTCCGAGGCGGGGGAACTCCGGGCGCTGGACGTGCGCAGCGGCGCGGTGCGCTGGTCGCACCGGGAGGCGCAGGGGGTGCAGGCGACGCCGCTGGCGGCGGACGGCACGCTGTACGTGGCGTTCATGAACGGCACGCTGCGCGCCTACCGGGACGTGCCGGCCGCGCCGACCTGACCGCCGCGTTCCGTCGCGCGCCGGGAGGCGGCCCGGACACACGTGACATTTGCTTGGGGGGGCGGGCCTACACTGCGGGGGTGGTCCCCGGCGGGCCGCGCCGGACAGTGGTCTGTCCCGTGGCGTTCGTCTGTTCCGTGGCGGGCGTCCGGCCGCCGCCGATTTTCCCTGGAGGTCAAGTGTTATGCCCAATATCGGTCCTGCTGAACTGCTGGTGATCCTGCTGGTCGCGCTCGTGGTGTTCGGTCCCCGCAAACTGCCGGAACTGGGCAAGAGCCTGGGCGCCGGCCTGCGTGAATTCCGCAAGAGTACCCAGAGCCTCAAAGACGGTCTGGACGGCACCCTGAACGACGCGCCGCCCGCCGCGCCCGCTCAGACGATTCACGCGCAGGCGGCCGTTCCGGTCGCGGCGGCGGCCGTCACGCCGGGCGCGCAGCCTGCCGTCGCACAACCGGTCGCGGCGCAGCCGGTGATGGTGCAGCCGGTCGAGGTGCCCCAGCCGGTCACGCCGGACGGCGCGCCGGTCGTCACGGTCGCCAAGGAACCCACCGGCAGCTGATCCGCACTCCTAGCAGCGCCCCGCATGTCCCCTGACGGGGGTGCGGGGCGCTGCGGCCGGGGAGCAGCGGGGCGTCTGGTACGCTGGCCGGCGTGAAATTCCGCACAGTCCGTGGGGGCCGCTGATGCTGGCCCGCGCCCGCAGTGTCGCCCTGATCGGCGTGGACGCCGTGCCGGTCGAGGTCGAGGTGGACGTCTCGCCGGGACTGCCGGCCTTCACGGTGGTCGGCCTGCCGGATCAGGCGGTCAGCGAGGCGCGCGAGCGGGTCCGGGCGGCCGTGCGGAACGCGGGGTTGCCGTTCCCGGCGGCGCGGATCACGGTGAACCTCGCCCCGGCGGACCTGCGCAAGGAGGGGCCGCTGTACGACCTGCCGATCGCGCTGGGGCTGCTGGCCGCGCAGGAGTTGCTGCCGGCGGCGGCGCTGGCGGGAACGCTGGTGGCGGGGGAACTGGCGCTGGACGGCAGCCTGCGGCCCATCTCGGGTGCGGTGAATCTGGCGTTGCTGGCGGCCGAACTGGGCCTGCCGGCGCTGCTGCCGCTGGGCAACGCGCCCGAGGCGGCGCTGATCGAGGGCGTGCCGGTGTTCGGGGCGGGCACGCTGGCCGAGGCGGCCCGGCACCTGGGCGGCTCCCACCCGCTGCCGGTCACGCCGGCGCCCGAGGCGCAGGGACCGGAGGACACGCTGCTGGACCTCGCAGACCTGAAGGGGCAGAGCGGGGCGCGCCGCGCGCTGGAGATCGCCGTGGCGGGCGGCCACAACCTGCTGATGGTCGGGTCGCCCGGCAGCGGCAAGACCATGCTGGCGCGCCGCGCGCCGGGCCTGCTGCCCCCCCTGACGCGGGCCGAGGCGCTGGAGGTCACGCGCATTCACTCGGCGGCGGGCCTGCTGGCGTCGCGGGGGCGCCTGAACCTGGGGGCGCCGTTCCGCGCGCCGCATCACACGGTGTCGGACGCCGGGCTGATCGGTGGGGGCGGCGTGCCCCGGCCGGGCGAGGTCAGCCTCGCGCACCGGGGCCTGCTGTTCCTCGATGAATTCCCGGAGTTCAGCCGCAAGGCGCTGGAGACGCTGCGTCAGCCGCTGGAGGACGGCGCGGTCGTGATCAGCCGCGCGCGGGCGACCGTGCAGTACCCGGCGCGCTTTCAGTTGATCGCCGCGATGAATCCCTGCCCGTGCGGGCACCTGGGTGACCCCGAGAAGGCCTGCGTCTGCACGCCGTCCGAACGGACGCGCTACGCGGCGAGGCTGTCGGGACCGCTGCTGGACCGCATCGACCTGACAGTGCGGGTGCCGCGCCTGACGGTCGAGGAACTGACCCGCGCGCCGGAACCGGAACCGACCGCCCCGGTGCGCCTGCGGGTGGCGGCGGCCCGCGAGCGGATGCTGGCGCGGCAGGGGGGCCGGAACGCGGACCTGGGTGGGCAGGCGCTGCGGCAGCACGCGCCGCTGGCCGCCGGTCCCGAGGGCTTTGCGCGGGCCGCCGCGAAGCAGCTGGGCCTGACCGGGCGCGGCTACGACCGCCTGCTGCGTGTGGCGCGCACCGTCGCGGACCTCGCGGGCAGCCCCGACATCCGCGAGGCGCATCTGGCCGAGGCGGTCACGTACCGCCCGCGTGACCTGGGCACCGGCTGACGCGACCCGCGCACAGGGCAGGAGTGGGCGGCGCCGGAGGTTTCCCTGGTGCCGCCCACTCCTGTCTCGGTTTATACGGATTCCGTTTGTTTCGCCGGCAATCCGGAACCCGTTTTGCTCCAACTCGCTTCGCTCGGATTGAATGGGCTTTGCAGCCCATTCAATCGGAGTCCGTATTACTCCTCGCTGCTGTCGCGGTTGACGGTGCTGGTTCCGTCGTCCGGGCCGCTGCCCGGTTCGATCAGGTCGGCGGGGGCGACGGCGGCGATCAGACCAGTGGTGTTGGCGTTCGCGACGGCCGGAATGACGGCCGGTCCCTGGTCGCGGCGCAGGGTCTCACCCTCGCGCGGGTCGTTCACGAGGTTGCCGCTCTCGCGTTCGATGTCCTCGACACTGCGGCCCAGCGGGGTGGTGTCCTTGGGTTGGTCGCTCATGCGCCCAGTGTGGCGCGGGGGCCGGGGGGGCGCGGTGAGAGGCAGCGCGGGCGTGTCTTCATGCGTGGCCGTGACCGCCGGGAGCGGCGCCGCGTGCCTGGGCAGGGTTGGGTATGCTGTGCCGACAGGTTCCGGGCTGCGCGTAGCGTGACCGGAGCCGCCCAGGTGCAGGAGAGGGCCGGTTCAGGCGGCGCCCGGCTCCTGTGGGTTTTTCAAGGAGTGATCATGACCCAGCGTGCCCCCAGTGAACGTGCCGTGCAGGCCCTGCAGACCATCGGAATGACCGCTTCTCCCCTCACGTCGCTGGAGCGCGACGAGGCGCTGTTCGTCCTGACGGCCGACACGCTGCTGTTTCAGGATGCGGACGGCACGCGCCGGGTCACGCTGCGCGACCTGACCCGCATTCACAGTGATCAGGAGGGCACGCTGCGGGTCGAGACGCCGGCCGGGACGGCCCTGACGGCCAGCCTGCTGGGGTTCGATCCGGCGCAGGTGCAGGCGTTCTTCGGGCAGGTCAGGGACGCGACCGCACAGGCCAAGGAACGCGCGGCCGCGCAGGAAGCGGCGCAGGCGGCCGAGGTCACCCCGGAACCGGCGGCGCCCACGCCCCAGCCTGCCCCCACGCCCCGGCCCGCTCCCACGCCCGCTCCCGAACCCACGCCGGTTCCCACCCCGGCACCCGCACCTAGTCCGGCACCGAGTCCGGCACCGACGCCGGCACCCGCTCCGGTTCACACGCCGGCGGGGGCGACGCCGGTCGTGATCTCGTCGAGCGGCTTCTCGCCCAGCCGCACCCCGGACCTCGCCAAAGCGCCGGCCTCTGCGCGCAGCGAGGTCGCGCCCGCCCCGGCGCCAGCACCTACACCCATCCCGACGCCGACCGCAGCGCCGGCTGCGGCGGCCTCTGCGGCGGGTGTGCCGCTGCGGGGCGCGGCGTCGGCGGTCGCGGCGCTGGCCCGGCAGGCGGACCTCGTGGACAGCCTGACGGGTCGCCTGCGGGTGCTGGGCGCGGTGCTGTTCGTGGCGTCGGTCGCGCTGGCGTTCTTCCAGTTCTCGGGCGGGCAGCCCCTCGCGGCGCTGTGGACGCTGCTGGCGGGCGGCGTGGGCACCATCGCGCTGATGGCGCTGGCGGACATCGCGCGGCTGCTCGTGGCGCTGGCGCGGGCGTCGGGCACCTCGGGTGGGGTGATGGATGTCGACTGACCGTCCGGCTCCCGCACCGGTCGCCGACGCGCGTGACCTGCTGATCCGCGCGGTGCAGACCGCGTCACTGTCCGGGCAGGAGGGGCCGGTGGCCGAGCTCCTGAGCGGCTGGATGGCCGCGCGGGGCTTCGCGGCGCGGGTGGACGAGGCCGGAAACGCCGTGGGCGAGCGCGGTCACGGGCCGCTGACGGTGGCGCTGCTGGGGCACATGGACACCGTGCCGGGCGAGATTCCGGTGCGGGTGGACGACCACGGCGTGCTGCACGGGCGCGGCAGCGTGGACGCCAAGGGGCCGCTGTGCGCGTTCATGGCGGCCGTGGCGACCCTGCCGCCCGAGGCGCTGGCGGCGGCGCGCTTCGTGGTGATCGGCGCGACCGAGGAGGAGGCGCCCAGCAGCCGGGGCGCGCGGCACATCCGGAACGTGCTGAGCCCGGACGTGGTCCTGATCGGCGAGCCGAGCGGCTGGGAGGGCCTGACCCTGGGGTACAAGGGCCGGCTGGTCGTGCGGGCCGAGGCGCAGCGCGAGAACTTCCACACGGCCGGCGAGGGCAGCAGCGCCGGGGACGACCTGACCGAGGCGTGGTTCCGGGTGCGGACCTGGGCGGCCGGGGCGGGCGAGCCGGGCGGCGTGTTCGGCGGGGTGCAGGCGACCGTGCAGGACATCACGAGCGGCACGGACGGCCTGACGCAGCGGGCGCACGGCACCTTCGGGTTGCGCCTGCCGCCCGCCGTGAGTCCCGCCGACGCCGAGGCGGTCATCCGTGACCTGCTGGCCGACCTGGACAGCGTGACCGTGACCTTCACCGGCCACGAGAGCGCCGTGCGGCACGACCGGGACAACGCGCTGACGCGGGCCATGCGGGTCGCGATCCGCGCGCAGGGGGGCGCGCCGGTGTTCAAGGTCAAGACCGGCACGAGCGACATGAACGTGGTGGCCGCGCACTGGCCGGTGCCGACGCTGGCGTACGGGCCGGGCGACAGCGCCCTGGACCACACGCCGGAGGAACGCCTGGACCTCGCGGAGTACGACCGGGCGGTGACGGTGCTGCGCGAGGCCCTGACCCGCCTCGCCACCGGCTGGTCCGCTCCGGCCTGAGCCGGACAGCAGGGTCACGGAAATCAAGCGGGTACGTCTTCTGGTTTCTCTCACGCGGCCAGCCGGCAGGCGCGGCACGCTTCCCGGTGACACATGGACCCCATCCTGATCCTGCTGATTCTGTTCGTCACCGCGCTGGTGCTGTTCGCCACCGAGTGGCTGCCGGTCGACGTGACCGCGCTGGGACTGCTCTCGGCGCTGCTGCTGCTGGGCCTCCTGACACCAAAGGAGGCGTTCGCGGGCTTCGGGAGCGACACGGTCCTGACGCTGGCGTCGCTGTTCATCCTGACGCGGGTGCTGCTGCGCGCCGGGGTGATCGAGTGGGTCGGCGTGAGCGTCGCGCGGCGCTCCCGGAACGCCACGGCCACCCTGCGCTCGCTGCTGGGCACCGTGGCGGGCGTCAGCGCCTTCACCAGCAACACCGCCACGACCGCCGTGTTCCTGCCGGTCGTGGCCGGCATGGCCCGCCGCGCCGGGATTCCCGCCAGCCGCGCGCTCATGCCGCTGGCGTTCGCGAGCATCCTGGGCGGCACGATCACCGTGATCGGCACGAGCACCAACCTCGTCGTGTCGGGCGCGCTGCCGGCCGCCGGGCAGGAACCGCTGGGGTTCTTCGAACTGGCGTGGGTGGGCGTGCCGGTCGCGGCGCTGGGTCTGGCGTACCTGTTCTTCGTCGCGCCGCGCCTGCTGCCCGCCCGCGACGCGCAACTCGAAGAGTCGCTGCGCGCCTACCTCGCGGACCTGACGGTCGCGGCCGGCAGTCCGCTGGCCGGGCAGACCCTGCGGGAAACCGGACTGGGCCGCGATCACGGCCTGACGGTCGTGGCGGTGCGCCGGGGCGAGCAGCCCACGCAGTACGCGCCCGGCCCGGACTTCCGGGTGCAGGAGGGCGACACCCTGACCGTCGAGGGTCCCACCGAACGCATCCTGGCGGGCAAGAGCACGCTGGGCGTGGTCAGCAAGAGCGAGCAGAAACTCCCGCAGGACGAGGCCGGCGCGGTCCGGCTGGTCGAGGCGGTCGTCATGCCCGGCTCGCCGCTTCTGGGCCGCACCCTCCGGGAGGCGCGGTTCCGTGAACGCTACGGCGCGTCCGTGCTGGCACTGCACCGCCGCGCGCGGAACGTGGAGCGCCTGGGCCGCCTGCGCATCCAGGTGGGCGACGTCCTGATGGTGCAGGGCGGCGCCGAGCGCATCGACTCGCTGGGCGAACACCTGGTCGTCATGGGCGACCTGACCGAACGCCAGCGGGACCTGCGCCGCGCGCCGCTGGCGCTGCTGCTGTTCGGCGGGGCGGTGCTGCTGGGCGGGCTGGGCGTCGTGCCGCTGGCCGTCGCGGTGGTCGTGGCCGTCGCCCTGAGCCTGATGTTCCGCCTGATCACCCCCGAGGAAGCGTACGGGTCGGTGGAGTGGCCCGTGATCATCCTGGTGGCGTGCATGCTGGCCTTCGGCACGGCCTTCGAGGACAGCGGCGCGGCCCGCGCCCTGACCGGCGCGCTGTCCGGCGTGCTGGAACCGCTCGGACCGTACGGACTGCTGGGCGCGCTGTTCCTGGTGACGGTCCTGCTGACCCAGCCCATGAGCAACCAGGCGGCGGCGCTGGTCATGCTGCCCCTGGCGATCGGGACGGCCAAGGCGCTGGGCTACGATCCCCGGCCGTTCATCATCGGGATCACGGTGGCGGCCAGCAACTCGTTCATCACGCCGCTGGAACCGTCGTGCATGCTGGTGTACGGGCCGGGGCGGTACTCGTTCATGGATTTCGTGCGGGTCGGGGCGGGCCTGACCGCCGTGACGTTCGTGGCGGCCCTGCTGATCATCCCGCGCGTCTGGCCGTTCTGATCCGGACTCGGACCTGAATGACTGACAAAGCCATTTGCACCCTGGCTGACGGCTGATACGGGTTTCGTATGTCGTTCGGCCGGGTGGCCGAGGTCGGATTTCCCCGTGACCGCGGCCCGGCGGTCTGGGGAGACGGCCGGGCCGGATGGCGGTGCGGGTGGATTCCGTCTATGGCGTTGACAGCCCGGCGGGGCGCCCTGCGCTCACCCGCCCGGATGGAACGGCCCTGTCAGCCGTTCGACCGGAGACGGGAGTCCGTGTCAGATGAACAGGGGGGCGTCGGGGTCGTCGGGCAGGGGGCGTCCCTTGCGGGCGAACAGCGCGGCGGTGGTGCCGATCCCGATGATCGCGCCCAGGGCAACCACGATCAGCGCCCACGTCATCAGGGCGTGCGATTGGTCAGGATTGCGGTCTGAAGCCATGCACGCAGCATAACAGCCGTTCGCGGGGCGCGGGCTTAGGCTCGGTTCAGGGTTCGGGGCGGGGGTTGCGGGGCAGGCGGGTCCACAGGGCGGCGGTGGCGGCGGCGCCCAGCGCGGCCAGGACGATCAGGCCCAGGCGCGGCCCGAAGGGACCGCTGCTGCTGATCAGGCTGCTGGCGATCAGTGCGCCGGGGGGGCCCATGCCGACCAGCACGAAGGAGTACAGGCTCATGACCCGGCCGCGCAGCGCGTCGGGGATGGTGAGCTGCACGCTGGAGTTCGCGCTGACCAGCAGGGTCAGCATCCCGAACCCGCAGGCGGCCAGGACCGGGAAGGCCAGCGCCGGGCCGGGCGTGAGGGCCAGCGCGACGGCGCTGAGGGTCAGGATAACCGCGCCGACCCGCAGGTTGCGCAGCGGGTTGGGGCGGCTGGCCTGCCAGAGCGCGCCGGCCATCGCGCCGATACCGAACGCGGCGGACAGCGCGCCGAAGGTGGCCTCGCGGGCGCCGAACACCACGCGGGCGTAGTAGGGGATGATCACGTTGAAGTTGATGATGGTCAGGCTGAGCGCCCCGACCAGCAGCATGACGTTGCGCACGGCGGGCGTGCCGCGCACGTAGCGCAGGCCCTCGCGGACGTCCTCGGCCATGCTGCCGCGCGGGCCGCCCTCGCGGGCGGGAAAGGGCAGCGTGGCGATCACGTACAGCACCACGAAGAACGACGCGACGTTCAGGTAGAACGGCAGCGCCAGCCGCGAGATGTCGTCGCCGTTCCCGCCGGCCAGCAGCGTCACGCCCAGCGCGGCGACCACCCCGAACAGGGCCTGCCCGACGGTGCGGCTCACGTTGAACGACAGGCTGTTCAGGGCGACGGCGTTCGGCACGTCGCTTCTGGGGACGAAATCCACGACCATGCTCTGCCGGGCCGGCATGTCGAAGGCGTTCGCGCAGCCGGACAGGAACGCGATGGCCATGACCAGCGGCAGCGTGACCAGCCCGAGGTGCGTGGTGACGGCCAGGGCGGTCGCGGTGATCAGCAGCGTGATCTGCGTGGCGAGCAGCACGTTCCGGCGCGGCACGCGGTCGATGACGGCCCCGGCGAACAGCGAGAGCAGCAGGCTGGGCATGAACTGCGCGGCGGTGACCCAGCCCAGCGCGGCGCTGCTGCCGCCCGAGAGTTCCAGCACGAGGTACTGCTGGGCGGTCGCCTGCATCCACGATCCGGTCAGCGAGAGCAGCTGCGAGAACCAGTAGCGGCGGTAGTGGGGGTGGCGCAGGGCACTGAAGGTGCGCGTACGCCACGCCTGGGCGCGGGCAGTCACGCCTGCCACCATACGCCCCGCCGGGACCGCAGCGGCCTTCCTGACGGGACGCTCCCCCCTGCCCCGGCGCGGCGGGTGGCCTGGCAGGGTGGACAGCTTGGCAGGGTGGGGCGGCGCGTGTTACGGTGCGCGGGTCTACGTTCATGGTTCTCAGCTGTTTCGCTTCTTTCCGGTGCCGGCAGATGGCCGGCCGGGTCTTCCCTGCGAGTCGCTCCATGCTGCTGCCTGATTTCCGCGCTGCCCTGTCCTGCCGCCCGCTGACCGCGCTGGCGGTGTCCGTGTCGCTGGGGGGGCTGCCGGCCGCCGCGCAGACCCTCACCGTGCAACTGGTCGTGGCGGCCCCGGACCTGCGGGGCGAGGCCAGCGTGACCGTGCAGCCCGGCGATACGGCCTTCAGTCTGGCCCGCCGCGCCGGCCTGAGCGTCGAGGCGCTGCTGGCCCTGAACGGCCTGACCCGCCCGGACCTGCGGGTCGGGCAGGTGCTGACGCTGCGGGACGGACCGCGCACGCACGTCACGCAGCCCGGCGAGACGCTGTACGCCCTGGCCCGCCGTTACGGCGTGACGGTGGACGCCCTGCTGGCCGCCAGCGGTCTGCCGCCCGGTGCGGCGCTGCGGGCCGGTCAGGTGCTCACGCTGCCGGCCGGTGCGTCCGACCGCGGCGCGACGGCCGCGCCCGCGCCCACGCCGGCCGGACCGCTGCCGGGAGGCGTGGGCGGATCACCGTTCCTGCCGGCGGCGCCCACACCGGTCGCTCCGGTCCTGCAACCGGCGCGCGAGATGCCGCGCGTGCAGGGACCGGCCGACCCCGCCCCTGCCCCGGCTGCCGCCCTGCCGCCTGCCGCTGCCGCGAGTGCCGCGCCGGGCGACTGGCGCGGCGCGGCGATGGCGCTGCTGGGCACGCCCTACGTGTTCGGCGGCGAGGCCCGCAGCGGTCTGGACTGCAGCGGGTTCGTGCGGCAGGTGTTCACGCCGCTGGGTGTGGCGCTGCCGCGCGTCAGTACGGATCAGGCGCGGGCGGGCGCGGCGGTGGACGACCGCGACCTGCGGCCCGGCGACCTGCTGTTCTTCGACACCGAGGGCCGGGGGCGCGTGTCGCACGTCGGCATCTACCTGGGCGACGACCAGTTCATCAGCGCGAACAGTTACCTGGGGCGGGTGTCGGTGGACCGGCTGCGGGCCGACCGCTACTGGGGACCGCGCTACCTGTGGGCGCGGCGGGTCCTGAGCGACCCGGTCGCACTGGCCCGGTGATGCGGCGCCCAGCACCGCTGTCTCCGGCGGGCCGGAACCGGGCCTGAGCCGGCCCCCGACTGACAGACGGCCGCGCGCCTTCCCTGACCGGAAGGGCGCGCGGCGGGGGCGGATCAGGCGTCGTCGCTGGGGACGGTGTCCAGGATGGAACGGTACTGCTCGAGGTTCTCTCCTTCTCCGAGTTCGCGGGCGATCTTCTCGATGGCCAGGCGCACCACTTCACTCTTGCTGATCAGTCGTTCCGGGCTGGACAGTTCGTACGCCGTGCGGGTCAGCAGGGCGTCCTGCTCGTCGCTGATGACCACCTGCAGGCGTTTACGTTCCTTCTTGGGCATGCCTCTCCTGAAAGGGACCTCCCGCGGCCGTGGGCGTCGCGGTGGTGGGTGTGGTCGTACCCGCAGCGTAGCACGCAGCTCTGAGTACCCTCAACATGAGACTCCCCTGACGACTGGCCTCCCGATGCGACTCATCCTCCGGGCGGTGACCGGATGTATGGTCAGTGTGGACACATCCTGAGCACGATGTGTAACATGCACCCATGCCGCGTGGGGCAACCGGTCGGCTGCCGGCCCCCTCAATCCCACTCCCCGCGCGCCCGTGACCTTCACGAAAGGATACCCCCATGCAACTGACCCCACTGCACGTCCAGGGAGGCCGCGAACTCAGCGGCGAGATCGCCGTTCAGCACAGCAAAAACGCGGCGCTGCCGATCATCGTCGCCAGCCTCCTGAGCAGTGAGAAGGTCACCCTGCACGGCATCCCGCGCCTGAGCGACGTGGCGACCATCCTGGACCTGCTGGCCCACATCGGCACCCGCCACGCCTGGATCGGCGAGAACAGCCTGGAACTGCACACCCCCGAGATCCTGAACACCGACGCGCCCTACGCGCTGGTCAGCAAGATGCGCGCCAGCTTCATCGTGATGGGCCCCATCCTGGCCCGCGCCGGACACGCCACCGTCTCCATGCCCGGCGGCTGCGCCTGGGGACCGCGCCCGGTGGACCAGCACGTCAAGGCGCTGCGCGCCCTCGGAGCGCAGGTCAGCGAGGACGGCGGGAACTTCGAGGCGACCCGCCAGGGCAGCCTCAGCGGGCAGTTCATCTTCGAACTGCTGACCGTGGGCGGCACGCACAACGCCATCCTGGCCAGCGTGCTGGGCGACGGCGTGGTCACGCTGGAAAACGCCAGCATCGACACCGACGTGGTCGACATGATCGAGTTCCTGAACAGCCTCGGCGCGGACATCCAGGGCGCCGGGACGAACACCATCACGGTGCGCGGCGTCAGCGCCCTGCGCGGCGGCACGTACACGGTCATTCCCGACCGCATCGAGGCCGGCACCTTCATGATGCTGGCCGCCGCCACCCGCAGCCGCATCACCCTCACGAACGTCCGCCCCGACCACCTGCGCGCCGTGACCGGCAAGTTGCAGGAGATGGGCGTGGACGTCACCGAGCAGGGCAGCACCCTGACCGTGGACGCCCGCAACCGCACCCTGAGCCCCGTGAACATCACCACCCAGAGCTATCCGGGCTTCCCCACCGACCTGCAACCGCAGATGAGCGCCCTGCTCGCCACGGTGCCCGGCACCAGCGTCGTGCAGGACCCGGTGTACCCCGACCGCCTGACGCACGTGGCCGAACTGACCCGCATGGGCGCGAACATCACCGTCAGCGGCTACACCCAGGTCATCCAGGGCGCCGCGCTGCACGCCGCGCCGGTCAAGGCCGCCGACCTGCGCGCCGGCGCGGCCCTGTTCATCGCCGGCCTGACCTGCGAGGGCGACACCGTCATCGACGGCGTGCAGTACCTGAACCGCGGCTACGAACGCCTCGCCGAGCGCCTGCGCGGCCTGGGCGCCAACGTCATGCAGCCCGAAGGCCTGCTGGCCGCCGCCGACTGATACGGACTACTTGAAGGGGGCGTTCCACCGTGAGCCGGTGGGGCGCCCCCTCTGCCTGTCTGCACGGCCTGCCCGGCGGGCAGTGGGCGTGGTCGCCCGTCCGGATCATACGGACTGCCGTTTGTTTCGCCGACAATCCGGAACTTCACCGCCCCTGCCGGCTCCACGTCCGGAAGGGCGTTTCTCTCTTACTCTGCGGGGCAGCTCTACGAGTCGCATCCGCTCGGACCCAGCGGGGTTTGCAGCCCCTTCAATCGGAGTCCGGATCAGGTTTTGCTGAGCAGGTACGCTTTGGGGTGGTGACCGCCGCTGGCGACCTGGAACAGTTCGTAGGCGTTCCACTTCTGCTGTTCGGCCAGCACCCGTTCGAACAGGCGGATCTCGTGCGTGATGACGCACAGGCGGCCGCGCTGGCTGGTCAGGCGGTGCATCTCCTTCAGGAAGGCCGGGTACAGGGCCTCGTTGCCGCCGTGCGTGCCGATGGCGTCGCCCCAGGGCAGGTCGGCCATGACCAGATCGAAGGACCGGGCGGGCAGGCCGGTGTGCAGCGCGTCGATGTGCGCGACCTCGATCTCGCGTTTGGCGGCGCGGATGTTCGTCTGCGCGCAGCGGACCGCGTCCGGGTTGATGTCCACGCCGACCATCGCGTCGTAGGGGCCCATCAGGGCGCGTTCGATCAGCAGGGTGCCGCTGCCGCTCATGGGGTTGAAAATGCGGTCGTTGTCGCGCTGCCCGGCCAGTTTGTGCGCGGCGTAGGCGATGGTGGCGTTCAGGCCGCCGGCCATGTTGCATTCGCGCCACGCGCGGGCGCTCAGGGGGCGGCGGGTGATGCGGGCCAGCACGTCCCAGCCTTCGCCGCCTTGCTGCGGCAGGATGCGGATCAGCAGCTCGCCGGTCTCGGGTTCGTGCGGCAGTTGCAGCGCCGTCTGGAGTTCCTCGGCGATGCGCTGCATGACGCTGCTCTCGCGTCCGGCCGCGCCGATCCGGAAGGAGGTGTGGCCGCCGACCTCCACGACCTCCCTGAGGAAGGCCGTGAGTTCCCCGAGTTGCTGGTGGCCCAGCAGGCCGCGCGGGCGGGGCACGTCCCAGCCGCGCACGCGGTACACGGCGGTGACGCTTTTCATGCGGGTCAGGCGTTCCGGGTCGCCGGGGTACCAGAAGCGCGGGCCGCGGATGTCACGCGCGAGCGGCACGCTGTCCAGTTCAGTGGCGGCGACGTGTTCCAGGCCGGCCAGCGCCTCGAGTTCGTACTCGCGCGCGGGGGCGCGGGTGCGGTGATCGACCTTGGGTCGGCTGGTTTTCCGCCCGTAGGGCGAGGCGCGGTCTGGGCGGGCAGGTCGGGGCATAGCAGGACAGTATAGGCCGTCGGCGCGGCGGGGGTGCGCGGGGCGTAGAATCCGGGCCGACCCATGACCCGCCTGCCTCCTGCCTCCCCTTCCGCCGGCCCGGCCCGTTCCGCGCGCCGCCGGCGGCCGTTTCCGCGCCTGAGCCCCCCGCAGCTG
Organism: Deinococcus indicus; assembly: GCF_002198095.1. Lineage (GTDB taxonomy): Bacteria > Deinococcota > Deinococci > Deinococcales > Deinococcaceae > Deinococcus > Deinococcus caeni. The sequence continues at coordinate 77,541 of NZ_NHMK01000011.1, read as the reverse complement.
ATCGCGCTGACCTTCGCGGCGGCGATCATGGTGGGGGCCGCGCTGCTGTCGCTGCCGGTCAGTCTGGAGGCCGGGCACAGCGTCACGCCGCTGCAGGCGCTGTTCATGGCGACCAGCGCCGTGTGCGTGACCGGGCTGGCGGTCGTGGATCCGGGCGGCACGTTCTCCACGTTCGGCGAGGTGGTGCTGATGCTGCTGATCCAGGTGGGTGGGCTGGGCCTGGTGACGCTGGGGACGCTGTTCGCGCTGGCGTTGCGGCGGCGGGTGGGCGTGACCGACCGCATCCGGGCGGCGCAGCAGGTGAGCGCCTCGGACCTGGGAAGCGTGGTGGCGCTGGTGCGGCGCATCGTGCTGAGTTCCCTGCTGATCGAGGCGGTCGGGGCGCTGCTGCTGGCCGCCGTGTTCGTGCCGCGCGAGGGCCTGGGGCGCGGCCTGTACTACGCGGTGTTCCACTCGGTCAGCGCGTTCAACAACGCCGGGTTCAGCCTGTACGCCACGGGCCTGACGGAGTTCGTGCAGAACCCGCTGCTGAACGTGGTGGTGCCGCTGCTGGTCATCCTGGGCGGCCTGGGGTTCCTGGTGCAGCTGAACGTCCTGCGGTTCATGCAGGACCGGCGGCGCGAGCGGCTGACCCTGAACAGCCGCCTGTCGCTGACCATGACGGCCGCGCTGCTGCTGGTCGGGACGGCCGGGTTCGCGCTGGCCGAGTGGAACAATCCCGCCACGCTGGGCGCGCTGTCGCCCGGCGGGAAGCTGATGGCCGCGTGGTTTCAGGGTGTGACGCCGCGCACGGCGGGCTTCAACACCCTGGATTACGGGGCCATGCAGTTCACGACGCTGTTCCTGACCATCCTGCTGATGTTCGTCGGCGCGAACCCCGGCTCGACCGGCGGGGGAATCAAGACCACGACCTTCTACGTCATGATGGCCAGCGCCTGGAGCATGGTGCGCGGCCGGCGTGACACGGCGCTGTTCCGCCGCCGGATCGACACGGACACGGTGCTGCGCGCCATGACGGTGGGCCTGCTGAGCCTGGGGCTGGTGAACGTGACGTTCCTGCTGATGCTGGCCCTGAACACCAACCCGGACGTGAAGTTCGTGCAGCTGTTCTTCGAGACGGTCAGCGCCTTCGGCACGGTCGGCCTGAGCATGAACACCACGCCGCTGCTGAACGCCCCGCAGGAGGCGCTGCTGATCGGCCTGATGTTCCTGGGCCGGATCGGGCCGCTGACCTTCGCGGTGGCCTTCAACCGCCCGGACAGCGTACGGGTCCGCTACCCCGCCGACAAGGAGCTGCTGATCGGATGAACTGGCTGCGTCCCCGTGGTCCGCGCCGCGGCCTGCTGCGGCGGCTGCGTCCGCCGCAACTGCTGGCGCTGGTGTACCTGCTGGGCATCGCGCTGGGCGCGGCGCTGCTGCACCTGCCGGGCATGACCCGTCCCGGCGTGAACCTGAACACCGTGGAGCTGCTGTTCACGGCGACCAGCGCCATCTGCATCACGGGGCTGGTCGTGGCGGACACCGGCGAGACGTTCACGCGGCTGGGGCAGGTGACGATCATCCTGCTCGCGCAGATCGGCGGGCTGGGCATCATCACCTTCGGGACGCTGTTCGCGCTGCTGGCCGGGCGGCGCGTGAACTTCAGCGAACGGCAGCACCTCGCGCAGCAGGTGAACGCCCTGAACGTGGGGGGCGTGGTGGCGCTGGTGCGGATCATCTTCCTGTACACCTTCGCCGCGCAGGGCGTGGGGGCGCTGCTGCTGTCGCTGCGGTTCGTGCCGCAGTTCGGGCTGGGCGAGGGCCTGTACCAGTCGGTGTTCCACTCGATCAGCGCGTACAACAACGCGGGGTTCGTGGTGCTGCCCGGCGGCATGGCCCCGTACGTGGCCGACCCGCTGGTCAGCGGCGTGATCGCCGCGCTGATCATGCTGGGCGGCCTGGGTTTCCTGGTGCAGCTGAACCTGCTGACGCACTGGCGCGCCCCGCGCCGCAACCGCCTGCTGATCTACAGCCGCCTGACGCTGTGGACCACGCTGGCGCTGCTGCTGATCGGCGCGGTCCTGATCCTGGCGCTGGAGTGGCGCAACCCCGGCACGCTGGGGCCGCTCGGGCCGGGCGGGAAGCTGCTGGCGTCGGTGTTCCAGAGCGTCACGCCGAGGTCCGGGGGGTTCGCCACGGTGGATTTCACGGCCATGGGGAACGCCACGATCTTCCTGATCATCGCGCTGATGTTCATCGGCGCGAACAGCGGCTCGACCGGCGGCGGCATCAAGACCAGCACCTTCGCGATCCTGCTGGGCAGCGCCTGGAACCTGATCCGTGGCCGCACGGAACTCATCACCTTCGGGCGGCGGGTCCTGCCGGAGAACGTCGTGCGGGCCGGGACGATCACGACCATCTACACGCTGCTGGTCTTCACGGGCTTCTTCCTGATGCTGGTCACGAACCCCACGCTGCGCTTCACGCCGCTGCTGTTCGAGACGGTCAGCGCCGCCGCCACGGTCGGCCTGAGCCTGAACACCACGCACCTGCTGAACGATCCGGGCCTGATCATCCTGAGCGTCCTGATGTACCTGGGCCGCATCGGGCCGGTCACGTTCGCGCTGGCACTGAACCTGCGTGAGACCAGCAGCGGCCGCGTCCGCTACCCGCCGGAACGCGACATCCTGGTCGGATGACCCCGCCCCGCCCCCAACCTGAAGTACTCTCTTGACAACCGGCCCGGCCGACCGCCGACGCCTGAAAGGAACCACCCATGAAAAGCAAACAATGCCTCGTGATCGGCCTGGGCCGCTTCGGTACGGCCGTCGCCACCACCCTGTACGAGATGGGCCATGAGGTCGTGGCCGTCGACCACCACGAGGAGAACGTCGAGCGGGTCATGAACCTCGTCACGCACGCCGCCATCCTGGACGCCAGCGACGAACGCGCCCTGCGCACCCTGGGCGTCGCGGACTTCGACGTGGTCGTGGTCGCCATCGGCACGGACGTCCAGTCGAACATCCTGGCCACCATGAACGCCAAGAGCCTGGGCGCGCCGTACGTGGTGTGCAAGGCCGTCGACGAGATGGCCCGCCGGGTGCTCGAGCGCATCGGCGCGGACCTCGTCATCCGGCCCGAGCATGACATGGGCGTGCGTCTGGCACGACAGATCGCCACGCCGAACATCGTGGACACCCTGGACCTGGGCAGCGACTACGCCGTCGTGGAGATCGAGGCGAACGAGCGCCTGAAGGGCACGCTGCGCGACCTGAACCTCACGGGCCGCTTCGGGGTGCAGGTGATCGCCATGAGCCGCGCCGGGAAGATCGAGGTCACGCCCGGCGCCGAGGACGAACTGCGTCCCCACGACAAACTGGTCCTGATCGGCACGAGTCACGCCCTGGACGAACTGCGCCGCTACCTGGGCGAGTGATCCGGACTCCGATTGAACGGGCTGCAAAGCCCGCTGGGTCCGAGCGGAGCGACTCGTAGAGCTGCTCCGCAGAGTGGGAGCAACGCGCCCCTCCGGACGTGGAGCCGGCAGGGGCGGTGAAGTTCCGGATTGTCGGCGAAACAGACGGCAGTCCGTATACCGCAGGCGGGGTGCGGGCCGTGGGTTGATCCTCACCGCCCGCTTCTCCCTGCTCCCTGCCTACTGCCGGCCCAGGGCCACGACCATCGCCGCGAGCAGCGGCAGCAGCGCCGCGCACGCCCAGACGGTTCCGGCACGCGCCGCGCCGGGCCTCAGCAGGAACAGCAGCAGCAACGCGGCGACAGCCAGGGTCAGCAGCAGGTACAGGGCGCTCATGGCAGGCAGCATACGGCGCTCAGCGTTGCGCCTGCCGCTGCGCCTCGTCCAGCGCGGCCTTGGCGCCCAGTTTGCCGGTCGTGGCCTTCTGCATGGCGTCTTCCAGCAGGGCCGTCCAGGCGGCGTACTCGGGCGTGGTGGGGCGCGGCACGGCGCGGTTCATCTGGGCGTGCGCGGCGCGCAGCTGCGGGTTCTTCGCGTACCAGCCGTCCAGCAGCGGCACGGCGGCGCGGCGCGGCGGGGCGTAGGCGGTGACCTGCACCCAGTTCGCCAGTCGGTCGGGGGCGCTCAGGTACTGCCAGAAGGCGGCGGCGCCGGCCTGCTCGGTGGCCGGGGTGCCCCTGGGCACGGCCAGGGTCGCGCCGCCCAGCGGGACGGTGCAGGCGCCGGGCTTCTCGCACGGGAACGGCGCGACGCCCAGCTTGAACAGCGGCAGTTTGCGCGCGTCGGTCCAGTTGGCGACGCTGGCGAGGACGAACACGTTCTGGCCGCGCGCGAAGTCGATGGCGGCGCGGGTGGCCTCGTTCAGGGTGCGGGGCTGCGCGTGCCCGGCGGCGCTCATGCGGGCCAGCTGCGTGAGGGCCTCGGCGGCGTCCGGGCTGTTCAGGCGGGGTTCCTGGCCGCTGCTGAGCGTCCCGCCGCGCGACAGGACGTTCGCCTCGAAGGTCCAGGCGTCGGCGGCGACCACCAGCGGGCGGCGACCACCCGTGGCGAGCGCGCGGCTGACGCGTTCCAGGTCCGCCCAGGTGTCGGGGACCGGCTGGTCGGCGTTCTCCAGGATGCGGGCGTTGAACATCAGGACCGGGACGCTGACGTTCCAGGGCAGTCCGTAGGTGCGGCCGCCCATCTCGCCGGCGCGCCACACGGCCGGGTAGAAGTCGTTTTTCAGGGCGTCGGGCAGGGCGTCCACGGTGCGGGTCAGGTCCGTCAGCTGCCCGGCGGCGGCCAGCGCGGGGAACTGCGTGAATTCCAGCTGCACCAGCGCGGGCGCGCGGCCGGCCTTCTGGGCCGCCTGGAGTTTGGGCAGCAGCTCACGGTAGTTGCCCTGCGCGACCGGCACGACCTCGTAGGTGCTCTGCGAGCGGTTGAAGTCGCGGGCGTACGTGGCGACCGTGTCCTTGACGCCGGTCATGGCGTGCCAGAATTCCACGCGGATCGGTTCGGCCTGCGCGGAGGCCGGAACGAGCAGGGTCAGGGTGAGCAGTGAAACCAGGGAACGCATGCGCGGAGTGTACCTGCTGCGCCTGACTGGAACCTGCCCCCACAGGTGGGCCCGGCGCTCAGGGCAGGACGGGGTACAGGTCCACGCGGGTGCCGGGCCGCACGTCCTGCCGCGCGGCGATGCCGACCGTGGCGACCGCACCGCTGCGGGCGCCCAGGCGGCTCAGGAGCGTCACGAGTTCCGTCACGTCCAGGCCCTGCACGTACTCGCTGGGCACGCCGCGCGCCGTGATGTCCAGCACGGTGTCCTTGACGAGGTCGTTCACCTGTTCCTGCAACGCGCCGGGCGTGACGTTCAGGTTCAGGGTGGCGCGGCGGATGATCTGATCCCCGCGGTACAGGACGGCGTTCGGGCGGGCGTCGCAGCTCAGGTCCACCGGGAAGCCCACGGCGGCGTTCTGCGCGGCGCGGCACTGCACGAAGGTGCTGACGTTCAGGCCGCGCAGTTTCGTTTCCAGCAGGCTGCGCGCCCCGGCGCTCAGGCGGACGCTGGGGGCGCCCTTCGCGCCGCGCGCCTGGGCGCTGCGGGCCGCGTCGGCCAGGAAGGCGTCGAGGTTGCGGACGCTGGGCACCACGGCGGCGTACACGAGGTCGTTCTTGGGGTAGGCGAGGTCGGTATTGCGGCTGGCGCTCAGTTCGGCGCGGCTGCTGGAGTACTCGTCTTGCAGTTTGCCCAGCGTCTCGCGGGCGGCGGCGAGGTCCCGGCCGAGCGCCTCGTTGCTGGCGCGCAGCTGGGTCTGCTGGGCGCGCAGTTGCGCCTGCTGCGCCTGGAGGGTCGTCAGTTCGGCGCGCACGCGGTCGCGGTCGCGGGCGGCGGCGTCGCGTTCGGCGGTCAGCTGGGCGCGTTCGGTCAGCAGGCGGTCGCGGGCCTGCTGCGCGGCCTGCTGCTGCTCGCGGGCGCGGGTCAGGGCGGCCTGCGCGTCGTTCAGGGCGGAGTCGGCGGCGGCGCGCGAGGCGTTCAGGGTGCGGACCTGCCCGCTCAGGGTGGTCACCTGCGCGCGGGCCTGCTGCGCCTGCTGGGCGGCGGCGCGCTGCGCGGCCTGGGCGGCGGCCTGCTGGGCGGCGGCGCGCTGCTGGACCTGCTCGGCGGCCTGCTGGGCGGCGGCGGCGCGTTCCTGCGCGGTGCGGGTCTCCTGTTCGCTCAGGGCGATGCGGGCGGCGAGGTCCACGACCTGCGCGTCGAGCGTCTGCGCGCGCTGCTGGCTGCGGTCGAGCGCCTGTTCGCTCTGCGTGAGTTTCAGGCGGCTCTCCTCGGCGCGGCGTTCCAGCGAGGTGCGCGTGGCGGTCAGGGTCCGGACGCGGCGTTCGAGGTCGGCGGCCTGGGTGGTCAGGGTCTGTTCGGCGGCGCGGGCGGCGTTCAGGTCCGCGCGGATGCTTTTCAGGTCCCGCTGCGCGGTCTGCTGCTGGGCGCGCAGCGTCTGCGCTTCCTGCTGCGCGCGGTCACGGTCGGCCTGCGCGGCGCGCAGTTCGGCCTGCACGCCCCCGATCTCGGTGCGGAGCGCCTCGAGTTGCGGGCGCAGCTGGTCGGCCTGCGCGATGGTGTTCACGGCGCTGCTGTTCAACGCCAGGAACGCGGCGAGACTGGCGGCGCTGATGCCCATGCCGGACAGCACCGCCACGAGCAGCGCGGTCGTCTTGGGCCGCAGGCCGAACAGGCGGATGTGCTTGCGGCCGGCCTTGCGGGCGATGGTGTCGGCGGCGTAGGCGACCACGCCCGAGAGCACGATCACGAAGGGAAGGAACAGCCACAGCATCGTCAGGGTCTCCGGGCAGCGGTCACAGCTCGAAGTCGTCGCCCAGGTAGTACTGGCGGGCGTCCTCGTCCTGCGCGAACTGGGCGGGGGTGCCCTCGAACTTCACCTGCCCGTCGAACATCAGGTACACCCGGTCGGTCAGGGCGATGGTCTCGCGGACGTTGTGGTCGGTGATGAACACGCCCAGGCCCCGGCGGTCCCGCAGTTCGTGGATCAGGCGCTGAATCTCGCGGATGCTCTTGGGGTCCACGCCGGTGAAGGGTTCGTCCAGCAGCAGGTAGTCCGGGTCGGTGGTCAGGGCGCGGGCCAGTTCCAGGCGGCGGCGCTCCCCGCCGGACAGCTGGTAGGCGTAACTGCCTGCGAGGTGTGTCAGGCCGAATTCGGCGAGCAGCGAGTCCGCGCGGGCTTCCTGCTCGGCGCGGCTCAGGTTCTGGTACTCCAGGATGGCCAGCAGGTTGTCGCGGGCCGTGAGTTTCCGGAAGGCGCTGGGTTCCTGCGGCAGGTACCCCAGGCCCAGGCGGGCGCGTTCGTGCATGGGCAGGCGCGTCACGTCCCGGTCGCCCAGCGCGATGCGGCCCGCGCCGGGCCGGATGAAGCCCACCAGCATGTAGAAGGTGGTGGTCTTGCCCGCGCCGTTCGGGCCGAACAGGGCGACGATCTCGCCGGGCCGCACGGTCAGGTTTACGTCTCGGACCACGGCGCGCCGGCCGTAGCTCTTGCCCAGGTGCTCGGCGTGCAGGACCGGACGCTGCGGCTCGCCGGAAGCGGACGTGACGGCCGTCTGGGAGGAAGTCGGGGAGGCGGGGGCGGTCACGTCCGCAGCGTACCACGCACCCCCCATGAGCCCCGTGATGAAGTTCCGGATCAGACCCCCGCCGCCTGCCCGGCCTGATGCCCGGTCATTGGCCCAGTCACCGGCCCCTGCCAGAGTGTGGGCGCGGGACGTGCAGGCGGGGGCCGGCGCATTAGACTGGGCGGCATGTTGCTGACGATTGTCGTACTGGATTCCGTGGGGGTCGGGGAACTGCCCGACGCCGCAGGTTTCGGGGATACCGGCGCCCACACCCTGAACCACACCCTGCACGCGGCGCCCGTTCACCTGCCGAACCTCGCGGCGCTGGGGCTGGCGCGCGTGCCGACCGTGCAGACCGGCGCGGCGACCATTCCGGACGTGCCGGCGCAGGGGGCGTTCGGGCGGATGAGGGAGGTCAGTCCCGGCAAGGACACCAGCACCGGGCACTGGGAATTCATGGGGGTGCAGCTGGAGCACGCCTTCCAGGTGTTCCCGGACGGTTTTCCGCCCGAGGTGATGGACCGCTTCGACGCAGCGACCGGCACCGGGCACCTGTGCAACCGTCCGTACAGCGGGACCGACGTGCTGCTGGACTTCGGTGAAGAGCACGTCCGGACCGGCCAGCCCATCGTGTACACCAGCGCGGACAGCGTGTTCCAGATTGCCGCGCACGAGGACGTGGTGCCGCTGGAGACGCTGTACGCGTGGTGCGCCGCTGCGCGCGAGATCCTGCAGGGCGAGTACGCCGTGGCGCGCGTGATCGCCCGTCCGTTCCGGGGCGAGCGGCCGTTCGAGCGCGTGAACGAGCACCGCAAGGACTTCAGCCTCGTGCCGCCGCCCACGGTGCTGGACGCCCTGAAGGACGCCGGTCGGGCGGTCGTGGGTATCGGGAAGATTCCGGACATCTACGCGCACCGGGGGTTCACCGAGGAGATCCACACCGACGACAACGCCGACGGCATCGTCAAGACGCTGGACCGGATGCGCCGCGCGGCGGCCGAGGGCACGAGCGGCCTGATCTTCACGAACCTGGTCGATTTCGACAGTCGGTTCGGGCACCGCCGCGACCCGCAGGGTTACAGCGCCTGCCTGGCGCAGTTCGACGCGGCGCTGCCGGACCTGATCGCCGCCGTGCCGGACGGGGGCGCGCTGATCGTCATCAGCGATCACGGGAACGACCCGACCTGGAAGGGTTCGGACCACACCCGCGAGTACGGGCTGCTGCTGGCGCACCGCGCCGGGGCGGCCGGCGTGGACCTGGGGGAGCGCGCCACCTTCGCGGACGTGGGCGCCACTGCCGCCGACGCGCTGGGCGCCGACTGGAGCGGGCCGGGCGAGAGCTTCTGGCCGCTGCTCGCGTGAGCGCGTGAACGACTCCGCCCTGTCCGCAGCGCCCGGCCCGCTGTACGCCGCGCCGGAGGCGTTCACGTTGACCCTGACGCTGGGCGGCCGTTACGCCGGCGAGCAGCAGTGGGCCATTCACCCGGAGCGCAGCGCCGTCGTGGCGCGCGTGCAGACCGATTTCGGCGGGGTGCTGCCCGAGATCCGGCGGGTGCAGACCAGTCGCCTGCACCCCCGGCAGCACATCAGTCTGGGGTATGCCGAGGGGGACGGGCGGGGCCGCGCGTCGTTCGAGGTGGGGTTCGACCGCCGCGCCGGACTGGTCACGCTGCGCCAGGGTCGGGACGAGGCCAGCGCCCCCCTGACGACCGACTACCAGGACCCGGTCAGTCTGCTGCTGTGGCTGCGCGCCCAGGTGGCGCAGGCCGCCCCGGAGGACGCGGGCGACCCGGTCACGCCGGAACGCACGCACGCGCAACTGACCGGCGGCCGGGTGCTGATTCAGCGGCTGCCGGATCAGGAGATCGCGGGCGTGCCGTGCAGCGGGTTCTACCTGCGGCCCGGCAGCGCGTACGTGTTCGTCGAGCAGGCCGTCCCGTGGCGGCTGATGCGGCTGATTCAACCCACCGATTTCGGGCCGGTCGAGGCGAACGTATCGGCCGCGCCGGGCCGCCGGGCCGCGCCGGCCGGAGCGCCGGAACGCCGCCGCCGCCGCGCCTGAACACTGCCGCCCCTGAGAGCCGGCCTCTTCCCCATCTGCGCCACCCTCTCCCCTTTCTTCTGGAGTGATCATGCAAGTTCTGCAAGGCCCTGACGCCCGCCGCGCCCTGACGCGCACCTTCAATGACCTGCCCGTGCCGGACGCCGTGCTGGCCCGCATCGAGGCGACCTTCGGCGAGGCCCTGACCCCCACGCAGGTCGTGGAACGCATCGTGGCCGACGTGCGTGAACGCGGCGACGACGCCCTGCGCGACTGGACCGAGCGGCTGGACGGCGCGCGCCCGGACGCGCTGGCCGTCAGCGCCGACGACCTGAACGCCGCGAGCGTGCCGGACGACCTGCACGCCGCGATCCTGACCGCCATCACCCGCGTGCGGGCCTTCTACGAGCAGCAGCCCGCGCACGGGTTCCTGAACCACGGGCCGGACGGCGCGCTGGGGCAACTGGTGCGGCCACTGGCGCGCGTGGGTGTGTACGTGCCGGGCGGGCTGGCCCCGCTGATCAGCACCCTGATTCACACGGCGGTGCCGGCGCAGGTGGCGGGCGTGACGGACATCGTGATCGCCACGCCGCCCGCCCGTGACGGCCGCGTTCACCCGGCCATCCTGGTCGCGGCGCGCGAACTGGGCCTCACGCAGGTGTACCGCGCCGGGGGCGCGCAGGCCATCGCGGCGCTCGCGTACGGCACGGCCAGCATTCCCGCCGTGGACAAGATCGCCGGGCCGGGCAACCTGTTCGTGGTGATCGCCAAGCGACTGGTGTACGGCCAGACCGGCATCGAGAGTCTGCCCGGCCCGACCGAGACGCTGGTCGTGGCGGACGACAGCGCCGACCCGCGCCACGTGGCCGCCGACCTGCTCGCCCAGGCCGAACACAACGGCGCGGAACCGGTGCTGGTGTCCACCAGCCGCGAGCTGCTGCTGCGCGTGCAGGCTGAACTGAACGCGCAACTGGAGGCGCTGCCGGAACCCAACCGGGGCTGGGCGCGCGACAGCGTGTCGGCACGCATGAAGGTCGTGCTGGCCGGCACGCTGGACGAGGCGCTGGAACTCTCGAACCTGTACGCGCCCGAGCACCTGTGCCTGCTGACCCGCGACCCCTGGAGCCTGCTGGGGCAGGTGCAGCGCGCCGGGGGCGTGTTCGTCGGCGAGTACTCCATGGAGGCGCTCGGCGATTACGTGGCCGGGCCCAGTCACGTCATGCCGACCGGCGGCACCGCGCGCTTCATGAGCCCGGTGAACGTGCGGGACTTCCAGAACATCATCTCGGTCGTGGGCCTGACCGAGGGCACGCTGCGCCGCATCGGGCCGGCCGGGGCGACCCTGGCGCGCGCCGAGGGCCTGGAGGCGCACGCCCGCGCCATCGAGAGCCGCCTGCCCGTCACAGACCCGGCGTGAACGCCCCCACCCTGAGCCCGGCGCCCGCGCGGGTCCTGACGCCGCTGGTCCTGCTGTGCCTGGGCACCGTGTACGTCGTGTGGGGCAGTACGTACTTCGGGATCAAGGTCGCCATCGAGACACTGCCGCCGCTGGGCATGCTGGCCGCGCGCTTCGGCGTGGCAGGCGCGCTGCTGCTGCTGGTGTTGCGGCTGCGCGGCGCGGCCCTCCCGACCGCCCGGCAGTGGGCGGCCAGCGCCGCCGTCGGCACGCTGCTGCTGGGTGGCGGCACCGGACTGGTCACGCTGGCCGAGCGGGACGCGAGCAGTTCGGTGGCCGCCATGATCATCGCCGTGTCGCCGCTGTTCGCCGCGCTGTTCGGGCGGCTGTGGGGGGAACGCACGGGCGGCCGCGAGTGGCTGGGCATCGCCGTGGGACTGGTCGGGATCGTCCTGCTGAACGCCGGGGAACTGCGGGCCACGCCGCTGGCCGCCGCGCTGCTGGTGCTGGCGCCGCTGTGCTGGACCTTCGGCAGTCAGTGGTCCCGGCACCTGCCGCTCCCGCCGGGCCTGATGGGCAGCGCCGCCGAGATGCTGACCGGCGGCGGCGTGCTGCTCCTGCTGAGCCTGCTGATGGGCGAACGCTGGGGCGCGCCCAGCGCCGCGAGCCTGTGGGCGCTGGCGTACCTGACGGTGTTCGGCAGCCTGCTGGCCTACTCGGCGTACATGTACCTCGTGGCGCACACCCGGCCCGCGCTGGCCACCAGTTACGCCTACGTGAACCCGGTCGTGGCGGTCGCGCTGGGCGTCGGCCTGGGCGGCGAGCGGCTGGGCACGCTGGGCTGGGCGGCGCTGGGCGTCATCCTGACCGGGGTGCTGCTCGTCGTGTGGCCTCACCGCGCGCCCACCGGAGCGGCCACCGAACCGACCGCCGAACCGACCGCTGAGCCGACCGCCGGGGAGGGCGCGTGAGCGGCGACCTGCACCTGACCGACACGCGGCCCAGCGACCCGGTCAGTCTGGTCGTGCGCCGCCGCATCCGCCCCGGCCGCGAGGCCGAGTACGAGGCTCTGCTGACCGAGGCGAACGCCCTGCTGGCCCGCATTCCCGGCCACCGGGGCACCGGCGTGGTCCGCCCCCCGCCCGGCGAGCAGGAGTACACCCTGCTGGCCCGCTTCGACTCGCTGAGCGCCGCCGCCGACTGGGAACTGTCGCCGGAACGCGCCGACTGGCTCGCGCGCATCGCGCCGCTCGTCGATGAGCACGTCAGTTTCGAGAAGCAGCCGGGCCTGGACTTCTGGTTCACGCCGCCCGCCGCTCCCCGCCTGCGCCAGCCGCCCCGCTGGAAGATGGCGCTGCTGACACTGGCCGCGCTGTACCCGGTCAGCGTCAGCACGTCGTGGCTGTTCGGCGAGGCCCTGAAACCCTGGCTGGGCCACTACCCCATGCCCGTGCGGGCGCTGCCGCAGATGGTCGTGGTCGTGCTGTCCATGACCTACCTCGTCATGCCGGCCGTGACCCGCTGGGCCACCCCCTGGCTGCGCCGCTGATGGGCCGGCTGCGCCGCTGACGGGCACCCGGATTCCGCACAGGAAGGGGGCAATCCGGGCGTGTGCCCAGGTGGCCCCTCCTCACATGACAGCGGTCTTCATGCGGATTCCGTTTGTTCCGTTGACAACCCGGAAGGGCGCCGGATTGCCAGCTTCACGTCCGGAACCCGTTTTGCTCCCACTCGCTCCGCTCCGATTGAACGGGCTTTGCAGCCCATTCAATCGGAGTCCGTATCAGTTCAGCTGGGTGCCCTGCCAGCCGTGTACGGCGGCGGCGTCGCTGGCGGCGGCCAGCAGCGTCACGAGCTGCCCGTCGCGGTAGGGCGTCAGCAGCAGCGTCTGCTGGCCGTACGTGACCTGCACGCCGCTCAGGTCGCCGCGGTTCAGGTGGAAGCTGGCGGTGGCGGCGGCCGTCACCAGGAAGCGGGCGTACATGCCGAAGCTCTCGGGGAGAGCCTCGCCGAACTCGTCCTGGCGTTCGCCGTCGGCGTCGTACAGCACCGCGCCGAGCACGCCGGGAACGGCGCGCAGCGAGGCCAGCGGTCCGCTGTGGGCGGGCGTCACCGGGACGGGCGCGGCGGCGACCGGGGCCGGGACGGCCGGGGCGGCAGCGGCCTGCGGGGCCGGCGCGGGCTGGCTGGGCAGGGGCTCGCTGGGCGCGGGCTGGCTGACTGCCGGGGCGGGTTCGCTGGCGGCCGGGGCGCCCTGACGCTGCGCCAGGGCGGCCTGCAGGTGCGGTTCGATGGCGGGCAGCAGTTCGGTGGGCGTGAAGGGTTTACGCAGTACACCGCAGGCTCCGGCGGCGTGCGCGTCGCGCTGCGTCACGTCGTCCACGATGCCGCTCATGAGCATTACGGGAATGTTCAGCTGACGGTCGCCCAGGATGCGGGCCAGTTCCAGGCCGCTCATGCCGGGCATCAGGATGTCGGCCAGGATCATGTCGGGCAGCGGTTCGAGGGCCAGCAGGGCGTTCTCGGCGCTGTCGGCCATGCGGACCGCGTAGCCCTGCGGGGCCAGGATGCGTTCCAGGGCCTTGCGGACGCTGACGCTGTCGTCCACGACCAGGATGGTGGTGGGGGCGGGAGTGTGCGGGTCGGACGGGTTCATGAGGCCTCCAGGGCAGAGTTGAGCGGATCGGCCGCGCGTGTGTGATCGACCTGCACGGCGGCTTCCATCAGCAGGCGGGACGTGGGGAGGGAGATCTGCCGGGGGTAGCCGTTCAGGGCGTCCGGCGAGATCAGATGAAACCGGAAGTCGCCGGGGCCCGGCACGGTCAGCAGGTGCGTCGCGGCCTGCGACGGGTTCAGGGCGCCGTACTCCGCGTCTATGATCTCACCCCGGCGGACCACCAGGTGCGCGGGTTCGGCACCCAGGTGAACGATCAGCAGCCCCGAGAGTTGCAGTTCCTGCGCGCACAGCAGCACGTCGGTCAGGTTCAGGTCCGTCAGGGTGCCCTCGAGCGCGGCGGCGGCCGGGTCGGCCCAGCGGGGCGCGGTCAGTTCGGCCATCTGCGCCAGCGCGCGGGACAGGCCCTCGGGCACGCTCAGGCCGGCGGGGACGACCACGTCGTGCGGGCCTCCGTAGCGGCTGGGCAGCTGCGCGCCGGGAATCAGGATGATCGTCTCGGCGGTGGCCGGGTCGTCCCGCAGGATCTCGTGCAGGTCCGCCGGGCTCAGGTCTTCCAGCTGCGGGTCGATGATCACCAGGTACGGGCGTTCGCGTTCGATCTGTGTCAGGGCGTGCAGGCCGCCAGCGGCGGTGGAGGCGGTCCATCCGGCCGCCTCGATCAGCGCGGCGTGCGACAGGGCGCGCGTCAGCTGCGGTGAGATCACCAGGCAGCAGCTGTCCGACCCGGTCCAGGTCACGCGCGGACCTTCCCGGCGGGCAGCAGGGCGTTCAGGCGGCGTTGCAGCAGGCGTTCCTCGGCGGGTTTGGCGAGGTAGTCGCTGGCGCCGAGTTCCATGGCCAGCTGCTGGTGTTTCTCGCCGGCGCGGGTGGTCATGATCACGACCGGCAGGGTCGCGTGGGCGGGGCTGCTGCGGACGGCGCGCAGCAGTTCGAAGCCGTTCATGCGCGGCATCTCGAGGTCGCTGAGCAGCAGGTCGGCGCGCTGGCCGGCCAGCAGACGTTCCAGGGCTTCCTGGCCGTCGCTGGCGGTCGTGACCTGAAAGCCGAAGCGTTCGAGGCTGCGGCCCACGTGGCGGCGCACGCTGAGGCTGTCGTCCACGAGCAGGATGTGCGCGCTGTCCGGGGCGGCCACGGCCGGGCGGGCGGCGCGGCGCACGCCCTGGGCGCTGGCCTGCGCCAGTCCGGCCGGGTCGAGGATCGCGACCGGGAACGCCTGCCCGGAGGGGTCGTTCAGGGTGGTCGTGCCGCTCAGGTACCCGAGGCTGCCGAGCAGCTTCCCGGCCGGGCGCAGCACGATTTCCTCGAGTTTCAGGAATTCGTCCACCAGGACGTGCAGGGTGCCGGCGCCGCTCAGGGCGATGCGGGCGACGTAGCGGACGGTGTCGGGCGTCTCGCCCCACAGGTCGTTCAGGTCGACGCTGCCGGCGGGCGCCTCGCCGTCCAGGATGCTCATGCCCTGCATCTGCGACGCGAGGACCGCGACGCGCTGCGTGCCGACCCGCATGACCAGCACGTCCGTGATCTGCTGCGCGACCGGGACGTGCAGGGTGATGGCCGTGCCCTCGCCGGGGCGGCTGTTCAGGGTGACGCGGCCACCCAGGCGGGCGATGGCGTCACGCACGGCGTCCATGCCCACGCCACGCCCGGCTTCCTGCGTGACCTGCCCGGCGGTGCTGAGGCCCGGCAGGAACACCAGTTGCGCGGTCTGCTCGTCGGTGTACGCGGCGAGTTCGCCGGCGCTGGCGTGCCCGGACTGCAGGGCGCGCTGACGCAGCGCCGCGAAGTCCAGGCCGCGCCCGTCGTCCTGCACGGTGACGCTCAGGTGGCCGTCGGCGACGCGGGCGGTGACGCTCACCTGCAGCCGTGCGGGTTTGCCGGCCGCCGCGCGTTCCTGGGGTGGCTGCGCGCCGTGTACGGCGGCGTTCGTGAGCAGGTGCAGCAGCGCCTCGCCGAGCGGGCCGGCGTGCTGCGCGTCGATCAGGCTGTCCTCGCCGTGGACGCTGAGGGTCAGGTCGTCGCGGCGGCCCGCCCAGCGGTGCAGGGGCGCGGTGACGCGGCTGACCGGCAGCAGGCGGGCGCGGCTGAGTTCCACGCGCAGCTGACGGGTCAGTTTTTCCAGGCCGGTCAGTTCGTCGCCCAGGGCGCTGATGGCCTGCGCGTTCTGCGCGCGGATCTCGGTCAGGTCGGCGCTCAGCTCGGTCACGGCGCGCGCCAGGATGTTCAGGTCGTCGTACGTGTCGAGTTCCAGCGCCCCGAAGTCCGCGAGGCGGTCCTGGAGTTGCAGGTCCCCGGTGGGGCGGGTCGGGCCGGGGCCGGTCATGCCGGGGGCCGCCGCGCCGCCCGGCGTGAGGTTCGGGTTCAGGTAGCGTTCCTCGAAGTCACGCACGGTGCGCTGCACGCGTTCGTGCGCGGCGTCCAGGCTGCGGGCCAGGCCCTGCTGGCGCAGCAGCAGCCCGTTCAGGCGGGCGCGGCTGGCGACCAGTCCGGCCACGTCGTCGAGCATGCCGTCCAGGCGGGCGCTGTCCACGCGCACGCTCAGGCGGGTTTCGGGGCGGACCGCGTCGCCGGGCGTGGCGGCCGGGACCGGCAGGGCGGGCGCCTGACCGCCCAGCAGCGCCGCGACGCTGGCGCGGTAGGCCTGCACCCGGTGCGTCTGGGACGGCAGGCGGCCCTCGGCGTGGGCCAGGACGGCCTCGGCGACGTTCAGGCCGTCCTCGAGCAGCGGCAGGGCGCGGTCCAGCGGAATGCCGTCCTCGCGGGCGCTGGACATCAGGTCTTCCAGGGCGTGCCCGGCGTCCGCGAGGTCCTGCAACCCCACCATGGCGCTGCTGCCCTTCAGGGTGTGCGCGGCGCGGAACAGGGCCGTCAGGTCCGGCGTGTCGGCCATCAACCCCTGGCGCAGCGCGGCGGTCAGTTCGGCCGCTTCCGGCCCGAAGTCCTCCCAGATGGGGGCGTTCAGCACCGCGAAGGGCTGCTCCTCCTGGGTCTGGTCGCGGCTCTCGCGGGCACGCAGTTCGAAGGGGAAGTCGCGCAGCAGGGCGCTGACCCGCGCGGGGCCACCCAGCTGCGCGAACATCAGGCCGACGTCACCCTCGCCCTGGCCGCGTTCGATGCGGTCGAGCGCGGCGTTCAGGCAGGTGACGGCCGGTTCGAGCACCTCGGTGATGGGCGGAACGGCGGCCTCCGGGAGGCTGGCGCGGCCTTCCATCAGGCGTTCGAGCAGGCCCGCGAGGGCCGCCGTCTGCGGGTGGCCGTACAGGCCGGCGGTGCCCTGCAGGCGGTGGCCGAGCACCCAGAGGGTCTCCATGGCCTGCAGGCGCGTGGCGGGCACCCACAGGTCGACGGTCGCGTCCTCGATTCCGGCCGTGACGCTGCGGGCGTCCTGCAGGTACGTGGCGATCAGGTCCGCGTCCAGGCTGACCGGGTTGTAGGGGACGGACGTCATCTCAGGATTCCTCTCAGGGGGCGTGAAGGGCGACAGGGGGGCGGGCGGCTGTGCGACTGTGCGGCTGTGCGACTGGGCAGCGGGGCGGCTCAGCTGGGCAGCTTGAAGCGCGACAGGCTCTGCAGCAGGTTCTGCGCGAGGTGCTGGAGTCGCTGCGCGGCCGCGCGGCCCTGCTCGACGCTCTCGTGGGACTGCTCGGCGACCTGACCGATCTGCTGCACGGCGGCGTTCACCTGTTCCACGCCGCGCACCTGTTCGTTGGTGGCGTTGTTGATTCGTTCGGCGAACTGCGCGGCCTGCGCGGCCAGCTGACCCAGTTCCTCGATGCGTTCCCCGGCGGTCGCGGCGACGCGGTAGCCCTGTTCCACCTCGCGGGTGCCGTCTTCCACGCTGGTGACGACCTCCGTGATTTCCAGCTGCACCGTGCGGATCAGGCTGGCGATGCGCGCGGTGGCCTGCGCGGACGAGTCCGCGAGTTTACGCACTTCGTCTGCCACGATCGCGAAGCGGCTGCCGGCGGCCCCTGCACCGGCCGCCTCAATGGAGGCGTTCAGTGCCAGAAGGTTGGTCTGGCTCGACAGGCGCGAGATGGTATCGACGATTTCCTGAATTTCCAGCGAACGTTCGCCCAGCGTCTTGATTCGGCGGGAGACGCCCTGCACCTCGCGGCGGATGTTCTGCATGCCGTCCAGGGTGCCCAGCACGGCCTCGCGACCCTGCTGCGACGCCGCGAGCGCCTGACGGGCGGATTCGGCGCTCTGCTGCGCGGCCTCGGCCATCTCGCGGAAGCCGTCGGTCACGGCGCGTACCTGTTCGGCCACGCGGCGGGTCTCGGCGGTGGTGGTGTCGGCGCCGCGCACGATCTGGTCGGTGGTGCCCAGCATCTCGCGGCTGGCGTCGGTCACGGACGCCGAGGCCTTCTGCACCTCGCCCAGAACGGCGCCCAGCTCGTCGACCATCACGTTGATGGAGTCCACGACGTTCCCCAGAACGTCCTCGGACACGACGCCGCGGCGGGTCAGGTCACCGCTGGCGATGTCCATGGTCACGTCCAGGAACGAACCGATGTTGCCCTGCAGGCGCTGCGCCTCTTCACGTTCGGTGACGTTCTTCTGCTCGTTCACGCGCAGCTGCGCGGCGGCGTTGTTGAAGGTGTGGGCCATGAAGCCCAGCTCGTCGCGGGTCTGCACCGGCACCTGCACGTTCAGGTCGCCCTGCGACATGGCGCGGCTGGCGCGGGTCAGCGAGGACAGCGGCTTGACGATGGAGCGCGACAGGCGGATCAGCAGCGTGAACGCCACGACCAGTGCGGCGGCCACCAGCGCCAGGGTCAGCAGCAGCTGGCGGCGGGACTCGTCGATACGCCCCTGGAGGATGCCGGCCAGGGCCTGCGTGCCGGTGTTCAGGGCCGCGCTGCCCTTGAGCGACGCGCCGTTCTCGATGTTGTCGATGTTGATGCCCTTCAGGCTGCGGGATTCCACGGCCTGGTTGATGTCAGCGATCACGGGCGTCAGCGAGTCCGTGAAGACCTGCGCGGACTTGCCGAGGGTGTCCTGCAGGGCGGGGTTGGCGCGCACGGCGCGTTCCACGCTGCCGTTGTAGGCGCTCAGGGCCGTCTCGAATTCCACGCCCAGGCGGCGCAGCACGTCCAGGTAGGGGCTGGGGTCGCCGCCCTCGCGCAGGCCGGCCTCGGTGGTCAGGTACGCGATGTTCAGGCGGATCAGCACGTCCGGCAGGACGCGCAGCGTGGAGTCCATCACGAAGAAGCTGTCCGCGACCGGGTCGAGCATCAGGCCGGACTGGGTCAGGGCGTCCTCGGTCATGCCGCGCTGGTAGGTACCGATCAGGTTCTGGAAGTTCTGGATGATCGCCAGGTCCGCCTGCGTGCCGATGGAGTCCGGCAGGACCTTCCACTCGTTCTTGAACGCCTGGATACGTTCACGGTAGATCGGGTCCGCCTGACGTTCCAGCGAGGCGATAGAGGCGTCCACGGCGGCGGCGTTCTTGGCCGCCTCTTCCAGCTTGCCTTCCAGCGAGTTGTCCACGAAGGCGTTCACGTTCGTCTCGATGCCCTTGAGCGGCTCGAACAGCGCGATGCCCGTCAGTTCGCGCTGCGTGAAGGTGATGTCGCGCTGCTCGGCGGCCAGCAGCAGACTGACGAGCACCGTGAGCGGCACACCGAACGCCAGCGCGGTCAGCGAGAGTTTCTGACCCACGCGCAGTTGTCCCAGCCAGCCGACTCGCTGTTCACTGGCAGGGCGGGCAGGGCGGGACAGTCGGGCAGTCTGGAACTGGAGTTGCATGGGTGAACCTCCGAAAAAGGGGGGAGAAAGGCGCGGGGGGGCAGCGGGCGGCGGGCAGGCGAGGGAAGGAGCGGACGAGGGAGGGGAGGCGGCTCAGCGTTCCAGGGAGTCGCGCAGTTCGAGCAGCAGCGCGGACGGGTTCAGCAGCGGACCGCCGGGCAGGTCGATCAGCAGCGCGGCGCTGGGGGCGGGCGTGGGCAGGGCCGTGACGCCCAGAACCTCGCTGACCAGCAGGGCTACGCGGTCGCCGTCCAGGTCGGTCAGGACCATCAGGCGGTCCGGGTCCGCGCTGGCCGGTGCGGCGCTGGCTGGACCGGTGTCGGTGGCGGGCAGCAGCGGGACGAGGTTCACGAGCGGCACCGCGCGGCCCTGCACGGTCGTCAGGCCCAGCAGCAGCGGCTCGCCGTTCGGCAGGGGCGCCACCGGTCCCAGTTCGGCGATGGTCTGCTCACCCGACAGGGGCAGGGCCAGGCGCGTGCCCTGAATGCGGACCAGCAGCGCGTCCGGCATCAGCCGAGCAGCTTGGAGATGACGCCCAGCACCTGCTCCTGGGTGTACGGCTTGACGATGTAGTCGTCGGCACCCTGGCGCAGACCCCACTTCACGTCGGTCTCGTTGCCCTTGCTGGACACGAACACGACCTTCAGGGTGTCCATGCCGGGCTGGCGGCGCAGGCCACGCACGACCTCGTAACCGTTACGGCCGGGCATGACGACGTCCACCAGCAGCAGGTCCGGGCGCAGCTGGTCGGCCACGGCCTCGACCTGATTGGGGTCGTTCAGGGCGGTCACGGTGTGGGGAGAGCCGTTCAGGGCGGCTTCCATGAATTTCAGGTCGGCGGGGGAGTCATCAACGATCAGGATTCGTGCCATGCAGATTCAACTTCCTTTGCGGGCCGCGGCCGGGGGCGGCGGCGGGGAGAGCCGGAACATTCCGGGAGAGTCGGGCGAAACGGGAAGACGGGGAATGCGGGCGCGGGGCGCGGCCCGGCAGGACGGCAGGGTCAGTCGGCGGCGCTGGTGAAGTCCATCTCGCCGAGGTCGCCGCTGCTGCGGCCGGCGTCCATCAGGATGCTCGTGACGGCCAGACCGATCAGCAGGAACGACACGACGCCCACCAGCAGCGCCAGCAGCGAAGTGTCCACGCCGCTGGAGGCCAGACCGACCTTCAGTTCGTCCACGACGCGGTACTGCAGGGCGGCCATGCCGGTGTAGTGCATGCCGATCACGGCGCCGCCCATCACGAGGCCGGCGCCGGCCTTCACGCCGGCCAGGGTCAGGCGGGGCTGACGCTCGGCCCAGGTGCTGGACAGCAGGCGGAACAGGTAGAACGCCACGGCGCTGGCGCCCACGGCGATCAGGACGGACGCGATCAGCGGGAACCACACGATCTGCGCCTCGGTGCCGGGCAGCTGGTAGGCGGCCATGCCGGTGTAGTGCATGACGACGATTCCCAGGCCGGCCAGCGCGGCGGCCGATCCCAGGCGCGCGGGCGTCAGGGGTCCGCCGTGCAGCAGACGCAGCGCCGGGTAGATCATGGCGACGGCGATCAGGCCCGAGAAGACCGTCAGGCCCACGCTGAAGCTCGCGGCGGCGTCCACCTGATAGGCCAGCATGCCCACGAAGTGCATCGCCCAGATGCCGTACCCGAGCACCAGTGCCTGCGCGATCAGCCAGAAGCGGCTGGCGGTGCTCTTGAAGCTCTGCCCGGCGCGGCCGGCCAGCTCCAGCGACACGTACGAAGCGAGCGACGCGATAACGTACGAGAGCACAATGTATGAAGTGTTCCACTCGGTGTGGAGCATGTTCCCGTGATCCATTCCAGTTCCTCCTCGCGACGGCTAGCCCACCGTTCAACGTGGCTGAACCATAAACCCAGCGAACTCACATAAAACTTACTGACCCGGACCTCATGAAGACCGGCCCGGGCGGCCCCGTGGGCAGCCGCGCCGGGGCCGGGCAGCAGGTGGGCAGAGGCCGACCTCTCCCCTGCCCTATCGTGTCCGACATGCCCGATTTTCCGCTCGACCCGACCTTCGGCGAGGCCCTGACCCTGGCCGCCGCGTGGCACACCGGTCAGTACCGCAAGGTCCCGGCCGGCCAGACACCCAGCGTGCCGTACGTCTCTCACCTGCTGGGCGTGGCGTCCATCGCGCTGGAATACGGCGCCGACCAGCCGGAAGCCGTGGCGGCCCTGCTGCACGACGCCCTGGAAGACGGCCCGGCCCACACCGGCCGCACGCCCGAAGACCTGCGCGCCGAGATCGCCCGGCGGTTCGGCGAGCCGGTCGCGGTCCTCGTGGACGGCGCCACCGACGACACCCCGCCCCCCGGACAGCCCAAACGCCCCTGGGCCGAGCGCAAGACCGCGTACCTGCGTCACCTGCCCGCCCAGCCCGCCCCGGCCCTGCTGGTCAGCGCGTCCGACAAACTCCACAACGCCCGCACCATCCTCGCGGACGTCAGCGCCCTGCCCGCCGACCAGCGCGACGGGTACTTCGGGCGCTTCCGGGAAGGACGGGACGGCACCCTCCAGTACTACCGGCTGCTCAGCGACCAGTACCTCGCCGCGCCCGCCACGCGCACCCGCCCGCGCCTGCACGACCTCGCCCGTGAACTCGAGCGCACCGTCACCGCCCTCGAACACGCCACCGGCCTGACGGGCGACCAGACCCGGCAACTGCCGCTGCTGCGGGGCGCGACGCTCTGAAAGGTGAATGTCGCCGTCACCGGCAGGATGGTAGCCGTGACCCTGGTAGTGCAGTTGAATGACCTGTAAGCCGCTCGGATGGAGCGGTTTTCGAACACCACCGCCATCGGAGTCCGTATGACGCTGGATTATGAGGCCATCAGTTACTTTCACCAGCAGTTCGGGAATGTCGCCGACGCAGCGCGGCCTGATGCCAACTCTACACGCGGGTATCCAGAGTTCCTGCAGATGTTCTGGCAGGAAGTCGGCTTCGGCTCTCGCAAAGACGGCTTCGTATGGCTGGTCAATCCGCAGGAAAGCAGCTGGCTTGTGCCGATGTTTGACCTTGACCGGAGCCTGATTCCGTTCGCGCGGACTTCTTTCGGCGACTTTCACCTGTTCGATCCAGGCGGCCATTTCTTCTTCTTCTCGCCGAATCACAAAGCACTGATGCTCATTGCGGAATCCTTCTACACCGCCATCATGACGTTGAGCGAGGCAGAGTACATAGAGGATGATGTCCTGTTCGCGCGTCATCAGAAGATGTGGGAGGAAGGCAACCGTATTAACGCCACCACCTGCTTTTGCCTGAATCCAGCCATTGCGCTGGGGGGAGACGAGCTGACTTCGGAAATTTACGTGGGTGACCTGCAAACCTATTGTCACCTGTTGAGTCAGGCTTGAGCACTACGGCTTTCACGGTGCAGTTGGCATGGCAGCGGTTTTTGTCCGGAGTCCGTCTGATGGACTCCGATTGAATGGGCTGTAAAGCCCGTTCGATCCGAGCGAAACGACTCGTAGCGCTGCTCCGCAGAGTGAGAGCAACACGGGTTCCGGACATGGAGCCGACAATCCGGAAATTCACTGGATTACCGGCGAAACAAACGGGATCCGCATGAAATGGAAAACCCCCGCCGCGGCGGGGGTCTTGCCTGTGGTGTGCCCGAAGGGATTCGAACCCCTGGCCTTCTGATCCGTAGTCAGACGCTCTATCCAGCTGAGCTACGGGCACGTTGTGCTGTCGGCGATTGCTCACTGCTCAGCCGAAAGAGATTACCGGGTCCGGGCGGAAATTGCAAGTGGGGGGACGTGGGGGTCGGGAACAGTGGTCAGCCGGCGTCCAGCTTTCGCCTCTGGGGGATAGAACAGCGAACCCCCGCGCGGGGCGGGGGTTCTGTGGTGGTGTGCCCGAAGGGATTCGAACCCCTGGCCTTCTGATCCGTAGTCAGACGCTCTATCCAGCTGAGCTACGGGCACGTCCGTTGTGCTGTATTCAACGTGTGGCGCGTTGAATGGTGGCGAAGAGGGAGGGATTCGAACCCTCGATACCTTGCGGTATACACCCTTAGCAGGGGTGCGGTTTCAGCCACTCACCCACCTCTCCAGTCCGGTTGTCATGTTTTGGCGAGGGGTGAGGGATTCGAACCCCCGGTAGGTTGCCCTACTACGGTTTTCAAGACCGTTGCCTTCAACCACTCGGCCAACCCCCCCTGCGTGGCGGGGCGCGCCCTGTGCTGAACTCAGGCGCGAGGGGAAGTATAAGAGGGGGGGCGCGTCCTGTCAAATGAGGGTCAGGGGCGGCGGCGCAGCAGGGGCAGGGCCAGGAGTGGCAGGGCGGCCAGCGCCCAGAGCCACGCGCGGGGGCGGGCGGGGCGGGCCTCGCCGCGCAGCAGGGCGCGCAGGGCGTCCTCGTGGGGGGTGGGGGCGGGCGCGGTGAGGGTGGTGGGGGGCAGGGTCAGGTCGGCGTGCAGGGTGTCGGTGCGGTAGGCGTTCTCGCGCGGGTGGCCGCTGCCGGCGGCGAGTTGCTGTCCGGTGCGGCGCAGCTGTTCGGGCGGGCCGTCCTCGACCCAGGGGGTCAGGGCCAGGAAGCCGGGGCGGGGGTCGGTCATGACGTAACTGCGCGGGTGGGGGGCCTCGTCGTGCGGGCCGGTGATGCCGCTCTGCCCGTCGAAGGTCAGGTCCAGCAGGTTCCCGACGACCATGGGGTTCACGGCGTAGCGGATGCGGGTGGTGCTCGTGACCTGCCAGCTGCTTTCCAGCCACGCGAGCGGCTGGTCGCGCAGGTTCGCCGGGTC
The DNA here is from genome assembly GCF_002198095.1 of Deinococcus indicus. Lineage (GTDB taxonomy): Bacteria > Deinococcota > Deinococci > Deinococcales > Deinococcaceae > Deinococcus > Deinococcus caeni. Next base: position 53,358 of record NZ_NHMK01000011.1, on the reverse strand, counting down.
GGGCGGCAGGCCCTCCCTGGCGGTCCAGGGGGAGCCGTTCGCGTCGGGTTGCAGCAGGACGGTGCAGCCATGCGCTTCCAGGGAACCGATCACGTCGGGCCGGAAGGCGTCGAGGCTGATGGCGACGCCCAGATCCCCGGCGGGGGTGGGGAACACGCGCAGTTCGCCCGGATCGCCGGGCGTGAGGTCCACGCCGCCGCCCTGCTCGTCGGGGGTCAGGTGGATCTTGTCGGTCACGCCGATCAGTTCGCCCTGCGGGTCGAGCAGGACCGTCTGGTTGGTCAGGAGGCCGGGCGCGCGGGTCAGGCGGTCGCCGCGCCGGGTGTAGCGGGGCATGGGGGCGCTGCCGCAGCACAGGTACACGCCGTACTCGCGGGCGAGGTCGCGGCAGGTGTGCAGGTACAGGGCGGTGTTCTCGTCGGTGCCTGCGAGTTGCAGCGCCCGGATGGGTGACACGCGGTCGCGCAGCAGGACCGGCAGCGTGCGGGGCAGACGGGTCAGGAACAGGGCCAGCGCCACCCGCTCGAAGGTCCGCAGGCGCAGCGCCCAGCCGCCGCCGCGCAGCACGAGCGGCAGGCCGTTCAGTTCGGTCAGGACGACCAGGTTCGGGCGGTCCGGGGCGAGGTGCGGGCGGGCCTCTTCGAGCTGGGCGCGCATCCAGCGGCGGAAGGCGTCGGCGGTGACGAAGTCGGTGGCGTGCCAGCGGGGCTGGACGGCGACGGCACGGACGCGGCGGGAACGGGTGGTCATGTGCGGTCCAGCGTACCGGGCGGCGCGTGAGATGATGCGGGCATGAACGGAGCGGGTCCAGAGGTGTCCTTCACGCGGCTGGGGGACGCGGCGCTGGCGGTGGGCACGCCGGGCGCGCGGGCGCTGCTGGCGTCGCTGCGGGACTCTCCCCTGCCGGGCGTGCAGGAGGTCGTTCCGGCGCTGCACCTGCTGACGCTGCTGTTCGATCCGTTGCGCCTGGACCCGGCGGACCTGGAGGCGGCGCTGCGGGCGCGGCTGGCGGCCCTGGACTTGACCGCGCCCGCCGGGGTGGGGGCGGCGCGGACGCTGGCCGTTCCGGTGCGCTTCGGCGGGCGGGGCGGGCCGGACCTGACGTGGTGCGCCGCCCACGCGGGCCTGAGCGAGGGCGCGTTCGTGGAGGCGCTGTGCGCCGCGCCGCTGGAGGTGGCGTTCCTGGGGTTCACGCCGGGCTTCGCGTTCCTGACCGGCCTGCCGCCCGGACTGCGGATGCCGCGCCTGGACGCGCCGCGTGAACGGGTGCCGGCGGGCAGCGTGGCGCTGGGGGGGCCGTGGGCGGGCGTGTACCCCAGCGCCACGCCCGGCGGGTGGCGGATCGTGGGGCGCACGGACCTGCGCCTGTTCGACCTGTCGCGCCCCGAACCGGTGCCGTGGCGGGCGGGGGACCGGGTGCGTTTCGAGGCGGTCCCGGCCGGCCAGCCGGAGTCCGCGTGAGCGGCGCGGCCCTGATCGGGGTGCCCCTGATCGAGGTGCGGCGGCCCGGCCTGCAGACGACCGTGCAGGACGCCGGGCGGCAGGTGCGGGCGCTGGGCGTCCCGGCGGGCGGCGCGGCCGACCCGGTCGCGCGGCGGCTGGGGAACGCCCTGGTCGGGAACGCGGGGGGCGCGGCGGGTCTGGAGGTCACGCTGGGCGGTCCCACGCTGGTCTTTCACGGGGCGGCGCTGGTCAGCCTGTGCGGGGCGCCGTTCGACGCGCAGCTGGACGGGGAACCCTTCCCGCTCTGGCGGGCGGTGGCGGTGCGGGCCGGTCAGACGCTGAGGGTGGGGGGCACGCCGGTCGGGGCGCGGGCGTTCCTGGCGGTGCGCGGCGGCCTGGACCTGCCGGAGGTGTTCGGGAGCCGCTCGACCGACCTGCGCGGCGGCTTCGGGGGGCTGGAGGGCCGGGCGCTGCGGGCCGGCGACCTCCTGACGGTCGGCGCGGCGGCGCCCCTGACGCCCCGCCGGGCGTTCGTGGCGCCGGACCTGCACACGCCGCTGGGGCCTGAGCAGGTGCTGCGCGTGACCGCCACGCCCGACCTGACCGGCCCGCTGGCGGCGGCACTGCTGGGCCGGGCGTTCCCGGTGGGCGCGCAGGCGGACCGGATGGGCGTGCGGCTGGAAGGGCCGGTGGCGACCCCGCAAGATCCGGGGCGGGTCAGCGTGCCGAACGTGCCGGGCATGGTGCAGCTCCCGCCGGACGGCCGGCCGATCCTGCTGCTGCCGGACGCCGGAACGCACGGCGGGTACCCCACGCCGCTCGTGGTGATCCGTGCGGACCTGCCCCGGCTGGGGCAACTGCGGCCCGGTGACCGCGTGACCTTCCGGACCGTGCCGCTGCCGGACGCCCGCGCGGCCCTGCACGCGCAGGAGCGGGCGCTGCGGCAGGCGGAAGGGTCGCTGCGGGCGTGGTCCGGGCCGGCGCTCTATGCTGGGCGTCATGCAGATTGACCTGAACGCGGACCTGGGCGAGGGCAGCGCGCACGAGGAAGCGGTGATGGCGGCCGTGTCGAGCGCGAACATCGCCTGCGGCGGCCACGCCGGGGACGCCGGGACCATGCGGGACTCGCTGCGGCTCGCGGCGCGGTTCGGGGTGGCGGCCGGGGCGCATCCGGGATTCCCGGACCGCGAGGGGTTCGGGCGGCGCGAACTGCACTTCCCGCCGGACGAGGTTACGGCCTTCGTGCGCGAGCAGATCGAGGCGCTCAAAGCGGTCGCGGCGCGCGAGGGGGTGCGGCTGAACCACGTCAAGCCGCACGGGATGCTGTACAACATGGCCGTGCGTGACGCGGCGCTGGCGCGGGCGGTGGCGCGCGCGGCGGCCGACAGCGGCGTCGGCCTGTACTTCGGACTGGCGGGCGAGGGCAGCGTGATGCTGCGCGAGGCGGCCACCCTGGGCCTGCGCGCGGTCGGCGAGGGCTTCGCGGACCGGGGGTACGCCCCGGACGGCAGCCTGTGGCCGCGCGGTCAGACCGGCGCGCTGCTGCCCGCCCCGGACGCCACCGCGCAGGGTGTGAGGATCGCCCGCGAGGGCCGCACGCACGCCGTGACGGGCGAGGAGGTCCTGGTGCCGGCCGGGACGCTGTGCCTGCACGGCGACGGCGCCGAGGCGGCGGCCCTGGCACGCGGGCTGCGGGCGGCGCTGGAGGAAGCGGGCGTGCGGGTCGCCGCACCCCGCTGACCGCCCCGACCGGACGCCCGGACTCCCCCCACCCCCCCCACCGGCCCGAGGTGACTGTCAGGTCAGAGTGAGAGTGGCTGTGTTGCACTGCTTCTCAGCATGCGCCTGCACCCCGCCACGTCCCGCCGTCCGCCCCCAACCGGGAGGGCCGATCAGGACTCGTCGGAACGGCGCGCGGCCAACCGGCGGCTGCTGATCCTGCTGCTGGGCGCCCTGCTGATCCGCATGGCCTCGCTGCCCATGAGCGACTTCGACCGGGTGGCACTCCCGGCGCTGGCCGGCCTGATCGCCGTGGTCGTGGCGGCGCTGCACAACCCGCGCGTCCCGGTACGGACGCTGCACCTGACCACGCTGCTGGGCAGCTGGGCGTACCTGCTGGCTCACCTGTGGTTCGTGCTGTTCCGGCTGCCGGAACCGCTGCAACTGGGCGCACTGGTCTGGGTGGGACCGTGGGTGCCGGTGCTGCTGGCCGCGCACCTGTGGACCCTGGGCCGCCAGGGCAGCCTGCCGCTGAACGTCGTGGGCCTGGGCGCGTCGGGGGCGCTGCTGCTGGCATTCGTGCTCGGCCCGGCCGGGTCGGTCACGTCCCCTGCGGCGGGAGCGGTCAGTCAGATGCTGCTGGCGTCGCTGCTGCTGCTGGCCGGGCAGCACAGCGCCGTCATGCGCACCCTGGGCCTGATGCGGCGCGACCTGCTGGGTGAGGGCCTGCCGGACGGCCGGGACGCCCTGACGGGCCTGCCGGACCGCTGGAGTGTCGAGAACGCCCTGTCCCGCGAGTTCCGCCGCCGCCCGGAAGGACTGGGGGTCGCCGTGATCGAACTGGATCACGTGACGGCGCTGGGAACGCAGCGCGGGCAGGGCTTCACGGAGCGGCTGATGGCGCACGTGGCGCGCGTGACCCTCGGCGCCCTGCGGGACGAGGACCTGCTGGGCCGCCTGAACCCGGACCAGCTGGTGGTGGTGCTCCGCGCCCCCGACGCCCGCGCGGCGCGCGCCGCCTGCGAACGCCTGCGCGTGCGGGTCGCGTCCCGCCCGCTGGAGGGCGTGAATCCCACCGTGAGCATCGGACTGGCCTTCCACGGTCCGTTCGAGCACGACAGCGCCGCCTCGCTGCTTCACGCGGCCCAGGACGCCCTGCGGGCCGGCGAGGAAGGCCACAACCGCGTGCTGCTGGGCGGCGCGGCCTCCGAGAGCGGCGCGCCCCGGCCCCTGCTCGCCTGACGCCGGTCGCACGCTTCCCGGCGTTCTGCGCCTGCCCGACCGGCACCCGTTTTGCCCCCGCTCGGATCAGGCGGTTCCGGGCGGCACGGCTCTCCGTGAATTTTCATCGATCAGGACATCATTCTGCACGTTCTATGAGCATCAGGGCGTTGCCATCCATATCCATCACCCGCAGCGCGCGCAAGCCTGGGTGTACCTCCCTGATCGAATCGGCCTGACCCCCCAGTGCCAGCACGCGTTCGCGGGCCAGATCCAGGTCCGCCGTCACGAATGAACAGATGGGGTGAGGTGCCGGAGCGAACGTGAAGTGCGGGTCATTGGCGTGGGCATCCAGGGTGATCCACGGGCGCTCGTGAGGCGCGTTCAACGTGTAGTAGTCGCGGTTCAGGGCCTGTTCGTCCACTGGAAGGTCGAGCAGGGTCGAGTACCACCGCGCCGAGCGTTCGAGGTCACGCACATGGATGAAGAGGCCGTCGAGGATAGCGGTGGGGACGGTGGCCTGGGTCACGACTGCACTGTAGTCGAGTGCAGGCGTTTCCGTTTCCATACGGCGCGAGGCGCCCTTCAGAATGCCGCCCCGCCTCGAGGTCGTACAGCACACGATTCCAGCAGTCGTGCAGACTCTCGGGATTGAGTAGCTCTATAAGCCGTTCAACCGGAGTCCGTTTCAGTCTGCGCTGATCGTCACGCCCTTCCAGAAGGCGACGCGGCCCGCGATCTGCCGTGCGGCGTCTTTGGGGGTGGGGTAGTACCACGCGGCGTCGGGGTTGTCCTGGCCGTTCACGTGCAGGGTGTGGTAGCTGGCCTCGCCCTTCCAGGGGCAGGTGGTGTGGGTGGTGCTGGGGCGCAGGTACTCGGGGTTGACGCTGCCTGCGGGGAAGTAGTGGTTGCCCTCGACGACCACGGTGTCGTCGGACTGGGCGATGGTGACGCCGTTCCAGGTGGCTTTCATGCCGCCCAGGGTAGGCAGGCCCTGCCGGGCGGACTGTCAGCGCGCTTGCCGCGTGAGCGAACGGTGAAGGTTGACTTCCGGAAGCGCTTCCGCTTTCAATGAAAGCCTACATGAAACGCTTCCATATGGTCGGGCGCGCCGGCGCCCTGGCAGCCCTCACGCTGTCCCTGTCGGCCTGCAGTCTGTTCAAAGCCCCCAGCACCGGCGCGCGCGCGTGGCAGGACGAGGTCATCTACTTCGCCATGACCGACCGCTTCGCGAACGGCAACCCCGCCAACGACAACGGCCCGAACCGCGACGCCGGGGACCGCGCGGACCGCACCAACCCCCTGGCATGGCAGGGCGGCGACTTTGCAGGCCTGAAAGCAAAAATCGAGGAAGGGTACTTTAAGCGCATGGGGTTCACGGCGCTGTGGATCACGCCGGTCGTGTTGCAGGTCCCGGCCATCCCGGTCGGGGACGGTCCCAACCAGGGCAAGGCCTTCGCCGGGTACCACGGGTACTGGGCCGAGGATTTCCGGAAGATCGACCCGCACCTCGGGACCCTGGACGAGTACCGGGCATTGATCGCTGCGGCGCACAAGAACGGCATCAAGGTCATTCAGGACATCGTGGTGAACCACGCCGGGTACGGCGCGACCCTCACGAAGACGAACCCCGAGTGGTTCAACACGAAAGCCGACTGCGACGCGTCAAGCAACAAGACCACCGACTGCGATCTGGCGGGCCTGCCGGACTTCAAGCAGGACCTCCCGGCCGTCACGGCGTACCTGAACGACTTCGTGAAGTACTGGCGCGACACGACCGGCATCGACGGCCTGCGCATCGACACCATGAAGCACGTCCCGGACGCATACTGGAAGCAGTTCTTCGCGGCGGGCGGCGTGGGCGACCCGGCCAGGGTCTGGTCGGTCGGTGAGGTCTTCGACGGCAACCCTGCCTTCCTGGCGCGGTTCATGGACGAACTGGGCGCGCCGAGCGTGTTCGACTTCGCGCTGTACTTCGCGTTCAAGGATCAGATGAGCGGCGCGGGCGGCAACCTGGACCGCGTGGCGGACGTGTTCGCGCAGGACGGCGCGTACCGCGACCCGACGCGCCTGACGACCTTCGTGGACAACCACGACGTGCGCCGCTTCGTCAGCGAGGTCACCGAGCGGGGCGGCAGCGCCGCGCAGGCCGCCGAGCGCCTGGACATGGCGCTGTCCACCATGTACCTCTCGCGCGGGACGCCCAGCGTCTGGCAGGGCACCGAGATCGCGCAGGCCGGACTGGGCGACCCGTACGGCAACGCCCTGGGACAGGGGAACCGCGAACCCATGGACTTCACGCGCCTGGGCGGCAGCACGCTCGACGAGCGCCTGGGCGCCCTGGCCGCCGCGCGAGGCAAGTACCGCGCCCTGACGCGCGGCGCGCAGCAGGAACTCTGGCGCCCGAACGGCGGCGCGCCCGTCCTGGCGTACCGGCGCGTGATCAGCGGTGTGCGGGGCGTGGCCGGGCAGCCCGTGGTGTTTGTGGTGAACAACGGCGACACGGAACTTGATCTGGGCAGCCTGAGTGGCGGCGGGATTCCGCTGCTGGGCACCTTCTCCGGCACCGCCCTGACCGAGGTGACGGGCCGCACCAACACCCTGAGTGTCAGCGGGGGCAAACTGGTGGGCCGCGTGCCCGCCCGCAGCGTGCTGGCCGTCACCGCGCCCGGCGGCTCTGGCGCGGCCGGCACCGTGAACCCGGCGCTGCCCGAGGTCGCGGGCCTGACCGTGAAGGCCGGCGACAGCGCCGCGCAGCTCGCCTGGACGCCGGGCGCCGACGCGAAGGTCGCCGGGTACCGCGTGTACGTGAAAACGGCCGGAGGGGCCGAGCGCCTCGTGAACTTCGCGCCCATTCCCGCCACGCAGGGCAGCTTCCTGGTGCGCGGCCTGACGAACGACGTGACCACCACCTTCCGCGTGGTCACGGTGGACAGCGCCGGGGCCGAGAGCCGGGGCGTGACGGCCACCGGCACGCCGGGCAGCAAGAACACCGCCAAGGTGACCTTCACCGTGGACGCCCGCACGCAGGGCAACGGCCCCATCGAACTGCGCCGCTTCGACACCGGCAGCCAGATCGAGTACCCCATGACCCAGGACACGCCGGGCGTGTGGAAGACCAGCCTCGACCTGCCACTGTTCCGGGAGGTGAAGTTCAAGTTCGGGAACGACAGCGCCGGCGCGAAGAACGGCGGGTACGAGGCGCCAGGCCAGGGTGACCGCGCCTACGTGGTCGGCACGAACGGCAACGCCTACAGCGGCACGTACGACTTCACCGAGCAGCCCGTCCCGGCCGCCACGGTCACCGGGCGCGTCACGGGCGGCGGGCAGAACCTGGGCGGCGCCCTAGTGGAAGCCACGAGCGCCAACCCGGCCCTGAACTACGCGGTCACCTTCCCGGACGGCACCTACACCCTGCGCGTGCCCGCCGGAGCGCAGACCCTGAAGGCCAGTGCTGGCGGGTACCTGGACGGCACCCGGAGCGTCACCGCACCCGCGCAGGACGCGAACATCGATCTGGCGCGCGACCTGCGCACGAAGTACACCATCGACGGCGACCTGAGCGACTGGACCGCTCCCGCCGTCAGCGTGCAGAGCCCCGCCGAGGGGACCTTCGGCGCGAACAACAACTGGCTGAGCCTGCGGGCCGACCGCGACGCCCAGTACCTGTACCTCGCGTACACGTACCGGGTGGACGGCAACAGCGCCATCCTGTACCTCGACACCGCGCCCGGCGGCGCGAAACAGGCCGACAGCTTCGACGCCTGGAAACGCGCCGCGACCTTCGGCGGTCAGGTGGACGGCGTGAATGCCTTCATCGCCCGCTACGGCACCGAGAAGGCCCAGCTGCGCCTCGTGCAGAGTGACACCGCCACGCCCGAGGTGAACGCCGCCGACTACCTGCAGGCCAGCAGCGGCGCGGCCCCCGAACAGACCGTGGAACTCGCGATTCCCTGGACGGCGCTGGGCCTGAGCGGCAGACCCGCCGCCGGCATCGGCCTGATGGGCGGCATCTTCGGCGGGGACGGCTACGGCGCAGGCGACATCATCCCCGACGCCAGGAGCACCCCGGCCGGCGCGAACACCATCACCGACTGCTACGCCTCCTGCCGCGCCACGTTCACGCAACCCCTCAAGTTGCCCTGAACCCGGTACACTGAAGCTTCGACGGCGGGAGGTGACCACAGTGGCCCTCCCGCCTGTTCTTGACCGCCCGGCCTGACATTTCCATGACATTCGGGCGGACAATCAGGAGGATTGTCATGGTTCTGTCTAAATTCATGCCCACCAACCCCAAGTTCAGCCTGAAGTTCGCTGAAGCCGCCCGCAACGCCCACGCCACCGCCACCGCGCTCGTGGACCTGCTGGAGAACTACACCGACGTGGACGCCAAGGTGAAGCGCGTGCGTGACCTGGAGCACGAGGGGGACCGCCTGACCGGCGAGATCACCAACCTGCTCGCCGAGTCCTTCATCGTGCCCTTCGACCGTGAGGACATCATCAGCCTGAACAATGAACTCGACGACCTCGTGGACGACATGGAGGACGCCGCGCGCAAGCTCAGCCTGTACGGCGTGGAGCGTCCGCTGCCGCAGATGGCGCAGCTGGCCCGCATCGTCGAGCAGCAGTGCGCGCTGCTGGCGCAGGGCATGCCGCTGATCGAGAACAAGGGGCAGCTGGGTGAACTGGCCCGCATCGCCCGCGAGATCCGCGCGCTGGAGGACCAGGGCGACACCATCAGCGACGAGGTGCAGCGTCACCTGTACGACGGCGTGAACGACGTGCCGGGCATGATCCGCGCCATGCGTGGCGGCGAGATCGTGGCGCTGATCGAGGACGCCAGCGATCAGGCGCAGCGGGTCGCGAAGACCGTCGAAAGCATCCTGCTGAAGAACGCCTGAGGCCCCGCTGCATGGAACCTCTGCTGATCGGTTTTCTCGTCATCATCTTCCTGGCGCTGGCCTTCGACTTCATCAACGGCTTTCACGACACCGCGAACGCCATCGCGACCTCGGTCGCCACGAAGGTCCTGACGCCCGCGCAGGCCATCGCCATGGCCGCCGTCCTGAACGTGGTGGGTGCGCTGGCCGGCACGGCCGTCGCCAAGACGATCGCCACGTCCATCGTCCCGCAGGAGTTCGCGACCCTGCAACTGACCGGCGCGGCGCTGCTGAGCGCCATCGTCTGGAACCTGTTCACGTGGTGGAAGGGCCTGCCCAGCAGCTCCAGCCACGCGCTGATCTTCTCGCTGGTGGGCGCGGGCGTCGCGGCCGGCGGGTGGGGCATCATCATTCCCAAGGGCGTGCAGAAGACCGTCACGGGTCTGTTCACCAGCCCGGCGCTGGGCTTCATCGTGCCGATCCTGCTGATGGCGCTGCTGTCGTGGCTGGTGCTGCGGCACATGCGGCCCCGCACCGTGACCGGCACGTTCCGCTGGCTGCAGATCGGCTCGGCGGCCTTCATGGCCTTCAGCCACGGCGGCAACGACGCGCAGAAGGCCATGGGCATCATGACCTTCGCCCTGAGCGCCTACCTGGGCACGCAGGTCGAGCAGGTGCCGCTGTGGATCATCCTGTCGGCCGCCGCCGCGATGGGCCTGGGGACCGCCATGGGCGGCTGGCGCATCATCAAGACCATGGGCTTCAAGGTCGTGGACCTCAAACCCGTGGACGGCTTCGTGGCCGAGGCGAGCGCCGCCGCGATCATCACGGGCGCCACCGCGCTGGGCATCCCGGTCAGCACCACGCACACCATCAGCACCAGCATCATGGGCGTGGGCACCACCAAGGGCTTCAAGAAGGTCAAGTGGCAGGTCGCGGGCCGGATCGTGCAGGCGTGGGTGTTCACGATCCCCGTGTGCATCGTCCTGGGCTGGGTGTTCCACAAAGCACTGCTGCTGCTGGGCTGACCGCCGACGGAGGGAGCAGGAGCAGCTGGGGGAGGACGGGCGCCGCACGCGCCGTTCTCCCCCACTCCCTTCAGCGGTTTCCAGTTCCATTGAAGGGCCAACAGCACGCCCTTCAATTCCACTTCCAACCGCTGGTGTGGACGGCTTCTCGCTTCGCTCGTTTCAGGGGTGCTGAGGGAACCCCTCAACACCCCTGAAAACCGCTGTTGTGGTCCGGATCAGCCCCGGATGCGTTCGCTCTGGCCGGGCGTGGCCTCGCCTCGCAGCAGGGCCGCGAGGACCTCGGCGCCGCGCACCACGCCCAGCGAGGGCCGGCTGAACAGGGCGTTCGCGTCCACCGCCCACACCTGCCCCAGTGGCCGCTGCGGGTCCAGGGCGCGGGCGAAGGCGGCGTTGTCCGGCAGACCGTACCCGCAGCACATGACGACGGTCACGTCGGGCCGCAGCGCCTCGATCTGCGCCCAGCCCGCGCGGCCCGAATCCGTTCCGGCCGCGCCGAGCACGTTCACGCCGCCGGCCCGCTCGACCTGCTCGGGCACCCAGTGACCCCCGTAGAAGGGCGGGTCGGTCCATTCCAGCGTCAGGACGCGCGGCGCGCCCTGGGCGGGCTGCACGGCGTCCCAGCGGGCCTGTGCCTGCGCGGCCAGCTGGGCGGCGCGCTCCGGCAGCCCGGCGGCGGCGCCCAGGGCGCGCAGGTCGTCCAGGATGCCGCTCAGGTGGCGGCCCTCCAGGCTCAGGACGTTCGCGGCGGGCAGGCAGCCCGGCAGGTACCGCACGGCGGCCTCGATGGTGCCGGGCGTGACCGCGCAGACCTCACACACGCCCTGCGTGACGACCAGATCGGGGTTCAGGGCGTCCAGCAGCGGGCCGTCCACCTGGTACAGCGCGCGGCCCTCGCGCACGGCGTCGCTGACGGCCCGGTCGATCTCGGCCTGCGGGGCGGCGCTGTCCACGATGGACCGCGTCAGGACGGGCAGGCCCCGCGACCGGGGGTGATCGCAGGAGTGACTGACTCCCACCAGCCGTCCGTCCATTCCGGCGTCGCCCAGCAGGTCGAACAGCAGGTCGGTGGCGCTGGGCAGCAGGCTCACGATGCGGGTCGGGGCCGGTCGGTCGGCGGGAACGGTGGGGGCCGGGTGGGTCATCCGTCCAGGGTACGTCCCGGCGCACTCGGGCGGGGCGCAGCCGCGCTGCCGGGCCACGCGGGCAGGCCACAGAACAGGGAAGCGGGGCCTCCCGTCACTGCCGTCCGGAGGCCCCGCTTCCCTGTCGTTCATCCCTGTGCCCTGCTACGCGCTGTGTCTATGTGGGCGCACTGGTGTCAGCGCCCGCTGCCGTCTGTCCTCAGGGACGCTCGGTGCTGCCGCTGGCGTTCACGCCGAGGTTCAGGGCGCTGGTGAGGCCGCCGAGCAGGCTGGCGCTGCCAGCGCTGTCGTTCCCGCTGACGCCGGCGCCCAGCAGTCCGCTCAGGGCGCCGGACAGGCCCACGTTCAGGCTGCCCTCGCTGGCCGATTCCCGGCCTTCACGGTCGGTGGTGGTGGTGCTGCCGCTGGCGTTCACGCCGACGTTCAGGGCGCTGTCGACCGCGCCGAGCAGGCTGGCGCTGCCCGCACCGTCGCTTCCCTGCGTCTGTCCTGAGAGGACCGTGCCCAGTCCGGCACCGAGGTTCACGCCGACGCTGCCGGTGCTGCTGGTCTGCGCCGAGGCCGAGGCGGCACCGGCGGTCAGGGCGAGGGCGGTCAGGGCGGTCATCATCTTGGTCTTGGTCATGGTGGTTCCTCCTGGCACCGATGATGCGGGCGCCGTGTGGCACGACTTTGAGAGGATCGCGGTGACCCTTGCGGCTTGGCCCAGGCGCCCTCATGCGGGCAGGGGCCGCTCGGGGGCCGGGAAGGCCGTGTGGCACGGCCAGGGTCGTGCCTGGGCGGCCGGGCGTCCGTCTGAGAGGACCGTTTATTTCCGCGCTGCGTGCGGGTGCCGGGTCATCCGATCCGGCCGGACTGGTATACGCGCGTGCAGTGAGAGCGTGCAGTCAGGGTGGTCAGGGGCGCGCGGCAGGAGCGGCAGGAGTCGTGGGGTCGGACGCACTCCGGCACCGCCGGGTGCCTGCCAGCCGAATGAGAGGCGGCGTTGACAGGCTGTTCACGCAGGGCCGCGCCGGGACCGGGGAGGCACACAATGGCAGCCATGCGACTCCCGACCCGCCTGCTCCTGACGGCCGCCGCTGCCCTGGCCGCCCGACGCGCCCTCCGCTCTCCGGCCAGCCGGTACGACCTGACGGGCCGGAGCGTGCTGATCACCGGCGGTTCGCGCGGGCTGGGGCTGGCGCTGGCGCAGGAGTGCCTGTCACGCGGGGCGAACGTCACGCTGATGGCCCGCACCGCCGACGACCTGCGCCGGGCGCAGGAACGCCTGAACGCCGGGCCGCGCGTGCAGACCGTGACCGGCGACGTGCGCCGCGACGACGACGCCGCGCGGGCCGTACAGGAGGCCGTGCGCGCCCACGGGCGGCTGGACGTGCTGGTGAACAACGCCGGCATCATCCAGATCGGGCCGGAGGCGAACACCACCGAGCAGGATTACCGCGACGCGCTGGAGGTGAACACGCTGGGGCCGCTGCGGATGGTCCGCGCGGCCCGGCCTCACCTGCGCGGGGGCGGGCGGGTGCTGATCGTGTCGTCGGTGGGGGGGCGGGTGGCGATTGCGCACCTGGGGCCGTACTCGGTCAGCAAGTTCGCGTCGGCGGGGCTGGGGCAGTCGCTGCGGGCCGAACTGGCGCGCGAGGGCATCGTGGTCAGCACGGTCCTGCCGGGCCTGATGCGCACCGGCAGTCCCCTGAACGCCCCGGTGAAGGGGCAGGTGCGGCGCGAGTACGCGCTGATCGCCACGCTGGCCGCGCTGCCCGTGCTGTCGCTGGACGCGGCGGAGGCGGCCCGGCGGATCCTGAACGCCCTGGAGGCCGGGCGGGCGGAAACCATGGTCGGCGGTCCCGCAGCGGTGATGCGGGCCGCGCAGGGGGCCGCGCCGGAACTGACGGCGTCCCTGATGGCCCTCGCGGCGCGGCTGCTGCCGGGACCGGCCGGCTCGGACCGGGCCGTGACCGGCCGGGACGCCGAGAGCCCACTCACTCAGGGGAATCCCATGAAACGCGCCGCCGAGGGGGCGTTCAACCAGCGCCGGGCGCATGGGCGCCAGCCGGGTGACCGGGAAACCTGAGCCTTCACCTGAGGGTCACACAGTGCGCGCGGACGCAAAGGACCACCGCCCCGCGGGCTTGACTGGCCGGACCGGACCGGCTGCGCCGTGACCCCTGGGCAGACGTCCGCCTCTGCGTCCTTCTCTTCCGTTCTCTCTCCTCTGCCGGAGGTCACCATGAACCCAGACAGCCCGAACCCGGACGGCCCGAACCACGACCACGCCAGCCCGGACAGCCAGACACCCGACGGGCCGGCCACCCCAGACCGCACCGCCGAGCCGCAGGCGGCCGGGGAGGCCAGTACCGGCGCCCACATGCCGCCCCTGGAACGCTCGGTGGTGGGAAGCGTGGGCGTCGCCCTGATCGGCGCGGGCCTGCGCAGCGCCCGGCCGTTGCAGAAGATCGTGCTGGGCGGCGTCGGGGCAGGCCTGACCGCGCTGGCTGCCACGGGCCGCAATCCGCTGGCGACCGCGCTGAAGATCCGGCAGAACGCGCAGGGCGAGGTCCTGGTGAGTGACGCCGTGACGGTCGGAAAGCCCGCCGGGGCGCTGTACGCCCGCTGGCGGGACCTGGAACGCCTGCCGGACCTGATGACCCACCTTCAGACCGTCGAGGTGCTGGACGGACGCCGCTCGCGCTGGACCGTGAAAGCCCCGGCCGGCACGGTCAGCTGGGAGGCGGAACTGACGGCGGACGAACCGGGCCAGCGGCTGGCGTGGCAGTCCCTGCCGGGCGCGGCGGTCGAGAATCACGGCGAGGTGCTGTTCCGCACGGCGCCGGGCGACCGGGGCACCGAGGTCATCGTGCGCCTCGCGTACCGCCCACCGGCCGGCACGGCGGGCGCCGTCGTGGCGCGACTGACCGGCGAGGAACCCGCCCAGCAGTTGCGGGACGACCTGATGCGCTTCAAGCGCGAGCAGGAGCTGGGCTTCTCGCCCACCACGCAGGGCCAGAGCAGTGGCCGCGCCGCGACGGGCGGTCAGGCATGAAGGCCATCGTCTGGCAGGGCACGAACCGCGTGGGCGTGGAGACGGTCCCCGACCCCACGCTGCTGCTGCCCACCGACGCCATCGTGCGCGTCACCTCGACCGCGATCTGCGGCTCGGACCTGCACCTGCTCGACGGCGTGATTCCCAGCATGGAGCGCGGCGACATCCTGGGCCACGAGTTCATGGGCGAGGTCGTCGAGATCGGGCGGGACGTGAAGAAACTGAAAGTCGGCGACCGCGTGGTGGTGCCGTTCAACATCGCCTGCGGCGCCTGCGACCCCTGCCGCCGGGGCCTGTTCAGCGCCTGCGACAACTCGAACCCCAACCACCGCATGGCCGAGGCGCTGTACGGCGGGGTCAGTGGCGGCGGGCTGTTCGGGTACTCGCACATGTACGGCGGGTACGCGGGCGGGCAGGCCCAGTACGTGCGGGTGCCGTTCGCGGACGTCGGGCCGCACCGCATCGAATCGGACCTGCGCGACGAGCAGGTGCTGTTCCTGACCGACATCTTCCCCACCGGGTACCAGGCGGCCGAGCAGTGCGGCATCGTGCCGGGCCGCGACGTGGTCGCGGTGTTCGGCGCCGGTCCGGTCGGGCAGTTCGCGGCCCGCAGCGCGCAGCTGCTGGGCGCCGCGCACGTGATCGTGATCGACCGGGTGCCCGAGCGGCTGGCGATGGCGGCCGCCGCCGGGTGCCAGACCATCAACTACGAGCAGGACGACGTGCTGGTGGCGCTACGTGAGGCGACCGGCGGGCGCGGCCCGGACCACGTGATCGACGCAGTGGGCATGGAAGCGCACGGGCACGGTCCCGGCGCGCTGGCCGACACGGCCAAGCAGCGGCTGCGGCTGAGTTTCGACCGGATCACGGCGCTGCGCTGGGCGCTGCTGAGCTGCGCGAAGGGCGGCACGGTCAGCCTGCCCGGCGTGTACGGCGGCCTGATCGACAAGGTCCCGATGGGCGCGGCGTTCGCCAAGGGCCTGACCTTCCGCATGGGCCAGACGCACACGCACCGGCACGTCGCGCCGCTGCTGTCCCGCATCGAGGCGGGCGAGATCGACCCGAGTTTCGTGATCACCCACCGCGCCACCCTGGACGAGGCGCCGGACCTGTACAAGACCTTCCGCGACAAGCACGACGGCTGCGTGAAGGTCGTCCTGAACCCCTGGGGCTGACAGAACACGGAAGGCCGCCGGAAGCGTCATACCTCCGGCGGTCTCTGTCACGCGGCGTTCAGCGGCTGGCCCAGAGTTCCACGAGGCCGCGCAGGGTCAGGGTCTCGTCGTAGTGGTCGATCTCGCGGCAGATGCCCTCGATGGTTCGCGAGAACCCTCCGGTGGCGATGGCGACCGCCGGTCCCGGCAGTTCCGCGCGGATGCGGCGCAGCAGGCCGTCCACCATCTCGGCGTACCCGAACACCAGTCCCGACTGCAGGGCGTGCGTGGTGTTCGTCCCGATGGCGCTCTGCGGGGCCTGCAACGTGATGCGCGGCAGTTTCGCGGCGCGGCTGAACAGCGCGTCGGCGCTGACCTGCGCGCCCGTGGCGAGCACGCCGCCCAGGAAGCGGCGGCCCCGGCCGATCACGTCGAAGTTCGTGCTCGTCCCGAAGTCCACGACCACCGCGTACTCGTGGGTGTTCAGGTAGCGCTCGGCGCCGAACAGGTTGCACAGACGGTCGGCGCCCACGGCGTCCGGCACGTCGAGTTCCACCTGAACGTCCGGCAGGTTCGTGGCGCTGACCTCGAAGGCCTCCACGGCGAAGTGGCGGCGCAGCGCCAGCACGTAGTTCTGGCCCAGCGGCGGCGCGACGCTGCTCAGGACGGCGGCGCGCGGCGTGGGCGCGCCGGTCAGGGCCAGCAGGCTGTGCAGGCGCATGGCGAGGTCGTCGGGCAGATGCTCGCGGTTCGTGCGGATCCGCCAGGTGTGCGTCAGGTCCAGACGCTCGTCCGCGAGTCCGATGACGGTGCTGGTGTTGCCGATATCCACGGCCAGAAGGGGAAAGGCGGGCACGCCCCGCAGTGTAGAGCAGCGGGCGGACCCGGCAGCCGGGATGCGGGGCGGTCGGGAACGGCGCGGCGCGGTGGTCCACACCACACCGGCGTTCCTGTCCGGGGAACAGGGAGGCGGCGCTCATGCGGCGGCGCTACCCTGGAGGTCCACACAACCCGACATCCTTTCCTCTCCCCCTTTCGGAGGTTGTTTCATGGACGCTGCCCTGCTGTCTGTTCCGCTCGTGTCGCCCACCGCCGCCCTGAGCGCCTGCCCGCCCGTCCCGCCCGCCGAGGCGCGGCGCCTGCGTGACCTGGACCCGCAGTCGTACTGGCTGCACGTCGCGCAGGAACTGACCTGGGACACGCCTCCCACCGCCGCCCTGGAGGGCACGCTGGGGGACTTCCGGTACTTTCCCGGCGCGACCGGGAACGTCAGCGTGAACTGCCTGGACCGGCACCCGCCAGAGCGTGTGGCGCTGCGCTACGAACGCGAGGACGGCCTGCGGGAAACCTGGACGTACGGGCAACTGACCGACGCCACCGCCCGCTTCGCCGCCGCCCTGCAGGACCTGGGCGTGGAACGCGGGGACCGCGTGGCCGTCTACCTGGGCAACGTGCCCGAGGCGTTCATCGCCATTCACGCCTGTTACCGCATCGGGGCGATCTACTCGGTGATCTTCGCGGGCTTCAGTGCCGCCGCCGTGCGCGACCGCCTGGAGGACGCCCGCCCGAAAGTCGTGATCTGCACGGACGCCACGCTGCGGCGCGGGCGGGTCGTGCCGCTGAAGGCCACGCTGGACGAGGCCCTGACCGATCTGCCGCCCACGCAGGTGATCGTGGCGCGGCGCGTGAACGCCGGTCACCCGCTCCGGGCCGGGGAACTGGACTTCCAGGCCCTGCTGGACGCCACCACCCGCCGCGCCGACCCGGTGATGCTGGAGGCGAACGAGCCGGGGTTCATCATCTACACGAGCGGCACGACCAGCAAACCCAAGGGACTGGTTCACGCCGGGCTGGGCTTCCTGACCGGCGCGTACGCGAACGTCAAGTGGACCCTCAACCTGGGCGGGCAGGACACATACTGGTGCACCGCCGACGTGGGCTGGCTGACCTTCCCGATCTTCGCGCTCGTGGGCGGACTGGCGCACGGGGCGACGCACGTGATCTACGAGGGCAGCATCGACACGCCCACGCCCGCCCGGCCGTATGAACTGATCGCCGCCCACGGCGTCACGAAGGTGTTCACGGCGCCCACCGCGCTGCGGATGCTGCGCCGCGCCGGCGACGACACCCTGCGCGGCCACGACCTGAGCCGGCTGCAACTCATCGGGCTGGTCGGGGAACCGCTGGACCCGGAAACGTGGCACTGGGCGCACGACACGCTGGGCGGCGGGAACGTGTTCATCAACAACACGTACGGGCAGACCGAGACGGGCACCGCCTGGGCCGGCAGCATGGTGGGCCTGACCCCCACCCGGCCCGGCGCGTGCGGGCACCCGCTACCCGGCTACCGCGCCCGGATCGTGCGGGACGACGGCCAAGAGGCCGCGCCGGGCGAACTGGGCGCCCTGACCCTGACCGAACCCTTCCCGTGCCTCGCGCGGACCGTGTGGGGCGACCACGACCGCTACCGCGCCACGTACCTCAGCGACCATCCGGGCGCGTACGCCGCGAGCGACGCCGCCCTGCTCGACCACGACGGGCAACTGTGGGTGACGGGCCGCCTGGACGACGTGATGAACGTCGCCGGGCACCGCATCGGCACCATGGAGATGGAAGCGGCGCTGATCACGCACCCGGCCGTGTCCGAGGCGGCCGTGGTCGCCATGCCCGACGACGTGAAGGGCGCCGTGCCAGTGGCCTTCGTGGTGCCGCGCGGCGACGCGCAGGGCAGCCCGGACCTGCGGCGCGAACTGGCCGACGCCGTCGTGCGCGGCGTGGGCGCCATCGCCCGTCCGGCCCGCGTGATCGTCACGCCCACCGTGCCCCGCACCCGCAGCGGCAAGATCATGCGCCGCGTCCTGCGGGACCTGCTGATCACCGGGCAGGCGGGCGGCGACCTGAGCAGCCTGGAAAACCCGGACGCCATCGACACCGTGCGCCGACTGCTGGAGGACAAGGCAGGCCAGGAGCAGTAACCGACAGGCAGTGGGGAGTGGACCGGCCGCCCAGGCCACCACCCACTCCCCCCGCCCGGATTGAACGGCTTTATACGCTATTCAATCGGAGTCCGCGTCAGTTGAACTGGCCGAGGTTCACGGGGATGGCGTACGCGCAGTTCGTGTCCGCCTCGGTCCGCAGCAGCAGGCTGACGGTGTCGCTGGCCCCCAGCCCGGCCTTCAGGGGTTCGAAGTAGTACACCAGGGTGCCGCTCCAGGTGCCGGCCTCCTGCTTGAAGTCGTTCACGTAGGTGCTTTTCACGGGGGCGACGAGTTTGCCGTCCGCGCCCTTCAGTCGCACGAGGTACGCGGCGCGGGCCTTCTCGCTCGGGAGGCCCTGCACGGCGAGGTCGATGCGGAGCTGTCCGTCCGGGAGGCGTTTGCTGGCGTACTCGTCGGTCAGGGCGTCCTTGACGCTGAGGTTCCTGAAGTTGTCGCGGGCGTCCTGCGCCTGGAAGAACAGCTGGTCGGCCTGTCCGCTGGCGGTCAGGGTGACGGGGCGGCTGCCCTTCGCATAGTCCTGCGGGGCGGCCAGCCAGTCGGTGACGCAGGCGGGGCCGCCGTCGAAGGCGGTGACGGCGCCCGCCCCGGCCTCGAACTGACCGTCCCTGACCTTCAGGCTGGTGATCAGGTACGTGGGGACCGGATCGCGGCGGCCGTACGCGCCGTCGATGACGTTCCGGGCGGTGGTGTCTTCCAGTTTGGGAACCCAGGCGTGCGCGGGCGCGGCGAGCAGCGCGGCGAGGCTCAGGGTCAGGGACAGGCGGATGGGGGTGGGGACGTTCATGGGGACCTCCGGGAGGACGTGGGACAGGGGATGCGTGCCGGGTATGAGGGCAGGTGAACGTGACGCCCCTCTGACCGGATTCAGGATTTGAGGTACACGACGCGGCAGGCCTGCCCGGCCGACCGGAACTGCGCGGCGGCGCCGGCGGAGAGCGTCACGTCCGTGAACACCTTCGAGGTGGGCGCGAACCGGTTGGGTTGAATGCGGGTCGCCTGGACGCGCGTGACGTTCTTGAAGGCGGACAGTTCGGCCTCGCTGGTCACGTAGGTGTGCAGGTTGCCTTCCTGCACGAGGCTGCTGCTGACGCCCTTGATGAGCGCGGCGTCCGGCCAGAGTTGCGTGCCCCCCTCGGCGTACACGACGCTGGTCATGTCCCGCTGGAAGTTGCCCAGGCCGCGCACGTCCACCGCGACCGTGCAGGTCAGGGGCCGCGTCTCGCTGGCCGCGCCCCCACCCGCGCGCGCGGCCGTTCCGGCAGCCGGGGCGGGCGAGTCCGCCGCGCCGGTTCCGCCGGGACCGCTGCGGGAAGCCGCGGGGGCCGGGCCGGGAGCGTCGCCGCTGCCCGCGCCGGACGCCCCCCGGCTCCCCTGCGCCGGAACGGGGGCTGACCCGCCACCCGCAGGGCTTTCACCTGCGGCGCCGCTCGGCGTGCGGGGGGCCGCGCTGGCCTCCGGCGGGCTGTCCTGCCCGGAGGCCGGGGCGGGAGTGCGCGCCGCCGCGCCCCCTGCGGGTGGGGTGGTCCCCGCCGCGTCCGGCGTGGGGGTGGGGCGGGCAGCCTGCGACGCCGGGGCCGCCGGGGCCGGAGCGGGGGTGGCGGCCGGCCGGGCGGACGCCTGCGGTTCGCTGCCCCCTGCGTCGCCCACCGGGGCCGGGCCACTGGCCTGTGTCCGGCTGGGCGCGGCCGGAGAGGCCGATGCAGCCGGTGAGGCTTCCGGCAGCGTGGCGCGCGGGGCCGTCTCGGCGGGCGTGCCGGTGGGGGCGGGGCGGGACTGTGGGCGGGCGGGGATGGCCGGGACGGTCTGCGGGTCCGACGAGGCGGTGGGGGGGCCCGCCGCGGCGCGCGGCGCGTCGGGAACGGCGCTGCTGGCGGCGCGGTCGGGGGTGGCGTCCTCGCGGCGGGGCAGGGCCGCCAGCGACCCGGTGTCCTGCGGGCGGGAGCGGGCCGGGACCGCCTCGACCGGAGCGGTCCCCTCGGACCGTGCGGACGCGGCCGGCACCGGGTCGGCGTCCGGGGAGGCGGTCCGCGCGGGCTCGGCGGCCGGCGTGTCCTCGCCCGGCGCGACGCGCTCAGGCGTGACCGCCACCGGGTCGGCCGGGACTGGATCAGCCGTGGCCGGTTCGACGGGCGCCGGCTCAGGGGGTGCTGGCTCAGGGGGTGCTGGCTCGAGGGGTGCCGGTGCAACTGGCGCGACCTCGGCGGCCCCCGGTTCGGCCGGCGCAGCACTCACCCCGACCGCATCCGGAGCGGGAGCCGGGGTGGCCGCGCCGGAATCGGCAGTCGGAGCCGGAGCGTCCGTCGCCGCTCCGACCGCCGGCGCGGCCGGAGCGGACGCCGGGGCCGCAGGGGTGGGTTCGGCCGGGGTCGATTCGGCGGGTGTCGATTCGGCGGGTGTCGGACTGGCCGGGGGCGACTCCGTCGTCGGTTGTTCAGTCGGTTGGGCAGTTGGCTGGGCAGTGGGTGGGGCGGGCGGCGTCCGGGCGGCGGGGGCCTGCGTGCTCGTGGGGGCCTGCGGAGCGGGCGCCGGGGTGGGCCGCAGCGGCGCCAGGGTCACGACCTCCATGGGGGCGCGGCTCAGGTCGGGCGTTCCCGCGTCCGGCAGCGGTTGCGGGCGCAGCAGCAGCAGGCCGGTCAGCAGGGCCGCGTGAACGGCTGCGGCGACCACGGCCGCCCGCAGTTGCTCACGCCGTTCCGGTGACGGGCCGGGGCCGCCGGCGGGACCTCCGCCGGTGGGGCCTGGGCGCGGCGCGGTGGTCACGGGCCGCTCTCCCCCGCCGCGCCGCCGGGCTGCGTGCCGAGCGCCAGGCGGGAGCCGCCGGCCTTCTTGATCTCGTCCATGACGCGCACGACCGTTCCGTAGTTGCCGCGTTCGTCGGCGCGCAGGCCCACCAGTCCGCCCGACGCTTTCGCCAGCGGTTCCAGCTGGCCGCGCAGGCGGGTCAGGGTGGTTTCCTGCCCGTTCAGGAACACCTTCCCGGCTCGGGTGACGCTCACGATGGGCAGGTCCGGGGTTTCCTGCACGGTGCTGCTGGCGCGCGGCAGGTCCAGCGGCAGGGCGTTCTGCCGGGCGCCCAGGTTGCTGGTCAGGAAGAAGAAGATCAGCAGCAGCAGCACGATGTCCACCATCGGCGCGAAATCGAAGGTCACGGCGTCCCCGTCCTCCCGGAAGCGGCGGCGGGCGGCGCTCACGCGGACCTCGCGGTGACGGACCTCATGGGGGCGGCCCTCACCGCGCCGCGCCGAAGTTCAGCGCGACTTCCGGCACGGGCGCCGCCACGGCCGGGCGGGCGGCGGTGACGGGGCGGGTCAGCCAGCCCGGCAGGTCCTCGCGTACCTGCTCGGCCTGCAGGGCCAGCCGGTCGGCTTTCAGGCGCAGGGCGTTGCGGCACACGTACGCGATGATTGCCACGACCAGCCCGGCCGCCGTGTTGATCAGCGCCTCGCTGATCCCGGTGCCCAGCTGCGCGGGCGTTGGGTTGGTCGTCTGGCTGAATACCAGGAATGACCGGACCATGCCGATCACGGTGCCCAGCAGGCCCAGCAGCGGGCCGACCTGCGCGGCGGTGCCGAGCGCGCCCAGTCCGGCGTACAGGCGGGCGTCCTCGGCCAGCAGCGCGGACTGCATGGCGGACTGCGCGGCCTCCGGGCCCCGGTCGGCGCGGGCCAGTCCGGCCCGCAGGACCTGCGCGGCCGGGCTGGGGTGCGCGGCGCGGTCCACCTCGGCCAGCGCGGCGGCCGGGCCGCTCTCGGCGGTGACGGCGCGGGCGCGTTCGGTCAGGGCGCGGGCGTCCGCTCCCAGCCGGGAGAGGGCCTGGGCGCGCGCGGCACTCAGGTACACGACGTACACGGACAGGGCCAGCAGCACCCACAACATGGGACCGGCGGCGCGGAGGAGGTCAATGACGTTCATGTCCCCCACGGGTAGCACGCACGCGCGTGGCAAGCGTGAAAAGGGCGTGCGCGGGCCTCATGAGGAGTGGGGTGCGGGAGGCGGGCAGGGTCGGGAAGCTGGAGGCGCAGTCTTCCCCCCGCTTCTACCCCCCATCCGGCCCTGTTCCCGGCGCTGCCGTCCGCCCTGCGCGCCCCGCTCTGCCCTCAGAATCCGCAGTGAATCACTCGACTTTAAGGGGCAGTCCGGGTAAAATAGACCGGTAAGTAGGAATCATTCCTAACAAAAACCCCCCTGATTCCCGAAGGAGCCCGCATGACCCACCAGCTCGAAATCCGTAACCTGCACGCCACCGTCGGCGACACCGAAATCCTCAAGGGCATCAACCTGATCGTCCCCAGGGGCGAACTGCACGCCATCATGGGACCGAACGGCAACGGCAAGAGCACCCTCGCCAAGGTCATCGTGGGCGACCCCGAATACACCGTCACGCAGGGCGAAGTCCTCGTGGACGGCCAGAACATCCTGGAGATGGAACCCGACGAACGCGCCCGCCTCGGCGTCTTCCTGGCCTTCCAGTACCCCGTCGAGATCCCCGGCGTCACCATCGCCAACTTCCTGCGCCTCGCCATGCAGGCCCGCAAGGCCGAAGGCGAAGAGGTGAGCTTCACCGAGTTCTACGGCAAACTCCAGAGCGCCCTGAAGACCCTGGAATGGGACGAGAGCATCGTCGAACGCTACCTGAACGCCGGCTTCTCCGGCGGCGAGAAGAAGCGCAACGAGATCCTCCAGATGCTGATGCTGGAACCCAACTACATCATCATGGACGAAACCGACAGCGGCCTCGACGTCGACGCCCTGAAGATCGTGTCCAAGGGCGTGAACTCCATGCGTGGCCCTGGCCTCGGCGGCCTGATCATCACCCACTACCAGCGCCTGCTGGACTACATCGTCCCCGACAAGGTCCACATCATCCTCGACGGCAAGGTCGTGCAGACCGGCGGCCCCGAACTCGCCAAGAAGATGGACACCGAAGGCTACGACTGGGTCAAGGAACTCGCCACGGCGTAACGCCGCAGAAGGCTGAAGGCAGACGGCTGAGGGCCAGAAGCGCTTCAGCAGCAGCTCAAGCCGCGCCCGCGCCCTCAGCCTTCGACCACCTGCCATCTGCCCCCTGAAGGAGCACCCCCATGACCATTAATCCCGAAGTCAACGAGATCAACAAAGAGTACGAGTACGGGTGGAGCAACCCCGAACGCTACGCCGTGAAGGCCCCCAAGGGCCTGCGCCGCGACGTGGTCGAGATGATCAGCAAAGCCAAGGACGAACCCCAGTGGATGCTGGACTTCCGCCTCAAGGCGCTGGACATCTTCTACTCCAAGCCCATGCCCACCTGGGGCGCGGACCTGTCGGGGCTGGACCTCGACGAGATCTACTACTACATCAAGCCTGAAGGCGCGAACGCCCGCTCCTGGGACGACGTGCCGGACGACGTGAAGCAGACCTTCGAGCGTCTGGGCATCCCCGAAGCCGAGCGCGCCGCGCTGGCCGGCGTGGGCGCCCAGTACGAATCGGAGATGGTGTACCACAACCTCAAAGAGGAGTGGGAGAAGCTGGGCGTGGTGTTCCTGAGCATCGAGGACGGCCTGAAGGAGTACCCGGAGCTGTTCCGCGAGCACTTCGCCACCATCGTGCCCCCCGAGGACAACAAGTTCGCGGCCATCAACTCCGCCGTGTGGTCGGGCGGCTCGTTCGTGTACGTGCCCAAGGGCGTCAAGGTGGACATCCCCCTCCAGACGTACTTCCGCATCAACGCCGAGAGCAGCGGCCAGTTCGAGCGGACCCTGATCATCATCGACGAGGGCGCGCAGGCTCACTACATCGAGGGCTGCACCGCGCCCGCGTACTCCAGCGACTCCTTCCACTCCGGCGTGATCGAGATCGTCGTCAAGGAAGGCGCCCGCTTCCGCTACAGCACCATCCAGAACTGGAGCCACAACGTCTACAACCTCGTGACCCAGCGCGCCGCCGTGTACGGCAACGGCGTCATGGAATGGGTGGACGGGAACCTGGGCAGCAAGGTCACCATGAAGTACCCCGCCTGCTACCTCCTCGAAGAAGGCGCGCGCGGTGAAGTGCTGAGCATCGCCATGGCCGGTCGCGGCCAGCACCAGGACGCCGGAGCGAAGATCGTGCACTTCGCGCCGCACACCAGCGGCACCATCGTCAGCAAGAGCATCAGCAAGGACTCAGGCCGCAGCTCCTACCGCGGCCTCGTCAAGATCTACGAGGGCGCCAAGGGCAGCCAGACGAACGTGGAATGCGACGCCCTGCTGCTGGACGAGGAAGCCCGCACCGACACCTACCCCTACATCGAGATCGAAGAGAAGGACGCCCGCGTCGGCCACGAAGCGACCGTGTCCAAGATCAACGACGACCAGATCCTGTACCTCCAGAGCCGCGGCCTGTCTGAAGACGAGGCGGCCGGACTGATCGTGCGCGGCTTCATCGAACCCATCGCGAAAGAACTCCCGCTGGAGTACGCCGTGGAACTGAACCGCCTGATCGAACTGGAAATGGAAGGCTCGGTCGGCTGACGCCTTGCGGGCAGCAGCGCGAATGGCGACGGGTCTGCTTGTGGCGGCTGTCCTGGCAGCTGCTGCCCTCTACGGGTTCATCTGGGATAGGGACGTGCGAGGCTGGCGCACCTGGGGTTTCCGGCTGGGGCATGAGGTCGTCGCGACACCCGAGGTCCGGCGTGGAGGATTCCTGATGAGCCGGGACGTGTATTTCGTCCTCCGGGCCGGGGAGGACTCGCGCCGAGCGGTTCAGGCCTGCGCCGCCGCTTTTGCTCATGCCCAGACGCTGGAAACACCGATCACGCAGTGCCGGGCATTCGGCTCGGCCAGGGATGCCCGCATTCAACTGCAACGCCCTGACCTGAACTGCGAACGGGCCCGCAGCCGCCAGGAACCGTACATGGACGCCGAGCACGCCAGCGTAACCATCAATACCGGGGAACGTTGCGCGCGGCGCACCAGCCTGAACAACGCTGGCACAGGGTTCCACACCATCAAGGAGTACACATGACCAAATTCAATGATCAACTCGCGCAGGTGCAGGGGCCGGAGTGGCTGACTGCGAAGCGCAGGGAAAGCCTGGAGCTGTTCACGACGCTGGAAGTGCCGCAGGAGTCTGTGGAGGCCTGGAAGTACACGCGCGTGGACGTCGATTTCGATGCGCTGCGCCCCCACGGCAAGCGCGACGTGGTGACGGACGTGTCCGCGCTGCCAAGAAGCGTGCAGGACCGCCTGACTGGCACGGACGTGGGCGCGTTCCTCGTACTGGACGGCCCGGACGTGG
Source organism: Deinococcus indicus (assembly GCF_002198095.1). Classification (GTDB taxonomy): domain Bacteria; phylum Deinococcota; class Deinococci; order Deinococcales; family Deinococcaceae; genus Deinococcus; species Deinococcus caeni. Next base: position 27,475 of record NZ_NHMK01000011.1, on the reverse strand, counting down.
TGTACCGCACGGAACTCCCGGCCGAACTGACCGCCAAGGGCGTGATTTTCACCGACCTGAAGACGGCCGTTGAGCAGCACGCCGACAAGGTGCAGCAGTACCTGTACTCCGTGGTTCCGGCCGAGGTGCCGGACGACACGACGATCGCCGCGCCTGGCACGACGCCCAGCAAGAGTCCGGATCCCAGCGAAGGGAAGTTCAGTGCGCTGGCGGCGGCCCTTTGGACGAACGGTGCGTTCGTTTACGTGCCGCGCGGCGTGGAGGTCGAACTGCCCCTGGGTTCGTTCCGCGTGATGAGCGACGCCGGGACGTACACCGCGACCCGCACGCTGGTCGTGGCCGAGGAGAACGCGCAGGTCACGTTCATTGACGAGCAGGACAGCGAGGCGCTGCCCGGCACGTACGCGATCGGCGCGGTGGAACTGGTCGTGAAGGACGCCGCGCGCGTCCGGTACGTCAGCATCCAGAACTGGGGCGAGGGTGTCACGCACATCCAGCGGCAGCGTGGCGACGTGGCCCGTGACGCGACCCTGAACTCGCTGGTCGTCACGATGGGCGGCACCCTGAGCCGCACCGAGATGCAGTCCTACCTGCGCGGTCAGGGCTCGAACAGCGAGATGCTGGCCCTGTACTTCGCGAACAAGGATCAGCACTTCGATCACTACACCCTGCAGCATCACGCCGCGCCGAACGCGTACAGCGACCTGCTGTACAAGGGCGTGAACAACGATGCTTCTGTCGGCGTGTTCAGCGGCATGATCAAGGTGGACCTGGGCGCCCAGAAGACCGACGCGTACCAGAAGCACCGCACCCTGATGCTGAGCAGCGACGCGCGGAACTTCAGCGTGCCGCAGCTGGAAATCAACGCCAACGACGTGCGTTGCAGCCACGGCAGCACCACCAGCCCGGTGGATCAGGAGGCGCTGTTCTTCCTGCGTTCGCGCGGCATTGCCCGCGAGGTCGCCGAAAAGATGCTGGTCACGGCGTTCCTGGAGGACGTGCTGGGCCGCGTGCCCCTGAAGAGCGTCGTGAAGTACATCGAGGGCATCATCGCCAAGAAGGTCGGCGCGGCCTAAGCGTCCCGTCTGCAGCGGCGGTCAGTTCCTGCGGGAGCTGACCGCTCTGCCTTGCCCGGTGCGCCTGCCCGTCACCACTTGCTGCCCCCGGAGTTATCGCGGCGGGAGCTGCTGTGGCCGCTGCTCCAGCTGCTGCGTTCACTCTTGCGCAGGCTGGACGGACCGCCGGCGTTCTTCTCCTGGGCGCGGCGTTCCGCTTCTGCCTGCCGCCGGGCCTGTTCTTTCGCGGCCTTCTCGGCTTCCTCGGCGGTGTACGCGGCGTGGGCGTCGTCACTCTGCGCGGCGGCGTGCAGGCGGCGGTACGTGGCTTCCATCAGGGCGGCGCTGATGCGGTCGGCCAGGGCTTTTTCCCGCCATTCGATCACCTGCGCGGCCAGCCCCTCCAGTCGGGTGGCGCGGCGCTGCTCCTGCGGGGTGTCGCGGCGGGCCGCAGCGAGTTCCTGCTGCACCTGCCGGTCCAGATTGGCGGCCGTCAGGGTGGCCTTCTCGATGCGGGCGGCGCGGCTGGCAGCCTCCTCGGCCGCCATCTTCTGGCCTGCCCGGACGGCCCACCACACGAACCACACGAGGAATATCAGCAGACCGACCCACCAGAACCGCCACGGCGACAGGGCCAGCGCCGGGCCGTCCAGCTCGGGCGGTCGCTGCTGCTGCAACGCCCGTTCCAGTGAGGCCAGCGACTCCGGTTCCGCGAACCGCAGGTCGGGCGACAGGGCGCGTGCCTGTGCCAGCGCGGCGCGTGAAGCGTCCCACTGCCGTGCGAGGGCCTCGGTCATGGCGAGCAGGTAGTACGCCTTGGGGTCGTCTCCCTCGGCCAGCAGCACGTCGGCCAGCAGTCCGCGGGCGGCGGCCGGGTCGCTCAGCATGACCTGTTCTATGTCGCCGGGCGACTCGAAGGGCACGCCGAGTTCCTGCTCGTCCCACTGCGGCAGCGTCTGGGCGCGGCTCAGGGTGGCGCGGGCCTCCGGGAGTCTTCCCTGCCGCGCCTGAATGCGGGCCAGCAGCAGCAGGGACCGCGCGGATTCCGGGTGCGCGGCCGACGCGGCGCGGGCGGCCGTTTCGGCGTCGGTCAGGCGCCCGGCGTTCATCAGGACGATCACCTCGTCCGGCGTGAGCAACTTCGCGGCGGCCTGAACGGTCCGGGTCACCGGGGCGGGCTGCGGCGACGGCACCAGTGTCGCCCCGGCGCCGGGCAGCGCGAGGGCACCCGCGAGCAGGAGGGTCAGGGTGAGCCGGGGCAGACGCTTCACGCTCCGCACTGTACGTCCCGCCGGGCCTGGACGCCGCCTACACTGACGGAATGCGCGTCGTGTTCCCGGCGGATTACTTCAACCCTCGTCAGCCCGATGAGACCTTTGCCGCCCAGGCAGAAGCGTTTGCCAGGCGGGGGTGGTCGGTGTCCACCTGTGCCCTTGATGGTGACCGGGTGTTCCGGCCGGCGCTGATGTCGGGCGAAACGGTGCTGTACCGGGGTTGGATGCTGGACGGTGCCGGTTACCGCGCATTTGCGGAGGCCGTGCAGAGGGCGGGTGCGTGGGTGATAACCTCACCAGAGGCGTATCTGGCAGCACATCACCTTCCGCGCTGGGCGCCGCTCCTGGCGGACGTGACGCCGGAAACGGTGTGTTTCACGGACCTTAGCGACCTTTCGAACCAGTTAGAGCAGCTGGGCTGGGACAGCTTTTTTGTGAAGGACTTCGTGAAGTCCCTGAAGACCGGCGCGGGCAGCGTCATCACGCGCTCTGATCAGATCGGGGAACTGCTGGAGCGCATGGCACACTTCCGGGGGCAGGTTGAGGGTGGGGTGTGCGTGCGCCGCGTGGAGGATCTGGACCCGGCGTCGGAGGCGCGGTTCTTCGTGAGGGCAGGCCAGGCGTTCAGCGCGGACGGTGTGGGGGTGCCGGAACTGGTTCGCCTTGTAGCGGGGCGCATCCCATCACCTTTCTTCTCGGTGGATATCGCCCGGCGCGCGGATGGTGTGTGGCGCGTAGTGGAGGTCGGGGACGGACAGGTGTCTGATCTGGTGGGCTGGACGCCGGAGCAGTTCATGACCGTGTGGGAAGGCGCGTGATCCTTACAGTTCGATCTCGCCGTCTTCCTCGCCCCACCAGTTCACGCGCCGGGCTTTCACTTCGATCATGGTCAGGCCGGGCGTGTCCAGGCCTTCTTTGAACCACTGCGTGAGTTGCTCCTGCCAGTGCTCCTGCATGGCGTCCCGGTCGGTGGTCAGGGTGGCGTCGCCCTGCACGGCCACGAACAGGAATTCCTTCTCGGCGCGGAAGTTCAGTTGCACGTGCTTGTTCTTCCCGATGTCCTTCGCGGTGCGGGAGTCGGCCCAGGTGAAGAAGTAGCTGGTGCCGTCGTACTCGACCTCGCCGTTGTTGCTCATGGGTCTGGAGGCGAGGTGGCCGTCGCTGGTGACGGTGGTCATCAGGCACAGGTCCAGGCCGCGCATCTTGCGGGCCAGCTGGGTCATCTTCTGGTCGGGCATGCCGGTCACGTTACGTGGCGGGGTGGGGTGGGCGGGTGCGGCGGGGTTCATGGAGTGGACACGGGGCGCGCAGCGTTCCTTCATGAGGGCCGGTGGGCAGGAGGGAGGTGGGTGACCGCGCGGCGCATACTGGGTCCATGAGGGTCTGGTGCGCGTGAGGCGGGCGGCGTGGGCAGCGGGGTTGCTGCTGGCGGGGGCGGCCCTGAGCGGCTGCGCGGACGTGCGGTACCTGTCGCAGGCGGCGGGCGGGCAGCTGGACCTGTTGCGGCGGGCGCGGCCGGTCGAGGCGGCGCTGGCGGATCCGGTCACGCCGCCGGAGGTGCGGCGCAAGTTGCGGCTGGTGTCGGACGTGCGGGCGTTCGCGGTGGCGCCCGAGGCGGCGGGCGGGCTGGGCCTGCCAGATCACGGGGCGTTCCTGAAGTTCGTGGATGTGGAGCGTCCGTTCGTGGTATGGAACGTGTTCTCCGCGCCGGAGTTCAGTGTGACGCTGGACACGTCGTGTTTCCCGGTGGCGGGCTGCGTGGGGTACCGGGGGTACTTTGCCGAGGCGGGCGCGCGGGCGTACGCGCAGGAGCGGCGCGCAGCGGGCCGGGACGTGAGCGTGGGCGGCGTGAGTGCTTACTCCACGCTGGGGTACCTGCGGGACCCGGTGCTGTCCACCATGCTGGCTTACCCGGACGCAACCCTGATCCGCACGGTGATTCACGAGCTGGCGCATCCGGGGCTGTACGTGCCGGGGGACACGCTGTTCAACGAGTCGTACGCCACGGCGGTCGAGGAGGAAGGGATGCGCCGCTGGCTGGCCGCGCACGGCACGCCGGAGCTGCGCGAACAGGACCGGCTGGCCCAGGAGCGGCAGGCGGGGTTCGAGGCGTTGCTGCTCGGCGCCCGCGCGCGGCTGGAGGCGCTGTACGCCGAGTCCGGGTTGCCGGAGGCAGAACGGCGGGAACGAAAGACGGCAGTCCTGGCGGATCTGGACGCCCGGTACGCGGCGCTGAAGGACTCGTGGGGCGGGTACGCGGGGTACGACGCCTACTTCGCGCGCGGTGTGAACAACGCATCGCTGGGGGCGGTGGCGGCGTACGCGGCGATGGTGCCGGACTTTCAGGCGTTGCTGGCGCGGATGGACGGGCAGCTGCCGGCGTTCACGGAGGCGGCGCGGGTGTGCAGTCGCCGGCCGCAGGCGGAACGGGCCGCGTGCCTGCGCGGTTCCTGACGGGTCCATGAGGGCCGGCGGGGTCGGGGCCGCCGGTGATGCGTGCCTGTGGGGCTGCGGGCGTGAGGACACGCGCCCATCCGCCGGCCGGGCCGGGTGTGGTAACGCGGGTCCCCTGCGGCGCGTGCGGCGGCGCGGCAGCCGGGCGATGGGGTGAGGGGTCCCTGACGGCCAGCTGAGGCGCGTGAGGGGTTTCGTGGCTGGCTCTGAGCGGAGCGGGCGGGCGGACTTGAGCGTTCACGCAGGGAAGGCGCAGGTCCGCCCCGCATGGTGGAGGGCAGGAACGGCCGCGTCCGGCTGGCCCGTTCACTTTCCGCACTGACCCGCTCATGGCGGGCACTGCCTATCAAGAGGTGCCTCATGCGTTCCACTGAATCCACCCGTTTCGTTCCTGCACGCTCCCGCTCCCTGCTGGGTCTGCTCACCCTGGGCCTGCTGGCCGGTGCGCCCGCCTTCGCCCAGACGACCCCGCCCGGCGCGGCTCCGGCAGAGACGGCCCCGGTCACGGCGCCCATCACGGTGCCGACCACCGAGCCGGCCCCGCCCGTCCCGAATCTGGGCCTGCCCGCGACCGGCACGGATCAGGCCGCGCCTCCCCTCCCGGCAGAGGCCACCCCGCCGGACGCCGCTCCCACCGATCCCACCTCCACCGACTCCAGCTCCACTGACGCTGCCCCTGCTGACGCGGCGCCCGTGCAGGAACCGGCTGACGCGGCGCCCACGGTCAGCAGCCTGCCCGAGCCGGGCAGCGTGAAGGTGCCGGTCCTGGACGGCGAGGAGGTCCTGAAGACCGTCCCGACCGTGCTGGGCGAGGCCCTCGTGTACGCCGGGGAGGCCGGGGACGTCATGGCCCGCACGCTGGCAGCCCTGAAGGCCGACGGGTACGCGGCGGCCGGGGAGTCTGCGGCGGCCGACCGTGTCCTGCTGTCCCGTAACGGGCAGGCGTTCGAACTGAGCGGACGGGAGTCCTTCGGCGTGACCGTCGTGTCCCTGTCGCGCGTGCCGGGCGCCGCCCCCACCGAGGCCGGCCCGACCGACGAGGCCGGCCCGACTGAAGCCGCTCCCGCAGAGAGCAGCCCGGAAGAGGCCGCGCCCGACGAGACCGCGCCGGTGGAGCCACCCACGGACGCCCCGGCGGAGCCTGACACCGACGCGCCCACGGATGCGGCGCCCACAGAACCGGCCCCCACCGAACCGGCCGTTCCTGCCCCGGTCACGCCCGGCCAGCCCTGACGTTCACCCGACCGGCCGCCCCTCACGGGGCGGTTTTTTCGTGCCGCCCGGAGCTGGTCGCGGCCCGGCAGGGCAGCCCGGACGGCTGATACGGACTGCCGTTTGTTTCGCGGGCAATCCGGAACGTCACCGCCCCTGCCGGCTCCACGTCCGGCAGCCCAGTCCATTCAATCGGAGTCCGTATGAACAAGGGTGCGGACAGGTTCATCACTTCAGGGCAGACCAGCGATGGACACGCCGTGTTTGCCCCTCCCCCTTGAGGGGGGAGGCTGGGAGGGGGTGAGCAGGAATGGCGTCACAGAAGACGTGTTCCATGCCTGTCCCCTCTGGCGCTTGAACAGTGTCCGCACCATTGATGAATGGCCCGGCGGACGGTCAGACGGGCGTGGGCGTGGTGGTGGGCCTGGGGGGCTGCACAGCAAGGCCGCCCCCCTCCGGTGTGGGGAGGGGGGCGGCGCTGTGGTGCGGGGTTCAGGCTTCGGTGGTGTCGTCGCCCTTGACTTCTTCGAGGCTGGTTTCGCCTTCCAGAACGGCGGCGGCAGCTTCCTCGCTGATGTCGCCGCTGGCGACCATGCCGGCGACCTGGGCGGCCTGCTGCTCGGCGGCGGCTTCGCCGTCGCTGAGGCGGGGGGGCAGCACGCTGATGACGACCTGGTCGGCGTCACCGGCGAGCTTCACGCCTTCCGGGAGTTTGATCTGGCCGGCGGTGACGTGGTCGCCGATGGCGAGTTTGGTCACGTCGACGACGAGTTCCTGGGGGATGCGGCGGGGGCCGGGGGCGATCACGGCGAGGTTGTGCACGACGATGTCGAGCAGGCCACCCATGACGACGCCCTGGCTCTTGCCGGTGGTGTGCACGGGCACGTTCACTTCGACGGGTTCACCGTAGGTGACCATGTAGAAGTCGACGTGGATGGGGGTGCGCTTGCGCTTGTCCATCTGCACGGTCTTGACGAGCGCGGGGAAGGTCTCGCCGCCTTCGACGGTGATGTCGAACAGGCCGGTGGTGCTCTGGGTGCGGAAGGCGCGGTCGAAGGCCTTGCGGTCGATGGCGAAGGAGACGTTGTTCTCCTTGTTGTAGGCGACGGCGGGGATCATGCCTTCGGCCAGTTTTTCCTGGCTCTTACGGGGTTTGGCGTTCAGTTCCATGTGCTCTCTCCTTGGCGTTCTTCGCCGCCTCGCTCTCGCCGCGCGCCGGGGGTCCGGGGGCGGGGGCGGACGTGCAACCGTGACAGCATAGCAAACGCGCCCGCCCCGGTGGAAGGGTCGTGGGGGGGTCTGCTAGACTCCTATGCGTTGCCGCGCGGCTCCCGGCGTCCCCCTGCCCGGCGGGGGGGTGCGGAGGCGGCCCCGGCGGGAAAAAAAGGAGAATGACATGATCAGCGTTACTGAACTGCGCAACGGCACGAAAGTGGAGATGGACGGCGGCCTGTGGGAATGCCTGGATTACTCGCACCTGAAGATGGGTCGCGGCGGCGCGAAGGTCGTCACGAAGTTCCGCAACATGGAGTCCGGCGCGATCGTGGACCGCACCTTCAACAGCGGCGAGAAGCTGCAGGACATCTACGTGGAAGGCAAGACCATGCAGTACCTGTACAAGGACGGCGAGGACTTCATGTTCATGGACATGGAGACCTTCGAGCAGGTGACGCTGCCGCCCGCGCTGGTCGGTGACGCCGCGAAGTTCATGAAGGAGAACACCGAGATCGAGGTCGCCATGTACGGCGAGAAGGCCCTGAGCATCACCCTGCCGAACCAGGTGATCCTGAAGATCGTGGAGACCGACCCCGGTCTGCGCGGCGACACCGCCTCGGGCGGCACCAAGCCCGCCAAGCTGGAGACCGGCGCCGTCGTGCAGGTGCCGCTGTTCGTGGAGCAGGACACGCTGGTCAAGGTCGACACCCGGACCGGCGCCTACCTCAGCCGCGCCTGAACGGTGTGTGCAGGGCCGCCTTCCCAGCAGTGCGGGGGGCGGCCCTCGCCTTTTCCGTTAGACTCGGTTCAGCCAAACGAGCGTTAGGCAGGCGGTGACACCCCCTGCTGCCCCCCAGCCGTCATGATTGAGGGCAGCGTCACCGCAGCACACCAGAACTTCAAGGAGGGGCCATGAACCCGAACGACCTGAAACAGATTCTCGATGCCCTCACGTACGCCGACGTGCGCGAATTCAGCCTGCGTACCGGCAGCTTCGACCTGAGCCTCAAGCGCGGCCCGCAGGCCTTCGCCGCCCCCGCGCCCCTGACCGGCCCCGCACCCGCCCCGGCTCCCATGCCCGCCGGCACCCCCGCGTTCGCGCCCATGCCCGCGCCCGCCATGCCCAAGCAAGCCGCGCCTGCCCCGCAGATGCAGGACAGCGCCCCCGCACAGGCCGCGCCCGCTCCAGCCCCCACGCCCGCTGAGGCGCCCGCCGAGAAACCCGCCAGCAAGGGCACGCCCGTCAAGGCGCCCATCGTGGGAACCTTCTACGCGTCCAGCAGCCCCGACGCCGCCCCCTACGTGAAGGTCGGCGACACCGTGGCCGCCGGGCAGGTGCTGTGCATCATCGAGGCGATGAAGCTCATGAACGAGATCGAAGCCGAGCAGGGCGGCACCATTCGCGAGATCCTCGTGAAGAACGCCGAACCCGTCGAGTACGGCCAGACGCTGTTCATCATCGAGTAAGAGGCGGAAGGCCGATGGAAGAAGGCAGAAGGCCACCTCGCGTCTGCGCTCTCGCCATCCGGCCCTGAGCCTTCTGCCATCTGCAAGGAGCGAAGTTCATGTTCAAGAAGATCCTGATCGCCAACCGTGGCGAGATTGCCCTGCGCGTCATCCGGACGGCGCGGGAGATGGGCGTGAAGACGGTCGTGGTGTACTCCACGGCGGACGAGAAGAGCCTGCCGGTGCTGCTGGCGGACGAGTCGGTGTGCGTGGGGCCGCCCGCGAGCAACCAGTCGTACCTGAACATCCCGAACATCCTCTCGGCGGCGCTGATGACGGGCGCGGAGGGAATTCACCCCGGCTACGGCTTCATGGCGGAGAACCCGGATTTCGCGGAGATGTGCCGCGAGCACGGCATCACGTTCATCGGGCCGACGCCCGAGAGCATGCGCGCCCTGGGCAGCAAGGCCGGTGGCCGCGAGATCGCCGCGCTGAGTAGCGTGCCGGTCGTGCCGGGCACCGGCGTGCTGGACACGGTGGACGACGCGCTGCTGGCCGCCAAGCAGATCGGGTACCCGGTGCTGCTCAAGGCCAGCGCGGGCGGCGGCGGACGCGGCCAGAAGGTCATCCGCACGCAGGACGAACTCGCCAGGGGCTTCGCGCAGGCGCAGGAGGAAGCGCGGCTGTACTTCGGTGATCCGGCGATCATCATGGAGAAGTTCCTGGAGGAATTCCGGCACGTCGAGGTGCAGGTCATGGGCGACGGGCAGGGCCACGTTATCCATATCGGCGAACGCGACTGCTCCATTCAGCGGCGCAACCAGAAGCTGATCGAGGAGGCGCCCAGCACCCTGCCGGACACGCTACGTCAGGAGATCCTCGCGGCGGGCGTGCGCCTCGCCAAGCACGTGAACTACGCCGGGGCGGGCACGCTGGAGTTCATCGTGGACCGCGACGGGAACTACTACTTCATGGAGATGAACACCCGCATCCAGGTGGAACACTGCGTCTCCGAGGAGATCTCCGGGCTGGACTTCGTGAAGTTGCAGCTGGAGATCGCCGCCGGGTACGGCCTGAAACTCCAGCAGGAGGACGTGGTGCTGCGCGGGCACGCCATCGAGTGCCGCCTGAACGCCGAGGACCCCGACAAGGACTTCCGCCCGGCCGCCGGGAAGATCGACGACGTGCACTTCGCCGGCGGCCCCGGCGTGCGCGTGGACAGCCACTGCTACACCGGCTACGTGATCCCCCCGCACTACGACAGCCTGATCGGCAAACTGATCGTCCACCACGACACGCGCGAGCAGGCCATTGCCCGCATGAAACGCGCGCTGGAAGAAACCGTCATCCAGGGACCCAAGACCACCATCCCGCTGTACGTGAAGATCATGGACAACCCGTTCTACAAGCGCGGAGCCGTCATGACGAACTTCCTGAAAACCCGGATGGAAATGTAAACGCCCATGGCGGATGGTCGGAGGCAGATGGCTGGGGGGCACCCGGCGTCTGCCTCCGCCCGTTTGCGGGCGCGTGATGCGTGGCTCTCGCGTCGGTGCGGGCAGCCCTGGCCCGAGGGGGTGCTGCTGGACGCGCTGCGCCTCTCCCCTACCCTGGACGTGCTGGATGTCGGGGCGGGGGATGGTCGGCTGGTGCGGGAGCTGGCGCGGCGGGGGCACGGGGGCCGGGTGGTGGGCGTCGATCCCACGCCGGGGCCGGGCGTACAGCCCGCGCACGCGGAGGCGCTCCCGTTCCCGGATGCGAGTTTCGACGTGGTGCTGTTCGTGCGGGTCCTGGCGCACCTGCCCGATCCGGCGCGGGCGCTGGCGGAGGCGCGGCGCGTCCTGCGGCCCGGCGGGCAGGTGTGGGCGGCGGCGCACGGTCCGGCGCACCTGCGGGCTACCTGGGCGGCGCTGGGCCAGCCCCTCGCGCCGGGGGACACGCCGCCGAAACCCGCAGTAACCCTCACCTGCCCGCTCACGGTGACCGCTGACGACGCCCGGTTCCTGCTGGGCACGTACGGCGAAGAGGCGGAGGTTTCCCCCCACCTCTTCCCCATTCAGGACGCCGCGCAGCTGCTGGTCTGGACCCTGGCTCCGTGAAGCGGGTTCTGTCTGTTTCACAGACAATCCGGAACCCGCTTCTCTCCTTCTCGCTTGGCTCGGATGAATTGGCAGCCCGTCCAATCGGAGTCCGTATCAGGTGTCCGCGAAACCCAGCGGCACGGCCACCCTGACGGTCCGGGCCGCGCATGATGGGGCGCGCTGGGGCCGCACGGCCAGCGTGGACCTGCACCCGCTGTGGTGCGGGGATCACCTGGAATTGCGGGCGGGCGCGCCGGAGTACACGATCAGCGCCACGTGAACCGGACTCCGGTAGGCGCCCGTGCCGGGGGTCAGCCGACGTTCAGACCGACGTTGAAGGTGCCGACGATCCCGGTCTTCACGTCGCCGCTGGTGGTGAGCATCATCTGGTTGCCGCCGTTCTTGTAGATGCTGTCGGTGGCGTTGGGCGTGTCGCGGGTGCCTTTCTGCTTGTAGGGCGCCTGTGCGTGCACGGTGGCGATCAGTGCTTCGGGGAAGAACAGCTGTGAGACGAAGTCGCCGTTGACCTTCCCGGCGCTGTCCAGGGTGCGTAGGCGGTAGTGGATGTGCACGGCGCGACCCGCGTACCAGCCGGGGAAGATGGTGGTGAAGCTGCACTTGCCCTGCGCGTCGGTGGTCTGGTAGCCGCGCAGGAAGTTCTGGCCCTTGGTGTTGTAGCCCTGGTCGTTGGCGTCGCTGTACGCGCCGAGCGCGTCGCAGTGCCAGATGTCCACGATGACGCCCGCGCGGGGCTCGCACTGATTCAGGCCGATGCGGGACACGTCGAAGTGCAGGGTCAAGGGGACGCCCTGGGGGACCTTGCCGGTCTTGGTGTCGGCGCGGATGTCGCGCCGCTTGAGCTTCTCGTCCACCCAGTAGGGACCCTGGGTCTGCGCGGGGCGGACGATGCACGCGGGGAGGCTCTGGGCGCCGCTGGTTCCGGCGCTGGTGCCCATGCTGCCGCTGGCGGGGGGTGTGCCGCCGGGGCCGCCGGGCCCGCTGGGGGGCGGGCCGGGGGGGCGTCCGGCACCGCCGGCCAGGGCGAGGCCGCCCACAGCGGCCGCACCGCCGGCGAGGCCGAGCAGGCGCAGGGCGGCGCGGCGGCCCAGGACAGTGCCGACGGGCGCGTCGTCGTCTTCGAGGTCGTGGTTCTGGCTGGGGTGCTCGTTCATGGGGTGCCTCCTGGGGGACTGCTGCTGGGCAGTGTGCAGGTCAGGGCGCAATCCGGGGTTAATGCGGCGCGCCCCCGCGTGGGGCGGGGGCGGCGCGACGTGGGCTAGACCGGTTGCGTGGCGGCGATGCGGTCGAGCACGCCGGGGTCTTCGAGGGTACTCGTGTCGCCCTGGATTTCTTTTCCGGCGGCGATCTGGCGCAGGAAGCGGCGCATGATCTTGCCGCTGCGGGTCTTGGGCAGGGCGTCGGCGACGTAGATGGCGTCGGGGCGGGCGAGCGCGCCGATCTCGCGGCTGACGTGGGCGCGCAACTCGGCGGGGTCGATGGTGCGGTCGCCCTGCGGGAGGACGAACGCGACGACGCATTCGCCTTTCACGTCGTCGGGGCGGCCGACGACAGCGGCCTCGGAGACGCTGGGGTGGGCGACGAGGGCGGATTCGATCTCCATGGTACCGAGGCGGTGGCCGCTGACGTTCAGGACGTCGTCCACGCGGCCCGTGACGGTGATGTAGCCGTCCGCGTCGCGGCGGGCGCCGTCCCCGGCGAAGTACACGCCCTCGATTTCACCCCAGTAGCTCTTGCGGTAGCGTTCGTCGTCGCCGTACACGGTGCGGAGCATGCTGGGCCAGGGGCGTTTGATGACCAGCAGGCCGCCGTCGTCGGGGCCGAGTTCCTCGCCGGTGTGGGTCATGATGGCGGGTTCGATGCCGAACATGGGCAGGCCCGCGCTGCCGGGTTTGCTGGGGTGCGCGCCGGGGAGGGTGGTGAGCATGATGGAGCCGGTCTCGGTCTGCCACCAGGTGTCCACGACCGGGCAGCGTCCGCCGCCGATGGTGCGCCAGTACCACATCCACGCTTCGGGGTTGATGGGTTCCCCGACCGAGCCGAGCAGGCGCAGGCTGCTCAGGTCGCGGCTGGCGGGCAGGTCGTCGCCCTGGCGCATGATGGCGCGGATGGCGGTGGGCGCGGTGTACAGGATGGTCACGCGGTGTTTCTGCACGATGTCCCAGAAGCGGCCCCAGTCGGGGTGGTTGGGGGCGCCCTCGTACATGACGACGGTCGCGCCGTTCAGGAGGGGGCCGTACACGCTGTAGGAGTGGCCGGTGATCCAGCCGACGTCGGCGGTGCACCAGTACACGTCGTCGTCGCGCAGGTCGAACACGGCCTGGGTGGTCAGGTACGTGCCGACCATGTACCCGCCGGTGGTGTGCTGCACGCCCTTGGGTTTGCCGGTGCTGCCGGAGGTGTACAGGATGAACAGCGGGTGCTCGCTGTCCAGCGGGGCGGCGTCGTGGTCGTCGCTGGCGGCGTTCAGGGCGTCGTGCCAGAACACGTCCCGGCCAGGCTGCATGGGGGCGTCGCAGTCGGCGCGGCACACGACCAGCATCTTCTCCAGGCCCGGTGCGAGCGCGGCGGCGGCGTCGGCGTTCGCCTTGAGGTTCACCAGGGCGCCGCGTCGCTGCCCGGCGTCGGCGGTGATCAGCACCCTGCTCTGCGCGTCGTTCAGGCGGTCGGCCAGGGCGCTGACCGAGAACCCGCCGAACACCACGGAATGCACCGCGCCGATGCGGGCGCAGGCGAGCATGGCGATGGCCGCCTCGGGCACCAGGGGCAGGTACAGGGTGACGCGGTCGCCGGGCTGCACGCCCAGGGCCAGCAGGGCGTTCGCGGCCCTCTTGACCTCGCGCAGCAGCTGGGCGTAGGTGTAGGTGCGGACCTCGCCGTCCTCGCCTTCCCAGACGATGGCGCGCTTGTCGCCCAGGCCGCGCGCGACGTTGCGGTCCAGGGCGTTGAAGGCGACGTTCGTGCGGGCGCCCACGAACCACTGCGCGTGCGGGGGTTGCCAGTCGAGGACCTGCGTCCAGGGCGTGAACCAGTGCAGTTGCCCGGCCACGTCCGACCAGAAGGTGTCGGGGTCGTCGAGGCTCTGGCGGTACAGGCGTTCGTACTCCCCGGCGGAGTAGCGTGCGTTCCCGCGGAAGTCGTCGCTGGGCGCGATGACGCGCTCCTCGTGCAGCAGGGCGTCGATGTGGTCGCTGGCGGGCGTGTGGGGCTGGGACATGCGGGGGACCTCCGGGAACGGCGGGGGCAGGGTGCGCGGGCGCACCGGACAGGAACACTCGGGTTGTGTGTGCCGTCACTGTACTCGCGTTCGGTGGGAATCCGGATGGAACGGGGGCGCGGGTACCGTGCCGGTACTGCACCCGGTTCAAGTTCATGGGGTTGCGGTTCGCCCGGTTCAGGTCCGGGCTTCCTGCTCCCGCTGAAGCAGGCGGCCCTGCACGCGGCCTTCCAGGGCCAGCAGCAGCAGCGCGGCCATGAACGCCAGTCCGGCGATCACGACCCACATGCCGCCCGCGCCCAGAGACTGGAGGAGCGCGCCGCCCAGCAGCGGGGCCAGCAGGGTCGCCAGGCCCGCCATGCTGCCCACCAGGCCGATGTACGTGCCGCGCTGAGCGGGCGGGCCGAGTTCGCTGATGATCGTCTTGCTGATGCCGTACGCGATGATCTCTCCGGCAGTCCAGACCGTGACGGCCAGCATGTGCGCCCACAGCGTGTGCGCCACGGCGTGTCCCAGGAAACCCAGGCCCAGCAGCGCGGCGCCCAGCACCTGCCAGCGCGGGTGCCCACTGCGGGCGATCAGGTGCCCCAGGGGCAGGCCCAGCAGGACGACCAGGGCGCCGTTCACGGCGAGAACCTGTCCATACTGCACGGCGCTGAAGCCCTGCTGCGCGAACACCACGGCCAGCACCTTGTAACTCTGGTACGTCAGGCCGAACAGCAGCGAGGCGAGGCAGAACTGCCACAGCAGCAGGTCGCGGGGCAGGAACGAGCGGGCGCGCGCCGCGGCGCTCCGGGCGGGCCGGGCAGTGCGGGGATAAAGCAGCGCCAGCAGCAACGCGTACGCGGCCATGGTCGCGGCGTCCAGCCAGAACAGCAGCCGCATGGACCGCCCGGCCAGCCAACCGCCCAGCACGGGCGCGGTGGCGGCCCCGACGTTGATCGCCCAGTACAGAAGGTTGTACGCGCGGGTGCGCTGCGCGCCCTGCGTGAGTTCCGCGACGGCGGTGCTCGCGGCAGGTTTGTACAGCGCCGACAGCAGCGAGAAGCCCAGCACGCCCGCCGCCGTCCACCAGAAGCCCTGCGCCACGGACAGCGCCAGGATCATGACGGCCCCGCCGCTCAGGGCGAGGATCATGGTGAAGACCGGGCCGCGCCGGTCGGTCAGCGGCCCGCTGAGGCCCTCGGAGACGAAGCGCCCCAGGCCAAGCATCGCCAGGATCACGCTGACCTGCGTGACGTTCAGCTGCGCCTGCGCGGTCAGGTAGAACCCCAGCAGCGGCACCACGAACTCGCCCAGGCGGTTGAGCAGGGTGCCCCACCACAGCACCCAGAAACCGGTCGGGTAGGCGCGGGCGGCGTGGGTCAGGGCGGTCACGCGCGCCATGCTAGCCCCGGCGGGCGCCCGGTGCACGCCGGTTTCCGTGCGGGGCGCCCGGTCAGCGGCGTGTGCTCAGCGGGACTGTGTGGGGCCGGGCTGTGTGGGAATGGGGCCGGGCGCGGGCCGCCACTGCGCGCCCAGGAAGGCGGCGAGGGCCAGGACCAGGGCGCTGATCTCGGGTCTGAGGAGCAGGCCCAGCGCCAGGGACAGGCCCACGGTGGGGACGGCCAACAGCAGCGTCCGGGCGATCCGGGTGAACGGGGCGGGCGGCAGCGGCCAGTAGCGGCCGTAGGCGAGGCCCAGCGCGAACCCCACGGCGGTCAGCAGCAGGCACAGCAGCACGCCGCGTGGCGTGAGGGGGGGCGCGCCGGTGCTCAGGGCGCGGGTCAGGAGGGTCGCGGTGAGCAGCGCGGCGTTCAGGCCCAGCCAGAATTGCAGGTGCGGCAGCCAGCGGCCGGGGTGGGCGGCGCGGCGGGGTGCGGGGGGCGCGGTGTTCATGTCGGAACCTCCGGGAGGGGGCTGGTGGTGCGGTGGGGGTGTGGGGGCAGTCAAGCACGCTGGGGCGGGGTGTGTCCATCCGGCCGGGCGGGCGGTCAGGGGAACGGATGGGGGGCGCGCCGGCCTGACCGCTTAACGTTGAAAAATTAGACCGGGTGCAGTGATTGTGTTCCTCCGTGCAGGACGGTTTGCCGCGCGGGCCGGGTCCGGTCTATTGTGCTTTCACGGACAATCTCAGCCCAGTGTGCCCTGACGCGCGCCCTGCCCGCATTCCCATGCGCGCCGCCGCTTCCTGTCAGCAGGCCCGCCGTGACCGTCCGATCAGGAGGACACATGACGAACCCCCCGGCTTCCCCGCCCCCCGTCAGCGCTCCGGTCAGTGAACAGAAACAGGCGTACTGGCGCGCCACCATCCGCCTCATTCTCACGCTGCTGGCCGTGTGGTTCGTGGTCGCGTACCTGATGGGCATCGTGTTCGCACCCGCCCTGAACAGCGTGCGGATCGGTGAGGCGCCGCTGGGCTTCTGGATCGCGCACAACGGCGCGATCTACGTGTTCATCGCGCTGATCGCCATCTACGCCACGCGCATGCGCGCCCTGGACCGCCAGTACGGGGTGGAGGAATAATGTCCGTTCAGGTCTGGACCTACATCCTGGTGGCCGTCACCTTCGGCCTGTACATCGGGATCGCCTTCGCCACGCGCGTCAAGGACACCCGCAGCTTCTACATCGCCGGGCAGGGCATTCCGCCGCTGTGGAACGGCATGGCCATCGCCGCCGACTGGATGAGCGCCGCGTCGTTCCTGTCCATGACCGGCCTGATCGCGTTCATGGGGTACGACGGCGCGGTGTACCTGATGGGCTGGACCGGCGGGTACGTGCTGCTGGCGCTGCTGCTCGCGCCGTTCCTGCGGCGCTTCGGGAAGTTCACGGTGCCGGACTTCGTGGGGGACCGCTACGGTTCGGACGCCCTGCGGGCCCTGGCGGCCCTGACCGCCATCCTGATCTCGTTCGTGTACGTGGCCGGGCAGATGCGCGGCGTGGGCGTGGTGTTCAGCCGCTTCCTGCAGGTGGACATCTCGACCGGGGTGATCATCGGGGTGTTCATGGTGTTCCTGTACGCCTCCATGTCGGGCATGAAGGGCATCACCTGGACGCAGGTCACGCAGTACGTGGTCCTGATCCTGGCGTTCCTGATTCCCAGCATCGCCATCAGCCTGCAGCAGACCGGGAACCCGCTGCCGCAGCTGGGGTTCCTGAACGTGGTCGGCGACCTGGACACCCTGCAACGCGAACTGGGCTTCACGGCGTACACGGCGCAGACCCGCTCCACGCTGGACATCTTCTGCATCACCATGGCCCTGATGGTCGGCACGGCCGGGTTGCCGCACGTCATCACGCGCTTCTACACCACCCCGACCGTGCGGGACGCCCGCACGAGCGCCATCTACGCCATCTGCTTCATCGCGCTGCTGTACACGACCGCGCCCGCGCTGGCCGTGTTCGCCAAGACGAACCTGATAGGCAGCCTGAACGACCGCCCGTACGCCGAGGCGCCCGCGTGGTTCAAGACCTGGGAGGCCACCAAGCTCCTGAGCTTCACCGACAAGAACGGCGACGGCGTCATCCAGTACCGTCCGGGCAACGCCCTGAACGCCGACAAGACCCCGAACGCCGACAGCGCCAACGAACTGACCATCGACAACGACATCATGGTGCTCGCCACGCCGGAGGTGGCGAACCTCAGTCCGTTCATCATCGCGTTGGTGGCCGCCGGGGGTCTGGCCGCCGCGCTGTCCACCGCGTCGGGCCTGCTGATCACGGTGTCTGGGGCGGTCGCGCACGACATCTACTACAAGCTGATCAACCCGAACGCCAGCGAGGCCGCGCGCCTGCTGGCCGGGCGGATCACGGTCGGCTTCGCCAGCATCGCGGCCGGGTACTTCGGGATCAACCCGCCGGGCTTCGTGGCGCAGGTCGTGGCCCTGGCGTTCGGGCTGGCCGCCGCGAGCTTCTTCCCGCTGCTGGTGCTGGGCATCTTCGACAAGCGCATGAACTGGCAGGGCGCCATGGCGGGCCTGCTGGTGGGGCTGGGCTTCACGCTGGTGTACATCGTGAACTTCACGCCCACGCTGGGCGGGCGCGGCACGCCCGACGCGCTGTTCCTGGGCATCAGCACGCAGGGCATCGGGACGCTGGGGATGCTGCTGAACGTGACGGTCGCGCTGATCGTCAGCCGCCTCACGCCGCCGCCACCCGCCGCCACGCAGGACCTCGTGGAAGGCGTGCGGTACCCCAGCGGCGCCGGAGCCGCGCAGATTCACTGACCACAGAGCTTGTAGCCCTTCTCGCCTGAGTGCGCGGCCCCCGGTCCCGAGTGTCCGGGGGCCGCGCCTGTGGGTGGGCGCCCGAATGGCGGTGTTCCCGCCAATTCCCAACCCCTGGGCGGGTATGCTGCGGGTCAATGCTCGTCGACCAGTTGGGGCGTCCCCTCCGTGACCTGCGGATCAGCGTGACTGACCGCTGCAATCTGCGCTGCACGTACTGCATGCCGGCCGAGGTGTTCGGCCCGGAGTACGCCTTCCTGCCGCGCACCGAACTGCTGAGTTTCGAGGAGATCGAGCGGCTGGCCAGTGCGTTCGTGGCACTGGGTGTGCGCAAGCTGCGCGTCACGGGCGGCGAGCCGACGCTGCGGCGCGACCTGCCGGACCTGATCGGGCGCCTGTCGCGGATCGGGGGTGTGCAGGACGTGGCCATGACCACCAACGGGCTGCTGCTGCCGCGCATGGCGGCCGACCTGAAGGCGGCGGGCCTGAACCGCGTGACGGTCAGTATCGACAGCCTGGACCCCGAGGTGTTCGGGCGCATGAACGGCCTGGGCACCCACCCGCAGAAGGTGCTGGACGGCATCGAGGCGGCCCTGACGGCGGGCCTGGGCGTGAAGATCAACACGGTCGTGCAGCGCGGCGTGAACGACGCGGGCCTGCGTGAGCTGTGGCTGGCGCTGCGGGATCTGGCGCCGGTGCGGTTCATCGAGTTCATGGACGTGGGCAACCACAACGGCTGGAACATGGACAGCGTGGTGCCCAGCCGCGAGGTGCTGGCGCGACTGGCGGGCGACGACGGGCGGTTTGCGCCGGTGAATCCCGAGTACCGGGGAGAGGTGGCCGCGCGCCACACCGACGGGCAGGGGCACGAGGTGGGACTGATCAGTTCGGTGACCGCGCCGTTCTGCGGGGACTGCTCGCGGGCACGGATCTCGGCGGTGGGGACGCTGTACACCTGCCTGTTCGCGGGCAGCGGCACGGACCTGCGCGGCCCGATGCGCAGCGAGCCGGGCGGGGCGCCCCTGTCGGACGCGGCCCTGCGGGACCTGATCGCGGGGGTGTGGGCGGCCCGCCGCGACCGGTACAGTGAGGAGCGGGGCGAGGTGACGGTCGCGGCCCGCGCCAAGGTCGAGATGTCGCACATCGGCGGCTGAAGCCGGACGCGGCACACCCGACCTTGCAGATGGTGTGCTGAAGGCGTTTTTTCAGTCTTTTTGATCCGGGTGTAGCGGCAGGGCGTGGCGCATGACAGGCTGCCTAACGAGCGTTGTACCGCCCCGCGTGACAGCTAGACAAGCTTGTGTACTTCTGACACTAACCTTAAGATGAGCGTGGCTCCGCCCGCCAGCGGACACCCGGAGGGATGCATGGCGAAGTACCCGCTTATCAAGACCACCCTGAAAGACCGCCTGCTGGGCGGCCACTACGCCGAAGGGCTCCCGCTGCCCAGCGAACCGCAGCTCGCCCGCGAATTCGAAGTGTCCCGCATGACCGCCCGCCGCGCCATCGACGAACTGGAACGCGAAGGCTACGTCTACCGCGTGCAGGGCGCCGGCACCTTCCCCACCGGCAAACGCTTCCGCCAGGGCATGTTCCGCGTCCGGCCCTTCAAGGAATGGGCCCGCCACCCCGATCACCGCACCACCGTCCTGCGCGCCATGCAGATCGAGGCCACGCCCGAGATCGCCATCGTGCTGCAGATCCAGCCCGGCGACCCCGTCATCTTCATCCACCGCCTGCGCAACGCCGGCGACGAAGCCCTGGTCATCGAGAAACGCTACATCAACGCGGCCCTCGCCCCACAGCTGCTCGACCACAACCTCGCCGCCGAGAGCATCCACGAAACCATGATCAGCATGGGCGTCCCCCTGCAACGGGTGGAACAGAACCTCGAAGCCGTCAACCTCCGCCAGGAGGAAGCCGAACTGCTGCGCGTCCCCATCGGCACCGCCGCGTTCCTGCTCCGCCGAACCACCTACAGCGGCCAGAAACGCGCCAGCTATGTCAACTACTGGGTGCGCGGCGACCGCTACGCCTTCCAGGACACCTTCGAACCCTGAGCGGCGGGCGGGTCAACGGCGGCGGGCTGTCGGGGGGGGATTCCCCTCACAGCCCGCCACTTCTTTGGTCTGGGCGCACCGCAGAAAGCCCACGAAAGGCAAGCATGCTTGACACCATGTCGCGCATCCTTTACTCTTAGGTCAAGTAAGCTTGACCTAAAGACAAGGAGAGATGACATGGAGAACCTGACCCCCGCAACCCGCCAGCTCCTGACCCTCGTCGCCGTCTCATGCGCGCCCCTGTTCCTGATGGGCCAGGCCAGCAGCCACCCCCACGCCGGAACCGTCACCCACCTCGCCTACTGGCTGACCGTCGCCACCGCCGCCATCCTGCTCGTCATCGCCGCCCGCAACGTCGCCCGCGACCTGCGCCAGTGACCCGCACCCGCCGCCACGCCCGGCACCAGACCCTGCTGGCCACCCTGACCGGCGCGCGTGCGCCCTGGGCATCCTGGCAGCCCTCATGCTGGGCCCGCGCGGACAGGTCAACCTGACCGCCACCGCCCTGATGGCCGCCATTCCACTCCTGGACGCCGCACGCCTGAGCTTCCACTACCGCGACAGCGACGAGTACGGCCGTCATGTCCTGCTGATCGCCGCCGCCGTGGCCCTGGGCGTCACGCTGACCGCCCTGACACTCACCGCCCTGATCAGCGCCGCCAGCCCCCACGAAACCGTCCCGGCCACCGCCCTGATCAGCCTGTCGTACCTGGGCTGGCTGACCCTGGCCGGCACGCACGCTCTCCTGACCCGCCGGGACACGCAGGCCCCGGAATGAACAACCGGCTGAAAGTCCTGCGGGCCGAACGCAACATGACCCAGGGCGCCCTGGCTGAGGCGCTGGACGTGTCCCGCCAGACCATCAACGCCCTGGAAACCGGCAAGTACGACCCCAGCCTGCCCCTGGCCTTCAAACTCGCCCGACTGTTCGGCGTCCCAATCGAGGACATCTTTCAGGACGAACCGGGACAACCCTGAACTACACGAACACCGCCGCCCCCCGTTTCCGGAAGGGCGGCGGCGCTCATGTCAGCCGTTTTACTTGCTGTTCTTGGCCGCTTCGACCAGGGCCTTGAAGGCCTCGGGCTCGCGGGCGGCGATGTCGGCCAGGACCTTGCGGTTCAGGTCGATGTTCGCGCGCTTCAGGCCACCGATGAAGGTGGAGTAGTTCATGCCGTGCAGGCGGGCGCCGGCGTTGATACGCTGGATCCACAGGCGACGGAAGTCACGCTTCTTGTTGCGGCGATCGCGGTACTCGTAGGTCGCGGCGTTCAGCAGGGTCTGGAACGCGTTGCGGTACTGCTTGCTGCGGCTGCCCCAGAAGCCCTTGGCGCGCTTCAGGACCTTCTTGTGACGGCGGCGGCGGACGATGCCGGTCTTGACGCGAGGCATTATTTACCTCCGTAGGGCAGCATCTTCTTCATGCGCGCCCATTCGCTCTGGGCGAGCACGAAGCCCTTGCCCTTGCCGCGGATCTCGTTGCCGCTCTTGCCGGTGTTCTGGTGGCGTTTGCCACTCTTGAACGCCATGACCTTGCCCGTACCGGTGATCTTGATCCGGCGCGAGGCGCTTTTCAGAGTCTTCATCTTGGGCATGGTGCCCTCCTTGAGTAGTCCAGTCGCAGTCCCGCTGGCGGGCGCTTCTGTCTGGGGTTCGGGCCGCTTCTCGCTGGAAGCCGTTGGTCGCCCTGCCCCACTTGACCAAGAGAGAACTATACGCGAGCGCCCGCAGGAGGGTCAAGGGGAAAGGCGGACGGCTCAGTGTTGCCGGTAGTACTGCTGGGTGCTGAGCAGCGCGCTGCCGCTGCGTTCAAAGGTGCGGCGCATGGCGTGGTTGCCAGCGTCGGTGCCGCCGGTATGCGAGGCGAAGGTCTGCGCGGCCACGCCCAGCAGGTGCGCGTGCAGCCGCGCGCCGTACCCGTGCCCACGCTGCGCGGGCCGCACGCCGATCAGGTCGAGGCCCGCCTCGCCGGGGCGGCCACCGGGGCCGGTCGCGCCGAGAGCCAGCACTTCACCTTCCCGGCGCAGGGCGTGCAGGGTCCAGCCCTCGGTGGCCTCCCAGTCCGGGCAGCCCAGGTCCCGCAGGGCCTCCGGAACGCCGGGCTCGTCCGGACTGACGGCCGTCACGTCCGGGTCGGGCGCGTGGGGCCGGCCACGCAGGTCCGTGCCGTAGATCACATGCTGCGAGTCGGGCACCCAGCCGGCCTGCACCGCCTCCTCCGGGCGCGGCGTGACCAGCGTGTCGTCCAGCAGCAGTTGCCGGTCGGGGGTCTCCGAGACACGGCGGCGCAGTTCACGCAGGAACGCGGTCAGGGCGCCGGCGGGCGTGTCCGCGCGGTAGGTGGGGAACAGGGGCGCGCGGGCGTTCGGTCCGACGAAGCACACGCCCTGCACGGCACCACCGGCGCGCAGCAGCAGAAACCGCGCCGGATCGAGTTGACCGGCCCGCACGCGCTCCTGCGTGACGGTCAACCGGCGGGCCGCCTCGATCGGGTCGGGGTGCAAGGCGTGAATGTCGGCCAGCGTGTCGGGCGTGGCGACCTCAAGGGTAAAAGCAGTGGACATACGGTGACCTCGGGGCAGTGGCCGGGTCAGTGGGACGCGCCGGGACTCCGGACTATGACGCTGGGCAGAGTCCGGATCCGGCGGCCATGACCCCGGCAGGAACGGCGGGCACGGAACGGGCAGCGGTCTGAAGTCGCATCATGGGAACCTCCGGTACAGCAGTGGGATGCCGCGCAGCGTAGCGCAGGCGGGCGCGGGGGTAAGCCGCAACTCCGGCACGACCGGTGGTCTTCTCCCCTGCCGGGCCGGTCTGAAGATGAGGGGGCGGATCGAGAGTGATGCGCGGCCCCCGGAAACACCAGGGGCCGCGCACCGGATTTCATACGGATTCCGTTTGTTTCGCCAACAATCCGGAACTTCACCGCCCCTGCCGGCTCCACGTCCGGAACCCGTTTTTCTCCTGCTCTGCGGGGCAGCTCTACGAGTCGCATCCGCTCGGACCCAGCGGGCTTTGCAACCCATTCAATCGGAGTCCGTATCAGTTCAGCTCTGCGTGAGCCACAGCGCGCGGTACGGTTCGAGCGTGACGGTGCCGCCGCCCAGGTTGAAGGCGGTGCCGGCGATGTGGTCGCGGGCGTGGTCGCCCAGGTGGTCGCGCAGCGCCCAGGTGGGGAGGTCGATGGTGTGTTCGCTGAAGTTGTACGCGGCCAGCATGACGCCCTGTGGGTGGTCGCGGCGCAGCAGTAGCACGCAGGGGTCCGGGCTGTGGACGGGGCGGCTCTCGACGCTGGCGTGCAGGTGCGGCAGGCTCCGGCGGACGGCGATCAGGTGGCGCAGTCCGGCGTTCACGCGGCCGTGCGGGGTGCCGGGGTTGGTGTGGGCGTCGGCGGCGCGCTCCCAGTCCATGCGGGGGCGGTGGACCCAGCGGTTGTCGGCGGCGTGTTCGGGAAGGTCAGCGAAGGAATGGTCGTTCAGGAGGGCCAGTTCGTCGCCCATGTACAGCAGCGGTAAGCCGCCGAAGCCCAGGGTGACGGCGTGCAGCAGCAGCAGTCGGCGCACGGCGTCGTCGGTGCGGCGGGGGTCGCCGGCGTCCAGGGCAGCTTCCAGGCCGGCGAGGCTGGCGGCCGTGCCGCTGATGCGGCGGTCGCCGGTCTGCGGGTTGAACTGGAACACCAGGCCGCGCGCGAAGGTGCCGGGGTGCTCGCCGCTGTAGAAGTCGCTCAGGAAGTGGCGGTGGGCGGCGCCGTCCAGTCCGGCGCGGTGGGCGTCGGTGTCGCTGATGGCCCAGCCGATGTCGTCGTGGCAGCGGACGTACATGCCCCAGGTGGTGTTCGTGGGTTTGGGCGGGAAGACGCGCAGCGCCTCGGCGAACAGGCGGGTGTCGCGGCTGGCGAGGCTGCTCCACAATTGCACCATCAGCGAGTTGTGGTACGCCATGTCACTGACCCGTCCGTGGTGCGAGCCGCTTCCGAGGTAGTGGATCAGGTCGGCGGGCGCGACGATGGCCTCGGCCTTGAAGGCCACGGCGGGCGCGACGATGCGGGCGCAGGCGCGCAGGGCCTGGGTGAGGTGATGCACTTCCGGCTGGTTCTGGCAGTCGGTGCCCAGGCGTTTCCACATGAAGGCGATGGCGTCCAGGCGGAAGACCTCCACGCCCCGGTTGGCGAGGTGCAGGATGATGTCCACGAATTCGGCCAGGACGCTGGGGTTACTCCAGTTCAGGTCCCACTGGTAGGTGTTGAAGGTCGTCCAGACCCACCCGCCGGCTTCCTCGTTCCAGGTGAAGTTGCCGGGCGCGAAGTCCGGGAAGACCTCGGGCAGGGTGCGTTCGTAGGCGTCGGGGGCGGTGCGGTCCGGGAAGACATGGAAGTACTCGCGGTACGTGGGGTCGCCCGCGCGGGCTTTCTGTGCCCAACCGTGCTCCTGCGCGACGTGGTTGAGCACGAGGTCCAGCACGAGGCTCACGCCGCGCGCCCGGAGGTCGGCGGCCAGGGCGGACAGGTCGTCCATGCTGCCCAGGTCGCTGCGCACGGCGCGGTAGTCGGCGACCGCGTACCCGCCGTCGTTCTCGCCGGGGCGGGGTTGCAGCAGCGGCATCAGGTGCAGGTACGTGACGCCCAGGTCCTGCAGGTAGTCCAGACGGTCGCGCACGCCCCGGAGGGTTCCGGCGAAGCGGTCGGTGTACGCCACGTACCCGAGCATGCTGGGGGCCTGGAGCCAGTCCGGGCGCAGCAGGCGGGCCTCGTCCAGGCGTTTCAGGTCGGCGGGGCGGGCGTGGTAGGCGTGCAGCATGAGTTCCAGCAGGCGGTCCATCAGGGCGGGGGCGGCGTCGCCGTACACCGCCTGGAGGCTGGCCGTCAGTTCCGGGCCGTAGCGGTCGAGGCGCAGCAGGAAGGTGTCCGCGTCGCGGTCGTCGTCGAAGGCCTGACGAAGCTGACCGGCCAGCAGCGTCCGGAAGGGGTCGGGTTGCGGCATACCCTGACAGCATAAACACTTTTGGAACTGTTTCCAATATGCCGGTCGCGGGGGGCCCGCCCTGATCCGGTGAGGCGCGGCCGCCGCTCCTGCTCATGGACCGGTACCGAACAGGAGCCGGTCAGGAACAGTCCCGACCGGCTCTCCCGTCCCGTGTCAGCGGGAGGCTATAGCCATCGCTCAGCGGGCCACGAACTCCAGCAGCAGCCTGTTGAACTCCTCGGCGTGCGTGGCGTTCAGGCCGTGCGGCGCGCCCTTCATGACGTGCAGCTCCGCATTCGGCTGGTACTGCGGCACGCGCTGACCGCTGGCCTCCAGCGGCACGATCTGGTCCTTATCGCCATGCACGACGAGCAGCGGCACCGTCAGCTTCGCGAGGTCCGCGCGGAAGTCGGTCATCCCGAACGCCCGGACGCACTCCTGGGTCGCCACCGGGGACGCCTGGAAGTACAGGCTGGCCGTGAAGTCAAGGAACTCGTCGCCCAGCTGACGGCCGTTCTCGTCCCAGTTCAGGAACTTCTTCGTGAAACCCGCCAGGAACTGCGGACGGTTGGCGGCCACCTGCTGCACCATGCCTTCCACGTCGGCCTCGGTCATGCCGCCGTCCGGGTTGTCGGTGGTTTTCAGCAGGTACGGCGCGACCGAGGAGATCAGTGCCGCGCTGCGCAGGCGCTCGGTGCCGAACAGCCCGGCGTAGCGGCTGACCTCGCCACCGCCCATGCTGAAGCCCACGACCGTCACGTCGGTCAGGTTCAGGCCCTCCAGCAGGTCCTTCAGGTCGCTGGCGAACACGTCGTACGTGTACCCGGTGGCCGTCTTGCCGCTCTGGCCGAAGCCACGGCGGTCGTACGCGATCACCTGATACCCGGCGTGCCGCAGCGCGTCGATCTGGCCCTCCCACATGCGGCCCGACAGCGGCCACCCGTGAATCAGGACGACGGGACGGCCCTCGCCGTACGTTTCGTAGTACAGCTCGGTCTGCGGGGCCAGGGTGTGCTTGGTCTGAATGGTGGGCATGATGAAACCTCCGGTCAAAAGGGGCGGGGTGGGCTGTGGGACCTAAGGCCATCTGGCGGCGGGTCATACGACGTCGAACCGTTCCACCCTAGGCCCGCCCCGCAGCGCCCGCCTGAGCGGGACCTTCAGGCACCCTGAGCAAGGCTTCAGCTCACCCCAACGTTCAGTGCCCACCCCCCACAGCCAGTCCCCACAGCCAGCGGGGACAGCGCCAACGGACAGGGCGGCGTGACCTGCTCGCCACGCCGCCCACCGGGGGTTCAGGACCGGGTCACGCGATGACGCTGCGCTCCACGTTCAGGTATACCGCCACGTCGTCCACGCTCTCCACCTGATCCAGGCTCAGGTAGTGATGCTGCCCATCCGCGCTGTCGCTCTTCGTGAGTTTCACGCGCTCGCCGTCCATGTGGTCCACGGTTCCCACGTGCTCGCCGTTCACGTCCTTCACCTGAAGATGCTCGCCGCTCTGCTCCAGGCGGGCCTTGAGGTTCCGGGCGATACGGTCGCTGATCTCTCCGGCATTCATCTTGGTCATGCGGGCAGTCTGGGCCGCGAACATGGCCGCCCCATGACAGCACCCTTCAGGCCGCCGTCACGCGCCCTTGAGCGAACCGTCACGGGTCATTTCCGCGCGAACCGCCATCAGCGCGCGGCCCAGCAGGTTCTCCCCCCACGCCTGCCGCGCGCCGGGAGCGTCCTGCTCGCCGAACCCCACGCCCCAGATCCGGTCGTTCGGGGCCGCTTCCACCAGTTCCGCCTCGCCGGTCGCCAGCAGGACCGACCGCAACGGCGCGTTCTGCCCGAACTTCAGACGCAGCATGTCCAGCGCCACCCCGAACCGCTCCTGCGCCCAGCGGGCATCGTCGTACGGGCTCACACGGCGGCCCAGCGCCTTGCACTCGCCGGGCGTGCGGGCCTCCAGAATCGCCCGGCGGGTCGCCTCGTCCCCGAACAGCGCGGCCTTGCGGGCCATCAGGTACTGCTCGGCGCAGTGATAGGTGACGCCGCCCTCCGTGAACACGCTGGGGTGAAAGTTCGAGAACGGGTGCGCGGTCCGGTAGAAGAAAACGGGATCGGGGCTCATACGGATTCCGTTTGTTTCGCCGGCAATCCGGAAGTTCACCGGATTGCCGGCTCCACGTCCGGAACCCGCCCGGCTCCTGCTCTGCGGGGCAGCTCTCCGAGTCGCATCCGCTCGGATTGAACGGGCTTTGCAGCCCATTCAATCGGAGTCCGTATCAG
>NZ_NHMK01000031.1:0-82500 GCF_002198095.1 Deinococcus indicus | reverse complement strand
AGCGCCGTGAGTTCCCCGTCCGGGAAGGTGAGGTTCAGGTCCTGCACGGCGAACGAATCGCCGAAACGTTTTTCAAGGTGATGCAGTTCGATCATGCGGCCCTCCCCAGGCGCCGTGCGAGCAGGGTCTCCAGGCCGCGCAGCGCCGCGTCGACCGCCACGGCCAGCAGCGCCGCCGGCACGGCGCCCAGCAGGATCAGGTCGGTCGCGGCACTCTGGAGACCCTTGAAGATGTACGTGCCCAGCCCGCCCGCCCCGATCAGCGCCGCGACGGCCGCCACGCCCACCAGCAGCACCGCCGCCTGCCGCACCCCGCTGAGCCACACCGGCAGCGCCAGCGGCAGCTGCACCCGCCAGAAGCGTTGCGAGGCGGTCATGCCCATGCCGCGCGCCGCGTCCACCGCGCCGGCCGGCACGCTCCGCAGCGCCACCACACCGTTGCGCAGCACCGGCAGCAGCGCGTACAGCGTCATGGCACTCAGGGCCGGGGCGACCCCGATGCCGCTGACCCCCGCCTCACGCAGGGCCGGGAAGGCGTTCGCCAGCGCCGAGAGCGGCGCGATCAGCAGGCCCAGCAGCGCCAGACTGGGAATGGTCTGAACGGCGTTCGCGGCGCCCAGTACCGCGCCCGCCACCCGTTCGCGCCCGGACGCCCACACGGCCAGCGGCGCCCCGATCAGGAGCGCCAGCCCCAGCGCCGTGCCCACCAGCCGCAGGTGCTGCGCGAGTTCCTGCACCCAGCGCGGCCCCTCGCTGCGGCCCTCGACCAGCACGGACCAGTCCGCCAGGGTGCCGGTCAGCAGCAGCGCCGCCAGCCCCGGCAACCACGCCCACCCGGCCACGCGTGGACCGCCGCACAACCGCGCGCCGTACACGGCCACGCCCGCCCCCAGCAGGGTCAGCCACGCGCCGCTGGCGGCACTGGCCCGCGCGAACTCCGCCTGACCGACCAGCGCCGCGCCCGTGCGCGTGCCCAGTAACCACACGGCCAGCAGCAGTGCCAGCGTGGCCGGCACCCAGGTCAGCGCCGACCGCCAGCGGGCCGCCGCCAGTGGAAGCAGCGCCAGCACCAGCAGCGTGGCCACCCACACGGGCGGCAGCCGCAGGTACTCGCCCGGCGCCAGACGGTTGGGCCGCAGCAGCACCCACGGCAACCACGCGCCCGCCAGCATGGGCAGGGCCGCCAGGGCCAGGACCGCCTGAACGTCCCCGCGCGCCCCCGACCGGCCCGCAGCAGAAGGGGCAGGCAGCCTCTCGGCTCCCACCTCCTTGCCCGCCGGATCACTCACGGACGGCCCGCCTGCGGGTGGGGAAAGTCCCAGCGCGGAAAGACGCTCCGTCCGGCCCGCCCCAGTGCAGCGCCCCCAGGCGCAGAGTCTCCAGTCACGGCGCTTACTTGATCAGGCCCTTGGCCTTCAGGTACTCCTGCGCCACCGCCTGCGCCGTGCGGCCCTCCAGGGCCACCTTGGCGTTCAGGCCCTGCATGGTGGACTGCGACAGCGTGGCAAAGGTCCTGTTCAGCAGCGCCTCAATCTGCGGGTTGGCTTTCAGGGTCGCCGTGCGGATGATCGGGGACGGCTGGTACACCGCCTGCGCGCCCTTGGGGTCCTTCAGGGCCACCATCTTCAGCGCCGCCAGCGTGCCGTCCGTGCCGTAGGCCATCGCGGCGTTCACGCCGTTCGTGCCGTTCGCGGCGGCCTGCTGCGTCTGGGGCGGCGTGGCCCCCGCCAGGATCAGCTTCTGATCGGCCTTCAGCTTGAAGCCGTACGCTTCCTCGAAGGCCGGCATGGTGTCGGGACGGTTGAAGAACTCCGGGCTGCCCGCCAGTTTCAGTTTCCCGCCGCCATTCACGTAACGGGCGAGGTCCGCGACCGTGTTCAGCCGCGCGCTTTTCGCCAGCGCTTCGGGCACCGCGATCACCCAGGTGTTGTTCACGGCGGCCGGCTTGAGCCACGTCACGCCGTTCCGGCTGTCCAACTGCCGCGCCAGCCCGTAGATGGTGCCGGTGTTCCCCGCCTGCTTGGCCGTGATCTTCGCCTTCGGGAACAGGTACACCGCGTTGCCCGTGTACTCGGGGTACACGTCGATCTCGCCCGCCAGCAGCGCCTTGCGGTTCACGCCGGTATCCCCCAGGTTCGTGCGGTCAGTCACGTCCAGGCCCGCGTTCTTGAGGGTCAGGACGATCATCTGCCCCAGGATCTGCGCCTCGGGGTCGAGTTTGCTCCCGACCACGATGGGCTTCGCGGCGGCAGCGCCGGACAGGGCGGCGCCCAGAAGAAGGGCCGGCAGCAGAAGGGTGCGGGTCATGCGGTCAACGTACCCGCCGCCCCGGGCCGCACAGGTAGGGCAGGTCACAAAACCCACCGGCCTCCAGAGACTTCTAAAGACTTCTTAAACCCGCCCCCAGACGGGCAGCCGGGGCAGTCAGCGGTTCTGGCTCTCGTCCAGGCCCACCCCGAAGCCCTGATCCAGCAGCGCCTCGTTGTACGTGCGGAACGCCAGCATCGTCTGCGTGCGCGTGATGCCCTCCACCTTGCGCAGATGCCCGGTCACCACGTCATCCAGGTCCTCGTAGCGGGCGATTTTCAGGATCGCCACGATGTCCCACTCGCCCGTCACCGAGTACACCTCACGCACGCCGGGCACGCCCGCCAGCGCCTCGGCCGTCTCCTGCACCCGCTGCCGCTCTGCCTGCACCATCACGATCGCCGTTACCATACCCGCCATTGTGCGCCCACACCGGCCCCCACCGCACCCGCCTGACCGGTCGTTCGGGGACGTTCCGCCGCCCCGCCGGCGCGTATTGTGCAGACATGACCGCACCCGCCGCCGCGCCCAAGCCTGCCCCCACGCCACGCGAGCAGCTCCTGAACCGCATCCAACGCGACATCCCCATCACCCGGCGCCCCTACGCCGTCATCGCGCAGGACGTCGGCCTGACCGAAGCCGAGGCCCTGAGCATCCTGCGTGAAGTGAAGGCCGAGGGCGTGCTGCGGCAGGTCAGCGCCATCTTCGACACCCGCACCCTGGGCTACCAGAGCAGCCTCGTGGCCGCCGTGCACGACGAGGACCAGCTCGACGCCGGCGCCGAGATCGTCAACGCCCACCCCGGCGTCAGCCACAACTACAAACGCAACCACGACTTCAACCTCTGGTACACCATCGCCGTGCCGCCCGAAAGTGACCTCGAGGCGCACGTGCAGAAACTCCACGAACTCAGCGGCGCGCGCCTGACCCGCCTGATGCCCACCCTGCACCTGTTCAAGATCGGCGTGGAATTCGACATGACCGGCAAGGAAGACTGGAACGCCAAGGCCAAACCCCAGTACACCAGCGAGCAGCGCAACATCGGCTACGCAGTCACCGACCTCGACCGGGCCTTCGTCACGGAATTCCAGAAGGACCTGCCCGTCACCGAGGAACCCTACGCCGACGCCTGCGCCGCCCTGGGCCTGAGCATCGAGGAAGTCGCCGCGCACGCCGAGAAGATGAAGGCTGCCGGCGCGCTGCGCCGCGTGTCCGCCGTGTTCCGCCACCAGAAGGCCGGCTTCACCTTCAACGCCATGGGCGTCTGGGCCGTCCCGCAGGAGAATGTGGCCGAGGTCGGCCGCCAGATGGCCGAATTCAAGGCCGTCTCGCACTGCTATCTGCGCCCCACCTACCCCGAATGGCCCTACACCATCTTCACGATGGTTCACGGCCGCAGCAAGGAAGAAGCCTTCGGCAAGATCAGCGCCATCGAACAGGAAGTCGCGCAGGGCGTCGACCACGCCATCCTGTACTCCACCAAGGAATACAAGAAGGTCCGCCTGGAGTTCTACAAACCGGAATTCTACGACTGGGCGCGGCAGAACCTTGGCACCGAGGCCTGACCAGGAGGGCGGAGAGGGGATGGATGCCTCTCTCTGACCGGACACGACGAAAAAGAACCGCCCCGTAACGTGGGGCGGTTCTTTTTCGTCGTGCGCTCGCTTACAGCACCAGCAGGATGGGCTGTTCCAGCGTCCCGGCCACCTGCGCCAGGAAGTGCGCGGCGTGGGCGGGGTTCACGTCGCCGTTCAGGGTCAGGGCGGCGCGGCCGTCCTGCACGCGACCGACGCTGAGGGTCAGGGTGTGCGGGAAGTGCAGGTCGTCCAGGCCGTGCGCGCCGGCGTCCACGACCAGCAGGTCCGGGGTGCCGTCCTGCGCGGTGCCCAGCTGCGCCAGCGCGTCGCGCAGGCTGCCGGTCCCGACCGTCTGGGCGTGCGTGTCGCCCTGCACGGCCACGCTGCCCAGCCCCAGGGTGTCGGCGTGACGCTGCGCGGCGCGGGCCACCAGCAGACCCAGCGGCAGGTCCTGTTCCAGCGCGGCACTCACCTGACGTTGCAGGTCGCGCAGCGCGGCCACGTCGGCGTCACGGCGCAGGTACGCACCGAACCACACGGCGTTCGCCGGAGCGGCTGCGGGCGTGTGGACCACCGCGCTGACCGGCGCGACCAGCACGGGCGCTTCCTCTTCCGCAGCGTCCTGCGGAACTTCCTGCGCTGCGGCAGGCACGTCCGTCCGGGCGTCCTCGGGTTCCGTCACCTCGGGAGCGGCCACTTCCGGCTCGGCCAACTCGGGCTCGGTCGCTTCCGGTTCGGCCAACTCGGGCTCCGGGGCGACTTCCGGCTCCGTCACTTCCGGTTCCGACACGTCGGCCACGGCCGCGACCTCGGGCTCGGCAGCGATGTCGGGTTCAGGGGCGATCTCGGGCTCGGGGGCACTCTCAGGCTCGGCTGTGATCGCGGGCTCTGCCGGGGCGGTCTCCTCGACGGGCAGATCGGCCTGCGGGGCCTCCACGAACGCCTCGTCGGTGTCCGTCATTCCGGTGCTGCCGGTGATCTCGGCGCTGTCGGTGGCGGCCTCGACCGGTTCGGCCGTTGCGGACTCCAGCACCTCCGGCTCCGACACTTCCGGTTCCAGGGCCTCCGGCTCGGGGGCCTGCGCCGTCGCGGCGGGTTCGGCCCAGGCCTGGTCCTGCTCCTGGCGGCCGTCCGTCCAGGCGGGCGCGGCATCGGCAGCAGTCTCCTCGGCGGCGACGGGTTCCGCCACCACGGGAGCGGGCTCGACCGGCTCAGACTCGACCGGCTCGGGTGCAGCTGGCTCGGGTGCAGTCGCCGCGACCTCGGCCGGCTGGGTGGCGACGGATTCCGGCGTCACGGGGGTCGCCTCGGGCGCCGGCTTCTGGTACAGGCGGGACAGCAGGCTGCCCAGGCCGGCGGCCAGTCCGGTCGCGGCGGCGGCCTCGGCCACGGGGGCCGGGGCGGGTTCGGCCGCGGGCTGCGGCGCCTCCATCTGCGGAACTTCCAGCTGCGGCGCTGCGATCTGCGGAACGTCGGATTGCGCGGCCTCGTGGGTCACGTCCGGGGCGGGCGTGAACACGGGCGGGGGCATCACGACGGGCACGTCGGCCGCCGCGCCTTCCGGCAGGTGGGCCGGGGCGGGGTCGGGCGTGTGGCCGGGGGTGGGCGTTCCCCAGTTCCAGCCTCCGGCGGTCGCGGCGGGCTGCGGCGCGGCCGGTTCCGTCGCCGCGAAAGCCGGAGCGTTGACGGTGGGCTCGGGCGTGGCGGGGATGGGGTCGGGCAGGGCCGGCTCGGGCAAGGTGGGTTCGGGCATGGTGGGTTCGGGGGCGGCGGCGACCGGCTGGGCGGCGCTCTCCTCGTCCTCCAGCTCGAATTCCAGGTCCTCGTCTTCCAGGCTGCTGCCGGTCGGGGTGGCCGGCACCTGCGGGGACACCGCCGTGCGGGCCTGCTCGACGAACGCGGTGATGTCGGTGTCCACGCCGGCGCGGCTGAGCATGTCGGCGTTCATGCCGGCCTTGTTCAGCATGTCCGCGCTGGGGATCTCGTCACCGGTCCAGTCGGCGGGGGTGGGGTCCACGGGCGTGCTGGGCGGGTCTTCCTCGCCACTCATGACGCGCGACAGGTAATTCAGGATGTCCTGTTCGACGATCATGCCGCCGCTTCCGGTCCCGTCGAGTTTCTGCCAGTCAATCCCGTTCGCTTCCGCCAGAATTTTGGCGAGCGGAGCAATCCGATCCATTCAATTCCCCCTTTGTGCGCCCCATTGTAAGGGACGTCTGTGCGCCCCGGCGCCACGGTTCGGCGCCGCCCCGGTGAGGGGCGGCGAGACGGCCGGGCGAGGGACCAGCGTAAGCATTGTCACAGGGTGACGAACGGCCTCTGACAGCGTTCTTTCACGCGGCCCGCCGCCCGGCGCGGGCGGGGCATGCGCCGCTGGTGAAGACATGCGCCCCGGTGATACGCTGGTGGGCGGTACCGCGCCCTCCGGGCGGCCCCCTCCCGCTGCAACGGAGCCGGGGGCCCGGAACGCGGCGGAACACAGGAGTCATATGCTGATACTTGAGGAGATGCAGTCGCGCGGGCACGAGGCCCTGACCTTGCTTCACCATGCCCCCAGCGGTCTGCGCGCGGCCCTGGCGGTCCACTCGACGGTGCTGGGGCCCGCCATTGCCGGCGTGCGCCTGCGCGAACAGGACGAGGAACTGGCGATCCGGGGGGCGCTGGCGCTGTCCGAGAGCCTGACCCTGAAGGCCGCGCTGGCCGGCCTGAACTACGGCGGCGGCGCCTGCGTGATCCTGATGCCCGAGTCGGGCGTCGAGGACCCGCACGCCCGGGAAGCGCTGTTCCGCGCGCTGGGCCGTCAGGTGCTGCCCATGGAGTCGCGGGTGGTGCTGACCGAGGACATCGGCGTGAGCCCGGCCGACATCGCGTTCGTGGCGCAGGAGACCCGCTCCACGCTCGGCATGAACACCGACACGAGTTCCGTCACGGGGTACGGCGTGTACCGCGGCATGAAGGCCGCCGCGCGCCACGCGCTGGGCTCCGAGAGTCTGCGCGGCGTGCGCGTGGCGATCATGGGCGTCGGCGCGGTCGGCCGGGCGCTGGCCGGGCACCTGCACCGCGAGGGCGCGCGCCTGACCGTCGCGGACGACCGTCCGGAACGCGCGCAGGCGCTGGCGGACACCCTGAGCGGCGTGACGGTCGTCGGCTGCCACGAACTGCTCGACGTGCCCAGCGACATCCTGGCACCCTGCGGGTACGGGCACACCATCCGCAGTCAGGACGTGCCGCGCCTGCAGTGCCGCCTGATTGCCGGCGGCGAGCACCACCCCCTGACCCGCCGGGGTGAGGAGGCCGTCAAGGAGGCCGGAATCGTGTACATGCCGGACTTCGCCATCAACTCGGCGGGCCTGATCGCCGCGGCCACCGGCCTGGAGGCCGCGCAGGCCGCCGAGCGGGTGTACCAGATCGTCAACCGCATCACGGCCGCCGCCGAGCAGTACGGCAAGGCCCCGCACGTCGTGGCGCGCCGCATGGCCGAGCGCCGCATCGACCTGATCGGCAGTCTGGGCGCCAGTGCCAGCGGCGTCCGCCCCGCCGGGGGTGTCGCGTGAGCCGGCCGTTCATGATCGGCGTGGCCGGCGGGTCCGGCAGCGGCAAGACCACCGTCACGCGCCGCGTGATCGAGACGGTCGGGCGCGAGGGCGTGGCCGTCCTGAACCAGGACAACTACTACCGCAACCAGGACGACATTCCCTTCGAGGCGCGCCTGAAGACCAACTACGACCACCCGGCCGCCTTCGACTGGGCGCTGCTGGGCGAGCACGTGGACGCCCTGCTGGCCGGCGTGCCCATCGACATGCCCGAGTACGACTTCACGAACCACACCCGTTCGGCGCAGACCACCCGCGTCCTGCCCGGCCCGGTCGTGGTCCTCGAGGGGTTCTTCGCGCTGTACGACGAGGCGCTGCGCGGCCGCATGCACCTGAAGGTGTTCGTGGACGCCGACGCCGACGTGCGCTTCATCCGCCGCCTGCTGCGCGACACGCAGGAACGTGGCCGCACGCCCGAGAGCGTGATCGAGCAGTACCTGGAGTACGTGCGCCCCAT
This sequence comes from Deinococcus indicus, assembly GCF_002198095.1. GTDB lineage: Bacteria > Deinococcota > Deinococci > Deinococcales > Deinococcaceae > Deinococcus > Deinococcus caeni. Next base: position 74,567 of record NZ_NHMK01000031.1, on the reverse strand, counting down.
GCACCTGAGTTTCGTGGAACCCACCAAACGCTACGCCGACGTGATCATCCCGCACGGCGGCATGAACGAACCCGCGCTGGACATGCTGGCCGCCCGGATCCGCGCGACCATCTGAGCGCCGCGCGCCGGTCGGTCCTTTCGGTGGACGACCCGGCCCTCCGGCGGCCGTCAGCATGAATCTCCCTGGCGCCGCGCCCGCCCCGCAACCGCGCCCCGGTCCCGCGTGACCACAGGTCCGTGCGCTGCGGGGGTGGTGGACCGCCGCCCGGCCCCCGTCGACCCTCCGTCCATTTCCGCCGTTTCTCCCCTTTAGGATGTGCCTGTGACCGATGCTCCCCCCACCCGCGACGCGCCTGCCCAGGGCGGCATGACCGTCCCGCCGCCGTCCCGACACCCCTGGACTCCGGCGCTGCTGGGCCTGATCCTGCTGTCCCTGATTCCGGCGCTGCTGCTGGCCGTGGGCCGCGTGAACCACGAACGAGACGAGAAGACGGCCGCGCTGGTCATGGATTACCCGGCCGTGGCCGCGCAGGCGCGCCGTTTCGGCCTGGAACCGCAGGCGCTGATGGACCGCTACCAGAAGCTCGGCGTGAACGGCGTCGCCGTGTACGAGGACGTGATCGGGAATCTCGTGCAGCGCGGCGAGGTGTACCTGCGCAGCGGCGCGGACCTGAAAGCCGACTTCCCGGACTCGGACGCGAACCCGCAGAACGTGTACCTGCGCTCGCTGAAACCCGGCGTGGCCGAGGCCCTGCCCGCCCGCTACACCATGCCCACCCGGCAGGTCCGCGTGGGCGGCCTGACCTGGACCGAGTGGCCCACCGACCCCACCTTCCTGCCCACCGGCCCGAACGCCGCGCTGATCAGCGAACTGAAGGGCAAGGGCTACACCATCGTGTACCGCCCGTACGCCGACGACGCCCTGCGCGAACCCGGCGCGGACTGGCCGGACGTGCCGTTCATCGCATTCAACGGCGAGGAGGTCATCGGGGCGCGCACGCCCGAACTGCTGGAGAAGATCAACGAACGCATGGGGGACCGCGTCCCCGCGCTGATTGAGGCGACCCCGCAGCGCGGCCTGGACACCCTGATCGCCACGCACGGCGCGGCCCGCACCTTCAGCGTGAACCCCGCGTGGCAGAACCGCCTGGACCCGATCACGCTGGCCAGCAAGTACAACCTCGCGGCCCGTGAGCGCTCCATGCGCCTGCTGTACCTGCGCCCCTACCCGACCATCAACGAGACCGAGGCCCTGCTGACCCGCACCACCGAGCTGCTGGGCCGGTCCGGCGTGAAGATCACCGAGCCGGTCATCCGGCCCTTCACCGAGAACACGGCGCTGCGCGCCCTGAGCCTGATCGGGCCGGTCGCGGCGCTGCTGCTGCTGGGCCTGAGCTTCCCGCTGGTCCGCCTGGGCCTGCTGGTCGCCGCCGCGAGCGGCGCGCTGGCCCTGGGCCTGAACCGCTTCGATCCCTTCGCGGGCGGCGCGCTGATCGCCGCCGTGACCTTCCCCGCGCTGGGACTGGTGCTGCGCCGCGCCCGCGTGACCGACTGGTTCATCGCGACCGGCCTGAGCCTGTGCGGCGTGCTGTTCGTCTCCGCGCTAGGCGCGAACCGCGACAGCGTGCTGGGCCTCGAACCGTTCCGGGGCGTGGGCCTGACCCTGGCGCTGCCGCTGCTGCTGGTCGCCCTGAGCTTCCTGCCCCGCCAGGACCTGCGCCAGACCGCGCGGGACATCTACAACGCGCCCATCAAACTGGGTGACGTGGTCGTGATGGGCGCGGCGCTGGCCGTGTTCGCGCTGGTGTTCCTGCGGCGCGGCAACGCCACCGGCGCCAGCGTCAGCGACGCCGAGGCGAAGATCCGCCAGGACCTTCAGGACAGCCTCGTGCGGCCGCGCTTCAAGGAGATGGCCGGCCACCCGCTGGGCATCGTGGGCCTGAGCGGCGCGCTGCCCGGTTACCTGGGCGCCATGCTGATCCTGGGCGGCGTGGTCGGCCAGTCCAGTATCCTGAACACCTTCTCGCACTTCCACACGCCGCTGCTGATCAGCGCCACCCGCTGCTTCCTGGGCCTGGGCGTCGGCCTGATCGCCGGTCTGGTCGGCCTCTGGCTGGTCCGCACGGCGCTGCGCCTGTGGCACACGTACGGCGCGCGGACGGTGAACGCATGACCCGCACCACCGTCACCGTCAGCGGCTACTACGGCTTCGGGAACACCGGCGACGAGGCCATCGCGCTGGCCATCACCCGCGAACTGCGCAAGTACAGCGCCGAGCCGCTGCTGCTGTCGAACACCCCCGCCGAGACCGCCCGCACCTACGACTGCCTGAGCGCCGAACGCATGAAACCCGCCGCCGTGCTGGGCGCGCTCATGCGCTCGCGCGTGCTGCTGTCCGGCGGGGGCGGCCTGCTTCAGGACAAGACCAGCAGCCGCACCCTCACGTACTACCTGGCGATCATCCGCCTCGCGAAACTGATGGGCCGCCGCGTGGTCGTGTTCAACCAGAGCGTCGGCCCCCTGAGCGAACAGGGCGGCCGTCGCGTGGCCCGCGCGCTGCGTGGCGTGACCGTCATCGTGCGCGACCAGGGCAGCCTGGACACCCTGGGCAGCCTGGGCGTGCGCGCCGAACTGGGCGGCGACCCGGCCTTGCTGCTGAGCGCCGCGCCCGCCACCCGCGACCTGAAACGCGTGATCGTCGCCCCGCGCGGCGACGTGACCGACGCCACCGAGAAACTCAGGGACGTCATCCGCCGCCTGCAGGCCGAGGGCCGCCACGTCACCGCCCTGAGCTTCATGCCCGACCACGACGACGAAGCCGCCCACAGCCTCGGCGCGAACGACGTGATCAGCACCCGCGACCCACAGGTGGCGCTGGACGCCATCGCCGCCAGCGGGTACGTGATCGGGGTGCGCCTGCACGCCGTGATCCTGGCCGCCGCGACCGGCACGCCCTTCACCGGCGTCGCCTACGACCCCAAGGTGCAGGGCTTCTGCGCCGACGCCGGCGCGCCCGCCCACCCCACCGACCTGAACGCCGAACAGGTGGCCGAGGAAGCCCTGCGGCGCGTCGTGCCCGACTGGAACGCCGTCGAGGACATGAAACTCAGGGCCGCGCAGAGCTTCGGGCGCGCCCTGAACCGCTAGGCCCATGACCCGCCCGGACTACCGCCCCCCCGACGGGCACCGCCGCCTGCTGCTGCACGTCGCCTGGGACGGCGCGCCCTACGCCGGGTGGCAGTCCCAGCCCACGCTGCCCAGCGTGCAGGACACCTTGCACGGCGCGCTGGCCCGGCTGGGCGGCGGGGAGTTCCGCCCGGTCGCCGCCGGCCGCACCGATGCCGGCGTGCACGCCGAGGCCATGCCCGCCCACGTGGACGTGCCGGACACCTTCCAGGTGCCCCCCACCAAACTGGCCCGCGCCCTGAACGCCCACCTGCCCCACACCGTGGCCGTCCTGCACGCCGCCGACGCGCCCGCCGGGTTTCACGCCCGCTTCTCGTGCACCGAGCGGCAGTACGTGTACCGCCTGCTGGTCCACCCGCAACGGCACCCGCACTGGCACGGCCGCGCCCTGCACGTCCCGCAACCCCTGAACCCGGACGCCATGAACGCCGCCGCCGCCGCCCTGACCGGCACGCACGACTTCGCGGCGTTCGCCACCCAGGAGGACCGCCAGACCGTGCGCGAACTGCGGCGGCTGCGCGTGCAGCCCGGCCCGCTGATCTGGGAAATCCACGTGCACGGCGAGAGCTTCCTGCGGCACATGGTGCGCGGACTGGTCGGCACCCTGCTGCTGGCCGGACAGGGCCGCCTGAGCCCCGAGCAGGCCGAGAGCATCCTGCACTCGCGGCAGCGGTCACAGGCGGGCGCGAACGTGCCCGCGCACGGCCTGTCCTTCACCGGCGCCCGCTACGAGGGCTTCCCCGAAATCGCGTCCGCGTGACCCACGACCTGCACGCCTTCACCGGCCCGCGCCTCCCGCACGACGGCGGCCAGGGCACCGTGCGCGGCGCGCTGGTCGGCTGCGGTCCCCTGAGCGCTGCGTGCCTGCTGCGGTGGCACGCCGACCGGCTGGACCGGCCTCTGCCGCCGCGCGACGCCCTGGCCGCCGAACTGCTGACCGCCCAGCGGGCCTTCATCGTCCCCGCGACTGGCGGGCAACGCGCCGTGCTGCCCTGGGACTGGCTGACCGGCACGAACGACTGGCTGCGCGCACAGGGCCTTCCGCTGCGCGCACGCGGCCTGTGGGGCGTGCGCCGCGCCGAGGCGCTGCAACGCCACCTGCACCGTCTGTTCACCGCCGGGACGCCTGCCGTGGGCCTGGAATTCAGCCCGCGCCTCCAGCATTACGGCCTGCTGAGCACCTACCAGCCCGGCCCCACCCTTCGCGCCACGCTGCTCGTGGATGGCAGCGACCTGCACCTCGCGCCCCGCGTCGGCTTGGGCGGCGTGTTCTGGATCGAGGAGGGGTAGCGCCGCCGCTCTGGCCTACCCGAGCCGGACCCGGAGTTCCTGCGGGCCGCGCAGGACGAGGTTCGCCTTGAACGGCGGGGTGGGGTCGCTGACGGTCAGGTTCGGGAAGCGGCGGGCGAGCGCGGCGTACACTTCCGCGATTTCCAGGCGGGCCAGGGACGCGCCCAGGCAGTAGTGCGCGCCGGCGGCGAAGGCGAGGTGCCGGGCGCTGTTCGGGCGGTCCCAGTCGAGGCGGTCGGGGTCGGGGAACACGCCGGGGTCGCGGTTCGCGGCGGCCAGCATGGTCTGCACTTGCGTGCCGGCCGGGAGGGTGAGGGGCTGGCCGTCCGCGCCGGTGGTGGTGAGGTCGCCGGCCAGGGTGCGCCCGTCGAGTTGCACGGGCGAGACGACGCGCAGCAGTTCGTCCGCGACGTTCGGGTGGTCGGGGCGGGCGACCAGGGCGGCCCACGCCTGGGGTTGCCGGGCGAGTTCGAGGAGGCCGCCAGGAATCAGGTTGCTGGTCGTCTCGTGCCCGGCGGCCAGCAGCAGCACGGCGTTCGAGAGCAGTTCGTCGCTGCTCAGGCGTTCGCCGCCGTCCTGCGCGGCGGCCATGGCGCTCAGCAGGCCGGGTTGCGGGTGCGCGCGCAGTTCGTCGGCCAGGTCGCGGAAGTACGCGCGCATCTCGCTGGCGTCCGCCTCGATGCGGGCCAGCAGATCCGGATTGCCTTCCGCGCCGCCCAGCAGGTCCGCGACGCTCTGGGTCCAGCGCATGAATTTCGCCTCGTCCTCGCCGCGCAGGCCCAGCATCCGCATGATCACGCGCGCCGGGAGGGGCGCGGCCAGTCCAGCCACGAGGTCCACGTCCCGGTCGGTGGGCAGGGCGTCCAGCAGGTCGGTCAGGACCGCCTGCACCAGTTCGCGTTGCGCCTCGACCACGCGCGGCGTGAAGGCCGCCTGCACCAGCCCGCGCAGGCGGGCGTGCGAGGGGCCGTTGTGGAACAGCATCATGGGTTGCAGCAGCCGGGTGCCCTGCGTGTCGGCCGGCATCTGCGAGATCACGGCCCCCGAGAGGGCCAGCGGGGAGCGCAGCACGGCGCTGTTCACGGCGTGCGAGGTCACGAAGGTCATGCCCCACTCCGACACGCCCAGCACGCCGGACGGGTTCAGGTCGCGCAGCGCGGCGTACGCCGGGTACGGGTCCGGGATGGTCTGTGGGTGCCACAGGGCCTGCACGGCCTCCTGCGTGCGCTGCTGTTCGGGCGTGAACGGCTGGGCGGCCACCTGCGCTGGATTGGTCATGCCCCAGCGTGCGCTCCGGTCTACTCGACCCTCAAGCACCCGCGTCGAGTAGATGTGACGGCCGCTGCGGTACGCTGCGGGCATGCCGCCCGCCTGGACGCGCCTGGAATACCCGCACGCCGCGCGGCTGGCCCTGAACCCCGCGTACACCGACCTGCTGCGCCTCCTGATGACCCGCGAGTGGACTGCCGCCCCGCTGGCTGCCGCCGCCGGGCAGGCGCTGAACGCCGCGCACCACCGTCTGGGCCGCCTGCTGGAGGCCGGACTGATCCGCGTCACGCGCCTCGAACGCCGCCGGGGGCGCCCGCTGCGGCACTACCGGGCCGTCAGCGACGCCCTGCTGATCCCGTACCACCTCACGTCGCTGGGCAGCCTGGAGGCGCTGATCTCGCTGCACGAGGACGCCTTCAGCGACCGGTTCCGGCAGGCGGTCGTGCAGGCCGGCGTGCCGCTGGTCCGCCGCGAGGAGGACATCGCCGTGCGCCTGTACCGCCACGCGGGCGGCGTGGTCATGGACGTCACGCCCACCGCCGAGCATTTCGATATGGACGACCTGCTGCGCCCGGAGGCGCCCGCCCTGACCGTCGACTGGGGCGTGCTGCACCTGACCCGCGAGGACGCCAAGGCCCTGCAACGCGACCTGCACGACCTGCTGGCCCGCTACGCCGCGCGGGGCGGCCCGCACCCGCACCTGTACCGCGTGAACCTCGCGCCCGATACCGGCGAGTAGAGAGCGGGAAGGGGAGGCGGGAACACCGATCCACTGCCCACTCCCCACACCTGACTCAGCCTCTGCGGGTCACGCCGTCCAGGGTCAGCAGCGGGCCGTACAGTTCGGGGCGGCGATCGCGGAAGAAGCCCATCCCGGCGCGGAACTTGCGGGCCTCGGCGATGTTCAGGGTGTGGATCAGGGCGCCTTCCTCGGTCTCGGCCAGTTCCGCGACGATCTCGCCGGTGTAGTCGCTGACGAAGGTGTGCCCGTAGTACGTCTGGGTCAGGTCGCCCACGACCTCGGTCCCGATGCGGTTGGCGGCGGCCACGTACGTGGAGTTGCTGACGGCGTGGCCGATCATGGCGCGCTGCCACATGTGGTGGCTGTTCGGGGTTTCCACCTCGGCCGGTTCGCTGCCGATGGCGGTGGGGTACAGCAGGAAGTCCGCGCCTTGCAGCATCATCACGCGGGCCGTCTCCGGGTACCACTGGTCCCAGCAGATGCCCACGCCCACGCGCCCGAAGCGGGTGTCCCAGACTTTAAAGCCGGTGTCGCCGGGGTTGAAGTAGTACTTCTCCTCGTAGCCGGGGCCGTCGGGGATGTGCGTCTTGCGGTAGTTGCCCAAGAGGGTGCCGTCCGCGTCGATGCACACGAGGCTGTTGTAGTGCGCCTGCCCGGCCTTCTCGAAGTACGACAGGGGCAGCACCACGCCCAGTTCGCGGGCCAGTTCCTGGAAACGCCCGATGAACGGGTGGCCCTCCAGCGGGTGCGCCAGCGCGAAGTACTCCTCGCGTTCCACCTGACAGAAGTACAGGTTCTCGAACAGTTCCGGCAGCAGGATCACCTGCGCGCCCTGCGCGGCGGCGTCGCGCACGTGCGCGGTGGCGCGCGTGACGTTGTCTTCGAGTTGATCCGTGACGTGCATCTGCACGACGGCCAGCTTCACGGTGTCGGGGGCTCTCATGCCCCCACGCTACCGGATGGGGGGGGTGAGGATGGTGCGCCCCGCCTTCAGGGAAGGGTGAGGGCCGGCCCCGGTCTGGCTAGCCCCCGGCGCCGTCCGGGGCGCGGGCGGCCTTTAGAGTGACCGTATGAAGTACGTTTCCACGCGCGGCCTGCAGGACCTGGGAAGCTTCTCGGACGTGCTGCTCTCGGGACTCGCCCCGGACGGCGGACTGGCCATGCCCCAGCGCATTCCGACCTTCACGCCCGCGCAGATCGGGGCGTGGCGCGACCTGAGCTACGCCGACCTCGCTTTCGAGGTCATGCGGCCCTTCATCAGCGACATTCCCGAAGACGACCTGCGCCGCCTGCTGCGCGCCACGTACACGCCAGAGGCGTTCCACAGCGAGGCGATCACGCCCCTGACCCCCCTGGGCGAGGCGGGACCGGACGGGGGCGGCCTGTTCCTGCTGGAACTGTCGAACGGACCCTCGCTGGCGTTCAAGGACATGGCCATGCAGTTCCTGGGCCACGTGTTCGAGTACGTGCTGGAGGCGCGCGACGAGCGGCTGAACATCCTGGGCGCCACCAGCGGCGACACCGGCTCGGCCGCCGAGTACGCCATGCTCGGCAAGGCCCGCGTGAACGTGTTCATGCTCTCCCCGCACGGCCGCATGAGCGCCTTCCAGCAGGCGCAGATGTTCAGCCTGCACGACGACAACATCTTCAACGTGGCCCTTCAGGGCGTGTTCGACGACTGCCAGGACCTCGTGAAGGCCGTGAACGCCGACGCCGACTTCAAGGCCCGCTTCGAGATCGGGGCGGTGAACTCCATCAACTGGGCGCGGGTGCTGGCGCAGGCCGTGTACTACTTCCGCGCGTACCTGACCCTGAACCTGCCCGAAGGGGCAGAGGCGGATTTCAGTGTGCCGTCCGGGAACTTCGGGAACGTGTTCGCCGGGTACCTCGCCCGCAGCATGGGCCTGCCGGTCGGGCAGCTGATCGTCGCCACGAACGAGAACGACGTCCTGAACGACTTCTTCACGGGGGGCGTGTATCACGTCCGGCCCGCCGAACGGGTCGCGGTCACCAGCAGCCCCAGCATGGACATCGGCAAGGCCAGCAACTTCGAACGCTACCTGTATCTGATCACCGGCAGCGACGCCCCGCAGACGCACGGCTGGTGGCAGGACGTCGGTGAGGGCCGCCCGGTGGACCTGCGCGGCACCGCCCACTGGGACGCCGTGCAGGCCAGCGGCCTGAAATCCGGGCGCAGTACCCATGCGGACCGCCTGAACACCATCCGCCGCGTGGACCGCGAGCACGGCCGCCTGATCGACCCGCACACCGCCGACGGCGTCCTCGTCGGCGAGCGCCACCGCCGCCCCGGCGTGCCGATGGTCTGCCTGGAGACCGCCCTGCCCGCCAAGTTCGAGGAGACCGTGCAGGAGGCAGTGGGCCGCCTGCCCGAGCGCCCCGAGCGCTTCGCGGGCATCGAGAACGCCCCGAAACGCTTCGAGGTCCTGCCGAACGACGTGCAGACCCTCAAGGACTTCATCGCGGCGCGTCTGGGCGCAAAGCAGCCCAGCTGACCTTCACGCCTAGCCCGGCCGGTGTAGCTTGCCGGGCATGACCGATACCCAGACAGCCGTCCCCCAGGCAACCGACGTATTCATCGACTTCCTGTGCCCCTACGCGTGGCGCGGCGTGGAACTCGCCGCCGTGCTGCGCGCCGGGGGCGAGGCGTTCACGCTGCGGCACTTCTCGCTCGTGCAGGGCAACCACGCTGACAACGCCGGGCAGGCGACCCCCACGTGGTGGCTGACCGATCAGCCGGCCGGTGAGGGCAGCGAGTACCAGCAGGGCAGCCTCGCCGCGTTCCTGGCCGCGCAGGCCGCCGCCCGCCAGGGTGAGGACGCCGCCTGGGCGTTCTCGCTGGCGCTGTTCCGCGCCCGCCACGAACACGGCCAGCCCCTGACGGAAGGCACCATCCAGGCGGCCGCCGTGCAGGCCGCGCTGGACCCGGAACGCTTCGCCGCCGACCTGAGCGACGACGCGGGCCTGCGCGCCACGCTGCGCGCCGACCTGCAGGATGCCGCCGAGATCGGCGTGTTCGGCACGCCCACCTTCGTCCTCCCGACCGGCGAGGCCGCGTACTACCGCTTCGAGAACCTGACCCGCGACCCCGCACAGGCCCGCGCGTGGTGGGACCTGTACGTGACCGTCCTGCGCGACGGAGCGGGCGTGGCGACCATCAAACGCGCCAGGAACCGCCCCGCCCGCCGCGCCTGAAGCAGGGCCGGGCCGCTGTGTGACCGGATGCCCAAGGGCCGCCCCACCCACCGCCCGCCGCCCCTGCCTACGCTCGGGGCATGACCCTCAGCACCCGGCCCGCTCCCGGCGGCCCCTCCCCGATCCTGGACCTCGCGGGCGTGACCCTGGAGGTCAACCACCTGGAGCGTGGCGTGCGCTTCTACGCGCAGGTGCTGGGCCTGCCCCTGCAACACCTGGACGAGGACCGCCGCACCGCCCGCCTCGGCGTGAACGCCTCCCAGACCCTGACGCTGTGGCAGCCCGTCACGCGCCAGCCGAACGACCCGTGGCTGGCACCGCTGCGGGCGCGCGGCGCGGGGCACCTGCACCTCGCGTTCCAGGTGCGGCCAGAGGACCTGCCCCGCTGCCGGACCCTGCTGGACGCCCACGCCCTGCCCTGGCAGGAGATCGACCTGGGTACCCCGGACGCCCCGGACCCCACCCTGTACTTCTTCGATCCGTTCGGGCACGGACTGGAACTGCGGACCGTGAACCGCCACGACCCGCGCCAGCCGCACTGCCCGGTCCCCGACCACCCGCTGGCGCCCGACCCGCACGCGCTGCCGGTCCTGGGCCTGCGCGAGGCAGCCATCGCCTTCGGTGACTACCCAGCCATGAAGGAACGGCTGCCCCGCGCCTACGGTTTCGCGTTCGCCAAGGAGCAGGACGACCGCGACTTCGCTCAGTTCACGCTGGGCCCCTGGCCGGAACCCGACGGGAACGGCACCCCACACCGCTGGCTGTACGCCTGGGACCCGCAGGTAGGACTGGCCGACATGCTGGGCGGCGACCACGCCCTGCTGGAGTTCTACGCCGACGTGCCCGCCGTCGCCGCCCGCGTGCAGGCCGAGGGACTGCCCTGCGTCACTGACGCCGGTCGCCTCGCCGTGCGCGATCCCGAAGGGCATGTGTTCGTGTTCCGCCCGGTGCCGACTGATACGGACTCCGATTGAATGGCTTATAAAGCCGTTCAATCCGAGCGGATGCGAGTAGGAGAGAAACGGATTCCGGACGTGGAGTTGGCAGATCGGTGGTCTTCCGATCTGTCAACGAAATAAACGGAATCCGTATGACAGCGGTTGGAAGTGGAATTGAAGGGCGTGCTGTTGGCCCTTCAATTCCACTTCCAACCGCTGGTGTGAACGGTTTCTCGCTCTGCTCGTTTCAGGGGTGCTGAGGGAACCCCTCGACACCCCTGAAAACCGCTGTGACTAAAGGCGGGTCAGGCCGCTGCGGCGGTCCATGTACGCCGCGTACGCCGGATCGAAGCTGAGCAGCAGGACGGCCATCACGCCGTGTCCATTGATCTGTACGCCCTGAAAGCGGAAGCCCGCGCGGAGCTTCGGGACGATCACCGCGTTGTTCGTCAGGTGGTGGTGGCTGCGGACCAGCGCGTAGCCCTCGCCGTGCAGGGCGTCCAGTACCACGGGCAGCAGCCGCGTGTACACGCCCCGCCCCCGGTGGGCAGGCAGCAGCGCCGTGTTCACCATGTACGCCGTGCGGGTGTCCCAGGCGCGGCTGGCCTGCCACCCGGCCACCCGCCCCGCGTGGCTGATCAGCCAGCTCCACAGCGGGCCGTGCGGTGCGGGGGCGGGTTTACGCTCGCCCCAGTCGAACGAGTCCGTCTCGTAGGCGCTGGCCTCCAGCTGCGCGTACACCTCGCGGTACGTGGCGGTCGGCACGCGGTGCAGCGTGTACCCGCCGCCCAGATCCACGCCCGCCTCCGCGTCTGCCGGGAGGGGGAGGCTGGGCGCGTCGGCCAGACCGGGCAGCGCTTCGTCCGGGACGCCCAGTCGCCGCGCCGCCTCGCCTGATGGCGCGCGCAGGCCGCTGCGGACGTGCATCGCCTGCCCGTACGTCCCATCCAGGCTGAGGGTCAGCGCGGCATTCACCCCGCCCTCGTAGGCATTCAGGCCCTGAAGGTGAAACCCGGCGCGGAGCTTCGGGACGATCACGGCGTTGTTCGTCGCGCGGTGGTGGCTCTGCACCAGCGTGAACCCGGCTGTGCGGAAGGCGGCCAGCAGGTGCGGCAGCAACCGCGAGTACACCCCGCGCCCCTGATGCTCCGGTAGCAGGCCCGTGTCGGCCATGTACACCGTCCGCCCGTCCAGCGCGTGCGCGTGATGCCAGCCGATCAATTCCGCGCCGTGGTACACGCCCCAGTTCCAAGAGTCGCCGACCGGCGGGGCCGGGCGCACCGGCGGGTCGAAGGCGTACAGCGAGTTCCCGCCGAAGATCCGGTCCTCCAGCCGCGCGCACGCCTCCCGGTAGGCCTCCAGCGAGATCGGGCGGGCCACGTACCCGCCGCCCAGGTCAAGGTCAGTCACGCCGTCACTCTGGCACGCGCGGTCAGCGGACGTGGTTCATGTAGAAGTTGTAGACCTGAGCCTGCCACTCTGCGTTCCCCTGGAGGGTGAAATGGATGTCCTCCAGCGGCACCTCGCGGCCCTGGGCGTCCACGAAGCGTGCGCCGTCCAGCGGACGCAGGCCCAGCGTTTCCTCGATAAGGGTCAGCAGGCGCGGTTCATCCAGCAGGTCGCGGAAACTCCCGAACGACACCTGCCGCCCGCTGTCCGGCGCGACACCCCCCATGGAGCGGGGCCGGGCCGCGCCGCAGGCCGGGCAGGAGCCCAGCAGGCCCAGCTGCTGCTCATAGACCAGCCAGCGGTGCCCGCACGCGGGGCATTCCACGGTGCAGATCGGCTGATCCTGCGGCAGCGGCTGGAAGGGCATGGGTCACCCCTGCTGCTGCCAGGGCGTCCCGGTGGGCTGCTGCTGCGTGACGCAGTGGAAACTGCCGCCCCCCTCGATGATCGCGCGGCTGCTCAGGCCGATCACCTCGCGGCCGGGGAACAGCGGCGTCAGGACCTCCAGGGCGCGGGCATCGTTCGGGTCGCCGTACTGCGGGACGACCACGAAGCCGTTCCCGATGTAGAAGTTCGCGTAGGTGGGCGGCAGGCGGCCCTCGGCGCCTTCCAGGTAGGTGGCGGGCAGGGGCAGTTCCACGATGCGGAAGGGCTGGCCGTCCTGGTCGGTCATGGCGCGCAGGTCCGCGAGGTTCTTCGCCATGACCGCGTGGTTGGGGTCCTCGGGGTTGGGTTCGACGCTGGTGACAATGGTGCGCTCATCCGTGAAGCGCGTGATGGTGTCGATGTGCCCGTCGGTGTGGTCGTTCTCCAGGCCGCCGTCCAGCCACAGCAGCTTGCGCACGCCCAGCGTGTCGTTCAGCAGCGCCGCGTATCCTTCCTCGGTCAGGCCGGGGTTGCGGGTGTCGGTCAGGAAGCACGAGCGGGTGGTCAGGCCCACGCCCAGCCCGTTCACTTCCAGGCCGCCGCCCTCCAGCACAAACGGCTGCGCCCAGCGGTGCGTGCCCAGGTGCCCGGCGACGTACTCGGGCACGAGGTTGTCGTGGTCCCAGTTGAACTTCCCGCCCCACGAATTGAACTGCCAGTCGGTCAGGGCCAGATCACCGTCACGCTTCACGAAGATCGGGCCGTTGTCGCGCACCCACACGTCGTCCAGCGGCACGCGGTGGTAGGTGACGTTGGCGCCGTCCAGGCGGGCGCGGGCGTCGGCCTCGCTCTCCTCGTCCCGCACGAGCAGGTGCAGCGGCTCGAAGCGCGCGATGGTCCGCACCAGCCCGGCGAACTCGGCGCGCACGCCCGTCAGGTGCCCGAACCACAGGTCGTCGTCGGCGGGCCAGCTCATCCAGGTGGCGGCGTGCGCGGCCCACTCGGCGGGCATGCTGAAGCCCAGCTCGCGGGGCGTGGGCTCATGCGGGGTGGAGGCAGGGGAGAGGTCGGACATGCCCGCCATTAAAACAGACCCCGGTGCGCGGATTGTCTGATGAGGCGGCATGGGGGGACTGTGTATTACGCCAGCTGTGCCTGGGCGTGGCGGGTGGCAAGGTCCGGGCGGCCCGCCTCGATCAGCGCCCTATCGCGGATGCGGCACGAATCGCACACCCCGCACGGTTCCTCGCCCCCCTGATAGCAACTCCAGGTCACCTCGATCGGCACGCCCACCGCCAGCGCCTCGCGCACGATGTCCGCCTTCGTCATCTCCGCCAGCGGCGCCGTCAGCACCGCCCCGCGCCCCTCCAGGCCCGCCTTCGTCGCCAGGTCCGCCAGCGTCTGATACGCCGACAGGTACTCCGGGCGGCAGTCCGGGTACCCGCTGTAATCCACCGCGTTGATCCCCAGGAACACCCGCTCGGCGTCGATCGCCTCCGCGAGACTCAGACCCACCGCGATGAACACCGTGTTGCGCCCCGGCACGTATGTCGGCGGAATCACGCCGTCTTCCGTCCCGTCCGTCGGCACCACCATCGACTCGTCCGTCAGCGCACTTCCCCCGAACGACCCGATGTTGATGTCGATCACCCGGTGCACGGCCCCGAAATGCGCCGCGACCGTCGCCGCCCGCTCCAGCTCCACCGTATGCCGCTGCCCGTACCGGAACGACAACGCCGTACACGCGTACCCGTCCCGCGTTGCCATGCCCAGCACCGTGCTCGAATCCAGCCCACCCGACAGCAGCACCACCGCCCGCTTCATGCCCTCAGTCATACTCCACCTCCGAAAAAGAACCCCTCACCCCACCCTCTCCCCACGGGAGAGGGCTCCAGAAGCTCAGTACCCCAGGGCCGCGTTCCCGCCGAGGGGAATCAGGCGCTTGTCGCTGTGCGCGTCGAGGTCGTCGGCGCGGTACAGCTTGTGCATCTGGTAACCGGCCCGCAGGCGCGGGTTCTCCTTGACGGCCTGGGTGATCGCGTTCAGCACCCCCAGGTCCCGCTCGCGCGCCCGGCTCCACTCCGGGTGAAGCCAGATCACCGCGTCCTGCGGCAGACCGCTCAGGGTGTCCAGCCCGGCCTGGATGTCACCGGGCTCGTGGACGATGATCTTCACCTCGTCCGCCCGCGCCACGACCTCTGGCAGCGGGGGCTGCCCGAAGGGTTTGGGCGACAGCGTCACCCAGTCCAGCGCCCCGCGCAGCGGTGCGATGCCGCTCGTCTCGATGTGAACCCGGCGGCCCAGCGCGTGCAGGGCGTCCGTCAGGGGGTTCAGGTCGAACAGGATCGGCTCGCCCCCCGTGACCACCACGACCGCGCCGTCCGGGCTCTCGGCGCGTACCACCTCGGCCAGTTCATCGGCACCCATCAGGGTCACGCCGTCGGGGCGGTAGTCACGGTGCCAGGTGCCGGCGCTGTCGCACCACGGGCAGGCCTGCGGGCAGCCGTACAGCCGGATGAAGTACGCCGCGCGGCCCAGGTGAACTCCCTCGCCCTGCCAGGTGTAGAAGCGCTCGTACACCGGGTATTTCACGGCCTCACTCCCAGTACTCGCAGGAACTGTCGGGCGTTTCCCACAGCGTCACGTGCAGGCGCAGGTCGGCGCCGTCGTCCCCGTCGGGCAGGTCGGCGCGCACGCGGTCCATCGTCTTGCGGTGGATGTACGCGGCGATGACCTCGGCGGTGGTGTCGTCGCCCAGGTCCGGGAGGTCGTTCAGGTACGCGTGGTCCAGGCCGCCGGCGTCGACGTCCTTCTTGGCCCATTTGAGGGTCTTGAAGTCCGCGACCATGATGGCGCGCTTCACATGGGCACTCGGGCGCAGGCGGTCACTGCTGAGTTCCATGCGGACGCGGTACGTGTGCCCGTGTAGCCGCCCGCACGGGCCGTCGTAGCCGGTGATCACGTGTGCGGAGTCGAACGTGAATTCCGAACTCAGTTTCCACGGCATCCGCTTACGCCCCCTGGGGCTGATGGTCGGGCGCCACGTACTTCACGGTGCAGATCGTGTTCAGGCCGCCACGCATCCCGTAATCGCAGCGGATCTCCATGCTCAGGGGGTTCAGCAGGTTCACCAGATCCGCCAGCACCCGCCGCGTCGCGTGCTCGTGGTAGATCCCCACGAAACGGTAGCTCGTCAGGTAGTACTTCAGGCTCTTCAGTTCCACGCACGCCTCGCGCGGCAGGTACCGGATCTCCAGGCGGCCGAAGTCCGGCAGGCCACTCCAGGGGCACACCGGGCTGAACTCGTCCGTCACGATCTCGATCTGCATCGGCTCGCCCGGATAGCGCACCGGGTCGTCCTCGCGCACGTGCGGGAAGGTGCCCAGCACCGCCACGTCGATGGCATCCAGGCCCTGCACGTCGTAGCGGCGGTCGAAACCGGGGTTCTGGGGGCCGCAGTCGGCTCCGGCGGTGGCCGGCGTGTTCACAGTGTTCGTCATGTTCTCTCCCTGACGGTCCCGCCGCTTGGTACGGACAGGCCGGGACGACAGCACAGGTCGTCCAGTGGTGGGGGAGCCCCCGCGGGCGGCAGGCTCGCCGGGCATTATCCGTGCCCGCCGCCCCGCTGCCTAGGGCCGCGCCGCCCGAACGGCACAACGAAAACCCCCCACCGCCGGGGTGGGGGGCTTTCTTGGTGGTGGCCAGGGCCGGACTTGAACCGGCGACCCAACGATTTTCAGTCGTTTGCTCTACCAGCTGAGCTACCTAGCCTTCCTTGGCGGTCCGGACGGGATTTGAACCCGCGACCTTCTGCGTGACAGGCAGATATGCTAACCGCTACACTACCGGACCAAGTGGATGTGACTGCTGGTACGCCGCTGTAAAAGCAGCGGGGTTAAGGATAGCGGCGGCTGTCACGGTTGTCAACCGGGCGCGGGCCGGGTCAGAAGGGAACGGCGCGGACGCTGATCAGGGGGTCGGGCTGGTCGGGGTTCAGCATGAGTTCCAGGTACTCGCGGCCGTGCAGGGCGTCGATCATGGCCAGTCCGTGCGTCTCGTCGAGCAGGATGCCGTCCTCGATCTGGGTGTGGCCGTACACGCCGAAGCTCAGGCCGGCCATCTGCACGTACTCGGGCGTGTCGCGGAACCAGCGCTTGGGGCTGCGGTCGGCGTAGAACAGGTCGTCGTAGTGGGTGTGCGCGGGCAGCGGGGAGACGTGCGCGAACTGCACGCTGCCGACCCTCAGTTCCCGGGGGAAGCCCTGCATCCAGTGTTTCAGGTGGTCGGGCAGGTGAATGCCGCCGTGGTCCGGGTCGAATTCGGTGTGCACAAGGCCGCCGCTGGTGCCGAGCACGAAACTGGTGTTCAGGACGGCGTCGTCGTGGTTGCCCAGGATGATGTGGATGGCGTGCGGCGCGGCCAGCTGGTACTCGCGCAGCTGTTCGAGGTGCTTGACCTGTTCGCGCGCGGCGAGGAACAGATGGTCGGGGTTTTTCGGGTCGAAGCGGTGAACGCCGGTCAGGCGGCTGTACTCGCGTTCGTTCTTGGGATGCACGAGGTCGCCGATCAGGACGACCTGGTACAGCCCGGCCTGCACGGGTGGCGTGGGCCGGCCGTTCGCGTCGGCGCAGCTGGCGGCGCGCAGGGCGGCCCAGAGGGTGTCGAAGTCGGCGTGCACGTCACCGAAGGCCAGGAACTTGCGCATCGGCTGTCAGTGTACGGGATCCCGCCGCCCTCCCGCTCCGGCGCCGGTCATGGGGCCGGTCAGCCCCTGAGGATGGCGTGCAGTTCCTTGTAGATGGCGCGGCTCTCCTCGAGCGTCTCGCCGTAGCCGCGCATCAGGATGCGGGCGGCCTCTCCGCCGCGCCCGGCGACTTTCAGCTGTTCGAGCAGGTCCTCGATGTGCCGCCGGGCCTTTTCCATCTGCGGGTCGCGGGGCGGTTCGGGCGGCAGGGGGCGTTCCGGGGCCTCGGTGGGGGCGGGCGTGTCGGTTTCCAGTTCGGTGGTGTTTGCGCCGTCTTCCGGGTCGTACTCGACCCAGACGGGGTCGCTGGTGGGCCGCACGCCGTACGTGCGGGCCAGGTCGGCCAGCGCGGCGCGTTTGGCGTCCGGCAGTGAGTGCGCGGCGGCCAGTCCCTCGCGCACGACGCCGTGGACGGTCAGGCGGGCGCGCACGACGGGCGGGCTGACGCTGTCGCAGGCCCAGGTGAGACTCCAGGCGGGGTCCAGCAGGTCGAGTTGCGGGGCGAGCACGTCGAGGTCCGGGGCGAGGGCCACGCGGGCCTGGTCGCCGCGCAGGTCCAGGGTGGCCCAGGCGGTCATGCTGGCGCGCAGGGCGTCGCGCACGCGGTGAAGGTCAGCCATGTTCCGGAGTGTACCGGGTTGCCGGGCCGGGAACCGGGCTGTGTGAATGCACGGTGGACGCCCGTTCAGGGGCGGGGCGTGAGGGTCAGTTGCCGGGTGCGGCCCCAGTCGGCGGGGTCGGTGCTCATGGGCAGGTACTCCCCGGCGATCCAGCGGCCCTGCTGGTCGGCCGTGTGCCGCGCCAGCGGGTGTCCTTCCTGGCCCAGGCTGCCGATGTACAGGCTGCGGTCGGGGTCGGCGAGGTCCACGATCTGGCGGTAGCTGGCGCCGTGCGTCTGTCGGTACGTGCCGTGTTCGGGCCGGGCGACGTTCACGGTGTTCGTTCCGCCGGGCGTGGGGGCCTCGTGGTTGAACAGCCACGCCAGCGCGCCGACCTTCCCGAAGGCGCGGTGGTGGCTGGCGACGGTGTGCAGCCGCCCGTACGTCCAGCGGTTCAGGTCGGGTCCCAGGCGGCCTTCCAGGTCGGTCAGGGCGGCGTCCAGCGTGCGGGTCAGCAGGGCGGCGCAGTCGCCGGCGCCGTTCACGGCGCACAGTTCGCCGTTCCCGCGCAGCTGGTTCAGGACCGAGAGGCTGTTCATGACCGCGTCGTTGCCCAGCTCGTCGCGGGCCATCCTTTGCAGTTGCATCAGCCACGCCTCGAACAGGGTGGACGGCACGCTGTCGGTCGTCTGCCGGCCGTCCCAGCCGCGCAGCCGCTCCAGGGCCTGCCGGGCGCGGTCGCTGCCGGGCCGGGTGGCGAGGAGCGGCCCGCGCAGGTCCGCCCACACCAGACTCAGGGTGTCGAGCTGCACGCGCCGCACGTCCGCGACCGTCAGGGTGCGGCCGCCCTCCAGCAGGTCCGTGATCCGCCGGGCGCGGTACGGTTCCGCCCAGTTGCGGTCGTTGCCCAGCGCGTGCGGGTAGCTGTCCGGCACGACCCGGTTGTTCGCGGTGACGATCAATCCGTCGGCGGGGTTGAAGGTGTGCGGCAGCTGCTCGAACGGCACGAAGCCCTGCCACTCGCGCGACCCGTCCCCGCTGACCGGCAGGCTGCCGTCCCAGCCGCGCCGGACGGGAATGCGGCCCGGCGCGTAGTAGCCGGTGTTGCCGTCCACGTCGGCGTACACGAAACTCTGGCTGGGGGCCACGTAGGACCGCAGCGCGCCCGTGAAGTCCGCCCAGTTGCGCGCGTAGTTCAGGCCCAGGAAGGCGTCCATGGTCGTGTCGCCGTCCTGAAGGGCAGTCCATTTCAGCGCGACGCGCGGCCCGACCGCGCCCGCCCCGGCGTCGCTGATGATCGGCCCGTGCCGGCTGCTGCGCACCGTGAGGATCACGTCGGGCGCGCCCTTGACCCGGATGACCTCGCGGCGGCTGGTCAGCGGCGCGCCCTCGGGTTCGATGTACAGGTCCTGCACGTCCGGGTTGACGTTCGTCACGCCCCACGCGACCCGCTCGTTGCGGCCGATCACGATGGCCGGCAGGCCCGGAATGCTCGCCCCGATGGCCTTCAGGCGGTCACCCTGCAGGTCCGCGAGGTACCACAGCATCGGCGCGGTCAGCGCGAGGTGCGGGTCGTCCGCCAGGATCGGTTTCCCGCTGGCCGCGCGGGTCCCGGCGATCACCCAGTTGTTGCTGCCCTTGCCCGGCACGGCCTGCAGGCCCAGCGTCCGCGCCGCCTGCAGGTGCGCGCGCAGCGCGGTCACGGTCGCCTGCGGCAGCGCCGTGGGCGCGGCGGCCCGGCCTGCCGCCACTGATCGGCCCACCGCCTTTCCCGTCCTGGCCGCGCCGGTCAGGGACTGCGCCGCGCCGCTCAGCTCGTCGGCACTCAGGACGGTCGGCGCGCCGTCCGGGTAGGGCGCCGTCACCTGATCCAGTCCGTCCGCGCCCAGCCGGCGCACGACCTGCGCGCCCAGCACCTCCTCCTCGTAGTTGCCGCCCAGATCGAAGGCCATCAGCTTGCTCCAGGACACGCTGTCCACCTCGCGCCAGGGTTCGGGCGTGTAGCCCAGAATCCGGAACTCCAGTGCGGTCCGCCCCTGCGCCTGCGCGGCGTTCACGCCCGCCGTGTACGCCCGGATCAGCGCGCGCGACTGCGCCGACAGCGCCGGCAGAGACGCCTGGGCGGCCCGCTCGAAGCCCCAGGTGCGCAGGAACCGGTCCTGCGGCAGCGCCGCCCCGCCCAGCACCTCGGCCAGTCGGCCCTGCGCCACGCGCCGCTGGAAGTCCATCTGCCACGCCCGGTCCTGCCAGTGCGCGAAACCCAGCGCGAACACCGCGTCCGCGTCGGTGTTCGCGCGGATGTGAGGCACGCCCCAGGCGTCCCGCGTGACCGTCACCGCGCCGCCCAGCCCACCCGCCGCTGCGCTCCCGGCGTGCTGCCCCTGCGCCGACAGGTGCAGCCACGCGCCCGCGCCGCCCAGCGCGAGCAGCAGCGCGCCCGTCACTCCCAGTGCCGCGCGCCCCGCGACCGCCCACCCTGACCGTTTCCTCACGCCGCCCGCCGCCTGCCGTCTGTGCCTCACGTTGCGCTCCCCTGACACCCGCGCCCGTGCCGGGGCGGTGTCTGCTGCCTGCTCTGTCTGCCTCTGATCCGTGAAGCATAGCGCCCGGCCCTGCCGCCGCGACGTGCAGAAACCCGCTCCCGGAACGGCCGGGGCGGGTTGGTATCAGGGCCGGGCTCAGCGGCCCGCCGGGTCAGAATTCTTCGTGCAGCAGGGCGGCGTTCGCGGCGGCGCGGCGCGGGTGGACCGGCAGGCGCTCGGTCAGCATCAGCAGCCCCTGGGTGCCGGCGTGGGTCAGGCCGCTCAGGAACTGCCCGCTGACCGGCGTGTCGAAACACGGCTGCGGTACCGGCAACGTGCAGTCCAGCACGCAGAAATCCAGTCGGGCGTCCGGTCTGGCCGGGCAGGTGACGGCCGCGCCGTACCCGTTCGAGAACCGGAACACCAGCAGTTCCCCGTCCGGCAGGGTGTGCCGTTCGGGTTCGTGCAGCAGCGCCGGAAAGGACGTGGTCGGCGTCAGCAGCGCCGCGTGAAGGCTGAGCACGGGATCGTGAAGGGTCATGGGCGCACTCCTGAGGGCCGGACGTGAACGCCGGCAGCGTTCAGGACAGCCGGATCGGTGAAAGGATCGGGTGGGAACAGGCGCCGGGCCGGACGTCCGGGGCTCTGACCGGCACCGTACGGCCGGCGTCCTTACGGGTCACTTACCACCCGCGACCTTCAGACCCCCGCTGCCCCCACCTGGGGGGGTGGCCGGCCGGCGGGCCGTACAATCGGCGCTGTGTTGTGGCTGCGGCCCCTGACCATGCTGCGGCTCCTGACGCTGCTGACCCTGTGTGAGACTGTCCGCACCGGGTTCTTCGTGTCGGCCCTGCCGGTCAGTGGCCCGGCGCTGCCGCTGAGCGCCGCCGCGATCGGCGCGATGGCCGGCGCGCACTACCTGGCGGACGCGCTCGCCAAGGGACCGGCCGGGCTGCTGATCGGCCGCTGGGGCCTGGGCGCCGCACTGCTGCCCGGCCCGCTGCTGGGCCTCGCGGCGCTGCTGCTGGCCCGCCACGCCCCGCACGCCCTGAGCGGCGTGCTGGTATGCGCCGCGTGGGGCGTGGGGTACGCGGCGCTGTGGCCGGGCGTCATGAGCGCCTCGCAGGCGCTGGCCGTGCCGGGCCGCACCGCCCGCGCCCTGACCGTCAGCAACCTGAGCGTGGCGCCCGCCATCCTGACCGGCGCGCTGGTGGTCGGGCCGCTCATGAAAGGCTGGCCGGACCTGACCTGGACGGCGCTGCTGGTCACGCAACTCCTGACGGCGCTGCTGGCCCTGAGCCTGCTGCGGGTGCGGCTGCCCGCCCCGGAGCGGACCGCGCCGCTGTGGCGCGACTGGCGGCCCGTCGCGGGCCTGCTGCCCGCCGCGTTCGTGCAGACGCTCGCCCCGGCCCTGCTGAGCACCGTCCTGTACCCGCTGCTCGACCGCCTGGACCTGACCGTGCGCGACCTGCTGCCGGGCGGTGCGGTCGCCCTGACCACCTTCGGCCTGAGCGTGTGGCTGATCGGCCGCCGCGCCGACCGGGGCGACCCGCGCCGCGCGCTGCTGCCGGGCCTGCTGCTGCTGGCCGGCACCTTCGCGCTGGCCGCCGCGCCCGGCGTGACCACCCTGCTGCCGCTGCTGGGCGCGCTGCTGGGCGCGCTGCTGGGCGCCGGGTACGGAGCGTTCATCACCGGCTGGAACGGTCTGGTCGCCCGGACCCTCCCGGAAGGGCAGCGGGCCGCCGCGTGGGGGACCGTCATGGCCGTCGAGGCGCTCGGTTACGCCGCCGGTCCCGTCCTGGGCGGCGTGGCGTGGCAACTGGCGGGCGTGCCCGGCGTGTTCGGGCTGGGCGCCGCCGTGTTCCTGGGCGCCCTGCTGTACGACCTGCTGCGCCACCGCGCCCCGACCGGGAAGGCGGCGGGCGGCCGGGGGTAGGGGAGAGGCCCCTGCGCCTCACGTCCCGGCCGCGCACTCCGGCGTTACAGCGTGCGGGTGGCCTGCACCCACCAGTGCGGGAACTGCCGGGCCAGGGTCTGCGCGGCGTCGTGCGCGTGGGCGTCGTCGCGGGCCAGTCCCAGGCAGGTGCTGCCCGAACCGCTCATCAGGGGCGAGTGCAGCCCGGCCGCCTCCAGCGCCCCCAGCGCCTCGCGGATGGGCGCGTGGCGCGCGGCGACCGGGCCCTGCAGGGCGTTCAGGTACGGAACGGGGCGGCCGTTCGTCAGGGCGGCCAGGATCGCCTCGACGTCCAGCGCGGGCGTGAAGGCCTCCTCGGCGTCCAGCCAGGCGTAGGCGTCGCGGGCGCTGACCTCCACACCGGGATTCACCAGCACCAGCGACACGGGCGGCACCGGCAGCGGCGCCAGGATCTCGCCCACACCGGACGCCACGGCTGCGCGGCCCAGCAGGAAGAACGGCACGTCCGCGCCGAGTGTCAGGGCCAGCCCCGGCAGGTCCACGCGCGCCGGGTACAGCCGCGCCAGGGCCATCAGGGTGGTCGCGGCGTCGCTGCTGCCGCCCCCCAGCCCGGACGCCAGCGGCAGGCGCTTGTGCAGCGTGATGGCCGCCC
Organism: Deinococcus indicus; assembly: GCF_002198095.1. Lineage (GTDB taxonomy): Bacteria > Deinococcota > Deinococci > Deinococcales > Deinococcaceae > Deinococcus > Deinococcus caeni. Next base: position 51,682 of record NZ_NHMK01000031.1, on the reverse strand, counting down.
CGCCGTCCACTCCGGCGGCGTCCAGGTACGCGCGGGCGGCGCGGAACACCAGGTTGCCCTCGTCGGCCGGCAGGTCCGCGCCCTGCACGCGCAGGCTCAGCGTGCCGGCCGGGGCGATGTCCAGGTCGTCCCCGACGTTCAGCGGGACCATCAGCGAGTGCAGTTCGTGGTACCCGTCGGCGCGCAGGTCACGGACACTCAGGCCCAGGTTCACCTTCGCCGGCGCGAAGTACGTGACGTGGGGGGCGGGGTCGGCGGGAGCGTGGCTCATGACGCCCCAGCATCCCACACGCGGGCCAGGGCCTGCGCGATCAGCAGGTCGCCGGGCGTCGTGACCTTCAGCAGCCGCGCGTCGCCCGGCACCAGCGCCACCGGCTGCCCCGCGCGGGCGATCAGGCCGGCGTCGTCGGTGGCGGCGTGACCGTCGGCCAGCGCCGCCTCGTGCGCGGCGATCAGGGCCGCGCGGCGGAAGGCCTGCGGGGTCTGCACGGCCCACAGGCCCTCGCGGGGCGTCAGGGTTCCCCAGTCGCCCGCCGGGTCGGCGCGCACCAGCGTGTCGGCCACGGGCATCGCGGCGGTCGCCGCCCCCGTGTCCTGCACGGCGGCCAGCAGGTCACGGATCACGCGCGAGGGCAGGAAGGGCCGCGCGGCGTCGTGAATCAGCACCACGTCGGCGTCCGTGGCGCGCAGCAACGCCAGCACGCTCGCCTGCCGGGTGTCGCCGCCCACCACCGCGCGGCCCGGCACGTCGTCCGGCAGGGTCAGCCCGGCCGGCAGCGCGATCAGGACCTCGTGCACGTGCGGGGCGAGCGCGGCGGCCGAGCGGCCCAGCAGCGTGCGCCCCTCGACCGGCACGAACGCCTTGGGACCCAGGCCCAGGCGCGTGCCGGACCCGGCCGCCGGGATCAGCGCCGCGACCTTCACGGGCTTCCCCCTCATACGGACTCCGATTGAATGGGCTGCAAAGCCCGTTCAATCCGAGCGGATGCGACTCGTAGAGCTGCCCCGCAGAGAAGGAGAAGAACGGGTTCCGGACGTGGAGCCGGCAATCCGGTGCGGTTCCGGATTGTCGGCGAAACAAACGGAATCCGTATCACGCTCCGTCCTCCCGCCAGCGCTGGAAGCCCGGCACGTCCAGCCCGAACTGATCGAGGACCCGCGCCGTCACGAAGTGCAGCAGCTCGTCCACGCTGCGCGGCGCGTGGTAGAAGCCCGCGCTGGCGGTCATGACGGTCGCGCCCGCGTCGTGCGCGGCGAGCATGTTCAGCAGCGCCGGGCGCGGCAGCGGGTCCTCGCGCAGCACCAGCACCAGCGGCCGGCGTTCCTTGAGGGTCACGTGCGCCGCGCGCGCCAGCAGGTTGTCGGCAAAGCCGTGCGCGACCTTCGCCAGCGTGCCCGCGCTGCACGGAACGATCAGCATGCCGTCCGTGCGGAACGACCCGCTCGCCACGCCCGCCGCGAGATCCCGGTCGTCATGCACGTGCCGGGCCAGCGCCGTCAGGTCCGGCAGCTGCGGCCCGCTCCCCTCGGCCGTCATGACCCGCTTGGCGCCGCTGGACACGATCAGGTGCGACTCCACGTTCAGGTCGTGCAGGGCGCGCAGGACCGCGTGCGCGTACGGAATGCCGCTTCCACCGGAAACACCCACCACCAGCTTCATGCGCGCACCCTAACAGGCCCGCGCGCGCCCGGCTGTACGACCGGATGCAGGCGCCCCGCGCGGCCCGGTTCAATCGAAGTCCGTGTCAGCTGCGGCCCGTGTCGGCCACGTCCCGCCGCAGCCGGCGCGCGTGCCGCACCTCGGCTGCCACGAACGCCAGGGTGTTCACGACGTACGTGAACACCAGCAGGCCCGTCAGGGCCGCCTGCGCGCCGCCGCGCGTCAACTCCGGCAGGGTCGGGAACCCGGTCAGGCCGGTCGCGGGCGCCAGTCCGGCCACCGCGCCGCCCCAGGCGAGCAGCAGGATCCCGCCCCACGGACTGTCGATCAGCGACGAACCGGGCAGCGCCAGCGCCAGCAGCCGGAACCCCGCCGGGCGCGACAGGCGCGGCGGCAGCGGCGTGCGCGGCAACAGCAGCGACAGTGCCAGCAGCCCGGTCAGGACCGCCGACCCCAGCAGGCCCAGCGCCACCCGCCGCCCCACCGCCGGGTCCGTGAGCAGCGCCGCCGGGCTGGACAGCGCGGCGCGCAGCGTCACGCTCAGGTCGCCGGTCACGGCCCGCGTCACGCTGCGCTGGTCCGGGTAGCACAGGCGCGGCTCGCCGGGCCGGTTGGTCCGCTGGAACTCCAGGGACGCCGCGCCGGGGTTCAGGCCCAGGTTGAACGCCGCCGCGCTCAGGTCCGGGCGGGTCGACAGGGCGGCGCGGTACAGGTCGCGCGCCTGCGGTTCGTCGCCGCGCGCCTGCGCGATCACACCCAGGTTGTTGCGGGCGCAGGCGTCCGGCAGCGCGCGGGTGTACAGGCTCCGCGCGAGGCCGTCCTGCCCGTCGAGCTGCGCGGCCAGCCCGGTCAGCAGCGCCGCGTCCGGTCCCGGCCGCAGGGTCAGGTCCGCCAGTTGCGCGTTGCCCCACCCGCCCCCGTACGTGCCGCCGCTCAGGGCCGGGGACTGCTGGGCCGCGCCGGCGTGCGCCGCCCAGTGCAGGCCGCCCAGCGTGCCCAGCAGCGCCGCGCCCAGCAGCGTCAGCATCAGGCGTTCGCTGGGCGAGGTGTACCCCACGAACACCCGCCGGGCGCGGGACAGCGGGTGACGCACCCACGAGCGGTAGCGGCCGCCCAGCGCGCGGGTGTCCTCCCACTGCGCGGACCACGCGCGCGCCGCGAGGGTCAGCAGCGCGGCCGTCAGGGTCAGCAGCAGCGCCAGCGCCGCCAGTCGCCCCGCGCCCCGCACGCGGTCCAGGCCCTCGGGTCCCAGGTTGTACAGGGTGCCGCTGCTCAGGGACCGCGTGAACTGCCGCCACTCCTCGGCCTCGCCCTCGCGGCCCTGCTCGTCCAGGATGCGGGCGTAGCGGGTGTACAGCGCCGCGCCGCCCTGAAAGCGGGGGTGCAGGTCCCGCAGGTACGTCATCCAGGTGGCGGCCCGCGCCAGACGGTTCTGTTCGAGCAGCGTGCCCACGTACCCGCTGGGATTGCCGTACGCGCCCAGCGCCGCGCGCGAGATCGGCACGTCCGGGTCCAGGCCGCGCGCGGCGGCGTCCCGGCGGGCCCGGTCGAGCGCCAGGTCCGCCGCCGACGGGAAGCCCGCGCCGTCCAGGCGGGCGGCCAGCTGCACCCAGGCCGGGAACGGCATGCTGACGTTCAGGGCGCGGCGCACGGCGCTCAGGGCGGCGTAGTCGTCGCCGCGCGCCGCCTGCGCCTGCCGCAACGCCAGGAAGGGATTGAGGGGGTCCTGCGCGGCCGCGCGTTCCAGGTCGGCGGGCGGCACGCTGTCGGCGGCGCGGGCCAGCCAGCCGGTCACGTCCGGGTCCGGTGGGAAGACCACGCGTTCCTGCACGCTGAGCAGGCCGCCGGCGCTGTCCAGCGTGAAGCGTTCGTTCACGCTGCCGAGCTGCGTGGTGACGCGCACCACGCCCCCGGAGGCGTCCAGGGACGTGACGGGTCCCGGCAGGTCCGCGCGGCCCTGCACCGCGCCGCCCGGCCCGAAGGCGTACACGACCGGCCCGACGCCCAGGTACACGGTCGCGCCGACCTCCAGCGGACCGGTCAGGTTGCCCAGGCCGGGCGGCAAGGTCCGCGACCACAGCAGGCGGGGGCCGTCCTCGGCGCGCAGGGTGCGGTCCTCCAGGACGGCGCCGGCCTGGGCCAGCGTCAGCAGGCCCGACGCCAGCAGCGCCGCGCCCCGCGCCAGCAACGGCCCGGCGGGCCGCCGGATGGGGCGCGTCACGCCGCGCCTCCGCGCCGCAGCAGGTGCAGGCTGCGGGCCGCCATGACCGCCCCGCCCGCCAGCAGTTCCGGCAGGCCCCCGTACCGCGCGGCGAACAGCATGCCCAGCGGCACGGCCACCGCCGCCGCGAACGGCACCGCGTTCAGTCCCACCCGGCGCTGCCCCCAGGCGCGGTACGCGGGAATCACCAGCGCCGCCACGCCCAGCGTCAGCAGCAGCGTCAGGGGCGCCGTGACCAGCAGCACGCCGATCAGCGGCACGATGCCCGCCCCGCCCCGGAAGCGGAAGAACACCGGGTAGCAGTGGCCCAGCACCACGCCCAGCGCCGCCAGCCAGCCCAGGTCCGGCGCGGCCCACTGGGCCAGCAGGGCGGCCAGCGCGCCGCGCAGCAGGTCCCCGCCCGTCACCAGGGCGGCGGCGGCCGCGCCGTACTGCCGGTACGTGCCGCTCGCGCCGGGCAGGTCGCGTCCGCGGATGTCCGCGCCGCGCGCGCGCGAGTACAGCACGCCCGACACCAGCGAACCCAGCAGGTAGGAGGTCAGCAGGATCAGGGCGGGCATACGCGCGGCATTGTACGGCGAAGGCCGGGGGCGGCGCGCTGCGCTGCGTGCCGGCGCGGCGTGGCCGCACTACACTCCGGGCATGACCGACCCGATCACCGCCTCGCCTCCTCGCGTGACCGGCCGCAGCGAACTGCGCCGGTACTCCCGGCAGCTGCTGGTCCCCGAGTGGCTGGAGGCCGGCGCGCAGGAGCGCCTGCGGGCCGCGACGGTCCTGATCGTCGGGGCGGGCGGGCTGGGCGGGCCGGTGGCGCTGGCGCTGGCCGGGGCGGGCGTGGGCCGCCTGATCATCGCGGACAGCGACACGGTGGACCTGAGCAACCTGCACCGCCAGACGCAGTTCACGCAGGCCGACGTGGGGCGGCCCAAGGCGGCGCTGACGGCCGCGCGGGCGCAGGCGGTCAATCCCTTCGTGACGGCGCTGGCCGCCCCGCACCTGGACGCCGGGAACGCCCGCGACCTGCTGGGCGGCGCGGACCTGACCGTGGACGCCACCGACAACTTCGGGTCGCGGTACCTGATCGCCGACACCTGCGCGGCGCTGGGCCGCGAGTGGGTGTGGGGGGCGGCCAGCGGCACGAGCGGCATGGTCAGCGTGTTCGGCCCTGGCCTGGGCCTGCGTGACGTGTTTCCCGATCCGGGCGACGACCTGTCCTGCGACGAGGCGGGCGTGATCGGCCCGGTCCCGGCGGTGGTGGGGAACATGATGGCGCTGGAGGCTCTGAAGCTGCTGGGCGGCGTCGGTGAGCCGCTGCGCGGGCGCCTGTGGACCCTGGACGCCCTGACCGGCCGCACCCGCACGCTGGCCCTGCGCGCGCCCTGAGCCCCGGCGTTCGGGAGCCGGAAGGCGCCGGGGGAATCTGGGGGGGGTGCCCTCTGCGGGTGCCGGAGCAGACTGTGGGATTTTTCTCATCCAGTCGCGGTTTTCAGGGCGCGGCAGCGGGGGCGGGGCAGGCTGCGCTCCGACTGGGTCGCCGTTCTTCGCTTGACGCGGGGCAATGGTGTGTTAGTGTGCATTTGAGCCAAAAATTCACCGCTCAATTCAGTTCCCGGAGGTTCCCGCATGGCCAAGAGCAGCAAGCCCGCCGCGAAGAAACCCGCCACCCGTCCCGCCGCCCGGACTGCCAAGGCCGCGCCGGCCGAGACGGTCCCTGCCGACGCCGGGAAGATCGCCAAGACGCAGATCATCGACATGGTCGCCGACCGCACCACCCTGAACAAGAAACAGGCGGGCGAGGCGGTCAGCACCATGGTCGACTGCGTGATCGACGCGCTGCGCAGCGGCCACAGCGTCGGCCTGCCGGGCCTGGGAACCCTCAGCATCGCCCAGACCGCCGCCCGGACCGGCGTGAAACCCGGCACCAGCGAACGCATCACCATTCCCGCCGGGAAGAAGGTGCGTTTCAAGGTCGCCACCACCCTCAAGGGCAGTCTGTAAGCAGGTCGTCACCGCTCAGAGCGGCCGGCGGGGGAGACGGGGCGAAGACCCCGCTTCCCTCCCGGCCGCTCCGCTGCCACCCGCTCTGAGCGGTCGGTATCGCCGGATCAGCGGCGCGGCGTGGCCAGCCACTGCTCCAGCTGCCCGCCGGGCCGCAGGCGGTGCGCGTGCAGGCGCGTGTCCGGTCCGGGCGGGCCGTGCAGGACGCCGTGCAGCGTCAGGCGGTCGAGTTCGTCCGCGAGGTTCAGCTGCTCGGTCACCTGTCCGCCCTGCACGAGCAGCAGCGTGCCGTGCGTCCAGCGGGCCGTCAGGGCGCGCAGGTCGGCGGGGGCCAGCGGGCGGGGCGTGCCGGGCAGCATCAGGTGGTGGCGGGCGGCGGCCAGCGTCTCGCCGCGCAGGGTGCCGCCGCCGCTCCAGGGGTCGGCGCGCAGGTCCAGCGCCGCGCCGCGCAGCGTCAGGTGCGCGCCCAGCAGGCGGGCGCTGTCGTGCAGCACGGCGCGCAGCGTGGTCAGCGGCGTGCGGGCGTGCAGGTGCAGCAGCCGGGCGTCCAGGCGGGCCAGCGGCGCGCCGCGCACCTCGGCGGCGTACTGCGGCGGGTAGAAGGCGACGGTCAGATGAAGACTGGGAGTGCCGGGCGGTCCCGGCGCGTCCGGGTCCGGTGGGAACTGGTTCATGACGGGCCTCCGTCGCCCGGAGCCGCGGGTGGCCCGGAGCGGGGACAGGACACTGAAGGTGGATGCCGCTCATCCTGACACGCCGCGCGCCCCGCGTGGGGCCGGATCGGGGGAATGCGAGCCGGAGCCCGGCCTGACCGGGCGGGCCTTGCTACGCTGGGGGTATGACTGACGCTGCTGTTCGCGCGAAACTCACTGCCCTGGTCCCGGCGCTACGGCATTTTCATTCCGCGCTGCTGGACTTCGCCAAGAGTGACTACGAGTTCCTGAACGGTCCGGTCGGGGGGCCGTTCGAGCTGTACTCGCTGGTCATGAACCACCCGCAGTTCCAGTGGCTGCGGCCCCTGTCGGGCCTGATGGCCACGCTGGACGAGGTGCTGGACGCCAAGGACACCACCCTGACCGAACGGAACGTGACCGACATCCGTCAGGCGCTGGGCCTGCTGTTCGCCGAGACCGACACGCGCTTCGCGGAGTTCCGGGGCGGGTACAACCGCGCCCGCACGGACCTGCGCGTCCGCGAGACCGAGGCGAAGTGGCGCGAGATCCTGCACAGCCTGGAAGCCTGAGCCGCCCGTGAAACTGGTGGTTGGCCTGGGCAATCCGGGCAGTGGGTACGCGCAGACGCGGCATAACGTGGGCTGGCTGGTCGTCGACGAGGTCGCCCGCCGCGCCGGGGCGACGTGGCGCAGGGAAGGCAAGGACGCCGAGGTGGCCGAGGTGCGCCTGGGGCCGGGCGCGGGCGAGAAGGTGCTGCTGGTCAAGCCGCTGACGTTCATGAACGCGTCTGGCCGGGCGGTCGCGCCGCTGATGTCGTTCTACAAGCTGGAGGGCACGGACCTGCTGGTCGCGCAGGACGACCTGGACAGTCCGTTCGGGCTGCTGAAGCTCCGCATGGGCGGGCGGCACGGCGGGCAGAACGGCGTGCGCGACATCATCCGGCTGCTGGGGCACGAGGCCTTCGCGCGCCTGAAGATCGGCATCTCACGTCCCCCGGCGGGCTGGGCGGTGCCGGACTGGGTCCTGAGCCGCTGGCGCGACGAGGAGAAGAAAGACCTGACCGAACTGGTGCGGCTGGGCGCGAACGCCGTGGAGGTCTGGGCGGCGTCCGGGCTGGCCGAGGCGCAGGGGCAGTTCAACGGCACGGACCTGCGCCCGCCCCCACCTCCGAAACCGGCCCCCCCCCAAGTGGTGCCGGCGTCCGTCCCGTCAGCAGGGACCGCGCCGGTCAGCGCGCCGGGCGGGGCGGGGCATACTGGCGGGCATGTCGAAAACCCGGAAGAAGGATAGGAAGGCCCCCTCCGTCCCCGAGCTGCGCCTGGACGTGCTGATGCACCTGTCGAATCTGCCCGGCGTGCCCGGACAGGAGGACGCCGTGCGCGACTTCGTGCTGGCCGAACTGGAAGGACTGGCCGACGAGGTCCACGTGGACGCCATGGGCAACGTGATCGCCCGCCGCGCTGCCCGCCCCCCGAAAAAGGGCGAGGTGGCCGAGCGCGTGATGATCAGCGCCCACATGGACGAGATCGGCTTCCTGGTGCGCTTCATCGACGACCGGGGCTTCCTGCGGGTGCAGGCGCTGGGCGGCTTCGACACCCGCAACCTGTTCGCGCGGAACGTGACCGTCCACGCGCGCGGCGGGGCGCTGCCGGGCATCCTGACGCCCGGCGGCAAGCCGGTGCACATCGCCAGTCCCGAGGAACGCAAGAAGATCCCGGAGGTCCGGGAATTCTTCATCGACCTGGGCCTGGGCGCCGACGAGGTCCGCGCGCAGGTGCGGGTCGGGGACATGGTCACGCTGGACCAGTCGGCCCGCCGGGTCGGGCGGCTGGTGTGCGGCAAGGCCATGGACGACCGCGCCAGCGTGTTCCTGCTGCTCGAGACGCTGCGCGCCCTGCGCGGCCAGGACCTGCGGCACGAACTGATCGCGGTGTTCAGCACCCAGGAGGAGGTCGGGCTGCGCGGCGCGATCACCGCCGCGTACGGCGCGCAGCCCACCGTCGGCATCGGCCTGGACGTGACGCTGGCCGTGGACACGCCCGGCGTGCCCGCCGAGGACGCCGTGACCCGCCTCGGGGACGGCATCGGCATCAAGGTGTTCGATTCGAGCATGATCTCGCACCGCGCGCTCGTCGATAGCTTCTGGGATCTGGCGCAGGCCAATGGCATTCCCGCGCAGCTGGAGGTGCTGGCGCAGGGCGGCACGGACGGCGCGGCCATCCAGCGCAGCCGGGGCGGCGTGCCCACCCTGACCCTCAGCCTCCCCACCCGTTACATCCACACGGTCGTGGAGGCCGTTCACGAGGCCGACCTGCGCGCCGGGGTGGACCTGCTGGTCGCCTACCTGCGCTGACAGCGGCCCGCCCCCCCTCTGGACCGCCCCGGCCCCCGGTGGGACCGGCAGGTGGGGGGGGTGGGAACGGCCGCTTCCGGCGGCGCGTACTGTGGGGCGTATGGAACTGCTCTCCGGTCTGCTGTCCTCGCTGGGCCTGTCGGGCGCGGCGGGTCTGAACGCCTTCGTGCCGCTGCTGCTGGTGGGCCTGCTGTCCCGCTTCGGCGTGCTGGGCCTGAACGAACCCTTCGACCTGCTGGGCAACACCTGGGTGCTGGTGGGCATCGGCGTGCTGGGCCTGCTGGATTTCGTGGGCGACAAGATTCCGGGCGTGGATCACGCGCTGCACCTGCTGGGCGGCGTGGTGAACACGGCGGCCGGCGCGGTGCTGTTCGCGGCGCAGTCCGGCGTGGCCGACGTGCCCCCGGCCCTCAGCATGGCGCTGGGCCTGATCGTGGCCGGGGGCGTCCACGCCACGCGCACGGCGGTCAGGCCGGTGGCGACCGCCACGACCGGCGGCCTGGGGAACCCGGTGGTCAGTGGCGTCGAGGACGGCACGAGCGTGCTGCTCAGCGTGCTGGCGGTGTTCGCGCCGGTCGTGGGAGCTGTGGTGCTGGCCGTGGTCGCGGTGCTGGGCGTGCGCTTCTGGCTGCGGCTGAGGCCCCGCCGGCTGATCTAATACGGACTCCGGTTGAATGGGCTGCAAAGCCCGTTCAACCCGAGCGAAGCGAGTGGGAGCAACACGGGTTCCGGACGTGGAGCTGGCAATCCGGTGAAGTTCCGGATTGTCGGCGAAACAAACGGAATCCGTGTTAGAAGCAGCAGCGAACATCAGAGTGGCGCGGCAGTCCTTCACAGGGGCTGCCGCGCCGCCTTCTGTCCCGCCGGCGGCCAGAGCGGGGGAGGGGAGAACCGCTCCTCCGGGGGCGTGAGGCGCCGCGCCGCAACAGGATGCAGTTTTGCGGACACATGACGCAATCTGCGCAGAAAAATCTAGCCAAATCGCAAGAAAACTTTTGACATTCTGCACATGTGTCTCTAAGCTCGGGGTATGCAGGGATGCGAAAACTGCAAATTGAACCGGAAAAGGGAGACACCATGAAACTCGTCACGGCTGTCATCAGGCCCGAGAGGGTCCAGCAGGTCAAGGAAGCGCTGTTCCAGGCCGGAATCAGCGGCATCACGCTGTCCCGCGTCAGTGGGCACGGCGGCGAGCAGGAGATCGTCGAGCACTACCGCGGCACGCGCGTCATGGTGGAATTCCGCGACAAGGTCGAGGTCCGCATGGCCGTCAGCGAGCCCTTCGTGCAGGCCGCCATCGACGCCGTGTGCCGCGGCGCCCGGACCGGCGAGGTCGGCGACGGCAAGATCTTCGTCCAGCCGCTCGAACGCGTGGTCCGTATCCGCACCGGCGAGCAGGACGCCGCCGCGCTGACCCCCGTCACCGAGACCCGCCTCACGCCCGCCTGAGCGGCCCCGATCAAGGAGCGACCATGACCCACCCCACCCCCCTGAAGGCGGCCCTGCCGCTCGCGTTGCTGCTGGGCGGCGCGGCCCTCGCGCAGGACGCCAAACCCGAACTGAACACCGGCGACACCGCCTGGATGCTGGTGTCCGCCGCGCTGGTCCTGCTGATGACGCCGGGCCTCGCGTTCTTCTACGGCGGCCTGACCCGCGCCCAGAGCGTCCTGAACACCATGATGATGAGCTTCGTGTCCATCGGGATCGTCGGCGTGCTGTGGATGCTGGCCGGGTACACCCTGGCCTTCGGCGAGGGCGGCAACGCCCTGATCGGCGGCCTGGGCAACCTGGGCCTCGAGGGCCTGAGCGGCGCCCTGAGCGGCACCATCCCCACGTACGTGTTCGCGGCGTTCCAGGCGATGTTCGCCATCATCGCGCTGGCCCTGATCAGCGGCGCGGTCGTGGAACGCATGCGCTTCGGGGCCTTCGTGCTGTTCGGCGGCCTGTGGACCCTGCTGATCTACTCGCCGCTGGCCCACTGGGTCTGGAGCGCCGACGGCTGGCTGTTCAAGGACGGCGCGCTGGACTTCGCGGGCGGCACCGTCATTCACATCAGCGCCGGAATCAGCGCCCTGGTCGCTGCGTTCGTGGTCGGGCCGCGCCTGGGGCACCCCCGCGTGGCGCACGTGCCGCACAACGTCCCGCTGGTCCTGCTGGGCGCCGGGCTGCTGTGGTTCGGCTGGATGGGCTTCAACGCCGGCAGCGCCCTGAGCGCCGGTCAGACCGCCGCGCTGGCCTTCATCACCACCCTGATCGCCCCGGCCGCCGCGATGCTGACCTGGCTGGTCTGGGAAAGCGTCCGCAACGGCAAACCCACCGCCGTGGGCGCCGCGACCGGCGTGGTCGTGGGTCTGGTCGCCATCACCCCCGCCTGCGCCTTCGTGAGCCCCTGGGCCGCGCTGGTGATCGGCGCGCTGGGCGCCACCGCCAGCTACTGGGCCGTGCAGCTCAAGCACCGCCTGCGTGCCGACGATTCCCTCGACGTGTTCGCCTGCCACGGCGTGGCCGGCATTGTGGGCGCCCTGCTGACCGGCGCGCTCGCCTGGACGACCGGCGCCGGCAAGCCCGTGGGCGAGCAGATGATCGTGCAGATCGTGAGTGTCGTGGCGAGCCTCGCCTTCGCCGGGGTGGGCAGCTTCATCCTGCTGAAACTGGTGTCGCTGGTCACGCCGCTGCGCGTCCCGGCCAGCCAGGAGGTCACGGGCATGGACATCGCCGCCCACAGCGAGCAGGGCTACAGCGAGAACGAGACGGGCCTGGGCGCGCCGGTGTTCGTCGGCGGCGACTGATCCCCACCCTCCCCTGAGCGCCTTCCTGACCTGATCTTTCCTGTCCCTCCACGCGGCCCTGCGCGGCCGGCCTGACAATCCACGACCCTCCACGTCTGCCTGCCTCCGACCGCATCCCCGGAAGGCAGGCCTTGTCCTGCCGCGCTCTGTTCCGGGGCCCCTGTTCCGGGGCCGTCACCCGGCCAGGAACGCGGCGTGCTGACCGGCGGTTGGCGGGCCCAGCAGGGACGCTTGCCCTCCCGGATTCCCGAAAAGGCTGTGTTAGGATGGATTACGAGTCTGACGCAATTATCACAAAGGGTCGGGCCACCGCAAAACTCACCGCACCCCCGCCACACCCCATGACGTTCATGGGGCGCCTTGACCGGGGTGCTTGAGTCACGAAGGGAAAGGAGGAGTGAGTTTTGGACGTCTCAAGTCGAGTCTTAAGTGAACTGGCCAGCCGTGAAGCGGCGCTGGACGCGCAGATCGAAGCGGCCCGCGCACAGGCGCAGGCGACCGTGGAAGCAGCCGAGGCGGAAGCTGCCGGCATCCTCCGCGAAGCTGAAGCCCGCGCGAAAGCCCTGCAGACCGAGCACGAGCAGACGCTCGGCGCCGAAGTGCAGCAGATTCGCGCGCAGGCCAGCGCCAGCGCCCAGGAGCAGGCACAGGCCACCCGCGCCCGCGCCGAGGCCAAACTGGGCCAGGCCGTGGACACCATCATGAGGGCGGTGCTTCCGTGATCAACCCCATGCAGCAGGTCGTGATCGCCACGCGCAAACGCGACAGCGACGCCGTCATTGCGGCCCTGCAGAACGCCGGGGTGCTGCACCTCAAGCCCATCACGGGCGGTCCACTGAACACCGGGACCCTGGCCGGCACAGACGCCCAGAGCCGCCGCGAGGACGAGCGCCTGCTCGCCCGCGTGGAAAGCACCCTCGCGGAACTGGGCAGCTACCGCCCGGCTCCCGCCCCGCTGCCCGCCGAGACCACCTGGGCCGACACCATCGAGCAGGCCGCGCTTCCCGTGGCCGCGCTCGCCCGTCAGCGTCAGGAATTCCAGGCCGACCTGGACGCCGAAGCCACCTACGGTGACGCCGTGCGCGCCCTGTCGCGCCTGGCCGGCGGGCTGGACCGCAGCCGCCGCGTGGCGACCGTGCCGTTCCTGCTTCAGCCGACCGACAACGTCGCCGAGTTGCAGGCCGCGCTGAACGAGACGCTGCGCGACCGCCACGCCCTGGCGACCGAGACGGTCGGGCAGAACCGCGTGGGCCTGATCGCCACCCTGACCGGTGACCGTGACGCCGCGCGCGCCGCCCTGGGCCGCGTCCGCCTCGGCGAGCTGCGCCTGCCGGGCCGTTTCGACCGCCTGAGCCTCAGCGAGGCAGCCGAGCAGATGGAACAGATCGCCCGCAGCGGGGAAGCCCGCCAGCGCGAACTGAACACCGAACGCGACCGGCTGGCCCAGACGCACGCGCCCGTCCTGTACGCCATCCGCGACGTCCTGAAAGACCGCGTGGCCGTGCACGATGTCCGCGCCGTGTCCGCACGCGGCAAGTACAGCCTCGCGCTGCAGGGCTACGTGCCGCAGGACCGCGCCGCCGCCCTCACGGCGGCCCTGGCGCCCTTCGGTGACGCCGTCAGCTACGAACTGCACGCCGTGGACGAGCACCACGACGCGCTCGTGCCGGTCGAACTGAAGAACAACAGCTACGTGCGGCCCTTCCAGGTCGTCATGGGCCTGATGTCGCCGCCCAAGTACGGCAGTTTCGATCCCACCTGGATCGTGGCACTGTTCTTCCCGCTGTTCTTCGGGATCATCATCGCCGACATCGCGTACGGCCTGATGTTCCTCGCCTTCGGCCTGTGGCTGCTGGGCAAGGCCCGGCGCAACGAGGGCTGGGACCTGAGCTTCATGGGTGCGTACATCCCGCCCGCCACCCTCAAGGACCTGGGCTTCGTGACGAACGTCATGGCCGCCTGGACCATCGTGTGGGGCTTCCTCACCGGCGAGTTCTTCGGCACCCTGCTTGAGCACGTGCACTTCTTCTACATCAACCCGGAACTGCTCGACCGCCTCTGGGGCTGGACCGGCCTGACCTTCCCGGTCGACCCGTACAAGGCCAAGGAAGGGTATTACGAGGGCTTCCTGCCCATCGTGTTCCCCCGCCTGGAAACCGAGTACTTCAGCAACGTCGCCCTGGTGTTCGCGCTGCTGTTCGGCATCCTTCAGGTCCTGTGGGGCTGGGCGATCCGTATCCAGCAGGGACTCAAGCACAAAGACCCCGTCCACACCTGGGAAGGCATCGCGCTGTTCGGCGGCGTCGGTGCCCTGGTGCTGCTGGCCTTCATCAGCCGCGCCGCCAAGGACTTCGGCGCACTCAGCAACTTCGCCGACCCCCGCGTCTGGCTGATGTTCCTGGGCTTCGCCGCGTTCATCGTCGGCTGGCTGCGCGTCATCAAGCACTTCCCGCTGCTGCCCATCGAACTGCTCTCACAGGGCGGCGCGGTCGTCAGTTACGCCCGAATCTTCGCCGTGGGCCTCGTGTCCGCCATTCTCGCCAAGCTGTGCACCGACCTGGGCTGGAGCCTCTACGAGAGCCTCGGCTTCCTCGGTCTGCTGCTGGGCCTGCTGGTCGGCGTGATCCTGCACTTCTTCGTTCTCGCCCTCACCCTCATCGGCCACATCCTGCAGCCCATCCGACTGCACATGGTCGAGTTCCTGAACCCCACCGGCTTCAACACCGAAACCAGCCCCCGTTACAACCCCCTTCGCCGCCTCAGCCCCACCCAGGGGCAGGTCAAATAAACCAGGAGTGTTCACCATGACCCAGTACAACAAGATCGCCGTCGCTGCCCTCGTCCTCGCCCTCGCCAGCACCGGTTTCGCCCAGGAAGCCGCCGAAGCCGCCTCTGACTCCAGCCAGGAAGGCCTGATCGCCGTCGGTAAGGGCCTCGCCCTCGGTCTCGGCGCCATCGGCACCGGCATCGCCCAGGCCCGCATCGGCTCCAGCCTCGTCGGCGCCGTCGCCGAGGACCCCAGCAAGGCCGGCGGCCTGCTGCTGTACTTCCTGCTGCCCGAAACCCTGGTCATCTTCGGCTTCCTTGCGCTGTTCCTGATCTGATATGGCGCTCGACAAGCTCCTCGAAAACGAAGCCCAGGCCGAAATCGAGCGCATCCGCGCCGACGCGCAGGCCCGCGCCGAGCAGATCGTCGCCGGCGCCCAGGAACGCGCCCGGACGCTCGTCGAGAGCCGCACCCGCCAGCTGGCCAACCAGCGGCAGGCGGAACTCGTCCGCGCCCGCAGCGCCGCCGACCTGGACAGCAACGCCCAGCGCCTGACCTCCTCCGACACCCTGCAGGCCCAGGCCTTCAAGGTCTCCGAGCAGTACCTGCACTCCAGCGTCACCTCGCCCGAATACCCCATGATCCTGGCGAAGCTGATCAGCGAGGCCCTGCAGGTCCTGCCCAACGCCGAGGCGGTCGAGGCCAGCCTGAACGAACACGACGCCGTCCGTCAGGCGCTGGCCCAGCTGGGCCGCACCCTGGACGTCCGCGTGAACGAGCAGGTCAAGACCGGCGTGCGCCTGGTCGGCCCCGGCGGCAAGTCCAGCATCCAGAACACCCTCACCGGCCGACTGGACCGCGTGCGCGGTGAACTCGCGCCGCAGATCAGCCGACTGCTGGCCGAGTAAGGACCGACATGCCCGACGACTACGCTTACATCAACACGCGCGTCCGCATCATGCGGACCAGACTGCTCGACGGACGCTCGCTTGACTCGGCGCTCGCGGCGGGCAGCTACCAGGAGTTCCTGCGGGTCCTGAGCGAAACCGACCTCGCCGCGAACCTGCGCGACACCACCAACGAGACCGCCGGTCTGCCCGAACTGGACCGCGCGCTCAGCCGCAACCTGTTCGACACCACCCAGAAGGTCCTGGGCTTCGCCGAGGGAGACTCCAAACGCGAGATTCAGGCCCTGCTGATGAAGTGGGACCTCGTGAACCTCAAGACCGTGGCGCGCGGCGTGGCCGGCGGCCGGGGCGCAGACGCCATCCTGGCGAGCCTGATCCCCGGCGGGACCATCAAGGCCAGCGCCCTGCAGACCGCCGCGCAGAGCAGCGACCTGCCCAGCGCAGCAGCCGCCATCACGCTCAGCGGGCACCCGCTGGCCCCCGCCATGCGCGCCGGCGTGCAGGCCTACGCCGCCAGCAACCGCCTGCTGGACCTGGAAGTGGCCCTGGACCAGGGCTACTACCGGCACGCGCTGAAAGTCTCGCGTGACACCAGCCTGCGCCGCTACCTGAGCCGCGAGATCGACATCACCAACGCCCTGATCGCCCGCTCCAGCGCCGGTCAGCCGCTCGAACCCAGCCTGTTCGTCGCCGGCGGGAAACTCGACGCGGCCGGCTACGCCCGCCTCGCCGGGGGCGACGCCAGCGGCCTGAGCGACGTCGCCGCGATTCTCGAAGCTCCCACCCTGGAAGACGCCGAGGTCGCCGCCCGCGTCGCCCTGGACACCGCCGCGCGCAGCATCGCCGCCGGTGACCCCGAAGGCGTGGGTATCATCCTCGACTTCCTGCGCCGCAAGGAAATCGAGATCGCCAAACTGCGCCTGATCGGCCGCGGCAAGTTCTACGACCTGCCCACCGATCAGATCCGCCGCGAGGTGCAGGCATGACCAAAAGCACCTCCACCCAGCGTGTCGCCGTACTCAGCGACGCCGAGACCGCCACCGGCTACCGCCTCGCGGGCGCCGAGGTGATCGAGGCGACCGCCGAGACGGCCGTGGCCGAACTGGAACGCGTGATCGTCAGCGGCACCTACGGCCTGATCGCCGTGGACACCGGCCTGATCGCCGATCCCGTCACCGCCACCGCCCGCGTCATGCGGGGCCGCGACCTGCCGATCCTGCTGCCCATCCCCAGCCTGCGCGACGCGTTCAACCCGGACACCGTCGACGCCAAGGCCTACATGGGCAAGCTGGTGCGCGACACCATCGGCTTCGACATCAAACTGTAAAACGGAGGTTGAAGGCAGATGGCAGATAGCAGATGGCAACAACACAGAAGAAGCTCGAGCGTTCTCGCTCGCGGCCTTCTGCCATCGGCCTTCCGCCTTCTGCCCCTCCCAAGGAGTACCAAATGACGCAGAACAAGACTGGCGTCGTGCAGAGCATCGCCGGACCGGCCGTCATTGCTGACGGCATGTACGGCGCGAAGATGTACGACATCGTGCGCGTGGGCACCGAACGCCTCGTGGGCGAGATCATCCGCCTCGACGGCAACACCGCCTTCGTGCAGGTGTACGAGGACACCAGCGGCCTGACCGTCGGTGAGCCCGTGGAAACCACCGGCCTGCCCCTGAGCGTCGAGCTCGGGCCGGGCATGCTGAACGGCATCTACGACGGCATTCAGCGCCCCCTGGACAAGATCCGCGAGGCCTCGGGCGACTTCATCGCGCGCGGCATCGAGGTCTCCTCCCTGGACCGCACCAAGAAGTGGAGCTTCACGCCCAGCGTGCAGGTCGGCGACACCGTCACGGGCAGCGCCATCCTGGGCACCGTGCCGGAGTTCTCCTTCACGCACAAGGTCCTGACGCCCCCCGACAAGAGCGGCAAGCTCGCCTGGATCGCGCCCGCCGGTGAGTACACCATCGACGACACCATCGCGAAACTCGAGGACGGCACCGAACTGCGCATGGCCCACTACTGGCCCGTGCGTGCGCCCCGTCCCGTCGCCAAGAAACTCGACCCCAGCCTGCCGTTCCTGACCGGGATGCGCATTCTGGACGTCCTGTTCCCCCTGGTGATGGGTGGCGCGGCCGCGATCCCCGGTCCCTTCGGGAGTGGCAAGACCGTGACCCAGCAGAGCGTGGCGAAGTACGGCAACGCCGACATCGTCGTGTACGTCGGTTGCGGCGAGCGCGGCAACGAGATGACGGACGTGCTGGTCGAGTTCCCGGAACTGGAAGACCCCAAGACCGGCGGCCCCCTGATGCACCGCACCATCCTGATCGCCAACACGTCCAACATGCCCGTGGCCGCCCGTGAAGCGAGCGTCTACACCGGCATCACGCTGGCCGAGTACTTCCGCGACCAGGGCTACTCCGTGTCCCTGATGGCCGACTCCACCAGCCGCTGGGCCGAGGCGCTGCGCGAGATCTCCAGCCGCCTGGAAGAAATGCCCGCCGAAGAAGGCTACCCGCCCTACCTGGGCGCCAAGCTCGCCGCGTTCTACGAGCGCGCCGGGGCCGTCAAGACCCTCGCGGGCGACGACGGTGCGGTCAGCGTGATCGGCGCGGTCAGCCCCGCCGGCGGTGACATGTCCGAGCCCGTCACGCAGGCCACCCTGCGTATCACGGGGGCCTTCTGGCGTCTGGACGCCGGCCTCGCCCGCCGCCGTCACTTCCCCGCCATCAACTGGAACGGCAGCTACAGCCTGTTCACGCCCATCCTGGACTCCTGGTACCGCGCCAACGTCGGCGAGGACTTCCCGGAACTGCGCCAGCGCATCGGCAACCTGCTGCAGCAGGAAGCGGCGCTGCAGGAAGTCGTGCAGCTCGTCGGCCCCGACGCCCTGCAGGACAACGAGCGCCTGATCATCGAGGCGGGCCGCATGCTGAGGCAGGACTTCCTGCAGCAGAACGGCTTCGATCCGGTCGACGCCAGCGCCAGCATGCCCAAGAACTACGGCCTGATGCAGATGTTCCTGAAGTTCTACGACCAGGCCGAAGTGGCCCTCAAGGACGGCGCGACCATCGACGAGATCGTCCAGAGCCCCGTCATCGAGAAACTCGCCCGCGCCCGCTACACCGCCGAGGGTGACTTCGCCGCGTACCGCGACGGCGTGCTGAGCGAACTCGACACCACCTTCAAGGGAGTGAAAGCGTGACCCTTCTCCAGAAGGAATACAACGACGTCGCGTACATCTCCGGGCCGCTGCTGTTCGTGAACGCAGCCTCGGACCTCGCGTACGGCGCCATCGTGAACATCAAGGACGCCAGCGGCAAACTGCGCGGCGGTCAGGTCATCTCCGTGACCGACCAGAACGCCGTGATCCAGGTGTTCGAAGAGACCCGTGGTCTGGACCTCGCGACCGCCAGCGTCAGCCTCGTCGAAGACGTGGCCCGCCTGGGCGTCAGCAAGGAAATGATCGGCCGCCGCTTCGACGGCCTGGGCCGCCCCATCGACGGGCTGCCCGAGGTGATCGCCGAGAAACGCCTGAGCATCAACGGTCAGGCCATGAACCCCGCCGCGCGCGCCAAGCCCGAGGAGTTCATCCAGACCGGCATCAGCACCATCGACGTGAACACCAGCCTGATCCGTGGTCAGAAACTCCCGATCTTCTCGGGCTCGGGTCTGCCGCACAACGAACTGGCCGCCCAGATCGCCCGTCAGGCCAAGGTGCCCGGCCACGAGGGTGACTTCGCCGTCGTGTTCGCCGCGATGGGCCTGACCCAGCGCGAAGTGTCGTTCTTCACGCAGGAATTCGAACGCACCGGCGCGCTCGCCCGCTCCGTGCTGTTCCTGAACAAGGCCGACGACCCCGCCGTGGAGCGTCTGCTGACCCCCCGCATGGCCCTGACCACCGCCGAGTACCTGGCCTTCGAGCACGGCTACCACGTGCTGGTGATCCTGACCGACCTGACGAACTACTGCGAGGCCCTCCGTGAAATCGGCGGCGCCCGTGAAGAGATCCCCGGTCGCCGTGGCTTCCCCGGTTACATGTACACCGACCTTGCGAGCCTGTACGAGCGCGCCGGCGTCGTGGACGGCAAGCCTGGCTCGGTCACGCAGATCCCGATCCTGTCCATGCCCGACGACGACATCACGCACCCCATCCCCGACCTGACCGGTTACATCACCGAAGGTCAGATCGTGGTGGACCGCGCGCTGAACGCCAAGGGCGTGTTCCCCCCGATCAACCCCCTGCCCAGCCTGTCCCGCCTTCAGGGCAACGGCATCGGCAAGGGCAAGACCCGCGCCGACCACAAGAACGTCTCGGACCAGCTGTTCGCCGCGTACGCCAACGGCCTGGACCTGCGCAAACTGGTCGCCATCACCGGTGAAGACGCCCTGAGCGAAACCGACAAGCTGTTCCTGCGTTTCGCGGACGACTTCGAGAACTACTTCATCGGCCAGGGCAACCAGGACCGCTCCATCGACGACAGCCTCACCGTCGCCTGGGGCATCCTGAGCAAGCTGCCCCAGAGCCAGCTGACCCGCCTCGGCAAGGACTCCATCGACAAGTACTACGGCACCAAGATGGACGAGATGTGGAAAGGCAACCGCATGTGACCCCCTGACGGAAGGCGGCCCGGCCCCCAGCCTGGACTTCCCGCCTTCCGTCATGACCGACCGACCAGGGAGGTGAATACTTATGGCAGAACAGATCAGCCCCACCCGCAGCGCCATGCTGGCCAGCAAGGCCAGCCTGAAAACCGCTCAGAGCGGCGCGGACCTCCTGAAACGCAAGCGTGACGCCCTCATCGGCGAGTTCTTCGCGCTCGTCAAGGACGCCCTCGCCGCGCGCGAGGAACTCGCCGGCGTCAGCAAGGGCGCGTACACCAGCCTGTTCGGCGCGAAAGCCTGGGACAGCCCCGAGGCCGTCGAGAGCCTCAGCCTCGCCGGCAGCGGCGACTACGCCGTCGACATGCAGATCGTGAGCATCTACGGCGTGAAGGTCCCCAAGATCGAGATCCCGGAGCGTCGCAACGCCGCCACGTTCAGCCCCATCAACGTCGGCGCGCGCACCATCCAGGCCGCCACCGACTTCGGCGGGGTGCTGGAGGCCATCGTCAAGGTCGCCGCGACCGAGACGAAACTGCGCCGCATCGGCGAGGAAATCAAGAAGACCAGCCGCCGCGTGAACGCCCTGGAACAGATCCGCATTCCGGGCATTCAGGAGGACATCCGCTTCATCCGCGGGGTGCTCGACCAGCGCGAACGCGAGGCCAGCTTCACCCTGAAGAAGATCAAGGCGAAACTGGAAGCCGAAGCCGCCAAGGACAAGGCCAACGCGCAGGCCGGAAACCACGGCAGCGCCGCCGACTGAGAACAACTCCGGTTGAATGGTCTGTCAAAACCGTTCAACCCGAGCGGACGCGAGTTGGAGCAAGGCGGATGCCGGGCGTGGAGTCGATCACCCGGTGCTGTGCCGGGTGAACGACGAAACAGACGGGATCCGTACGAAGACGCAACTGCGTTCCACCACAGCTGCGCTCCACGGACCGCCCCCCACCCGGAGGGCGGTTTTCTGTGCGCTGTGCGTGCGGGCGCGCTATGCTGCGCGGCAACCACAACCCTGTTCCCGCCGCGCCGCTGCCCTGTGGCTGCGCCCGTCTGATCCTTCCGAGGTGCCCGTATGCCCACACTCCTGCCCTGCCCTTCACGCCCGTGACCCCCTCCACCCTGCCCCTGAGCGGCGTGCGGATCGCGGATTTCACGCGGGTGCTGACCGGGCCGTTCGCCACCATGCTGCTGGGCGACCTGGGCGCGGACGTGATCAAGGTCGAGCCGCCGGGCGGGGACGACACGCGCGCCTGGGGGCCGCCCTTTCAGGTGGGGGAGGGGGGCCGCGAGAGCAGTTACTTCCTGAGCGTGAACCGCAACAAGCGCAGCCTGACCCTGGACCTGAAAACCCCGGACGGACTGGAGGCCGCGCACCGCCTGATCGCCGGGAGTGACGTGCTGATCGAGAACTTCCGGCCCGGCACGCTGGACCGCCTGGGCCTGGGCTGGGAGGCCCTGAGCGCCGCCCACCCGCGCCTGATCTACGCGAGCATCACGGGTTTCGGGCTGGACGGCCCGTACCGGGACCGGGCCGGGTACGACGTCGTGGCGCAGGGCATGGGCGGCATGATGAGTTACAACGGCGAGCCGGGCGGGCCGCCCCTGCGGGTGGGTGTGGCGGTGGCCGATGTGTTCGCGGGGTCGCTGGTCACGCAGGCGATCCTGGCGGCGCTGTACGCCCGCGAACGCACCGGGCGCGGCGAGCGGGTGGACGTGAACCTGCTCGAGAGCGTGGTGGCGCTGGGCAGTTCGCAGGTGGGCCGTTTCCTGGCGACCGGGGAGGTGCCCACGCCCACCGGGAACGATCACCGGTCCATCGTGCCGTACGGAACGTTCCCCTGCGCGGACGGGTTCGTGAACGTGGCGGTGGGGAACGACGCGCTGTGGCGGCGCTTCTGCGAGGCGCTGGACCTGACGGACCTGGGTGCGGACGCCCGCCTCGCCACGAACGAGGGCCGCGTGACGCACCGCGCGGACCTGGACACCCGGATGCTGCCCGGACTGGCCCGTTACTCGCGGCAGGAGGTCATGGACCGCCTGGAACGTGCGGGCGTGCCGTGTGGCCCCGTGAACGATCTGGCCGAGGTGTTCGCGGACCCGCACGTGCAGGCGCGTGGCGTGGCCGTGACCGTCCCGCACCCCACGCTGGGAGCGACGACCGTGACCAGCCCACCCTGGCGTTTTGGTGGCGAGGCCCTGCCGGTGCGCCGCGCGCCGCCCACGCCCGGCCAGCACACCGCCGAGCTGCTGGCCGAACTGGGACTGCCAGGGAGGGCCGGGTCTATGCCAGCCGCTCCAGAGCCCGGCGCAGATTGAGGCGTGCCGGGGCGTCCAGCGCCGCGAATTCCGGCGTGAGGAACAGCCGCTCGCGGCTCAGGAAACCGCGCAGCACCCCCGAGCGACCCGCCCGGTAGGCGCCGTCCGGAACGTGCGCGTACTCGGCGCGGATGGCGCGGTCGTAGGCGTCGAAGTCGTCGGGGTCGGCGCCCAGGATGCCCAGGTCCGCGTCCACGAACAGCGCCCCGGCCCGCGTGGTCGGGGGTGTGGTGTGGCGCGTGGCGAGAATCAGGTCCCGCACCTGCGCCTGCACGTCCCCACCGGCTCTCTGTGCGGCCAGCCACGAGCTGAACACGTCCGCGCTGCGTTCCTCGTTGTCGGCGGCGCGCGGATCGTAGATCAGGTCGTGCCCCCACGCCGCCAGTTCCAGTTCCGGCGTGAGCACGCCGCGCCCGCCCAGCGCCCGGATCAGGGACTGGACGTGCGCGGCGGTGTGGTACGCCCGCTCCGGGGCGTCGTAGAACGGCCGCGCGAAGGCTTCGGCAGCCGCCACGAGCGTCATGGGTTCAGCCGTGCCGGGCCGCGAGGGCCGCGCCGATCACGCCGGCGTTCGTGCCCAGCTGCGCGCGGCGGATCGTGACGGACGCGAAGCCCTGCGCGTACTCGTCGGCGGCGGCCTGCACGCCATGGAAGAAGTAATCCCCGACGCTGGCGACCCCGCCGCCCAGCACGAACACTTCCGGGTCGATGGTCTTCTGCAGGTCGGCCAGCGCGATCCCGATGTGCCGGACGGCCTGCGCGACCACGCGTCGCGCGGCCGGGTGGCCCTGCTGGGCCAGCTGGAAGGCCTCGGCGGTGCTCACGTCGCGGTTCAGAGCAAAGCTGGCGTCGCGGGCGATGGCGGTGCCGCTGGCGACGGCCTCGAGCGCGCCGTCCAGGCCCGCGCCGCTGACCGGACCGCCGGGCAGGGCCGTGATGTGCCCGATCTCGCCGGCGATGCCGTGCCGGCCGCGCCAGATGCGGCCGTTCAGGACGATCCCGGCGCCGATGCCGGTGCTGACCGTCACGTAGATGCTGCTCTCGGTGCCGCGCGCCGCGCCCAGGTGCGCCTCGGCGAGGGCGGCGGCCTTGGCGTCGTTTTCCAGGACCACGCGCTGCGCGAGGCGGTCGCGCAGGCCGTCCACGAGCGGCACGTCGGTGAAGCCGTAGATGTTCGGTGCGAACTTCACGCGGGTCCGGTCGGCGTTCAGCGGGCCGGGGATGCCCACGCCGATCAGGCGGGCTTCCGGGTGGCGCTCCTGAAGGCGGCGGACCTCGCCGGCAATGGCGTCCAGCACGGTTTCCCAGCCGGTTTCCGGGGTGGGGATCACGTGCGCGCTCAGCAGTTCGTCGCCACGCAGGACGCCGCTGGCGATCTTGGTGCCGCCCACGTCGATGCCGATGCTGATGGGTTCAGGGTTGGAGGGATTGGTCATGCGGGCTCCTGGGTCTGCTGTGAAATCTGGGCGGGGGGCGGGCGCCGCAGCTGGGAACGCTTCCAGTCGGGGTTCCCGCTGCCGTTCAGGCCCCCGGCCGGAACGAGGAGGTGAAGGACGTCAGTGCTGCGCCGCTCACTGTACCGCGCCGCCCCCCACCCCAGTTATGGTTGCAGGCCGACAGAATTCATACGGACTGCCGTTCGCTTCGCCGACAATCCGGAACTTCACCGCCCCTGCCAGCTCCACGTCCGAAGGGGCGTTTCTCTCCTTCTGTGCGCGGTAGCTCTCCGGGTCGCCTCCGCCCGGACCCGGCGGGCTGTGCAGCCCATTCCATCGGAGTCCGTCTCAGTCTCCGGAGGAGTCCTCGCCCGATGCGCCGCCCACCGTGACGTCCCCGCCGTCCGCCGCTTCCTCGGGTTCGAAGCCCAGCAGGGCCAGCGCCTCGGCGAGCTGCACCTCGGGCACGTACAGGCCCACGTCGCCCTGGTAGCCGCCCGTCTCGATCTCGATCACGGGGCTGCCCATCGACCACTGGAACGGCGTGCGCACCACGCTGACCACCCCGCCGTCCATCAGGTTGCGCCGCCAGCCCTCCGCCATGATGCGCGGCAGGGTGTCGATCCGCACCCACACGTCCCCCTGGTACAGCGCCCGGTCCTCGTAGGCGGCGCTCACGACCCGGCCCCCCGCACCATGACCGGCGCGACCCGCCCGGCAAACCCGGCCGGAATGGCCAGCGGCGCGCCCTGATCATCCACGCGCACCTGCACCGACCGCGCGAACGCGCACGGCACCCCATCCGCCAGGATGCGGGCCACGCCCGTCCAGCTGGTGCGGCCCAGCCGCTCGATCAGCGTCTCGATCACGACCTCCTGCCCCAGCCGGATGTCCCGCACGTAATCCAGTTCCAGCCGCGCCAGCACCGACCGGTCGTCGGCGTCCCGCAGGTCCAGCGCGCGCGACAGGTCCATGCGCGCCACCTCCAGAAACTCGGCGTAGCGGGCGTTGTTCACGTGCCCCATGGCGTCCAGGTCGCCGTACCGCAACTGGATCACCGTGCGGTGCGCGTCGCCCCAGTTCAGCGCCGGAATGCGCCCGCCGCCCGCTGCGGCCGCGCCGCTCCCCACCTCGGATGCCACTGTCATGCCCGCAGTGTAGAGCAGTTCCCCGCACCGCCACCGCACCGCCGCCGCCAGCGAGAACCGCCCTGACGGCAGCTTTCCGGGCGCCCCGCTCCGCCCGTTTCTCACGCCTCCCATCCGGGGGCCGCGCTATGCTGACCCGCGTGACCGACGCACCGCCCCCCCCAGTCCCCCCGGCGCGGGAACCGTGGCTGGAGCGCATCGAACGGCACCTCCAGCGCCTGCAACGGCTGCCGCTGACCATGATGGTCGCCAGCCTGCTCGCCGCGCTGGGCATCGTGCAACTGACCTTCCAGCTGGGCAACTCGGTGTACCGCACCGTCACCTGGAGTGCCGAGACCCGCCAGACCCAGGCGCGCGTGGAGACCCTGGAACGCGACGTGCAGATCCTCAGGGACGCCGTCAGGGCCAGCCAGGACCCCGAGTACCTGCGCGCCCTGGCCCGCTGCCGGGGATTCGTGGGCAAGAACGAACGCGTCGTGGTCGCCAGCGACGCCCCGGACAGCCCACCCGGCGAGAACTGCAAGGCCCTACGCGTTCCGTAGGGGCGGTGATGGTCAAAAGTTGATGGTCGATGGAGAGGGGTTCCCTTCCATCAACCATCAACTTTCGACTTTCAACGCCGTTCAGAACACGCGGTCGAGGATCAGGTCGTCCGGGGCAGGCGCCTGCGCGCTGACGCTGAGGCCCCCGGCCAGCAGGCGCTGCGCGACGTCCAGGCCGCGCCCGCCTCTGTGGTAGATGCGGACCACGCTGTCGCCGGCCTGCACGGCCTCGCCGGGCTTGCGCAGCAGCTCCACGCCCACGCCGTGATCGATGGCCTCGCCCTTGCGTTCGCGGCCCCCGCCGAGGGCCAGCACGGCGCGGCCCACGCTCAGGGCGTCGATGCCCGCCACGAAGCCGGACTCGGTGGCGGTCACGTCGGCGCGGCCGGGCGCCACGTCGAATTTGCTGATGTCGTCCACGTAGGTGGCGTCGCCGCCCTGCGCCTCGATGAACGCCCGGAACTTCGCCAGGGCCGACCCGTCGTGCAGGGTCGCCAGCGCCCGCTCGCGCGCCTGCGTTTCGTCCTCGCCCTGGGCGGCCAGCGCCTCGACGGCCAGCGCCACGCACAGTTCGGTCAGGTCCTGCGGGCCCTCGCCGCGCAGGGTCGCCAGGGCCTCCAGCACTTCCAGGGAGTTGCCGGCCATGTGGCCCAGCGGGGTGTCCATGTCGGTCAGGACGGCGCGCACCTGCCGTCCGGCGCGGGTGCCGATGTCCACCATCGCGCGGGCCAGTCCGCGCCCGGCGTCCAGGGTGCGCATGAACGCCCCGGCGCCCACCTTCACGTCCAGCACGACCGTGTGCGCGCCGGACGCGAGTTTCTTGCTCATGATCGAGCTGGCGATCAGTGGCAGGCAGTCCACGGTGGCGGTCACGTCCCGCAGCGCGTACAGTTTCCCGTCGGCCGGGGCGAGGTCCTTGCTCTGGCCCACGAGCGCGAGGCCGATCTCGCGGGCCTGCGCGATGAAGCGGTCCTCGTCGAGTTCGCTGGTCCAGCCGGGAATGCTTTCCAGCTTGTCGATGGTGCCGCCGGTGTGCGCCAGCCCGCGCCCGCTCATCTTGGCGACCGTCTGGCCCAGTGCGGCCAGCATGGGCGTCAGGATCAGGCTGGTCTTGTCGCCCACGCCGCCGGTGGAGTGCTTGTCCACCGTGCGCGGCAGGTCCCCGAGGTTCATCAGGTCGCCGCTCTCGGCCATGACCATGGTCAGGTCGGCGGTTTCCTGTTCGGCCATGCCGCGCAGGAACACGGCCATCAGCCACGCGCTCATCTGGTAGTCCGGCACGTCGCCGCGCGTGTAGCCCAGCACGAGTTGTTCCAGTTCCTGGCGGGTGTGTTCCTCGCCGTCGCGTTTCTTGCGGATCAGGTCGGGAATGTTCACGGCATTCAGCGTTGAGTCAGTCATAGCGTAGTGTACGTCTGCTGCGCGCAGTTCTGTCCCGCCGCGCTACGAGGGATCGGGCGCGCTGGTCCAGCCGACGGTCGCGTGCGTGCCGTCGCAGTAGGGTTTGTTCCCGCTGTGGCCGCAGCGGCACAGCGCGGCGCGTACCTCGCGCTGCTCGCCCTGCGGCGTGTCGATCACGAGGTTGCCCCGGATCATCAGCGGGCCGTCGGGGCTGGGGGTGATGGTGGTGGTCTCGTCGGGCATCTCGGCCTCCTGTCCTTCCAGGACGTAGTGCAGCGCCCCGGTGGGGCAGGTGCGGACGACCGCCGCGACCGCATCGGCACCGGCGTTCGCGGGCTGAATCCACGGGCGGGCCGCCGGGTCGAACACGCCGGGCAGGCCACGTACGCAGCTGGCGACGTGCAGGCAGCGCCGCGCGTCGTAGTAGACCGTGATGCCGGGGGCCGTGTACGCCCGGCCCTGCGCCAGTTCCTCGTTGGTGGGCGTGGTCATGCCCCAGTGTACGCAGGGCTGGCAGGAGCCGGGCCGGCGTGCGCGGCGCAGCGCTCGGCCAGCCGGGCGAACTCGGCGCGCAGTTCGGGCGGGCTGTCCACCCGGAAGGAGCAGTCCAGGCCCAGCAGGAACGCCGCGAAGCCGCTCAGGCCCTCGCGGGTGGTGGTCAGGCGCGTGCCGTGGGCGTCTGGGCGCAGTTCGGTGCCCCAGGTGGACACCCGGCCGCGCAGGTCCTCCGGGGGGCAGTCCAGCCACACGCTGATGGCGTGGGTGGGTTTCGGGGCGCGCAGCGTGGAGCGCAGGTACGCGGCGGCGTCGAGGTCCGCTTCCCGCCTGAAGTGGCGGTCCTGCACGCTCAGGGCGCTCATGCGGTCCAGCCGGAACGAACGTCGCGCCCCGCGCAGGTGGCAGTCCGCGACCGCATACCAGCGCCCCTCCAGATGCACCACCCGGTGAACGTCCGCGTCCCGCCGCGTCTCGGGGGCGTCGGGGGCGGCGTACGTGAAGGTGACGGTGCAGGCGTCGCGCACGGCCCGCAGCAGCGCCGCGAGCAACTGCGCGTCGGTGGGGGCCACCCAGGGGCCGGTGTCGAACTGCACGCTGCCTTCCAGGGCCAGCATGTCGGCGCGCAGGTCGTGCGGGAGGCTGCGCGACAGTTTGGCGCTGGCGCCCTGCGCGGCGGGGGCCAGGGCGTGCAGGCCCAGGTGCCGCAGGGTCCGCAGTCCCAGCGCGGCGGCCAGCGCCTCCTCGGGCGTGAACATCAGCGGGGGCAGGCGGAACCCGGCCTTCAGGCGGTATGCGCCGCCCACGCCCCGGCGGCCCTCGACGGGAATGCCGAGGTCTTGAAGACGGGCCACGTAGCGCTGCACGGTGCGGGGGCTGACTTCCAGGCGGCGGGCCAGTTCGGCGCCGCTGACCTCCTCGTGCGCCTGCAGGAGTTCCAGCACGGTCAGTACCCGCATGCTCGGGTCGTACATGTCCCAATGGTAATCGGAATAAGCGTCACGTTCTGACGGGAATCCGGATTATGCTGGAGACAGATTCAACCCCAGGAGGTTCCACCATGACCGCACCCGCTGCCGAGTCCGCCGCTGCCCTGTCGCCCGCGCTGTCCATCCCCGACTTCATCGCCCACTGGCAGGGCCACCGCGACCTGACCCGCCGCGTCATCGAGGCCTTCCCCGACGATCAGCTGTTCACCTTCAGCCTGGGCGGCATGCGGCCCTTCGGCGCGCAGGCCACCGAGATCCACCTCGTGGACGCCATGACCGTCACCGCCCTGCGGACCGGCGGGTGGACCGAACCCGACTGGACCGCCGGCCCTGGCACGAAGGTCGACCTGCTGGCTGTCTGGGACGCCGTGAGCGCCGAACTGGCCGAACACGGCCCGCACACCGACCCCGCCTTCTTCAACCAGATGCACGCCCTGCCCTGGGGCGAGATGCCCGGCTGGGTCGCCGCGATCTACGCCGTGGACAACGAAATCCACCACCGCGCCCAGGGGTACGTCTCCCTGCGCGCCCTGGGGATCGAACCGCCCGCCTTCCACGAGCGTTGAACCATGAACCCCGCCACGCTGTACGACCACCTGACCCGGGCGCGGCGCGACCTGCTGGGCACGCTGCGCGCCGCGCCGGACGACGTGCTGCGGTTGCCGCTGCTGCGCGGCGAGCGGTTCCACTCCATCCTCGACCTGCTGATCCACACCGCCGAGGTCGAGGACGGCTGGATCCACGGGGACTTCCAGGGCCTCCCGATGGTGCAGGACCGCTTCCCGGACGTCCGGGCGGGCGCGGCGGCGCCTGATACGACCCTCGGTCTGGACGCCATCGCCGCGTACTGGCAGGCGGTCGAGGCGGACACCCGCGCGTACCTGAAGACCCTGACGGCCGCCGACCTGGAACGCACCGTCACGCTGGACGACTGGCCCGAGGGGCACCGCCAGTTCACCCTGGACGGCCTGATCTGGCACGTCCTGCTGCACGAGGTGCGGCACACGGCGCAGATCGCCGCGTTGCTGCGCACCCA
Source organism: Deinococcus indicus (assembly GCF_002198095.1). Lineage (GTDB taxonomy): Bacteria > Deinococcota > Deinococci > Deinococcales > Deinococcaceae > Deinococcus > Deinococcus caeni. The sequence continues at coordinate 22,351 of NZ_NHMK01000031.1, read as the reverse complement.
GGGCGTGAAACCGCCGCAGCTGGACCTGCTGTTCTACCTACCCGCGCTGGAGACCGGACGGTCCGCCGCCGCTTTCGTGAACCCACCCCCGGAGGACCCATGACCCCCGCCGCCCCCCCGACTCCCACGCCGCCCCCGGTCCGCCCCGCGCCGCAGCGGCCCGCCACCCGCATCCGCTGCCAGCTGCCCTGACCCCGGAGTCCACATGACCGACCTGACCCTGACCCTGGAGGCCTTCGCGCTGAACGCCCGCGTGAACGACTTCCTGATCGGCCGCCTGACCCCGGACGACCTGAACGTCTCGGACGGGCGGGGCGGCATGACCGTCGCGCGGATGCTGTCGCACATGGGCGCGTCGCGCGGCGGGTGGCTGCTGGAGATGGCGCCCGGATTCGCGGCGTCCACCCTGGCCCTGACCGGCGGGGAGAATCCGTGGCGCTGGCACACGACCGACCCGGCCCTGATCCGCGCCATGCTGCGCGCCGGGGACGAGGCCGCCATCCAGGCGGTGCAGGCGCACGCGGCGAGCGGCACCCCGTTCGCCGACCCGCACGGCGTGGGCACCTTCCACACCCGCCCGGCGCTGTTCCTGACCTACATGACCGTCCACGACGCCGGGCACCGGGGCCAGATCGTGACCCTGCTGCGCCACGCCGGCACCTCGCCAGAACGACTGGACGACCTGGAGGACGCCTGGAACATCTGGCGCCGCCCCCTCTCACCGGAGACCCCATGACCGACCTGACCCTGCTGCTCGAATCCTTCCGCCGCAACGCCCGCGTGAACGATACCCTGATCGCCGCCCTGACGCCCGAGGAGTTCGCCCTGACCGACGGGCGCGGCGGCTGGACCGTCGAGCGGCACCTGCGCCACATGGCGGGCTTCCGCGTGGGCTGGCTGTGGAACATGAGCCGCGACCACGCCAGTCCCCTTCTCAACCCCGACGAACTGGACGCCGACGGCGACCCGCAGTGGCGCTGGGCAAACGCGCCCGCCACCAGCCTGCCCGAGGCGCTGGCCGCCGGGGACGCCGCCGCGCTGGCCGCCGTGGAAGCCCACCGCGCGTCCGGCGAGCCCTTCGCCGACCCCTGGGGCGAGGGCACCTACCAGAGCGACCCGGCGCACTTCCTGATGCACACCATCGTTCACGACAGCCATCACCGTGGGCAGGTTCTGAGCCTGATCCGCCAGGGGGGCCGCACGCCCGAGCAGATGGACGCCCTGGACGCCCACTGGGCCATCTGGCGCGAGTAGAGCAGGTCCCGTACAGACAGAGACGCCCCCACCGGTGCAGGGTGGGGGCGTCTCTGTCTACGTGGATCATACGGATTCCGTCTGTTTCGCTGACAACCCGGAACTTCACCGGATTGCCAGCTCCACGTCCGGAACCCGTTTCTCTCCTGCTCGCTCTGCTGCGCAGCTCTACGAGTCCGCTCGGTTTGAACGGGCTTTGCAGCCCATTCAATCGGAGTCCGTATCAGGTCAGGCGGGCGGCGCCTTGGTCAGGTCCGGCATGGTCGTCTGGCCGTTCACGCGGGCGACCGCCTCGCGGACCACGTCACCGGTGATCAGCTCCTGCGACAGCAGCGCCTCGGCAACCTCATGCATGGCGGCGCTGTACTGCTGGACGATCTCGCGCGAACGTTCGAAGGCGCGGGTCAGGATGCGCTTGACGTCCTCGTCGACGAGCTGGCTGGTGTGCTCGCTGAACGCCTTGGGTTTGGCCATGTCCTCACCCAGGAAGACCGGGCCGCTGTCGGTGGTCAGGGCCATGTTCTTGAAGTTCTCGCCCATGCCCCACTCCAGCACCATCTTGCGGGCGATGTTCGTCGCCTTGCGGAAGTCGTCGGCGGCGCCGCTGGTCACGCTGCCCATGAACACTTCCTCGGCGGCGCGGCCACCCAGCGCCACGATCAGCTGGTTTTCCAGGCGTTCCTTGCTCATCAGGACCTGCTCTTCGGGCAGGTAGAAGGCGGCGCCCAGCGCCCGGCCGCGCGGGATGATGCTGACCTTCTGCAGGCGGTCACTGCCGGGAATCACGGCGGCCGTGACGGCGTGACCGGCCTCGTGGAAGGCGATGGCGCGTTTCTCGGCGTCACTGACGGTCAGGCTGCCGTTCTCGAGGCCCAGGGTGATCTTGTCGAGCGCGCGGTAGAAGTCGCTCATATCGATCACGGTCTTGCCGATGCGGGCCGCCTCGAGCGCCGCCTCGTTCGTGACGTTCTTCAGGTCCGCGCCGCTGAAGTACGGGGTGCTGCGCGCGACCTCGTTCACGTCCACGCCGCTGCCGATGGGCTTGTTGCGCAGGTGGACTTTCAGGATCGCCTCGCGTTCCTTGAGGTTGGGCAGGTCGATGGTCACCTGACGGTCGAAACGGCCGGGGCGCAGCAGCGCCGGGTCCAGCACGTCCGGGCGGTTGGTGGCGCCCAGCACGATCACCGAGCTGGACTTGTCGAAGCCGTCCATCTCCGAGAGGATCTGGTTGAGGGTCTGCTCGCGCTCGTCGTGACCGCCGCCGATGCCCGCGCCGCGCTTGCGGCCGATGGAGTCGATCTCGTCGATGAACATGATCGCGGGCGCGCTCTTGCGGGCGTCCTCGAACAGGGTGCGCACGCGGCTGGCGCCGACACCCACGAACATCTCCATGAACTCGCTGGCGCTGACCGAGAAGAACGGCACGTCCGCCTCGCCGGCGATGGCGCGGGCCAGCAGCGTCTTACCGGTGCCGGGAGGGCCGACGAGCAGCACGCCCTTGGGAATCTCCGCGCCGATCTGGTGGTACTTGCCGGGGTTCTTCAGGAAGTCCACGACCTCGATGAGTTCCTTCTTGGCTTCCTCGTGACCGGCCACGTCCGTGAACTTGGTCTGCACGCGGTTTTCCTTGCCGTACTTCTTGGCCTTGCTCTGCCCGAACTGCATGACGCCGTTCTGGCCGCCCTGGGCGCGCATGAAGAAGAAGTACATCATGGCGAACAGCAGGATGATCGGCAGGAAGTTCAGCAGGATGCTCAGCCACTGGCTGGGCTGCTCGAAGCGCAGGTCCACGTTCCGCTGCTGCAGTTCCGGGATCAGGCCGCCGTCGGGCGTGGCGACGCTGCTGGGCAGGCGGACCGTGAAGGTGCGGGCCTCGGTGGTGCGTTCCGGCTGGCCGGGAGGAGTCGGCAGGGGAATCTGCGTGGCTTCCTTCAGGGTGACGGTCGCGTTGCTTTCGCGCACGATCACCTGGGCGACCTTGTCCTGCTCCAGCAGCGTCTTGAATTCAGTGTAGTTCACGCTGGTCCTGCCGCTGATGGGCGCCTGCGAGAACATGAGGAACAGGGCCAGTACGAACAGAACGATCAGCCAGGGATTGAGCCGTTTCAAGAACAGTCCTCCGGGGGAGTGAATGGGGCGTCCGGGGCACGCGCGGCCCCACTGAAGTTGAGTGTAACAGACTCAAGGTGTATGAAATTGTCCCGATTTCACAGCCTTCCTCACCTGCGCTTTACCCTTCGGCCACGTTGACCCGCGCCGCCCGGCGTCCCCGCCGCCACGCCACGCCCAGCGCCAGCAGGCCCAGCGGCACGCCCACCCACAGCGCCAGAAACAGCGCGACCGGCAGGACATTCAGCGCGACCCCGAGCCACGGGCTGCGCCTCTCGAAGCGCAGGTTCACGTTCCGCGCCTCCAGTTGCGCTGTCAGTGCCGAATCCGGCGTCACCGCGCGGTCCGACAGGCGTACCCGCACCTGCTGACCGCCGCGCAGCCACGCCTGAACGTTCCCTCCGTCCCGCATGACCACCCGCTCGACCCGCCCGGCCGCCACCAGTTCCCGGAACGCCGCCCCGCTGACACTGCTGCCCGCACCGCCCAGCGCCCGCCAGCCCAGCCCCCCCAGCCCCGCGAACCACAGCAGCGCCAGCACGCCCGCCACCACCCCCCACCTGCCCGCCCTCCCTGCTCCGCCTGTCATGTCCGCATCCCATCACGCCCGCACGGGCCGCACAACCACCCAAAGCATGAGCGGGCGCGCTATCCTGAAGAAGAATGATTGACGTGGCCACCACCTGGCAGCAAGTCTGCGCGGCACTCGCGGGCGGCGACTACGACACGGCCTTTACCGTCATGGCAGCGGCCATGCAGGAAGCCCGCCGACCCGAACGCGCCCGCCTGGCCCTGCTGGCCGGCAGCATGCACGCCCTGTACGGCGACGCCGCCCTCGCCGAGATCGGCGCGTCACTGCGCGAGGCCCGCACCCTCGACCCCGCCCTGCGCGCCGACCCGCTGTACGTGGCGCTGATGGCCGAACTGGAAGCCCGCACGCACGGCGACGGCGCCGCCCCGCCCCCCCAGGCGGTGCGGGACGCCCCGGACCCCCTGGCCCGCTTCCACGCCATGTGCGCCCTGGCGCTGGCCGACAAACCGCAGGAGGCGCTGGACCTGCACGTACCCAGCGCCGACCTGCCCGAACACCTGCGCTGGCGCCTGCGCTCCTGGGAGGCCGACGCGCACGAGCAGCTCGGGCAGACCGCCGAGGCCGTGAACCTGTACGCCGAGGCCGCGCACCTGAGCAGCGGCATGAACCGCGCCGTCATGCTTCAGGAACAGGCGGCGCTGCTGCTGCAAGAAGGCCAGCCGGACGCCGCGAACGCCGCGCTGAACCAGGCCCGGCCCCTCTACCCGGCCCGCCCCACCCCGGCCGAGGAGGAAGAACACGGCCTGAACCTCGCCACCTGGCACTACCTGCGCGCCCAGGCGCAACTGAACCTGGGCCAGCCCGACGCGGCGCACGACATGATCCGCGAGGCCGCCCGCCTGGAAGCGCAGCACGGCGACCCCAGCTACGGCGTGGCGCTCGTGCGCGGGCAGGTCCTGACCCACCTGGGCCAGCAGGAGCAGGCCATCACGGCCTTCCAGGCCGCCCTGAACCTCGCCACCGAGACGGACCGCCCCTACGCCAACCACGAACTGGGCGTGGCGCTGCTGGACCTCGACCGGCCCGTCGAGGCCCGCGAGAAACTCGAGGCGGTCCTGAACGAACCCGACTACCCCTACCTGCCCGAGGTGCTGGCCGACGTCGCCGAGTGCGACTACCGCCTGGGCCGCCTGCAGGAAGCGCAGCTGGAAGCCGAGCAGGCCCTCGCGCAGGGCGCGGTCGTCCCGGCCAGCCTGGTGCTGGGCAGCGTCGCCCTGGATTACTTCCAGCTGGACGAGGCGCTCGAACACTACGCCCGCGTGATCCGCGAGGCCGCGCCCGCCAGCCGCGACTGGGTCGCCGCGCACCAGATGGCGACCGACGTGATGGCCCAGCAGGGCTTCCCGGACCCCGCCGCCGCGTACGCGCACGCCCAGCAGGCCCTGTCGCACACCCCCGAGAGTGACGACTGGCACGGCACCCTGCAGGAGCACCTGCGCAAGGCCGAGGCGCTGATGGCCCAGAAGGGCGGCAGCGGCGGCCGCATGCTGAACTGACCCCGACTCCGATGAAAGGGGCTGCACAGCCATTCTGTCGGAGCGGACGCGAGCAGGAGAGAACCGGATTGCGGATGACGCGACAGGACCGGGGCCGCCGGGAAGGATCACTTCTTCCTGGCGGCCCCGGTCAGTGGTGGGTCAGCGTTTCACGTCGAACACGGTGACGCTGCCGGCCTTGCCGAGCAGGCCCGCGCCGACCATCAGCTGGTTGCCGGCGGGCGCCCACGCAAGCAGCGAGGTGCCCATGTTGAAGGTGCCGGTGCGGATCAGGCGGTTGCCGCTGGCCGTGTCGAAGATCTGAAGGGCGTTCTGCGGGTCGCTGGTCAGGACGGCCAGCAGTTTGCCGTCCGGGCTGAACCGCACGGCCCGCACGCGGTTGTCGAAGGCCAGAGTCTTGAAGGCGGTGGTCGCGCCGGGCTTCACGAGGGCCACGCGCGCCTCGTAGTCGGCGTCGTCGTACGTGACGGCCAGCGTGCCGCCCCGGCTGAGTTGCAGGGCGCTCGCCTCGGCGTCGGTCGGGAGCTTGAAGGCGGGCGTCTGCTTGCCGGTAGCGACGTCGTACCGGAACACGTTGCCCTCGTGCGGGATGACCAGGATGGCCTTGCCGTCGGTGGTGGGCAGCGCGGCGTGGATGTCCTCGACTTTCAGCTGCTTCTCCGTGACCTTCTTGACGACCTTGCCGGTCTGCGCGTTCAGCAGCGCCAGGCCGTAGTAGCCGGTGGCGACTGCGAACAGGCCGTCGGGCGTGGACTGGATCAGGTCGTACTCGGCGTCGCTGTCCAGCGTGGCGAGGCGGTTGAGTTTCCCGCCGCGCAGGGTGCTGACCGTCTCGCCGTTCAGGGTCCACAGCACGTCGTTCTGCAGGTCGAAGTCGTACAGGCGGTTGGTGCCGCCCACGTTCAGGTCCTGCAGGGTGCCGAGGTTCGTGAAGCGGTTCACGCCGGCGTACGCGGTCTTCCCGATGAACCCGCCGCTCAGGGTGTTGCTGGACGCCAGGGTCACGCGGCCGGTGGCGGGGGCGTCCGGCGCGGCGGCGTTCAGGAACGCGACGCTGCTGCCCAGCGCCAGCAGTCGGCCGTCCGGGCCGCTCACGACCGGGCCGTCGCTGTCGACCTCGAAGGCCGCGCCGCGCGGCTGGCCGGTCTGCGCGTCGATGCGCTGACCCTCGCCGTACGACACGAGCAGCAGTTCACGGTCGTTCAGGAACAGCAGCGAGTCGTCGGTGGGGTCGAGGTCCTCGCCGCCCTTCACGTCCACGGGTTCCTGACCGGCGCGCAGGATCAGCGCCTCGCTGCCGGTGCGGACGGCGGCGGCCTGCCTGTCCGGGCTGAAGTGCGCGCCCAGCCCGCCGGGTTCCTCGGCGAGGTTCGCCTCGGCCAGCACGTCGCCGCTGTCCAGTTCGACGAGTTCCACGCGGTCCTCGAAGCTCAGGACGGCGCGCGTGCCGTCGGGCGAGACGACGGCGCCGTACAGGTCGCCGTCGCCGATCAGGTCGGTGGCGCGGCCGTTGGTGAGGTTGATGCTGCGCAGCGTGCCGTCGTCCAGCATCAGCAGGTTGCCCTGCGGGTCGAAGGCGAGCGTGGCGTCGTAGCTGGGTTCGCCGCTGCGCAGTTCGCGGCCGCTGGCGACGTCCCAGACGGTCCAGCGGTCGCCGGTCATGGCGGCCAGTCGGCTGCCGTCCACGCTGACGCTCAGGCCGCTGATGGGGCCGCGCAGCGTGTACCAGCCGATCTGGGTTTTCAGGTTGCTGTCGAGGATCAGGACGCCGTTGTCGGCGTTCACGGCGACCCGGTTGCCGGGCAGCGTGACGGCGTGCGCGGTGTCCGCGCCGGGCAGCGTGACGACCCGCGAGGTGCTGACCGTCAGGGCCGAGGCGGCGGCGCTGAGGCTGAGGGCGGCAGTGAGCAGCAGGGTTGGGATCTTCATGAAGACGACTGTAAACAATTTCACGTCCGGACCCTGCCTCATCTGCACCGGGTCCAGGCGGTCCGCTCTCTGCCCGCGTGCCAGCCGCCCCGCTGCCGTCCGGGTCAGCCGGCCAGGGCGGCCGTCAGGGCGGCGTTCAGCGTGGCGGGGTCGGCCTTGCCGCCGCTGAGCCGCATGACCTGCCCGGTGAAGAAGCCCAGCAGCGCAGTCTTCCCGGCACGGTAGGCGTCCACCTTGTCGGCGTGGTCGGCCATGACCTGCGCGATGGCGGCGTTCAGGGCGTCCTCGCTGAGGCTCCCGGCGAGGTTCTCGCGGTCAATGATCGTGGCGGGCGCCTCGCCGGTCTGCGCGGCGCGGGCCAGCACCTCGCGGGCGACGCGGGTGGTGACCTTCTTCCCGGCCAGCAGCGCGGCCAGCGGGGCGAGGTCGGCGGCCTGCACGCGGACTTCCCCGGCGCGCAGGCCCGGCGCGAGGTCGTTCGCGGTCCAGCTGGCGACCTGCGCGAAGGTGCTGTCCTGCGCGGCCCCACCGAGGAAAGTCAGCAGCGCGGCGTCACGCGCGAGGGTGCGGGCCTCGGCGTCCGGGACGCCCAGGGCGGTCAGGCGGGCCACCTCGGCCTCCTGTTCGGGGGTCAGGGCGGCGGGCGCGGCCTTCTCGGTCGACTCGGGTTTCGGGGCCTGCCTGGCGGGCTTGGGCGCTTTCGCTGGTGCCTCGGCCTTCTGCGTGGCTTTCGCCCAGGCGTCCTTCAGGGTGATGATCCGCCCGAACACCAGCGCGTCCTCGCGGCTGTCCACCGGGTCGCGCCAGAAGTACCCCTGCCGCTCGAACTGGTAGCGGGTGCCTGCGGGGTCGCGCGTGACGCTGGGTTCCACCAGTCCGCGCGTCACGCGCAGGCTGTCCGGGTTCAGGAACGCCATGAAGCCCGCGTCGAGGGGTTTGGTCTCGTCCTCGTGCCCGATCTCCTCGGGGTCGAAGTCGGGGGCGAGCGGTTCGGCCTGCGCGTCCTCGGGATTGGCCGCCTCGGGGTTGGGCACGCGGAACAGGCGGTCGTACAGGCGGAACTCGGCGGGCACGCCGTGCTCGGCGCTGACCCAGTGGATCACGCCCCCGGCTTTGGCATCCTCGCCCAGCAGCGTGGCGTACACGCGCGTGACCTGCCCGCGTTCATCGACGTCGAAGCGGTCGGCGCGGATGATGCCCGCCCCGCGCAGGCGCACCGTACCGCCCGGCGTGAGGCGCTTGAACCCTTTGGGCGGCTCGGGGTTGAAGTCGTCGCGTTCGATGACGAGTTCGCGGGTCAGCGGCACGTCGCGCACGGCGACCTCGGGGGCCACGCGCTCCCCGCCCGGCAGGGCGACCAGTCCGTCGGGCGAGTCGCGCACCACGTCGAACGGCCAGTAGGGGAGGCTCAGCGTCTGCGCCTCGGGCAGATTCTCCAGGGTGACGGGCAGCGGGTCCAGCACCGCCATCACGCGCGGCGCGCGGTGGTTCAGGTCGCTGCGCACCGCGTTCTCGTACACGCTGAGGTCCACGGTGCGGTTCGTGCGGCTCACGCCGATCTGCGCCGCGAAGGCCCGCACGGCCTCCGGCGTGACGCCCAGGCGACGCTGCGCGCGCAGGGTGGGCATGCGCGGATCGTCCCAGCCGCTCACCGCCCCGGCCTCCACCAGCCGCCGCAGCTTGCGCTTACTCGTGATCGTGTACTCCAGGCCGCGCCGCCCGAACTCGTACTGGTGCGGGCGCGGGCTGAAGCCCAGCCGCTCCATCAGCCAGTCGTAGATGGCGCGGTTGTCCACGAACTCCAGGCTGCACATCGAGTGCGTCACGCCCTCCAGCGCGTCCTGGATGGGGTGCTGGAAGTCGTACATGGGGTAGATGCACCACGCGTCCCCCGCGCGGTAGTGACGCCCGCGCAGGATGCGGTACAGCACCGGGTCGCGCAGCTTCATGTTCGGGCTGCCCAGGTCGATCTTCGCGCGCAGCACGTGCGCCCCGTCCGCGAACTCCCCGGCGCGCATCCGGCGCAGCAGGTCCAAGTTCTCCTCGGGCGTGCGGTCCCGGTAGGGGCTGGGCGTGCCGGGCGTGCGGGCGTCGCCGCGCAGGCGGGCCATCTCGTCACCGGTCACGGAATCCACGTAGGCGTCACCCTGGTTCACGAGCTGCTCGGCGTACGCGTAGTACTGCTCGAAGTGGTCGCTGGCGTAGTACAGGTGCTCGCCCCAGTCCCAGCCCAGCCAGCGCAGGTCGTCCGCGATGGCGTCCGCGTACTCCTGCGTGGCGAGTTCCGGGTTGGTGTCGTCCATGCGCAGGTGGTAACGCCCGCCGTACTGCGCGGCCGTCTGGAAATCCAGGAACGAGGCGAAGATGTGCCCCAGGTGCGCGTACCCGCTCGGTTCCGGCGGGAAACGCGTCACGACCTGCGGGTACTTCCCGCTGTGCAGGTCGCGTTCGATGATCTCGGTGATGAAGTTCGGGGCCACGCGCGGCGCGCTGTCACCGGCGGCGGGGGAGGGGTCGGGGGCCGTCATGCCGCCCAGCATAGCGGGGGCAGGCGCCGGGCCGCCCGAGACCGGGAACAGTTCACGCCCCCGGAACCGTGTGTCCGGGGGCGTGGCAGGCGCGGGCTTACAGCGTGACGGGTCTACAGCGTGACGGGTCTACAGCGTGACGGGTCTACAGCGTGACGTGGGCCGTGACGACCGCCGGCACCAGAAAGAGCGCGCCCATGATGAACGACAGCGCCAAGTTGTGCTCCTCGCGCAGCTCGCGGCGGATGTAGCGCAGCACCCCCTCGCCCCTGCGGCGGGCCAGCGAGCCGAACACTACCAGCACGCCCAGCGTGAACAGCAGCAGCGTCACGACCACCGCCACCGCCAGCCACGTGAACGCCTCGGCCCAGCTGCCGTCCGTGGGCACGGGCGCGGCGATGGTGCGGCTCAGCAGCAGGCTCAGGCCCAGCGACACCCAGAAGAACACCGCGCCGATCGCGGCCGTCTGGTGCTCTTCGATCTCGGTGATCAGTTCCCGCACCCGCACGCCCAGCACCGCGCGGATGAACAGCAGGCTGACCAGCAGCGTGGGCAGCCACACAGCGAGATTCCAGCCCAGCTCGGTCACCAGGGTCGTCAGCAGGTCGGTGAAGGTCATGATCCTCAGTTATACAGGCCGCGCTCACAGGACCGTGGCGGAATGCCGCGCTGGCTCGCAGTGCCCCGCGCGCTGCCCCGGTACCCTGCGCGGCATGACCCCACCGACCTTCACGCTGCGGCACGTCACCGACCCCCGCGACCCGGCCATTCCCGCGTTCGGCCGCGTGCAGGAGGCCAGCTACTACGCGCCAGACATGCTGATCCCCCCGGAGGTCTTCGGGCACCTCATCACCCGCCGCAGTCCGGAGCGCGAGGACCGCCTGCTGGTCGCGCAGACCCCGGACGGCGAGGTACTGGGCGGCACCCTGTACGCCCTGCTGCCCCTGCCCGGCAGCCTGCGCGGGGCGGGCTTCAACTCGTTCATGGCCGTCACCTGCGCCGCACGGGGCCTGGGCGTGGGCCGCGCCCTGCACGACGAGACGCTGCGTGTGGTCCGCGACGCCGGACTGGCGGGCATGTTCGCCGACAGCGTCCACCCCACCCGCCAGAACGCAGAGGACCGCGCCGCCGAGGCCGCGACCGGCGTGGACCCCGCGCAGCGTCGCGCGGCGCTGCACGCCCTGGGCCTGCGCACCGTGGACCTTCCCTACTGGCAGCCGGTGGGCGGCCCCGACGGCGGTCCCCTCACCGACCTGGACCTGCTGTTCCAGCCCGCCCGTCCAGCTCAGACCGTCCCGCTGGCCCTCGTGACCGGCGTCCTGCGCGCCTACTGGACCGGCTGGCTGGGCGCGGAGCGCGCGCGGGCAGAAGCGCGGGCGCTGGCCGACCGCGCCGGACACGCTGAACGGATCGGACTGCTGGCCGGAACCGAACCGCCGACGTACTGGGCCGCCCCGTAGGGGCATCCAGGCAGATAGAGGAGTGGAACCGGCACTCTCCCGGAACCTCTCCATTCCCGTCGTGCAGTCAGTCCGTCGCCGGCAGGGTGCCCAGCACGGTGCGGACCTGCGCCTGCACGTCGCGGTCGAGTGCGGCGGTGGCGGGCAGGGCCGCCGCGCGGGTCAGGACGGCCCGCGCCTGCGGGTCCTTCAGCAGCGCGAGGCTGATGCCGGCGTGTCCCTGCACGAACACGCTGTCCGGCGCGGCGCGGGCGGCACGGGTGGCGAGCGTCCGGGCGCGTTCGGCGTTCCCGCCGCTGAACACTCCGGCCTTGACCCAGGCGCCGGCGTGCCATTCGGCCAGGACCGCCTGGATGTCGGCGCGGTCCGGCGCGAGGCTCAGGGCGCGGTCCAGGGCGGCGCGGGCCTGCTGCGCGGTGTTCAGGGCGCCTAGCGTGTACCCGCCGGCGCGGGCCTGGAGGCCCAGGGCGCTGCCCAGCGCGAGGTGACTGTCGGGGCTGTCGGGCGCGGCGGTCACGGCCTGCCGGGCGGCCTGCACGGCGCGGGCGGTCCAGTCGCGGCCTCCGGCGCGGTACTCGGTCATGGCGGCGGCGGCGCGGCTGGCGGTCAGGGCGTCGCCGCGCCCGACGGCCGTCTCGAAGGCCCGCTGGTACTCACCGTTGCCCAGCAGTTCGGCGGGCGTGACGGCCGTGGCGGGCGGCGCGGCCAGCAGCAGGGCCGCGAGCAGGCTGGCGGGGTGGACACAGGGAAAACCGCGCTTCACGTTGCCCACCATAGCGGGTGGTCGTGAAGCGCGGCTGATGGACGTGCCGGAGGGCGGCCCGGATGGAAAGGGTGGAACAACCCGTCCATCCGGGGCCGTGTCACGCGGCGGGCTGTTCGCCCTGCGGGTCGGGCCGGACCGCCTCGGCGTCGGGGGTGCGGCGGGTGCGGGCCGGGCGTTCCGGACTGTCGGGGGCCGTGTTGCTGGAGGTGGGGTTGCCGGGAGTGGCGGCGTTGCTAGGCGCGGCGGTCACGCGGCCCAGGGTGGCCTCGAAGGCGCGCAGGGCGTCGCTGGCCTCGAGGTCCGCGACGGCGCGGGCGTTCAGCGCGCCGAGTTCCTCGCGGGTCACGGCGTACTCGGGGGCGTCGTGGCCCTTGAGGGTCTGCAGGACGCGGTAGGCGGTGGGCGCCTCAATGCTGGCGCCCTTGCTGGTGCTGACCGTGGCGTCGCTGTGCATGTCCGCGCCGATCAGGGTGATGGTCTCGGGGCTGATCAGCGTGACGCGGTCGCCGCGTTCCTCCATGTGCGCGGCGAGTTGCAGCAGGCCGCGCAGGTCGAGCATGTGGTGGAACAGGTCGAGGTGGGCCAGCATGGCTCCGGCTTTCTTCAGGGTGTCCATACCCGCATTATTCTGTTTTGGGCAGAATTGTCAAGAGGTGTTTTGCAGAATGATGGGCGAAGGTTCAGTTCCTGACCTGACTCCGCCCGGTCAGCGTCACCGGCACCTGCAGGGTCCTGCCGGATCGCAACACCGTCAGGGTCACGGTATCTCCCGGCCGGAAGGCCCGCACCGCGTACTGGAACTCGCTGAAATTCACGATCCGTTTCCCGTTCACGGCCGTCACGATGTCCCCCGACACCCGCTCGTCGTTCGCGTCCAGCCGCAGCGGCTGCAACCCCGCCCGCTCGGCCGGACTGCCACGCGACACCCCGGTGAAGAACGCGCCCGGCGTGTCCCCCAGCTTCAGCAGACGGCTCAGCTCCGTGAACCCCCGTTCCGGCAGGAAGAACAGATCCCCGAACGGCCCGCCCAGCGTGATCCCGATCACCGGCGCGTCGCGTTTCTCACCGGCCTTCAGGGCCGTCAGGCGCGGGTCCGTCACCGTGACCGGCACCGCGTACGCCCGGCTGCGGCGGCCATCCGTGCGGATATAACTCACGATGCCCGTCACCTGCCCCGACGCGTTCAGCACCGGCCCGCCACTGTCCCCCGGCACCACCGGCGCGTTCAGCTCCAGCGTGCCCGGCGGGAAATCCGCGCGGCCCGCGTCCGCGTCCAGCGCGGTCAGGCGCCCCGTCTTGGGCCGCAGGAACGCCCCCCCGCCGTTCCCGATCGCCAGGGCCACGTTCCCCACGCCGGGCGCGCCGGTCGCCAGCGGCAGGAACGGCGTCCCGGCCGGCACCTTCACCCGCAGCAGCGCCAGATCGTCCTGATCGTTATACCCGATCACCTCGGCCGCGTAGCGTTTGCGGTCCAGGGTCTGCGCACTCAGGGTCCGCGCCCCCTCCACCACGTGGTACGCGGTCAGGGCCAGCCCGTCCGCCGAGATCAGCACCGCCGACCCCACCCCGTCCGGGTCGGCGCAGTCGTCCGGCGCGCACTGCTCGATCCGCAACGTGGCGGGCCGCGCCTTCTGGAACAGCTCCTGCAGGCGCGCCGTCTCGCTGGCCGTCAGCGGCGCGGGCGTGACGGCCCGGCGTTCGGCGACGCCCGGTGCGGTCGCCGGCGCAGCAGTCGGCGCGGCTGGCGGGGCCGTCTGCGCGGCCGCCCACAGCGGCAACGTGCCCAGCAGCGCCCCCAGCAGGGCGCGGCGCAGCGGAACACCGGACAGGCGGGCGGGGAAGGCGCGCTGCGGGCCGCGACCGGCGGACCCGCGCGAAGCTGGTCTGAGGTTCATGCCTCATTCTGCGCGCCGGGTCAGTCGTCGGCTGTGTCTGAATTCGCCATCCGCCCCCCTAGTCCAACCCGTGCAGCCCGGCCCGTCCAGTCAGGCCGGGGGTCGCCCGGCGCGCCGCCCGCTACAGTCCGGCCATGACCCTCCCTGCCCGCGTGTTCGTGTACGGCACCCTGCTGCCCGGCGAACGCAACGCCCACGTCGCGGCGCGGGGGTTCCGCGCGCGGCCCGCCACGCTGCGCGGCTTCACCCTGCACCACCTGCACCCGGAAGGCTACCCGGCCCTGACCCCCGGCCCGGCCGACACCCTGGTGCGCGGCGCGGTGCTGGAGTACACCCCGCAGGCCTGGCAGGCGGCCCTGCCCGGCCTGGACGAACTCGAAGGCCTGCACGACACGCCCGCGCTGTACACCCGGCAACTCGCGGTCCTGACCCTGGAAGGCCCCGGCACCCCGGACGGCGGAGAGGAGGTCACGGCCTGGGTGTACGTGTACGCCCGCCCGGAACGGCTGCGTGCACCGGGAGCCGACGTGGTGCCCAGCGGCGACTGGCGCGACGTCCCCGACCGTGACCGGCGCGGCCCGGACGGCCGCTGAGGCGGGGACAGCGGCGCGCAAAGAAGACCGCCGCCCTTCCTTGCGGGGGGCGGCGGTGCTGCGGGGCGCGTCTTAGCGGACGATGCGCTGGCCGCGGCGGATCTTCAGCTGATCCGTCAGGGCGATGTACTCGTCGTAGTTGGTGCGCTCCAGGTACTTCAGCAGGCGGCGGCGCTGACCGTTCATCAGCTGCAGGCCGCGCTGGCCGTGCTTGTCCTTCTTGTTGGCCGTCAGGTGGACGGACAGGTTGTTGATGCGCGCGGACAGCAGGGCGATCTGCACGGCGGTGCTGCCGGTGTCTTTCTCGTGCTTGGCGTGGGTCTGGACGGTCGCTTTCTTGTCGATCATGTTGAGCCTCTCGTGTTACTGAAGTCCCGCGCGCAGCAGCCGGGGAAAATCCCTGGTCCGTGTGACCGGACGGCAGGCCCCACCGCTCGCGGCGGCAAACGCGATCATACCACGAAGCGCCGCCCTGACAAGGCGGGCCGCGCCACTCTAGACTTGACAACGCCGGGGGCCGCCCCTAGTATTGCTATCGCCTCTCTGAGTTGCTCGGGTGGCGGAATTGGTAGACGCGCACGTTTGAGGGGCGTGTAGCTTAGCTGTGTGGGTTCAAGTCCCATCCCGAGCACCAACGAACAGCGCCGGACTCCTACAGGGTCCGGCGCTTTCCATGCATCCCCCGCATGTCCGCAGGACTGCACAGCCGCCGGCGTCCTGTGCTATGGTCTGGAACGCATTGCTGGCGCAGCGCAGCGTGAACGCCTGAACCTGGTCAGGGCCGGAAGGCAGCAGCCATAAGGGATGATTCGCGGGTGCCGTTGCTCACCGGCAATGCTTTTTTTCTGCTCACTCCAGGGGCGGCCCCGTTTCAAGGTGGGGCCGCCCCTGTCTTATGCGGATTCCGTTTGTTCCGCCGACAATCCGGAACCTCACCGGATTGCCGGCTCCACGTCCGGAACCCGCCCCTCTCCCACTCGCTTCGCTCGGATTGAACGGGCTGTGCAGCCCATTCAATCGGAGTCCGTATCAGCGGGTCAGGCGGTCCAGGTCCGTCTGCGCGCCCAGCTGCCGGGACAGCCGGATCTCCCGTTCGGTCCAGACGTGCCGGGCGCCGCTCAGGGCGTCCTCGCGGCCCAGCCACAGGTCCGCGCCCGTCCAGATGAACGCGTCGCTGGGCAGTTGCTCGTGCGCGGGCAGGGTGGGGTCCAGCAGCGGATGCAGGGTGAGCGGGGAGATCAGCGTCATGCGCCCAGCGTGCATCCGACCGGTCAGGTGGACGTCCCCGCCGCGTCAGCCCCCCGTCACGCGGGGAGGGGCGGTCAGCGGGTCTTGGGTTGCAGGACGAGTGCCTGAGTCTCCTTCACGACCGCCAGTTCGCGCAGGCGCTCGCCGTCCAGATCGCCGGCCTTCGCGAGCGCCTCGGCGCGGCGGCGGTCGATGGCGGCGACCTCCAGCGCCGCCGCGTCCCCGAACACCTCCCGGAAGCGGTCCAGCGGGTACTCGACGCGCCGCGACACCTTCAGCGTGGCGCGGTACAGGTCCGTCTCGGCCTGATCGCCGCTCAGCAGCGCCGCCTTGACCCGCGCGCCCAGCTCGTCCCGTTCGGCCTCCAGGCCCAGGATCGTGTCGCGCAGCGTCGCGTACCGCTCCAGCAGGTCGCTCAGGGTCAGGTCCTCTGTACCGTCCATTCCGTCAGGATACGGCTATACCCGGCGTTCCTCCGCCGGGCGGGTGGGCGCTAGCATGCCGCGTATGGACGATCCCGCTGCCCAGCCTGCCGCCGACCTCGAGCGCCGCATCCTGGACGCCATCCGCCGTGGCGCCAGCATGGAGGACATCGCGGACATCAAGGAATCCGACGAGGCCACCCCGGAGGCCGCCATCCGCGCCCTGAAGGACGGCAACGCCCGGTTCTTCAGCGGGCAGGCGACCCGCCCGGACGTCAGCGCCAACGACCGCCGCGCGCAGATCATGGGCCAGACGCCCTACGCCGCGATCCTCGCGTGCAGCGACAGCCGCGTGCCGGTCGAACTGGTGTTCGATCAGGGCCTGGGGCAGCTGTTCGTGGTCCGCGTGGCCGGGAACGTGGTCGGCGAGTCCGGCCTGGGCACCCTGGAGTACGCCATCCGTCACCTCGACGTACATCTGGTGGTCGTGATGGGCCACGAGGCCTGCGGGGCCGTGGCCGCCGCCCTGCTGCCCGAGGAACGCGTGGCCGAGGAACCCGAACACCTCCAGAACCTGATCCGCCGCATCCAGCCCAGCGTGCAGAACATGCCGCCCATCCGCGACAAGAAAGCCCGCATGCGCGAGGCCGTGCTGAACAACGTCCGGCATCAGGTCAGCATCCTGCGCTCCCAGACCGTCATCCAGCAGGCCGAGGCGAGCGGGCAGATCCGCGTGATCGGCGCGTACTACGAGATCGGCAGCGGCGCCGTGGACTTCCTGATCGACGAGGAAGACCTGCGGCCCTGAAGGGTGCAGATGGTCGAAGGCAGATGGCAGATGGCTCAGTGGTTCCGGCCATCTGCCATCTGCCATCCGCCGTCCCCGCTCAGATCACGAATTCACCGGCGCGCATCACGGGCTCGCGCGTGCCGTCCTTCGTCACGCCGTCCACGTCCATCTCGCCGCTGCCGATCATCCAGTCCACGTGGGTCAGGCTGTCGTTCCCGCCGGCTGCCAGGAAGTCCTCCAGCGGCATGTCCACGCCGCCCTTCACGTTGAAGCGGTAGGCGCTGCCGATGGCGATGTGCGACGCGGCGTTCTCGTCGTACAGGGTGTTGAAGAAGAACAGGCCCGAACGGCTGATCGGGCTGGAGTGCGGCACCAGGGCCACCTCGCCCAGGCGGTGGCTGCCCTCGTCGGTGTCGATCATCTTCAGCAGCGCGCTCTCGCCCTGCTCGGCGCTGGCCTTCGTGATGCGCCCGCCGCTGAACTCGATACGGATGCCGTCGATCAGCGTGCCGTTGTACGACAGCGGCTTGGTGCTCACCACCGTGCCGTCCACCCGCTCGCGGTGCGGGGCGGTCCAGACCTCCTCGGTGGGGATGTTCGCCGTGAAGGTGATCCCGCCGGGCGTGTCGGCTGCCCCGCCGCCCCAGACGTGATCGTCCGCGAGGCCCACCGTCAGGTCCGTCCCGCCGCCCCGGAAGTGCAGCGCGGCGTACTGCTTGCCGGTCAGCAGGTCCCGGCGGCGCTTCAGGTCACCCAGGTGCGCCTCCCACAGCTCCACCGCGTCCGGCTGATCGGCGCGGGTCGCCGCGAAGATCGCGTCCCACTGCTGCGCCACGGCCTGCTCGGCGGTCGCGTCGGGGAACATCAGTTCCGCCCAGCCACTGACCGGCGCGCTGATCAGGTTCCAGTTCAGGCGGTTTGTCATCACCTGCGCGGTGTACGGGCGGCGGTACGCGGCCAGCGTGCGCTGGTGCGTCGCCACGCGCTCGGCGTCCACGCCGCCCAGCAGGTTCGGGTTCGTCGCGCGGATCGCCAGGACTGCGCCACCCGCCTCCGCGGTCTCGATCTCGGCGTCCACCCGCCAGCGGCTGATCTGGTCGAAAGTGCCGTCCAGTGCCAGCTCGAAGCGGGCCAGTTGCACGTCGTCGTCATCCCAGCGGACATCCACGAAACTGGCGCCCGCCGCGTACGCCTCGCGTACCACCAGCCGCGCCAGTTGCGCCGTCTCGACCGGGGCCTGCACCAGCAGCCGCTGGCCGGGCTTCACGCCCACACCCACCCGAACAGCCAGCCGCGCGTAGTTCCGTAACTTCTCCTCAAACGTCAGGGTCATGCCCGGCAGGATAGCCACGCGGCCCCGGCAGGTACAGAAGGCCGTCCCGTCTCACCGCGCACCCTTGACGGATCCTGAAAGTGCCTTTATAGTTCTGTGGCTGGGTATCGAGGCGTAGCGCAGCCTGGTAGCGCACTACCTTGGGGTGGTAGGGGTCGTGAGTTCAAATCTCGCCGCCTCGACCAGCAAAGGAACCGGAGTGATCTCTCACTCCGGTTCCCCTTTTTATGCCGGTTTTTCAACGGAAGCGCCGCTCCCTGTCACAGGGAGCGGCGCTTCCGTCCGGTCGTTACGCCTGTTCGACCAGGGTGCCGGCCGTGTCGATGGGGAAGTCCATGACGCGGCCCTCCAGTCCGTTGCGGGCCATGACGCCGTGCAGGTAGGCGTGCAGGGGCGCGGTGGGCTGGCGGGTGTCGTGGAAGCACAGCACGGTGGGTCCGGCGCCGCTGAGGGCCGCGCCGAGCGCGCCGTGCTTCCAGGCTTCTTCCAGGATGTCGCTCAGGCCCGGCACCAGGGGCGCGCGCCAGATCTGGTGAATGTAGTCCTGCATGGCGTGCCGCAGCAGGTCCAAGCGGCCCTGCGAGAGCGCGGCGGCCAGCAGCGCCGCGTGCGACAGGGCGTGCACGGCGTCGGCCCGGCTGTACTCCTTGGGCAGCACGGCGCGGGCCTTGCTGGTGCTCAGCTCGAAGTCCGGGATCAGGACCGTCACGCCCAGGTGTGCGGGCGGGTCCAGCCGCACGTAGTGCGTGCCGAGCTTGTCCAGCGTCGCCACGACGATCCCGCCGAACAGCGCGGGGGCCACGTTGTCCGGGTGACCTTCCTCGCGCGCGGCGACGTCCAGGACCGTCTCGTCGTCCAGGGGACGGCCCAGCAGTTCGTTTCCGGCGACGATCCCGGCGACCAGCGCGGCGGCGCTGCTGCCCAGTCCGCGCGCCAGGGGCACGTCGGTTTCGATCTCGATGCGGGCGGGCGGCAGGGGGAGTCCGGCACGCCGCGCGGCGAGTTCCATGGCGCGGTACACGTAGTTGCTCTCGTCGGCGGGCGTGCCGTCCAGCTCGGCGCCCATGGGAACGACCTGGGTGGTGGCCTGCGGCGTGACGCGCAGGGTGGTGTACAGCGGCACGCTCAGGCCCAGGCTGTCGAAGCCGGGTCCCAGGTTCGCGCTGCTAGCGGGGGCACGCACCGTGAAGGTGCCGAGTGGCCCTGCGGGGGCGGGGCGGTCGCGTTCAGATGGTCCGGGCATATGTGGGGGGCCTCCGGGCCACGCCGCTGACGGGCGGGGCCTGCTGCCGCCATGCTACCCACCCCTCCGGCGCCCGTGGGGCCAGGGGTAAGACAAATGGGGGCGACGCCGCTGCGGGGCGGTGTGCAGGTCGGGTGCGGACTGCTGCCCGGCAGAGGTGTGGCCCGTCACACCATATGAGAGGCCAGGGGCGGCGGCCGCTCCCGGTTCCCAGGGGTGATCCGGCGCCCCCGCAGGCGCAACTGTCTTTGGGGTCAGGTCAGAAATGAGCGTTCTGGCCGCGATTCTGAAGTCCAGCCTTAACCGCAGTTGGCGGGACATCCATCCCACCTTCGCCCGCCCTTGAGAAAGTACGACCTTCTACATTTGCGGGGTTTGATGAGTTTCATGCTGCATCCACAACGAGAGCAACACACGTTGATGTCACTCGAAGCAAGTTCCAAGTAAACGGAGGTAGAAATCATGGGTTGGATCATTACTATTCTGGTTGGTGCGCTGTGCGGCTGGCTCGCGAGCCTCATCATGAAGACGGACGCCCAGCAGGGCGCCATCGCCAACATCCTGATCGGTATCGTCGGCAGCATCCTGGCGCAGGCCGTGTTCGGCAACATGCTGAACCTCGGCGGCGAAGTGGCCGGCAACGGCTTCAGCTTCTGGAGCATCGTCTGGGGCGTGGTCGGCAGCGTCGTCCTGATCGCGATCCTCAAGGCCCTGCGCGTCCTGCGCTGATCCCACCCTCTCTGGCACGGACGGTTCCCTGGTGGACCGTCCGTTCTTCGTTGGCGGCCGCCCTCACCGCTCCTGCCGGACGGCCACGGTCGGGGCGTCGGTCATTTTGCGCCCCGCCGATTCCCTGTGCTACAGTTGGACGGCTTGTCTGATTCAGGCCGGCGCGGCAGCGAACCCAGAACAGGTCGCAGCCCCCGGTCAGTTAGGAAGGATCAGGCTCAAGAAGGAGAGTCATCATGGCGAAAGTGTGCGAAGTGTGCGGTAAGGGACCGATCGTGGTCAACTCGGTCATCCGCCGCGGTAAGGCCCGCGCTGCGGGCGGCGTGGGCCGTAAGGTCACCGGCGTGAGCAAGCGGGTTCAGAAGCCCAACCTCCAGCCCCTCACGGTCACCCGTGCGGGCGTCAGCCTGCGCCTGCGCGTGTGCAACAAGTGCCGCAAGGCCGTGGCCTGAGCGCCTCAGTTCAACCCAGCCGCCCCTGTCCACACCGGACGGGGGCGACTTCTTTTGGTGGTCTGCCGTCCGGCGGGTCGTAACCTACCCCTGGACCGGCCGCCACTCCTGACGGGTGGCCCCTCCCTAAAGGACAGGTTCCTGAAGCACAGGCCACTGAAAAAGTGAACAGGCAGAGAGGCGGTGGCCGGGTCGTCACCGGACTCACCGCCCCTGCGCTTGAGATCAGAGAGGCTTCAGGACAGGCGTGTCCCTGTCCTCACTGGACGTCCCGGCGGGCCTGCCGGTCGCCCACGAAGCTCAGGATCAGCAGGGACAGCGTGCCCAGCACCACACACATGTCGGCGAGGTTGAAGATCGGGAAGTCACCGGCGTTCAACGCGCGGGTCACGCTGCTCAGGACCGGCGAGTGGATCATGTCCGTCACCTTTCCCTGCCGCAGGCCGTCGATGGCGTTTCCGATCGCCCCGGCCGAGATCATCGCCAGGATCACGCTCAGCGCGCGCGGCTGCGGTTTCCAGGTCAGGTAACCCAGGATGCCCAGGCCGATCAGTAGGCGACCCACCGCCAGCGGCACGGCGCTGCCACTGAACAGACTCCAGGCGGCGCCCGTGTTGAAGGTCAGGTACCACTCGACCAGCCCCGGAATGAACGGACGGGCCGGCTGGCCTTCTTGCAGGTTGCTCAGCGCCCAGGCTTTCAGCGCCTGATCGGCCGCGACCAGCAGCGCAGCCAGCACGAGGGGCAGCCACACGGGCGCGCGGCGGAAACGGTCGGTCAGGGTCGGCACGCTGCGCAGTATATGGAGTGCCCTGCAGTGGAAGTGTCCGGCCCCGCCGGGAGTGGTCTGGGTGGGTTCACGTTTGCCGGGCGCGGCGCGCGGCACAATCTGGGGTATGGCAAACGTTGAATCCTTCGATCTGGACCACACCAGGGTCAGAGCTCCGTACGTGCGACTGGCGGGCGTGAAGACCACGCCGCGCGGCGACTCGATCAGCAAGTACGACCTGCGCCTGCTGCAACCCAACCAGGGGGCCATCGACCCGGCGGCCATCCACACGCTCGAGCACCTGCTGGCCGGCTACCTGCGCGACCACCTGAGCGACGTGGTGGACGTCTCACCGATGGGCTGCCGGACCGGCATGTACATGGCCGTCATCGGGGAACCCGACGAGCAGGGCGTCCTGAAGGCCTTCGAGGCGGCCCTGAAGGACACGGCGGCGCATGACCGTCCCATTCCCGGCGTCAGCGAACTGGAATGCGGCAACTACCGCGACCATGACCTGGAAGCGGCGCGTGGGCACGCCCGTGACGCGCTGGCGCAGGGCCTGAAGGTGCAGGAGACGGTGCTGCTGCAACGCTGAGGCGCCCGTGACGGCCCGGAACGACAGCCGCCTTCGGGTGGCTGTTCTGCGTTCAGGACACGGTTTTCCGGTTGCGGGCCGGGAGCGTTAAGCCTGTGGTGTGTGGGGGGTGTTGACAGATTCGCGCGGCGCCTGTATCTTTTCTGAG
>NZ_NHMK01000035.1 GCF_002198095.1 Deinococcus indicus | reverse complement strand
TTCACTGCCTGGGTCGAGCACGGATGCTTACGCGCGGCCTGGGCAATCGTGCTGGAAGAATATGACCAGGAGCTCGGGATCGACTGGGAATGGCAAGCCGCTGATGGAAGCATCGTCAAAGCTCCCCTCGGAAAAAGGGGGCCCTCGGAGCGTCCGAAGCGACGGGCAGCAATCCCACCGACCGAGGCAAAGCAGGCTGTAAACGCACGCTGCTGACAGATGCCAAAGGAATTCCACTCGCCGTGGTGCTGTCTGGAGCGAACCGGCATGACAGCAAGATGCTGATGGACGTCCTGGATGCTGTGGTCATCGCTGTTCCTCCTCCTGAGGAGGAGGAACAGCGTCATCTGCTTCTGGACCGTGGGTACGACACGCGGGCATGTCGTGCCTTGGCTGAGATGGAAGGGCTGGTCGCGCATATTCCGAAGAGGGCGACGAAACAGGAGCCTCTCCCTCCACCGAGCGATCCGGACCGTCATCCCCCTCGGCGGTGGGTCGTGGAGGTCGGGCATAGTTGGTTCAATCGGTTCCGTCGCATTCTGACGCGCTGGGACAAGCGGCAGGAGCTGTATCTGGGGTTTGTCGAACTGGCGTCCTGTCTCATCATCTGGCGCAAGTTGGCTCCTGTCGCTCCCATCCGCACACTTTCCGGATAGACTCTAAATCCCCCGAAGCACGATATGGTTGGCCGTTCACAATCTTGTGCCAACTCCGGTTACGTCCTCTACCGCCTTTCAGCCAGGCACAGGAGTCCGTATCATGTCTGTTCCCCCCACTCCGTCCAGCTTCGCGCAGCAGCTCCCCTTCACCGGCCCGCTCGCGGACGCTGTCACGCACGTCCTGCGCTTCGCCGACCCCCAGGCCGGGGAACCGACCCTGCTGCTGTCCACGCCCGCCGACCTGGGGCAGCCCGTCACGCTGCACGTGACCCGCTACGCCGCCGACGATCTGGAGATCTCCGGCACGTACCGCAGCCAGCCCGGCGCTCACCTCGGGTTCTTCACCGTGCCGGGCCTGCGCGCCCGCAGGCAGGCCGAACTGGGCGCCGCTGAGGACCGGCGCCAGGAGGACCTGCTGCGCCAATCCGTGGACGTTCATCCACCCCCTGACCCGATGAACTGCCCACCATCCTGAATCAACTTCCCTGACAGATCAGATGGTCCCACAGACGAATATCAAGCGAAGCTACTGGCCAGAAGGATCAGCCACGCATGTCCTGTTCCGCCCAGCACGTTTCGCCTCGTACAGGGCGCGGTCCGCTTCCTCCAGAACACTCCCCGGCACAACGGACCCAATCAGTGCGCCCCCGACGCTGACCGTCACCGCCGGCAGGTCCTCCCCCGCGCTCCAACTCACAGCGTGACGCACCTGCTCAGCAACACTGAACAGGTCGCCCCAGCCGTCACCCCGCAGAAGCACAGCAAACTCCTCACCACCGTACCGGTAGGTGCGCCCTCCCTCTGGCAGACCCGCCTCAATGCGCGCGGCCACCTGGCGGATGACGCGGTCTCCCAGTAGATGCCCCAGGGCATCGTTTACCCGCTTGAAGTGATCAATATCGATCATCAGCAGCCCATTACCCTCCTTCAGCATCCGGAGGTCCTCATCGAACTGTCGGCGGTTCCCCAGGCCGGTCAGGGCGTCCGTTACACTCAACGTCCGGTAGTGCTTCCCGACCGACTGCACTTCCTTCAATTGCTCCTGAAGTTCCCCCATGACCTGCTGGGCCTCCTCGACCTGACGCTGGGCCTGCTCTGTCAACTCGCTCAGTTCCAGGCGACTGACCAGAACGCTCCGCTCCTGGTGGCACCGCTTCCAGATCGCCTCCAGCAGTGCACGGGTCGTCATGTACGCCTCTTCATGTCGGCCCAGTTGTGCCTGTATTGACGCCTCGAGATCCAGCACACGCATCTGCGCCTCTTCCCGCAACGGCTCCCCCTCCCGCATCCGATTCAACCACGCGAGCGATTCCTGCGGCTGCCCAGCCTCCATCTCAAGTCGGGCAGCGGTGTACTGTAGCAGCGACAGGGACTCCCCCATTCCCTCTGGGGAGCGGCCAAGCAGATCCATGGCCTGATCCAGAATGAGTCTGGCCTGCTCAGGGTGACCCTCGTGCATAGCGTGCGCAACCTGAATATTCACGCACCACGGCCACAGAATCAACGAGTGCGCACGCTGAAAGAGCGATTCCGCCAGATCAATCAGCGGAGCCGCCAGGTCGT
This sequence comes from Deinococcus indicus, assembly GCF_002198095.1. Taxonomy (GTDB): domain Bacteria; phylum Deinococcota; class Deinococci; order Deinococcales; family Deinococcaceae; genus Deinococcus; species Deinococcus caeni. Next base: position 99,122 of record NZ_NHMK01000035.1, on the reverse strand, counting down.
AATGCCCTTTCTGCTGGTACAGTCCTGCGATATTCGCCGCAATCAACCCTTTCATCGCTGTCATCGCCGGACTGCCGTCCATTTCCGGTTCACCGATGAGTTCAAGCGCCCGGCTGTACAGGGTGTGTGCACCCGCCGCTTCGGTCCAACCTGCGATGACCCCCATGTCGTTGAGTGCCAGAGCCTGCAGTTCCGTGTCTTTCAGTAGGCGGCCAAGCGCCAACTGCTCCTGCAGCGTCTCGACCGACCGACTGATATCACCTGTGATGTACACCAGCACTGCAGACATGCTGAGCATCCGTCCCCGCCACAGGCTGGGTTCTTCACCAAGGAGAGCCTCCGCCTGTCCGATCAGATCTAGTGCCTCAGCGATGCGACCCTGCCGCCAGGCAAGGAAAGACTGAATAATCTTCACGGACGCGGGAGCCAGCTCGCTGTCACGGACTGATGTCAACCACGCATGAACGAGTGCTGGCGAGGTGAACCGGAGTTCCCAGGCCTGATGGGCGTCCGTGAGCGTGACCGTCATGCACCGGATTATCCACGTCGGTTTCTTGCAGCCCCCTGACTGACCTAGCGACGCCCACCCATAGGTGAACCAGGATCCGTCTGTCAGTCCCGGCGGCCTAGGCGGGAGGACAGTTCCGCGATGATCCGCTCGACGCCTTCCTGGTCGAGCAGGGGTTCGAGCAGCAGCTCCACGACGTGATGGTGATCCACCGGCCACCCCTGCTGCTTCAGGCCGTACACCAGCTGGTCGAGCGCGGCCTTCAGCTCCGGTCGCACGCGCGTCCCCAGGTTCGGGTTCTTCCCGCCGTTCCGGCTGGCCGTCCCACCGTCCCAGGCAGGCAGCGTCACCCCACCAGCCGGGCGGGGCGGGGCTGTGGCGGGTGCGGCGGGCTTCTGCGCCGGGGTCGCCTTCGCCGGGGCTTTCCGGGGTGCGCGGGGCTTCGCCTGGGCGGGCTCGGCCTGGGCGGGCGGGGTCTGGATCTGCGCGGCTTCCTGCTTGCCGCCGTCCTCGTCCATCGGCCGGTTCTGACGCAGGGCGTCCAGGCCACCCAGCAGCCCGCTGCGCTTGCCCGTCACGCCCGCCCCCCGATCCGCGCTTCGAGTTCACGGGTCACGTCGATGTAGTCCTGCCAGCAGCTCTTGGCCAGTTTGTTCCCACGCACGTCCCGCACCAGCACCCCCTCGTTCGCCGCGTCGATGAACGCGTCACTCTGCCGGATCTTCCCACCCAGCAGCGGCATGTTCAGGCTGCTGATCGCCTCCCGGCCCTCCCCCACCCGTTGTTTCTTCACGCGGGTCAGCATCACCACGAACTGCTCGTCCCGCACCCCATGCTCCCGCAGGACGTTCACGGTCTGCTGCGCCCCGTCGATGCTCGGAATGTCCGCCTGCACCGGCAGCACCAGCTGATGGCACGCCTGCGCCAGCTCCACGAGTTCCACCGTCTCGGGTCCGCCGCGACTGTCGATGATCACGACGTCGTACTCGGCGGCCCGCGCGAGGCTGCGTTCACTGCCGACCGTGAACGGCAGGTGCCCGCGGGCCGCCCAGGTGGTCGCCGTGCGGATGCGGTCGCCGTCCGCCAGGAGTACCCTGCGGCCCTGCTCCGCAAAGCGTCCGGCGATATGCACGGCGCTGGTGGTCTTGCCGACCTGCACCCGTGTGAGCAGGCTCACGCCTTCCCGCTGCGGGTCTTGCGGGGCGCCCGCCAGACCGGCTGGAGTTCCACCAGGCCCAGGGCACGCAACACGTCCAGGCCATTGCTGGTCAGCAGGCTGGTCCGGCCGGTCATGTACCGCGTCGCGATGGCCCTCAGGGTGTGGTCCGGCGGTGGCGGGTCGCGGTTCAGGTCGACCAGTCCGGCGCGGCGGGCGAGTTCCTCTCGCGTCATGCCGATCTCCACGGCGCGGCGCGCGGCGGCGTAGGTCAGGCGGCCGCGGATGCTGGTGTCGGTGCCCAGGCGCAGGTCGGTGGCGGCGCTGAGGTTCGCGGCCCGCCGGCTGGGCCCGGCGTCCACGGGAGCCCAGACGGGGCGGAGTTCCTGCAGGCCGAGCACGTCCAGCAGTTTCAGGCCCGTGGCGGCGAGCAGGCCGAGGCGACGGCCATTCAGGATGCGGTCGAGATCGCTGATCTGGTGGTTGCTGGGCTCGCGGGTGTCGTGGACGCGGCGGGCGAGTTCCACGCGGTCCAGGCCGAGGGTAGCGGCGCGCTCGCGGGCGGCGGCGGTCAGCGTGGTGATCAGCTGGTCGCGGTCGGGGGGGGCGGCGGGCGTGGTGGTGGGCATGTCCGTCATCATGCGTACCGGGCGCATGAAAAGCAATCTTACACAGATGAGACACACCCGTTTCCGTCGTGCCAGAGAAACAATCAGGTATGCCAAGCAGCGATATTTCCCGAGATCGACGCCATGCCCTGACCGGCTTCCCATTCGAGCCCGACCCGTGGGAGCACAGGTTATTCACACCAACGCATACGCATAATCTGCCATCATAATTAACAAGAGAAGGGCGCGGGTCGTCCGCCAAGATTCACCGCGCCTCTCTCAAACCCCACCCCGATCAAGGAGCAAGGCCATGCGCAACCATACCAGACCCCGCCACATCACCCGCACCTGGAACGTCACCCTGTACGGCCGCTACGAGTCCGGCACCGCCCCGGTCATCCTCGGCCAGCACCGCGTGACCCTCGCCGCCGACGGCCAGGGCGTCATCAGCGCCAGCGTCGACGGCAGGGACGCGACCGAGGCGGCCGTCGTCGCCATCCTCAACCGCGCCAAACGGGGCGGTCAGGTGCAGCTGTTCGAGGAGGTCCGCATCGGCCTGCCCAAGCCCGCCGCCAGCCGCCTGCACCGTGACCTTGCCCTGGCCGGCATCCTGGCCGGGAACCACTCCGCCGTGGCGAGTGCCGCGCTGGGCCGCGTGATCAGCAGCCTCACCCAGGTGCAGCCCCACGAGGCCGAGCAGGTCCGCGGCCACGCCGCCCGCCTGATCCAGGGCGCCGCGTGAGCGGGCGCTGATCAGCAACCTGAGCCCCGGCCACTGGCGATGCGCGCAGCCACAATGTTTGGTGCGCGTCAACTGACAGCTGAAGTCCCGCTCAAAGTCGTGGCGCCACGTACACCCTGACCAGGGGGTGCGTACCGTCGGGATCTGTCCAGGCCGCGCGGGTCCGTCCGGCCAGAGTCCACCCGGCCTGTTCGTACAGGCGCACCGCCGGCAGGCTACTCTCGTTCACTTGAAGGACTGTCCGTGCGCCGCGCGCCTGCGCTTGCTGCCAGGCGTGATGCAGCAGAGCGCGTGCCAGTCCATGTCCCTGAGCGGCCGGGTGCACGAACAGCCGTTTGACTTCTAGGAGAGGCTCCGGCCCCAACAGCGGGACCGCCCACGCCGGCGCGGGTTCCGGCAGCGAAGTCAGCAACACCTGACCTGCCGCGCGGCCCTCGTACACCGCCACCCACGCCTCACCCTGCGCTGATACGAAAGCCGTTGGGTCAGCCGGCCACACGGATGGGTAGCCGCGCTGCTCATGCACGGCCCGCAGCGCCGCCGTAAGCACCGGCACATCGGTGTTCCGGCGGGGTCGGATCAGGGGAAGCGGGTGGATCACGCCGCTCAGTGTAGAGAAGGAGCAGGCGTCACCTCAGTACTTGCCGCCGACTGCTCAGCCGGCAGTGCGCCGCCCGCAAAGGGCCGCTGTTCGGCGAGTGACAACGACGGGTTCACCGGGCACTTTCAGGCGGCGTTCCTCGCGCATCTGGAGGGAGGCCAGCCGCGCCGCGCCCGCCTGACGTGACGCGGTCGCCCACCGTGTAGGCGTGACCAGTTGGGCGGATCTCGTGCACGGTCTGAAGTTCGACATCCTCAAAGACGGCCCCCGCCACCTCGGGCTGCACAGCCTCCTACCCAGCGGCCACGCCCTGTTCATCAGCGACTCCGGCCAGGGCGTCCCGCGCAACCTCGCGGGCTTCCAGCTCACCCACCGGGCACTCCACCTGACCATGCGCGACGGCCGCGCCGCCTGAACCCAGGTCGATCACACGAAGCGCCGGGACTCGAACGTGAGGCCCGGCGCTTGTCTTGCTGCGTTACAGCGTGTCTTTGAGGGCGCTGGCGACCTTGAACCCGACTTTCTTGCCGGCCGGGATCTGGATCTTCTCGCTGGTGCCGGGCTTCACGCCGGTCCGGGCGGCGGTCGCGCGGACGCTCAGGGTGCCCAGGCCGGGCAGGCCCACGCTCTGGCCGTTCTTCAGGCCGGTCACCACGCCCTCGACCAAGACGTCGAACGCATCACCGACCTGTTTCCTGGTCAGGCCGGTCTCGGCGGCGACCCGGTCGACCAGTTCGGTCTTGGCGATCTTGGAGGCAGTGGCGGCGGGCCTGGCGGTCAGGGATGGTTTCGGCATGCCCGCATGCTGGGGTCTGTGCAGCACGCGCCGCAAGGTACTTTGCGTAGCAGTACCCAATCTCGCCCGACAGGTGAACGTACCGCGCGGCGCCCACCCACTCAGTCCTCTGTATCCCCGAACAGCCCGACCTGCCGCGTGCCCTGCATCCGCGCCAGCTTCTGCGCCTCCAGCTTCCGCAGGGCGTCCTCGAAGCTGCTGGCCTGCGGGATGCCCGCTCCGGGCGGGCGACCCCGACCCCTGGGGGCCGCGCTGGCCTCCACCGTTTCAGGCACCGCTGCGGGCCGGGCGTCCGGTTCACTGACCGCCGCTGGCACCTTGGGCGGGCGACCACGCCGCTTCGGTTCCGCGCCCTCTACCCCCGCCTGCACGTTCGCTCCGGGTGGGCGTCCCCGGCGTTTCACCTCCGCCCCGTCCCCGCTGCCCGCTGCGGCTTTCGCGGGGCGACCCCGACCGCGCTTCCCGCCTTCGGTTGCCCGCGCGGCGCGGATGCGCTCCAGCAGCACCGACGCGGGTTCGTCGTTCGGGTCCTGCGGCACCAGTTCCCCCCGGAACGCCTTGGCCAGCAGCGCCGGCGTCAGGCGGTCAAAGGACGACAGGGCCGCCGCGTACTTCGCCTCAATCCGATCCGCGATTGAGAAGAGAGACTCGACCCGGCGGACGATTTCGGCTTGCTCCGCGAGAGGAGGGTAAGAAAGCTCCAGATTACCCACATCGCCGACTCTTAAGTGCTGAACACCGCTTCCAACTGCGCCGAGGCCATACTGCCTAGTAAATTCAGTCGAGTAAATTGAGTAGAGGATATATTTCATATTTGAAAGATTTCCAGCAGGCTTGAAAAGCATGGTCCTTTGGCCTAGGCAGAATTGAACGTCATTAGGTATGATGGCGGCTTCCCCCATTGGGGCTTCTCGGGTAAAGATAATATCACCGCTTTCTGGTCTTGCGCGCTTTGACCAGAACAAGAATGTTGCTTCATCAACAAATTTTAAATCTTTGGAGTTAAACCCCATATAACGGATGTTTGTAGTCCGTATCAGTGGGTAGCCGGCACCTGCATATGGTGCGGTTTTATTATGGCAGTCCACCACCATCAGAAGCGTCTGCTCCAAACTTGCCCTGCGCCATCCAGGTGGAATTTCCGAAGAATCAGCTGATTGCGACACTTCCGAATATTGATAAGAAGCCACTCGCTTGGCTTCATTATGCATGCGGTTTTTCTCCGCCCAGTTGTGCTTAAATCTTTCGATTCTCTTCAAATCGGATAGTGGATCATCGCACTGGTTGCCCCCCCGCCATTCCCGTGTCAATTCCCCGCTGACTGCGGCGCTGAGGACGCTCTGGCGGAAGCGTTTCAGGAGCTTCGGCACGCGCTCCAGCCGCTCCCGCCCCGCCTCCACACGCGCCAGCAGGGCATCGAGCTTATCGGCAATGCGGACTTGCTCGGCGAGGGGTGGAAGGGGGATTATTGAGTCTCTCAGAAATTGAAAATGACGTCCGTATCCCCTGGCAGGTAAATCTATTGCTCTCAAAAAATAGTAAAAAGTTTTCGGATGACAGAAGGCGTTAGGCTGTAATATCTTGGTGCCATCCGCTCCGGGGATAAATGGAAAATCAATATATTTAATGTGCCGAGTGTGATCGCCGAAGACGATCACCGAGCCGGCATTGTTGATTAACTTCTCGGCATCATTGCTATAGCCGCCAATATGTTTTGCGCCCTGATCAACTATCGGAAATAGGCCTGAGTCCAGATAGTCTTTCGCCTTTATTTTTTCGGAGTTTCCCTGTGTTTCCTGAGATTCGCCCACCAAAATGGAAATCCAGCTATCAGGGATTTCTGGGAAATTGTCCTTCCCGTAAGTCACGCCACCACCCCAGCCTCTTCCAGTGCCTGCTGGTCTTCGCCTAATTCAGGCGTGTTCACTTTGCATCCTCTCAGGTCACTCGTCATCTTTCATTCCTTCTTCCAGGGTGTAGAACTCGTTCAGTTTGGCTTGCAGCAGGGCCTTGTCCGGCAGGGCGGTCAGGTACCGGGCAACCAGGGCGGGGCTGGCGCTGCGGGCCAGGGCGTACTCGACGACCTGCTCGTCGGCGCTACGGCACAGCAGCACGCCGATGCTGGGGTTCTCGTGCGGTTTGCGGTGGTCGCGGTCCAGGGCTTCCAGGTAGAAGTCCAGTTGGCCCAGCATGGCGGGCGTGAAGTGCGTGATTTTCAGTTCGAACGCCACCAGCGCCTGAAGGCCCCGGTGGTACAGCAGCAGGTCGATGAAGAAGTCCTGCGTGCCGACCTGCACGCGGTACTCCTCGGCGATGAACGTGAAGTCCGGGCCGAGTTCCATCAGGAAGTGTTTCAGGTGCGTGACCAGTCCGCGCCGCAGGTCGTGTTCGCTGTGGGCGGGTGGGAGGTTCAGGAAGTCCAGCAGGTAACTGTCGCGAAACAGGGGCGGCGCGGTGGGGTGCTGGTGGTGCAGGGCGGGGCTCAGCTGGGCGGGGTTGGTCAGGGTGCGTTGGTAGAGGCTGCCGTCCAGCTGGCGTTCCAGTTCGCGTTTGCTCCAGCGTCCGGCGGTGGCGGCCTGAAGGTAGAATTCGCGTTCCTGGTCGCTCTGGGCGCGGCCCATGATCAGCAGGTTGTGCGTCCAGTCCAGTTCTCGCACCAGTGGTGCGAGTTTCGGGTTTCCGCTATACGTGTCGTAGAACTGCCCCATGCGCCACAGGTTCGATGCGGAGAACCCGCGTGCCTGCGGGTGTTCCCGGGCGAGCCAGTCGGCGAGTTGCCGGACGGTGCCGCGTCCCCAGCCGTCTGCCTGGATGCGGGCGTGCAGGTACGCGCCGATCTGCCAGTACAGGTCGATCAGTTCGCGGTTGACACGCTGGAGGGCGCGGCCCTGGGCGTCGCGGATCAGGGTCAGGATGGGCGTGAAGTCGGGTGGGGTGTCGTTCAACTGAGCACCCCGGCTTCTTCGAGGGCCTGCTGGTCCTCGCCGAGTTCGAGGAGGATGGCGCGGAGTTCTTCCATCGCGCCGGCGAGTTCCGTCAGGGCTTCCTCGGCCAGCTGGGCGGGTTCGGGCAGGTCGCCCTGGTCGGCGCTGTCGTCCTTCAGCCAGCTGATGTCCAGGCTGTCGCCGCGTTCGGCGATCTGTTCGCGGGTGAAGCGGCGGAAGCGGCCCTCGGGGCCGGTGTCCACGCGGGCAGCCAAGGCGTCCGGGCCGCCGTAGGGGTCGGGGCCGAAGGCTGTTTCGAAGTCAGTGAAGTACTCGCGGGTGAAGGGGGTGCGTTTGCCGAACTGGGGCATGTTGGCGCGCAGGTCGTACACCCAGACTTCCTTGGTGTTGCCCCTGTCGGTCGCGCCGCGCGTGAAGAACAGGACGTTGGTTTTCACGCCCTGCGCGTAGAAGATCCCGGTGGGCAGGCGCAGGATGGTATGCAGGGTGCATTTGTCCATCAGGTCCGCGCGGATCTGTTTGCCGATGCCACTTTCGAACAGGACGTTGTCGGGCAGGATGACGGCGGCGCGGCCGTGGGTTTTCAGGGCGCGGTAGATGTGTTGCAGGAACGCGAACTGCTTGTTGCTGGTAACGAAGGTCAGGTCGTCGCGGGTGGGGGTGCCGCCGCCTTTCTTCGTGCCGAACGGCGGGTTACTCAGGATCAGGGTGGCTCTGGGGAGTTTCTGGTGGTCGCTGCTCAGGGTGTCGCCCAGGCGGATACCGCTGCGTTCCGGGTCGTTGGCAAGGCCGTGCAGCATCAGGTTCATCAGCGCGAGGCGTTGCGTGTCCGGCACGAGTTCCATGCCATGGAAGGCATTCTCGTAGTACGCCCGCTGTTTGGTTTCGGGCCAGGAGTACTCGTCTTCGTGCGTGGTGATGTGGTGGTGCGCGGCGATCAGGAACCCGCCCGTCCCGGCGGCGGGGTCCTGGATGATGTCGTCGCTGGTGGGGTTCATCACGGCGACGATGCTGTCGATCAACGGGCGGGGCGTGAAGTACTGCCCGGCGCCGCTCTTCTTCTCGTTGGCGTTCTTGGCGAGCAGGCCTTCGTACAGGTCGCCCAGCCCTTCCTCCTTCGCGGAGTACCAGTCGAGCGCGTCGATGTCCGTCACGAGTTTGCTCAGGGTGGCGGGTTTGCGGATGAAGGAGCTGGCGTCGGCGTAGATCATCCGCACGAGGGGCGCGGGGCTCTTGCCGAGGTCCAGCAGCGTCTGCCGGTAGTGGTCCAGCCGGTCGGGCGCGGAGGCGGCCTTCAGGGTGTCCCAGCGGTTCTGGACAGGAATGTTGATGCCGCCGTCGCGGCCTTCTTCCTGCCCGGTCTCCTTGGCCATTTTCAGGAACAGCAGGTAGGTGAGTTCCGTGACGTACTGGTGGAACGTGACGCCGTCGTCACGCAGGTCGTTGCAGAGGTTCCAGAGTTTCTGGACGATGTCGACAGTTCGGGTCATGAATACCCCCGATTGTGCCGCACGCGGAGGCCGCGCGGATGATGACCTGCGGCAGGTGCAGGCGCGTGAGGGACACACGCGACAGGAACTGGAGGTCTGAAGCCCCCCAGGGGGCACTCCCACACGCAGATCTGCAGGTGCGCGGCGTGGCGGCGCAGTACCCTCAGCCGGTCAGCGCGGGGACAGGTCAGTCGCGCATCAGCACGGCACTCCGGAACGTGTTGTTCAGATTGTCCGTCCCCGCCGCTCAAGGAGCTCTGTGACCAGTACACGCACTGCCAAACACCACACCGACCGTCCCGATTTCACAGCCGCTCTCCGCAGCGCGGCGTGGACCTACCGTCACCGCCAGGAGCCGTTCGCGCCGAAGGACATTCAGGCAGCCGTTCAGCAGGCGCGCCGTGACATGGGCCTCCCCCCGTACCGGGGCGGCGCTGTCAGCGACTACCTTCAGCGGCGGACCAAGGGCACCGCGTTGCAGAAGCAAGACAACCAGCCCGTGCATTACCTGTCAGTGGACCGCAAACTCAGGCCCGCCCCCACGGTCATGAGCAACTGGCGGTTCCTGGAAGCGGCCGATCACGCGGTCATTCGCCTGACGGCCTTTCAGGGCTTGCTCAGCAAGGTGCAGGATGGGCAGTACACCTTCTCCACCCGTGGCAGCCACCTGCCCTCGCTGACCGTGCTCGTGGGGGAGATGGCGGAGGTTCGCCGGCAGGTGGACAGCGATCCTGCGTTCAAGGCCCGCCGCGGGCTGTACCTGCTGCGCCGGAATGGTCGGAACTACGCGGGGCAGACCCGTGAATTCTCGACCCGCGGGCGCAGTCACACGGCTACCGGGGCGGAGTTCGTGATTTTCGCCTTCCCGGACGAGCAGGAAACGGTCAGCGGGGACGTCCTGAACGTGGCCGAGTCCCTGACGATCGCCTCTCTGTCCGAACTGCTGGATCTGGAGAACGGGAATCTGGGCAGTGACGAGACGCCACGCCCCCAGAACCTGCGGGAAGGCAGTGCGTTTGCCACGGCGTTCCTGGCAGCCGTGTTCAGGTCGGCGCAGCAGGAGCTGCCTGCCGGGCCGCCCTTCCTGGTGTGGCGAACCGATGTGCGGGGGCTGGCCGAGGCGTACCTCACCCTGCAGCCGTACCAGGCACCCGAACCGGTGACCCCGTGAGTCTGCCCTGGCGGTAGCCGCTCCGTATACCGAACCTGTCACGGCTGACTCCGGCGTTCTGCGCCCCACGCGTCCTGGGCTAGGGCGTGTCCAGCGGTCAGGGTCAGCAGTTGCTGTCAGGCCCGCGTGGCCCACACCTGCGCCTGAAGGTCGTTCACGACGCCCTGAAGCTTGCCGCCGAAGATGCTGGTGCTCAGGCGGTCGAATCCGCCCAGTTCCTTCCGGACGGGACTGGTCGGCTGGTCGAGCAGGTCCCGGTCCAGGTACCCGTTCGCCTTGAGTTGCGACGCGAGCCGCTGGAGCCACTTGCGTTGCGGGGGCGTCCAGCTGCCCGAGCCGAGCACCCTGGCCAGCGCCGCGTCCACGCGGGCGTCGAACGGCGTGGGGGCCTCGTTCAGCGCGGCGGCGCGGATGAAACCGATGATGCTGGCGGCCGCGTCCACCTGCCTGACGCTGGCGTACGCGCGTTGCAGGTTGACTTCACTGAAGCCCTGGTCGTCCAGTTGTCGCCGGATGCTCAGGAGGTCAGCGCGGGTCAGGTCCGCCGGGCGGGTCAGGACGGTGCTCAGGGCGGACAGGGTGTCACTGCCGCCGCGCACGAGCGATTCGAACGCCGTCAGGTAATCCTCGGCGCGGCGTCCGCCGGGGAATTCCTGCCCGGCGTACATCACCCGGTCCGGGTGCTCGCTGATGTAGATGGGCTGCCCGCCCGTGGTGCGGCCGGTGTCGAGGAGTGCCAGGAGGGGCGCGTGCCGCGTGACCAGGGCGGCCGCCTCGTCCGGCGTGGCGCGGCGCAGCGCGTGAACGAAGGCGCCGGGGGTCAGGCCGGTTTCACCTTCGAAGGTGTCCCTGGCCGCGTCGGTCAGGCGGTTCTCGACACGCCGGAGTTTCACGACCAGTTCGTCGCGGATCAGGGCGCGGGCTTCGGGGGTGGGCGCGGCGTGCAGGTCGCTGCCCAGCGTGACGAAGCTGCGCCGGGGTTGCTGCACGACCGGCGGCATGGTGATGAAGTCCTGAATGGCTTCGTAGGCGCGCACGGCGTCGTAGATGCGGAACACGGTCTTGCCGATGTCGTCGCAGCGGCGGGTGGCGCGGCCCAGCATCTGCTCGAACAGGACGCGGCTGCTCACGCGGCGCAGGAACACCAGGGTGCTGATGGCGGGCACGTCGACGCCCGTGGTGAGCAGGTCGACGGTCACGGCGATGGCGGGCAGGCGCTCGTTGCGGTAACGGCGGGTGAGTTGCAGCGGTTGGTCGCTGGCACCCGTGATCTTCACGACGGCGCCGTCGTCGAGCTCGCCGTACTTCACCCGGAACGCTTCTTTCAGCAGGTCCACGACCTCGTCGGCGTGCCGGTCGTTCACGCAGAACACCAGCGTCTTGTCCGGCCCGAACGGATTCAGGTGCTCGGCCAGGTGCGTGCACACCGCCCGGTTGAAGCCCCTGGCGATCACGCGCCGGTTGAAGTCCCCGACGTCCAGTCCCACGTCGTCAGGCGCTTCGTACAGCACGACGCCGTCGTCACCGGGCGTGTAGGTGGGAATCTGCTCTCCCCGCCTGAACTGGATGCCGGTCATGGCCAGTTCCGTCTCGATCAGGATGGGCGGCTCATGGTCGATCAGTACGCCGTCCAGTACGGCCTGACGGTAGGTGTACGTGAAGACCGGCTTCCCGAAGATCTGGGTGGTGTGCAGGGCGGGCGTGGCCGTCAGGGCGACCTTCACCGCGTCGAAGTGTTCGAGCACCTGCCGGTACCGGCTGACGTACTCCGTTTCGCTGCGCCAACCCAGTTCCGCGTCTGCGAGTTCCCTGTCCAGCGTGTACCCGCGGTGGGCCTCGTCGACCACGATCAGGTCGTACGTGCCGACCGAGGGGGGCGCGTCGCCCGTGACGCGCCGCGCGAGGCCCTGCACCGTCGTGACGTGCACGCTGGTGTCCGCATCGATGGGGCCGTCGCCCATCGCGGTCAGGCCGAACGTCTCGGCGAAGGTGCGGGTGCCTTCCAGGCGGGTGGTCCTGAAATCGTTACTGGCCTGTTCGCCGAGCGTTTCGCGGTCCACCAGGAACAGCACGCGCCGGAACCGTCCGGCCTTCAGCAGGCGGTAGATCAGGGCGATGGCCGTCTTGGTCTTGCCGGTCCCGGTCGCCATGGCCAGCAGCAGTTCCCGCTGCCCGGCAGCCACGCCTGCCTCGACGGCCTGAATGGCGGCCTTCTGGTAGGGTCGCAGGCCCAGGTCGTACTCCAGCGGTTCGGTGCGCAGGCGCTCGTCCGCGGCGGCCGTGTCCTGCTCCAGCAGCGCCAGCAGTTCCGCCGGGGTGTGCCAGCCGGGCAGGGCGTGGGCGGGATTGACGGGCCGCCGGGCGTCCCGGAACCAGATGCCGCTCTCGGTCTTCAGTTGCGCCAGGTAGGGGCGGCCGTTCGTGGCGTACAGGAATGGCGTGCGGTAGGGGCTCTCCCCCGCTTCCCACGGGCCGCCCGGCAATTCCAGGCCGGGCACATGCAGCCGGAACCCGCGGCTGTAGCGGGCTGCCTGCTCGAGGCTGCTCATCACGCCCTTGTTCTTGCGTTTGGCTTCGACCACGCCGACGGGCGTCAGCCCGGCGAACAGCGCGTAGTCCGCCGGGCCGTGATCGGTCGGCCACTCCGCGATCGCCAGGAAGCGACCCTTCACGGGGCGGGTCCCCTGGCTGTACTTCAGGTGCGCGGTGTCGGCTTCCCACCCGGCCGCGCGCAGCTGCGCGTCGATCAGCTGCCGCGTCTGCGCTTCGGTCAGCTGGATGTGGGACGCCGCGTGACTGGCGGCCGTGGCAATGCGTGACGTGTCGGCGGGCGCCGCGGCCTGCTGCTCGGCCAGGCGCGCCTCCGCCTCGGCGCGGGCCTGTTCCGCCCCGGCCAGCAGGGCCCGCAGGCGCCGGGCATCATCGCTCCGCTGCGGGGGAATGAACTCACCGCGCACGTACGCCGGGTCGTGGAAGGTCCGCAGGAGCCACACGCCGACGATCCACGCGAACTGCAGGTGACTGAGCGCCTGATCGTGCTCACCCGTGAAGGCGTGGTTCGCCTCGTTCCCGGTGCGCCGCAGTTCCGTCAGCAGCTGCCACACCTCGCGCGGCAGCACCCCTTCACGCTGCAGCCGGGCGAGGCGGACCTGCTGGGATTCGTCCTCTCCCTGCAGGGTTCCCGAGCGGGCCGCGACGACCCGGGAGAGCAGTTCGCCGTACTGCCTGAGTTTCAGCAGGGCCGTGTTGGGATCATCCGCGGCGTACCGTTCCGCCAGCGCCCCCAGCTGAGCCAGCAGGGGCTCGACCACGCTCAGGTCATCGAAATTGGATGGCGGACTGCTCAGCATGTGAACTCCAGGTGGGGCGGGTGGGCGAAACGGAAGACCGGTTGAGATCAAGCTATCCCACGGGCACCGCGTTCACTGCCTACATTGCGGCGCGCCCGGCAGGTCCGCCTGTCCAAGGGCTGGTGAAAAGTTACTGACGTCCGGGTGCGCCCGCTCCGGTCGCCGGCACGGCAGGAAGCACGAGTGAACGCAGCCTGGTTGGTACTTGACCGTCATGCCCGTCGGAATCGGCCTCTTCCTGCCGCGCCCTCTACCTGAGCTGAGCGCCGCCGGCGAGCACGCCGGCCAGCCGCTCGCGTACCACGGCCCGGCAGATCCCAGTCCCGTCACCTGAGACGTCACGTCATTCCTTGCCCTGCAATTCATGGAGTTCAGGAAGGTGATCCGCCCAGCAGGTCAGGCCGCGCCGAATCCTCTTCCTGCACCGGCACGACCTCATCGCTGACTTCCTTCCAGATCCTCACCTGGTCGCGCCCCGCTTCCTTCGCGGCGTACAGAGCCGTATCGGCCCGGGCCAGCAGGGTGGGCACCGACACGCCTGAGAACGCCACTGCCCCGACGGACACTGTCACCCGCGCCTGCGTGGCCGGCATCACCCGGGCACTGACCGCCGAGCGCAGCCGCTCGGCGACATTCGGAATCGCGCCTTCCGGCACGGACCGGAAGATCATGGCGAACTCCTCCCCGCCGTACCGGTACGCCCGGTCACGACCGCGGCCCTCGGCGGTCAGGCGGGACGCGACCTCGCGCAGCACCTCATCCCCCACTTGATGGCCGAACGTGTCGTTCACCCGTTTGAAGTGATCAAGGTCAATCAGCATCAGTACGTCACCGGGTTCCAGGAGACGGACATCCTCATCGAACTGCCGCCGGTTCGCCAGTCCGGTCAGGGCGTCCGTGACGGCCGCTGCCCGCCAGTCCCGCGTGAGCCGCAGCGTGGCGAAACGGTCACGGAGGATGCCCCAGCCGATCACGGCGCCGATCGTGTTCACGAGCAGCAGGGTCGGGTACGCCTGCTCGAACAACTGCCGTCCGTTCGGAAGGAGCAGTAGGGACACGCCCTGCAGGCAGAACACCACTGGAATCCACGGCCACGGCAGCCAGGACCCGGGATGCCGGAGCAGGGTGCGCCGCAGGAGCGTGGCGATCAGCAGCACGCCCATCAGACTGGGAATGGCCGCGAGGACGCCGTTTCCCCCCACCCACAGCCGGTAGGCGATGACAGGCAACGTGACCGCTAGGCCTGCCACCGGGCCGTACATCAGGGTCACGAACGCCAGCGGGACCGTGCGCGTATCGACGAACACCCCGTCAGCCAGTCGCGTCGGCACCTGCATGAGCAGGATGGACGTCCCGCTGAACAGCGCCAGGCGTGCCCAGTACCCCAGGCCGCTCCGCGTGACAGGCCAGGACCGGTACGACTGGGCCAGTCCGTAGTGGAGCGTGACGAGCAGGGTCAGATTGAACAGCAGTGAGCTCATCATGCGGCAACCTCGGAGAAGCTCAGCGGTGAGACGGCGTGGGTAGGAATCCGGTGGGACCGGCGGGGTGATCGTGTCAGCGGTGCAGGGCGGTGGACGTGTCAAGGGCTGACCAGTCCGGGGAGGGAAGCGGTCGGCTGTAGAGGTATCCCTGCCCGAGTGCGCACTGCATGCTGCGCAGGATGCCCTCGTGCTCCAGGGTCTCGATTCCCTCGCAGATGACGTCCACGTTCAGGCGCGCGGCGAGGTCCACCACGGCGGCCGTGACGACGCGTTGTTTCTCGTTCCCGCCGATGCCCCAGACGAACGTCCGGTCGAGTTTCAGGTGATGGATGGGCAGGTGCTGCAGGACGCTCAGTGCAGAGTACCCGGTCCCGAAATCATCCAGCGCGAGCCCGAACCCCCAGTCCCGCAACTGCTGCAGGTGCCCGGACACGACGTTCAGGTGTTCCAGCACGCCCCCCTCTGTCACCTCGAACCCGAGATGTTCGGGGGCGTCCGGTTCGCAGTGCGTCAGGTGCCGGATGCGGTCCATGAAGTCCGGGGCGTTCAACTCGACTGGAGAGAGGTTCACGGCGATCCGGAACGGTCGGCCCAGCAGCGCAGAGGCTCGTCTCGCTTCCTTCAGAGCGGCGCGGACCACGAAGTCTGTGATTACCTGGATCTGACCCATCTGCTCGGCCAGCGGAATGAATTGATCCGGTGGCACGAACCCCATGTGCTCGTCCATCCACCGGATGAGCGCCTCGGCTTTCACGAGGCGACCCGTGTCGAGGTTCACGATCGGCTGGTAGTGGACGGTGAACGGCATCTCGGTCAGGGCGAGACGCAGTCGGGATTCGAGCAGCAGGGTGCGGCGCAACGTCTCAAGGTGGCGCGCCTCGAAGGGAAGCAGCGTGCCGGCAAGGACGCTCTCGAGCGCGCCTTCCGTCTCGTGGATGGCCGTCCCGAGGTCGTCGGTGACGGGCCATAGGCGCGCGCAGGCGCTCACCCGTGGGAACAGTTTCTCACCGTCCACCAGCACGGCGCTCAGCAGCTCGGCTGGCAGATGAGCAGTGCCGTGAGGGAGCAGGGCCGCGAAGGTCTGTTCATCCAGTTGCCCGAACAGCAGGGCGTCCGGGTAGCATTCCTGAAGTGCTCGCGTGAAGTGCACCGTCAGCAGTTCCGCGATGCGCGGCTGCTGGGCCGTGCGCAGCTGCGTGACGCTGAGACAACGCAGCACCAGCAGGGTTCGTTCAGGTGCATCGGGCATCACCTGAGCAAGGTGACAGAAGTACTCACGGTTCGGCAGGCCCGAAAGGGGAGCGTACCGCGTCACGCGTTGCAACTCGGAATTCAGTCGCGTCTGGGAGGTGATGTCCATCATGGTGTACAGGACGGAAGTGAGTTTCTGATCCTGGTACACGCCCTGCACGTGGTTGCGCAGCCAGATGGAGGTGCCGTCCGGGCGGATGATCTCCACGACCGAGTCCGCCACGGACGCCTGCCCGGACAGCATCTGCGTGAAGTTCACACTGCGCATCGGGAGGGGCTGTCCGTTCGCGTCCCGCACGACACTGCCGACCAGCAGGTCCGAGAAGTGACTGGCCGCGGCGGCATTCACGCCCAGCAGGTGTGTGACGCGGTCGTTAAACGACAGGATGCCGCCGTCAAGGTCCAGCATCAGCAGGCCCTCGTCCAGGGCGTTGAGGATGTGCGCGTGCCGGGCGGCGGTGCGTTCGAGTTCCTGCCGGGCCTGCTCGCGGTCCGTGACGTCGTTCATGGCGACGACCGCGCCGATGATGGTTCCCTGCGCGTTCCGGATGGGGTTGGCGTTACAGGTCACGACCCGCCGCGTCTGGCCGGTCTGCACGCCGATCAGGGTGTCACGGACCTGCTCGCCGTGCAGGGCGCGGTACAGGGGAATCTCCTCGAGGTGTAGAAACCGCGAGAAGTTGGTGGTGTGCAGCCCGTATGTCTGGGCCCAGTCCACCGGGAACGTACCGATGGGGTTGCGCTCGTGCAGGTCGCTGGCCCGCGCGTTGTGACTGACGAGCTGTCCGGCCGCATCGCAGATGACGACCTGATCGTTGAGGCTTTCAATCAGCGCGACGTGCAGGTCCTGCTCACGCTGCAGGGCCGCTGTCTTTTCCTGAACCTGCTGCTGGAACCGCCGCGCACGTCTCACCTGCACTTCGCGGACGATCAGGGCGAGGGCTCCGGTCAGGAATATGGCTTTCATCCAACTGGCGGTCAGGGAGGGTGTGAGGGGCGCGGCGGACGGGAGGCTCTGCAGGGGGACCGTGAAGGCGAGGGTTACCAGCGTGATCATCAGGCCCTGGCTCACGCCGATCGTGACGATTGCAGGGACGCGGCCTGTCCCCCGCCGCAGCAGCAGACTCCCGGCCAGGGACACGGCGCCGCCCGACAGGAGCAGTCCAGCGACGGTGAGGTACGTCTGGACTGGCAGGGCCGGCCAGCGCCAGAGGGGGAGTTGTGCCAGGATAACCACGGCCAGGAGGGCCGGCGTGATGTGAGCGGCTCGGCCCGTGGCGTGCCTGGGGTACCAGAACAGGAACGTGAACGACAGGGCCAACGCCACCGACCAGTCCGCCGCCCAGTACGTCGGGGGAAGCGGTGTCAGTCCATCCAGCGCGGTCCATTGCGTGGCCTTGAGTCCGGTGGCCATGATCAGCGCAGCCGCGAACAGGCGGCTGAAGGAGGTGGTGTTCTCTGCCAGACGCTCCCGGCTGGGAAGGCCGATCAGCACGGCACTGATCGATAAGGAGGCCGCGCTGCACAGGAACATGAGCATCATGGATTGTGCGGGCATACGTCATTTTTCGTACGTATATCTTGCAAAGTTATCACCGCGTGGTAGTAACCACCTGTCCGGGATGGGGACAGCTTTGAAGGCGGGTGATGCGGACTCCGGCTGGATGGTGAGCGAAGACTGTTCAGTCGGGGCGGCATGGGGGCGGACTGCCGGGCATGAAGTTCCGGCTTGCTCTGCTTCTGGAAAACTGAAAGCGTGTCTTCTGGATGGCCATGTACGGCCGTCCGCTTCCTTGACCACACAGGCACAGCTCCCCCATGAACCCCCACGATGAAAAAAAGCCCCCCTGCCTCACGCCAGAAGCGCGGGCAGGGGGCAAACGGCGCAAGTTGTCCGTCCCTGGTCAGCGGTTGTCCCGTACGTACTCCTCGTGGATGATCTCCAGCAGTTCCTCGCGGGAGGCCCTGGGATGCTTGACCCGCTTGGCCGCCAGGGTCCGCTCGAACCGGGCGCGGTCCCCTCGCATCTGGTTCAGCACCCGGCCTTCCCACTGTCCCGCCGTCAGTCGCGCGGGACCGGACCGGGCCGGGCGTCTGGTGAGGGAGCCGGACCGCATGTACAGCCACAGGGCGAGCAGGCCGAGGCCCAGCAGAATGAACGGCGTCCACGATTCCACCCTGGCAGTGTAGGCAGCCCATTCGGTTTCCGCCGCCTCAGTTGCCCGTCAGGCCGCGCCGAACTGGACTGAGCGGCTCGGGGTCGGCGTCCGGGCTGTCCGGCACCGCCCCTTCGGACGCGGGCTGGGCTGGCTCGGTGGCGTCCTCCGGTCGGGTCGGTTCGGCCTCCAGTGCCTCACGCAGCAGGGCCAGCTGTTCCAGGTTCGCCAGATCATGCCGGTTCATGCGACGCAGCATGACACCCCAGCTCTCCCTTCGCTGCCGCAGATGCGGACGACAGGCCCAGCGCCGCCCTCTACGCTCAGAGGCATGCGCTCTCTGCCCCTGCTGACGGCCATCACCCTCACATCGATCGCCGCCGCTCAGGTGCCAGCGAGCGTTACCGGCATTCCGACCGTCACAGACGGCGATACCCTGGTGATCCGGGGCGTGAAGGTCCGCCTGCACGGCATCGACGCGCCGGAATCCAGTCAGCAGTGCCTGCGGGCCGGGCAGTCCTACGGCTGCGGGCGGGAGGCGGCGTTCGCCCTGGCGGACCTGGTGCGGAACAAGACCGTCACCTGCACCCGCAAGGACACCGACCGCTACGGCCGCATGGTCGGGGTGTGCACGGTCGGCGGCACAGAGATCAACCGTTGGCTGGTGACGCAGGGCTGGGCGCTGCCGTACCTCGAGTACGGGGGTGGGGTGTACAGCGTGGCCGCGGCTCAGGCGAAGAGCGCCGGAAAGGGCGTGTACGCCGGGACGTTCCAGAACCCGTGGGACTACCGCAAGAACCCCGCGAACCCCGCCACGGCCGGCACGCCGCGCCCCGCCACTCCAGCACCTGCTCCGGCGAGCAACGTCTCGTACCGCAACTGCAGCGAGGTTCGCGCGGCCGGCGCGGCCCCCATCCGACGCGGGCAACCCGGGTACAGCAGCAAGCTCGACCGGGACGGCGACGGCGTCGGCTGCGAGTAGGTACCTGGCGTGCGGGCATCATCCTTTCATCTGAGCCCTAGGTGCCGCTTGGCAACGGCCAGCAGGCGGCGGCGGTCCTCCAGCCCATTGCGCCCGCCGTTGATGCCTTCGGTCACGCGGGTCACGTCGTCCCGCAGCGCGGGGCGGCTCAGGCCTCGCGCGTTCCAGTACGCCCCAGCCACCAGCGCGCCCACCCCGTACTGCAGCAGCAGGTCCGGGTTCGCCACCAAGTCGAAGCCGACCAGCCGGCCGTACGTCTCGTAGTTGCTGCGGCCCGTCAGTTGGATCAGGCCGCGTCCCCGGAAGCGCCAGCCGTCTCCGGGCTGGGTGTTGCCCATCCGGCCGCCGTACACGGTGTTCGCCAGCCGCTCCGGGTTCCCCGCGCACGCCTGCGCGGCCGCCAGCGTCCGGAAGCGCGTGGGCCACACCTGCATCAGCCGCTCCGCGCGGTAGTGCAGGTTCTCCTCTCTGGGCACCAGGCCCGACTCGTGCGCCAGTTGCGCCAGGAGGTGCGCGACGACCAGCGGGTCCGTGAGACCCTGCTGGCCGAAGGCCCAGCTCAGCTTCGTGGCGGCCGTCACCGGGTCCGGATGGCGGGCGTTCAGGGCGCGGATGAGGTCGGGGGTGATCATGCGTTCCTTCCTTTCTGAATGAGTCGGGCGCGGCGTTCCACCATGCCCAGCACGGCCCAGATGCCGTCGAGGATCGCCCAGGTGACCAGCAGCAGGGCCGCGAGGTTCCGGTACGTCTCCTCGATGGGAATGAAGGCCGGCAGGGGGCCGGCGCTGCCGTGACGCCAGACGAAGAACACGCCAGCAACGGCGTGCACGATCACGGCGAACAGCCGGCGTTCCCGCTGGTCCGGCCAGCTGAGGGCCGTGAGGATCAGGCGGATCAGGGCGCTGATGAACCACCCGCCCGCCAGGACCGCCCACATGAGTTTCAGCCAGTAGCCGTCGATGATCACGTCGCGTCACCTTCCTTTTTGGGAGCGGCCGGGCCGGCTGGGTTCGTGAGTTCGCCGAGTTCCACGCCGTACTTCTGCCCGATGAGTTTCACGGCGGCCCGCAGGGTCCACAGGGGCGGGATGGCCCCGGCGAGCGTGCCGACCGTGGCGCACACGTAATCGTCCAGTGCCGTGAGTTGCACGAGCAGAACGGTGGTGCTGGCGCTGAAGACGAGGGACAGCAGCAGGAAGCCGTACAGCTTCCCCTTGTCCTTGGCCACCGTATGAAACCCAAAAACTGGACGGGGCGATGTGGAGAGTCAGGCGTGAGTTGAGGTCTCTGCCCGATACTGTCCAGATTCTGGGGAGCAGACCACAGCTCGCCGACCCCGTCCGCCTGACCGACCCTATCCCCTGCCGGAGCGCGCTGGGCGTGACGCTGTGACCACGCCGCTCAGGCCCGCCGCGCCGGAAACGGAAGGGCGCAGCCCCCTGCTCCTGCGGGTCGCGCACGCCAACGCCGGCCGGTGGATCACCGTCACGCAGCTGCGCGACCTGCTCGGCATGGAAGAAACCAGCAACTACGCCAGGCGGGCCGCGTACCTGCACCGCACCGGCCGCCTCGACCGCCAGCACGCCGCCGACCACCGCCCCGACCGCCCGCGCTTCGAGTACCGGTTCCGCGCGTGGCCGCAGACCCCGGCCCTGCGCGCCGCGCCCGGCCCCGTTCCGGAACAGGACCTCCTGGCCGCCGTGCCGCACCTGAGCGTCACCATGGCCCGCGAGACGCTGACGTACCTCGTGCACGAGACGCAGGACGCCCTGATGATCACGGGCACCACCCGCCGCGCCCGCGCCACCACGTACGAGGCAGTCCGCAGCGGCCTGCCCTGCGTGGCTGTGCGGCCCCTGACGCCCGACGCGGAGGCCGTCCAGGGGCTGTTGCGCGCCGCCACGGACCGCGATGCCAGCCTCTCCCGGCAGGCACTGATGGAGCAGACCCGCTGGCCCTGGCCACGCGTCGAGCAGACCCTCTCCCTGCTGGAAGCGCACGGCCTGCTGGCTCTGCGGCCCGTCGGCGCGTCCGTCCTGTTCCGCCACGCCCCCGCGCCTACGTCCAAGTCGAGTAAAGCCTGCCTCCCCTGTACGAGCCCCACTCGCCGCACTGACGTCAGTGCGGCCTCAGCATCTTCGTCGGCTGCGGCTGAAAGGTGATTCCGACACTGACAGTGCAGCCCTCAGGGCATCTATTGAGAACATGTTCTCAATAGATGATTCATTCGAGGTCCTCATCATCGGCGCCGGCAGCGCCGGACTCAACGCCGCCCTCGTCCTCGGCCGCGCCCGCCGCCGCACCCTCCTCCTCGACCACGGCCCACCCCGCAACGCCCCCGCCCACGCCTCCCACGGCCTCCTCACCCGCGACGGCACCCCACCCCTCGAACTCACCCGCCTCGGCCGCCAGCAGCTCGCCCCCTACCCCGTCACCCTCCACCCCGACCACGCCGACACTGTCACCGCCCACCCCGACGGCTTCACCGTCACCCTGGCCAGCGGCGGCACCGTCCATGCCCGCCGACTCCTGCTCGCCACCGGCGTCACCGACCTCCTCCCGGACATCCCAGGACTGCGCGAAGGCTGGGGCACCACCGTCCACCACTGCCCGTACTGCCACGGCTGGGAAGTCCGCGACCAGCACCTCGCCGACCTGATCCCCGGCGGCGGCGACATGGCCTACCACCGCGGCGTCCTGCTCCGGCAGTGGACGCCGCACCTGACCCTCCTCACGCACGGCCCCGATCACCTGAGCGCCGACCAGCGCGCCAATCTCGCGCACCTGGGCGTCCGCATCGACGAGCGGCCCGTCACCAGCTGGGACGGCCGGCACGTCACCTTCCAGGACGGTCCGTCGATGGAACGCGACGCGCTGTTCGTCACGCCCGGGCAGGCGCAACGCTCCACGATTCCCGAGCAACTCGACTGCGCCCGCATTGAGCGCGGCCCCCTGGCGGGCGTCCTGTTGAAAGTCACGCCGGAAAGCGGGCTGACCAGCGTGCCGGGCGTATACGCGGCGGGCGACATGATCGGCGAGCAGCAGGTCGTCCTGGCCGCCGCCAGTGGCGCACGCGCGGCCGCCGCAATCAATGCGGATCTGGCCTTCGGGGACGCCGCGCGGCGACCCACCCACGCCTGATGGTGAGAGAGGGACGCGCCTCAAACGGGCAGGCCATCCCCACAGGCGTGGGGAACTCCGTGCGGGGTGCAGTCGATCCCCGGCCCGCACCGGGCCATCCCCACAGGCGTGGGGAACTCATGAGCAGGCCCAGGACGAGCGTACCCATGGTCGGGCCATCCCCACAGGCGTGGGGAACTCCAGCACAACGAACAGCAATACCTGTTTGCTAACGGGCCATCCCCACAGGCGTGGGGAACTCACCGATTTACCCAGCACGCGGGCCGCCGTCAACGGGCCATCCCCACAGGCGTGGGGAACTCTGCACGGCATTGTGTGGTGTTGGGAAATAGTTCGGGCCATCCCCACAGGCGTGGGGAACTCTACATTATCGGCGTAAACGGCGGCGGGTACGACGGGCCATCCCCACAGGCGTGGGGAACTCACCCGGAAGACTCGCCCGGCATGGCAGAGCTGCGGGCCATCCCCACAGGCGTGGGGAACTCCATGATTGCCCCCGCAGTGCCGCTCGCGCCGCCGGGCCATCCCCACAGGCGTGGGGAACTCGTCGGGGGCGGTGGGGGCGGGTCCTGCGTAAACGGGCCATCCCCACAGGCGTGGGGAACTCGATCCCTCCGCCGAGGAGGGTCCACACGATGGCGGGCCATCCCCACAGGCGTGGGGAACTCTTCCTGCACGAACTGCGTGAACACGTGGGGGTCGGGCCATCCCCACAGGCGTGGGGAACTCCTGCCCACGTAGGAGCGCCCGCACGTACCGCACGGGCCATCCCCACAGGCGTGGGGAACTCACCGCCCTGATGGGCAGCGCAAACGGCATGATGCGGGCCATCCCCACAGGCGTGGGGAACTCTGCGCGCACGCCGTAGTAGTCGTATTCGTCGGCGGGCCATCCCCACAGGCGTGGGGAACTCGTCGGGGGCGGTGGGGGCGGGTCCTGCGTAAACGGGCCATCCCCACAGGCGTGGGGAACTCGTGGTAGTGCAGGCCATACCCGGTGCGGGTCGCGGGCCATCCCCACAGGCGTGGGGAACTCTTCAAGCCCAAACACGACCCGATCATGTACACCGGGCCATCCCCACAGGCGTGGGGAACTCAGGCGCGAGAGGGTCCGCATCCGCGTGATCGTCGGGCCATCCCCACAGGCGTGGGGAACTCTTTAGCATGTCCCAGAGGTTTTTTTCACCAGGCGGGCCATCCCCACAGGCGTGGGGAACTCCGACGATCCCCGGCACCTTCAGCCCCTCACACCGGGCCATCCCCACAGGCGTGGGGAACTCCCCCACGCGGCGTACTTGTGCGTGATGCGGTGCGGGCCATCCCCACAGGCGTGGGGAACTCCTGCCCCTTGTCGAAGCTCAGGACGCCCAGGACGGGCCATCCCCACAGGCGTGGGGAACTCTCAGCAAACTCTTCTAATTGTTCGTCAGTCGGCGGGCCATCCCCACAGGCGTGGGGAACTCCTGCGCCTGGTGCTGGATCGTGTCTGGTCGACCGGGCCATCCCCACAGGCGTGGGGAACTCGGCTGAACCCCCGGAAGGGGGCCGGATTACATCGGGCCATCCCCACAGGCGTGGGGAACTCGTGCGGCTCTCGAACAGCCCGAGCACATCATCCGGGCCATCCCCACAGGCGTGGGGAACTCCGGGAGCGCCTGAGCCTCACGCAGAGCGGAGTCGGGCCATCCCCACAGGCGTGGGGAACTCAGGGCAGGGGGTCACATCGAGGTCCGGCGAGACGGGCCATCCCCACAGGCGTGGGGAACTCCGCCCAGCTGGTCGCGCCGTTCACGCGGACTTCGGGCCATCCCCACAGGCGTGGGGAACTCAAATCCTTTGGAAATTGATTGAGACCATCATTCGGGCCATCCCCACAGGCGTGGGGAACTCGCCAGAGCGAAGGGAGCGATCATCAGAGCGGTCGGGCCATCCCCACAGGCGTGGGGAACTCGGATCATCCAATAGGGTAGTAAACACGTCCATCGGGCCATCCCCACAGGCGTGGGGAACTCCCTCGTACTCTACCGGCTGCGCGCCGTTCCGCCGGGCCATCCCCACAGGCGTGGGGAACTCGCAGCTGGTGCGGAGCGTGGCGTATGACTCTGCGGGCCATCCCCACAGGCGTGGGGAACTCCAGTCTCCTTAGCTGCCGGTGCGGTCGAGCATCGGGCCATCCCCACAGGCGTGGGGAACTCGGCGCTGGTCTGATTAATAAGGGCTTGGAGCGCGGGCCATCCCCACAGGCGTGGGGAACTCGGTATACCGTCACCGTCAAGGTCAGCAAACTCGGGCCATCCCCACAGGCGTGGGGAACTCATTGCGCTCACGCAACACACGCTTCTGAATCTCGGGCCATCCCCACAGGCGTGGGGAACTCCTACTGATGATCAATTAAAAGAGTTTGCTGACCGGGCCATCCCCACAGGCGTGGGGAACTCTGTTGCATCTGCTGGAAGAAGCGTTCCAGACCCGGGCCATCCCCACAGGCGTGGGGAACTCCAACCTGTAGCGCCCAGTACGCCATAGAGAAGCGGGCCATCCCCACAGGCGTGGGGAACTCCGCTCGACGCCTATCAGACTAAAAAATCTCCCCGGGCCATCCCCACAGGCGTGGGGAACTCGACCCCTACGCCTACACCCAGCCCCCGTCGAACGGGCCATCCCCACAGGCGTGGGGAACTCGCGGGGGCGGGGTTGACGGTCGGGGTGATTGCCGGGCCATCCCCACAGGCGTGGGGAACTCGCTTCGACGCTCAGGCCGAGGCGCTCGGCGGTCGGGCCATCCCCACAGGCGTGGGGAACTCGCCAGGGCGGCCAGCGCGGGCGGGACGAGCTGCGGGCCATCCCCACAGGCGTGGGGAACTCGGCGTCCGTTTCGGAAGTGCCGTCAGTGGCGGCGGGCCATCCCCACAGGCGTGGGGAACTCGCTGTTGCTGCTCGGTCTGGTGCTGCTGTTGCCGGGCCATCCCCACAGGCGTGGGGAACTCACTTCAGGAACACGCACTCCGGGGGAGTAAGGGGGGTGGGAGGTCTCCTCTCTCCCCTCAGTCTCAGCTTACATTTTCATGCGGCGCGGGCGGGTGCCTGCGGTCATTCTATGCGTTCGTAGGTGAGGCCGAGTTCGGGGTCGAGGGCCACGCGGGTCTTGCCGATGACCGTCTGATTGCCGGTCAGGATGAGGGGTTCGGCGTCGCGCAGGAGTGGGTGGGCGGCCCAGCCGGTGTGTTCCGTACCCCGGCGGGTGGGGTGGTCGCGGTAGTGCCTGACGAGGTCATGGCGGGACACCTGGAGGCTGCGGCGGTAGATGGCGCGGGCGGTTTCCCAGTTATTTTTTTGGAGGGTGGTGATCTGAGCGGCGGTCTGGCCTTTCGGATCGAGGTAGTCGGTGCCGTTGCGGTGAATGGGGACGATGCGGAGGCTGTCGTCGCCCAGGCGGGTGCCGAAGTGGGGGGTTTCGGCGGCCAGGTCGTCTGTCGCGGCGTTCGTGTCGTCGTGGGTGGGCTCGCCGTCGGGTTCGCCAAGGCTGGGCTGGGGGGACAGGTCGAGGAAGGTATCGGGTTGCCCGATGTGCGCCTGTCCGCCCAGTGACGTCTGGTTGCTCCGCTGTTGTTTCAGGTGGTGGTCGGCCTTGCGGAGGGTGGCCTGCTGCTGCTCGTCCAGGCCTTCCGGCATGGGAGTGGCTGGGTCGTAGATGCTCTGCACGAGGGGGTCGAGGTCGTCCGGGAGTGTGAGGTGGGTGCGGTCCTGTAGGGCGTGCCAGGTGCGGTACATCAGGGCGGGGGCGTACACGTACTTCCAGTGGTACTCGCTGAGGGCGTCCTCTGGCCAGTCGTGCAGGCCTGCTACGAACAGGGTGGGGATTTCGTGGCCTCCGCGCCGACCGGTGTTGCCTTCGTGCCGGTGGAGGCGCCCGGCGCGCTGGAGGAGCAGGTCGATGGGGGCGAGGTCGGTGATCATGACATCCGTGTCGAAGTCGAGGCTCTGCTCGGCGACCTGCGTGGCGATCAGGATGAACCGTTCGGGGCGGACGTCGGCGGTGTGCGGCTCGCCGTTTCTGTTGTACGTGGCGGGTTGCTTGCCGAGGTACCGCAGGACGCGTTCTTCCCGCTCGGCGCGGTCGTCGGCGGGGTATCGGGCGTGGTAGAGGTGCACGCCGATCTTCTCGGGGTGCTTGCTGCCCTTGCACATGCTCCGGAAGCGGGGGCCGAGCTGATCGCGGACGGCCTTGAAGATGTTCTGGGCGCGCTGGACGGTGTTCACGATGATCGTGACGGTGCCACCCGCTTCGGCGAGCGTAACGGCCTGCGTGGCCAGGGCGGCGGGAGCGGGGTCGGTCGCGCGCAGGGTGACGGTCTGGGTGCGGCGGGGGCCGGGAATGTGCCGTGAGGTGGGAGTGGGGTCGCCGGTGCGGGCGACGGTCAGGCGGGGGTAGTCGGGGGCCGGGTCGGGCGTGACGTTCCAGGCGTTCAGAAGGTCCTGCCGGGTCTGGGCGGGCAGGGTGGCGCTCATGATGATCACGCTGGAGTTCAGGGCGTGCATCCAGCGGACGAGTGCGTGGATGAGCTGGGTGGTGTAGGTGTCGTACGCGTGCACCTCGTCCAGGACGATGACACGGTTCCCGAGACCCCACAGGCGCACGAACTGATGGTTCACGTTCAGGACCCCCAGCAGCGCCTGGTCGACGGTGCCGACGCCGTACTCGCTGAGCAGGGCGCGTTTTCGGTGACTGAACCACTCACCGGCGCGGACGGTGTCGGCGGCGTCCCTGGTCGTGTTGGGATTCGGGCGGAGGGTCTGCTGCTCCTCGCTGCGGGTGCGGGCCAGGTCATGCTGGTAGGTGTCGTTCAGGGCGGAGCCGCCGTGCAGGAGTTGCAGGTCCACGGTGACCGGGGTCTGACTGGGGCGCCGTGCGGCCTGCTGGCCCAGGAAGGTCCGCAGGCGGCCGTACATGGCGTTCCCAGTAGCCTGGGTGGGCAGCGCGACGTACAGCCCGCGGTGCCCGGCGGCATTCTGGAGTTGCAGGTGCACGTACAGGGCCGCCTCGGTCTTCCCTTCGCCCATGGGGGCCTCGACGAGGATCAGCGCGGGGCGCGCGTCCGGGGTGTTCAGGAGGTCGGCCAGCAGGGTCTGGAGGGGCCGGGCACTGAAACCGGGAATGAAGTCGAACGTCGCGTCAATCGGGGCGGGATTGGGGGCGAGAGGTTCGCGTACGGTCCAGCCGATGCGATCCAACTCCTCGCGGGCCTGCGCGGTCGCTCGGACCAGGTAGGCAGCCGGGTCCGTGAAGGGCAGCGGGCTGGGTTCGCCCGTCAGCGGGAAGGAACTCCCGACCCAGTCGGCGAAGCTGGTCAGTCCGGCCAGTCGCATGAACGCGCCTCCGGCGAACGAGGTCGCGGGAGGCGCCGGTTCGCCCTGCAATCCGAAGGCGTTCAGGACGAGCGTTACGAGCTCGTCCTGAACGGCGTGCCATTCAGTTCCGGTGCCCCGGTCGGGGGCGCGGGGCGTGTCCTGCCGCTGGCCGTGGTGGCAGCCGATGGCCTGCGCGGCGCGGCGCGCCACACCCGAGTTCCAGCCGCGCGCTTCCAGCAGGGGGGGCAGGATTTTCTGCGTCACCAGACCGTGCGGGGTGCTCTCGGAGTGGTTCTGCCAGGGCAAGACCTTCCAGACGCGCGCGGCCAGCACGTCAGCCTTGTGCTGGAAGGCCGGGCTGGCCTTACCAAGATCGTGCAGGGCAGCCAGGGCGCAGATCCAGCGCACGGCGAGATCCGTGTCCGGGACGCCCAGATCGCCGGCCAGCAGGTCGCGGGTGGAGGCGGGTTCGCGTTCCAGGATGGCAGCCGCGCAAGCGCCGACGTCCAGCAGGTGGTGCAGAACAGGTAACCAGCCGGTCCCAGCGGACAGTTGACCGCTCTTGGCCCACAGGAC
This sequence comes from Deinococcus indicus, assembly GCF_002198095.1. GTDB lineage: Bacteria > Deinococcota > Deinococci > Deinococcales > Deinococcaceae > Deinococcus > Deinococcus caeni. The sequence continues at coordinate 70,818 of NZ_NHMK01000035.1, read as the reverse complement.
CTGCACGGCGGCGCTGGGAATGTGCGGGGTCATGTGGGGTGCAGTCATGACCGGAGCGTACGGCCTGAATCGGGAAGCCGGGACCGCAGGTGAGGACGAATGAATCGGGTGTGAACCAGGCGTCACGTTTGGACGCGACTGGACCTCAAGCTGCGCGCATCACCGAGCGGAAGCGTCCCAGTGGGCGTTTTCCCGCAAGTGACCGTCCGCGAAATCGGACGCCGCAGCTGCGCTCTCTTCGCCGCCTCCCCCATCTCTGAACGCTGACCACGCGGGGCCCCCATCACCTGGGGGCCTGGGGGAGCTCTTGTCCCGCGCACGCCCTGACCGGGCGGCGCTCCAGGTGACCCCCATGAACAATCTCTGCCCTGTCCGCCGCACCGTCGTGACCACCGTCCTCGCCGTCGCTGTCCTGCCCGCTCTGCTGCTCGGCACGTTCTCTTCCGTACAGACGGGGTCCGCGCAGCCGTCCGCCCCCACCGTCCTGGCAGGCGACGACACGAAAACTGGTGGCGGGTCCGGCTGACCGCTCACTCCGGTGCAGCTACAGTCTTCCAGTGCCGTGACCGGGGCGTTAGGCTGGCGTCCGTGCCCTCCCCCCGCCGCACCTCCCTACCTGCCGTGCCCTGGGCGGCGTGGCAGGAGTCGATCCTGGCCCTTGCTGAAGAGAACCGGTTTGACGACGTCACCCGAACCATCGAGCGGGCGCTGAACGAGGGACAGAGCGCCACGAACCTGCTGGAACTCCTTGAGCGTGTGGAGAGCAGCGCCCCGGCAGTGCTGCCGCGCGGGGTGGGGGGGTGCCTGAGCCTGCATGGACTGCGGCTCAAGCTCCGCCTCCTCGGGAACGCACGGACGCCCGCCGACGTGGTGGCCCTGGTGCGGGAGGCGCAGGCCGACGGGCTCGGGGACGGATTCCTGTTTGCGGATCTGGCCTGGGCGCTGACGCAGCAGGAGGACTTCCCAGGCGCACTCCAGGCCGCCGAAACGGCCCTGCGGGACCGGAAGAACCTCACGAACCGCGAGCTGGGACTGGCCCTGAGGATGAAAGGGTTCGCGCAGAACCGCCTCGATCCTGACAGCGACTGGGAAGGGACCTTCCAGGCGGCGCTGGACGTCAGTGAGGGCTGGACACGCGGGCTGATCCTGCTGGACCTGGGTGGCCTGCGCAGCCGCGCCGGGAACGAGCCGGGCGCTATGCTGGCCTACACGGACGCCCGGAATCTGGTGGTGTCCACCGGCCACCAGGCGATGGTCCTGAACAACATGGGCGTGGTCTGTCTGCGCCTGGGACGTTTCGAGGAGGCCGAGGAGTACTTCATGCAGGTCGCGGGCCTGAAATCCGCGTACCGCAGCCGGGCGCTGTCCGGTCAGGCTGCTGCCCGCCGCGCCCTGGGCGAGTGGGCACGGGCCGAGTCGCTGTACCAGCAGGCCGCCGGTGCCAGCCAGGACGAGGACGACCGGCGCCAAGCCCTGCGGGGTCTGGGGTACACCCAGCGGCTCGCGGGTCGGCACATGCAGGCACTCGAAACGCTGCGCGGCGCCGCGACCACCACCCGGAAGGACCGTGACGCCGGCCAGTCGTGGGTGAACGTCGATGTCGCCGCTACCCTGACCAGCCTGGATGTCCTCGACGTCCGGTCCGTGGAAGATCACCTCGCACGGACCGGACCGCTGGACACTGAGGAAGCTCAGCGGGCCGTGATCGTCCGGGCAGAACTGGCGCGCCGGACCGGGCACCCTGAACAGGCTGCCGCGCTGCTGGGTTCCGTCAGTCGCCACGCACTGTGGACCCGTGAGGAGGCGCACGCCTTCTCGCAACTGTTCGCACTGCTTCCCGAAGGGCAACGCCCGGCACCTCTACCGCGCCCACAGCAGACGCGGGTGCACCTGCGGGCGCTGGGCGTACCGGGCGTGCAGGTCAACGGGCGGCGCATCCGCCCCGGTCACCTGGAGCTCGCCACGCTGGCCGCCCTGATGCTGGCCGGCGGGGACCTGACCACCGACGAACTGATCGAGGTGGTGCGGGACGGGAAACCGCGCGAGACGCGCACGGCCGCGCAGCGTGTATCGAGGGTGATTCGGCAACTGCGGGACACACTCGGCTGGGAGGGCAGCGTCCTGTCGCTCGGCGGCGCGTACCAGCTGGACCCCTCCGTGGACTGGCACAGTGACGTGCAGATCGCCCTGGCAGCCGGCGAGCCCATCACGGTCTTCATGTCCGGCGTTCCGCTTCCCTGGATCACCGAGCAGGAACAATATCTGATTGCTAGACACTCAAGATATCAGATAGCCGATTAGCTCTCTGAATAGATGCGACAGGCCTGTGACAGCCTCCGCATACGGTACGGCCCATGGGTGACTCCACACCAACCCCAGAACCCCGTACGCCCAACCCCCGCCAGGCCAAAACCTGGGACAAGGCCAAACGCCTCAGTGCCCTGCGGGACGAGCTTCAGGCCCGCCGCTGCACCACTGCCGATCTCGCCCGCCGTTTCGACGTCGGCCAGCGCAGCATCCAGCGCGACATCGACGCCCTCAGACGTATGGGTCACGACGTTGTCGAACACGCCGGACAGACCTACTCCATCCCCCGAAACGGCACCCTCCTACGCCCCGCCGAGGCCCTCGCCGCCTACGCCGCCATCCGCCTCGCGCACCACCACTCACCCGCCCTGAACAGCCACTACCGCCACGCGCTGCACAGCATCTCCATGGCCCTCCCGGAACGCATCCGGCACACCCTCAACGCCAGCGTCAAGGACACCGGCGCCACCCCCTTCGCCGAACGGCAACTGGAACAGGTCGCCGCAGCCTGGATAGACGGGAGGGTCCTGAACTTTGACTACCGCCGCCCCAACGGCGAACTCGAAACCGGCAACGAACTGTGCGTGTACTTCATCGAGATCAGCCGCGACAACCTCGCCCCGTACGTCATCGGCCTCGAACGCCGCCGCCGCGGTCAAGTTCGCACCTTCAAACTCTCCCGGATGGCCAACCTGAGCCTGCACCAGGACACCTACGAACCCGACCCCGACTTCGACCCGAAAGCCTTCCTCAGCGACGCCTGGGGCGTCATCGGCAGCGAGAACCCCCTCACCGTCACAGTCCGCTTCGCTGCGGAAGCCGCGTACCGCGTTCTCGAAGGCGGCTTCCCGAACGCCACCCTCATCCGCCGCGACGGCTGCGTGGAAGTCGAATTCCGCGCCGGCACCGACCGGACCGGCCTGCCCCGCGAACTCATGCCGTTCCTCCTCAGCTGGGGCCCCCGCGCCGAAGTCCTCTCTCCCCCGCACGTCCGCGAAGCGTGGCTCGCCGAGCTGCGCGAAACCCTCGCCCGCTACGACACCCCACCCAACCGCAACACCGCCTGACCCACCGGAGGAGCGCATGAGGAACACGCTGTGAACAGCCCACCTACCTTCAACCTGCTGCACGAACCCTGGATTCCAGTTCGCCCCGTGAACGGCGGCCCCGTGCGCGAAGTCGGTTTGCGCGACCTGATCCTGCACGCCCGCACCTACAGCCGCATCGACGACCCGTCGCCCCTGGTCACGGTCGCGCTGCTGCGCCTGACACTGGCCCTACTTCATCGCGCCCTGCGGGGACCGAACAACCTCGAACAGGCCGCCGAGTGGTTCACCCACGGCTTCCCCACGGACAGGCTCGAAGCCTACGTTCAGCAGTGGGACGACCACTTCGACCTGTTCCACCCCGAAAAGCCCTTCTGGCAGGTGCGTGACCTGACCCTGGACCTGGAAGGCGGCAAGTACCGCAGTCACTGGACGCGCCTGGGCACCGAGGTCGGCAGTGCGAACACCCTGCCGCTGTTCAATGTCGCTGGGCGACCGGGAGGCGAACGCACCGATGCCCTCACACCCGCGCAGGCTGCGCGCCGACTCGTCGAAGGGCAGACGTTCCTGCTGGGCGGCCTGATCAAACGCTTCACGACCGCTGCCAAGGCTGCTCCTGTCGCCACATTGGCCCTGACCGCCGCGCAGGGGAACGACCTGCACGAAACCCTCTGCCTGAATCTGCCCGTGTACGCAGGGAAGGACCACGACAGGGCCGTGTGGGAGCGTGAACCGCTGACCGTGCAGAGCGTCCGGGCGTTCTACGAAGACGAGTTGAGTGAGGTGCCCACGGGCCGTGCGGACCGCTACACCTGGCCGTCACGCAGCGTCCTGCTGATCCCCGAAATCAACAAGGAAGGGGCCGTGCAGGTCACGTCCATCGGGTTCGCGGCGGGCATTCCGTTGGAAGGGACCGCCGAGGGGAGCGGCAGCAATATCGACCCGATGGTGACGCTCCGGCCGCCGGCCGACCCGAAGCGGCCAGAGCGGTTCCCGCTCAAGCTGAAACGCGACCAGCTGCTGTGGCGCGACCTGAGTGCCCTGCTGGCAGGCCCAGAAGGGGATCAGCGGGGCTCCCAACCACCCGGAACGCTGTCCCATGCCCGCGCAGTGCTGGACGCCGCGTTAGCCCCTCAGGGTACATCCGTGACGGTGACCGGCCTCCTCAGTGACCAGGGGAAAGCCTTCGCGTACCGGCAGGAGGGCTACGCGTTCCCACACGCCTTCATCACTGATCCGGAAGCCTTCACCACTGAAGTGAACCGTGCACTGGACGTGGCCCGGGCCACTGCGCAGGCGCTGAACCACGCCACCCTGCGACTGGCTGCCGAGGTGGTATCGCGCGGCGGCGAGCGGGAGCCGCACAAGGACGACGTGCGGAACCTCGCGCAGACGCTTCCCGGGCTGGGGGTGTACTGGGCGGCACTGGAAGCTCCATTCCGGGGGTTCCTGGCCGGACTGGACGCACCGGATGAGGCCGCTGCTGCATGGCAGGAAAGCGTGACCCGTGAGGCCCGCGCGGCCTGGGCCATGAACGTGCAGGGGACAGGCGGGGATGGGCAGGTGCTGGGCTTCGCGTTCCGGCCGCGCCGCACGGACGGGAAGTACCAGCCCAGTCCACAGGGCATTCTCGACCGTGCCCTTGCCTCCCTGAACGCCGCCCAGCGCACCAACTCGACTGCACCGGAGGTTCCTTCATGACGACCGCCACACCGACTGCCACGCCGTTCGAACGGCTGGTGCTGAACCTTTCGCGGCTGGACCGGGGCCAGCTGGCCCGGCTGCGCCGCTCGCTGGGCGACGACACACCCGGTCAGAGCGTCCCGTGGCTGGAGGGGGTCTTTCTGCGATCCGGCCTGAATGTCACGTACGACCGGCAGTGGCGGGCGCTGGCGCTCGTCTCAGGGTTGTACGCCCTGGTCGAGCGGCCCGACGGCACGGCTGAAGAGACGCCCGCCCCGGATCGCCGCCCGTCGTTCGGGGAGACGTTCGGCGCGCTGTACCTCGCGCAGGATCAGCGTCCCAGCACCGAGAAACGCTTCCTGTCCCTGCTGGACGCCGACGCGGACGGACTACCGTACGCGCTCAGACAGGCCGTCACGCTGCTGAACGCGGACGGGCGCACGCCCGACTGGGTGCAACTCATGGAGGACGTGAACTGGTGGGAACACGACACCGCCGGCGAACGCGTCCGCAAGACCTGGGCACGGGACTTCTACCGCGCCGCCGAACGCACCAGCAGCACCCCGGACGCCGAGACAGACAGCGCGGGTCAGACCACCGCCACCACGCAACCCACCCTCTCTGACACCGCCGTCCCGGACGAGGACGAAGGAGAACGCCTGTGAAAGCCCTTCTGGAACTCCACTACCTGCAGAACTTCGCTCCCAGCAACCTCAACCGCGACGATACTGGCAGCCCCAAGGACGCCTACTTCGGCGGCACCCGCCGCGCCCGCGTCAGCTCGCAGAGCTTCAAACGCGCCATGCGCATGGACTTCCGGGCACGGGGCACCGTAGCCCCCGACGAACTGGGCGAACGGACCAAACGCGCCCATGAGGAGATTGGCAAACAGCTCGTGGCCGCTGGCATTCCCAAAGATCAGGCCGAGGACGCTGCCATTGAAGCCCTGAAAGCCGTCAAGCTGGACATCAAGGTCACCAAGAGGCGGGATGGTGAGGAGGAGAAGAAGTCCGAGTACCTGTTGTTCCTGGGCCGTGATGAACTGAAGGCATTCACCGATCTGATCCTGAGCCACTGGTCTGATTTCGAAGCCCATCTGGAAAAAATTGCGGCAGAACGCAAGAAGGCGAAGCCAAAACCTGTCGAACTGGACAAGAAATTCAAGGGTATCTTCTTGGGTGCCCTTGACGGTTCCCGCGCGGTGGATGTGGCGCTGTTCGGGCGGATGCTGGCCGACCTGCCGGAGAAGAACGCGGACGCAGCGGCGCAGGTGGCGCACGCGATCAGCACGCACGCCATGCGCGGCCGGGAATTCGACTTCTACACGGCTGTGGACGACCTGAAGCCCACCGACACGGCGGGCGCGGACATGCTGGGTACCGTGGAGTTCGGGAGTGCCACGTACTACCGCTACGCCTGCGTGGACCTCCAGAAGCTGCTGGAGAACCTCGGTGGCGACGTGGATCTGGCCGTGCGGGGTCTGCGGGCCTTCCTGGAGGCGAGCGTCTTCGCTGCACCGACCGGGAAGCAGAACACCTTCGCGGCGCACAACACGCCGGGCCTGATGGTGCAGGTCGTGCGGCAGGACGCCTCGCCCCGCAATCTTGCCAACGCGTTCGAGAAGGCCGTGCGGGAAGACAAGGGGTTCGTGCGGCCCAGCATGATCGCGCTGGGTGAGGAGAAGGCCCGCCAGGACCGCATCTTCGGTGATGAGGGAAGCTCAAGGTACGTGAACGCCGTGGATAATCAGGCCTTCGCAAGCCTCGGTGAACCGCAGGGCAGCGTGAAGGCCCTGATCGACGCGACCATCGCGGACGCGCAGGCTATCCTGACGGCGTTGAACGTCCCGGTGAAGGCAGCGCGGGGGTGAACACCCTCCTGATTCCCCTGGCTGGTCCCATGCAGTCCTGGGGCACCCGCAGCCGCTTTGATGACCGCGACACGGAAAGTGAACCCAGCAAGAGCGGCGTCCTGGGCCTGTGCGCCGCCGCGCTGGGCATCGACCGGACCGAACCCGTCGCGCACCTGAGCGCCCTGGCGTTCGGCGTGCGGGTCGACCGCCCCGGCGTCCTGATGCAGGATTACCATACGGCGCAGCTTCATCCGGGGCAGCGGGGCACGCACACCAGCCTGACCCGCCGCGCCTTCCTCTCCGACGCGGCCTTCTGGGCGGCCCTGCACGGCGACCCGGAACTGCTGCGCGACCTGCACGCCGCCCTGAAAAGCCCGTACTGGCCGCTCAGCCTGGGCCGCAAGGCCTTCGTGCCGGGCACGCCCGTCTGGCACCCGAACACCCTGCGGGCCGAGGGGCTGCTGGACGCGCTACGGCACGCGCCGACCCTGCGCCGGAATACCGATCAGGCGGATAGCACCTATCGCCTGATCGTGGACGCCCACGAGGTCAGCGACCCACTCCGCCATGCCACGCCCGGCGAACGCCGGGACGATCCCAGCGCGCCCTTTAGCGAACGTCGGTACGCCCTGCGGGACGTCCTCCAGTGGGTTGAACCCCTCCCGCACTTGCACGCTTCACCGGAGGTTCCCGCGTGACGACCCTGACCGCCCCCCTGCACCTGTCCCGCCTTCACCTGAACGAACGGCACCGCCACGCCTCCCGCGACCTGAGCAGCCCCTACGCCCTGCACCAGACGCTGCGCTGGGCTTTCCCCGGCGCCGGGCAGGCCGACACCCCCCTCCCGGACGGCGAGCGTCTGCTGTGGCGCCAGGACCTGACCCTCGATCCGCAGACCGGGGAACCCACCCCCATCCTGCTCGTCCAGAGCGTTACCCCGCCCGACTGGGGCGCCCTGAACGCCCGCGACCCCGAATACCTGACGGGGTGGGACGTCCGCACCCTCGATCTGACCCCTGCTCTGATATCAGGGCGCGTGCTGCACTTCCGGTTGCACGCCAACGTCACCGTCCGCCGCCAGGACGAACAGGGCCGCAGCGCCCGCCACGGCCTGCACACCCCAGCCGAGCAGCTGGGCTGGCTGGACCGGCAGGGCAGCCGAGCCGGATTCGACGTGCTGGGCGCCGACATCACCCGCGCCGGACGCACCCGCACCCGCAAGGGCAGGCAACTCATCACCCTGCACACCGTTACCTTCGAAGGAGCCCTGCAGGTCACGGACGCCGCCGCGCTCGAACAGGCCGTTCGGGAAGGACTCGGGCATGCCAAGAGCCTCGGCTGCGGTCTCCTGAGCCTCGCCCCATGAACGGGCAGGGCGTCGTCTGGGGGCGCCAGAACCTCCGGGAACTCCCCAAATTCCGCGACGGCACCACGTACCTCTACCTCGAACACACCCGCCTCGAACACGACGGACGCGGCGTGCGCGCTTACCACCCCGACGGCATGATCACCCTGCCCGCCGCCAGCCTCAGCGTCCTGCTGCTCGGCCCCGGCTGCTCCGTCAGTCACGAAGCGGTCAAGGCTCTCTCCGACACCGGCTGCTCCCTCCTCTGGGTCGGGGAGGGCGGCGTGCGCCTGTACGCCAGCGGCATCGGCGAAACCCGCAGCGCCGCTCGCCTCCAGCAGCAGGCCCGCCTGTGGGCCAACCCGGACAGTCGCCTGCGTGTCGTCCGGCAGATGTACACCATGCGCTTCCCTCATGGACTCCCCGAAGGACTCACGCTCGCGCAGATCCGCGGACACGAAGGGGCCCGCGTCCGCGACGCCTACGCTCGCTACAGCGCCGCATACAACGTCAAATGGGAACAACGCCAGTACAAGCAGAACGACTGGAACCGCGCCACCCCCATCAACAAAGCCCTCAGCGCTGGCAACGCCTGCATCTACGGCCTCGCGCACGCCGCCATCCTCGCCACCGGATACAGCCCTGCCCTGGGATTCGTCCACACCGGCAAGATGCTGTCCTTTGTATACGACGTCGCCGACCTGTACAAGATCGAAGTCGTCCTCCCCATCGCCTTTCGCGAAGCGGCCACACCCGGCGACGATCTCGAACGCCGGGTCCGCACCGGGCTGCGCGACCACATGACCGGCCTGCGCCTCCTCGAACGCATGGCCGCCGACCTCCACCACCTCCTCGGCGGCGACCAGAACGACCCCGAACCCACCGCGCCCGGTGACCTCTGGGACCCCGAAGGCGACGTCCAGGGCGGCATCAACCACGCATGATCGTCATGACCCTCGAAGCCGTCCCGCCCAGCCTGCGCGGCGAACTCAGCCGCTGGCTGATCGAAGTGCAACCCGGCGTGTACGTCGGCAACACCACCGCCCTCGTCCGCGACCTCCTCTGGGACAAGGTCGTGCAGTACGCCCGCACCGGCCGCTGCACCCAGCTGTACCGCGCGAACAACGAACAGGGCTTCGCCATCCGCCTGCACGGCGACCCCCGCCGTACCCTCGTCACCCTCGACGGCTTCCAACTGGTTGCCGTTCGCAATGCCCGTCATGCAGAATTGCAGGGGGAATACGATCCTCCCGAGGACGATGACAAACTGTGAGCTGCATCCGATCCCGACGAAGAGACTTCCAGGGGTCACATACCCGCTGCACCTCGTGTTTCTGAAGTGAGTTCCCCACGCCTGTGGGGATGGCCCGCGGGCGCGGCCAGTGTGGACATGGATCAGGCCGAGTTCCCCACGCCTGTGGGGATGGCCCGAGATGTACATCCTGGGTGAGCACACGGCTGACGAGTTCCCCACGCCTGTGGGGATGGCCCGATCTACAGCCCGAATAGAAGCACGCTGCTGCGGAGTTCCCCACGCCTGTGGGGATGGCCCGTCGCTGGCGAGGCCATCCGGGCGAGGCGCCAGGAGTTCCCCACGCCTGTGGGGATGGCCCGGGCATCCGCACCATCCAGACGGACCTGCGCGCGAGTTCCCCACGCCTGTGGGGATGGCCCGCGAGGTACAGCATGAACGCAACTGCCCCCACCGAGTTCCCCACGCCTGTGGGGATGGCCCGAAGGGGGCGGCCGGCACTGGTGAGGACGCGTAGAGTTCCCCACGCCTGTGGGGATGGCCCGCGTCCGCCGCCAACTGGACGGCGAGGAAGGCGGAGTTCCCCACGCCTGTGGGGATGGCCCGGCGAAGGGCGCGCAGCCGACAGAGTACGAGGGGAGTTCCCCACGCCTGTGGGGATGGCCCGACGTAAGCGAAGAAAGCGGAATACCGCTCAGCGAGTTCCCCACGCCTGTGGGGATGGCCCGGCCTGGAGAACGTCTCGCGGCAGAGCCGCGCCGAGTTCCCCACGCCTGTGGGGATGGCCCGAGGAAGAACCATATTAGCGGCACTCAGCGCCGGAGTTCCCCACGCCTGTGGGGATGGCCCGCCGACTGGTCAGCCGTCATTCAACCCGCCCAGGAGTTCCCCACGCCTGTGGGGATGGCCCGTCATCGCATCCTGAAGGAAGCTGAGCGACTGAGAGTTCCCCACGCCTGTGGGGATGGCCCGATGCACGAACGGCACGATATGAGGTTCAGGAGGAGTTCCCCACGCCTGTGGGGATGGCCCGCCCTCGGGCTGGAAGACCACCCCACCCCCTACGAGTTCCCCACGCCTGTGGGGATGGCCCGTCCAAGTACGCCGACTTGGGCAGCGTGTGGGAGAGTTCCCCACGCCTGTGGGGATGGCCCGGGACCGACCCGCTGACGGCGATGCTCACGCACGAGTTCCCCACGCCTGTGGGGATGGCCCGATTGACGCGGCTGTCGGTGAGTTCATGTTCGTGAGTTCCCCACGCCTGTGGGGATGGCCCGTCACGGGTGCTGTAGTTGACGGGGTTGAACAGGAGTTCCCCACGCCTGTGGGGATGGCCCGTGCTTACTGCGGGCCACGCCTGTCTTCCCGTTGAGTTCCCCACGCCTGTGGGGATGGCCCGTCCACGCTGCCGAGGTTGTCAGCGATGACGAAGAGTTCCCCACGCCTGTGGGGATGGCCCGTCGCCTGCGGTTCATGCACCATATCCAGGTCGAGTTCCCCACGCCTGTGGGGATGGCCCGAACTAAGCGAGGATCAGATCAGCAGCCCGCGCGAGTTCCCCACGCCTGTGGGGATGGCCCGCCCTCAATAACCAGTTGCAAAGCCCGCTCAATCCGAGCGGATGCGAGAAGGAAAGAAACGGGTTCCGGACGTGAAGCCAGCAATCCGGTGAAGTTCCGGATTGTTGGCGAAACAAACGGAATCCGTATGACATGTCGAGTCGGATCGCACCAACCAAGAGCAAAGCGGGCAGCCGCGCGACCTGTCCCGTCAAACCAACTGTCCGGGCTCAAGCCCAAGCAGGTTGGGGGAAACACTGCGTTGAACGACACACCGGTGATACACAAATAACAACTTGGAACCCATTCTGCCCGGCGTGAAGATGCTGCAAGCATTGCATCGGAATACGGGTCAGTCGAGCAAGTCGCTGGCGCGCACGCCGAGAGCTGTCATGAGTTTCTCGACGATATCGATGCCTACGCTGCTGCGGGCGCGTTCGATGACACTGATCTGGTTGTGGTGCAGTCCGGAGCGCTCGGCGAGGTCTTCTTGCGACCAGCGGCGCTCCAAGCGCAGTCGGCGCAGGTTCTGCGCCAGCCGTTGGCGCAGGGACAGCGGCGCGCTGAATTCAGACATGACGACCATGCTCGGTGTGACCATCATCTGAGTCCACACCTGATTCGTTGTCAACTAATTAAGTTATATTAGGTCATGGACCGCGCGACCCGCTGGCACCTTGGGCTCCCCCAGCCCCGCACCACCCATCCCCCGACCGAAACCTTGCTCTTCGACCCGGCGGTTCGCGAACACATCGTTCGTGGTCTGCACACCCCCGGTCGCTGGTCCGGTGGCGCCCTGTACGGCACAGCTGTTAGCGGCATCCTGCACGTCCGCCACGTCAGCCCGCTGCATCCACCCACCCCCGACATCCGTGATCCGCTCACCATCAACCTGCCCTACCTTGTCGGTGTGTCTCAGGCCGTCACCAGCCTGATGGGCGAAAATGTGCAGTGGTGTGGCCAGTGGCTTTCTCCCCCACATCATCAGCTGCCCGTCGAGGACCAAGATCTCATTCACCTGACCCACTGTGCCAAACGGGGTCTGGTCGACGAGTGGCACCCGCTGATCATGATCGGTTACATCGCCGAACACCTCGCAGGCCGCGCCTACACCTGGCGGAGCGGCACAGCGCGGCGAATTGCGCCAGGACTCGGCCCTATCCCAATTCCTACGCCCGAGGACGACCTGGCCGATGTCCAACCGCTGGAGATGAGCGCGCGTCCTCCCAATTGGTAGTCTTTCCCGTCAGCACTGTTCGTAGCAAAAGCAAGCCATCATCGTCAGGCACCACAGTGGCCTGTGCAGAACCGAACACAAGACCGGTTGGACCGTCAGCAGGAGCGCCCCTCACAGCAGGTCCCGGAGAGTAAGCCCCACACCCTGCGCCAGAACGTGCATGTTATCCACACCGACATTCCGGCGGCCCACCTCCACCTGCGCGATGTACGACCAGGTGATCCCGCTCGCCTCGGCCAGGTCCTCCAGGGTCATGCCTCTCTTTTGCCGTTCTTCTCTCAGACGTCGTCCGAAGGTCAGCCGTGATTCCGTTGGCCCCTTGTTTGTTTTGGCCATCCGCTCAGCGTGGCGGCAGACCACTGCTCCAGCCATTCACTTTAAGCCATATCAATTAAAGTCATGTTAGGCTGTTCCTGCCCGCAACTGCTGCCTCTACCCGCCTCGTTCCTACAGCACCGCCGTTCGCGCCACCACCATTAGCCGCGGAGCGGCGCAGTCAACCGAAGTAGTCCAGCCGAAGCTTCTATCCCTCTCTCTCGGTACAGAACATATGCTCAATCACTTCGCTCACATGCGCTCCGTCTTCAAGAACCCCAGCCCCGACGATACCCGATCCCAGTCCAGTCTCCTGATCACCCGCCAGGGCGCCTGGTCCATGGCCCACTACGCTAAGGATTACGGCCACCACCTGTCACCGGCCCTGATCGTCGGCCTGCTCTGGCCACATACATCCGTGGTGGATGGGTTCGCCGTACAACCGAATCGCCGGCTCAATCAGCGGGAAGACTGGCTCCCTTTCGAACGTCAGAGCCATGACGGAGCCTGGAATGCCGGCTACGCTCACGCCATCAGGCGCGCAGGCCACCAACACCTCGGCTGGTGGTTCCACCGGGAGCGGCCGGTCAGCAGGCACACCGGCCTCACCCCCATCGCCATCCGGGGACTGTTTGCTCGCAGCGAATGGGACGACCTTCCTCGCTACAGCGACCTCGAAGAGCGTGCCGTGATCCTCCTGTCATGGGTCGAACAACGAACACTGTGCCTCTATGCCGTCAAGCTGAATCCGGCCACGCAGGCGCAGCAGCCGATGGAAATCATCTGGCAGGGCCGTCACTAGGCAGGTCCCCCATGCTGGTGATTTCAGAGGCATCCGCTATGTCGACCTGACCAATAGGAACCGCTTCGATCCGCTGCCGTAAGCCTCCTGCAGTTCCTCACCTCTCCCCTACCAGTCACAGCCCACCACCGGGCCTCCCAGGGAGTGGGGGGAGATCTGGACAGCCAGGACTTTACCCCATCGCCGAGAGCATCCTTCTACGAACTCCGCTCAAGACGCAAAGATCGAAGGAGTCAGCGGACTACAAATAATCGGAGGCCGTCTCAGGGTGCGGTCAGCGTGTAGCGCAACCGGAACGCCTCGAATTCACCGAAGTTCACCGGGCGACCGTCGAGCACGACCGTGTACGCGCCCGCCGCTACCTTCGGCAGTTCAAGGCGGGTCACGCCCCGCTGCAGGTTCTCCAGCCGGACATCCAGCAGCGGTGCCACCCGCGCCGAAGGCGTCCCCTGGTACAGCAGCAGGCGGCAGCGGCAGCCCGGCAGGTCCCCTCCCGGCCCGGTCAAGACGAACTGCAGCAGCGTCGGTCCCTGCGTGCTGAGGGTGTCGTCCGCTCCAGTCGAGAACGTCACCTGCACCTGCCCGGCCGATTGCGTCTCGTGCGCCGCCGCCGGGACCGGCAGCGTGAGGCTCAGCAGGGCCAGCAGCCGCGCCGCGCCCCTCACGGCCGCTCCGGGCGGAAGGCGGGGTTCCGGGCGACGCTCTCGTCGGTCAGGGCGTGCAGGAATGCCTCGAGGTCGTCCAGTTCCGCGTCGGTCAGGCCCAGCGGGTGGATCAGCGGGTCCGCGTTGGGGTTGGGTTCCCCGCCGTCGTTGTACGTTTCCAGCAGGTCGCGCAGGGTCGCGCGGCTCCCGTCATGCAGGTACGGGCCGGTCAGCGCCACGTTCCGCAGGGTGGGCGTGATGAAGCGGCCCACATCACCCTCCTGTTCGGTACGTTCGGCCAGACCGATGTCCGGATTGAAGACCCGCATGGCGTTGTTGTGCGCCAGGCCGTCCGTGAAGTCCCGTCCGGTGTGGCAGTGGAAGCACTCGGCCCGGTCGAAGAACAGGTCCAGGCCGCGCACCTGCGCCTCGTTCAGGGCCGAGGCGTCCCCGGCGCGGTAGCGGTCAAAGGGGCTGTCACGGCTGATCAGGGTCCGCTGGAACGCCGCGAGGGCCCGCACGAGGTTCTGCACGCTGGGCGCCTCGCCGAACGCGGCGCGGAACTGCGCGGCGTACGCCGGGTCCGCCTGGAGCCGCTCACGCAGCAATTCAGGGGTCATATCCAGTTCCGCGTGGTCCTGGAGGGGAATCATGGCCTGCACTTCCAGGTTCGGGGAGGCGCCCGCCCAGGTCAGTGCCTGACGGTCACCGACGTTGACCAGGGTGCTGGCGTTGCGCCGCCCCAGTCGCCCGCCCACGCCGGGACTGACGGCCTGCGGGACCGTGAAGGCCCGCGCCGGGTCGTGACAGGACGCGCAGGACACGCTGCGATCGCGGCTGAGGATGGGGTCGAAGAAGAGAGCGCGGCCCAGCGCGACCTTCTCGGGTGTGGTGGGATTCGAGGGTGGGCCGGGCGGCAGCGGGGTCAGGGCGGCGCTGGCGGCGGCGGCCGTGATCAGCAGACCAAGCGCAGTCATGGGCCATTTCATGGTTCACCTCGGCAAGACGCGGGGCCGCAGGTCGCAGGCCAGTCGCGTCCCTGCACGGCCCAGCTCACTTCACGCGGAAGGTACTCTGCTCGGCGACCGGATAGCCGTCTTCCGAGAGGATCTTCCACGCAATCACGTACTGTCCGGACCGCAGCCCGGCGTTCAGGGGAATGTTCAGTTGCGCGGCCATGGTGGTCGCGGTCAGCGGCAGGCTGGCCAGTCTGTCCGAATCGGCCTTCTCCGCCAATGCCAGCTTCGCAGCGGCCTTCACCGTCTGCCCGGCCGGGACCGCCATCACGCGGAACGTACTGAAGCGCAACTCGACGGGCTCGCTGAACTTCAGCTGCACCGCACTGGGGGCGGCGACCACGGCGTTCAGCGCCGGCGTGATGGACGACACGGCCGTGTGGGCCAGCGCCGTGGAGACGGCCAGGGTGGTCAGGAGGCTCAGGAACCTGTTCATGGGGCACCTCGGGCGGGGCCGGGGACTGATACGGACTCCGATTGAATCGGCTGCAAAGCCCGTTCAATCCGAGCGGATGCGCGCAGGAGAGAAACGGGTTCCGGGCGTGGAGCCGGCAATCCGGTGAAGTTCCGGATTGTTGGCGAAACAAACGGAATCCGTATGAGCCCCGACCCCCGGGGGATCACTTGACGGTGGTCTTGCCGGCCGGGCCCTTGGCGGGGTCCGCGTCGTCCCACGCCACGACACTGCCGTCACTGTACGTCTGGTAGATCTTCCAGACCAGTTCGCCCGCCTGCGCAGGGTTGCGCGCCTGGAAGAAGAACCGCGCGTACTCCATGGGGGCCACGCGGCCCTTCCACACGACCTCGGTCACCAGTCCGTCGGCGTTCTTCGTGACGGTGCGGGTGAAGCCGGGCGTCACCTGGAAGCGGCTGATGGTCACGCCGGCCGGCACGACGAGGCGGATCTGCGTGGTCGCGATCTCCTTCTCGGTCGGCACGTTCAGGCGGTACGTCTCGCTGACACCCACCTTGCTCTCAGACAGGCCGCCCTCGGTACGGACGGTCGCGTGCGCCCCCGCCACGGAGATCAGGGCGGCGGCGGACAGGGACAGCATGGAACGGATCAGGGTCTTCATGGGGTACTCCTTGAGGGTGGGTGGAGCGCTGCGCTCCACCCGGAAGAAAGTCGGGTCAACCAGGCCGGGTCATCGGGGAATGTGAGGGTGTACCAGGGTCACTT
Source organism: Deinococcus indicus (assembly GCF_002198095.1). GTDB lineage: Bacteria > Deinococcota > Deinococci > Deinococcales > Deinococcaceae > Deinococcus > Deinococcus caeni. The sequence goes on along the minus strand of NZ_NHMK01000035.1, from coordinate 54,580 downwards.
GTGACCGGGCATGGCCATGCCGGCGGTGGGGGCGGCGCTCGCCAGACTGAAGGCCGCGCCCAGGTTCAGGTACAGCTGATCGGCGACCGGGCCGCCGTGCACCTGCGTGTACTTCGCGTCGCTCAGGTCAAACTTCTCGGCGCCGACGCCGGCCGCGACCATTCGCGCGGCGTTCAGGTTCACCGTCACGGGCGCGCCGCCGCCTTTCACCTGGACCGTGCCGGGTTTCATCACGTCGCCCAGGCTGACGGTCAGGCGGCGGGTGTCGGCGCCCATGTGCAGCGCCACGTCGCGGGTCTGGCCGCCCACCTGCGCCTTGCCCTCGAAGCGGCTGAAGATGTAGCCGGGGTTCCAGGCCCAGAACATGCCGGCGTCCAGGCCCAGCGGGGCCGGCTGGGTGCTGGCGTCCAGGTGGTTCAGGGCGCGGGGCACGCCCACGTCGAAACGCACGCCCCGGTACGTCCCGGCGGGCACGTCGCCCTTCAGGACGGGGACGTTCTGGTATCCGGCGCTGCCCCCGAGTTTCACGAGGGTCAGGCCGGGCACGGGCAGTTCGGTGCCGTCGTCCTTCACGAGGGCGACGTTGCTGATGTACAGCTGCCACAGATCGGTGGTGATGACCTGCCCGGCCTGGGTGGTGAGCTGGCCGGTGAAGGGCCGGTCGCCGTTCAGGACGTTCAGGTTCAGGGCGAAGGGCGCGGCGAGGGTGGTGCCGGTCAGGGCGGTGGTGAGGGCGGTCAGGCGGATCAGGGTACGCATGGTGAACTCCTTGGGTGACCTGCAGCGGGCAGGTGGAAAAGACAAGATGGGATGGAGCGGAAGGCGAGGATGGCCCGGGTTACGGGCGCGGCTGCGTGATCTCGCGCATGTGCAGGGTCGCGAGCGGCTGTCCCGGCACGTGAATGACCAGCGGACAGGGATGCCGGAACGAGCAGGTGACGCTCAGCGGCTGGCCGGCGCTCTGCCGGGCGACCAGGGCGGATAGGGGCACGGGCAGCGCGGCCAGCAGTCCGAAGGCCAGCAGCCAGACCTGCACGGCGCGGGTGGCGCGGTGCTGGGCCGTCACGACAGGACCGCTTTCACGGCGGGCAGTCGGCGCAGCACCAGCAGGTCCAGCAGCAGCACGGCGACGAGGCTCAGGCCCACCAGGGGGAAGGCGACGCCCAGCGCGGCCATGATCGCCACGCCGCCCTTCCACAGGACCGGGCTGGGCATGGGGGGGGCGTGCAGGCGGCGGGCGGCGGCGGGACGGCGCAGCCACCACATCACGGCGCCACTCACGCACAGGAATGCGATGACCGCGCAGGACAGGAGGGCAAGCGCGTAGTTCAGCGGGCCGTGCCGGCCCTGGTGCAGGGCGATGCCGGCGGCCATGCCTTTGGCGCCCAGGCTGTAGTCGTCCCAGCCGACGCGGGCGAGTTCACGGCCGCTGTACTGGTCGATGTGCAGGGTCAGGTCGCGGCGGGCGTCGGTCAGGTCGCCGCTCATGGTGCTGGCGCTGACGGTGTACACGCCGTCCCGGCCGCCGGGTAGCGCGATCCAGTAGCTGGGCAGCTGCGCGGCCGCGTAGCGGTTCACGGCGTCCAGGGTGACGGGACCGGTCACGCCGGGCGCGCCGGCCGCGGAACCGGAGGTGGGCAGCGGCGTCTGTTCGAGGGTCCAGGGCACGACCTTCTCACCGTCGCGGTTCAGGGCGGCGGTGGGCACGGTGCTCGTGGGGGCGCCCCACAGCTGGGCGGGGAAGGTGTTCCAGGCCTGCACGACCTTCTCGCCCCACACGCCGGTCCAGGCCATGCCGGTGATCAGGAAGAACACCAGGATGCCGGCCACCCAGAAGCCCAGGGTGGCGTGCAGGTTTTTCCAGCCGGCCCGGCCAGCGGCGCGCTGCGGGATGAAGGAGGCGCGCCAGTCGCGGCGGCCCCTGACCGGGCGGGGCCACCACAGGAAGAGGCCCGTGGCGGTCAGGACGAGCGCCCAGCCGCTGGCGAGTTCGAGGATGCGGTCGCCGGTGTCGCCGAGCAGCAGGGTGCCGTGGACCCTCTCGGCGACCGCGTACAGCCGGCTGGACTGGTCGACCTGCCCGAGCACCTGCGCGGTGTACGGGTCGACGTAGACGGTCAGGTCGTGGCCCTGGGTGGTCACGGCGACCTGGGTACTCTGGGTGGGGGCGGCGGGGGGCCGTACGCGGGTGACCTCGGCGGCCGGGTACAGCTGCTGCACGGCGCCCACCTGCCGGTCGAGGGCCAGGGCCGCCTGACCGGGGGTGACCGTCAGCAGGTCGCGGTACTGCACGCGTTCGAGTTGCGGGGCGAACAGCATGACCAGCCCGGTCAGGGCCAGCAGGAGCAGAAAGGGCGTGACAAAGACGCCGGCGTAGAAGTGCCAGCGCCACGCGGCGCGGTAGAGCGCCATGGGGCGGGACGGGGACGGCGAGGGAATCGTCGTCAAGGGAAGACCTCCGGAAGTCACGCCTCCTCGGCGCCGGGTAAACGGGCACCGTTTCGTCCGGGTGGAGGCAGGCAGGCGCGGAGCGGATTCCGGGCGCCGGATTGGCGACCCGGCGCGGGGGCAGGCTGTCAACGAAACAGCCGGAATCCGTCTCAGCGGAACGTGGGGAAAGGGGGTTGTGACGTTCCGGAGGTGGGTGGCGCGCGGGCATCCGCGTGCCGGATAACGGCGAGCGCCAGCGTCAGGGGAACGCTGGTCGGCTGGGAGGGTGCCTGGAGGGTGGCGGCGACAGCCACGACGGGCGCCGCCGCGAGGGCGAAAGCAGCCGTCAGGCAGAACGGGCAGTGCGCGTCCGGGTGGTGGTCATGGGTGGGCGGCGCGTTGGGCGCGGCGTCGGTCAGGGACGGCCCGTGCCCGGCGTGCGGGTCGGTGCCGGCCGGGTGCAGGCGGCGCCCCGGAGTCGAGTGATCGGCGTGGCGGTCAGCCGGGTGATGGTCAGCAGAATGGTGGTCGGCCGGGTGCTGATCGGTCGGGTGGTCGGGGCGCCCGCCCATGGTGGCCGGCGCCGCGTGCTCCGGGGCCGTGTGGCGGGGCGCGGCCAGACCCGTCAGGGGCAGCCCCAGGCCGCCGGATGCCGGGCTGCGCGTCAGGTGCGCCAGGGCTGCCACGAGGGTCAGCAGCGCCAGCACCCAGCGCCCCACGGCCGGAACCGTGAAGCGCGCTGGACCTGACCGGCGGATCATCGCCAGGATAGTAACGCGCCAGTCAGGTGAAAATGTCCTGAAGGAATCATCAAGCGGCCGTTCCTGGAACAGCCAGGGGCGAGGGGATCATACGGGTTCCGTTTATTTCGCCGACAATCCGGAACTTCACCGGATTGCCGGCTCCACGTCCGGAACCCGTTTTGCTCCCACTCGCTTCGCTCCGATCGAATGGGCTTTGCAGCCCATTCAATCGGAGTCCGCATCATACGGACTCCGATGAATGCAACGATGTGCCCGGAGAGCCCCTCCGCAGAGTGTGAGCAACACGCCCCTCCGGACGTGGAGCCGGCCCTCCCGGATGGTCGGCGAAGCAGACGGCAGTCCGATCGTACGGATTCCGTTTGTTTCGCCAACAATCCGGAACTTCACCGGATTGCCGGCTCCACGTCCGGAACCCGTTTTGCTCCTTCTCGCTTCGCTCGGATTGAACGGGCTTTGCAGCCCATTCAATCGGAGTCTGTATCAGGAGCTGCCGCCCGGCCGCCCGCCGGACGGTCCGGTGTCACTGCTGGGCCGCAGGGCGTTCTGTCGCCGGCGGATGACTTCCGCGAGGTCCTGCACGGCGGCGTTCGTGGCCTGCTGCCCCTGCACGACGCTGGCCAGCGCGGTGAGCAGCGGCGTGACGACTCCGGTCAGCGGGTCGGGGTCGCCTGTGACGGATGCGGGCGCCGGGCGGTCGCGCAGCGCGGCCAGGAGGGGGGCGAGCAGGGGTTCGAGCTGCGCGGCCAGCGGCTCTGCGGGACGGGTGGGCGGTACCGGCTGGGGGGTCGCAGCGGTCGGGGGCAGCCTCAGGCGGTCCAGTCCGCCCGCGATGTCCGCCAGTTGCGCCACCATGCGCGCGCCGGTGTCGCCGTCGGCGGCGCCCATGCGGCGTTCGCGGGCGTAGTTCTCGCGGATCTGCGCCCGGCGCGCCGCCTGCTCGGCGGTCAGGGTACCGCGCAGTTCGGCGAGTTTCAGGAGGTTCTCCTCCGCGCCGGTCGTGAGGAGCTGCGCCTCGCCGCGGTAGTGGTCGCTGATCACGCCGTCCAGTTCGGCGTCGTTCATGACCGGGCTGAGTTTCTCGGCGACCTTGTTCATGTTGCGGTAGCTGCCCTGGAGCTTGAAGGGCGGTTCGGTCCGGTCGCGGTCGGCCTGGGCGGCGCTGGCGATGTACGCGGCGTTCACGCGGGCCAGCGTGTCGCGGGCGCGCAGCAGCAGGCGCAGCGTGGCGAGGATCTCCGCGAGTTCCGCCTCGCTGTACGGGTGCGACAGTTCGCCGGGATCCTCGTGGCCCTGGGCGCGGGCGACGAGCTTGGGGACGTCGCTCAGGTCCCGTCCGGCGAGCGGCGCGAGCACGGCGTTGCTGGTCAGGCTGTTCTCCACGTACGAGAGCAGGAAGGCGTCCTGCATGCCGCCCAGCACGTCCCCGAGGTTATACACGTCGGCGCGGTTGGCGAGCATGTCGGGAATGCGGAACACCTCGCCCGTCTCGGTGTAGGGGTTCCCGGCCATAACGACCGCGAATCTCCGGCCGCGCAGGTCGTAGGTGCGCGGCTCGCCGTTCCAGACGCCCTCGATGCGGCGGGTTCCGTCGGTCAGGGCGATGAACTTCTGCAGGAATTCCGGGTGGGTGTGTTGGATGTCGTCCACGTACAGCATGACGTTCCCGCCCATCTCCAGCGCGAGGTTGAGTTTCTCCAGTTCCTGGCGGCTGGCGGCGTCCGGCGCCTGCGCCGGGTCGAGCGAGCGCACGGCGTGACCCAGGCTGGGGCCGTTCACGCGCACGAACACGAGGCCCAGGCGGTGCGCAACGTACTCCATCAGGGTGGTCTTGCCGTAGCCGGGCGGGGAGATGAGCAGCAGCAGGCCCATCAGGTCGCTGCGTTTGCCGTCCCCGGCCGCGCCGATCTGCTTGGCGAGGTTGTCCCCGATCAGCGGGAGGTACACGTCGGTGATCAGGCGGTTACGCACGAACGAGGTCAGCGGGCGCGGCTGGAATTCCGCGAGGCGCAGCCGGGCCCGTTCGCGCGTCAGCACCGCCTGCCGCTGCGCCTGGAAGGCGTGCAGACCCGGCAGGAAGGTGCGGGCGTGCGTGGCGAGCCGGGCGAGCAGGTCGTCTGCGGCGAGGTGCAGCGTGCCGCCCTGGAGGCGCGGGTGGTCACTTAGGAGGCCGGTGATGGTCGCGTCGAGCGTGACCGCGCGCGGCTGGGCGCGCAGGGCGTCCCCGTACAGGCGCAGCGCGACCGCCTCGGGCACGAAGCGCGCCAGGGGGCGAGCGTCGTCCCGTCCGGTCAGGGCGTCCAGCCACGCGTGTTTGAGGGTCCAGGCCTGGACCGGATCGGCGCTCAGGGCGTCCAGGCTGACGCTCAGGGCGTCCGGCTGCCCGGCGGCGCGCAAGTGTTCGTCCAGCGCGGCGTTCAGGTCGGCGGCGGCCTGCGTGAACGGGAACGGCCCGCCCGCGTCGGGGGCCGCCTCCGTCAGGAACGCGGCGGCCTCCGGAATCACGCTGTCGGGAACGGGCAGCGGCACGCGGGTCAGGAATTCACGCAGCGCTCCCTCCAGCGCCGTGCGGGCGTCCGCGAGGGCCGCGCCGCTGCCCAGCAGGGTCTGCACCGCCCGCGCGGAGGTCAGGCGCGCCGTCCAGGTCGCGTCGGCCTGCGCCCAGAACGCGGCGGCCAGCGCGCGCGCCTCCGGTGGGGCGACGAGCGGCCCCGCGGCGTCCAGCAGCGGCAGCAACGCGTTCAGGATCAGCGCGGCGTCGTGGTCGTGCACGCCGCGCTGGAAACCCTGGCGGTAGCGGGCGGCGGCGAAGGTGGCGACCGTCCCGGCCCGCGTGTCCGGCGTCATGCCTCGCAGGGCGTCCAGGGTCAGGCCCCCCTGCCCCGCCCGCGCGGCGGCCAGCACCTCGCCCGCCAGGAATTCCGCGCGGGAGAGGTCCGGGGATTCGCTCTCCAGCGTCACGTCCCAGTACGCGCGGCCCGCGTCGAGCGCCGGGTCGCGCAGCGGTTCCATGAACTGCGTGCCGGTCAGGTGCAGCGCGAGGTGATCGCCCCGCGGCAGCAGCGTCAGGTCCAGCGTCTGGGTGTTCACGCTGAAGCGGTGGCGGCCCAGGCGGATCAGCGCGCCGCCGTCCCCTTCGAGGTCGGCGCGGTCACGCAGGGTGCGCAGCGCCTGATCGCGCGCGGCCTTCAGGCGGGCCTCGATGTCCCCGGCGCGGACGCTGTCGCCCAGCTCGGTCAGTTTCAGGGTGAGGTCGCGCAGCTTCAGCATGAGCGTGTCCCCGGCGAAGAATCCGTTCAGGGCGTCCTGATCGCTCAGGCGCGCCGCGCGGGCCGGGAGGCCCGCCAGGATGCGGTCGGCGGCGTCCGCGACACCCTGCGCGCGGCGCTGACGCTCGTCGAGCAGCGCCTGACGGCGTGACTCGAAGGCCTCCACGGTCTCCTCGCGCCGGGCGAGGATGTCCGGCAGGAACGCCTCGTGCTCCCCGAACTGCCCTTCGAGTTCCTCCAGGGCCAGCAGCGCGCGGGACAGGCCCTCCTCGGCCTTCTCGGGCGTGTCGGCGGTGCCCAGCGCCCCCGTGACGGTCTGCGCGAGCAGCGCCAGTTGCGCCGCGAAGCGCGCGGTGAGTTCCCCGCTTCCCAGGCTGCGGCGCTGCCCCTCGGCGCGGGCGCGCACGCCGTTCAGGCGGCCGTACAGCGCCGAGACGCCCTCGACGACCTGGGTGCGCTGCACCGGGTCCTCGGCGGGCAGCGAGCCGAGCAGGTCGGACAGGACGTCCAGTTCGGTCGCCAGGGTGCCCAGCGCCTCCAGCGCGGCGGCGAGGTCGCGGGTGGTGCCCGCCGCCTCCACCTGCGTGTTCAACGTGTCGAGCTGCGCGTGGAAGGGGGCCAGGGCGGCCGGGTCGGCCAGGTAGCTGCCGGTCGCGCCGCCCACCCGCGCGTGCGCCGCCTGCACCTCGCCGAGCAGGGCGTCCACGGCCCCCACGTCGATGGAGCGGGTCTCGCGCACCGTCAGCAGGCGGGCGCGCAGCGCCGTCAGTTCGGCCAGGGCGGTCACGAACTCCGGCAGGCTGCGCCACCCCTCCGGGTCGAGGGTCGTCAGGCGGCGGCGGACCGCCCCCTGCACGTCCGCGAGGGTCTGCGCCGCCTGGGCGCGCAGGGCCTGCACCTTCTCGAACTCGTCGAGGACCGCCTCGGCGGCGGCGGTCACGTCGCGCAGCAGCGTACGCGCGCCGCCCGTGTACTCGTCGTCGAGCCAGTGGTGCGTGTCCGGCAGGCGGCGGGCCTGTTCGGCCAGCGCGGCGTACTGGGCGGCCGTGACCTCCGGCGTCTGCGCGGCCCTTGCCAGGGCGAGCAGGTTCGACACGCCCCGCACGAGTTCCGCGTTCCCCAGTCGGCCCAGGAACGACGTGCCGGGCGGGCGCTGCGCGGCGAACACGTCGCTCGTGAAGGGCGTCTGCCACACCTGCACCGCATGCACCTGGGTGGGTTCGGCCTCGGCCTGGAACAGCACCATGCGCCCGTCGGGCAGCGCGGCGTCCCCGTGGGCGCTGATGGGCGTCTGCACCTCGCGGCGGATCAGGTTGTACACCAGCAGGGCGCTGCGGCCCGAGTCCTGATCGTAGAAGACGAACAGCACGTCCTCACCGTTCGGGCTGCGCACGACCCGCTCGAGGACCATGCCGGGCGTGAAGCCCTCGAAGGCGCGGTGCTCGCCGCCCGGCAGGTAATACCCGCCGGGGAAGACGATCCCGTGCTCCTCGGGCAGCTGCACGCAGCCGCGCGTGAGGGCGTCCTCGCGCGTGACCCGCCCGGTCAGCGTGTCGAAGATCAGGCCGCGCCACGTCTTCTCGCGGTACGGCAGCACGCGCAGCAGGATCAGGCGGCCCACCCGCGCGAACTCGAAGGTCGCGTCGTCCAGACCCTGGGTGCGCTCCTCGACGGGCTCGCTGTAGATGCCTTCACCGGTCTCGGTGTTGTTCTCCACCTTCACGGTCAGCGTGCCGCCCGCCGTCTCCACGAACAGCGTGTCCAGGATGTTCAGGTGCGGGAAGCGCCCGCTGACCTCCTGATCGCGCCCGGCGCGGGTCCACTCGAAATCGAAGGGCGGCAGCGGGTTGAGGTCCCGTTCGCCGCGCGCATCGAGGTAACGCGCGCCGTCCGGCGTGAGGTCCCAGCGGAACACCCGCCGGTCGGTCAGGCGCTCCCCGATCTGGAAGGCCGCCAGCAGCCGCCCGGCGCGGATCTCCAGTTGCAGCAGCCGCGCGTGCCGGTAGTAGGCGTACAGTTCCTCGAAGTCCCGCACGAACGCCGGATCGGTCAGGAACGACCCCTCGACCGGCACGGGCTGCACGTCGAACGCGCCGCCCTCGTGCGTCAGTCGGTACAGCGCGAACACGTCCGCCAGTTCCGTGCGGGCCTTCAGGCCCTGCGTGACGTTGAAGCCGAACAGCATCACGTCCCCGACCTGCACGAGATCCCGGCCCAGGCTGGCCTGCGCGGTGCGGATGTGCGCGCGGCCCAGCAGACTCAGGCGGCTGTCGCCGTACTCCGCGATCCGCGCGGCGTTCAGCTCCTCGGCGGCCGCACGGACCTGCGCGCCCAGCGCGTCCAGGCGGCGGCGCAGCACCTCGAAACTGCCGCCCGTCTCGGTGCCGGGCGTGCCCGCTCCGGCCAGTGGTTCCTGCGTCATCCTCTCCCCCATTCACTCCGGCGCGCGCGTGCGCCACTCGTCCCCACCCGACCACTCCACTCCAGGGAAGGCGCGAGGAGGCTGCATCCGGCCACTACTGCGGTCCGTCAGTGGAGAGGCAGGCCTCTGGCCCGCCCCCCGATCATCCGCCTCAGTTCGGGCGGTTCTCCCGCTGGACATTCACGCCGAAGCGGCCCAGGACGCTCTGGAACAGCGGGCTCTTCTGCGTGAAGCCCTCGACGGCCTTGCCGAGACTCAGCGCCTTGGTGAGCGCCTCGAACATGCCGCCCTCGCCGCCCACGAGGTCGATCTTCGCGTTCTTCAGGGCAGCGGCGATCACCTCGGCGTTCTCGCGGCTGATCTCCTTCCCGGCCTCGATGGACGCCAGGGCCTGCTGGAGACTGGTTTCCAGCGCCATGCGGTATTCCTCGTGGCTGCGGGCGTCGGCGCTCATGCGGTCCATCGCGCCGAACTTGGCGGTCAGGCCCTCGGCCTCGGCGTTCATGCGGTCGCGGGTGGCACTCGCCTCGGCGGCGCCCAGCGCCTCGGTGGCGGTGGCTTTCGCCTGACCGAGGCGGGTTTCGCCCTCGGCCTGCGCGCCCAGCCGCTCGGCGAGCACGCGGGCCTCGTTCTGCCCGAGTTTGAGGTTCGCGTCGGCCTTGACCTCGATCACGCGGGCCTCGGCCACGCCGGTCTTCTCCAGGGCGCTGGCGTTCGCTTCCTGCACCATCACCTGCGCGAGGCCCGGCGCGGCCTGCTCGACCTTGACGGCGTCCGCGAGGATCTTCTTCGCCTCGGCCTGCCGGGACGCGGCGTCGAATTCCGCCTGCGCGATGGTGGTCAGCTCACTGGCGCGGTGGCGGGCGGCGGTCTCGGCGGCCTCGGCGGCCTTGACCTCCTGCACGAGCTGTTCCTGCGCCTGCGCCTCGGCCTGCATGACGCGCACCTGCTTGGCGCGTTCGGCGGCGCTCACCTCGCGCACCTCGTTAATGCGCTCCTCCTCGACGGCGACCGTCTTGTCGATGGCGATGCGCTCACGGGTGATGTTCGCGACGTCCATGACGCCCTGCTCGACGTTCTTGTCGCGTTCGATCTCCTGGAGTTTCACCTCGCGGTCGGTGGTGACGGCCTCCATCTTCGCGGCGCGGGCGACGCGCTCGGCCTCGATGGCGATGGCGCGCAACCTCGCCTGCTCGGCGATCTCAACCTGCCGCTGGCGTTCCTGCTCGCGGATCTCGACCTGCTCGGTCGTCTGGATGCGGGCCTGTTCGGAGATGAGGCGCTGCTCCTCGCGCACGCGCTGCGTCTCGGCGTTCTCGCGGGCCTGGATGGTCTCGATCTCGCGTTTCTGCCGCGCCTCGGCCTCGGCCTGCTGGCGCTCGAGGGCCAGGGTGGCCTCGCGGGTCTCGACGTTCTTCTTCGTGACGGCGAGGTGCTCGTTCTGCGAGAGTTCGTTCGTGACGATGTTCTGCGCGGCGGTCAGCTGCGTGATCTTGCGGATGCCCTCGGCGTCCATGATGTTGTTCTGGTCGAGCATGCTCTTGGGCGTCTGCTCGAGGTAGTCGATGGCGACGTCCTCGAGCACGTAGCCGTTCAGATCGCGGCCGATCACGGCGACCACGGCGTCTCGGAACTCCTCGCGCTTCTCGAACAGTTCGATGAAGTCGAACTTCTTGCCGACCGTCTTCAGCGCCTCGCTGAACTTGGCGTTGAACAGTTCGTCCACGGCGTTCAGGTCGCTCGCGCGGCTCGCGCCGATGGACTTGGCGACCTTCAGGACGTCCTCGGTGGTCTCGTTGACGCGCAGGTAGTACGCGACCGTGATGTCCGCGCGGATGTTGTCCCGGCAGATCAGTCCCTCCTTGCCGCGCCGGTCGACCTGCAGGGTGATCAGGCTGATGCGCATGATCTCGGCCTTGTACAACACGGGCACCACGAGCGCGCCGGTGAAGCGCACCTTGGGCCGGGCGGAGAGGTCGTTCACGATCAGCGCGGTGCCCTGCTCGACCTTCACGTAGAAGGCCCGCACGAGCGAGATGAGGATCATCAGGGCGATCAGGACGATCACGACGCCGATCAGGAAGGGCAGAACTACGGACAGGTCGGGCATACGGCCTCCAGGCAGGACAGGGGGAATTCGGGGATCAGGTGTCGGTCGGGTCGGCGCGGCGGACGGTAAAGACGTGAGTGGCCGGGTCGTGCGCCACGAGGATCACGCGTTCGCCGCGCCGCAGGGGCTCGCCGTCGGTGCGGGCGTCGAGGAGCAGGCCCGCGCCGCCGTCGGGCACGCTCACGCGACCGGTCGAGGCGAGGGTGCCGGATTCGACGACCGCCACGCGGCCCAGCAGCTGGGCGCGGGCCAGGGCGTCCTGCCCCTGCGCGAGGCGCCGCAGCGGGCGTGCCACCGCCCAGCCCGCCAGCACCCCCAGCCCCAGCGAACCGAGCAGCAATGCCACGGCTGCCACGCCACGCCCCGTGGGTGCGATCAGCGGCAGGAGCAGCAGCTGGCCCAGGTAGCAGCTCAGCCAGCCCGTCAGGGTCAGCGCCAGCGCGACGGGCAGCAGCGGCACGCCGTTCAGCCCGACGCGCACGAGCAGACTGTCGAGCAGGCCTTCGCCACCGCCGGAGATCCCGTCGATGGCGCCCAGCAGGGCCAGCAGCGCCGCCGCCGCGATCAGCGTCAGCAGGGCCGTCCAGGGCGCGGTCGGGAACGACAGCACCACGTGCAGGAACTCGGTCACGCCGGTGGGCCAGGGGGAGCCATGCCGGGCACCCTAGCGTCCGGCGCGGCGCGGCGTTGCCTCATCTGAGCACCGGCCAGGGGTGGGTCCATGGCCAGAGAAGGCCAGAACTTCAGGAACCGCCACCGTGAGATGCTCATGCAGCTCAGTACGGTCTCATGCCGCCAGAGGTTCCCGGTCTGGCAGGACTACGGCGTTCCGCGGAGTCGGATGATCTGCGATACCTGCCAGACGGACAGGCTGGCGCGGCTGGCCATGTCACGCTGAGACATTCTGAAGTGCTGGTGCATGGCGAGCACCAGGGCGATCTGGTCATCGGTGGGACCCACGAAAATGGGATTGACGACCCACTGGAGGTTGACGGCGGCGTTGTCCGACCGGTCTCCGTTTCGGTGCCGGACATGTCTGGCGCCCTCTGGCCGCTCCACGAACAGTGTGGCGATCAGGATGTGGACGGCGTAACGTCTGCCGTCGCAGGTGACGGTCCCCAGGCCACTGGGGTTCAGCACGGGCTTGAGGAACCGTCCCTTGACGAACGCCGTCCGATCGCCGGAAACCTGAATGGTTCGGTCAAGGCTACGAACCCGACCGTGATCGCTCGCTTCGTATCTGTTTTCCGCGTCCGGCACAGCTTTCCAGATCTCCGGGGCTGGCATGCTTCGAATTTTGCACTTTTATGTTACGTTCACTCTGTACAGAAGATCTCAGTCTCGATCGACAGACGGTCTGGGCTAGACTGGCGGGGTGGACGCCCGCGAGCACGACCTGCACCTGCTGCACATCACCGGCGACGAACGGCGCTCCTTCGAGGAGAAACGGTGGATCTTCATCTGCCTGACCCTGGTGCCCTTCATCAGCTTCACCGCCACCTACGCCCTGCAGCTCACACAACCCGTGCAGGAACCCTACGTGATCTACGGCTATCCCATCATCATGCCGCTCATGATCGGATCGATCCTGTGGAACCTGCTGGGCGGGTACAGCCGTCTCGCCGAACGTGTCACGGTGGTCATCCTGGTCGTGACGGCCTTCCTGCACAACCTGTCGTTCGCCCTGCAACCGACCCTGCCCGAATCACCGTCTTTCGTGGGGACCGCGTCGTACTGGACACTGGTGCTGGACGCCACCGTCATCATGCTGCTGCTGCCCGCGCGACAGGCGGCGACCCTGATCATGACACTCTACGCCGTGTGCGTCGCGTTGCCCTGGGTGCTGAACTTCGACGCCTTCCGCCCCTACCTGCTGGCGATGATCCGCGCACAGACCGTGACCTTCTCCGTACTGCTGGCCACGCTATGCCTCGCCTGGTACCGGCAGAGGTACGTGGAGCGCGCCCAGGAGGCCCTGATGCTACGTCAACTGGCCACCACGGACCTGTTCAACCTGAGCAGCGCGGCCCCCGCCCAGCCCGGCGGCACCCGGCGCGTCGCACCGCAGGACTGATACGGATTCCGTTTGTTTCGCCAACAATCCGGAACGTCACCGGATTGTTGGCTCCACGTCCGGAACCCGCTTCTCTCCTGCTCGCTTCGCTCGGACTGAACGGGCTTTGCAGCCCATTCAATCGGAGTCCGTATCAATCCGGGCGGATGCGACTGGGAGCAGGAGCGGGCTGCTGGACGTCAATCGGCCGTTCGGTAGAGAGCGGAGAACAGGGGGCCGCTCCTGATTCCCGGGCCACACCGGAACGCCGTCGTCAGTCCTGGGCGAGGGGCAGGCACAGCTGGAAGACCGTCCACGGGTGGTCGGACTCCGTGCGGGCATACGTCACGGTGCCTCCATACTGTTCCGCGATGCGCTGCGTCAGGTAAAGCCCGAAGCCCGTGCCGCTGCCACGCGTGGACGACCGGAACCGCCGGAACAGCTGCGGCACCTGCGACTCGGGCACGCCCGGCCCCTGATCAAGTACCTCGATCAGAGCCGACATTCTCTCCGGGCGGAGCGTCACCCTCACGAACGTGTGCGGCGGACTGAATTTCATGGCGTTTTCCAGCAGGTTCTGCACCGCGCGCCGCAGGTCGTAGGTGTGGCCGATGACCGTGCAGGGGGTCAGGTTCAGTTCGAAGTGAATGCCGCGCTCCCGGCCGCGCAGTTGCACGTCGCTCACGACGCTGCGGATCACGCTGCCGAGTTCCACGGCGCTGCCTGCCTCACCGGTCAGGTCGCCGCTCTCGTACTCGGCGAGCAGCATCAGCTGGTCGGAGACGGTCAGCAGGTCGCGGTTGCCCTGCTGGGAGTGCCGCAGGAACTCTGCCAGGGGGTCGCTCAGCGGACCGTACAGGCCGCTCAGGGCCGCCTCGGCATGCAGGATGTTCGCGGTGATGGGCGTACGCAGGTCGTGCGAGAACGCGTACACGAGGTCGCGCAGCACCTCGCGTTGCAGGTGGACCTGCTCGGTCAGGGCGGCCCGCTCGAGTTGCAGTTGCAGGACGTGCGTGGCGTCCAGGATGAACGCGGGCGGTGCGGACGGCCGGACGAGTTGCACGAGCGCCTCGCCGTGCGTCGGCAGGGTCAGGCGGACGTAGATGTTCCCGCGCGTGTCCTGCCACAGCGGGGCGGTGTTCGCGCTGACCGGAGTGGGCAGGCGTGGAATGCGCCGCTGATTGACCCGGCCGGCCGGGAGCGGCCGGACGTGCGGGGAGCGGGCCAGCCAGTCGCGGATGGAATCCACGCGGTGCAGCTGATGACCGCGCGCGCCGCTCAGGGCTGCGAGCAGGTGCGCGGCCCGTTCGGCTGGCGGGGCGTTCACGTCCGTGTCGGGCAGCCCCAGCGGCTCGTCGGTGGTGTGGTCCGCACGCCGGGCAAGCCACGTGGCGGTGACGCCACCCATGACCGTCAGGGCAGTGACGGCCAGGTGAAGCAGGACCACTTCAGTGTCGTTGCCGCTGCGAAGCACGTTGATCAGGCCCGTCACGACGCTGACGGCGATGGCGGCGGCGGTGAGGCGGGCGGTGAGGCGGTCAGACGCGGCGATGAGGGAAACGAACAGCAGGATGGGCAGGCCGGCGCTCAGCGGCGCGGAGAACGGCGTGAGGACGTCGCCCACCAGGATGACCGCCAGGGTCACGAGACTGGCGCGCCAGACAGGGCCGCGCGCAGGCTGCTGGAGGCGGCGCACCACTTCGGGCGTCGGGGCGGCGCGCATCAGATCAGACCGGCCCGGAAGGCCTTGATGGCCGCCTGGGTGCGGTCCGTGGCCTGGAGCTTCTCGAGGATCTCACCGATGTGTTTCTTGACCAGACCGACGCTGATCCCGAGCGTGGCCGCGATGTCCTTGTTGGCCTGCCCGTCTGCCACGAGGCGCAGAATGGCCATGTCCCGCTCGGTCAGGGGGGCCAGGGGCGCGCTGCCCTGCACGGTATGCAGCAGGTGCCGCGCACTTTCCGGGTCGAAGAACACGGCGCCCGACGCGGCCGAACGGATCGCCTGGAACATCACCTCCGGCGGCGCGGACTTCAGGCAGTAGGCCACGGCACCCGACGCGAGCGCCGCGAACAGCTGGTCGCGCCGGTTGGACGCCGTGAACATCACCACCTGCGCGTCCGGCCGGACCCGGCGCACCTCCTGGGCCGCCTGGATGCCGTCCATGCCGGGCAGGTTGATGTCCATCAGGACGACGTCCACCTCAAAATGCCCCAGTTGCTCGAGGCCCTCCTCGGCGGTGCGTCCTTCCGCAACCACCTGAAAGTCCGGCTGGGCGGACAGCAGCATGCGCAGGCCAAAGCGGGTCAGGTCGTGATCCTCGACGAGTTGAAGGCGGATGGTGCGGTCGGTGGTGTCCATCAGGTGGTCCTTTCCTGGGCTGAGCAGGAAAGCGTTCCGTACTCGGGCGGGTAGAGCGGGGAAAACATCAGACCCCGAGTGTAGAGTCCGGGCGTGTCGGGGAGCGAACCGTCGGGCGGGCCGACAGGAAACCGCGCGGGGGACCGGTGGCGCCGTGGGGCGGACGGTGCTGCCCGCAGCGTCGTTGCAGTCCGGCCGGACCGCGCCCGCCCGGCAGCAGCGCCCTGAGCGGGGTTCCGGCCGGGCGTGTGCGCGTCCGTTCTGCGCCGGCAGCGCGTCCGGGCATAACGCCGTCACAGTAATCCGGCAGCGTGAGGATCAGGCCCTCGCCGGCTGCGGGCACGCCACCCAGCACCAGGAAACGGACGTCCGGCCACCCGGCCAGCGTGTTCGGCAGGGCCGCTGTCAGGGCGTGTGCGGCGCCCGTCAGGATGACCGTCAGGGTCCGGGGCGCAGCCGAGCGGCACGCCCGGGTCAGCTGGTCCTCCAGTTCCTGCGCGGGCCCCTGTCCCCCCACGCCGGGCGGCACGTGCAGGCTCAGGACGCGCTGCCCGTCCGCTTCCAGCAGCGCCCGCACGCAGTCCAGGGACGGTCGCCACTGCGCCGCGTCACCGGCCAGCCAGGTCACGCCGCCTTCCAGCCAGCCGGCCAGCAACGCCTGCACCAGCGGCTCGCGCGTGGGCAGCGTTCCGTCCCACAGATCGGCCAGTTCCTCGCTCAGCGAGCCGTGAAGCGCCGTCCCGGCCCGGCACAGCGACAGGAAGCGCGCCAGCGTGCCCGCCGACGGCAGGGGCGCGTCCGGCAGGTGCCACGCCCGGTCCAGCAGCTCATCCCGGTCGGTGACGAGCGCCGCCTCGCGCAGCAGGGTTTCCTGGGTCTGTGCGGCCAGTTCCTCGCGGCGGCCCAGCACCCAGTCCTCCAGCTCGGGGCTCACGCCAGACAACTCCACTCCCCGCAGGAACCCGGCGCCAGCACCGCAGGCTCCGCCGGTCCGGTGATCGCTCGGATGCTCGGCACTCAGGCAATCCCCGTCCGTGATGACGGTCACGCCCCAGCCCCTGAGTTTACACAGGCTGACGCGCAGGTTGTTCCTGGGATCGCTCGAATCCGGCCAGAGCAGCCGGGCGAGCCGGTCACGCGGCGTGGCGCCCTCGATCAGCAGGTAGGCGAGCAGCAGCAGCGGCTTGGGTTCCTGCACATGCCCCAGTCTCAGACAGCCCCGCGTCTGAAGAGCAACAGCTTGAGAAGAAGAAGTGGGCATGGCGTGAGGACCTCCTCAGCCACCCTAAGAATGTTTTCATTTTTTCTCATGTCCATCTGGTCACGGCCTGTGGCCATCTGGCTACGGCTGGACGACCCGTTCCGCCGCGTCGCTCCCGGCATGGGGTCAGCGAACGGCAGCGGGGCGCCGGTCATCGCCCCCCGGATGGAGCTGTGAGAGGCTCGCCTGCCCTCTCCCAGGGAGACACAATGAGGACGCCGGATACGTCAGGGACGACGTCAGGAGGGCCTTAATGCAGCGGTCTGTAAGGTTTGTGAGCAACTGGCCAACAGACCGTTAGCCAAGGAGTTGCAGGAGAGCCTGATGAAAAACACCATTGCCATGACCGCCCTGACCCTGATCGCCTCGACCGGCATGGCCGCCTCCGTGAGCACCACGTTCACCAGCGCGGCGACCGTCCAGAACAGCTGCACCATCTCCACCGTGGGTCTGGACTTTGGCGGGTACATGGGCGCGTCCACGAATGCCGTGACGGCTGGCGGCAAGGTCACCACCACCTGCACCAAGAACGCTGTCTTCGCCCTGAACTACTCGGGGTTCACCGGCAAGCTGACCAAGGCCGGCGGCACCGACACCCTGGACTACGCGGTGAGCACCTCGAACGTTGAAGGCAACTTCAACTTCCCCCTGACGGCCAACCAGAATGGTAGCGCCCTGCCCTACTGGATTCTGGCGACCGGCACCGATCTCATCTGGCCCGTGACCGGCACCATCGCCCCGAACCAGTGGGGCGCGTCGGCCGGCAACTACAACGAAGTCATCACCTTCACGGTCGACTACTAAATCCGGTACGCCGGGGACCATCTCTCCGGCACACGCGGAGGGGGGATCAGGAGCGCTGCGAACCCGGCAGCTTCCCGTCCCCCCACCTGTCGTTTCCCAGAAACCCAGATGTATAGGAGTGCTCATGTACAGATACGTTTCCCGGATGCTGGCGTTCAGCGTCCTGCTTGGCGGGGTCGGTCAGGCGCAGGTGCAGCCGCTCGCCATCACGGCGCAGACCATCAATGCCTGCTCCATCACGACGCAGAACCTCGACTTCGGCACGTACCGCGCCGCCGATCCCAGTGACCTCAGGGCTTCGGGCACCTTCTCCTTGACCTGCAATCCGGGCGTCACCGCGCAACTGCAGTTCAGCGGCTACAGCACCAGACTCCGCCACGGCAACGACACCCTGGGTTACCGCCTGACGTTCGTGCGGCCCAACGGGTCGTCCGTCACGCCCGCCGAAATCCCCGCCGGAAGCTCTCCGCTGATCGTGACCTCGGCCATCCAGTTCAACGGCACGGCGCAGGTGTATCAGGTGAACGGCCGCATCCCTGCCAGGCAGTGGAACAGCCCGGCCGGCACGTATCAAGAGACGGTCACGCTGACACTGGAGTACTGATTCGTGAAGAAGCTGAGCTTACCGGGCCTGCTCCTGACCCTGCTGGTCACGGCCCTGCCGACCGCCGCACACGCCGCGAGCCTGAACGTCGCGCCCCTGTCGCTCCAGTTGACGCCGCCCGCCGCTCCGACTACGCAGTTCAATGTGGTCAACACGGACTCGGTGGCCAGCGAGTACAGGGTCGAGATCATGGCGTGGCGTCAGGTGAACGGCGAGGACACGTACGAGCCCACCCGTGACGTGGTGATCAACCCGGCCCGCGTGACCCTGCAACCCGGACAGCGGCAGCTGTTCAGGCTCGGCTGGAAAGGACCGGTCGATCTCGCCGCCGAGAAGATGTACCGCGTGTACGTCACTCAGGTCCCGCAGGCGACCGCCGCGACCGGCGTGGTGAGCGCCCTGCGTTTCGGGCTGCCTCTGGCCGTCAGTACCCGCTCCGTTCAGCCGCAGGTCAAGTGGACCGCCCAGCGGCGCGGCAACGACCTGCTGCTTCAGGTGACGAACAGCGGCACCGGGCACGTCCGGTTCTCGAACCTGAAGGTCACGGCGAACAGCAGCGTGGCCGACCTTCCCATCCCGTACTACGTGCTGCCGGGCGCCACCCGGACCATTGTCCTCCCGAACTGGGAACCGCAGCGCCGGGAGTTCCGACTCACCACGGGAACCGCCACCGGAACGGTAGATGAGACATTCACCCTTCCGTAACGCGGTTGTCCTGAGCTGCCTGCTGCTCGGCGCCGGCTCCGCCGTGACCTGCGAAGACCTGCCCGAATCCCTGCTGGACGTTCGCATCGGGGCGGACGCACGGGGAGCGCAGTACGTGAAGATCAACGAGGACACCCGCGCCCTGTGGTTACTGGCTTCGGCGCTGACCCCGGCAGAGCGCCGGGGCTACGGCACGGGCGAAGTCAGTTGCCCCGAGGGGCCGTTCGTGATCCTGTCACCGGACGTTCCCTGGTCCGTGAACGCGGCGGATCAGGTACTGACCCTGCAACCCCGCCCGGAACGGCTGGGACGCCACACCATCAACGTCACCGGGACGCCCGGCCTGCCGGCGACCTCCGGCACGCCCGTCTGGCAGCTCGGGTATACCACCCAGCTGTCGCTTCAGGGAGGCGACCTCCGGGGCGGCGTCACCGTGGAACCCGGTTACCGGCAGGGGCCGTGGGAGGCCAGGGCCACCGCCACGCTGTCCTCAGACGCCAGCCTGAACAGGGCCGGCGCCTGGGCCGCGTGGCAACCCGACGAGACCGTGCGCCTGAAAGCGACGGTCGGCGGCACCTCCGAATTGGGCGCCGCCGGCACGTTCAACGGCGTTCACGCCCGGACGGGACGGACGGTTCCCTTCCTGTGGCCGGAACTGAAACTGACCCTGCCGTTCGACGCGCAGGCGACCGTGCAAACGACCGGGGGATTCCGCCGCGCCCTGAACGTCCCGGCCGGCGAGGTGAGTCTGCTGGGCATTCCCCTGACACAGGGCAGCGGACGGATCGTCGTGACCCTTCAGGACCCGCGCGGTCAGGTCCGTGTGGAACAGCCGTACATCGTCGATTCGCGCGGCCTCGCGGCCGGTTCGTTCGACCTGCAGGCAGAACTGGGGGCCGCCGGGGGCGCGCTGCACACCGGGGTCCGGGGCGCCCTGAACGTGACCGATCACCTGACCGTCGCCGGGACCGCCCAGCTGACCGGCGCGGACGGGAAGGCCAGTGTCACCGTGGATTACGCCGCCGGCCACACGCACTCGACCCTGGGCCTGAACAGCCGGTGGAATGCTGCCGGCAGCACCTGGACGGCCCAGGCGGCGAGCCGCTGGAACGTGGGGCCGGTGACTTTCGGGGTGCGGGCCGACCTGCCGGACTTCGCACCAGGAAACGGGACCTACACCACGCTGATCAACTGGCAGACGCCGGACGTCCTGATCGGCGGGGAACTGGCGTACGTCCCGCAGACGCAGCAGTGGAGCGCGGCGGCCACCGGTACCTGGTTCGTCACCGATCAGGCCCAGGCGTCCCTTCAGGTCAGCCGGAGCGCCGAGCGCCTGCGTGCGCGCGCGCAGGTCCTGCTGCGCCCCTCGGATCAGGTGACGTTACGGGCCGACACCTCCGCCGGCACCATGGCGCTCGGCGCGTACGTGCAGGTCGACCCGCAGCGTTCCGTCGGACTCCATGCCACGGTCACCCCGACCGGTCAACAGGGAGAGATTTCAGTCAGGCAGCAGGGCCCCGCCGACATCACCGGCCGCCTGACGAGCGCCGGGCAGGTGAACGTGGTGGCCAGGGGCACCCTGATCGCGGTGGCCGGGAACGTCTTCGCCGCGACCACCCAGAGCGGCGGCATCCTGCTGGTCAGGACCGGCGTGCCCGGCATCCGACTGAACGTGTCGGCACTGGGCGAGGCGACGACGAACGCCGAAGGTGACGCCGCGTTCCTGGGAGCCGCGCCCGGCGGCGCCTATCAGGTGACGGTCGTGCCGGAAGCCCTGCCGTTCGAAGTGACCGTCGGTGCCGAACGGCAGGAGTTCACGGCCGGGACCGACGCCGTCACCACTCTCGACTGGCGGCCGAACTTTACCCGGAATCTCTGGGTCACGTACGTCTGGCCCGTTCAGCCTCCCGGAGAAACCCCGACCGTGGAGTACGACGGGGAACTCTTCGCCCTGGATGCCGCTGGCGCCACCCTGATTCCCCAGCGTTTCGAGGGCAGGACCGGTATCCTGCGGGACGGCACCTTCACCTGCACGGTTCCGTGGCCGCGAGAAAGGAAGGAACTTTCATGCAGCGACTCGTGACGCGTCTCATCCGGAGCGCGGCCCTGCTGGCCGCCCTGACGGCCGGTGCCGGCGCCCAGGGCGCCTGTACGGTCACGTTCCAGTCCGGCCCGGCCGCGCCATACAGCTGGATCAACGATTCCCTGACGGAGGCTTCCCTGCACATCGAGTGCGGAGCCCAGGAGCGGCCGCCGGCACTCACGGTCAGCCTGCTGCGACCAGGAAACGCACCGCGCGTCCTGGTCATGGACAGCTGGACCCTACGGTACGGCCTGTTCCGCGATCCGGGAAGACAGCTGAGTTTCAGCGATCCTGTCGTGGTCCGGCTGGACACGCAGGGGACCGCACGAATCCCGCTGTTCATCCTGATTGAACGCGGGCAACTGGTCCCGGCCGGACGCTACTCCGCCATCGAGACCCTGACTGTCGAGTACTAGAACCGCCGGAGGTCAGCGAGGGTTGCCGATTCTGCCGCAGGCTCAGGTGCATCAGCGTGCACGGCATACCGCCTCGCTGCTCGCACAGAACCGATGCCAGAACATTCGGTCAGGCTCCAGTCAGCATAGAGCCCAATGGATGTAGGCCGCTCTCCACGCCTCCAGCGTGTCCTCTGGCGTCATGGCGGGCAGGGCAACTTCGAATTTACCGGACATCTTCACGCTCCACTCCCCGTACCGGCGTGTTCATTGACAGGTGGGTGCGGGTGGGTCTGCACACGGTTACGGCCGCCTTCCTTGGCCTCGTACAGCGCGGCGTCTGCCCGCTGCACCACGTCTGGCAGTCCGTCGCTGGTGGCCGCTCCGATCGAGACGGTCACACTTCTGCCCTGGAGTGCCTGGACCGGGTAGGACTCGACGGCCTGCCGGATCCGCTCTGCCACCTGCGTCAGGAAGGCCGGGTCGACGCGCCGCAGGATCACCGCGAACTCCTCACCGCCGTAGCGGTAGGCCGTGTCACGGGCGCGCAGTTGCGCTTCGAGGCAACGGGACACTTCTCTGAGGACGGCGTCGCCGGCCGCGTGGCCGTGCTGGTCGTTCACGCGTTTGAAGTGGTCGATGTCGATCAGCAGCAGGGCGTCCTGAGTGCCCAGTCTCGCCAGGTCAGCGTCCAGCCGCCGGCGGTTGGGAAGCGCCGTCAGGGCGTCCAGTTCGGCCTGACGGGTCAGGCGTTGCAGCGTCCCCAGCGCCTGGAAGCGCCCGACCAGGATGGACGTGCAGATCAGCAGACCTGCCGTGTTGAACACGATCAGAGGCGTGGCCGACTGCGTGAACAGTGCGGCGCCGTCCGGCAGCAGGAGGAGCGGCAGGGGGTAGGGAAGCACCATGACGGGAGCCCAGCGCAGCTGGGTGCTGACCAGTCCCTGCAGGGTCACGCCGAGGCGCCGGGCGAGGGCCGCCATCAGCAGGACGCTCAGAAGGGCCAGCACGGCGGGTTCCACGCCTGCCCCGCCGTGCCAGGCGCGGATCAGCAGGATGGGCACAGCCACCGCCAGTCCCATGCCCGGCCCGTACCGGACCGTCACCAGAATCACCGGGACGACCCGCAGGTCCAGCAGGACACCGGGGCTGATCTCGGCCGGAAAACTCATCAGGGCGGCGCCCATGGCCGTGAAGGCCAGCAGGCGGGTGTATGGCAGGCGGCTGCCGCCCGGCGGCCACTCGCGGTACGTGAGGCTGAGCGCGTACGTGAGCGCCACTAGGACGCAGGTGTTCAGGAACAACGCCCGGAACATCAGGCTCTCCCCAGAGAGTCCGCGTACGGCGCCGGCCGCCCGAGCAGATATCCCTGCCCCCGGCGGACCCCCAGTTCCCGCAGGAGGGTCAGGGTATCCAAGTTCTCGATCCCTTCGGCCACGACCGGGAACCCGAGCTGGGTGGCAAGGACGACGACCTGCGCCAGCACCGACCTCGCCCCCTGTTCCGTCAGGGCCTCGGTCAGGAACGTCCGGTCGAGTTTGATCACGTCGACCGGCAGGCGTGACAGCAGCGACAGGCTGGAGTATCCGGCGCCGAAATCGTCCAGCGCGATCTGAATCCCGGCTTCCCGCAGGGCGTTCAGGTGGGCGGTGGCGAGGTCCAGGTCTCCCAGCACGGCGCTTTCCGTGACTTCCAGCACGAGTTGCGTGGCTGGAAGTCCGAGCTGTGACAGTGCTTGAAGCGTGTCCTGCGCGAACGACGGGCTGAGCAGTTGCAGCGGACTGACATTCACGTTGACTTTCATGGTGGAGCGGCCGGACCTGAGCAGGTCCGACGCGGCCTGACGCAGGACCCACTGACCGACGGCGTAGATGTGACCGCCGCGCTCGGCCAGCGGGATGAACTCGGCCGGTGAGATGAACCCGAGATCCGGGTGTGTCCAGCGCAGCAGCGCCTCGAACGAGACGGGCACCTGTCCGTTCAGGTCCATGATCGGCTGGTAGTGCAGGGTGAACGTCTCGTCCGTGAAGGTCCGCAGGCTGTCCTGAAGGGTGCGGGCGCGTTCCAGGCGCTGCCGGGTCTGGCGGGTGTACGTCCGGGTCGGCTCTCCGAAATCGTGGCTTTCCTGCAGGGCGAGTTCCGCGCATTCGAGCAGAGCGTCAGCGGACTGCAGCTCTTCACTGTCGACCAGTCCCACGTGCACCCGCAGCTGCACCTCGCCCGTGTTCACCGGGTAGGGGGCCGAGAGGGCCTGAACGGCCGGCAGGAGTGTCTCGAGTGGTTGCCCGCACAGCAGCGCGAACGTGTCGGACCGGAGCCGGGCGCAGAAGGCGGAGGGGGCGTGCTCGCGTAGACGCGCGGCGAACTCCAGCAGGAGCCGGTCGGTCCGGACCGCGCCGTACAGCCCGCTGAGGCTCTCGAGGCTGCCGACCTGGATCACGGCGGCGGCGCGGAGTGACTGGGGCATGGAACGGCGAATCAGGCCCTCTCGGTTGAGCAGACCGGTCAGGCCGTCACGCTGGTGCATGATCTGGATCTCGTTGTACTGCCGGCGGTACTGATCGGTCAGGTCATTGATGGTCACGCCCAGGCGGCCCAGCTCGTCGTCGCCGCGAACGGTCAGGCGGTGCCGGCTGTCCCGCTGCATCCGCCGGACGTCCCGGTCGTACTCTTCCACGACCTGTAGAACCTGCCGGCGGATGAACGTCACGCCCAGCAATAGGGTCAGGAGGGTGCTCAGGGCCGTGATCAGGGCAATCTGGAGGATGGCGGCGCGGCCGGCCTCGAGAATGAAACGGGTCTGCGTCAGCCGCAACGTGGCGGACGGTGTGCCGTCGGGAGCCGTGACGGGCAGCGTGAGCCGGTCTGATAGGGGCTCCGGCGGCGTGGTGTCGGCGCCCGGTCCCGCGAGGCTCAACCGGCTGTCCTGTCCCAGGGGAACAATGTCGGCGATGACGCCGGGAGTCAGTTCGCGGGCCAGCAGGAACCGGCCGGCCAGGCCTGTGCCGTCGTCCTGCGTGATGGGCTGTGAGGCAGCGAGGTAGTAGCGGCCGCCGACGGCCACAATCCCGGACGCCGTCCGGGCGGAGTCCTGTGGCATCCGCCGGAGCAGTGCCCGGACGGTCGCGCTGGCCGCCCCGCCGGTCTGGATCGCCTGTGGGGTGTAGGTGGCGGCCGAGAGGATCTGGCCGCTCCGGTCGACGACGCCCCAGATGCTGACGTTCCCTCCTTCGAAGGTACTCGGAACGAGGTTCGAGTTCAGGAATCCCGGGTTGCGCCCCTGCGCGTACCGGTAGGTCTCGTTCCAGGTGGCGAAATTCTTCGTGAAGGCGCGCAGCCGGGCGTCCTCACGGGCGTACGCCTTGGTGAGGGTCTCCCCGTTACCCGCAAGCTGCCGCTTTTCCAGGGAGCGGAAGCGTTGCAGCAGCAGCGTCGGGACGGCGACAGCCTGCAGGACCACGGTGGGCACGAGCACCGCGATGACCAGCAGGTTTGCCTGGCGGCGCAGAGGTTGCGCGCGGAACGAGTGAATCCAGGGGCGACGGGGGCTCGGCATACGACTCCTCCGGAAACGGTGGGAATGATGGGCGTCCTGAGTTGACCGGAAGGTCGCCGGCGCGCCCGCCGTCTGCTGACGGTCGGAGAGCGGCCTGGGGCTGCGGACGAACCCGACAGGTGAAGAGGTGTTCGGGCGACCTGCCCGCGTGCGTCACTGCCCAGCGCAGCCGTCTGTGCGGGTGGGGTCGTCGTACGGTGATCCTGTCGGGGCCTTCTGAAGCGGGTGCGCCCGACTGTTCTGGACAGTCACGGACCTGCCTTTTACATTCATGCCATGATAAAGTGTGAAGGTTTCGCCAGACGCCGCTGAGGTGATTCTCCAGGAGGGACGCCAGCGGGCACTCGCACAACTCGAAGCCCGGTATGCGTTCCGGATTCTGCGCTACCTGTGTCAGGAACCCAGATCCTATGGCGAGATTCGTGACCTGACTGGTGTCGCCAGCACCTCGACCCTGTCGACACGACTGGGAGAACTGCAGGCGATCGGCTGGATAGAGCGCCGGCACCGCCGTTACGCACTGACGGCGCAGGGCGCGCGCCTGTGCCCGGCCGTCCGGCGGGTACTGTCCTGGTACGCGCAGCTCGATCACCGAGCTCCCCTGCTCGGGGATACCCTCCAGCGCAGCGGGAGCCTCGGGATCATCCTGGCCCTGCATGGCGGTCCGAAGAGGGCCAGGGACCTGACCTTCCCGGCCGTGAGCCGCCGGAGCGTCATGGCCCGCCTGCGCGAATTGACGGACCTGGGTTTCCTGACCCGCAGCTCTTCGTCCGTGACCGCGCCGTACGAACTGACAGAGGATGGGCGGGCGTTCGATCCGGCGGCCAGCGCCCTGCTCGTCTGGATCAACGAACAGGACGCGCGCCTGCACCCGCCTGCCGGGCCGGTCGTCACCGGACCACCACCTGAAAGCACACCTGCTGCGTCACGCCGGCCGCGAGGGTCCCGATCCGGTAGGTGAGAAGACCGGCGCCTGCCGGGCCGCCTGCCGAAGTCAGTTCACCCTGGTCACCGTCCGCGCCGCTGGTGAGGACGCCGGTCTCGGCGCCGCCCAGCCGTAATCCGCGGTCCGGTCCGTACGCGGAGGTCCGCGCGGCCGTGTTGCCCGGCACGGCATCCTGGACGGCGAAGTTGTTCACGCTGACCCCCCGGTTCAGGGCCGTGATGCAATATTCGAGTGTCTCCCCGGGCAGTCCGCCGCCCGCTGTGCTGGCCGCCGTGTCACGGGTCACGTTCCGGACGGTTTTCGTCAGTTGCACGAGCACCAGCTGGCTGCTGGCCGCACCCGCGTTGTTGCTGGCCTCACGGTCCGGCTGGTCCGCGCTGACGGTCGCCGTGTTCGTCAGGGTGGCCGGTAACTCGCCGGCCCGGGCGCCCGGCAGGGTCCTGAGAACCAGCGTCAGCGTGCGTGTTCCTGCGGGCACGTCCCCCAGTGTCCACACCACGTCCTGTCCGCTGAGCACGCCGCCGTCGCTGGCGGACACGAACGTCGTGCCGACCGGCAGCGCGTCACGGACCACCACGCCCGACGCGGCCCGGTCACTGGTGGCGGCCAGTGTGTACGTCAGTGCCTGATCGGCGCGGTAGAAGGCCGGACCACTTTTCTGAAGGCGCAGGTCCGGCAGTCTCGGCGTCGGAACGCAATCAAACGCCCTGGTCTGCATGGCTCCGACGGTCAGAAACGCCGTGTTGAACAGGCCGTTCCCCGCCTGACCGGTGCAGACGTCGTTGTCGGTTGCGCCCTGGACGACCGCCAGCGTGACCGTCAGCGTGAACGTGTCGGCGGCGCCGGCCCCCAGCACACGCCCCTGGGCCAGCGTGTACGGTGCCGGTCCGGGCAACGGCACCGGGGCCGCGCCGTTCTCGCTGACGGTCACAGTGCCCACGGTCACGTCCGGATCCAGGGCCGGCGTGTCCTGCAGGGAGTACGTGACCGGGACGCTGCCGGTGTTGCGGACGGTCACCACGTACGTCTGCGCGTAGGGGAACGGGCCGGCACGCAGGGTGGTCGCGCCCGCCACCTTGCTCACGACGGCCACAGGCGTGATCGGTGCGGGCGTCACGCTCGCCTGATCATCCTCTGTGGTCACGCCGTTCCCCGGCGTGGAATCCGGGTCCGGTTGGTCGCTGCTCAGCAGTTGCGCCGTATTGGTGTACGGTCCCGCCGGGTTCACGGTGGCCGTGATGGTCAGGGTCGCCTGGTCGCCGCTGGCCAGCGGCGCGGAGGGCGTGACCGTCCACGCGCCCGTCGTGGGTGCGTACGTTCCCTGTGACGGCGCAGCGCTGATCAGTGTGTATCCGGCCGGGAGTGCGTCGCTGACGGTCACGTTGGTCGTCGCGTCCGGCCCGGCGTTCCTGACGGTCACCGTGAAGGTCACCGTGCTCCCCACGACTGGCGTGGGGTTATCCACGGTCTTCTGCACGCTGAGGTCCGCCGCTTCGGCCACGTCCAGCGTGCTGACCGTGTTGCCGCGCACGAAGGTCCACAGGTCCAGGGCCTTGCCGTCGCCCCAGCCGGCCGTCGCCGCGCAGTCCGTGTTCGAGTTCCCGCCGGAACCCCAGTTGCGGTACGGCACCGCCGAGGAGTCCACGCCGAGCAGGTTCGCCGGGTCGGTCGGCGCCGCGGGAACGGGACCAGGGCAGAGGGTGCCGTTCAGGGTTCCGACGGCTGTTCCGCCCTTCGTGACGTAGCCGCGGTCGTCGTAGAAGACGGTGTTGGGATTGGCGACGCCGGGGGGCGGATTCAGCAGCGTCACGATCGGCCCGGCCCCCGGGTTGTTCTCGGCGTCCACCAGGGGAAAGTGCACCTCGCCGGCATTGAGGACCACCTGATACCGGACGGAACCGGACGCAAACAGTTGCAGGTTGTTGTTCCGGCCGTCCCAGCCGACCGCGTTGCGCCCGATCACGGCGTTGCCGCGCAGCACACGGTTGCGTGTGTTCTCGGGATCGAAGTCGGTGCCGTCGGCGCTCACGACGATCTGGTACGTTCCGGTCTTGTTGCTCGTGAACGAGAAGGTGCCGCTGCCGCCACGCACCAGCCGCGGACCGCCCTGGGCGTTCACGAACGCGGGATCGGTAACGGTCGGCGTGTCCGGCGTGACCGGAATCCCCAGGGTCGTCAGCACCCGGTTGACCTCCCCGGCGTACTGCACCGGATCGACGAAGAACAATGGGAATTCGGCCGCCTGCGCACTGACGGCCGGGGCTCCGAGCGGCGGATCCACCTGGGCGTTGGAGCCGCGCAGGTTCCGGTACAGCGGCGAGTTGTCGAACGTATCGACGAATCCCCTGGAGTTGGCGTACACGGCGTAGCCGTTCGGGTCGACGCCCAGCCCGGTCGGGCCCGCGAAGTTCTCGCGGTAGCGGAAGCCGTCGCGGGTGACTACGTAGTAGTTGCTGGTCACGGGCCGGTTGTTGCCTCCCGTGAAACCGTTGAAGGCGTACGTGAACACCCGGCCGAGCAGGTCGGCGGTGCTCGCCGCGTCGGACCGGACGGTCACCTCCCAGGCGGCGACCGCCTGTCCGGCCCGGTCGAGCGTGGCAACGCTGCCCGTCGGCGATCCGGCGCCCCTGGGCTGAACCGTCACGGCGTACACTCCGGTGCTCGGCGCGGTGTAGACACAGGGCGTCCAGGTATCCGCGCCGCCGTTCCCGCTGGCGCTTTTCGGGCCGGCCAGTTCTGCGGCGCGGCTCGGGATGTAGCCGGGCGTTCCGGCGACCGTGCTGGCGACGGTGCAGGTGTTGACAGGGGTACCGAGCACCTCGTTGCCCGGAGTTCCAAAGTTGCCCGGGGCATAGATGCTGATCAGGGTGCTGACAGTCGTTCCGCTGACACTGCTCGAACCGGTCAGGATCTGCTCTCCGGCCTGCGCGTACGTGTACAGGACGTTCTTGCGGCTGATCCGGCCGACGTAGAGGCCACTGGCGGGCTGCCAGTCGAGGCTGGCACGGGACGCGGTGGCCGGGTAACTGGCCGGGTACAGGTGGCGGCTGCCCTCGGCGAGCGCACCTCCGCCCAGCAGACAGAGCAGACCCAGCAGACTGGAACGGAATCGGAAGAGTGAGCGCAACTGGACCTCTGAGGGTGAACCGGCGATGTGACGGAAGGATGGAAGCGGCCAGGGAGATGAGGGGCGATCCGTCTACCGCAGTGGTGCGGAACAGCATCCCCTCTCACCGTTAAACAGCTCATTGCGTCGGGATAGGAGACAGCCTAGTGCAAAAATTGCACAGTATTATCACCGGTTTTTTCACCTTATTTTCATAAGGTCCCTGTGTCCCACCCGACGTGTCGCGGCCGGCGGGACAGGCCATACGGACGCACGGACCTCCCTGCACCTGAACGGGCCTGAGCGTCGCCATCCAGGTTGATCATCCACCGGCTGACTGGCAGCGTCCGTACCTGAACGCCCGACGGGACACCGGCTCCCGGCGCCGGAACCGGAGAGCGTGGTCATGACGCTGCCCGTCCACAGGCAACGGCGCGCGGCCCTGAACCGGGTGTGGACCCCCACGCCGGTTCCGGCCGGACTGGCGCGGGAACTCGACCGTCTTCCGCATGAGCGGGGTGCAGAGGGGCCGCCAGTGACTCTATGCTCGGGCGGATGGAATCCCTGATCTGCCGGGTCACGCTGCGGGACCGTCCCCGTGTGTCTGGGGGGGCGGCGTGACCCCCCTGCCGCCGCCGCTGGGCGGCTGGGCGGTGGGGACGCCGCTGGAGCCGGCCGGGCGGTGGTCATGGCGTCGGCCGCCGGGCGCGTGGTTGACCCTGCTCGCGGACGGTGGGCGGGGCGTGCCGCAGCGTGCGGCGATTCTGCATGACCTCGGGTGGGCGGCGTTGCTGGCGGGTGAGGTCGCGGCGGCGGCCGGGCAGTTCGAGGAGGGCATGGGGCTGGTGCGGGCGCAGCGTGCGGCGCGGCCGTGGCGGGGGGCGCTGCTGGTGGGACTGGCGACGGTGGACCGGGTGCAGGGCGCGTTCGAGGCGTCCCTGAGCCGCGCGCGTGAGGCGCTGGGCGGGCAGGTGGAGGCGGGCGTGGCGTTCGGGGCGCACCTGACGCTGGCGACCACGACGCGCGTGATGGGCGATCCGCTGGTGTCGGTGCGGCATCATTACGCGGCGCTGCGGTACGCGCCGTCACCGGAGGCGGCGGCGGACGTGCAGGCGCTGCTGGATCTGGTGCATCCGGGGTCGGGACGGCCGGACGAGGCGCGGCTGTCGCCGGGCGTGCAGCTCAGGCTGGCGTTGCAGGACGCCGAGTCGGTGTTGCGTTCGGGCCTGCCGGTGGGGCTGCTGCCGGACGTGTCGGGGTTCAGGTTCGAGGTGCTGGACGAGGCCCGCAGCGTGCCGCATGTGCGCGCGGCGCTGGGCTGGCCGGAACCGCCGGCCGCGCCGGACCGGGCGCGACTGGTGACGCGCGGGCGGCTGGGCGTGCAGCGCGGCCTGACGTTCGTGCCGATGCGCGGCGAGGGCCGCAGCCTGACGCTGCTGGCGTACCTGATCGAGCGGGGCGGCGCGCCGTGGCCGCTGGTGGCGGACGCGGTGCTGGGCGAGGGGACCGAGAAGGCGCTGTACGGGCAGGTGCGGTATCACGTGTCGCGCCTGCGGAGCCTGCTGGGGGATTCGGGCGCGGTGCGCCTGCGGGGCGGGCGGCTGTCGCTGGGGCCGCAGTGGGCGTGGTCGACGGACCTGCGGGACGGTCAGGGGCCGTGCCTGCTGGACGACCCGCTGGACTGGCTCGGGAATGGTGGGCCGCTCAGCGGGCCAGTCGCGTGATCCACTCGCCGTAGAGTTCCGTGAACGGGTCGGGGCCGGGGCGGTCCAGGTCGGTGCTCACCGTCCAGTCGGGTCCCAGCGTGACCGCGCGCCGCCGGGTGACGGTCAGGGTGTCGGTGCCGGTCAGGTCGGTCAGGTCGGTCAGGGCGGCGCGGATGCGGGCCGGGCCGCGCGCGTCCCCGGCGGGCAGGTCCAGCAGCGCCCCGGCCAGCGTGTCGAGCGTGGCGGGGCCCTCGTGGTGCAGGTACGCGACGGCCGCGAGGGCCAGGGGCCGCGCGCCAGGAAAGGGCCGGCCGCACAGGACCGCTGCCGGCGTGCCGCGCGCCGTGACGTGCAGGGTCACCGCCTGCCGCGCGGCGGGCGCCGGGAGGAGCAGTCCGGCGGCCCGGCCGGCGGCGTACAGGTCGGTCAGGGCGGGCGCCTCGTCGAGCAGGACGTAGGGTTCGTTCGCGTCGGTGGCCGCCTAGAGGGTCTGGAGGGCCGCGGCGGTCTGCCCGGCGCGCAGGTCCGCCTGGGCGAGGTGCAGCCGGGCGCGCCAGCCGTCGTACGGCGCGGCGCGCGGCGCGAGGCGGCGCAGGGTGTCGTGGGCCGCCCCGGCGTCCGGGCCGCCGACGTCGATCAGGGCGAGGTACAGGGCCTCGGTGTCGCGGGCGGCGCCGTCCCCGGCCAGCTCCAGGGCGCGCTGCTGGGCCTCGCGGGCGGCGGCGGTCTGCCCGTCGAGGCGCAGGGTGGTGGCCAGGACGTTCCAGGCGTACACGCCGGCGCGGTCGTCCCCGGCGAGGCGGGTGGCGTGCCGGGCGCGTCCGAGTGCGAGGTCGAACTGCCCGCACGCGCGGGCGTGCAGGGCCAGGGCGCAGCAGAACAGGTGGCCGCGCCAGCGCAGGCCGTCCCGGCGGGCGCCGCGCGTCAGGGCGTGGCCTTCTTGCAGCGCGTCGAGGGCGTGGCCGAGGTGCCCGCGGCGCAGGTACGTCCAGCCGAGGTTGTAGAGGGTCGTGGCGCGTTCCTCGGGGTCGGCGGCGTGGGCGAGCGCCTGGTGGTAGAGGCGGAAGCCTTCCTCGAAGCGCTGGTCGCGCATCAGCATGACGGCCCAGTCGATGTACACGGCGCTGCGGTGGCGCAGCCATTCCGTCTCGGCGATCTGCGCGGCCCGTTCGATGTCCGCGTACGCCTCGGCCGCGCGGCCCAGGGGATGCAGGGCGTAGGCCCGCTGCCAGGCGTGATGCAGCGCGTTCACGGTCGGCCGGGAATCCAGGAGGTCCAGGGCGCACCTGTCCGGACGCCCCCGGACGGGCAGGTGGCGTGGAGGGGCGGGGTCAGGCGGGGGACGGGTGGTGAGGCGCCGTGTCGGGCCGGGGGGTCACGGCGCCGTCGTCGCGGGCGTGGGCCTGGGCAGTCAGGGTGAGCAGGGTCAGGATGATGCGCAGGGTGTTCATGCAGTCCTCCGGGCGGCCCGGCCGGGTGAATGGACCGGTGGGCCGTACCTGCATGCGCGGCGCGTGGAGAAACCCGCCCGGAGGGACCGCTGATCGGGAGGCGGTCAGGGAGCAGGCTTGTTATCCGACCGCTGTCAGCGGCCAGTGAGCGCTATGTGGACTTGTATTCGTTCCTGAATATCGGAGGCAGCGGCCTACCGTCAGGGGGTGACGCCCGCATGATCTACGCCAGTTCTCCCCCACCCAACACCGCCGAGGTGACCCTCACAGCGCCCGACCGGGCCGCCGCACTCGAATCACTCCTGAAGACCGGCCTGCACACCCTCGCGCAGAGAACCGCGCCCGGCGACCCCACCCTGAGCGCCCGCATCCCCGCCCACCTGCTGCAGGTCACCCGCGTCCTGCACGACCAACCCGGACCGGACGGCCACACCGTCCGCGCCCAGGTGGCGCTCCCGTACGGCCTGCTCGAACGGGCCGCGCTGCACGCCCGGCCGGACCTCACACTCAGGCCGCTGCACGTCCGCTGCACCGACCACACCCCCGGCGCCGCCCGGCAGGCCCTCGAGCGCGCCCTGACCGACGTCGGCTTCACAGTCACGCCCTCACCGCACCCCGCCGCGCTCACCCTTCACGGCGAGGCGTGGGTGCAGCCCCACGGAACGCTGCACGTCACCTGCGTCGCCGCCGCGCAGGTTCAGTTCGGTTGCCCGGACAGCCCACCGTGAGCCGCGACGCCACCGGCAGCGGCCCCACCCCGCCCCTGGCCGCCGACGCCGCCCTGACGCACGCCGCGAACCTCTGCGCGCACCCCATCGTCCTCACCCTGCTGGAGACCCCATGACCTACCGCACCCTGACCATCGCGGACCTGGCGGCCACCCCGGACGGCACCCTCGTCCTCGTGACCGGCACCTACGCCCGCAGCGTCACCGGCGCCACCCTGAGCGACGCCGACGCCACCATCGAACTGTCCGGCGAACCCTTCGACTGGAGCCCCCGGCACGACACCCGCCTGGACGTCTGGGGGCAGCTCCGGAACGGCCCCGCACCGCGACTGATCGTCCACAACGCCCGCCTGCCCGGCGACGTCCGGCGCCACCCCCGCAGCTCCCCCACCGCGCCCGCCGGCACCACCCTGACCGTCACCGCCCGCGTCCAGCGGGTCGGCGCGGACCTGCTGGCCGTCACCCCCGACCGGCACACCTACCTGCTGCGCGGCCGCGACCTGCCCGACGGCTACCACCACCTGACCGGCACCCTGATCCGCGAATCACCGCCCCTGCTCGACCTCACCAGCCACCACGACCTGAGCCGCGCCATGCTCCCCCCCACCGAGGTGCCGCAGGAGTGACCAGCATCGCCGGGGTGGGGCGCGCCAGCCGGTTCAGCGGGGCGCCGTGAGTCCGGCGAATGTCTGCTCGAAGGCGTGGAGGTTGGTTTCTTCCCAGGGCATGGCGAAAACGGCGAAGACCACTTCCTCGAACGCTCCGCGGTGCCGGCCTGTGGTCAGGAGGGCGTGGAAGGTCCGGGCGACGTGGTGGGGGTCGTTCCGGAACGCTCCGCAGCCCCAGGCGCCCAGGACGAGGCGGGTGCAGCGGGCGTGCCGGAAGGCCGTGAGGACGAGGGAGGCGCGCCGTTCGATGGCCTGCTGCGCCTGGGGGCGCAGGGCGTCGAGTTCTGCGCCGTCCAGACCTCTGAGATTCGGGGCGGCGGCGGTCAGGACGTCGGTGTGGTAGGGCCGGTCCAGCCACGCGCCGTCGTCGTCGCGGAAGACCGGGACGTCCTGCGCGAACATCAGCTGGTCGGTGTACAGGCGGTCGCGCCGGGCGCGGTGGCCCTCGTAATATTCGGGGGCGCGGCTCAGGGCGGCGTACAGGCCGCTGGCGCGGCACAGGCTCTCTTCCTGCGCGGCCGAGCCG
Source organism: Deinococcus indicus (assembly GCF_002198095.1). Lineage (GTDB taxonomy): Bacteria > Deinococcota > Deinococci > Deinococcales > Deinococcaceae > Deinococcus > Deinococcus caeni. The sequence continues at coordinate 20,636 of NZ_NHMK01000035.1, read as the reverse complement.
GTCAGGAAGCCGCCGCCGGTGGACGTGGCGGACGCGAAGTTCAGCGCAGAGACCGGGCCGGGGCGTTCGCCAAGCAGGCGGCGCGTGGCGGCGAGGGTCGTTTCGCGCGTGACGGCGAAGCGGGTGTCGTGCGGGCCGGGTTCCAGCAGCTGTTCGGCGGCGCGCAGGTGTTCCGGGGTGTACAGCCGCGTGCCGGCGTCCTGGCGGGCGAGGTGCAGGGTCAGATCCACGTGGCCGCGCGGGCCGTCGTACCCGCGTGCGCTCAGCGCGGCCAGGGTGCTGTGGGCGTCCTGAATCAGCTTCGTGCGGTCGAGGGGCGGCATCGGAACCTCCGGGGCGGGTCGGCGGGGGGGTGCGGGGGTCGGGTGCGGTCGGCCGGTCCTGGCGCCGCAGGATACAGCGGGTTCAGGTCGGAGGCCGGGGGGGCGCGCCGTTCCTATACTGCGGGCGATGGCGTCCACTGTTCCGTCCCGACCGGGCATCGTGTCCGTTCACGCGACGGGGGACGGGACGGTGCACGTCTGGCGGCGCGACCCCCACAGCGGCGCGTCGCTGCGGGAGACTACGCGGCAGCGCGGCTGGCTGTACGCGCGGACGCCGGACGACCTGACGCACCTGGGGGACGCCCTGACGGTATCGGCCGGTGAGGCCCCGACGGGGTCCCTGTACCACGCGCGGGACCTCGCGCCGGACCGCCCGGTGGACGCGCGGGCGTACCGGTACCTGCTGAGCGGCCCGTCGCCCCGGCAGCTGGAGGCCGCCGTCCGGCGCGGCGTGGGCCTGAACCGCGGCCTGGACGTTCCGCCGCCGCTGGGGGAACTGAGCGGCTACCTGCGCCTCGGGTACGCCGAGCAGTACCTGATCACCTCCCGGCAGACGTACCATCAGGGCCTGACCTTCGATCAGCCGGTGCGGTTGCAGTTCGACCTGGAGACCACCGCGCTCAGCCCGGACGAGGGCCGCATCTTCCTGATCGCCGTGCGGGACAACCGGGGCCTGGAGACGCTGCTGGAGGCGAGGCGAGCGGCGCAGGAAGGCGAGCTGATCGAGGCGTTCCTGGAACTGGTCCGGGAACGCGACCCGGACGTGATCGAGAATCACTTCATTCACGGCTTCGACCTGCCGTTCCTGGCCGCCCGGGCCCGCCGCTGCGGGATTGCGCTGCGGCTGGGCCGGGCGGGGGACGGCGTGCCCTGGACGGTGGACGACGGGAGCCGCACGCCGCTGTGGGTCTGTCCGGGCCGGGAGGTGCTGGACACGCTCGACGCCGTGCGTCGCCTGAACCTCCCGTCGGGGGGCCTGAAGGCCGCCGCGCGGCACTTCGGGGTCGCGCCGGAGGGCCGGGTGTACCTGGAGGGCGACCAGATCGTGACCACCTACCGGGACCACCCGAAGCTCGTGCGGGCGTACGCGCGGCAGGACGTGCAGGAGGTGGACGCCCTGGCACGGATCATGCTCGCCCCGGCGTTCGCGCTGGCCCGCCTGACGCCCCGCCCGTACCACCGCCTGACGCGGGCCGGGCCGGCCAAGGGCGTGCTGGAACCCATGCTGGTCCGCACGTACGTCGAGGCGGGTCGGCCCTTCCCGGCGTCCGAGCGGGGTCACGCCGGACCGCACCGGGGCGGTCACGTGCAACTGCACGCCGAGGGCGTGCTGCGGCACGTCGTCAAGGCGGACGTGGCCAGCATGTACCCCAGCATCATCCGCGCCGAGGGGATCGGCCCGCGCCAGGACGAACTGGGCGCCTTCCACCGGATCGTGAGTGACCTGACCGCCCGGCGCCTGACGCACAAGCGCGAGGCGCGCAATGCGCTGCTCGGCGAGGCCCAGCGGCGGGAACACCACGCCATGCAGGACGCCATGAAACTGGTCGTGAACGCCGCGTACGGGTACCTGGGCGCCGGGCGGCTGGCACGGCTGGGGGACCGGGAGGCGGCCGACCGGGTCACGGCGCGCGGGCGGGCCATCCTGCAGCAGGTCACGTCGGCGCTGCAGGCGCGCGGCGTGCAGCTGATCGAATCCGACACGGACGGCGTGTACTTCAGCACCGGGCAGGACCTCGGGGAGGCGGCCGAGCGGACGCTGATCGCGCAGGTCGCCGCCGGCCTGCCGAACGGGATCACGCTGGAGTTCGACGGGCGCGCGCGGGCGATGCTGAGCCATCAGGTGAAGAACTACGCCCTGCTGCGGTACGACGGCACGCTCGACCAGAGCGGCGCGTCGTTCGGGTCCAGCCGCTCCGGGCGGTACGGCGCGGCGTTCCTGCGCGCGGCGCTGCAAGCCCTGTTGCAGGGGGACGTGCCGGGCGTGCAGGCGGCGTTCGAGGACACCGTCAGGCGCCTGACGGAGCGGGATTTCACGAACGCGGACGTCAGTACCCGCCTGCGGATCGGGAAGACCCGCGCCGACTACGCCCAGACGCGCGCCCAGCGTCGGGAAACGCACCTGGAAGCGGCGTGGCGGGCCGGACTGGACTTCCGGGTGGGCGACCGCATCGACCTGTACGTCCGCGCCGGGCAGGGACTCACCGCCCTGAGCGACCCGGACGGCCGCGACTACGACGCGGCGCACTACCGGGCGGCCCTCGTGCAGAACTACGCGACGCGGCTGCGAAAGGCGCTGGACGCCGCCGACTGGGAACAGCTGTTCGGCGGGCGGGGAGCCGGACTGTTCGACCGCGACCTGCGGGACATGCCGGTCAGGTGGCGGGCCCTCCAGAGCAACGAACCCGGATGACCGCCGCGCCGCCCCGGAACGGTGTGGCCCGCCAGGGACGCTGCGCCCCCCTCGCCCTCCCCGGCTGGAACGGGCCTTGCAGCCCATTCACTCGGAGTCCGTTTCAGTCGGTCCAGCACCAGCGGTTCCATGGCCGCACGCCGGGCTGGTCGGAGCGCGTGAAGCTGAGCTTCAGGCCGCCCGGCACGGGCGTGGCGCGCAGGGTCAGCGGCCCGAAGGTCGCCTCGCGCCGCTCGTTGTCGGGCAGGCCCTCGCTCAGACCGGCAAGCCAGGACGCCACCGGCGTGCGCCGTTCCGGCAGCAGGTTGAAGCACTGGCTGGCGAGGTTCCACGCGACGTCCTGCACGGTCATCAGCGCCGGGGCGCGCAGCGGAGTCGGGACGCTCAGGTCCGTGGTATGGACGCGGCCCCCGCCGACGCTGCGGACGTCCAGCGTCAGGCGGAGCGCGGCGCTGCCCGAACGGTCACTGACGCGGTACGTGAACAGCCCTTCGAGCAGGTCCACGCGGCTGGTGTTCAGCAACCGCGGCACGTCGTACACGTACGCCATGCCGTTCAGGCTGTTCTGCGCGTGGGCGGCGCCCGGCAGCAGGGCCAGGGCCAGGATGTGGGGAGTCAGTCGGTGCATATTGGACCTCCTCTGGACCCGGGCGGAGGCGGGTGATGCGCCCCGCGCGCCCGGAGTCCGTGTCACAGGGAGAACAGGTAGGAGTTGCCGGTGGCGATCTCGATGCGGATCAGGCCCACGCCGTCGTGCGCGACGATCAGGTTGCCGTCGCGCGGGTCGAGGAACACCCCGCCGCGCAGCAGCGGCCCGACCTCGCCCGGCCCGCGCACGCACTGGTACGTGGCGTCGCTGGGGTTCAGGCAGTACAGGTTCCCGCCCAGGCGGGGTTCCTCGGCCTCGATGGTCACGGGCGCGATGCCGGAGTTGCTGCCGGTGCCGCTGGTCCACAGGACGCGCCGCCGCTCGTCCCAGACGCTGTTGGTGTCGCCGACCTCCTGCTGCACGACCAGTTCGCGGTTGCCGCTCTCCAGGTCGGTGCGCCAGTACGACGCGCCGCTGCTGGCGTACAGCCACGCGCGGCCCTCCTGCTCGCGGTAGTGGAGGTTCGTGGCGTTCAGGGTCATGCCGCTGAAGCCGCTGCCGCGCGGGCCGCTGCCGGTCGGCTGCCCGGAGTCCACCTCGGCGCGGGTCTGCGGCGTGTCCGCGTAGCGGTTGCTGCCCGCCGCTTTCAGGCGCGTCACCCACGAGCACTGTGCGCCGTCCGCGCTGATTTTCAGCAGGCCCTGGGGGCTGGCGTTGTTCGCCTGAATGGGCGCGAGGTAGAACTCGCCGGTGCGGGGGTTCATCTCGAACGGGGAGAAGGCCCCGTTGATCTGCATGGACCGGCGGCCGCCGGCGGCGACACCGTCCTTGCCGGGCGTCTGCCCGTTGTCGCACTGGTCGGCGGGGAACGGGCCGGGCTGGTTGTGCAGGATCGCCCGTTCCTGCCACACCACCCGGCGGTCCCCGCTCTGCGGGTCGATCCGGACGATCGTGGCCGGGTTGCCGGCGTCCATGGTGAAGGCGTACAGCGCGCCGTCCGGGCCGCGCCGGACCGTGCGGACCGTCGAGAGTTTCGGGCCGCTGCCGACGTCCAGGTCCCCCTGGCGGCTGAGGTGCTTGCCGCTGATCACGCGGCGGTTCCCGGCCGTGGGGCCGCTGAAGTCCACGTCCACTTCCAGCAGCAGTCCGAAGTTCTTCAGTTCCGGGTCGCCGTTGCGGTCGCGGTTGTCGCTCCAGGTGGCGCCGATGTACAGCTTGCGGGTGCGTTCGTCGAGGAACCCGCCCCAGTAGCGGACGCTGCCGGGTTTGGTGGGAAAGGCGCTGGCGAGTTGCGCGACGCTGGGGCCGGTGCCCAGGCGGGTGCCCTTGCTCCACTGGTCCGCGACGCGCTGACAGCGGGCGTTCCAGTCCCTGGCGGCCTCCGGGGCGCTGGGGCGGCGGTCCAGGGCGCGGCAGTCGATGGGGAAACTGGTGGGGAGGGTGCGGTTCTGCGCGAACTGCGCGGCGGCCACGCCGGCCAGCGTGACGGTCAGGGTGAGCAGGGCTCGGTTCATGGGTGCCTCCGGCGGGCCGCGCGCAGGGGGGGACGTACGGGGGGCCGCGCCGACAGCCTGCCGGAGCGCCGCAACAGAACCGCAACAGCCCCCCCCACCCGCTGCCCCGGAGTTAGCGGGCGGCCGGGCGCGGTACGATGAGCGGCGTGTCTCATGAGAGCGCGTGGGTGCGGGTGTACGGCTGGCCAGGCGTGCTGGTCGGCGGCCAGGACCTGCGCTTCGCGTCCCGCAAGGGCCTGGCGCTGCTGCTGCGTCTGGCCCTGGACGGCCCGCAGCCGCGCGAGGCGCTGGCCCGGCAACTCTGGACGGACGCGCAGGACCCGCGCGGGGCGCTGCGCAACTGCCTGGCGCAGACCAACCGGGTGCTGCGCGCCGCCGGCCTGCCCGCCGTCACCGCCGACGGCGCCCTGCTGAGCTGGGCCTTCGCCGGGCTGGTGGACACGCTGGGGGAACGGGAAGGCGGCGGCGCCCCCTGGCTCGACGGTTTCGAACTGCCCGGCGCGCCGGGTTTCGCCGACTGGGCGCAGGAGCGCGGCGCGTTCCACACCGCCCGGCGCGCCGCGCACCTCAGGGCGGCCCTGCACGCCGCCCGCGCCGACAGCGACTGGCCGCAGGTCGCGGCGCACGCCGCGGCGCTGCTCGCCACGGACGACCTGCACGCCGGCGCCTTCGCGGCCCTGATCGAGGCGCACGAGCGGCGCGGCCTGAACGCGCAGGCGGCGCAGGTCCGCGCCTGGCGCGACCGGACCCTCCCGGCACCCGACCTGCCCGCCGCGACGGCAGCTCCGCTGGCGGGACGCGCGCGGGAGCAGGCGTGGCTGGCCGGGGCGCGCGGCGGCGTGTGGGTCCTGCGCGGCCCGGCCGGGTCCGGCAAGAGTGCGCTGCTGCGGACCCGGCCGGACGCGGCGCGGCTGTCGGCGCAGCCGGGCGACCCGGCCCGCCCGTACGCCACGCTGGGCCGCGCGCTGGGTCACTGGCACGCCGCCGGCGCCCTGCGGAACCTGCCGCGCTGGGCGGCCCGGCAGCTCGTGAACCTGCTGCCGGCGCTGGACGTGCCGGGCGACCCGCTGCAGAAATGGCAGCTGTTCCCGGCGCTGGACGAGGCCGCGCGGCTCGCCGGGGAGACGCTGACGCTTGACGGCGCGGACTGGCTCGATCCGGTCGCGCTGGAATGGGCGCGTCACGCCGCCGCGCGCGCCGCGGCCGGGACCGGCACCCTGATTCTCGCGGGACGGTTCGACACGCCCGACCCGGACGTGGCGGCGCTGCTCGCGGACCTGCCTGACGCGTCCGTCTGGACGCTGGGGCCGCTGGCCGCGCCGGACGCGGCGGCGCTGCTGGGCGTCTCCCCGCTGGACCCGACCCTGCCGGAAGTCCTGAGCGTGACCGGCGGCTGGCCGCTGCACCTCAGCGAACTCGCGCGGGCGCGGCACGGGGGGGACGCGCCGCGCGGCACGCTCCTGACGCTGCTGGAACGGCAGTTGCGCGCCCTGCCGCCCGACCGGCTGGCCCTGCTGCACCTGATCGAGGTCTGCGGCGCCCTGCCGCCCCTGCCCGTGTGCGCGCAGGTTCTGGGGGTGGGGGTCCTGCCGCTGGCCCGGCACTTGGAGGCGCTGCAACAGGCCCGCTGGGTGAACGAGGGGGCGTTCCGGCACGACCTGATCCGGCAGGCGGCGCGCAGCACGCTGGGCAGGGCGGTCCGCGCCGGGCTGGGCGCCGCGTGGTGGTCGGCGTTGCAGGCCCGCGCCGCGACCGGCGAACCCGTCCCGGCCGCCGAGCGGGCGCAGGCGGCCCACGCGGCCGGGGAACGGCGCGCCGCGGCGCTCGCGCAGCTCGACCTGCTCGACGAGCTGTACGCCGCCGGGTTCGTGGCGGGCGGCCTGACCCGGCTGCTCGACTTGCTCGACCAGGGCGCGCTGCCGCAGCTGGACACCGCGGCGCTCACCCGAACGCTGCGCCGCGCCGGTCAGCTGCTGCACGCCGGGCTGTTCCAGCATCCGCGCAGCGCGCAGCTCGTCGCGGCGCTCTCGCAGCTGGCGCTGACGCGCAGCGACGCGGCGCTGCGGGCCAGCGCGGACTGCCTCGTGGCGGACGAGCAGCGCCTCGCCGGGCGCGAGGACCTCGCCGCGCAGCTGCTGGACCTCGCGCGCCGCCGCGCCCGCCGGCACCCCTGGGCGCAGGGCCTGATCGCCGAGCGGCAGGCGTGGCTGGCCATGAGCGCCGGCGCCTACCCGCAGGTCGTGCGCCGCGCCCGCACCGCCCTGCGGGCCGCCGACACCTGCGGGGACGAGGACCTGGCCGCCGCCGCCCTGGAGGTGCTGTTCGTGGCGCAGCAGCAGCTGGGCCGCTGGCAGGACTGCCGGGCCACCACCGCGCAGGTGGTGCGGCGCGGCGCGGGCCGGTCCGCGCTGAAACTGCCGGTGGCGTACGCCCGCACGATGGGCGCGCTGGCCGCCACCGCGCAGGGGTACGCCCGCGCCGTGACGGACGAACTGCGCGCCCTCACGGACGAACTCGGGCACACCGAGTTCCTGAACGGCCTGGGCGTCGCGCAGCGGACCCTCAGCCTCGCGCTGCTCGACCAGGGTGACGCGCCGGGCGCCCTGGACGCCGCCCGCGCCGCCGTCCCGGTCGCGGCGCGGCTGGGCGGCCTGCACGGGTACGCCGCGCACCGCACCCTGGCCGCCGCGTGGCTGCACCTGGGCGAGCCGCGCGCCGCCCTGCGCACCCTCGACGACGCCTGGGCCGCCATTCCCGCCGACCTCGGCGGCGACGCCGGACACCTGACCCGCGCGACCGTCTGGACCCTGCGCGCCCGCGCCCGCGAGGCGCTGGGGCAGGGCGACCCGGCCGGGGGCGAGGCGCTGCGCGACGTGCTCGCGGCGCGGGACGAGCGGCTGAGGGTCACGCCGGCCCTGCGCGGCAGTGGCCTGCTGCACCACCCCCGCGACCACGAGGTCCGGATCCTGTGGCGCGCCGGACTGCCTGAGGTCGCCGCGCAGGAAGCGGCGGGCCTGAGCGGCGAGGGCAGCCCGCGCCTGCGGGTGCTGCGCGCGGGCAGTCTCGCCGCCCTCCTGGACCTGCAGGGTCAGGCGGACGCCGCCCGGCGCGAACGTCGGCGCGCCCACCGCGAGGCGCAGGCGCTGGGCCTGGACGGCCTGATCCGGCAGGCTCAGCTGGCGCCCTCCTGAACGGCGCCGGGTTGCCGCTGCGCTTCATACGGACTCCGATTGAATGGGCTGCAAAGCCCGGTGGGTCCGAGCGAAGCGACTCGTAGAGCTGCTCCGCAGAGTGGGAGAGGAGCGGGTTCCGGACGTGGAGCCGGCAGGGCGGTGAAGTTCCGGATTGTCGGCGAAACAAACGGCAGTCCGTATCAGTCCGGGGCGGGTGCCGTGGGGGGCGACTCCCGGAACATCCAGCGGGCCGCGAGGGCGGTGCTGACCGGCACGACCAGCACCATACACAGCAGGGCCAGCAGCAGGGCGGTCAGTTCGGTGAACAGGCCCTCGCCGCTCATCTGCACCCACAGCGGCGTGGTGCGGTTGGCGCGCAGCAGCAGCAGGAGCGGCAGGGCGCCGGCAGCGTACACCAGGACCAGCACGTTCACCATGCCGGAGGCGTGGTCCGCGCCGATCTGCATGCCCTGGCGGAACAGGTCGCGGCGGCTGCGGGCGTGGCCGGTGCGGGCGAGCGCCGCGACGGCCGAGGTCTGCGTGATCGCCACGTCGTTCATGGCGCCCAGCGCGGTCAGCATGACGCCCACGACGTACAGGCTGACGGCGTCCACGCCGTAGGAGGCCTGCGCGACGGTGGCGCCACGGTCGGACAGGCCGGTCAGGTGGCCGGCGCCGACCAGCAGGGTCAGCAGGCCGAATCCGGCGGCCGCGCACAGCAGCAGCGCGGCCAGCGCGGCGTGGCTCTTGCGGTTCAGGCCGTGCACGAAGTACACGCTGAGCGCCAGGACCAGCCCCAGGGACGGCAGGAGCGTCAGGGTGCCGGCGCCGCCGGTCAGGCGGGGCAGCAGCACCAGCCAGAGCGCGGCGAGACACAGGCCGCTGCCCAGCAGCGCCCGGAAGCCCTGGAGGCCCGTGACGCTCAGGGTCGCGGCGATCAGCAGGGCCAGCAGGACCAGCAGCAGCGGCCAGCGCAGCGGGCCTTCCAGGACGTGCTGGCCGCCGATCTCCTGAACCACGACCCGCTGGCCGGGGCGCGGCCGGGATTCGGCGTACGTGACGGCCGTGACCACCTGACCGTCGTCCAGCCGGATGCGGGCCTCGCCCGGCGCGGCCGCCTGCTCGTACGTGCCGGCCCCGTAGCCGCTCAGGGTGGGCGGCGCGGGCGGCAGGGGCGCGCGCAGCGTCCACAGCGCGGCCCAGGCCAGCGCGGCGCCCAGCAGGGCAGTCAACCAGGGGTGTCGGCGCAGCGCGGCAGTGAACAGAGCTTTGGACGGGGCAGGCACCGGCCCAGGGTAACAAGCCCCGGCGGGGTCACCGGCGGAGTCACCAGCAGGCTCACCGGCCCGGCGGCGCGGCGCGGGCCGGTCCCGCCGACGGGGCCGGTGCGGGCGGCGGGAGGGTGCTCAGGACGGCGGTGGTGCCCAGCACCGTCACGAGCAGCAGCGCCTCGCGCGCCAGGGCGACCCGCGCCTGCGGTGAGCGGGCCGCGAACGCCCGGCGGACCAGGATGGCCGCGCCGAGCGCCAGGGCGACCAGGGTCACCTTGACGAGCAGCGTCTGCCCGTACAGCGTGCCGGTCCACTGCGCGGGCGAGCGCAGGTGCTCGCCCGCCATGAGCAGGCCGGTGCCGGCCAGGACGGCCACGCTGCCCAGCGCGGCCGGCGTGAACCGCCGCGCCAGGGCCACCGTGAGCGGCCGGGTGGTCACGATGGCCAGCACGCCTCCGACCCACACGGACATGGCCAGCAGGTGCGCGGCGTGCAGGCCGCGCACCCAGGGGCCGTGCCCGGCGCCGTGCCCGGTGCCGGCCGCGCCCCACGCGAGCAGCAGCGCGGCCGCCAGGACCGGCCAGCGCGGGCGGCTGCCCAGTTCGGCGGCGAGCAGCAGCAGCGCGCCGATCAGGCCGCCCAGCATGGCCCGGCCGGTGGAGGTGCCGCTCAGGTAGTCGAGCAGGTCGGTGGGGGCCGTGAACCCCAGCGCGCCCAGGGTCAAGGCCGCCTGCCCGAGCCAGCCGAGCAGCAGCAGCGCCAGCCCCGCCCCCAGGAAGCGCGTGGGGGGGTGGCCCGGCGTGAGCCAGCGGCGGGCCAGCGCCCCGCCCAGCAGCAGGGCCACGCCCGCGAAGCCCAGGGCGGCCAGCGCGGCAGTCACGCGGGGCGGCCCTTCACCGGACCCGGAAGCTGCTGTGGCCCGAGACGGGGTGCCCGTCCTCGGAGAGGATCTTCCAGGCGATCACGTACGCGCCGGGTTTCAGGTCGGCGCGCAGCGGCAGGGTCACGCGGGCCGCCAGGGCGGGAAGGGTGGCGGCGCGGTTGACGAGGCGGGCGCTGCCGGGCTTCTCGGCCAGGGCCAGCGTGGCGGCGGCCTGGGCAGTCCGGCCGGTGGGGACGGCCATCACCCGGAAGGTGGAAAAGCGCGTCTCGACGGCCTCGTTGAAGGTCAGGGTCACGGAGGCCGGGGCGCTCACGGTGGCGTTCAGGGCGGGCGTGACGGACGTGACGGCGGTGTGCGCGCCGGCCAGGGACAGGCTGAGCGCCGCGAGCAGGGCAGTGAGTCGGTGCATGGGAACTCTCCTTGGGTGGTTACTTGACGGTGGTCTTGCCGGCCGGGCCCTTGGCAGGGTCCGCGTCGTCCCACGCCACGACGCTGCCGTCACTGTACGTCTGGTAGATCTTCCAGATCAGTTCGCCCGCCTGCGCAGGGTTGCGCGCCTGGAAGAAGAACCGCGCGTACTCCATGGGGGCCACGCGGCCCTTCCACACGACCTCGGTCACCAGTCCGTCGGCGTTCTTCGTGACGGTGCGGGTGAAGCCGGGCGTCACCTGGAAGCGGCTGATGGTCACGCCGGCCGGCACGACGAGGCGGATCTGCGTGGTCGTGATCTCCTTCTCGGTGGGGACGTTCAGGCGGTACGTCTCGCTGACACCCACCTTGCTCTCGGACAGGCCGCCCTCGGTACGGACGGTCGCGTGCGCCCCCGCCACGGAGATCAGGACGGCGGCGGACAGGGACAGCATGGAACGGATCAGGGTTTTCATGGGGAACTCCTCGGGTGGGGGCAGGACCTGCGGGCCGCAGCCGGCAGACAGGCACCTGCGGAACGGGGGCAGGGGGCCGGCAGTAGGGAGCCGGAAGTGCCGGGCACTCCGGGCAGGGGGGATGGGCCACGGGGGCCGCGGCGGCCGTGGCCGGGAGCGCAGCGCAACGTGTGTCGGCGCAACGTGGTCGTTGCAGCGCGGGCGGCGCTCAGCCCAGGGTGGGGGGCGCACGCGGGTCCGCGTGACGGACGGCAGAAACGGCCGGTCCGGCAGGGCGGACGGCCGCAGGGACGACCGGGGCAGGCACGGTCGGGAGGGTCGTGGCGGGCGCGGCAGCCAGCGCGAAGCCGGCCGTCAGGCAGAAGGGGCAGTGGGGACCGGCGTGCTCCGCGTGTCCGGGCGGGGCGTTCGGGGCGGCGTCGGTCCGCGCGTGGCCCGCGTGACGGTGCGGGGCGTGCCCGGCCGGTGCGTCCGCGACGGACGCCGGGCTGGCGTGCTCGTGGGGCGGGTGTCCGGCGCCGGGGTGGGCGGCGGTGTCGGCCGGGGCGGCGCGCTCACCGGCCGGAAGAACCCGGACGGACGCAGCCGGGCCGGAGGCAGCTAGGGCGGGGCGGGTCACGGCGGGAGGGGTCAGGCCCAGGCCGCCCGCGCCGGGGCTGCGGGTCAGGTGCATCAGGGACGCGACGAGCGTCAGCAGGACCAGCACGCACCGCTCCACGGCACGGACCGTGAAGGGAAGGGGGGCGCGCCGGGCGTGCATCGCGGGTCACCATAGCGCGCCGGGCGGGTGGGAATGTCCTGCCCGGCGCCCGCCCCGACCTTCGGATGCACTTCAGGTACGGGCACCGGGGCGCCGTTCCTCCGTAGACTACAGACCGGTCGGACCGTCACGGTCCGAGGACGACGCGTGGAGCCGAAGGGGGACGGTTCCGGGTGGAGACTGCCTGGCAGCGCACCTGTCGAGAGGAGGCACAGATGAACACACAACCCACCCTCCCGCCCGGAAGCGGCGCGGCGGACGTGACATGGGACTGATGACGGCGGCCGTGGCGCTGCCGTTCCTGATGGCGGCCCTGTGCGCGGCGCTCGCCGGACGCCTGGGCCGCGCGACCGGCGTGCTGGCCGCACTGGCGTTCGTGCCGGCGCTGCTGCTGGCCTCGCGCACGGGCGGCGAAACGCTGAGCGAGACGACCCGCTGGGTGCCGGACCTGGGCCTGAACCTGGTGTTCCGCGGGGACGGCTTCTCGCTGATGTTCGCGGTGCTGATCGGCGTGATCGGCACGCTGGCGAGCCTGTACTCGGTGACGTACCTGTCGGACCGCGAGCGCTTCGGGCGGTTCTACCCGTACCTGCTGGCGTTCGGCGGGTCGATGCTGGGCCTGGTCCTGAGCGACAACCTCGCGGCGCTGTTCGCGTTCTGGGAAATGACCAGCGTCACGAGTTTCCTGCTGATCGGCCTGTGGCACACCCGCAGTTCGGCGCGTGACGGGGCGGTCAAGGCCTTCCTGATCAGCGCGCTGGGCGGCGTGGCGCTGCTGGCGGCCGTGGCGATGCTGGGACTGGCCGGCGGCAGCGCGCAGCTGTCGCAGCTTGATCTGGACGCGGTGCGGGCCTCGCCGCTGTTCGTGCCGGCGCTGCTGCTGACCGTGCTGGCCGCCGCGACGAAGTCTGCGCAGCTGCCGTTCCACCTGTGGTTGCCGACCGCCATGGAAGCCCCGACGCCCGTGTCGGCGTTCCTGCACTCGGCGACGATGGTCAAGGCGGGCGTGCTGCTGGTCGCGAAGTTCGGGCTGATCTTCTCGGTCAGTCCGCTCTGGAGTGGGCTGCTGGTGCCGCTGGGACTGGCGACCATGGTGTGGGGCGCGTGGCTGGCGCTGCGGCAGAACGACCTCAAGGCACTGCTGGCGTACTCGACGGTCTCGCAGCTGGGTCTGCTGGTCAGCCTGTACGGCGTAGCGGACGCCGAGGGTCGCTTCGCGGCGACGACGCACCTGCTGAACCACGCGGCGTTCAAGGCGGCGCTGTTCTTCGTGGTGGGCATCATCGACCACGAGACCGGCACGCGGGACGTGCGGCGTCTGTCGGGTCTGCGCCGGGCGCTGCCGGTCACGTTCGTCGTGGCCGTGCTGGCGGCCCTGAGCATGGCGGGCCTGCCGCCGCTGGGCGGGTTCCTGAGCAAGGAACTGTTCTACGAGACGATGTGGCACCAGGGACCGCTGTTCCTGGCGGTGGCGGTCGCGGGAGGCGCGCTGACCTTCGCGTACAGCGCGCGGCTGCTGCGGGTGTTCACCGGCGAGCTGAGTGCCCCGAAGGTGCCGCATGAGGCCGGCGCGGGCCTGACGGTCCCGGCGGCGCTGCTGGCCGGCGCGGCCCTGCTGATGGGCCTGTGGCCGGCCCTGACCGAGACGCTGACCCGCACGGCGCAGGAGGCGCTGGCCTTCGCGTCGTACGGTGGGCACATCCGCTGGTGGCATGGCGTGACGCCCGCCCTGCTGGGCACGCTGGTCACCTGGGCGCTGGGCGCGGCGCTGGTGTGGCAGGCTCCGGCCGCGCAGCGCCTGCAGGAACGCCTGACGCCGCGCTGGAACGCCAACCTGTCGTACGTGCTGATCCTGACGCTGCTGAACACCCTGGCGAGCCGCGTGACCGCGCGCACGCAGGGGCTGGCGCTGCCGGACCAGCTGCGCCTGAGCCTGGGCGCGTCCGCCCTGATCGGCGGGTACGCCGTGTGGCAGGCGCCGCAGGTGCTGCCCCGGCTGGGGACCGTGCCCCTCGAGGCGCTGCCGGTCGCGGCGCTGCTCGTGGCGGGCGCGGTGGGCGTGGCGCTGTCCCGTAACCGCCTGACGGCGGTCGTCCTGACCGGCCTGACCGGGTTCGGGAGCGCCGTGTCGTTCCTGCTGATGCGCGCCCCGGACCTCGCACTCACGCAGCTGCTGGTCGAGACGGTCACGGTGATCCTGTTCCTGCTGGTGTTCCGGTTCCTGCCGGGCGTGCGGGACCTGCCGCGCACCCGGGGCCGCCTGGGCCTGGACCTGCTGCTCTCGGCGGCCGCGGCGGCGGGCGCCACGCTGCTGGTCATGGCCAGCCTGCGCTTCCTGGCGCCGCCGATCTCGCCGTACTACCTGCTCAACTCGTACAAGGAGGGCGGCGGGAAGAACGTCGTGAACGTCATCCTGGTGGATTTCCGCGGTTTCGACACGCTGGGTGAGATCACGGTCGTGGCGGTCGTGGCGCTCGCCGTGGGCGCGCTTGTGCGCCTGGGGCGGCCCGGACAGGCCCCGCCGGAAGTGGACGCCGAACAGCTGGCCGCGCCGGCCCCCCGGAGGAAACCGTGAGCGGGGGCCGCAAGGGACGCGCCGGGAAACGGCCCGCCGCCCGTCCTGGCCCCGCGGCCCGGCCGAACGCCCTGACCGACGTGGGCGACCCGGTCCTGCGGGTCGTGAGCCGCGCGGCGTTCGCGCTGGTGATGCTGCTCACGGCGCTGCTGCTGTGGCGCGGGCACAACGCGCCGGGCGGGGGGTTCATCGCGGGCCTCATGACCGCCTGCGCGCTGATCCTGCACCGCGTGGCGAACGGACGCTGCGCGCTGAACTTCCCGCCTTTGACCGTGGTGCCGTGGGGACTGGCGCTGTCGTTCACGACCGGACTGGTCCCGTACCTGCTGGGCCGCGCGTACCTGAAAAGCGACTACGGGTACGTCAGCACGCCCCTGACCGGCGAGTTCGAGTGGGCGACCGCGCTGCTGTTCGACGTGGGCGTGTACCTGATCGTGGCCGGCTCGGCCCTGCACATCGCCTACGAACTGATTGACGTGAACCCGCGCGAGCGGGTGGAGGACGACCGATGACCCACCTTTCCCGGACCCCGACCCGCCCGCCGGGCGCGGCGCAGGGCCGCCCGCACCACACCCCCACCCGGAGGCCGACATGGAACCGCTGTTCGCGCTGCTGATCGGCGTGCTGGTCGGCACCGGCGTGTTCCTGCTGCTGTCGCGCACGATCATCCGGGTGGTGCTGGGACTGGCGTTCATCGCGTACGGCGTGAACCTCGCCATCCTGACGGTCGCCGGACTGCGGCCGGACGCGCCGCCCCTGCTGACCCTGAAGGGCCCGTACGTGGACCCGCTGCCGCAGGCGCTGGTCCTGACCGCCATCGTGATCGGGTTCGCCACGACCGCGCTGCTGCTGACCGTCGCGCTGCGCGCCTACCAGGTCGCCGGGCACGACGACGTCGAGGCCTTCGGCGACAGTCTGGCCCGCGACCCGGACAGCCCGGACGGCCTGCACGCGGACGCCAGTCACCTCGGGCCGGACGAGCCGACCGAGGCCCCGACCTCCACCCGCCGCGCGCCCCGGAGGCCCGCGTGAGCGGCGTGACGACCTCCTGGCTGCCGCTGGCGCCCATCCTGGTGCCGCTGGGGATGGGCATCCTGATGCTGGCCCCCATGGGCCGGCGCGCCCGCGCGGGACTGGCGCTCGCGGCGGCGCTGCTGACGCTGCTGTGCTCGGCGCTGCTGCTGTCGGCCGTGTGGAACGGCGCGGTGCTGGTCAGTGAGCTGGGCGCGTGGCCCGCCCCGTTCGGGATCGTCATGACCGCCGACCGTCTAGGCGCGTTCATGAGCGTCCTGGCGTCCGTGTCGGCGCTGCTGGCGACCTGGGCGGCGCTGGTCAACCCGGACCCCGCGCGCGAACGCCACCACCTGTTCACGCTGATGGCCGTGCTGTTCGCCGGCGTGCAGATGTCGTTCCTGACGGGCGACCTGTTCAACCTGTTCGTGGCCTTCGAGGTGATGCTGGTCGCCAGTTACGCCCTGGCGGTCCTGGGCTCCACCCGCGAGCAGCTGCGCGAGGGCTTCCGGTACATCGTGATGAACCTCGCGGCGTCCGCGCTGCTGGTGCTGGCCTGCGGCCTGACGTACGGCGCGCTGGGCACACTGAACTTCGCGCACCTCGCGCAGCGCAGCGCGGAACTCGGCCCGAACGCCACGGTCAACGCCATCAGCGTGCTGCTGCTGCTGGTGTTCGCCGCCAAGGGCGCGCTGTTCCCGCTGGGCTTCTGGCTGCCCGGCACGTACCCGGCGCTGCCCGCCGCGACCGGCACGTTCTTCGCGGCGATCCTGACCAAGGTCGGCGCGTACGCCCTGATCCGGGTGTTCACGACCGTGTTCACGGAGGACCCGGCGCTGCCGCAGACGCTGCTGCTGATCCTGGGCAGCGTCACCATGCTGTACGGCGCGCTCGGGATGCTCAGCCAGCGCGAGTGGCGCTCCGTGCTGTCGTTCGCGGTGGTCAGTTCCGCCGGGTACGTCGCGTTCGGCCTGGGCCTGGGCACGCCGCTGGCGCTGCGCGCCACGCTGTCGTACCTCGCGGTCAGCGTGGCCGTCACGGCCGCGCTGTTCCTGATCGCCGCCGTGGCCGAACGGGCCGCCGGGACCCGCAACGTCCGCGCGCGCGGCTTCCTGGACGAGCGGCCCTGGCTGGCCGGGGCGTTCCTGCTGTGCGCCCTGACGACCGCCGGACTGCCCCCCACCGCCGGGTTCATCGCGAAGTTCGCGCTCGTGCAGGCCGGCGTGCAGAGCGGTACCCCGCTCGCGTGGGTGGCGGTCACCTGCGCGCTGCTGGCGAGCCTCGTGACGCTGCTGGCGCTGCTGAACGTCTGGCGCGGCTTCTTCTGGGGCGAGGCGACCGGCACCCGGCCCGCGCCCGCCCCGCGCGGCACGCGCCTGCCGGCCTACGCGGCGTCCGCGCTCGTCGCGGCGCTCGCCGTGGGCGGCGGCTCCCTGCTGTCCTTCACCGGGGCGGCCGCCAGCGACCTGCGCGGCGACGGTTACGTGCGCGGCGTGCTGGGAACAGGCCCGGTCGTCATTCCCGACGCGCCCGCCGGCGAGCAGTCGGACGCAGGGCAGTCGGACGCAGAGCAACCGGCCGGAGGGCAGCCATGAGGGGCCTGGCACTGAACCTGCTGCTGGCCGTCACCTGGGCGCTGTTCGCCGGGCAGGTCGCCGTGCGCGAACTGCTCGTCGGGTTCCTGGTGGGCTTCGGCATCCTGGCGCTGTTCCCGCGCGCCCTCGGCAGCGCCGGGTACGTGCGGCGCAGCGTCGCCACCCTGCGCTTCACGGGCTTCTTCCTGAAGGAACTGTCGCTCGCGAACGTGCAGGTGGCGCTGCTGGCCCTGCGCCCCCGCCCGCCGCTGAACCCGATGATCGTCGCGTACCCCATGCGCCTCGAGGGCGAGACGGCGCAGACGCTGCTGGCCGCCACCATCACCCTGATGCCCGGCACGGTCGCCATGGGCTTCGACGACGAGCGGCGCGTGCTGTACGCGCACGCCATCGGGCTGCCCGGCGCGGCCGAGGCGCGCGACTCCATCCGCCGGGTCGAGGACGCCCTGCTGCCGGTCCTGACCCGCCGCGCCACCCCGGAGGTCCACCCGTGATCCTGAACCTGGCCCTCGTCATCGTGACGCTCTCCACCCTGCTCGTCGCGGCGCGCGTCCTGCGCGGCCCCAGCTGGGGCGACCGCATCATGGCCTTCGATTTCCTGAGCGTGAACCTGATCGTCCTGATCGTCCTGATCGCCGTGAAGACCCGCCTGCTGGTCCTGCTGGACGCCGCGCTGGTCCTGAGCCTGCTGGGCTTCCTGACCACCGTCGCCCTGACCCGCTACCTGCTGACCGGCCGGGTGATGCGGTGAACGACTTCAGTCCGCTGCGCGACATTCCCATCCTGATCGGGTCGTTCTTCGTGCTGACGGCCGCCGTCGGCGTGCTGCGCTTCCCGGACCTGTACTCGCGGCTGCACGCCAGCAGCAAACTGGTCACGCTCGGCTCGGCCGGGATCTTCCTGGGCGCGGCGCTCGAACTGACCGAGGCGGCCGCCTTCACGCGACTGGCCGCGATCCTGCTGTTCCAGTTCCTGACCACCCCCCTGAGCGCGTACCTGATCGCGCAGGCCGCGTACCTGCGCGCCCTGCCACCCCGCCTGAGCGGCCCGGACGAATGGAACCAGCTGGGCCGCCACCCGCAGCCCGGCGACGAACCCCCCCGCGAGGACCCGGCTGACTGACCCGGACTCTGCTTGGATGGCTTGCAAGCCATTCAAGCGGAGTAACTGCTCAGCAGGGTGATTTCCCGGAGTCGATTGGGTAAGGTAGAGCGATCAGCGAGCCCCCCTGCCCAAACTGTGAACGTCTCGAGGCACGCATCCGTGAGCTCGAAGCGCAGGTTGCGGTCCTCCTGAAACGCCTTCAAGAGCTCGAAGGACGACAGGCCAAGAACAGCCACACGTCCAATCAACCACCCAGTCAGGACAAACCCTGGCAGCCCAAGAGTGAGCGCCAGAAGACCGGCCGGTCTTCTGGCGCTCAACCAGATCATCCCGGCAACACCCTCAAGATGTCAGCGCATCCCGACCACACGGTCCACCTCTCTGTCACGGGACACTGCACCTGCGGACAGGTCTGGGATGACATTCCAGTCGACACTCAGGTTACTCGACAGGTCCATGACCTCCCAGCGTGGCAGCTTCAGATCACCGAATACCGCGCCGACGTCAAAATCTGTCCTGGCTGTCATCACCGGCAACGAGCACCCTTCCCGACGCACGTCACGGGTCAGGTGCAGTACGGCCCACGGGTCCACGCCTTGACGGTGTATCTGAACGTGGCGCACTTCGTGCCCCTCGAACGCACCAGTGAGATTCTGCGTGCTCTCTGCGGGGCGCGACCCAGTGATGGCACCATCGCCCTCAACCTCAACCTCGCGGCCGATCGGCTGCAGGACTTTGAGTCGCACCTCCGAACGGCACTGACGGAGCAACCGGTGCTGCATGCAGATGAGACCGGCAGCCCAGTGAACGGAAAGCTGCAATGGATGCATGTCGTGAGCTGCGCGCAGCTCACGTTCTACGGCCAGCATGCCCGGCGTGGCCGCGCAGCCCTGGAGGACATGAAGATCCTGCCGAACTATACGGGCATCTTGGTCCACGATGCCTGGAGCTCGTACTTCAAACTTCCGGCACAGCATGCGCTGTGCGGTGCTCATCTCCTGCGGGAACTGCGGGGATTGGCCGAACACCATGGGCAGGTCTGGGCTGGAGCACTTCGGGAAGCGCTGAGGACGGTGTATCACGAGCTCAAAGCTGGGACGCTAAGCCCAGAGGCCCGCACAGCGTTTGAACGTCGATTTGATGAGCTGCTCGAGGAGGGCTTGCTGGCCAATCCGGCCGCGCCGCCCGTTCCGGGACGGCGGGGCAGGGCGAAGCAGTCACACGGGCGGAATCTGGCGTTACGGTGCCAGCAGCACCGCGCAGCGGTGCTGCTGTTCCTGCATGATCGCCGGGTGCCGTTCGACAACAATCAGGCGGAACGGGACGTGCGGTCCTGGTGCGTGAAACGCAAGGTGTCTGGGGGATTCCGGTCCGCGGAGGGCGGGCAGAATTTCGCTCGGATCAGGAGCTATATCTCCACGCTGCAGAAGCAGGGTCTCAGCGTCTGGGAGGGTCTGGTCAGCGTGTTTACTGGTGACGTGCTCATGCCCAATTTCAACCTCTGAACTGGCCCTGCTGAGCAGTTACCAAGCGGAGTCCGTATGAGGTATGAACGGAAGCTGCTTTCAGGCAGGCCTGATAAGCCCTTGCCGTTCAAGGTCAGACAGAAGTGACCGCAGATCTTCACGGGCCTGCTCCTCTTCCACCTCGAACGCCTGCACGATCACGTCCAGAAGTTCTGCTGCAGTCGCCCCAACTCCCGCCAGTACCTGCCACGCCACCCGCCCCACCGCATTGAGCGTGTACATCTTCGAAGTGCGCGGATCCAGCAGCGCCAGCTCATCATCTAGGTCCGTGACCAGCACGTCCGGGTTCACCTCGTACTTCTGATTCATCAAGCTCCTCCCATTCCTTTCAGGGCCGCAGCCCTGTCTGTGTTCCCACCCGCACGTCCGGCGTGATCATCGGCAGCAGCCCCGTCACGTCGCTCTCCAGCGGGTCCGTGCCGTCTGTGGCGTTGACCTGCACCACCTGCGCCGTGCCCAGCAGGGCCTGCGCCCGGCCCAGCAGTTGCGCGCGGCTTTCTCCCACCGCCTGCGATACGCGCACGCCATCCTCTGTGACTGCCACGAAGCTCAGGGTCATCGCGAACGGCCTCTGTTGCGTCCCGAACCGCCGCGGAAAGCGGTACGCCACGTTGATGCGCGTCACGTCACCCGGCGCCAGGGTCCGCGTGCCCGAACCTCCCACTGTGAACCCGTACTCCAGCACCGTCACGTCCGCGCCCAGTCCCGCACGCGCCTGTAACGCCTGATTTTCCGCCGCGCGGTACGCCTGGAACGACGCGCCCCCCGCGTCGATCTCCGGACTGCTGGCCCCTAGCACCGTCCGGTGCACTGGACGGAACGCCTGCGCGAACGCTGAATCGGTGATCAGCGGCCCCTGCGGCTCACTGACCGTCGGCGCGCCCCGCACCTCGACCACCGCCGTCCCGCCCAGGTTCCCCGGACGTGCGATTGCCCGCAGGGTCACGTTCGGCAGGGTCCGGCCACTCACGTTCCGCACCTCGAAGGTCCGCGTTACGTACCGCATGCCCCCGTG
>NZ_NHMK01000008.1:10000-122599 GCF_002198095.1 Deinococcus indicus | reverse complement strand
CGAGGGTGGCGTTCAGGCGGAGTTGGGCGCCGAGGGTGATGTTCAGGGCGTCGGGTGTGAACTGGAAGGGGGTGACGCTGAGGGTGAGGGGGGTGGCGTGGGCGTGGGCGGGGTCGGGGGTGGGGAGCGTCCAGGGTTGTTGCGCGCGGGTCCAGAGGGTGGTGGCGCGTTGTCGGAGGCGGGCCTGTTCGCGGATGGTGGTGCGGACCTGCGTGGCGAGGGTGTCGAGTTGGGTCTGGATCTGCGTGTCCACGAGGGATTGCACGCTGATGCGGACGCCCTGGGTGAGTTCGACGCTGAGGGGGTCGGTCCAGGTGGCTTCGCCGCGGATGGTGACGTCCGCTTCCCAGTCGGGGGTGATGGTGGGGGTGACGGTCAGGTTGACGGTGGCCTGTCCTCCGAAGTCCCGCGCGAGGAACGCGCCGGCGCCGCCGGGTTCGGCGCGGAAGGCGGCGCGGATGGGGACGCTGATGCGCAGTCCGGAGCCGTCGGGGAGGGCGCTGATCTGGACGTGTCCGGTGCGGGTGACGGTGCCTGTGAGTGTGACGCGCAGCAGGCCGCCCAGGTAGGTGCGTTCCTCGTCTACCCGCGCGAATTCCAGGGGGACGCGGGCGTTCGCGGCGACCTGCACGCCGGCCAGCGGGACCGTGACGGGCACGGTGAGGGTGCTGGTGGGGACGCTGGCAGTGCTGGGCGGGGCGGCCTGGGCGGTCATGAGCCCAGTGAACACCAGGGGCGTGAGAAGGCGCGTCAGGGGTCGGGTGGGGGCGCGGCGCATCAGGCGTTCAGGGTACCGGGCGTGCATGAGGGGCCTGCGGCGGTACGCTGGGCCGTATGTGGGCGCAGCATCTTCTGACCCTGCCCGAGCGGCGGCGCGGCTTTCATCTGATCACGCGGGAGGTGGCGGGGGCCGTTCCGGAACTGGCCCGCACCCGCGCGGGGCTGCTGCACGTGTTCATTCAGCATACGAGTGCCAGCCTGACCCTGAACGAGAACGCCAGTCCGGACGTCAGGCGTGACTTCGAGACGTACTTCGATCACGCCGTCCCGGACGGCTGGGAGCCGTTCACGCACACCCTGGAGGGACCGGACGACATGGCGGCGCACATCAAGGCCAGCCTGCTGGGGCCCAGTCTGACGCTGCCGGTGCGGGACGGTCGGCTGGCGCTGGGCACGTGGCAGGGCGTGTACCTGTGTGAACACCGTGATCATGGCGGCCCAAGACGACTGCTCCTCACGCTGAACGGCGAAGCGTTGTGACGGAAATCTGGGTTTTTCACGCGGAAGGGGCTGCCCTGGCTTCTGGTGCGTTCTCCACGCGCGAGCAGGCAGAGCTCTGGATTCGACGTCATGGCCTGACCGGACTGCTGACCTCCTATCCTCTGGACGAAGGGATGTACGACTGGGCAGTCGCCCACACGCCGTTTCGCCCCAGACGTGCTGACCAGACCACGCCGACATTCATCGGTCGGTTCACGAGTGGGTATCGTCCACACGAGCATTACCGGGATGGCAGGCCAGTCTGAACGGCCTGGGGGTTGAGGTTTTTTCAGAGATGTCCAGGTGTCGCCTGTCCGTCTCTGGTAAACAAGTCCCGCCGGGTGGCCTGCCGTTTCCCGTACACTGAGTTACGGTGCTGCGCGCCGTGTTTTTTTTGCTCTGGCCCCCTGGTGGGGTGCGGGTAAGGGGAGCAAGTCTGTGCGCGTGGCGTGGAGGGCTTGAATGCCTGGAATTGCGATTGTTGGCGCTCAGTGGGGCGATGAAGGCAAGGGGAAGATCACGGATTTCCTCGCGCCGGAAGCCGAGTTCGTGGTGCGGTATCAGGGCGGCGCGAACGCCGGGCATACGGTCACGGCGAAGGGGCAGACGTTCAAGTTGAACCTGCTGCCCAGCGGCGTGCTGCATGACGGGACGGTCAGCGTGCTGGGTGACGGGATGGTCATTGACGCGGACAAGTTCATGGAGGAACGCCGCAACCTGCTGGCGGGGGGCCTGAGCCCGGACCTGCGGATCAGTGACCGGGCGCATCTGGTGCTGCCTCACCACAAGTTCGTGGATGGCCGGAAGGACTTCGTGGGGACGACGGGGCGCGGGATCGGCCCGGCGTACGCGGACCGGGCGCGCCGCGTGGGCATCCGTTTCGGGGATCTGCTGGATGACGGCGTGCTGCGCGAGCGGATCGAGCGGCTGCTGGAGGCCAAGCCGAACAGCACCCGCGACGCGGGCTGGACGAGCGTGGACGTGGCGATGGAGTCCCTCGCCCCGACCCGCGAGGCGCTCGCGCCGTTCATTCAGGATACGGGCGAGCAGCTGCGCGCCGCGATCCGTGACGGCCGCAACGTGCTGTTCGAGGGCGCGCAGGCGACCCTGCTGGACCTGAACTACGGCACGTACCCCTTCGTGACCAGCAGCCACCCCACGGTGGGCGGCATCCTGGTGGGTGCGGGCGTGAACCACAAGGCCATTCACAAGGTGTACGGCGTGGCGAAGGCCTTCAACACCCGCGTCGGGCACGGGCCGTTCGTCACCGAAGTGCATGACGAGGCGGGCATCCTGCGTCTGCGTGGCGACGGCAGCAAACCCTGGGACGAGTTCGGCACGACGACCGGCCGTCCGCGCCGCGTGGGCTGGCTGGACCTGCACCTGCTGAAGTACGCGGTGGACGTGAACGGCCTGGACGGGCTGGTCATCAACAAGATGGACGTCCTGGCGGGCCTGGACGAGGTGCCGGTCTGCGTGGGGTACGACGCGGACGGTCAGCCGGTCATGAAACGCATGAAGGGCTGGGCGACCACCGAGGGCGCCGACAGTCGCGCGACCCTGGCGAAGGAAGCCCAGGCGTACCTGGACCTGATCGAGGAGACCGTGAACTGCCCCGTGGTGATCTTCTCGGCTGGCCCGGCCCGCGAGCAGACGTATGGCGAGGTCAGCTGGAAGTAACCCGGACTCCGGGTGGGGATTCCCTCACGTCCGGGAGGGTCGTGGGGGGTTCCTGAATCTTTTTTGACAATTGCCGCGAGGGGCTACGGCCTACACTCGCGGCATTCATGTTCACGCCTCCCGGACCGGGAGCGCGTGAGAAGGAGCAACGCCCTTGACGATTGAAACCGTGATCAGCGCCGCTGACGAGAAGCAGGAAGTGCCGGGCCTGAGCGCCCTGACCCACAGCTGGCTGGGCGCCATCGGGGAGGACCCGGAGCGCGAGGGGCTGATCAAGACCCCGCACCGCGTGGCGAAAGCCTGGGGGTTCCTGACGGCCGGGTACCAGAAGACGTTGCATGAGGCGGTGGGCGACGCCGTGTTCGCCGCCGACGGCAGCGAGATGGTGATCGTGAAGGACATCGAGTTCTACTCCATGTGCGAGCACCACATGCTGCCCTTCTATGGCCGGGCGCACATCGCGTACATTCCGGACGGGCAGATTCTGGGCCTGAGCAAGTTCGCGCGGATCGTGGACCTGTACTCGCGCCGCCTGCAGGTGCAGGAGCGCATCACGACGCAGGTGGCCGACGCCGTTCAGGAACTGCTGGCGCCGAAGGGCGTGGCGGTCGTCATGGAGGGCGTGCACCTGTGCATGGCGATGCGTGGCGTGCAGAAGCAGAACAGCAGCACCAGCACGAGCGCCATGCGTGGCCTGTTCAAGAGCGACCCGCGCACCCGCGCGGAGTTCATGAGCGCCGTGCAGACCACCCTGCGTTCCCGCTGACCGGCCGTCCGGGCAGGCGCCGCCTGTAAGAAATTCGACATTATGGGTGGGGTCACTTTCCGGTCCGGGGAACCGACACGCGCCGTGCGTTCACGCCTCCCGGACCGGTTCTGCCGGCCAGAACGCGCGCAGACCACGCCGGGACTTCGGGCGACGCCGGACCTCCGGTCGTGATTAGGGCCCGATGAGGATCCATTCAGGCCTTTGTGTGGTGTGCGCGCGATAAGAGGCATGTAAGGACCGATCCCCTACGGTGACTGGGGGGAGGAACGTGCCGTGTTACTGAATTTCTGCTTGCTGCTGACCTGCACGTTTCTGCTGAGTCTCACGTACCGTCAGTGGCCGGTCCCGGCGCGGGCGGCCGAGCATCAGCTGAGGATCGTGCTGGCAGCGGTCGCGTCGGTCCTGCTGCTGATGAACACCCAGGAGGTCGGTCCCTACAAGATCGACCTGCGGTTCGTGCCGCTGGCGCTGATCACCCTGCGCTACGGCGTCGGGCCGGGCCTGCTCGTCGCGGCCGGGCCGGTCGCGCTGCGCGCCCTGGAATCCGACCTGGGGGGCCTGTCGGCGCTCGTGAACGCCCTGAGCGTCCTGGCGCTGGCGGGCGTGCTGCGCGGACACCTGAACTTCCGGGAGCTGGGGCGCGCGGACCTCTGGAAACTGCCGGTCCCGTACCTGGGCGTGGGCCTGATGCTGTTCTTCACGCCCCAGCCGCCCGGCGTGTCCCCGTGGGTGTTGTACCCGTCCATGCTGGCGCTGCACTCGCTGGCGACCCTGGCCGTGCTGGGCGTCCTGAACGCCCGGCTGCGCCTGCTGCGCGCCACGTCCGAACTGGAACGGCAGGTCCTGACCGACGAACTGACCGGGCTGGGCAACCGGCGGCGCTTCGACCTGGACCTCGCGCGGCTGGAGACGGGCGGACAGCTCGTGATGCTGGACATCGACGACTTCCGCTCGCTGAACGAACGGCACGGCACGCCGGTCGGGGACCGGGCGCTGCGGTACATCGGGCAGGTCATGCAGGACGTCGCCCCGCACGCCGCGTACCGCCTGAGCGGCGAGGAGTTCGCGCTGCTGCTGAACGTGGGCGGAGAGGCGGCGGCCCGCACGCTGGTCGAGCGGCTCCAGGCGCAGGTCACGGAACCCGGCGGGCTGCCCTGGGCGAACCTGACCCTGTCGGCCGGCATGGCGACCCGCCTGCTGCACGAGACGCCCGGCGGGCTGATGTCCCGCGCGGACGAGGCGCTGTACCTCGCCAAGACGAACGGCCGCAACCGGCTGGTCGTGCAGCAGTACAGCGCCCGGCGCAGCACCACCGAGGCGGCCCTGCCGGACATCCGCCCCCGCTACTCGCTGTGGCAGGCGCAGCGCACCACCGTCAACCTGCTCACGCAGCGCCGCACCCTGACCGACGACGACTGGCACGAACTGCTGCGACTGGCCGTGCAGACCGTGGACGGCGTGGAGGCCGGCACCCTGAACGTCCGCGAGGGCAGCGTGTTCCGCGTGTGCGCTTCCGAGGGGTACGACGAGGGCCTGACCGGCCTGACCCTGACCGAGAGTTCCCAGCGCCGCTGGTACGGCGGAAGCCTGCAGGACTGGCTGGCCGGTAAACCGCGCGTCATGCGGCCCGGCGAGATCCAGCGCGCCTGGGCGTCAGCCGACGAGACGCACCAGGCCGGATCGGCCAGCGTGTTCGCGCACCTGGGCCGCCGCGACCAGCTGCGCGCGAACCTGTGCCTGCCGGTCGTGCTGGGCGGCGAGGTGATCGCGCACCTGAACCTCGACTCCCTGAGTTCCGAGGACGTGTTCACGCCGGCCGTCATGCAGGACGCCGGGGTGTTCGCGCAGCAGATCGCGGCGCTGCTGCAGTTGCAGGAACGCTGGCGGGAACTCGAACAGCTGGCCCGGCTGCACGGCGACCTGAGCCTCAGCCTCGACGACGACGCCATCGCCGGGCACCTGACCGACACCGCCCACGCCCTGCTGCGCACCAGTTACACCGTCCTACTGCGCTACGACGCCACGCAGGACATGCTGATCAGCGCGGCCCGCGCCGGGGCCAGCCCGCTGGACGGCCCCCCGGTGCGGCTACGGCGCGGCGAGGGCATGTCCTGGCGGGCGCTGGAGACCGGGCAGGTGCAGCGCGTGGAGGACATCATGACCACGCCCGGCGCGTACCGGCCCGAGAACCTGGAACCCGACCGCCGCGCCCTGATGGCCGTGCCGCTGCTGTCGCACCAGCGGCAACCGCTGGGCGTGCTGTGCCTGCTGCGCAGCGCCCACCGGCCCTTCCAGGCAAGTGACGAGGCGCTGGCCGCCATGCTCGCCAGCGTCGGCACGCGCGTCATGGAGCGCGGCACGCACCTGAACGACCTGCGCGCCACGCTGGAAGCCTCGCTGAACACGCTGGGCGTGGCCCTCGAAGCGCGGGACTTCGAGACGCAGGGCCACACCCAGCGCGTCCGGGACCTGGCGCTCACGATGGGCGCCGCGCTGCGCCTCCCGGACGACCAGATGACGGCGTTGCGGCACGGCGCGACCCTGCACGACATCGGGAAGCTGTGCATTCCGGACGCCGTGCTGCTCAAACCGGGCCGCCTGACCCCGGACGAGCGGGCCGTGGTCGAGCAGCACGCCCCGCTGGGCGCGGACCTCGTGGGCCGCATTCCGTTCCTGCACCCCGAGGCTCACCACGTCGTCCGGCACCACCATGAACGCTGGGACGGCGCGGGCTACCCGGACCGGCTGGCCGGCCAGGAGATTCCGCTGCTGGCCCGGATCTTCGCGCTGTGCGACGTGTACGACGCCCTGATCAGCGTCCGCCCGTACAAGGAGGCCATGACCCACACCCGCGCGCTGGAGATCATCCGCGAGGGGCGCGGCACGCAGTTCGACCCGGTGCTGACGGACCTGTTCTGCGAACTGATCGCCCAGGGCGCCCCGGTCCCGGCGGCCAGCCAGCCGGCCGGGGCGGTGCGCGGCGGTCCGGTCGGGACGGGTCCGGTGGGGGCGGGTCCGGTGGGGGTGGGCCCCGTCAGTGCCGGGCCAGTCGGCACCGGGTCGGTCCTGGCTGGCGCGGGCACCGAGGGGGAAGGCGTACGTTCCTGAACGGCGGCCGACCGGCCGGGTCCACACGGGTGGGCTTCCCGCTGACCTGAACGCCCGTCCCTAGCGGTCGGGCGTGTCCAGCGCCTGCTCCAGCGCCCGCCAGGGCAGCAGCGCGCATTTGCGCCGCGCGTGCAGGCGGCTGACGCCCGCCAGGGCCAGCAGGTCGCCCAGGTCCGGCGTGCCCTCGGCGTCGCCCATGACCATCGCGCGGAACTGCCCGGCCAGCGCCCGCGCCTCGGGCAGGGTCTTTCCGGTCAGGGCGACGGTCATCAGGCTGGCGCTGCTCTGACTGATCGCGCAGCCCTTCCCGCTGAAGGTCAGCTGCCCGATCCGGCCGCCCTGCACGTCGGCCCAGACGGTCACCTGATCCCCGCAGCCGGGGTTGTCCAGCGTGACGCCGGGCACGCCGTCCAGCGCTCCGGTGTGGCGCGGGCGGCGCTGGTGGTCGGCGATGATCTGCTTGGCGACCGCCTCGGGCAACTGCACGGGCCTTACTCCGGGCGGGCGAGGCGCAGCGCGGCGGCACGCAGCATCTGCACGCCGGTCTCCAGGCTGGTCTCGTCGATGGTGAAGCGCGGGTGGTGGTGAGGCCAGCGGCTGTCGGCCTCGTCGCTGCCGGACCCGACGTTGAAGTACGCGCCGGGCGCCTTTTCCAGGTACGCGCTGAAGTCCTCGCCGCCCATGGTGGGTTTCGCGTCCCGGAAGCGCTCGGCGCCGACCACGTCCAGCGCGATCTCCTTCAGCTGCGCCGCCACCCAGTCAGTGTTGATCAGCGGGCGGTACCCGAACTCGTAGTTCAGTTCGTAGGTGGCGCCGTGCGCCTCGCAGATGCCCTTAACGACCCGCTCGATCAGCTGCGGCGCCCGCTCACGCAGCGCCGGGTCGAAGGTGCGGACCGTGCCCATCAGCTCGGCCGTGTCGGGAATGACGTTGTGGGTGGTGCCGCTCGTGAACTTCGTGATGCTGACCACCAGCGCGTCCTGCGCGGCCACCATGCGGCTCACGACATGCTGGAGGTTCGTCACGACCTGCGCGCCCACCGCGATGGGGTCCACGGTTTCCTCGGGGTGCGCGCCGTGCCCGCCCTTGCCGCGGATCGTGAGTTCCAGCATGTCCGGCGCGGCCATGAACGCCCCCGGTTTCACGGCGACCACCCCGGCCGGCAGCTGGCTGTTCAGGTGCAGGCCCGTCACGACGTCCACGCCGTCCATCAGCGGGGTGTTCATGACCAGTTCCTCGGCGCCGCCCGGCCCGATCTCCTCGGCGTGCTGGAAGATCATGCGGATCTCGCCCGGCACGCTGTCCGGGGTGGCGGACAGCAGCTGCGCCACGCCCAGCAGGATCGCCGTGTGCCCGTCGTGCCCGCAGGCGTGCATCACGCCGGGCGTGCGCGAGGCGAACTCGAAGGTGTTCTCCTCGTGGATGGGCAGCGCGTCGATGTCGGCGCGCAGCAGCACGGTGCGGCCCGGCAGGCCCCCCTTCAGGACGGCCAGCACGCTGGTCGCCGTGGGGCGCGACACGCTCAGGCCCGGCATCTTGCGCAGCTCGGCCTCGATGTACGCGGCCGTCCCGTGCTCCTCGAAGCCCACCTCGGGGTGCATGTGCAGGTGCCTGCGCCACGCCACGAGTTGCCCACGAAGTTCCTCCACCCGGTCACCTGTTGCGGTCATGCCCCAGCCTAGCGCCTCCGGGCGGTCCGGCAGGCGGACGTTTCGATGGGCCGGACACCCGCCCGCTGCCCGAGGTGAAGGAACCTGAGTCTGCCCTCAGCAACTTTCCTCCGCGACGTGTCGTAATGGACAGCATGAAGACCTCCTCGAAAGGCAAACTCGGCCTGATCATGGCCGCCGCTCCGGTCGTGCTGGAACTGCTCGTCAAAGCACGCGCCGCCCAGAAGAAGAACAGCCGCTACACCCGCGCCCGCAAACGCGACCGCATGATCGACTCGCTCCTGAGCGGCGCGCAGCGGGCCGTGGGCAAACGCGGCAAACGCCGCTTCTTCTGAACCCGTAAGGCCCCCTCAAGGCGCGTCCCCCCATCCGGCGGGGGCGCGCCTTTACGGTGGGTCATGCCTCTGAAACCGCACATCACGCCGCCCGAAGCGCAGGACACGCGGGTGGGCTTCGCCCTGGTCGGTATCGGTAAGCTGACCGCCGAGGAACTCATTCCCGCCGCCCGCACCAGCGAGCACGCCCGCGTGGCGGCGCTCGTCAGTGGCGAGGCGGACCACGCGCAGGGTTTCGCGCGTGCCCTGGGCCTGACCGAGGGGGACGCCTACACCTATGAGCAGTTCGACGAACTGGCGGACCGTGACGACGTGCAGGCCGTGTACATCGTGCTGCCCAACAGCCTGCACCGCGAGTACGCCACCCGCGCCGCTCGCATGGGCAAACACGTCCTGTGCGAGAAACCGCTGGGCGTGAACGCCGAGGACGCCCAGGCCATCGTGGACGCCTGCCGGGAAGCCGGGGTGCTGCTGATGACCGCGTACCGCTGCCAGTACACGCCGGAACACTGGGCGGCCAGGGACGCCGTGCAGGACGGCACGCTGGGCGACCTGCGGCTGCTGCACTCCATCCACGCGCAGGTCGAGGACGACCCCGAGGCGTGGCGCCTGAAACGCGAGCTGGCGGGCGGCGGTCCGCTGCCGGACGTGGGCATCTACAGCCTGAACACCCTGCGTTTTCTGACCGGGCAGGAACCCGAGTGGGTGTTCGCCACGCAGCACCAGCCCGGCGGCGACCCGCGATTCCAGGAGGTCGAGGCGTCCATGAGCGCCCTGCTGGGCTTCCCCGGTGGTGTGAGCGCCACCATCCAGACGAGTTACGCCGCGCACGACACCGGCACCCTGCGCGTGATGGGCGAGGCGGGCAGCCTGAACATGGACCCCGCCTTCCCCTACGACGGCCTGAAACTCAGCCTGTCCGACCGGGACGGCACCCGCCAGCCCAGTTTCCCCGACTACGACCAGTTCACGCTGGAATTCGACCACTTCGCGCAGTGCATCCGCAGCGGCGACACCCCGTGGACACCCGGAGAGGAGGGGGTGCAGGACCACGTCATCATGGACGCCCTGTACGAGAGCGCCCGCACCGGGCAGGTCGTGCGCCTGCCCACCCACGCGGAACGCGACGCCTTCCGGGGCACGAAACCGCAGCTGCCGCAGAAGTAAGTACACTGCGTTTATCTTGTAGATAAACCGCGCGGAGCGCGTAGCAGAGGAAGTCCGTTGAAGCGGGAATGGAGAGATTCCGGTGCCTTCCCGGAATCTCGCAATGTTAGCTTCGACGGACTTAGAACCCCAACGAATCCTGAACGCTGCGTGCGGGGAACCGTAGCCACGCGCCCACCCGGCCCGGCGGGCGTCCCACCAGAATCGGGCGTATGGATCTCCGCAGCGGACGCGCCTTCTGGCCTCTCACGAACGGCCTCATGCACACCTACCCGCCCCTGAGCGGCGACGAACGCGCCGACGTGCTCGTCATCGGGGCGGGCATCACGGGCGCGCTGCTCGCCGACAAGCTCAGCGCCGCCGGACTGGACGTCGTTGTGACCGACCTGCGCGACGCCGCGTTCGGCAGCACCAGCGCCAGCACCGCCCTGCTGCAGTACGAGATCGACACGAACCTCGTGGACCTGATCCCCATGATCGGGCAGGCCGACGCGGAACGCGCCTACCACCTGTGCCGCGACGCCATCGACACGGTGCGCGACCTGACCGCCGAACTGCCCGACGACTGCGGCTTCCGCGAGCGCGGCAGCCTGTACTACGCCAGCAACCGCCGGGACGCCCGCATGCTCGCCCAGGAACACGCTGCCCGCACCCGCGCCGGCCTGAAGGTCGAACACCTGGACGCCCGCAGCCTCAAGTCCCGCTTCGGGATCACGGCGCCCGCCGCGCTGTTTAGCCCCGACGGCGGCGAGGTCGATCCGTACCGCCTCGCGCAGCACCTGCTTCAGCGGGCGCAGTCGCGGGGCGCGCGGGTGTACGACCGCACGGAAGTCACCCGCCTGGACGAACACCGGGATCAATTCACCGCGCACACCGACCGGAACGCGAAGATCCAGGCCCGCTGGGTCGTGGTCGCCACCGGGTACGAGGCCGAGAAGTTCCTCGGCAGACGCCTCGCGCAGCTGAAGAACTCCTACGCCCTGGCGACCGAACCCATCGAGCAGACCGACGGGGAACTGTGGCCCACCGGCTGCCTCATCTGGGAAACGGCCCGCCCGTACCTGTACGCCCGCACCACCCAGGATGGCCGCGTCGTCATCGGCGGCGAGGACGACAACCACCACAACCCCGCCCGCCGCGAACGCGCCCTGCCCGGCAAACAGAAACGGCTGGAACGCAAACTCGGGAAGCTCCTGCCGCACCTCCACCCGGAAACGGCCTTCGCCTGGGCCGGTACCTTCGGCGAGACGAAGGACGGCCTCGCGTACATCGGCCCCCGGCAGAAGGGCGACCGGCTGCTGTTCGCCCTCGGGTACGGCGGGAACGGCATCACGTACAGCGTGCAGGCCGCCCGCCTCCTCACGGAACTGATTCAGGGCGAGGAGCACGACGACCTGCGGATCTTCCGGCTGGACCGCTGAACGGCAGTCGGGCGCGGAGGCAATCCCTCCGCGCCTGGCCAGCCGTGTGCCCGTTACCGCTGGTAGGCGACTTTCCCGTCAACGACCGTCAGCAGCGGCCAGCCCTTCAGGCTTTCGCCGGCCCAGGGGGTGAACTTCGCCTTGCTCTTGAACCCGGCGGGGTTCACGGGGCGTTCAGTGGTCAGGTCGAGGACGACCAGATCGGCCTTCGCGCCCGCGTCCAGGGTGGGGGGCTCCCAGCCCATGACGCGCGCCGGGGCGGCGGTCATCAGGTCCAGGATGCGCTCCAGGCCCAGCGTCTCACCGAAACGGGTGTACATCAGCGGGAACGCCAGTTCGATGTACGCGATGCCGCTGGGGGCGTCCAGCAGGTCCCGTTCCTTCTCCGCGCGGGTGTGCGGCGCGTGATCCGTCGCGAGGCAGTCCACGCTGCCGTCCCGCAGGCCCTCCAGCAGGTGATCGGCGTCCGCCTGGGTGCGCAGGGGCGGCGCGACCTTGTAGATCGCGTCGAAAGAACGCAGCGCCTCGTCCGTCAGGGTCAGGTGGTGCGGGCAGACCTCACACGTCACCGGCAGGCCCTGCGCCTTCGCCGCCCGCACCAGATCCAGCGCGCGCGCCGTGCTCAGGTGCTGAATGTGCAGCCGCGCCGGGACGCCCTGCGCGTGCAGGCCCGCCACGATCTCGATATCCCGCGCCACGCGCGCCGCCTCGGCCGCCGCCGGGTTGCCAGGCAGTCCCAGCGCCTCGCTGACCGGCCCCTCGTTCATCACGCCGTCCGCGCGCAGGGATGCGTCCTCGGCGTGCACGCTGATCACCATGCCCAGGCTCCCCGCCGTCTCCAGCCCCAGGCGCAGCGTCCGGGCGTTCTCGTTCGTGCGCCCGTCGTCCGTGAACATCGCCGCGCCCGCCTCTTTCAGGTACGTCAGTTCGGCCAGTTCCTCGCCCTTCTGCCCCTTCGTCAGGGCCGCCGCCGGACGCAGGCGCGCAAAGCCCAGGCCCGCCGCCTTCTCGATCAGCGTCCGCACGATCGCCGGGTCGTCCACGACGGGGCTGGTGTTCGGCATGCTGACCACCGTGCCGTACCCACCGGCCGCCGCCGCCGCCAGCCCACTGCTCAGGTCTTCCTTCTCCGTCTGCCCCGGCTCCCGCAGGTGCGCGTGCAGCTCGATCAGCGCGGGCGCGACCGTGCCGCCCTGCCCGTCGATGACCTGCCCTTCTTCCGGAAGGTTCCAGCCCTTGATCAGGCCGCCCTCGATGGTGACGCTCTCGGTCTTCTCCGACCCGACGCGCTTGATGTTCGTAATCGTGATCATGTCTGTTCCCTCGCCCTTCAGTTCCGTCCGACCAGCAGGTGGTACAGGACGCTCATGCGGATGGCCTGTCCGTTCTCGACCTGTTTCAGGATGCGGCTCTGGGGGCCGTCGGCGGCGTCGCTGCTGATTTCCAGGTCGCGGTTCATGGGGCCGGGGTGCAGGACGATCGCGCCGCTCTCGGCTTCCCCCAGCAGGGTGTCGTTCACCTGGTAGGTGTCGGCGTATTCCTGAAGGCTGCCGAGGAACCCGCCGCTCATTCGTTCGCGCTGGAGGCGCAGGGCCATGACGGCGTGGGCGCCGCGCACGGCTTCCTTGGGGTTGGTGGTGAGGGTCACGCCGGGCATCTGCGCGAGGCCGGGGGGGAGGAGGGTGGCGGGGCCGCACAGGACGACCTGCGCGCCCAGTTTGGGCAGCAGTTCGGCGTTGCTGCGCGCCACGCGGCTGTGGCGGACGTCACCCAGGATGGCAATCTTCTTGCCTTCCAGGCTGCCGTATTCCTGCCGGATGGTGTAAGCGTCGAGGAGCGCCTGGGTGGGGTGGGCGCGGCGGCCGTCCCCGGCGTTGATGACGGGCTTGCCGCTGTAGCGCGCCACCAGATGCGCGGCGCCGGCGGCGTGGTGACGGACGATGTACGCGTCGACCTTGTAGGAGGTCAGGACTTCCAGCGTGTCGCGCAGACTCTCGCCCTTGCTGACGCTGCTGGCCCCGGCGGCGAACGTGAGGACGTCGGCACTCATGCGGCGCGCGGCCAGCTCGAAGGAGGTGCGGGTGCGGGTGGAGTTCTCGAAGAACGCGTTGCAGACCGTCAGGCCCTGGAGGGCCGGGACCTTCTTCACGGGCCGGTCGAGCACCTGGAGCATTGTGTCGGCGTTGTCGAGGATGGCGCCCAGGCGTTCGGGCGTCCAGTCCTGGAAGTCCAGGAGGTGGGGGGGGCGGGTGCCCATGCTGGTGGGCGAGTTCATCGCAGCGCCTCCATGTCCCACAGTTCGACGCTGTCCACGTCGTCGGTTTCCTGCACCTTGACCTTCACGACCTCGCTGGCGGCGGTGGGGAGGTTCTTGCCCACGTAATCCGCGCGGATCGGGAGTTCACGGTGCCCGCGGTCCACGAGGACGGCCAGCTGGATCCCGGCGGGGCGGCCGAGGTCGATCAGGGCGTCGAGCGCGGCGCGGACGGTGCGGCCGGTGTACAGCACGTCGTCGACCAGGATCACGCGGCGGTCGCGCAGGTCGAAGGGCACCTGCGTCTCGCGGATGATGGGCTGCTGGGCGACCTCGCTCAGGTCGTCGCGGTACAGGGTGATGTCCAGCATGCCGGTGGGGACGTCCACGCCTTCTAGGGCGCTGAGCTTCTCGGCCAGCCGCCGGGCCAGGGGGATGCCGCGGGTGTGTACGCCGATCAGGGCGAGGTTCTCGGCGCCCTTGTTGCGTTCGATGATCTCGTGCGCGATGCGGGTCAGGGCGCGGCGGACCTCGTCGGGCGTGAGGATGATGGCCTTGGGGGTCATGCGCTCACCGGGGCGGGGCGGGGCATAAAAAAAGGGCCGTTCAGCGTGGGCTGACGGTGCGTGGATGTGGACATGGTGCTCCTTCTCCTGCCTCACGGGGCGGGTGCAGCCTCACGGGACTGCCGGGAAAGGGACGGGTTGGGTTGGGGTTGCCGGGGCGCAGGCAGGTGGACTGCCGTGCGCGGCCTGACGAAGTGTAACACCGCGGGCGTGGGGGTGTGCCGGAGCGGGGGAGGGGTGTCCAGTTCTGAACGCCGATTCAAGGCGCACTAAACTTGACACGAATGCACTCAGGTTTTACTATGGTGTCAGTTGAGCGTATGGCACTCAGATGTTCGGAGTGAACCGGCGGCCCCGGAACCTGCGCTCCCACCCACAGGAGGAACCCCCATGATGCGATTCGACCCCTTCCGTGAAATCGAGGAACTGACCCAGCGCATGGACCGCGCCTTCGGCCAGAGCGCCAGCGCCCCCACCCGCATCGCCCCGCCCGTCGACGTCCACGAGGACGACCAGGGCCTGGAACTCACCCTGGACCTGCCCGGCATCCACCCCGACCAGATCCAGCTCGAAGCCGAGAACCAGACCCTGACCGTGCAGGCCACCCGCAGCTACGACCGCCGCGAAGGCCGCACCGCCCACCGCGTCGAACGCGCCTACGGCACCCTGGCCCGCACCTTCAGCGTGCCCGCCAAGTACGACCTGGGCAAGGTCGAGGCCGACTTCGACCACGGCACCCTGACCATCCGCGTCCCCCGCAGCGAGGCCGCCCAGAAACGCGCCATCACCGTCCGCAGCGCCCGCGTCCTCGACACCGAAGCCCCCACCGCCTGACCCCCACCTCCTTCCCTCTGCGCAGCAGGGCGAGCCGCTTGAACGGCTCGCCCTGCTGCGACTGCTGGTGGGTCATCCATCGCCCATCACCTGTCAACCATCACCCTCTCTACTCGCCCTCGCGTACCGCCTCCAGCAGCTCCTGCGCGAGATTCAGCGCGGCCGGACCCAGCGGCGCGCGGGTCACGCCCAGCAGGGTGCCCAGCTTGTCGCGCCGGGCGGGCGTCAGGTGCAGCCAGCCGCTCAGGTCCGCGCGGTGCGTGCGGGCCGCCTCGTCCCGCAGGTACCGCACGGCGCCGTCGTAGTACCCGGCCTGGAAGGCGGCGCGGGCGCGGCGTTCCTGCTCGACCAGCCCCAGGCCGCGCGTGGCGAGCAGCACCCGCCGGGCCTCGTCCTCGCCGCCGAACCCGTACAGGGCCTCCAGGCGGTACACCGCCTTCGGGAAGCGCAGGCCCGCCGAGGCCCGCCAAGCGTGCGGCAGGCGGATCTCGAACTCCGGCCACAGGTGCAGCCAGGTCAGCAGCGCCGGGTACAGCAGGTTCAGGGCGACGCTGCGCGCGTCCGCCAGGGCCAGCAGCTGCTCCTGCACGCCGTGACCGGGGCCGGTGTGCGCCTCGCGCGCCAGCTGGAGCTGCCCGGCCGCCTGGTTCAGCAGTTCGGCGCGGTGCGCGGCCCGCTGCGACTCGCTCAGGTTCCACAGGGTCCGCTGAATGCGGCCGTAATGCCCGGTGGGATCGTAGACCACGCGGCTGGTCGCCAGCAGCGCCAGCGGCGCCTCGGCCCGCGCCGTCTCCCAGTCACGCCACGCCTCCAGCTTCTCGAAGGGAAAGCGTTCGGTCGTCACGCCGGCCCGCGTGTCGGCGTGCGGCTCGGTCACGCCACGCTCGAACGCCACCAGGGTCGGCAGGCTGCCGGTCCACGCGAACTCCGTGCCGTAACTGCCGGCGTAGGCGACAGCCCGCACGCGCCGGTCCGCGACCAGCCGGTCCGCGGTGCGTTCGGGTCCGCCCGTCCCGTTATCGTCTGTTGCGCGTGCCCTGCCCACCCTGCCTCCCTTCGCCGGCCGTGACCCTGCGGTGACTGCCATGACTGCCCGGACCATTCCAGGCGCAGCAGCATACCGGTTCCGGGCGCCGGACGCCGTGACGCGCGGCAGGGTTCACCCGGAACCCGCGTTGCTTCCACTCGCTTCGCTCGGATTGATATGGGCTGCAAAGTCCGTTCAATCCGAGTCCGTCTCAGTTGTCTGCGCGGGCCGCGACGGTCTGCGCGCCCAGGACCCGGTCCCCGACGCCCACGGCCGGCGTGAACGCCCCCGGCAGGTGCAGCAGCACCAGCCCGCCCTCTGCCAGGAACGCGGCCTTGAAACCGGCGCGGCCCTCGTCGCCGCCCTGCTGGTACGAGGTGGCGCGCAGGCCCGCGCCCGGCGCCACAAGCGTGACCGTCACGTTCCCGAACGGCGTGACCGTCACGCTGCTCAGGCGTTCGTTCTCCAGGGTGCCCCGCCCCCCCAGCAGGTCCGGAATGCGCCCCGCCAGGGCGCCGGCCGCCGCGCCCGCCCCCAGCAGCGGCACGTTCATCACGGCCGGCCGGTGCGCGACCCGCGTGACCGTACCCGCCACCGGCTGGTACACGTAATGCGCGTCCAGCGGCCCCACCAGAACCCCGATCAGCCAGCCGTCGGCGGCGTCCGGTGCGTTCAGCAGGCCCGCCACGTCCACGCCGTCCAGCCCGGTGCCCTGCACGCGGCGCACGAAACTCACGGTGCCGTCGGCGGGACTCAGGACCTCGCCGGAACCCGCCTGCGGCAGCCGCACCGGGTCCCGGAACCGGTACACGCTGCGGACATACCAGAGGGCCGCGCCGGCCGCCACGAGCGGAAGAAGGGAACGCACACGCATGTCCGTCAGTGTAGAGCGCCCCGCCCCGCGCGGGATGGAACGCTCCTTACAGGATCACGCCGCGCAGGATCAGGCCGCACCCCCCGCCGGTCAGCGGGATTCGAGGATCTGCACGCCGATCAACGTGTCGGCCGCCGCGCCCGGAATGGCCTGCTCTCCCTGCCCAGTACTGCGCGCCGTGCGGGTCAGGCTGGCCAGCACGTTCTGCCCACCGATGACCTGCCCGAACACCGTGTACCCGCCGCTCAGGAAGTCCGCCGGGGCGACCGTGATGAAGAACTGACTGCCCTGCGAGGTCAGGCTCTGCGACCGCGCCATCCCCAGCACGCCCACGCGGTCGAAGCGCAGGCCGTTGCTGACCTCCGCCGCGAACTGGTAGCCAGGGCCGCCCGTTCCCCACGCGGACCGGCGGGCCGTGTCCGCACTGAGGGGATCGCCGCCCTGCGCCATGAACCCCTCGATCACCCGGTGAAAGCGCGTGCCGTCGTAGAAGCGGTGCCGGGCCAGGAACACGAAGTTGTTCACGGCGACCGGCGATCCCTTCGCGTTCAGGTCCACCGTGATGTCCCCCCGGTCCGTCTTCAGGACCGCGCGGTACGAACGGGCCGGGTCGATGGTCATGGCCGGCGCGGACGCGAAGGACCGCACCGGTGTCTCAGACAGGAACGGCATCGCCTCGAACGACACGGCGGGCGCCGGGGTGGGCGCGGGCGTGGCCACCGGGGCCGGCGCAGTCACGGGAGCGCGGGTGGCCGCCGGAGCGCAGGCGGACAGGGCGGCGCCCAGCAGCGCCGCGCAGGTCAGGGAACGACCGTTCAGGGAATGGAAGGGCATACCCCCAGTGTTCCACAGCGCCCATGAGATCGTCCTGAACGCCGCCCCCGCCGGTCATTCCAGCGGGAGGCTGGTCGTGTGCTTCTCCTGCTTGACCACGATGGTACTCGCGGTGTTGCGCACGCCGGGAATGGCGGCCAGGGTGTTCACCAGGAAATGCTGGTACGCGTCCAGGTCCGGCACGCACACCTTGAGCAGGTAATCGATGTCCCCCAGGCACAGGAAGCACTCCAGCACCTCCGGGCGCTCCTGCATCTTCTGCGCGAACTCCTCGAACCCCGCCTTCGTCTGCTTGTCCAGGGTCACGCGCACGATCACCATCAGTTCCCGGCCCACCATCTTCGGGTCCAGCAGCGCCACGTACCGCTGAATCACGCCCTCCTCCTCCAGGCGGCGCACGCGGCGCAGCGTCGGGGCGGGCGTCAGGCCGATCTCGTCGGCGAGTTCCGTGTTCGGAATGCGGGCGTCCCGCTGGAGGATGCCGAGAATCTGCCGGTCCAGCGCATCGAGAATATTCTGAGACATGATCGGTCGTATTCTGGCATAAACGGGCAACAGGGTTGCGAAGGCGCCCCGAAAGAGGCCGGCAACGGCAATCGCCGGTCCGTGAAGAACTGTTAATCTTGCGTCACAAGAAGCAGCACCACCGCCGGCAGGAGACACCTGCACGGCCAGCGAGGTCACACCATGCACATCGGACTCCCCAAAGAAATCAAGGTCAAGGAAAACCGCGTCGCCCTCACCCCCGGCGGCGTCGCCACCCTCGTCCGCCGCGGTCACACCGTCACCGTCCAGCAGGGCGCCGGCCTCGGCAGCGGCATCGCCGACCAGGACTACGTGAACGCCGGCGCCACCCTGGGAAGTGCCGACGAAGCCTGGGCCGCGCAGATGGTCGTGAAGGTCAAGGAACCCATCCAGAGCGAGTACCACTACCTGCGCCCCGACCTGCTGCTGTTCACGTACCTGCACCTCGCCGCCGACCGCCCCCTCACCGACGCCCTGCTCGCGGCCGGCACCACCGGCGTCGCCTACGAGACCGTCCAACTCGACGACGGCAGCCTGCCCCTGCTGACCCCCATGAGCGAGGTCGCGGGCCGCCTGAGCGTCCAGGCCGGCGCGTACCACCTCCAGAAACCCGTCGGCGGACGCGGCGTCCTCCTCGGCGGCGTCCCCGGCGTGCAACCCGGTCACGTCACCATCATCGGCGGCGGCGTCGTCGGCACCAACGCCGCCAAGATGGCCATGGGCCTCGGCGCCAAGGTCACCATCCTCGACGTGTCACAGCGCCGCCTCGCGTACCTCGACGACGTCTTCTTCGGCAAGATCACCACCATGATGAGCAGCGAAGCCAACATCCGCGACCTGCTCCCCACCACCGACCTCCTCATCGGCGGCGTCCTCATTCCCGGCGCCAAAGCCCCCCACCTCGTCACCCGCGACATGCTGAAACTCATGCCCGAAGGCAGCGTCATCGTCGACGTCGCCGTCGACCAGGGCGGCTGCGTCGAAACCATCCACGCCACCACCCACGACGACCCCACCTACGTCGTCGACGGCGTCATCCACTACGGCGTCGCCAACATGCCCGGCGCCGTCCCCCGCACCAGCACCTTCGCGCTCACCAACCAGACCCTCCCGTACGCCCTGCTGCTCGCCGACCATGGCCCCAGCGCCCTGCACCGCAACCCCGCGCTCATGCTCGGCCTGAACACCCACCAGGGCAAACTGACGTACCAGGGCGTGGCGGACGCCTTCGAGCTGCCGTACACGGCTCCGGAAACGGCTCTGGCCTGATTGGCCGATTGCTGCAAGGTTCCCCACCCCCCAGCCCCCATCCCCAGGGGGGACGGGGGGGCTTTCGTTGGCACTGGGCAGGTATTTCGCGGGCGTTGGTGGCGGGTATCGGGCGGGGACGGCCACGCCTCACACGCCATCCTTCACCCCAGCTGCGTGCGCCCCGCGCGCTGCGCGCACGACGGGCCTCGTGGCGACGACGGTAGCGTTAGCCTGCCTTCAAGGCTCCCCTTGAGGGGAGCTGTCAGCGAAGCTGACTGAGGGGTCCTGCGAAGCAGCGGTATTGCCTTTCCCCCTGCCTCCTTCCCGTTTGTCCTTCTGCTTCCCGCGTACGCTGTGGTCATGTTCTCCCGTCCTGGCCGCTCTGCTTCGTCCCTGAGTCCGGACTCGCCGCGTGTGCGGCGGGATCCGCGTCAGCTGGTGCGGCTCTTGGCGTTCGCGCGGCCGTACCGGGCGTTGTTCGTGGTGGGGTTGCTGGCGACATTGGTGTCGAGCGGGTTGAATCTGGTGTTCCCGGCGTTGTTCGGGCGGCTGATCGATGCGTCGTTCCTGCGGGTGGGTTCGTCGGATACGTCGCAGCTGGACCGGACGGTGGTGTTGCTGCTGGGAATCTTCGCGTTGTCGGCGCTGTTCGGGGCGGCGCAGTCGTACCTGCTTTCGCGGGTGGGGGCGGGCGTGGTGGCGGACCTGCGGCGGGCGGTGTTCTCGCACCTGCTGACGCTCTCGCCGCGTTTTTTCGGGGAGCATAAGACGGGGGACCTGACGAGCCGCCTGACGTCGGATGTGGGGACTGTGCAGACGGTGACGAGTACGGCGCTGGCGCAGCTGGCGGCGCAGTCGGTGAGTCTGGTGGGGGCGGTGGTGCTGCTGGTCAGCACGAGTCCGCGCCTGAGTCTGCTGACGCTGGCGGTCATTCCGCTGGTGATCGGGACGGCGGTGGTGGTGGGGCGGCAGATCCGCCGGGTGAGCCGTGAGGTGCAGGACGCCGTGGCGGGCGCGAACGCGAGTGCCGAGGAGGCGATCAGCGGCGTGCGGGTCGTGCAGAGTTTCACGGCGGAGGGCGTGGAGCGCGGCCGGTACGGAGAGGGGGTGCTGGCGAGCTTCCGGGCGGCGCTGCGGCGCGCGCAGTGGCAGGCACTCATGGCGGGCGTGATGAGTTTCCTGACGTTCGGGGCGCTGGCGGTGGTGCTGTGGTACGGGGGGCGGCAGGTGATGGCGGGCAGCCTGACGCCGGGGAATTTGGTGACGTTCCTGTTCTACGCCCTGCAGGTGGGGGGGACGGTGGCGGCCCTGACCGGGATCTTCAACCAGTTTCAGGAGGCGCTGGGCGCGTCGGGCCGGATCTTCGAGCTGCTGGACGAGCGCAGTGACCTGCCGCAGCCCGCGCAGCCGGCGCCGCTGGCCCGCGCGGAGGGCCGGGTGGCGTTCGAGGGGGTCTCGTTCGGGTACGGCGCGGACGGTGAGCGGGGCGCGGTGCTGCGGGACGTGACGCTGGACGTCCCGGCGGGGCAGGTCGTGGCGCTCGTCGGGCCGAGCGGGGCGGGGAAGACGACGCTGGTGAACCTGATTCCGCGTTTCTGGGACGTGACGGGCGGCACCCTGCGCGTGGACGGGCGGGACGTGCGCGACTACGCCCTGGCGGACCTGCGGGCGCAGGTGGGCCTCGTGCCGCAGGAGACGCTGCTGTTCAGCGGCACGGTGCGCGAGAACATCCTGTACGGCCGTCCCGGCGCGCGTCCCGAGGAGGTCGA
The DNA here is from genome assembly GCF_002198095.1 of Deinococcus indicus. Taxonomy (GTDB): domain Bacteria; phylum Deinococcota; class Deinococci; order Deinococcales; family Deinococcaceae; genus Deinococcus; species Deinococcus caeni. The sequence goes on along the minus strand of NZ_NHMK01000008.1, from coordinate 101,255 downwards.
GGCGGCCGCCCGCGCCGCGAATGCCCACGAGTTCATTACGGCCTTCCCGCAGGGGTACGACACGGTGGTGGGTGAACGGGGCGTGAAGCTGTCCGGCGGGCAGCGTCAGCGCGTGGCGATCGCGCGGGCGGTCCTGAAGGACCCCCGCATCCTGATTCTGGACGAGGCGACGAGCGCGCTGGACAACGAGTCCGAGGCGCTGGTGCAGGCGGCGCTGGAGCGGCTGATGCAGGGCCGCACGACCTTCGTGATCGCGCACCGCCTGAGTACCATCCGCAACGCGGACCGGATCGTGGTCATGGACGGGGGCCGCGTCGTCGAGGACGGCCCGCACGCCGATTTGATCGCGCAGGGCGGCCTGTACCGTGACCTGTACGAGTTGCAGTTCCGGTCGCAGGAGGACGCCCGCGCGCAACTGGCGGCGCCCTGACCCGCGCGGGTGCAGAATGCCGGGTATGGAGCAACGGGACTTTGGAACGACCGGCCTGCGCGTCTCGGCGCTGGGCCTGGGGGCCGGGCAGGTCGGGGACGCCGCACTGACCGAGGAGCATGTCGGGACGCTGCTGAACCGCGCCATCGACCGGGGCGTGACCCTGGTGGACACGGCGCGCGGCTACGGCCTCAGCGAGGAACGCATCGGGCGGCACCTGTCGTACCGGCGGCACGACTTCATCCTCAGCAGCAAGGGCGGGTACGGCGCGGACGGCGCCGACGACTGGACCCCGCAGGCCATCCGCCTGGGTATCGAGCGGGCCCTGACGCGGCTGCGCTGCGACTGGATCGACATCTTCCACCTGCACTCCTGCCCGGCCGACACGCTGCGCCGCGAGGACCTGCTGGGCGCGCTGGACGACGCCCGCGCCGCCGGCCTGATCCGCGTGGCGGCGTACAGCGGCGAGAACGAGGCCCTGGCCTGGGCCGCGCAGTCCGGGCGCTTCGGCAGCGTCGAGACGAGCGTGAACCTCGCCGACCAGTGGAGCCGCCATCAGGTGCTGCCCGCCGCGCAGGACGCCGGGCTGGGCGTGATCGCCAAGCGGCCCATCGCGAACGCCGCGTGGCGCTTCACGCAGCGTCCGGCCGGCGACTACGCCGAGACGTACTGGGAGCGGCTGGGCCAGCTCGACCTGAACGGTGTGCGCGAGGCCGCCGGGCTGGACTGGACGCAGTTCGCGCTGCGCTTCAGCGCGTACGCGCCGGGCGTGCACAGCGCCATCGTGGGGACCGCCAGCATCGAGAATCTGGAACGCAACGTCCGGACCGTGCAGGAAGGCCCGCTGCCGCTGGACGTCCTGACGCACATCGAGGCCGCGTGGCGCGCGCACGGCGCGGACTGGGGCGGCGAGGTCTGATCCGGACTCCGATTGAATGGGCTGCAAAGCCCGCTGGGTCCGAGCGAAGCGACTCGTAGAGCTGCTCCGCAGAGTGGGAGAGGGACGGGTTCCGGACGTGGAGCCGGCAGGGGCGGTGAAGTTCCGGATTGTTGGCGAAACAGACGGCAGTCCGTATGACTCCCAGCGGGGCGGCGCGGCTGCGGTAGGCTGCGGGTATGACTGAACCTGCGTTCCGCTGGGGGCTGCTGGGCGCCGCCCGCATTGCCCGCGCCCTGATTCCCGCGATCCGCGAGGCGGGCGGCGAGGTCGCGTTCGTGGGCGTGCGCGACCCGCACTCGGCGCGGGCGCAGGCGTTCGCGCAGGAGTGGGGCGTGCAGGTCGCCGGCACGTACGACGACCTGATCACGTCCGACGTGCACGCCGTGTACAACCCCCTGCCGAACGACGCTCACCTGCCCTGGACGCTGGCGGCGCTGCGGGCCGGGAAGCACGTCCTGACCGAGAAACCCCTGACCCTGAACGCCGCCGAGGCGCAGCAGCTCGCGGACGCAGCCGCGCAGACGGGCGGCACGCTGCTGGAAGCTTTCGCGTACCGTTTCCAGCCGCATGTCCTGCGGATCGTGGAACTCGTGCGGGGCGGCACGCTGGGCGACGTGCGGTCCGTGCACGGCGCGTTCGGGTTCCACATGACCAACCCGGACGACTTCCGCTGGAACGCCGCGCAGGGCGGCGGGGCGCTGTTCGACGTGGGCACCTACCCCGTGAACCTGATGCGCCTGCTGCTGGGCGAACCGCAGGCCGTGACCGCCGCCGCCCGCTGGACGCCCGCCGGGGCGCACCCCGGCACGGGCGACATCGACGTGGCCCTCAGCGGCACCCTGGACTTCGGGGGCGCGCTGGGCAGCCTGGACTGCGCCTTCGACTGGACGGACCCCAGCTTCAGCCGCCTGACGGTCGTGGGCACGCGCGGCACGCTGGACGTTCCGCGCGTCTACCACAGCCACACCCACGAACCCGTCACGCTGCACCTGAACCTGGGCGGCCAGGAAAGCCGCGAGGAGTTCCCGCCGTCGAACGGGTACGCGCGCATGGTCGCGCACTTCCAGCGGGTCGCGCGCGGGCAGGAAGCGGCGCTGTACCCCCCCGCCGACGCCGTGGCCCAGGCGCGGGTGCTGGACGCCCTGTACGCCTCGGCCCGCACGGGCGCCCGCGTGACCCTGGACGCGCACGCCTGAACCGGACGCGCCGCGCGCCCCCGCGCGTAGAATGCCCCGCATGACCGATCCCCTCCAGGGCTGGCAACCCGCACCGGCCGGGCACAAGCACGTCGTCAGCGTCAGCCTGGGCGGCAGCGCCCGCAACGCCCGCGAGACCACCACCGTGCTGGGGCAGCCGTTCATCATCGAACGCATCGGCACGGACGGCGACACCCGCAAGATGGCCGCCCTGTTCCAGGCCCTCGACGGCCGCGTGGACGCCTTCGGGCTGGGCGGCGCGGACCTGTACCTGCTGGCCGGCGGGAAACGTTACACCTTCACGAATGTCCGCAAACTCGTGGCCGGGGCGCGCATCACCCCGGTCCTCGACGGCAGCGGCCTGAAAAACACCCTGGAACGCGACGCCGTCACCCAGCTCGACCCGGTCCTGAACTGGCGCACCCGCCGGGTCCTGATGGTGTCCGCCGTGGACCGCTTCGGCATGGCCGAGGCCCTCGCCGAGCACGGCGCGGACATGGTGTTCGGGGACATCGTGTTCGGCCTGAACGTGGACCGGCCCCTGCGCAGCATCACGTCCCTGCAACGCGTCGCGCGGCTGATCCTGCCCGCCCTGACCCGCCTCCCGCAGGACTGGTTCTACCCGACCGGCGCCAAACAGGACACCAGCGTGCAGGGCAAAGGCACGCGCTACTACGCCTGGGCCGACGTGATCGCCGGCGACACCCTGTACGTCAAACGCTACGCCCCCCAGGACCTGAGTGGCAAGACCATCCTCACGCAGACCATCACCCCCGCCGACCGCGACTGGATGAAGGCGCGCGGCGTGGCCCGCCTGATCACCACCACGCCCCGCATGGGCAGCCGCAACTTCGCCACCAACGTCCTCGAGGCCATGTTCGTGGCCCTGAGCGGCCGCCGCGAGGCCCTCACCGGCCCCGAATACCTGGAATACATCCGGCAGGTGGGCTTCAGACCCGAAATCAACGAGCTGTAACCCGCGTCAGCACCCTTCCAGCGCCTCCTGCCACTGCGGAACGCGCGGACTGACGCGCAGGAGCCCCATCAGCGCGGTGGCAGGGCGGGTGTACCACAGGTCGCCGTTCTCGTGCGCCTCCGGCTGCCGCGTGAGGTAACGGGTCGCGTTGTCCAGCGTGTACGCCAGCACCCGCAGGGTCAGGGCGTCGCCGGTGGTGCCGCCCGACTCGTGGTACCCGGCCAGCAGGTCCGGCACGGCCAGCGGCCCGGAGTAACTGAGGTCCAGCGCCGGGTCGCCCCACCCGGCGTCCCCCCAGTCGATCAGGGCGGTCACCGCGCCGTCATCGGTCACCATCAGGTTCCCGGCGTGCAGGTCGTCGTGCAGGAAGGCGGGCTGCGCGGGCGGTGGGTTCTCGCCCAGCAGGCGGGCCGTCAGGCCGGTCGCCCAGTCGGCCTCGGCGGTGCCCAGCCGCTCGCCGGTCAGGACGCGCGTGCGGGTGCGGACCGGGTCGGGCGGCGTGATGGACTCCAGGTATCCGTGCGGGTCGGGCGCGTCGGTCACCCCGGCGTGCAGGGCGGCCAGGGCGCGGCCCGCCTCCCGCCACGCGCGGGACAGGCGCGGATCACCGTATCTCCAGCCCAGGCCGTCCAGGCTGCGGCCCGGCGCGAAGGCGTACACGCTGACCGGCGCGTCCAGCACCGCGCGCGAGTCGTCGAACACCAGCAGTTCCGGCGTCGGAATGCCCGCCCGCACCGCTGCGGGCACGGCCACACTCTCGGTCAGGGCGTCCCCGATGTCGCCGGGCATCGGCACGCGCAGCACCACGTCCCGCCCGGCGCGCCGGGCCCGGTACACGCGGTTCACGATGCCCACGCTCGGCAGGCGCGTCAGAGGCGATTCCAGGCCGAACTGCTGCGCGAAGGCCGTCAGTTCGGTGGGGGTCAGGTCAGGCAGGGCAGGCACGTCCCCCAGCATGCTGCCCAGGGTGCCCGCCCCGCATCCGTCAGGTGGCGGGTACACTCCGGGGCATGCAGGCACTCGTGGACGCGATTCGGCAGCAGGGTGAGGTTCTTCCCGGTGGGATTCTCAAGGTGGACGGACTGGTGAACCATCAGCTGCTGCCGCACCTGACGCGCGAGATGGGCGAGGTGTTCGCCGCGCACTTCGCGCCGCTGAATCCCGGCAAGATCGTGACCATCGAGGTCAGCGGCATCGCGCCTGCCATCGCGACGGCCATGGTGCTGGGCGTGCCGATGGTGTACGCCCGCAAGAAGAAACCCGTCACCATGAAGGAACCGGCGTTCACGGCGCAGTCCGTCAGCCGTACCAAGGGCGGCGTGGTGGACCTGTTCATCAGCAGCGAATTCCTGGGGGCTGGGGATCGCGTGGTCGTGATCGACGATTTCCTGGCGTCCGGCGGCACGTTGCGGGCGCTGGCGGGCATGATCGAGGTCAGCGGCGCCGAGCTGCTGGGCATCGGCTGCGTCGTGGAAAAGCAGTTCGAGGATGGCCGCGCGAAACTCGCCGACCTGAACGTGCCCATCCACACCCTGGCGAACATCGTCCGCATGAGCGAGGCGGACGGCATCGAGGTCGAAGCGGGAAGGTAAGAGGGCAGTGGGCAGTGGGTGGGGCTTGACAGTGGAGGTGGGGTCGCGCAGACGCTGTTGATCATCCACCATCCACCATCCACCATCCACCATCCACCATCCACCATCCACCATCCACCATCCACCATCCACCATCCACCATCCACCATCCACCATCCACCATCCACCATCCACCATCCACCATCCACCATCCGCCATCCGCCATCCGCCATCCGCCCTCTGTCCCCGGCCCGGTCACGCGGGTGCCTAACGCGCGTTTGGATACCATGCGGGCATGACAAATCCGGGCGTGGAGTTACAGGAACTGATCGCGGCGATGGAGCAGCGCCGCACGCGGGTCGAGCAGGGCGGCGGCCCGGAACGCCTGAAGAAACAGAAGGCCGGCGGGAAACTCACGGCCCGCGAGCGGATCGACGCGCTGCTGGACCCCGGTTCTTTCCTGGAGATGGGGACTTTCGTGGAGCACCGGGGCGGCCGTCTGATGCAGGGCGTGGACGCGCCGGGCGAGGGTGTCGTGACCGGGCGGGGCACGATCCACGGGCGGCAGGTGTTCGTGTTCAGTCAGGACTTCACGGTGCTGGGTGGCTCTCTGGGCAAGATGAACGCCGCGAAGGTCACGAAGATCATGGACATGGCCGCCAAAACGGGCTGCCCGGTGATCGGCCTGAACGACAGCGCCGGGGCGCGCATTCAGGAGGGCGTGGATTCGCTCAGTGGTTACGGCGAGATCTTCTACCGGAACGCGATCTACTCGGGTGCGGTGCCGCAGATCAGCGCGATCCTGGGTCCCTGCGCGGGGGGCGCGGTGTACTCGCCGGCCCTGACGGACTTCATCCTGATGAGCGGCGGCAGCAGTTACATGTTCATCACGGGTCCCGAGGTGATCAAGTCCGTGACGCGGGAGGACGTGACCTTCGATCAGCTGGGCGGCGCGGACGTCCACACCCGCAAGAGCGGCGTGGCGCACCTGGAGTACGACGGTGACGAGGCGGTCCTGGCGGGCGTGCGCGACCTGCTGGGCTACCTGCCGCAGAACGCCCGCGAGAGGGCGCCCGCGCATCCGACGGGCGACCCGGCCGACCGTACGAACGAGCGCCTGCTGGACATCGTCGTGCCCGACCAGCGCAAGCCGTACGCCATGCACGATGTGATCCACGAACTTGTGGACGACGGCACCTTCCTGGAAATCCAGCCGAACTGGGCGAAGAATATCGTGGTGGGCTTCGCGCGCCTGAACGGCGAGTCGGTGGGCATCGTGGCGAACAACCCGCGCGTCATGGCGGGCACGCTGAACATCGACGCGTCCGACAAGGCGGCGCGGTTCATCCGCACCTGCGACTGCTACAACATCCCGATCCTGACGCTGGTGGACGTGACGGGCTTCCTGCCGGGCGTGGCGCAGGAGCACGCCGGAATCATCCGCCACGGCGCGAAGATGCTGTACGCGTACGCCGAGGCGACCGTTCCCAAGGTCACCCTGATCACCCGCAAGAGTTACGGCGGGGCGTACCTCGCCATGAACAGCCGCGACATGGGCGCCGACGTGGTGTACGCCTGGCCGACCGCCGCCGTCGCCGTCATGGGCGCCGAGGGCGCCGCGAACATCGTGTACCGCCGCGACATCCAGAACAGCGAGAACCCCGACGCGACCCGCGCGCAGAAGATCGCCGAGTACAAGGACGCCTTCGACAACCCCTACGTCGCCGCCAGCAAGGGCTACATCGACGACGTGATCCCCATGGAGGACACCCGCCGCGTCCTGATCCAGACCTTCACCATGCTGCGCGACAAGGAAGAGGCCCGGCCCTACAAGAAACACGGCAACATCCCGCTGTAAGGGACGTGCGGGGTGTGGTGAGTGGGGGGGACGCTGGCCCCGACCCGCTCACCACTTCCTACGTTCGGTCACCGTCCCGGCGTCCCGCTGCGCCTAGACTGCTCCCATGACTGACAAGCCGTTCGTGAAACCGTCCGATGCCGAGCTGCGCGAGCGCCTGACGCCCATGCAGTACAGCGTGACCCAGCACGAGGGCACCGAGCGGGCCTACACCGGGGAGTACTGGGATCACACGGAAGAAGGCATCTACGTGGATGTCGTGAGTGGCGAGCCGCTGTTCTCCAGCCTCGACAAGTACGACGCGGGGTGCGGCTGGCCCAGCTTCACCCGCCCGATTCCCAGCGTGACGCTGACCGAGAACACCGATTACAAGATCGGGTACGCGCGCACCGAGGTCCGCTCGGCGGTGGCGGACTCGCACCTGGGGCACGTCTTCCCGGACGGCCCGCAGGAGCACGGGGGGCTGCGCTACTGCATCAATTCGGCTGCCATGCGCTTCGTGCCGGTGTCGGAACTGGACGCGCAGGGGTACGGCGAGTACCGGGCGCTGTTCGGGTAAGGATCAGAACAGAGGAGGGGGAGGCTGCGACCGGCCTCCCCCTCCTCTCGTTGCGTGCTTCAGCGGGTGCCGAAGTCCTGAACCCAGTACGGCCCGGAGGTGCTGGTCGCGTACCCGACGCCTAGTTCCCGGAAGCCGGCGTTCATGATGTTCTTGCAGTGCCCCTCGCTTTTCAGCCAGCCGTCCATGACCTGCGCGGCGGTGACCTGCCCGGCGGCGATGTTCTCGCCCCAGGTGCGGTAGGCGTACCCGGCGGCGGCGATGCGTTGCCCGGCGGTGCGGCCGTCCTTGCTCGTATGGCTGAAGTAGTTCTGGGCGGCCATGTCGGCGGCGTGGTCCTGCGCGGCCTGACCCAGCTGCGCGTTCAGGGTCAGGGCGGGCGCGGCGGCGTAGGCGGTGGCCCCGCAGGTGCGGCCCTGCGCGCGGGCGGCGTTCACGAGGTCCAGCACCTGCTGCGCGAAGCCCGTGCCGGGCGCCGGGGTGGGAGCGGGGGTCGGTGCGGGCGCGGCGGCGCGGACGGTCAGCGGGAAGTCGATGAACGCCGCCGCGTTGCTGCTCAGGGCGGCGCGGACGGTGGCGTTCCCGCTCCCCACGGGCGTGACCAGTCCGGTCTGCGTGACCGTGGCGACCGCCGCGTTGCTGGTGGTCCACACGAGCTGACCGGGTGCCGGGGCGCGGCCGCCGACCGTGACGGTCAGTTGCGTGGGCTGCCCCAGCGTCAGGGTGACGGGGCTGGCGACGCCCTGCGGCGAGAGCGTGTCGCTGACGTTTCCGGCCGGGTCGGTCGGGGTGGGGGCGCTGCCGGTGCCGCCAGTGCCGCCGCAGGCGCTGAGGATCAGGATCAGCAGGGCGACACTGGCGCCGCGCAGGGGGTGGGGGAGCATGAAGGCATTAGAACGTGCCGAAGTCTCTTTACCATGAGGAAACCTTTCTCATTTCTCATCTGGCCTGTGCGGTGGCGGGGGTGCTGACCCCCCGCCCAGTGAGGAGAATTTCACAGACTGCGGGCGGTTCCCTCGCGTTTGCCAGCCACAGGTACCCACCTCTCATGGGAAGCTCATGGGGGTGGCGACAGATCTGTTCCCACCAGCCTCAGCCCTGTGCGTCCGTTCCGGGCGTCAGCAGACCGTACTGCACGCTGGTCTCCCCGGCCAGTGGCGGCCCGTCCCACTCGCCTGCGCCGGGCAGCGTGACCGTCAGGTCCTCGCCCAGCCCCGCCGCCGCGTTCAGCAGCGCCACGCCCGCCCCGGTGTCGGCCGCGCCCCACAGGTGCGCCGCGCCGCCCGCCCCGCGCGCCTGCCACAGCAGCGACCCGACCGGCTGCCCGTCCCGGTACGCCATCAGCAGCGCGAAAGCCCCGGCAGTCCCAGGCCCGGCAGCGGCCTCCAGCGGTCCTGCCAGTTGCCGCGCCAGCCCCGCCGCCCACCCTGGCGTGCCGTGCGCCGCGCATAGCGCCCCCGCCCACGCGCTCAGGTGCAGGCGGCCCACCTGCTCGACCACCACCTGCTCGCCCGCCGGGGCGTCCAGTGGGTCCGGCCGACCGGACCAGCGGCCCACCCTCACCCGCGCGACCTCCCGCACCGTCAGGCCCGCCGGAACCTCGCCGCCCGCCCAGGCCATCAGCGGCGGCAGCCCCTGCCCCTCATGCCAGTCCTGCACGTCCCGCAGATCCACCCCGGTTACATCACCCGGCAGGAACGTCGCGTTCAGCGCCAGCACGTTCACGCCGGGCGTCAGGAGCGTCACCGCGCCCCCCTGCTCGCGCTGCACGACCGACAGCGGCGCGTGAAACCCGATCAGATCAGCCAGAACAGGGGAGAGCATACCCCCAGCGTAATAGGAAGAGGGACACGGACAGTGGGGAGCGGATGGGACGCCCGCCCCGATCCACTCCCCACTTCCTGCGGTTCGCCTGCTGTCTCATACGGATTCCGTCTGTTTCGCCAGCAATCCGGAACTTCACCGGATTGCTGGCTCCACGCCCGGAACCCGTTCCGCTCCCACTCTGCGAGGCAGCTCTACGAGTCGCATCCGCTCGGATTGAAGGAGCTTTGCAGCCCTTCCAATCGGAGTCCGGTTCAGTTCCAGCGGCCGCCGCGCTGCTGGCGCGTCTCGGCTTCCGGCGCGGCGTACAGTTCCTCGGCGCGTGAGAGTTTCTTGCGGCCATACAGGCCCTCCAGGATGAACTCGGCGGCCGACACGCGCACGGCGTCGTCGCTGCTCGCGGCGACCTCGGCGGTCAGGTCGGTCAGGCCCGGCACCTCGCCCGCCGCCTTCAGCGCGGCAGCGCTGTCGCCACCCTGCGGGAAGCGGAACACGTTCCCGGCCTCGAACCATTTCTCCAGGTCGCGGGTGTTCGCGCTGCCGTAGTGCCGGGCGTACACGGCCCCCGCCGCCTTGCGGATCACGTCGCGGGCCACGTTGTCCGCACCCTTGAGTTCGCCCTCGTACTCCAGTTCCATCTTGCCCGTGATGGCCGGCAGGCCCGCGTACACGTCACTGACCCGCACCACCGGCGCGTCCCCGGCCATCAGGCTGCGGCGCTCGGCGTTCGCGGCGGCGACCTCCATCAGCGAGATCGGCAGGCGCTGCGACACGCCGCTCAGCTTGTCCACGCGGCCGTCCTCACGCGCCTGGAATGCGATCTCCTCGATCAGTTCCGCGATGAACGGCGGCACGATCACGCCCTCGGCCCGCGCGGCCTCCTGCGCCGTGATGTCCATGCCCAGTCGCACGTCCGTCGGGTAGTGCGTGCGGATCTCTGACCCGATGCGGTCCTTGAGCGGAGTGACGATCTTCCCGCGCGCCGTGTAATCCTCGGGGTTCGCGCTGAAGACCAGCATCACGTCCAGCTCCAGCCGGATCGGGTAGCCCTTGATCTGCACGTCCCCCTCCTGAAGGATGTTGAACAGCGCCACCTGCACCTTCGGGGACAGGTCCGCCAGTTCGTTCACCGCGAAGATCCCCCGGTTCGCGCGCGGCAGCAGCCCGAAATGCATGCTGCGCACGTCGCCCAGGCTGGTGCCCAGACGCGCCGCCTTGATCGGGTCCACGTCCCCCACGAGGTCCGCGACCGTCACGTCCGGCGTCGCCAGCTTCTCCACGTACCGGTCGGCGCGCGGCAGCCAGCGGATCGGCAGGTCCAGCCCGTGTGCCTCCAGCAGCGCGCGGCCCTCGGCACCCACCGGGTTCAGCACGTCGTCCGGCATGTCCACGCCCGCAATGACCGGCACTTCCGGGTCCAGCAGGTCCGTGATGGCCCGCAGAATCCGGCTCTTCGCCTGCCCGCGCAGCCCCAGCAGAATGAAGTTCTGCCGCGCCAGCAGCGCGTTCACCAGCTGCGGAATCACCGTGTCGTCGTACCCGACCACACCGGGGAACAGCTCCTCGCCGCTCCGCAACTTGCGGGTCAGGTTCTCCCGCACCTCGTCCTGCACCAGGCGGATCTTCCCGTCGAACGGCGCGCGCCCGGCGTACCCTTCGGTCTGAAGCAGTTCTCCCAACGTCCTCGCCTTCGCAGTCACGGTCATGATGCGCGGAACGTACCACGCGCCCACACGCGGGAATGTGCGGCTTGCTGGGAATCCCCCACCGCCGCGCCCGCCCGGAAGCCGCAACCTCGCGTGCAGACCGGATCGCCACCCACTACGCTGACCGCATGACCAGCACCCGGACACCCACCAGCCCCGCCGCCACGCTGCTGCTGATCCCCGTCGCCGCACTGACCGTCTGGGCACTCGCCGCCGCCACCGCCGACCTCCAGACCAGCGGCAGCGTCCGCACCCTGCTCGGCGCCGCGTTCCTGCCCCTGACCCTGCTGACCATCAGCCGCCTCCCCTGGACCACCTTCGCCCTGCTCGCCTGCGGCTGGATCCTCGGCATTCTGGGCCTCACGACTGCCCTCGCCGGCACCGCCAGCTGGGCCATCGGCGCGCCCGCCGTCCTGCTCGCCCTGGGCAGCGCCGCCGGATTCTTCCTGCTGCGCCGCAAGGAGGGCAGCGAGTAAGCCAGGAGGAAAGACAGCAGCGATGAGCGTCCTGCATGTCATGAACGCAGCCGGGACCCTGCCTTCGCCCCTGGCGGACGAGATGAGGCATGTGCTGGAGGCGACCCTGCAACGCCACACCGCCCCGCTGGGTCTGACCGGCGTGGACGTGGCCCTGCGGGTGCTGCCCTGGGGCCTGCCGGAAACCGGGATTCACGGATTCGCGCCCACGGGGTCGTACGTGGAACTGACGGTCAGTCCGGAGAACCCGGAGTTTCTGCCCGGTTGGCGCGCCGAACTGCCCGCCACGCTGGCCCATGAACTTCATCACGCCCGCCGCTGGCGCGGTCCCGGTTACGGCCGCACCCTGCTGGAAGTGCTGGTCACCGAGGGCATCGCCCAGCACCACGAACGGACCGAGCGGGCCGGGCAGGCACCCCCTTACGCGCAGGCCCGTATCGACCGGGCCGCCCTGTGGCAGAGGGCGCGGCCGCTGCTCCAGACGACCGACTTCGGGTTCGAGGCGTGGTTCTACGGGTCCGGGGCACACGGCCTGCCCCGCTGGGCCGGGTACACCCTGGGATTCGAACTGGTCGGCCAAGCCCTGAAACGCCTCGGGGGGACCGCTCGGGATCACGTCGATACGCCTGCCGCGACCGTTCTGACCGCAGCGGGCGACGTCTTCTGCTAGGAGGGACTCCCGCTGCTGGTGGCGGAGGCGTCGTGCGCCTGCTGGTCTTCGAGGGCCTTGTACGCGCAGACGGCGGCCAGCGCGGCGACCTCGGTGGGCACGCCGTTCAGAGTGAGGTTCACGTCCTTGCCGTCCAGTACGCCGCCGATGCGGCCGTGCAGGCGTTCGCCGCTGACGTGCAGGTCCACGGTCTTGCCGTCGATGCGGCCGGAGTAGCGGCCCCGGACGCGGTCGCCGCTGATCTGGAGGTGAACGTCGTCGCCATCAATGAGGCCGCCGAGGCGCACGCTGACGCTCTGGGGGGTCACGTCGCCGTCGGCGTCGAAGCCGGCGAAGGTGCCGCCGATGCGGCCGTCCACATCCCCGGCGCGGACCGTGAGCCGGATGTCCTTGCCCTGGAAGGTCCCGCCGATGCGGCCGTCCAGTCGTTCGCCGTTCCAGTCGGCGCGCAGGTCGTAGCCCTGGGTGACGCCGCCGATCCGTCCGTTCAGTTCGCTCATGTCAGGCAGTACGCGGTGGGGGCGCGGTGGGTTGCCGGGCGGCGAGGGCCACGCCTGCCACGCACAGCAGCAGACCGCCCAATGACAGGGCGCTGAGGCGTTCGCCGTACAGCACCCAGCTTTCCAGCACGGCCAGCGGCGGCACGAGGTAGAAGAGGCTGTTCACGCGCGCGGCGGGCAGGTCGCGAAGCAGGCGCATGAGCAGCAGGATCGCCCCGACCGACAGGACCAGCACCAGCCACGTGAGGGACACGATGAATTCCGCGTTCCAGTGGATCACGCCGCCCCCGCGTGCCAGCGTGACGGCCCCCAGGGCGGCGGCGCTGACGACGTACTGCGCGGCCGTGCCGCCCAGCAGCGGCATGTCGCCGCCCACGCGGCGCTGGTAGAGGGTTCCGGCGGTGGTGCAGATCAGCGCGAACGCGGCGGCTAGCAGCGCCGGGCGGCTGGCCCCCGTCGGACTCCCGATGCCCTGCCCGCCCACGACCAGCAGCACGCCCACGAAGCCCAGCAGCAGGCCCGCCCACTGCGGCCGCGTGACCCGTTCGCCCAGCACCGGCCAGGACAGCAGGCCCGTCAGCAGGGGCTGCACGCCCACCAGCACGCTCGTCACGCCCGCCGGGAGGCCCAGCCAGATGGCGGTCGTCACGCCGCCCAGGTACCCGGCGTGCAGCAGCAGACCCGTCACGCCCGCCCGGCCCGCCTGCGCCCGCGTGGGCCACGGGGCGCGCAGCGCGGCCGTCAGGGCCAGCATCAGCAGGGCCGCCAGGGCGAACCGGACCGTCAGGTACGCGAACGGGTCGGCGTTCCGGGCCGCGCCCTTGGTGCCCAGGAAGCCGGTGCTCCAGAGCAGCACGAACAGCAGCGGCGCGGCCGACAGGAACGCGGCGGGCGGGAACTTGCGGGGCATGGGGCAGGCTAAACCAGCCACGTCCCCGCCGGAGCTCAGGTGTCCAGCATCGCTGCGATGGCCTGCACGGTCCGTTCGTTCCGGACGGTGACGCCCACGCCCAGCGTCCGCTCGATCACGGCGGCGGACAGTCGCAGGTTCCGCACGCCGTCCGGAACCGTCTGGTACAGGTGCTGGCCGACCACCTCCCAGCGTTCCGGGGTCACGTCCCGCGCGTGCAGGGCCGCCACGCGTTCCGGGTCGGGCGGGTCGCGCAGGAACGCCACCACGACCGTCTCGTCCCGCAGGTGCGCGGGGCAGCCACGGGCCGCCTCCTGCCACCCGTGCGCCGTGCGGAGCGTCACGGGGACCGGGAAACCGAACTGCGCTTCAAGCGCCGCCTCCAGCCGCCCGCGCAGCGCCGGGTCGGGGTCCGCGCTGAACACGGCGTTCCCGCTCTGGATGTACGTGCGGACCTCCCGCAGGCCCAGGCCGGTCAGCAGGGCGCGCAGGTCGGCCATGGGCACCTTGCGCCGCGCTCCCAGGTTCACCGCGTGTAGCAGCGCCACGAAGGTCATATGCAGCCGTTCTACCAGACTTTCGCGGCGCCAAGTGCGGCAGACTGGGGGCCTGATGCGCCCCGTCACGCCCGCCGACGCCGCCACCGTTGCCGCGCACCGTTACCCGGACGCCCGCGACCTCGCGGAGCGGCCCGCGTACGCCGCGTGGGTCGAGGGAGCGATCCGGGAGGGCCTGTACCTGGGCTTCCTGCTGGAGGGTGGGAAAGAGGTGATCGCCGGGGCGGGCGTGACGCTGCTGCACTGGGGGCCCACGCGCGGTGACCCGCAGCCGTGGCGGGCGCGGGTGGTGAACGTCTGGACGCACCCGGACCATCGCCGCGCCGGGCACGCCCGCACGCTGGTCCGGGCCTGCCTGGACGCGCTGCGGGCACGCGGGGTCACGCGCGTCAGCCTGGGCAGCAGCGACATGGCCCGCCCGCTGTACGCCGGGCTGGGGTTTGTAGCCAGCCCGCACGAGATGACCCTGACCCTCCCCCCGGAGTGAACCCCGCTGACCCTGGCGGCACGCCTGCGATCCGCCGCGCGGGCTTGAGGTTCCGCTCACGCGCGGGTCACACCCGCCCCCTACGGTGGAACCATGCGACCTCTGCTGCTGACCGCCCTGCTCCTGACGCCCCTGCTGAGCCTGCCGCGTGCGGCGGCCGCCGACCTGACCTGCGGGGGGGCAGTGTCGGGCCGCACGGTGCGCGGCGACGTGCAGGTGCGGGCGGGCAGTACCTGCACCCTCACGGACGTGCGCGTGGACGGGGACGTGAAGGTGCCGCGCGGCGCGACGCTGATCCTGAACCGCAGTCAGGTGGACGGCAACGTGGAAACCGACGACGGGTTCCGCAGCGTGACCGTCACCGGGAGCGTCGTGGACGGCAATATCGAGGCCGAGCGGGGCGGGAACGTGCGCGTGGAGAATACCCGCGTGAACGGCAACATCGAACTGGAACGCAACACCGGGACGCTGCGCGTGGCGCGCGCCACCGTGCAGGGCAACCTGAAGTGCGAGGACAACGCCCGCGCGCCGGGCGGCGGGCAGAACCGCGTGCAGGGCAACCGGGAAGGTCAGTGCCGGGCGCTGTGAGCGGGCGGCGCGCAGCGACCCGCTAGCCCGCGCCGGACCGGGCGCGGCGGCGCGGCGGTATCCTGCTTGGCATGTCGTATGTGGCGGTTATCGGTCTGGAAGTTCACCTGCAACTGAAGACAAGGTCCAAGATCTTCAGCTCGTGCCCGCAGGAGTACCACGGGGCGGACCCGAACACGTTCACGGACCCGTTCACGCTGGGTCTGCCGGGCACGCTGCCCACCCTGAACCGCGAGGCGGTGGAACTCGCCATGATGTTCGGGCTGGGCCTGAACTGCGACGTATCGGGCTTCACGCAGTTTCACCGCAAGAACTACTTCTACCCGGACGCCCCGAAGAACTTCCAGCTGTCGCAGTACGACCGGCCCATCGCCCGTGACGGCTTCCTGGACGTGACCCTGCCCGGCGGCGAGGTCAGCCGCGTGCGGATCAAACGCGCGCACCTGGAGGACGACGCGGGGAAACTGACGCACCCCACGTACGCGCCGTACTCCATGCTGGACCTGAACCGCGCCGGGTCCAGCCTGCTGGAGATGGTCACCGAGGCCGACATCACAGGCGCAGAGCAGGCCCGCGCGTTCCTGGAGAGCGTGCAGGCCATCGCGCAGGCGCTGGGGGTCAGTGACGCCACGCCCGAGGAAGGAAAGATGCGCTGCGACGTGAACCTCAGCCTGCACAGGGTCGGTGAGCCGTGGGGCACCAAGTGCGAGGTGAAGAACCTCAACTCGTTCCGTTCCGTGGCGCGCGCCATCGAGTTCGAGACGGCCCGGCAGGCCCGCATCCTGGACGCGGGCGGGCGCATCACGCAGGACACGCTGGGCTGGGACGAGGGCGGCCAGAAGACCTTCCTGATGCGCACCAAGGAAGGCGAGGCCGACTACCGCTACTTCCCCGAGCCGGACCTGCCGCCGCTGGACATCACGCCGGAATGGATCGCGCGCGTCCGGGCGCGGATGCCCGAACTGCCCGCGCAGAAACTGGAACGCTACCGCGCGGCGGGCGTGCGCGAGGCCGACGCGCAGACCCTGAGCCTCAGCGTGCCGCTGTCGCGCTTCTACGACGGGGCGCTGGAGACGCAGCCCCGCCCGGACGCCCAGAAGCTGGCGAACTGGCTGCTGGGTGACGTGTCCGGCCTGCTCGCCGCGCGCGAGGAGACGCTGGAGGCCAGCCCCCTGCGCCCCGCGCATCTGGCCGCGCTGGTGGGCCTGATCGACGCCGGCACCATCAGCGGCAAGATCGCCAAGGACCTGCTGCCCGACGTGCTGGCCGGACACGACCCCACCGCACTCGTGCAGGAACGCGGCCTGAGCGTCGTGACCGACACCGCCGCCATCGACGCCGCCATCGACGCCGCCATGGCGGCCGACCCGGCCACCGTCGAGAAGGTCCGCGCGGGCAACGCCAAGGCCATGAACGCCCTGTTCGGACCGGTCATGAAAGCCATGGGCGGACAGGCCAAACCCGAGGTCGTCCGCGAACGCCTGAGCGCGAAACTGGGCCTGTGAACCGCCCGGACCCGGCCCGCTGGCGCGCGGCAGCCCTGGCGGCCCTGTGGATGCAGGTCGCGGCGCTGCTGGGCACGGCCGCGTTCGCGCTGTGGCGCTCGGCGGACGTCAGCCGCTACTTCAACGCCTCCGAGGCGCTGCTCGCCGCGCTGGTCATGGCGTGGTGGACCACGCTGCTGGGCCGCGTCCTGACCGCCCGCCCCACGCCCGCCACGGACGGCGTGAGCCGCGCCCTGACCCTGACCTTCCCGTGGCTGACCTCGCTACGCGGCGCGCTGTGGGGCCTGACGCTGTTCGGCATTCTGGGCGGCGCCACCCCCGAGGCGAACCCGGTCGCCCTGACCGCCCTGCTGACCCTCTGGGGCGCGGCGATCCTCGCCAGCAACGCCACGTACGGCACCCTCGCGCGCCTCAGCAGTGAACCGCTGGCCGCCGCGCCCCGCCGCCGACTGATGGACTGGCTGAACCTGTCCGCCGCCCTGAGCCTCGGCATGGCCGTCCTGAACGTCGTGCCCATCCCCGGCTTCAGCAGCGCCCCCACCCTGAGCACCCAGCTCGTGTACGGCCTGGGCGGCCTGCTCGACGTGACCGCCACCCTGCTGGCCCTGCGCGCCCTGCAGGTGCAACCCACACCGGGCGGGGAAGAGAGTAGATAGTTGATGGATGATGGGTGATCGGGGCCAGCCCGATCACCCATTCCCCTTACTTCGTCCACTGGTGCTCGTAGCAGTACGCCCAGGTCTCGCCCGGTTCGGCGCTGCGGATGACCGGGTGATCCTGCCGCCGGGCGTGCGCGGTGGCGTGCCTGTTCTTGCTCGAATCGCAGCACCCCACGTGCCCGCAGGTCATGCACACCCGCAGGTGGACCCAGGTGTCGCCCTGCGCCACGCACTCCAGGCACACGTCCGCTTCCGGCGTGACCGGCCCGGCGTGGTGCGCGGCGTGTTCGCACTGCGCCCGCTGCGTGGCACTCAGGGTCACGGGCGGATGCTCGGCGAGGTGACGGGTGATGTCGGCGCGCGTCACCTCGGGCGGCGTCAGCAGGTCCAGAATCCCGGCCGCCACCTCGCGCGGGGCGGTCAGGATGTGCTGCGCCCCCAGCCCCTGCAACCCCTGGAAGCCCTCGGGGGACGTGGCGCGCGTGATGAGCCGCAGGTCCGGCGCGACGGAACGGACCACGCTGACGGTCCGTTCCGTCATCTCGGTGTCGTCGTCCACGATCACCAGCGCGCGGGCCGAGGCGATCTCCAGTTCCCGCAGCAGCCCGGCCCGCGTGTAATCCGCGATCAGGACCGGCGCGCCCCGCCCTTCCAGTTCACTGGCCCCGTCCGGGTTGCGGGTGATGACGCTGTACGGCACGCCCGCGCGGCTCAGGGCGCGGGCCGCGAGGCGGGCGTGCGCGCCGTACCCGGCGAACACCACCCGCCCCGCGACCGGCAGGCCGTGCGCGCCGTGCTCTTCCGGTCCCACCGCCGTCCCGGATGCCACGCCGGCCAGTGCCGGGGCGGGCAGGCGGCGGCCCAGCGCGTCCGCCAGGGCGTTCAGGGCGGGCGTGAACGCCATCAGCAGCACCGTCGCCGCGATGAACACCCCACCCCCCTGCGCGCCCAGACCCGCGAAACTCAGGCCCAGCGCCGTGCCGGTCGCCGCCAGCACGAACGAGAACTCACCCACCTGCGCCGTCAGGAACGCCACGGGCAGCGCCGTCCGCGTGGACTCGCCCAGCAGACGCACGCTCAGGAACGTCACGCCCACCTTCAGGGCCGCGATCAGCGCCGCCGCGCCCAGCACCACACCCAGGTTCCCCGCAAGGAACCCCAGGTCCAGCTGCAACCCCACCGACAGGAAGAACGCCGCGCTGAACAGAATCTGCAGCGGCAGGATCTCACCCATCGCCTGCGCCCCGTACCGGCTCTCGCTGACCAGCAGCCCCGCCAGGAACGCTCCCAGCGCCAGGCTCACGCCCGCCGTGGCCGTCAGGCTCGCCGTGCCGAAACACAGCGCCACGACCGTCAGCAGGAAGATCTCGTTACTACACGTCCGCGCCACGACCTCCATGACGGGCGGCACGATCCGCCGCGCCGCGATCAGCACGAACGCGATGATCCCCGCCGCCTTCGCCAGCGCCACCACCACGCCCGCCGCGCCGCCACCCTGCCCGGCCAGCATCGGGATCAGCAGCACCATCAGCACCACCGCCAGATCCTGAAAGATCAGGATCCCCAGGCTCACCTGCCCGGCCGGGCCGTTCGTGTCCCCCCGCTCGCCCAGCAGGCGCATCACGATCGCCGTGCTCGACAGGGCGATCAGGCAGCCCGTGAACACCGCGTCCGGCGCCGCCACCCCGGTCAGCAGCAACGCACCCGCCGCGACCAGCACCGTCAGGCCCACCTGCAACCCGCCGCCCACGAAAATCTGCCGCGCGATCCGCGACAGCCGCTCCAGACTGAACTCGATCCCGATGGTGAACAGCAGCAGCATCACGCCCACCTCGGACGCCGCCGAGATGAGCTCCTGATCCCGGATCAACCCCAGCGCGCCCGGCCCCGCCACCACGCCCGCCACCAGAAACCCGATGATCGGAATCAGCCGCAACCGGAACGACAGGTACGCCGCCAGCGCCGACACGCCCAGCAGCAACGTCAACTGCACCAGAAACGCCGGCGGCCCCGCATGGACCTCCGGAGCGGCGGCCAGGGCAGACCCGGCCAGCAGGAACAGCAGCGGCGCAACAGGATTCATGCCCCCAGCATGGCACCCTCACCCCCCGCCCGCCGGCCGCTGCACAGACCAGCCCCGCACCACTGATCAGGCGCTGGCCGGTGCCCCCAGCACCTGACCCGGCGCGGCCGGCAACGACACGAAGAACGACGCCCCCTCACCCGGCCGCCCCTCTGTCCGCACGTGCCCGCCGTGCGCGATCACCACGCGCCACACGTCCGCCAGCCCCAACCCCAGCCCCTCGAACGACTGCCCGGCCGGCAACTGACTGAACACCCGGAACAGCCGCTGCGCCGCCTCCGGATCGAAACCCACGCCGTTGTCCTGCACCTCGATCACGTGCATGCCCTGCTCCAGCGACGCCCGCACCACCACCCGCGCGCCTTCACGCCCCCGCGAGTGCTGCGTGGCGTTCGCCAGCAGGTTCCGGAACACCAGCCGCAACGCCGCCGCGTCCCCCATGACCACCGGCAACGCGTGCGTGACGAGCTGCACGTCCGCGCCCGGCGCCAGTTCCGTCCACGCGCCCTGCACCAGGTCCCCCAGCGGCACCGGGCGGGACTCCAGCGGTTTCAGGTGCCGTTCGGCGTACCGCAGCAACCCGTCCAGCATCTCCGACATCCGCCCGATGGACTGCATGATCCCCTCGGCGTGCGCGGCCCGCTCCTCTTCCGGCAGCGTCACCAGCAGGTCCGCGTGCCCCATGACCAGCTGCATGGGCGTCCGCAGGTAATGACTGAGCGACCACGCGAACGCACTCAGTTCCTCGTTCGCCGCCTGAAGTTCCTGTGTCCGCTGCTGCACCCGCGCTTCCAGCTGCGCGTGCAGCGCCGCGACCTCGCCACGCGCCTGTCCCAGCGCCGTCCGCTGAATGTCCGCCACCGCCTGCGCCCGGTCGAACTCCAGTTCCGCAAGCGCGACTTCCAGACGCTGCCGCTCGGCCTCCCGGTCCAGTTCTGCCTGCAACGCCCGGTGCCGCTCGGCGAACCCGTACGCCTCGCGGTAATCCCCGCGCGCCGCATGCACTTTCGACAGCACGTGCAGCGCCCGCGAACGGTACGACCGGTTGGACTCGGGACGTTCCAGCAGCGACAACGCCCGGCTGGCGTGCGCCAGCGCCACTTCCGGGTCGCGGTTCAGTTCCAGTTCCGCCAGCCCCAGCAGCGGCCAGACGATCTCCTCACCCTCCGCCA
Source organism: Deinococcus indicus (assembly GCF_002198095.1). Taxonomy (GTDB): domain Bacteria; phylum Deinococcota; class Deinococci; order Deinococcales; family Deinococcaceae; genus Deinococcus; species Deinococcus caeni. The sequence goes on along the minus strand of NZ_NHMK01000008.1, from coordinate 80,588 downwards.
GCCGGTCGTAGATCTCGATACTGGACGTGAAGAAGCGGCGCGCCTCGTCCGGACGGCCCAGCGCGGCGTGCGAATGCCCCAGCGTGTCGTGCAGGGGAGCGCGCGACCGCTCCACCGGGGTATCGGTCACGCCGAAGCGCTCGATCACCGCGATGGCTTCCTCATGCTTTCCAGCCCGGTACAGCGTATCGGCGTAGTTCGTGATGACCAGGAGGGTGCTGTTGTTGAAGCTGCCAGGAGACACTTGTTCTGCCAGCCGCTCATGAACGGCGATCGATTGCTCCATCTGCCCCAGTTCCTTGTAGATGAGGGCGATCATGCCCTCCACCGCAAGCTGAGGCCCCGAAATGGCCAGGTTCTCCTTCTGGCAGATCATTGCGGCAACGTAATTGCCCGTGTAGAAATGCATGGAAGCGATGTTCGAAAGTGCTTTACTGACGCCCCGCTGATACCCATGTTCCAGGCACGCTGCCTTCATCTGCTCGAAGTACTCGAGTGCCCCCGGAATGTCGTCCTGATAGAACAGCACCGCGCCCAGACGGTTCAGGGCCTCGCCCCTTTCCACGACATGCGTGAGTGCGCCGACATCCTGCTTCAGCTGCCTGTAATCGTCATCCAGGGTATCTGTCTCGCCATGCAAGGTGAACAGCTTGATTTTCTGCATCAGGGCACGCGCGCGCTGCTCTGGGTCTGATCCGGCCATCCGCAGCGCCTCGTCCAGCTGCTCACGGGCCAGAGCGGGCTGCAGGGCCTGAAGGTTCGCCATTCCCAGCAGGGTCAGCAGCAGTTGCTCGGCCACCCTGTTTCCTTCGGCCTGCGCCTGCGCCAGCAGCCCGGTGATGGTGGGCAGGGCCGTCTCCGGGAAGTCCGTAGCCTCGTCCAGCAGGAACAGCAGGTCAGGCAGGTCAAGGGAGTGGGGGGCGGCGTCAGTCATGGAGGCTCAGGGGCAGTGTAGGTCGGATGCGGCCCGCCGGCGCGCGCAGGTCGCGTGCGGCGCGGCGCGGCCCTGGCTGCCGCGTGGTCATGCCGGAGCCTGGGCTGTGTCTGGGACGGCGTCGGGCGCGGCGGGGAAGGTCAGGCGCGCTTCCAGGCCCCCCCCATCCGGGGAGTGCAGGCTCAGGTGGGCGCCGTTGGCGGTGGCGTAGCGGCGGGCGATGGGCAGGCCCAGGCCGCGTCCCTCGCGGTGGGGACTGCCGGGCTGGCGGAAACCGACCTCGAACACTCGTTCCAGCAGGTCGCCGCTCAGGCCCGGTCCGTCGTCCAGGACACGCAGGACGGGGCCGCTGCCGGGCGTGGCGGGGTCCAGCGTGATCAGGACGGCGCCGTCGGAGTACCGCTGGGCGTTCTCGATGAGGTTCTCCAGCACCTGCCGCAGGTGGTTGGGGTCGGCCTGCACGTGGACGGGCGCGGCGGGGCGGCGGGTGCGGACCCGGTCGGTTTCCAGGCGGGTGATCAGGGCGTTCAGGTCGGTGCGTTCCGGGCGGGGCTCGATGTTCACGTACATCAGTTCCAGGCGTTCCAGGTCGGTGCGGATGGCCAGCTGGGCGGCGTGGTCCTCGATCATGCGCAGGATCTTCTCGCGGGCGCGGAGGTTCTCGGTGCCGCGCAGGGCGTCGGTGGACAGCAGCAGCGCCTGCAGGGGGCGGCGCAGTTCGTGGGCGGCCATGCCGAGCGCCTGACGGTGCTGCGCCTCGCGCGCCTCGCGGTTTTCCTGTTCGCGGCGGGTGGCGTTCAGGGCGCGCAGGATCAGGCCGGTGCCGAACATGCCGCTCAGGAGCGCGGCGGACAGGACGGTGACCTGCATGAAGTACAGGCTGGTCTGCAGTTGCCGGCGCACGCCGTTCAGGTGGGTGTTCGCGGCGGCGTGCAGGCTCTCGGCGATGCGGATGGCCTGTTCGGTGTCGGCGGGCCGCCCGCTGAGGATCAGGGGTTCGATGTCCGTGAGGCGCACCCCGGCGTCCCGTTCCCGTTCGGGCAGTTCGGCGAACAGGGGCTCGGCGGTGCCCGCGCCGGTCTGCTGCCGGGCGATCTGGATGTCCGACAGGACCCGGTCGCGCAGGTCGTCCAGGGTGGCGGGGGGGGTGCGTGGGTTGGTGGCGGCCCGGTCGTACTGGTACACGCGGTTCAGTAACCCCTGGTAGTTGTAGCCGGTCCAGGTGGTTTCCGGGTTGTTCAGGATGCGGAAGGCGGGCAGGAACGCCACGCTGAGCAGCATGACCGAGATCAGGCTGGGCAGCAGCGCCAGCAGCAGGTCCTCGCGGCGCAGCAGCATGCCCAGCACCCGCCATTCCGGACCGGCGGGTTCGCAGGCCTGGGCGGGGCGGCGCTGTCCGGGCGGCTGGGTGGCCGGCGTGGGGCCGGGCCTGGACTGGTCGGGGGCGGTCATCAGCGCGGGGAGACGCCAGTCACGTACCACGCCCACTGGCTGCCGTAGTCACGGGCGGGGAAGCGGTTCGGGTCGGGTGGGAACACGGTGGTCAGCGGGCCTTTCTTGAGGGCCGGGATGGGCCGTCCGTCCGCCTGGTACGCCAGCATGACCGGGTGCTGCTGGTAGTCGGCGGCGCGGATGATCGCGACGAACCCGTCGTCGGCGGTCAGGCGGATGTCCTGCCCGTCGAACTGCCCGCGCCGCGCGAGGTCGCGCAGCGTCACGCCCTGGTACTCGAAGGTCTCTTTCAGTTGCGGGTGGGTGGTGGTGTACCGCACGGCGGGCAGCGCCCGCAGTTGCCGCAGCGTGAGCCGTTCGGGGCGGCGGCCGCCGAGCGTGAGGGCCACGGTCTCGCCGGGCGTGGCGGCCGGGAAGGGGCGAGCGCCGCTGCCGTTCACGTACGCGAACCCGGCGGCCGGCGTGGTGGGGCCGGCCTGCGCGGGCATGGCCGCGTTCAACGTCACGGTCATCAGGATGAAACCGAGCGTCAGGCGAGGCTGTGGCGGGAGCACGCCGGGTATGCTAGCGGTTCTGACGGCCGGTCCTCAAGGGGGGGCGGGGGGCGCGGGCGGTGCGGGGCAGACGCTATGCTCTGCACTGGAATGACTGACCGTAACCCCCTCGTTTCGCTGGGTGACCTGACCTGGGACGTCCTGGCGAAACCCGACACCATGCTGCTTCCGGGCGGCGACAGCACCGGCCGCATCGAACTGTCCGGCGGGGGCAGCGCCGCGAACCTGGCCGTGTGGGCCAGCCGCGCCGGGTACCCCGCGCGGTTCACCGGCAAGATCGGGCAGGACCGTTTCGGGGAACTCGCCACGGCGGAACTGCGGGCCGAGGGGGTCGGCGCGGACGTCATCCTGAGCGGCGAGCACCCGACCGGCGTGATCCTGGGCCTGATCGACCGGCGCGGCCAGCGGGCCATGCTGACCGGGCAGGGCGCCGACTGGGAACTGCTGCCCGGCGAACTGCCGCTGGACACGCTGCGCGGCGCGGGCCACCTGCACCTGACCGCCTGGAGTCTGTTCCGCGATCCGCCGCGCGGGGCGGCGCTGCACGCGGCGCGCGTGGCGAAACAGGCCGGCGCGACCCTCAGCCTGGACCCCGGCAGTTTCCAGATGATCCAGCAGATGGGCCGCGAGACCTTCCTGCGCGTGCTGGAGGACGTGCCGTTCGACGTGTTCTTCCCGAACGACGACGAGGCCCGCGCCATGAGCGGTCACGCCGACCGGCACGCCGCGATGGACTGGTTCCGCGCGCAGTACCCGCAGGCCCTGATCGTCATGAAACTCGACGAGGACGGCGTGCTGATCGAGGGTCCCGCGCAGGCGCGCGTGGCCGTGGCCGCCACGCAGGACCGCGCGGTGGACGCCACGGGCGCCGGGGACTCGTTCGGCGGGGCGTTCCTGGCCGGGTGGCTCACGCACGGGGACGCCGTGCGCGCCGCCGATCTGGCCGTGCAGGTGGGCGGCTGGGTCGTGGCGCGCTTCGGGGCGCGGCCCCCGGCGGACGACGACCTGCACGGCCGGCTGACCCGGCACGGCGTGACCGGCGGTGACGCGTGACCCGCCTGGGCGCGCGGCGCGGCCTGCCCGTCTGGGCGCGGGCGCTGCTGGCCCTGCTGCTGCTGGCGCTGCTGGCGGCGGGCGGCGCGGCGCTGTACCTGCGGTCGCTGCTGGGACCGGCGGGCGGCGCGGCCTTCACGCTGGAAGTGAAACCCGGCGACACGCTGGGCAGCGTGGCCCGTACCCTGCAGGAACGCGGCGTGGTGCAGAACGCCGACGTGCTGCGGTTCGTCATGCGGCGCGACGGCACGGCCGGCAGCCTGAAAGAGGGCCTGTACGACCTGAACGGCCAGATGACCGTGCAGCAGGTCGCCGAGAAACTGGCCGGCCCGGCCCGCATTCCGACCGTGTCCGTCACCATTCCCGAGGGCCGGCGCGTGAAGGACCTGCCCGCCATCTTCCAGAAGGCCGGGTTCGACGGGGCCGCTGTCCTGAAGGCCCTGAAGGACACCAGCCTCAGCCGCTACGCGGGCGGGCAGCCCGACCTGGAAGGCTTTGTGTTCCCCGCCACGTACGACATCCGCCCGCAGGAGACGCCGCAACGGATCGTGCAGACCATGGTCAGCCGCATGGAAACCGAGTTCACGCCCGCGAACGTGGCGGCCGCCAAAGCCCTGGGCCTGGGCGTGCGCGACTGGGTGATCCTGGCGAGCATGGTGCAGGCCGAGGCCGCCAACGACGCCGAGATGCCCATCATCGCCGGGGTGTTCCTGAACCGCCTGCGTGACGGCATCGCGCTCGGCAGCGACCCCACCGTCGCGTACGGGCTGGGCAAGGACCTGCCGGAACTCGACCGCAGCGCCGGGGATTTCACGCGCGACACGCCGTACTCCACCTACACCCGCCAGGGCCTGCCGGCCGGGCCGATCAACAACCCCGGTCAGGCGGCCCTGCTGGCGGTCCTGAACCCCGAGCGCAAGTTACCCGACGGCCGCGACGCCGTGTACTTCCTGCACGGCCTGGACGGCAAGATCTACGTGAACCACGATTACCCCGCGCACCTGCGCGACATCGCCCGCTACCGCTGAACTGGACTCCGACTGAACGGCGTGCAGGGCCGCCGGGTCCGGGCAAAGCGGCCCGGCGCAGGGGCGGGTGCATGGCGCAGCCCGGAGACGCTGACTGAACCCTTCCTGAAGGCCCCGACAGCGTATCCGGGCCTACACTCCGGGCATGACCCACTCCACACGCGCCGACTGGTTGCGGCGGCGCAACGCGCTGTGGCAGCGGCTGCGCACCCTGCCCCCCACGCCCGGCACGCCGGAATTCGAGGCGACAGCCGCTGAACTCTCCGCCCTGACCGGCTGGGACCGCGCCCGCATCCTGGCGGGCCTGGGCCTGCCGGACCCCGACCGTCCCGGTGCCCCGTGATACGGATTCCGTTTGTTTCGCTGACAATCCGGAACTTCACCGGATTGCCAGCTCCACGCCCGGAACCCGCTCGGCTCCTACTCGCATCCGCTCGGATTGAACGGGCTTTGCAGCCCATTCAATCGGAGTCCGTATGAGCGCCGAGATCGTTCCGTTCGACTGGGCGCGGATGCTGCTGGGCGACGCGCCGCCCCTGTTCCTGCTGGAAATCGTGTTCCGCACCGCCGTGATCTTCCTGTGGCTGGTGTTCCTGCTGCGCGTGACCGGCAAGCGCGGACTGGCGCAACTCAGCCCGCTGGAACTCGCCATCGTGATCGGGCTGGGCTCGGCAGCCGGCGACCCCATGTTCTACCCGGAAGTCCCGCTGCTGCACGCCATGCTGGTCCTGGCGCTCGTGGTGGGACTGCAGCGCCTGCTGTCGCACCTCGTGATCCGCAGCGAGCACGTCGAGACGTTCATCGAGGGCCTGCCGGTCGAACTCGTCCGGGACGGCGTGCTGCGCGGCGAGGCGCTGCAACGCGCCAACCTGAGCCGCGAGGACCTGTTCGAACGCCTGCGCGCCCAGGGCGTACGGCAGCTCGGCGAGGTGCAACGCGCCTACTTCGAACAGGACGGCGCCCTGAGCGTCTTCACGCACCCGCACGACCCCCCGCCGGGCCTGCCGGTCGTGCCGCCCTGGGACCTGGAACCCCCACGCGCCCTGCCGCCCGGCGATCCGTACCGGGGACCGCTGGCCTGCCTGGGCTGCGGCGCACTGCGCGGCGCAGAAGCGAGCGGCCAGCAGGACGCCGGACAACTGGCCACCATTGACCCGTCGGTTTGCACCTGCGGCGGCGCCCGCTGGACACCCGCCACCACCGACCCGCTGGCCGGGCCGCGCGACTGACCATGAGCGGCCCGGCGGCCGGATTCTACGGACTGTCGTCTGTGTCGCCCTCCATCCGGTGAAGTTCCGGATTGTCAGCGAAACAAACGGCAGTCCGTATCAGGAGCCCTTTCTCCTGCTGCCGTGGTTACGAGAGCTGCCCCAGTCGTCCTGCGACGGGCACGAAAGATCGGACGGGAGAAGCCACTGGTCTTCAGGGAGTGGTGACGTGTATGCCAACATCTCTCCCAACAGGTAAAACTGACTATCTGGCGTGCGGGTCAGCACGTTGCGGATCCAGGCCGTCGTCTGTTCCAGTTGCGCATAGCGACCTGAATCGCCTGTAAGTTCCAGTGTCTCGCCACCCACGACACGCACCTTCAGGAGTCTGACGTGATGCCAGACCAGATCCGCCGATGCTCGAAGGGCGGCGGCGCCTGTGACTGTCACCTTGACCTGCCCCTCTGACGTCAGTTGAGCGCAGAGACTGGGCTTCGCACGCAGAATGGACACCCTCTCGCCCCATGGGATGTCATCAAGGACATCGTACGAAAACATCATCGCCTCAGAGTCGGTCAGGTGACTCTGAACGAATCGCGCCGCCTCCGTGAGCCTCAGAGTACGGTCCTCCCGAAACTGCCGGGTTTCCCTCACGAGGACGGAATGGTCCGGCTGAAGTTCAAGCAGGTCAACGCCAGAGAGCAGGGCAATATCCAGTTCCGCCAGGCGCCGGAGAAACCTGAGGGCCTGGGATGCAGGGATCAGGAGTTCAGGGGGCGCCCACGATACGCCGCCATCAGAGGGGCGCAACGCTTCAAATTCCTGTTGCAGGAGGCGTTGTTTGGTAGCAGCATCCACGGGTCACATGCTGTCATGTCCTGCCGGGAGCCGTTGACCCCTCGACTTCACCGTGCGGTCGCAGCCCTCGCGGCTCACCCGTGGCGGTTCTGCCTCTTGGCGGAGGCCTATTCAACCGGAGTCCGGATCAGCCCTCGGTGGACGCGCCGGGCCGGGTGGTCCAGACCGGGTCGGGTTCGATCTGTTCGGCGGGCGCCTTGCCGCGTTCCAGCCCGCTGCTCGTCTCGGTCTGGAGGGGCGTGACGCTCATGCCGGGCGCGCACTCGATCTGGCAGGACAGGCGCGCCTGACCCAGCAGGTCCTTCTCGGTCAGTTTGTCGAATTCGGCGGCGGTCATGGCGTCCGGTTCCCCTTCCTGGAAGGTGACGCGGCAGGTCGTGCAGCGCGCCACGCCGCCGCAGCGGTGCAGGATGTCCACCCCGCCGCGTTCCAGCGCCCGTACCAGCCGCTCGCCGCTGCTCGCCTCGATCTCCCCGAATCCTGCCACCTGCACCGTGAACGTCTGCGTCATGCCGCCCAGCATCGCACAGCGTCCGCTCAGCGGAACAGGGTGGGCATGGTGACCTCGCCCTCCACCCACACGCGTCCCTTGCCGCGCCGTTTGCCGCGGATCAGGGCGGTGTCGGCCCGCGCCAGCCACTGATCGCTGCTCAGGGCGCCCTCGTGCAGGTCCAGGAACGCCAGTCCGGCGGTGGAGGCCAGTGCGTGCGCCACGCCGTCCACGACGACCGGGCGGCGGGCGACGGCTTCGAGCACGCCCTCGACCCGCAGGCGGACTTCCTCGCGGGACGTGGCCTGCACCAGCAGCGCGAACTCGTCGCCGCCCAGCCGGCCCAGCGTGTCGCCGGCCCGCAGCGCCGCGAGCATCCGCGCGCCCACCGCGTGCAGCACCTCGTCGCCCGCGTGGTGCCCGAAGGTGTCGTTCACGGCCTTGAAGCCGTCCAGGTCGAACACGGCCAGTCCCAGCGCGCCCTGCCCCGGTTCGCGCAGGGATTCCTCGAGCTGCGCGACGAAGCTCGCGCGGTTGGGCAGGCCCGTCAGGTAATCGGTGGTCGCCTGCCGCTGCAACTCGACCAGCGGGCGCGTGGCGCGCAGCACGACCGGCCACGCCAGCAGACTGCCGACCAGACTGACCAGCAGCACGAAGACCAGTGGGCGCCGGTTGCCGCTCAGGCCGGACGTGAAGTCGGTGGTGGGGGCGTACACGCCGACCATCCAGGTCACGCCGGGCTGCACCTCGACGGGGCGGATCACGGCGGCGAACTGCTGCCCGGACACGTCGTACCAGTGCGTGCCCGGCGCGAGGGCGGGGCGCGCCTCCCGGTCCAGCAGCGCCCGCAGCGCCGGGTCGGCCACGTCCCGCAGCAGCGGGATGCTGCCCGTCCCGGCCGCGCCGGGCCACGCGCGTGAGGTGGCGATGGCGTGCCCGCGCTCGTCCGTGACGAACGCCCGTCCGTTCGGGCTGATCTGCACGCCCTGCAGGAACTCGGCGAGTTGCCGCAGCTGCACGTCCGCGCCGATCACGACCGCGCCGCCCGGCGTGGACAGGGCCGACGCGACCGTCACGCCGGGCTGCCCGGACGACGCGAACACGTACGGGTCGGTCCAGATGACCTGCCCGGCGGCCGCCTGCGCCTGCCGGTACCAGGGCCGCTCGCGCGGGTCGTACGGGTCCGGCTGCGCCGACTGGCCGGTCAGGACGCCCCGCGCGTCGTAGGTGCTGGTCAGCACGCGCCGTTCCGGGCGGACCTCGATCACGCGGGAGAAGCGCCCCAGGCTGTCCGGGCCGTCGCGGCGCAGGAACACGAAGCGGCCGTCGCTGTGGCCGACCAGCACGCCGTTCAGTTGCGGCACGCTGGTCAGCAGCGCCTGGAAGTTCAGGAGTTGCCCGGCCGCGTCGTCGGCGCTGAGCAGGCCGCTGACCATGTTCGCGCGGTTGATCTGCACGATCTGCGACGCGAACTGGAGGTACCCGGCGACGTTCTCGGACGCGACCCGCGCCAGCTGCTCCAGCGACCCCTGCGCCTGGGACTTCACGGTCTGTTCGGACCCCTGCCGGTCGCTCCAGAGGGCCACCAGCAGCGTCAGGGACTGGGTCAGGACCAGCGCCGCCAGCAGCCAGCCACGGGACCATGAGAACGCCCGGAGCGCCTGCGCGGGCGTCAGTGAGTTGGAGGCAGCGGGCCTGGGACGAACCTGGGAAATACGGAAGACCTCACGGCAGTCTAGGGCCAGGTCCGCCCGCCCGGTATCCCCAGGTGGGGGTCATTGGGCGGCGGGTCAGCAAAGGGTTGAATCAGCAACGGGTCTGATCGGCCTGGGGCCGGACCAGCAGGGGGCCGGGTCAGGGCAGGTACGCCCAGGCATTCACGTCCAGCAGGCCGCGCGGCGTGAGTTTCAGCGCCGGAATCACGGTCAGGCCCAGGAAACTCAGGGTGGTCACCGGGTACGGCAGGCGGCAGCCCAGCGCCCGGCACGCCGCCGTGACCTCGCCCAGCCGCGCGGCCGCCCCGGCGGGGGGCAGGTCGGTCATCAGGCCCGCGAACGGCAGCGGCAGACTGGCCCGCACCTCGCCGCCCGACACGACCACCACGCCGCCCCCCATGGCTTCCAGCGCCCGCCCGGCGGCCCGCACGTCCGCGTCCGTGCCGCCCAGGAACGCCGCGTGGTGAGCGTCGTGCAGCACGCTGATGCCCAGCGTCCCCCCGTCCATGCCGGTGCCGGACGTCAGGCACGCCGACCACTCGCCGCGCCCGTAGCGGTCCGCGACGACCAGCCGCGCGTCCCCGCTGCCCGGCTCGCCCACCCCGGTCGTGATCTGCGACGCGCTGACCTGCATGACCGGCCAGTGCGCCGGCACCCCGAAGGTCGCCGAGTCCCACCCGGCCCCCAGGTTCACGCCGCCACCCGGCAGCGGCGGCGTGACCGTCCCGGCCCGCGCCTCCTGCCCGCCCACGAAGGTCTCCAGCACCCTGAAGTCCGACAGGTCCCGCAGCAGCACGAAATCCGCGAGGTAGCCCGGCGCGACCAGCCCGCTGCCGTGCAGGCCCCAGTACTCGGCCGGGTTGCAGGTCACCAGCGCCACCGCGTCGGCCGGGTGCAGGCCACCCGCCACGCAGGCGCGCAGCAGGCGGTCCAGGTGCCCCAGTTCCAGCAGTTCGTCCACGCTGACGTCGTCACTGACGAGCATCGCCCGTCGGGGGCGTTCCAGCAGCACTGGCAACAGCGCCTCCAGGTTCCGCGCCGCTGAGCCCTCGCGGACCATCAGCCACAGGCCCGCCCGCAGGCGCTCACGGGCCTCGTCGGGCGTGGTCGCCTCGTGATCCGAGTGCAGGCCCGCCGCCGCGTACCCCATCAGGTCCCGGCCCCGCACGCCCGACGCGTGCCCGTCCAGCCGCAGGCCCGACGCCCGCCCCGCCTCCAGCACGTCCCACACGTCCCCGCTGCCGCCCAGCACGCCGGGGTAGTTCATCATCTCGGCCAGACCCAGCACGCCCGGCAACCGCAGCATGCCCGCCACGCCCGCCGCGTCCACGACCGCGCCGCCCGCCTCGAAGGGACTGGCCGGCACGCACGACGGCGCCGACGCCCACACCCGCAACCCCGACGAACGGCCCGCCGCGAGCATCCACTCCAGGCCCGCCGCGCCCAGCACGTTCACCAGTTCGTGCGGCTCGGCCACCACGCCCGTCGTGCCGCGCCCCAGCACCGCGCCCGCGAAGCCCGCCGGGGTCAGCAGACTCGACTCGATGTGAACATGAGCGTCGATGAAGCCCGGCGCGAGGAACGCCCCGCGCGCCTCGACCACCCGCGCCGCCTGAAAACCGGACCCCAGCGCCGCGACCCGCCCGTCCGCGACGAGCACGTCCGCCGCGAACACCTCACGCGTGGCGGGCTGCACCACCTGCGCGCCCCGCACCAGCAGGTCGCCGGGTTCCTCGCCGCGCGCCACCCGCACCAGACGGCGGCGATCCACGCCCCGCATTCCCTCAGACACACCCGCAGACACACCAGACATGACGCAGTGTAGGGGAGAAGGCCACCCACGCCCCCCGCCTGCCCAGACGCACCCCCAGACCCGTCATACGGACTGCCGTTTGTTTCGCCAACAATCCGGAACGTCACCGCCCCTGCCGGCTCCACGTCCGGAGGGGCGTTTCTCTCCCACTCTGCGGAGCAGCTCTCCGAGTCGCTTCGCTCGGACCCAGCGGGCTTTGCAGCCCATTCAATCCGAGTCCGTATCACTCCCGGCCCGCTACTCCCGGCCCGGCGGTACGTTCAGGGGCGGCCCCTTGAACGACCGCAGCAGCGCCCCGCGTTCCTCCAGCGCCTGCCGGAACAGCGCCTGCTGGTACGCCCGCGCGTCGTTCACGGCCTTGCCCGGCTTGCGCGCCTGCCCCGGCACCTGACCCGGCACCGGCTGGGGTGACAGTTTCGGCGTGGCCGCCAGCCCACCGGACCGCCGCGCGCGGAACATGCCCGGATGCTCCTCGAACACCGCCGTCACCCCGTCCGGCAGGGCCGCCAGATGCGCGGCGAACACCTGCTCCTGCGCCAGTTCCGCGTGCGCCGCGCCCGGCCCCAGCTCGGTCAGCAGACGGTCGATCAGCGCGAACACCAGCGCCGCGTACGCCTCCACCTCGGCCCGCGACGGCAGCGCACCCCGGTGAATCACGCGGTTGCGGAAATCTGTGCCCAGGCCCCGCGCCGTCAGGAAATCCGGCTCGCGGCCCTCGCGCAGCAGGTACGCCAGCGCGAACATCCCCAGCTGCCTCTCGGACTGACTGGACACGTGCCGCCACGTTCCCTCCAGCCCCGCCAGGGCCGCCCCGAACTCCTGCTCGGCATTCGCGGCGCGCTCCAGCGTGAACGCCCACACGTAGAACTCGAAAAACCGCTCCAGTGCCGCCGCGAAACTCGCCACCGCCTCACGCGCGTACCCGTCCAGCAGCGCCCGCGTGCCCAGGTCGAACAGCACCTCGAAGCGCTGCTTGCGCAGGAACACGCAGTACCGCGCCCCGCAGTGCCCGCAGGTCAGGTCATGCACGGAACTGTCCGTGAACTCCGCACGGTTCTCACGGGCGCACGCCGGGCAGACGGTCGGGAACTCCATACCCGCGAGTCTACCCGCGCGGCCCCCGCGCAGCGCTCACGGCACAGCAGTCACGGCAGGCGCGTGCCGGGGGGGCGCGATCACGTAGCTCAGGCCGCCGCTGTGGGTCAGCCAGAGTTTCTCGAAGGCCGCGCGGGGGTACGTGCGGCGCACGCCCGCGTCGGTGGGCGCGGCCGGGTCGTTCAGGACCGGGTTGCCCTTCGCGTCGAAGCCGGTCAGGACCATCAGGTGCCCGCTGCTGGTGGGCAGCGCCGCGCCCGGCAGTTCCCCGGCCTTCCAGCCCAGACTGACGGCCAGCGGAATCCCGGCCGCCGTGAACCGCTCGGCCTGCGCGAGGCTGGGCAGGCGCGTGATGAAGGCCCGCATGCCCTGCGTGGCGGCGTACGCGGCATTGAACGGCCAGTTGCCGGTGCCGTCGTACACGCGGTCGAAGGTGCCGCGCGCGGCGTCGGGGACGGTCACGTTGCGGCCCCAGTGGGCCAGGATCATGCTGACGCTGGTGGGACTGCACCAGACCGGGCCGCCGTCCGGGTAGATCATCTGCGAGCGCATGGGCACGCGCACCTCGTGGCCCCACGCGGCCCGGTCGCCGGGCGTACCCAGACCCGCCGCGCGCCGCGCCCGGTCCGAGGCAGTGAAGGCCAGCAGGGTCACGCGGGTCCCCGCGCCGCGCAGCGTCACGCGGTACTGGAAGGCGGTCGCCTTCGCGTTCAGGCGCAGCGTGTCGGTCAGGACCTGCCCGGCGGCGTCCTTCTGCCCGTCCAGACTGGCCCGCTCGGGGCCGCTGCTCCAGCTGCCGAAACTGAACCACCGGGACCACTTCCCGCCCGTCAGTTCCGCCCGGACCTCCACGCTCACGCTGCCGCCCGCCGGGGTCACGGCGTTCCACGACGGCACCAGTTCATCGAAGGCCGCCGCCCTGATCGTGCCGGAGGTCAGCGTGCCGCTCGCCGCGCCGGCGTTCAGGCTCAGGCCGCCTGCGCCTGCGGTCACGCCGCTGGCCTGCGCGCCCGCCCAGTCGCCGGGCTGCTCATGAAGGACGGTCGTGCTGTTCGGGTAGGTCATCGTGACGGCTCCAGCGCCGCCCGGAGCCGACAGGCCCAGGACGGCAGAAAGGACGAGCAGAGGAAGTCGCATGTGTGCCCCGAACTATGCCGCGCCGCGCCGCCGGGAGGATGAGGAGGCTCGGCCCGCGCGCCCTTACGCCCCGCCCTGCAGGTACAGGAACGCCTCGGGCAGCGCCTCGCGCCACGTGACCCAGTTGTGCCCGCTGGGGTACTCGCGGTACTGGTGGTCCAGGCCCAGGTCCGCGAACAGGCCGGCCATGCGGCGGTTCGGGCCGGTCAGCCATTCCAGCGTGCCAGTGTCCAGGCTGGTCGTCAGGTGCGTGGGGGGTGCGGCGCGCAGTTGCTCCAGCAGCCACTCGCCGGCGGTGGTGGTGTCGATCACGCCGTCACGGGTCGCACCGGGCCGAGCGATGAACGCCCCGCTGTGCGCCGCCACCCGGCTGAACAGCTCCGGGTGCCGGGCGCCCAGGAACAGGCTGATCAGCCCCCCCAGGCTCGCACCCCACAGGCCCCGCACGGACGCCTGCACCAGCGGCCCCTCCACGCGCGGCATGACCTCGGTGGTCAGGAAGTCCAGGTAGCGGGGGTTCAGGTAGTACTCCCCGTTCCGGTCGCCCGGCTCCACGAACACCAACGCGGCGCCCTCCGTCAGCCCGGCCTGCACCGCGCGGTCCATCACGTCCCCCAGTTTCCCGGTGCGGTAGAAAGCCACGCCGTCCTGCACGTAGTACACCGGCAGCGGCCCCCCCGCGTACCCGTGCGGCGTGTACACGATCACCCGCCGCGTCCCCGGAAACACCGTGCCCTCCCAGGTCAGGCGGTGCGCCGTGCCCTTCAGGGTCGCGTCCGGCGCCTGCCACAGCGGGTGCCGGGCGTACTCGCCGACCACCGCCGCGCGCGGGTACGGCCACCACGGATTCAGGGACCGCTGCGCGTTGTCAGGGTCCGCGAACGCCTCGCCCGAGGCGTCCACCCACGCGTATTCCACCCACGCCCCACGCGGCAGGCGCAACCGCACCGGCCCGCCATCCACCACTGGCAGCGGCGCGCGCTTGCGCCAGTCCGTCATGTCCCCGATCAGGCCCACCGCGCCCGCCGGAGGCGAGAACGTCACCCACTGCCCATCCACCGAAACAGCCATGCCCGCAAGTGTACGGGAGCGGTGCGCTGGACGCAGTGCGCGGGGCCCAGTCAGGCAAACGGGTCAGGGAAACGGGAGGCGGGAAGCGGTCAGTCCTTCACTGCTTCCCGCCTCCCGCAGTTCTGCTTACTCGCTGCGGTCGGGGCTGGCGGGCGGCACGAGGCCGGGGTTGGTGCTGTAGCCACGGTACTGGTCGCGCAGTTCGCGTTTCAGGACCTTGCCGGTCGCGCCGATGGGTAGCTGGTCGGTGACGACGGTCGCGTCGGGCAGCCACCACTTCGCGAATTTGGGCGCGATGAAGTCCGTCAGGGCGTCGTGCGTGACCGTCTGGCCGGGGCGGGGCACGACGATGGCCAGCGGGCGCTCGTCCCACTTGGGGTCGTCCATGGCGATCACGGCGCACATGGCGACCGCCGGGTGGGCCATGATGGCGTTCTCCAGATCGACGCTGCCGATCCACTCCCCGCCGCTCTTGATCAGGTCCTTGGCGCGGTCCTGAATGTGCATGTAGCCGCGCTCGTCCAGCGTGGCGATGTCGCCCGTGTCGAACCAGAGTTGCCCGTCGAGGTCGAAGAAGTTGCTCTGGCCCTCGCCCTTGAAGTAGCTGTTCGCCACCCACGGGCCGCGCGTGATCAGGCGGCCCATGGTCTTCCCGTCGTGCGGGAGGCGCTGCCCGTCGTCACTGAGGATCTCCAGTTCGATCAGGGGCACGGTGCGGCCCTGCTTGGCGCGCAGGGTGAAGCCCTCGTCGCTGGTGGGGTCCACGCCGGCCGGGACGGCGCTGGCGGTGCCCAGCGGGTGCGTTTCGGTCATGCCCCAGGCCTGCAGCAGGCTCAGGCGGTGGCGGTCCGAGAAGGCGCGGATCATGCTCTCGGGCGCGGCGCTGCCGCCCACGATCAGGCGTTCCACGCGGCTCAGGTCGTAGGGGTGCCCGTCGGCGGCGGCGCGGTCCAGTTCGCCCAGCAGGCCCATCCAGATGGTCGGTACGCCCGCCGTGATCGTCACCTGCTCGTCCCGCAGGAGGCTGGCGACGCTGCGGCCGTCCGCGAACACCCCGGCGTACACCTGCTTGGCGCCGTACATGGCGCAGGTGTACGGCAGGCCCCAGGCGTTCACGTGGAACATCGGCACGATGGGCAGCACGCTGTCGGCCTCACCGACGTTCAGGGCGTCCTTGGGCGCGCTGACCATCGAGTGCAGCAGCGTGGAGCGGTGCGTGTACACCACGCCCTTGGGGTTGCCGGTCGTGCCGCTGGTGTAACACATGGCGGCCGCGTCGGTCTCCTGAATCTGCGGGTAGCGGGCCAGCGGGGCGCTGTCCGCCACGAACGTGTCGTAGTCGGCCACGCCGGGCAGCGGGATGGGCTGCGGCGTCGGCCCCAGCACGAACACGTGCTCCAGTTTCGGGCAGGCGGCCTTCAGGGCGGGGATCATCGCGGCGAACACGTTCTCGATCAGCAGCACGCGGTCCTCGGCGTGGTTCAGGATCCAGGCGATCTGCTCGGGGTGCAGGCGGATGTTCACGGTGTGCAGCACCAGCCCGGCGCTGGGCACGCCCAGGTACGCCTCCAGGTGCCGGAACGAGTTCACGGCCAGCGTCGCCACGCGGTCGCCGCTCTGCAGGCCCAGGCCCAGCAGTCCGGCCGCGAGGCGCAGCGAGCGGTCCGCGACCTGCCCGTACGTGGTGCGGTGCTTGTGCGCCACCGGGTTGCCCTGCTCGTCACGGCCGGCGACCAGCAGGCTGACGACCTCACGGGCGGCGTACTGCGTGCGGATGCGTTCGAGAATGGTCGGTACGGTCAGCTGAACGTCCATCATGTTGCCTTGCATGGAAACCTCCGTGGGTGCGCTGCCCTGCGGACCACGGGCGGCCCGGCCAGCGTCACCAGACTGCTGAGAATGCCGGGAGTATAAGGAAAATTGAACCCGCACCAGCCGCGGGCGGGTTCCGGCGTGGGGGACACCGGGCCGTGGTGGCGGGACCATTCCCGCCACCACCCCCCGGCGACACTCAGCGCGCGACGAGGACCAGCATTCCGCGCCCGCACAGGCCGTACGTGGCGTTCTCGCCGCCGACGCCCGTCGCGGCGTTCAGGTCCACCTGTCCCGCACCTTCCGCCCAGGAGCAGGTATCGGTTACGCGGTACCAGCTGCGGCCCGCGCCGGGCCACGGCAACGTGAAGTTCACGTTCCCGGACCAGCCGTTGTACGCCACGTAGATCGCGCCCGCCGGATCGGCGAACTCGGTCCCGTCGAGGCGGTACGCGAGCGCGTGGTTGTTCGCGTCGTTGAAGTAGGCGCTGTCCGCCACCGCGCCGTCCGGCCTGAACCAGCGCAGCTGCTCCATGGCGTTCCCGTTCGTGTCGGTCGCCGCGTAGAAGTTCGCGGGCCGCAGCGCCGGGTGCGCGGCGCGGAACGCCAGCAGGTTCTGCGTGAAGGTCCGGAACGTCGCGCCGTCCGCGCTGGCCGTGACGGGCAGCCAGTTGGCGCTGGAATCCAGGTTGTACGGGTTGTTGTTGCAGTTCACCGAGCGCAGGATCTCGTCCCCGCCGGTCAGCATGGGCGTCCCGGCACTCAGCAGCAGCAGCGCCATGCCGTTGCGCGCTGCCTTGCGCTGATCGGCCGCCACGCCGCCCTGATCCCAGGAGTGGTTGTTGTCCTCGCCGCCGTCGGACGGACCGTACGGCCACGCCTGCGTGTTGTTCTTGGTCGTGCAGCGGTACAGGTCCGCGTGCGTGAACCCGTCGTGCGCGACCATGAAGTTCACGGAATGCTGCGGGCGGCGCCCGTCGTCCCCGTACAGGTCGCTGGAACCCGACAGGCGGGACGCGAGCTGCCCCGGCGTGACCGGCTCCACGCCCATCTTGTTCTGATCCCGGCGCAGCGTGTCGCGGTACTGCCCGTTCCATTCGCTCCAGCCGGACGGGAAGTTCCCCACCTGGTACGAGTTCCCGCCGATGGCCCAGGGTTCGGCGATCAGGTCCACGCCGCTCCCGCCGCCCACCGGGCGGGGCGTCAGGTCCCGCGTGATCCGGTTCAGGGCGGTGCCGGCGTTCATCTTGTCGTAGTTGAAGCAGCCGCTCGTGCAGGTGTTGCCCAGCACGGACGCCAGATCGAAACGGAAACCGTCCACGCCCAGTTCGTCCCGCCAGTACTTCAGGGAATCCACGATCAGGTTCTGCGCCGCCGCGCCGAAGGTATTGAAGTTCGCGCCGATTCCGGTGTTGTCCCAGTAGTTCTGACCGTCGCCGGTCAGGGTGTAGTACGCGGCGTTGTCCAGCCCCCGCCACGACAGGATGGTCGCGGTGTCGTTCGGTCCCCAGGTGCCGCCCTCGGCGGTGTGGTTGTACACCACGTCGATGAACACCTTGATGCCCTGATCGTGGAACGCCTTGACCATCGCGCGGAATTCCTTCGTGGGGCCGCCCGCCGTCTGGTCGCAGGCGTAACGGCGGTCCGGGGCGAAGTAGTTCGTGGTCATGTAGCCCCAGTAGTTGTCACCCGTCGTGCCGGTCGCCGAGCGGCCGCTGGCGGCGTCGGTCACGTCGTTGGCGTCGTTGTCGGTTTCCTGTACGGGCAGGAATTCCACGGCCGTCACGCCCAGCGCCTTCAGGCTGGCGGCCCGCGCGGCGGCGCCCGCGTACGTGCCCGCGCAGGACACGCTGGCGTCCCCCTTCGTCAGGCCGCGCAGGTGAACCTCATACACCACGTCGTCCTTCAGCGAGCGGGTGGGTCTGGTACCCACGGCGGCAGTGGTGCTGCTCAGCACGATGCCCTTGGGCGCCGCGCGGCCACTGTCGAGCGCGCGGTTCGCCGCGCCGGTCGCGTACACCGCGTTCGAGTACACCCCGCTGGCCGGACCCTGCGGGTCGTGGCTGACCTCCAGCGCGTACGGGTCGAGCAGCAGCTTGTTCGGGTTGAAGCGGTTCCCGCTGGCGTCCACGTCGCTCACGAAGCCCACGCTGCTGCCCTTGCTCCAGCTGGCGTTGTACGGCCAGTTCGGGCCCCAGGCGCGGTACCCGTAGTACACCGTGCCGATGCCCGCACCGGTCAGGCTGCTGACCGGCACGGTGACCGACCAGACGTTCGTGCTGGCGTTCTTCGTCAGGGTGTAGCGCAGCTTCTCGTCGGCGCCGCTGCGGGCGGCGTACAGGTTCACTTCCAGCCGCGTGGCGCGCGACGAGTACACCCGGAACGTCAGGTGCGTCGTGCCGGTCGCGGTGCCCGCCGCGTCGGTGTAGCGGGCGCCCAGACTGGTCGGACTGAGCGCCTGCGCGGCCAGCCCGTCAGGCCGGGCCGGCGCCGGGGCCGGAGAGGGAGCGCCGCAGGCACTCAGCAGCGCGGTGACCGTCAGGGTCAGGGCGGGGCGGGACAGCAGGGCAGGACGGTACATGACAGACCTCCGGCCCACGGTCGGGCCGAGACAGGAAGAAGCCGTGATCACAGGCGAACACGGCGGGAACATCGGGAGCGATTCCACGATGGTGTACCACGCCGGCCCGCCGGTGCGGAAGCGCGGCCGGTCACCTGCCGCGCCGCCCTGCCCACGACCCCCACCCCCCTCACCGGAAGCTGTCAGCCGGAGTCCGTCTCATACCGACTCCGATTGAATGGGCTGCAAAGCCCGCTGGGTCCAGGCAAAGCGACTCGGAGAGCTGCTCCGCAGAGTGGGAGAGGGGCGGGTTCCGGATTGTCGGCGAAACAAACGCCAGTCCGTATCAGGAGCGGCCCAGCAGGTACAGTTCCAGGATCTGCACGGCGGCCGCCTCGTCCTCGTCGGCGGCGCCCAGGTCGCGGGCGCGGCGGGTCGTGAAGCGTTCGTCCTGGTACTCGACCGCGTAGCCCTTCTCGGTCAGGATCTTCCCGAAGGCGCGGACGCGGTCGGCGGCCGGGCTGTGCGCGCCGTCGGTGCGCAGCGGCAGGCCCAGCAGCAGCAGGGTCGCGCCGGTCTCGGCGACCTTCAGGCGCACGGCCTTCAGGTCCAGCGGCAGCCGCTTGCGGTCCACGCTGCCCCGTCCGAACGCCAGCCGGCCCGCGTTCACCGCGAACCCGATTCGGTTCTTGCTGACGTCCAGCGCCAGGATCACGGGAGGGGAGGCATCGGGGGCCGGGTGGGGGTCGCTCACGCGGGCGAGTGTACCGCGCGCCCCGGCAGGCGGTACCCTGACGGGCATGACCCAAACGAGCGTTATTGCCGCGCACACCCGCGCGGGCGTCCGGACCCTGACCCTGAACCGCCCGGACCGCCTGAACGCCGCGAACGACGAACTGCTGCTCGCCCTGACCGCCGAACTGCGCGCCGCCGACGCCGACAGCGCCGTGCGGGTCGTGGTGATCACCGGGGCCGGGCGTGGCTTCTGCGCCGGGCAGGACCTCGGGGACGTGTCGGGCCGCGACATGACCTTCACCGAGCACCTGAACGCCACGTACAACCCCCTGATCCGCACCATCCGCGCCCTGGGCAAACCCGTGATCACCGCCGTGAACGGCGTGGCTGCCGGGGCCGGAGCGAGCCTCGCCCTCAGCGGCGACATCCGCCTGTGGGCGCAGTCCGCCAGTCTGATCGAGGTGTTCAGCAACATCGCCCTCGTTCCGGATTCCGGCAGTACGTGGTTCCTGCCGCGCCTTGTGGGCTACCACCGCGCCTTCGAGATGATGGCCCTGGCCGAGCGCGTCCGGGCCGACGACGCCCTGCGCCTGGGCCTGTGCGAGCAGGTCTACCCGGACGAGACCTTCGTGCAGGACGTGCAGGCCTACGCCGAACGCCTCGCGGCGCGCCCCGCGCACGCCCTGAACCTCACCAAGCAGGCCCTGAACGCCGCAATGACCGGCACCCTCGACCAGGCCCTCGACGAGGAAGCCCGCCTGCAACAACTCGCCGGCGACCACTGGGAACACGAGGAGGGCGTGACCGCCTTCAAGGAAAAACGTCCCGCACAGTTCGTGCGGGACGTGAATTCACCGGATCAGTAAGCAGGCGGGGCAGAGGCTGTTGACCATCAGCCATCAGCCGTTCACTTCTCCAGCGGATCGGGGTTGCGGCTGGCGGCCTTGCCTTCCTCGATGGTGTTGCGGTGGCGGGCCATGTCGTCGCGGGCAGCCTCGTTGCCCATGCTGGCAGTCTGGTCGCCCAGCGGGAGTTTCTCGTCGCTGTGCTGCACGGTCGGGTCGGGCGTGGTGGGGACGGGGGTATCGGTGTCTTTCGTCATGCGGACCTCCGGAGTCGGTTGCGGGGTGGGGTGCTGGGTCGGGTGGGGAACGGCGGCTGGCACGGTCGGTTCGGTCCGGGGCGCGGGTGCGCTGCCGGGGGTGGCCGCGCTGACCAGTCCGGTGTCGGTGGCCGGGCCGGGCATGTCCTGTTCGGGGTCGGCGCCGAGTTCGGTGATCAGGCGTTCACGGGCGCGGATTTCTTCCTCGACGCGGCGGATGTCCTCGCGCACGCCGTTCAGGACCTCGACCTCGGCGCCGGCGTGGTACGAGCGGCCCAGGCGGGCGTACAGGGCGTCGAGTTCCCGCGAGAGCTGAAAGACTTCCATGCGCAGGCGCGTGGCGTGCGCGACTTCCTCGCCGCGCCGCTGCACCCGTTCGGCCCCTCGTTTGACGGTATTCAGGATGTTGTCCAGCATGGCCCCAGTGTGCCGCACGCGCGGGTCCGGGCGCGTGAGGGGCCGCCCAGGAAACCTTGGGGCAACCGCGCCGGGACCGTGGGGGAAGCGCGCCGGGGGCCAGGGGAGGGGGCCACCTTGCGCCAACCCTGACGGCGGTACAGTGGGCGGCAATGAATGCTGCTGAGACCCGCGCCCTGCTGGGCGCCCTGCGTGACGCCCTGGGCCGGGGGCAACAGGCGGCCATCGCGACCGTGGTTGGCGTGCACGGCAGCGCGTACCGCCGCGAGGGCACCCGCATGCTGGTGCTGGATGACGGCGCGCAGGTGTGCATGCTGTCCGGCGGCTGCCTGGAGGCCGAGGTGGTCGAGGTGGCCCTGGAGGTCATCCGCACGGGCGTGCCGACCGTCACGCACTACGACCTGTCCGAGGACGCCACCTGGGGCCTGGGGATCGGCTGCGGCGGCAGCGTGGACGTGCGCGTGGAGCGCGTGGACGCCCATGATCCGGTCACGGCGGCGTGGCTCTCGGCGCTGGAGGCGGGCCGCGCGGCGGCGCTGGTCGTGCCCCTGCGCGGCGAGGGGCGCGCGCTGGTGCTGCCCGGCGCCGAGGGAATGGACGCTCAGGTGCTGGGCACCCTGAGCGGCGACCTGCACGCCCCGGCGGTCGCGGCGGCGCTGGACCGCCTGGGCAGCCGCGAACCGCGCGCCGCGACCCTGACCCTGCCGGGCGTGGACGGCGAGGAGGGCACGCCGGTCTTCATCGACCTGAGCAGCCCGCCGCCGCAGCTGGTGCTGTACGGCGCCGGGCACGACGCCATGCCGCTCTCGGCGCAGGCACACGCGCTGGGCTACGACGTGCATGTGATCGACCCGCGCGGCGCGTACCTGACGCCCGGCCGCTTTCCCGGCGCGACCCTGCATGACCTGAGCCCCGAGGACCTGGGGGCGTTCACGCCGTCGCCGCGCGCGCACCTGATCGTCATGAACCACCACGTGGACCGGGACCGGGTCTGCCTGCGGCACGCGCTGGAATCCGGCGCGGAGTACGTGGGCGTGCTCGGCCCGCGCAGCCGCTCTCTGGACCTGCTCGCCGCGCTGGCGGGTGAGGGCGTGACCTTCACGGACACGCAACTCGGGCGCCTGCGTTCACCCATCGGCCTGCGCCTGGGGGCCGAGGCACCCGAGGAAGTCGCGCTGAGCATCCTGGCGGAACTCATGGCGTGGCGGCGCGGGTACGACGGTTCGTTCCTGAGCGGGCACGCGGGCCGCATCCACCACGCGCCCACCCACCCGGCCGCGCCCTCCAGCTGAACCCACCGGGCGGGGCGGGAGCAGGCAGGCCGGGCGTTCCCGCGCGGGTTGCAGGGTCGTTCCCGGCCCGGTACCGGCCCCGCGCGGCGGGCGCCTGCTTGACTGGAGCATGTCTCATGAACTGCCGGAACAGAACCTGCCGCTGACCGACCTGCCCACCACCGACCTGAGCGACCTGTACCCGGACGCCCCGGTGTTCGCGCCGGTCTTTCAGGAGTTCGGGGGTCGCCCACGCTTCACGGGGCGGGCCGTCACGCTGCGTGTCCACGAGAACAACCCGCTGGTCCGCGAGCGGCTGGGCACGCCCGGCGAGGGCCGTGTGCTGGTCGTGGACGGCGGCGGCAGCCTGAACTGCGCGCTGCTGGGCGGGCAGCTGGGCGAACTGGCCGAGCAGGGCGGCTGGGCGGGCGTGATCGTGAACGGCTGCGTGCGCGACACGGCCGAGCTGCGCGGCCTGAACGTCGGCATCCGCGCGCTGGCCGTGCATCCACGCCGCAGCGGCAAGGTGGCGACCGGCGAGCGTGACGTGCCCGTGACCTTCGCGGGCGTGACCGTGAACCCCGGCGACCTGATCAGCGCCGACGAGGACGGCATCCTGATCCTGCCGTCCGCGCTGGGCTGAGCGCCGCTGCCGGGTCCGGGCGGGCAGACGCTACTCTGACGGGCATGACCCGCCCGCCCTCCCGCTTCCGGCCCCTGTGGGTGGCGCTGGGGTTCGTGCTGTGCGCCTTCGGGGTGCTGGGCCTGATCCTGCCGGGCTTTCCCGGCACCGTGTGGTTCATCCTGGCGGCCGCCGCCTTCTCGCGCGGCGATCCGCGCTGGGAGGCGTGGCTGCTGTCACGCCCGGTGGTCGGCACGCTGGTTGCGGATTACCGCGCCGGGCGGGGCATGCCGCTGCGCGCCAAGTGGATCGCCTGCGTCTGCATCGTGCTGGCGGTGGGCCTGAGCCTGGGCCGCATCCCGGTGCTGGCCGGGCAGGTCGCGTGGGTGCTGGTGGGGCTGGCCGGGGTGCTGTTCATCACGCTGCGCGTTCCCACCCGGCGGGACACGCCGTGACGCGCGCCCGCTGGTCCTGGGCGGCGCTGCCGCTGCTGGCGCTGGGCGTGGCCGTCACGTCCCGGCACGCCCGGCGCCTGCCGCGCCGCATTCCGCCGCCCGGTCCGGTCCTGCCGCTCCCGGACGGCCCCACCCACACGCTGCTGAGCGGCGCCCCGGCCGCGCCGCCCCTGCTGCTGATCCACGGCAGCGACGGCGTGACCCTGGACTGGCCGCTGTGCCCGCTGTGGCCGCTGCTGGACGGCGCGTTCCTGATCGCCCCGGACCGCCCCGGTCACGGGTACACGCCCGCGCGGCCCGGCACGCCCGTCACGCTGGAGTTGAACGTGCGCCGCCTGACGCAGCTGCTCGACCACCTGAACGTCCCGCGGGTGACGGTGCTGGGCCACTCGTACGGCGCGGCGGTCGCGCTGGCCCTGGCCGCCCGGCACCCCGAGCGGGTCTCGGCGCTGGTGCTGGTCGCGCCGCTGTCGCACCCGGCGCGCGGCCTGACCCGCCCGCTGGCGTTCGTGCCGCTCGTGCCGGGCCTGGAGGCGCTATTGACCCGCGCGCTGCTGCTGCCGGTCGGGCGGATCGTGGCGCGCATCGAGGGCCGCCGCGCCTTCCACCCGCACCCGGTCCCGCCGGCGTGGCACGCGCTGATGCTGGCCTTCTCGCGCCGCCGCGCGCAGGTGCACGCCCTGGCCGGCGAGAACCGCAGCCTGGGCCGGGAACTCGCGGCCCTGCAAGCCCACTACCCGGCGCTGACGGTGCCGGTCACGGTGCTGGCGGGCCGGCAGGACCGGCTGTCGCCGCCCACGCAGCACGCCGACCGACTGACGCCCCTGCTGCCGGACGCCACGCAGCTCGACCTGCCCGGCGGCGGCCACCAGCTGCACTGGACCCACCCGCACGAGGTGGCGGACGCCGTGCGCGCCGCACTGGGGTTGACCTCACGGGCTTCCGGGCGGCCGGACGCGTAGACTCCGCTCATGCTGCAAGGTGTTCTGGCCCGCCTGGATGACTCCGGGAATCACGTTCCGCGGTTCACGCCGCTCCGCTGCCTGCTGGACCGGCAGGCGGTCGGCGGGTGCGACGCCTGCCACGCCACCTGCCCGCACGAGGCCATCAGCGTCGGCATGGTTGGCTCCAGCATCCAGATCGACGCGGACCTGTGCACCGGCTGCGGCCTGTGCGTGCAGGTCTGCCCGACCGGCGCGCTGGAATACAACCTGCTGCCGTCCCTCCAGAGCGTCAAGGACCAGCAGGCCCAGCCGGGCCGCCCGGCGCAGGACGCCAGCCTGACCTGCTCGCAGAGCGGCGCGGGCGGCCCCAGCCTGCCCTGCCTGGGCCGCGTGACCCCCGCGCTGCTGTCGGCGGCCGGCGCGTGGAACACGCCCCTGACCCTGATCCACGGGGCCTGCGACACCTGCGCGGTCGGCGCGCCCGACGTGCCGGCCCGTCTGGAGCGCGTGCTGGAGGAAACCCAGCGGCTGCGCGCCGCGACGGGTCGCCCGGCGCCGGTCACGGTGCGCCCGGTCACGCCGGACGACGCCGGCCGCGCCCTGAAAGTCTCGCGGCGCGGGGCGTTCGGCGCGATGTTCCGCGCGGCGGGGCAGCAGGTCGCGCAGAGCATCCCGGACAGCCCGCTGCCCTTCGTGGACTGGAGCGTGCCCGAGGACCGCACCCCGCAGGAGTGGAGCTGGCGCGCCCGCACCCTGAAACCCGCGCCGCCCGAGGACGCCGCCATTCACTGGCCCGCCCCGCTGGTGGACGACACCTGCATCGACTGCCCCGTGTGCGCGAACGTGTGCCCCACCGAGGCGATCACGCGCGACCTGCAACCCGACGGGGGCGTGCGGCTGCTGCTGAACCTCGCGGCCTGCACGGGCTGCATGGCGTGCCTGCACTCCTGCCCGCCGCAGGCGATTCACGCGCAGGACCACTGGCTGCCCGCCGCGTTCCGCGCGCCGATCCTGCTGCGCGAGAGCGACACGGTGATGTGACCTCCGGTGCCTGCTACGGACTCCGATTGAATGGGCTGCACAGCCCGCCCGGTCCGAGCGGATGCGACTCGTAAAGCTGCTCCGCAGAGTGGGAGCAACACGCCCCTCCGGACGTGGAGCCGGCAGGGGCGGTGAAGTTCCGGATTGCTGGCGAAACAGACGGAGTCCGTATGATCCCTCGCGGCGCGGCCCGCTATCCTGCCGGTCATGCGCCGCCTCCTGCTGATCTCCCTGCTGCTGCTGCCGGTCAGCGGAGCGCAGGCTCCCGCCCGGCCGGTCCCGGCGAGTTCTGAACCGGCGAGTCCTGAACCGGCGGGTTCCGGAACCGCGATGCCCGGAACGGCGTTGCAGCTGGCGCGTGAACCCGGCCTGAGTGCCGGGGTGCGCGCCGCGCTGCGCGACCTGCCGCCCGGCGTGCAGGTGGGCGTCCTGCTGCGCGAGGTGGGGGGCGGCCCGGTCCTGGAAGCGCAGGCGGCGGACGGGGCGTTCATTCCGGCCAGCACCGTCAAGCTCGTCACGGCGGCCGCCGTGCTGGCCGAACGGGGCGGCGCGGACGGCGAGTGGACGGCAGAACTGACCGTCCCGGCGGCGCAGGCGGGCCGCGCGGCCGTGAAGGCCGTCACGCTGCGCGGCAGCGGCGACCCGCTCCTGAGCGCCCGTGACGGCCCGTACAGCCTGCGGGCGCTGGCCCGGCAGGCACGCGCGCGCGGGCTGCGCTCGGTGGGCGAGGTCCGCCTGGACGACGCGGGCCTGAACGCCCCCAGTTTCGGGTCCCTGACGCTCGCCGAGCCCATGCCGGCGCTGCGCCTGAGCGACTGGAAGGACGACCCGCCCGCCAGCGTGGACGCGGCCCGCGCCCGCCTGGGCGCCGCGCTGATCGCCGAGCTGCGCCGCGCGGGCGTGACCGTCACGCGGGACACGCCGGGCCGGGCCGCGCCGTTCACGCCGTACCTGCCGCCCACCCCTCCGGCCGCCAGGGAGGGAGGGGTGGCCGAACCGGACCCGTTCGTGCCGGTCGCCCGCCGACCCGAGCAGGGCGTGGCGAGCGTCCGCAGCGGCTCTCCGTTCGAGGTGCTGGCCCGCACCCTGCGGCCCAGCGACAACCGCCTGTCCGAGGCGCTGCTGGCCACCCTGGCGCACCCGCCGGGCGGGAACGGCACGCTGGGCGGCGCGCTGGCCCGTGAGCGGGCGTTCCTGCGGCAGATCGGCGTGAATCTTGCGGGCGTGCGGCTGGCCGACGGCAGCGGCCTGGGCCGCGAGGCCCGCCTGAGCCCCCGCGCGCTGGGCACCCTGCTGACCGTCATGCACGACCTGCCGTACCCGACGCCCGCCGCGCAGCTCGCCGCCGTGAAGGCCGGTCAGCCGGCGCAGCTGCTGCCGGACGCGCTGTACCGCAGCCGGGGCAACGCGTTCGTCGAGGCGCTCCCGCAGGCCGGGACGGGCGAGGACGTGCCGGGCCGGACGGGGCGCGGCGGGACGCTGGCCCTGCGGCTGCGCGGCCTGGACCTCGACGTGCGCGCCAAGACCGGCACGCTGCCCGGCGTGAGCGCCCTGGCGGGGTACGTGACGGGCCGCAGCGGCCGCACCCTGGCCTTCGCGGTGCTGATGAATGGCCCCGAGGACACGCCGATCCTGACCCTGCGGGCCGTGCAGGACCGCGTGGTGCAGGCCATGGCGCAGGCCCACTGATACGGACTCCGATTGAATGGACTGCAAAGCCCGCCCGGTCCGAGCGGATGCAAGCAGGAGAGAAACGCCCCTCCGGACGTGGAGCCGGCAGGGACGGTGAAGTTCCGGATTGCCAGCGAAACAAACGGCAGTCCGTATGAGCCTGTCGGTATTTTCACTCGCTGGGCAGCCCCATCGTCTAGACTTGCGGGTGTGATGAGTGACGGGGCAGCAGGGGCAGGGATGACGGTGGTCGTGGCGACCGGCAACGCGGGCAAGGTCCGCGAGATCGACGAGGCGCTGGACGGTCTGGGCTGGACGCTGCGCGCCTTGGACGGCCTACCGCTGCCCGAGGAGACCGGCTCGACCTACGAGGAGAACGCCGCCCTGAAAGCCTGCGCGGCCGCGCACATGCTGAACCTGCCGGCGCTGGCCGACGACAGCGGCATCGAGGTCGAGGCGCTCGGCGGGGAGCCCGGCGTGTACAGCGCCCGTTACGGCAACGCCGAGAGCGACACGGAACGCAACGTGTTCCTGCTTGAGCGCCTGCGCGGGCAGAAGAACCGCCGCGCGAAGTTCGTGTCCGTGATCATCCTCGCGTACCCGGACGGGCACCTCGAGACGTACCGGGGTGAACTGCCCGGCACGCTGCTGGAAGGCCCGCGCGGCGAGAACGGCTTCGGGTACGACCCGCTGTTCGTGCCGGACGGCGACACCCGCACCCTGGCCGAGATGACCGTCGCCGAGAAGCGCGCTGTCAGCCACCGTGGGCAGGCGCTCGCGGCGCTGCGGGCCGCGCACCGCGCCGGGCTGCCGGAACGGGAAGTCAGTCAGCTCGGCTGACCCGCTTCGGCCGACCTGCTTCGGCCGACCTGCTTCGGCTGACCCGCGTTCAGGGACCGCTGGGACAACAGCAGGGAAACCTTCACTCTGGGGGCCGGGCGGCAGTCGCGCGGCCCCCGGCCCCGTACGGTGGGCCGCATGAGTGACCGTCACAGCACCTACCGCAGCATCCTGATCGGCCTTGTCGGCGGCGCGGCCGGCACCCTCGCCATGGGGCAGTACTGGACCCGCGTGGCGCCTGTCGTCGAGGGCAGCAGCGAGGGAGAGGACGGCGGCGGCCAGCAGCAGAAGCCGAAACCCGATCAGCATTCCATCGCCCCGCTCGGGCAGGTCCATGAACCCGGCGAGAGCAGCACCGCCGCCCTGGGCCGCCTCGCCTACGAGGGCGTGGCCGGGCACGCGCCCGGCAAGCAGACCCGCGCGGCCCTCAGCGAGGTCGTCCACTGGGGCATGGGCGCCGTCAGTGGCGGCCTGTACGGCGCACTGGCCGGGCGCGGCAACCCGGTCAAGGGCGCGGCGTTCGGCGTGGGCCTGTGGGCGCTGATCGACGAGGGCCTCGTGCCGCTGCTGGGCCTTCAGGACGGCCCGGCCGGCAGTCCGGCGCGCGGGCATGCCAACCGCCTGGGCGCGCACGTCGCCTACGGCCTGGGGCTGGGCCTGACCGTCCTGCTGCTGGACGCCGCGCTGCCCGAGGACTGACGGGCCGGCGCACCGGCTGGCAATCTTCAGGCCGCCGGGCGTTCACCGGGCGGCCTGTGGGGTGGGTCTTTGGTTTACGCCTGGGCGTGTTCGCGCACGTCGTTCTTCAGGCGCATCAGGATGGCGCCCATGCCGCGCAGGCGCATGGGGGTGATCAGTTCGGTCAGGCCCATGTCCATGTAGAACTGGTCCGGGACGCTCAGGATCTCGTCGGGCGTGGCGCCGCTGAGGGCCTCGTGCAGGATGCCGGCGTAGCCGCGCACGGTGGGGGCTTCCTCGGGCACCTTGAAGTACATGTTCACGCCGCCCTTCTCGTCGCGCTCGGTGACCAGGAAGAAGGGGCTGGTGCATTCCGGGACGGGTTGCAGGAATTCCGGGTGCTCGACGTACTTCTCAGGCAGGCCGGGCAGCTTCTTGCTGTATTCCAGCAGGGCCTGGAGGCGCAGGGCCTTGGGGGCGCTGCGGAACATGCTGACGATGCTCTGGAGTTTCTCGGGCAGGGGGGCGGGGGCGCTGTCGCTCATGCGGGTACTGTAGCGCCGGGGTGGGGGCGGGATTGGGTGGCCCTGTCCAGTTGACCTCTTTTGTCAATTGGTGGCCGGTGAGGGTACAATCGGTGGGCAAACCCGAGCGTCACCCGACACACCCGCCACAGGAGGCACCCCACATGGAATACGCAAAAGACGTACTGGTCAGCACCGACTGGGTCGCGCAGAACCTGAACACCCCCGGCATCCGCCTGATCGAGGTCGACGAGGACATCCTGCTGTACGACACCGGCCACATCCCCGGCGCCGTGAAACTCGACTGGCAGACCGACCTGTGGCACCCGGTCGAACGTGACTTCATCACGCCCGACAAGGTCAGCGACCTGCTGGGCCGCCTGGGCATCGGCGCCGACGACCAGATCATCCTGTACGGCGACAAGAGCAACTGGTGGGCCAGCTACGCCTACTGGTTCCTGAGCTACAGCGGCGTGAAGAACCTGAAACTCATGAACGGCGGCCGCCAGAAGTGGATGGCCGAGGGCCGCGAGACGACCACCGACGCCCCCACCGTGCAGGCCACCGAGTACCCCGCCCTGACCCGCGACGACAGCCTCCGCGCCTACCGCGACGAGGTCAAGGCCCACCTGAGCGCCGTGCAGGAAGGCAAGGGCGCCCTGGTCGACGTGCGCAGCCCCGATGAGTTCAGCGGCAAGGTCACGCACATGGCCAACTACCCGCAGGAAGGCGTGCTGCGCGGCGGCCACATTCCCGGCGCGCGTTCCATTCCCTGGGCGAAGGCCACCAACGAGGACGGCACCTTCAAGAGCGCCGAGGAACTCAAGGCCCTGTACGAGGGCGAGGGCGTCACGGCCGACAAGGACGTCATCGCGTACTGCCGCATCGCCGAGCGCAGCAGCCACAGCTGGTTCGTGCTGCGCGAACTGCTGGGCTACCCGAACGTCCGTAACTACGACGGCAGCTGGACCGAGTGGGGCAACGCCGTGGGCATGCCCATCGAGAAGAGCTACAGCGAAAGCTGAGCGCCGCTCCTGTCACCCCCCCCGCCCTGCGCGGGGGTGTTTTTTGTTGTCTGGACGTGTCCGGAAGGCGGGCCGCCTGACGCCCGCCTGACCCCGCAGGAACAGAGTATCCTGCGCTTTGAATCACAAATCAGTTGACGGTCCGCGTCATGTCGGGAAGATCGCCTGACCCGCCCGGACCGCCTGTGGAGGCCGATCCATGAAACAGACCCTGACCCTCGCCCTGGCGCTGCTGCTGGCCGCGCCCGCCGCCCACGCCCAGCCCACCTCGTTCAGCGCGCCGCTGTCCGTTCCCGGCGACCTGCGCCCCGACGCCCCCGAACTCGCCGCGCGCGGCCAGTACGCCGTGGGCGTCCGCACCCTGAACCTCGTCAACCCGGACCAGCTGGACATCGTGAAAGCCAAGGACGGCGTCGTGCCCCGCTACGACCGCCCCCTGACCGTCGAGGTCTGGTACCCCACCGCCGGCCGCAGCGGCAGCGGCCTGACCACCTACAGCGACGTGCTGGGCAGCGCCCCCGACAAACCCTTCCTGACGCGTGGCCGCGCCCACCGCTCCGCCCCGGCCCTTAAGGGCGAGGCGTTCCCGCTCGTGATCCTCTCGCACGGGTACGCCGGCAGCCGCGTCCTGATGACCTACCTCGCCGAGAACCTCGCCAGCAAGGGTTACGTCGTGGCGGCCATCGACCACACCGACAGCACCCACGGCAACCGCGCCGCCTTCGCCAGCACCCTGCTGAACCGCGCGCTCGATGACAACTTCGTGATCAGCGAGATGGCCCGCCTGGGCGCGCCGGGCAGCGGCTCGCCCCTGAGCGGCGTCGTGAACGCCGACCAGACCGCCATCGTCGGGTACTCCATGGGCGGGTACGGCGCCCTGAACGCCGCCGGCGCCGGGTTCGGCCCGCAGATGCTGCCGCTCGTGCCGGGCGGCGCGCTCGCCCAGCGGCAGGCCGGCAACTACACGCCCGACCCCCGCATCAAGGCCGTCGTCGCCATGGCCCCCTGGGGCGGTGACGCCGCCGTGCGCGGCATCGGCGTGAACTTCGGCGGCAAGTACGGCTTCTGGGAGGACGCCGGGCTCCAGAACCTCAAGGTGCCGACCCTGTTCATCGTCGGCGACCGCGACGACGTGTCCTGGTACGAGGGGGGCGTCAAACCGCTGTTCGAGAACGCCGTGAACGCCGAACGGTACATGCTGGTGTACCAGAACGCCCTGCACAACGTCGCGCCGAACCCCGCGCCCCCCGAAACGAACGGCAACTTCGACGAGTACATGCACTACGCCGAACCGGCCTGGGACAGCGCCCGCCTGAACAACCTCAACCAGCACTTCGTGACGGCGTTCCTGAACCTGAAGCTCAAGGGCGACCAGAGCGCCGCCGACTACCTGAACGTGCCGGTCCCCGTCTCCAACAACGCGAAGTACAGCCGCAACGCCGACGGCACCCCCAAGGCCGACGACACCTACTGGAAAGGCTTCAAGAACCGCACCGCGCGCGGCATGGAACTGTACCGCCTGATGCCCGCACAGTGAACTCCGCAGGCGCGCCCGGCGCCCCGGTCACCGTCCGCCGCACCCTCAACCGCGTCCATAGCGGCGACGGGCAGCTGACGGTGGACCTGCTCAGCAGCGGCGAGGTGCGGTTCAGCGTGACCGGCCCGGACGCCCCGCCGCTGGAGGGCACCTTCGGCACCCTCGAAGGGCTGATGGAGGCGGTGGCCGCCCACCCGGACGTGCCGCCCGCCCTGGCCGGCGCGCTCGTGTGGGAACTGGACCTGCTCGCCCTGCGCGGAGACGGCCCCAGCACCTGAACCGCCCGCCCGCCCCTGCCCTGACCGGGTGGAGGTGGGCGGTGTGCTCGTGCCGCCTGCCTTACCGGAAGTCGTTCACGCGGTTCAGCGGGCCGCCCAGTCCGTCCAGGCGGGCGGGCAGGCTGTTGGTCTGAACGGGCTGGCCGGTGTCCGCGTCCACCGTCTGGAAGGTCGCGCGGCCCGCAGCGGGGTGCAGGGTCAGCAGGGTGAGGGTGCTGCGGGCCGTGCCGGGGTGTCCCACGTAGTCGCGCCCGCCGATGCCGCCGCTGGCGAGGACGTTCAGGCCGCCCAGCCGTCCGGGGTAGTACGCCGCGTGATGCCCGCTGACGTACGCCAGCACCCGCCCGTCCTGCATGACCTGCCGCAGCGGTCCGGCGTCCCGGATGATCTCGCCGGCGCGGTTCTTGCCCTCGCTGACGCCCGCGAGCGGCAGGTGCCCCAGGACCAGCCGGATCCCGGCGGCGCGGGCGGGCGCCGAGGCGAGCTGCGCGGCCAGCCACGCCCGCTGGCCGGCGTCCACGACCGGCCCGGCCGCGTCCAGGGTCGCCACGAACACCGTCCCGCCGCCCAGCGTGAAACTGCTGCGAAACGGGAAGTCCGCGCGGTCCACGAACGTCAGCGCGGGCGGGTGCGCCTGCCAGTACGTGCGCGCCTCGCGGCGGTCGCGGGGCAGCGAGGCGTCGTGGTTGCCGGGCGTGAACGCGAACGGAATCCCGGCGCGGTTCAGCGGAACGCGCACATCCCGGTCGAACGCCACCCACATGGCCCGCACCTGCGCGTCCGTCAGGGAAGCCTTCTGCCCGGCGATCACGTCACCAGCCGACAGGACCGCGTCGGGCCGCCAGTCGTTCACGATGCGCGCCACGCTGCGGCCCAGCGCGGGCGGGTAGCTGGTGCTGCCGTACGCGCCGTTGAAATCGCTGAGGATCGCCACGCGCACCGGACCGGGCACGGCAGGCGAAACAGGGGCGGCCGAGAGCAGCAGCGGCAACAGCAGCAGGGGCAGGGCAGGGGAGCGCACGCCCGGCAGTTCATCACGGGTTCTTGAGGAAATCATCAGCCGCCCCGGACGCTCAGGGCGCACCCTGGGGCATGACCCCCGACGACGCCCCCAGCCTGAACCCCACCCTGGCCCCCCACCCGACCCCCACGCCGGAACACCGCCCGGCCGAACAGGGACCCGCTCCGGCGGACCTGCCGCCCGCCCCGGCGGTGCCTGCGCCCTCCGGGGACGCCCTGAGCGCCCGTGAGGTCGAGGCCCTGATGGGCGGCGCGGACGCCAGCATGACCGAGGCGAACATGGCCCTGAACACCGCTGAGGGACTCGACCCGGACACGGAAAGCTGACCGGTATCCTGCGGCCATGCAGTCCATCACGGAACTCCGGGCCGCGTGCGCCGCGCTGCCGCACTCGCATGAGACCTTCCCGTTCGATATGACCACCCTGGTCTTCAAGGTGGGCGGGGCGGGCGCGAAAATGTACGCCCTGACCGACGTGCAGGGCGACCCGGTCACGGTATCGCTGAAGGTCACGCCGGAACGCGGCGAGGAACTGCGCGCCGCGTTCCCGGCGGTCACGCCCGGTTACCACCTGAACAAACGCCACTGGATCACCGTTACCCTGGACGGCCGCGTGCCGGACGGACTGCTGCGCGAACTGATCGTGGGCAGCCACGCGCTCGTCGTGCGTGGCATGACGCGGGCGCAGCGCGCCGAGCTGAATCTGTGACGCCCGCGCCGCTGCGGGTCATGATCGGCGCCGGAGAGCAGTGCTGGGACGGCTGGATGCCCACCCAGCAGGCCGACCTGGACCTGCTGGAACCTGCCAGTTTTGCCGCGTACTTCGGGGACCGGCGGGCCGACGCGTTCCTGTGCGAGCACGTCTGGGAGCACCTGACCGTGGAGGAAGGCGAACGCGCCGCCCGGCTGGTCTACACGTACCTGAAGCCGGGCGGGCGGCTGCGGGTCGCCGTGCCGGACGGACACCACCCGGACCCGGCGTATCAGGCGCTGGTCGCCGTGAACGGCCCCGGCCTCGCGCACGACCACCGGGTGCTGTACACGCTGGCCACCCTGACGCCCGTGTTCACCCAGGCGGGTTTCGACGTGCGGCCCCTGGAATGGTGGGACGCGGACCACACCTTCCACCACGCGGACTGGGACGTGCTGGACGGCCCGGTCTATCGCAGCCGCCACCTCGATCACCGCAATGCCGCGTTCCGGGCAGGTGTGGGCGCACCGGGGTTCAGTAGCCTGATCCTCGACTGCCACAGGCCCCCGGCGACCGCGTGACCGCGCCGGGCAGCGGGGTCCGCCGACGCCGCGCGCTGCGGCGACTGGGCGTCACCGGCCTGTGGCTGGCGGCCCTCCTGACGGTCGGGGCGTGGCTGGGCGTGTGGCTGACCCTGGCCCCGGCCCGCGCGGCCCTGACCGGTGCCGGGCAGTCCCTGGCCACCCTGGACCGGCAACTGGCGGACACGCAGACGACCCTGGCCCCGCTGGACCTGCTGGGCCGCCCGGAAACGCGGGACGCCGCCCGCACCCTGCGTACCCTGGCCGAGGCGGCGCAGCGCACGCCACTGCTGGACGCGTTCATTCCGCCCGCCACGCTGGAGGCCGGCGTGACCCTGGCCCGCCAGTGGGAAACGGACCTGCGCGGCCGCCCGCCGCTGCCCACCCTGACCGACGCGCGGCGCAGCGTGACCGAGTGGCAGGCGCGTGTGCAGACCCTGCAACGCCGCCTGACGGGGCTGGGCGTGGGGCTGGGCCTGCTCGTGACGCTGCTGTGCGCGTGGTTCGCGGCCGGACAGGTGGCCCTGATCCGGCTGGCGGGGGACGCCTGGCCGGACCGGCAACCCTGATACGGATTCCGTTTGTTTCGTTAACAGATCGGAACACCACCGATCTGCCAACTCCACGTCCGGAGGGGCGTTTCTCTCCCACTCTGCGGGGCAGCTCTACGAGTCGCATCCGCTCGGATTGAATGTCTTTGCAAGCCATTCAATCCGAGTCCGTATGACGCAGCCCCCGGCAGTCAGCCCAGGGAGGGGAGGGGTGGCAGGCCCACCCGCGCCCGGTACGCCGCGACCGGCCACGCCCGCCCGCCGCCCTGCCGGACCCACTCGACCTGACCGGCCCCGTCCCGCTGGTAGTGGTAAGTCTCGCCCACCGCGCCGAATCCCGCTTCCGGCGCGGGCTTTAGCGTGTCGGCGGCCAGCACGGTCAGTTCCGTGACGCTCAGGGCCGGGTCGCCCTGCGGCACCAGCGACACGAGGCGGCCCCCCAGGTTCACCACGTCGAACACACCCCAGTCGGTCGCAAAGCGGCCCGTGAAGCTGTCCAGGTCGGTGTCCGGCGCGTCCGCCTCGGCCTTCGTGGGGGTCTTGGCGGCCAGATCGATCAGCCGCACGAGGTTCGTGGCCCACTCGGTCGCCGGGCCACCCAGGCAGTTCGTCAGGACCGACACCGACAGGCCCGACTGCGGGTCCAGCCACGACTGCGTGATGTGCCCCGGAAAGCCGCCCGAATGCCCCACCAGCGTCCGCCCGTTCACCTCGTCCAGAATGAAACCCAGTCCGTACCAGCGCCGCGACGGGCGCGTGACCTCCGATTCCCGGCGCTGCATCAGCCGTTTCGACCGGTCCGACAGCAGCTCCGGGCGGCCCGGCGCGTGCGCCGACAGGTACGCCGTCACGTCCTCCGCCGTGCCGTAGAAGCCCGTCGCGGCCGCCATGGCCCGCGTGTCGCTGGACGGCAGCACCCGCCGCGCGTCGTTCCCCGCCAGCCGCCCACTGTGCCCCGCCGCCAGTTCCGCCTCGCGCGCCGCCGGGAGTTCCGGCCCCAGGTTCCGCAGCCCCAGCGGCCCCGTGATGTGCGCCGCCACGAAGTCCCCGTACGACTCCCGGCTGGCCGCCTCGACGATCAGGCCCAGCAGCGAGTACCCCATGTTCGAGTACTTGAAATGCGTGTTCGGCGCGAATACCTCCGGCGCGCGGCACAGGTCCAGCAGCGCCGCCCGGTCCGGGAAAGGCTGAAGCTGCTGCCAGTAATCGCTGTCCGCCCCATCCCGGTTGATGCCGGACTGGTGCCCCAGCAGTTCCCGCACCGTCATGGACGCGGCCGGCGAGCCCTCCAGTTCCGGTAGCCAGTGCCCGGCCGGGTCGTCCAGCCGCACGATCCCGGCCTCGATCAGCTGAAAGACCGCCGTCGCCGTGAACGTCTTCGAGTGCGACGCGATCCGGAACAGGTGCCCCGGCGTGAGCCGCTCGCCCGTCGCCTCGTTCGCCACGCCCAGCGCGAACGACGCCACCAGTTCCCCACCCACCCGCACCGCCACCTGCACGCCCGGCACCCGCGCCAGATCCCGCTGGAACTCCAGCCAGGACGGCAGGTAGGGGGCCAGGGCGCGCACCGCATCAAGAAGAGGCATGAGGCGAGGGTAGCGCGCCCCGCCCCCGGACCGCACGGAGGCGGGGGCGCCCCGGTCAGCCCAGGACGCCCCCACCCGATCATACGGACAGGTTCAGAATGCCGTGTCCAGCGCCCCCAGCGCCGCGTCCGCATCCGTCACGCCCGCTTGGGCCATGTCGGGGCGGCCGCCGCCCTTGCCGCCGCCCGCCGCGGCGAGCTTGCCGATCAGTTGCCCGGCGTGCGCGCCGCGCGTCACGGCG
Organism: Deinococcus indicus; assembly: GCF_002198095.1. GTDB lineage: Bacteria > Deinococcota > Deinococci > Deinococcales > Deinococcaceae > Deinococcus > Deinococcus caeni. The sequence continues at coordinate 43,998 of NZ_NHMK01000008.1, read as the reverse complement.
TCCTTGGTGGCCTTGACGACCAGTCCCTTGTCGCCGGCCAGGACGACCATGTCCGCGCCGCTCTGGTCGAGCAGTTTGTCGGCGGCGGCGCGCAGGTCGTTGCCCTCGATGCCCGCCAGTTTCAGCGTGGCGACCTTGAACCCGCCCAGCTCGCGGGTCTGCGCGGCCCCGCCGGCCCCGCCGCCCATCTGCGCCTCGGCCAGCTGGCGGCGCACGGCGGCCGTTTCCTTCTCGGCGGCCTTCAGTTGCGTCTGCAGGCCGGTCACGCGGGCCTCCAGGCCGTCGGGGCTGGTGTTCAGCAGCGCGGCGGCCCGCGCAGCGGCGTTCAGGCGCTCGCGCACCCACGCGGTGGCCTGCTCGCCCGCCAGGGCTTCCACGCGGCGCACCCCGGCGGCCACGTTCTCGTCACTCAGGATCACGAACGCGCCGATGTCGCCGGTGCGGGTCACGTGCGCGCCGCCGCACAGTTCCATGGAGCTGACGGTCTGCCCGGCGTACTCCACGCTGCCGCCCACGCGGACCACGCGGACCGTCTCGCCGTACTTCTCGCCGAACAGCGCGGTCGCGCCCGCCGCCTTGGCGTCCGCGATGGGCATCTCCTGCCACGTGACCGCGAAGTTCGCACTGATCCAGCGGCTCACCAGGGCCTCCACGGCCGCGATCTCATCGGCTGTCATCGCCGCGCCGTGCGAGAAGTCGAAGCGCAGCCGGTCGGCCGCCACCAGCGAGCCCTTTTGCTGCACGCCGCTTCCCAGCACGGCCCGCAGCGCGGACTGCAGCAGGTGCGTGGCGGTGTGGTGCCGCTGGATGGCCTGCCGCTCGCCGGACACGACCGCGCGCACGCTCAGGCCCTCCTTCAGCTCGCCGGACTCGATCAGCACGTCGTGCAGGAACACGCCCTGCGGCGTCTTGCGGGTGTCGCGCACCACACCGGCGCCCCCATCCCACTCGATGCGCCCGGTGTCGCCCACCTCGCCGCCGCCCTCGGCGTAGAACGGCGTGCGGGACAGCACCACCGTCGCCTCCGACCCGGCCGGCAGGTGCTTCAGGCGCTCGCCCGCCCCGACCAGCGCCACGACCTCGCCGTCCGCCTGCAGGTCGTCATACCCGACGAACACAGTGGGGGAGAGGCCGTCCAGCGCCTCCATATTCCCGCCGAACAGTTCGCTCTTCCCGTACTTGCTGCCCGCCCGCGCGAGGTTCTGCGCGTTCTCCAGGCTCTCCGCGTACCCGGCCTCATCCACCGTGATCCCGTACTCCTCGGCGATCTCCTTCGTCAGGTCCACCGGGAACCCGTACGTGTCGTACAGCACGAACGCGTCGTTGCCAGACAGGGTCGCGCCCCTCTCCATGCCGCTCAGCAGCTTGCCCAGGCGCTGAATGCCGCCCTCCAGCGTCCGCAGGAAGCTCTCCTCCTCGGCCCGCACGGTCGCCTCGACCTTCGCCTGATTCTCGCGCAGTTCCGGGTACGCGTCGCCCATGCGGTCCACCACGATCGGCACGAGCTTGAACAGGCTCGGCTCGCGCAGGCCCAGCAGGTACGCGTGACGGCAGGCGCGGCGCAGGATCTTGCGGACCACGTACCCGCGCCCCGTGTTGCTGGGCACGCTCCCGTCCGCGATCACCATGCTCACCGAGCGGATGTGCTCGGCCACCACGCGGTGGGACACGCTCTGCGGCCCCTCGTACGCCTGCCCACTCATCTCGGCGACCTTCGCCACGATCGGCGCGAACACGTCGTTGCTGTAGAAGTCGTACACGTCCTGCACCACCGTCGCGATGCGCTCCAGGCCCATGCCGGTATCGATGTTCTTGAACGGCAGGTCCTTCAGGACCGGCGTGCCGTCCGGCAGCGGGTCCTGACGGTCGAACTGAGGGAACACGTTGTTCCAGATCTCCAGGAACCGCGCACTCTCACGCGTATCGGCGTACTCCGCCCAGGTGTCGTTCCCGTACTTCGGCCCGCGGTCATAGAAGATCTCGCTGCACGGCCCGCACGGCCCGTTCGGACCCTCCTTCGGCGCGTCCGCCGGCCAGAAGTTCTCATCCGCCCCGAACCGCAGAATGTGATCGGCCGGCAGCCCGTTCACCTCGGTCCAGATGCGGAACGCCTCCTCGTCCTCCTCGTAGATCGTCACGTACAGCCGCGCGCGGTCCAGCCCCAGCCACTCCGGGCTGGTCAGGAACTCCCACGCCCACGTCAGCGACTCCTGCTTGAAGTAATCCCCGAAAGAGAAGTTCCCCAGCATCTCCAGCAGCGAGCAGTGCCGCAGCGTCCGCCCCACGTTCTCGATATCCCCGATCCGCAGGCACTTCTGTGCCGTCGTCACGCGCTTGTTCGCCACCCCATCGAACACGGCCGGCGCGCCCATGAACTGCTCCTTGAACGGCTGCATGCCCGCCACCGTGAACAGCGTCGTCGGGTCCGGCGCGACCGTGCTGTAACTCGGCAGACGCAGATGCCCCTTACTCTCGAAGAACTGCAGGTACTTCTCGCGAATCTGTGCGGTAGAAAGCGGACCAGTCATACCGCAAAGTCTAGCGCGCCCACCCCGGAGAGCCACGCCACACGCCCCAGGACAGAGAAGCTCCTGCCGGCCAGCACACCCCCCAACGGCACAGGCGCCTTACCGCAGCGGCACCCGCCGGAACCCGGACCCCGTCCACACCAGCTTCAGCACGTCCAGCCGGTCCCCACAGGTGTAATCGTTGTTCGCCACCACCGTGCACTTCGCTAGCAGTCGCTCATCATCCGGTTTCAGCGAGATGACGATGCTCGTTCCGAACCTCGGCAGGTTCACTGCCGTCCGTACTGGCCCTTTCGGGCTGACGCCCGTGATCTTTTTGTAGAACGCTGCTGCCTCCGCCGGAGCGACCCGCAGCACACCCGTGACGTTCCGCAACTTGAACGCAGAATCGAACAGATACAACGCCTGCGCATCCTCATCTCCACGGTAGCGGTTCAACCCCACCGCACCAGTTCCGCCCTTCCCGTTCCAGACGGTTAATTCTAGGTAACCACCCTCATCTAAGCTAAGAATTGCGTACTGGTTTTTGCGATCTACCATGTTGCTTTCGCTCATCAAAAATTTTTTTCTTGCTGATAATGTTAAAGATTGCAGTTTTTTTACTTCAGGATCATATTTAAGAGCGGGTAACGCGCTTATTGGTAGATTTTGCCATGCGGAGTCTATGCCGACTGAGGTGGCAAATGAAAAATAGGATAGGACGGCAAGGCTAATGGTAAGTATTTTCATTCAACTCCTCTCAAATGCGGCAATCCAGTGAAAAGTAAACTTACTGACCTGAATCCATGGAAAAATCGTGTCTTCGCCGACTCCCGTTTCCTTGGTTTTGCCATTTAAATTTCCTTTATAGCTTCCTGTTACATTGTTAGGGCTATAATTTAAAAGACTGGGTAATCTTCCGTAGGGGTCGTCTACGGTGATTCCGTGTTCTGCGACGGATTGCAATCTGACTATATGGCCGTTCAGGCTCATCATAACCCCATTGCCATTTCTTATGTACGGCAGAATTTCCTCTTTCCACTCAGTATAATCTCCTCTGAATTTTTCTTTGTGCATTGTCTTCCTTGCTCTAAGTTGGCGTGCGACGCCTGCCCATCCACCTTCAGTTGTTCTGGGTGACAAGCTATTTTTGCGTCTTACATTCTCTAAAAAGTCTTCATATTGGCCACTGGAGGGATTCTCGATCCCCAGCGTTTCCAGAACCATTGCTAGGGAGGTCAAATTGCACATTATGTCGCCGATAGGCTTGCCGGTATACACTGCCCAATGAGTTTTCCCATCTCGGCCTTTATATGTCCAGCGGTCTGATTGTAGACCGATAGATTGATTGTTCCTTTGATTACGATAGGGTACTTTAGTTTGGAGTATTTCAAACAAGTCGCCTTTAAGCTTATCATCTTGTATCTTGGATATCAGTGAGCGGGCTAAGTTTATTTCCTTTATAGTATAAATTTTTTTATACGACTTGAGATTAATGAGTCTATCCAGCTGATCTGGAGACACTGAGGACTGTGCGACTCTATTGCCTTCAGCTGATAATTGTGGTTGGGGAGGGGCCACGGCGATAGTCGCAGTCTTCTCGACGTCAATTCCGCACCCTACCATAATTGAAATTAGGCTTTCTGCATATGATCCGGGATCGCCTGTATTGGCATATCCAGCTCTGTCGATAGCATAAGCGGCCTCTTTCAAATTTTTGGCCTCAAAATATCCCGCTTTGGCATATCGCGGATTGTCAATTGTGAAATTTGCGCGAGCTATAAATGCGTCTGCGTAGTCCTTATAGTCGGCAAAAGGCTCGGCTTTCTCAACTAATTTCTGGAGATTCGGATCCCACTCCTTCGTTGGGGCGAATGTTCTGGGCTTGGTTGGGTCAAATTCCTTGATCCCAAATACATTATTTTTTCCTGAATGTGATTTTCCCCAGCTAGACTCGGTGGCCCACTGCGCAGCAATAAGCTCGGGATGTGGAACTCCTAAGCTCCGGAATGATTTAACAATATTAAAAAATACCTCATGCCTATCCTTCTTGACCATCGTTTTTGGTGTGTAAGTTGAAGAATTAAGGGCACTAATTACACTTTGGGAGACCTCGGATCTCTCTATGCGTGCCGTGTGGGCAGCGTTTTTTGCATTTTCAACGGAAGGTGTCTGAGTCGCACCCGTTATAAGAATGCGCGTCGGAGGAAGTGAAACTGGAATAGCTGAAAGGGTCAGACTTGGAGCTTGAAATGATCCAGATAAAGTCTGGTTCTTGAAACTGCTGGTCACAGTTTTTCCGTCGGGGCTGATTTTTCCCTGAAATTCGGCGTTGTTCTCGGTGCCTTTCAGGGTGAAGGTGTTGTCGTCGCGGAGTTGTCCTTCAAGGTGCCAGCCGCTGCCTTTGCCGGGGGTGGCCTGATAGCGGGCGGTGAGGTGGCCGTCGGGTCGGCGGATGATGCGCAGCTGGAAGGTGACGCCTTTGGCCGCGCCCCGGAACGTGCGTTCCCAGCGTTGCTGGTTGGCTTTGAGCGGGCGGGGTGGTGTGGTGGGAGTGGGGGTTTTGGGCTTGGGTGATGGGCCTGGGCCGGTCTTTGGCTCTCTGGTATCGAACATGTGACCTCCGGTTCACCTAGCGTACCGGGTGGTCCAGGGGTGGCGCGGTGCAAATGAGGCAGGCCCGGCGCGTGGGCGGCCGGGCCTGTTCTCTGGGGGGTGTTTCAGTCGAGGTCGACGGCCCACCACGCTTCGCGTTGCGCGGCGAGGCGGGCGCGGGGGTCGCCGATGGTGTCGAGGGCGCGGGCGAGGCCCTGCCAGTCGGGTTCGCTCATGGGGTCGATGGCCAGGGCGCGCTGGTGGAATTGCGCGGCGTCGCGGTCTCGGCCGGCTTCGGTGGCGGCGCGGGCGGCGACGCCGAGCAGGCTGAGTTGCTTCTGTTCCAGGCGGGCGCGGACGTCGTCGGCCCAGGGGCTGTCGGTGCCGGGGAGGTAGTGGCCGTACTGCGTGACGAGTTCGCGGAGTTCCTCGAGGCCCAGGCTGCCCTGTTCGGCCTGCGCGGCGAGCAGTTCGAAGCGTTGCACGTCGTATTCGGGGTTCAGGTCGCTGGCCAGGGCGTAGCGGCGGTTGGCGCTGACGACCGCTTCGTTGCTCAGGCTGCGGCGCAGGCGGTGCAGGGTGGTGTGGAACAGGCTGCTGGCGCGCGCCTCGTCCTTCTCGGGCCAGAGGGCTTCGGCGGCTTCCCAGCTGGTGACTTCCTTGTGTTCCAGCAGGTAGAAGAACAGTTCGAGGGCCTTGCGGCTGACCCAGGACACGGCGCTGCCTTTCCACACGACCTGCGCGGTGCCCAGGCCTTTGGCCTGCATGCCGCTTTCGCCCTGGAGGGTCAGGCCGGCGCGGCGCAGCCGGGCGTCGATGGCGGTGGTCAGGTCCTGCGGCGTGAAGGGTTTGGGCAGGTAGTCGTCTGCGCCGAGGTTCATGCCGCGCCGCACGTCGCCGCGTTCGGCGTGGCTGGAGAGCAGCATGAAGGGAATGGCGGACAGCTGCTCGTGCGCGCGGAGTTTCTCCAGGAATTCCAGGCCGGTCATGTACGGCATGACCACGTCGCTGATGACGAGGTCCGGCGTGAACACTTTCAGCAGGTCGAGGGCTTCGACGGGATGGGTGCTGGTGCGCACCTCGTGCCCGGCGCGGGAGAGGATCACGCTGACGAGTTTGAGGATGGCAGAGTCGTCGTCCACCACGAGGATGCGGGGCATGCCGCTCAGTTTAACAGGACGGCGGGCCACCTGGGGGCGCAGGCGGGGCGCGTTACACCCGGCAGGTGGGTGTTTTGACTGGATGGACGCGCGGGCGCGGCGTTCCGGGCGTGCGGGGCGGGTGCGGGGGCCGGTGCCGTAGGCTGTCGGGCATGACGCAGCCGCTGACCGTGATTCACGCCCTGACCCTGACCCTCGACGACGCCCGGCCGGAGGCGCAGGCGGTGCTGGTGGGTGGTGGGCGCGTCCTGGCGGCCGGGTCGCGCGAGGAGGTGGGGGCGCTGGCGCCGCGCGCGCAGGTGCTCGATCACCGGGACCTGCTGCTGACGCCGGGGCTGGCGGAGGCGCACATCCACCTCGTCACCCACGGGTTCTCGCTGTCCGAGGTGCCGCTGCACGGGGCGCGCAGTGTCGCGGAGGTGCAGGCGCGCGTGGCGCAGCGCGTGATGAACACGCCGCCCGGCACCTGGATTCGCGGCGGGGGTTTCCTGTTGTCGGAACTGGGTCTGAGTGGGTACCCGTCGGCGGCGCTGCTGGACGAGGTCAGCCCGCACCATCCGGTGCTGCTGTACTCGCGGGACCTGCACCTGAGCTGGGCAAACAGCGCCGCCCTGCGACTGGCGGGCATTCACGACGGCACGCCGGACCCGGAGGGCGGGCGGATCGTGCGGCCCCTGGGGTGCCTGCTGGAGCACGCCTCGGATCTGGTTGCGCGGGCCATTCCGGTCCCGACCGAGGCGCAGTACCTCGCGGCGGCCCGCGCCGGGGCGGACGATCTGGCCGCGCGCGGGTACGTGAGCGCGCACACCATGGCCTTCGAGCCGGTCGAGGCGCCCCGCGCCCTCCAGACGCTGGCGCAGCGCGGCGAGTTGCCGCTGCGGGTGTGGGCGTGCCTGCCGCACGACCGCCTCGGGCACGCCCGCGCGCTGGGACTGGCCCGCACGCCCGGCGGCCTGTTCCAGTGGGGCGGGGTGAAGTTCTTCGCGGACGGCGCGCTCGGCAGCCGCACCGCGTGGCTCCACGCGCCCGGCTTCGCGGACGGCTCCGGCACCGGCATGCCGCTGGACCCGCCGGACCTGATCGCGGACCTGGGCCGCGAGGCCATCGAACTGGGCCTGACCCCGGTCACGCACGCCATCGGGGACCGCGCGAACACCGAGGTCCTGAACGCCTACGACCGCCTGCGCCCCCACGCCGGGGCGCGCGGCATCCGCCTGCGCGTCGAGCACGCCCAGCACCTGCGCCCCGAGGACGTCCCGCGCTTCCGGGGCCTGACCGCCAGCGTGCAGCCCATCCACCTCCAGGCGGACGGCCCCATGATCCGCGACCTCATGCCGCACCTGGAGGGCCTCAGTTACGCCTTCCGGTCCCTGAAGGACGCCGGGGCGGTCCTCGCGTTCGGCAGCGACGCCCCGGTCGCCCCGCCCGAGTACCGCGCGAACTTCGCCGCCGCCATCACCCGCGTGGACGACAGCGGAGCGCGCCTCGCACCCGAACAGGCCCTGACCGAACTCGACGTCCTGCACGCCCACACGCGCGGCCCCGCCCTCGCCGCCGGCTGGGACGACGAGGGCATCATCCGCCCCGGCGCCCGCGCCGCCTTCACCCTCTGGGACCGCCTCGGCGGCAACGCCCAGGCCCTGGTGCTGTAAGAGTTGATGGTCAACAGTTGATGGTTGATAGAGGGTGTGTCCTCCATCAACCATCACCCTTCAACTATCGACCTTTATTCCTCGTCGGGGAGGTCGGCGTTGCTGTAGACGTTCTGCACGTCGTCGAGTTCTTCGAGGGCGTCGATCAGGACGAGCAGTTTGCGGGCGTCGTCACCGGCGACGGCGACGGTGTTGCTGGGGACCATGTCCACCTGGGCGTTCTCGATGCTGAATCCGGCGGCGATCAGGGCGTCCTGCACGGCGTACAGGTCGTTCGGGCCGGTGCTGATGGCCAGACCTTCCTCGGATTCCTGGATGTCCTCGGCACCGTGTTCGATGGCGGTTTCCTGCACCTGTTCGCTGGTGTCGGTCAGCAGGATCACGCCTTTCTTCTCGAACTGCCACGCCACGGAGCCGCTGGTGCCGAGGCTGCCGCCGCGTTTGTTGAACACGGCGCGGATGTCGGCGACGGTGCGGTTCACGTTGTCGGTGAGTGCCTCGATCAGGATGGCGGTCCCGCCGGGCCCGTAGCCTTCGTACGTGACTTCCTTGAATTCGGCGGCGCCTTCACCGGCCCCGACGGCGCGTTTGATGGCGTTCTCGATGTTGTCGACCGGGACCGTGTCGCTCTTGGCGGCGGCGATGGCGTTTTTCAGGCTGAGGTTGCCGCTGGGGTCGCCGCTGCCGCCAGAGCGGACGGCGGCCTGAATGGCGCGGATGTGCTTGGAGTACATCGCGCTGCGTTTCTTGTCGTTCGCGCCTTTCTTGCGCTTGATCTGCGACCATTTGCTGTGACCGGCCATGTTGAACACTCCTTGACGTGAAACTGCGCCCACCGGGTCCCTGGGGGGCGGGGGCGCGTGCGGGGAGCATTCTAGCGCAGCGGGGCGCGGGGTCCGGTGGGAGGACCGGGGCTGGTCGTGGGTTCAGCCGTCCTCGTCGGTGGGTTCCTCGTTAGGTCGCCAGGGGTGCAGGCGCGCCTGGGCGCTGGTGGGGGAGAGGTTCTCCCGGTCCCGGCTGCGTGGGCCGGTGTCCAGTCCGCTGATCAGGACCTCGCCGCCGGAAGCTGCGGTGTCTGCCCGTTGCCCGCCGTCCTGCCCGTCGCGTTGGGTCATACCGGTCAGCGTAGGCCGGGCGTGGGGCGGGCGGGTGTGTGTCGCATGGAGGCGCGTTGAGCCTCGGCTGCTGCGGCTCCACCGGGGGTGTTTGCGGGGGCTTCCGCACGCCATCAGCCATGTGCCATCGGCCATCAGCCACCCTCACATGCGCATGACGCTGCGGTCCCCGATGACCATCTGGAGGCCGGTGTCGCTGGGCGCGGTGACCAGGGCGTGGCGGCCGATCAGGCTGCGGACGATGGGCTGGGTGGGGTGCAGGATGCGCGCGAAGTCGTCGATCAGGGTGGCGTGAACGCGGGCGCTGTCCACGCGGGCGTGCGCGCCGATGCTGACGCCCGGTCCGATGGTCGCGCCGCGCACCAGGGCGTGCGGGCCGATCCAGACGGGGCCGGTGATGACGCTGTCCTCGACGGCGGCGCCCGCCTCGATCACGACCGGGCCGTTCACGACGCTGCGTTCCACGCGGCCCTCGATGCGGGGTTGCAGGTGTGACAGGAAGTGCAGGTTGGCGCTCAGCAGGTCGTCGGGCGCGCCGGCGTCGCTCCAGAAGCCCGTGAATTCCACGGCGCGGACCTGTCCGCCGGCGGCCATCAGGGCGCCCAGGGCCTGCGGGAACTCGATCTCGCCCCGGTCGCTGGGCAGCAGGTCCTGCACGTATTCCAGCAGCGCGGGGCGGAAGCTGAACACGCCGCACGCCGCGAGGTTGCTCTCGGGTTTGCGGGGTTTCTCCACGAGGCGCAGCAGGCGGCCGTTCTTCACGACGGCCACGCCGTACGCCTGCGGGTTCGGGACCTGCTTGACGCCGACCACGGCGTCCGCGTCGCGCAGCGTGCCGATCAGGGGCGTCAGGCGGTCCTCGAAGAGGTTGTCCCCGAGGTACAGCAGGGTCGGTTCCCGTTCCAGGAAGGCGCGGGCGCTCAGGACGGCGTGCCCGGTGCCGAGCGCCTCGCGTTGCCGGATGAAGGTCAGGTGGCCGCTGTGCTGCGTGGCGTCGCGCAGGTCCGTCTCGCTGGACGGACTGCACACAATGCCGATGTCGTGGATACCGGCGTCCCGCAGGGACTGCACGGCCCGCGCGATGATCGGGACGCCCGCCACGGGAACGGCGTGCTTGGCGCGGGTCGCGCTGATGGGAAGCAGGCGGCTGCCGCGCCCGGCGGCGAGAATCAGACCTTTCATGAGATCACACGCGAGTATACGGGCCGGTCCGTGAGCGAATCTGAGAAGGGCGCGGGCCTCAGCGGGTCAGGGCGTCTTCCAGCGCCTGCGCGAAGGCGTCCTCGTCGTCCAGCCAGGGGTAGTGCGCCGCGTCGAGCACCGTCACGTCCGCGTCGGCGAGGTCCGCGACCCACTGCACCTGTTCGGGGTAGCTGGTGCGGTCGTGCGCGCCGCTGATCACGAACACCGGGCGGCGGATCTCGGCCAGGAACGGCGGGTACTCGAATTCCCACAGGCCCTGGTTCACGAGCGCTTCCTGCATCTCGGCGCCGCCCACGAGCTGCCCCTCGGTGTCCAGGAACTCCAGACGCATCCGGGTGGGGCTGTCGCGGAACTGCAGGGCGTTCAGCAGGTCACGGGCGTTCAGCAGCTCGAAGGCCGCCTCGATGCGGGCCGCGCCGACCGGGGCGTGCTGCCCCTCGGGCGTGTCGGCCTGCACCCGCCCGGCCGGGTCGTCCATGGGCGTGCCGCGCCGCGCGCTGGCTTCCTCCAGCAGGGTGCGCGCCAGGTCCGGGTAGTGCACCCAGGGGTTCACGGCGATCACGCGGGCGGTGCGGGTCGGGTGGCGGCGCGCGTACTCCAGCGCGATCAGCGCCCCGAAGCCGTGTCCGAGCGGCACGATCTGCGCGGCGCCCAGGAAGTCGCGCACGGCGTCCAGGTCACCGACCAGCGTGTCGAGGTCCAGGGTGTCGGCGCCCTGCTCGGTATCCTCCAGCGGTCCGCTGCGCCCGCAGCCGCGCTGATCCAGGAACACGGTGGCGCGCGGCAGGCGGTCCCCGAACGCCGCCTGGAACGAGTAACTGTTGTAACCGGGCCCGCCGTGCAGGAACACCACCGGGGCCTCCCCGGCGGCCGGGTCGCCCGTCACCTCGAAGTACAGGTCCGCGCCGTTCAGGTGTTCCAGGTACACCTGATCCCCGCCCTCCGGGCCGAAGTCGTCGGGCAGAAGGTCGTCGGGCGCAGTGTCGGACGGCGGCAGGTCGGTCATGCCGGGCATTCTAGTCGGCGCCGCCCGGACCCCGCAGCGGTGGGCGGCACGGTTCGGACCGGGGGTGCGCTACGCTGCCGCGCATGACCGATCCGCTGTCCGGCGCCGGAACGACCGGCGATCCCGCGCCGCTGGGCATCGCGTTCACGCTGGGCGGCGTGGACGAACTGACCTTCACCCGCATCCTGCGGGACCTGCTGCGCGACCCGACCTTCCGCCGCCCCCTTCAGGTGCAGGCGCAGGAACCCCGGCCCGGCGCGGCCGCCCGCCTGACGCTGGTGTTCCAGCCGGCGGATCAGGCGCTGGCGGTCGCGGCCACGCAACGCCTGAAAACGCTGCTGCTGCGCCACGGGGTGCAGGTGGACGACGTGATCGTGCCCGGACCCGCCTGACGCCTCCGGACGTGCCTTCCCTCCCGGCCGTCCCGGCGGGAGCGGCTGTTAAGGGACCATAAACCGCACTTCGGCCCCACGCGGCGGTCCGGACCCCTACGATGGGCCGGAACCAGGTGCACCCGCATCCGCACGGGAGCTTTCCCCGTCACCGTCCGCACTGACCCTGCTCGGCCGGACCGCACAACACCCCAGGGATGAGGAGACGAAAAGGCAGCTATGGAGCAACGCATCCTACTTATTGAAGACAACCCGGACATCACCCGCGTCGTGCAGTACGAACTCGAACAGGCCGGGTACCGGGTGCTGGCCGCGCCGGACGGCGTGACCGGCCTGACCAGCGCCCGCGAGAGCAACCCCGATCTGGTGATCCTGGACCTGGGCCTGCCGGACTTCGACGGCGCCGAGATCGCTCGCCGCCTGCGCAAGACCAGCAGCGTGCCGATCATCATCCTGACCGCCATGGACGCCGTGGACCGCAAGGTGAACCTGCTGGAGGCCGGCGCGGACGACTACATGACCAAGCCCTTCCACCCCGAGGAACTCGTGGCCCGCGTGAAGGTGCAGCTCCGGCACCAGCAGCACGGCGAGGTCATCTCCATCGGGCCGCTGGAGATCCACCCGCAGAAGCGCCTGTGCCACTACAACGGCCACGAGGTGCGCCTGTCGCCCAAGGAGTTCGACCTGCTGACCTTCCTGGCGCGCCAGCCGGGCCGCGTGTACTCCCGCCAGGAGATCGAGCGTGAAGTCTGGAACGGCGAGCTGCCCAGCAACAGCAACGTCGTGGACGTCCACATGGCGAACATGCGCGCCAAGCTGCGCGACCTCGACGGGTACGGCATCATCCGCACTGTGCGCGGCATCGGGTACGCCCTCAAGACGCCCTGAACGGCCCACCGTGGACCCCCGGCAGGGGTTCACGCAGTTCTCACCCGCGCGGCGTAGCCGTCCGGGATACTGAACACCAATCCGGGGGAGTACGCCGCCCTGCTCCGGCAGGGAGCGCCTGATCGTCAATACGGAAACCAAGGGTTTCCCGGTCAGGAGCAGCAAAGGCAGAGACCCGGCAGGAACGCGGTGCGAACCGTGGTTTCTGCCGGGCGTTTTTCTGCCGTTACAGGCATGACGCTCCCGCCAGTCACCCACCGTCACGCGCCGCGCCCACCGGAGGAACACCGTGGACGCACTCATGACCCCCTGGCTCGGCCAACCCACCTGGATGTGGCTGGTCTTCATCACCCTCGTCGTCGCCCTGCTCGCCTTCGACCTCGGGATCCTGGACCGCCTGCGCCGCCGCCGCGCCGACGCCGCCGGCGTGGCCGCCGAAGATCAGGTCATCGGGATCGGCAGCAGCCTCAAACTGAGTGCCTTCTACATCGCCGTGGCGCTGGCCTTCGGCGGGTGGGTGTGGGCCACGCTGGGACCGGCCAGCGGCATGGCGTACCTGACCGGTTTCGCGCTGGAAAAGGCGCTGGCCCTCGATAACGTGTTCGTGATCAGCGTGATCTTCGCGTCGTTCGCCATTCCCCGCCACCTCCAGCACCGCGTGCTGTTCTGGGGCATCCTGGGCGTGATCGTCCTGCGCGGCCTGATGATCGGCCTGGGCACCGCGCTCGTCACTCAGTTCGACTGGATCATGTGGATCTTCGGCGCGTTCCTGCTGCTGACCGGCGTGAAACTGCTGCGCGGCGGCGACGACGAGGCCCCGGACATGGCCAACCACCCCGCCGTGCGCTTCCTGCGCCGCTTCCTGCCCATCAGCCCCAGACTGGACGGCCAGAAGTTCCTGACCCGCCTGCCCGACGCGACCGGCCGCCTGCGCCTGCACGCCACGCCGCTGCTGCTGGCCCTGCTGGTCGTGGAATTCGCCGACGTGATCTTCGCCGTGGACAGCATTCCCGCCATCTTCGCCATCACGCAGGACCCGTTCATCGTGTACACCAGTAACATCTTCGCCATCCTGGGTCTGCGCGCCCTGTACTTCGCGCTGGCCGCCATGGTCCACCGTTTCGAGGCCCTCAAGCCCGCGCTGGCGCTGGTGCTGGTGTTCATCGGCGCGAAGATCTTCTACGCGCAGTTCTTCGGCAAGGTCGACCCGGCCATCAGCCTGACCGTCACGCTCGGCATCCTCGGCGGCGGCGTCCTGCTGAGCCTGTGGCGCACCCGCAACGACCCCACCCCCGACGTGAGCTGACCGCACACCCCCACCCGCCCGCAGGCGCGCCGTGACTCTGGTTCACGGCGCGCCTCTCTGTCGTGCCGGGTGTGTCGTGTCTGGCCTGTCGTTTCCAGAAGACCTGTGCTCTGCTGAGGCGCATGAGCGAGAACCGTACCCTGACCGGCGTTCCGGGCTTCCTGGTGGGCCACTGGACGCACGCCGAGGCCCGCACCGGCTGCACCGTGATCCTGTGCCCCCCGGAGGGCGCCGTGGCGTCCGCGTCGTTCCTGGGACCCAGCCCCGGCACGCGCGAGGGCGTGCTGCTCTCGACCGACAAGAAGATCGAACGCATTCACGCGCTGCTGCTGACCGGCGGCAGCGCCTTCGGGCTGGGCGCGGCGGGCGGCGTGGTCCGGGTGCTGGAGGAACGCGGCGTGGGGCACCCGACCCCCTGGGCGCGCGTGCCGCTCGTGCCGGCCGCCGTGATCTACGACCTGGGTGTGGGCCGCGCCGACATCCGCCCCGGCGAGGCGCAGGGTGAACACGCCGCCCGCACCGCCAGCGCCGACCCGGTCCCGCGCGGACTGGTCGGAGCCGGGACCGGCGCGACTGCCGGGAAGTACCTGGGGGGCGGCGTGCCGGGCGGGCTGGGCAGCGTCCTGATCGAACGGCACGGCGTGCGGGTGGGCGCGCTGGCGGTCGTGAACCCCATCGGGGACGTGCTGGACGAGCGGGGCGGCGTGCTGGCCGGTCCCGGCGTCGGGCCGGGCGCCGCCGCCTTCACGCCGGGCGACGTGCAGAACACCACCCTGATCGCCGTGGTCACCGAACACACCCTGAGCAAGGGCGAGTGCCGCCGCCTCGCGGACGCCGCGCAGGCCGCGCTGGCCCGCGTCATCCACCCCAGCCACACGCCCTGGGACGGCGACAGCGCCTTCGTCCTGAGCGCCGCCACCCTGCCCCCGGCGGACCCGCTGCTGCTCGTCGCGCTCGTGCAGGAGGCCGTGTGCGCCGCTGTCCGGGACGCCGTGCGCGCGGCCCGAACGGCCTGAACCTGACCGCGCCTTTGAGGGCCTGACCATCCAGGCTTGGCCCAACCTTGACCTTGTGTTCCCTCACCCGTTTCTGTCCGTGCGCGGCGGGTCACTCTGGGGCATGCTCGCCTTTCACCCTCAGCTGTTCGTGCGGATCGCCGAGCTCGACGGTCCGCGTGCGCCCATGCCCCGCCCGCTGTCGAGCGGCTTCAACCCCGACCGCGCCTACCGGGTGCTGGGCGTGTACAACCCGTCCGAGTCGTCGGACGCGTACTTCATCCTCCCGAACGACCGGGACGAGATGTGGTTCATCTGCCAGCGGCACCTGCGCTTCGCGGGCCTGCACGACACGTCCGCGCACCACCTGGACCTGACGCACGAACACGCCAGCGCCGCCGACTAATCCGGCCTCCGTTTGTTTCGCCAACAATCCGGAACTTCACCGCCCCTGCCGGCTCCACGTCCGGAGGGGCGTGTTGCTCCCACTCTGCGGGGCAGCTCTCCGAGTCGCATCCGCTCGGACCCAGCGGGCTTTGCAGCCCATTCAATCGGAGTCCGTATGATCCGGCCTCCGATCGCAGGGGCTGCCAGGACCCCTCGATCCGGGTCCGTGCGACCCACCACGCGCCCACCCTCGCCCGGCCTTTCTGAAGATGCCTTCAGTCTCCTCTGGGGTGCGGGGCGGCCCCTGCCGCGAATACTGACCGGTATGCGACATCTCCTTTCCGCTGTCCGGTCGCTGCCGCGCCCGCTGTGGCTGATCGCGGGGGTGCTGGGGTACACCGCCTACCTCCAGAACCCCCGCGATCCGCTGCGGCCCACCGACCTGCCGGACGGGGTGGGGCCGGTCACGCACCGCCTCTACCGCGCCGACGTGCAGGGCGCCGTGCTGGACGCGGTGGCCGTGACGGCGCTCGTCGGGCAGCGCCTGCCGGACCTCGCGCCGAGGTTCACCGCGTGGTTCCGTGGGCTGGACGCGCCGCTGCCGTCGCAGGGCGGGCCGCCCATCCGGCCCGGCACGCGGCTGCGGATCCTGATGACCCTGACCCGCCGGGCGCGCGTGCAGGTGCAGGTCATGGACCCCACCCGCCTGTGCTTGCGCACGCTGCGGCTGCACGCCGACGCCGGGACCGTCACGTTCCGCGCGCTGGACACCGGCCCCGGCCGGCTGCGCCTGGAGATCGAGACGGTCGTGCGGGCCGCCAGCTGGCCGGACCGGGCCGCGTACCTGCTCGCCGCGCACCTGTTCCAGCGCCTGAACTGGGAGGCGGTCCTGACCGGCGCGGCCCGCCTGGGTGGCGGGCAGGTCGCCGCGCGGGAGCACCGCACCCGCGAGTACGCATATGTCCCGCCTGCCGCCCGCTAGCCTGTAGGCATGACCGACGCTCCCGCCGCTTCCCCCGCCGCACCGTCCCGCGCCTTCGTGTCCCTGATCGGGGCGGGTCCCGGCGATCCGGGACTGCTGACCGTGCGCGGCATGCAGGCGCTCATGGAGGCGGACGTGGTGCTGTTCGATTACCTCGCCAACCCGGACCTGCTGCGCTACGCGCCGGACGCGCAGACCATCTACGTGGGCAAGAAGGGCTTTTCCGAGTACATCAGCCAGGAGCAGATCAACGCGCTGATCGTGGAGCAGGCGCAGGCGAACGGCGGGCAGCGCGTCGCCCGGCTGAAGGGCGGGGACGTGTTCGTGTTCGGGCGCGGCGGCGAGGAAGCCGAGGCCTGCGCCCTGGCCGGCGTGCCGTTCGAGATCGTGCCCGGCGTGAGCAGCGCCATCGCCGCGCCCGCCTACGCCGGGATTCCCGTCACGCACCGCGAGGTCGCCCGGTCCTTCGCGGTCCTGACCGGCAACACCCAGGAGGGCGGCGCGCACTACGAGCGCCTGTCCGGCGTGGATACCCTGGTCCTGCTGATGGGCGTGCGGAACCTGCACCAGATCGCCGCCGACCTGATTGGCGCCGGGCGCGACCCGCACACGCCCGCCGCGACCGTCCAGTGGGGCAGCACGCCCCGCCAGCGGACCGTGACCGGCACCCTGGCCACCATCGCCGACGTGGTCCGCGAGGCCGGACTGGAAGCCCCGGCCGTGACGGTCGTGGGCGAGGTCGTGCGCCTGCGCGACACCCTGCGCTGGTTTGACGCCCGCCCCGGCTTCGGCGGCCCGCTGACCGGGCAGACGGTCGCCGTGACCCGCACGCGCGGCGGCGCCAGCGGCCTGGGCGACCTGCTGCGCGCGCGCGGCGCGGGCGTGCTGGAAGTCCCGCTGATCGAGTTCGCGCCCACCGCGCAACCCGACGCGCTGCACGAGCGTCTGCGCGACCTGAGCGGCGTGAGCTGGCTGCTGCTGACGAGCAACCACGCCGTCACCACCCTGATCGGGCACCTGCACGCCCTGGGCCTGGACACCCGCCACCTGGCCGGCGTGAAGCTCGCGGCGGTCGGCCCCAGCACCGCCCGCAGCCTCGAAGCGGTGGGCCTGCGCGCCGACTTCGTGCCCGGCACGCCCGGCGCCCGCCACCTGGGCGCCGAACTGCCCGCCGCGCCCGGCGAGACGCTGCTGCACCTAACCTCGCAACTCGCGGAAGCCGACCTGCAACGCGCCCTGGAGGCGCGCGGCCTGACCTACGCCCGCGCCGAGCTGTACCGCACGGAACCCGCCCGGCCCGACAGCCTGTCCATGGACCGCCTGCGCGGCGCGGCGGTCGTGACCCTGGCCTCCGGCAGCGCGGCCCGGCACCTCGCGGCGCTGGTCGGCACGGACCTGCGCGTGGCGGCCATGGGTCCCCAGACGGCCGACGCGGCGCGCGAGGCGGGCTTCACGGACATCACCGTGGCCCACACCGCCAGCCTGGAAGCCCTGGCCGACGCGGCCGAACAGGCCGTCGCCGCCGCCGCTGTTACCGACTGAGGCACGTTTCATGGCGTCCCAGTCGCCTTCCCGACCGATCGGTCGGGGACGGCTGCCCCGCCCGGCCCGCGCTATGCTGCGCCCCATGAGCCTGCTGCCCGCCTTCCTCGACCTGCACGGTGAGCGCGCTGTCGTGGTCGGCGGTGGCCCCGTCGCCCTGCGCCGCACCCGCACCCTGCTGGACGCCGGACTGCGCGTGCAGGTCATCGCCCCGGACCGCTGCGACGAACTGGCGGCCCTGGACACCGACTGGCAGCCCCGCCCGTACCGCAGCGGCGACCTGCGCGGCGCGGCCGTCGTCGTGGCCGCCACCAGCAACGCCGGCGTGAACGCCCAGGTCGTCCGCGACGCGCGGGACCTGGGGCTGCTCGTGAACGACGCCAGCGACGCCACGCGCGGCAACCTGCGCTTCCCGGCCGTGGCGGAACGGGCGGGCGTGCAGGTTGCCGTCAGCACCGGCCGGGAACTGCCGATGCTGGCGCAGGCGCTCACCGAACGCACCCGCGACCTGCTGCCCACCCCCGAACAGCTCGGCACCTGGACCGAGCGGCGCGAGGCGGCCCTCGCCCTTCCCGAACCGCAGAGACAGGCGGACCTCGGCGCGCTGCGCCGGGACATCCGCCGCGCCGTAGGAGTACCCGCATGACCCTGGCCTGCCCCACTGCCCGCGCCTTCCTGTCCGTGACGGGCGCCCCCACCCCCGGCACGCTCGACGTGGCGGTCGTCGGCCTGAACCACCAGACCGCGCCCGTCGAGGTCCGTGAACGCGCCGCCGTCCGCGCCGGTGAGGAAGCCTCGCTGCTCGCCCACCTGGGCCGCCACGCGCAGGAAGTCATGCTGCTGTCCACCTGTAACCGCACCGAGGTCTACATGGCCGGCCTGGACGGCGACCCGCTCGCGGCCTTCGAGGGCGCCTGGGGGCACGCGCTGGGCGACCACCTGTACGTCCACCGGGGCGAGGCGGCCGTCACGCACCTGTACCGCGTGGCGGCGGGCCTAGACAGCCTCGTGATCGGCGAGACGCAGATTCAGGGGCAGGTCAAGCGCGCCTGGATGGACGCCCGCGAACGCGGTCTGACCGGCACCCTGCTGAACAAGGTCGCGCAGGGCGCTCTGGCCGCCGGCAAACGCGTGCGCTTCGAGACCGGCATGAGCGACAAGGTCGTGTCCGTCTCCAGCGCCGCCGTGGAACTTGCCCAGGCCGCGCTGGGCGGACTGTCCGGACGGACCGCCCTGATCATCGGGGCGGGGGAGACGGCCGAACTGACCCTCACGCACCTGCGGGCCGCCGGGGTCGAGGACATCATCGTCGTGAACCGCACCGTGGAACGCGCCCGGCAGCTCGCCGAGAAACTCGGGGGCCGCCCCTGCGCCGCCGAGTACCTGCACGAGGTCCTCCCCGAGGCGGACGTGCTGATCGCCAGCAGCGGCGCCCCCCACTACGTCCTGCACGGCGAGGGCGTCGCCGAGGCGCTGCGGCAGCGTCCGGGCCGCCCGATGTTCCTGATCGACATCAGCGTGCCGCGCATCCTCGACCCGGACATCGCGGGCGTGCCCGGCGCGCACCTGCACAACCTCGACGACCTGACCGGCATCGTCGCCCGCAACATGGACAGCCGCCGCGCCGCGCTGCCGCAGGCGAACGCCATCGTCCGTGACGCCGCCGCCGACCTGAGCCGCTGGCACCTGACCCGTCAGGCCCGGCAACGCCAGCGCGACCTGGCCCTCGCCAGCGACTGATACGGACTCCGATTGAATGGGCTGCAAAGCCCGTTCAATCCGAGCGGATGCGACTCGTAGAGCTGCCCCGCAGAGTGGGAGAGAAACGGGTTCCGGACGTGGAGCCGGCAATCCGGTGATGTTCCGGATTGTTGGCGAAACAAACGGAATCCGTATGATCCGGACCCCGATTGAGTGGGCGGCATAGCCCGCCGGGTCCGAGCGAAGCGACCCGGAGAGCGGCCCGGCGCCGCCTGTCATCCGCGTTCCACATGCCTTCCCCGCTTTCCCGTACGCTGGGCGGCATGTGGACCCGGATTCCTTCCAGCAGCCTGCGCGTGACCGGCGCCGACCGCGTCGATTTCGTGCACGGGCAGATGACCAACGACCTGCGCGGCGCCCCGACGCCCGGCGTGGTCGCCTGCGCGTTCCTGAACGTGCGCGGGCAGATCGAGCAGTTCGCCCGCGCGTACCGCCGCGCCGACGACGTGTACCTGCACCTGGACGCCGGGCAGGCCCCGGCGCTCGCGGCGCGCCTGAAACGCTACGTGATCTTCGATCAGGTCGAGATTCAGGATGTCAGTGAGCAACTGCGCACCGTCCACGTCTGGCAGGAGGCCGCGCTGCCCGGCTGGGACGCGGCGGGCGGCGCGGCGCAGACCTTCGGGCTGGGCGGCGGGACAGTCCTGGCGGGCCGGGTGAACCGCACGGGCACGCCCGGCGTGGACCTGCACTACCTCGCGCGGGACGAGGAGGTCGTCCTGGCGGCCCTGACCGGCCCGGAAGTCCCGCTGGCCGAGCTGGACGCCGCCCGCGTGCGCGCCGGCATTCCGGACGTCATCCGGGACGCCCTGACCGGCACCCTCCCGCCCGAGATCGGCCTGGACGTGGGCGGCCCGCTGCCGGCCATCAGTTACCGCAAGGGCTGCTACGTGGGCCAGGAGATCATGGCCCGCCTGGAAGCGCGCGGGAACGCCCGCCACCACCTGACCCGGCTGGAAGGCGACCAGCCCTGGCCTGCCGGGGCTGAGGTGACGGCCGACGGGAAGGTCGTGGGACAGGCGGGCCTGTACGCGGCGGGCGGCAGCGTGGCGCGGCTGCGCAAGGAACTCGCCGGGGGCGCGGCCGTGCAGGTGGGCGGCGTGCCGGCCCGCGTCACGCTCCTGACCCCGGTGGTCTGAGTGGGCGTTCTGGACGCCATGACCCGCGACCTGCACGCCGGCGACCGCGCGGGCCTGCTGCGCGCCTGCCGCCGCGCGTACCTGCTGGCGCTGGCCGCACTGGTCCTGCCGGGCCTGCCGCTGGGCGCGCTGCTGGCCGCCCTGAACCCCGCGCCACTGACCGGGGCGGGCGGCGTGCTGGCCGTGACGCTGCTGGCGGTGATCCTGGCGGCCGTGACGGCCCGGCTGGCCCGCCGCGCCGCGCAGAACCCGGAAGGCCCGGCGCGGCAGGCGGCCCTGACCGGCGCGATCCAGGCGGCCACCGCGCCCGGCGTGCCGTTCCTGATCGGCTGCGCGTTCCTGGGTTCCGGCGCGGCCCTGCTGGCCCTGTGGGGCGTGGCGTTGCTGGCCCACGCGCTGGTGTGGTGGCAGCTGCCCGGCTGGCTGCGCGCCGAGCCGACCCCGACCGCCTGATCCGGACTCCGAGTGAATGGGCTGCAAAGGCCGCTGGGTCCGAGCCGATGCAAGCCGGAGAGAAACGCCCCTCCGGACGTGCAGCCGGCAATCCGGTGAAGTTCCGGATCGTTGGCGAAACAAACGGCAGTCCGTATGAGCGGCCCGGCTGCCGCAACCGACAGAACAATCCCCCACCGCACTGTGCAGGTGGGGGATTGTTCTGTGGCGCTCTGGTGTGGTCCGCTTCAGCGGGACTTGGGGTCCAGCGCGTCGCGCAGGCCGTCACCGAACAGGTTGAAGGCGAGGCTGAACAGCACGATGAACACGGCCGGGTAGACCAGGGTGTACCAGTACTCGGGTTTCAGCCACGCGCGGGCGAAGTCGACCAGCTGACCCCATTCGGAGTAACCGGGTTCGAAGCCCAGGCCCAGGAACGACAGGCCGGCAATGGCGAGCGGGATGGTCGCGAGGTCCAGCACGGCGGTCGTGAACACGGCGGCCACGCTGTTCGGGATGACGTGCTTGAAGATCAGGCGGGCGTCGCGCGCGCCGAGGCTGCGGGCGGCGTCCACGTACTCCAGTTGCCGGGTGCGCAGCACCTCGCCGCGGATCAGGCGGGCGTAGCCGGTCCAGCCGGTCACGCAGAACGCCACGATCATGGGCACGGTCGGGTCGTAGTCACCGCCGCCGCCCTGCAGGCGGGCACGCAGGATGGTCAGGATCACGACCGTCAGGATCAGGGGCGGCAGCGAGAACAGCACGTCGATGAAGCGCTGGATCAGGTTGTCGATCCAGCCGCCGTAGTAGCCGCTGGCCGCGCCGATGATGATGCCGGCCGTCAGGGTGATCGCCACGATGATGAACGACAGTTTCAGGGCGGTGCGCGTGCCCCACACCAGACCGTAGAAGATGTTGTAGCCGTTCACGGTGCCCATCGGCGCCTCGGCGCTGGGGGGACTGGGCTGCTGCTGGAAGCTCAGGCGTTCGGTCAGGTAGCAGCTCTTGGGGGGTGCCAGGGTCGCCTGCCAGAACGGGGCCTGCAGCGGGTTGTACACCTGCCGGGCATCGGTGATGTTCAGGTCGCGCAGGCAGTTGCCGCTGGGTTTGGCGATCAGCGGCGCGAACAGCGCGATCAGGCCGAACAGCAGCGTGATGATCAGGCCGGTGATGGCCAGGGGGTTGCGGCGCATCTTGCGCATGGCGGGGCTGGTCCAGAACAGCTGCCAGTTGCTGCGCTGCTCGACCTTGACGGGCGCGGTGGTCATCGGGGGTCCCTCCGGGTGGCGTGGCGGGCGTGGGGCTGGGCGGGCATCAGTCGAACCTCACGCGGGGGTCGATCACGCCGTACAGGATGTCCACGACCGTACTCACGACGACCACGATCACGGCGGTCAGCATGGCGAAGCCCAGCACGGCCGCGAGGTCCACGCCGACGGCGGCCTGCACGACCCACTGGCCCACGCCGGGGTACGCGAAGATCGTCTCGGTGATCAGCGAGCCGCTGAGCAGACCGATGATCAGGAAACCGCCGAGCGTCACGATGCTCAGCAGGGCGTTGCGCCGGGCGTGCTTGTTGTTCACGACGCGGCTGGACAGGCCCTTGGCGCGCGCGGTGCGCACGTAGTCGCTGGTGAGCGCCTCGAGCATGTTGTTGCGCATCACCTTGATGATGCTGGCGCTCAGGACGATCAGCAGGGTGGTGGCGGGCAGGATCAGGTGGCGCAGGGCGTCCCAGGCGATGTCCCAGCGGCCGTTCAGGGCGGCGTCCACGGTCAGCAGGCCGGTGTAGCGTTGCAGGTCGCCGAGCGCGAAGGTGTTCAGGACGCTCACCTGACCCGCGCCGGGCAGCCAGCCGAGGTACGCGTAGAACACCGCCAGCAGCAGGATGCCCACCACGAAGCTGGGCAGCGAGTACCCCAGGACCACCAGTACGCGCAGCACCTGGTCGATCAGCTTGTCCTTGTGCAGCGCGCTCAGGGTGCCCAGCCAGACGCTGAGCAGCAGGATCGGGATGGCGGTCACGATGGTCAGTTCCAGGGTGCGTGGCAGGCGTTCCTTGATGGTCGCCACCACGTCCTGACTGCTGGCCTTCGAGTACCCCAGGTCACCCTGGAGGGTCGAGGACAGCCAGCGGCCGTACTGAACGGGGAAGGGATCGCGCAGACCGCGCTGTTCGATGATCTGTTCGAGTCGGGCAGCCTGCTGCTCGCTGCGGATGTACGGCGCGGCGCGTTGCTCGGGCGTGAGCAGCTGCGTGATGCCGACGATCATCAGGGATAGGACGAGCATCACCACGGGAATCTGGATGAGTCGCCGCACGATGAAGTTGAGCATGTGGGCCTCTGAGGGGAGAACAGCCTCCGCGTCTGACCGCGTTCGGTCAGCGGAGGGGGAGGGGCTGGAAGGGCTGGATCTGACAGGTTGTATGGACTGGAATGCAGGCCATCGTTCAGCCTAGACCAAAACAGACCCGGCGCGCAAAGTCAAGCGGTCTGATGTCCCGCCCAGTGGAACCGTGCGTCTGGGAGGGCGTGCAGGGCCTGTCCTGCCGGGGCCACAGGTGCGGACCACAACGCCAGAGGGCGGGGCCGCCCTGTCAGGGGCCGCCCCGCCCTCGCTGCGCCGCTGACGGCGCCGGGTTCCGGATTACTTCTTGCTGAGGTCCTTCCAGAGGGTGCCGGTGTAGCTGAAGGAGGTCATGGGGTTGAAGTTCGCGGTGCTGGCGCCCACCAGGTTGTCACGCACGAAGGTGTAGCCGATGCCGGCGGGCATCAGGATGTAGGGGGCCTGCTCGTAGGCCTTCTTGCCGACGAGGCTGTACAGGCGGTTGCGCTCGGCGGTGTTGACCGTGCTGCGGGCCTGCTCGAGCCACTTGTCGACCTGGGCGTCTTTGAAGTTGCTGCGGGGGGAGTAGTACCCGTTGCTGGAGTAGAAGGTGTACATGAAGTTGTCGGGGTCGGCGTAGTCAGGCGCCCAGCCGATCACGATCATGGCTTCCTTGCCGGTCTTGGAGTCGGCCAGCATCTCGCTCCAGGGCTTGGCCTGGATGTTGATCTTGAACTTGGGGTTCAGGGCTTCGACGTTCTTCTTCAGGATTTCCATGGCCGTCTGCGCGGGCACGCTGCCGGCGCGGTAGTTGGCGTTCATGACGAAGCCGTTCTTCCAGACCTGACCGCCCCAGGCGCGCTTGAAGAACTGCTCGGCCTTGGCTTTGTCGTAGGAGTACGTGCCGATCTTGGCGTCATAGCCGGGGAAGGTGTCGGGCAGCAGCATGGTGCGCTGTTTGCCTTTGCCCTTCAGGACGTCGTCGATGTACTGCTTGTAGTTGAAGGCGTAGCTGAAGGCGCGGCGCACGTTGGCGTCCTTGAAGAAGGTCGCGGGGATGCCCTTGCCGTCCAGTTTGCCGCTGCCCAGCAGGCCGCTGCTCTTGATGTTCTGGTTCATGAAGAACGCGCTGGACACGGTGTTGGGCAGGTTGTCGATCCAGGTGACGCCGCTCTTGCCCTTGATCTGCTCTTCGTCCACGGCGCGGCCGCCACCCTCGATCAGGTCGGCGTCGCCGCGCAGGAAGGCCTGCTGGCGGGCGGCCAGTTCGGGCACTTTCTGGATGATGACGTTCTTGATGGCGGGTTTCTTGCCCCAGTAGCCGTCGAAGGCGCTGGCCAGGAAGGCGTTGGC
This sequence comes from Deinococcus indicus, assembly GCF_002198095.1. Taxonomy (GTDB): domain Bacteria; phylum Deinococcota; class Deinococci; order Deinococcales; family Deinococcaceae; genus Deinococcus; species Deinococcus caeni. The sequence continues at coordinate 19,255 of NZ_NHMK01000008.1, read as the reverse complement.
GTCCTTGCGGACGAAGCGGTAGGCGCCGGTGCCGCTGGGCTGCTTGCTCAGGGCGCTGTTGGTCAGGTCCTTGCCGACCCAGGTCTTCCAGTCGCTTTCCTTGCCGCTCCACTCGCCGAGCTTGATGGCGTGCTTGCTGTCGATGACGCTCTGGCCGGTGTAGGCCAGTTTCGCCAGGAAGGCGGGGTCCACGGCGGGCAGCGTGAAGACCAGCTGGCCGGCCGCGTTGCACTCGACGGCCTTGTCGATGCGGGCCCAGGTGATGGTCTTGTCGTCGTTGGCGTTGGCGCCGGTGCCCAGCAGGCTCTCGGCGATGAACCAGTTGCCGGACTCGGCGCTGTTGGTCACGAGGTTGCGCTCGAAGGAGTACTCGGCGTCGGCGCAGGTCATGGCGCCGCCGCTGTGGAACTTGACGTTCTTGCGCAGGTCGAAGGTGTAGGTCTTGCCGCCGTTGCTGATGGTCCACTTGGTGGCCAGCAGGGGCTCGAGCTTGGTGAGGCTGGCGCCGCTGTAGGTCAGCAGGGTCTCGTACAGGTTCTCGGTGATGGAGCCGGAGGCGGTGTCGTAGGTGACGCCGGGGTCCATGGTGGGGATGTCGGCGGACTCCTGGATGACCAGGGTGTCTTTGGGGGCGACCGCCAGGGCGGAGGTCAGGATGAGCAGGGTGCTGAGGGCAGCGATTTTCTTCATGTGGACTCCTGGGTATGGTTCGACAGAGGGCTCGGGTAAAGCGTCTGCTCAACTCGTGCCGGGGCTGTCTGGGGGTTATCGCGGCGCATCATAACGCAGCGCGGCCGGGCGTGGTGTGAGGATGTCGCACTTGCTGTCCTGCCTTCCCGACTGACCACCTGTCTGCCGGGCTGTCTGCGGGGGTGGGGAGCGGCTCCGGGGGAGGCGGGGCGGGGCGTGGCATACTGCGCCGCGTGAAGAAGCGCATTCTGCTGCTGGCCGGCGGCCAGTCCGGTGAACACGAGGTCAGCCTCATGAGTGCCCGTAGTGTCCTGGGTGCCCTGCCCAGGGATCAGTTCGACGTGACGCCCGTGGTGATCAGCAAGCAGGGGCGCTGGCTGCCGCCCACCGAGACGCAGCGCGCCCTGGAGAGCGGCGAGGCTGCGACCGGCGGGGACCTGGTGCTGCACCGCGTGGCGAGTGCCGAGGGCTACGACGCGGTGTTCCCGCTGCTGCACGGCCCGATGGGCGAGGACGGCACCGTGCAGGGCCTGCTGACCCTGGCGGGCATTCCGTTCGTGGGGAGCGGCGTGCTGGGGTCGTCGGTCAGCATGGACAAGGTCATGACCAAGCAGGTGCTGGCCTCGGCCGGGATCGCGCAGGTGGAGTGGCGGCTGGCGGTGCGCCGCGAGTGGCAGCAGACCCCGGACGCCGTGCGTGCCCGCGCGGCCGAGCTGGGCTTCCCGCTGTTCGTGAAACCCGCGAACCTGGGGTCCAGCGTGGGCATCAGCAAGGTGGGCACGCCGGACGAACTGGACGGCGCGCTGAACCTGGCGTTCGGGCTGGACCGCCGCGTGATCCTGGAGGCCATGACCAGCCACAAGCCCCGCGAGGTCGAGGTGGGCATCCTGGGCAACGACGCGCCCATCGCCAGTCCGGTGGGCGAACTGCGTTTCGACGCCGAGTTCTACGACTACGAGACGAAGTACACCGAGGGCCGCGCGACCATGCACATCCCGGCGCCGCTGCCGCCGGAGGTGGCCGCGCGGGTGCAGGCGGCGGCGCTGACGGCGTTCCGGGCGCTGGACTGCGCCGGGCTGGCCCGTGTGGACTTCTTCTATGTCGAGGAGACCGGCGAGCTGCTGCTGAACGAGGTGAACACCATGCCGGGCTTCACGACGACCAGCATGTACCCCAAGCTGTTCGAGGCGGCGGGCCTGAGCTACAGCGAACTGGTCACGCGGCTGGTGGGGCTGGCCCTCGAGGAACGCTGAGCGCCGCCGGGGTAGGCGGTGGGCGCCCAGGCCGTCAGGGGGGAGTGCCCGGAGATGGGACGTTTGTACCTTATTAATCCGACCTGCTTACTTAGGATTAAAGGTATGAAGCGCACCCTGCTCGCTGTCACCACCCTGCTGCTCGCCGGCACCAGCCTCGCGCAGACCAAGACCCTGACCGTCTACTCCGGCCGCGCCAAGACCTTCGTCGACCCGGTCGTGCAGCAGTTCGAACGTCAGACCGGCATCAAGGTCAACGTCCGCTACGGCACCGACGCCCAGCTGGTCGCCGCCATCCGCGAGGAAGGCAGCAAGAGCCCCGCCGACGTCTTCTGGGGCAACTCCATGGGCGCCCTGGGCGAACTGGCCGAGGAAGGCCGCTTCACGAAACTCGGCACGGCCCTGACCCGCAACGTCAGCAGCGACTACCTGCCCGACAACCGCGCCTGGGTGCCCACCACCGTCCGTTTCCGCACCCTGGCGTACAACACCGGCAAGATCAAGCCTGAGCAGCTGCCCGAATCCATCCTTGACCTGCCCAAGATGACCAGCCTCAAGGGCCGCATCGGCTGGACCGTCAGCTACCCCAGCTTCCAGGACTTCCTGGGCGCCATGATCAGCAAGTACGGCGAGGCCACCACCCGCCAGTGGCTCGAGGGCATGAAGGCCCTGCAGCCCAAGGACTACAAGACCAGCAACGTGGGCATGCTCGAGGCCATGCGCGCCGGCGAGATCGACGTGGCGCTCACCAACCACTATTACATCCAGCGCGTGAACCGCCTGAGCTACCCGATCGACACGTACTTCTTCAAGAACGGCGACATCGGCAACCTGGGCAACGCCACCGGCGCCGCCATCCTGAAAACCACCAAGAACAGCGCCAGCGCCGCCCGCTTCCTGAGCGCCCTGGTCGCCAAGGACGCCCAGACCTTCTTCCTGAGCGTGAACTTCGAGTACCCGGTCATCGGGAACATCCTGCAGCCCACCACCATGCTGCCCTACAGCGACGTGGTCAAGCGCAGCCCCCGCATCGACCCCACCGTGCTGCCCAAGAACATCGACAAGGCCCAGAAACTGCTGCGCGACGCCGGCCTGCTCTGATCCCCCGGTCCTGATCCCACAGTCCTGATCCCACAGCCGCGACGATAGCCCTGACCGCCGCCCCGACCCACGACCCGTGGGGGGCGGCGGTCTGCATGACCGCAGCGGGACGCCCGCCCTGAATCCTGACCAATCCGGTCTGCTATGGTGACCCGGTTGCGCGGCCCCGCCCGCCCCCCACCCCATGAACGCACGCCGTCCCCACCCCCTGCTGCTGCTCCCGGCCCTGCTGGCCGTGCTGGGCGTCCTGCTGCCGCTGGTGTACCTGGTGCTGCGCGCCCTGGACGCCGAGAGCAGCGAACTGCGCGAGATCGTGTTCCGCCCCCGCAACCTGGAACTGCTGGCGAACACCCTGCTGCTCACGCTGGGCGTGCTGGCCGGCACGACCCTGATCGCGCTGCCGCTGGCGTACCTCGCCGCCCGCACGGACCTGCGCCCCCGCCGCCTGCTGATGCTGCTGGGCGTGCTGCCCCTGGCGATTCCCGGTTACGTGGGCGCGTACGCCCTGATCGCCGCGAGCGGCGCGGGCGGCACCATCGACGCCCTGACCGGCATCCGCTGGCCCGGCCCGAGCGGCTACTGGGGCGCGCTGGGCGTGCTGACGCTCTTCACGTTCCCGTACCTGTTCCTGAACCTGCACGCCGCGCTGCGCAGCCAGGACCCCGCCCTGGAGGACGCCGCGCGCCTGCTGGGCCGCACGCCCTGGCAGACCTTCCGCGAGGTGACGCTGCCGTATCTGCGGCCCGCGTGGCTGTCCGGCGCGCTGCTGATCGCCCTGCACGTCCTGGGGGACTTCAGCGTGGTCAGCCTGATGCGCTTTCCGACCTTCAGCGCCGCCATCTACCAGCAGTACACCGCCGCGTACGACCGGGTGTACTCGGCGTGGCTGGCGCTGGCGCTGCTGCTGGTCACGGGCGCCGCGCTGCTGCTCGAGGCCCGCCTGATGCGCGGCGTGCGCCTGTCGCGCGTCTCGCCCGGCGGCACGCGCCGCCCCACGGTCCTGCCGCTGGGCCGCGCCGCCCCGCTGGCCTGGGCGGGACTGGCCGCCCTGGCCGGCGCGGCGCTGATCGTGCCGCTGGGAACCATCGTGTACTGGCTGCGCCTGGAAACCAACCCCTTCGCCTGGAACAGCCTGCTGGAAGCGTTCCAGAGTGCGCTGGGCGCCGCGGCGGTCGCCGCCGTCACGACCACCGCCCTGGCGTTCCCGCTGGCGTACATCGGCAGCCGTCACAGCGGCCCGCTGGCCCGGCTGACCGAACGGGCCGCGTACCTGGGGTACGCCACGCCGCCCCTGGCGTTCGCGCTGGCGCTGGTGTTCTTCACGCTGAACGTCGTGCCGCCGCTGTACCAGACCTTCCCGCTGCTGATCATCGCGTACACCCTGCACTTCCTGGCGGAGGCGGTCGGGCCGGTCCGCACCAGCCTCCTGAAAGCCACGCCGCGCCTCGAGGAAGCCGGGCGGCTGCTGGGCCTGAGCGCCCCGCAGACGCTGCGGCGCGTGACCATCCCGCTCGTCCGGCCGGGCCTGCTGGTCAGCGCGGCCTTCGTGTTCCTGAGCGTCCTGAAGGAACTGCCGCTCACGCTGCTGCTGTCACCCATCGGGTTCGAAACGCTGTCCCGCAACGTCTGGGCGTACACCGAGGAAGCGCAGTACGCCTCGGCCGCGCCCTACGCGCTGGCGCTGGCCCTCAGCGGCGCGCTGCTGACCCTGCTGATCCTGCGCCGCGAGGACCGCCGCGCGCCCCGCTCCGCCCCCACCCGCCCCGCTCCGCCGGCCGCCGCGCCGGCGCCCCCGAAGGAAGGCCCCGCATGACCCACACCCTGGCCCGCACCCCCGGCCCCGCGACCGCCCCGGAAACCGCCCCGGCCACCCTGGACCTGCTGGGCCTGGGCAAACGCTACGCGCCGGGCCTGCCGCCCGTCGTGGACAACCTGAACCTGAGCGTCCAGCGGGGCGAACTGCTGACCCTGCTGGGCCCCAGCGGGTGCGGCAAGACCACCACCCTGCGCCTGATCGCCGGCCTGGAACGCCCGGACAGCGGCGAGATCCGCATCGAGGGCCGCAGCGTCACCGCGCCCTTCACGCCCCCCGAGCGGCGCGGCGTGGGACTGGTCTTTCAGGACTACGCGCTGTTCCCGCACCTGAACGTCCTGGGGAACGTGCTGTTCGGCCTGCGACACCTGCCGCGCCACGAACGCCTGCCCCGCGCCCGCGAGACGCTGTCCCTGGTCGGCCTGACCGTCTTCGAGACGCGCCGCCCGGACCAGCTGAGCGGCGGGCAGCAGCAGCGGGTTGCGCTGGCCCGCGCGCTCGCCCCGCGCCCCAGCGTCCTGCTGCTGGACGAACCGTTCAGCAACCTCGACGCGCAGCTGCGCCACTCCACCCGCCAGGAAGTGCGGGCCATCCTGCGCCGCGCCGGCACGACCGCCATCCTGGTCACGCACGACCAGGAGGAAGCCCTGGCCTTCAGCGACCGGCTGGTCGTCATGCGCGGCGGCCGCGTCGAGCAGAGCGGCCCCCCGCACGAGGTGTACGCCCGCCCCAGCACGGCGTTCGTGGCGAACTTCCTGGGGCGCAGCAACCTGCTGGGCGGCACCGCCGACCGCTTCATGGCCCGCACCGCCCTGGGCGTCGTGCCGCTCATGGAGGCCGCCAGCGGCCCGGTGCTGGTCAGCGTCCGCCCGGAACACCTGACCTTCACGGACGACCCGCAGGGCGCGCCCGTCACCATTGTCGCCCGCGAATTCAAGGGCCACGACGTGACGTACACCGTCCGGCTGGGCAACAGCCAGGAACTGCTGGTCCACGTTCCCAGCGACACCGTCCGCCCGGAAGGCAGCGAGGCCCGCGTGAGCGTCACGCACCCCGCCCGCGCCGTGCCGTCCCCTGCCTGACACGGACGTCGATTGAATCCCTCCGGACGTGGAGCCGGCAGGGGGCCGGAATCCATAAAGGGACCGTCAGGCAGGGCCGGCCGCGCGGCCCCTACACTGTGTTCCGGACCCCCATCATTCCGCCTGCCACACGCGACAGCCGGAGGGCGGTCCTGCAAAGGAGACACGAGCCTGTATGGACTGGAAAAATCTTCCCGGTAGCGGAGGCAACGTCGAGGACCGGCGGGGCCGGGGTGGCGGCGGCGGGATCGCCGTGGGCGGCGTGGGCGGCCTGATCATCGCCCTGATCGCCATGTTCTTCGGGATCGACCCCGGCGCGATCCTGGGCGGCGGCACGGGCACCCCCCAGACCCAGTCGCAGCCGGCCCAGCCGCAGGCAGACGACGAGGCGTACCAGTTCGTGAACAGCGCCTACCGCAGTACCAATCAGGTGTGGGGCAGCATCTTCCAGCAGGCCGGCCGGACGTACACCCAGCCCCGGCTGGTGCTGTACACCCGTGGCACCGAGAGCGCCTGCGGAGCTGCCAACTCGGCCGTCGGTCCCTTCTACTGCCCGGCGGATTCGAGCATCTACCTCGACACCAGCTTCTTCGCGCAGATGGACCGGCAGCTCGGCGGCGGCGGCGACTTCGCGTACTCGTACGTGATCGCCCACGAGGTCGGGCACCACGTCCAGAACGAACTCGGCATCGCCGATCAGGTGAGTCGCAAGCAGCGGACTGCCCGCACGGAAGCCGAGGCGAACAGCTACTCCGTCCGGCTGGAACTCCAGGCCGACTGCTTCGCCGGCGTGTGGGGCAGCAAGGTGCAGTCCGTCGCCAACCTCACCCAGGAGGACCTGCGCGAGGCCGTCAGCACCGCCGAGGCCATCGGGGACGACAACCTGCAGCAGCAGTCGGGCGGGCGGGTCGTGCCGGACTCGTTCACGCACGGCAGCGCCCAGCAGCGCGTCAACTGGTTCATGAAGGGCTTCCGCAGCGGCGACGCGAACACCTGCGACAGCTTCAGCGTTCCCTACCGCCAGCTGTAACAGCAGGAACCGGAACACAGGGGGCCGGGGTGCGTGACGTGAATCACGGCGCCCCGGCCCGAACTGCGCTCTGCTGGGCGGCGTGAGCGGCACAACGAACCCGAACGGATGGCAGGTGGCCGGGATTCCCGTCCTCGTGAAACGCAGCGACCGGCGCCGCACGGTGGCCCTGCAGGTCAGGCCCGGTCAGGTCACGCTGTACGCACCTGCCCGCGTGCCCGACACGAAACTGCTCGAGATCCTGAACGCCCGGCGCGACTGGGTGGCGGGTCACCTCGCGCAGTACGCCCGGACGGTTCCGCCCACGCCCCCCGCGCCCGGCGACGGCCAGCCCCTGCCGTTCCTGGGCGACACCCTGACCCTGCGCCTCTCGGAGGACGTGGACCGCCCCGAACGGCGCGGCGACACCCTGCACCTGCCTGCCGCGCACGCCGACGCCGCCCTGGAAGCCTGGACCCGCCACGCCGCGCAGGACCCGTACCGCGGGCTGGTCGCCGGGTACGCCGCCCGGCTGGGCGCGCAGGACCGGCTGCGGCGCGTGCTGGTCGCGGGCGCCAAGGGCCGCTGGGGCAGCTGCACCGCCAGCGGCGACATCCGGCTGCACTGGCGCCTGACCCGCGCGCCCCTGCCGGTCCTGCACTACGTGGCGCTGCACGAGGCGGCCCACCTGCTCGAACTGAACCACTCGCCGTGCTACTGGGCGCATGTGGCCCGCGTCATGCCCGGCTGGCCGGCCCACCGCGCGTGGCTGCGGACGCACGGGCACACGCTCTGACGGGCACACGCTCTGATGGCCTCCGATTGAATGGGTTACAAAGACCCTTCAATCCGAGTGGATGCGACTCGCAGAGCTGCCCCGCAGGGTGAAAGCAGGGCGGTTTCCGGATTGTCGGCGAAACAGACGGAATCCGCATGAGGAGTAGCGCAGAGGGTCAGGAATCCAAGTCGGACTCCTGACCCTCTGTGCTGAGGCGCCTTCACATCGCGGGCATGGGTGACGGTGTCGGCAGGCCCGGCGTGTCCGGGTTGTCGGTGGGGATGGGTTCCGGCATGCCGGGCGTGTCCGGATTCACGGGCGGATCGCTGATCTCGCCGATGTCGCCGCGTCCCGGCATCTGCTCGGGCAGCGGGGCGGGCGTGTCGGTGGGTTCGGTCGCGGGAACGGGTGGACGGTCGTACGGTCCAGTCATGGTGTACCTCCTGGGTGTGAATGGGTCAGTCTGGCGCGCCCCGGTGGGCGGCGGCGCACAGCGGCATGAAGCGCCCTTCATGCCCCTTCACGCTGGCCGCGCAGTCTGCACGGCACACTGGAGCATGACCCCGCGATTCCCGATCCGCGCCGCTGCCCTCCTGTCTGGTGTCCTGCTGGCTGGCCCCGGTGCGGCGGCCCAGACGGCCGCGCCCGCCGTGACCTTTCAGCCGTTCGTGAGCGGCGTGACGCAGGTCACGACCATCGCGCACGCCGGGGACGGCTCCGGGCGGCTGTTCGTGACGCAGCAGGACGGCCGGGTGCGGGTCATCGCGGGCGGGCGCGTGCAGCCGCAGGTGTTCCTGGACCTGCGGTCCCTGACCCGCGCGGGCGGTGAACGCGGCCTGCTGGGACTGGCCTTCGACCCGGCCTTCAGGACGAACCGCCGCCTGTACGTGCATTACACCGACCGTTCCGGCAACACCGTCCTGGCGCGCTACACGGCGGCCGCCAGCGGGACGACCGCCGACCCGGCCAGCGCGAAGACCCTGTTCACGGCCCGCCAGCCGTACTCGAACCACAACGGTGGGCAGCTCGCCTTCGGGCCGGACGGATTCCTGTACCTGGGCCTGGGGGACGGCGGGTCCGGCGGCGACCCGCAGAACCTCGCGCAGAACCTCTCCTCGCCGCTGGGAAAACTGCTGCGCTTCGACGTGAGCGGCGACGCCGCCCGGCCCGCGCCCGGCAATCCCTTCCTGACCCGCTCGGGCGCGAACCCGAACATCTGGGCGTACGGACTGCGCAACCCCTGGCGGTTCTCCTTCGACCGGCAGACCGGCGACCTGATCATCGCGGACGTCGGCCAGAACGCCTTCGAGGAGATCGACTTCCAGCCGCGCGCCAGCCGGGGCGGCGAGAACTACGGCTGGCGCCCCCGCGAGGGCCGGCAGTGCTTCGAACCGAACTGCTCCGCGCAGGGATTCGTGGACCCGGTGCTGGTCTACGGCCGCCAGGAGGGGCAGAGCGTCACGGGCGGCTTCGTGTACCGGGGCGCGGCCATTCCCGCCCTGAAAGGCCAGTACGTGTTCGCGGACTTC